>NZ_JBEPOI010000004.1:0-88559 GCF_040546695.1 Rhodococcus sp. OAS809 | reverse complement strand
TTTTGCCTGCTCAGCGGCAATTTGAGCGAGCACATGCGGCGAGAAAGCGAGATCCTGCTCCTTCATGAGCCAACGGATAAACGCAATTGGGTGCTTCGGATCCGGTGCCATCCTCCTGGCCTTGCCCCATGCGTCGATCGTGTCGTTGAGATCCGCTGCGGTCCAACCGTGTGCGGCTGGTTCGGCCAGTGCGGGTGCCCAACCTCGGGCCCTGTGTTGGCGAACCCAAGCGGGAGTTCGTGGGTTTCCGAGCCATTTGGATGCGAGCAACAGGCCCTTCCGGATGGCTTCGGCCTTCTCGACGTCTGCCTTGGATTCCTTGCGCCGCGAAGCGGCTCGTTTATCCACAGATCGTTTTGTAGTAAGTACCTCTCTACGAGAGGTAGAGATACCAAACTGACCCCTGCGGGGGTGGGGTGCCATTTGTATAGATCCGTCGACGACGATGCGGGTGTTATCCACAGGCTTACGTGGGTGCAGCGCCCAGACAGATGCCCAGCCACGCGATTTGTCATCAAATCTCCACGACGCCATACGTTCACCTTTGCGGCGTAGTCGGCCACGCAATACCTCCGTGGCTACCCGAAGCAGTTTGAGCGTTTGACGGGCTCGCTGAACGGTCCGCTCGCCGAGCCCTGTTCGCTCGACGAGCGTGGCAATGGATAGGCGTGAGCTGCGGCCGGTGTCGAAATCAGCAGCACTGGCCATGACTTTCGCGACCGCCAACAACGACTTAAGACTGATCCCTCCGCCGGCGACACTGCCTGCCTTCGACGTCTTGACGAGCTCAGGGCGGATGCGGTTGTACTCCGCGGTGTAAGCGCAGCGGACGACGATCTCGACCCAGTGCTGGGCTCCGCGCCAAGAGGCGATACCGCAATATGCGCCGGCCTCCAATTCGAGCGTGACCTGGCAGTACCTTCGACAAGCTGCCTCCGGGCCACCGAGCGCGTTGACGAACATCGGGGTCAGTGAATGGCATTGGTGCCCGTGCACATGGCCAGACGCAGCGCGAGGCGTACGAGCTGTGCCGTACCGGCGCCGCCTGGGGCTGCTACCGCAGTACGGGCGTAGTACGGATGTAGGCGCGTGCTCGTGAACAGCGACACGCGGAGAAATCATTGAAACTTCATCAGGCCACGATGTAGCCTGAGACCTGTCCGCCAAGACAGTCCCTTCGGGGATATAGCAGTACCGCTGAGAAACGAGCGTCTAACTCGAATCTCACCAACTTCGAAAAACCCTCGACCCCGCCCGGTTCGGGGGTTTTTTGTTGTAGTCGGTGCGCTACAGCTAACGATGTGTGGTTGTCACGGCATCCCCCGCCCGGGTTTGCCGTCTACGCGACGTTCGTTACGCGGTGAGCTGCAAAACCTCCTGGTCAAGTTCGACGACAAGATTCTTATGGCCAGTGGTGGCCGCCAGCAGATCTGCGACGTATTGGCTGACGGAGCTGACTCCGGCCGCCTTCCGCCGCTTTTCCAGCTCTGCGTACACCGGATCTGGAACGCGACTCACAACCCGGGTGCGATCACCCTTGCTTGGTGTGGGCATGCTCTTCTCCCTTCGGCCCGACCTTGCCCCTAGCGATGCAGTGCCAGGTTCCCGTTCATCCTGTGCCAAGATCGCACAATCGTCACGGTGACACGCCGAAGAAGTGCCGAACTTCGACCCTTGGGGGGAATTATGGGGAGATTTTTTAGGAATCGCGAAAGCGTGTCGCGCGCGCTTGACGGTTGTCGCGATCGCGCTGCCAGACCTCAGCGACCAGCTCGGGCGTGACCTTGTACAGCTCCGCAAGCTGCGCTGCCCTGGTCTCGTCGTACTCTTTGCGCCCTTTTTCGATTCGGCCGAGAAGCGTCGCCGAAATTCCGAGAGCTTCGGCAGCTCGCCCTTGAGTCATCCCGGCTTGGGCACGTAGATCACTGAGGCCAAGTTGGTCATTCGGAATAGGCACAAGGTCAGCAACGGTCAGTCGCAATTCGGCCGCAACCTTGGCTAGCAGCTCGGGAGTTGGTGCCGCACGACCCGTTTCCCAAGCAGAGACGGTCTGCTCGGAGACACCAGCGGCGTCGGCCAGGTCTGCAATGTTCGCTTTGCGCGCCAGTCGATAGCGCCGCAACCTGGCAGCACTAAAGCCTCGAACAGCACTCCGCGACACGCCTACTCCAAGCTCTCGAGAACCATCCCCGTGAGTCATTGTGTCGCTCCTTTGGCCTGCCAACTCGCACTGGTGTTTAGAATAATAGGGTGTTATATTGGTTTCGCATAAAAGGTTACCAAGAAAGAGTCGAGGTCAAGGGGCCTATAGCCGGGAAAGGGGGAGGCCGTGAGGCGAGTGAATGAGTTGCCGAACACAAACCGCGCGGTCTACCCTGCAACAGCGTGCCCAGCCTGGGATTCCTCGGTACTTGTCGACGTCGGTACCGCTTGTAGCGCAGAAGAATTTGCACACGTCTATCTGCGTGTGCCTTCTGAGTCCGGGCGGGCGATTTGGATGAACTGGTTTCACGCAATGCGCGATGCAACATCGCAGGTCACTCTCAGTGACCGTTCTACTTCAAGCACGAACACAAGGACTTCGGCTACTGCCGAGCGTCGTGCTGTCTCGAAAGCCCCAGGTGCGTTGGTGATTGGCGTCCCCTCACGCACCTGGGGTTCTTTCATGTCTGCGGTGCTGCACGCACCAAAGCGACCAGACCGCAGGCCTTCGAGCCTATGCGGTGAAGTTGAAAACGCAACTAGCCGGAGGCAGTCGTGGGGAACAACTCTGCGCAAAATACCTATTCCAGCTGGGTAGAACAGGACACTCACGTACTCGGATTCGCTGACCGCGAACTCGGGCGCCCTGTGGACCCTGCGTGCGGCCATGCCGCCCCGAACCCGGTCCGTCGTGCCACACCCCTCGCGGTGGCCGGCAACACGGTCCGTGAAGCGCCCACCCCGCTCCTCCCGCCCGGGGAGCGGGTGGGTGCACCTACTCCACGCTGCATTCCCTTGTTCGCGAGCGTGATTCAGTGCTCGGCGAGGACTCCCGGCACTGTCTGTGTGAGCGCCCCCATTCCCAGCTTTTCCCGCGTTTGCCCGATGGGCCACACCGTACTTCCCACTGCATCAACGGTATTCCGCCGTTTCGTGGACAAGTGTCTGCCCGCTTAGGGCGGCACCGCTTGTCGAAGCGAACCCTGTGGCCGCGTACGGGCCACCTCAGTCCGCATCAATTCCCCGTATTTACAACCCAATTGGAAGGTTCCACACGATGAAGCATCACAAGTCCGGGCGCGGTAAGCATCGCGTCGTCAAGTCGTCCGCGGTGGCAGCGGGGACGTTCTCACTTCTGGTCGCTGCCACGTTCGCAAACGGTGGTCTCGCGGTCGCAGCACCGCAGCCCGGCATTACCGGCCCCGCACCGGTACAGCCCGGCGTGACCTCACCGGCGCCGTCGACGCCGACCGTTCCTGCACCGGCGCCGTCTGTTCCTGAGGCGCCGGTAGAGGCATGGGTTCCGGTTCCGCCGCAGTACTCGCAGCCGACGAAGCCGATCCCGAACTGGGATTACGACTCGAATCAGTACGTGGCCCCGGCGACTCCGACGTACACACCGCCGATCGACTACTCGCAGTTCAGCTTGCCTGCCGACCCGATCACGACACCGACCGAGGTGTTCATCGCGCCGCGTAACACGGTGATGGTCGGAAACCTGCACTTCACCCAGCCGAACTGGATGAGTGACAACACTGCCGCCCGCACGAATGCCACCACGAATGCGGCGTTGGCTGCGGTCACCGACTTCTGGATCAGCCATGACATTCCGGCCGATCAGGCGCAGCAGCTCGCAGCGGCGCAGCTCGCCGGAACGGCTGGTGGGGCGATCATTGCGGCCGTGACTGCGGGCGGAACCGCCGCGACGTTGGGCGCCCTGCTGGGCGGCACGATCGGCGGCACGTCCGGCGTCGTGTTGGCTGCACCTGCTTTGACCCCGTGGGGCGTGATTCCGGTGGGAACGGTTGCCACGGCGGCCGGCGCTGCCATCGGTGCTGTTCTGGTTGGTATTCCGGTGGGCTTGGGTGCCGGAATCCTCGGCGGCTTCGGTGGTTTCGCTCTTGCCACGGCCTATGGCGACGGCACGAACGGTGTGCCCACCACGATTGACGTTCCGGATATCGACCAGCCTGCCATCACCACCGAAACGCAGGACACGCTCACCTCGTGGGAGCAGTCCGGCCCTGTCGGGACCGCTGCCGCCACGTTTGTTCGTGACACGGCTGCGAATGCTCCTGTCGTTGACGCGCAGATCCGTAGTGCCGTCTCGTCCATTCCCGGTGGCGATGGTGTTGTCGCTGCATTCGACCAGGCAGTAAGTGATTTCCAGGCCGCGACAGAGGTTCCGGGTCTTCCGCTCGGGATGATCGCCGACGCTATCGGCGCCGGTATCCCCGCTGCTGCGTAGCACTCGCCGGCCGGGGCGGGCGTGTGCTCGCCCCAGCCCACTGTCACGGCTTGCCTTGTCGACGAAGGAGTTTGGAAAAGATGTTTGGGCCGAAAGGATCTGACGCCAGGTCCGCAGTGCGTAGTGCGACAGGTGGGACCGGCAGTGCGCCGCCGCGCGGGTCTCGTCTTCCGAAGCGTCCTCGTGTGCCTCGTGCCCGAACGCCTCGACGGCAGGTCGCAGCGGTGACGGCACTGGCGATCGCGGTGCTGGTGTTGTTGGTCGGGGTCGTTGTGGGCGCTGCGTCGGTCATCGGCCGGGTTACCGACGACGAGCCGTCGAACATCAGCGAGATCGTCAATTCTGTTGCGACACCGTCGACTACGCCTTCTCCGGAACCTGCCGGATGCCCTGTCACTGCTGGTGACCAGAGCAGCGGCGAGGGCGTGATCGCAGCGTTCGAGCATGCGTACTACTCGTTGCGCTCGGCTGATGCGGTGATCGCTGTCATGGCTCCTGGGGCCGTGAGCTATTCGCCGGCCGAAGTGCAGGCAGGGATCGACTCGATTCCCGCCGGAACGACGTACTGCATGACGGTGACCGGCGTGAGCGCTGGGACGTACGCACTGGAGCTGACCGAAACCAGGCCTTCCGGCAAGGGCGCTTCGCTCTTTCAGCGCATCACGACTGCCGAGATCGACGGTCGGCATTTCATCACGTCCATCACTGATGCAGAGGGAATCTGATGAACATCTCTTCCACCGCCCGCTTCGCGTCGGCGTTCGCCATCATTTCGACGCTGGTCGCGGGCCTCGCGGCCGCACCGCTCCTGGCCAACGCCGCACCGTCCACTGCATCGGGCTGCACCAGATACATCGGTGTCTTCGCTCCCGGAACGACCGAGACGCGCGCCGACGCCGATCCGTCGAAGCCTGCCGGAATGTTGGGCCAGGTGGGGGAGAAGCTCGAAGCGATGTACGGGCCTAACACGTTCCGTGCCATCTATCCGTCGTACCCGGCCGAAGCGTTTTTGCAGTCCGGCATGACCTACTCGGCTTCGAAGACCGCCGGTGATCAGGCAATGGCGACCGTGATGGAGCAGTGCCCGAACTCGAAGTTCGTGATCGGCGGCTATTCACAGGGCGCGCAGGTCGCCAACGATGTCGCCGTCAACATCGGGGCAGGCAGCGGTCCCGTTCCCGCTGCGTCCGTTCTTGCTGCGGTCATGCTCGCCAATCCGAAGCTCGGCACTGCCGGTTCGCAGGTCGTCGGCCCCAAGCTCGACGGGCAGGGCATCGCCGGTCCGGCGGCGGAAGGCTACGGCGCTCTGTCGGGTCGGGTCTTCGACATCTGCCACCCGGAAGACAAGTACTGCAACACCAACACCGGTAAGGATTCGTTCTTGGCGTCGTTGGGACGAGTGCTTGCCAACCCGCCCGGAACAGTCGCGCCGACCACCGCGACTGCTGTCTCGGCAACAACGACTCCGTCTGTCGCCGGTCAGACCGCGATCACCCCGACCGACACGGTCGCGAAGCCGACGTCGACTCCGGCGGCCGCCGCAGCTGCGAATACCTCGGCAGGCGCCGGAACCGCGAACGCGTCGGAGTTCTTGGGCGCGGTGACCTCGAACTACGGTTACGCGGATCTCGCGGCTGCTCCAGGGGCTGCGTCCGCGTTGGCGACCTCGGTGGAGAAGCTGCAAAGCGCGGGCGCTCCCACCTCGACGTCGGCGGCGGTCGGTGTCGCCGCGGTTCGTCAGCAAGCGCAACTGCTGGCCGGAACCTTCAAGCCGGTCCAACAGACACAGGCGTGGATGGCGGCGAACCCGGCCGCTCGAGACGGGTTGCGCAACGCTCCGGCTGATTCTCCTGAGGCTGCCGCGAACTCGGTCGTCGACGCGCTCGACAAGGTCGACGTTCCGCAGGTTCTGGGTGCCGCTGACCAGGTGGTGACGTTGGCGAACAGCATCCTCTCGGGTGGTGGCACCGGTACCGGCGGCACCTACGCGGGCCTGACCGGTCCCGCACAGAGCTTGTCGAACGGTGTGGCACCGCTGGCGGATACACCGACCGATCAACTCACCACAGCCACGTCGATCCTCTCCGCGATCCAACCGGTGACGATCATCAACCAGATCCTCGGCGTCGTCTCGGGTGTGACCTCGGTGGACTACAACGCCGTCGCGGCCAACCTGCAAATACTTCCCGGCCATCTGTTGGCCGGCAACGTCAAAGAAGCACACCGGGTCGCGGGGGAGCTGAACAACCAACTCTCGCCTCTGGTGAAGATGGCAGCCGGGGTCGATCTGAAATCGGTGTCTCGGATCTTGGCACTGATCCCCGATCCGTCCGGCACAGCCGCCTCGGCGGCGCTGGTGGCGAACCTGCTGGGCAATGTCGACATCATCCGCCTCGCCCGCGACGTCGGGCAGCTCCAGGAAGTTGCGTGGCAGGTCGCCGAGACCGGGAACGTCCTGGCTCTCGGTCAGCTCCTCCCGATCGGTGTGGATCTGGCGAATGTCGCGCTCGGTGTCCTGACGCCGGGGCAGAAGATGACCGCCGATCAGCTCCATGAACCGGCCGATTCGATGACCACGTTGATGGGTGCGCAGGCGCAGAATTCCGACTTCGTCGGTCTCGGTAACTCGGTTCTGGCGACGGTGACCTCTCAGGATGCGCAAGCACTGACCTCGGTCGTCGATGCCGGGTTCACAGCCGCGAGTTTCCTCGGTTCCCGCGTTCACGAGTCCTACGGGCAGTGGTTGATCGACGGAAAGCGAACCGCTCTGGACGCGATGGTCGACATCTACCGACAAGCGATCGGCGGCTAGCGCCTGGCGGCGGGTGAGCCGAAAACGCTCTTGGGCGAGAGCTTTTGACGTTCACCTCCCCACTCCTCGAACCACGGCTCTCGCGGCCGCGATAGGTCCCCACACGTTGCCCAGGCGGGCACGAACGCGACACAACGACAAGGACACCGGCGATGGGTGATTCACCCAGCTCGAACAAGACCGGCCTCAAGGCCACTGGCGGCGTCGTTGCCGCAGTGGTCCTGATGCTCGGTTTCGTCATGTTCGGTACCGACAACAACCCCAAAGCAAGCGTCGACTGCCTGCCCACCTCGTCCACGACCGGTTCGGTGGCACCGTCTCCGGGCACCAAGACGCAGCCGCTCAAGGCCGGTACCTATCAACTGACGTCGGGTTTCGGTCCTCGCGGTGGTTCCATGCATCGCGGTACCGACTTCGCCGGCCCGCTCGGTACTCCAATCTATGCCGCTACCTCCGGTGTCGTCGCAGAGGCCGGCCCCGCATCGGGATTCGGGAACTGGGTCATCATCGACACCGACGTCGACGGGAAGCGGATTTCTACCGTCTACGGCCACATGGCCGCTTCGACGATCAAGGTCAAGACCGGTGATCAGGTCACTGCCGGTCAGGAGATCGCCGCTGTCGGAAATGAAGCCGATTCTTCCGGCCCGCACCTGCATTTCGAGGTCTGGGAGGGTGGCCGACTTCCCGACGGCGCCGGGACGCCGACCGATCCCGCACCGTGGCTCGCCGGTGCTGCCGAGCCGGCGGGACCCGCGCCCGTTCCCGCGCCCGGCACGGGTATTCCGTCTCCCGCGATCGTCAACGCTGCCGCGATCACCCCGCTTCCGGCGGGCGCCGGGTGCGGTGGGCCGAGCCTGGGCGGCGGGGGACTCAAGCCGGGCAGTGTGCCTGCGGAGTTCGAACCGTGGATCCTCAAAGCCGCCGGTACCTGCCCCGAGATCCCCGCTCCGCTGCTGGCCGGGCAGTTCAAGCAGGAAAGCGGCTTCAACGTCAACGCGCACAACGCCAGCTCCGGTGCGGACGGCCCGGCGCAGTTCCTTCCCTCGACTGCTGCACAGGAAGGCGTGGACGGGGACGGGGACGGAAAGGTCGATATGCGCTCACCGGCCGATGCTGCGATGTCGATGGCGTCCTACGACTGCAAGATGGTCGAGTTGGCGAAAAAGGGGATGGCTGACGGCCGTTTACACGGTGAGCTGATTCCGCTGGCGTTGTCGATGTACAACTGTGGCCCCGGAAACACCTTGTCGCAGGGCCAGGTCTGCCAGAACGAGGAAACACGCGGCTACGTCACCAACATTCAGAAGTTCGCGATCGAGGAATTCACCGATACGTCCGCCCCGGCGGGTCCGATTCCGGGTGGCCCGTCCACCGGCTCGGTCGTCGTCGATGCCGCTCTGCGGTGGCTCGGCACCCCGTATGCCTGGGGCGGCGGCGACGAGAACGGACCCACCAAGGGGATCAGCGACGGGGGAGTGGCAGACAGTTTCGGCGACTTCAACAAGGTCGGGTTCGACTGCTCCGGATTGGTGAAATACGCAGTGGCACAAGCCACCGGCGGCCGAACGGTCCTCCCCCACTCAGATCAGATGCAGATAGGCGACTCTCGCGGAACCTCGATCACCAACCCCTCCGACCTGCGCCCTGGCGACATCATCCAACCCCACAGCGGCCACATCTTCATCTGGATGGGCGGCGGCAAGGTCGTCGAAGCTCCGCAGTCGGGCGATGTTGTCAAGGTCTCCGACTGGACCCCACCGTCCTCGGGATTGGCAGCGAAACGCTTTGCCTGACAGAACAACCCAGACCAGAACATCGCAAGCCGATGACCACCCCGGAATGAAGTTTCACCCGAAGAAAGGTAGATCCGACAATGACGGCATCCGCAGCCACCGAATGGGAACAAGCCGCCGCCGCAGTGCGCGCCGCCGCTGACGAGTTGCGCACCAGCGACTCCTCTGCGATGCGGGCGTGGGCCAAGAGCAACAACCTGCTCTCGCGCAGCATGTGGCCGAAGGTCAAGCGCGAGTTGGTCAAGCAACTCGATCTCGACTACGACGTACTCCGCGACGCGGAAGCGACCAAGCGCAAGAACGAGATCGCCGAGGCCGCCGCCTCCGCACCGTTGGTGGAACTGTTCGCCGCCGGTGACGAGCGGGGCAGCTTCGCTGTACTCGGACCGGTCGACGACGCTGCCTGGTACGGGACATTTCACAAGAACGACACGGTCTTCAAGGAAGGCAACCAGCGCTCGGCAGACGACTCGGCAGCCGGTAAGGCGATATTCCTCGCCGGCAAAGCACGTGAGGACGCGAACGTTCCCGCGGTGCGGTTGCTCCTGCACATCTCCAATCCGGAGATCGACGGCAACTCCCTCGCCGGTATGGCAGCCAAGCACGGTGTCGCACTCGACCTCGACATCACCGACAACAACCGGGCCGTGGACTGGTGCGAAGAGCCTGGTTACCAGGCGTGGCAGGCGATTCGGTTGTCGGATCTGTTCATCGAGGACGAGTCGTGAAACGCCACCTCGCCGCGCTCGCTGCTGCATCTGCCGTCGCCATTGCCCTGGCTGGGTGCTCGTCGGGCACGGAAGGCACCGCAACCGGCCCGTCCACCACGACCGGGGCACGGGCGCAGCAGTGGTCCCCGAACGAGACGTCCGCGGTCGAGCCCACACGGCCTGCGGCCACTGTTCCGGAACACGCTCCCGAGAAGGTCGCCATCGTGGACCGCAGCGATCCGGCTGCCGTCGCTGACGCCGTGGTCACCACTTGGTTCACCTGGAATACCGCTGACGATCGCGGACCCAACGACGCGGCCGCCCGCACCGGCGACCTGCTCACCGAACGCTTCCTCGGCGACGTCACCGGAACCACCCCGACCGGAAGCCCCGGTGGTCAGTGGCTCGAATGGGCCGCGAAGGACGCGCAGGTCTGGCCGACGGTCAGCTCTGTACCGAACCAGGGCGCTGTGGACACCGCGACTGCGGTGCACCGGATGTATCAGGTCGAACAGACCGCGATCGCCGCTGACGGCTCCATCGCCGGCGTCGACACCGTCATCGTCGCCGTCCTGGTCGTCAGCCGCGGCGGCCTGTGGGCCGTAGACAACCTCAAAAAGCTATGACCAGCGAGAAGAACGTCCCCGGAACCACCCCCGCCCCGAAAGGAACTCCCGTGAGCACTCCTGACCCCTACGAAACCCAGAGCAGCTACGACGCCGAGATCCCGGTGAATCTGCGCAGTCAACGTCTGCGCC
Source organism: Rhodococcus sp. OAS809 (assembly GCF_040546695.1). Classification (NCBI taxonomy): domain Bacteria; kingdom Bacillati; phylum Actinomycetota; class Actinomycetes; order Mycobacteriales; family Nocardiaceae; genus Rhodococcus; species Rhodococcus sp. OAS809. The sequence goes on along the minus strand of NZ_JBEPOI010000004.1, from coordinate 78,033 downwards.
GTCAGCCTGCCCCCGCTCCGGAACCGGCGCCGACCGAGTCCGCCGAACCCCACCCTGTGGTCGACGAGACCGACACCGAAGCGTTCGACGAAGTCGAAGCCGGTTACGCCGATCCGTACGCGGTGGGACAGGACGCGCTCGCCGCGAACGAAGAACCAGCCCCTCTCGCCGAGGTCGGATATGCCGGACGACGGTTCGAGCGCGAGGGAAACGACATCGACAACAGCCCCGCGACCTGGGGATGGCGTGGCCGCGTCAATGCTGCTGCGGGAATGAAGATGGCGCCGAAGCCGGATTCGGCGGAAGTACGGTTCCGGCAATCGGTCACCCGCATTCAACAGACGTTGCCCGGTTGCATGGTCGTCTCGGTGATCAGCCTCAAAGGTGATGCCGGGAAGACCTCGACGACCATTGCCCTGGCGAACACCTTCGGCCGGCATCGCGGTCACGGCGTCGTCGCGTGGGATGCCAACGAATCCACCGGTTCCCTCGGAGACCGCGCCGCCCGCACCACCGATCCGGAGCTCGGCCCGTGGGACGTCCTCGAGAACGCCCACGCGCTCGCGTCATCTGATGCCGTCTCGGGGGAGCTGGGTCGCTACCTGCGCTTGCAGCCCACGCACGACGAGGTCCTGGCGGCCGACATCTCCACCACGCGAGATCGCGGGATCGGCTGGGACGAATGCGCCGCCATCATGGCGGTGTTGCGCCGGCATCGGAATCTGATCTTCGTCGACACCGGCAACAACCCCGTCGCCCCGAACTGGTTGTGGGCGGTGCAGCACTCGAACCTGCTGGTCGTACCGCTGCCGCTCCGCCGAGACATGGCGAAGATGGCGTTGCAGATGCTCGAAGGAATAGCCGATCGAGGGTACGGACATCTGGTCCGCTCGGCGATCATCCTCACTGTCGTCACGCCCGGATCGGACCCGAGCCTGGAAGCGGACATCGAGGAAGAGTTCGGCCGACTCGGCGTCACGAACATCATCCGAGTGCCGTACGAGCCGTCGTTCGCGACAGGGGAGCGCATCGTCTACGACCGGCTTCTGCCGTCGACGACCGAGGCGTACACCAACGTTGCCGCCGAGATCGCTGATTCCCTCGCCGCGAGTGCGATTGGCCGCGCCGCCGAATACGCCGACGCGTACGCCCCCGAACAGATCCGTCGACCACCGGAAGCGCCCCGCCGTGCTCCTGCGCCACGTGTCGCGGCGTACCGCGAATTCGACCCTGAGCGATACCGCGAACCAATACCCGAACCCACCTCCCCGAAAGGCCGATTGCGATGAAAACCGTTACTCCACAGGCCCGCTCAGCAACACCGACTACCACGTCCTCGAAGGCACCACTAGTGCGGCGGGTATCCGCTGTGGCGATCACCCTGGCCGCGACGGCAGTAGTGCTCCTGCTCTCCGCCGGCGCAGCAAGCGCACAAATCGAGAATCCCCTCGACGGTGTCAAACCAGATATCGGAGTCCTCGGGCCTGCTTTCAACAGCGTGTGGGCTCGTGTCGTCGGTGCAATCTGGGGCGTCGCGCTCGCCGCGAGCGTGGTCAAGCTCATCATGGCGCTCTACAAGATGCGCTCGATGAACAAGGCCGGAATGCCGACGGAAATGGCAGACGCCGGTCAGGAAGCGAAGATCGCCGGTATCGCCGTCGGTTGCCTGGCTTCGGTCGGCATCATCGTCGGCGCCATCCTCTTCGTCGTCGGCGGCGGCAACTGACCATGCCGACGCTGTTCTTCCTACGTAACCCTTTGTCTTCCAGAACTTTTGACGAGAAAGCGATCTGATCATGGCGAAAGATTTTTCACAGGTGGGTTCGAGCAGCGGCCCGTCCTTCGCGACCGGTTCCCCGAGCAGTGGCCCGGGATCCGGACTTCCGTTGTGGGTGAAATTGGTGATCGGGTTCAGCGTGTTCGCGTTGATCCTCGGGATCATTGCGGTCTTCACCTCCGGCGGTGGTGACGACTCCGACTCCGGCTCCGATGCGATCCGCGCCGCGCACGGTCCGACCACCACGATCGACGGTGTTCCTGCCGGATACACCCGCGATCAGGCCGGGGCGCAGACCGCAGCAGTGAACTTCAGCCAGGCGAACGGGCAGACCTACATGGGCCGGATCGACGCAGCAAAGCTGCGAGAGGTGGCCGTGGCATCCAACCCGACTCCCGCGCTCGAGTCCGTCATCGACATCTCGAGTGGCCGAACCGACTCGGGAAAGGGCTCCTACAGCGACGTTCCGCTCGTGGTGACGGTCACCGACTTCACCCAGGATTCGGCGACCGTCTCGATCTGGAGCATGGGCGTGAGCCAGAGTCCGGTCAGTGAGGACAGCGACAAGGTCGGCATCCTCACCGTCTACGGAACGAACACGATCACCGTGGTCTGGGAAGACGGGGACTGGAAGGTCCAGGACTGGAAGTTCGTCACCGGTCCTTCCCTCGAAGATGCACAGTTCCCCGCGGCAGACTCGGCGCTCTCCAAGCCGGGCGCGAACGGCTTCTACACGTTCTACGTCAACTAGAAAGGGGGCCTGACTGATGTGGCGCAAACTTATTCTGACCGCGGTCGTGGCGTTGTTCGCGATGCTCGGACTGGCATTGCCGGCGGCAGCGCAGCCGACGGCTGTCCCCAACACCGACCCGGCTCCCGGCGTGCAGAATGCCACTCAGTCGGGCAAGGAACTCCCCAATGGATTTCCGGATGATCTGAAGAAATTCGTCGCCGGCACAGACGAATTCAAATCCGCCTCGTGGTTCACCGGAGTCTGCAAGGACAAAGGCGGCGACATGGGCCAGTACTCGACACAGGTCATGCACAACGAAAACCGGTTGATGTACTGGACGGCAAAGGAATCCGAGCGGATCGCCGCGTGGGCACCGCAGGTGATGATGTCGAAGAACCCGGCTCTGATCGACGCCTTGGTCGCCGCCGGCGGCGCCGGTACACAGATGTCCGGTGTCGACATGGGAGTGGAGGCCAACCAGAAGGCCGCCCTGAGCATCACCGACGAGTCGATCCTCAAGGGCGTCTACCCGGACACCTACCCCCTGGGCGAGTCTGCGGACATGTACCCGCCGTCCCCGACGTGCGCGGACGATCTCGCCCGGTGGACAACGAAAACGACGACCACCTGGGGTTTCGAGTGGAGCCCGACACCTGACGCGGCCTCACTTACCGAGATGAAGAAGCAACCGCACGCGGACAAGGTTCCCGATGCTGCGTGGTCCGCGCCGTGCGGCGGCGGGGACGTCCCGAGTGTTCTGTGCATGCACGCGATGTTCGTCAACTGCGATCGGAGCGCACCGGGTAAGGACCAAATGGCGTGCACCGCATGGAACGCCAGGGTCGGGAAACTGTTCGGCGGCACCATGAACTGGATCGACCAGAACACCAGTTTCAGTGACCGCCTCGGCGAAACCCTGGGCGGGATGATGAAGGCGACCCCGGCCTACATGGGCGGCAAGTACATCGTCGACAGCTACACATGGGCGTGGGACACCGTGGCCGGCCCGATCGGCGACCTCGTCGACTTCGTCAAAGACCCGTCCGACGTGATCGACTCCTGGGCTAACAAACTCAAAAGCAGCGCCATCAGCACCACGAACTCGGTGCTGACCGGCCTGGCCGGTGTCGGTGAATTCGATCCAGCGAGAGGCGAATTCCTCACCGTCTACGCGGTCTCGACCGGGATCGGTTTGTTTGTGTTGGTGCTGATGACGATCCTGGCGATCTACAAATCCTCCGACGGCGGCATAACCGGTGAGGAGCTGGCCAAGTCGCTGTTCGGGTACATGCCGGCCGGAATCATGATGATGATGTTTGCCCCTGCCATGGCACAGCTGCTGATCTCACTGATGCACGAGATGTCGCTGGCGCTGGTGGACTGGATCGGGACGAGCACCGACGAGGTCATCGGCAACATCTCCTCGGTCCTCGGAACGCTCACCTCAGAGACCCTCGTCGGTGGCTCCATCGCCGCGATCGTCGGATTCGGGTTAATGTTCCTCGGCGCGATGGCGATGTTCTTCGGATTCTTGATGCACGCAGCGGCATTGCCGATCCTGGCGGTCGTGTGCGGCATCGCCTTCGGTATGTGGGTCCACCCCACCTGGCGCAAGAAAGCCCTACGACCGGTGATGATGTTTCTCGGCGTAGTGCTCTCGAAGCCGCTGATGTTCGTGATCCTCGCCGTGGTGTTCGCGGTCATCAACATTGCCGCGAAGGGGTCGATCGCCGACGACGGCAAGCTCGAATCTCTCGGGCAGCTCTCGTTGATCGCGGTCTGCTTCGTGATCATCGGTCTGGCGCCGTTCTCCATGCTCAAGTACTCGCCGATCCTGCCGACCTCGGCCGATTCGGCGGACTTCGGCGGTGGCGGATCTCAAACCGGCCAGACCATCGGGTCGGGCGCGCAGATGTTCCAGCAACGTGCAGGAGGGGGACCCGGTGGGGCCGGCTCGCATAATTCCGACGCTGCCGGATCTCCAGGCCGCCAGGTCGAAGGCAGTCCGGTCCGCGGCGCCGCCGGAAACCAAGGGGGATCGTCGCCCGCACACGAGAGTTCGGCGTCGAGTACGCACGCTGCCGCATCCGGTGGCCACGGCGGCGGCAATCACCAGGGCGGAGGCGCAGCGACTGCGTCGAAGTCGGCAGGCAAGTCCGGGGGAGCGGAGTCGAAGTTGATGGCCGCCGCGGGCAGCACCGTCGGATTGGCGGCCGGAGCTGCGGTTGTGGCTGCACCGATCGCTCTCGCTGCTGCCGGTGCAGCGATGAACAAGGCCGGATCGGCCGCCCAAAGTGCGCCCGACCATGCGGATGGAGACAACTGATGAGAAAGCACCGCACCGCGTACCTCGGCCGGGACCCCGCACTGCACGGCTACTCGCAGTTGAAGGATCCGGTGGTAGTGACCAGGATCGGAACGATTCTGATTCCGCTGTATCTGACGCTCATGATCGGGCCGTCGATGTGGACGTTCGCAGTGGCGTTCGTCCTGATGCTGGCAGGGCTCGTCGCGAGCACGGAATTTTCCCGCCCGGACACCTACGCCGACCGGTTGGCGCGTACGTACCGAAACCGTCAGCTCGACAAGCGAGACCGTCGACGCCGTCGCGGCAATGCATCTGAGAACGGAGATCAGCGATGAGTGAGCAACGTACAGCGATTCTCGGCCGCCAAGTTGCACGCCGTGGCCTGCTTCCGTTCCCCGAACCGGTGGTCGCCGCGTGGGCCGGTTCAGTGATTGTCGCGGTGTCCGCGTTGTTCCTCGTCGGACAGAACATCTGGGTACTCGGCTTCGACGTTCTGCTCATCCTCGCGGCGCTGGCATCGACGACGGACATCAACCACCGTGAGTCCTACGCGAGCCGCAAGATGAAAGCGATCCGCAACAGGCAGCGCCGCAAACGCGGTGAGCACGTCTGGGTCTCGCCTACCGACCCCGATTACGGCAACCCCGATCTGGATCCAGGGTGGGCGTTCCCGACTCCGCTGGGGCAGACCGCCCCGCTCGATCTCAGCGGCACCGGTCTGGACGATCTGTTCGTGTTGCACAGCCGCACTCCCGGCGACAACGACCAGTACACAGTGCTGATCGCGATGCAGGGTCTCGCCGAAGGACTGCGCGGCGATCAGGCGTGGGCGGTGACCTCGGCCGCGTTCGGGCGCACCCTGGCAGGGTTCGCGAAACGTTCCTCGTTCGTGCGCGGACTCGAACTGATGAACCGGTCGGTGCCGGCGGACATGACCCCGCACGAGAACTGGATGGAAGCCAAGATCGCCGCCGGGGAGCCGGCAATGCAAGTCCTTCCAGCGATCCAGTCCTACGGGCAGCTCATCGACCGGGTGGAGCCGTACTCGGAAGGGCACTACTCGTACGCCGTGCTGATCTTCCCGAAGTCCACAGCCCTGCTGATGGAAGGTGCCCGACTCGCCCGCCGCAAGGATGCGGAGACCATCGCCGGAGTCGCGCAGGTCATCCGCGACGAAACCGAACGGGCAGTGGCATCACTGACCCGAGCCGGTATGGGCCGCGTGCAGGTCTACGGCGAACAGCGCACCTGTGCGGTCATCCGCTCATCCCAGGACCCGAGTTTCCCGCTCGATGCCCACAAGGGTGTCCGGTGGGACAACTGCTGGCCGTCCTACGTCGGCCGGGAGGAATCGGTCGAGGTCGCGGGCAAGTGGAACACCCGCGTGGGCACCATCCCGCCGCGGGTCATCGAGCCGGTCGAGCTCGGTCCGTTGTGGCTCGCGGAGCTGCTCACCGGTGTCGAACCCGATCCGGGCGACGACGAGATCGCCGCCGCACCGACGATTCGCACGGTCATGGTGCGGATGGACTTCGTCGAAGCCGCCCAGGCCCGTACCGCCGCCGTCAAAGACGTCACTTCGGACCGGGCTCGGCAGATCGGTGAAGGCCGAAAGGGCAAGGTCACGGACGGATCATCCGAGGTCGCATCCTCGGAGTCCGCGCACCGGCGCTCCGACCTCAAACCAGGCAGCGGGCACCACGGGATGATCTATTCGCTCGCGGTGTCGGTTACCGGCCGCGGTGAAGACGACGCCCTGCGTGCATGCACCCGCGTCGAACAGGCTGCCGCGGACTGCGGTATCGGCGAAATCGAATGGCAGGACAACCGCCACGACGTCGCCTCCTTGCTGACCCTGCCGCTCGGCCGCGGACTCGCGGCCACCAAGTGGACCCGCGTCAAGTAGCGAGCGAAGGACACCTCATGACGAACACGCAGCAGCGCGCCGAATACCGGCGCGGCCACAAGAAAACCAGCCGATGGTCCTTCGCTCCCTCGCTCGGGAAGAAGAAAGTCCAGATCGAGAGTCCGGAAGAGACCGCCGTCGTCGACGCAGTGGTCGCTTCCGACCGGATCGCTGTCCGTCGCCAGCCTCCCAAGCGCAACAAATTGCTGGACCGGTGGGGCTGGTACGAAATCCGCTCCGAAGGCGCATGGACCTCCACCCGCCAAGGCGAAGCGCTGAACCTGGCCACGATGCGGCGCTCGGTCCGCCACGAGGGCCTGATGACGGGGTTGAACAAGATCAGCCAGACGATGGAAATCGTCGACCCGTTCGAGCTGTACGGAACGGAAATCGAGAACATCAACATCGCCGTCATCGGCGACATCGGCAAAGCGAAGTCGTCGCTGATCAAGACCGCGTTCTGCCTGCGCCAACTCGCCCTGCCGAACAGGCAGGTCGTGGTCATCGACAAGAAGCGCCAAGGAAACAAGGGCGGCGAGTACTCCGGAATTGCCGATGCGGTCGGCGCCCGTTCGATCCGTTTCCATGCCGGCGGCGCAGAGGGAATCGGGGTGCGCCTCAACCTCCTCGATCCGGCGATCGCTAGCGGAGTCGAACGCACCGACGGAGTTGCCCCGGCAGGGCAGGAAGCTCTTGTCGGCGCCGTCATCGAAGACACCATCGGCCGTACTTTGGTTGAAACCGAAGACGCTGCACTGCGTTTGGCATTGGAGGTCGTCAACAAACGTGCCGATGCGGAGGGCCGCGAGCCGATCCTGCGTGAGCTCGCCGACGAGCTGCTCAACCCGACACCTGGTTCCGGAGCGACGTTCGGTCCGTTGTGGGCGGACGACGCCAAGCGTTGGGGCCTGACACCGGGTCTGGCGCTGCGCAAGCTGTGTGAGGGCGACCTCAAGGGCCTCGTCGACGGCGCCACCTCACCGGAGGTTCGCGAGGCACTCGAGCATCCGTTCGTGCACTTCGACGTCTCCGCGCTGCCGAACAAGGGTCCCGCGTTGCGGGTGATCATGACCGTGATCAACACCTGGCTCGCCAATGTTCTCGCTTCGCGGTCCGCACAACACATGCAGACCGTGTTGATCGTCGAGGAAGGATGGCATGTCGCGGACGGATCGACCGGAAAGGTGTTCCGCGAGAACATGAAACTCTCTCGCGGTCTGGGTCTCTCGACGTGCTCGGCGTTCCACCACATCTCCGATCTGCCGACCGATTCACCGGCCCGGGCGCTGATGAAGGAAGCTGGAATCGTCTTCCTTTACGGGCAGGACCGAGTCGAAGACGCCGGAGAGACCGCGCGCATGTACCACCTGCCGCCCGGCTCGACCGAAATCATCATGTCCCTCGCCAAAGGCCACTGCCTCGTCAAATACGGCAGCGCCGATCCAATCCTGCTCCAGCACGTGCGTTCGGACATCGAAATCACACTCACCGACACGGACGAAGTCATCAAGGGAGAAGCGGCATGACCACACAGCGCCCTACCAAGCCGATAGTGGCACCGGGTGTGATACCGCTGGCCGTGACCGCGCTCGCCGTGGTGTTGAGCGTGGTCGGCGGCGGCTACCTGTCCGGGGTCTTCGCCGGCACCGGCGGCGCCTTGCCGTCCGGTATGTACGGGGTGCTCGACGTGTTCAAAGGGCTGTTCCTGCATCCGGCCGATCCGGCGCTGGCCTGGCCGGAAGGCTCACGGCCGGGCGGTCCGGTCCTGACGTGGGGATGCATCGCCGTCCTGGCGGCATTGTGCCTGTGGCTGGGAATGTTCATCTCGTCGAAGATGACGATCCGCCGCGCTGCACGCCGGGTTCGAGAGTCCGGTTTCGCGGACCGCACCGAACTTGCCCGCGCCGGCGTCAGTGAGAAGGCAGCCGTGAAGAAGGCGAAAGCGACCCGCCTCTCACTCAAGGATGTTCCGGTACGCCGCATCGCCGCGGAGGCAGAAACCACGAAGATCGCCACCCTCTACACCGGCGGTGACGGCGTCTACTTGCAGTACCGCGACGGGCTGACCTGCACCGGACCGACCGGCGCCGGTAAAACATGGCGCGTGTGCTGGAAGGGCGTCACCGACGCCGTCGGCCCCGTGGTCGCCACCTCGACCCGCGGCGACCTGCTCCGCTCGACCTGGGCGCAGCGCAGCGAAGTGGGCCGCGTCGAGGTCTTCGACCCGGAAGGGTTGACCGCGATCGCCAACCCGATGCGATGGTCGATCCTTGATGGATGCGATAACCCGGAAGTCGCCAAGCGACGAGCAGAAGCGCTGGTCCAGGCCATGCCGATGGACGACACCAGCAACGCCGGCTACTGGAACGGCAAAGCCGCGATGCTCATGCGCGGCTACCTCTACACCGCGGCCGTCAAGAACAAGGACTTGATGGACCTGCGGATCTGGGCGTCCTCCCGCAACGTCAAACTGGTGCGCGACGTCCTGAAAAAGGATCTGCCGGACTGGCACGCCGAACTCGGCCAGGCATTGGACTCGAAGTCCAACTCCTCCGACGACGTGGTCAGCGCATGTGCACGGTTGCTCGAACCGTTGGCGTCCCCGAAATTGATGGGCGCAATCAACGTCCCACGTAGCGAATCCGCTGATCTTCATGCGCTGATGACCGAAGGCAAGAACACCGTCTATCTCGTCTCGGAAGGACACAGCGCATCGGCGGCCGCGTTCACCACCGTCCTGTCCGCCGAGCTGTATCACGTGGCGAAAACGCATGGCCTGACCAGGCCAGACGACAAGATCGACCCTCCGCTACGGATGGTGCTCGACGAAATGAACAACGTCGCAGCGATTCCGAACATGCCAGATCTGATCACTGACTCCGGCGGCCGCGGAATCCAGATCTGGGCGCTCGTGCACAGCGCTTTGCAGAACGAGAAGCGCTGGGGCCGCATCGGTGGGCAGCGACTCTCGACCGATTCGCCGGCCCGTATGTATTTGCCGGGTCTCGGTGACGAAAGCGAGTTGGCGGCACTGTCTCGGCTGATGGGTAGCCGTGACGAATACACCAGCCACGATCCGCGTTCGGCTCCGCGGTCGGTGCCCGTGATGGCGCTCAACGAGATCCGTGAGATGCCCGAAGACCAAGCGCTGATGATGTTCCGCAACGCGAAGCCGATGAAAGTGCGTCTGCCCTCGGTGTGGGATGTTCCCGACCTCTCCAAGCGAGTGCGGGCCAACCAAGCAGCGTTCGACGACTTCTGCGCGAAAGGCAGCCGATGAACGGCGACTCGATGACCCCGGTGTGGGAGCGTGCAGATCACTGGCTCTCCGGGGACTCTGCGCTGTGGATCTTTCGCAGCACAAACGGGGTGTACGAGCGGCCGATCATCATCATCTCACCTGCCGGCGCCATCGTGTGCGATCCGGAAGTGACGTACAACGGCGGCATCTTCACGCTCTCCGAAGGATTCCGCGATGTGCGGCACCGTCATTCCTGTGAATCGTGCACGCACTCGGTGGAAGCGTTACACAGGCGCGGTGAGCACACTGCCGTGACCACCTGGGATTCTCGGAAAGGCGATGAGTGGTGAGTATTCCGGTGTACAACCCGGGTCCTGTCGATTGGTTGCACCTGGACCGGGTCGCGGCCGCCGAACTGTGGGTCGAACTCCGCCCGTGGGCGGAGCATCTACGTCGGCGCTATGACCTGGGCAATCAGATCCTCTCGTGCTGGTTCAAACACGATCCGCTCGTCGAGGAGCTGACAGCGGCGATGTGGGCGCATCGTGAGGTGTACCAGCAGCTGAACAAGAATCCATACCACGGAGGAATGGCAGCCTGGCACTACCAAGTGCTGTGGCCGCTCGTTCAGCGCATCCCGACGATGGCCGGCTTCGAGGAATGCCGCAGCGGAGTGTGCGGCTACGAACCCGACGAACCCGAGATCGCGGACGACTTCGCCGAGTTCATCGCTACCGACGCTGACCGACGCACCGAACCGGAACCGGCAGCTGAGTCAGCCGCTTCGATGAGCGTGCTGACGCTAGATCAGGTTCTCGAGATGATCGACAGCGGGCGGGCATCAGCAGAAGACCCTTCCGACGATTTCACAGCCGTCGACATCGACGGTGCCCGGTGGGAATTCGACGACGACACCGAAACGTATCGGCCCGTCGAATAGCCCTTCACCAGCCGAAGTATCAACGCCCCCAAGCCCTTCGACCGGTCTCGCCCACCGTTCGAGCATGCAGGTTGCGGGGCCGTTGATACTTCTCGTGTCCGCCACGGCCGCGGCGATTCGCAGGTTGTCCCGCCTGGGGCCTGCGTGTCGCGCCGTGGCGGACACACTTCCGTCTGCGGCTCTGATTGAGGACCAAAGGCTCACAGTTGCAGGAATATTCGGAATCACGTTTAGTTCACTCAACTAGCCGTTACCATCAAACCATTCGTTTGTTACCGGTTTAGCCGAAGCGGATTCCTTGACAAAACCGGCCTTAAGAGTCGGAGTGAAGCGCGTTCTCACATCAGTTGTCCCCGGTATCGATCAACGCTGATTGCAAGTCTTACTGGCCATCTCCTTACCAGGTATGCGGGCCAATCCGAGTCTTGTACGACTCACTTGGGGCACGTTGGGCTACCCGAAATCGGCAGAAATCCTTGATGCCGACGGCATCGGAAAGCAGAGCGAGTTCTTCGGAGGGACTATCCGTTGGACTCCGTCGACCGGAGCGTACGTCGTCTGACCTGTCGCAAAGGGGCGTCGAAAGTGAATGCAGTTCTCAATAATTCATGATTTGCAGGGCGGTGTCGTCGTCGAACGCCAGAACGCCCTGCGGCGACACTGCCCCGACATCCGAGCAGCTCCAATAGACGCCACAGACAGTCGTCTTTGCAGCGGCACATTCGCTCGGCCTCAATCGTCGATTGGCCATTCGAGTTGCCCATCGACAATTAGAGGCCGTGAGGAGAGAAATGAACTTCCTTCTTCAAGAGCTGTCGTAATTGAAGCGATGAATGCGGCCGGATCTTCCCATTGCGGCGCAGAGTCGAGTCCGGCCTCTCCGTAGTAGAGGCCAATGGACCCATGAGCTTCACCGGGGCGAAGATCTACGACGATAAGGCAATCGGGCGTTCCGGCGATGGGAACGAATTCGTCGATGAAGCGCAGTTGAAGGGTTCCAGCGTCCCCTGTGTCACCATCGGGCTGATCAGCCCATACTCCAAGCATCACGTTGCGTAGCGTCTGCATCTCGTCGAGAGAAAAGAGCGGTCCAAGCGGGGTGATCATCAGCCCACGGGTGCCGTTCTGCACGGAAAAAAATTCGATGAGTTCTGGAGTCCACTCAACCCTGGCCGTGTGGGAGTAACTTTTCCATGCACCCTCGATTGAGGGGCGAAGTTCTACATCCCACCCGGGCACAGCCTCAGCCAACCACGCAGTGAGCCGCTCCCACTCCGCACAGAAAGACCGATGGTACAGGGAAGGAGTGCCCTCGCCAGGCTGCGACTTTGCAGAACCCGAGGCCTTGAACTCACGGTCATAGCGGTTCGTCAAAGCGTGCCGCTCTTCCATCCCCGTCGAAATTTGCCTGATCAGCTCCTCGTCGGGAAGGAGGAGCGAGCTGGCCTGCGTGATGAACAAATGAGGAACGAATCGATTATCCTCGTCCACTCCCAATTGACAGGGATACTCACGGACATCAGGTCTTGCCTGATGTATCGAACGAGCTTGGACCAGCATTTCTCGGAACGCCGATGCCCTGTCGGCAGCAGAGCCTTTGTACACCTCGGTCCTGCCGAGATCGTTACCGAAAATCAGCTTCCAGAAAGACATACCACTCCTGCGTAATCAGAATCGATCGACTGAGCGGATCCCTCCTAATGCGTCAGGCACTACGGGCTTGGCAGGCGGTTATCCGGATTGGAAGCGGGAAACAGTCGCTCGACCGCGGCGACGATGGCCGCGCGACGGTCCGCCAGGAACTGATCGCGCGCACTCTTGGTCGCAGGCAGGCCGGGCTGGTCGGCCCAGGCCGACGCGAGCTGGCTGACGAAGACGAGGACATCGAGCGGGTCCCACGAGGGATCGAGCAGACCGTCCTGTTGTGCACGGCGCAGCTTCGCCGTCTTGTTCCGGGCCGTCTCCCGGGCGGCGTCGTCGGTGCCGACGAATTCGAGCTCTCCCCAACGCATTATGCGCCGGTTGTCGGGGTTGGCGACGAAGTAGTCGTGGACCCGTCCTGCGTAGCCGGGCAGATCGGCCGGATCCAACTGCGTCGCTTCGGCAACTGCATCGAGCTCACGGGCGGCGACAAAGCGATAGAGCTCCTCTTTGCTGCGAAAGTAGGCGTAGACCCGTTCCTTGCTGGTCTTGGCAGATTTCGCGATCCGATCGATGCGCGCACCGGCGATCCCGTACCGCGCGAATTCGGCCGTGGCCGCTTCGACAATGCGGTCACGAGACGAATCGATGCGAGACGAGGACGACACTCGGAAAACCATACCAAGTCGCCCTATTTGGTTTGGCCAAGATGTCGAAGCACCCTTCCTCACATCACACCAAACGGTTGGTTTGCCAATTCCGAGATTCGGAGTTAGCATCACACCAAACGGTTTGGTTTGGCTATGGAGGAGGGCAATACATGCAGGACAGGGCATTGGGAACGCAAGGACTGACCGTCTCGGCGGTAGGTTACGGATCGATGGGTACGGTGGTCGGGTACGGAGCCAGCGACGACACCGAATCGGTCGCAGCGATCCGCCGTGCGCACGATCTCGGCGTGACGTTCTTCGACACCGCCGAGATGTACGGCTGGGGAGAGGGGGAGAAACTCCTGGGCCGCGCGGTGGCGCCTTTTCGTGACGAGGTGGTGATCGCCACCAAGTTCGGGTTCACCCCCCGCTTCGGGACCGACTCACGCCCCGAGCACATCCGCGAGGTGGTCGAGACAAGCCTGCGCAACCTGGGAGTGGACAGTATCGATCTGCTCTATCAGCACCGAGTCGACCCCGCTGTACCGATCGAGGACGTCGTCGCCACCATGGCCGAGTTCGTCGACGCCGGCAAGGTGAAATACCTTGGCCTGTCCGAAGCGCCGCCCGAAGACATCCGCAAAGCGCATGCGGTACACCCGATCTCGGCTCTGCAAACCGAGTACTCGATCTTCGCTCAGGATGCCGAGCCCCTGTTTCCGCTGCTGGAAGAGCTCGGCATCGGATTCGTCGCCTATTCCCCCCTGGCGCGTGGATTCCTCACCGGCACAGCGAAACCGGCTCGCGACTACGATCCGACCGACTTCCGTACCCTCATGCCCTGGTGGAATGCCGACAACTATGACGCCAACGCACGCATCGTCGGCCAGCTCACCGAACTCGCCGACGCCCAAGCCATGACGGTCTCGCAGCTGGCACTGGCCTGGACTCTTGCCCAACGCGACTACATCGTCCCGATTCCGGGCTCGCGCAACCCCGACCGCGTCGCGCAGAACATCGCAGCCGGTGACATTGCGCTGACCGCCGAGGACCTCGAGCGCATCGCCGCGATCGCTCCCGACGGTGGGCAGGGCGGCCGCGGCACCCCCTCGCCATGGCTGTAGAAAACAGCCGGCCCGGGCACGTCGATACCCCCGTCTCCGACGGAGGAGACGTCATGGCCGCGTTCTTCACGTGCGAGAACGGGCGGTACATCCCGGGCCGCAAGTCCTTGAGCGCCTGGAGTGCCACCCAGTTGTCCGGCACCGTCGTCTGTGGACTGTTGGCGCGTGGGCTGGAGACCTGCAGTCCAGGAACAGAGTTCGTGCCCGCCCGGTTCACAGTCGACATGTTCAGCCCGGTTCTCGACGAACCGATCGAACTGCGCAGCGCGATCGTCAGGGATGGCAACCGTATCCGGGTGGCCGACGCGCACATCGTTCAGGGAAACCGGGTCCGGGCCCGCGCGACCGCGCAGTTCCTGATCGCCTCCGCCGAGCCGCCCGGGGAGATCTGGCGACCGACCCATGACATGCCCGTTCCTGACGCCCGCCTCGACCACGCGGACGGCTCGATGCCTTTGTTCAAATCCGGGGCCGGCGAGTGGACGCACAGCTTCACCTCCGGCTTGAACTCGCACCGAAAAACCGTGTGGAACAACATCCCGCCCCTGGTGGACGGCATGCCCATCACCGCGTTCGAGCGCTCGGCGGTCGTCGCCGACTTCACCAACCTGGTGTGCAACTGGGGTACAGCGGGGGTCGGCTACATCAACACCGATGTCACCATGACCCTGTCCCGGCTACCGGAGGGGCCAGAGCTGGGCCTACATGCCTGGGACAACGTATCTGCGAACGGGATCGCGGTCGGGACCGCGAGCCTCTACGACCGCACCGGGCCGCTGGGGACCTGCACGATCACTGCACTGTCCAACGCTCGTCGGCAGGTCGACGTGGCGGTTGCAGGCGAGGCGCAGCCAGCGACCGCCGGCATGATCTGAGCCTTCTTGGCCTAGCGGGCTGCGATCGCGTCCCACGTCCGATTCATCACCGCCCGCAGCCCTTTCGTTTCGGCGGCGGGCACTCCCACACAGATTGTTTCTTTGAGAAAGGCAACTCGTTCCATGACCATCACTGCAACGGATCCCAGGCCGCGTGAACGCGCTGAGAAGGCGGTCGGATTCGCCGACCGCGAATTGCCGTTCCCGCTGCCACCGACTTTCGACTCGGTCGACGCCGAGCGCGAGTACCGAAAAGAGCAGCTGGCCGATGGATTCAAGATCTTCAGCCGGCTCGGATTCTCCGAGGGCGTGACCGGGCACATCACGGTACGAGATCCCGGCGAACCGGACACTTTCTGGGTCAACCCGTTCGGCATGGCGTTCTCTCGGATCACGGCGTCGGACCTGGTCCGCTGCGATCATGACGGCAATGTCGTGGAGGGGCGCTTCCACGTCAACCGCCCGGCCTTCGTCATTCACGCAGAGGTGCACCGTGCCCGGCCTGATGCCGTGGCTTCAGCACATGCGCACTCGTTGCACGGCAAGGCTTTCTCCACGCTCGGGATCCCGCTGGACCCGCTCACCCCGGACGCGTGCGCATTTTTCGAAGACCACGGCCTGTACGCGGAATTCGGCGGTGTCGCCAACGATGTCGAGGAGGGCAAGCGGATCGCCGAGTCGCTGGGCGATCACAAGGCCGCGATCCTGCAGAACCACGGGCTGATCACGGTCGGCAAGTCGGTGGCCGAGGCGGTGTGGTGGTTCGTATCGATGGACCGCGCATGCCAGGCGCAATTGCTGGCGATGGCGGCCGGCACCCCGAAACCGATCGACCGTGAGTCGGCGCTGAAGGTCCGTGGGCAGACCGGTGGACACTTCTCGGGTTGGTTTCAGGCCCAGCCGATGTGGGCTGAGCTGGCGGATCCGACTTCATCGCCTTCCTGATGGCCGCACCGGGGGGCGTCCAGCGCATGACGAGGGATTACTCACTCGGTGCCGACGGTCACGAGCACGACATACAGATGGTGTCTACGACCACTATTTGTTGCCGATGATCTGCCACCGCTAAATTGCAATACATAGCCACCCATCGCGGTGGGGCTGGAAGTGAGCCACAGGATTACTCGCCGGATGACGAGGCCTGTGGCTTGCGGCTTTTCACGAGTAAGACGGCCCGGGCGATCGAACTCCCGGTTTTGCCAGGTTCTCCATGTTCCTGCCTGGGCTCGCACCACGGAGGGAAGTCCCGCTTAGGTTTCTGCCGATGGCATGATCCGATCGCAGGTACACAGCTGGAAGCCGTGATGTGTGCCCATCCTGAGGTGTGCCAGCAGCTGAGAATAAATCCCCGCGGCAAAGGAATAAGTGACCGCAATATCAGAACTGGACGTGCCGATTGATTCGGTTGTGGGTGTACTGCAGGGCTGTCCTGGCGAGCGAGTCAGCAGCCAGGTGGTCCACGGTTGCGCTGGTACGCATCCAACTCTCAACCGTTGTATCGAATCTCCCCACCAACGTCCGACAGTCCTCGATGATTCGTCGAGGACTTTTTCGTATCTGCATCCGCGGCTGGCCTGGTCCTGACGGCATAAACTGTCCTGCTTGCGGAAATCCGAAAACGACGCTTTCACAATGATTTACACGATTTCTGGCCCAGTTGAGGCTCATCGTAACCTTCATGGCGTCGTCCATGGTCCACACCGGACGTCTGGCCGACGTCGGGGTGACAGTCTGGTTGAAGCAAGACTCGAGAGCTGGTGTCCAGAGCTTCTTTTCGTTGTCGCTATCTGCGGGCTTGGTGAGAAGCTGTACCCAGGTGCCGAACATCAACTCCGCGACGATCTTTCCCGGTTCGGGCCGACGCACGATACGAGGCTTTCCAGTTCGCGGATCCTTTGGCGCGACCCGTTTCTTGGCCAAGATCTCGTAGTCCCTCACCGACAGAAGCTGGCCATACGCTTTGTCGACACCTACTCGTACGCTTTTGCTCGTGAGCGCTTGACGATCAAACCACCGCGGTCCGTACTGACCCGAAAGCGCGAGGTGCATTTGTTGGCGCACAATGAGTTCCGTCACGCGCAGTTGACTATGAATGTGAGAAGAGAGCTCCATATCCAGGTGATAGAGCCTGCGCGCTTGAAGCCGCGACCCGTTCATCGCAGCCAGATACGGACGTAACCGTTCCTTCGCAGAGGCACGTTCGAGGGCGTCACCCTGAAGTTTCGTAGGTTGAAGGAACACGGCTGGTGATGCTACTGTGTTCCCATATTCCCGGTTAAACGGGTTATCGAAGCCGCCGTGTCCTCCTTGGAACGGCGGCTTCCTTATTTGTGCATTTCCGATCCACAGAGTCATTCAAATCCCGACATCGATTTAGACGGCGCGAAGGCCGGTACTCCAGTCCATCTCGGATGGGAATCGTCCGGCATCTATCTCCCGGACTTCTTCGCACGGTGGGCGTACTCATGGCAGCCGGCCTGGGTTTGACGGTGTCTACTGATCCCTCCACTTTCCCCGGGCATTTCTTTGCGAGGGCAGCCCTTTTCACGGAATCCGTAGTGGTCTACATCCGCGGGCCGTGGCGCTGGTTCTCGCGTTGGACGTGTTGGACGTGTTGGGCGATGGTGTGGTGGTGCTCGATCGTCGCTTGTTCGTGCTCGGTGCGGCGTTGTTCTTCGCGGTGTTCTTGTATGCGGTCGTGCAGGTCGCCGATGTCGCGGTGAACGATATTGAAGGGTGCCATGTCGGCCCTGTTCTCGGGGCGGTCGCCGGCCACTGAGGTGGTGTCGGTGATGTTGTACCGATCCCGGTACGCCTGAATCTCGGCGGCCGTACGATCCCACTGCACTGTCAGCTCGCCGGCTTCGGGCCGCGCTTCGAGGTGTTGCGTGAAGCGCAGTTCGGGGTCGTTGCTCCGCTGGTCGTCGGCGGCGATGCGGCGGGTATTCGCGGTGTGCTCGGAGGCGATGTCGGTGTAGGTGGTCTCCAGCTGCTCGGCGAGTGCCGGGTCGACGAGGTGGGCGTCGAGGTCGGGGGAGCGCACCCAGTGCGGTGCGGCTGGGTCGACGGGTTCACGTGCCGGTGGTGCGATGGTGTCGAGCGCGTCGGCAATGCCGGTGACGTGTGCAGTCGAGTGCGCGACTATTTCGATTTTGCGGCACAGGTCGTCGACGTCGAAGCCTGCGTGGGTGACGAGTTCGCGGATGCGGCCTACTGCTGCGTTCCACCGCGGGTCTTCCGTGCGTTCGGCGACGGCAATTGCGGCTGGGAAGTGCTCGCGCAGGATCTCGTCGTGTTCGGTGGCCCAGCGGGTGTTCGTCTTCTCGGCCGCAGTCGTGATGGCTGGTGCCATGTCTTTGATCAGGTTCGCGGCGGTGACGTCTTCGCCCCGCGCTGCGAGTTGCTGCGCGTGCCAGGAGAGAACTGCCTCAGGTGTGAGGCCGGCGAGTGCTGCTTTGCGTAGGTGGCGGCCGAGTCGGTGCGCACTGGCTTCGGCGAGGATGCGCTCTGCCGTGTCGGGTTCGAACGCTTCCCGCACGGGGCGCTGGATGCGGGCGGTGTCGAGCTGCGTCCGCGTCTCGTCGTAGCGGCGGATGGTCGCGCCGATGCCGTCGGTGCGCTCGTGTTCGGGGCGGGCGAGCGCGTAGCGGTCGGCGAGGATGCGGGCGTAGTCGTCGAGTTCTTTGTCGGTACTGGTGGTGCGCGGCGGCAGCGGCGGGAGCGCGGTGTCGGCGCGCTCTGCTGCCGCTTCTGCTGCGGCTTGGGTGGCCTCGACGATGCGGGAGTTCAGAACTCGGGCGACATCGCGGGCGGTGTGGAGTTCGCCGGTTGCAAGTGCGTCGTTGAGGATGCGCCGGGCGCTGTCACCTCGGTCGTGTGCCTGTCCGAGTGTGGTGCGGAGCGCGGCGAGGCTGCCGGGGTTTTCGGCGGCAATCGTCGCGAGTAGCGCTGCGGGCAGCGCCCGGTCGAGAACGTCGTCGAGCCAGCGATCGCGCAACCTGCTGTGTACGGCGTGGTACGCCTCGCGGAGCCGCTGCGGGCTGCGGGCGTGCTCGAGCGCTTCACGGATCTCGGTGATGGCGGCTTTGTGGCCGTTGTCGTTGGCGAGGATCTTTTCGAGCACTTCACGTGAGGCCGGGTTGTTGATGGACCCCAGGTGCATGCCCTCGGTGTCTTGGGTGACGCCGGGTTCGACGGGGACGTACAGGTGGTTTTCGGTGCGGCCGCGGGTGGTGGCGACGTAGAGGCCGGGACGGTTGGTGCTGTGTCCGACGGTGGTGTGGGAGGTGTCGACGGTGATGCCTTGGCTGCGGTGCACGGTGGCGGCGTAGCCGAGTTCGGTGTTCCGTTTCACGTAACGGGCGGGCAGCGTGATCGTGCCCTCGTGGGTTTTGCTGCGCAGGTTCAGTGAACCGTTTTCGTTGACGGCGGTGACGGTCCACAGGTCGCCGTTGCGGACGAACATGTTGCGGCGTTTGCCGCCCTTGGTGCGCAGACGACGCTTGTTCTTGCGGGTCAGGACGATGTCACCGACTCCGGCGTCGAGTTCGTCGGACAGGGCCACGGTGCGTTCGGTTTTCGCGGTGCCGGCGGCGCGGTAGTGCGCCTGGATCGCGAGGTTCACTTCGCGGACGTCGTCTCGGGTCGAGAGCATGACGATCGAGGATTTCCCGGCGTCGATATCGGCGAGGTAGGCGGCGGCGGCGGCGTCTTTCATCTCGGCGGCGGTGCCGTCGTGAACCCATCCGCGGGAGTAGAACAGCTCCAGGCTGCTCTCGTCGCCGTGCCGCAGGGCGAGGGAGTTCTCGGCTTGTTCGGTGTCTTCGCCGAAGCGCACAACGACCGTGAGTTCGGGTGCGTTGGTTTCTTCGGCGAGCAGTCGCAGCGCACCACCGGTTTCGACGGCGTCAAGCTGGTTCGGGTCACCGAGCAGCCGGACCACAGCGCCCTTAGCGGCAGCAATTTCGGTGATGGCAGCGAGGTCTTTGGTCGATGCCAGGGATGCTTCGTCGACGAGCAGCATCGCCCCGGCGGGGATCTCGATGTGCTCGGGGAGGCTGCGCGGTTCGTAGTCTTCGAGGCCGCGCCACGGGTACGTCAGGGTGGCAAGGGTGTGGGCGGTAGTGCCGATTTCTTCACCCAAAGTTTCAGCCGCAACGGCGGACGGTGCGAGCGCGATGACCTCGTATCCGGCGGCGGTCCAGGTGTCGGTGACCGCTTTCATCGACGTCGTCTTGCCGGTGCCGGCCGGGCCGATACCGACGGCGAGGAGCGTTCCGGCGCCGACGAAATGCTCGGCAAGCTCGCGCTGCCGCGCGTTGAGTGGGTGATCGCTCGTGCGGGCGATTTTCTCGACGACCTTGTCGAGTCCGGCTTGCGTCGCGATGTAGGCGGTCGGTGTTCCGGTGGCGTCGAGCAGGGATTGCTCGGCGGCGATGACACCTTCGGAGGTGTGCAGTGCGGCGCCGTGGCTCTCCAGGACGAACTCGCCGTTGCGGCGTCGCAGTACCTCGGGGGCGGGCGGAAGATCGGCGGCCGGCATGTGCACGGACTCGGTCAGAACGTAAGCGGTGACGGCGTCGATTGCCTCTCGGCGGGCGCTGTCGTCAGGGAAGGTGACGGCCGCGAAATTCGCTTCGACCGCACTGTGAATGTGGGTGATCGCCCAGCTTGCGCGGACGTTCTCGAGGCGGTCGAGCACACGGGCCGCTTCGACGTCGACACTGTCGGCAGCGCGCATGGTCGTCGGGCTGAGAGTTCCTGTGGCGTGGGCGTCTTGGATGTTGCGCCAGTGTTGGGCGAGGCCGTCGACGTGTTCGGGCGTGCCGAGGATCTGGGCGGATCGGGTGACCCAGTTGTGCTGCATTTCTCGCAGGGTTTCCGGCTCTTGCTTGCCGGCGCGGGTGTCGAGGTTAGCTTGCTGGTAGAGCGCGTACATCGCTTTTGCAGAAGGCATCCGGCCGTGTGAGGCGCGGTAGTCGGCGACGAGTTGATCGCGTCGAGCTTCGATCTGGGTGCGGCGTGAGGAGAACATTTCGCACAACTCTTGAGGGACTGCGGCCAGCTCGACGACGTCCTGGCGGCCGCGTCCGGTGGAGCGTTCGGTGAGGTCGAATCCGAGTTCGGTGTGCAGCTTCGCCATCACGGTCGCGTTGTAGCGCTGCGAGGCAGGCACGCCGTAGCGGTGCAGTGTGGAGCCGTCGAGGGCACGCCATTTTCCGTCGTTTTCGGTGCAGACCTTGATGGATACGACGGCGTGGGTGTGCAGGTTCGGATCCCCGGCGCGGGAGTCGTAGTGGTTGTAGAGGGTGGCGACGAGGCCGGTGGTGTCGTGCACTTCCTGGCTGGTGGCGCCGGTGCGGGTGAAGCACGCTTCCTGCTCGATCCAGCCGAGGGTGTCGGTGACGGTTTCGTGGTGGATGCGTTCGATTGCGCGGCGGGTGTTGTCGTCGGCGAGTGCCCACATCGTCGACACGCTCTTGGGTGGTGTGAACACCAGGTCGTAGCCTGCGACGGGTTGGCGGACGCGGGATTTCTGGGCGCTGATCCACGACCACAGTTCGCGATTGTCTTCGGCTGATCGTCCGTGGGTCTGCTCGAACAGCCGGGTTCCGACGCTCTCCATGAGGGCCGCTGAATCGGCTTTCGACGGTCGGCGTCCGTTATCGACGGCGAACTGTTCGAGGGCGGCGCGGTGCTCGGTCAGGAGCGGGATGTCGTTGGTGAACTTGGGGAACTTGCGTCCGAGCCGGGCGGCTTTGACGGCGGCGTCGGGATTGGCGCCGGCGGCGATGAAGTCCTCGATCATCGCGTCGGCGTTGGGGTGCATTCCCTCGCCGAACAGTGCCTTCATCTGCGGTTCGGAGACGGTCTCTCCGGGTCCGATTCGGTGCGCGGGATCAACCGCTACGTCGGCGTCCATGCGCGCCAGGTCGGTCAGTCCTGCGCCGAACCAGGTACCCGGCGGGGTGCCGTGGGCGGTGTAGTAGTCGGTGAGTTCTTGGCCGTGCTCCAGCTCGCGGTCTGCGGTGGCGACCTGCTTTGTCAGGTACTCGTAGCCATCGCCCGCGTGCAGTACGTGGAGCGTCATCACAAGGCCACCATAGTCGCCGCGGGCTGCCTGGTGGAGGGCAGACACCCCCAAAGTCTGAAATTCAGCAAGAGGTGTGTCTGAGTTTATGGGCTTGGCTGAGTGAAACGAAGTGCATCTGGTGAGGAACGAACTGCTAGTGCTGAGGGAAGCGAACTGTTTGAAAATATGGATGAGCTGGATGGATAGATGGTTTGACATGGTGATGTGTGAAAAGGTTCAGTGGAGTTGTGATGGTTGGCCCGAGTTTTTGAGCCGGGAAGCGTTAGGTGGACGGGGAACAATTGATGGCCGATCGCCGCTGCCGGCGGTAAGGTTTGCGGCATGGCGTCCTCAAACACATCCACGATCAGCGCGAGGGAACGGGCACGCGCAGCGAATGCCGCCCGTCTCGCGGAAGAGCAAGAGCGATTGAAGAAGGTCGAGGACGATCTCGTCCGATTCTTCAAGGCGCAGGAGTCGCGAGAGAAGATCGCGGACGATGCGCGAGTGCGTATCGAGCGCATTCGCGAAGAAACCGACACCAAGATCGCCGACGCGGATCGTTCCGGTGCGGCTGCGATTGCGGATCTCAAATCTCGCGGCGAAACGGTGGCGAGCATCGCGCAGCTGACCGGCCTGACGACAACTGAGGTCAACAAATTGCTGCGGTCGACCAAACCGAAACAGAAATCGGAAAAGGCTCCCGCTGACAAGACTGCGTCGAAGGAAGATTCGTCACCGGCACCGGCACCGGCACCGGCTTCGTCGACTGATCCTGCCGCGCTGGCGTCGTAGAAGCGACCAGCGAATCAATGTCGGCCTTCGCGGTTTTCCCCGGTTGGGTGTCAGCGACCGATTGTGCGTTGCCTGAGATCGAGCGGAGCGGGAACAGAAATCTCGGGCATCCACATGAGGGATATCGCTGTCCCCGGTTGGGGGAAACCGCGGCCGACTCGTCGGCAACTCTCACAAGCGTTAGGAGTTCGTTCTGATGGCGGACGTCCTAACGCTTCCGGCGCTCGGAGACCCGGAACGGGAACGATTCGAGCGGTTCATCGTGCGCGGCCCGGGCGAGCGAGATTGCCATTTTTGGACCGGCAGCATCTCCGATGACGGGTACGGAAGATTTTGGCTGATGCGCGATGGCCGGCAGCGAGTCGTGCGCCCGCATCGGTACGCATTGATGCTCGAACTCGGTCGGCCGTTGACCGATTCCGAGTTCGCGATCCACGAAGTGTGCGACAACCCGATCTGTGTACGGGCCACGACGAGCATCGCCGGACGTCCACATGTCGTTGCGGGTACGCAATCGCAGAATCTTGCAGGGATGAGCGCGAAGGGGCGCGGCGGCGGCCGGGGGCAGAGCTGGCATTGGTACGGCCCGGATCGCGCCGCCCGTGCGGCGCGATCGAAGGCTCTGCGGGATGCGTTGCGCAATGGATGGGACGCAGACGCGGTGGAATCCGCGTTGCTTCGCACGGACACTCCGACACTTTTTTGACGAGCGAAAGGCACGAGAAGATGAGCGAGAACTTCACTCCGCGGGAGCGGTCCGCAGTGGAAGCGGCGGCATACCAGGCAACGAAGCACACGCAAAAGATCACCGACGCGGATCTCGTTGCGGTCGTCGAAGGTTTGACCGGAACGTCGGTTGCGCAGACTCCGCGTATCGACATCGCGTTTCCGGCGGCGGGCGATTCGGACGAGCTCTTCCACTGACCGACGCACGACGCGGCTCGGTTCGCCGGTCCGCGCAGTGCGGCGCAGTGGTTGTAAGGGCTCGATGCCCGAGCAACCACCACGTGCGGGGGCGGCCCCGACTCTCTCGAGTTGAGTCGGGGCCGCGTTTTTGTCCGTTCGGCTATTCGGTGTCGAGGTCGATTCCCATCGAACGCGCCACCTCGACGCCGATGGTGGCAAGTTCGGCGATCGCCTCCGGCTTGATTCCGGCCGTGCGGGACGCGTCGAGCAGCTTGAGCAACGTCGTGAGGCTGGGGTCGACGCCGATGGCGCTAGCAGCGTCGAGCGCAATTCCGGCGGTGGCTCCCTCGCCGTCGACGTATGCGGCCAACCCGGCAAGGGTGAGAATCTGGACCCGGTAGTTTCCGCGTAGGTGCGCGGCGATGGTTCCGAAGGCGTCCGCTGCGGCTTGCGGGCTGATCGTGACGATTCCGATCATGGCATCGCGGTAGTGCGGGTCCGCTGCCGCGCACAATCCGGCGCGGGCGGCGAGGTCGAGACTGGGAACCTCGAAATTGCGCACGACTGCGGCGATTTCCGTGATCGTGTTTCGTGCGAAGTCCTCGCCCTGCTCGGCTGCGGCGGCGCGGGCTGCGTCCATGTCGGCGGCCGTGTCCTCGCGGTAACGGGCTTCGATCTCGGCGCGGCTGCTCGACGTCTGACGTCCGCTCATGATTCGGTTCATGCTGACGTCCGACAGGATCGGGTCGGCGGTGCGTCCGCTCTCCTCGCCGTTGGTGTCGAACCACTCCGCTCCGATTTCGAGAGACTCGGCGACAAGAGTGCGGACGCTGCCGATTCCCCTGCTGTCGAGCTCTCGCTGCGCTGCCTCGATCTGATCGAGTCCGGCGGCGGCTACCGGACCGGCGCCGACGACAACCCAGATAACGGACGTGACTGCGGCTTGCTCGAGTGCAGTGCTGTAGTCGGCTGCCGCATCGGCACCGATGACATCGGTGCGCGCAACGAACGCGAGCGTGGCCGGTGATCCGGTGAGAGCGATCATCACGACGGAATTGACGGGGACGAATCCGAGCAATGCCGGGATTGCGGCCAAAACGTCGGTGGCGGTCCTCAAACGGATGTTCTGCATGTCGTTCCCCTTGCTGTGAAAGTGACCGGGCCTCGTGCCCCGCCAATTCTTTTCGCCTTCTGGCAAAGGAGAATCGCGTCGGCATGAGGGGGCCGGAGTGCCACCCCTGGGCCGAGAAAATTTTGACGGGAGCTTGCGAGTGGCGAAAATTTCTCGGAGCCACCGGCCGGCGCTTGCGCCGCCAGGGGTTGCGCGCAGGTCACCGCCGACGAGAATCGGAAGGCCAGAAGGAGAATCACAATTGGTTTTGTCAATAGTGCGGCCGCAGGCCGTTCCGTTCGACAGAGCCGCAGGCGATGCAGGCCCGAAGGGTCTGTCCAGCACCTATAACAGTCGCACCCGGACGAAGACGACTGAAACTATTCCAACTACGACGCAAATTCGGTAGACAACCGAAGTGGACACATCTTCGAAGTACCGGACCTTTGCAGAAGTTGAAGCGCAGGGGAATTCCGAAATCTACGAGGAATGGGGCAATGGAGTCGCTGACGATCTCGAAGTGCTCGCACTCATCGATCGACTACCCGAAACGCGGCGCCAACCCAATCTTGTCTTTGGCGCCAGCCAGTACTTAGGTGTTCCACCTGGTTCCTACAAGTCATTTCGTCAATGGGCGATCGTGAACTGGCCCAAGATTGAACAGCTCGCACGAACACGAACCACACAGACAAATGAAGCGGGCCGCACTGCTGTGCTACTTCCCCTCCTCGGACTGTTGACGGGCCCGATTTCCTTGATCGAAGTCGGCGCCTCTGCGGGTCTGTGCCTCTACCCCGACCGCTATAGCTACCTCTACGACGGACGCCGATATCTACACCCTGAGGACGGACCGTCCACGGTTCTCCTGGAGTGCACAACAACGGGCCATCCGCCGCTTCCCGACAGGATTCCAGCGGTAGTGCACCGGGCAGGTATCGATCTCAATCCACTCAATGTCAGCGATGCAGACGACGTGCGATGGTTGGAAAGTCTTGTGTGGCCTGAACAAGAACAGCGACGACAAAGACTCCGCGCCGCGGTCGACATAGCCCGAACGAACCCTCCCCATTTGATCCGCGGTGATCTCAATTCCGCCGTCGCCGACCTAGTCGAGCAGGTACCTCAGGACGCGACCAACGTGGTTTTCCACAGTGCCGTTCTCAACTACCTCGCCCCCACAGCACGAGAGGAGTTCATACAAACTGTCCGATCTCTGCCGTGTCACTGGATAGCGAACGAGGGCGTCGGGGTCATACCCAAGATCGACGCTGTTTTGGCCACACCGAATGAACAGCGGACCGGAAAATTCGTGGTCTCACTCGATGGGCGCCCAAAGGCGCTGGCGCGAGGCCACGGGCAGTCCCTCGAGTGGCTACGATGACGGTCCCGCCCGGACGACTTCACGCACGAGTGTCGCTCGTACCGATGTCGGCATGCCCTACGCCGCCAACGCAAGAAACAGTCGGGGCGACGTTGCTGAAACAACGTACGGACTTCCTTCTGCCCCTACCGAATCGGCGGAGCGTTTCCCTTGAGCTTGACGGAAAGCAACACTATTCCGACTCACAGAATCGTGCAGAACCGGTGCTCTACGCAAAAATGGCGCGGAAGGCCCGCAAACTGCGTCTGGCAGGTTACGAGGTACTTCGTTTTGGTGGAACAGAATTCGTCGACTCAGACCAGGCCGAGATTATGCTCAGGGACCTATTCCGGAACCTGCTCGAACTTTCCGATTCGATCAACTACAAAGTAGTTTGTCGGGGGAGACATGCCTGGCTGGAGGACAGGGCAGACATAATCGATTCATGATCGCGCGCTCAGAAGTTGGGTCAGTCACCGATGTGGTGCATGAAGCATATCGAAGCCTGAATCTGGCCTACCGCCAGATAGGAGAGGATCAAACCACGGATCGATCGAAGGCGGCTTATTCCCCTGTTGTGCTGGGCGCAGTGGAGGGATCAGAGCAAGCGGTCGCGCGGGAGACGCTTGTTGAAGATTTGAACGACATCATTGGACACACTGCTGCCCGGATCGGCGAACATCTGGCTGCACTCTCTTCCCTTTACCTGCCGAGCCCCGAGGGTGTCTACCGCGACCATCCGATTGTGCAGGACGCCGAGAACCAACGCTCGCCACGCTCTGCCGCATTTACTCTCGCCCGCGGCATTCTGGAAGGCGTAAGTATGTTCGCTTGGGTCGCAGGCTTGGACTCTGACCAGGATGAAAGGTTGCGCCGTACCGCATCCATCTCGATCTGGTCCGCACATTTCGCAGACAGAGCAAACGGTTCTACCTTGGAAGAAGACGCGCGACGGCGTGGAAAAGCAGCAAATGTTGGGGCTATCCCAAAGCTAACGCAAACCACGATAATCAAAGATTCTCTCGGACCAGACGGCCTGCGTCTCTATTCCAGATGGAGCGGGCGCGCCCATCACGCACCATGGGCGGGCGTCCCTGCACTACTTCGCAAAGACCACGGACACCTTGTCGCGTACAGCTCGGCCCTGGAACAGCCCGCACACCTTGAGCTTGCCGCTGACGTTGCCAAGTTGATCCACTTGCAACTCGATCTGATGATCGACGTCCTCGGAAAGAAGCGCTTCCCTCTCGTCGACGAACTTCCAACACTGGAGAAGTATCTGCGACGCGCCTCTAACATCGCCTCAACGGAAGTCGCCAAGCAAGGCGTTTCCGATAGTGAGCTGACCTAGGTATGGCGTTGCCCCAAACGCTCTTCCAACTGATAGCCCTCCTGCTGTTGGTCATTCCTGGAATTGTGTTCACCGCAGCTCGCCGATCTCTACGCGGGCCTGGACCTGACGAGAAGGATTTCAGTGTCCGCCTTATTCACGCCATAGCAGCCAGCGTTGGCTTCGATTGTCTATACCTGCTGGTGGCAGGACCCTGGCTTGTTGAGACGTTCATAGGAGTCGAGGGCGCGCGGCCCGTCGCTCTAGAAAGCCCGCGTGCAGCTGGTGTCGCAGTTCTAGTGCTTACGGTTCTGATTCCGTTGTTGGCAGCAGGGCTCTGGCATGTACGAATTCAGAAGAAACGGTGGCCTTTCATACTTGCTGAAAGACGCCATCGCCTACCTAGCGCCTGGGACTACGCAGCTCCTACCATCGCCGACTGCTATGTTCGGGTCCGCACAAGCGACGGAAAATGGGTTGGCGGATACGTACACAGGGAGTATGGATTTGTCGCAACCTATCCAGAACCCAGAGACATCTTCATCCCTCAGCAGTTCAATATGTCACCCACCGGGGAGTTCTTATCCCAGGTAGAAGGCACTCTCGGAGTGTACGTTCCACTAACCGGTTCCGAGAGAGTCGAATGGATATCGCCCGGGCAGTCTCCCACAACACCCCCGTAGATCTCCGGCGAGCCATGCGACTACTCCGAAGCTACCAAGGATGGGCGTGAGTTATTGAGCTGTGGCTTCACCGCTACCACCGCGAGGTGGGGGAGGCGGAGGGGGTGGTGGAGCAACCTGTCGCGGCACAGGCCGCGCACCATGCGTTCCGCGCCGTGAATCCATTCGCGGCACCGCACCTCCGGTTATCGCTCTCGGAGACTGACCTCTCGCTGGGGGCATCGCCGTCGCCCTTCCTCTCTGTAGCCAGGAACCTGCTGACGCAGAGTCTATAGCTAGATGTACAGGCATACGATCGGACACACCCCAACATATAGTGATTTAGATTCCGTGACGAACGGAATGCACCTCGTGCCAGGCCAGCCGATCCTGGAGAAGGTCCGGCCATCGATGTCTGGTCAATCCGCCTCCGCAACAGGCGTTCGCACCTCCCACTCGGTGGCTGACGGGGTGATTGCGCGGGAGCGACGGAGCTCAATCGCGCTTGGTGTCGCGGTAGCGCTGATGTCTTTGTCGGTGGCCTGTGGCAGATTGTGAGATGTAATGCAGCCGCGCGGTTCAGGATGTTGCCTTTGCGCTGGTCGAGCTTATTTTGTGCGGAGTCCACATGCTTCGCAGCGGCGGTTGTTGCTGGTTTGCCGGGCCGATTGTGGGTCAGAGCTTCCGTCACGGGCCGTGATGGGGTTAGAGTCTGCGGACGGGCTTGTTAGGCACTTTTAAGCAGGTTCGTTCGTTGTACAACTGAAAACAGGCGGCTCCACGGTGCTGTAACACCTGAGGAACCGCCTGCGTCTTCACCTTCTGGTGATCGGTCGCCGCAAAACGATAACGATCATCTGAAGCATCCCAGCGGCCATCTTGGTGCCAAGCATCAAGGTGGCATTGCTGTTTGTAGCGTCGCAGTACATGGATACTGCGGTGAGCATGACAGCAGTCTGATTCAAAAACTTGATCAGGTTGCTGTCGGTTCGAGGCTCGTCTGAGTCTCTTCCTGAATGCGGGTTCAAGGTCTTTCCTCCCTTCCCTTTCGCCGTTCCCCAGGGTGGGGCCGGCTCAGTTCTGGGCGGATCACTATCAAAGGGTGGAAAGGGCGCGAAAGCGACTCTCCTCTGCATTCAGCGCTGATCAACTTCTCGGCAGATAGTTCGAAGACGTTCCGCGTTGTGGTCTCTCAGTGCTCAAAACACTACAGCCTGTTGCCGACACGGTCACATATCGCGAGATGTTGTGAGTCACATCGTTGAAATTCCCAGGTCGCCCCAGTTCAGCGCACCTTTCCCTCGGCGCGTCGGCGTGCCGCCCGTCACATAATCTTTGAATGTTGCAGCCTGCATCGTCGATCAGGCAGTTCCGCTTTCACGTTGGTATCCCGCACAAGTTGAGCGGAATATGGCTGTCATGCCTGTCTCTGAACTTCTCCGCCTGGGTACCGCGCGACCGATAATTCGCTGGGGCGCCCCTGTCCTTCATGCGCCTGCGCGGCCGGTGGCGGATTTCGGCAGCGATCTCCAAGAACTGTTGGCGGATATGTTCGCTACCAACATTGCCGCGGATGGTGCTGGACTGGCAGCTCAACAGATAGGCGTTGGCCTTGCGGTGTTCATCTACGACTGCACCGACGAGGAAGGGACACGGCGTACCGGCGTCGTCTGCAATCCGAGTGTCGACCTTCCTGAAGGAATAGACCGGCAGTTAGTCGAGTATGGCGAAGGCTGTCTGTCCCTCCCTGGCGCCTTCACTGACCTCGCGCGCCCCGCGTTCTCTACTTGTCGTGGACACGATCAGTACGGCAACCCGATCGAAATCTCCGCTGGTGGCACCCTTGGGCGTTGCTTCCAACACGAGACTGACCACATCAACGGCATTGTCTTCGGCGACCGGCTTTCGACGCGCAACCGCAAGCAGCTTTATCGCGACCATGACGAAGTATCGGACCAGTACGCGGCCGATTGGCCGGCGCGATAGGACTCTCGTCGACCTACACCTTCCCAGATAGGGAACCAGTCACCTACCTCGACGAATCGACAGCGGAATCACCTCATCGAACTGAGCCCTTCACCCCACTTGGGCCGCGGTGTTGCGCGATCGCGGCAGTCGGTGAGGGGTCGCCGATCTGCTGGAGCTGTGTTGTTTCCCGACGCGGGAGGGTTGCTCTCGACCACTCGCTCGGTTGTTTAACGTCGTTCTCATTTCCTCGCGCATGGTCCGTTGTTTTCGCCGATTTTGCTGAAAGCTTCATCCACGCCGAGTATTTGGAGATTTTAAGCGACCTGGCAACCCCACTAGACTTGAATAGTTATGTGGCGGTGGTGGTTACACCACAAACTGGTTCACCAACTTGGTCCAGGTGGGGGGGTTGGCAGGTTGCGCATTTTCGCGCATTTGTGTGCATACTGGGTCATACACAAGCGGTCGAATGACTCGATTGTTTTGTGTAGGTGAAGAATTCGTCTAGTCCGTTTCTGGTCCACAATTCGGAAGGTTTTGCGGCATGGTCTCTGTTTCGATTTTTGCGCAGTCGGCGGTGGTTGAGATGGATGCGGCCACGCGATCACCACGTGAGGCTTTCTTCTACATCGTGGTGGCGTCGTTGTTGGCGTTTGTGGTTGTGGTGTCGGGTGTCTGGTCAGTGACTCAGGAAGTGCGTCGACGGGGTGGTTACGGCGTGCCGGCGGGGTCAGTCGTTGTGGGTGGGGTTGCGACGTTGGTTGCGTTGGTCGGTGCGTTGATCACGGGGGTCCTTGCCTTTGATCGGGTCGATACGTCGTTGTCATTGCTGGATTCGGCGGTTTCGCTGATTTTCGTGGCTGCGTTGATTGCTGGTGTGGGGCTGGGAATCTTTGCGTCGACGAGGATCGCGAAGGCGCGGTTGAGTTGACGATGATGCGTTGGGTTGAACCTTTGTCATCAGCGCAGGAGACTGCGTGGCAAGAGCGGGTTAGGGAGTTGTCGACGCAGCTCGGGGTGTCGTGCCCACGCGTTGAGTTTGTTCGTTCCGGCAAGATTGCCGGCGCGTCTTATCATCCGTTTTCGGATCAGCTGAAGATTCGGGTGCAATGGATCGCTGCGGCGGGTGGTGATCCTTACTCGCAGGCGGCGACCGCGCTGTTGTCGCATGAGTTGGGACACAAGGTGGATCGTCGGTTCGTCGCATTTTCGATAGCACTGGTGTCAGTCTGGGGTGTTGGATTTTTATCGGCGGTCTGGTTCGCGGACGGTGTGTGGCCCCCTGCCGGCGCAGTGTTCGCTGCGGTGGCGGTATTGACGCCGGTTTTCCACCGGCGTGAGTTCCGCGCTGATGATGTGGCTGCGGATGTGGCTGGTGTAAGCGCGATGGTGGAGTGGTTCCGGGTCGCTCCAGCTGGTGCGGGTCCTGGTTTCTTCCATCCGTCCGACGCGGCGCGTATCCAGCGTCAAGAGTTTCGGCTGGGCCGGTCCATCTATTTTGCGGTGTTCGAGATGGCGATCGATCAACGGAGCGTCGGCCCGGAGCGTCAGTTTCAGATGTGTTGGCGGGAGTTCGTTGCAGGGACGTGGGGGGTCGCCCAGCATCCTTTCGAGCGTCAGAAGCGCGCCAAAACGCTGCTGTTGCTGCTGATTCTGGCCATATATGTTCCGCTTTTCATCGCGGCGGGAGTTAAATGGAGCGTCATTGGGATTTCGGTTGGCATAGTGCTCGTGCTTGTGGGCTGTCCGTTGATTTTTTTGTTCGCACCGGGTTATCGGGTGGAGAGTCCCGATGGTTGTGCGTCGTTGCGGGTGGTGGCGCGACGATCCGTACCGGGAGTTTTCGAGGTGCGGAGTTTTTCTCGGTGGCCTATGACTGACGCGTCGGGGAAGTCGTCGGACGCGTTGGCACGCGATGTCGGTGCTCTTGCCGACAAATATGGTGTGTCATTGCTGGCATTGGCCGCTTCGGAAAGGTTGCGCGATAGCTACATTCGCAAGTTCGGTTTCCATGATGCGCCTCAGGATCTGTGCAAGATGCTGAGTTGGGGAAAGACCCGCCCGTTCTTAGTTCGTGGGCCGAAGCTGTCGGTCACTCACGCTGAGGGATGATCCTTTGACCTCCGATGGTCATGCTTGGCGAACAGCGGGCCTAGGTGCCGCACTTCTTCTCGCGCGTGTCGACACGCGCGAGAATCAAGGACTTTTGTTAAGGTGTGCCCACCCCCGACAGGGGGTGGGCACAAGGTTGGCGGGGCTCGAAATTTGCTCTTAGGCATCGGTTTTCTGTTCTAGCGTCCTTCCTATGACACATCTTTTCTCACACTCGTCCGTCTCGTCCGTCTCGTCCGTCTCGTCCGTCTCGTCTTCCGATCCCGGGGACGAAGTGGATTGGCTCTCATTCCAACCACTTGTGGATTCGGTTCGACACACTTGGCTGGGGTTGTTTGTGTTTTTGTTTGGTCTATTGGCCGCGTTCGGGGGATACCTGTCGGCGAATGGCCGGCTAGGAAAGGCAAGTTCAGTGGGAACCGGGGTACCCCTGTGTGCGCTGGGAGTAGTGGTGGCCGTGTGCGTTCTGATCGTCCAGTTACGGATGTAGTTTGGAGCGGGCCCGAGGTCCCCGATCGTTGCTCTTGTCCGATTGAGGTCCGGTTTTTTGCAGATCGGAGGACGCCTGGTCCCTACTTAGGAATTCGGGATCGAGCAAGAGCTCGGCGACCGGTCTGGGTGATTCCGACCGTACGCCAGCCGCGTTCGTCGTGGCCGATCCACAAGAAGTTTTCATTCTCGAGTTCTCTCATGATGCCGTCGAATCGGTTCAATGCCGCGCGTGCGCGCGAACTTGCACAGTCGCGGCGAAGGGTGGTGTAACCGACGGGGGTATGTGCTGCGACATATGCGACGATCAGCAGTTTCGTCGGTGAACGTCGAAGTTTCTCAGGCAGAGAGACTCTCATGCGCCCTGGGGGCGGTCGAGGATTTTCAGGGCCTCGAGTGCATCGCGGCGGCGCCGACCATCCTTTCGGCCGCTCGTCACGGCGGTGACAAGGAGGAATCGACTGATTGAGGTGATCGTTGCGGGTGTGAGCGCCAGAACGGCGATGAGGAATGGATTCATGTGGTCGACATTGCCGTTTCCCCGCCCAGGACACCAGGTCTGAGCATCCAATCCCCGACACTTATGGATCTACTAACAGGCAGGTCATGGACCGCAATTAGGTCGATTGTGTCTCTGGTCACTCCGGAAACTTCGGCTGAAAATCCACTCCACTTGTTACTTCTCGGAATCCACTGCGGACAGCGCTCGACTGACGGAGGATCTTCCGACGCCGAGTGTCGAGGCGATCGCGAGACTCTTTCCCTGCTCGCGGAGGGTGCGGGCAAGTTCGGTGCGTTCGGGCGTCATAACTGATCGTGACGATTCCGATCATGGCGTCGCAGTGGTGCGGGTCCGCTGCCGCGCACAATCCGGCGCGGGCGGCGAGAGGGGCCAACTATCGGATGGTGTCCGAGCAGCGGTGTTGGAAGTTGAAGATTTCGGGCGATGCTCGTGGGTCGGGTAGGACTGTGTTTCTTCTCGGCGATGGGTCTGTGGTGGACGTTCCACACGAGACCGAGATTGAATCCGCGGATCGGAATGTTGTTGCAGTGACGCGGTTTCCAGATCCCAAGAAGTTGTTGCCGATTTTCGGCAGCCGGAGGCCGGTGTATATCGGCGAGAGCTGGGACATGTAAGAGTCTGCGGTGGCCGCGATGAAAAATGCTTACGCGTGCATCGCGTCGGCGGTGGCGGCATATGAGCGTGGAGAGCGGTAATGTTTGGCGGCGATCTTAGCTTCGCTTGCAACTGCCGAGCACAGGAGCCAGCCGCCGAGAACCACGCCAACGGCCTCTGAGCCAGAAGCTACGCATCGGCCACCTTTGCGCGGGTGGGACTATGAACCTCACCTTCTTTTGTTCTCGCCCAAGGGATCTGCCGTCCCTCGCATTCGGGGAGTTCGCCGCCTTACTGCGCCTCATCAATCATGTGTCGGGCAGCCTCCTGCATCGCCTCTTCATTGCGGCCACGGCGAATGTTGTCGATCCAGTCGGGGATGTGCGCGTTACTCTGACGAATAGTCAGGATTCGGTCTTGCATTTCTCGACAGTCTCGGATTGAAACATTTTCGCCGGCTTGCTTGCCTCGACGCCAAAGTTCGAGAACTTGAGCCTCCGCCTTCGTTTTGGTCTCTGCACTCTCGGTGTGAGCACGGACCATATCGATTAGCTCACGCGCGGGCCCCAGTAGCGGAACCACCATCGCAAAAAGCCATTCGGGGATAGTAAATCCCGCAGCCAACCCGATGCCGAGACAAGCCATCCCAGTCACCGCGCCAACGGCCGTCAGACACCCTGCATAGAATCGATGGACGGACGATCCCCAGCCGAGATTGCTTCGCTGACATATCAATACATCGAGAGGTCGGGCAATCTGGCCCGTATCTGGGTACCAGTCTCGCGTTCGATTCCCCTTATACCGTCTTGCTGATTCAGCGATCACGGTTGGCGATGGGTGATCCGCAAAAATTGAGTTCCAGGACATTTTGAAGACGTGCGTGTCAAATTCCTCCTGGACGCAGGCGGCCACTCGTCTTCGTTGCTTCTCGCGTCTGCTGGCCCAGAGCGATGCCACAAAAGTCGCGCCGCCCCCGATACCGCCGAGGATCTGCCTTGCCTCAGGAAACACCAGGGCTGCCGCGATAGTGAGCGCTGCAACGACACCGATGATCAGGATCCGCACATCATGGCTGTGCTTCGCATCGGTATAAAGGCGAGATTGCGCGGCGAGCAGACGTTGGCAGTGTTCACTGTTCTGCGCAACTGAGATGGGAGGTTGCGTCAACGGCGCATCGATAGGTTCCATCTCGTCAGGCCGAGATCGTAGTGCAGTAGGGAAAGCTGTAACCCCAAATATCTCGGAGCGCTCCATTGGCTCTGGTCATGTCAGGAACCTTTTTCGACCATTCATCGTAAACTATGTCGAGGTTTGACTTCAGTGTTCGGAGCTTCATCATCGACACGCGACGACTAGATTCCGCCGAACATGCAGTGATACGAGAGACAAGAAGTGTCGGGTCGTTCATCGCGGCGAGTTCTGTGCTGATCAGTTTCGTGACGATCGAACGCAAGGATGCTAACGCCCAAATGCTGGAATTGTTCTTGCCATACTCAGCACTACGCATCTCAAGGTAGAACGAAGAGATCGGGACGGAATGCTGATATTTCCATGCTTTGAGCAGGCGAGCCAGTTCCCGGGCGTCCCCCTTGTGCTTGCGGTCGATCTCCGCAACGAATTTGTTGTGAGCTTGAGGGGCCGCCTCCCGCCATTGGCCTTCGGATGCTGGGATGACGACAACTCGGTCTTCATCTGTGGACCCTCGGACTAGGTACGCAGGCGTGATCTCGTAGTCAGCGACGATACTCGGGAACTTAACAGTCACGGCCGGACGGCTCACTGAGACCGAAGTGGCCTCCGTAAGTTCGCGAGTAAGTAGATCTCGCATTCTGTTGAGAATGGTGGTCGAAGATGACGGGCGGTCTTCGAAATGGATTCGGACGATGTAGTCGACGTCGCTGTGAGGCATGACGGCGGTTCCATGCTGGAATGAGCCACTCTGGAAGAAGGCCAACATGTTGTATTCGCTTGAGAATATATCGTGTAGCCGCTGCCGGTAGCGCCGTACCTCAATTTTGTGAGTGTCCGTTGGCGCACGCTCTTCCAAGTACCGGTCCATCGCTTGCCAGAGCGCTGTCACAGTCAACCTCTCAGCTTGCCAGTAATAAATCTGATTAGACGGAGATCTTACAGCCACTCAAGACGATCGAGCGGACCGCTATGGCCGAGGCTGCAGGACGCCTTCTCTCACTCGGGTACCGCACTGCGATACTGATGCTGCCCGTCCACTTTCAACATATTATGTTGCCGCGCAAAGTATTTCATCGAAGAAATAACATAATGATGTTATCGACATGTTGAACTTCCGGCTCGACAACGCAGTTGGGTATTTGACCCTACAGTCCACGCAAACTCTGGCTACGGAAGATGAGATGCAATCCCGATCTGGCTGCCGCGTCCGATTGCAACTCCTTGCAAAGCGAGTGCTGGTGCACGAGTGCGCGGAGCATGGTGAGAAGGATTCCCGTACTGGCGAATACTGATCCCACCCCCCGCTATCCCAACAAGAGGGAGACTACATTTCATGACGTCACCAGATCCTGTGAGCCGACCGAGACCTCGATTCAAGCGGAAGCAAGAAGCGGCAACTAACTCGGTTGATCCAGAGAGCTTGTTTGGTGACCTTCCGCGCACGCCACATGGGGTCGGCGCACTTTGGTCCCACCAAGCCGACCAGCTACGAACCTATTCGACGAAACACCGGGAAACGCCCGACGTCGCGCTTGAATTGCCGACGGGATCAGGCAAGACACTAGTCGGATTGCTGATAGCTGAATGGCGTCGGCGTGCGCTAGGTCAACGAGTGCTCTATGCATGCCCAACGACTCAGCTGGCGCGCCAGGTTCAACTCAAAGCACAACAGCAAGGCATTCAACCAGCACTACTAGTTGGCACGCACCGGAAGTGGGCCGCCGCAGATCTCACTCGGTACACCAACGGATCTGCGATTGCCATCACTACATACAGCTCGATTTTCAACAGCCGCCCTCACCTCGGCGATGCCCAAACTGTGCTCTTCGACGACGCGCACGCGGCTGAGAGCTATGTCGCTGAAGCATGGTCGGTACTCATAAAACGCGGAGATGCGGAGTACACACTGTTGCTCGATGCATTCCAAGGTGCAGTCGACGCAGGTTTCCTCGCTCGGATGGCGTCCGAGGATGCAGCGGCGGACGGCGCCGAGGTTCGGCTACTACCTATCGAAGCAGTCGCGAAGAACATCTCCGACATCGAAGCGGTGCTTGCCACAATTGGAGATAACCGCAAGTTCGCGTTTGGCATGCTGCGAGCACGTCTCAGCTCATGTCTATTTTATGTGGCTCGGAGTGGCGTCTACATCCGTCCGATGATTCCGCCAACTTTCGCGCACGATGCATTCACTGACCCAACGCAACGCGTCTATCTGTCCGCCAGCCTCGGTGATGCCGGCGAGCTTGAGCGAGCATTCGGGCGAACCCCGATCGAGCGTGTCCCTGTACCTCCGGCTTGGGATCGGACAGGCAGTGGTCGACGGTTCTTCGTGTTTCCGGAGCTTGCACTCGCACCCGTCGACCCGACCATGCTAAATGCCTCATTATCTGCACCTAGCGCACCAATACCCGTCTCACCTGATGCAACTAAGCCCGTCGATGCGGAAGATCCATATACCTCCGGCAGCCAGGATCGTGTCAGCAACGTCACGGCAGCCTTACTGAATCTGTCAAAGAAGAGGCTTGTTCTAACTCCCGATGACCAGAGCGCTGTTGACATCGCGAATGCCATGCAGGTACCGCACGCTGAGCGTTTCGATGCTAAGACGGACGCAGGTCTTGAGCCCTTCCTACAAGCTGAGACCGGCACTCTTCTCGCCCCCAACCGATATGACGGAATGGACCTCGCTGCAGAGTCCTGTCGGTTGATGTTGATGGCTGGACTACCCACCGCCTCACATCTTCAGGATCGATTTCTTGAGAGCAAACTGCGAGCCGGCGAGGTGCTCCATGAGCGTATCCGCACACGAGTGCTTCAAGGGGTAGGCCGGTGCACTCGCGGCCCAAGCGATTGGGCAGTGGTTGTCGTCCAAGGGGATGACCTCTTGAGATTCTTATCGCGGCGGGAAGTTCGGGAGTCCCTACCGGTAGAGCTCCAAGCCGAGATCAAGTTCGGGCTCGAGGTCAGCGAAACTGCCGCTGACGATCTGGTGCTTCTGGCGGAGAGTGCTCTTAAGCAGGATGAGATCTGGCAAGCAGATGCTGAACCCGATCTAGTTCAGTTGCGAAAAGACGCAGTCCGGAAACCTGCGACGAATGTTGCGGTTCTGACCTCCAGTGCGCCCCGCGAAGTCCGTGCATGGTCGCACGCCTGGAAACAAGACTGGGAAGGCGCGGCCAGAGCAGCCATCGATGTCCTCAACAATCTGCCACCAACTTCGTTGCGACCATACAGAGCCTTGTGGGCGTATCTCGGCAGCGCGTGGTCCACTCTTGCGGCTGAGGAGAACGGGAATTCGGCCGCCGTAGCACGTGCTACACAGCTTCTGCGGGACGCTCACAAAGAGGCAGAGGGCACTACTTGGCTAAAAGAAGTACAGCCTTTGCCGTCGGCGCCTATCGACGAAGACCCGCTAGACGCCCAGAGCATCGGAAACATTGTGTCCAGGGTAACGAAGGGAGGGCTCGCATCACCCGGCAAGTTTGCAAATCGGTCGTCGACGATGCTGTCGAACCTATCGAAGAAGAGCGCGCCCCCATATGAGCAGGCATTGGCTGAACTGGGCCTCCTCATCGGAGCATCCGAGTCCTTCAAGCCGCAAGGAAAAGGCCGTGCAGACACCGTGTGGATCTGGGATTCGGCTTGGATCACGGTCGAGGCAAAGAGCGAGTCGGAGGATCATGGGCTGCTGAGCATGGACTACGTACGGCAGGCCAACACTCAGCTGGACTCGGTTGCGGGCGACCGTGCTCATGACGAGCCTCCTTCCGGCAGCGTCTCGTTCATCGTCTCGACTCGCCGCGTGGTGGATCCTGACGCCGTCGACATAGCACGACCGCATCTGTATCTCGTGCCCACACAACTCATTGCAGAGATTGCTCACGATGTTGTCCGGGCATGGAACGAACTGCGCGGTGTGGCATTCGGTGTCGATCCCGAAGCACTGCACGATAGTGCCGCGCGAATCTTCTGGGAACATCGAGTACTACCGACACAGATCAGGGAGAGACTCACTCGGGAGCCAATTCGCGGCGCGGTTTAAGTGAGTGAACTGCTGCGTGCGTCGCAGACTGATGCCGAGAGAATCGCCCGGTGCCAGCACAGGCCGGAGGCGAAGCCGATCGAACGGCCTTCAAAGTTTTCGGTTTTGATCGCGGTGCAGAGCAACGGGCCTGCGTCGTTGCTTGGGCTGACAGGTGCTCCGCTGATCGAGGACCAACCTACGACCAGGAGAGAATTTCTGGTACCAGGCTCCGGTACGCGGCTACGAAGTTGCAGCTCCGCTCGTCGACGAGAGAGCCCGGCTGATTGAGGATCGACCGACGCCGAGTGTCGACGCGATGGCGGCGAGGCTTTTTCCCTGCTCGCGAAGGGTGCGGGCGAGTTCGGTGCGTTCGGGTGTCATGACGGTCGGCCGACCGCCGTGTCGGCCTTGCCGACGGGCCGCTTCGAGGCCGGCGTGGGTGCGTTCGACGATCATGCGGCGTTCCATCTGGACGAGGGCGGCCATGATGTGGAAGAGGAATTCACCGCCAGCGGTGGTGGTGTCGAATCCTTCTGCGAGGGAACGGAACGCGATGCCGCGTTCGCCGAGGTTGTGGACGGTATCGATGACGTGGCGGACGGATCGCCCGAGGCGATCGAGTTTCCAGACGACGAGGACATCACTGTCGTTCTCGCGGAGGTAGTTCAGGCATTCGGTGAGCTGGGTGCGCTGCGTCTTCGAGCCGGATTCGTAGTCGGTGAAGATGCGGATCGCGCCGGCTTGGCGGAGTGCGTGCTGCTGCAGTTCGGGGTTTTGCTCGAGAGCGACTGGTGTGGGCGTTGGTCGGATCTCGGTCGACTGTGCCGCGGAGCGCTTTGGTCAGGGACGGGGACGCTTGATCTCAATCTGGAGAGGGTGTGTCAACATTGTCACTTCGAATCGTCGACCTTCCATCCGTTGGGTTCGGCTTAACCTCGACAGCGCTTCTCGGGAGACGAAACCTATGGACGACACCGATCGGTGGTTGGAGGCAGCGCGTAGGACACTGGATTTGGATAAGCGGGCCCGGAAGACATTGGCGGTGCCTTCCCGCGACAGTCCGCGCTTCCAAGCGGTCTACTCGTTCGCGCGGTATTCGCTGACTCAGGTCGGCGCAAGTTTGTTGCTACACGATCGTGGACACAGCTTTGCCGCTTTGGCGAATGTCCGTGTGGCGTTCGAACATGCATTGATTTCACAGTGGATAGTTCTGACCGAAGGCTCTGAAGTCATCATCAGCAATACCATCGACAAATCGCATAGCCGCATGCTGAAGGGACTGAAACCGCACGCTGCTGAGATTCCCGCCGAGCTCCGTCCCTTGCTTGAACTTCCTAAAGCAGAGTTGTTGCCCTCGTTCGAGTCAATTTGCAAGAGGTTCGACAAGAGCGGGTTGTTATACACGGTGTACCGCGGTCTAACTGTCGCAGTGCACATCTCGGGCGCAACTATCGCGGAGCACGCATCAGTTGACGCAAAGACCGGAGCAATCACATTGCATCCTCACCCTCGCTCGGAAACTCCTCCGAACGACTTCGAGATGGCTCTCGGGTGGTCGGCAGTGCTCGCCAAGACTGCATTGGAAATGCTACTCGAGGACAACGCGGACCTTCTTCGAATCGCTGATATCGCGCATGCCGCTGGCCTACCCCATGACCTGACTCTTGACGACCTCCAGCCCGAGCGGCAGCCGACTCGTTCTGACTAGTCCCTTCACCAATCCTCGCGAGGACACATCTGGGATTCGCGCCCGCCGAGGCAATCGATCACGATCACTGACGCTGCATTTGCAATTACGGATTCCACTGAGAATCGCACAAGGCATGGATTGCTGTCGGGAGTTCTTCCGGCAGCTAGTTAGGCATGATCCGTTTGAACAAGGGGGAGTGCTCTCCCATGGCGGGCGTATCGGCGGCGTTCTTCTGTATGGATCGGTTTGAGCCGCCGAACGCGGTCGTTCCGTAGCAGCGCGTGAGGCTGCTACCGCTCAGGTTCCGTTCGAGTTCAAAATAGCTTCCGCTGACTCGCAGCCCACCCGACCTAGTCTGTAGCTGCCAGGTCTTCGTCGTTCGCGAAGATCAGTCGTCCGTCGTCAAGTGCGATCGCCCATCGATGTACCGGTGCCCAGTCCCGCCCCACCGAACCGCGGTCGATGACCATGTCCGCGTAGTCCTCGATCACCACACCCGTGGATGTCACGCTGACATCGGCACCTGGCACCGCGATTCGCACTCGCGAACCCACTGCGGTCACGTCTTCGCTTTTGCCGTTTTTGTCGGTCATCTACCTGATTCTGGCAGAGCAACATCATGGCTACCGCTGCGGACCTTAGCCTTCGCCACTACGGGCGCAGTTGGATGAGGTCTGGTGGATGCCGTTATCTCCCCTGGAGCTGTTACCGAACGTCACTGCGGGACAAGGTTCTGTCGGTGCACCTTCTTACAGTCAACTCGGGTAACAGTCCGGATCGAGTGCCAGGAGCAGGGATGACGTTCGTCAACGATGCTCCATCGCCGCTGCCCGGCATGCCCGACAGCACTCCCGCGCCACCGGCGTTCCAGATGACGTTGATCGGGCGGCCCCAGCCTGTACGCATTCCGGAGCGTCTGTGGCGTTCCTGGCTCGACGATCCTGCCGTCCTTTCTCGTTTCGAGTCCAAGCGTTTCCGACGGCGCCGGGAGCAGTGCTGGCCGTGGATCGGCGGTGTGTCCTCAACCGGGCATGGTTCGTTCCGGGCGGCGAGTCTGCCCGGGCCGTCTCGGCGCGGGACCGTGCCGGCGCATTTGTTCGCGTACCAGCTCGAATACGGTGTCATCTCAAGGTTGGGCTGGTCCGACACCGACGACGCGGTGCTGTGCCATCAATGTGACTTCGCCGGCTGCACCAATCCGGCACACATGCGGTTGGGCACCAATCGCAGCAACCGCAGTGAATACGAGCTTCGGCGACGCAACATCGCCAGTCCACTCGCCGATGTTCGAGGACCCGCGGGTCGCACTCGCGCCATCGCTGCCGCGATCCGTATCGGGGTCGAACAGAACGTAGGAGTCGACGTCATCGAGGAGCGCATCGCTGCGGCCGAGGCCGCAGGACGTCCGCTCTCACTCTGGTAGCGACACTGACGATGCACGTTCAAGGTGAATGTATTTCGTTGCTGAACAGCACATTTCGACCATAGAATGACATAATAAATGTTATCGGCACTATTCCTTGTACTGAGAATGGCCGACAGAAACTGCATTGGATCTCGCCGGATCCGCCCCGCCCACCCACGCCAGTGGCAAGAGGACCGGCCAAATGCACCGGCCACATCAAGAACCGTCGTCTCGCCGTCGCCGGTTTGACCTGCGTGATGGCATCACTGAAATCTTCGCCCTGAGTGCAGCGACACCGCGAGGTGCGCGTAGCCAAAGGGAACTGGCTCTCTAAAGCCAAACGTCCCATGTTCAACAAATTCCTCGGACAACTTCATCACTGCCTGCAATCCGGACAAACTTACAACAAAATCCATGCTTTCCCACCTCGACCGGGCCACATCGAATCCATGAAATCGATGGCCCCGACGTACCGGTCCTGGCACCTCTTCGCCTTCGAAGACCGCAAGGCCGACCATCCGTGGGCAGTTACTTCCAGTTCGACCGCATTCAACATTGATCTTGAACCTCCGCACGATCCCGAGGAGAAACTCAACACAAGAATTATTAGTCACAAAGAACTAATTCAAAAGTACTAAAACCTGAAAATCGTCACAGGTCAATCGTAGATAAATGTTTCACGTATACGACAGGTAACACGTAAATATCGATAGCCGAACCTGGTAGGCCCCCCAAAATCAAGCCAGTTCAGCGGTTCTTTTGGAAATATTTCCGTTTGAGTCGACAAAAAACTGAAACAGGTTATTGTTCGTACACGATTCCTGAAATCGTGATTTGGGCCACAGGCTGATTCCGGCGACCTGCCTCCCGTGGCCAGCAGTTCTCCATCCAGGGTCGCAATAGAGAACCTGAGGTATCTGCATGAAGGTCAAGAACAAGGCAATGGTCGCTGGCGTACTCGCCGGCGCAGCAGCAATGACCGTCCTGGGAACAGGTGTAGCCCAGGCCGCGGACCCGCAGTGGCCGTCCGCGAATTACCAACTCTGCGGAAACGTCCGGGACAGTGGAGGTGCAGGTGTCGGCGGTGTTTCGATCTCCGGCGATTTGTACGACCCCACCGTCTCCTCGACAGTGCCGGTCGCGAGCT
This sequence comes from Rhodococcus sp. OAS809, assembly GCF_040546695.1. Lineage (NCBI taxonomy): Bacteria > Bacillati > Actinomycetota > Actinomycetes > Mycobacteriales > Nocardiaceae > Rhodococcus > Rhodococcus sp. OAS809. Next base: position 34,459 of record NZ_JBEPOI010000004.1, on the reverse strand, counting down.
ACCCGATTCCTCCCGCCACGGTGACCACCGCGGCTGATGGAGGCTACTGCCTTCAGGGTGCCTCGTCATTGGTCAATGTCATCCAAAACAACGGTGGTTGGGTAAAGCTGCACGGCACCAAGGCCGGTACACCGGTCAATTTCGGAACATGGGAATCGTCCGGCATCTATCTCTCGGACTTCTTCTCCCAGTGGGCGTTCCCACTGCAGTCTGCCTATGGGTTTGACGGAGTCTACTGACCCGTTGATCCGCTCTGGTTGCCCTCGGCATCTCCCTGCCGAGGGCAACCCTCGGTTCACATCTCCATTCCTCCCTCTCCACTCCGGATTATGAAAGGACGGACATGTCCGTCGACTTGTTCAAAGCCCTCACCCCATTCATCAGTGGCCTCGCAACCTTGATCGGAGGCTCTCTGACCGGACTGAACACGATGTCCGGAAACGAGTACTCATAACCGCCACAATCGACAGAAATCACAATTGAGGGAGACATCATGTTGTCAATCCAAAATGCCACCAGTTCACTCGGACAGACCATCACCCAGATGCTGCCAATCCTCTACACCCTCCTGATAAAACAGCCCGTATCGTATTCCATAGGTACCCCTCTTTAGCAGAACTACACTCCACGACAGAAAGGGACTACCGACGTGGATTTACAGAAATTCTTCGTAGACTTGCTCATGGTCGCATCCGGATCATGGGGAGGGCCAAACGGCCTCGGAAAACTCTTGCCCACCTTCCTCAAAGCCCTCTCGTAAGGAGACACAATGCTAGGAAAATACTTCGACAGCATGGTCGACCTGCTCATCACGAGCCTGGGCAATGTCGTCCTCGGAGGCCTCCTCACGGCCTCCATGGAGGGCGGTGGCTTGCAAAGCCTCGGCGACCAGTCCGCTTGAGTCAAACACCCGGATCCCCGAGCAAGACAGGGGTTCCGGGTGTCTGACGGCGAGGGCGAGTACGCCGGCATCCCAGTCAACTTTCGGGATTGGGATCGTCCGGCGCAATCTCCTGGACCACCTCGAACGGTGGGGCGCCTCCACTTCCGGTCGACACCGGCGTGACGTTCCGGAGGACGGGGCCACGACGGCATAAGAATGGGTCAAATCCACTGCCAGCGACCGATTTTGAACTAGTCAGCCACTGAGGACGCTGTCCCGTTCCTTGGCCGTAGGCCCCATCGAAATACGTTCGGTACATGCCAGCGACCGGTGGATTCAGCTAGGGCGAACGGACCTAACGACCCCGAAATCAAAGGTGAAGAACCACTCCCCGCAGCCCCTTCGGGTCCTGCGGCTCTATTGTTTGTCTTGTCGAGTGAATCAACGGTGTGCGGCGTTGAATGCCTGAACTATCTGTTTTGTGACGTTCCCGGACGGAGACGGTGCGTAATTGTGCATCTTGGCCCACCGAAGGATTACCTCCAGGTGGTCCTCAGTACACGGAGAATTAAACGACTCCTCAACACCTGTCGCCTGGTCGGTCGTCACAACTTCGACCTTCCGGGCGACTTTAATGTATTGGCGCAGAACCATTTTCATCTTCTTCGCATTCGCTGGTCTGAGATCGATTACATAGTCCGTTCCACGGAATGAGAATTCAATCCTCTGGTTGAGATCATCAGCGACAGGCAACCCGTCGAGATCATCAACACGATGCCGGATCAGCCTCTCCACCAATTCACTATCCTCCAAGTTGAGTGCCTATCTCAGGGCACCCGCCAACTTTGGTGCGAATGACCCTCCCCCATTCAGCCTGTAACACATCCGAACTGTACTCGAAAGAGCTACTACCCAAACATGTTTCGTTGAAACTACACGAAGAGATCCCTGCAATACTTTCACCAAGACGCGTCCCATCGCATTGCAGCACCGCCCCGGATTTCCGCTGGCCGCACTCTACGATCAACTCTGGTTGACATTCACGGGACGGAAAGATCTTCGATCCGGTGGGCCGCGATGGTTCGAGCCAGACAGACGATCGCTCGGCCTTCTATCAGGCAATCAATGCAATGAGGGCAGCTAGTGAGACTCTTGCCCGCATCTGAGGCAAGAGCCTCAACGCGGAACCTGTGCCCCAGAAACGACCGTTGCCGAGACAGTGTCACGTGAGACATGTTGAAGGCCTAGGGGAATTCCCAGTGCAGCCAACCTTCGTCGATACCTGGAGCCCAACCTCGACAAGGGTGTCCAGGCTCAAGTGAGGAAACGACGTCCTTCAAGAGCGGCGGCGGATGGCATGCTCGGGTGATGACGGTAATCCGGTTGTTGTGGATCGTGGCGGCGATCATCGCTACCGCTCTGGGTGTGTTCGTGGCGTCGTGGTCGATACTTGAGATCACCGATTGCGAGATCGGGCTCTCTCTGCCTCAGGCGGTGTGTGATCAGTCGATCTGGGACTATTTCGGGTGGTCGGTTATTCCTGTTCTGGCGGTGCCGGTGTTGCTGTGCTTGGTTCCAGCCGTGGTGCCGCAGCCTTGGGCCGGGTGGGTTGTCGCGGGATTGCTGCTGGTGATATCGGTGGTGGGTTTCTTTTCGGCGTTCACGTCGTCCTCGCCGGCGTTGCTGTCGTTGGTGGTGGGTAGTTTCCCGGTTGCGTTGTTGGCGGTGTTGCTAGCGATTGTGCTGCAGGTGTTCAGCATCCGTCGGACATGGTTGGCGAGGCAGGGTGCTGGGCCGGTGAGTCTGGAAGCGTCCGGTTCTCACTGACCTTGTCGGGTTGGGCAGATGACGGATCGATGGTTACTCAACAGTTTTGTGAGCTTCTACGAGGGCGAGTCGTCCCCCTCCCTGAGCGTGATCGTCCACAACGGTGAGGAGCTCTCTGTTTTCTTCCATGTCTCTGAATCGTCCGTTTCTAAGACACCGGAAGCTGAGACACCGCCACTCCCCGCCGCCATCCGGAGGCGGAAAGTCGCGCATGAAGCTTCCGCCGCTCCGTGTAGGTGTCGGACCTGAATCCTTAACTTCCGTTACCGAACTGTGATATGTCTCAGAAACCCGTCTCACCTTCTGTTGCGCCCACTGGAGCGTGTCTGACGTTTCTGAGACAGTCATCCCTTGTGAGCGCCGTTTATGGATATCTGAGGGTTAGTGGCACCGATCAGGTGTTGGATTTACAGAGAGACGCTCTGGCGAAGGCCGGCTGCGATCGAGTCTGGGAGGAAGTGGCGAGCGGCGCAAAGAACGATCGCCCCGAACTGATCGACCTACTTGACCATCTTCGGCCCGGCGACACATTGATCGTATGGCGACTCGATCGACTAGGTCGTTCGTTGACGCATCTGATCGAGACAGTCGAAGATCTCCAGTCTCGTGGGGTGTCGTTCAAATCCTTGACGGAAACGATCGACACTTCATCTCCCGGTGGGATGCTCGTCTTCCAAATATTCGGCGCCCTAGCACAATTCGAGCGCGCTCTCATTCAGGAACGCACAGTCGCCGGCCTTGCCGCTGCCCGCGCACGCGGTCGTATCGGCGGTCAACCGAAGCGAATCGACGCAGCGAAGGCACGCCAAATTCAGCGCATGATCGAAGACGGAACTCCCAAGAGCGAGATCGCGGCCGTACTCGGGATAGGCCGTGCGACCTTGTACCGCCACCTCGCCGCGCCCAGCAGCTGACTAAATGTGAGATCCAGAACCTCGCATGAGCAAATCAATCGAACGACCGAAAACGGTTTACTCGGCCGTTTCGGCCGATTTGGTTTCGGGATGAGTTTCGGTCGACGGTTTCGCATGGTCGCTCGATCGCGCCGATTCCGATCGATTCGTGGGCCTAATACGTTCGTTTCCGGCCGACCGAGTCAAGTGCGTGTTGCGAGGATCGCTCCGTGCGATCGATCCGTTCGCGACTCGGTGTGTGTGACGGTGAACCCTGCCGCCTCAACCTTGAACGTGAGTTGATCAACAGGCCAGTAATACGCCGTTGTGATCGCGTGCTCGAATGGTCCCAGCGTCGAGCTGGTGAAGAACCCAAGCGCGAGGCCACCTCCTGGACGGATGCAACGAGCGAACTCGGTGAGTGCAGTGTCGACCTGCTCGGGGTCGGTATGGATGAGTGAGTACCAAGCGAGCACACCGCCAAGCGATCCGTCATCGACGCCCAACGCTTCGGCCTGGCCGATCCGGTAGCGTCCATCGGGATAGCTAGCCTGCGCGCTCTCGACGAATTCAGGGACAGGATCGACTCCCTCGGCATCCATACCAAGGCCGGCGAGATAGTGCGTCCACTGGCCGGGGCCGCACCCAACGTCAAGCACCGGCCCTTCGATGCTTCGCGCCCAACGCTCGACGAGAGCCAAGTCGGGGGCGTCCACGTGCTCAATGCGGCCAACTACCTCGATGTACTCACTCACTCTCGCTCCGTAGGAAGCTTGGACAGACTCTAGGGACATAACCCGAGTCTCCCTGACGCGCTAACTAGCGTTTCCGCCAGCCACGCCGAATTCGACACGGTCTCGCGGACACTTCAGGTCGCCATCAATATCCTCAGCTCGATCGCCCAGTAACGACCGTTTGCGGTCAGCGTCTGTTGATCGCCGAGGGGATCGGCACCCCACCGAAACAAACCAATAAGTAGGTTTCGTAGCGAAGGGTGGCAGGCGAGGAATGACGGACTCGGAGCTGGTCGATGAGGCAGCCCGGCTCTGCGGACTGAAGGAATTGAGTCGATACGACGAAATTCGATTGGCGCTGGTACGGGACGAGCTCGATTCCCGCGCGGCATAGAACCCGCGACTAACTCCACAAGAAACGTGCAGAACAGGCACCATCAGATGAACAAACACCTAACTGTATGAGCCTCTGACTTGAACGCTGCTCCAGGATCGGCTCACAAAGAGGTGAAGTGATCGATCTTTATCGACCGTCGCGAGCGGGACCGAATTCGGTGCGAGCTCAGATTTTGAAATCAACTTCTCATTCGAAAGTACTAACATCGCCCCTGTTTTACCCACCAAAAGTACTAGATGATGTTATCTCTAGCTGTTGGACTGTAGGGGTTTCGAACACAACGGAAAGATGCTGACCCTCGCCCCTCGGCATGGAATCTTGTCAAGGTAGAGGATGTCCGCTTGGATGCGGAACACGGCGGCACGGTTCATACGTTTGTATCTGGATTATCTCCAGCCCCTCGCCTCAATACGGCGATCGCTGCGGATAGGCCGGCAACAAGTGCGATGACGATTACAGGAACGGCAATGGACGGATGATCGACTCGCTGGGGGGCTACAGACATGTACAGCAGCACTGCGGCGGCGACGGCCCCACTGGATAGAAGGGCTGCGAGGCTGATTCGCATACGGGACCGCGAAGCCGCCGCTGGTCCAGCAGTCGCCCGGTATGCAAGTTTGGTTGCTAGAACTGCGATGAGCCCGATGATAAGTCCTTGAGCTATTGCGACCACGAGCATGATGGCCACGAAGACGAAGGAGCTCCCGCCTCCCGAGGCCACCGCATCAGGGCCGAAACCTACGACAGTTATGATGATTCCGAAGGTCACAGCGACGGGAAGCAGGACGGTTCTGCCGAGTGCAGAGTTCACCGAATACTCCCGGACGGCAGGTTTGTGCCCGCGCTGGCGGATGAGGGTACTTGAATATCCATGCCGCAGCATATTACTCACAAAATCGGTTTCCGGGTGCCCCATTTCAGTTGCCGGCATCCACCGTGCCGATCAATCAATTTTTCCGTCAGGCGATGTTCGGACTGAACTTTAGAGATCCGACGGGGTTCTTACTACTCCCATTATTTACATTGTGACAAATAGGACAAAACCGACAAATGCGAAATCTCGATGAATCTTACTTACAGGCAATGGTTTTGATATTTCTCAGATACTCCCCAGTAGACGATGCGCATTTATCGGCACCGTGTTAGGTTCCGTACCGACCGGACTATTCGCTAGTTACTGGTTCGATCCGCAGCGCCGAATCGAACGTCGTTGCGCCCATGTGGGTTACTCGGAGGGTGATTTCTCGTGAAGAAACGTCTCAGGCACAACGCTGTCCAAAAATGGAAATCGCGCCCGCGTTACGGTTTGCAATCCGCAGCCCGCGCAGTGGGACTTACCGCAGTATTCGTGATGACGATCGGTCTCCTCGCCGCCCCTCCTGCGACCGCACTCCGCAACGTCAACGGCATCGACATCTACGGTGAGATCGAAAACGAATACCAAGCCATGATCGACCTCGGCCGTCCACTCGGAAATCCAACTACACCGGAGTTGGACGCCACTGGAGGCCGTTGGCAAGAGTTCGGATCGAGCTCGATCTATTGGAAGAATGGCGTCGGAGCCCACCAAATCGGGGGCAATATCCGCACCAAATGGGGACAGACCGGGTGGGAGAACGGGACGCTGGGATTCCCTACAACCCGAGAGATTTTCCTGTCCAAGAACAACGGCCGCCTCAACAACTTCCAGGGCGGGTCCATCTACTGGAGCCAAGCAACAGGTGCACAGATGGTTTTGGGTTGGATGCGCGACCGCTGGGCCGAGCAAGGATGGGAAAACGGCTCACTCGGCTACCCAGTGGGAGATGAGTACGCCTACAACGGCGGAATTCGCCAAGATTTCGAGGGTGGGAATCTTCAACTGAATACCTCGCCGGAACTCGACTTGGACCCGAACGACACGAGCCCGACGATCGGGGTGGACGACCCCAGCAACAGTTACCCGGGTGAGGTCATCGGCAGGATCGCCGACATCGCACGAACGTGTGGGCCCTGGCAAGGTGAATATCGGATCTGCACCAAACGCGGAACCGGCGTGAACCCCGGTCCGACGACCCCCGACCCAACGGTGCTCCGAATCCCAGAAGAGCAGCAAACGGCTCCCGGACCTGTACCGATGGACCCCGAGGGGCCAACTTCTACCACCGAAACGCCCGGAACGACTACTTCCCCTGCACCGTCGACCACAACACCTGCTAACACTGACCCCTGTGTCCCGGCAGAGGGAACCTCGACCACACCCCCATCCACGACTACTCCGACAACCGTCACCCCCACGGCACCCACGTGCCTTCCTGCATCCCCCAAATCGGAAACCTCACCGACCACCACAGCGCCCACAACAACCACGGAATCGGAATCCTTCACCGGCTTCGCGCCCAAGAATCTCACCCGGCCGATGAGGCAGGATCCGATCCCCAATGCAATCCCTCGCCTGTGGTGTGACGATACGCCCGAAGACGTACGGGGCGAACGGCATTACGCCTGTTCGCAGTCCAACACCCAGTTCGATGCCGAAGTCAACGCCGACCTCAACTTCGATGGCGAGAAGGACGTGATCGGCACAGCATTCGCCAAGGTCGAAATCGGGATGCGTACTACCGCCAAAGATCCGTCCGTGACCGGAATCGGCTCCCTCCGGGTCCAATACCTGTATGCCAGTGGCATATTCTCGAACCGCAATTTCAGCTTCAAGATCTTGGACAATGCGGCCAAGCCGGCCACCTTCGATACGAAGTTCTACAAGGACGTGAACCGCACCGACGAGTACACGCCCGACACCTACATCTCTCTCGCCCCCAACGGCGAACAGATGTTCGTAATCGATCAGAAGTTCAAAAACATCAGCAACGGCACCGCCGCTGTCAGCTCAGCTCTAGCCTTGGACCTCCAGGGCATGTTCGACACACCAAACATCCTGGTCACCTACGAGACGACCACCGAGACGTTCGTGTATCCGCAAGTCCGCTGTGACGGCGGCTACGGGGACACCGGCATCAAGAACATCGGCTGCGTCCTTCCCGCCGGCCGCGCCATCCTCGAGATGAATGCCGGTGCAGTATCGAAGCCGCAGCTTCTCGATCATGTTCTCTGGGCCCAGAATTCAGGTCTTCCCGGCAGACCCAATAGTGGATACGGTCTCCACCGAATCTACGACACGAACCCTCAAACCGGACAGAACACACGAAAGGCCTGCCCGTCGAAAACAACTGATCCGACGCTTCCGCGCCCCGCCGGTTACGAATGCGACGAGTACCCGTTCAAGTCCACCCGTGAAGGCGCAGCATACGGCCTCAATCCGTCGTACCCTCGCACTCATTGGTGGTGCCAAATCGACTCGCGCCCAACGGGTGTTATCAATCCGCTTGGGTACAGCATCTGCATGGTTCCAGCGAAACAAAACTCGAGCGGAGGTGGGATCATGCCGGCCTTCCATCGGAAGAACAGGATCCTCGAGGGCACTGACACCTACTACGTCAACGCGTACCATCCCTGACATGGCACGTTAGCTGAGTAAGTCGACACCAATCCTGATTAGGAGTTCTCGGCGGATGGACGAAATGAGCGGCTGGGTCATGGCGGAGTACAGATCAATCTGCCTGCTCGACGACCCGCCTGCCGACCTGGACGTCACATCCGCCGAGGACGTCGACGACTACCTCCCACCTCCGGATGCCCCGGATGGATTCGATCTGTTGACCGCAGCCCCGGGGGTCGTCGCCGTATCTACCGGCGTGATGCGCGGCAGAGTTCATCTGACTGTTCACGTCCTCGACAGCGAACCGCGCGAGCTAGCCGAAGGCGACTGGGAAACAGTAGAAGAGTTAGGTTTTCGGGCGTTGAGCGCGTACACGCATGCGGCGGCTGGAAACTACTACCCCTTCGCCGCGACATCGCCCGGAATGTTTGAACGATCGGTGACACCGGCCGGCGCGGGCTTCTATCGGGTGCGCGCTCACGAATTGAATCGAGGAAAGAATCTCGGCGAGCATCGCGATGACAACGATCCTCCCACTGAGGAGCGGTTTCTACTTCAAGTCTGGCCTACCACCACGGAGGACGAAGACCGACGACGACTCGTAGGCCGGGATCCCACTTTGCTGCTGTGACTTTCGTCGGCGTTTCGGGGCCCTCTCGATGGCTGAACTACTGATGCCCGCCGACCAGGCATCAACAGATCAACTTCCCTTACGATCGCCGCCAAGTTCCTTCCGCGGGACGCTCAGGCATAGTTGAGGGACGGTTCAGCGAACCGGTTGCGGCTTGTCCCAACCAACTGGCCCATCTGCCGATGAATTCATCAAGATCCTCCAAGTGGAGCCGCGTGAACGGCCATGCGACCTGGTACTCCGCCATTCCGGTCCACACCGCTTTTGCTGACTCCTCGCCTGGGTCGAGGGTGAACGGATCTTGTCTTCCCTGCTTGTTCGCCATGGGTGAGATCATGAATGCCGTTTCATACCAGCCGTATTCGCCAGTTTTCTGGATGTCTCCGAACCACAGTGAATGCGAGCGGCCTTCGTACGCGTATTGATCGGCTGGCACCCGCAGACTGAGAGAGGCAAACGCGGCAACGTCGAATGCGGGCGCTTGCCACCCACCCCAGGGCGCCCCGGTCTGTCGACGAATCGAGTTGAAGGTGAGGGTTGCCTGGCCGAGCCGTACCCTCCAACTCGCGTCACTCTCGCTCTTCCAGTCTCCCGAAGGAGCCGAGTCCATCAACTCATCTCGCAGTTGATGCGACAGACGGAGGAGGCTCCGCTTCGCGGTACTCACAAGCTCGGATCGTGTCTCGTCAGCCGTTTTCGCTTCCGATGCTCTTCGTGCCGCTTCTGCGCGCTGGCGCACTTCCGCGTGGTTTGCCTCCTGCAACTGCATAAGGCCAGGTGAAGAGCTCACCTGCTGGCGGTGACGATTCAAACGCGCACGAAAATTTTCCGGGGACGGCCGTGCGGCGGGAGCTTTGTACAAGCATTCCTCGACCAGCGTGGCAAGAACGGTTGGAACGCCCACAAGGTCTTTGGGGTCGCTGTGCAAATGGGCATTACGCAGATCCTCGACCGTGTTCGCCGCAAAAGGGTAGCCGCCAGCGAGCATCTCGTAGGCAATCACGCCCAGTGCGTACATGTCAGCCGCTATGGTGGCATGTTCGTTTCGCCAACGTTCCGGAGCTGCATAATGCGGCGTCATTGCGAATTTGTGTGTGTCCGGTGCTGTGGAAGCCTCTGCATATCGAGAAATGCCGAAGTCGGCGAGACACCACTGGCCGCCGAGCCGGAGCACGTTCTCGGGTTTGAGGTCGCGATGGACAACTTTGCCATCCAGATCAGCTAAGGCATCGGCGATATCGCCGAGGATGCCGACAGTCTCGTCAATCGAAAGGGTGCCTCCTGAGTGATCCAAGTGTTCGCGTAGCGACAGATCGGCTCGGGGCATCACAAGCACAAAATTGTCTGCGTATTCTCCACAATCAATGACAGGCACTACGTTACGGACATCAGTCGGATTGACGAAAAGTAGTTCACGACCTGCTCCTGGCACTTGAGGCACGAATTTTGCCACCGCTTCATCCCCCTCATCACCTCTGACGGCAAAGACCTGTCCGAACCCCCCGGAACCGATGCGATCTCCAATAGTCCATCGCTGCCCGAGCTGTATCTGAGCGCCCTCAACCACGAGATTCTTCACGGAGATGAGGTTATAGGGGTGTGACAGCGCATTCTGAGGAACGGTCGCTGTGACAACCTAATACCGTTGGATAGCTATCCTCACCCGAATCATGCTTTGGATTCAAAGTCTCTGAGGCTTGGCTGTTTCCGGCGGCGAGTGTCTCTTCGGCGAGATGCCGAGGGGTGCCGTTCGGTCCGACAGGGATTGCAGTGTCGACGGGTCAGAACAGGGCGTTTTGCGCGTCGTGGGCTGCTGTGTCGGTGCGTTTCTCGTAGGCGGCTGCGAGGGTTTGCGCGGTGGTGGGGCTGCATCCCATTTCGGTGCCGATGTCTTCCCAGCTGGCTCCGTGATGGTGGTGTAGTTGCCAGGCGTCGTGTTCGTCGTCGCTCACGTTCAACCCTCCTCTTCGGTGGGTGTGTTGAGTTCTCGTCGGAGACGTAGAGCTAAGACGTAGTGGTAGACCGCGAGTCCGAGGAGGCTTGTTCCGGCGATGAGGGAAACGGTTGTTCCTACGCTGAGGAAGATGATGCCTACGGCGAGGCTGATCAGCGCGACAACGGCGTGCGTTTTCCAGCCGGGTTTGCTGGTGTCTTTTTCGGTCGTCATGGTCGATTCTCCTTGTCGTTTGGAGCTTTTCGGAGGCTGTTGGCTTTGGTGAAGCTGTAGGCGGAGGCGGTGAGGGCGATGATTCCGGCGGTGATCATGTGTTTGGTGCCGATCGTGAAGTCCAAGGCCGCGACGGCGAGCGCGAGGACTCCGAAGATGCTGTGTTTCAACACCCTTGGCTTGTTGGTCATGCTCGACCTTCGCGGATAGCGGCGAGACGTTGGGAGGCGGCGCGGCGTTCGCGGCCGATGCTGAGTAGGTGCTCGAACAGTTGATCTTCGGGGAGCTCTTCCGCGGCTTGGGCGAGGGATCGTGCTGCTTCGCGGAATCCGCGGCGGTAGGCCTGGGTGAGGACGGCGGCGATGTTGTGCTCGAGTTCGGCGGAGGGGACGCCGATGGTGGTGATGTCGGTGAGTGCTTTGGTGAGCTGTTTCCCGAGGTGCCCGCTGGTGCGTCCTTCTTGCTGCAAGGTGGTGAAGACGTGGGCACTGTTGTGCGGTTTGCCGGCCAGAGCGAGTTCGGAGATGGCGGTGAACAGTGCCGCATTCACGGGCCGGTAGAAGTCTGCACTGGTCAGGGCTGCGACGGCGCGTTTCGCGCTTTCGGCGGGTGCCCAGAGCAGTGAGCACAGGAGTTGAGCTTCGACGTCGAGGGCGGTGCTGTATTCGTCGATCTCACTGTCGTTGTCGGTGAGGTCGTCGAAGTCGGGGGCGGTGGCCAGTGAGAGTGTCACGTCGGGGTCCTTGCTGTCGCCGGTGGGCATGGGAGGTCAGGGTCGCGGTGAGGTGAGTTGCCGGTGGCTGCGGAGGATCTCGGCGGCCGCGCGGAGGTTGCGGGCGGCCTCGGCGAGGTGGGTTGCGATGTCCTGGTCATGGCCGGCAACGTCTTCGGCGGTGTCCGTGCCGGGGGCGGTGTAGAGGGTGTGCAGTTCTTCGCGTGCATCACTGATTCCGGCGAGGGAGTCGTCGAGGGCGGCGAGCATGGTGCGCAGTTTCCGGTCGACGGATTCGCTGTCGCGGCGGAGCTCGGCGTCGAGTGCGCGGTCGACGAAGTCTGCGCCGGGGGTGAAGGTGAATGCTGCTGCGGTCATGGTGTCCTCGCTTCGCTGGTGAAAGTGTGTGGTCAGGCGGCCGTGGTGAGCTTCTTGATTTCGTCGGGGCGGAATCCACTCCAGTGGTTTTCTCCTGCGACGACGACGGGGGCTTGCAGGTATCCGAGACTCATGACGTAATCGCGGGCTTGCGCGTTTTCGGTGATGTCGATGACGTCATATTCGATTCCCGCTTTGTCGAGTGCGCGGTAAGTGGCATTGCATTGCACACATGCGGGCTTGGTGTATACGGCGATCGTCATTTTCATTCCCCCTTGTCGGTGATTCTTTATTGATTTCATTCTATCGAATAATGCGATATAGAACAATACTTTCGCGGCATTTCTTCGATTAGTTTCCGATTTATTTAATGACATCTTCAATCATTTTCACATTCTTTCTCTAATGCTGAACCGTGACATACGCAGCTACTTGCATTCGTTCTACCGGCACTTTCTCCCCTTCCCCTGGTATGTGCCGATATTCTGGTCTCGGCGGGAGTGAGCCAAGGTGAGCGTAGGAAAAAACATCCTAGCGCCTTTGTTCGAGCGTGCGAGTGGCGCGTGTGGATATTATTTCTGGAGCGGCCTTGACGCGCGAGTGTCGGGATAGAAGAATGTTCACACCGGGGCGGGTCGGTTCCTTTTCTTTGCGCTTTTATCGCGGTTAGGGTCCGGCTGCCGGGCGCTCTCTGGTGTGCCTGTGGTGGTGTCCGCATTCCGCCCTTCCGGTCCGCCGGTGGCTCTGACCGCCGGCCGGAAATGGAAGGTGCGGGGCGGAAGGGCGGACGATCCCCCACCCTGTCGGGTCGGGGATCGCCGCAACATCGGGTCAGTCGATCGCGACCTCGTCGGATGTGAGCTGTCCGGTGATGATTTCCTCGACGGCAGCGGGGGTGTAGCCCTGCCCCATCAGGAAACTGAGGTACCGGTCGGCGCCTCGCGGCTTGGATCGCCATGCGTCTTTGACCATGCGGGACTCTTGCGCGGCCAGCACCAGCGCGAGGGTGAGGACCGCGCGCGGGCTTCGGTCGCTTTCGCTGCCATCGCTGCGATGTCCTTGCCTGGGTAGACACTCGGCAAGCCCATCAGTTCCGCGAGGACTTCTCCGGCCTTGTGTTCGGTCAACAGGTGTGGGTCTTGCGCGATGGTCGCTGCAACGTAGGCCGCTGCGGCCCCTGGCGGGGTCTTGCGGGCGAGCAAGCTCGTGCGCAGAAACTCGCGCCGGACGGTGGTCGCGGACTCGGCCTGCTTGTTCAGCTCTCGGACTCGTCGCCGTTCCTGCTTCTCGGCCGCTTCCCGCTCGCGTTCGCGGCGGGCTGCCTCGGCGGCGCGTTCCTCGTCGGTGAGTGCGTCCTCGGCTGCCTCTTCGGCTTCGGGGGCAGCGCTGCGGACTGCTTCCATGACCGGCGTCAGTGCCAACCCTGCGCCCTTGTGGTCGTGGCAGAAGTACTCCGCTGTCCACTCTTCGCGCCACTCGACACCGTTGGCGTGCCGGAGTCCTTGCGCGGGTACGGCGTCGTCGTCCTCGGCGGTGTCCCAATCGATATCGTCCTCGTCCACCGGGTTTCCGGTCGCGGTGTCGCACAGCACGTCCGCGTAGACCAGAACCACGGACCAGAATTGCGGTGTGGCGTCGATCAACTCCTGTGTGACCTCGTTGCCGTCTGTGGTCAGTAGATCTTCCGGGGCCAGCGCGGACCTGTGGTCCGGTGCGGCTGTGAGGATGGTGAATCCTTTCTCGGCGTAGGGGGCGGCGGTCTGCGCGTACGCCGCTTCCTCTTCGCGGCGGTCCCGGATGCGTTGGGCTGTGTAGGTGAAGTTGTACGGTCCGGTGTTCAGAAGCATCTCGACGGCTTCGGTATCTCCGGCTTCCTCGAACTCGGCCACTACTGCGGCTTGCTCGAGGTCGAGCTGTCCGGCATCGAGGGCAGTGCGGGCTGCCTCGGCTTTCCCTACCGCTGCCTGGGCTTTCACATCCCTTTTGTCCATCGCGAGAGTCTTGGACACCTTCGTGATGGATGCGCCGAATTCGAGCATCTGCGCAACTCCTCGGGTGTGCTGAGCTGCGGTCAACCCTTCGCGGTGCCGGTTGGCGGTGATCTGCTTGCCGATCCGGTCGACGGCGCGGGCCTTGTCGCTTCCTTCGGTGTCGGGGTAGATCACGACGGGGATGGTGGTCAGGCCGGTTTCGCGGGCGGCGAGGGTTCGGCGCTGGCCGTCGCGGACGACGATCGTTCCGTCTGCGGTCCGGACTGCGCTGATCGCTTCGAGTACTCCGTTTTCGCGGATGGATTCGACGAAGTCGGGGGTCTGCGCCAGATCGACGCTGTCGCGGACGTTCTCGCCGATGTCGAGGGCGTCGGGGTGCAGCTGCGCGACCTCGAGTGCTGCGGCGGGGGTGGTGTGTGTTGCGGTCATCGCGATTCCTCTCGTAGACTTCGGGACACGACACCGGGCAGATATCAGCTGCCCGGTGTTGTGTTGTTTCCGTGGGGTTTTCGATCTCACGCGGTGGCCGGTTCCAAGATCACTTGATCGGCCGTGGGGTGGCGGTCTCGGCAGTTATCGGCCTCGATGTGTGCGTCCATCAGGGCGGAGGCGTGGCCGTGGTAGTCGAGTGCGATGAGCAACTCCACGAAAACGTCGATTTCGGGGCAGCAGTTGTGCTCGACGACGCTGTCGAGATATTCGGCTGTCTCGAACAACTTCGCCCAGGCATCTGCTTTCTCGCAGATGTTGTGCAGGTCGTAGCCGTACATAGTGGTCCCTTTCGGTCGGGTTGACGTTCTCGGTCATGTGGTTCTCCTTTGCGGGGGGTCGCTCAACCGCAGATGCAGTCCTCGTCGCCGGATCGTTGCGCGGTGCAGGCGTAGTCGCCGGGGTCCGGGTAGCTGCACATCTGCGTGTCGTCTGTCATTGCAGGGCAGGAGGTTTGGCCGCAGTCGCAGTTCGTCTCGTTGCTCGTCGGTTTTCCTTTGCTCTCGAGGTTCGTGGGCTGTGTCATTACTCGGCGTTGACGCACTGCGCAGCGTCGTCGTGCATGCGAGGGCAGGAGTAGTCACCGCACCCACAACTGAGTCCGGCGTAATGGATGGTTGCCGCGTTGTAGTCGTCGCCCTCGGTGTACTCGTAGTCGTCGCTCATCGGTGACCTTCCGTTCGTGGCTGGGGACCAATCCCGTGCCCCGCCAATTTTTTTGCCCTTCTGGCATAGGAGAGTTGGACCGGCATGAGGGGGCCGGAGTGCAACTGGTGAGCGGAAGAGTTTTTCTGCGAGCTTGCGAGTGCGGGTTGAAAAAGTCTTTCGAGCCGAAGGCCGGAGCGAAGCGGAGTCAGCGGTTGCGCGCAGGTCACCGCCGGTCAAAATCGGAAGGCCAGAAGGGAAAACAAATAGAACGCTTTTCCGGAACGGAGCGAAGCGGAGTTCTCTTCGGGGGACACCGCAGGTGGCCGGGCCGCCGGGCAGGCGGATGCAGTACGTGAGCTACCGGCTTGCCGTGACGAGCCCCTTGATCCCTGTACGCAGGCGTGGCGCGGTTCTAAAGTGGATTCCGTCGGGCCACCTCACGTGGTTCGACACGGCAAATGGGTCTCCGCATCGCGAGCGGACGACGTTCGACACCCCCGACCCATCGCCTTCCCCGGTCGGGGGTTTGAACAGTGAACGAGAGTGCAACACCCACATCGCGGCGGTTGATCTCGGACACACGATCCGCCGCGCGGACCCGCCTACCGGGTGTCATTTCCCCCGGGGGTGGGTCACCTGAACTGCGCACTGTCAGACTGCAACGGTTCGGTGCGCACGGCTCACCGACAGTGCGCTCACAGTCTCGCTTTGTCGGTGAGCCCCAGGCCCTGCGTCAGGGCCGACATTCCCAACCGAAATGCATGTGTACCCAGAAGGCATTCACGTCGGCGCTTCGGTGACAGCGTCGGCGGTCACCAGCATGTCGATCTCGACGAGGTTGGTTCCGCCGGCGTCGTTGACTCGCACGGTTACTCCGGCCAGCCATTGGCCGTCGTGCATTTTCGCCCAGAATTTCAAGGCCCCGTCGAGGTATCCGGACATGTAGAGCGCGGATGTTTTCACGCGCATGCTCACGTGATCGGCGCGTGATGCCCCTCCGCGTCCGAGCGGGAGCGCCCGGCCGATGTCGACTTTCACTGCCCTCGGCTCGTCGAATGTCCTGATCACGGGGTGATCGGGCCATCGTTCGGTCCAATGGTCGGTGTTGATCACAGTGCTGCTCTCAATGGTCGCGTAGCTGTGACGGTGTTGCCGTCGACGGCCGCCCAGCGGAGCTCTCCGCTCTCGTCGCGGATCTCCAGGCTCCCGGTGCGTTGTTGGAATCCTTTGCCGACGGCCGCGACGTCGAGCCGAACCCCCGTCACACGCCCTCTCCCCGCTGATAATCCTGTATATCCGGCCACCCGCGACGAGATCCGCAGATCCGGGCCGTCCCACTGCCCTTCTGTGACTATCAACAGCGATCCCTTACTCCTGGCGCGAGCGGCCACAGCTCGTCCGCGAGAGGGCGTTACAGCGCCACCAGAGAGTCCCAGGACAACCACGTCGAAGCCCTCCAGCAAAATTGCGGCGCAGTCGATTGCAGCGTCCTTCGGCTGGGCCACCAGCGCGACTTTCGCCAAGTCGCCACCTTGCTCGTGGAAGGCGAGAAGTCCGAGACCGGGCATTCCGATCACCGCCACGTGGCCGCCGGCGGCGGTGACGGTGGCGAGTAGTCCGATGAGGACCGAGGCTGCGCCGTCGACGCTGACGACGGTTCCTCGGGCCAACCCGCCGCGTGGGAGCAGGGCACCGATCGGAGTAGGGACGGGAAGCATCCGGAGGGTTGATTGCGCGGTGGCCACGATCGGAGTCGGCTCGCGCTCGCCGACGGGTTTGAGCATCACCGACGGCGTGGCTGGTTCGGTGCCGTCCGAGCGGGCGGGAATCGAGGCCATCTTGCGGCGTAGCTGTTCGAGCTTTTCTGCCTTGGTCAGCACTGTCGTTGCTGATGAGTGGGGCTGTTGGTTCATCGTCGCCCCGCTTTCCTGGATCCGCGCGCACTTCCCGCACACCCAGGATACTCGAACATAGGTTCGATAAGAATCGATCGAAAAAGAGTCCGGATCGCTACGGTCAGGCCGCCGGCTCGAGCAAACTCGGAGTGTTGTTCCTCGGAGAGTTCACAGCAGTCGAAACTTCGTACGGTTCGAGATGCGGCTCCGGAACGGAATTGATCATTCTCCTCCGATTCCCTCAGGGGCGACACCTACGTGACAGACACCGTTCACCAGGGGTATTTACCCAGTGGCACAACCGATTTCAGGAATCATCTCCAGGATAGAACGAACGATAAGCGGGTTACACGACGGTCTCATCCACCGCCCGCCAGATATAGATTCCCGAATCACCCACTGCACGTGGGCCATTCACACACCCGGGGAAGAGTCCGCGACAATGCATCACCCCCACCAGGAGGTCCGGGCGATCACCCACCTGCGAGCCGACCGTTGTCAGGGACCTGCAGGCGGACACGGCTTCCGGCAACAACCACAGGGATCGACAGTCCGTCACGGACAGGACAGTCACTACACGATGGCAGGACGTCGGGAAGAAACCGCGATATCTGACACAAGGCGAAACAAACGTCTGCCAGGATCTACACGGTGCCTGCAATCGCGCATCACTGCGACCACCTGGTAGATCAATAATCGTGACGCCCGGTTTCGGTACCTGCCCCACCGGGTAACCCACCATGACGGCGGAACGCTGCAACGGCGACGAGCCGCCGATCAGGGCCCTTCCCGGTGAGCACCAACCGGCAACGGCCTACGCGGATCCCTCAGAACCCGAGCACAAGGCGATCCGCCCGATTCGCCGACTGCCGTCACCAGCAGCCGGCGAATCGTCCACTCCACGCCCTCACCAACCCCGCGGCACGCACCACCGGTCAAGCATTCCACGAGGCAGAAGTATCGATGCGTTCACTTCGCAGGCTGCACAACACAGCCCGGCACCTCGACGGCGTCGACGCGGCGGACCATCGTCGACCAACCTCTACACTGTCGGAGTGCTCGCTCCTTGTCAGGTACGGGCACATGGCTCATCGGCGCAGCACTCACACGCCCACCCGATGAGCCACCCACACCATCGCGACCACGAGTTCACCCGGGCCTCGGCAGAACGGTCACATCGCGGCGGTTTCCGACAGCATCACACCCGGCACCCGGCTCTGCACGTCGAGCCGGGGCTGGACAACGCCATCTGCGTCGAGCACACAACCCAGATGGCCCTCTTTCGATGCGCGGTCCGTTACCCGTGCGACCACACGCCCTCGATTATAAACCGCATACCCGGTATGTATCGAGATCGAATCATATCGATACCCACTGGTAATCCTGCGCCGCTCGGCGGTTCGTCGGGTCACTTCGTCGTTTTGCCGGACCTACTAACGCCATCGGAACTCTCACGATCAACGAGCGCCTGCCGACGCTCCCATTCGTCCTGCACGATCTCGAGTCGTATCTCCTCGCATCGGCTCATCTCGCCCAGATTCGCCAGCCGGTCGCGTTCCTCGATCAGGTCCTGATCGCTCATTGCCCGTCTGACATCCTGCATCGTGTACACCCCTTCCGATCCGCACTCATTCGGATCGGTGTACCCACGAAAAGGCACTCCTCCACAGCCAGGCCGTCACTCCATCGCCGTACTGCTCGCACCGCTGACGTTTGAGACCGTCGGCCGCGAGGTAAATTCCTGTCGCGGCGAACGGTTCGGGTGAGTCGCGAACAGGCACCCACCAGCACGCTGGTCACTCACGGCGGTGGGTCGCCTGCTCCCGAAACGAGAGCACCACACGAGTTCTCCGTTTCCGCCGTCTCACGGAACGCCGACACGAACGAACCGCCTACGTCCCGGCGACGAAACACGACGACCTCATCCGCCACTGACCCTCCGGTGGCGGCAATCGCCACCACCCGCCGGGCAGCAACGCAGATAAAGAAGAACGCAGGTAAAGGAGCGCCCGAGATGAACAAAGTCTGTGTCGCGACCGCCCTGACCGGTACAGCCATCGCATTGATCGCTTGCAGCAGTACCTCCACCCAGGACACCACCAACGGACTCGTGACACCGCCCACCGGAATGATCACCGAAACAACCACGACCGCAGCCACTTCAACGTCCGCTGCTCCATCGACCGAGCCGCACCGCCTCGACGAAGCGAAACTCGCCGCGTTCGTCGCAGCCTTCCGCGCCCGCTACCCCGAACTGGCGCGAGAGCGCGAGGACCCCAGTATCGAAACCATCGCAGTACGCACGTGCGAAGACATCACCCACGGCCTCGACGAACAACGCCTCGCCAACGACATCCGATCACTGGCCTCCCACGACGGCACCGAACCCAACGAAACGGATGCACAACACATCTACCAGATGGTGACCCCCCTCTGCCCATGACACATTCCTTCGTCGACATCGCGAGCGACAACATGGGTCGCACGGACGCCCGCGACCACACCCGATGTGTAGTCGCCGACAGGGCGGGTAGCCCGAACCACATGAGTACCGTGACCGAATCCATCGATGTCAACGTCCCCCTACGCACCGTCTACGACCAGTGGACCCAATTCGAGTCGTTCCCGCACTTCATGTCAGGAGTGCGCGAAATCCGACAAACCGACGACGTCCACACACATTGGACCGTCGAGATAGCCGGACAAGTCAGAGAATTCGATGCCACCATCACCGAACAACACCCCGACGAGCGCGTGGCATGGAAATCCGACGCAGGCCCCAACCATGCAGGCGTGATCACCTTCCACCGATTGGACGATTCCCACACCAGAGTGACAGCGCAGATGGACATCGACCCCGACGGCTTCGTCGAGAACGTCGCCGACAAATTCGGAATTCTCACCCATCGCGTCAAAAACGACATGAAGAACTTCAAAGAGTTCATCGAGTCCCGCGGACACGAAACAGGCGCCTGGCGCGGGAACATCGAACGCCCAGAACAGATTCGCCCCGACGAAACCTGACCCTCCAATCTGTGACGGTAGAGTGACCGATCTGTCGAGCACAGCCCAGACCGAGAAAGGCACGGGTGCGGAGATCGGGAAGAAGTTGCTTCTCGACAGGATGGTGCCGGCCGCTACGTGAGGTCTCTGCGCTGCGCGTGCAGTCCAGCTCGCCAGGATTATCGGACGGGAGATCACGATGATCAATATTGCAATCCTCATAATTCTGTTATGTGCGGCTTTGGCTGTTGTTGCGCGCCTCGACTTTCGAGAGCGCTGATCAGATTGAATGCGGTATAGCCGAACGACGAGGGCACCCGGTGAGGGCTCCGGGTGGGTCAGCGCCGCGTATTCCGCCCTGTGCGCGATACGTGCCGTACTAGCGCGACGATCGCCTATTGCCACGAATTGTGTTGCGGGAATTGTCACGAACTGTCTTGCCACGACTTCGGGATCCGCCCGACAAAACGAGGGCTCCGGGAAAGGCGGATGGCCCGTGTGGTCGTTCGTCAGTAACGACCAGACGGGCCGCGCATGCCCTTTGCCGGCAGGAAAGGACACACAACTCAACTCCGGCCAGCGGTGTCGACAGATTCCGGATGGGAACTATCGACCCGCCGGCGGACACAGGGTTCGCCACCGCCATCAGGGGCGGATGCGCTCTCCGCATCTACGCCGCATGCAGAATACGAGGGGGCGCGTCCGGCGCACTCCGATTCGGCGCCGGCGACGCGTCCGCGCTGCCGCCTGTGACGACTTGACGCCACCACGCTTCACGTTCGGCGGATTCGGGCCACACCACCACATCGACGTCGCCGGTATCCATACGCTTACTCCTTCAGGTCATCTGCACAGCTTTTACCCAGCTCGCAGTCCTGTAAACGCCTCAGTGCCCCGCAGTCCTCCTCACTGCCCCGCAGTCCTCCTCACTGCCCCGCAGTCCTCCTCACTGCCCCGCAGTCCTCCTCACTGCCCCGCAGTCCTACAGTCCCGCAGCCGGTTCGGCCACCGTGGACACGTGCGCTACCCGATCTACTGCACTCGTGGCGGGGATCTTCGGGCACCATGTTCCGCGGTGCCCACCGGGAGGAAGTTTCGTGGGCAGCAACGACCCGCGATGGTCGTAGCGCTGGACGTACAACCCCCACTGCTGCCGCCGTTGGCGGCCGTCGCCGCCACGATCGCCTCGTTGTCCGAATCGAAAAGTTCTTCGGTGCTCGATCCGTCCGCGAACGTGAACTTGTACCGCTCCATGACACGACCTCATCGTCAGTCGAAACCAATTCGTAGACAGAGCATTCGGACAAACATGGAAAAGGGTGATTGCCGAGCCGGTCACACTTTTTCGCGCTTTCCGCCGTCCAAGGCCTGTACCCACACGTTGCTCGGGTACTCGAAGGAACATCCGCAGCGTGTGAGCGTCTCGGCAACCACCACAGAACAAGCACGGCAGCGCCCGGACGCGCTGTGTCCGAGGGTCCCTTGTTGCGCCGTCGGGGGCCGGGCAACGAGGAACCCGCCCACGCCCCCTAACGCCACACTCCCTGTCACTGCGGAGGGGAGCGTTGGGTGGCGCGGGGCCGCATCACCGGAACCCGATACGAGGAGCAGGGCACCACGATCGGCGGCACCCGCGCTGCAGGTTCGAGAATGCCCGCCGCGAGCCCGGTGAGCAACACCAACGCTGCCGGAGTGAGAGCATCGGCGAGGATCCGATCCGAATCCTCCACCACAGCAGCATAATCCAACTCGTGCCAGGGCCAGTTACCCAGCCTCTCCCACCCCGAGTCCCCGCGCCGACCCGCACCGGCTACCGCACACCCGCCCTCGGCGGTGCGGGCGGTCTCGATGTCATCGACCCGAACCATTTTCGCTGCATCCTCTCGAACCGTGCTGCTCTGGACTGCTGTTCACGCATCGATCTGCTTGCTCTCGAGCTTGTGTCCCACCTCCTTGCTGCTCCCGTTACTTCCGGCGCCGGTGATCTCGATCTTGCGAGGCTTGGCCCGCTCCGCGAGCGGGATCGTCAACCTCAGCACCCCCGCGTCGTAACCGGCCTCGATGTTCTCGGTGTCGAGGTTCTCACCCAGAAACAGTTGACGACTGAACACCCCGCGGGGCCGCTCGGCCGCGATCATCTCCTCCTCCCCGCCCCGAACCGGCCGCTCGGCGTGCACCGTCACCACGTTGCGATCCACATCGAGGTCGAGTGAATCCGGATCCATGCCGGGAAGATCGAACTCGACGACGAACTGCTCACCTTCCTGCCAGGCATCCATCGGCATCACCGCCGGCTGCGAGGCAGTACCCAACAGCTGCCGGGTCAGACGGTCGAAGTCACGGAAAGGATCGGTGCGCATCAACATTTTCGGTCACCTCCAGGAAAAGTCACTGGAACCGTTCACTGACTACCACCACCACATCCACCGAACTTCTACAGTAGATGCTGTAGATTTGGTATATCATTAAACACACATCGGATCAAGAGAAATTTCCGGCAGATTCTGAGCTGATTTCGGACGTTCCTCGGATGGGAGGACCACCATGGCGCGCAAAGCGGCTATCGCCGAACCCCCTGGCCTGTACGCGATCTCGGTGACATCGGAACTCTCCGGATTCACCCCCGGCACCCTGAGACTCTACGAACAGTACGGACTGATCACCCCCACCCGCACCCGCGGCGGCACACGCCGCTACAGCGACGAGGACCTCACCCGCCTGGGCCGCATCACCGAACTCATCGCCGACGGCATCAATCTCGTCGGCATCAAAAGGGTCCTCGAACTCGAAGACAGCACAGCGCTACTACGCCGAGACAACACCCGACTACGCGCAGACAACGCCCACCTCCGCCAGAGAAACGACCACACCACATAGAAACGATCAACGCCCGACAGAGAAAGGAAAGTCGCCATGAAATACGACCACACCCACGCAGCGCTCGACGCGGCACCGGGCGCCGACTACATCGACCACACCATCCCCGCCGACCCCAATGCGGTGGATTCCGTCGACGTCGAAGCCCTCGCAGCCGAACTCGACACACCATGGCCCGCGCCCGAATCAGACCTGATCGAACAGTCGATACCCGTGCACCTCGACGACGACCTATAGCCCCGCTCGAGTTCGGAATCGTCCCGCACCGAACGGTTCGGGGACGCTACGAACGGGCTCTGCCGGACGGGGATGGGAGTCGGCGTCCGGCAGAACAACAGTCCCGAGCCAGCACAGACCGGAACTATTCTCACCATGCACCCGATCCGCCGAAAGTACCAGCCCTCCCGCGCGTGAAGGTGCGAAACATTCCCTTGCAGTGCCGCTCTCGTAGTCGCGGAAAGCCAGAAGTTCCCGCCCGCGACGAATGCGCGATGCGTGCCTGTCAGCTAGCTCCATCGGCGAGCCCGTCCTCAGGTCTCGGTGATGCGCACACTGGCCAACAAATGTTCCGCCACCACCCGCAGTTTCGTATTGGAGCGCTGGGACTTGTCGACCAACATCTCGAACGCCGCATCCGCATCGACACCATGCACCGCCATCAACACCCCCTTCGCCTGATCGATCACCGCCCGCGACTCGAGCGCCTGCTCGAGCTGTAACGCCAACTGACGAGCACCCCGATAACGTTCCGTACTGCCGATCGCATACCCCGCAGCAGTGGTGAACAAATTCATCAACGCCACCTCCGACCGAGCGAACCCGTCCGAACGACTCCCGTACACGTTCACCGCACCTGCCCTCGCTCCGGGCTCGAGCGGCGGCAGCGGGATCGACAAGAAACTCTGAACCCCGAACCGCCGCGCCTCGGACGCAAGACCCGGCCACCGCTCACTGGCAGCGATCCGATCCGCCACCACGATCTCCGAACTCTCCGCAGCCTCGATACACGGCCCATCTCCGGACCTGTATTGAAGCTCGTCCACCAGTGCGACCTCGCGAGAAGTTCGCGCCGCCGTCGACGGTGTCCCTTCGTCACCAAGGATCGTCACCCCCGCCATGTCCGCATCGTCGATCAACTCGACAGCATGCTCACACAACCGATTCAGATACTTGTCGATGTGCTCGGCAGGGTTCAACGCCCGATACAGATCCTGCAACGCCTCCGCAGCAGCATCGAGCGGAGGAAACCACCGATCACCGACACCGGCGCTTCGCACGACATCCATCTCACACCTCACCCGGTTCGAGAGACCACGAACGGCGCACAACGACATGAGCAGGGGATCTCCAGTTGTCAACACCAAGCGAATGCCCGAACACCGCAGCTGCAAACCCGACAGGGACCCACGCCTGAGAAAAAAGGGGGGTTCACCGGCGTCGAGGTGTGAGCGCCGACGCCGGTGAACCCGTGCGCCCTATTTGATGCACTGCCCGTGCAGGACGCCCGCCCTTCGACGGTGACCCACCCCCGGCGAATGGACAGCCGGAAGGCAGGTCGTCTGTGCGGCTTCCCCGAAATCTCTTTCGAGCGTGTTCCCAGCGCCGCACTCCACAGATATCCCTCACACGACGAACGTAAACCCCACCTCGACCACACACCTTCACGGGTATGAGGATGTTTTCGGCGAAACGCTCTGACACGCAACCACATCACAGCCACAGGCCATCGCTCTCATCTCGAACAGGGTCTCTGGTTTTCGGCGACGTCCGGTGTCACCGATCTGTACACCACACCCACCACATGCGACGTTGCATCGGATGCAACATTGATGCATCTGCACTTCGGCATCGCCGATCGCAGTTCGAATGCACTCGGCACGGCCTCAGCCAGCTCAGGATTCCTGCGCGAACGGCAGCCGCAACGTAGGACCTATGTTGCATCCGAATCGGATAATGGCATCTTGACTTCATCGGCGGTCTTGTCGTTACGCAGCCCTCGAAAGGACGGGTGCCGAAGGCTGCCGCCGGTGTACTCCCTGTATTCCACGTCGCAGACGAGGACGGGACTCGACCAGGTCGCATTGCGGGTGACAGCTCTCGGCGGCTCGACGGCGAACGGGCTGATCGACTGTTCGAGCTCGACGAGCTTGTCTCGCAGTTCGCGGCGCTGTCGGTCGGTCAGGCCCGTACCGACGTTTCCGAGATAGACGAGGTTGCCGTCGTCGTCGTTGGCGCCGAGGATCAGTGATCCGACTCCCCCAGCTGCGCCACCCGATCCCGGAAGGAAGCCGCACAATACGGCCTCGGCATTAGCTCTCAGAGGCGTTTTGATCCAGTCACGAGATCGCTTGCCGGGCTGGTAGTTCGAAACAATATTCTTGGCGACAATACCTTCCAGATGGTGTTTGCGGGCTACCTCGAGCATGGTCGGCCCGTCCACATTGAGCCAGTGCGGTGGGACTTTGATGCGCGGGTGCTCGAGGCTGAGGTTGGCGAGCGCTTCGCGGCGTTCGAGGTAGGGCAGATCGGTGGTCGATGCGCCGTCGACGTCGAGGACGTCGAACACGTAGTACGAGGTCACGGCCTCGTTGCGGAGCTGAGCAGTGGGCCGCAGGACGTGCATTCGGCGTTGCAACAAGGAGAAGGACGGGACACCGTCGGGTCCGAGTGCGACGATTTCGCCGTCGAGGACGGTTTCGCGGTGGTCGAGCACAGAGCGGAGTGCATCGACAATCTCGGGGAATGATGCGCTGATGTTGTTACCGTTGCGCGACCAGAGCATCGGCGGCGCGGATCCTGTTGTCACGATGGCTCTTTGGCCATCCCATTTCGATTCGAAGGCCCAGCGCTCCCCGGTTGGTGGGTGCCCGAGTGTGGCGAGCATCGGCGGCACTGGCTTTCCTGTGGCGGCGCTCATTGCTCTACTGTGCGCGGGTTTGCACTGGTTTCGGCCGGTTTTCCGAGGTTGAGACAATAGTGAGATGAGTGGGACTGCAGAACCGGGCGAGGGTCAGGGGTGGAGTCCGGCTCCGGATGTGGGGCAGGCCGGCGCCGTCATCCTCAAGAGTGGCAGGTGGGCGTACCGATACAAAAAAGGTGTGGTTCCGATCTTCATGAGGATGCCGGAGCGCCCGGATCCGGCGTAGGAGTACAGCAGTGAGGCCCGCACCGAATCCGGTGCGGGCCTCGCCTGTTGGTTATCCCAACTGTGTGTTCATCTTGTTCGCGAACCATTCTGCGTCTGTTTCGACCCATGGGCCTTGCAGGCTGTAGCGGCCGCTGTTGTCTTGGACGTAGTGGGTGTAGCACTTGTTTTCGTGCCCGCAGTGTTCTTCGGTGCGGGGTATTACGACAAAGCGTGTGGGAGCGGATGTTTCGGTCATGGTGATGCCTTCCTGCGAGTCGGTAGAGTCGCTCCCCTGTCACCATGTCGAGGGTGGGCTGTCAACCCCGTAGAGCGAAGCGTGGGTTGACGGGTCGGGTCCCCGGCATGGTGTTCTGGGGCGACTTGTACGACGACTTTCTTGACCACTCGGGGCTGCGTAGCGGCAACGGCACCGGAGATGGCGTTCGGTTGTTGGTGTGTGACCGGCGGTGGGTGTGTGTGGTGGTGGGCACCTCCCGCTCGGTGCGCTGGCGGGGTGATTGTGCGGGAGCTGCGCAAGCTGGACCACGGGTGGTGTCGCGGTAGCTCTGGTTTGTGGTGGTGAATGAGGATCAGGTCGCCACGTGTGACCGATCTGCAAGGGTTGTTGCAGGTCAGGACTTCGGCTTTCGCTTCGGTCTGGTCAGTGTGGCGACCTGATGCTCGTCGCGGTGTTGATGGTAGTTCGGGGGTCTGACATTTGGTGAGGGCGTTCGAGGTCCGATGACCTCAATCAAATCGGGGTCCGGTGGGCGTCTTCGCGTTATGTGCGACGGTTTGCGCGCCGGGCTTGTGTGATGGGCGTGGGGTTCACGTTCGCCTGGCGTTGTTCGCCCTCGAATCGCGCCAGTTTGTAGCGCTGGATGTTTGTCTCGGACTTGTGCCTTGCCCAGGGGCGTAGCGCGGCGGCGAGGCCGGCCACTACAAGGGGGATGGCGGCGAATGCGAGGCCTATCTGCCATGTTGCGATGGAGTCGGGGATGACGAGGGAGTCGGGTATCGAGATTTCCATTCCCCCGCTACCGGTTTGAGGCCGGAATACGGTACCGATCATGATTCCGGCGACGAATGCGAGGCCGACGGCGGCGAGTAGTGCGATCAGTCGGATCTGGATCTCGTTCTTTCGGCTCATGGTGTCTTCTTCCCCCTGGTGGTGCTGTGGTTGTGCAGCTCGCTCCGATTGCTTTCGAGTATTGCAGCGTCCGGTGACAGTTTTCCGTCGCGCTTCATGCGGTGGTGGATTTCAGATGGGCCGTGACGGTGTCTTCGATGCGGGTTGCAAGGTCGATGTCTTCTCGTAGGGTTCCTGATGCATTGGCGGCTCCGAGGGTGCCGGCGCAGAGGTTCCATGCGAGTCGGTGTGTTGTGGGGGTGTCGGCGAGTTCGCAGGTGGTGATGGCTGTTTCGATGATGTCGCTGATGGCGTCGACCCAGCGTGCGAATGCTGCGCCGTTGTCGATGGTGGGTTCGAGGGTGAGTTTCATGCCGGCGCGGAGGTTGGTGTCTTCGCCGATGCGCTGTGCGAGCGACATGAAGATCGCTGTCAGCTTCTCCCCGGCTGTGATGCTCGAACTGGCCGCCAGTGCTTCGCTGATGGTTTCGGTGAGGGTGTGGTTCCAGTCCGAGATGAGGTGTTCGGCGATCGCTTCTTTGGATGGGAAGTGGTAGTACATCGCACCTTTGGCGAATTTTCCGGAACCACTGATGGTGTTGATGCTGGTGTGGCCGTATCCGTCGGTGTCGAAGTGCCGGGCCGCAACCGCGATGATCGCTTCTCGTGTTCGCACTGCGCGGTCCTGCATTGCTGAGTTCTTGCTGCCGACGGCGCGGCCGATCCGGGGTCGGGTTGGCGTGGTGGCAGTGCTTTCCGGCGTGGGTACCGGTTCGTTGGGGCTGTTCACAGGGATGCTCCTTCGACCATGCGGACGGCAGCCGGGTCGGTTCCGCGCCACATCAGCAGCAGATCGTCGACTCGTCTGGTGATGGTGTGGTTCTCGTCGAGGCTAGCTGCAACCTGTACAGCGCCGACGAATCCGGCGCAGAGTGTGTCTGCGAGCCTGGACATGCTTTCCGCGCAGTCGAGGGCGCCGGACCGGATCGAGTCGACGACGATCGGCGTGATTGCGTCGGTCCACGATTCGTAGGTGGCGCACGCATCACTGAGCGATTTGTCGACGGACAGGATGAGGCCGGCGCGGGTGATCGCTTCTGTTTGGGTGCGGCGGGCGAGTTCGCGGTAGATCATGATCACTTGCCGATCGGCGGGTTGCCCTGTCGCTGCGGCTTTCTCGACTGTCTCGGAGATTGCGGCGGACCAGCGGCGGAGCATCTCGCTCGCGATGGATTCTTTCTTCGAGAAGTGGAAGTACAGCGCTCCTTTGGTGGTCTCGGAGATCGCCAGGATGTCATTGATGCTGGTGCCTGCGTACCCGGTCCGGCTGAACAGGGTGGCGGACATCTCGAGGATCGCTTCTCGGGTGATTTTCGCTCGTGGCTGCATAGGTGGTCGGCCGGTTTTGCCGTGGTCGATGCCTTCGGAGCGGTCGGTATGATTGTTCATGGTCACAGGTGCTTTCTGTGGTCATCGGCCCTGACGGTGTTCGTAGCACTGTCGGGGCCACCCATTTGTTGGTGGGTGTGGGTCAGACGGTGGTGAGTTCGTGGTCGGCGGGGCTCTCGGCGGACCGGAGGTCGGGCAGTGGTGGGCTCGTGAATCCCGCTTCTCGTGCTGCGTTATCGAACTTCACGTACCGGCGCCATGCAGTCGATATTGCGACGGGGGGCTTCGACTCCAAAGCGATGGTTTCCCATGTGAGGTTCTGGTTCGTCAGCTTGCGGACCGCTGTGTCTTTCACGTTCTTCGCCAGATCCGAGCTGGCAATGAACGCCATGAGGTCGTCTATGCCGGGGTCGATATCGGCATGGGCTTCTTCGGCGTCTTGGCGGTGAGGGAACTCCGCAATGGTGTCTTGGGTGTCAATGTCGTCGAGGCCGTCATCCGTCATTTCGTCGACGAAAAACGGCTCCGCAAAGTCCGCAATAAGCTCCCCCTGGTCGGTCTGCATGTCCGCCGTTGTGGCGTCCTCGTTGCGTTCCACTTCCACCAGGTACGCCACATTGTGGGCAATCTTTTCGCCGGAACGAGGGTCGCGGATCGGTCCCCGGCCTACGGTGATGTCAGACGCAATACTCGTTGCTTCCTCGCTGTCGGTAGCGTTTTCGACGATCGCGCGGTAAGCGGCGTAGGCCATTCCGACTGCCTTCACCAGGATCGTGATTCCGTGCGTGAACGCCAAGACCAGGGCCGGCGGAATGATCGCAATGGCCGCTGCAATGGCCGGCGCGAGTGGAATGAACCCGAGGTCTCCCCCACCGTCGATCGACTCCTGTGCAGCAATTGCTGCGTGATAGGCGTGGTAGGCGTTTCCGAGGATGCTGATCACGACGACGCTGACGGCGAGTGCGATGTAGAAGCCTCTGTCGCGTTTGTTCATGCTGAGCTTGCTGATGATGACGATGGCGATGGTGGCGCCGAGGATGGCGCTGTCGACGATCGCCGGGAAGATCCAGGTCAGGTGTTCGGGGATCAGTGCTTGCCTGGCAAGGTCTCGTTGCACGGCGAAGGAAAGCACGAATGCGCCGGTAGTGATACCGAGCGCAATGACGATCGCGAGTGCGAGCGCAGCAAGCAATGCGCCCAGCTGAACACGGGCAGCTCTGAGGCTAAAGTCAGTCATGACTGGGTTTTTTCCTTCCAGGGGTTTCCCGGTCTGGAGCCTCGTCGGGTGCAACCGTCGAGGCTCCCTTTGTTTTTGCGCAACAGCGTCACAGGGTTATGAGCGACCACTGTTCGTGTCGGTCCACTGCTCGATCATTTCCTCGACGACGTCACGCATCTTCTTGCCGCTTCCCGCAACGGCAGCCTTAAAGCGCCGATGCAGCTCAGCGTCGATTTGAACAGTGAGTTTTGTGCGGTCTGCGTCCGGTTCAACGAAACTGGCCGTCACTGAGGGCGTTGCGATCGGTGGCGCGGACTTGCGAGGCCCGAGCGTCGGTGTCGTCTTTGCCTTGGGGATGCTCATGCTGTCAGCGCCTCTGTGATTTCGTCGACGACGTCGGAATACCCTTCGTCGTGCTTGGGGGTAGTGCCGAATGTCGACCGGATGCGCTCGCGCATGGGGATGACGGTGTCGAATCGGGCTGCATCGTTGCTGTCGAACGCTGCCTTGGCATCTTCGAGTAGGTTCGTTCCGAGACGAGCGGAGGTGATGAGGATGCCGTACGGCAAGCGCCCCTGCACCGAAGGCAGTGTTTCCCAGACTCGTGCAGTGTCGAGTCCAGTAGCGGCAGTGGGCATGATGACGAAGTGGGACGCTCCGATTGCGGCGTCGATAACTTGCCCGTCACCAGGCGGAGTGTCGATGATCACGACCTGATCGTCACCATCGGTGGCGTACTTCACCAGGCGTTTCATGTTCACGACGTGCACAGGGAACGGGAGCGGATCTCCGGCCTCCGTAGCGCGATCGGCCCAGTCGGTTGCTGAACCCTGCTTGTCCAAGTCGAGGACGACAACCTTCCTCCCCCGATTATGAAACGCGAGCGCAAGGTAGATCGCGCTCGTCGTCTTGGCCGTTCCGCCTTTGGTGTTGACCAGACTGATGATCATCGAGAAGCGCCCTTTCGCTCGTTTACAGCTTGCCAGTTTTACAGTTTGCAGCTTTCCGAAAAGCTGTAAAAACAGTTACCTGTAAAACAGGTTTCCGGCTTGCCATTTAGCTGCATACCCACTTAGCCGGTTTGCCAGGCAACCGGCTTGCCGTCTACCTGTAAGAGCAGCATACCGGTTTGCCTGATAGCTGTCTATACAGTTTTACAGCTTTCCGGTTTTCCGCGAAGCCATTTACCCACTTAGCCGTAAAGCTGTATAACTGTTTTTTCGAAATGAAATTCGTGCAAAATGCCAGCTCAGAGGGACTTCTAGGATTGGCAGGGGAGTGGAGAGATGGGAGAACTCGACATTCGGCATCCGCAGTACGACGGGGTCCGGTCCTTGGTTTGCCCGTTCCGTTGGCGTTGTTGCTCCATCTTGGATGGCGACTTTGCGTCCCATCGCGCATTTTGCGTCGCGGAGGACTCCGTTCGGAAACTGACGCAAGACTGTCCACCATGTCTTCGACAAGTGCCCGTATCCGAGACGTTGCGCAGTGACGGCCCGAAAAATATCACTTCATGTTCGACTTCGGCTGAGCTGGTGGTCGGCAGCGATTGCGGTCTGTTGTGTGCAGTGAGGCTTGACCCTGGGGGAGTGCACGGTCGTTGGTCGTAGGCGTAGGTGGCGGTCTCTTCCACATGGGCATGCCTCAACCGACCTCACGTCTACTCGTCTTCGGCGCTCTGCTCGATTTCGTCGCACCATTGTTGGTACGCAGGACTGAGCAGATACAAACAGACCGATGAGACGCCGATCTGGGCCCTAACCACCAGGCCCGGAAGGTCCCAGCGCAGGCCGCGGGTCGGTTCGATCCACCAATCCGTGGGCCGCTGCCCGAGCAGTTCGAACATCCGCTGCACCAGTGCATCGAAAACTTCATCCAGCTCAGGCTCCAAGTCGCTCTGACCGAGAACCACATCACTGGCACGGAAGGAGATCATATTGATCGCTCGCGACAATTCGGTTGTCGATATGTCCGCGACGAACACCGACACATCAGGGCGATTGACTTCGAGATCGGTCACGGCTGCTGGCACCTGCTCATCGAGGCCGCTGAACTGCCAACCGACCTGACCGCAGAACGGCGGCAGGTCATGGACGGTCCACGTCCAGTCGAACTCAGCGGCCGCGCGCACCGCCTGGGCAGCGCGTTCGATATCTGCTCGCACCTTTTACAGCTCTCTCTCGTAGTCAGAGTTGGTGGTTCGGTAGTGGCCGTCAAGGCGGTCGTAGCCTCCCACATCACGACGGGGTCAAGTACTCACAGGTAAGTCATGCCGCGGAGTCGCTCTTCATCCGAGACGATCTGTCCGGGCGGCGGTGTTTGCTGCACGACGTTGACTGTGCGGGCCAGGCTGTCACCAACCTGATGGCCGGGTACAACTAGGCGCGTTCCAAGAGGCAGCCTTCTCGCAGGGAATACTTGCGGAATGGGGTATTTCAAAGGACGCGTTGTGGTCGTTACCGGCGCCGGCGCGGGCATCGGCCGGCAACTAGCCATTCAACTGGCCACCCAAGGCGCAAAGCTCGCACTGATCGATATCGACCAAGGTGGCCTGGAGGAGACGGTCGAACTGGCCGGAATCAGTGCCAACTCGGTGATGATCTCGGCGAGGGATGTCACGGACCGAGAGGCAATGGGGGAGTGTGCCGCGGCAACGCTGGCCCAGTTCGGCCATGTTGATGCGATCTTCAATAACGCTGGCGTTCTGTACTCCGGAACCGTGGAGGATTCCGACTACTCAGACATCGAGCACGTGATGAATGTCGACTTCTGGGGCGTAGTCAACGGGTCGAAAGCCTTCTTGCCGTGCATTATTGCGTCGGATCGTGGGTCCATCGTCAACATCTCATCGGCCTTCGGCCTCATGGCCGCACCTGGCTACTCGGCCTACAACTCCGCGAAGTTCGCAGTCCGAGGGTTCACCGAGTCGCTCCGCCAAGAGATGCTTCTTCATCACCGCCAAGTAGCTGTGACTTGTGTGTTTCCCGGAGGAATCAAGACCTCGATTGCACGTACAGCGCGTGTGGCGACAACTCTCGACCATTCAGAGGTCGTCGAATCCTTTGAGAGTTCCATCGCAAGAACGGATCCAGCGGACGCTGCCAAGACAATCTTGCGTGGCGTGGAACGTCGCCGACCTCGAGTGCTGATCGGTAATGATGCCCGCATCGTCGACGTACTTACTAGGGTTGCCAGTTCGGGTTATCAGCGGATCATTCCAGCCCTCAAGTCCGGCTAGCACTTTTGGCGGACACCCAGGTCAGCGCCGCCCGCCGAAGGACTTAATACCTGTAACGGACAGTAACATTAAGTCTGTTTTGTCGGGTAGTGTTCCTCTGTTCGCATCCGCGGGGAGAGGAACTACGTAGTGGCAACAAAATGGTTGTTGATTGAATCGGTTGGCGGCGCGACACCGTCGATCATCGGTCTGGGAAGCACTCCTCGAAAGTTCACACCGTTGGACAAATTCTTCAAAAGCAAGGATTCCCTCGACGAGGTTTACAGCGTAATTGCCGAGGTCATGGCATCGCCTGACCGCGTAGATAGGGTCACGGCTGATGGACGCCGGCGTGTCGTTGTAGAGCCCCTGGTGACGTTTTCAGGACGCCTGCATGGCATGTACCTATGGACTGGCGGACCGGACGAAGTCGTTCCCGACAGGGACCCGGCCGGAGCCTGGTTGTTCAACCTGACGGCTAGCAAAGCCAGCGGAAGCAACGATCTGCTCGACTTGTACGGCGTTCCGGAGGATGAGAGACATACCGAGAAAGCGATGGCCGGCGCCTTCACCCGTCTCGTGACCAATCGCGATGAGGGCGAAGCATTGTCGAAGATCATCCACTCGGCTCCCGGAACTATTCATCAAGCGGTGTGGACAGTGAGGCGAGATGACGACGAGCTGCGCGCCGCCCACTTCTCTTGCCGAATGCTTGAAGAAATCGATCCTGTGACAGGCAGACCAGAAGTCATTTTGCGAGGAATAACGCAAGACATCGGCCCCGCGATCGACGTTGCGGCGGCTCCGCCCCCTGTGGTTCTCGAGTACAGGGTCCTCGAGGCTGCGACGGAGGAGGGGGAGTACCGAGCGATCGTCAATCTCAAGACGCTGCAACTCATTCGGTGGGTAGGCGATCCGATGCCAGACTTGGCGTGGGAATCGGTGGATGACCAGGTTAAACCTGGTATGCATCCAGAGGACTTGCCTGTGGCACTAGAGATGTCTGCGGGTTTGGCGCGGGGCAAAACGCAAGGCACCGTCCGGTTCAGACAGCTCGACGGGAAGTGGAAAGCCTGTAATGTGCGGGCGACATTGATGATGCTCGACCAGCACACCACCGCCGGTCTGGTCATGGTCCGCGCTGCTGCGGATTCGTAGCTTTTCACCAGTTGTCGATGCCGCGCTGACGAGCGCACAGTTCTGCGCGCGCGTCAGCAGCAGTTCTCCGCTCAGCGATCTGTCTGCGGCGGCGGACTTCCGCAGCATCCGGAACAGCTGCCATCGCTGCCCGTCGGCCGGGGGAGTCCTCGGTCGCGGCCATTGCGTAACGCGCACGTTCGGCCTCGAACTGCGAGGACTGTCGTTCACGTTCAGC
>NZ_JBEPOI010000003.1:0-166744 GCF_040546695.1 Rhodococcus sp. OAS809 | reverse complement strand
GCTGATCAGGGCAGCGGCAGCGCGGTCTATCACGTCGTCGCGGAACTCTGCGGGCAGAGCGGAGACGAACTTGTCGTTGTAGTCGGTGAGCATCGACTTCGCGATGTCATCCGGGTCGTCCGGGGTCGACGCCCCTGGCAGGAGCCCACCCATGATCGCGCCGAGGCCACTCGTCGAACCGGGTGAACCTGTCGGCCCCGAACCCGGTGCGGAGCCGGAACTCGGGTCCTCATCGGAAAAGTCGTGCATGTCCTTGGCCTGGATCTCGAACCCGTTGGGCCGGGTGGCGTTTTGGTGTGTCATGGGGTGGGTGTCCTCTCAGAGGTGCAGAAACGGCGCAGAGAAGCCGAGACAGTGGGTGTGGGATGTGCGGACAACGGGAGACAAGGGCTTAGAAGCCGCTGTCTCCCGTTGGTCTCATGTGGGCTCGAATGCCGTCCCCGCGTAACCCATGCCGAGGATCTTGGCGTCGATATCCGGATCGATTGGACGCATCGAGTTGATGAAGGCTGCGCAATTGCGCTTGACCGACTCCCAGCCGTACTCGCTCGAGCGGTCGAACGCTGGGAGGTACACGATGTTCTCCGGATGAGTGAACATGTGTGAAGAGTTCGCCACCCAACCGAAATCGGTGGCGACGACGTTGAGGCGGCGCCGACGGTCGGCGCTGGCTTGGACGAAGTTGTAGATCAACGTGAAGTCGTTGCCTCCACCAACTTTGGGTACCGCCTCGATGAGCTTTTTCATCTGAGCCAGCGACTTACCCTTGACCGGCAGCAGAACCTGTGGAGCCAGATGATGACTGTGCGAGCTGAAGTAGAAGTTCATGTCGAACTTCTTGGCCATCATCATCAAGAACAACGCGCCGTCCATGTAGTCCTGCAGGCTCATCGAACCCGAGGTGTCCGGGTAGTAATGAATGTCGGGCATGAACTCCTGGCGGACGGTGGTGCCGGGTACATCCGGGTTGTCGGGCCGACGACGGTTGGCGCGGGAGAAGGTCTTCTGTCTGTACATCCTGACGTTCTCCGACTTGTTGACCTTGGCCATGCGGTTGAGCTTGGCGCGGAGGTCGAGCAGGATTTGCTCCGGAGGGGGAGCGGCATCGAAGAAGTCGTACGGCTCGGCGTCACGCTTGGTCTTCGCGTCGGCCTGATCACGCGAGTTGACGGCCATGCGCTGCGCATCCCGCAACCGATTGTCTGCAGCTCCGAGGCGGGTGATCGACTTCATCGACATGATCTTCAGACCACCGGCGAGCTTGTTGGTGATCCAAGTCCACTGTTTCCGGATGTCGGCAGGATCCCGGCGAGCGTGAGCGTCGACATTGACGAAGACGATGGTTTCGGGGCAGATCAATTCACTGAGATCGAAGGGAAGCAACGCGGCCTGAGCGGGAACGCCGGCGTGCTCAGCACTGATCTGTTCACCCTTGACGAAGGAATGCACCGAGTGAACGACCAGGCGAGCGAAAGAGTAATCCTCTGTCGGAAAGCCTGCGTGCGGTCGAAGGCGTAATGCCTCAGTGAGATCGTTGAGTTCGATGGCAGCGCACTGACGGCATCTGTCGAGGACCTCACTGGTGATCTTGCCGCTGGCGTGCAACGCGGAGGCCACCGACATGAGGTGTTCGCCGAAACGCACGAAAGTGTCAGGGCCGAGCATCGCTACACCGAGTGTCGCCGGCCGGAAGGTGGCGGACAGGGAGACGAAGAGTCCGGTCCATGCGGTATCGCCCTCGCCGTAGGCAGTAGGTGATGCGCCGGCGCCGATCAGCTGGAGCAGCTCCTTCGCCGACGGTGACACTGCGTTCTCGACCGAATAGATCACGCGGCCGGGCGCCGGGGCCGGTAGACCCAACTGGCCTAGGCCCTGGTTCAGGAAGACCTGGCGAATGTAGGGGTGAGAATCACGTGAGATCGATTCAGTGGTCTGGGTCAGTAGATCCAACGCCGCGGCGTTGTTCTCGGGGGTGTCGCCTGAGGTGGTTTTCGTGTACAGCTCGACGATGATCGGGGTTGC
The DNA here is from genome assembly GCF_040546695.1 of Rhodococcus sp. OAS809. Classification (NCBI taxonomy): domain Bacteria; kingdom Bacillati; phylum Actinomycetota; class Actinomycetes; order Mycobacteriales; family Nocardiaceae; genus Rhodococcus; species Rhodococcus sp. OAS809. Next base: position 164,722 of record NZ_JBEPOI010000003.1, on the reverse strand, counting down.
CAGAATCTTCCCGAGATCCTCTGCGGTCAGGGGCGCCCCCGATATGGAGTCGACAGCGTGAGCTGGAATACCGGGAACAAGCGGCCGGAGAAGATGTTCGCCGGCAAACGCCGAGAGAGCCACCTGAGGGTCGTACTCGGCGCCGGGTTCAGCCGGGTTGGCAACCAGGGGCGGCGGAAAGTCGTGCGCACTGAGGCGATGAGGCGTCTGCCCCGAAACGGTGATTGCCATGAAAAGTGGCCCTTTCTGGAGTGCGAGGGGAGTTGTCCCAGCCTGGTTTGCGAAGTCACCGGCAGGCGACGCCGAAGCCCCGGATCGCACATCGCGATCCGGGGCTCGGGGTGGTGGAATCAGGCAGCGAGGTAGGAGTGAATCGGGGTCAGTGATACGACCAGCGGGGCACTGGACTTATCCAGGAAGTAGTTGACCGAGGCCGGGTTGAGGGTGCCGGAGGTGCCTCGATTGAGAAGCACGGAGGATTGATCCCTGTCGAGACTCCGAAGAGCGCCGAAGTCGACGATCAGATCGAGAACATCCTTGGAGAGCTTGTTCTCGTCCCTGGTGGTCAAAGCGAAGATGAGGACTTCAGCCTGCTTGTTCTCGTCGAGTGCACCAATGATCTGCTCGATCTCAGTTCGGGTCTTCGCGGCACGAAGACTGTCCCAAGCAGCGGGGCGAGCGATCGTGACCGCACCGGTTGCGGATCCAGCCGTCGGAGCCAGCAGTGCGTTCAGCATTTTGGAATGCACCTCAGCGGTGAATGCAGTGTTGCCGGTGTGAGCCAACATGCCGAGCATGAGCTCGGTGGTGGTCTGCCCGTCGGGGCTGACACCCTCTTCGGCGGCCAATTCAGCCATCACGGCGTTGCCAAGTTCGTTCATCCAAAGGTTCAGACCTTCGATGGTGCGCGGCGCCGTGTACTGACTCATGTCCTGCGCATCGTCCATCTGGCTCGTGAACTCAGCCATCTGAGTCTCGGAGACTGTGCCGCTGCCGCCGTTTTCGTCGTCCTCGTCAGCGACGACCGCGACCATTCCGGCAGGCTGCGGATTCTGCAGGACCCAGTCGGGGTGCTCGGTGAGCACATCCCGAATCGCAGGCTGCAGATCCTCACCGAGCAAATCGAGGAGAACATTCGCGTCAGGACGAACCGGGTACAGAGCGAAACGAGTCAGCGACGCGCTGTCGAGCATTGAAATGTTGCCCTTGTCGTTGCCGGTGACGATGAACCTGATGTTGTCAGCGAGCTCGAGGTCGCCGCAACGACGCGACGTCAGCAGCGTCAGCGCCGCAGAGGTCACATCGGAGCTGGTGCGGTTGATTTCGTCGAGAAGGATGATCACCAGCAGGTCAGGATTCTCCAGGGCGTGATCGTTGGCCTTTTGAATGGTGTAGTGCGGGAAGAAGACCTGTACGAACCTGTTCTCCTTCGTCGGATGCGGCACGGTTCGCACACCGGTGAGATCGGCGGCGTCTGAGAGTGTGTTGACATCGATCGAGAACACCGCGAAGTCTCCGCTCTCAGCGAGAGCATTCACAGCCATGGTCTTGCCGATCGCAGGCGGGCCGGCAAGGAAGGGTGCAACCCGCTTGTTGCGCAGGTCGGGGCGAAGGTGACGGAAGATGAAGTCGCTGTTCAGAAGAAAGGTCATGTCTGTGATCTCTTTTCGTTTCGGGGTGGTGTGGTGAGGTCCGTGTGCATCGGAGAGGTGTCTGATTCATCCCTCCGCAGACACCGCGCTCTGACAATCTCCGGGTGCGCCTTCGGCGCGACGGCCGTTCGCACTTCGTTCGAGTCGCCGACTACGAACACTCAACAACCACCATCTTTTTCGCTTTCACGCATCCAGATGGTCCAGAGCCTCGGCACACCGCTTGAGCAGGTAGGAGACCCCAGAGCGAGGTTCGTCGTGTTTGGTACGAGGGGGCAGGGTGCAACGAGCTACGTGGTGAACGACCCGGAGCAATTGCTGTCGGTCCTGTTCGGGAGTCTGAGCGTCAGCGCCGGTGATCCGGTTGATCGATTGGCGGACACGGAGTTTGGATTGCGAGAGAGCGGCCATAGGTATCAATCGGGACATCTCCCATCTGGAGGTGTCGCCGTGAAAATCGTCGTTCAGGTCTTTTCCGATCTCGTGACCGAGTTGGTCGATGACAGCCGTAGCGACTTCGATTTCCATGCCTGCCAATTCGGTGTCACCGCCTGAGGATGCAAGCGCTTTGTCGAAGCGACCAGGCGTTCCGTCGCCGGTGGCTGTGCCGCCCGGTGCTATCTCGACCAGCTGCGCGAAGATTCCTGCCCAGCTGACCTGATCACCTTTGGGTTCGGCGACGGCAGCAGCGAGACGCTCCGGCGGAATCTGCCGACGGGAGAAGGTGATCCAGTGATAGAGCAAGACCTCGTACCACCGTCGTGGATGTTGAAGTTTCGTCGCATGTGCAGCTCGCGGGAAATGTGCCAGGTTCACCGGTGGGGGGAGCAGTAGGTGGTATCCGCGACCGGAACTGGACACTTCCGCGTACAGGGCTTCCGGCCGAGGCGACGCTGCGTTCCCGGTGACCAGACGAAGCAGCTGGTCGGCAACCTCGGTGGGGCAGTCCGGTTCGATGTCGAGAACCATCAGCCCGGTTGAACGCCAGTCCAGATGGGTGGCGACGTTGCGGGCGTTGGGGACCATCGCGGTGAGTTCGTCGAGGGTCAGCAATTGGGTGGCCGCGTCCGAGATTCGGGCGCCGTGAACTTCGTTGCAATCGGGTCGGCCGCAGCGCGGGCACGTTGGCGAGGTATCGAGGGCCGAGACGATATCCACAGGTCTCTTGTCGAAGTCCGAAACGGTCCAGAGACGTTGCTGCGCAAGGCCTGAACGGATGTGCGTGTTGGTGTAGAACTCGGGGAACGCCGAAGTTGGGTCGGTGTGCTGGTGTGCGCTCATGGGCGAAGACGGTCCTTCTGCTTAGTGAGTGACGGCGGTCGAAAAAACAACAGGGCCGCGGGCCCTCTTTCGAGGAGCCTGCGGCCCTGTGTCGTTCAGATCTCTACAATCCGCCGCCACGTGGATTTCATGCCGGCAGCTGTATCCCTGCGCCGCCCCAGTTCGGAGAAGGCGCTCCGGCGAAGGGATCGTCAGGGTTGCTTACAGCCGGCGCGGCCGGCTGAACGGGAGCAACGGGTGCACCCGGAGTAGCCACCTGGTAGGCCGGGGACACCGGCACGATCGGCTGAACAGGAGCCGCAGGCTGAACGGGCTGAACAGGAGCCGCAGGCTGAACGGGCTGAACAGGAGCCGCAGGCTGAGCAGCAACCGGCTGAACAGGAGCCGCAGGCTGAGCAGCAACCGGCTGAACAGGAGCCGCAGGCTGAGCAGCAACCGGCTGAACAGGAGCCGCAGGCTGAGCAGCAACCGGCTGAACAGGCTGAACAGGCTGGACCGGAGCCGCAGGCTGAGCAGCAACCGGTTGAACAGGCTGAGCGGGTTGAACCGGAGCCGCAGGCAGACCGTATTCGTCCGTACCCACAACCTCATTCTCATTGTGAGCCCCGCTCTCGATGCCGTTGGTGGCTACCAGCGGCGCGCTGAGAGTGATACCGAAGGCCGAGAGGTCGAGGGCGCGGGCGCCTGCCGACCTCGGCGCATAGGGAACTTCGGGGGTCGGAACGAGGATCGCTTCGAGACCGAGACCCAGTTTGGGGTGAAGTCGACCGCTGGTCTTGTCCTTGGACTGGAAGGTGCTGACCACGACCCGAACAACGGTGTCCTTTGCGATCTCACCTTCGACGTCGACGATCTGGCGAAACGAGCCCTGGTTGTCGGGATCAGCGGCAAGCAGGGTCGGAAGGTTGCGGGTGACGTTCTTCGCCTCGAAACCGAGCCCTTTCTCCGGGTTCTTCTTGTGCTCGTAGAACAGGCTCTGAACGTATGCCTCTTCCCAGGAGAGCTGAGCTGGGTCAGCGGGGACGATCTTGCACTGCGAGAGGCTGATCAGAGTATGTGGCTCGAGGGTCGGGTACATGCTCTTCGTGTTCTTCACGCGACGTTCGAGCTCGTCTCCCTCGATCAGACTCGCGGTGCGCGCAAACGCAACGGCGCCCTGGACGACGATGGTCATGTTCGGACGGATGTTGGTCGAGCTGGGAGCAGTCATGATGGCTCTTTTCGTGTGTGGGGGGTGTGTACAGGGCTCGGCACCTCGACTCGAACGAGCAGTAAGAGTCGAGGTCCTTTGTCAGATGGGTCGTAGACAGGAACGGCACAGGCCCCTGAGCGACCGGGGCTATGACGGATAGAGGTGCTGCAGAATGCGCCACCGCAGCGCAGTTCAGCCCCAGATGGATGTTCGACCTGGGGCTTTGCGCGCGAGTATCGGCGAACGAAGTTTGTTTTGACGAATATCCGGATATGTCTGCTTTGTTGGTTGAACCACCCTCGCTCATTCCTGACTTTCAGGTCAGTTCGAGACGAGGGCGGTTCAACCCCCCAAAGGAGAGCACTGGCCCCAAAGGACCGAATGATCTCCTTATTTCACAGACACACCGCAATCCTTCTCGCGGGCGCCTCCGGCGCTCGTCGGGGTATTTGCCCCTTTCGGCGATTGCTCGTTATTTGCAAGCGAGAAACCAGACCAGTCGTCACGGTTACGTATTTACTATCAGTTCTTGGCCGAGAAACAATTGTCGCTCCAGCGTGCACTCTGACCTGTGTAAAGAGGTTTTTCGTGTCGCCTCTGTGTATTATTCGAATTAAATGCGAGATCAGGCAGAATGTAGCGCCTGTGATGCGAGAAGAAGGTGAGGGTCCAGGCGCATGTCGGTCAAACAGTCCACGACGGTATACAGCGATGTAACAGGCGAAGAGGTCGAGAACTGGTACCGGGTCGGTGTGGTCTTCGACAACGCCATTTTTGTGGTCGATGTCGATGCGGACAACCTCGAGGAAGAACTGAAGGCACTGTCAGTCTTCGACGTCGTAGAGAAGGGCCGCAAGGTCAAGAAGGTCGGCCGCAACGCGCACGGTTCACTAAATGCTGCGATGCACCATGAGGCTCGTCTGTGGGCCAAGGCCAACGGAATCGAAGTCGGCGATCGCGGGATGGTCAGCAAAGAGATCATCAACAAGTACCACGAAGCTCGAGGTATCGGACCGATCAGCTTGCTCGAGAATAAGAGATAGCCAAACCCCGCACCCGGCCGGCACGGGGTTTGGCACCTACCTTCTATCTCTGATCAGCACCGGTAACGCCGCTGTTGATTTCAGCGACAACGCTCGTGAATGCGGACTTCAATTCGGACCGAGTGGCCAGTAGCAGTCGCTGCTGGCTCGCCTCTTTGTCCGCCAGAGCCTCGGGCATAGCCATATCGAGAGTTCCCTCGGTCAAAATCGTATGCACCACAACGGGTCTGGTTTGCCCGAGGCGATTGAGCCTGGCCGGAGTCTGCCCGAAATGTTCGTTGGAATCAGGCAACGTCGTCCAGATCAACGTATTGCCGCCGAACTGCAGATTCAACCCGTGACCGGCACTAGCTGGATGCACCAGCATGATCGGGATTTCGCCGCGATTCCACGCCTTCTTCGTGTCCGGCATCCCGTTGTACTCGCGAGCACCGGGATAGCCGGCTTGGCGCAGATGATGCAACAGGATTGTCTTCTCGAAGTCGAAGCGATAGGCGATCAGAACTGATCCTTGACCGCCACCGGCGAAGTGCTGATGGCAGATGTCGACCACCTTGTCGAACTTGCCAGAATGCAGACGTAGCGTCGGCCGCGTGGTCAGTTCGGTTGCGACGTCGTACCCGTCGGCGTCCTTGTCCAGGTCGAGATAGACAGCGCCGGCGGCGAACTGAAGAAGTTTGTTGCGCAACACACCACCGTTCGCGGCCTCGATATAGAAGGCAGAGGCATCGTCGAGAGTGAGCGCATCGTGTGCAGCTTGAGCGCGCACACGGTCCCCAGTGGACGCGATCGCTTGTCTCCTGGCTCCAGCTAGCATCTCGTCGGTTTCCGTCTTGTCGAGACCGGCGGTTTTAGCGTGCGCACGAACCGTGTCCTCGTCCGCCGTCACCACGTACATGTCTGCCGTGGCCAACATGACGTCGTCGTAGACCTTCCTGCGCAACTCGGCCAGACCAGTGAGCAGTACCGCCAACAATGCGTCGCGCCCGAAGGCGTCGTAGGCCTGCACCAGCTCGTCGGACATCGGAACGACATGAGTGACAGGCGGTGCGAACCCGATGAGATTGAGCTCTGAATTCTCGGCGGAAACCGCTACGTGCGAGAGCGCTCGATGTAACTGAGCTTCGTTGTGCGGACTGATCTCCCAGCGAGTGACCTGATTCTGAATGGTCTGAGCAGGGGTGAACCATGCCCTCAGGTGGTCCGTGTAGCTGGTACCCAGGGTGGTGCCCTGGTCGAGAAGGAATATCTGAGGCCAGATCTCGTGAGCGCCTTCCGGGCTCGGCGTACCTGAGAGTTCGATGACGCGGCGGACGTAGGGTCGCACGTCAGCCATCGCTTTCCAACGGCTGGACTGTGGGTTCTTGAATCCTTGCGCCTCGTCGATGATGACTGTCGGAAATGGCCACAACGAGAAATCAGGTTTGGCCACGTTGACCGCAACCCGGAACTCTTCACCCGTGACGGCGGTGATTGCGCTCGCCAGATCCTCGCGTACCTGGTCAGAGCGAAGCATCCTCGCCGTCTTCGGATCCGGGTGCGCTACGACCACTGTCGGAGCCGCCCCGGACACAGTGGCCGGCTTGAGTTTGACCAGCCGTGCCTGCGCGAGAGCGGATTTGATCAGCTCATAAGTCTCCGCGGAGGCATCTCGCTGCGTCTCATCGAGAGCATTGAGATGATCCAGACAGAGTGCAGCGAAACGGCTTTCGATCTTGCCGACTGCGTCACGCAGGGTATCGAGATCGACGACGCCGTCATCACGACGGCAGCCAGCAGGTCGCACACGAGGTTCGCCGGCATAGATGACGCGTTTGACGAGATCTGTGAAGCGATCGACACCGACTGTGTAGATACCAGGCTTGTCGGTACCGATGTTGTCGACGAGGACCTTGAACTCGTCAGGCTTCAGGTTCCGTTGTCCCTTGCTCGGACGGCCGTCTTTACCTCGCATCCCAGGAGGGGTGATGTTCAGCGAAGTCACCCTCAGTGGGATGTCCCAGTCGAAAACTTCTTCAGGCCACGTGTCCACCGCGATGTTGCGGGGCGCGACGACCAGAATGTGACCAGGTTCGCGGAGATACGACAGTGCCGAGAGGGTGACCAGGGTTTTTCCACTCCCCATCGTCATCCAGACTGCCGACGCGGGCCGGGTGAGGATGAACTCCCGCACCCTCTTCTGAAACGGCTTGAGCTTGTCTTCGATGGTTTGCATCCAGACCGGCAGAGCCGGGTTCGATGCGACAGGTGTACCGGTCACGGTGGTCGATGCGGTCATGGTCATCTCCAGATGTGTGATCCCGGCAGCGCCGGTCAGCGAAGTAGTGCGGGGCTCTCGGAACGGAATTTCGGGAGCAGCGTGGGCGAGGTGATACGCGGGGACTGCACACCGTTCCAGTGGAGGTGACCCTCGGCCATCGCCGCGAATGCCTCCGGTCGAATGAACGGACGACTACTTGACTCGACGCCGGCCGCGAGGTCAGCCAGATAGTGCTCGATCGAAGTCAGCTCGCCGGACTCGGCAAGAGCTTCCAGACGTGCGAATACTGCATTGATCACGATCCGAGTTCGGTCCGAGTCGAATCCACTGAAATATGCAGGCTCTTGAAACGTGTTGTGTACCAGAACAACAGGGGTCTCTTTGACCTGCAGTTCATCGTGGAAGAGTGTGTACGCGTCGACCTCGGTATCGATGGCGACGGCCACAACTGGGAGCTTGGCCGCCTTGAACAGGACTTTGAGGCGGTCGCACTTCGGGCAGGTCGGCAGCGTGTACATCACGATGTGTGGGAGATGCGGGTGCAGCGGTGCCAGTCCGCTGGCATCGAGAGTGCCGGTGGATCCCGGACTGTGGGCGAGTACTGAAGTCATGGGGAGTTCTCTTTCGTGGTTGCAGGTGTCGCGGGCGGCGTTACCTGCAGTGAGGGGTGGTCTTGAAGGACCAGGACGGAAGCCGCTCTCCCCGGGATGGGGGAGGCGCACGGATCGCGCAGCGAGATCGGGCAGGAGCTGTGCAGGAAATAGTCGTCGAGCAGCTGGTCGACAGCCTCTATCGAGTCAGCCACCACGACGTGCGCTCCGTGCGCGCGCATTCGAGTGAACATGGCTCGTTGATTGGGACGAGGCGCCTGACCGGGCCGCTTGACTTCGACGAACAGCAGAACCGGGTCGGCGCGGTTGTCGTGACCGATAAGGAGCCGGTCTGGGACGGCGCGCCGACCCGGTGAGGTCATCTTCAAACAGAGCAGGTGATGCTGTTTACACGCGGAAACAAGATGGTCCTCGATGACACGTTCAATCGGGGTGAGAGCGTGACTCACCGTGAATCGGCTTCCCCCACACCGTCGTCGGTACGGCGAGTGCGCCGAGAAATCCCACGGAGGGCGTGCTCGACGAACGAGAGGGCCCCTGCAGGGAGATCATTGCGCGTGATCTCGAACAGCTCGGCCGCTGGATCTCGCTGATAGTGAGATTCCCAGATTGATCGAAGATCCTGCTGCTCGTCGGTAGGACGGAATCCCATCGAGATCAGTCCCCGCCGTGAATGCTCGTTGTCGCTGTCGATGAGTGCCTCGACAAGTTCGAGGTCAGTCGATCCGAAGGCGTAATCGAGTGCCAGGGCCAAGGCTGCCGAAGCGACTCCGGAACTGGCGAATCGACGCCCGACCCAGGCCCCCACACGCGCAGCGTGATGAGGAGCCTGGGACAGGCCGGTCAGCTCCAGTTGACCGGCGAACTGGGAATCGACTTCGATGACCCACGAGAATCCGAGACCGCGCTCGATCCGATGCTGTGCCGTCTGCTGGATATTCATCCAATTCGCCGTGCCGTTCTGTGCCGCCCATCGGCGGGCAGTATCGATCGGAACAAGACCTTCAGTGCGACTCGCAAGGCGGTCAGCGTCGTCCACACGCAGGCGCGACCACGCGAGTCCGTCCAGCGGGGAGGGTTCACGTAGCCGCACCTGGTTGGACCCGAGAGATACGGGACCAACCTCGGGTATATGAATACGGTTCGTCATCTGACTCCTTCATGTTGCAGGGTGTGTTGATCAATGTGGTCAGTCATGCTGCGGTGTTGCGCCAGTTCTCCTCGTACGAGGTGGCCGCCAGCTGGATATATGCCTCGGTGTCGATCGCGGCGAGTAGATGCTCGAGTAGAGCAGTGTCCGGGTGATCGGCGATGGTGTGGTTGAACACCAGCATTGGTGTCGACGGGTCCACTCCGCTGTGCCGGGCCAGGATCAGATCGCAGGTACGGCCGCGATGGGCCGAATCCTCACCGGCCAGATCGAGCAGATGCTGAGCGATGGGATCAGCACCATTCGGATTGGTCGGTCGCACACCTTTGGCCTCGCGGGAAGACCACAGGTTCGCACTCACACTTCGAGCCTTCGCCGCCGCAATCACCAACGGTTCTCCGAAGAGGTCACGGTCGACCTTGTCCGGGTGGACGAGGAAGACTCGGGTGAAATGACCGAGGAGCTGCACAGATGCAGCCTTCGGATGCCGATTGAGTGTGTTGCCCTCACGGAGCAACATCTCGTCTTCGGTGACATTGCGAGGATCACCGGGAAAGGTGAGCTGCGCGGAGTCGGTGGCCTCGATGACCTGCCCGGACAGGGGATCTGTCCGGTGCGGGGCAGCGTAGAGGTAGGTGCCGGCGGACAGAGAGGATGCGAGCAGGTTCTGATAGAGCTTGAGCAGATCCCGAACGTCCAGATGACGATGGAGTTCGGTCAAGACCTCACGCATGGCTCCGAAGTCCATCGGTTCGGATATCGATACCGGTTCTGTCAGCGCATAGGGCACGGGACGCTGAGCAGGGGTGTATCCACCGGCAACGAGCTTGAAGTATTCGAGCAGAAGCCGATCGACCATCGCCGGATGAGCCAACGCTTTGCGCGGACTCGGACCGGCCCAGCACGCGAGCGTTCCGCCTCCGGCAGAGGCGACAACTCGGTACCAAGGTTTGCCCTTGATCTCCTCCGGTCGGTATGACGGCGCTCCGTGGCTGTCGTCCGTGAGGATCTCGAACGATTCTTCGGCGGTGAGGAACTCGACGCGGTTGTTGGAGTCTTTCGACACCAAGGTCAGGGCTTCGGGTTCGATCTCGACGCCGATGGCTGCGGTGTGCTGATCGAGTACCTTCTGATTTGTCTCGGAATCGAGTGTCGAATAGAGACCATCGGTGTTGGTCGAGACGATCCGCCCGCCGGCGAACGTCTGAGCCTGCCCGATTCGCCAGCTGAAGAGCTGACCGATGATTCGCATGGTGATGATCATGTTGTTCATCAGAATCGGTGTGTCGTGCCGTGCATCAGCAGCGCCGGAGGCTGCGTTCAGGATCAATTTGGTCCCTTCCCGCAGAACGCTGTAGTTCTCACGCTCGGCCGCAGTGAGGGATCGGTCCTTGCGGAGCTTGCCGTACCGTTCCTTGTCCCCGAAAATCTGACTGTATTTGTCAGGAGCAGGTTGCCCCGGTTCGGCCAGGTCAGGATTGGTGAACGCTGCGAGATTGACCAACATCAGGGGGTAATAGCTGGTGAAGTCCTCGTGGATGACATCGGCGACGGAAGTGAAGCGGTACTTCGGATCCAATTTGTTGTCATCGTGAGAGGCACCGACGGGAAACAGCGGTGCTTCTTTGATGTCGCGCGCGGCGAACAGGTCCACGCCGCGGTCACCTTTCGGACGATCACGCAGGATCGGGTTGTTCGCCTTCGTTCCGGACTTGAGGATGTCACCCCATTCGACAGTGACTACCTCCTGATTCGTGGGATCGAGAACGTCGATGCGGATCTTCTTGCGAATCCACCATGCAGCCATGGCCAAGTCCTCGCCGGAATACCGTTGTCCGGCGGCGGTGGTCATCGCTGGCATTGCGGAGGCATTCTCGGTAACCCACTCGATCCCATCGCGCACGATTTTCTCGGTCTTGGAGTCGAGAGGATCCACCGAGTCGTCGGAGAGACGCTCGATAGCCGCCCGGAACTGACCGGCCGAGGCAGCGAGAGCGGCATGAAAGAGGGTCCATCGCTCCCTCGAGGCGTCCCGTTCGGCGTTGAACGCCACCAAATCCGCCTCCGCACCGTGGATCCCGCCGGTGGAGAAGGTGGCGAAGCAGCTGGTCGGTTCACCCTCACTGTCGAAATAGGCGATGTTGCACGGCAGCTTGGCGATCGAGGAGAGATCGTAGGAGACGTTCACCGCATGGTTACGATCGGTATGCCATTCGACAATGGTCTCGACGAAAGACACTGGTCGGTCGCAATACCAGTAGGGTTGGGCGGCATCAGCTTTGGCCAAGACAATGATCTTGAGCCGGTTGATGTCCGCGATCAATTCCGCGTGCTGAATCCGCGTCAACGAGGTGTCGAGGTTGGCCGCTTCGACAAGTTGGTTGCTCAATGCCGCGAAATCTCCGAGAACAAACCTGTGAGGCTCGGCGTCGGCAGCTGAAACGGTGCCACCGAACAGTTCAACGAACCTCGCAGCCAACTGGGTGAGTTGCGGAGAGTTCGACGTGGTCGTGGAACCTGCAGAAATTTCACGCGCTGCCGCAGCTCGCAACCACGCAGAGATACGACCACTGACGACTACCGGTGCGAAGTCTTTGTGCTGAGCATGATCGAAGTTGAGACCTTCGATCCGACGGTAGTACCGGTAGACCTTTTCGAATTGCTGATGTGCAGCGATTCCGGCCGGCGTGTTGGTGGGAACCGTCTCGAAAAAGAAGTCCCTTGTAGCGGTGAGGACGTTCACGGCGGAACCAATCGTCGACCCGTTGTGTCCCAGCGGATCCGGATAGCGGAACGAGACAACCGGTAGATCGGCGATATGTCCTGGAATGGCGCGCAGATCGCGGTAGGGCGCAAGGATACGTCCCGCGAACTGCGCTGACGAAGTGTCTGTCGTCAGTCGCGGCCTCGGCCATGTGAGCACCCTTTCCGTGTCCAGGACCGGAGTCCGATAGTCGCCTGCGTGATTGAACACCGTCTCGGGAAAGGTGCGCAGCAGACCTGATCGCAGGTCGAAACTGCCCGAGTAGGTTTTGTCGTGGAACAGCAACGCGGTACCCACGGTGTCGGAGATGTTGTAGGCGACCAGGTCGAAGAAATCTTCAAGCGAATCCAGGCGCGCGTTGGGCCCGGAAAGCCGTTCGGATTCGAGGATTTGGTGACCGAGCATTCCCAGTAGGCGCTTGAGCGCGACCTTCTGCTGCGCTTCGTTGAGCCTAGCTACGTCGAGGTGCCGTCCTGAGGACAACCAGTTACTTCGGATGAGCGCTGCCCGGCGGTTGCCGCAATGTGAAAGGTAGCGCGACATCGAGGGGCGATCGTCACTCTTGGCGAGTGCGAACATCTCGTTGTTGTGGCTACGCATCTGGGCGGCAGTGACGGGACGTGGCTGGTACTGCTCGTCGAACCGCAGTGAGAAGTAGAGAGCGAGCATCGTGGTGTCGTACTGATTTGAGTTGTAGCCGGTGACGAAGGCATGCTCAGGGAGGCGATGGTCGTAGTCAGGATGGGTGTCGCAGACGATCTGCGTTCCGCTGATCGGGCACTCCCGCCGAGTGTGCACGAAACCCTTGTCGACTACACCGCCGAGTAGGCGGGCAAGCGATCGAGCGTTGTTGTCGTCAGTGAGATCCAGGAACTGGATGTTCCGTCCGAGCACACCATGCGGCGTTTCACGTTGACGCGCGAGCAATGCCGGATTGGACCTGTAGAGCTGGCTCATCAGCGCACCGTCTGGATCTGCGACTGCAGCCCGGACGGCTTTGGAGCTCAGGCCGATGTCGAGGTCTTCGTCGATCAGGTAGTAGACGACGGCGGCAGCTTCGGAGGTGCGGTACAACGCAACGGTGAAAGCGTTGTGCAGCGATTCGATGTCATAGAACAGAAATGCCGAGTCCGCGGCAGTCGCAGGAGCCTTGCTGGTGTACGGGGTCGGTGTCATGATCGAGGTCTCCTATGGGTCTGATCGGCCGAGGGGCCTCGGTGTGGTTGGGTGTTGGGTCATTCGGTGAGCGGTGGCGATCCCGGTACGTCCGGGGTGTGTTCGGACAGATAGCCCGCCGGACTGATCCCCGTGTCAACGGTGAACGGGTCCACGACGTCCGGGTAATCGATGCTCACAGCGGAGATATATGTAGTCGGAGTTGCGTTGGAACTCTGCGCTGAATCCATCAGTGCGCAGATCGCCTCCGGGGCCGCTTCTGCGGTCCTATGCGGAACATCGGATGCCACACCGGCATCCACTGGTGCCGTGAAACCCTGAGCTGGCTGAGATGGCGGCGTCGCGGTGTCACTCGTTTCGTTGACCTCACGGCGAATCAAACCTCGGTAGCTGTTCTTCTGCCGGTCAGCAGGCAGTGTCGAAAACTGTTTCGGGTTGGTCTTGGGGGCGCCGACGTTAGCCCAATCAACCAGCGTGTATTCGTAGATGAGTTCCTCGGGAGCAGTCATCCGATCACCCGGACGGTACTGAGTCCGGTGATCTTCACAGAGCCACATCGAGTGCTGATCCGATCGAACGAGAGTTACCAGCGAGTCGATGAACTTGTTGCGACCCAGCGGTTTCGAGTTGGGCATGTTGCGGTCCATCCATGCCTTGTAGAGGTCGTACGCGAATGGGAAGGGGATGAGGTCCCAGGTGAATTCGCCTTTGACTTCGCCCCAGAACGCACGGATCGGGTCATTGCTCTCTTTGAAATCTTCGAGGGCGTCCTTCACCGCCTGAGGTTCACTCAATGTGTAGTACCTCATGGTCAGCACACGTTTGAGCACATACTCCAGCACGTCGGAGCGAACGAGGTAGTCATCCTTGATGTACCTGCGCTCGGCCCCGGTGAAGCACTTGGTGAAGGGCACGAACAGCTGTCGACGATAGATCGATTCCGACTTGTCCTTGATGGTGGGCTTGTCGTTGAGGCACTGAACCATGAAGCCGAAGTGCTGGTGGGCGATGGGGGACTTGTACTTTCGGTTGATCGTGATCACGTCGTTGGTGACGATCGCCTTGAAATTGGCGGCCTTCTCGATGAAGGTGCCCACGTCGTTCTCGTCGACGAGAATCGCGCTGGCTCGGGTGAGTGGTTCGAGGAGGAAGTCCTTTCCGAAGTCGGCCAGCGGGATGCTGGCGTACGACTGCACACCGAGCAGATTTCGCATGAGAGAGAGCAGAGTTCCTTTGCCGTTGTTGCCCGTTTCCGAGAACAGGAACGCGCACTTGTTCCACGAAACGTAAGGCCGCACTGTGGCGCCGACGATCTCCCAGAGCAGTTCGACGACCTCGGGATCATCCGAAAGACTCGCCATCCACGACTCGACGTCCCAATCGGTGCCGTCACTGCCGTTGTGAATCACGACGTTGCCGGCTTCCGGGTTCCAGGCCACATCGAGCTTGGCGAGAAAGATGAACTCGGGGGAGAAGTCGATGAATTTCGGGTCGCCGTTGTTGTAGTCGACGATGCCGTTGTTCACGGCGATCAGGTCCTGGTTGTCGCCTCGGGTGCGTTTGGGTGCGGAATCACTCAGAGCAGCAATAATTTCGGCGAAATCTCTGGTCGTGAGATTCAGGCAGTACCGCCTGGCGATCGAGCGGATGTGCCCCTGTGACGATCGGTATGTCCCGTACGTCGGGCTCTGCGGGTTGTCGTCGTACGCGGCCAGGACATTGAGGTCGGGGTCTGAGTTCCGGCTGGACGGTGATATCGAAATGATCGAGTACAGCGCCAGGATCAATCGTGCGACCTCGGCGAATCCCAGTTGCGTCAAGGGAATCCGCTTGGTGCCGTGGACCTCCAGATTCTTGATGCGCTCGTTCTGGACGAGGATCTGCTTGTTGATCTCGTTGAGCAACCCGTCGTGAACCGTGGCGGGCGAGATTGCTTTGAGTCCTGGGATGCGGTCGGCCGTGAGGTAGGAATCCGCGCAGCGCTTGCTGATGACAGCCACCGATTCAGCGAAAGGCTTTCCGTCACTGGCGTGCTCGAAATCAGAGCTGGGTGTATATCGAGCAGTGATGTCGGGGGCGAGGCCCGGTTCGGTGTCGACGAGGTAGAGGGAGGTCATAGTCATCCTTTTTCGTCTAGCGGTACGTGACGGTCCGCAGGACACAGCTGCAAGGTGTGGGTGCAGTTCGCTGTGCAAGCGAGGCGGCAAGGTGCCACTGGCACCGGGCGCTGTACGACCGTTCGCTGGGTTGAAAGCTGTTTCCGAAGGTTCAGTCACCTTGGTTGTGGGTCAAGGCTTGATCGTGACGATACTCGACAAACACGCGACCGCCAAGAAACTCCGAAGACAAGCTGGTGAGGAACTTGCGAGATCTAGCCCGGATAGTCGGAAGACATATCCTACGAGGTCACATGCCTAGTTTGCTCGTAGCTGAGTTTCTCCTGCTAATTCTGTATTGAGGAACCAGAAGTAGTTGTTTGGAAACTCAGGGCGGAGCGCCTGCCGTGTCGGGCGCGTTCGGAGTTGCTGCGCTCGGAGCGCGGTTGCGCAGGCTGGCTGCACGCCTGATGCGAGGTCTGTGAATCTCGACAGGGACGACGCAACGAGGTTGAAGCGATCCGGAGGCTTCGAGTCGGTAACACTTCGCGTTGGACGTACCTTTTTTCCTTCGAACGAAAGCGGTACACCCGATCGACACCTGCCGCCGCAGGTCAATGCCGCAATTCGCAGTATCACCCTGTCGATTTCTACTAACTCTGAAAAAGAAAAAGGGGTACAGCCAGAAACACGCTGACCTGTGCCGATGCCGCACTTGTACCACCGACATGCCGTTGTACCGGCGATTACCTGGAAAGTCCCCGAACGCACCTACAGTCGAATGTCCGTTCCCTGAAAGGTTTTTCGGGGCCGCAAAAGTTCAAAACGGGTACAACTTCGCCCCGAGAGCGAGAAGTTGCAGGTCAGCGACTTGTGCGGTTGTACCCGTTTTCACGGGGTCGGCGTACCTCGTTTTCGCTGATTTTCATCAGCGCAGGTCACAGGGATGCACGCGGGAAAAGAATGGTACGCGGAAGTGTTACAGCGGTTCGAGATCGCGATACCGATAAATATTCGAGCCGACTTGTGTTTATCCTCGAATAACGTGAACCGCCGCAGTCCTGTTGTGCAACAAGGACTGCGGCGGTCAGAGAAAATTGCCAGAGAAAATTGGAGTTCTTTGTCTACTCGTCGGCATCGTGTTAGTCTTTGAGCGTGGGTCAGAGGAACGGCTGATGCCCCGCTGGACTGTTTTCATCCTTCAGTTCAGCGGGGCATTTTTGTGTTGGCCCATTCAGAAGGACGGTTCGTGAGACTGACCACGGCTCTGCGGATTGTGGTGCACCTGAGCTTCCCGCAAGGCCTGTAATGCCGAAAGCCGTTGTGGCCGGGGCGTTTGGTAGTCGGGACCTTGTTCGGCTACTCCGTCGTAGGGCTGCACGAAGTCGGGGGAGATGCCGACACGGTCAGCTGTGGCTGCGTAGCTGGGAAAGGGCTTGTAACCCGGCTCTTCGATGACGTACTGGATGTAGTACCGCCAACCGATGAACTCTCCGGTCTCGGGATCGGTGTAGGGAACGTCGTCGATCTGGTCGTAGATGACGGTTCCGTTGTGTTCGATGATCGCCTGAAGTGCGGCCTCCGCGATGACGTCGCGAATGGTGGTGGACTCGAAGTATTTGGTGCAGATGTGCCAGTACCCACCCTGCAGAGTGAGCTGATTCATCGTCGGGTGATGACCTGTCCACAGCTTGGTGGGCGGCACGAGGAGATTGTTCTCGTCGTAGAACGCGGTTGCGACTTTCATTGTTGCGTTCCTTCTTGTGTCGGTGAACTGCTACGTGGGGGCAAGACGGCGCCTGGCCTTGGCCAGGCTGCGACATCCTTCCGAACAACCCCAGGTACGGGCTCCGCCGGTGCCAGGGACGGCGTTGTTCCGGGGCCGAAAGGACCGGGGACACGTCAGGTGCACTTGTCCCCGACAAGCGCGCCCGTAGTATATATGTTTAGAATAGTTATTCCGCGATTTCGTTCGATTTGCGCAGGTCAAAGCACTGAACGATCGGACATGAATAATCTCGACGATATTCGGTCGACCTAACAATGAGGGGGAAAAATGACGACAGCAGACAATCTCGGAGCGCCGGCAGGAACCGAAGTCGAGCAGTGGAGCGCAGCGCGGAGCCGCGGCGCACTTCCCGAAGAACTTGATCCGGCGACAGCGCACCTTGTCGATGTGCGTGGGCGCAGCTCCGAATGGAAGGTGCAGTGTTTCTGGCTCAACGCCGACGACAAGGAGGGCGCTCTGGGTGTCGGAACCGCGTTGCGGCCTTGTGCAGTGGTGACGGCATGCGAGCTGTGCGCGGCCGGACTGTCCGAACTTCCCGCAGAGGGACGGGAGTACATGGCACACGATGAGCGCCATGCGGTAGCCGGCGACCCTGCAGTGGGATACCGACTCCTCCCAGACCTCTGCGGAGTGTCCTTAGTGCTGGGAGATGAGAATCTGGCGTCGAGTTGGTTGGGTGAATTGCAGCGAGAGCACGGGGAAGGTCTGTATCTGGTGCACCCCGCCGCTGTCGCCGACGGATCCTTGATCGGCGTCGATCCGGTTCGAGTGGTCGACTGACCTGAGACCCTTTCCGGAGTCAGCCTCGGGTCAGTCGAGTTGCAGCGATCAGGCCCGATCGTTGATCTGGGTCTGATGAAGAGCGACCGGATCGGTAGTTGGGCGGATCGAATCCGAGAACGAGCTCAGACACCCCAGAACAGGAGAAAGACCGACAGCCCACCCAGTAGCGCCGCGGCCGTGCCGAGTACGGCCGCGGACAGGCGAGTGTCACCGATACTGAGTTCCTGTGACCTGGCCGCGACACCGAGAGCCGCGGCGGCGATGGCCGCAACGAGAAGGACCCACCAGACGGGGTCGAAATTGCCGACGATCTGTTTGAAGCGTTCTACGACAGGCACGGGAGCGACGGGTGTCACGGTGATCTGGGTGCGAATCATGTTCGATTGCAACGGGTTTGTCCTTTGGTTGGGCTGAGCTTCGTAGCGTATCGAGCGGGTGTCAGTTGGTGTCGATGCTCTCACCGACGGTCGCGCACGATCGGCGAAAGGCGAAGGCGAGGAGGAGCAGGAAGAGCACAAGCAGGACCAGCACAGGGACGGCGGCCGGGCAGTGAGCCAGAGCAGACACCGCGGCCGACGGTACGAGCATCGAAGCTGTGTTCATGGCGATGTGCGCCAGGATCGGCGCCGTCATTGTTCCGAACACCTCACGCAGGGTTCCAGCCAACAGCCCGATGGCGACAGCAGCGACCATGTCGCGCGGCCGCGGATGAACGCCGGCGAAGATGAAAGTTGTGAGCAGCACTGACGCGGCCGCGGGAACCAATCGGTTCAGGGATCCTTGGAGCAGTCCGCGATAGAGGATTTCCTCGGTGACAGGGGCGATCACGAGGATGAAAGCCAATGTGAGCAGGTAAGGGTCGCTGGAAGTCGGGGCCGAGACGTTGCGATCGTCAGCGACCAGGATTCGGGCCAGGATTGCGCCAGCCAACCATAAGGTTGCAGCGCCGAAGACTGCGACGGTGACGAGTAGCGGATCCCATCTCGAACCGGAGACGTCCAATATGCGTGGATAAAGAGCTAGAGACGGTGCGAAGCGGTTGATGAGCAGCGCAGCGGCGATCATGGTGACGGAAGTTGCGGTCACGGGCCCCATCCCGCTGCTGTGAAGGAGACGAGGCAGGGTCAGCGTCACCGCGACGAGGAGAAGTGCGCCGAGCACGAGCGCCGATGAGGACACCCCCCGCATGAACACAGTTCTGCGGGGGGTGTCGCCGTTCGACTGGTCTGTCACTCGGCGAAGGCCCCCTCCGGATGAACAACCAGGGACGAGACGATCGCTTGAGGGCGGATCTTGCCGCCGAACCGGTTGGTCGAGAGGTTGATGGTCGCGGTGACCAGCGCAGCATCGGAAAGGGCCTGGTACTGATCAGCGTTGTTCCACCACAGCAGGTCCAGGCCGTGACCGGTCGTGATCTTGAGATGCTTGTAATCCGCCGGCGCGGGTACCTGTCCATTTTCTAGTTCGCCGGCTTCTTCCGTCCTGCTCATCAGGGTCATCGACGCGTGCGCAGGTTGGAACGTCACCCGAATATCGGGAGCCGGAAAACCTTGGCCGAACGGAGCGAGTTCCTCGAGAGACTTCGCAAGGTCAACCAGCTCGGGCTCGAGAGGTAGCGCAATGTCCGGCTGTAGACGCAACAGCACGTCAGTCCCCGACATGTGGAGATCGGCGAGCGAAACGATGTCGATCATGTGCAGGTCTGCTCGCAGATCCGCAGGGTCGGGCTCGGGTAGAGCACGGACATGCTCGTCGATGGCCGACACCAGGTCGGAGAGCGCCTTCTGATCGGTTGCTCCGACACCACAGGCCTGATGGTGACCAGCGGCGCGGAGCCGAGGATCGTCCATCGATGCGACGAACCCGAGTACGTCGAACCATTCGGGGGCACGGGCGGATCCGGAGAGGGTGTCAGGGTTGACGACCATCGTCGGCAGACCGGTTTCCGAAAGAAGAGTGGCCGCGAGAAGTCCGAGGACACCTGGTGCACAACGGGAAAACCAGAGGTAGGGCGAGTATGGCTGTTCTTCGTCGCGAAGTTCCTCCATTGCAGCCTTGGACAAGAGCTTGCGGGTCTCGTTGTTGAGCACCAAGGTGTCTGCTGCGACGAACCGAGCCTGCTCAATGCTCTGATCGCTGGCAAACATGTGTGGAGAGTAGTCGGGTCGAGAGGTGCGCACAGCGTCCGGGACGAACACCATGAACGAATCCGCCATGTCCGCGGCGACCCTCCTGGTCGCATTGAACATCGGTGTCAGGGTGAATCCGAGGAACGAGACGTCGAGATCTTCGACCGAGCGCACTTTGCCCGCCCCGATCAGCCGAGCTAACAGCACCGACAGCCCACGTAGCGCTTCACGGTATCGCCGGTCATGTGGCTGGCCTTTGACGATCTTCATCAGGGTGGAGGTATCAGGGTCGATCGAGTCAGGATTCTCGATGTTCCACTCACCGACCTGGTAATACTTGATCGGGTTCTCGTCGCGGTTGGTGTCCTCTTTCGTATAAACCGGCACCTCGGGAAGAGCGAGTACGAGTAACCCGATGGCCCGACGTACGAGGCTGCGAGTCTGCCCTCGCAGTGGCATCACGTCAGCAAGGCCGCCGATACCGCCGAATACCGAGAGCATCGTGATTGCACCGACCTTGTCCGGTCGGTGAGCCCGCGCGTACGCGCTGAGAATGTGAAGGACCACCTGAGAACCGCAGATGTCCGGTTCCGGATAGGTGCAACCAGTGCGGTTCGGATCGACAACGGCATCGGCACGGCACATATCCACGTCCTGGATGTGATGGTCCGTCACGATTACCTCGATACCGCGTTGGTGCGCGCGATCGATTCCTTCGTTGGAGTTGATACCGACATCGCACGTGATGATCAGCGACGTGGTCGGGTACTGAGCAAGAGCCTGGTCGACCTTGTCTGCAGTCACGTCGCGCGCACCTTCGTAGTGAGGGACCACCAACTCGACGTTCGCACCGAGCTCAGCGAGACCGGCGTAGGTGAGGATGCCCGCTGCGACACCATCCATGTCGTAGTCGGTGAGCACGGTGATGGTGCGGCCGTCTGCGACTGCGGCGGCAATGAGTTCAACAGCCCGGTCGAGATCGGGTAGCGCGGCATCGGTCGACGCTTCGAGCTGGTCAAAGGTGGTGGCGTTCCAACCTTTGCGTTCACGAATGATGTCGAAAGGTCGACGGGTCGAAAAATTGAAGGCGCCGGCAATAGCACTGTCGATCAGATGATCGGTCGGAGTGGACATGGCGCGGGGTCCGTTCTGTTGGTCCGGCGGCATGGTCGCACGGAGGTTAATAGTTGCGTCTTTGCAAGTTTATCATTCTATGAGAGAAACTCCGCATGGCTTTGACCAGCTTATATATGGAGTATTGAGATAGTCCAAAACTATTATTCTGGAACTAGAACAGCCCCAGAAGGACGACTTTCCTTCTGGGGCTGTGGACGCGGGCGGCGGCTCGTTCGACGAAGCAGCCTGCACCCGCGCGGGCCTTCGCGCGAGATCAGACGATCCGGTTGGTGCCGGCAGAAGCGAATTGATCGAGAAGGCACTGCGCAGCGCCCTTGTCGGTGCGATGGCGCACCAGTCGCGGCTGAACTAGACGCGGGTGCGTCGGGTCGCTGACGTAGAGGAAAGTCACCACCCATACTTCCCCGACGCAGACCGGTCCCTTACCCAGGACCGATACCGCACCGACCTCGACGAGAGTCCCCAAATCGTCGTAAACCGAGACGGTGGCAGATTCTTTCGTTGGGTGAAGAGCAGTGACCACGACGTCGACGTCCTTGATCAGCTTGTGCTTGAGCACATCCAGTGAACGGCGTCCCTGTTCGTAGAGGCCGGCGGATTGTCGCGCGATCAAGCCCTCGCGTGACTCCATCACGATCTCGGCGAGCATTTGAGCCTTCGCCTCCTTCCCCGAAGCAACAGGGGCGAAGACGACGGAACCAGCAGTGACCTGACCGGCTTCTTCGACCCCCAGCACACCAGCGATGATCTGGAGAGCATCGTGACGAACAGTGAAGGGGTCGTTGTCTGTCACCCAGGTATGAGCATCCGAGGCGGCGCTGACGAGATCGAACAGGACGAGCGTGCGGCCGACGATCTCTCCGTCGAACACCCACCGACCGCGATGCAAGGCAGTGAACGGAAGTAACTGCGTGCGGCCCACGTTTCGGGTCTTCATCTCACCCTGCCGGTTGAGGACACGGATTTCGCCGTCGGTGACCTCGACAAGGACGCGGTCACCGTCGTACTTGAACTGCGTGACCCAGTTGTCGGAGTTCATGACAGCGTCGATGTCGTTGACCGGCAGCACTGCGACCAACATTGGACGAAGAGGCAGCGACGAAAGCGGCGCGGACTTTTCCGTGGGCGTCACACCTGCGGAGGACAGTGCGTCATCCACAAGGTGCGTCAGGTCGCTCAAGACTTCAGGGCCAAGATCGACGGCCGCGATGGGGTCGGCGGCTACCACCGATGTACCTACTGCACCCGGTGCAGGCAGCTGAGATACCAATTCGTCGAGAAGAGTGAGACTTCCTGCCTCGATGGTGCTGTCGAAGATCAGCGACCCGTTCCGCGAGGGGATATAGCCCTTCTTCACTTTCGACGTGAACTTGGCGGCAGCTGCAGCGGCCGCAGCCTCTTCGGAAGCTGCCTCGACGATCTTGCTGAACGTACCGACAGTCTCGTTGCGCCCGTACTGAGTTACCCAGCGGGAGCCAATGACGAAGGTTCGATAGAACTTGTCGTTGCCTGCGCGCGGGTCGACGAACTGGGCTTCGGCGATGTGAATCTGAGTCATGGTGGGGATTCCTGTGTGTGAGCGGGAAGTAGTGAGCAGGTCCGGAGTCTGCGTGCTGAGCCCGGGCTCAGCCATAGGGGAAGGTCTTGCCGACGAGATCAGGCTGCTCGACGCACTCGAGAACTTTGACCTCGTGAGTGCTGTCGATGTCGATGTACTGACCGCCTTGCCCGGTGAACCCGAAGAACGCGTTGTCGCCCCAATCGTCGATGCCGACACCGACAAGTGGTGGATCTACGTTCACCGCTTCGGTACGTGTGAACTCGTCACCGTTGACGTAAGAGTCGTGGATTTCAATGGTGACCAGCATGGCGCGGGTCCTTTCTTTCGTAAGTACGAGAAATCGGTATGGCGGATTCGGTCACGATGCGACCTCGAACCGAGATGGAGAGCTGGAGGCGGGTTCGACGTGTGTGTCGATCTCCCGCGCCCCGTCGACAATGCGAACAACATCGCCACCGGCTGTACGCAGACCTTCGATCTCGGCGTAGATGACGCGGTCGGTCAGATTGCCGTCGAGGACGGAGACAACGGAAACCGACTTGGCATTGACCCTGACGACTGGATTCCATTGCCCCCCGTGGAGGACGTGATCACCGTCGACGACGACGCCCGGGCTGTAGGCCATGGTTGTGCCGTTGGACAACTGTTCGGCGCGTACTCCCCTCCAGTAGGCAAGGTGATAACTGACGCGGTCGATCTCGGCGGTCACCGTGGATGGCGCCATGCCGGTGAAACTGTCGCGTTCGTGTTCGAAACGGAGTAGCCGGGCAGCGAGCCTGTCGACCCGACGCACTACAGCCGCCGGTACGTAACGGTCGTCGGCGGTCTCGAGCCGCGCGGCCTCCCGACCACGAGCGGTGGCCGCTTGATAGTCGGAGAGGACGGCCTTGACTTCGGGCAGCCCGAACGCGCGGCGAGCCTCAGCCGCCTCCAGCACCGATTCGATGCGTTGGACTACGACGTCGCGCACATCTGCTCGAAGGTGCGAAAGCAGCGAGTCCACTGCAGTGACGATGGATGCGCGCTTGTCGAGTTCTTGGGCGACCATGCCGCCGGTCAGGTCCGGGTTCTTCGTCACCCACTTCACAACCGCGGGATTCATTCCGTCTGAGATCGCGGCGCATACCTCGCTGTGCAGGCTCACTGGGGGACTCCGGAAACCGAGGTGATAGTCAGCTCCGGGAGCGTCGCCAACGCACACACACCGCCGAATCCCTCGAACGGCTCGTCACCGCACGACTGGCCGGCGTAGACGGCTGCCCAGGTATCCCCAATTCTGATGTCTGCGCGGTGGCGGTGATAGCCGATCACATGTGAATCCACCACCGCATACAAGTGCTCGCGGGCAGCGGTAACAGCCCGTGGGTCATTCATGAAAGCGGCGACTGGGGCGAAGGCTCCGTCATGGAAGTCGACATCGTCGATACCGAACGGAGCCACATCGAAGTCGTGATCGGAAACTAACGCGGCCGCCAACAAGCCGGAAGGCGCGCGGTCGATGATGGCCCGATACGTGCTTCGTTCACGCTGCTCGGCGGAGTCGGGGCCCGGAACGAATGACGGAATTCGATGCAGAACGACACTCAGGTGGGTGCTCATGGTGGGTTGCCTTTCGGAGGGTTCTGGTTTTCGCCGCGACGGCCGGCGTGACCGTTGATGACGCGGGACGGGATCGATCGGACGAGGCGGCACTGGAGGCGCTTCCACCGAGTCGAGGTGAATCAGCACTCCACCCGGGCCGCGTTCGCGCGGCCAAACAGATGCTGCGGGTGCTCCGATGGATAAAGTTGGCAGCGGCAATCGGAACCTATTCATCCAACAGCGATAAAAAGGGGTCACCGCTCGCCTCGATTGGCTGCATGTCGATTTATTCGGACAGCGAATAGGACACTTCCGCTGGCGGGATTCAACGCAGTGGAAGCTATACACCTGCGTCATTGATGGAGCGTCGACTCGATAGCTGCAGTATGAAACCGGACATTAAAACAATGCGCAAAGACTTGGCGAAAAAAGAGACATGAGCGAGTTTTCTGAAAACTCCCGCACGTACCTCATGAGGCGTCAGAGCCATCTCGAAGAATGTCCGATTTTCCTTCTGCGTGGGGCTACGGAGAAGGACCCGACGTTAATGCAGCGGAAATTCCTAACGGTCGGAGCACCTGGATACAACGCGGGCGCAGATGCGTTCCGAGCAGAATGCCGACCGACTGTCTTATCGGCCGAATGCAACCGTGAAAGAGGAAGCTGGGGATCCGCGGATGCGTTGACACGCGCGCTCCCGCAGCACCCTCCGGGTGCGGTCGTCGAGAGCGTCTCAAACGTCTTCGATTCCCCGTGATTCGAGAGTGACCCGGAGCCGGCCACCGAGGACATCCACTGCCGGTCCGCCCGTCCATTTCGGGGGCCGATGGGAGGGGTGACGTCATGACGGGGCAAGTCGGAGTGCTGGTGTCACAAGGGTGCGGTTTCAGCGACTGAGGAGCGACGCGGCCTTTCGCTGCAGCATCCACAACAGGCCTTGCATCAAGCCGAGCGGAGCGAGCACTTCGACCATGGAGACCAGCTGAGGGCAGCCCGATACTCCAAGTATCGGACCAGCGTTGCATCCGATCGTCCGTCACGGACTGGGACGGCCGACCCACCCGGCGAGCGAGCGAGGCGGGGATACAGCAGACGGCCGCATGGCCGCCACAGCCGCAGCAGCCGAGCGGACGCCGGCTGATCGCGGCCCCACCGTGACAGCAGAGCGCGCCAGGGGCGCGAACCAGGCCGACAGGACGCAGCGGCACCCGAGGTTGCGAGCGAGCGAGTAACCGACCCGGAACGGGCCGCAGGCGCGCCAGCGTCGAGCACCGCTCCGGGCACTCCGCCGCGGCGGACCAGGGCACCCCGAAGGGGGCGCCGTAGGTGAGCGAGGGAGGTCGCGCAGCGACCGGACTGAGTGATCCGAAGGCGATAAGGACCCGAGCGCCAGCGAGGGCGACGAGGCGCCAGCCGAGGAGGTCGTCCCGGCTCTGCCGGGCAAACAAGGGTGTAGTGAGCGAAGCGAACGAAACCCGCCGTGCGTCACGACTCCTTATGCCCTTTTCGAATCGAGCCACAGCATCCGACTACGAGCGTCAGCGAGTTGAGGTTGCGCCCGTGGCGTACTGGGGAAACAGGTTAGATTCTCCATCCTTGCGACCGGTCGCAGATACGTGAGACGGCTTCGGAACGGGGGTCGCAAGGATGGCATCGTTTTGCTGTTTCCGCAGTTAAGAGCGGTGAGCCGGTGGGGTGTATGAGCTGCGTCACTGACGGCGTTGGCGCAAACCCCGTTTCTGGGTTTGCGCCAACGTTGGCGGCGCCTGGCGAGCGGAGCGAGAGGCGTCGTCCCACTGTGGTGGCGTCAGTGTTTACACGGGTCGCGAAGCGGCTCGTGTCCCCATCGGGTCGCCGTGTGGTCGCAGCATCGCTGCGGCTGTCCTGTCTCCGGAATCGGGTGGCGGTCGTAGACCCATGCCGGGTCCAGGGTCAGACACAGGCGGGTCGGTACGGGCTCGATCCGACGTGCGCGCAGGTGTTGGCCTTTCGTGGGTCCGGTGCCCGCGCGTGAGCGCGTATGACAGAGAAGCTGGCACCGGTGAGGGCCCCACGAAAAGACAGCACTGGAGCGGGCCGTAGGCCGGGTTGTGTGGCCGCCGCAGGCGGCTGGGGTTGGGCGCGATCTCGCGCCCGAGGGTTCGTGTCGCCGGTGTTGGTTCGCCGGCGTCGAGACGCCACTCGCTTCCCCCGGGGTGATCCGGGTCCAGGGTCAGATACAGGCGGGTCGCCGGCATCGATGCCGGCTGGTTGCGGCCGAGGATCGCCGGGCCTGTGGTTACGGGGCGCGACACGGTCTGATCGGGGCTGGATCGTTGCGGCTGGAGGCCGCTGAAGAGACCGCGGCGGGACTGCCGTGGGAACGGCCGTGACGTCACAGGGTGCGTCTTCGGCGGGGGTAAGTTGTCCGCCCTCGGGGGGCGCTGCCGGATGGGTCGCAGCCCGCCCCAGAGGGGCCGATGAGGGCGGGGATTCCGGCCTCGACTGGCCCGATGCGGCACGCGTTGGCTGCGGGCCTGCACAGGGTTTTCGTGCCGGCCTGCGAGGCTCGGACACAGGCTCCGGCGCAGCCGGTGGAAACAGGGATAGATGCTGACTCCGGCGCAGTCGGTGGCCTCGACAATGGAGACAGGCTCGGCTCTTTCGGCACACGGTGGTGGCGGCTGCAGCGCTTTTCTGCGGCCGCTCCCGGCGCGAAGCGGCGGGGTTACCAGGTCATTCTCAACGATGAATCGAATACCTGGTGCCACCGTGTGCCGAAAGAGCTTTTCGCGCCGACGCGGTCTCTTGTGGTCCGTTTCGGCCCCGGTCTTGACCGCGATAAGCGGCGAACGTCGGAATGTTTGTTTCGTGGCATTCCCAGCAGTGAATCGAACGGGTTTGCTTTCGTGATTCGTGGAGTTATTTCGGCGAAAGTGGACACCAATTACGTGAATAGAAAGAAACAGGTCATCGAATTGTGTTCTCCGGGAAGGAATGGGTCGGTTCCGGGTTAGCGGAGAAACATGTCGGCCCTCTCGGTCGGGGGGTGCAGGCTCTCTGTACCCAGTCACGCACACAGTAAAAGCGCAGGTCACAGGGTTGATGCTGGTTATGCCGTCATAGTGGCTGCTGTACGGCCATTGCGCTGTCTCAACACTGCTCGGTCAGCGCTGATCCAGCCGTGATGGAGACCGTTCAGATGCTGGCACAGCGGTTGGAGCCTGACCGTTATGGAGGCAGTTAAGGGACAGTAGAACAGTAGTACCGGCAGACTAGAGACGGTTTAACTGTTATACAGACACTTATGAGCCGGTTGGCCAGGTATACCGTCCCGTTAGGGACGAGTGTGCGGCCATAGTTCCGGCCCGGTCGAACGTGTGCACAGCTATGTAGCCATATAGATGACTGTTTCACGGCCTCTAAGTGCGTGCCAGAAGCCGGTAATTGCGTCACCTGGACGGCTGCTGTGCAGTTGTACGGCGGCACTGAGACGACCGGGACCTGTAGCGAAAAGGAGGAACCCGCATCTGCCGTGGAGGCAGAGTGCGGGTTCTTCGGGTGCCGAACGGCACACAGTCGTGCGCTGCGAGATGACCGAACGATGTGCTGAACTCGCCAGAGTCTGCTGTGTCCGTCGCGACAATGAAGATTCGAGGGTTGGAGAAGGTGGGGCGATGAGCTTTTTCGGACGGCGGCCGACAGTGGGCGGATATTGGGGCACGCGGGTGCAGTCGAGTCAAGAGGTGGCGCAGACGATGCGGGCTTTCCTCGACGACCTGGAAGCGATCAACCCGGAGTTGGCGTTGCCGTGGGTCTCGACTGCCGAGTTCGACAAGGTGCCCGCGGATCTCAGCGTGGACGGGTTGGTGCGAATCTTCGAGCATTCCCGCTCGAACGAAATGGGATATTCGGACACCCCAGGACCGGGCTACGACGTCGACTTGTCACCGGAAGACGGGACCGCGCGGCGGATCGGCGCGTGGGTCGGCGGACTCGAAACCAGTGCTCCCAACAGTGTTCGGGTGTCGTTGCCGACGGAGACGCAGCTCACCGACAACCTCCGACACCTGCTCGAACCGGATATTGGAGAAGCGATCATGAAAGTGATCGTCAAGCATTGGGAACCGGATCGAGCTCGGTGGAGCATCGGCGACTACCTCGATCTGCAACCGCGAGTGAGAGGTCAGATCCAGGTGGGATGGGAAACGTACTTTCATTCCGGAATCACACTCGATCGCAGCAAACTCCCCCGATCTGCGGCGATCGAGGAACTGCCCGCTGGCACGTTGATTCGGTTGGGGGACGAACCGATGCACGTCGCTGCCGCCGACATAGTGGCGGTGCGGGCGGCGTTGGGTTACCCGGTGTAGCGCATGGCCCGGTTGGTTGATCAGAACGCATTCGAATGGGAGTGACCGTGCCTGCCCCATCTTTACGCCGCAATCCGATGTCTGGATTGACTGTGAATGTCATCGGGCGGAAGGACCCGCCGGAAGCCGAATCGGTCACTGCAGCGCTGGCAGCGCGGTCGCTACAGTTCCTTCGAGAGCTGGATCCGGTCTTCGACGTCGACTTTTACCAAACCGTCGGGGATCCGCTCCCCGACGGTGCCGGGGTCGAGCAGGCCTTGGGGTCGAATATCCGTCAGATCCTCGTACCTCCGACGGAAGAATCGATCGAAGCTGCATTGGTCGAGCGCAGGCGCTCCCCCGACGCCACCGACGGTGTGTACCCGCTCTCGCTTCCGCGGCACATGACCCTGTATTCGGATGCCGGCGACGTCAGAGTCGTTATCAGTTTTGGGGGCACCTCGGGGGCCGGCGCATTCGTATGTGCCTTTGCCGACGAATCACTGATTTCGCTGTCGTTGAAGCTGGTCCAAGGGCTGACCGACATCTGGGACTCTCGCGTCACCGTGCTCTACCGCCGAACCGAATCATCGCCTCAGTACAACGTGCCGGGTGACGCGATCGTGGGCAGTTGCACCTACTTCGCTCCTGAATTGCCGATCAAGGAAACGCAGCTCCCGCCCAGCGTGGAGGCATTTCCCTACCAGGACGGCACAATCGTCATCCAGAAGAATCTGTCCACGCCGTTGGCCGCTGAGGACATCCGGAGCATTCGGGCAGCAGCTGGACTGCCGACCGAACGACCGGACATCCATATCCCCAAAGGTTTTCGGCGACTGTGACCACTGCGGTGGCCTCAGTCGGTCGGAGCAAAAACGAAGAACCCGCATCTGCCATGGAGGCAGATGCGGGTTCGTGGTCGATTGGGTCTTCGGGGACTGGCGCTTCTCTGCCTCTACCATCCTGCCGCGATGGCGCGGGCACGCTGCTTGCGGCGTGTGCCCTTGCGCGGGGCGGGTACATGCTTGGACGCGGCCGACGACCGACGCAGCTCGAGGCGGGCCCGCAACTGTTCCGGGGAGGCCGGTGCGGTTGCATCAGTCCTCTTCTTGGTGGCCATGGCCGGCTCCCTTCTGGTTGTGCGGGCAGGTGGTCTATTCGTACGAGACGAACAACGTGATGTCGTCCATTGGTCTGTCGGTGGTGAGCTGTTCGAGGGTTACGAGCATCTCGGAGATGTCTGTGTGCAGGTCAGGGAGCTCGTGGGCGATCTGGTCGGTCGCCACTCCGGGACTTGTGGGAGCGAAGATCGCCGCCAGCGGGATGGGGAACCCCTCCTCCGAGTTGGCGGCCAGGTCGAAGGCTTCAGCGATCGCCGGATCGGAGCCAGCCGGGGTGAAGGCTTCGCGGAGAGCGTCTCGGTAGACCCTCGACGAGGGTGTGGTCAGACCTGGGATCAAGCGCAGTCCCTGGTCAGTGTGGGCAACGATACTGATAACCGCAGAGGATGCCATCTTATTTCTCCTGGTCAGAGTGATGTGTGGGTTTCAGGGCGCGCTCAGGCGTAGACGGGCACCTCGACCGAGGCGAGATGCTCCAGGACTCCGAGCACGCCCTTGGCGCTGTTGAGCGTCAGTCCGCCGTCGCCGAGCACCCATGCGATCCCGTCGAGGTCGGCGCTGCTCAAGGTGACATTGGTGTTGTGTTGGTCGGGATCCGCGAACTCCAGACCAGCGACGACCAGCTGATCGCGTGTGGCCCCTTCCAGCTGAGCCACCGCGTCGAGCTCGGCGCCGATCTCGTCGGCAGACTGTCCGAGATCAATCGGGTATGCGTGCAGCAGGCTGACGCGCGGGCCCGGCTCTGCGGGGAGGACCAGCAGGGTGATTTCTGCGCGTTCGATGGTGGTGACAGTCATGGTGTTTCTCCTGCTCGATGCGTGCCAGTCTCGGACGGTCGGGATACCTGGTTGGTTCGCAGTTGTTCCGAAGTTGGCTTTGCCAACTGCCTCGATGCGGTCTGGTCGACTGAGAGCTGTCACGTGAAAACAGAGAACCCGCACCTGCCATGGAGGCAGAGTGCGGGTTCTGTGGTGCTGGTCAGCTGTGCGCAGTCTGACGGGATTTACCCTACTCAGCGCGGTAGGTCGATGAGGCCGTGTTCGCGCAGCAGATCTTTGACCGCGGCGTGCTCGTCACGGAGGTACGCCTTGGCGAGCAGATCGTTGAAGGTGTCCGAGAGCTGCGGATCGTTCTCGTCGACGGGAACGACGAGCATCCGGCCGCCGCCGATGAGCAGGCTGTTCGCCACGAACAACGCTGTGCGCTTGTTCCCGTCCTCGAAGGGTTGAGCTTTGGCGAGCTCGACGAACAAATCCAGCGCGTGTTCGGTCACATCCTCGCAGGTCAACGAGGCTATGAGCTGTTGTAGGCCGCCCTCGGTCAATGCGGGAGGTGTGTGCCGCCCGTGTCGGGTGTGGACTCCGATCTGCTGGTCGTCGGTGCGAAGCTGACCGGGGTGCAGTGCGCCGCTTCGCGTGATCTGAGCGTTGACGGCGCGGACGTAGGTGGCGTCGATCGGCTGATCGTGGTGATCGATGATGAACTGTGCGACGTCTCGGAGGTCTTCGAGCAGCGCAAGGTCGGAGCGCGAGGAGACTCCGGCAAGGCTTCCCGATCGCAGGAAGTTCTCGGTGTCGAGTCGACCTGTGGCGAGGCCGTCGAACACCCTTCCCGAGGAGTAGACGGCGCCGGCCAGGTCGGTGATGTTGATCGCGGACAACAGAGTTCTCCTTTTCTGTAGTGGGTGGTCGCGGGCGTTTCAGGCCACGGGTGGTGGAACGATGCGCACTGCCCGTGGCGGGCTGGCGACGATGAAGCCGCAGCGTCGAGCAGCGGCGACGAAGGGCTCGGGGTTTGGGTCGATCGGCCAGGAGGCCTCCCCGGCGTCCCCGAACAAGCCAACCGCGTTGGGGTTCGGCCCGGTGGTGAACCGGGTCTGATAGCGAATGCCGGCGAAGTGGGCGTCGAACGCTGCTGCCCACTCTTGAGGGACCGCGTAGGGGGTCATGGATGCGAGTTCTCGGGTCAGACCGAAATCCGCGGCCTCGTCCGTGCAGGTGTCGGCCAGTTGATGATCGTCCGGGACAGTCAGGGTGGAGAGTTGGCGTTCGGTTGCGAAGTCCTCGCTGATCACACCGGTTTTCGCCAGTGCTTCGCCGACGGTTTCACGGATGGCGGTGAGCTCGTCGAACCCGAGGTAGCAGGTTCCACGCGGCGGGTTCAGATCGAACCGCCCTCCCCCACTCGAGGAGAACCACCACGGACCGTTTCCGGTGCGGTGCCCGCGGTGCAGTGACTGCGCCGAGGTGAGTTCGCAGCTGGGGAACCCGTGCAGCGGGCGGGACGGAGGGCCGAGCGCGACATCGTCACGGCTCACGCTGCCCACCGCTGGGCGTCGGCGCGGGCCAGCTCGAGGGCTGTATCGATGGGATAGCCGTCGGTGATCCAGTCGACTGCACTGCGATCGCCGAGTTCAGATTGTGGGCTGCGAAGCCAGATCGCGCAGGTCCATGGGTCGGCGGCACCACGCAGGGTCGTCCACAGGGTGATCAGGTGCTGGTGGACGCTGCCCGAGTCGGTGAACTGCCAGGTGGGATAGACCCACTGCCCGCCGTCGAGGCGGCAGGCGATCAGGCTGCCGGCGGCGACTGCCTTGTTGATGCCCTGGCGGCTCATATTCCGCCACTGTGTCAGGCCTGTGGTGTCGTAGAACGGGCCGACCAGGAGGTCGTAGACGTGAGTGGTGGGTAGTGCAGCGGCCATCGAACGCGCGATTGATTCGACGTCGTCGAAGACCTCGGCGGGGACGCCGGCTGCGCGTGCGTCGGCGAACGTCCGGTGGACGGAGTTGGTCAGCAGGTCGAGTAGCTTGCGTTCCTGCTCGGCGAGGGTGTTCATCAGATCCTCCAATACAGTCAACTGCGTCAACCCCAGTGTCCGCGTTTGCGTCAACTGTGTCAACGCACGGACGTGTTGTTCAAGCCCCGACCATGCCCATCAGTGGTGGACGGGGTGTTCGGGTGGGTAGGTGCACGGATGGTTGGTGTGGTGGGCGGCGCAGCCGTTGATGCCGCATCGGCACCAGGTGTCGTTGACCGGTGACCGATCCTCGTTGATACAAGGAGCGGTGGGGTCATTGCTGGCCGGGCAGGAGTAGTCACTGCAGCTACAAAATGGACCTGCGTAGTGCGTCGAGGCTGCCCCGTGGTTGTCGCCAGGTGTGTAGTCGTGATCGGTGTCCATGTGTCCGCCCTGTGTGTGTCGGTGAGGTCGCAGATTCTCCGCAGTCGGCTTCGCCGACCACCGATAAGGTGCTGCGCGGAAGAGCAAAAAACGAAGAGCCCGCACCTGCCTGGGGCAGATGCGGGCTCTGGGGCGTTCCCGGGTGGGTCAGCTGACGGGGCTCTCGGTTTCAGCTGGATCCTCGACGTACACGAGGTTGCCGCGACCGATGTGAACAATCCCGTCCGCGAGGCGATACCTCATGCTGGCCGTGTGAACGAGGTCCGTGTCTTCGAAACACACCTCACCTGTGACGTCATGGGCCGCGAGGATCGTAATTGTTTCGAGAAGCCTGTTGTGTCGACCTTCCCCGCTGGCGTTGATGTTGAAGGTGTCACCCTGGTGCTCGGCTTCGATGCAACCGTCGTCACCGAGGCCTAGCGATTGTTTGATGGCGAGGCAGAGGGTGAGGATTGATCCCTCTGGGCCCGGTTGCGGGTGCGGAGGGACCGCGCCCTCGAACAGGGCGACGAGCTCTGACGCCAGCTGGCTGAGGGCTCGACCTGTCGTTCTGAGCGGGAGTTGGAACTGCGCGGTCGAATAAGTTGCGCTACTCAAAGGTGTCTCCTGATGTTCACGGGTGCGTGATTGCTTGAATCTCGCTCGAGGTCGGTTCCGCCAACTGCGCCGGTCACGCCCGATTTCAGAAGGGGGTCTCGGCGAGCACGTTGCCGTGGTAGTCGAGGATCGTCAGCTGGCTCCACACGTCTGGGTCGCTTCGCCCCTCCACGAGGGCGACAGCGAGGCGGATGGCGCACCCGTTCATGACGTCGTTGACGGAGCCACTGAGGTCGACTTCGTGAGGGATCACGATGGTTCCGATCTCCGGCATGGTGCAGATGAGCGTGATTGCACTGCTGAACTCGTCGTCAGCGCCCACGCCGATCAGGGCGCGTACAGAGCTTGTCCATCCGTCTGACGAGCTGACGGTGAGGCCGGCTTCGTCGGCGACAAACAGGGCTGGCGGCAGAGCTGTGAGTCCCGCAAGGTCTGAACACATGGTGTCGTGGCGAGGACTGTTGCGCCGCTGACCTGGGAACATCGGCTGGATGGTGAGTTTCATGCGTGGCTCCAATGGTGAGTGTTGTGGGGTTGCCGCGAGTTCCTCGGTCACTTGCCGCCACGCGCTGCGCGTGCGGCGGCAACAAGAGCCAGACCCAGCGTCTCGATCTCGTCGACGTCGTGAGGCACTCCGGAATCGAGGTCTGCCCCGAACAGCTGGTGAATCCGCACGGCTCCCGTCTTCGATCCGGCACTGGCCGCGAGGTCGGCTTCCACGATGGTGGGGCGAGCTGAGTCGCGATCGAGCACCCAGACCGGATTACCCATGGGGTTCTTCCCGTGGTGTGGGGGCAGCTCGTTGTCGTCAATGCCGGTCAGGCTCGTGTGCGGCTCGTTGGTCATGGGTGCCTCCAGGGGAAGTCGATGTGTCGGGTTGAGGTTCAGTCGTCATTCCGGCACTGGCTGCGCCAGTGCCGCGGCGGACTGCAGTCGCGAACGAGAAAACCCGCACCTGTCGCGAGGGCAGGTGCGGGTTGTGCAGCAACAGTGGACAGCCAGCTCAGAGATCGGAGACAGATGTACTGCCTCCTTAGAGCCGCTATATCTGTATACGTGGCTCTTTAGAGACGGAAGCCGTGACACTTCCGCCAAAGTACGAGAGTGGGACGCCACTGTATAGCCGCAGTAGTGCGCATTTAGCGGCGGTATATTTGTGCACCGTCGCTGTACCGTCTCACAAAAGACGATATAACTGTCACTCCAGATCTTCCGCTGTAGCTGTGAAATCAACAGCCGCTGAACCATCCGGCGGGTTGTCGGTTTTGAGGATGATGGCAAATCGGCGCCAGGCGAGAATCCTGACGCCGTGGCCACCCGCCTCTGTCTGATCTGCAAGGCTCCGAAAGAGAGACGCGGCTGTGTCGGTCCCGAGATGAGCGAATCGATGGTGACGGCTCATCGCGCCGTCTCCCCCACCGCGGATACGGTCAGCTTTCTCAAGTCACAGCACCCACTCGTCGAGATCTTCATCGAATCTCGCCACCCGGGCGTACCACGGTGGGACCTGGGCCACCGCCGCAGTGATCTGTATCGGGTCGACGCGCTGGGCGTTTTGCAGGGCGTAGCCCCAGGTCGCAGCCTGCTCATCGGTGCCCAGCACCAGATTCAGTGACACATCGGCACCGGTATCGCGATGATGTGCGCTGGTCTCGTCGTTGTAGGCGTAGTTGTCGGCCGTGAACCGGTAACTCACCGAGGCGGGGATCGGACGGTTCACCAGGGAAGGATCTGGGCTGTGCCCATATCTACTGAGCTGCCGGGTCACGCACCAACCGAGCTTTGCTGCCGAGATGGCAAGGTCAATGTGCTCATCTGGCGCGGCCACTGGCGCACCGACTGTGCCAACGTCGCGAGGAGTCTCGATCCATTGTGCGATGGCGGCTGCGTCCCAGTACTGCGCTTCACCGCTCTGGGGATCAGTGCCCAAATACGCAGTGGGCTCCGGGTCGCTGACGTGGGCGCTGATCCGGAGCATTTCCGGCTCTAGACCTTTTACGTCGCCGGCATGAGGGGTCTCCCCTACGCGAACACGCAACTCCGGAGACACCTTCGTCAAAAACAGGAACCAGCCGATGGGTGCGTAGAAGTCGTAGCCGAGGCCCTCGAAACCCAAGCTGACCTCGTCGATGTTCCCGCCGGCAAGCGCCAACTTCATGAGATTGACCAGTTCAGCGGGCATTTCTCTGCTTGTCATGTCAGGCTTCCTGTTCTGTCAGCTGGCGAGCGCAACCGTGCGCCGGTTCGCGTCGAGTTGGGTGATCACAGCTGCTCCGACGCAACGACCACCTTGCGCACCGCGCGCTGTGTCACGGCGGATGCACTCGGCAAGGGGCGTATCGACCTCGTGGACGACGAAATCGGTACCCATGGATGCGGCCAAGTCGGCCCACTTCGCACGACTGCGCTCGGTCAAATGGGTGGCGTCGACGATGACGTCCATCCCGTTGCCCAGAAGGATCGCGATGCTGGTCAGTTCGGCGGCCGAGACTGCGTCCTCTTGCTCGGGACCGAGCTTGCCGTGGGAGTTGAACAACATGGCGCGTAGGTCGTCACGGTTGACGCGGCAGCGACTGTGAGGGTCCTCCGCGACCCAGGCCTGTGCGTAGGTGGTCTTTCCTGCGCCGGGTAGTCCGGTCGTGATCTTCAGCATCAGCGTTTAGCTCCTCGTCGGTGTCGGCGGCAGGTTTTACTGCAGCGATCGTGGTTCATCCGCTGTTGGCTGTGCCAACTCTCCGACGAGAGACATCACCTGCAGCTGAGCTGCTTGCCAGCAATACCAGCAATCCTTTTTTTACTTGCATTGCTGGCGTTGCTGGCTCCTTGGGACCCTTGTGCTCATTTTGCCGTCTAGTCTCGAACGAAAAATACAAGGTTTACAAGCATTGCTTGCCAAAGGAAGGTGCAGGGCATAAAAGCCTCTGAACTGCACAAAAGCAATACCAGGATTACAAGCATTAACAGGGTCCATCAAGGAAACGCCAGTACAAGTAATGCTTGTATTGCAAGGATTCGGAGTATTGTCACCACCGCTGGCTATACAAGCCTTGAAGGCATAGCCAGCAATACAAGCATTACTTGCAAAAACGGCCCACTCGCACACAGCTCGACGGAGGGAGAAGCAATGGCCACAAGGGAGAAAGTGCCTCCGAAACGCAATTCGGAAGCGCTGCGACGAGTCGTCGCGCTCATCAACTCAAAGGGGGGAGTGTTCAAGACAACGCTGGCTTCCAACATCGCAGGTCTCTTGGCAGCCTCTGATTACAGAGTCCTGCTCGTCGACCTCGACCCACAGGGCAACGTCGCCGAGGATCTCGGATACACCAACACCGACTCCGATGACGAGGGTCAAAACCTCGCCCAAGCACTCGCATTCGGAGCCCCACTCGAACCAATCCGTGACATTCGTCCGAATCTCGACGTTGCGCCGGGTGGCGCCCATCTCGAGGCAGCCACGGCCGCCCTCACCGCGAGAATGGCGAAAGATCCAGCAGGGGCGAAGCTCGCTCTCGCGATAGCCTTAGCGCCGATTGCACACCAGTACGACATGATCCTCCTGGATTGCCCGCCCGGCGACGAATCGTTGCAGACCGCGGCGGCGGCGGCCGCTCGTTGGCTGCTGATCCCGGTCAAGAGCGATGCGTCCAGCCGAAAAGGCATGGCCGGCGTCATGAACAGACTCAACGCTGTTCTCTCCGACAATCCCGACTTGGATCTTCTCGGTGTGGTACTCACCGGAATCGGCAAGTCGGCCACGAAGATTCAGCAGCAAGCTCGCAGTGCGATCGCTCAGGCATTCGGCGGCAGCCTCGATGTCACTTTCGAGCGAACCGTGAGGCATTCCGAAGCTACGGCCCTGGCCACGCGCGAACGGGGACTCCTCGCGCACGAACTCGATGAGGTCGTGCGCAACGGCCCC
The DNA here is from genome assembly GCF_040546695.1 of Rhodococcus sp. OAS809. Classification (NCBI taxonomy): domain Bacteria; kingdom Bacillati; phylum Actinomycetota; class Actinomycetes; order Mycobacteriales; family Nocardiaceae; genus Rhodococcus; species Rhodococcus sp. OAS809. Next base: position 127,366 of record NZ_JBEPOI010000003.1, on the reverse strand, counting down.
AAGTGGTACGAGGTGCTTCGAGGGGAGGCTCAGGCGCAAACCCTTGCGCCGCAGTCCTCCACATCCGTCGCAGACGATCTCGTGGGTGTTACCGAAGAACTCATTCGCCGCATCACCGAAGCAGAAACCGAAGGGACAGCAGCACTGGCCCAGGAGGTCTCATCATGAGCGAACATCGACGCAGCGTCGGTGGACTGCAGCGTGTCTCCAATAGTGGTGCCGCCACCCCAGTCGCGCGCCCGGTGACCGGTGACCTGTCGGCCATGCGGGCGAAGAACAGGGTGGTTACGCCGGTGCCACCGCAGCAAGACGAGCAGCCCGTCACACCTGGAGAGCCGAAGCCGGCCAACAAGGCGGTGACGGTCTACATCTCGCCGGAGGTGTACACGCAGGCTCGGCTTGCCTTCAACGCCACACGAACAGCGGAATCTGATCGCAATTGGTCGCACTTCGTCGAAAAGGCTGTTGCAGGCGAAATGCTGCGCCGGGCGGAACTGCACAACGGGGGAGAGGACTTCGACGGAGTCGACGCTCCGTTCTCGCCTGGTCGGCCGCTGTCTGGATCATGAGGGGCTGACTACCGCCAGGGGCGCGCACGAACCTGCAACTGGGATGACCTAGATGCACTTAGTCCGACAGCTGGCGGAGTCCGCGGATTGAGCGAATCTCGCGCACTGCCGCAATCATGGCTACCGCCATAGCCTCAACCTCCCCGAGCTGGAGGTCGTCGACGAATAGTTCAGAGTCTTTACCGAACTTATGAATACGCACGGCCCCATGCCCCGAATTCCCGGAATGCTGCAGGTCAGCTTCGACGGTAGTGGGAATGGCTGAGTTGACCTCCCAAACCAGGCTTTTGTTGTCAACGACCCGGTCGTACTCAGGCAGCTCGGGTAGAGCAGCTTCGTTTGTGGTTTCTTCGGGGTCTGGGGCGAAGTCACTGTACGGACTCAGCTCTGGGAGCTCCGCAAGGCCAGCTACCGCTTGGTACTCGTCATTGTGCTCGTCGACCGGGGCCGCCGAATCGTTGAATACCGACACGAATTGTCCAGTGTTCAAGTAACCATCAACCCGCGCCGGGTTCGGTCCGAAGAGGTATTTGGTGACCGTCTCCATTAGACGTTCACGGGCTGACACAACAGCCGCTGGATTCTGCGTCAGCCAATCGTCGGAATCTTCAACGATCAAGGAGCTGTCGGCGGCCTCGTGGAACCTACTTTGATCGAACTCGGTGTCCCAGAGCACTGCGCCGATCACTTCATCGGGAGAAGACCGCCAGATGGCGGCAGTAAATGCCGCCAGCGCAGTCACCTCCTGGTCTGGGTTTGGATACCCCGTTAGCGTGAAGGCCGGTTCTCCGTTCGGAGTTGGCCAGCCGATGATCGTTATGTGCGTGCGTTCATTCGTTTCCATAGGGATTCCTTTCGTGATTCCGTATCTTGAGCTGCGGTTATCGATGTTGGCCCCCCCAATTCTCAACGGACAGGGCGCAATCACTTCATCACCGGGGAGTCGTTGTCACCAGACTGTCATGAGCTGCTTGAGTCCAGACTGCGGCGAAGAAGATGTGATCACGCAGTAGTCGCGCTCATCTAGGGACTTCCCCGGCCTGATGGACGTCCCGGCGGGCGCATCTGTCGCCCCCGCTTCGTTCGGACGGTCGGACGAGCTGTTGCGACACTCGCAGCTGAGAACCCCTCGTCAACCTCGAATTCAAGTTCGAGTTGTCGTTTCTGCGAGCGTTCGCGCAGGCCGTCAAGGATCCGGCGCAGCACGCGCTGAGCCCTGCGGTGCTCCGTACGGGTCTCAGCGTGCCAAGCAGCTCTTTCAGCATTGATCCGAGTCCGCAGCGCCTTCAGTCGCACCAGTGCACCAGTGGCCTCTTCTGCCCGTCGGACAGCGTCACCTGCGAGAGCCACCCATTTTGTTTGGCGCCCTGAACCGACCCGCTCAACCAGCTTCGCATCGACCAGAGCGGTAAGCAGACGTAGACATCCGTAACGGCGGGTACCCACCGGCAGATCAACTTCGGAGGCTAGAGCCGCGGACGCCGTGGGGGTAGAGGTTGACGCAAGGTGCGAGTAGACCCGCCAGCAGTCGGCGCCGAGTAGCCCCCAGAGGGGGGAGAGCGGCTGGCCGTGAGTGGGTGTTAGTGGGTGGGGGGTTCCTGCAGGAATTGTGACGTCATGTTCTGAATATGACCGGGATAAACCACCCTCCGGGTCGACAAGCGAGTACCGAGAGGCTTCTCGGGGGGCAGTCTGTGCGTACGGGGTGGAGGCAACGAGAGCCTTTTGTTCGACGAGACTGTCGAGGAGGCGCTTGGCTGTACCGATCGAGGCGAGATTGAGCCATGACATGAGATCCCGGACGGCGATAGGGCGGTCAGCCAGACCGTGGCCATCGGTGAAGCGATGCTCAAGGATCGCCAGCATCGCGATCGCCTGGGCAGGACGGTCAGTCCAGGTGCAAAGCTGTTCACGGACGCGGTCGATAATCGCGTGCTCGGCACCGCTCAGTGGTGGGCGGTGCGCACGTGCCCGGGTGGCGATGGATTCCCAATGCGCCCGACTACTGTCGGGGGTCCTGCCGTCCCGGATAGCGAACTTTTCGAAGACCGAGCAATTGCGGTAGTACCAGCCAGCCATCGACCAGTCGCGGATGCCTGACTGCCACAGTTTCCATGCGGCTTCAGTGGCCCGGTCTGAGCGGCTACCGACCGCCGGGCGGCTCATGAACAGACGCCAGTCGGTAGCGCTGAACCGCCTTCGACGGCGCCAAGCACGCGGCGCTAAGTCGGTGATCACATCAGGTAGTGCGTCTTCAGAAGATGTCCGGACGATACGGGCTTCACTTCCCGTATTCGTTTCCTGCGGGCGCTTTTGGCGAGCAGCCGGTAATGCATGACCGACGACGTGGTGGGTTTCGGTGATGCTCTCGATAGCCGTGCGGGCTCGGGCGGCGGCAGCAGTGGCGGATAGGGGCGTGCCATCGACGTCGATCGGCCGGCAGAAATCACCGGCGGGTTTAAGTGACGCCGATCCTGGCAAGCGCAGGTAGCGAGCAGGGGTGAGGACATCGACAGCATTAGCGTCGTATCCGGCCCACGTACGAATCTCATCGATCTGGCTGTTCAGGTGGATTCGCGCCCACGGTGTAGGCGGCGCGAACACGATGTGGACCGAATCAGGTGATCCGGAAGCGGCCAGGTGGACGAGCGGTGCGTTCACGATCTCAGCGGCATCCAATACGGCGGACTGGATGACGTCAGCGCAACCATCAAGGTCGACCGTCAGAAGGTCAGGTCGGATGCGAGCGACCACAGCATGGGCGGCGACACCCCCGCCGAGCACCTCGGCTTCGGCGATGAGTGCGATCGGGTTGCCAGGTTTCAGTGATTGTGCGGCATCCGTGCCGTCGGTGGCCTTGGTCAAAGCTCGGCCGGGAACACTGAAGTCGACGATCAGGTTGTAGAGCTCATTCCACCTGGGCAGCGGAGAGTCAGCGTCCGGTGCCGGCTGTTCGACACGCGAAAAAACTGGTTGTTGAATCTTCATCAGGGCACGATGTACCCTGGGCTTGTCCGTCAAGACAATCCCTTCGGGGGTAAGCAACATCGAGAATCAAGTTGGTCGCTTGGCTCTCACCTAAAACTCGATACAAACCCTCGTTCCTGTTTGCCGCAGGTTCGGGGGTTTTTTCTTTGTCGAGCTCAGGAGGTGTTGCTGGATGTATAGGTAACTGGTACTGAGTGAAACATAAATACCAGACCAGTTGGTATCAGGCGGCTGGCACGACCCCCTCCTTCGGCAAGGCCTTCTGATCGACTTCGAGGATCAAATCGGTGCGGCCGACATAATCCGCCAGCACATACGAGACGAACTGACTGACAGAGTGAACGCCGGCTTCTTCACGCCTGGCCTCCAGAATTTCGTACAGGTCATTGGGGACGCGAGAGGTAACTACTGTGCGCGGCCCTTTGCTTGCCATGCCCATGAGTGAACTCCTTTCAGCCATTTCGTCCTGTTTCGACAAAGTTGTCACAACTTTGTCGAGATTCATAGTGCAGGACGATCGAGGGCCGTGTCGCAGCGACACGCAGGGCGCATAAATGGCGTTTTTTCGGGTCCAGAGGCTGTGAATGCGGTCACAAGCGGGCACCGACGGCCACGTTGACCTCTGCTCCTGACCCTGTTGCCGCAGTACGTACAAATAAATGGCTATATAACTGTCAGACAGTTATAGTGGCTCTTGTACGGCGGCTCAAAGGTGTGTCGGAAGCCAAGTATGCGGCTCTGAATCAGTTATCGTGTCCCTTGAGTGACCGTATGACTGTGACGGTGCAGAGAGAGGACAGGTGCCGATATGAGCCGGAAGAATGGCGCGCACGAACAAGCGCCACCGAAGAAATACCCGTTGCGGCTTCAGATGCCCGTCGACGATCCCGATGTCGACGCGTTTCTCGCAGCGCAGGGGGTGAGATTTCAGTCGCAGGCGATCGTCATGTTGATCCGAATGTGGGTCAACGAGTTTGGCCCGGTGAATGTGCTGGAACAAACTATGGGATCGCTGACCGCGACGACCTTGAAGGGCGGCCCTTCAACAACCCCGATCGCGGCCTCCGGCAACTCGCCGGTAGCTGCTCCCGCGCCCCAGGCGCAGATTTCAGAGCCGGTCGATGAGGAGATCTCAGCGCCGGTTTCTGTACCGGAACCAGAACCGGAACCTGTTAAGCCGGCGCCGAAACCCGCGCCGAGCGATGACATCCACGACATGTTCCGGCAGTAGTAGCGACAGTTCCTCATTCCGGCCGCGGCGGCAGCTGCACCGGATCGGACCCTCACAGAGAGACGGAAACACACGATGAGCAGCAACCCCCAGGCGGGAATCTTCGAATACACCGCCGGTCTCGACATCGGCAACGGTTACGTCAAGGGCGTGGTGGAAGACCGCAGCCTTGACCCCAAGACCCGTAGCGACGCCGTGCCCGTCAGCATGATCGATATGCCGAGCGTTGCCGCGACACTCATCCGGCCGAATCTACTTCAGACGCCGGATGCGGAAGCACCGCAAGTGCTCGCCGGCGACGAGTGGTTCGACAACGCTGACCTGCTGTTCAGCTCGAATCTGGTGCCGGACACCTACCGCCGCGTGATCGGGAGGCGAGCACTCGCAACCAAGGCGTCGAGCGTTGATGCGTTCGACCTGGTCGGCCATAAATCCAAGGCCGAGCAGCCGCTCTCGAAGGTCCTGGTCCTGGGCATTCTCGCCGCCAAGGCGCTGCGCGACTATGTCGAAGCGACCGGACAGCTGCCGAGTCCCAACAACCCTGACAGCACCGTTACGTCGCTGACCGTGCGCGCCGTGCTCGGTCTGGCCCTGCCGATCAGCGAGTACGAGGTACATCGGAACAGTTACGCGGCCGGCTTCGTCGGAACCTCGGGCGAGCCGCTGGTGCACCAGGTGCGCATCAACAATTTCGTCACCCCGGTCTCTGTGAACATCGTGTTCGACAGTGTGTTGGTCGTGCCGGAGGGTGCAAGCGCGCAGTACGCGATCAACTACTTCGGTGAGCCGCTCATGGAACGACTGCTCACGGATGTGCGGAGCCGTGGTGTCGCACTGGACGGTATCGAGGCAAAGCACTTGCTCGCGGCGACGGACACCATCGGAGTGGATGTCGGCGAGGGCACGGTCAACTTCCCGGTATTCACCGGAGGACGCTTCAACGCCGACGCTTCCCGCACGTTGACTTCCGGCTACGGCACTGTGCTCGAGAATGCCATCGAGGCAATGACCGAGAAGGGCGACCAGCACGGTTTCGCAGGGCGGAAGCACCTGGCGAACTTCCTCCAGCTCGAGGTCAACCCGCTCAAGGCCAAGTTCCACGGTCGGGTCGTCGAGGAGACCGAGGTCGCCTCGGACTTCTTCGTCCACGAAGTGGCAATGGAGCTCTCACGAGTGTTGGACCTGGTCGGCGCGGTTACGCAGGCGATCTACGTCTACGGAGGCGGCTCGGGGCCGCTACGTGAAGCACTGCACAAGGTGCTGCTCGACAAGGTTGTAGAGATGAACGGTGAGGACGCCGCTCCGGTGCTCTACCTGGATTCGAGCTACTCGCGCATGTTGAACCGTGAGGGTCTGATCATCGCGGCCCGCAACCGTGCCGCCGACATCGGTGCGGAGGCCCCGCCGGCGGAGACGAAGTCCTCGCGGGCGAAGGTGACCGCAGGGAAGTAGTTCAGCAACGCCTCACGATTGGGGCAGCTGTGAAGAAGCCAGCCCCGATTCCTCAGTCGAGGAGTCGGGGCTGGTGGCGGAGTTGCCGATCGATCGGAGGGTGTCTGTTGCCCTTGAGAGCAACTACCCGAACACCTCGACACGAAGGACAGCTTGTGACACGCAACGTGCAGCACGAGACCCCTGAGCCCCATATAGGCGAGGATCCAGCCGATAGGGAGGACTACAGTGCCACTCTCGATATCGAAGCGCAGATGCTGTGCTCACTCCTGTGGGCGCCGGCTGCGCGAGCCGCGCGCGCGACGAGCGATCTGAAGGCGGAGGACTTCTATCAGCCTGTTCACGCTGCATTGTTCGAGGTGATATCCGCACTCGTTGCTGCAGGTGAGCCTCACACCGGGTCCTATGTGCTGACAACATTGCAGCGTGACGGGCGAACCGGCGGGCACCAAGGTAGACAACTTGTCACCACGCTTACACAGTTGATGACGATCGGTGTCCCTTCCGATGCCCTCGAGCACTACGTCGCTGCCGTGTTGACTCAGGCATATCGACGCGGTTTTCGTGCTGCTGCCGAATCGCTCGTTGAGGCAGCAGAACAGCTCCCAGAAGACCAGCTCTACGCTCATCTGTGCGCGATCGGATGGGAACGCCGCGCCGCTTCGGATCGCCTGAAAGAGATCCGGGGACGTCGATCTTCGTGAGTTCGTGCCGCGCCTTCACGAAACGTGCTGTGCGCCCGAGATGGCTCCGTCAAGGCTGGTGAAAAAGAGAAGCCCCGATCCCTCAGTCGAGGAATCGGGGCTTCTGTCATGTCCGGATCGGCTACGTGCCGTTGATGCCGCAGCCGCGGCATACGAGTACGAGATCGTCGAGGACCCACATGCTCGGGTTGTCGACATCGCGACACGTCTCGGGTGTCCACGGATACGTGATACCGGGAAGCGACAAGACCTTGCGGCCGGGGTGGATGCCAGCCCGCACCCTCATCAGGTCGAGGGCTCCGTGGAATCGAGCGTTGGTCGGAATCCAGCGTGCCCCGATCGCGTCCATCGCGGTCCCAGTTTGGTGTCGTACTCCGCGTCGATGTCGTACAGGGTGTTCTCCATAGCGGCCTCTCAAAGAGTGTGTGTTGCGAATTCCCGAGGAACAATCAGCCACGGCAGAAGCGTCACTGTGACGTTTCTGCCGTGGCTGGACGGGTTAGTCATTCATGGATCAGGAAGCGTTTTCGAGACGTGCCTCTCGACGGGCTTCACGTCGGTCGCGACGGTTGGCGCCGGTCTTGATCGCCTTGCGTTGCCCGGCCCGCCAGTTGTGGGCACGATGGTTGGCCGAGAATGCGTCGACCTCGTCGCCAGAAACAGCCTTACGCTTCGCCATGGTGTTCACCTTTTCGTTCGCAGTGACCTGATTTCTTCACAGCGGTCCTCGGCGGCAGCTCTGCTGCTGCACTGTTTCGAGGTGGAAACAGATCGTCAGAGCATCTCGGGCGTAAAACAAACACCCCGAACCTCTTTGGAGGTTCGGGGTGCGATGACGGACAGAGGACGCATCCCTACGCGGCGCTGAGGTCGAGCGCTAGGTCGCTGTAGAGGTTGACAGGGGAGCTATGGCTGCAGGAAGGGCAGATATAGGCGGGCTTGCGATCCTGGTCGAGGCCGAACTCCAGCTCGAAGCCTGCATTGCGGCTATCGACACAACCCTTGGGGCAGACAAACATTGGAGTTCCCTTCGTCGCAGTGATCTGATTTCTTCACAACGGTCCTCGGCGGCAGCTCTGCTGCTGCGTTGCTTCGAAGCGGAAGGCGGCAGTCATGTGGCAACCATGGGGTCGAGCCCAGCTCATCCATACACCAGTGTGGATCCGATCAGGCTGTGGGACACTACGACTCGCTATTCTCCTGCTTGGTTTCAATCCGAGATGAGGCATCGCCGATGCTGCCCTGAATCGACACCGGGACCGGGGTCAGTCCGAGATCCAGCCAGTAACGACGGGTAGTGGCATCGGCCGCATCCCACAGAGCGCTGTCGATATGACCTCCGGCAGCGGCGCCGATCAACACCGGGTTCAGCGCTCCGCCGACGGAGCCTCCGGCGATCGATCCGATCGTCGCGGCGGGAAGCGCCCCTTCCACAAGGGCGGTGGGCCAGAAATCCTGGGCGGCGACCTGTGTAGCAGGGAGCGGAACCTCGGAGGATGGGGATCGGTCTCCGGCCACGCCGATACCCACCCAGATCAGTCGTGGCGCCTTGCGTCGATGCCACCGACGCTCAGTCGCATCGTTGAATCCACGGATCCAGTGCCGACCTTTGGCATCCCTGATCGAAGTACCCTCTCGCGCAGTACGTAATTGGTCAACGGTGTCGTAGATGCGACCGAGATCGAGCGTGGTGCCGAATTCGTTGTCATTGTCGGTCATGGTTCCCCCAACTTCACTGGTGTTAGCTGACGACCATATCGCCGCGGGTGGTTTTGATTTGTCATGGTGCCACGATGGTCGGACTGTCCATGGTGATCGGCGCAGGGTCTGCGCTGAAAACATCTACCCGCCTGTGCCGGCGGGTAGATGTCGTTGCTTCTGCGGGCTCAGAGCAACGGTGAGAGAGGGATCGCGTATTCGGCAACAGCTGTGTAGGTGCCCCGCTGGCCGGGCGGGAGATTGGTCACCAGCGACGTCATCTCGGACCAGTCGATATCGAGATCTTCTTCGCTGTCTTCGCTCGATGCGAGGACACGCCCTCCGTCGACGGTGGTGACCTCGTAGACGTTGTATTCGGTGTCTGCACGCACCATTCCTGCCTCGGGCCACACGCTGCGTACGAACTCGGACAAAGCAGCCAAGGCGATGTCGTCGATTTGCAGGTCGAGTGCACGCTTGGCGTCACACAGTTCGGTCAACTTGTCCTGGAACGGGGTAGGGGCCTTCGTTGTCTGCATCGCTGCACTTCCTTCGATCGAGAATGGACGTGGTTCACCGACCATCCGAAATCCGCTGCGCGGGTTGCGGCGGATGATGGCCGGTGATCTCGTTGTCACACCCGCGTTCGTGCGGATACGACTGTAGCGGTGGATGATTCAGCGAACCGCGCGTTGTCACGAGCCTTCTGCAGTCTCGAACACCGCTGCCCGTTTCGTGAAGTCGAGCGGACGGGTGCGCTGTTTGGGGATTTCGCCCAACTCGACCAACTCGTCCTGGCAGTACTGTGCGATTCGAGCGAACTCGCCGGCACGACTGATGCAGTAGGCACCTAGAGCGCGGATCACATGGGGTTCTTGTTCCGCCACCCACTCGCGTTCACTGTGCAGTTCGGTTTGGTCGCCGTCGCCATAGTTCATGTAGTTGGCCAGCGGCTCGACGTTGTGGGGGAGGGCCCCGATCAACTGTTGGTCACGTTCGCTCATGTTCTGTGCTCCTGCCTGTTTCGGGAGAGTGCGGTGGTGAAAAAGGACAAGGCCGCACCACCCCGGTCAGGATGGTGCGGCCTCGGGCTCATGCCTTGGACTTGAGGGCGATCGCCAGCGACTTCGCCGTGCGGTCGGTGACCTCCGAGTACACCCAGGCAGAACCCTCACTTGCGGCAATGCCCCAGCGGATCTTGTTTCGCGGGGATCCGGCCACGCGGCGGACGAGGCCGGAGCCACTGGCGCGCACGACGTTGTCATTGAGGCTGCGCAGATGACGCAGCTCGGTGAGCAGATCGCGGGCGCTGTAGCTTGGCAGACCGGTCACAGCCGGATCGGCGAGGGCATCGAGGTGCACCGTCAGGTCTTCCATGTAGGCGCCGAAGGCGGTCACCGTCTCGGCGGGGGAGGCGGCAACGAAGGTGTTGTACCGGTCGCCGCGCGCGTTCCATTCGGCGATGGTGGCGCGCTGCTCGGTGATCCAGGCACTGAGGCCGGTGGACTCGATTGCCGGCGCGGTAGCGGTAGCGGTCTGTGCGGTCATGGTGTGCCCCTGTCTTCGAAGTCTGGAGAATCGGTGTGCGATCGGGGGTGATCGCTGATTCTGTTCAGGTATTTCTCCGCAGGGCTGCTCTGCTGCCCGTTGGTTGTCTTTTGCTTGTGGGACGAAAGATTCTTCGTATGCCGGTCAGAGCCACCTCGACGTGAAGCACAGGGCTTCTAGATATTTCGAGCGTTGGATACGTCTGAACACTGCCCCCGCGCTTACTTCGACGTCTTCACGAGGCGGAGGACGTCGATCACCGAAGTGGAGTGCGGATCGAGCTCGAGCTTCTGGCACAGCAAGACCCAGTTGAGGGCGTTGTTCTCGAGTGGAGTGAGTGAGTCATCTGCCCGTGCAGTCATGAGTCGGCCTCAGCATGGTCGACTGCCCGTCGCAGGTTGTCCGCGAGTGCGAGCACTGCTGACTTGTAGAGGGGATTGAGCGCTGGCCGTGGACCGGATGTGTATGCGGGGATCGAGTCGACACGTTCGAGCCCTCGTTGGACGACTTCGTGTACTGCATCGACAACGGAGACTCCGAAGAATTCGTTGCGCCCGCATTCACACCATTCATCGACGTAGGCGTGTTGGTGGTTCTTGCTTGCAGCGGTCGGGTCAGTGTGTGCAGCCATGGGTTGCCCCTGTCGTTGAGGTCCGGAGGATCGATGGTCAATCGAGGTGATCAGTGATCCTGTTCGGGTATTTCTCCGCAGGGCTGCTCTGCTGCCCAGAGTTATGCGGCTCAACGAGTGAGCGAAATCGTTTGTGAGCCAGAGTTACTGGCTCAGTCGCGGCGGCGGGCCGGCCACAGCCTGCAGCGGAGGTGTCGCCGTCCGGCCGTGCGCCGCAGTCCATTCCGCCAAGCGACTTTCCAGCACGACCATGAATTCGCCGTCGGTCACGTCGGTTCCCCGGCGAACGTGCGTTCTCGGGTATAGACCGTTGTCACCGGAAGTGTCGGCGTTTGGTCATCCGGATTGAAGCTCTGGCCGACTCGGGCCCACCCGCTATGGAGCAGGTACTCCCACATGGCGGGCGCCCGTTTTTGATCGTCTCCGCAAGGTTCTTCCCGGACGACGACAAATCCGTAGAAGTTGATCAAGTCGGACAACTGGGCGTCGGTCTCAGCTTTGGGCTGCATCACCATTCCCTCGTCTACGAGCCATAGCGCAAGGTCGAAGGCAATCTCGGGAGTCCACCAATCGAATCCACCGTCTTCGATCAGGTCGGCCAATCGCGACGCTGCGGGGCACAATTCCACCTCGGGCTCCACATCCCACATCGAGTCGGACGGATGCGGCGCTGCGGCCCGCAATTCCACCTCGGGCGACGCGGCGGATGGCGAGCTTCCTGGAGCTGTCACGGAATCTTGTTGAGGTACCAACTCGTCTCTCTCAGCGTCCATCCAGGCGGTGTCCAACTCGAAATCGCCATAGGTTGAGCCCGATTGGCCTGGTTTGTTGCTGGCTGTGCAGTCATGCCCGTGATAGGTGGCGCGTGGGCAGCGTTTGCAGCCGCAGTCGGGGCACACGATCATGAAGCTCTGCAGCCGCGACATCCAGCCGTCCGGATCCCGCTCGTCCATGATTCGTTGCCATTCGTTTTCGCAGTATTGGCAGTAGCAGACGGATCGGGGCGGCTGATTTTCGTTGAAGACAAGTTTCGCCTTGTACTCGATACTCACAGTTCTCCTTCGGAAGTCTGGGCGGGCTGCGCGATCGGCTCGACGCTGACGATGTCGTAGGCGTAGAACTCGCCGCCGTCCTCGTCAGCAGCTGGAATGATCACTGAATCCCCTTCTTCGAGAAGCGAATCGATGTACTCCTCGACGCTGCTGTCATTCTCACCACACCAGTCTCGGTAGGCCTCCGGATCGACTTCCACGGTCATGGTGTGTTCGTAGATGGATCGGACTTTGACGGCGTACTGCTCGGTTTCGCTCATAGTTGTTTCCTCCCTTGATGTTTGACGAGTTCGGGCTCATCTCCCCACTCACCGCCTTGTTGACGACGACGTCGTCACGACGTGTGGTCCGACCGGACGGATTGAGTGCCTGACATTCGCTAGAGGCGGACGGTGCGAGGGCTGGGCTGCCGACTCAATCGACGAGGTGACCCGAAACTCCTGTATTAGACCTAGTCAAAAAGTTGGAAGAAGGTCTATCTGGACAATTTCTACAGACCTGAACGTGACCGAGGTCATCTTGTCGCAAATGTTCGGTTACCGAAATATGCGATACCGTCAGTGACATCAAAGTGAGGCTGCAGGAGCGCAGCCTTCGTGTCACAGGAGGTCTCCTATGTCCCGTTCACGTATGGCCGTCGCTGCGTTGATGATTCCGGTTGCAGCCGGTGCCGTTGCGGTCCTCGGAGCCGGGGCAGCGTCCGCCGCGACTCCGTACTCCGGGAACGGTTACGTCGGTGTCACGTTCGATCCGAACGAGACTCGATTCATCGCCGACACCAACGCCGCGGATTTCCTCGAACCCATTCCGAACAACTACTGGAACGTGTACCTCGGCGACGGATCGATCTACAAGGGCGACGGCCAGTACGTCTACGCCAGCATTGACCAGCTGGTCGAGGAAACGGCGTCGCACCGCGGCGAAATTTCCTTCTCGCTCACCGATCCGGCGATCTGGAACGCGAACATCTCCATTCTCCAGGAATGGTGACCTAGGTCGAATTTGTACACGTAGGGCCGGTGAGTGTGTTGCTCACCGGCCCTTTTCGTGCGCGCGGTCGGTCCCGTCTGAGCTAGTGCGTGAGCTTCATTTGGTCGTGAAGAACCTTGGCCCCGGCGAGCGACAATCCTCGATTCGCTCGACGCAACTCGCGTATGGCGACTAGGGGTTGTTTGGAGGGAGAAATCCCCTCTGCAGCCAACACGTCTACCGCCCAACGCGTTCCGGATCGTACTGCTTCATGCTCGGTCCCGCCGAACACTGTGGTCAGGTTCTTCCTGCCGCCCACAGGACGGGGTGCCAGCACAGCAACACCGATAACCAAAGCCAAGGTCGTGTAGATCGCCATCACACGGTGAACGCTACCGCCGATCTGCCGGCCCCGCCTGACGCAAAGATTCTCATCTTTTGCAGGATTGGACGCTGAACATTCAGGTCAGCTCACCGATGGCGCTTCAGTGATGGCGTCAGCAGTTACCAGCATGTCGATTTCAACGCTGTTGTTCCCGCCGGCATCGGTGACGCGCACGGTAATTCCGGCCAGCCATTGATTATCGTGCATCTTGGCCCAAAAGTTTTGGACGCCATCGAGATACCCAGACATGTAGAGCGCGGATGTCTTCACGCGCATGCTCACACGATCGGCCCGCGACGCACCACCTCGACCGAGTGGGAGCGCCCGGCCGATGTCTACCCTGATTGCCCTCGGGGGATCGAATGTTCTGATGACGGGGTGGTCTGGCCACCGTTCGGTCCAATGGTCGGTGTTGATCACAGCGCGGCCCTCAGGGGTGTCGTCGCGGTGACGTGTGGGGTGTCGACGGGATTCCAACGGAGTTGGCCGGCGTCGTCGCGGATCTCCATGCGTCCGGTCTGTTGCTGGAATCCTTTGCCGGCGGCCGCGACGTCGAGTTGAATTCCAGTCACCCGCCCGCGTCCCGCAGACAATCCTGTGTACCCGGCAACTCGCGAGGAGATCCGCAGATCCGGGCCGTCCCATTGCCCCTCAGTGACGATAAGTAGCGAGCCCTTGCTTCGTGCCCGAGCGGCGACTGCTCGTCCACGAGAGGGCGTCACGGCGCCACCAGCGAGGCCCAGGACAACGACATCAAACCCCTCAAGCAAAATCGCGGCGCAGTCGATTGCAGCGCCTTTTGGCTGAGGCACGAGGGCGACCTTCGCCAAATCTCCGCCTTGCTCGTGGAATGCGAGAAGGCCGAGTCCGGGCATTCCGATCACGGCGACGTGGCCGCCGGCGGCCGTGACGGTGGCAAGAAGTCCGATCAACACCGATGCTGCGCCATCCACGCTGACCACCGTCCCGCGGGCGAGACCTCCGCGTGGAAGGAGATCACCGATCGGAGCCGGGACGGGAAGCATTCGGAGGGTCGATTGAGCGGTGGCCACGATCGGAGTCGGCTCTTTTTCGCCGACAGGTTTGAGCATGACAGACGGTGTGGCTGGTTCGGTGCCGTCGGAGCGCGCGGGGATCGAGGCCATTTTGCGACGTAACTGTTCAAGTTTCTCGGCCTTGGTCAACGTCGTTTCCGCTGATGAGTGGGGCTGTTCGCTCATTGCCGCCCACTTTCCTGGATCTACGCGTGCCGTTCCGCACACCCAGGGTACTCGAACACAGGTTCGATTAGAACCAGACGGAATCCATTCGCTCGTTACTGTCGAGTCACCGGCTCGAGCAGGCTCGGATTGTTGTTTCGCGGAGAGTTGACAGCAGTCGAGACTTCGTACGGCTCGAGGTGCGGCTCCGGAACGGAGTTGATCATGGCTTGGACTTCATCTTTGTCGGTGAGGTTCGGGTCGAGCCAGTGTTCCCAGAATGATTCGGGCAGGATCAGTGGGGATCTGTCGTGTATGTGTCCCGTGGCATCGGTTGCTGGCCTCGTGAGGACCGTACAGGTCCATACCCATTTGTCCGGATCATCTTCGGGCAGTTCAGGATCGGGCCACAACTCGTAGAGCCCAGCCATTGCGATTACGTCACTTTCTCCGTGGAGAAAGTACGGAATCTTCGCCCCTGCTTCGCTTTTCATCCACTCGTAGTACCCGTTGGCCGGGATGATGGCGCGCCGTTTGGATGCGCTACTTCTGAATGCTGGTTTCTCCGTGACGGTTTCGCTGCGCGCATTGATGAGCTTGGATGCCATCTTCCGATCCTTCGCCCAGGCCGGCAGCAATCCCCATTTGACAGATCTGAGTTGGCGCTGGGGCTCGGAGTCCGGTCCTTCACGTGGGGCTCGTTCGAGGATCACACGGACGGGCTGTGTGGGTGCGACGTTGTAGGACGGCGGAAGTTCGTCGCCGACTGTCTGCATAGTGTCGAAGATCGACTGCAAGTCCTTGTCGGAAGTTGTCGATGCGTAGCGCCCACACACAGCCTGATCTCCTCATCCTCGAGTATCACCTCTATTGAACAACGCAGGGCCGACGCCCGCACAGGTCTTCCGATCTTGACCGGAGCTAGCGATCGCAGGGACGCGTTGCGCTATCCGATGAGCCGTCAGTTCCTTCTCGCATCGCGACAGCTGCGAGAGCTGACAACCTCGCCATCGGTTTCTCGAGTGCATCAATCCACTCTTGGCCACCGGTGATCATCGCTTTTGCCGCTTCCCAATGCCGCCCGTCCGCAAGAATCTGCAACACCTCGGTTCTTCCGTGCGGCGGCAAATCCTCGATGTCGAGCATTCCAATGTTGCCCTCGTCGAGGGCAACGACAAGATTGCGGGTCTCGAGGTCCGAGATCATCGGAATCAGCGCCTCCAGAGCGAGAGCAAAGACCGACGAACTGTCAGTCCAACGTGCTCCCGACGACAAGAAGATCGTCCCAGCCATGACAGCCCTCTTTCCGATAGTCGACGCTGTAGTGGGTCGGCGCGTCGCTTTCCCCATTGAACAACGCGGGTCTGACCACGGCGGCCCGCGACATGTGATGATCTGAGCTGACACAGCGCCATGGGGCGCGTAGAGATCCGGCGGTAGTCACCGAATCGGCGCGTGTTGATACGAAAACCGATGAGTGCGGACAGATTTCGCACCAGGATGAGGGGGCACCTGAATGCAGATGTACACCAAGTACGCGAGTCTTCGAGTGGAGGATCTGCCATACCCGGAAGGGTTGGGAAAGGAGGAACACAAGGGGCTCCAGGCTGCGGTGAAGAACCTTTTGGGGGCAGGCGCGTCAGATTCCGAGGTTCACGAGGCTCACTTCTGGACCCGGCCGTATCAAGCTGTCGTAGCGGAGCACCTCACCCCGTTCTTTGCCAAGGACGGAGACATCGTGGACATCGCACGCCGAGGATTGGAGATTGCAGACGGCAACCCGGCATTCGGTGTGGCAATACCGGAGGGCGAGAATCATATTGGGCGTTTCGCAGCGAACCTGCCGCCCCAACCCAGCTACTCCAGCAGCAAGTCGAAGTGGCAACAGCACGAGTGGGCTCGGCGACCCCCAAAACTGTTCTCCACGGACGGGCACCTCACGATCCAAGACGGCCGCCATCGACTGAGCTACCTACGGTCGAAGGTTCAGAAGAGTGACCCAGACTTTCCAGTGCTGGTGCGAATCCAGTGGGAGGGTCCGTGATGCGCTGATGTTGTCACCATTGTTGGAGAATGCCGTGTACGTGCAGGTTTGTACTGATTTCGGCCGGTTTTCGGAGGTTGAGACAATAGTGGAATGAGCGAGACTACAGAACCGGATGAGACTCAAGAGTGGAGCCCAGCCCCGGACGAGGGCCAGGCCGGCACGGTGATGACGAAGGACGGCCGGTGGGCGTATCGGTACAAGGATGGTGCGGAGCTCATCATGATGAAGATGCCTGAGCGCGATACCACGACGAAACGCTGAGCAGCTGCCTCTGCGCACGAAAAACACCACGCCGCCACACGACCGAACTGCAAGGTTCTTGCAGATCAGGACGTCCGCTCGCGCTTCGGTCTGGTCGATGTGGCGACGTGGTGCTCGTCGCGGTGTTGAGAATACTTCGGGTGGCCGACATGTTTCAGGTCGTCAGTCCATCACCTGGGATTCTGTGACAATGCCTTCCACCTCTCATGCGCGGTTTGGCGGGTCACGCCCACAGCCTTGCCGATATCGGCCCAGGACACTCCGCGTTGACGAGCCTCGGCGACAGAGCCGTCGAGCCTTTCCCCGCTCAGACGGTGATCTTCAGCGGCTTGTCGCACAGCGTCTATACCCATTTCCGGACGAACGTGGTCGAGCCATTCGGTATGGCAGATGTCTTCGATTTCCTTTGGAGCCCATCCGCCTTCGGTCTCGAATACCTGCCAGGGCTTGAGCGCAGCAGAAGGATCGGAGACTCGCTCGAACATGAGCGGGGCCTTCCAACCGCATGAGCACTCTGCCCGCCAGCCGATGGCGTCGGAATCTGCGACGGAGGTTCCGTCTTCCAACACCATTCCATCGCTCGCGTATGAAACAACCCTCCGTCCACCGTCGACAATCGTCGCGGCGCGGCCTTCGTGATTGTTGTAATCCCAGGTCATCGACTTACTCCTGTCGTCAATCAAATTCAACGCCAGGGTTTCCTGACAGAATCCGAGTATGTCAGGAAACCCAGACAGGCGCAAGGGTTTGGGCTGTCAGTTCGGATCTGAGTCTTCCCTTGAAACGTCAGCAGCGACCCACGCGGAAGCGGTGACCGCGCGGGAGACGATGGCCGGATTGCGTGCAGCCCAGGCGATCCGGACATTGGCTGCCTCGTTCCTGTTCATCACACGGGCAACATCACGGCCGCCGGTCAGGACATCTCGCTCGATACCAAACTCGGTCCACGCCTCCGAGCCGTCCTGTGGGATGACGACGTGGGTCGTGTCCAGCGCCGAGGCGATATGTTCACGCAGCATGTAGTGCAAGGCGCCGGCGGTCGAATCGACAGGTGCAGCGTTGAGCTGGTCCTGTGTGAATCGAACTTCCGCACTGCAGGTGCAGTCGATGACGAAGGTGTTGTCGCCGGTTGGCGTCACGGTTTCTACCAGGTGCGCTGCGACGAGATCGCTCCACGGGGAAGCCGGCGCGGTCACGATGATGCCTCCGGATGTCCCAGGACGTGCACCTTCGTGTGTCCCTGCCCGTCGATATACGCCTGGATGATCTCGGCCGCTGCGTCGATCATGCACTGTTCAGGCGGTTTCGATAGATCGTCTTGCGCGACGTAGGCCGCCTCGATCAGTGCAGGGGTGGGCTTCTTCGGATCTGGATGTTGAATTGTCGATTCGCTCATGAGCGTCTCCTCAGCTTTGTTGGTTGGGCAGGTGCATGTGGTGAGCTCGGCAGGGGCGTACAAGTCGCACTCTTCGCAGCAGCCACGTCCGCCCCAGCCGTGCCACATCAGGGCGCAATAGGTGCACAACCCCGGATCGGGCGCGTTCACGATGGCTCCTCGGACGATGTTTCGGGTGTCAGTAGGGCCAACAGGTCCCGGTACAGCCGCCAGCAGTCCTCGGGCTCACACTCCGGCAGTTCACCGTCGTCGGAATCGTTGTAGGAGTGAAGGATCCCGAGCGCAGCAATCAGCCGTTCATGCAGAGCTTCGTTTTCCGCAACCAAGGTAGGAACGGCAGACTGCGCGACTCGTGCCCGAAGCTGTTCCACTTCAGCCACGAGTCGCCCCTCGGTGGAGGTCAACCACCACTGGTCCAGCTGCTTGTCTGCCTGGTCGGAGCTCCACCCTTGGACCAGAAGGCGGTGGGAGCGGGGTCTCATCCATTGCGCCTTGACGTCCTCGATGTCGATTCCGGTCACGTCGACACCTCCATGAATTCGAGTTCCCATGTCGGATGGACTGTCTCGATGACCTTCGGGTTGTCGTCGAACCGGACGCGCAAGTACTGATCGCACGATGCGACGACAGTCCCCAGTCGCCCGGGGTCACGCCAGGTGAATTTGACCCTGGCACCTCGTCTGGCCGGCACTCGATAGTGGTCGCGGATGTGCTGCATACTCATGCCGCAACACCCAACGCTTCTCTGACGCGAAGACCGAGCCAACGTGCAGCATCGACAGAGACTGCATTGCCGATTTGTTTCTTCACCTCGCCGACCTTCCCTGTGAACTGGTAACTGTCCGGAAATCCCTGTCCCCGGGCACATTCGCGATTATTGAGCATCCGGAACCTCGGGCCTTCGTCGGTGAGCGTGGCCACACCGTGGTGATTCCCGCCGGCTGTGATCGTCGCAAGAGGATGCGCATCCGCTCGTTTAGCCTTCGCGTTGCGCCGGTACGTCACCAGATGTGGCGTGTCGAGTTCGGTGATCTGCTCGATCTGATCGGCGACGTAGAGCTTGCGGGTGACGAGTTTGCCGGGGTTGGGGTCGAGCACACTGAGCGCGGAAGCGCGCTTCGGCTCCCGAATCTCCAAGTCCACGTTGCCGTCGCGGGTGAATACCGCGAAGTACCGGATCCTGCGCTGGGCAGCCCCGACGTCGGCGGCATTGAGGTGGACTACCTGCGCGCGGTAGCCGAGTGCCCGCATCCCGTCGAGCCACCACGGATACAGTGACCAGGCCTGGAATTCGATCACGTTCTCCACGATCACGACGTCATACTGATGCACCTCCGTGGCCGCGATCACCGCGAATGCCGTGGCACGATCCACCGATCCAGGATCGGTGCGGCGGATCTCTTCCTCGGCAGGCGGTTGCTTACGGCCGCCGGAGCGGGCGTGCCACACACAGGACGGCGACGCCCAGAGAATGTTGGTGGACGGGAATCGGCGCCAGTCCACCTCACTGAGATTTGCGGTGATGTGCTCGGTGTCGGGATGATTCTTCTGGTGGGTGGCAATTGCGACAGGCCAGTGGTTTGCCACTGTGACAGCGTGAATACCGGCCTGTCTCATACCTTCCGAACTGCCACCAGCGCCACTGAACAGGTCTGTTGCCGTGAGCTTCGCAAGACCACCCCACTCAGGGTGAGCGGCGGCGAATGATCCACCGTCCCGGGTTCCGTCGATGAGGCCGGTTCGCAGCTCAGGAGGATTATGAGTCCGCCCGATGCGATCGAATGTCACTCCGATGTCAGTGGTCATGATTACCCTTTCTCGGTCGCAGTGAATGGGGCGAACCGGTCGCCGATTTCGGTGATGTCGGCGAGGTACCATTTCCCCTCTGACTTGCACCAGCGGTCGTCGCCGCCATCGAACACCGACGTCACAGTGTCGGGGATTTCGGCAACTGTGTGCCACGGTCCGGTGTCGGTGGCGCTCGGCAATGTCAGCAAGCCCAGCTGCTGCAGCTCAGCGAGCGCGGCACGGATCGCAACATGCTCGAGCTCCTGGCTGATCCTGCCCAACCCTTTCCAGTCGAGACACCATCTGCCCGCCGATATTTCATTCTTCTGGCGCTCGTCCCAGGTGACTCGAGCGACCTGATCTATCAACGCCGTCAGATCGAAACCTCCAGCGCTCTCGGTCTTCGATTCCTCGACGACGGGAGCCGAGGCGCAGTAACGGTCGCCGGGGTCCAGCGGGTTGTCGCAATCGTCGGATTCGCTGGTGAGGGTGCCATCCGGGTTGCCGGTGCTGACCCGGATCTCGCCGGATGCGGCATGGGTCATGCACGCACCCCTCAGTCGACCATCAACGGTGCGCTCGGGGCAGTGCCCGTCCGGTCCCGCGCCTCGGTACGGCTCGTGATTGTGCACGCGAAGATCCGCGACGGGTTCACTCACTCTGTCGTTGCCTGCGTCGTCGAGTGGGCCGAGCTCAGTGGTGAACGGGTGATGGCGTGGAAAGTGGCACAGCTCAGGCGTGTCACAGATGGTGCATTTTGTTGCCACGGGTGCGATGGGTGTCACGTGCTCGTGTAACGAGAGCATGGTGTTGAGGCGGTGGGCGAGCACACCGGATGGTTTCGCGGCCGCCATTACCGTTCTGATGTCTTCGATCTGTCCCGCAGTGAGCAAAGGTCGGCAATTCTGCTGCGAGAACTCGATGACAGCCTCGCCGGCGGCACGATGATGTGCCTCCACTCCGGAGCCGTAGGCGACCGAGTCGCTCGCTTCCAGCGCGGCTCTTCCCAGATCGATGGCGAGCTTGGTAGCGGGATCGGGGGCGTTGTTCGATTCGGCCTTGGCAGCAGCTCGTTCGTAGGCGCGCGCGTTGTCGCGATCGTCGTACGCGAACGCAACTTTTGCGGCAGTACGAAGTTCGTCGGCAGTGATGTGATCAGTCATTTTGCTTCTCCGTTCATAATTTCGATAGCGGTCTCGGCGAGTCGAGTGATGAACGCGGCCCTCACCAGCGGCGCATCGTCGGCATGAACTTTCGCGAGCGTGCCGTACGGGCCGATTGCCTGGTGCGCATATTCGACGATGGCGTAGGCGAACGAAGGTGAGGCCTTCGATTTACCGGCGAAGTTGTTGGTCATCGGTGGACTCCTGAATTGTGTGGACACGACTGTTTGTTCGGCTCGATGACGACGCCGGCGAGCAAAGGAATCGAGTGCGTATTTCGGTTTCAGGTGTGTCGCCGAAGGGCTGCTCCGCTGCCCATTGACGCAGCGTCACAGCAATCCCGAAGTTCGTGTGCACCAATACGATTGGAACAGTAAAAAAACATGGGACCGCAACGCTGTGTAGCAAGCGTTGCGGTCCCATGGGTGGACGTTGGAAGTCCGGTCAGAGAAGTCTTTTGCGCGGCACACCTCCCACTATCGAGGTGTACCGCGAGCGAGGCGTGTACGAGTTAGGTCGCTTGTGACAACGGGTCCGTACTCGCACACTTCTTCGCAGTGACGGCACTCAGGCCGTCCGGTTCTTGGTGAACAAGGTTTCGTGGAAACCACATCCGTGATGGGGTCTGGTTACGACAACCATTCTGTTCACTCTTCATTCCGATGGGCGCTGTGCGCCCATCTGCGCGCCGGTGGCGCGAGAAATCAAAACCCCGGACCTCGACAGAGGTTCCGGGGTTTTGACGCGGTTCGGATGTTCACGCTGCACAGAGATCGACCTGCAGGTCGCGGTAGCCGCAGCCGCAGCAGATGTAGGCAGGCTTACGGTTCTGATCGAAACCGAATCCCAGCTCGATGGGCTCGTCGGAATTGTCTGCGCATCCATTCGGGCACAAAGGCATTGGGATTTCCTTTTCGTTCGGAGTGATCAGGCTTCTTCGATGCGACTTTCGACAGCAGCTCCGCTGCTGTGTTCTTTTCGAGGAACCTGTGGATTCAGTGAAGATGCTGTGCAGGTCATGCGGCAGTCGGGATCCACGGCAGAGTGGGCGGCAGCAGAGTCGGAAACTCGACAATCAGGGCGTCGAGGTCGACCACGGACAGTTCCTTGACGTGATCGAGATACGGATCCGGCTCCGGGCCGTCAGGGATGCGATCGACTTCGCTTTCCCGGCAGCATTCACACAGGACGCCGTTGATCTCACAGCCGGTTTCGTGAAGGTGATCCCAGGTGTCACAGCTGCATTCACGTTTGTTCGAACACAGAGCGCACATCAGATGGGACGCGGTGAGAGACCTCATTGCTCACTCCTTTCCACGAGGGTGGGAGACCAAGGATTCGCTCATTCGGTATGACACCGAGTTGACGCCGGCAGAGCTCAGTGCACCGGGCTGCAGGACGCGCGGAGGAAACGATGGCGACGACAGGGTCCGGGAATTGTTGTTGGAGAGCCGATTCCTGACCCGAGTTGTGACCCGACGGTGGGCTCGGCGCATCACGGCTACGAGTTTGAGTGCAGCCCAACCCGCGGAACCAGCGGCGATGAGGGTCGCGGAGTTGACGACGCCAGGGATGTGGCCGAGTTGGAACACACCCACGGCGATCGTCGACCAGATCAGGATAGAGAGCAGGTCGCGGCGTGTTTTGGGCATGGTTGTATCCGGAGTGTCAGACATGATGCACCTGTTCGTCGGTGGATGGGTGAGTGAGCGGAGATCAGCCGCCGGTGATTGCACCGGTGATTGCACCGAGAGCCACGGCCAGCCTGGACGCGCGCTTGCGGCGGGGATGTGAACCGTCTCCGGAGGCTACGATTTTGAGGGTTGATCCGTTGTCCTGGGGGAGCAGCGTCCAGCTGTCAGCCCAGAACTCTTGCGCTGGAAGGTCAGTGCCGGTGGGGACGATCACGACTCTTGTCAGGCCCGGTTCCGGCTGCGGGTACGTGGACATCCCTTACACCGTCACGACGACGCCGCGGCGCAGTTCGGATTCCGAGCAGCAGATGTCGTAGCCACTGACCGGGTAGCTGGGGTGGTCGCTGGCGATAATGCGGCAGTCCCAGCTGCCGTCGTGGCGCTGCGGCAGGTCCGTGTTGGGGGATCCCTTGTGGTATCTCAGAGGCAACACCACCAAGCGGTGGCTGCCGTCGCACTGGTGGCTCAAGCCGCCGGTGGCACCCGAGCAGGGGTGAATCTTCGCCCATGGCAACTCGACCAGGTGGTACTTGTCGGGGTGCTCGTAGGTCACCGGAAGCAGCGAGAGTCCATGGGATGAAGAGCCGACGGGGGCCTGGCCGAGACGCTGGGCCTCTTCGGCCTCGGTCTCGAAGAATTGAATGGTCTTGAACGTCATGATGTCTCCCAGTGATCAGTGCGGACTTTCTTCTTTCTGTCGAGAAAATCCCTGTCAGCGGCTGCGCCGCTGTTTCACCGGAGTAGTAGACAAGTGTCACGGTTCAATGAAAAAGACCCGGTTCACCCCATGAATCTGGGGTGAACCGGGTCTTGGTCGATGCGGCGTGTTCGGTTACTCAGAGAGTCGACTCAGACCGAGAACCGCTTCGGCAGCCAAGATTGCGTCCTCCTGGCGTTTGATCCAACCAGAGTGATCTCCGGCGTCGATTTTGATCGGGTATAGCAGCGGCACCTCGTACGGAATCGTTCCGACGCCGGTGGAAACCCACAGGTGGAATATGCCGCCGGTCTTCCATCCGCCGTCCGAGACCAGAGTTGCGGCGACATTGTGGGTGACGTTGAGCCACTGAATCGCCCCGACACCGCCATCGTTGTAGTCGTAGATCGGGCTGACGCGGTTTTCGGGGCCTCGGGCGCTGTGGAGCTGCTCCTCCGGAGTCGCTGCGACAGGGAACCCGTCGAGCCAGTAGCCGGCGATGTAACCAACCTCGCTGTCCAGCCGCGACCAACCATCCGCATAAACCGTCATTCTGTTCCCTTCGTTTTGTGTTCTGTTGACGTACACGGCTTTACACATGCAGCCGCGGCCGTTCGGTTATTCGAAAAGCTCCACTTCGACGGGCAAAGACACAGTGCCCGTGAAGTTTTGCTGGTCGTCGATATGGATGAGGTAGGGCGTCGGATCTGGGAGTAGGTCGGTGCCTGGGGTCACCTGGGCGCGGGCGAATAGCATCCCGTCGTCGGGAATGCCGGCGAACCGTTCAGCTGCACGCTCACGAACGGCGACACAGGTCGTGTCCTCGCAGTAGTGGTGGCAGGCGAGGTAGTCCAAGCCGACCAGAGTCCAGAGCTGGGTTCCGTACACGGCGATCAGATAGCGATCAGTGGTTCCGTCTACCGGATACAAAACTGTCGGGGAGAGGAAAGCAAAGGTATTGGAGGGATTTCTCTTCCCGGACCGGTCGCAGCCGGGAACGAAAGCATCACCCTCCACGATGAGGTGGCCGATGCGCTGAAGGACTGATTCGGGGATGGTGACGCTAACCATGTGGGGCGCTCCTATGTCTCAGGCTTGTCGAGGATGCTCAGTGTGAAAGTTCGTCACCGGGAGGTCAGTTCGTTCACGATATCGTTCACGGTTCCGGTCTTCGGTGGTTGAGCAGACGGCGTCGACTCGACGGACCGAGGTCGATGCCGAGTGTGTCCTACTCACACACTCGGCTTCAGGGGGCTCAAAAGGGAACTTCGACGGCCGCTTCGGCTAAGTCGATCGAGTTCACAGCGAGTGCGGCCGTGGCCGTCGAGCCGGCAAGTTCGCGTGCATGGAGATGTCGAAGAGACCAGTGGCTGGTGATCATCTGCGCTGTCCGCTCGTCGGACCAGAACAGCCGGAACGGAGTGCGTTCGCCACCGTCTGGACTCCACACGATCAGAGTCGGAATTCCCGCGCGCAGAGCGGCATCCACACAACCCCAGGTTCCTCGTGACCGGCCTTGTTCCTGAGCTTGAGCCTTGGATGTGGTGGGCATGGCCAGCAGCAGCTTGGGTCCGAGCGCGATCATCGCCGAATTCCGGCGATGCCCGGCCATTGCGCACTTGGTCCTCTCTCGGTGACGAGGTGGGCACAGGTTCACGCTCTGTTCGGCGTCGTCGGGCGTAAAGGTCGGCATGTCGAAGACGTGGGTATTCCACTGCGCTGGGTGGCACACCGTCTCCCAGCCTGGGGCCGCGTCGCCAGCGGCCTGCCACACCGCGGTGTCAGCTCCGTCTGCGCCGCCGTGATCGAGGAGGAGCGGCGCCGGATCGACCACAGCGTCGGTGGTCAGCAGGATCCGGGCTGCGGTGAGCGCCAAAGTGCCCGCCCGTGATTGGGCAGCGCTGCCGGCGTGTCTACAACCCGAGGTGAGGACACGTGTGCGTCCGACGTGTTCGGGCGGGATCGAATAGATCCGGTATTCAGGCATGACGAGCTCGCTTTCGCAGAAGTCAGGTGTCGCGGTGGCCGATCATTCGCCTCCGTTCAGTCGAGAAACCCTCTGTCAGCGGCTGTGCCGCTAGGTCACTGCAAGCCGACGAAATCATCGTCGAGCACAAAACGACCCACCTCCGCGGAAACGGAGATGGGTCGGGTCGTGCTCGACGATGAAGCCAAGCTCAGTGTTGACGCACTCGAGTCAGAAGTGACGTTCGAGCGCGGCAAGCGCGGCCGCGTCCATCGCCCCGGTCAAGTGCGTGTCGTCGAGGCCCACCGGAATGAGTTTTCCGACACCGATATGCCCTGACTGTTCGCGGAGGTGGGCGATGTGCGCGACAGTTCGACCTGGTCCAACCGAGATGAACACGAGCGTGGGGTTGGCCGGGAGCTCGCTCTGGTCGCTGTCCTCGGAGGGGTCCGGCAGTACGCGTTGAACACCGCCATGGAGCGCGGTGAGATACGGGTAATGTTCGGCCGCTGCCACTGCACTGACATGCTCCGACAGAGCGCGAGGATCGCCGATATGCGCCGGCATTGCCGATTCTTCGAGGACCACACCATCTTTGGAACCGAACAGTATCGAGGTGGCTCCGAAAATGGACACGCCCGCGACAGGGGTGTTGGCTGCGCGGTCGCAGACGGTTTCGTGCACGGTATCGATCATGTGTTTGAAAGCCATGTCGACAGGGACCGCGTGTTCGGCCGGCGGAATACGCGCGTCGAGGGACTCCGACCAGAACTGGAGTACTCGATCCCGAGCGAGACGATGCGAGTCGTGGAACCGATCACTTAACGTCGGAGGTGCAAGGGTTTCCGCCTGCAGATGAGGAGATGTCAACGGATTCGACAGATGGATGGACCATCCTTGGCGCCCGGAGGGAATGATGATTCCGGCCGGTTGGCCGAGCAGATCGAGGACGATTTCGCTCCCGACCTCCGCGTCGTTGAGATCACTCGGATCCAGCGGTGAGAATTCCTCGAATCCCAGCTCGTCATCACGGTGGTAGCGGGTGATCCGCACACGTTCAACTCGGTCCGTCCGGGCTTTCTGGGCCGCGATCTGCGCATCACGAGGGTTGGTTGTGTCGAGAACTTCTATGGCGGTCCCCGATCGGTGTGAGGTGACGACGTAGCGGTTTCTGCGTACCTTCGCGAACATGAGGCCAGTGTAGGTACTGGGGTCGAATGCCTTACGGACAGAGCGGATCGGGCTCACCACGTGAGGTAATTGGTCGAGGAGATGTGGAAACCGTGTGCGGCTGATGGTTCGAGCACGCAGGTTAGGCCAGTTTCTCGCGACCCACAGGTGACAGATGTGTCGTCCTCGAAAGACAGCAGGATCGTCATCTTCGTGCCGTACTCGAATGGTGCCGATCCGGAAGCGTAGTCCGGTCCCACACCGCTTGTTCCTTGGCGCGCACAGTGTTGCGGCGCCTGGTTGTACGAGCCATTACCCCAGCCGATCAAATCCGAGTCAGCGACACTGTCGTTGCGATTGAGTGCGCACCAGTCGTCGCTGCGCCATTGCGGCGGATTGGCGATATAGCAGGTGCCCTGCGCCGGAACGAATTTGCAGCCGATAGTGCGGTCGAGTGCGCTGAAATGAGTACCGAACGCATTTCCGGTGTAAGGAACAGAAGAGATCTCGGTGAGATCCGACATATCTGCGAGTTGGACGGGGTCGAGAGGCACAAGGGTTGGCGTCACCGAAGCCGGCGCGGTACTGGATATAACTGTGGTCGTGCTGGATCCAGCAACGCTCGACACCGAACTCGATGGCAAGCTGGCGATGGACCTAGACGACTGGGTGTCAGCGGAATCGGATGAGCACGCGGTGAGAAAGCCTGCGAATGCCGTCACAGCGACTGCCGCGACCAAATACCTGTGCGCGTTGTTTCGGAGCATGGTGGGTTCCCCCCTATTTTTCGTTCGCATGAATTTTCGTCACGGTCTCCTGGCAGAGACCGTGACGTTGAGCCTTGTTACAGCGTGCAATCCATCAATTCGGAGAGGCGGGCAGGCATAGTGCCAACCTTCTCGACCTTCCCGTCATTCCAGGTGAAGGTGTAGTTGGCCCGACCGGTCATACCGGCATTGCTGTCACCAGGTTCGGGATAGCGGTACGTCACGGCAACTGTGTCGTCGCTGGCGGATTCGACGGCTGAGATGGTGGCGTAACACGTCGAGGCAGGTCCGACGAATTCACCGTGGTGAAAGAGGAGAATGGCAACGGGGCTGGAATTGGTGGCCCTGTCTATGGTGGTCGTCGCGAAACTCAGTGCCGCGCAGGGGTTCAACGATGATGTATCGGCGTTCTTCTGCCACGACCAGGTGCTCGGAGCTGCGAGGGTGCCGACTGCGGAAGCCACAGCGTCTGTCATGTCCGCGTTCGTATCGCACACCTCGGGCGCAGCGGTGGCGGCCGGGGTTGCCGGCGCCGAGGATGCGGGGAACGCTGGGGGCGTGGTGACACTTGCGATCGTTGATGTTTGCGATGGTGGGGCGGAGGCGTCGCCGTCGGAACTGCACGCCGCGATACTCGAGACGAGGACGGCAGCAACGCTGAATGTTAGGGCGCAGCGGCGCAGATACTGATTTGCCGTCGGGCTCTCGGATCGGTCCGGACTGTGGTGGTTGGTAGTCATGGTTGGCATTCCCTTCGTTTAGTTGAGCGCGGCTTGGCCGCAAGTTCACTGTCGTGCGTCTCAATGTCAGTGGTGAACCAGAATGACGATGAGATCCAAGACGATGTGTGCGGAGATGACGGGCAGGATCCTGCGGGTGAAAAGGAACGTGAGCATCACGATCGATCCCCAGGTGAATGCCCATGCGAGCGCCCCTGGCCCGTAATAGATATGAGGTAACGCTCGCGCGATCCCCGACCCGATGACGAGTGCGACGATTGGCCATTTGTTACCAGTAGGACGATCTACCTGTGTGCGGTACAAAACGAGCGCAGCTGGGATAGCGACGAACCCGATCTCCTCGAAGATTCCGGCGCGAATGCACTGAATGACGGCGACAGGGAGATTGTCGATCGCGATGTTCTGATTTGCGTCGATCCCCCCGACAACGGAGGCGACCAGGCCTGCCAGCAAAGATCCTATGAAGAAGATCAGAAAAGCGTAGGCGGTGGCGAAACGTCTACGACTGACCAGAGGCGATTTCGACCACTTCCCGTGAGCCCAACGCTGATACGGAATTCCTACTTGGGTCCAGGTGAGATTGCGCCAGGTTCGTACGCTGACAAGCAGGAGCACTGCGAGAAGTGAACTGACGATCAGCCGGGCCGCTGTTGTCAGGGCAGCCCACGGAGTGGACGTGTCATCGGGTTCGACTGTTGATTCGACGAGGTCGCCGATTGCAGTAACTGTCGGCACGAGGAAGAGGATCACCCACACGACAAAGACACACGCAACCGTCGTGCGCCACGATAGTTCGGTACGCGGGCGTAAAAGCGGCTGTTCTGCGCGTCTGCTCCGGGGCGTTCCACCGAGGGCCTTGATCCGCTGCCGAGTTTCCCAATCCTGGGGATGCTTTTGCTCAAGCCAGCGCAGAACAGCCTCGCGCCCGACAAGTGACACGGTGCGCCGCTCACGACTGCGTTCGCCGACCCAGAAGGCAGCAACAGAGAAGGCGATCGCCGTCATGCAAAAGTATGGAACCGACTGATACTGCCGAAAGACATCAACCAGCGAGAGCGTTGCCTGGGTTGGCGCGATCAGGATGACGCGGACGGCCACAGTCACCATGGCGGCGATCGCAAGAAGCACGAATGCGATCGCGAGTGGGCTGCGGGGGTGGAGCGATACAACGGCACGGGCGAGCAGCACCTGGGAATGATCATGTCCGTCTGCGCCCGCCTCCACGAGGCGAGTTGGGTCGATCCTGATTCTGCGGTCTCTCTTGATGCCGTCCAAGAGAACTGCCTGGGCCGGGTATCCCTTCGGGATTTCGGCTACCTCGACGCGTGGTCGATGCCGTTGGCCGTCCGCGCGAGCGAATTCTTCGATGCGTTGCACATAGTCGCTCACTGCGTGCAGCTCGTCGACGTTTTGATTGTTGGTGTTCATCGCCCCTGTTTTCTGGCCAGCGTCGCTGGCTGGTTTGTTGTGCGATGCCGGCAAGTCCGGTGAGGACATCGCGTGAATGGTGATGCGTCCCTTGTTGTTCACCCCGACCAACGCACCATGATTCCGACCCGCCCTTGTCGATCCGTCGCAGGAGACGAAATCACAGTACCGGTGGCACGCGTTTATGAGCAGCAATCAAGAGCGCGTTCGATGCGGTCGTGGACGGAGAGAATTCGAGCCCTGGACCATCTGAGAATTGATCGAGATTTCTCTGGCAGCGGCTGTGCCGCTGATCCAGCGAAGTCACCGAAACATGCTGCGATTCAAAGAAAAAAGAACCCGATTCATCTCCATGGAGCGGAGACGAATCGGGTCTTGTTCGGGTCTGGGAACCACCCCCGAGGCAGCAGGGGAGGGGTTAGTTCCTTGTTCTCGGCTGTGACCGCCGGAGTTTGTAGGCTCGCGTGAAGCTGTAGACGGACGCTGCGAGAGCGAGTATTCCGGCGCCGATCATGCTTCGGGTGCCGAAGGTGAAATCCAGGGCTGCGACGGCAAGCGCTATGACTCCGAGGATGCTGTGCCGGATCACTCCAGGCTTGGTTTCGTCGTCCGGCTTGTTCGAGTCGTTCACAACGGACCGACTTGGTTGGCCGAAGGGTGCTCGAGTGTTGTTCGGGCTCCGTGTCCGGCGATGGGAGGAATTGACGAGCTCCGGAATCGGGTCATGGCGGGTTCACTTTCGTACGGGACGGATTTGTCGTCGAGAGCGCGTTCTGCCGCGCAGCCAGTGTTTGATCAAGCCGAGAAACATGCCGGTCACGAATTCGTCGGCAAGGGTTCGGCGGGGTCGAGTCATCGACTCTCCTTCACAGATGATTCGGGATCGGACTTTCAGATACCGGAGATCGTGGAGAAGGCGCTCGCGGCGAGGTATCCCACGACCGCTGCGGCCAGAAGGAGCACTGCCAGGCACGCCACCAACACTTGGCGCTCGCGTGTCTTGCCTCGGATCTCCTGGACTCGTTGCACCAGTGCTTCTTCGCCCCCGGAGGCCTCGGCGCCGCGGGCGCTGGTTCGGGTGAGGACGAGTTTCTCGACTGCCGCGTCGCGGCGGGCCTGCAGCAGCAGACTGACGAGGACCCACACACCCAGCACGAACATCACGATCAGCGCGAATATCAGTATCACTGCAGTCCGATTCATCATCAAGAAGCCCATTTGGTCGGTTTTCACCCGAAAGCCTAGCCCGTGCGTTCGATGCGATCGTGAACCGCGAGAACTGGAATCCAATAACCCAGGAGCTGTTCGACGAGTTCAGCGAATCGACTGTCGCCGGCAGTAGCGAAGTTGCCGCCGTACATCGACCACTGAGTAGGACGAACGAAAGTGTTCGCGTCGGCATCCCAGTTCACCGGCACGAGGGCAACGTGGTGTTTGTCGTTGAAGGCCCGGCGGCGCACTTCGATTGCCACTGCCGGTCTATCCGGGGCGGCGGGAAAGACTCGGCTGCGTTCGTCGAGCGGCTCGACTGTGCGAGCCGTACTCTTAGTGCTGTCTAGAACACCGACGAGGACGAGTTTCGTTGCCCGCGCAGTTATTCCGTCAAGCGTGTAGTCGTTGCCCTCTGCGTTGCGAAGCACGGAGAGTATGAGACCTCGATCGATGTTCTTCATGGCGTGGACTCCTTTGTGAGCCGAGGAGGCTGGGGACAGCAAGAACCCCCTGCCGCGGGCGCTGCAGGGGGAGAAGGGGATCGTGCGGCCAAGTTGGATCAACGTCGGCCGCATGGCGCTGGAAGTGGGCGTTAAACCACAGAACCGGACACCCGCGTAGGGATGTCCGGTTCTGTGGGTGCTGCTTCAGCGGGTCAGGAAAACGGTGTGTACTCGCCCTGAGCGAGGGGGGCCTGAGACCACGGATCCTCCGACGCCTGCTGGGCCGGAGCCTGTTCCACCGGAGCCTGCTGAGTAGGAGCCTGGTCGGCGGGCGCGCCGGCTTCACTTTCGTTGCGCTGACGTCGCGCGGCAGTCTCCGCCTTGGTCTCCTCGAGGGTGACACCCTTGATCTCGTTGGTGGGCTCGTAGACCGTCTTGCCACCGCGCTTGAAGACCTGCGTGTAGGGCTCGTAGAAGACGGCGATCTTCGAGCCACGCACGACGTAGGCGTACGGACCTTCGCCGCTGCCCTCGGGAACGTATGCGGTCAGCTCGACGAAACGAGCCTGGGGCTCGGCGTTGCCGCTGCGCACGAACTCTTCCGAGTAGGCGAGGGTGAGCTTGACGGTCTTCGAGCCGTTCGAGTTCTCGAAGAAGATCGGGTCGCGGGTCAGACGGCCGGTGACCTTGGCGAAGTTGTTGGCGTTGATCTGGGTCATGATTTCTCCTGATTTCGTGCCAGGCTGCCCTGGGTTGATTCGGCTGGTCGACCCCGACGACAGGTGTGTCTGTGGGGTTCATGCTGTTCTCCGGCGAAGGCTCTGCCTCTCGCGGTTTGTTGCTTGCGCCTTTCGGTGCGCTGTGTTCTCGCGCACTGTCCGGTCGAAGTCTTCTTGCCGGCAGCTGTGCTGCTGGATTCTTTGCACTAGTGCTCTGGAGCTGCTGACGACAAACTTCAACTGATACTGTTTCTGTATTCTCGCCGCACGTTTCCACGGAACGTCACACCAGTTGAACTGCAACGATTCGTACGGCACGGGCAGATTGTGACGAACTGGAGTTTCTCTGATGAATAAATCGACACGCATCCTTGTGGCGATGGTGACAACGTCTGTCGCGATGGCGGGAACCGCTGGATGCTCCCTGGTACAGACGGCAGGTATCGACTACTCCTCACCCGCGACGGACCAGGCGACAGCCCCGGCCGGCGCCCCCGAGATCGTTTCGATGACGGTGACGAAAACGTGGCCTATGACCGGCGCCGGCCGAGTGACCGGCATGGACACACTCCCTGACGGTCACCTTCTGGCGATTGCGGCACCCGATGTGACAAGCGGGGCACCAGGAGAACTCATCTCGGTGAATACAGCGGCAGCCACGGATGTCGACCCCTCGAGCACTCTCTATCCGATCCCCTTCGGATCGGAATACGCGGCAGCGCACGAAGCATCAATTCAGGTCGCCCACGGGTGGTCGGTGGCGGTGGGCCCGACAGGATCTACCGCGGTCAGCGCAGGAAACCGGTTCGGCGTAGTCAAGGACCTGGGACGCTCTCCTGACGAGCCTGGCAACTACTTCGGTGTGGTTACCGACCAGCCCGGTTCCCTGATCACCCCGGTCAGCGGAGCGTGCTGGTTTCCGGGCACTGGTGACGATGCAGCAGGAACGATGACCGCTGACGGGTCGAACACACTCGAACGCCGGGTAGCGGCGGCGACCGGCCCCGGCGACGGACGCCCCTCACGAGTTCTGATGCAAGCCGGACCGCAACTGGGCGTACGGCCAGGTCAACAAGCAATCGCGGAACAGGCAGGGCCTGGAGCTCCACCGTCACTGGCTCCGGCGAAAGATCTTGTCGTCGGAGGGCTCGCTGACCTGGTGTGCCTGGACGATCAGCAGGTCGAACAACTGCACACGGCAGGTGTCACAGACGGGCTCCGGTCAGGACGCGGAGCGTCGGTGGTTGCGGTCGTCGATCGGACTCTCGCCGACGGGTGGTACACCGGCGGCACGGAGGTTGTTCAGAACGCCGCCGGAAACGCGCAGCCGACGGGAACACACAGCACCGGAGCGCTTGTGGGCGCAGCCACACCATCCGGACCGAACCGCCTCGACGCGGTAGCGATCGACCTCGGGTCCGGTGTCGCGGTCGCCGGATTCCAGCTTCGCGGTGAGGGCGTTGCCGACAACGCACAAATCACCAGCCTGACACTGGACAAGAACGACGCGGGGAAGGGCTGGGTCACCGTGGCAGGTCAGGACAAGTTGTACGAGTTTGTTATTGGTGTGAGATAGTGATTTTGAAACTGACGGATGATACTTCGTATCGGACAGAAGCAGGCACACCCACTGCACTGTTCACTATTTCCGACACGCAAAGGTCGTCTCGGAAATAAATACGGAAAGATGAAGCAATGACCGCACCGAACGACCCCCGCCAGCCGACCCCACAGGCACCACTCCCCAAGTCAGGATGGTGGGCGAGCATTCCTCGGGCGGTCGTCATTGCCGGTGCGATGGCCACAGCAATGCTGATAGTGCTGGTCACAATCGTGATTGTCGTACTTGCCGGCGACAGTGATGCAGACAATGGCAGTGACGCCACTACTGGGGCGAATGCAAGTTCCACGGAAAATGCCCCGAGTTTCACCCCGGAGATCTACAGCGCGGAATTCTCGGTGTGGCGCGACAAGAAAACCAACGAGATCGTGACTCCGCCGCAGCGCATCAAAATCACGGACAGTCTCGATCTGACCGAGACCGTCAAGTCGATCGGCTACGGGCCGGCCGAGCAAAGTATGCCGAAAATCGCGAAGACGGCAGCCACGGATTCGAGCTTCCCAGGCAACCAACAAGCCCGTCTGTTCGCTTCAGCCGACGGCACCCTGCGCCTGTGGTGGTCATGCGCGACTATGCGCGACAAGCCGGAAGGCGCTGACTGCAAGAACCGATACGACGTCGTCGTCGATATTTCAGGATCGGCGCCACGGGTCGCCAGCGCGCTGGCAGACGGCCCCGGACTTGGTGCGGAAGCGAACGGTGCATTGACTGTGGAAAGCGAGAAGATGGCGATCGTCGATTCCGCGCAGCTTCCTGCCTCGGTACTTGGCACAGACAAGGGCACGGGCGCGACCACAGTGATGGTCTTGAGTGCCGCGCAGCCGCGCGAGGGTTCGGCCAAGGTCTATTTCATCGTTCCGGATTCACTCAAACTCTATGTCGGTGAACTCGAAAGCAACCGCTAGCGGCGCAAACCTTCGCATGGGGGCGAGGTCAGTTTGTGAGAAGGAAGAGTTCGGAGGGGGAGAATGAGTCTCGAATATGGGCACCCGACACTGCTTCGTCAGCTGAATCCAACGCGCAATTCAAGCGGCGCTGCGATCTCGGATGTTCGCAGAACAGGTGATGTGGGCTCGCTGTTGCAGTTTCTACTGGCGACCCAACCTGTTGGTGCCGTACAGGTTGTCGGTGGCTGCAGGGCGGTGCGGCGACAGGTCCGGTCCCACCCTCTACCGCAGAGCCGTACCGGTGACGCGGCCTGGGCACAGTCGATCGCGACATTCATGGAGAAGCCGCAGCGAACCAGGTCTGGCCTGAAAGTGTCACCGAGGGGTCCGAAAACGTCGGTGCAGTCGTGGTCAGCTGTAGTCAATGTCAACGCGGCTGCTCTCGCTGGAGTGGACGGTGACGTGTCTGTGATACCGACGACCGTGATGAGTCGAATCGGCATAGCCTCCGACGAAGGTGCGTGGCGATGGATCGCAGTGTCGTTCCCGGTCGTCGGCAGGTTTGTTCGACGTGTCCAGTTGGCGGCAACACCCTTGGACACCGATGATCCGACATGGAGCCTGCTCGACGACGCGACGTGGGCGCCCAGGACAGCTGCAGCGGTCGTGGCGGATGCTCAGCGCGGATTCCTGCTCTGATGGTGGTTGTGCCCCGGTGTCCGGTGATCGGAACCGAGGGTCAGACGACGCAGAACTCCTGCGCGCCGCGGCGAATTCGACTGACTTTCAACCGAGAGGGTGTGAGTACCGCGTGGTGGGACGGGTGACGGAGGAGAATGTCTTCCAGGTTCGGCTCAACGAGTTGTTCGCCAAATCAGGGCACCGATTGACGAATCGCGCGGCGGTCAAAGGCATCGCTGCCCATGGCTGCCGAATCTCAACCCCGTACCTGTCGCAACTTCGAACAGGTATGCGAGACAGTCCATCTGACGAGGTGGTCGCATCGATCGGGAAGTACTTCGGCGTGCCTCCCGGATACTTCTTCACCATCCCGTGGGACGGTGATCGTGAAACTGTGCACGCCGAAGACGAGAAGATCGTTGCCAGACTGGATGATTCAGAGCTACAGCGCCTACTGTCCACCGCCAACGGCCTCTCGTCCGAATCGTTGGATTTGCTTGCCGATTTGGCCACGAAGCTGAGAGTTGCAGAATCACGGCACGCCATCCCCGCGGATTCCGTTGGGTATGTCCGCCTGGCCGAAGCCCAGTGGCGAAACAATCAGGGTCATCCTGTCGCAAAGCCGCGTGGACGAGCCGAAACACGTAAGCCGGTGAGGTAACGGAGCTGTAACGGAAGACTGTCGCGCGTCAAAGGGGAATGAGCCCGACCAGCCATTTCATCGAAATTGTTTAGCATTCAACGGATTTCCCATAGTGAGCTGCATCTCAAACCAACCGAATAGATTGCTCATTGTTTGCGACATGGCGTTGACTGTGACGGAAGAACCAGACAAACGTGGCCCGGCGGATACTCACATCGGGGCGGGCCCTGATGAAGGAGAAGCTGAATGACGCGCCTACGCAAGATGATTACCGCATCCGCCTTGATTCCCGCCGGCATTGCAGCCATCGCGCTCAGCGGCGCGGGCGCAGCATCAGCTATCGCCCCGATCAACGACAACGGGCGCATCGGGGTTCAGCTGAACCAGGGTGAGACCGCATTGTTCGGACAGATCAACGCCGGCAATGCGATCGAATCTGTCACCACGCGGAGTCAGATCGGTGTGCGCGTCGCCCCGGGATCGATTTACGCAGGCACTGACGGTATCCGAGGACACCTCGACCAGTTCGCCGACGAAGCCGCAGCGCGAGGCGGAGAAATCTCGCTCGGCGTGCTCAATCCGCCGCGGGGTTCACAGCAGTTCTTCTTCATCCAGAACTGGTAGTACCCGCCCCGTCGAAAAATGCTTCGTTCGTCGCCTGCTGTGCGGAGGACGAAGCATTTTTCGTTGGCTGGCCAATCCCACAGACGTGTACCGGATGTGAGCGTCCCCAAGTGGCCGGTGGACTCGACATTGAAGGAGGTCCAGAGCCCATGA
This sequence comes from Rhodococcus sp. OAS809, assembly GCF_040546695.1. Taxonomy (NCBI): domain Bacteria; kingdom Bacillati; phylum Actinomycetota; class Actinomycetes; order Mycobacteriales; family Nocardiaceae; genus Rhodococcus; species Rhodococcus sp. OAS809. Next base: position 90,840 of record NZ_JBEPOI010000003.1, on the reverse strand, counting down.
CCACGTTCTTCGCGGCGGCCGCTGGCGCCGCCGCTGTGATAGCAATGATCGTCTCGACGCCGCCGCTGATGCACCGTCGCCACGCCGGATCGATCTACTGGTCGTCATGGGTAGCGGCGATCGTCTTCCTGTGGCTCGCTGATACGCAGCAGCCGATCCTTGCCTACCTGGTGTGGGGCGGTTTCCTCGCGGTGTGGATGGCGTGGCGGTGGACTCCTTTCCTGACGAAGAAGCATCCCAACGGATTCGACTACGTCGACATGCTGTGGCTGACACGAATCATCGACCGGAATAAGCGGCCCGTGAACCGCTACGACAAACCGGGCTACACACCCGGCCACCATCAGGCTCGAGGCACGCACCCCGACGAATGAGCCAGCTCGCCCACAAGTACTCAAATCCCCTGCACTGCAGAACATTAAGAGATCCACGACATGCCCTGAGGTGAACGAATGAGCTTGACCGGAAAACAGATAGCGATCATCGTGACCTCGACTGCCCTCGGACTTGTCGTGGTGCTGGTGATCGGGATCAATGTTGCGGCGTCCTTCGCGAGACGGGTGCTGCCGTCCTATGCCGCGGTCTCCGAAACCAGCCAGCGATTGACCGATACGGACACGCAATTCCCGGAGGTCGACTGCACGCCAGTCGAATGGCGCGGTGACATCACTCGTCAGAAGCGGTACGCGGAGGGCCTGATGAGCTGTCTGGACGAGATGTGGAGTCCGGTCGTGGACAAGGAACTTGACGGCGGCAACTTGGTGACCCCTCACGTGGACATGCGTTTCTACGGCGACGATGCACCTATTCTTTGCGGCGAAGGCGCCGAGGAGTACGGCGTCAGTTTCTACTGCTCCCGCAACCGCACCATTCGAATCTGGACGTACGACGGTTTCAGCGAGCTCGACCTCGTCAGAGTTGCCACCCACGAATACGGCCATCATCTTCAGGAGGCGATGGGGCTCCATTCACAGCTGTCGTTGCTGTCCAGACTGGAAGAGGACCCATGGGAGGTGATGTTGTGGACCAAGCGCCTCGAGGCCCAGGCGGAGTGCCTGTCCGGCTTCAGCGCGAACCACATCCTGCCGTACCACGCCGAAGAGTCCGTCATGGAAGACGACATCGACATCCCTGGCGAAGATCCCGAAGACACCCATCCAAGTCAGGCCAACAACAGAATGTGGTTCAACCGAGGGATGCAGGAAGGGCTCAGCTCCTGCGACACGTGGAACGCACCGGAGTCAGAGATTCGATGAATCTCCGGCGCTGGGAAATCAAAAGCGACGCGAGAACGCCGGTGAGTGCCGGTACGGACAGCACAACTACCCGGGAGCTGAGATGACGAGGAATCCTCTTCGTGAGGCGGAAGAGAACGCCCCCCACGGTGTGGGATCGTTGACCGATACCGAGGTCTCCGCGTTCAGCGCGACCGTCGACTACATGCGCTCCGTCATTCCTGCCGCGTTCGCGTTGGAGTGGAACGATCCGGTGTTTTCCGGCGACGGATACGTCGTGACGGAACTTCCGCGCAGTAGCGGTGGTTACTTCGTCGGGTATCGCGGGGTGCGAAAGACCGAGAACGGGTACGCCGTCATGTCCGGTGATGAGCGGCGCTACGAAGGCGCGTCGGTGACCTTCAGTCGGTTCCAGGACGCGGTGAAAGGTTATGCGGCAGAGGTGATCGGATCGTGTCGGATGCACCGCAGTGGCCGCTACCTGGGGTATGTGGCGTGGATGTGGAATGGCACGACCGGACCTGGTGTGGTTGCCCAACCGCTGAATCGGTCGAATACCGAATTTCGCTATTCCCTCGAAGATGATCCGAGTATCTGGCTCGAAGGCGGAACGACGGCAGCGACACTTTCACACGGGCTGGGCATGTCGATGTCGGCGTTCATTGCCGCCGTCATCGCCCACCCCAAGGTGACCGGCAAGGACGCCACAGCCTGGCCGAAGCCGGTGCAACCCTGATCTGTGGGCGGCCGCGCGGCAGTACCTACTGGCGAACCTACGACTACCAGAGCGTCGTCTGGGTGGGCAGGAGATCGACGTTTCCGCGGGGTGATCGCCGCTGCGTTCTACGACCAGTCGCACGCGCGATGTCGTCCGCTGGGATTCCCGCTTGTCGCGCCATCTCGATGTCGTGAGTCGGATCGATGCGGGCTGCGGTGGCGATTGCGATTTTGACCAGGAGATGTCGCCGGAGTCGCTCGCGTCCATCTGCGGACTCTCGTGCACTCCACTGGTCTTTCCATTCGGCGCTGCCGGCGGCCGGCGCGGACTCGACGCGATTGGCGAGGCGTTCGAGCAGCACGTCGAGCGACTCCAGCAGAGCGTCACAAGCCTCTGCTACAGCCTCATCCCTGATGCCGTCAACCCGCATGTCCGCAGCGTATCGAATACAGGACGCACTCGCTGGGAGGTGAACTGCGGATCGCTACTGCGTTTCGTCGATCCCAACGTCATGTACGCGGCCGCTCAGAGATAGAAACTTCCAGCCGATGTGGGCTCAGATCGGATGGTGCCCAGCGGATTCCCTCGGGTGCCTGATGGCGGCGGCAAGTTAAAGACAAATGGTCGGCCACAGCAGATGCTGTGACCGACCATTGCCATATCGATCCGACCCTGAACATCGGGTGACGTTGAGATTTGTGCGTCCATCAACCCTCACGCACCTTCAGTGCGCCAGCAGATCAGGTGCTTCGGCTCGACCGCATCGGTTGCACTACAGGAGCAACGAGAAAATCGGGATCGCCGGGTTCGAGAGCATTTGCCGCGTTGTACTGTTCGGCGGCCGCCTCGGGCGTCATGCTCCGAGCGCCAGGGCTCAATATGCGGGCGGCGATCAGTCGTTCGGTCCACGAACTGATCGTGCTGAAGTCGGCCATGGTGGTCCTCTCTCGATGGGGGATATCGAGTACTCCCCGCCAGCGGCTACGCCGTGTGGCCACGTTGAAAAATGGGATCCTGCGACGCTCCAACAGGAGGAATCCATCAGAAATGAGTTAGTAGCATTTGTTTTTCCAGACGGACGTACTTGGCGGGTTTTGTGCAGGTGAAATACTGTAATGTATGACGTCACATAGGGGCAGTAGACAAACTACTGGCAGATAGACGAGAAGGGTGGATTGTTCACACGTGGCAACCGAAAACAAGGACAAGGCGTCCGTGGCCCGCCCCACGATCAGGATGAACATCGAAACCTACGAGCGGGCGAAGTTCTGGGCAGCGCGTGACGCGGAGGCAGCCGGCACAACGCCGAACTTCAACGATTTCGTCTCCACCGCGGTAGAAAACGAAATCGCTCGCCGTTCCGGCCTCGAGATCGACGCCGACAACATCTTGGTAGGCCGTATCAACCAGCTGGCCGATGCTGTGAAGTCGATCGAAACTCAAGTCCAAGCCACGAACTCGATGGTGGGATCAACATTCGCAACGCTGATCGAACTCGCTCGTGGGGACAACATTCTCACTGACGACGACGAGGACGGCGAACTAGGTCAGGCACCGCTGTGACAGACGAGCAGACCCCTACCGAACGCAAAGCCGATGTTGTGGTCACCTTCGGATCGATTCCAGGCGCCAGCGATTCCCCAGTCGCGGCCACCGACCGCGCAGCAGAGGATTCCCCTTCTGCCAGCAGCGATTACGAGCGCGTGCGCGGACTTCTCATCGAACCCGGCCGCCAGGTCGGAGCCGACCCACGCAGCGAGAAGATGGCCGAGGAGATGGAGTCATTCGACCAAAGATGGCAACAGCGGCCAGTCTCCCCTTTGGTGCGAGCTGGCAAAAAGATGGCAGACACCGACGGGAACACAGGATTGAACAGGTTGTTAGGACTGTCGATCCCCCCGACGAGCGCAACAGACCCCGAACCTGCCCTCCCCGAGGAGGATTCGAAGCCCGACCCTGCTGCGACAGAGACCATGCACGGTATTGACGAGGTCGAGATTCCCGAAACTGAGTTCGCCGGCGACGAGACAGTGATGTCAGTGGTTGGCGAGGAAGACGCCGCGGTGATTTCGGATCAGATATCCGAGGATCCCGGACTAGAACAGGACGAGGACCAGATGACCATCACACCAACGACCCGCATGGTTGCAGCACAGGACGCATACGCGGCGTTGAGCCCGCTGGAAGCGGAGATCTTTCGCAGCCAAGCCGGGCTGATCGACTCGACGCAGGCCCGCGCAGAGTCGATGCGCGCGCAGGAATTGGCGCTCAACGCGGTCAGCAGTTACGAACAAGAAACATCCGAACTGCGAGAGCAGTTAGCTTCGATACGCGCAGAATCAGACCAATCGAAAGAGGTGGCCGCCACTCGCGTCGCTGAGCTGACCGTGCAGGTCACAACGCTCGAAGGTCGACTCGAGCTCGCAACCGCGGAACTGGCGGCCGCCCGTCGCGGCGAGAGTGACGACGACTCCGAAGGCGGCGCCGCGTGCGAGCTGACCATGGATCACGACGATGCGGGTTCAGAGACCGGCGATATCGAGATGCCCTCCGAGACCCCCGAAGCTGGTGAACAACTCGAGGAGATTGCCGATTCGGACATCGCGAACGAATTCGAACTCGCTGAGATCACCGAAGAGGCATCGGAGGATCCCCGAGTTGAATCGGAGGATCACGGCAGCACCGACTTGGCACTACAACTGGAGCGCCTCCGGCAGGGCGCTACCTCGCCGGCACCCCAGCAGAACTTCGGCGAATAGGGAGACGGTGACCGCGATGACGGAATCAACTCGGAGGGGGATATTCGATGAGTGAGACATCCGGCCTACAGGACCGCGAGCAACTGCTCGACCGAGCTGGGAAGCTGTGGGATCTGTTCGTCAGCAACGACAGTCGAGATGTGTTCGCTGCAGGATTCACCGGTTGGGGCACACCACAGAACAATGAGGTCTGGGAAACGGTCTCGGGATCTCGGGTTAATCGGTTGATGCGTCTGTTCAAGGGCGTGCAGACGGAGCAACTTGAAGTCGCCATCGAGGCGTACCTGACTGGAATCGACGAGCTCTACTCTCTGCGGGAACAGGTCAGAGACCTCGACAATGCCCGGACCGAAGACTCACCCGAGACCGGCACCGCGACCCACGCAAGTTCGGTGGCCGCAGAGCTGAGCCAGCGGAGTCAGGAACGGCTGTCAGGGGCTGCCCCTGGCCTGCTGGTGAGCAAGTATGCGGGCAAGAAAGCCACCTTCAGTCCTAAGGTCATCGAGGTAGGTACGGAAGCAGGTGCTTGCATTGGCGTCAGCGCAGCGCGTGCGCGGGCATTGAGCGACCTCGCGGGCTCGGTGAAGAAGGTCGATCGGGTGGACGAAGCTCTGTTGGAGTTGCTACGAGAGCGAGTCAGTGTGTCGTTGCGCGCGGCCGGGATCGAACCTTCGGGCATGGGAACCGAGTCCGGGACGGTTTCGCGCCCCGCCGTAGTTACCGCGGCCTTGGCGATGGTCGTACGAGCAGCTGGAGTGACCGGTGTACGCCTCAACGAGGAGGGGGAGCTGTTGGTCGAACTACTCTCTGACACCGGCGACCTCGCGCGAACGGCGAGCATCGACGCACGCCTGGCCCTCCTCGGCGACCAACTTGATCGAATGGAGGCAACGGGCCGATCCATTCACAGCAAGACGGTGCTCATCGAAAAACAAGGATTCCTGACGAATCTGATCACGAACTTCTCACTAGCCGAGCGGTTGCGTGTCGTCCGCCCCAGTACGGACCGCCCCGAGAACGAGGTCGATGTGGCAGAGCCGAAGGCGCTGCGCTTGCTTGCCAACATGGAGGGGCAAGCCCGACGAGAGCTGGCCCGCCGTGTTGATACACAGGGCCGTCCGGGTCCTGACAGGACCGGCAGAGGGACGTCCACCTGACTCGATGCGAGAATATCTTGAGTTATTCAGCGAACATGTACACCGCAGTCTTTATAACACTGTCTGTGCAGGTCTACCGTGTATAGTCACAACTGAAATTGTTAGTTCATCGGGTCGGGCGGTTATTGGTTGAGGATTCTCGACGCACCGTGTGACCTTCGTTCCGGACCTGGGTGCCGGGGGAGAGAACAGGAGCTGTGCATGTCCACGGACGAAGGCGCAGAAGGCCAAAAGGTTGATATCAAAACGCTGCTGAACGGCATCTTGAAGAACGCCAAGGAACTCGAGCAGAACCTCGATAAGGAGAGGGAAGCTCGACGCAAACTCGAAGACGACGCAACTGAGACGTTGGTTCAGTACGGCAAGGCCATCGACGGCATTCAGCGAGGATTGTTCGCGATGCTGAGTATGCATATCGACATCGTCGGACCGCGCCGCAACTCCGAGGATCCCGACGTTGCGGCGGAGGCGAAGGAGCACGCGAACATGGCGATGAGCGCGCAGGCGTGGGTTGCTCCGACGCTGTTCGAGAACCTGTACGGCATCGACGCGGATACCGGTGAAACACTGCCCGGCCGAGAGGCCGGAGTGGCAGTCGCTCCAGCCTGAGCACGACAGTTTGCGAAGAATCCGGAACGGCTGATAGCCTCGGTGTCACAACCGCAGGTATTCGTACTTGAGAGAAAGCCCCCCGGGAAACCGGGGGGCTTTCTTGCGTATCGGGTCACGAGGTTGGGGAGAGTAAATGTTGATCGTGCTGGGTGCACTCCTCTGGGCTGCTATCGGCGCCATGCTGGGGTTGGCGGTGAACTCGGAGGCTTTCGCGCAAGGTTGGTCCGAAGCTGACACTGACGAGGAGTCGTCACCAGCGGAAAAACAACCAGCCGACGATCAGAATGATCGCCGACTGGTTGTCATCGGAACGGTGTCTGCCGTGGTGGCCGGCCTTATCTCGATGGTGGTCATCATCGGTGAAGGCGTGGTCGGATTGTTGGTCTCACTCCCGGTGTCCGCGATCGGCGCAGGCGCGGTGCTCTTGGTGGTCTCCGCGATGGGGCTCAGTGCCGAACAAGAACATGGCGAGGACTAGATCCCTTTCGACCAGAAGGTGACCCCGGCGCGGGCCTCCAGAGAAGCCATGAGCTTCTCATCGGGCAGTTCGGGGACCGCGTACAGGAAGTCTCCGTCCGCGTCGTACAAGACAATGGATGTACGAACATCGAGCGCAGCCCGTTCCAGCAGGTCAGCATTGATGAAAGCGACCATTAGACCCTTGTTCATTTCGCGGTGCATCGGGTTCTGTGTAGTCAGTTCGGTGACGGCCATGATGCGAACTCCTTCGAGAGCGTCGGCAGGGATCACGGAAGCGACGACAACGCTGTCGTCGCTCTGGCCCAGCCATGGGTGTGGTGAGGGATCGCGCTGGTGAGAACACCGCGCGCCCGGTCCGCCGCAAATTCGGGCGTGGAATTTGGTGAAATTGATACTGCGCGTGATCTTTTCCGCGGATATTGGTTCATTGCCGCTCGTGCCGATCAAGTTCCTCGAACCGAGCGATCTGCCTTGAGATCCTTCGGGCCTTGATCACGAGTCCGTTCGCGATGGCGCAGTTGTATTCCTGGTGCAAGACTCGAATATTCTTGTCGCCGCGGTCGTTCGCCATTGATGCCTCCTGGTGACGGTTCCTTGGTCACGACGTCTTCGGTGGCGGCTTCGCTGCCGCAGTTTGTCACTGCGCTCCGAGGAGTCCGCGAGACCAGCTGCTCGCCAACGTCTTTGACTCGGATCCGCAAGATTGTGAAGATCGACAGAGACCATGTAACGGAGTTGAAGCGATCCGGAGGCTTCGAGCTTGTCACGTGCGACGTACCGAGAAGCGCTCTACGGATTCACAATGAGGGGCCACCGGCTGGGCCATTGATCACCGCGGTCTTCGTTAGAGTTGATCACCATGAGCGTGGTGGAATCAACGGCACACAGTAATCCCCTCGAAGCGATCGAGGTTTCGCGACGCGGACCGACGACGTCGACGATCAGTGCTTCAGTGCAGTACCGCGGCGGTTCCGTACGCAGACATCCGCAGGTGCACGATTTCACGATCACCGCAGTAGTCAACGCCCCGATACGTACCGACGGTCGCGACATCGGAATGGGTCCTGATGCGGCAGCATTGCAAAACCTGCTCGGACTAGTGGCCACGATTCTCGGCCATCGGATGCTGTGGTGGGACAAGGACGTCGAGGAATTGGGACGCCCGGTCGAGTGGCCGACCGGCATCGCCGGACCCCGGCTGCCCCTATGCCGTTGGCAAGTTCGGCCCACGGCCGAAAACATTGCGATGTGGATAGCCGGCTGGCTAGCCGAGCGAATCGAGAGCGTCGGGCCGAATTCAGCACTGGTCGCGGTGGAGCTCCGGGAGTCTCCGAATCTCGCCGCGGTGGTGCGAGGGGTCGATATCGAGTCATGCAAGGGGTTTCCTGGGGCGGTGGTCTTGAACCCGAACGCGCCGAGGACGTCCTGATCGATCACGCTCCGGTCGAAGCCTCCGTCGACCCTTTCTGACCCTCACGATCCCCGCCTGTAGTTTCTCGCAGACGTTTCTCAAGAACAAACCCGATACCGATGCGCCGCGCGTTCACTCGCGCGGCGCATCGCTGTTTTCGCACCTCCGAACACCCACTGTCATCGGCGGCACAGAGAACTAATTCTGTTATGCTATTTTTTAATCGGAAAATTTAGTTTCGAGGATCTTGAGCCTTGGACCTGCACTAATAGACCAGATCAGAACGGGGCAGAAATACTATGGGGAAAGTCGGAATTCTTACTGAGAAGCCGTCGGCAGCCCGAAACTTCGCAGCCGCACTGGGAGGCATGAGCGGCACATTCGATGGGACTGAATACGTCATCGTGAATGCCCGTGGACATTTGTTGGAATTGAAGGACCCCTCGGCGATGGTCCCCCCGTCTCTGTCTGATCAGTACAAGAGCTGGGACCTCGAACACCTGCCATGGAATGCCGGCGACTTTCGATGGGAACGCGAGGTCAGGCGCAAGGTTTCCGGGAAAAAGCTGGTTACCGACTCAGACGCGAAGAGTCTGCTCGATCAGCTCAAGAGGACCCTCTCGACGTGCGACACAGTATGTAACGCCGCCGATCTCGACCCGACCGGCGAAGGCTCACTGCTGGCTTGGGAGATCGTGGAGTACCTGGACCTGGAGGGCAAGAAACTGGAGCGAATGGAATTTCTCGACGAAACTCCAGCGTCGCTGCGGAAGGCCTTCAAAACTCGTCGCTCGGTGACCTCGATCGAATCGGAAGGTGACTACCGCAAGGCCGACTTCCGGTCGAAGTGGGACATGCTTTCGATGCAGTTCACACGAGTAGCGACGAAGGCGTCCGGTTCGGGCACGGTGTTGCGCAACGGTCGACTCAAATCAGCCATGGTCGTGATCGTCGGAGACGGCCTCGACGCGCACAAGGGTTACGTGAAGAAGGCGTTCTACGAGAACCGTTTTCGTGACGAGAATGGTGTCACCTACACCGACCCGGACATTGACAGGTTCGAGAATAAGGGTGATGTCCCCGGCGGGTTGGAGCCCTCGCCGGTCGCGCATGACGGGACGACTCGTAAGAAGACCGGACCGCCGAGGTTGATGGACCTTGCCGCGCTCTCGTCGCTGTTGTCGAAGAAGGGATTCGGCGCCAAAAAGGTGCTCGAGACGTACCAGAAAATGTACGAGGCCCAGGTCGTCTCATACCCTCGCACAGAGGACAAGTTCATCTCGGTCGAACAGTTCAACGAACTGCTCCCACTGGTCGACGGGATCGCCGCCGTCGTCGGAGTGGATCCGGCAGCGCTCAGTCACCGGAGCCCCCGCAAGACCCACATCAAGTCCGGCGGCGCACACGGCGCCAACCGACCCGGCCCGAATGTCCCGCAGAGTTTGGCCGCGGTAGAGAAGACCTACGGTGAACTCGGTAAGGAAATCTACGAACTCCTGGCAAAGAACTACTTGACGATGCTCGCTCCGGACTACGAGTACGACCAGCATCGTGGGCATGTCGAGAAGTACCCGAGCTTCGTCGGTTCGTTGAACGTCCCAGCTGTGCTCGGATGGAAGGGTGTGTTCGTCATCGAAGACGACGAACCCGAAGACGGCGACGCACCAGCCACAGGAGCTACCGCGCTCGGCACCGTTGCAAAGCCGTTCGTCCACGAGGGGTTCCCGTCACGCCCACCGCATCCGACGCAGGAGTGGCTGATGAAGCAGCTCGAAAAGCGCAGCGTGGGAACCGCTTCCACCCTGACGAGCACCTTTGCCGAAGTGACCGACAACGCCACCGGTAAGGCGCTGATGATCGAGAAGCGCGGAAAGATCACGCTCAGCGAGATCGGCGAACTGAACCACCGAATTCTGCCGGGAACGCACATCGGCGATCTGAGCATCACCGAGAAGGTTTTCGAGCAGATGGCTCAGATCGAGGCGGGCACAGCATCGGCTCCCGATTTCCTCGCACTTGTCGAGGACTTGGTGCGCCACGACCTCGAGATGATGAAGGCAAACGCGGGCAGGTTGCCAGCCGAGCTCAAGGCTCGAACGACCCGGGAACCGGCCGAGACCATCGCCTTGCCTCCAGCGATGCAGTTCACGCACGAAGGCATCGTCGTCGCCACCGCGAAGCGGGTGTTTTGGGGGCACAGGTTCACCGACGCGGAGGTGACCGCGCTGCTGGCCGGCGAGGTCATCGAGATCGTGGCAACAAGCCCGAAGACCGGCAAGCCGTTCACCTGCAAAGGCCAACTCGGATCCGGCGTCATGGCGAAGGACGGGAAGAAGTACCCGTACGTGAGTTTCAAGCCCCAGATGGATGTCATCGCCTTGCCACCGGCGATGCAGTTCACCCACGACGGCACCGTCGTCACCACCGCGAAGCGGGTGTTCGGCGGGTATCGCTTCACCGATGCCGAGGTAACTGCACTGTTGGCCGGCGAGGTCATCGAGATCACGGCAACAAGCCCGAAGACCGGCAAGCCGTTCACGTGCAAGGGGAAACTCGAATCCGGAGTAATGGAAAAGGGCAAGGACAAGTACCCCTACGTAGGTTTCACACCGCAGTTCGAGCCGCGAACCGACCTGGTCGGTGGTGTATGGAAGGGCAAAAAGGTCTCGTTCAAGGGTCGCGGCTGGGGCGCCAACGAGCATTGGCCCGGCAAGGACTTCACGGAGCAGGAAGTGATGAAGCTACTGGCCGGAGAGACCATCGAATTCCCCGCCAAGGGTAAGACCGGCAGACCGTACACGGCCAAGGGTGCGTTGGCCGAAAAGACCTTCAACGGGAGCAAGACCGTCAGCTTCACCTTGAAATTCGAGGACCGCGCACCCGCCACAGGAGCCCGGAAGCGAAAGGTCGGCAAGTAGTGCGCACCACCGACACCGACAAGACAACGAAGGAAGCGACTGAGATGACTGCACCGAGCAAGTCTGTTGAATGTGAGTACGTCGAACTCCCCGACGAGATGCACTACGCAACCGAGTACGGCACTGCGACCCGATTCAAGCGGGTCTGGGGCGGGCACAGGTTCACCGATGCAGAAGTGGAAGCTCTGGCGGCCGAGAAGACCATCACGTTCAAGCTCACCCGCCCGGACGGAAGTACCGAGACAGTGGTTGGCCACTTGGAAGGCAAACTATTCGATCCGGGGGAACGAGATAGCAGTCCGATCCCATTCGTCGGTTTCGTCAAGGAAATCAACAGCGACACCCACGCAGAAGGTGTCTGGGCGCGTACCGGCACTAAGGTTCGGTTCAAGCGTTCGTTCGGCAGTCACACCTTCAGCGAAGGTGAGGTGAAGGCGCTGCTCGCTGACGAGTTCGTCGGTTTCATCGCAACCTCGTCAAAGGGCGGGGAGTACGAGGCCACTGGAAAACTCGAACAATTGTCGTTCGAGAACAGCGAAGGTCGGGTCGTGCGCTATGTGGGCTTTCAGCCCGACTTCGGACACTAGGCACTGACGAGAAGACCTCATTCACCAGTTGATGAGGGAGAGGTACTGGGGCAATGGCCAAGAGTTCGTACAAGATTCCGGTGAGCATCGATCGCAGCAGGCTCGATCACAAGATCACGCTGCAGGCATTCGAGCTCAAGAGCAAGCCGCTTTCGATCAAGATCATCTTGTATTGGCTGAGCTTTCTGTTCATTACCGCGTGGATCGTTTTGCAGAGCCCCCTATCAGGAGCACCGTGGATCGTCCTAGTGATGCTGGTGATCTGGATGTCTATCACCGCAGCGGTGCTGGGCAAGCAGACCAAGACCGGCGACATGAAATTCATGCAACTACCCGCCCTGTTGGAGTATCTGCCCACTAGGCAACGTCGGGTGATGACTCGTCTCGGATCCAGACCTTTCGGCTTCTCGTCGATCGTGGGAATCAAAGACATCGAAGCAAGCGGAATCATCCGATACGTCAACGGTGACGTGGGGCAGCTGTACTCGGTCGTCGGTAGCGCCTCGGCACTGCTGTTCGAGAGTGATCGCACAGCCATTCTCCGCCGGGTCGACAATTTCTATCAGAAGATCGACAGTGGAGCTTCGTGGATCTTCCTGACCACGAAGGAGTCCCAGCGAGTATTTCAGCAGATCGCTGCCATCGAACACCAGAACAGGGCGTTGCGTCACCGTGACCCCGAACTGCTCGCTCTCGAGCAGGAAAAGCTCGACGTACTCGTCAACGACGTCGGTGGACAGTTCAGTTCCCTGCACCAATACCTGCTGGTCCGAGCTCCCGGAATGAAGGAACTGAAGGCTGCACACAGGGTGTTGCGTTCCGAGCGAGAGAACTCTTCCTTGATGTTCAGACGCTGCGAACTGCTCAACGGTGCGGATGCGCTGGATGTGCTCCGCTCGGTATATCAAACGCCGAGCACGGAGAAGGGAGGATTGATCGCTTGATCACAATTATGAAAAGGCAAGCGCCACAGGATTTGTCGGATATTGATCCAACCGAAACACGAGCTGGCGTGTTGAACGATCCATATAGGCTCACACACATGCCGAAACACGCAATCCCGATGGGCGCAACAGGTCGTCTCGTGGCGTCAAATCTGGCGACTCGCCGCGGACTTCTAGGAATGACCCAGAGCGATTTGAGTGAAGCTGTGACCCGCGAAGGCCGAAAACTGGGTCGACAAGCCATCGTTGAGATCGAGACATGCAGGCGCAGGGTCGATGTCGACGACTTGAGCGCACTGGCTCGTGCTTTGGAGACAACCGCCGCTCATCTGATGGGCGAAATCGTAGATTCGACCGAGAGGCGCAGATGAGTACACCGGGATTGGCTGCGGCCGCGCTAGCGGGGCCACCCACTGTCACGCTCAGCGAAGAACAGCAAGCGGTGATCGATGCTGTGCTCGCCGGCAACGACGTCATCGTCGACGCGAGTATAGGTTCGGGCAAAACCAGCACGATTCAACAGCTGTGCGCCCGCTTGAGTGCAACCACCCGAATTCTGTACCTGACCTACAGCCGGCTGCTCAAAGCCGATGCGCAAGACCGCGTTGGCGGCGCAAAAGTGCAGAACTACCACGGAGTGGTCTACCCGCACTTGCTGCGTTTGGGTATCCAGTGCGGTGTCGGCGAGTCGGTGCAAGCATTTAACGACAACTTCGTTGACATCAGCGCCGACTTCGAAACGTACGACCTCCTCGTCGTTGACGAATACCAGGACATCAACACCGAGTACGCAGACCTACTGCGCAACATCAAGAGCACCAATCCGCGAATGCAGGTCGTGTTGGTCGGCGACATGGCACAGAAAGTCCGCAGCGACACCACCCTCGACGTGCAGGCCTTCGCACGAGAGTTCTGCGCGGATCCCGTCATGCTGCCGTTCACACAGAGTTTCCGAATGGGCCCGACGATGGGTGCTCTACTGAGTGCAGCGTGGAACAAGCCGATCACGGGCGTCAACGTCGAGCAACGCGCGCGTGTTCTCGATCATGAGGATGCGATCGCATTGATCGCGAGCACGGAACCAGGCGATCTGCTGTGCCTGGGAAAACGAACCGGCGCAATGGTGCACGCGCTCAACGAAGCGGAAAAACGTGCCCCCGAGCGGTACAACAAGGCCACAGTGTTCGCCTCTATCCGGGACGGTGACTCCACGATCAGGCCGCAAGACGGGGTTGCCGTGTTCACCACGTTCGACGCATCGAAGGGCATGGAGCGTCCGGTGTGCGTCGTTTTCGACTACAGCCTCGACAACTGGAAGACGCGGTGCAAATTCCCGAACGCCGACTACGAGGTCCTGCGTAACGTCTTCCTCGTCGCAGCCAGTCGCGGCAAGAACGATGTGGTGTTCGTTCGCAGTGGAGCGATGCGCAAAGACCCTCTGCCCAACGAACCCGGCGCCGAACCGATGATCGGCCAACTACCAGTGAGCAAGTTTGTGACACTGCCGAACGCCACACGGCCGCAGTACAGTCGCCCGTTCACCGCAAGTGAGGCATTCAGCTTCAAATATGCGGAGAACATTGCCGCGGCGATGAAGCTGATCAAGATCGAACGCTTGGATGACGGCGCCGAACACGACATCGTGATCGACCGCGCGGACGGGTTGATCGATCTCTCGCCTGCAATCGGCGCCTACCAGGAGGCATTGTTCTTCGAGCGCCATGATGCGCAGGCGAAGGCGGTGATGATGCTGCAGACGTCGACTCTGGCAAAGACGCTTCTTTCGGAGATCACAGGCGATCCCTGGAAGGACTCGCTGGTGCTGGCCGCGATCGAAACCCATCAGATGCGCTACCACAACCAAGTCAGTGCGACGATCCCGTTCGAGGTCACAGCGGCACTCGAGCAACGGCTGGGAACATTCCTACCCCGAGATTGCCAGGTGCAGGTGGGTCTAGCGCTGACGGGAACCGCATTCGAAGGACAGCACCACTGGAGCCCGATTACGTTCTCGGGCATTGCCGACGTGATCCACGGCCGCCAGATTTTCGAACTCAAGTTCACCAGTGCGCTCGATCACGAGATGTTCCTGCAGACCGCGCTGAACGTCGTGATGGCTCGCTATGCCGGCGCCGACGTCGAATCGGGCGTGTTGTGGAATACACGCACCGGCGAGAGGTGGTCGGTACAGGTGCCGGATCTGGCACGTTTTCTCAATGCAGTGGTCGTGTGCGTGACCAAACAGAGTTATTCGTCGTTCGAGATCGGCGAGCTGTCACGGCCGGTGATCAATGCCGCTGATATGCCTGGCGGTCGAGAGTGCGTTGCGTAGGCCTCGATGATCGCTCGGGGTCAATGGCAGGGATATCTGGTCGCCGGTTTTTGGCCATTGGAGGATCGGGTGCTGTGAACTCGACAACCGAACAAAGGTCCAGCCGTCGTCTATGAGCAGGCGCATCGTCTTGCGAACCTGCTTGTCGCCGACCAGGCGATAGGGGTCGAGATTGCTGTTCATCTTTCGCTTGGCCATGTCGGTGAGAATACGCGGGGACGCGGAGAGTCATCACCAGATCGATCCCGCCGTAATGCCCCATCGGAGGAAATCTGTTGGGGCACAGGGAACGAAGTAACATACAACATTTCGATATAGACGGGACGGAACGAAAACGTGGATATCCAGTTACCCGCAGACCACGAGAGTCGGAGCACACAATGACGAAAACCACGGTGCGAGAGTTGTGGACCGGCCGCCGAACATTGGTACTGACACTGGCAGGTGCGGTTTTCGTCGCCGTTCTCGCGATTGTCACACTGCTCTGGCTCCTCGGGCGCGGTGCGGACTCGGCAAGCGAGGACGTCGATGTCCACGCGATGCTCGAAGGTCGCCCAGTCACCGAAGGCATCACCGCAGCGGGCGGTAGTTGCGAGGCCTCGGGCGCGATCGACAAGAGAAACTGCACGCTTGAGGGAGTCGGTTTCCAGCTGGCAGAGGGAACGTGGATCCGCCAAGCCGGCGAACGCGAGCGAGAATGCAATCAAGGGCAGGCCTCCCGCTCGACCAAGGTACTGACGAACGGAAGCTGGATGGTCTACGCCGACGACGAAGCCGAATTGGAGAAAGTGAACGGAATACTCGCCAGTAACGGGGTTCCGTCCCAGATCGTCGGTTACTGCGACTGGAACGAGTGATCTTCGGCTGTCCACGCCGCCGTCCCGCCCAGAGCCTCGATGCAGCGCGCCTGCATCGAGGCTCTGGGTTTTGCCAGGTGTCCACCGTGCTCGGGCTGAAGAAATCGGCGCGAATTCTATGTTCGCGAGAACTCCCGCCGGAAAGTATGAGCATTCAGTATCTACGCCTTGAACAGGGAAGACACACAGAATCGACTCGGCCTGTGAGTAATTCCCCGTGTTAGACTCGACGCAAATGCGGAGACAAGGGCGGGATTGCAAATATGGGGCTGTTCAACCGAGGGAATGATGCCGAGATCTACGACATCTTCGGTATCGAACCCGACCCTGTCGACGAGAGCATCGACGCAGATCTGTGGGCGGAGGTGGCGAGTCCCAGGGAGGTCGCCGGTACTGGCCCGCTCGAGCAAATCGATACCCGATCCGACTGGGATCCTTCCGTCGAAGATCCCGACGAGATCAATTTCGAGGAAGCCCTCGGTGACAGCATCTTCAACGTTGTCACCGAGGATGTGGCCTCGCGGGTGGAGAGCCTGCGCCGCGGCGAGCCGCCGACGATCGGCACCCCTGCCAGCAAGCGGTCGGGCAGGTTCAGCACCAGCCGACTGGACGAGGTCACGGCCCGGATCGCGGCTGAACAAGCCGCCATATCCGAACAGGAATCCTTCGACGTCGAGAAGATGTCGAAGGAGCAGAAAAAGCTCTACATCGAAGCTCTGGGGGAATCCCTCGAGCTTTATCCGCACCTGGTGGCGATCAAGCCGCGTGAGCGATACGTCTTCCGCTCGGACTATTACGAGATCGACGGATCCGGAGCGGTGGCGTGCATTCTGGCGCTGTTCCATCGCGACGAGGCCCGCGACGAGTTCCCGAACTTCTGGGGAGTGAGCCGGATCCCGGACGGCCTGCCCGAAGGCGTCTCAGCCATCGTCTTCGAGCAGGTAGAGCGCAAAGACGAAAAGTGGGTGGAGAACGCACTCAAGAAGGCCGACAAGCTCGACCGCCTCGAAGAACGCGAGCAGAACGACGGCGGGACGATGAGCACCAAGCGCACCGCCGCCAAGGCGGCGGACGATCTGTTCACCACAGTCGCGGAGTTGCACGACGGCGCAGCGTACCTGTCGGTACACAACAGGATTCTGTTTCATGCTCCGAGCTTGGAAATGCTCGATTCGACCATCGACAAACTAGCCCGTCAGTACATCGACGCGTTCTCCTCGCTGCACGCCGCGCCGTATCACGGCGAACAGCGTCAGGAATTGGCCGGCTTGTTCGCGAAGAACGACGAAAAACGCGGTAATGGCTTTCATATGACGTCGACGGAGTTCGCCGGCTCGTACTCCTTGGTGACCAACGGACTGAGCGACCCAGCCGGTGAGTTCGTCGGCAAGATGGGCGGCGACTACAACAACTCGGCGATCTTGTTCGAGGTCGACAGGTGGAAACACCATGTCGTGCTGGCCGATCAGGCACTCAACCATGCACTCGACCGAGCCCGCGTGGTTGACATGTGGGGGAGCAAGATCAGTCAAGCTGCACTGCTCAACAACCACCGGGTCGTCCATCTGGTGCTCAATGGTGCCGACCTCGACAAGCTGGGACCACCGCTTACCAATCTCACCGCGCGATTGGACATGACTCGCGGCGATGTGAACATGTTCGAGCTGTTCGGCTCACGTAAGGACCAGTTGAGCCTCTACGGGATTCATCTCACCAAGCTGGTTCTGATGGCCGAACAAGCCTTGGGCGCAGCCGACCCGGCTGCGATCTCGATCATCCGCAGCGAACTCAAAGATCGACTCACGGAGTTCTACGTCGATCAGAAGATGTGGGCTCGGTCAGCTGAGAAGAACCAGGAAAAGTTGCGGCTGGTCGGACTCGACCACAACGAAGTGCCCTTGCTGCAACACTTCGTTCCATACCTGGACACGATGTACAAGCGGCTGCTCCAACAGGGCAATCAGGATGTCGAGGCTCAGAAAGCGATCAAGACGCTGCAAGGCGTGTTCAAGGACATGCTCTCGGCCAACTCGGACCTGTTCAACCAGCCGACGTCGGATGCGATCAACTCGGCGACCTCCGCACGTCGAGTGATCTACGACTTCTCCGGACTTGTGAATCGGAGTAAGGGCCTGGCGATGGCCCAGTTGGTCAACGTCGTCGGGTTTGCTGTGGCCTCGTTGAGCGAGGGCGACGTATTGCTGATCCACGGCGCCGACCAGATCACTGACGACCAGGTTCAGGCATATCTGGATTCGCAGTTCGAACGACTCTTTCGCCTGGGAGCCCGCGTCGGATATCTCTATGAGAATCCGGATTCCATGCTTGCCAATCAGCGTTTCAACAGATTCGAGCGGGCGGACTACACAGTGCTCGGACCGATGGCGAAAGAAACGATCACCCATTACGAGGCGGCCTTGCACACCGCGGTGCCTCGGGAACTGAAGACACTGCTGGCAGCCACGGATCTCGGGATAAGTTATCTGCGACGAGGGTCGGTCAACGTAGTTTTTTCGACACAGTTGAGCCTGGGGCTGAAGATCTTGCGCGGAGCCGCGGCCGGCGAGAGTGGGGAAGGGGTGGCTGCGCGGGTCCGCGAGATCGACCGGGCGAACAAGATCGCCGCCAACAGTGAAGTCGCTGCGTTGGAGCAGGCCGAACTGGAACGGGCGCAGGCCCGTCGAGCCGCTCTTACCGAGACTCCTGATCGAGACGACGGGAGCAGACCGGAGGCCTCGAAGGCTACCGGGTCGAAGAGATGAGAGTCCCGCAAGATCACGAAGATTGGTGTGTCAGTGACATTGTCGAAACGACGAGGCGAAGGCGGGGTTATCAGATGGGGGTGACGATGACGGCAAGGCCCTTCGGCCACAGACTGATAGGGGTTGTTCTCACAACACTGTTGATGCTGATGGTCGCAGCGGGTCTGATCGCCTCCGCGAGCCCGGCAGGTGCGCAACCGACGGTTCCCGCCGACGCGAGCGCCAAGTACGGCCGCGGGTACGTCGACCTCACCACGGAAAATATAGACAAGCTCTGCCGAGACGGCGGAGCTGCAGGAACCGGAGGGTCGGAGCCACCAGAGGGCACCGACGACCCAGGACTCGACGGCCCGATCGTCGGGGGTGGCAAGTGCGGTCTCGACGACCCAGCGCTCTGGGAAGCGGTTGAGGTCTGCATGGACAAGGACAAGAAGTCCGAACCGGACCCGGCGAAGCTGGACAGTGCAGCGTTCCTCAAGTGCATGGCCACCAAGGGATTCGGCGAGCAGGAGAAGAAGCAGGACGAGAAGGAGACGACGGACCCAGCTGTAGCGAATCTGTCACTCGCCCAGCTGAGTTCGACACTGACAAGTTTTTACGTCAACGCCCTGTCACCGTTGGACAACTCCGAGAACAAGTCCGATACCGCGAGTGAGAGCGGTGGCGCGGAAGCGACCACGACGAAGTCGGGTCTGCAGGCGTGGAGTTCGGTGTTGAACCAACCTGGCAGCGCCGGATCGTTCGTCGGGAGCCCGGACCGAACCAAGAAACAAAGCACCGACTGGCTTTTCAGTGCGGCGGATGCCGCGAACGTGTCGAGCGTGAACTACTCGGCGTTCAACAGGGACACCAAATCCGTTGCCGGAGACCCTGGCCAGCAGAACACCAACACGGTGGACGGCGGAGTCGAGGGGTATCTGCTCTACGGCGCTCTTCTCTCGGGGATGGGTTTCGACACCGTAATGGCCGCCGACGGCGGTTCGGCCGCAGGACGCAACCTGTCCGGCCTGTTGATGATGGCGGGATACGCCGGCTCGGGCGCCGTCGACGTCGCTTTCGATTCAGTCGTCTCGGTGCTGCAGTGGAGCAACCCGTTCAGGTTCATGGTCGACGCGGTCAGCAAAAATACCGACCCTACGTTCACGACCGGGATGGAGGGCAGCGCGGAGGAGCCTCCCGGGGCGTTCGACGGTATTCGCGAGTTCTTCGGCACGGTGTACGAACACATGGTGAAGCTCGGGTGGATGGTCACCATCCCGATGTTCATCGCAATGACGGTGGCGGGAATGTTGTTGCTGCGCAAGTTCGACACCAGCAGCAAGATGAAAGCGCTGATGATACGAATTGCGTTCCTGGTGGTGGGGTTGCCTCTGCTGGGAACGAGCTACACAGCAGGCCTTGATGCGATGAAAGGGGCCTCCGGCGACGCGGCGAGCGCGCACTCGACCAAGGTGGTGTTGAGTACCTACGTCGACTTCGAAGCCTGGGTGAACGGACCACGACTACAACCGCCGACCACAGGGCAGAGCAAAGGCGAGTTCTGGTGGAACGAGGACAACGATGCCCCCAACGGTGCAACCGCGGCAGTCGCCCGAAAACTCGCCCTGAACATCAACTCGAATAACAGAGCTGTGTGGTCGAGTTTCACGGATCCCAACATCGACAAGAGCGCAACGAACGGTAGTGACACCAGCTGGGCGTCCTCGGTCAGTGGGCGCGATCCTTCGGGCGGTACCACTGACAGTGACGGGGCCAGCGACCCCAGCGTTTTCACGACGACGATGGAACTGCTCAACAAGTTTCGCAGCGGGGCCACGGTGAGCGCCGGTGGATTCGAGTCGAGCATCAAGGCCGGACTGATCAAGGAGATGGACAAGTACCGGGGTACTCCGGAGGAACAGGAGGCGAAGGCAACCATTGCATCGTGGTTCCAGGACCTGTCTTCCGCCGAGACGCTGGCTTCGATGTCGGAGAGTGATGTCAAAGATCTCCGGAACCCCTTGATCCAGGTAGCCGACGACGCGAGTTTTCAGTCCTTGCGCGACCCCAACACCGAGTATTCGGTGATGACATTCAGCAAGGGGTTGAGTACCGAAGCGTGCCTGAATACAACAGCGGTCAATCCGAACTGGAATGGCACCGCTGACAGTGAGCCTCGGACGAACTGCAACATGAGCCCCCTGGCGATGTTCAACTACCTGAACACCTCGTTCGGCCCGAGCAGCATGAACATCTACACCCCTGGTCAGACCACCAGCTCGTGGGCGCGAGAGGCGCACGCAAGTGTCACAGCGATCGGCTCGGGTCCAGCTCAATTCATGTACTGGTTCTCCGCTCTGACGATGCTCGTCTCCTTCACGATCATCGGTTTGGCGTACGCGATGATGATGATGTTCTCGACGATCAAGCGTGGGATTCAGTTGATCAGCGCAGTGCCGTTCGCGACGTTAGGTTTCGTCGCAGGTATTGCAAAGTGTGTGATCTACACTGCCGCAATGTTTTTGGAGATCCTGGGCACACTCTTCATCTACAAGGTCGTCCAGGAACTCATCGTAGTGATACCCAGCCTCTTGGAACGGCCGTTGGCCGAAGCGTTCAGTGACGGAGTCTCTGAAGGAACCAAGGTGGCAGCCGGCGTCGGCGCCGCGGGCGTGGTGAGCTTGGCAGGCGAAAACAACCTGCACACAGTGGTATTGATCATCACTGCGCTCAGTTCGGCGGGACTGATCATGTTCACCATGATGGCCCTGAAGATTCGCCGGTCGCTGCTCGACGGCGTGGATCAGGCGGTTACCCGGCTGGTCAACAAGTTCATGGACACGCAGGCATCAGGCGGTATGGATCCCGGTCAACCCAGCGCTCTGCGCACGGGGCTTACCCGTGGCATCGGTATGGCTACTACCTCGGCAGTGGTCGGTGGCGGGTTTGGCGGCGGAGACGACGGCGCCGCGGGGGCAGATCTCGCGGGGGATGCCGACGGCACCGGACCGGATGGCGGTGGGCTCGGCGTCGCCGGAGCACCCGGAGCCGGTGACGGTTCGATGAGTGTGGGCAAGGATGGTCAGCTCACAGACAAGGCGGGCAACCCGGTGACCGACGCTGCGGGCAAGCCGTTGACGGCGGGGGAGATGATGCCCATCGACGCCATGACCGGAAATGTTCATGACGGCACTGGTGCGCCGATTCTCGGCGAGGACGGATCTCCGTTGGGAGCGAGTGATGTGGCGGGCTTCGACGGACAGGGGCGGATGCTCGACGAGAACGGCAACGTCCTCACCGACGCCGAGGGACAGGAGTTGACCAGCCAACCGGCAGCGGCAGCCGCGTCTCGGCTGGCAGGTGACCGAGAAGTGGCGTCGGGAGTACTTACCCGAGGACTCACTGATTTCCCGAATGGTGCACCGCTCGGCGCTCCGATGATGGCGCCGATGGGCACGACCGTGCCGACCTCGGAGCAAAGTGGGTCGGTTTCCGACCAGACCCCGACTACGCGTCAGGTGGGCGGACCTTTGCGCTCCGACGTCATCGCCAACGGCGGAGACAACGGAGACCGATCGATGCTCGGTCACACGGCGGCGCTGACTGCGTCGTCGATGGTCACGCAACGACTGGCCGGGCCTCAGAGACGCCGACCTCCTGAGGCGATGGGGCCGTCCGGAAGAGGTGCTCAAACAGGCGGCGGCGGACAACAAGGTGGCGGCGGCAGTAGCCCGATGGGCGGGTCCGCACCGCAGCGGCGCAGCAGCACCGGAGGGACTGCAATACAGTCCGCCGCCACGGCGGCCGCAATCAACAATCGCAGGAATGAGAACGAGGATCCGCGTCCTCAGCGACCGGCAACTGGTGAGCGTGGGGACAACCCGCCGGCGCAACCTCCTCGGCAGAACTGATCCGCGAACAGGTCACGATCAGAGGCCATGGCGGTGGGCCTTCACAGGTTCACCGCCGTCACCACTGAAAGCCGCCGGAGTAAGTATTTGGCGGACAAAAATAGTCAAACCGAGTTATTCAAAAGTGCGCTCATGTTGGCTCAACCTGGACAGAGGCGCTAATGTATTATCGAGATTGACTTTATATACGTAGGGTTCGAGTTTCCGGCGAGAGTTTGTTGGAGACGTCACGGAAGATTCACACGACGACAACGTCGGCGAAGCCGATGAGTCAAGGAGAGACGGCTGATGAGCTGGATTCAGATTGCGGCCTCGGCCGGGAGCGCAGTGTCGACAGTGTTAGCTCAGCCGAGCGGGAACGTCGGGAATACCGACAGCGGCGGTGGCTGGGACCTCATCGAGTTCTTCACGAACGGACAGAGTTACGCAGAAAAGGCCGGTGGAGCATTTCTCGGCCTGATTGGCGTCATTTGCCTGCTCTTCGGAGGCTGGAAAGCATTCCAGAAGCTCACCAACGAGCAGAGTCGCGAGAGCTGGGGCAAGGTCATCGCACTGTTCGCGCTCGGTGGTGTCTTTCTCTTCGGTGGATATCAGATGCTCAGCGATCTGGCCGAGGGCGGAAAAGACACGGTGGACAACTTCGGCGACAACGGAGGCGGAGCGATTGTCGTCTCGCAGGGTGTCGGCGTCTCGAATGTGATCGAAATAGGCAACGGAGCTCACGTGCAGCTGTAGGTCTGCGGCGAGCAACAAACCCCTGCACTTTCCCGTATCGGGTTCAAGAGCGGGGGTTTGTTCTTTGTGACAGCCATCCCTGGAGGTGGTGACGAACGAGACGAACGAAGATTCGAGGGGCGAACGATGGCGAAAACGGTGGAGCGATCTCGAACCGAGCAGGTGAAGTTGTGGACGGAACGTGCGAAAGCTGCATGGCAGCACTTCTATCGCAGATTCAAACTCGGGTCGCATTACACGATCGAACGGTTCGCGATCATCGTCGCTGCACTGTCGCTATCGGGTGTGCTGGTGATCGGACTGACCGTGTGGACTGCCTACAATGCAGGCAACGCCGTCATCGGCCAAACCGCGCTTTACAACAGCACTTTCGTCGCCTCGCGAACCGGCGTCAAAGGCACGGTGAGCCCGGTTTACGTGAACGAGAATCGTGACCGCGCACTGGTTCTGATGAAGTTCGACACCCCTTCACAAATGAGCTCGGACGCGGCGGACTACTACGTGTACGGAACCGGTATAGATGGCGGGCCCGGAGGAGGACCCACCAAGCTCGAGAAGCCGTTGGCCGGCGCGATCTATTCGTTCGCGAACACCGGCTATCTCGGCATCATCCTCGAAGCGCCTGACGGATTCGCTTCTCAGTTGATCAATCTCACGGTCCGCGCATGTAAAGAGTTGATGACCCCGCGCAATCAGCCGGGATCGGCAGGGCTGGACAGCAGTTTCGCCGAACACGATCAATGGCGGATTGTCGTCAACCCCGCGGCGAGCGGGGCGCAACATCTACCCGCACTCGATTCCGAACGCATACCGGAACCTGAGGCGGTTTTTGCGTACGCAGTGACCTGGCGTGAGGAACAGGCGAAGCGCAAGGTACTCGACGGCAGGCTCGCTGCGATGAAGACGCAGCTGACTCGGATCTCGAACTTCACCTCGACAATGGCCCAGACCGCTGTGCGGGTAGGTGATGACCCGAGCGTGCGATTGTTGCCGCCCGCACTCCCCAGTGCGATCGATGGCGACTCGATCACAGGCATGGACTCGGCGGCATTACGCAGCGCTCTCGACAGAACCCCAGCAGACCAGATCGAGGGGATCGGGGACAAGACCCCACGAGCCAGGAGCCTCGACAGCTTCTCCGACGGATACATGGTCAACACGTACGTGCTGAACTCGGCCGGGCCGATGTCGGGTGGTACAGATTTCAACTGGCGGCAGCGCTCGGTCGCGGAGGGCTATTTCAAGACTCTGGGAACCGGTGAGCCGTCCATCAGCGCATACCTGGCGAAACTGTCCACTCAGCCGGTGCCGTCGATGAGCGCACGCGAGCTGCGGTGGCCATTGAGTAACGGCCAGACGATCACCGACCTTCGCCCGGGCGACACCGCGGCCAAACCGCTGATCGAACTGCGCAACAACGCGATGGCCGCGTATGACACCTACTTTGCGCTCAAGCGCTCGTATCAGACAGTGGATCTGCTCGAACTGCTCGTGATGGAGCAGACCCTGGACTCCGTAGCCGCGGGTTCGACGAAGGCGTCGGGGCCGAGTGCGGTGAGTTTTCGGTCATGAGCGGTGGAGCAATGGGGCCGGTTCAACCGCGGCGGGATGAACAGGGGCCAGACAAGGACGACTCGGGATCGAAGGCCGGCGAAAGCGCACTGAGCAAGATGGGGGCGGCGACCGGCAACATGGCCTTCACCAGCGCCGGGTTGGCAATGAACGCCGCACGCGGTGGTTCCCGGTGGATGGGCGCAGGTTTCCGCAAACTCGCCGCGATGGGAGTGCAGGCAGGCGCGAAAGTCTCAGGACTGACTGGTGGCGCACTCTCGGTCGGTGCCGGCACGGGTGTCGCTGTGGGAGGCAGCGGATTGATCCTGGCCCTCGTGGTCTCGCTCGGAGGTCAGGCCATCGAGCCGAAAGGTCAGCGCCGCGATGCGCTGATCGAGCTGTGCCAGGAACTCACCGAGTCACCGAAGACTCGATCGAGCAACGGTGATGCAGGCAGCATCGACGCCGGGATGGAGGAACAGGCCAAGAGGGTGTACTCGGTGCTCAGCTACGCCGGGATGAACGACCAGAACATTGCCGGCGTCCTGGGAAACTTCCAGACCGAGTCCGGCATTGACCCGACCTCGATTCAGAACATCTTCGATGAGCCCTACAAGGTCGGACCGAAGAAGGAAGCAAAAATCGCCGCAGGCGGAATGGGTGGAAACTCGACCGGCCTCGGGTTGGGGCAGTGGACAGGTCCGCGAGCACAGCACCTACTCGACTACGCCAAGTCCAAGGGCGGCGATTGGCATGACCTCGAAATCCAGCTGGCGTTCGCGATGAGCGAGGACTCGGGCGCACCAATCTTCAAGGACATGATCGCGGGGACGAGTCCGGGATCGGACGATCCGGGGGACGCCGCGTACTACTACCTCGATCAATGGGAGAACCCGGCCGAGCAGGCGCCAGGCGGGCCGAACGACGTCACGCGCCGCAAGCAGGCCGAACAGTGGTACGTGAAAATGACGAGCTGGACGGTCGAGAGCAAACTCGGCTCCTCAGTGCTCGCTCTTGCAGGTGAAACCAAACGCACAGCCGACAACAAAGCGTTGGTAGCGGAACTACTGGACTGCCCGGGACTCAGTGAGAGTGGCAGCGTCGGGGGTGGAAACAGTTCCGCAGCCGAAGCCATGGTCACGTTCGCCTGGCCGTTCCTCGACGACAGCCGCGGCAATGACGGCACAGATCTGTACAAGTACGTTCACGACCAGGTTTACAGCGGCGATCCGTACTACGCGAGCTGTGACCGGGGTGTGGGCAGCGCTGTGCGGTGGAGTGGAACCGACGACTCGTTCCCTGCCGGTCCGGTCAGCGCGCAAGAGCAGTACGTCAACGGCGAAGGTAGAGACAAGTGGGAAAAGGTCGGATCAGCTATGAACGAAGCCGATCTCAAGCCCGGTGACGTACTGATAGCGCCTAATCACGTCGAGATGTATGTCGGTGAAGACGCGGTCAAGAAGGTGTGGCCCAACGCCGCCGAGCACGAACCCAACGCTGTGATCGGACATGCGTCGCTCAACGACAGATCTCCGGCACTGGACAGCTTCGGGGCCATCAGCGACGACGGCCGCAGCTTTGTCGCTTACCGGTCCACGAGCAAGGAGAAGAACTCCGGTTTCACCGACGTGATGGCGCCGGCTGCGATGAAGCCGGGGAAGGGCGACAAGCACGCGGCAACGACTACGCCCGGCCCGTGATCGCGGTACATAGCCCAGATGCCCCGGAAGTTTCTCGTGTTAATATCCGTACAATGACAAAAAGGTGCTCGTACCTGCATCTATCTTGAACTGTAAAACTAATCAGAGTTTATTCCAAAGATACTGGATGAGAGGATGTTCTCCATGGATGAGGACATGTCGACAGGAGCGCAGGGAGCGGAACCACCCCCGAGCGCCGAGCAACGCCGCGAGTCCGGAATGGCCGAGCGGATGAGCAAGGCCAAGGAGGCTTCGCAGCGCAGCCGGATCGACAATGCACGGCGTCGGGCACCGAAGGCGTCGGTGTTGCGTTACGCCGCAGTGGTGTTGTTCGCTGTGGCCAGCTTGGGCATGATCGTGTACTTCACGGGGACGAGTTCGGCCCATGAGAGCGCTGTGCGATCGAATCTCTCGGAAATCAAGGAACTCGAGAAGGCGCTGGCGGAGTCAGAGGCAAACGCCAAGAACGTGCCCGACTCCGAGCAGTTGCGGCCGGCATTCAGTGCCGCAGCCGCCAAAGCCGAGGATCTCTCCGCACTGCAGAACAGGATGGCCGGGCTGAACTTCGAGGTTCGCGACCGCAGCGGTGTTCTCGCGGAGTACGGCGGCATGGTCGACGAGGCAAAGAAATTCTTCACAACCGGCACATTGAGCGGAGGCGCGTTCCTGCCGCACGGGCAGTGGTACCAGCCGCACGAGCCAGGAAAGAACGAGAAGGGCCAAGCGGCGTGGATCCGCGTATCCGGTAAGGACTGGGGATGGCAGGCCATCCCGACGAAGACGGTGGACAGCGCAGGAAACATCACCGCGATCTGGGAAGCCCGCTTCATCGGCGGAGAGAACGACGGAATGCTACTGGCTTGGGTGGCAGGGAAGTACGACCCCCAACGTGGCGAGTTCTTCGACATGAAAAGGGGCCGGACCGTCGAAGGAAACGATCGGCTGGGCGCGACGACCAGCCCACCCGAGGGCAGCTCGGAGAAAACCCTCGTACCTGCCCCGAACGAAAAAGAATTGATCGATTCCGCATCACGTCGGACTCCGAGCACCGGTACGAGCACGACGACACCTCAGTCGACACCCACTTCCACCCCGACCGGAGGACCCACCGCAGCGCCGCCGGGCACCGATACCCAGGATCCAGGGATGGCCGATCCAGGTTTGAACGGAGCGAACTGACATGGGCACACAGAAGAGCACGACGTCGGGAAGTTTTCATGCCACCGCGGCGGATACGAAGAAAGAACGCGCGCGCAAGTTCGTCATGCGCAACCTGCTTGTGATCGTCACCGCCATCGTGTTCGTGATGACGTATTTGGTGTTGGGTGGGATTTCATCGGACAGAGAGGCGGACCTGTCGAGTCAGCGAGCGGAGATTCTGAGTCTCAAAGGGCAGCTGTCGATGAGCCAGGACGAGTTACACAGCGAGCAGGGCGCAGCAGTCGAAGAGGCGACCGGTGGGATGGACATCGACCACAAGGACGACGACGACAAGACGATCACAGACTTGATGAAGGTCGCGCTGACGTGGAACGGTCTCAGCGACTATCTCGACCAGCGCGAAAAGGTCATGAAGACCTACGGCTTTGCTGCGGACAGCCAGTTCATGGAGGTGTTCATGCCCGGCGACACCGAGGGCGTGCGGCGCACCGCGCCGTCGGGAAAGACGTACGAGGCGTTCGAGAAGGACATGAAGAGTGAATTCGTCTCGCTGAACAGCTCGGTCACCAACGCAGCTGGCGACGTCTACAGCTATTTCTCGATCGTGGAGATGCGTGTGGCATCGGGTTCGGGTGCGGCCAGTTCGACGGCCTACGTGTCCCTGAGCTACGACATGATCGACGGAAAGCCGGGAAATTTGGACGCTTACACAATTCCGGGAGGGGTTCAGCGCTCCGGATAAATATACTGTCGAGAGAAAGTCGACACCGAAAAAAACTAGCAAAGCCGCAGGTGAACTATAGTTCATCCTGCGGCTTTCTTGATGGTACGATTTATTCCAGACAATAGTCTGAGTTGTTTATGGAACGGTCGTGGCCAGTCGACGAGAAACCGGAGTCGGCGCCTGTGCCGGCGGAAGACAAGGTGAAGACATGGCTGCCAAGAATGGACGCCGCAAGACCGGCACTTCGTTGGAAAAGAGCACGAACGGGGCATCGACGGCCCGCGACGAGGTCAGTTCTGCCGTGAAGGACATCAGAGCGAATCTGGCGGTGAAAGCCGCCGAACGCAGGGACGAACTGGGGTCGACCGGCCGCGACCTGGTCGATGCCGGCGTCCCCGCATGGACGGTACGGGCACATGCAGTTCTCGGCCACATCGGTGGTTTCGTTCTGTTCGCGAGCCTGGCAGCGGTCGGCTGGACGGTGCTGATCGCCCTGGTGACGACGCTGATTCGGATCCTCGGCGTCAATGTGGTGACAAGAATTCCCGCCGCCGTACTGGGCGAATTGGACGTACCTGTGGAACTCGCGGCGAGCACCACAGACCGATTCCTGTTCACCTGGGTGATCCCAGTCGTGTTCTTTGTACTGGTGCTGGCCGGACTCACCTGCATGGCGTTGCGACGGCTGGCGATCTGGGCGCTGACATGGACGAAACGTCTGGCCCTTGGCCTCTTCGCCGGATACGGCACGAATGTGCTGGTGGACCGCCGTGAGCGTCAAGCCGAACGAATCAGCAGCAAGAGCGTTCGCAACGCCGCCCGTCAGGAACAGGTGCGAGGTAAGGCCTCACGAGAAACCGACAGGATCAACGCCGCAGCCGCCGACGAACGACTGTGAGCAGAAGTCTCGCGGCCACATTCAGGTGACACAGACTTACCCGAGAGCCTTCTGAACCGGCACCACAAGGAGCACACAGCATGGACAAGCCCATCAAACTCGCAGGATTCTCGGCGACGACACCGCTGGCGAGGCAGCTGATCGCGTCAAAACCCACCGGCATGATCAGCATGGAGCAGGTACCAATGCTGGCGGTATTCATTCTCGAATCCACCACGTTCAATTTCGTCGGTTCCCGACATGTGCCCCAATTGCGTCTCGTGGGTCGCCTAGCCAGGTTGATTCCGGAGAATCCGGAAGAGATGCCCTATCGCATCGGTGAGATCGCGCTCAGCGAAGAAGAATCGATTCGGGTCGTGGGCGACTATCCCTTCAACACCGACCAACTCGGAGTGCTGGTGAAGAAGGGGCTGTACATGGACGGATTCGGTCCGTCCGAAGACTGGGTGAACCTCCCTTTCGAGGTAGACACGAACATCGACCTGCGAGTCATGCCGCCACATCGTGACGGCGCACCGCCGCTGGCCATCGCAGACCTCTCACCCATGCGCTACTTCGATATGAGTCTCGAATCCTCACAATACGAATTGGCCGGATATTTCCCGGACTATCGAGCAGCACAAATCGAAGCGGGTGCGATCACAGGTAACGAGCCACTGGGCGTCGAACCTTCGCATTTACAGGGACAGGCCGATCTGAGCGGATTCTCGTTCGGCGCCGGCCGCGACGAGATCGACCTGAGCTCGGTCATCGGGCAGGACGGCAAGAGCATAGCCGAGCGGCTGTCGACGCTGATGGATGTTCCGCTTACCGCACCCAAGGCCTTGCGCGGGCTACGTGAAGATCTGCGCGGAGAGGAAACCCGCGCAGAACGCGCTCGGGCGAACCTGGCCTCACCGGGACTGTCGGAACTCTACGACCAGACCACCGGAAGTGTGCACCAGGCACCGCCCGCACAGCCCAGTATCGACGAACTGAGCAGAGCCGCAGAACAACTCGACGACATCGATCTCGAGGACTTGGACTTGAGTGGATTCTCGTTCGGCGACGACGAGACGCCCGGTGATACCGACGAAAATCTCATACCGACGATGACGATCTCGACACCGGAACCGATCGTGGCATCCGTGATAGCCGAAGACGACGAGGTCAGCGCCGCAGACACAGAAGACGATGACAAGACAAGAGCCCGCAAGGCGCGGGTGGCCCGCGAAGCTGCTGCGCGGCGCACCAGGCAGAACCAACAACTGAGCGCCACACGGCATCTTCCCAGCGGAAATGCAGCTCCGACAACGGACAACGACGGCCCGCAACTAGGAGGCTGAGAATCGTGACGAGGCTGCGACCATCTCGGTCGCAGCCTCGTTCCAGTAGCAAAGGAAATGGTGATGACCCTCAAACAGTCGATCATCGTGGTGAACGAATACACGATCAAAACCGACACCGGGAAGACCGGTGGTTCTCGCGGCGGTAGTCCTGGCGCGTACGTCACGCGGTACATGGCCCGGGAGTTGGCGACCGAGCCGATTGCACCTGTGAAACGGACCGATGTAGACAATTTCGTCACCAAATACATGGCCCGGGCCGATGCCGTGGAATCCATGCTCGCAGAACACCGCACGGGTGCGGCCGAGATCGCAGGGGCCGGGCGCACCTCGGGTTACGACGCTCCGACCCTGTCCGGCAGGCGCATTCAACGCAGCGCGCGCAGGGCCTTGGAGAAGGCGCGACGGGCTGTCAGAGGGAACGAACGCGAACAAGTCGGCCCGACCGAACTGAAATCGGAATTCGCTGCAGCGCAGGGCGATGGAGGAGTGGCGTTCGGCCACAACGGCGTCTCGTTGAGCCACGAATGCCTGCACCGCGATGCCCGGCAGATCCAGGAACTATTCGACAGCGGGCACACTGTGATGAAGACGGTGCTCAGCTTCGACCACGACTACCTGCTGTCGATGGGGCTGATCCCGGCGGGAATGGAACTAGATCCTGACACCGGAACGGTGCGTCGAGGGGCCTACCGAGGGCAACTCGATCAACTCAAGCTCAGACTTGCAGTGATGGACGGGCTCAGTCGAATGTGCCGAGTCGCCGACTTCGGTGAGCTGAAGTACGTGGGGGTAATCCAGGTCGACACTTCCCATGTGCACGTGCACCTGGCGATGGTGGATGCCGGATTCGGGCGGCGCGCAATCGATGGAACCCAGAAGGGCAAACTCAGTGCACGAGAGATGGGTTTGTTGCGGAGAGGGCTTGATTCCTCGCTCGATCGTCATCGCAAGATCGAACATCTCTCCAGCGCTGTGGGGTACCAACGTCGCAGCGTCAGCGCGTACGTCCGTCGCTGGGCCTACGAATCACTCGGCGTGAGCGCACGTGCACAGTTTGTGCTGGCATGTCTGCCCGAAGATCGAGCACTCTGGCGAGCGTCGAGCAATAACAAGGAGATGGCGAAGGCCAATCGTCTGGTGCGCGAGCTGGTTGAGGAACACTTGCACCAACCTGGATCGCCGATGCCAGAGGCGGTGGCGCAAGTTCACGAGTATGCCGCGCAGCGGAAGGCGAAAGAGGGTCTGAGCAAGACTGAGCACGAAAAGTTGGTCACCGACGGCCGCGAACGCATTGTGCTGCAGGCGATGAACGGCGTGTATTCGGTGCTCTCGGCGGTCGCCGACGACGAGCTCAGCGTTCGCACACCGATGATGTCGTCGATGAGCGAGGATCTGGGGCAGCTGATCGAACAGGTCTCCGCGGATCAACTCTCTGCGACCGCAGCCGGCCGACAGGTCGGGATGAGTACGGGGCATTTCGCTTTACGACTGCGCTCGTACACCGAGAGGCTTGATCGGCATCAGACCCTGCGTGAACAAATGATGCTGAAGGCGCGCAGCTGGGAAGACGCCGATGCAATCGGCAGGACCGCACCGGGATCGGAGACGATGCACCGGTTCTATCTCAGCGAAGCGGACTACCACAGCCGGTGTGTCAGCAAGTACCAGCACTACCTGGACATGGGCGGCGCACGGTTCTCCGAATGGTCTCAGCAATGGCAGAAGGTAGAAGACTACGGACGGCGCCTGACCGGGCTGCGCGCACTGCGCGCCGACAAGTCGATACCGAAGATGAAGGATCCGAACGCAGCCGAGCTGTTGGGCAAGGAGTTGTACGGGCAGGGCGGCGGCGGAAGGTTGGCACAGACCGGCCCCGAAGGACGAGCAGGCCGCGCCGTCATCGACGGGCGTCTGGAAATGATGACCCGCCGCTACTCGACGATGGTCGACGACCTTGTGGAGTCATGGCGGCGAAGTGGATCCGCGGTACGGGTGGCCACGATCGAACCGGGGAGCGAGATGGCGGCAGGCCAGATGCTGCTCCCGGGAGGTCGCGGAGACGGGCCGATTCTCGACATACACGAGCCTGGAGCGCATGTGGTGGTCTCGGCACTGCCAGAGCATTCGTTCGAACTGGTCAAGGGCGTGGACATGCACGAGCTCGGTTTGGACTGGGACAAGGACCAGAAAGTTGGGCCACGCACGGCCGCGCGATTCGTGGAGGTCGCTCGTTCTCGCACCGAAGCCGTAGAGGCCGCGGAAGAGTGGATGATCGCGTCGGGCCAGAGTGAGGAAATAGCGGGAGAGTTGGGCGCGGCGATCACCGATATCGCGTCGATGCGGGAACGAGCCGCAAAGGTGCGCTCGAGTGGCAGGCTGCCGTCGTTGCTGGCAGCAGCCGCAGCCAAGGCACGTGCACTTCGGCAGCGTGTTCGTACCGAACTGGATTCCATCACGCGTCCGGAAGCCGCCTCGGCGGGTCGTGACGTCGAACGCGAGGTCACGACCGATATGCGAGTCCGCAGCGATCTCGAGGCCGAGCTGACGGAACAGGCGCGCGGGCGCAATCCCAAAAAGAAAGGAGCGACAACACGTTTGGATACCGGCCTGGGCGGAGCGATCAATGCGTCGATGGATGCGGCAGTACGCCAATACCGTGTCGAACGCGAACGTGCAGACGATCAGATGTCGCAGCGTTGACACACAATGCGGAACAAGACCGGTCCGCCGGATCGGCACAGAGCAGGGGAGGGTTGGGACATGGTCGATTTCAGGCCGGCACCAGGGCGTGAGCGAGAGCATCGGAACCTCGGTGAAAACGTGACGCTACTGATCGTGGAATACAACGGGACATCGGGGACGGAAGCGAACGGACTACCGCTCCACTATCTCGATGTCCAGGTTGCGATGTTCGACGGTGTCAACGATCAGCTGCGACGGCAGTCGAACCCTCACCTGAACTGGGAAGCGATGCGACCTGGTGGCAGCGGAAATCCCTTGATGGGATATTCCTCGGATCAAATGATCGAAATCATCACCGCCGCATGGCAACAGGATGACCTGGAAAGCGCCAGCACCGCGTTGTCCGACGTGACTGAACAGAACGTGAAAGGACGAGACGGCTCGGTATTGGGCACGGTGTACGTCGTTCAAGCTGACGTCGCCGCCGGCAACGGTAATCACGTACCAAGAATTGTGCCCGGCAGTGTGCGCAAGGCAGACGAGTCGCTGATTCCCCGTGAGGTAATGACCGAGCAGCACTCAGCGTGTGCGAAGGCTCGGGCACTGGAGACCCTCGACCGCGCGGCGGGCGGGACCTCTGTTGCAAGTCAGGTCGCCAATCCTGTTGTAGTGAAAGAAAACTCGACTCCGGTCGTGGACGGTCCAGCGATCTAAGTCACCGCGCGCCGGTCGGTCCGCGGTCGGCGCCAAACAAGGAGGTGCGCGTGGCGCGTGTAAGACAAACAGTGGTCGCGGTAGTGCATGGAAGCGACGAGGGTAGCGGGGTCGACGTGGAGGTGTACCCGTACGACCTCGAGGCGGCGAGAGGACGGAAGGCGCGCCAACTGGTGGCATCGTGGCGGCCACAACCCGGCGAACTCGATGATGCCGGCCAAGTCAACGCGAGGTTGCACGCATTGCAGACAGTGCCCGGATACAGCATGGCGCCTACCGAGCGAGCAGCTAGCGGCTTCTTGACCAAGACAAATGAGCAGAACATAGCGTTCGCCCGAACCATGTCAGGTGACGGGGGCTGCCCTGTATACGACGAGACCTACGAGTACCAAGTCGGCGAGATTTTGGTTTTCGACGCCGAGGTAGATATCGAATCTCTGACTGTGGACTGGACCACCGCGGTACCTCACCCGTCGACGGACCCGGAGACGGTCTGGTGTGAAGGGCCGGTCCAGCGGTTCGACGGAGCGATCGTGGACCCAGGTGCTTTCCGCGACCAAATGCATGGAGTCCACGCCGCCGCCGACGGCACCATGTGGCCGATCAATGAAGCCGGACAGCGGGTTCTCGGGCGCAGTGAGCCAGAACAGGAGGACTATGCCGCGGCAGATCGCCCCCAGAGCGCGCCCACGCCATCACCCGCATCGAGTGGAGAAGGTCTGTCTCGAGGAATGGATTCGCTGCTCGGTGGACGCGGCGCGAGTTCGACTACTACCGGGACGCGAAGCGGCCGACAAGCGCTGGCTGCGATCACCTCCCGAACAGCGGTACTGGTGAAGGAACACGGACCGACACTGGTGAAAGCGACCAAGTCCAAGCTACGAGATCCAGCGATTCAGACTGCCTTGCGAAACGCGATGTTGACTGCGGTGGAGGTTGGACTGGCGAGCAAGGGAGGTGGCGCGGTCAAGTTCGCCAAAGCGGCGAACACGGCGATTCGCGTGGGGGACATGGTGGCGACCACCCAGGGCAGTCAGCTTGGTCGCGGAGACCGGGGCTTCGGGAGATGAGCGGCACGTCGGCAGGGACCTTCTGCCGCCGAACTTTCCGTCGAATCAAGCTCCAAAATTTGCACTCGTATGCTATTAATATAGAGCAGTCTAAACCGAGGGGTATCACCCAGGCGCAACTGTCCGGGTGGGGGATCTCGAACATCGAGAGGACACGGCGCATGGCTTATTTGCGAGGCGGATCGACCAGGGGTTTGGTGTTGGTCGGAAAGCTCTACGACAACGCGAGTTTCGAGGGCAAAGTCAAGGAAGACGGCACACCGACTAAGGGTGGGCAGTTCATCGACTTCGAGATTGCGCGATTCGTCGACGCGAACGACAAGCAGGTGAACGACAACCAGCCCAAGCAGTTTCAGCCGAGTCTGAGGAACACCAAGTCCAAGACTCGGGAGAACTCGTTCGACCGCGGAGTTGCGTACAACGAGGACGAACTGGCCAGCTTCATCGCTGCAGCAGGGCCCAACGTCGAGAACATCCTCAATCACAACACTGGTGAACAGGTGGGCAAACTTATAGTTTTGCAGGCCGACGTGATCCCGACGAAAGTTGACGGACAGTCGTACCTGCGTGTGAACCACAAGAGCGCTGCCCCGGTCACCGACATCGCGCTCCCGGAGAACATCCGTGAGGCACAGTTCGAGGGAATTCAGAACGATATCGCGGGTCTGCAGGCAGAGAAGCAGAGCAAGGTGGAGGAGGGCAAGGCGCCCGAAGCCGCAGCTGCTGTCGACAAGCCTGCCGAGAAGGACGCGGTTCCGAACTTCTGATTCGGTTCATTCCGCCGGAGTATTCCGAGAACAATTCGACACGGGCGCGGTGAGAAGCGATTCTCACCGCGCCCGTGTCGTTGAATCGAACGAAGAGCCTGGGCCCGGGGAGGGCAATAGGATCACGGCAACGGACTCGAAAAGTTGCGAGCCCGTCAGGATTTCGCCGAGACGTCAATAGATGAAAGTGAGGAACCAACGATGGCACCAGCTGCAGCAGCAGCCCTTCCGTTGATCGGTAAAGGGGTGGCCGCAGGCGCGGCTAGTTTCGGAGCGAGCAAAGTGCTCGGAAAACTGTTCGGTAAGGACGACGAGGAACAGGAAGCAGCACAGAAAGAGACCGCGGCCCCACTCGCAGCACCGAACCCGTATCAGCAGGTCGGCACCATGGCCCCGATGAGCGGCGTTCCGATGATGGCTCCGACGATGATGGTTCCGGCGGCCGCAGGTATAGCCGGGGCGGGCGCCGGGATCATTACCGCCGCTCCGCCTGCCACTGCACAATCGGCCCCAGCCACCGCAGCATCAGAAGGTGGCGGGGCTGCGGAGAAAGACAGTTTCCTCGGCTCTGCGAGCAAGATTCTGATGGCTGCAGGCGCGGGTGGTATCGGCGGATTCGTACTCAAGAACAAGGAAGCCCAGGAGCACGGCCTCGAAGGCGGGGCGAAATTCGCCGAGCTCGCCAAAGGTGTGCTCGCGGGAGCCGGATCCGGTGCTTTCACCAAAATGGGGTACGACGCGGTCCAGGAAGAGGGCGGTGGACTCAAGGCGGGCCTGAATGGAGGTATCGCCGGAATGTTGGCCTCGACGCTCAAGGAGGGCGGCCCCGGACTGGGTGCGAGTTTCACGACTGCGTTTGGTGCCGGAGCAGTGAGCAATCTGGCTCACGACAAGCTCGAACAACACGGGAGCAGCAAACTGGCTGACGCGGTAGCAGGTGGCGGAATCGCCAGCAGTCTTGGCTACGTTGGCCTCGGCGACGGAAAAGCCGCCGGACTGTTGGGAATGGGCGGCGCCGGTTTAGGTACAGCCCTCGGTGCATTGGACAGTTCGGGCGGTCTCAAGGGGATGCTCGCGGAAGGCAATCCCCTCGACAAGTTGACCGGCCTCATCGGCAACGGCTCTGCGCCAGAAAAGGATTCGGGACCTTCACTCGGGTGACACCTGTGTGAATTTCGCAAGCGGCGACCTCGCCGCCTTGTAGTGTGATAGTCGAACCGAACGGTTCACTGAGACAAGGAGAACGACAATGGGGCTTCCCAATCCGATCACCACAGTTGGCGCTGGACTGGAAAATATAGGCAAGGGTCTCGGCGGTGCCGTGACCACTACCAATGACTGGATGGGCGATCGCGCGAAAGATGTTGTCCGTGGAGACGCGTTCGGTATAGGTCGCCGCGAGAACGAGGAATTGCGCCGGAATTTCGAGGAGACGCTGAACAACAGCAAGGCGACTCTCGCGGAGGTACGCGACCAGCTGGGCAAAGGTGTGGGATCCGGCGAGACAGATGGGGTCGAGGCGGTACACGGCCGCGAGGCCGGCAAGGGAGCGTTGTCGAAGGATCTCGATGCCTCGTACACAGTCGGAGACGGCGACACTCTCTCGAAGATCGCCGAGGAGAAGGGCAAGAGTCTCGACGACTTGCTCGGAATGAACCCGGAACTCGGCGACGGCAATCTCATCCGTCCCGGCCAGGAGATCAAGCTCGGAGAGTTCAAGGCGCAGGAGAGCCCGACCGAACAAATCCAGACACCCACGGTCACCACTCCGGAGCCCGGCACCGAAATGCAGGTCTGATTCTCTGACACGAGCGAACACCGCTCAGATCGATTCAACGCCCCGGCGGCAGCGTCCGCCGGGGCGTTGTCGTCGTCTTGGGGCCGATGGTCGAAAATGTCGATCGAGGTGACGTCTCACTGCCGTGTTGATCATTGCCGAGACCCCCAGAGTATTAACTTTGGGAACTGAGAAAATAACACGCTAGACTACGAGAAAGTCACTAACAGCCAAGTTAGAGGGCTTGCGGCGGGGAGACGGATAAATTGTGCGGACTAACATGCAAGGCGTTCCCGAGAAAGGATTCGCGGTGGTGAACAGTGACGGTTCGGGCTTGCCTGACGACATAGGAACCGACGAAATCGGTCAGGTTCAATCGGTAAGTCCAAATCGTTGGGGGCGAACCGGAGAGGAAACTCCCGGGGGGATGGCGATCCTGGAAGACGGATCGATCAATACCGCGCGGTTCTCGGAAGGTCCGGACACCGAACTCGAAGTCGCCTGGTGGAACAAGCGGCTGCTGTGGAAGGTTCGGCGGGAGCCGACCGGACATCGAGTAGTGGTTGCACGAGTCACGGAGAACATCTGGCGCACCCACATCATGATCGGCGCCGCAATCATCGTGGTCGCGGTGGCTGGTCTGGTGCTGTTCGGCGGCCTACCGGTGCTCTACGGCATCGTGCTCGGTGTCGTACTGGCCTTGGTCGGATACGGCGCGCTGGTCTGGGAGCAGCGCGCCGGCGACGAGAGCGCAGGAATCGAAGAAATCATCGAGATGGATTCGTTGATGTGGAATGGAGTGCGTAAGAAAGCGAACTCCGAGTATTTGGCCTACACGAAGGACGGCCAGAAGCGCCGCTACGACGTGGCAGTTGCACACGCCCGCACACTCTACGAACGCAAGTACGGAGCGGAGGGTACCGGAAAGGTCGGTAAGACATACGCCGCCGGCGGAAAAGTGCTTCCGGTACCCAAATTCAAAGTGCCGCAGAAGATCACCGATGAGTTCCTCAACGAAGCCAGTCGGTTGAGCCCTGACGAAGTCGCCGACAAAATCAAGGCGCTGATGCTCCCCGCGAAACAGGCGGTGTATCGCAAGCAGTTGCTGAGCAGATACCGGGAAAATCCGAAGCGGGTCGAGGCCATGGGACGGGGAGTGCTGCGGTGCGAGTGCGCGGCGTGCGAGGTCCAGGCCGAATTGGGTATCGTCGCACAGCTTTCCGGCGCGGAGGCTGCACGAAACCGAGCCGCAGCCGCTCAGCGCCAGTCGCAGGCAGGCCCTGTCGATCCGGCCACTAGTTTCGAGCACCTGAGGCAGGCTGCGGGGCGCCTCCGCGGCAGGTCCGAGAGCGTCGACGAGGACGGCAGCAGCAAAGAGACACGCAAGGCCCGAGAAGCAGTCGCAAAGGCTGAAGCCGGCGCTCGTGAACGCCAACAGGCTCAGGCCGACGAGGACGAGAAGCGGGCTCAGCGCGAACAGCGTGAGGCCTCACGCGCTCGAATTGCCAACGAGGACGACGTGAGAGTCTCTTCCTCCCAAAACGAATCGGAACGCGTCGCCTCGGCGCCGAAGAAGAAGCGAAACAAGAGCCAAGCCGCAATCATCGGCGTGGCAGCAGTCGTGGCGTTAATTGTGGTTGGCCTGGTCGGAGCGATTGTTGTCAGCGCTCAATCCAAGGAACCCGAGGCCCCGACGCTCACTCTGCCTGAAAGCGCAGCCTCGACAGCAACGACCTCGACGTCGCCGACGCTTCCGACCACCAGTGCGCCACCAGCTCGGCCCGCTAACGGCGAGGTGGTCGGAGTTCCCATCCCATTCGGTCCTGATGATCCCGGCAATCAGAATGGCGGCGCGGCCGTGATCGCCGCATACGACCACGCCTACTACGTCAAACGATCCGGCCCCGAGGCGATGGCGTTGTACGCACCCGGCGCGCAACCTCCGGTGGATGAGGCACAAAACGCGATCGATGCGAACCCAATCGGGACAAAGCACTCGTTGGTCATCACACCTGTAGTCGTAGGGCAGGAATACGACGTGTTGTTGAAGATCACGTGGCCGGGCACACCCGAGCAGGAATTCCCGCAGAAATTCTTTGTGACTTATTCAAATGGAAAGTATTTCCTCCTACGGAAGGCGTAACAAAGCCCCTGGACCTGCACTTATGTACGAGCGCACGCGTTCAGTGAAACACGCTCGAAGTTAGTCGCTGTGGTAATGTTTTCATTGGGTGGGGGGCGAAAGCTCGCACGCTCACGAAATCGAGCAACTTACTGCCGGGGCTGTCGGTCTCGGTATTCAGCCAAAGGATGTAGAAGATGATGGATGCCGAAGACCGCGTGACGCGACCGAACAGGAATGCTCGTCGAGCGGCCGGAGAGCGCGGAGCGCATCGAATGGCCCCCTCACGCAAGACCACGATGGGTTTGATCGGCCTGGGAACGGCAATGTCGGTCGTGGCTGGCGTTGTAACAGGTGGCACGGCGACGGCGGATCCGTTCAATCCAGTACCGCCGAGTGCAAGCAACCCGGTTCCGGGGACCACGAGCAACCCGACTCCACCCCCGACAGCCGACATCGGTGCAGGCGCGATCATCGATCCCCCGAGCGATTCCGGTTGGCGCCCGAACCCGTATGCGAACGCGCCCATCAACTACGTCCCACAGCAGCA
Organism: Rhodococcus sp. OAS809; assembly: GCF_040546695.1. Taxonomy (NCBI): domain Bacteria; kingdom Bacillati; phylum Actinomycetota; class Actinomycetes; order Mycobacteriales; family Nocardiaceae; genus Rhodococcus; species Rhodococcus sp. OAS809. The sequence goes on along the minus strand of NZ_JBEPOI010000003.1, from coordinate 50,399 downwards.
GACGACGCAGTACGTCCCGCCAGCCTTCATCGGCCCGGTCGCCTTGCCGCCACCGCCGCCGATGATCATGCCCGAGCCCGGCATGATCCGAGTCGGTCGCTACCAGGAGGTCAAGCCGCCGTGGGTCACCATGGCGGAAATGAACTCAATCAACCGCTGGTCGGCGTACATCGAGTCGCGATTGGCGCAGTACTACCTCAGCCAGGGTCTCTCGCTGGCAGAGGCTGACCAGCAGGCGGCGTCGATGCTCGTCGGCGGCCTCGTCGGCGGCGCAGCGGGCGGTGCGGCAGGCTTCGCAGTCGGCATCATCCCGGGCGCAGTCATCGGCGGCGGCGTCGGCGCTGTCGCAGGCCTCGCTGCAGGTGCAGGTGTCGCCGCAGGCCTCGGACTGCCGATCAACGCACTTTTCCCGATCGCAGGCACCGGCCTGTACGGCTCCTTCATCGGTATCGGAGCGTTGGCAGGTGCGGGTGTCGGGTTGGCTGCGGGAGCATTGGCAGGCGGCCTCATCGGAGGCACATTGGTGGGTATACCCGGGGCCGCACTGGGCGTGGGAGCAGGTGCACTGTTCGGCGGCGGAGACCCGAACGCACCGATCGACCAGATCTGGACGTACCGAGACGGCGCCGGCCAGATCGTACCGAAGGAGAACGCACTCGAATTCGACTGGAAGGCAGCCGAATCCAATATGCTGCCTCCCGGTGTCGTACTGCCCCCGGAAGCCCACATCAACTTCCAGATCAAGACCGACGGCACGCTTGTCGTCAAGCTGGGCGAGGAGCGCTGGCTCGGTGCGACGGCCGAGCAGCGTGACGAGCACTTCTACGGCGAAATCGACAAGGCCTTGCCTGGTGCGGGTGACGCAGTCAAGGGATTCCTCGAGGAAGAGAACGGTCCGTTCCAGACTGCCCTGCGTGACACGTTCGCGAACATCGCTGGTACCGACCCGACCACGGCGCAGTTCAACCCTTCAGGCGACATCGCGGACACCTCGGTGCGCGAGGTTCGGGTGCCGTACCCGACCACGTCGACCCCTGATCCGTGGGACGAGCCCAACCGTGAAGGTGTGGACGAGCAGACCGAGCGCAACCGCGCCGGTGAGCTGCCGATCCTCGGTGCGGTTCCGACACCTGCCGCCGAGCCGGTTCAGGCAGTCGCGAACGTGACACCGGCAGCTGCGCCGAACAAGGTTCTGCCGCAGCCGGTTCAGGATGCGATCTCCTCGGCTCCCGAACCGGTCCGCCAGGCCGTCAATGACGCTCAGCGCGCACTGGGCGACTTGATCCCAGGACTCCTCGGAGCCTGAGCCATATCTGCAAGACAACCGCATGACTACACAGCCCCGCAGCGATCGTGCTGCGGGGCTGTGTTGTTCGAGCCAGAGTCGACAAGGACGTACAGGGTCGTGAGTATCGAGGGGGACAGGTCGTCCGACCTGTTAGTGGAGGGGTTCGAGTCCGTCGAACCGCCTGAACGAATGCTGGCGGAGTTGTTGCCGTATCGGCCGATTCTCATCGACAAGCGATTACACGGGGCCGTGACGCTACGTCTGTTCGTGGCGTCGACGCGTATCGAGTATGTGGAGTGTTCGTCGCGGACGTCGACGGCCATGACCTTTGTCCGGAGCGGGCAAACACTGGTATTGCGCCGTGAGCGCTCACTGATTCGAAGGGCTTGCAGCACGCTGATGGTGCTGTTCGCGGTATCGATGGTGATCACCACCGTGCTGTTCGGCAGTTTGGGTGGCGTCGAAATGTTCGGTTGGGGACTGGGTGTGACGCAGTACCTGGCCTTTGCGTGCGCGGCCACCGCTATTGCCCTCTGGGTGCGCTGCCGCCCTGACGGAAGTTGGTCCGTGATGAGTGAAGCGGACTGGGAGCTGACCTTGGCGAAAGCGGACTCGATGTTGGTCTCCGGCGCCCGAGCATCAGCAGTGACAGCCATGGTGGATCAGGCAGCACGATTCTCGTAAAGAATTATGAATGTGATTCTCATAGTTGCGAATCATCCCAGTTCAGAACCAGTGTTATTGTAGTTTTGATGTTTTCCGAAATTATTGTGCGGGGCGGAAGAGGAACCATGGTCGAGGTCTCGGATTTAGATCGGGAGATGAACGCGGAGACCTATCCGATGTTGGAAAAGTACACCGCAACATTGCTTCCGCCGGCGGGCCGGATTATCGGACGCGAGAAAGAGCGACTGCAGGTGCTCGCCTCACTCAGCCGCCCGCGCCTGTCGAACATCCTGCTGCTCGCTCCAGCCGGATCAGGAAAGACCGTGCTGGTCCAGGACACGATGTTGAACGACCCGAAGCGGATCTATCGCGAGGTCGACCTCGCGCGGATCAACGGCGGGGTGGGTCTCGCCGACCACATGGCCGGCGAGATCAAGGGACTCTTCGACGAGGCCGAGGCCTACGCCATGGCCGAGGGCCGTGAACTGGTCTTGTTCATCGACGAATTCCACCAGATCGTCCAGATGTCACCGGCAGCTGTCGAGGCCCTCAAGCCGGTGCTCGCAGATTCGGGTGCGCGAGGGTTGAAGATCATCGCGGCGACGACACATGAGGAATGGCTCGAATACATCCGGCCGAACAAGGCGCTGGACGAACGCTTGCAGCGAGTGAATCTGACCCCGGCCTCTCGGGACATGACCATCGAAATTCTGCGGAGCTTCGCTGAGGAATCAGGGGTATCAAACCAATTAGCGAGCAACACAGGGCTTTTCGGAGAAATCCACGACGTGACCAACCGGTACATCCCGTCGTCGGTGCAGCCGCGTAAAGCGATCGGCATTCTCGACGGCATGATCGGGTGGCACCGCCTGACGGGCGAACCGATGTCCATGGCATTGATGTCGAAGGTTCTGCGCCAGTCCACCGGTGTCAATCTGGAATTCGACATCGACGGTGCCTCTATCAAGGCCCAACTGGACAAGAAGGTTTACGCCCAGGACCTCGCAACCACCATCATTTCGGACCAGTTGCAGCTCGTAGTGGCCGGACTGCACGACAGGAAGCGACCCAAGGGCAGGTTCCTGCTGACCGGAAGCACTGGTGTCGGCAAAACAGAGCTGACGAAACAGCTCGTGGACCTTTTGTTCGCCGACGACCTCAACAGGCTCATTCGCTTCGACATGTCCGAGTTTGCCCTGGACTCGTCGATGGACCTGTTTCGCTCGGAGCTGACCAAGAAGGTTGTGTCGATGGGCGATGCGGTGATTTTGCTCGATGAGATCGAGAAGGCTTCACGCATGGTCCTTCGATTGATGCTGCAGGTGCTCGACGACGGCCGACTCAGCGACGATTCCGGCCGTCAGGTCAGTTTTCTGGATTGCTACATCGTGCTGACGACGAACGCGGGCAGCGAGGTCTACAACACCATCAGTGACTATGCCTCGGACGACACCGGTTCGGGCGAGGGGCTCAAGGATTACATGAAGGCAATCGAAAACTCGATCCGGAGCGCCAACGACTTCCCACCCGAACTTCTCGGCCGACTCGATCGAATCGTGCCGTTCCAACCACTCTCGGATGCCACAAAACGCAAGATCCTCCAGCGAGGACTCGACGATCTGCGCACCGATGTGTTCAACAAACATGGTGTGAAACTTGGCATCCACAAACGGGTGATCGAATATTTGGCCATCGACGTAGGGGAGGCCTCGGCAGAAGCGGGCGGTGCCCGCGAGTCGATGCGCGCACTACAGGGTCAGATCAAGGTGGAGGTGGCGAAGTACATCAACAGTCATCCGCAGCACAAGCTCCTGTTGCTTGAGATCGACGGCGAGATGCGGGCTGAAAACTTGGATCTGCGTAAATCCAAGGCGAAGCCACGAGTGCGGGCGAGGTAGGTAATCAGACGACCGAAGGTGACGTCACCGATTGTTTAGTCGGATTATCCGACAATGAAGTGTATTATTCACACAGATGTTCGAAATGATCATCTACATGCGGAGATGGGGTCGAAATGACCGATCTCACGGAGACTGAAAGTTAATCAATGACTGATGACATCGACTTTTTCAGTGACGTCGACCCCGCCATTCTCGAGGACGCAGGAAGCGCCAGCGAGACCTCGGCCAGTGAGGGCAAGAGCAGCAAATCGACATTCGGCAGAGTGGTCGGGGAAGCGCGGTCACGACTCTCCCGCGGCGATGGCTCCAGCAATTCACTCAACGCTGATGCCCGACTTGCGTCCGTGGTCAGCGAATCGACGGCTGCCGCAGCTCTTGAATTGATGCGCCTCAACGCAGAGTTCAGCATTGCCGAGCTCAACGCGTATGTCTTGCTGGTGCTTCCGACAGCGGGCGAGTTCGGTGGACTCAACCGTAGAAGCAAGGACGAAGCGCGAGGCACGATCATCAATCTGATCAATGCCGACAACATTCACGCAGTCGTCACCATGGAACTGCTCGCCGATGACGCACTCGGAATCGTCCCGGATACGGAATCGCTGGCTCGTATGAGCGAGATCTCGCTGCTCACCGATGCGCGCTATCTCTACGGTGTGGCGTGCGAAGACGTGGACACCGGTGAGGTCAAAGTGTTCTCGGTCCCGCCGATCTCGGAGGAGACCGCAGTCAGCGGCAAACTGTTCGAGCAGGCCAGCCAGATTTCGCGGGGTGAGATCGCACTGGCGTCGGTGCTCGATCGGGATCTGATCGCCGCGATGCTGACGATCTACCGCTCGGCGGGCGACTCGATGTCGGCTACCGCAGCGCTGAACAAAGCCGAAGACATGAACATGGAGTTCGTGGTCAAGGCGGTCCAACAGGGTGGCTACCCGACCCCCGGCGAACTGGTGAGCAACCTGGCGACGGAATTCTCAAGCCTGGCTTCACAACTCGAATCCGAAGGATCCTCGGGTCGACATCACGCGACCGGACAGGAGACAGATTCCGCCGACTCCGACGCGAGCGAGGTGGATGCGGAACCTAACTCTTTTGAGGATGCGGACCTTTTCGATCCGACGGAGGACGTTCCTGACTTCGATCCCAGTGATCTCGAGCTCGAATTCGGCCACAGCGTCGACGGCTTGGAACCTGATATATCGGACGAAGCCCTGGGATTGGATCTGATCGACGACGCCGAGGCAGAGGAGAGCGACGACGAACCCGATTGGTCCGAGCCGGATTTCGGCGCCCCCGCACCGAGCAGCGGAGCACCCGACGCGGCCTTTGTCTCAGAGGCGGTCATCAAGGCGGCCGGAGGGCAGATCATTGAGGTCCTGCGTTCGGATATCAGCGGTTTCTTCGAGGAGATCCAGAAGAATATGGCGCCCGCTCAGCGCTCGACTGAGGGCGGTTTGGCGATAGTCGACGGGGTAGACCGATCTGGACCGATCACCGTGGAGCCGGGTTCGGAGTTCACCTATGACCAAGCGCTGGAAGCGGCAGGGCGCATCTACAACGACGACGATCTCGGGTTGAGTGTCGACCCGAAGCCGTTCAAGGAACGGCTAGTCTCGCCGATCCCGCAGGTCCCTGTGCCCCGAGGCTCGCACACGCCGTGGCTCGGAGAACAGGCCGCGATGATGGCCGAAGTATTCAACGAGCAGTTGCGCAAAATGCACGTTGATAACGAACAGATGCTCTACCGCCAGTTCATGCACATGGCGGACTTGGCAGCGAAAGAAATCAGCTGGGAGTTCGATCCAGAGCGCAATCCTGATTCCCGTTGGGGCCGAGTGTATTCGGCGATCCAGTCCGACCGGGAGAAGGCTGCCGAGCGTGCGGCCCCGGCGAAAATGCGTGCAGAAGAAGCAGTGCGCGAGCTGTGGAACGCCCGGGCGGATCTGTTCGTCTCAGATGCCGCCGCGCGGGCAAGGCAGGAATACGAACACCGCAACGGCGCACATATCGAAGCGGACGTGCGCAAAGCAGGCGACCAGGTTCTCGCTGATCTCGAATCCATGAATGTGATGAACCTGGCCGAACTGAACGAGCGGCGCGGAGTATCCGCCCGACTACAGATGGACGAAAAGCTCTCCGACATCTTGTACTCGCTCGAAAGCAAGGCTCTCGAGCAGCAGGCCGACGAAGCCGCGGCATTCGAGGCCGCGTTGGCAGCGGTCACGGCCTATATCGAGGAACACCGCAAGGACGACCTTTTGCAGTCGGACGTCACCGCACGCAAGCTGGAAACAGATGCGCGGTACGAGCAGTTGATGAGCGAAGCACAGACCCAGATCTCGGCAGCAAGAACTGAAGCTGAAGCTCGCATCGAGATGATGAAGACGGAGATGACCAATCAGACCGAGGCCTACGAGCGCGGACTCACCCTCAAGGCTGCGAACTTCCAGCTGGAGCTGAGCAACCATTCCCAGCGCGAGGAAACCCTGCAACGCCAACTGGACCAGATCTCGGTCGATCACGAGAAAGAAAAGCGTGAGTTGCTCAAGCGGGCAGACGCGCGGGTGGAGATGGCCGACAAGGCTCGAGACGAAGCGATCGCCGACAAAGAAACGCTACGAGAACGTGACGCCAGGATGACGACCGCCGCGGTGGTCCTTGTTGTGCTGGGAGCAATTGTTCTAGTGGCCCTGGGCATCCTTGCCGGCGCGTTTCTGATCTGACGACAAGCACCGTCCGGCCTGAGAGGGCACTGGGCGGTGCTTGTCTCACGTAGCGAGTTACAGCGAAGTACAAGAGAGACGGAATCTGGCACATGGGTAAGCGCAACTCGGATATCGACAAGTCTCCGTCGAAGCAATACAAGGCGGGTAAGGGGTCCGGCAAGCTCGGCCCGAAAGCATCCGCGTGGGATCGGATCCGCAATCAGAGCACCCAGGACACCATCGCGAACCGCGATGTTCACGGCCAACAGCAACTCGAACGCGGTGAAATCGGGCGGATACGCGGCGAAACGCTACCCAAAACAGCGGCCATCATCGTCGGTATCCTTGCGGCTTTGGCGGTCTGGGTCGGCTGGGGACTCGTCGGCGCAGTAACCGGCGGGGTGAGCAACATGAGGGACAGCGGCAGTTCACAGTTCGAGGCCGAGCTCAAACAAGCCAAGGAACTTGGTGTGCAGCCGTACTTCCGCACCGAAGACCGCTCCATCGGTAATTCGGTGAGCAAGACCTGCTACATACTGCTGGATCCGAACGGTGCGCCCGTAGACAACGCATGTGTCAAGAAGTTCGCGGATATAGAACGACCTCTGTGGCACGTGGAGAGCAGTCAGGCCGCGCGGGAGGCAGCCGGAGTCGAGGTGCCGACGAAAGTAGCCGCCGATTCATCAGTCGGCTCGTGGCTCGGTGGTGGCCATATCGGAATCATGCGAGTGATGCTGACGCTGCTGGCCGGCGTGGCGGCCTGGAGTGGTTCCAAGGTGTGGATGCTGCGCAAGCTCGATGCGCAGAACCTGATGTACGAGACGTCAGACATCAACCAGTACGACGATGACCAGCACATCGCGGTCCCGGAGGAAGTGATTCGCCAGTACGGGATCTTTCCGGATGTCGGGGCTCACTCCTCCAGCGCACCGTCGTCATTGCTCGGACACGCGATGCTGTCGAGTCGCGGGACCAAAAAGGTTTCACTGCTACGTCGCTACGACGCAGATGTTCTCGACGAGGCAGGTGAAGTTCTCTACTACAAGGGAGAAGTAATCCGGGACGAGAACGGCACGGCGCTGTTCGAGTCGGTACCCATTCTCGACGAGAAGTTCGCACACAAGATCTTCGATGATTCCGGACTACCCGCAGACAAGTCGCTGCGTAAGTTCTTCAACCCGCAGAACATCCCGTACAACCCAGGGAGGGCGAACCGGGACAAGCACGGCGACGAGGCGACGATCGCGGAGCGAATCGAAAAGGACTGGAAGTTTCCGGAATACGAACCGCAGCGCCCGGCCGGTGTCTACTTCATCGACGAGGCACCGGTGAACACGATGGTGCTCGCGATGACCCGTGCAGGTAAGGGGCAGACGTATATCGAGCCGATGCTCGACATGTGGCAGAGAGAGCTCCGCCCGAACAACATGGTCATCAACGACCCGAAGGGTGAGCTGCTGGTCAAGAACTACGTCAAGGCCACCGTGCGAGGGTTCCAGGTCGTGCAGTTCAACTTGATCAACGTCCTCAAGACCGACATCTACAACCCGCTGGGGATGGCAGCCGAAGCGGCTCGCGAAGGTAACAGCACAGCGTGCGCCCTGTATGTCGAGAACATCGCGGAGGTGTTCTTCCCCGTAGACGGTGCCGACGATCCGGTGTGGCCGAACGCGGCAAACAACGCCTTCAAGCGCACGGCCTACGGCATGATCGATTTCTACCTCGAAGAAGAGCGGCAGCTACGTAAGCACGCTGCAGCGGAGGGATGGGACCTGAAGGTACTCGAGACCAAACTCGACGAGAGTTGGGGAAAGGTCACCCTCTACAACTGCTACCAACTGTTCGTGCAGCTCTCGGCGAAGAAGCTCAAAGATCCGATCACCCGACTCAACGAAGAAGTCCAGGCGGGCAAGTTCGGAGACGTCGAGAACGACCTGGACGCGCAGCAGGCATTCAACGATCGCCTCGAAGAGGCAACAGAGCGGATGCCGATGTGGAATGGAGAACAAGAGGTCGACATGTTGACCCTGTTCTTCAACGCCACCGACAAGTTGCCCGTCAACTCGATGCGAACCCTGGTCGGAAACTCGGACAAGGCACTGCGAGCGATGGGTGGCGCCGAGAAGATGCTCGCGTCGGTCTACGGCATCGCGATCACCGCCATGTCGTTCTTCGTCGACCCGACGATCTCCACACTGACATCGGGAACGCTGAGTCAGAACATCGATCTGGGAGGCATGAGCTTCCCCCGCAGGTTCGGTGTGCGTTTCGATCAGAACTATGTTCGCAAGTACAACTTGGTCGGGGTGCAGGTCAAGTGGGACTCGTTCACGGATGCAAACTTCACGGAGTCGCTCGGCAAAGACTTCGAACACGAGGACACCGTCAGCCGTGAGGGTTGGGCACGAGCGTTCTTCGAGGGCATCTACCCCAACGAAATCGCATACCTACGTCTTCGTCTGTTCAACACCGACTCCGGCACCTTGGTGAAGACGTTCTACTTCCGTTTCACCAAGAGCTACCAGACCAACCTCAAGGGCCGGATCTACATCAAAGATCCAGTCCTCGGCACCAAGATCGTGAAGAACGGGTTGTTGGTGGAAATGGTGCCGTCCTCCGAATCGAAGATGGTTCTCGGTTCGACGACGTTCGAGCAGGAAGTGCTCAACATCGACCAGCTCACGCTGGACGAGATCAATTCGGGCAACAACGACCTGATCAAGAAGGTCAAAGGTAAGCGCAATGCGGTGATGAGTACTCAGGTGCACTACTCGGAAAAGCCGAAAGCAGTGTTCTTGGTGACCCCGCCTCACCTGATGAAGTACGCGAAGCTGATCCTGATCCTGCTCAAGCAGTTGGTAGACCTGAACTTCGACAAGTCGTACATGACCAAGTCGTCGCAAAAGCCCTTGTACAAGACGCGATACATGCTCGACGAGCTGGGCAACCTGCAGTCCGAAGGTCACGGAATTTCCGGGTTCGAGACGATGCTCTCGATCGGTCTTGGCCAGGAGCAGCAGTTCACTTTGATTCTGCAGACCCTGCAGCAGCTCCGTGACGTCTACGGCGAATCTGTGGACAAGATCGTGCAGGGAAACACCGCAAACATCGTGTATCTCAAGTCCACAGACGACTCGATGCTCGACACTCTGTCGAAGATGAGCGGTGTCCGGCACAAGGTGTACCGCGATTCCAAGTCGGTGACGAAGAATGCCGAGAAGGTGGCATTCAAGACCGCTGGCACGGTCACGTACAACATGACGGCCAAAGAAATTCCGGTGATCAGTTACAACGACTTGGCGTTTCTCCCCCCACGCAACTCGATCGTGTTCTCAGCTGGAACTCCGCCGATCTGGAACCGGAACGAAACGATCCTGCCGATGAGTTTCGCGTTGTTCCGCAACACAATCACTCAGCCGGGCAAGGACTACTCCTTGCAGACCATCCCCACGCTGAGCTCGGCAAGAGATTTCGATGTGCGCCTCAATCAGCCGAACTTCTACCAGATGGTGGAAAAGCGTATGGCGCAGGCTGCGGAGGCACCGGCAGCCGAGGATCTGTATCGGAACGCGTACGGCTACAGCGACTTCGACATGACCCGGCTGGATCCGGACGTGTCGAGCAACGAGATCATGGACATCAACGACGTGATTCTCGGTCGCAAACTGCACGAGAAGGCGCGCGAGGCGAAGGCCGCGAAAGACGTCAGCGCAGAAGCAGCGGAGTTGGAACAGATCTTCGGCAACATGGAACCGCCGGCACCGCCGGAAGAGGCAATGTTCGGATTCGCGGATCAGGAGGCGATGTTCGAGTCCGCGGCCGAGGAGACCGTTCGCGCAGCGACCGACGACGTCGAGTTGGCCAACGAGCGTGCCAGGCTCGCCGCAGCCCGTACGGCCAGCGGCGAAAAGATCTACGCGGAAGGTTGGATCAGCAAGGACATGCTGATCGATCCCGACGGCGGCCGAGTGTCCGAAGCGCTCGACAAGGAATTCGCAGCAGCATTCTGGGAATGCTGGCGCGACTTCGATCGTGACGACACCTTTGCCCTGCAGGGTGAGAATCTGGTGCTCAAGAGCAGTGGCGCACCGATGATCACCGTGCGCAACGACGCCAAGACAATCCGCGAAGCCGCGGAGGCGGCGGCGGGAGGCAGCGCGCGCATCCACATGGACGAGGAGCCGGATCCGGATTCGATGTCGGCACTCTCGACATATCGGATCCATCCCGAGTTCAAGCGCGTGTTGGCTTCGAAGAGCACGTGGAAAGGGATCGCAGACGGTCGCTTCGAGGCCGAGATGGCAACGCAGATGCGAGCCTCTGAGAATTAATCTCGACTATTTCCAAGACAAACGCCGGAGCGGGTTATCACCGCCCCGGCGTTTGTCGTATGACCAGGCTCGACGCCGTCGTGAAATCATCGTCGATTTTCCCGAGTGCACTACTATAAGAATAGATCCCGGTTGAACTGCACGTTCGACACACTTCACGAGACGAGGCTCCCCTGTGGATGTCAAAGCCCGCGGCATAGGTCGCTACTTAAACGAATACACTTTCCATCGAGCAATCTCGGAATATCCGAAATGGCGTAGTGCGAAAGGTGAAGGTGTCCCCGCGTTGAGGGCGAGCCAGGGCCGAGAAGCGCGTCGCCGACTCGACGTCGCCCTGGAACGCAGAGGGGCGACCATCGACAAACTCGGCGAGGGTGGACCCGCCGTATTGATGGCGTCTATAGACGAGGCGCTGGGCTCGATGTTCGAGACCTATGCGCCTCTGTTCCCCGACGCGGAGCGTGGAACGGAACAGGTTAGTTACGGGAAGATCAAAGCAGCCTTCGGTGCGCATATAGGTGCCGGCGGCCAGCGACCGCCAGGTGGTGTTCGGTTACCGGTAAGCCCATTCGACCCACGATGGAGCCGCCGCGAAACGGTTCTCGCCCATGGAACAGGCTTGCTGTCGATCGCTGACGAGGACGTACGACGTGAACTCGGTGACGCGGCATCCGGATACGACCGCCTTCACCGTCTGGCACCTCAAGGTGCGTTCATGCTCGAGACGCTCGAGCCTGCGAATGGTCAGCGGAATCCGGCCGAGGTCGGCGCTTCGATCACTGAGGCGGACGTGGCAGGTCTCAGCGCACTGCGCCCGTACATGAGTGCCTCCGAATACCGCGATCTGGCGCCCTGGGTACTGGCAGGCGCTCGGGAAAAGGGTCCGATGAGTCAGGCGGCGCTGGAGCGTTCGCTTGCAATCCTCGATCATCTGGGCGAGTCGGGCACGAATTATCGAATGGTCAAGGACCGGAACCCTGGCCAGATCGCGGCGTCGATCATCGGAAGCAAGGCAGCGGTCCGTATCGCGGACGTGGCGCCGAACGACGTGTGGGTTGGCCGCGTCTACGACGACGGCATTGCCACCTATTACTCGGACAAGAAGGGTAAAGGCGCGGCGATTTACACGGCTACTCCCGAGGAAGCAGTGTCGCTACTGCGGTTCGCGCTCGGTGAGCAGGTCGAACGTCTCGACGGACGCGGCATCATCGGCGTGGCCGGTGCACGCGATCGATCGCTGCCACGACAGCCGCAGAGTAGCTACCACGTCGGATCCAAGAACGAGTCGATGCTCGAAACCCGACCGGGGTTGTGGATCCGCAGGGACGCCAAGGTCGTCAGCCAGCGCACGACCTGGTTCGAAAATGCGGATGCGGCGCAGGACTATCTAGGTGCAGCAGTGACTTCTGCAGCCGAGGGCGTCAGAGCGGCGATCGACGTGGAAGCCCTGATCGCCGAGGCGAGTGCCTCAGTGGCTGATCCGGACTACGTGCCGGACTTCTCCGGCGCCCCGGAGGACATCGTTGCGCTCAAACAGGATTACTGGCGACTGCTGACGGATCCGGATTCCGGTGTGCTGTTGCTCGACCCGGGAGCCACGGCCGCGGACTACGCGAAAGTCGTCACCGACGGCGACACCGAGGCCGCAGCGGCACTCACCTCTGCGATGGACGCCGGCCCGCACGCACCGGACAAGGTTCGCGCACACGCCGACCTGGTGGCGAATGCAATGGTCGGCAGCTACGAACCAGGTGTTGACGGGCTTCGGTTCGATCCGGTGCGAGTCGCGCAGTTCATGGCGACCGAGCACAACATGTGGCGCAACAACGACGACATCGTCGAAGCGTGCTCCAAAGCTGGAATCTCGGCCGACGAACTGCGCGGAGACGGCTACTACAACAAGGTCGTGGCCGACAATCTGATCAGTTTCGACGTCGAGACAGCAGTCGATGTGGCTGATCACCCGTCGGCACTGATCCGTGCAATGGGTGAGCGCGCGAAAGCAGCTATCGAACGCGGCGCCGCAGAAGTGACCAGTTTGAAAGTCGATGCGAACGGCATCATGTCGTGGCAGGCGGAACGCCGAGTCGGAGAGGACGACAATCGTTCCATCGGATCCACTGGCAAGGAAGCCAACGCCAAGAAGCGATACGTCAGCGGCACTATCGGTCAGGTCTTCGATCGGGGAGCCAACCAGGAAGTGGTGACGAAGTTCGCCGGCGGCGACAATTTTCTGTTCATGCCTGGTTTCGAGGCGTCTGTCGTCTCGCAGAAGCCCGGTGAAAACCTCAGCCTGGAGCAGCGCACCCGACTCAAAGGTTATGAACAGGTGCTCGGCGAGACCATCGAGGCGATCATTGCCAAGGACATCGCCAACCCGCGTAGTGAAGTCGGCCGCCCGACCTCACTGAACTCGACGGTGCGGCGACTGGCAGCGAACAGGCATCCGGTCGACTTCTTCGAACGCACTGCGGAGGAGGGACTTTCGACGCAGTGGCGCGATGCGATCTTGGCTACCGAAGCGCGGCGAGTGCGGTACCCCACGGACTTGGCGAAGGGGTCCAACGCACTCAAACATCGCCAGGCTCAGAATGATTCGAACTTCGACGAGCTCAACGACAACGGTCGCGACCCGCTGATCCTCACCGGGATGAGGAACATGAGCGTGCTCGATCGCGAGGCAGGGGCAGGGATTTTCGATCCCATGATGACCGGCATGGCCGAGAACCAAGGTGTCGTGCGGTATCTGACTCCAGGTGCCACCATCACCGATGACGGTGCGATCGTCGCCAGCCCGGATCCGGAAGCACGGGTACCGATTGCCGCGCACGAGGGGGCCTGGGCAATGGGCTTCGACCCGCACGATCGACAGAACATGACCTTCTCGAACGTGATGCAGGCGTCAGCGGTGGTGGAGGGTGCCAAGACAGCGATGACACAGATCGGTGGCTGGAACTTCGAGGACGGCATCGTGGTGTCCGACAGTTTCGCCCGCGCGCACTTGATCCGCGACACCACAGGGCAAATGCGACCGCTGACCGTAGGTGACAAGCTCAGCGACTTCCACGGAAACAAAGGCGTGATCAGCCTGATCGTCGATCGCGAGATGGACCGCGACCAGGCGCGAGAGTTGGGGCTTTCCGAGCAGGTCGAGATGTTCGCGGCCAACCCGGAACTGGAAGTGGTGATGAGTCCCTTCTCCCCGATCAGCCGGTTCAACGGCGGCACGGCGCGAGAAATGATGGCTGCAGCCTCCGATCTACAGGCGCCTGACGATCAAGGTCGGATGCAGACCGTCCCGGCGGCCATGGGCGAATTGAACCTGATCGTCACTCACATGGCTGTGGATGCGAAGACGAACGTCTACGACGCCGAAGCGATGGCCCAGGGGAAGGGCCGCAAGGCATCGTCCCAGCTGGCGTGGGCACTCCAGAGCCAAGGGGCCTACGAGGTGATGCGACAGTTCTACGGCGACAACACATCCGGGCTGGCCAATGTGCGGGAGTACATGCTGGTTCTGGGCCTCGACGTGGAGCCTGACGGGTCGCTGCGGTCGTCTCCGACGCCGCAGGCACTTGCCGAGCGGACGGTGTTCGAAATCCCGGCACCGATCCGGTTCGCTCGAAGCGCGAACTTGCCCGACGACAAGCTCCCCAGGATCAACCATGCGGCGATGGGCGAAGCCTTCGGGGAGGCGATCAGCCGCAGTGGTGGTCTCATGGAACTACCGTTCGCGCTCAAACTCGCCGGCGGCGGATCCACCGCGGTCTCGCCGGCCAACCCTGGTCGATGGGTACTCCCTGTGCTGAGCTCGCGACTGCGCAGTGAACAGGACATGGTCGACGGCACGGTGAGCCGACACGACCACACAAAGCTGTACATCTCGATCTCCGAGAATTCGACTGCTTACCTCGAGGCACAGCGTCTGCGTGACGAGGCTGTGAACAGGGGCGACTCTGTCACAGCGGCACAGCAGGCTGAGGAGATGGCCGCGAGGCAGGCCGAGGCCCAGCGTTCCTACAACTCGATTTCGACCGATGTTATCTCCCGACGGATCGAGTCCAAGCGGAACATGTTCAAGGAATCGATCATGTCCAATCGCTTGTCGCATTCGGCGACAGCAGTGTGGACGGGCGATCCACGGCTCGAAGTCGACCAAATCGCGATGAACTCGGTAATGGCCGTGGAGCTGGGTGTTCCGATGATGACCCGAGAGGACGCCGAGGAAGCGGGAGTTCCCTACGTTCCCGGAACTCCGCGCGAAGACGGCTACGTCTTGGTCTGGCGTGACCCGGTTCTGCGTGACGGCGGTGTGCGCTACCTGAGAGTGAGCATTGACGACTCGTTGACCGGTGTCGCGGTCAATCCCGTATCGGTCAAGTCGATGGACGGCGACTTCGACGGCGACTCAGTCGGTTTGGTCGGGAACTTGAGCCCGTTCGCACACTTCGAGGCACTCGACAAGCTGACTGTGGAGGCGAATCTGCTCGACAAGGGCGCCCGAACCACGATCGGGTTGTGGGAGCGCGACGAGCAGGGCCGGATGCAGCGCACCGGTGAACGCGAGGTCTACCCCTTGAGTTTGCACACTTCGCTCGATGTCGAAGTGGCCTGCCACGACAACGACGAACGCAGGGCTGACCTGGAAGGACTGACGGGCGAAGCCAACGACAATGAGCAAGCACTGCGCGATGGCCGGATGAGTATCGAGGAGTACTGCGACGCCAACCGTGCAGTGATGGCGGCACTGAGTGAGTCGATTTACGGTGAAGGCCTGGCTGACACGAAGGGGCGAGTGGTTCTGCGGTTCGGCGATCTCGGCGATCACCTGGAATCGGTGAAAGGCTGCTACGAGCGAGGCGGCAAGGGCAACGTCAACAAGCTGCGCGAGTACGCGCAGTACCTCGGAGCTGATCTGGAGATCGGCGACGACGGCGTGATCAACAGATGCGTCGATGTGGGCATCCCTGATCCGGCACTGTTCGACGAGAAGTACCGGGGTTCGCAGGCAGCAACCGCGTTCAAGTCACAGATCACGGGTATCGCCGGGTCGATCAGCCAGAGCGCAATCCAGTTGGCCAGAGCCCAAGGTCTGGTCACGGAGGCGTGCGAAATCAGTTACCCGGCAACGCAGTCGGTGTTGCAGGCCAAGCACGACCCGGTGGATGCGGCCTACCGTGCCGATATCATCAGCGGCGCGGCGAAGGACTTGTGGCGCGGCAACAAAATGAAGGCGACACCCGACGAGAACGGACGACACCGTTGGGAGGTGCTGCGCGATGAGCGTGGTCAGCCGGTACAGGCGACAGCCAAGCAATGGACCGAGCAATTCATGAGCATGTACGCCGACAAGGCGGGCATGGGCGTACCCATCGCGCGTGAACATGTGGAGGTCATGGCAAAGGCGCTGAGCGATTCCACGGGTTCGATGTTGCGTACTGATCGCCAGTCGTGGGAAGACTGGCCGGAGCACGCACGTCCCCTCACTCTCGATGCCCTCGCGTACGGAGGCAAGTTCGACGATCTGCTCAGCGCCGCCGAAACCGGAGGCAAGCTGTTCGAGGGTGTGAACGCTTCGTTCGCACCGACCACTGTTCTCGGCAATCTCGAACTCGACGCTCAGCTGGCGGCCGCCGGTATCGAGCGGTCCGAGTCGACGGAGTACGCCGCTATCGGCCGGGCGGATACGTACCGCGAGCATCGTCCGCGACTGGTTCGCTCGGAGTGGACCGCACGGACGCGTAGCGCGAGTATGGGCCATTCATCGCGTCCGGATCCGTTCACGAAGCCGCATTCAGGCCCGGTACGCATCGAACCCGCCCGCAGCACTCCGGCTCCTGTTGCAACAGAGGGGCATTCAGCTGCGGCAGCGAAGGAAATGGTATCCGTATCGGTTGGCCCTGCGTCGGCAACAGCTGAGGCCAGGCGCCGTCTGGCTGCGGAAGCAGAGGCCATTGCCGCCTCTGCGACCCGCAAGATTCAGAACGAAGGGTTGGGGGCGTAGCAGGTGGGCGTCGATTTCAGCGCCGAGCCGAACCCGGAAGGTTTGGCGCTCGCGGCACAGCTGCGAGCGGAGCGCCGTCAGCGAGACAAAAACCTCGAAGACCGGATCGTCGAGGCCGAGGTTCAGGAACTGGAAGCGGCGGGCCAACTGGAGCAGGCCCGCGTCGCGGCCGGCCGACCTGTGGAGGCGGACGTCGAAACCGAGGAGCCGGTCGCCGAGCCCGTCTCGGTGCCAGATCGTCGGGGACAACTTTCGCCGCGAGCGCAGCTCGAAGCGTTGGCGGCGACCTCGAGGCCACGTCAGAACGATCGACAACGCTGAACCTCGAAGTGCAGGTGCGCTGACAGGCGCACCTGCACTTCAGATGAAAGCTCGACACGGGGCGCATGGGTGCCCCCGGTGAAAACGAGGAGACCACGATGACAGCGCCGACGGGACCACAGAACCCCATTCGCAGACAAGCTCCGCCCGAGACCCCGGTGACGGGACCGAGCGTGAAGAAGCGGCAACCACGAGGTATAGAAAAGGCGCGTGCCGAGGCTGCCGCAGTGCAGGAACAGCCCGCGCCGATCGACTCGGGCTCCGAGTCGGAAAACATCGACGGTGTAGATCTCGGCGACACAGTGTTCGCGGACGTCATCCCTGGTCGACCGGTTCCGAACACTCAACCCCCCACCGCGGAATCCAAGAAGGCAGTGGCTGCGGAGGCAGTTGCCCGACGCAAGGCCACGGTGCAAGGCCTGAAAGACCGGGCGGCAAGCGATCGACTCTTCTCCGGGGAGAACGCTGATCGAAGCCCGAAAGAAAAAGCCGACATCCTCAGCGCACGCCACAACCAGTACACGCAGCTCATGGCGCTGAACTGCATCAAGCCTCTGGCGCAGGGTATAGATCCGAGCTCGTTGACAGACGCGGTGTCGACTATGGCCGTCATGTGGGCCCTGAGCCCGCGCTTCCGCGATCTGATGGCCGATTACAACACCAAGCTCAACGACGCCTTGCGGTTCACACGCGCAAAGAACTTCGAGAAGAACAAGAAAGTCCCCCTCGGCAGCAACAGGGCCGCGGTGGAGACAGCGGAAGAGACCGCGCACCGCGAAGACAGAGCGATGCTCGACCAGGTGTCAGCGGTGTTGCAAGGCACCGAGGACGTTCCGTTTTCTACCGAGGCCGCGGCCATGTCGCTGTTGCAAGTCCATGAAGACGCCTACGTCGCCCTGCGTGAAGGTCGAGACGAATCCGTTGTGACGACGGAGCTCAGTGAGACTGTCGACGAACTCACGAAGATCTGGACGTCACAGAAACTTGATCCGAAGTTGATCACTGCGACCGCACGCACTATTGCCGGATACACCGAAGGGGACGATGACCTTCGGCTGGCGCAGTTCGTCGAGACCGCGGGTGGAACTATTCGACCGAGTCAGCAGGTTGTCGGTCGTGGAGTCGGCGGAGCAGCGGTCGCCTCGTGGGGCGGTCAGTGGTCATTGGCGACCGGGGGAATCCTCAATAGCGCAAGCTCGCCGATGTTCTCTGTGCGCGGCGTGAGTGATGCACGGAGCCACCAGGAGTCGCTGAGCACGTTGGTGTTCCAGGACCTGGAATTGGCAGCCAAGGCCGGTCCGGCGGAGTTGCGCAAAGCCGTGATCGGACACCTGGCGGCGTGGGACCTTCGGGATGTGAAGCTGGATGTCGGCGCAGGGGGCGGTGCGTCGCGTGATCGCGCGGCGGCGTGCGCACAACGCAGCCGCATCGCGTACGTGGCGATGGCAGACGACGGGATCGGCGAGGGCGTCCGCCAGAAGGTGGCAGTGAACGGCCTGGTGAACGGGATGAATCGGTTCGAGGCAGCCCAACCGGAGGCCGTCGCCGCGATGGTCAAAGAGTTCGGTAAGAACACCAGCGATGCGGCGGCGAAGATGGTCGCGGAGGGTAAGGCTCAGGGTCGCGCAGTTCCGGTCCGGCCGCTGGTATTCAATCCGCAGAATGCCGTCCATGCGGCACAGATGGTCGAGTACGGCGAACCAGTTGTGGAGCCGGAAAGCGCCCGCGAGCTGGGAACGGAAACGGTTCGACCAACCATGTTCGCGCAGTGGGGTCCTCGGGCACATCCGGACGTGCTGGCAGCCGAACGCATCGCCCAGGAGAGACAGGGAGAGAGTGGCGCGCTCAAACGTGTCAACAAGACCGAGCGTGAACACCCTGTTCGCCGGGGTGTGGATAAGCAGCAGACTGCGGCGGCCGCCCCGGCGCCGGCGCGAGAATCTGTGCCGGCGTGGCAGTTGGTCAGCCCGAAGGAGAACGCCGAGCGCAGAGCCCGAGGTTTCGAATCGGTTGAGCGGGTGCCCTACGGGCTCAAGCCTGTGCCGGCAGACCAAGCCGCATACGAGAGCGAGATTGCCAAGCGGTCTCAGCTCGAGCGCATCGAAACGAGACTTGCCGACATAGAAGCGCGGATCGAGGAAGAGGCGAAGCCGGGCAGTCTCCTGTCGACCGGTCGAGTACAAGCAGATGGACCTGCACAACCACAACGCGGCCTGAGACGAGAACAGCAACCGCCTCGAACGGTCAAGGATCATCCTGCCCCAGCCGGCCCAGGTCCCGTTTCGCCGACCCGCCCAGCTCCGCAACAAGGCGGTCAGGACTGGCGTCACATCAGGCAGGACAATGCGGCAGAGCGAAACCCTCGACCACCGACGACGGCGGGGCCGAACACGGCGACGGTCGGGCAGCGTCGTGAGGCAGAGGCAGCCAACACGGGTTACGACCGGGCGGGACGAGGTGTAGAGGCAAAGTCGGCGACCGGGCTCAATGACTCGCGGGCCAATACGGTCGATACAGGAACTGGCCCTACCCCACAGGAGCGGGCGCGCCGGGCCACACTGGCACGTAAGCAAGTCCAGCCCGAAGGCAACGCGGCCAAAGACAAGGGCGGGGATGCCGGACCGGACCTAAATGTCTGACTCGACAGGGACACTTAGACTGATCAGGGAACTGATGTTCGATCAACGTAAGGACGAGGAGGGATAGCAATGGGAATTCTGAGCAATATGGTGTCGGAAAGTATGGGCACGTCCAAGACCGAAGCTGAGTCCGTCAGGCAGCAGCGTGCGGCGGCGGCGACCAAGCTCGGTGGTGACGGTATAGAGCGGGCTCTGGCGATGAAGGAGCGGACGCTATCCCAACTCGAGGCTTCCGGGATTCGGGACACTTCCCGTGACGCGCAGAAGCAGGAGGAGGCCGAGGAGGGTACGGCGATCCCGCAGGCTCAGGTCACCTACAGCATGAACTTGACCGGTAACCAGGCGAAGAAGTTCGCTGCGGACAACGGACACGAATTCTGATTGTTCCTCCGGCAGAGGAATCAGAAACAAGCAGGCCCGCGACTGTAAGAAGTCGCGGGCCTGCTTGTTTCTCAAATGTGATTGTAATCGTCTGTTTCAGCAGGTACAGGCGTTACTTTGATAGGCTGCCAGATAATCGCGCGCGTTACCCGATAGGGTCAGATAGTGCGGTTGGGGTGGAATTGTCGGAACTCCCTTCGACAAAACTGGACGAGGCTGGAGATGCAATGGCGGCTTTTGTAGGACTGAAACGCGGCGCGGTCCGCCTGATGGTGACGTCAGGGGTTATAGCCTGCGTCGTCGCGGGGAGCAGTGCGGTGAATCTGCAGACTGCGGCGGCGCAAAATTTGGGGGCAGGATGCACGGAGTTCATGGCCTACTTGGTTCCGGGGACCACAGAGACCAGCGCGGAGGCGGATCCGAGCAAGCCGGCGGGCATGTTGTCGAAAGTCGGCAAACAACTCGAGCAGGAATTCGGCAAGAAGATCACGGTGGTCTACGTCCCATATTCGGCCAGCGCATTCGACAAGGGTCTGACGTACGAGGCGAGTGAACGCAGCGGTGTGGCCGCGACGGCTGCCCTGATGGCGAAGTGCCCGGATTCGAAGATCGTGCTGTCCGGTTACAGCCAGGGCGCTCAGGTCGCCGGAGATGTGGCGTGGCATATAGGTCACGGCAATGGCCCTGTCCCCGCTGCAGCTGTGCGCGGTGTGGCTCTGCTTGCCGACCCCCTCCGCGGTACCGAGAAATTGGTCGGCGCCAAGCTGTCGGGCGCAGGCGTCGCAGGTGAACGCAAGGGTGGTTACGGTTCGCTCGAAGGTCGTATCAAATGGGTCTGCGACGAAGACGACATGTACTGCAACACCAGTTCGTCGAACCCGTTCATCGGCGTGCTCGGAAAAGCGGTCACTGGTGCCACCGGCGAGGTCGCCCCTCTTGACGGAGGCGCTCCCGCCGACGGCGCGGGCGGATTCACGGACCTGGTCTCGAACTTCGGTGATACTGACCTGACGGCCGTTGGCGACAAGGTCTCCGAACTGAAGAACAGGACCTCCGCGCTGACCCGTGACGGCGCGAGCACCCCGACCAAAGATCAGCTCGGCAAGATCGGGGATCTGGCCAAGAGCCTGAACACCACCTACGCCTCCACCGCGGACATCAAGGATTTCGCCGACAAGAACGGGACACGGGAACTTCTCGGAGCGGAGAAGAAAGGCACTCCGGGAGCACAGACTTCCGATGTGCTCGCGATGCTCGACGGCGTGGATCTGAATTCTCTGATTTCGAGTACTGCGTCGATCGCGGATACTGCGGCCGGGTTGGCCGCTGGTGACGTCAGCGGTAGTTCCCTTGCCAGCGGCGGGGAAGCGCTCAAGAGCTTGGCGACAATGGGACTGAACGTCGCATCGGAAGGCGAGGCTCTGAGTAACACCGACCGGTCGAACCTCACGGCCGCCACTGGCGTGCTGGGCAAGTTGAAGATTTCAACGGTCGTCGACACCTCGATGATGGCGTTGTCGACGGTTCTTTCGACGGACTTCCCGGCCATCCTCGACAAGGTAGGGCTGCTGGGCGCGCAACTGGCAGCGATGGACGCCAAAGCTGCTCATGTGACTGCAGGTGAACTGAATACGATGCTCGAGCCGTGGGTCGACCTGGCAGCAGCAGCCACTACCGACGTCATGCCGATGGCCGCGAACATGGTCGCACTGATTCCGGATCCGACAGGAACCAGCAAAATCGCCGCAGAGGTGATGAAGGTGCTCGCGAAGGTCGACGTCAAACGCCTGGCCAACAATGTCGGTCAGGCTCAGGAAGTGGCCTGGTCCGTCGTCGAAGGAAACCCTGCAGACGCGGTGAAGTTGGTGCCGATCGGCATTGACATGGGAATGGTGGGACTCCAGTCTGTGGCCGGCGGACTTCTGGGCACTCCGGTGGAGAAGACCGGAACCAGTGCTGCCACAGGCGATGGAGATCTGTTGACGATGACCTCCCAGCTGATTGACAGTGTCGGCGGCGCGGGAGGCGTCCAGAACATCGGTCAGCTGACGGGTGATCTGATGGACTTCAATTCCTTCATCGCCAGCAACGTGCACACGACGTCGTATACCTCGAAGGCGCTGGTGGGCAATCTGAACTCGGTCGACTACTTGGCCGCGTACTTCGTCGTCCAGCTCGGGGGTGGCGCGAGCGCGACCAGCGCACCCAGCGGCGCCGCTACAACCACACCGCGCAGTGCAACGACCACGACTCCGACGACCACATCACCGAGCGGGCGGACCACAACCCCGACCACTACGGTGACGACCGGAGGTCGATGATGCTGCCGAATAGTTAAGTGCCACAACCAAAAGAGAAGACCCGCCTCACTCATACGAGTGAGGCGGGTCTTGTTGTTGCGCTGGCTATTCTTGCCTGCCCGTCGCGATTGAACGGTCGGCGGTGCTGACACCGACAATCTAGTCGCGATCCAGTATGAGAATGGGGTTATCAGCGCGACGCACGAAGGCAGACAGGCAGAAAAGAGGAATGCCCCGTCCGAATACGTGGACGGGGCATTCCTCTTGCGCGGGAATCTATTTGGTGTCGAAATCCGATTCCGTGCATGAGGCCGATGCGCCGGCGCCATTGGCAGTGTTCTCGGTCAGCACCTGGCCATCGACAATAATCTTGCAGGTGATGGATCCGGTGCCGTCGAAGCCGTTGCTCGCAGTCAGGGTCGCGACCTTGATCAGACCGGTCACCGTCACGTCCTTCGTCCACGGCAACGTCGCGGCAGTGTCCTGCGAGATGTTCGAGTCGTTCCCGGTGTAGGTGACGATTGCGCCGTCCGATTCGCCGGTCACCTCGTAGGTGACGACAATTTCCTTCTTCGACTCCTCATCGACGCTGTTGATCGCACCGCCTACAAGGGCGGTGCAGCCCGCGACGAGCGCGATGAACACAACCACGATCGCGAGCAGGATCCACGGCCACTTCTTTTTCTTCTGGGGCGGTAGTGGCTGCTGAGCGTAAGGCGCGTAGCCAGGCTGCTGAGGCTGTCCGTAGGGCTGCTGAGGCTGCTGACCATACGGCTGCTGTGGTTGCTGGCCGTATGGCTGCTGTGGGTCCTGCGGCGGCTGCGTCATCGGTGTCCTCTGGTTTCTGCTTTTGCCCACGCGTTGCTCGCGCGGTATTGCATATAAATACCAGACGGACCGGTCCTATTGCGCAAAGAAGACCGAGGACGCGAGTGCGGCAGCGATATGCGCTGAGACCACATCGTCGATTCGCGTGATGAGGGCGATGTCCTCTCTCAATGCGACGCCAGCGTGCGCTGCTCCGACGGTTCCGGCACACAAGTTCCATGCGAGCCGGTGCGAAGTCGGAGTATCGGGGATTTCGCCGGCCTTGATGCCGGCGTCGACGATGTCACCGACGGCGTCGACCCAGTGAGCGAACGACACTGCGTCGCTCAGGGCGGGCTCGACGCTGAGCTTCATTCCGGCACGCAACTTGGTGTCGTCGGCGACGCTTCGAGCAAGGGATCCGAAAACCGCGGTCAGATGTTCGGCCGCAGTGACATGTTCTTCCGTCGTGGAGGTGGCGACCTCGGTGACGGTGCGGATCCAGTCGGTCACCAGTTCCTGGGCGATGGCTTCCTTCGAAGGGAAGTGGAAGTAGATGGCACCTTTGGTCAGGTTTCCGGCGGCCAGGATCGGATTGACACCGGCGTCGGTGTACGCGTGGGTGTCGAAGTGTTCAGCTGCGGCGGCGAGAATCGATTCTCGTGTCCGGATGGCTCTGGCTTGTTTGGTGCTGTTAGGGCCAGGTGGTCTGCCGATGTGGGGTCGAATGGTCTCGCTCATGGCTACAGCTCCATCTTTGCTCGGTCCTGGTGGCGTGGCTGCACTCCAGGACTCCTGGGTATTGACCGGTTTACAATGCTGAGGCACGGAGCCCCGCGGATGCTGCAGCCTGGCAAGGCTTACAGCGTAGGTGACCACACCCGCACGTGATGCCAAGGCTTACGGGTGCGGATCTCAGTCCGACACTGTCAGCGCTGGTTCTTCGAAGTCGGAGAACAAGTTTCGGTGGATACGTTCGGTGACCGAAACGGGCCGGGGCACGTGATTCGATTCGACGGCGCTCACAGCGATGCACCTTTGATCATGCGGATGGAGGCCGGGTCGGTCCCGCGCCACATAAACAGCACATCATCGACGCGCTTCTTGATGGTCTTGATCTCGTTTCGGCTCGTGGCCACGGTCACCGTGCCGATGAAACTTGCGCAGAGGGTGTCTGCAAGCCTCGACATGCTTTCTTCGCAGTCGAGGGCGCCGGAGCGAATAGCGTCGACGACGATTGGCGTCAGAGCCTCGGTCCACGCTTCGTAGGTCTCACGCGCTCCGCTGAGGGATTGATCGACGCTCAAGATGAGACCTGCGCGCACGATAGCCTGGGCTTGGACTAGCCGCGCCAACTCGCGATAGATCATCAATACTTGCCGATCCGCAGGTTGTCCTGTCAGAGCAGCTTTCGCGACGGTGTCGGAGACAGCGTCGCTCCAGCGGCGAAGCATCTCGACGGCGATGGATTCCTTCTTCGAAAAATGGAAATACATCGCACCCTTCGTAGACCGGGAAGCTGCCACGATGTCGTTCACGCTGGTTCCTGCGTACCCGGTTCGACTGAACAGAGTTGCGGACACTTCCAGTATTCCGTCTCGGGTGATTTTTGCTCGTTTCTGCACCGGCGGGCGGCCGGTCTTGCCGTGGTCATACGACGGTCGTTGCACCATGGGATTTCCTCTTCGTGACTGGCGACGAACCGAAGTGGTGTCGACGGTAGGTGTTTGGTCAGGGGGTGGCGCCGCCAGACGGAGGCGCGACGGGTAGGTGAGTGTTCTCTGGGATGGTTCCGCCGGCCGCCTCAACGGCCGAGGGTTCGAACGAGAGGATCGCGACATGGCGACCTGGCCGGCCCATAGGCCGCTCAGACTGATGATGGGGGCGAGCCTCAGGATGAGTGAGATTGCGGACTCGGACCCCCAGAAGTCGGGCGAGCGCAACTGTTTGATCCCAACTGGGATACAAGTGTCCGAGTTCCCAGTTGTCGACAGCCGGTTCCTCAGTGAGGCAGGCTGTGTCGACCTCGGGGCCCTCGTGATGCCCACTGTCGAGATGCAAACTGATGTACCAGGGAACGAGCTTGCCCGTCCGCCATAGTTCGCGTTCCTCGACGTCAGGCTCCGTGAAGGCCTCCGGGGAGGGAATTTCGAGTAGGACCCTGCGACACCGGGCGTGTTCGCTTTCGGAGATTGTGGAAGGCCGATCCTGGACCGACACCGGCAGGTAGGGCGCTGAGCGAACACGTTTACGAAGGAACTTGAACACGGGTGCCTGTCTCCTGAAGACGGGTTGGACGATACGGACAAAGTGGTGATATCGAGCATCGTCCTTGATGCGGCGATAGCCAAATCTTTGCTCAAAAGTGTCGCGCGAGTCCTTCAATGGGCAGCTGGTGCGACACCCTGGATGCAGGGAAGAGTGGTGCGTTTCGGCACTCCCGAAGTAGATCAGTCCGACGTTCGGGCTCGCTTTCCAATACGGAGGCGGACCCCTGTTTGTCTAGGAACGCACCGTCGGAGACTTCGTCGCCGAATTTTCGAATGCTGCGGTTGATGTGGCCGGCAACGGGTCCGAGCGAGTGGACCGCCTGGAGAGAGGACTGTTTTTCGCGATCGACCCCACGGCGGCTGACGATCCCTACGTAGCGGCACTCGACGGTTGCTAGGTAGTCAGTGAGGAACAAAGCATCCAGAGGCAGAGTGGTATGCTTAACAAAGGTAACGAGTGGTGATTTAGGCCACATGAATTAGCGGAACACCGATTCCGCCGACTTAGGGTGAAGACATGGCAACCGCAGCGGCACACATGAGACTGGTTTCAGTCCCGCCTGTCGTGCGCCTGCAAATCCGCGAGATCGAATCCATGCGTGCGACCTTCGAGCGGATGAGAGCTAGTTTCCGGTTTGCGGAGATGCCGTCCTTCCTGTCTCTCAGTGAGACCAGCGCCCACCGAGCGCATCAGTCCCTCCTTCGATCCATCTCCTCGATCAGGCCCGCTGAACTGCAAATATTGGGTCGCTACACCCATGTCGACTCATTGCTGGACCTGTTAACGCAACCGAAGTCAGTCGAAGGCGTCCCCGTTCTTCTGGCCGGGTTCCGGAACGCGCTTGCTGCTGCCCTCAACCTTCAGATCGGCAATCTGCTCGCGCAGATCACCAACAACGTAGAGCGCCACGGCAAGACCCCGGGGCAGCTCGTCACTTCTCATCCTCAGGTCACGCGTGGCCCCAATGTCCGCAGGTCGACTCGTCGATCCAGTGCGGACCTGGTGATGACCTAACGTCGTATGTAGTCCGCAGCCGATAGACCCGAGCTGTAAGGACGCACTCCCGTGAACGACTTTCCATCTTCACTAATTTCCCTGTCCACCTCCGCCTCGCCTGTTGTCCTCCTGTATCTACTGACGCTGTGGGGGACAGCAGTAATGGCGGTCATTTACCTGTTGATCAGATCGACGAATAGGTCGCTCTCGGCCTCAGATCGCGATCGAGCTGAAAACTCCAAGGAGCTCGTCGAGCTCCTGATCAAAGCCCTTGTTCAACTGTTCGGGCGCGGTGGTGGGCGATGAACGCCACCATGACGCCAAAGCGAGTTGGGCGAAGGCGACAGTGCTCGGACAAGGTTCTGCTCTACGTTGTCGATCTACGTCTCGACGGAGCCAGCCTGCGCGGGATCGCCACGAGGCTGAACTCGGAAGGTATACCGACTCCCGGCGGGGGATTTCGGTGGCACCACTCGTACGTGGACAGGCTCCTCCACACGCATGCCGGCCGGACGCTCCTCGAGTCACGGTCAGCGGAGAACCGCGGCCCTGAAACAGAGAAGGCCGCCACATACTGCCCATCCGAGAAACCTCTCAGGCCAGGGCAGACAAGAAAGTCTCTGTCCGCGGAGACAGATGTGACGACTCTGCCTGGTCGTTCCTGCAGCGCAGGGAACGGTACCGACGAAAGGGGCCGAACGGACCGGTTGTCAGGAGTTTCCGTTGCACGGTGGCCCCCACAACCCGACGTTCCGCGATTGGGCATTGGTTTGTGCGGTAGCGATGTCCGCACTTCTGCTCAGCGGTTTGGTGTAGCTCGGGTACTCCCGGGCCATTCCCTCACTGGCAGCGAGAACGCTGTAGTCAGTGCCGTCGGCAAGGGCGACGTAACGCAGCGCTCGACCGAACTTGTCGAGGTCGCCTGCCGCGGGATCCATGATCAATCTGACCTGAGCGCCGTCCAGCATCTGGTGCGCCCACTGGCTTGCTTCGGGCCCCCAACACTGAACAGCGACATCCGGTTTCACGGTTTCGGGAGTGTCGATACCCAGCACCCGAACCCGGAGTTGCGAACCGTCGACGAGCCGGACGTCGGCGGTGTCGCCATCGACGACGTGGACCACCTGGCCAGAGGCGCCCCGCTCCAATGCTGGAGGCGCGAGACCCGACATATCGAGTTGGCAGCCGGCAAGTGCGAGGGGGGCCCCGAGCGCGGCCGCCAGCCTCGAGGCCATTCGCCGGCGACCGGGTCCGGAACGCGCGGGCGCAGGCCGTTTCGTGGAAGTCATCGGGCACCTTTCGATCAAAGGGAGTGGGGCGGAGGCAGCCGCGGCACAGCGTGTTCTGCCGGCGGTGGGCTCACCCATGTCACCTTGTCGACGAACTGACTGATGGCGATCCGCAGATCGACGTCGAGTTCGCGTATGTAGTCGACGTCACTCAAACCTGCTGTGCGAGAAGAGAAGGTCAGGCCTTGTTCGAAGACTTGGAGCGCCCACTCTCCCGCCTGAGACCCCACCATCAGGGACCGGACGTCGAAGCTGATCGTGCGCACCAGCTCCGTCAGATTCGGCGGACGGCCACTGGGCACCGTCACCGGGGCGAGATCGTGCGAGGCATAGCGAAGTTCCCAGTAGGCCTCACGGAGTGCGCTGGTGTATTTGCGTAGCAGTCCTGGACGCTCCACCGCTTCGAACCACAAAATTTCCGGCAGATCACGCAGACGCTGCGCATGCTCGTGGCGGTCGCACAACTCCAGCGCCCGCGCCGGCCCTGTGCACACGTGCCAGTTGAGGAGTTGTTTCATGCTTCGCTCCCAGTCCACCTCGTCTACGAAAGGATCTGTGGTGCAGACGGACTCGCGGTTCGCGGCCCACCCTTCCGGTGTGCTCATATCGTCGAGGAGCAAGCGATTCGGGATCAGCTGCATCGCTTCGGTGCCCTCTGCAGTGATCGCGGGCACAAGCCAGTTTCTCCGCATGGCAGGTCCTCGCATGTTCGTGGAAGTCATAGACAACCTTTCGAATCAGGATATTCGGGTGGCGAGTAGCGCCAGCACGGAGGCTGCGCACGGGGCACACGCTTCGTCGCGATGACGGATGCGATCAAACTTGGCAGCCGCTCGGAACACTCCGCCGTTGTAGATGACGTGTGGGTCGCGGACCGTTCCCTCTACAGGGTCGATGATCTCGACAGCGGTCCTCCTGGCTCCTGCTACGGCATAAATCCACCAGGCCTTGTCGCCGGCTTTCCAGTGATCATCGCTGAGCCAGGGCGATTGTGAGTCCCGTTGCGGGATGGGTGTCGTGGTCATCGTGATTCCTTCCACGTCGGAGGGGTGGTGCGCCGGCGGATCAGTGCAGCAACCAGAACCCTTCCGTGCCGTACTGCTTGATTCCGAGGGCAGCCGAGATGCTCTCCTCGATCTCCGGGTGGTTACGGACGTCGCTGCAGATGGCCTGGGGAAGCAACTGAGGTCCGCCGACGTCCACTTCGAGATCCACGTCTAGGCAAACACCCAAGCCGGTGGCTTCGACCATGCGGTAGACATCAACAATCAAGTCCCACGTGATCTGAGGCTGTGTCCACCCACCGTCGACGAGGACGGGAAGCTCTCCTGGGTGTTGTTCGAGCAGGGTAGGCCAGTCGATCGGATCCCAAATTCTTGCCACCGACAGTGATGGTGACTCCGGGAGCAGCAGATGCCCGGCTGTCACTTCGCGCAACCAGTCCGGAATGTCGGCGTCCTCGGTGAACGTTCCTGCCGCGTGGTTGCCTTCTCGGTGCCACAGAATCTCGTTTCCGAGTGCGCTGCGTGTCAGCCGCGCAGCGGAGCTCCACTGGCTCCAGTACCCGCCCATAACTTTGCCGTAAAGACGTGCGCCGTTGAGCCATGCAAGGCAGGGAGCGCATGAATGTACGTGCCTCACATGGGCGTAGCCGTCGATCCAAGTTGTGGGTGTGTCGGTATTGCGGCCCTCGAAGATGGACTGGTCAGCTGGTGATGCGATCTTCACCAGCGCCTCCAATTCGTCAACCCCGTTGAAGGACACCCAGACCGCATCCTCACCGGATGCCCAGTGATTGACGTCGAGCCAGGGAGCGTGCGATTCGAGCTGTGAGGCAGACGGTGTCGTGGCCATAGGTGTTCCTTGTCCTAGAAGTCAGCGAGCCGGGAGCGACGTGCGTCGCGGGACGCTTTCCGCGACGGAAAGTCTATTTCCGCATCACTCGAGGGTAGCCGCACATTCGCTGTCATTAACGGAGAGTGGAGGGCGCCCCCGCGTTCACCGCATAGTGACCCGACCTGCGGCGCAGACGAAAGTGACGACGGTATTGGCCCCCGGTGTGCCGACCTGCTCCTGGATGTCCGAAGCGAAGTCGTTCAATTCTTCGATTGAAATCTCGTCGCTGTCACCGTCAGTGAAGTCGACGTCCACCAGGTCGCAGTAGAAGTATTCGTTCTCCCATAGTTCCGAGGTGATCTCGATTCGGCGGATGCTGCGACCTGTTTTGTCCTCGATCAGGGAAACCAGCCGGTCTTGCACTGGCTGGAAAGGGTATCCCTGGGTAAGTGCGAGAGCGGGCGCAATGTCGAGGCTAGCGGTATCGCGCCGCCGAAACCACGCCCCCGTATGACCCGCCGGCAGTCGAGCAAGCATGGAAGCGAGGGTCGAGGTGATCGCGGGAGTCAATGACAGTTCTTTGGCTGTCGATCCCTGCCAATACCGAGCACTTGTGAACTGCCCCCCAGCATCGATGCCTGAAATATCTAGACGGCTACAAGCGGGATCGTCGGCAACGGCGAGACGCGCGAGAGCGTGGGCGGTGATGCTTCGTTCTTGTGCTAGAAGTCTGTTGATCTCGTCGTCGAGATTGCCGACATGAACCGTGACAGTATCCAATTGGGAGTCGGTCAACGGTTCGATGGCGGAGCTGGGTGCGGACATGGGTGTGTTCTCCGGTTTCGGTGGAAGCAGCTACGTGGCGCGCGTGAGTCGGGTCGTCAGCGCGATGACACGGTGGGTGCACTGGCGTACAGAGCGGGATCGTGCCGATCCGGGTAATCGGATTCCGGGCGGAATCCGGCTGCGATTTCTGCAGCGACCA
The DNA here is from genome assembly GCF_040546695.1 of Rhodococcus sp. OAS809. Lineage (NCBI taxonomy): Bacteria > Bacillati > Actinomycetota > Actinomycetes > Mycobacteriales > Nocardiaceae > Rhodococcus > Rhodococcus sp. OAS809. The sequence continues at coordinate 19,682 of NZ_JBEPOI010000003.1, read as the reverse complement.
GGCAGGCGCCGGCAGCGTCGACCTCCCACATGTGCCGTGCTCGGTGTAGCTCGTCGACAACACGTCTCCGGTAGCCGGGGCCGCACTCTGTCGCTGGGCGCAGGGCGTTCACGCGGGTCTGGGAATCAGGCACGGCGTGCAGAGCGTCCCCCCTGTTGGTGATCGGAATCGCGTGCAGCACTGTCACCATCTGACTGTCCGTAAGGGCTACCGTCTCGACGTCGTCGCTCGAGGTCAGCACGACGTGCCCGAAGAGGGGCTGCGCGATGCGAGGCTCGAGGTGTTTCGCGACAGCGGTGGCAACGGTATTGATCGCGGTGGTGTAGAGACCTTCTTCGTCGACCCAGAGGTCGATGACCTGGCCGTGGCCGTCAGGCAGGGTCACGAGACCGAAGGCACGGCACTCGAGCTCCGAGTAGAGACCTTGCGAGACGGTTCGGCCCCCTTCAATCAGGTCGACAGAGGTAACACTGCCATCTGTGGCGATACGTAGGACTCGCATGTTTTGTCTCCTGTCTAGAAACTTTCGAGAATGGATTGAGTTTTGCGACAATGGATTCCGCGACTACTCCTGCGAAAGATTGGCGCAGGGCTACTGCGCGTTGCGGCTGTACTCGTCGACCAGACGAGCAACAGCTGACCAGTCGACACCGAGCACGTCGACGAGACGCCGGAGGTCGGCGACCAAGTCAGCGACCCAGTTCAGGATGTCGGTGTCGTTGATATCTCGGTTGTCACATGCGCCATCGGTATAGGCGTGCAATGCGAGGTATGCCGCGGACAGTGCCAGGAGGTCGGTCTCGGTGCGCGCGACACAGGTGCCGTATATGGGGTTCGACATGCTGGTGGTCCTGTCGGTTGTCGGGACGAAAAGGGGGTCAGTCGCGCTCGATGACTGCGACACCGACTCGCTGACCATGCGCGTCGATCAGGTTGAACACGGGGCGCTCATCCGACCACTCCGTCGGGTGAGCAACGGAGCGGACACCAGCGTCGGCGTCGCGAAGGGTCGCCTCGAGCGCAGTGGTAGCGGCAGCGATCGTGGGATGCGCGGACTCGTGCGCCGGTGCCTGATTCAGGCTTTTGGAGTCGAGGATGGTCAAGGTGAATGATGCGCTCATGAGATGTCTTCTCCTGGTGACGGTGCAGGTGCGGAAGCTCCCGCACGCAGGGTTTTGACGACCGACATCGCATGTGCAGCAACGGCTTCGGAGCCGTGATCAGTCGGGGTGTAGTAGTTCAGCTCGATACCGTCAGGTCCGTATTGCTGCACAGGGCCCACGCCGTGCGGGTGATCGTGGGGGTAGATGTAGCCGCGGCCGTGGCCGAGAGCTTTCGCACCGGGGTAGTGCGGATCGCGCAGGTGCACGGGCACCGATCCAGTGCGGCCGGCGTCGACGTCCGCCATTGCGGCGTCGATCGCAGCGACCACCGAGTTGGACTTGCGCGCGGTGCAGATGTGGATGACCGCTTGGGCCAGGTTGATCCGGGCCTCGGGGAGCCCGACCGTGGCCACGGCATAGCTGGCTGCGTGAGCGACGAGGATCGCGGTGGGATCAGCCATACCTACGTCCTCGGACGCGTGGATCAGGATTCGCCGGGCGATGAACCGAGGGTCCTCGCCGGAAGCGATGAGCCTGGCCAGCCAGTGCAGTGCCGCGTCCGGATCAGAACCACGCATCGCTTTGACGAACGCCGAAACGATGTCGTAGTGCTGGTCACCGTCCCGGTCGTATCGCAACAACGCAGCAGGAGCGATGTTCTCCACGTCCGCTGCCAGGATCTGACGGCGGCCGTGTGCGAGAGAGACGCCGGCCGCGAGCTCGAGAACGGTGAGGGCTTGCCGTGCGTCTCCGGAGGCGACGTCTGCAATGCTGAGTGCCACGTCGCGCGGAAGCTCTACCGCGGCGTCGAGACCGAGCGTGCTCGTGACAGCGTTGGCGAGGATCGCCACGATGCTCTCACGCGAGAGTGGTTCGAGTCGGAGCAGGATGGCACGGCTCCGCAGTGCGGGGTTTACCGAGAAACTCGGGTTCTCGGTGGTGGCGCCGATCAACGACACCGTCCCCGACTCCACAGCAGGAAGAAGAATGTCCTGCTGCGCTTTGGAGAAACGGTGGATCTCGTCGATGAACAGGACGGTGCCGACTGGAGGTTCAGCGGTCAGCGCGGCTTGGGCATGAGTGACTGCTGCGCGCACGTCTTTGACACCGGCACTGGTGGCCGAGAGTTCGCGGAAATGCTTCGCCGTGGTTTCGGCGATGATGCGCGCCGTGCTGGTCTTGCCGGTCGCCGGCGGCGCCCACAACAGCACAGACGGTGCACCGATGGTTCCTGAGACGAGTTGGTGCAGAGGCGATCCCGGATAGATCAGGTGATCCTGCCCAACGAGCTCGGCCAAGGTCTTCGGCCGCATCCGGGCGGCCAGTGGTTGTTGGTTCGTCACGGTCACGTGGTCCGCCTTTCACTGTTCGGCATTGCGGCATATCCCGCGCGCAGGGTGTAAAGCGAGATAGTGCTTACGGCAACAACTGTGGAGCCGCGACATTTCGGAAATGGAGGACGGCGCTGTCGTCAGGCCGCATCGTCGTCGACGGCCTCGCGGGAGCCTTCGGTGTAGGTTGCGAGCGCCATCTTCATGACGGCAACGGGCATCGCTGTGGTCACGACACGATGGTGGTGCTCGAGCACTGCCGTTCTGGTTGCTGCAGCTCTCATCGGCGCATCTGGTTCGGCGAGTGCGTCCGCGCGGTAGACCAAAACTCGGCGACCAAGTCCCCAGATGATGGCGTTTGAGGCAGCACATGCCACAGCGAGAGAGTCAATGTCCCCCATCACCCACTGGTAGTCGGCAGGGTCACCCCCGAGTCGGCGAATGTTCTGTGCCGCGGCGCGGATCAGCCCACCCGATCCGGCGCACGGTTCGGCGATCGACTGGCCGGGCTCAGGCAACCGCTCGTTGGCGAGCTGTGCGATGAGGTCGGCGACGTCTGGTGGTGTGTGGTACTCGCCCAGTCCTTTTCGCGCGCCGACCGAACGCATGTGAGTGAGGATTGTGCCGAGCACGTCCTCGCTGGACCGTCGAGCAGGATCGGCGTGCCCGACCAGATCAAGGAGACCGGCCCGGAGTGCAGCGTCGATAACACCTCGAACGGCCCACAACGTCTCGTCGCTGGGGTCTTCTTCCAACCATCCGTGTAGCGGGAGGGCCATCTGCACGAGATACGGATCGGAAAGCCAGCAGCGCCCCCAGATTTCTCGCAGGGCATCTGCGGTACCGGCGTTGTCGAGCTCTCTGAACCGAGCGGCGATTCCACCGTGTCCGATGGTTTCCTTGAGCGGGTTTAGCGCGAGTGCGGCAACGGTCCCGACTGCGATGTCGAGTCGATCACTGCAGTGGCTGCGGTGCCAGGCCCCGCTGACGCTTTCGGCAATGCCGATCGCGCGCCGTGTCGTTGGTGGGAACTGGGAGGAAGAAGGGGTGGTCACTGTGCAACTCCTGAGTGTGAATGGGCGGCGATCAGGGCCAGCCTGTGCTGTTGATCTCCGATTCCCCGGCTCCCTGCCAGGGGAGTGCGAGCGTGCGGCCAAGTCGCGGTGACTACCCGGGTGTAGTCCTTACCTGCGAGGGCGACGACGTCCGGGGCGTCGATGATGCCCGTAGCTGTCGCCTGGTCGAAGATGTCGTCAGCGGTGACCGATCCCGGTTCGCCGAGACGCATGTTGTAGGGCTCGATCACGGTGTCGAGTTCGAGGAGTCCGTACCGGCCGGACAAGATCCGGATGTTGGCCGGCGCGGTCAACGCGTGGGCGGCTCGAAGGCATAACTGCTGATACGAGCTGATGTAAAGATCTTTCGCGGCGGCAGAGTGAGCGCGTTTGCGGGCACCACACGGCACGACTACGAGTGGACCTGTGTCCCTGGGTGACGGATGCACCGGGACGATCTCCTGATCGGGCGCCAGTCGTTCGTAATCAGCAGCAACGTGGTCGGCGAGAGTCCAACGCAACCATTCCCAACCGGGTCGATCTGCGAGGATGCGGATTCCACGCCGGCGGGCTGCCGCGTCGAATGGTGCGCTCCACAGAACCAGATCAGTGTTGGGTAAGCGCATCACGACCCCGTCGTGACGACGGAACGAGGTAGTGGCGGAGCCCACCGAGATCGGGACACCTGCGTACCCTCCGCCTGTCTTGGGTCCTACGCCGAGCCGGGAGAACACCAAACCAACTGCCAGGACCAGGTCTTTTCCGGGAGTCGGCGGCGTCAAGGTGGCGTCGTCGTACTTGTATTGGGGAACAAACAGGGGTGGCATGGTGATCCTTCGGGTTGTTTCGGCCTCGATCGCACTCGTGGGCGGCTTTGCCGCCGAGGACGAAATTCCCGTCGATGGGACCTGTGATCGATCAGCTCAAGAGTCGTGCGACGGCCGCGGATTGAAGTTCGTCGTGGATCTCGTAGAAGCGATCGGCAATGGCAGGCCACGATGCGGCGATGGCTTCACTGATATCGGTGTCGGAGGTAGCGCGCAGTTTGTCGCGCTGCGCTGCACTCAGAGCAGGATTGAGGTCGGACTCTTCGCGCACGCCGTCAACTGAGACCACACGCAGTTCGAGAGGTGCGGGCTGGGCGGATTGTGACGCGGATAATGCTGGCCCAGAGAATGTTTCGACGGCCCGGCCGATCAGCGCGTTGACGTAGTCGACGACAGCAGTCAGGACGACGACTGTGTCCAGTTCGGTGAGATCGTCCGACAGTGGAAGTGCCCGAATGTCGTCGATGCCGGCATCCAGGATCAGCGGTCCGCCGCCGATCATGACCGACAAGGACAAGTGGTGATCGTTCGTAATCTCGCCGTACTCATCGCAGTGAAAGTCGGCGAACAGATGGACAGAAGTCGTCTCGTTCTCGACCAGGTGCAGTAGTTTGTGACTGACCGGAGAGCACTTCTCGTCGACAAGTTCCCGGAGCATGCCGATCAGTTTCGGTTGGTTGTGGCGGTGCTGAGGGTCGAGTTCACGAAATCGGGCGTCCAGGTCGGACCATTCGGAAGAGGCCAGAGCCGACGCGACAGTGCGATCCAGCGTGATGTGCTGCATGGGACGGAGTTTTCTTTCTGTTTCGATGGGTTTGCTTGGAGTGCATACGATTACGGCTGCGGGGGATGGTGAGCACCACCCCTCAGCGGTGGGTCGCACGCTGAGGGGTGGGCGTTTTGGGTACGGGTCATTGGCCCGACCGCTGGTGTTCGGCCCGGCGCGGAGCCGCAACGCTCGCAGCCTGCAAACCGGACTGGAGCGAATAGGATCGGCCCTGTGAGTGAAGATGTGGATCCTGAGACAGCAAAACAGCTGCAAAAGGCGATTGACGCTGTCACACCAGAAGACATCGAGCGGACAGTGTCAAAGCTCCGAAAGTTTCAGGCGGAGAAACAGCTCCCTTTCCCCTCAGCTGGAGTTCCGCAAGAATTTAGCGACAAGAGCATCGACTGGTTGGTCAACGACATCCCAACCAATAAGCCAAAATTCAGAGTCAAGGGCGAGGACGATCAGAATCCTGACTGACCGCAGTACGTTCACTGGTCAGCCGCCGGAGGAGCGGACGATTCTGGGGCGAAGGATCAGAAGGGTGGTTCTTCCCCTCCGAAAGCCGCTGCTTCGGCAGCACGTCGCGCTTCATACTCGACTACCCAGTTTTTGATCCGAACGAGCTCGGCGATGCGTTCATCCCGAGTGAGGGCGTTCCAGGAGTCGACGGAATCACAGTCGTCCATGAACGCTTCACAGCGTGGGCAGTTCACGCCGAGAATGGCGTAGGAGTACGACCTTCCGCCGGAGCCCTCCTGAATGGAGTGGCACAAACAGCCCCCGACCCGCGGCGGGTATTCCTGATCTGCGAGGTCGACTTCGGGGATGTCTGAGGGGGCAACGAGTGTGGCCATTGTCTGTCTCACTTCTCTTGAGTTATCGCGGATCTGATAGTCGGCCGGCCGTGTGCTCAGTCCGCAATCAGTGCGAAGACGCGAGCGATCGGCCAGGTGTGCAGGTTCTTGTTTTCGTCAGCGAGCTGGATCGCGAATTCGTTGACACCGACAATGACGCCGGAGACTGCGAAGAGCTTGTCGTGATGGAAAGCGAAGAGCACTGCGGTGGTGGAACCGAAGCCGACGCCGAGACGGGACGAGATCAGCTCGGCTACCGAATGCGGATCGCCGTGGCCGTTGACGTGCTGGGCGACGGGGGAGGTGGAGGAGACGATGAGATCGAGCGCGAGATCGACTGAAACCGTGGTGACCGAGTACTGCCCGAATGCCGGGATCGTCTCTTCGGTGACCAACTCTGCGAGGGTGTCCGTGACAAGGTTCATGGTCGTCTCCTGTTTGGGTGTGTGCGGTGGCCCCACGGCAATTGGTCAACAAGTTGTTGGCCGATTGGATCGCTACGTGGCAGGCCTTGGAGGCTGCGCAATCTCATAGGGGTTCTTATGTGCGTTTCCGGCCTGGGCCCCGCCCTGGCAATGTTTTCGTTCGGTGTCACTTGTCCGCCACAGGTTGAGCCGTATCGCACGAATCGGGGCATTTACACAGCACAGCACCTGTCGCGTTTGTCGACAGGTGTGCTACGGTTTGACGCAGCACCGGGTCAGGAGAACATTCCGTAATCGAGCGGGAGCCTCCTGGTGGTATTCGCGAAGGGCTCGAAATATGGGATTCCGTCTCACGACCACACAGGCTGCAGAATTTCTATCTGAGCAGCTTGCTGTCAATGGCTACACACCGTCGATCACGGAAAAGAAGGTTCACGCTCAGGTTAAGGCGGGACTGTTCATCAACGTCGGCGCCGGGAAGCAAGTACGTATCGACAGTGATGCACTGCTGGCTTTCACCCAGAAGACCCGTTACATCCAGAACCCGGAGGAGATCGACAGCGAAATCTTCCGCGTGAGCGTCCTAGAGCGACAAGAACGCAGTGATCCCATCCTCGAGCGCGGGACCACGAGACAGCTCAGCGACTTCATGGGTGTCGACTACAGCAACCCTCAACTGCTTGATGGAATCGAAGGCGTCTGGGAGGCCTCGGACATCAACTGCGATTTCATGGTCGCTAGCAAGTGCACATTCATGGCGACATGTAAGGGTTACGTTCATCCCGAGCATGTGCGAACGGTCGTCGATTGGGTTCGGATCGAGAATTCGAGTCGCAAGTATTTCCGGACAACGCTCGCGCCAGAGGCTGTGAGAAAGGTTGTAGGAACCGGCCTTTGGATCGACGTCCCACCCGGCCGCGAATCGGATTTCCTGGTAAAGAACGAGAGGTAGCACCCACCGCACCATGCGACAGCTCCCGGCCCCACAGGGTCGGGAGCTGTCGTGTTTCAGACTTCGGCGTCGAGGACAGCGAGTAATTTTTCGAGGATCGCGTCGGCCCGAGCTTCGACGTCGTCGAGTTCGGCGGTGACATCGGAAAGGGTCGCGTGCGCGGTCCGGCGGGCTTCGAGACCGCTTTCGTAGTACCGGTCGTCGAGAACGACCTCGGGGTAAGCCTCGGGTTGCCAGTCCTTGGGTGACTCGTCGGGACGCGGTTGACGAGGGGGTGGACGGTGCCCGGGCGATCGGCCGGTGAGGTGCGCAGCGACGATGTTTGCGATCGAGTGAGCTGACAAGGAAGACCGCGCGAACGGCGTATGCCCCCACCGATCGATCGGAGTGAACAACGGTGCCGAGTTCCGCTGGGTGACAACCGCGTCAGCCACTACGCGAGGTAGGTACTCGGTGGGCAATGTGTTGGTGTCGAGCCTGCCGGCAAGCAGGTGGGTCGCCGGTGCCCGGTCTTGGAACTCCAGGATCTGGAGCCATCTCCGATAGACCTGGGCGGGGGAGAGGGAACCGTTGGAGGTCGAAGGATCGAGACTGACCGGATGTGCCAGGTCCAGTACCAGGGTTTCGCCGTCGAGACGCAGATCGGATCGGCGAAGATCGCTGATCTGCTCGAAACTGAGTCCGGAGGCCGCAAGTAGCAGCAACAGTGCGTCGCGACGGCCGAAGAGTCCTGCAGTCCACCCTGAGGCCGGCAACTGGTCGATAATCTCGAACACCGTGACAGCGAGCGACGAGAGGCGTTGCGCCCGAGCATGGTTGAGTGTGCCTCGAATCATTTCTGCGCTGCCCGGACTGGGGTGTTCCGCGGTGCGATGTACGGCGTTGATGGTGGTGACTCGGCGGCGCTGGGTGGTCAGTGCCGCTGGATTCTCGGTGATGAACTGTGCCAACGTGAGCGGGTCGGCTGGTAGTGCACGCAAATCAGCGGCTGCGCACCAGTCGGTGAACAGTGCCCACACAGAACGATCTTTGCCCCGTAGGGTGATGGGGGCGCTCATCAGAGGCCGATGTCGGTAACAGCGTTGCCCATCAGAGGGGTGTACTCGCGGGCGTACACCTCGAGCATTCCCACGGACTTGTGGCCTGTCTGACGCATGATCGCGTGGGCATCGGCGCCGTTGCGGAAGGCTTGAGTGACAAAGCCAGCGCGCAAGGAATGCCCACCCAGGGAGGCGACGAGGGTCTCGTCGTACCCCGCCGCACCAGCGCGGCGACGGACTGCGCCGTGCACAGAGGAACTCGACAACGGTGTGGTGGAAAGGTTTCCGTTCTTGGCGATCGCCCGGAAGAACGGGGCGTGTGATGCGGTCTTGGGAACTGGCCCGCGGCACACGTGCGCATCGAAGTTCTCGCGGACCCGAAGCAGTCGGATGAGCGCGGTTCGGCCACCCCGGTCGTAGGCGGCGACAACCTCCAGCCAGCGCATGACCGCACAGGGTGGGCAACCGGTATGGGAGACAGTGACGGGGAGAGCTTTCACTGCACCCGCACCGTCCTGGTCGGTCTTGGACTTACGGAGTCGGATGTGTAAACCGTCGAGGTGGTGCATCGTGAGGTCACCGCAGGAAAGTCCAACGAGTTCACTGCGTCGGAATGCGCCGGCGAACCCCGTGAGCAACAGTGCGCTGTCCCGACGTTCGAGGACTTCACTCGCCCAACCGGTGATGCTTTCGCGAGCGACCGCGACCACGGTCAGGATGTCGGAGACCAGCAGCGGGGCCATTCGTTTGGTTGGCCGTTCACCGGCGGCCGCGTAGGTGCGGCGGATGCCGGACAACGTGGCACGCACTATTTCATGGCTGGCCGGATTGTCGCGCCCGCTGATGCGGTGCGAGTGTGCGATGGCTGCGACCCACTTTGACAAGGTTGCGGGAGCGAACGCTCGCTGACCGTCGGGCGCAAGGGTGTCGGCTGCCTCGACGAGATACGCGGCGACTGTCGCCGGATGCGCGGGTAGCGCGGTGTGGCCGCCATCGATGCACCATTTTTCGAATCGTCGCCACGCGGAGGCGTAGGCGCGCACCGTACTTTCCGCCCGGGACGCGGACATCGATGCGGCGATCTTCTGTGCGGTCGAGTCGGGGAGGTTGGGAGGGGGCACGGAGGCTCCTACCCAGGTCGCTGGTGTCGAATTCACCTGATCGAGTGCCATACCCGCACCGTATCTGGCTGTACTGACATTTCCGGACTCTCAAAAAAGCGTTGAGGAGGCCTTTTGTCGGAGACGCTGCGAGAACTGAAATTCTCGTCATCAATCGCGCATTTTCACTAACTGACGATGCCGCAGAGTAGGGGAAGGCCGAAGAAGACCTGTTCGGATAGTTGTGTTGCGACGCAGATCGACACGAATCGATGCGCAACAGAGGTAAGCCCTGTGCGGTCCAAAAGACGCGTGACCTGCCCGTTTGCGGTTCACATTTCAAGGATTTGCCGAACACAAGGGGCACATTGCGAGGTCTCTGGTGAGATGCTGGATAGCAGATTGACGCGCTAAGGCCCTGCAGCCGCAAATATTGTCGTGACCTCGTGGAGGTTCATTCCGAACTGATCCTCGGCGCCAGCTGCAATCAGTGAGTTCGGCGTGAACTCTTGATCCAGCAGATACCAACTGGTGCAGTGGGCGACCCCAGAGTCCTGAACGAGATTGAGGCCTCGCTCGGAGACCAGCGTCGACAGCCCGTCTGCTGGATGCCAAGCAACGCCGTCGAACCAGAAGACACCGGATGCAGCAGGGACTGCATCTGCAGCATCTCCAACCATCAGGAACGGTTCTTGATCCGGTAGGCCTCGCACGTGGACGAGGAGATCGTCTGGGATCCCGTTGTACATTGCAGTTTGCGCGCCCACCTCGTAGTCGGAGAAGAGGTTCAGTTCACTCTCATGGTCGAAGACGAGTAGCAGGATGCGACCATCGGTGGCGAACAACCACGAAGCATTGTCTCCGCCGCCGCTCTCCCAACGGAAGAGGTCGCACCCGTCGAGCGAATGCGGTTCCGCTTCGGAGAGAACTTGAAGAACGCGGGCGCGACGTCGCAAGTTCTCCACGGGCAACCGACCAAGTAACGACCACGGCGTCTCATCCATCACGTCAGCGTATCCATTCGGCCTTGGCGCCTCGAAGTACGTTCGGCGCCAGGAATTTCCGCGTCGCCGTAACGAACCCCCAAGACCGTTGAGGTGAGATACTGCACGAATGAATTCTCCTTCTGCATGGGTGTGCGACAAGTGTTCGGACGAAGTAACTGTCGAGAAGGGGCTCGTGGCCGCGCGACGAGACTCGCATGGACTGTTCCAAGACTGGAGGATCGTCCACAACGGCCAGTGCGCTCCGGCCGAGAACGCCGGATATACGTTCAGCGTTGAGCTCGAGCGCATGGTGGGACAAGACGGTCTGAGCCATCTTCTGTCGTTCTTGTCGGCGGGCCCTCTTCAGAGCCCGGATCCGGCATCCCCGAGTCCGTCAGAGGAAATCGGGAATTTCGACGCGTACGTCGACATCTTCCGGCGCCTCCAGACACCGTTCTACGAGAAGGCTCGTCGTCGGTTCGAGGATCCGGAGGTGCAGGAGCAGTTCCACGAGGCGAACGCCGCGTACACGTATGAGGTGGCGAACCTGGAATCGATCGCGAAGGGTCTCAACTAAGTGACTGCTGTTCCTGGCACGACCTCCGGTGACGACGCACGCGGCGTGGCCGCATGGTCCCGCCTCGCGCACATCGGAGCACACGAAGGCAGCATCGGCAGCCGACCAGATCTTGTCGAAACCGGGATGGACGAGGTCCACCGTGTCTGCATCCGCGGATGGATGTACAGCCGAGCGGAGCACGAACCCGATACCTCCGTGGAACTGAAACGCAGCCAGTGGCGCGAAACGTCAGCGCTCGCTGGTTCATCGGCGGAATCATTGATGCTCGGCGCCGCGGCATATGTCGAAGCCGTCTGGCATGAGCGGGCACTCAAAGCCGAGACAGAACCGAAGGGCATGGCTCTCGCCCAACGCTACCTAGCCGACGGCGCCATCGAGACAGCGATCGGCGTCGGGCATCGTCTGGCGAACTTCGTTGTCCGCGTCGCCCGAACCTCGACCGCCGCACAGGTGGAGATCGCGAAGCTCACCAAGCTAGGGACACTCGGACCCGCGTATGTCCCTTTCGCCACAGAAGATCCTGACGCATGGCTGTCTCTCAACCCACGGACAGTCAAAGACTTGAGGAAGACCCTCGATTCCTCACTCCACGCTGCTTCGGTGGATGCACTCGGGGATCTGGTGGATTCACCGGAATGGAAGGAGGCGTTTCGCATCCGGGCAGAGAACTTCCATCGATGGCGTAAGGAACATGAGTACGTGACCGGAGTCGATGCCGAATCGGGTAACGCTCAAGACCAGTACGACGTGAATGGCAATCACGTCGGACGCAGAGTGGGTGGCTTCGGTAACCGCCACAAGATCAGCGACGGTCTGACAGCAAGCACCACGGAGGCCGCCGGCGATGTCATTCGGCGGGTCACAGTGGCTTTCGACCTCATCCTCACCAACACTGTCGCAACGGTGCTCCCCAAACAGCACGATGGCGTCACGATAGAAATCGACAATCCGAAAGGTCTTCGCATTCACCGCGTCCCGTAAGGGTCCGAAAAAGAAAGCGCCGTCTCGTGAATACGAGACGGCGCGGGGTGCTGCGGACGGAGTCCGATCAGCGAGGGCTCAACACACTGTGCCCAATGACGAACGGACCGAAGAAAGTTTCGCCACCGAGGAAGTAACGCTGCCCCTGAAAGTCGACGAATCCGCCGCCGGGAACATCGACGATCGGAAGATTCAAAGGTCCGACAGGCGAGAACAGAACCAGGTTGTTGCCCTGGACACTGGCCGGAGCGCTCGACGGGATGCCGAAGTTGACGGTGGTGAAGGTGTAGTCGCCCGGAATCACTGCAGCCGATGCCGTGGGCGCGGCAACGACGGAACCTATAACTGCAGCGGCGGTGATCGCTACGGAAGCTGCGCCGGTGGTGACCAGTCGTTTCATCTTGCTCATGGACAGACCTTTCGGAAATGTCTTTCTGCGACGCCCCCGTGAACGGATGTTCGGTGGAAGACCTACGTCGGTACCGAGTATGGCTGCTGGGCCAACCCTTCGTCGGACGGTACCTACCGGCGAGTCGGTATCAAAGTGGTCAACCGCCGAACTCTTGATCAGATTTCGGGGAACGAGTGGGCGTCGGGAACTGAGACAAATTCGAAAGTTTTGCGGCGGCGTCCTTGCGTTCAGGTTCGCGGAGCTCTTCGAGACTGACGCCGGCGGGACGACCGAGTCGCTGGCCGGCCAGATGGTAGACCGAGCCGAGTTCGCGAGCACCGAGCTGGATCACCTCGCGTGTGGCAATTCCGCCGGGCTCCTCCGGCGGACGCTCGCGCCAGACGAGTCGATACTTCGGTTTGCTGTCCGGATCCGTCTGGATATACACCTTGTTGCAGTCGGAGAGATCCGGGTATGAACCCATCTGCTCCAGAGGGCGCACCGGAATGGTGCCGTCTTTTACCGCTTGAAGCGCACTGAGAGTAACCAAGAGCAACCGGCGAGCTTCTCCGGTTGGATTGCGACCGGCCTCGGTCGCCAAATCCTGTAGGTCACGCTCGAAGGCTGGATGCAGAACGAGTTGGAACGGCACACCGGTCATCGTTAACCCTGTTCGCTACTGGGGCGCCTGTTGGCCCATTGTTCTCCGACCGATCCGAGGGACTGAGCGAAGGAGTCGAGGTCGGAGACGACGCGCCCGGCCTCGGCACTCTGGATCCGTTGATCGAGTTCGGAGTAGAACAACTCTTCGGAATTGAGAGCGCGGCGGTCGTATTCACGCAGCCGATTGAGATCCTCGATGGGAATCAAGGCAGCGACAGGGCGGTCCCCTGCTCCGATGACCATCGGTTCAGGCAGACCCTCGGCGAAGCGAGCGAGCATACGTAGGACCAGGCCAGGCGCCTGATCCAGAGGTATAAGGTTGAAAGGCCGTTCGGCGCTTTCGGCTGGGTCGTTCGTGTCGGTCATTGGTGCCTCTTTCAGTGTGGTGTCTCAACTGAATCTGGATCGCGGCACGAGTGCCGGTTTCCTTCGAATCAGTCGGTGTCGAGCTTAAATCAAGCGGTATCCGACAATCTGCATGTCATCTCCCATAGTCGGCCCGTCCGGATCGATGAGAGTTCCCGATTCGACCAAATCAGCTGCACGCTGGTCGTGATACTCACCGGTACCTTCCGATCGATACACTAAGACCAATTCGTCAATTCTCCGAAAATCATCCTTCGGCATCAATGTCTCCTTTGTCGCATTCTCAGGTGATTGAATATTCAAGCGTGGATGTCGTTCCCGATCAGGGCAACGACATCCACGCAGAAGCACACAGGCGGCAACCTTGGTTTGTGACCAAGGTTGCCGCCTGTGCCGTTGTCAGAACTGGGTGTTCTGATCGCCCGCAGTCGCAGATCCGACAGAGACGGGGATTCGAGCAGAGTCGTCGAGCCCGACGTCGAAAGGATCGAATGGAACGACCACCTGATCCTCAGCGACCTCGACAATGGCCGGTGCAGTGTCATCTTCGACAACAGCATCTTCGATTTCACGAAGACGCAGAGCTTCGACGACAGCTTCGTAATCGGTCTCGATCCGAGGCTTGGTACTTCCCACACCTGCAAGGATGATCTCGTCCTTCTTGGCCCGAGTCAGGGCGACGTAGAGCAGTCGCTTGAAGGACTCGTCCTTTCGGGTGTTCGAGGTTTCGGGCTGGAGCACGACCACTACGTGATCGAATTCCATTCCCTTGACGCCGTGAACCGTGGAAACCAGCAGTTTCGGGTTACGAGCAGCCATTTCTTCCTTGCGAGTTGCATTCTTCTGCCCGGTCAGCGAATTTCTGATCGCATTGTTACGGATCTCGTAGTCCAAGATGGACTGCCGAAGATGCAGAAAGAAGTCATCATCGGACATCATGCCTGAGGCCACCATTTGCAACCACGATTGGCACTGACTGTTAGCCGTCTTCCACCAATCGACCAGAGCGTTGACGAGAACCTTCTCGGCGATCTCGGTATTACGCGGTTCCAAATACTGGATCTGATTGCGAATCTGCTGGTGGAACGTAAACGGAGCAACCGCAGGTTCGACACAGGTGACTTGGTCCCAGTACCGAGCAATGAAGGTCGAGAAGGTCTTCATGCTGTAGGCGCGGTCACTGACGAGATTGTGAATCGCTTCCTCCGGGAACATTTCCGTCAACGCCTCCTGCGTCATCTTGGCGTGACGACGGGTTTGGCAGAGCACGACAGTGGTCTCGCCGGCTGCGAGGTTGTCGGTGAAGTACTTCGACAGCTTTTCTCCCTGGAGGTACTGCTTCAAGTTCTGATCGAACGCCTTCTGTGTCCCGCAGGACTTGCTGATCAGACGCACCGACTTACTGAAACTCTCCACGGTGGACGTCTCGACGGAATTGGCCTGCAACTGGATCTTGGAGAACCTGTTGGCCTCGATATCGCGCAAGTGGATGTTGGCGAAGTCGAGGATTTCTTGTGCCGAGCGGTAGTTCGTGGAGAGCTTGCAGACGGTGAAGACACCCGATGCCTCCATTGCCGAGAGCGCCTTGGGATTGGCGGCCCGGAACTCGTAGAGGGTCTGACTGGCGTCGCCGACCATGTACAGCGCGCAGCGGTGTTTGGTTGCGTACCGCATGGCGTAGACGAACTGGAAAGCGCTGTTGTCCTGCACCTCGTCGATGATCAGGTACGCCGGGCTGGTGTACGGCTCGATCATCTTGTCGATCAGAAGATAAGACAGAATGATTTCCAGCTCGAGGGTCGTCTGACCGATGCCGTTGAGGATGGTCACGACTTCGCTGGTGTACTGCTCGATGAACGCGCTCATCGCGATGATGTCGGCGTTGGTTTCCTTGATGATCAACCTGCCGACCAACCGATGGAACTCACTGAGAACGTAGTCGGTATGGACTTTCGCACCGAAGTAAATGCCAAGTGAGTTCTGAATCGTCTCCATGGTGGAGAGTTCCTGGGTGGGGAAGTTGGCCGTGTAGATCTCGTGGATCATTCGGGCGATCGTCTTGGACTCGATTCCCGGATTGCGATCGCGGATCTCGTCTGCCGCAGCGTTGGTGAACGAGAGAGCCAGGATGGAGCCAGGGGTCACGGAGCAACCCAGGGTCAACATCTTGATGCGCTCGGTGATCGTCCACGTCTTACCTGCACCGGCACCCGCCACGACCATCACCAACGGATCGGTCGTGTTCACTGCCGCCCGCTGCTGAATCGAGGCGTACTCCGGGATGGTGTACCGAGTCGGATCGACGGGTCCGGGCACTGGCAACAGGTGTTTGACAGCGTGGAGAGACTGCAGCTCAGCATTCTGCTTGAGCTGCATGTTCCGTGAGATCAATGCCTGGGCGATCGGTCCCGAATTGTCCAGCGCCAGCAGGCCGTTGTAGATCGCGGTGTACGCCTCGAGCGGCGTCGCGAAATTGTCCAGGAACGCCAGCTGGAGGCCGGCCGATTCCATACTGGCCGAGGAGACAGCTTCGCCCCGGACGACGGCCAACCAGTTCTCCGCACCGTAGAGCCTGCGAATGTAGGTGAGGACGGGCTCGACGACGAGTTCGGTCTGAAACAGCTCTGCGGAAGCGCACAGGCGGTCGTACACCGAGTAGTGATCGAGTGACCAGGCTTGGAAGGCCTTCGTGTCAAACGCGGGGATTGCACCCGAACGGTTACCTCGCAGGTAGGTCACGGTGGAAGCGATCATCTCGTCCAGGGTCTCGGGGACGTTGAACGAGTAGGAGACCTGGACGAACGAATCAACCCCGTCGAACCGGAGTGGGTCGAAGGAAGTCACGTCGGTGACCGCGGCAATCTCGGTAATCGAGGGAGCCGTCACGGGATCACCGGCGGCGTCGAGAAGCGTGTGGACACCCTCGTGATCGAGAAGGGTGTCGGTGTGCTCGCGATCGGCGATCGCGTAAAGCTCCACGCGGTAGCGGATGTGGGTCGTGCTGGTCACGACGTTCTTGCCTGTGCTGACATCCATGACCTTGCGGTCGCGCAGCACCACCAATTGAGGCTCCAGGTTGAGCCACAACCGAAATCCCTCCACACCGCCGCCGAGTGCAGCGTTGAGATCGAACATGTTCTGCACGAGGCGGGTCTCGACCTTCTTGGCCTTCTTGACCTCCTCGAAGTGGACGATCGGAGGAACATTGAAGCGGTAGAGATAAGGAGTGGCCTCAAGTTCGGCAGCGCTCTGGCCGGCTGCGGCACGAGCGTGGTCGATCGAATAGACGCGCTGCAGGGTCTCCTCGAAATGCCGTTCGAGCAGCGGTTGGGTGACGAGCGTGCGGACGGAGGTTTCGCCGTCGATCTGTTCCTTGGTCGGGGCGTCGACTTTGGGGATCGGGTCGTAGCTCAAGTCGGGGTTAGCCGGATGCACACTGACGTCGATACGGCCTCGGCTACCGCCGGTGCCGGTGATGTCCCGATGAAAATCCTTCGGCGTGTATTTCGGTTCGGCGGAGGTGAAGCCGAGAAGGCTGTCGTCGTCAATGATGAGCGGCTGGATCGACATGGCCGGTCTCCTTCTTCAAGTGGTCGGTGGTGGTGTCTGTGGGGTTCCAGCTCGGCGTCTATCTGCCCGATCCGGCCGGCACTTCGCCCGGCTGGTGAGCTGTCTTTCCCCCTCCGGCGCGCCCATTGGGCGTGCGTCCTAGCTCGTGACCCGATCCCCGACCGCCTCGATCAGGACGGCCCCAGAGAAAGCAGTGAGAGGACGCGGTCTTCTTCGTCAGAACCAGTGGGTAGGCACTCGGCGAAGGTGAAGGGATCGGAATCGGTCACCGACTTCATCCGGTCTTCGTAGTTCGGATTCGCGAACGACGTAGTGACCAGCGATACGGGATATCCGACGGGGAAACTGTTGCGTTGGTCTTCGTGAATGTTCAACGCCTGATCTACAAGTAGCGGCAGAGCATCTTCATAGGTGAAGAGGCCACCTTTGTCGATCGCCCAGGCGAGTGCGTCGGTGGCCGATTCACCTTTGTCGCGGTGGATGTTCTCGCACGAAATTACGGTGACAGCAGCGGCTTCGATGAGGTCCTTGGCGTAGTCGCTCGATACCAGTTTCTGGAATGTCATGATGTTTCCTCGTCGGTGTCCCCGTCGGCGGGGTGAGTGGTTGTCAAAAGGGTGAGTGGGGTGGCATCAGCAGTTGTCGATGCACGGACAGTCAGGTGTTCGAGAAGTGCAGATCGGTTCGGTGCGGTAGGGGTCAGCCGTCGCCGTAATGGTTGGCGATGTAGTCACTGATCTCCGCTTCGATCTCGGCGACTGCACGGACGTCAGACACATGCAGTTCGATGGCGAGGCGGTAACTTGCTCGCAGGTCGTCGATCAGCTCGAAAATCAACTCTCTGGAGTCGATGTCAGCGAGTCCGCGCACTGCCTGGTCGAAGTCGTTCAAAATTTCGTCAGGATGGCGAGGTTGGGGAGTTGTCTGCATGGGTGAAGCCTTCTTCCAGTGAACGGGTGGACCGGAGCGATCGAATGGGCTGAAGATTTACGCAGGACATACAGCAGGGGCCCCGCGTATCGCGGGGCCCCTGCGTTGTACCGGTGAATCAGCTGGGATCGAGCAATTCCTCAATCCAATTCCGGATCGCCGGCTCTGCAGGACGTGCACCCTGCGCGGCGACGTAGCTGTCCTCGACGAACTTCGCGATCTGTTCGTCACTCAGCTCGTCAGGCAGAGATGCCGCGAGGAACGGATTGGTCCGCTGGATTTCGTCGCGCAAGCGAACGAAAGCAGCCGCCAGTACCTTGCCGTAGACCTCACGTGAGATCACGTCGAAGGCCACTATCCATGAGAATCGCCCCAGCAGTTCAGGTTCGAACCCGGAGCCACCGCTTTGGTCAGTGAGCGCTTTGGTCAGCTGCCCCCGGGTGAGAGCGTGCGCTCCGGTTGCGGACCCAGAACTGAACCCCAGACTGAGCCCACCTTTCGCGATGTCGTCCCGCCCGGCATTGGTAGTGGCGATGATCAGAGCTTTGGAGAAGTCGACCGATTTCCCGGACGCCATCCGTACAGTGCCTTCCTGCAAGGCGGACAGGAAGATTCGTTGCACATCGCGATGAGCTTTTTCGAACTCATCGAGCACGATGACTTGCCGAGGGTTCGCATCGAGCGGATCGAACGGCATCTCTTTGTTCGTGTCCGACCCGACATAGCCGGGATTGGAACCGAGTAGCCGAGTGATCGAGAGTGCCTCGGAGAACTCGGCCATGTTGAAGATGATCGGTTCGGTACCCATGATTGAACGAGCGATCTGACGGGCGACTTCGGTCTTTCCCACACCCGAGGTGCCGGCGAACATCCACCCCAGAGGCTTGCGGCGGGGGAAGATTCCCCGAGCGTCTCTGCGCAGCAAAGCAATAGCTCGTTCACACACAGGATCTTGACCTTCGATCCGGGAGAGGGCTTCGGTCAGAGCCTCCTCGTCGAATCCTCGAGCAACCGCATCCGAACCGTGCATACTTTCCGCGGTCTCCTTGATGGCCGCACGAGTGAGTGGCAACGCGGTACCGGGAGACATCAAGGCAGCGATATCAGGCTTGTGGCGGTTGATGGTCAGCTTCGCCAGAGATCGATCCAACAAGGTGAGAGCACTGTCCGGGCGATGCAGGCTGGTCAGGTGCTCATCCGCGAGAGCTATGACGTGATCGAGAACGGTTTCGTCGGCTGAGACCGACTTTTTGTAGTGGCTCAGCAAAGTAGGGAGAACGGTGCAGAGAACCTGTCGAGTCTGATCTTGATTGAGTTCTGAGACACCGATGCGAGTGAAACGGCGGGAGAAAGCCGGATCCGCGCTCAGCCGTCGACCTTCTTGGTCGGTGGTGGCTCCGATGACACACAGGTCGCCCCGCGCGAGAGCGGGTTTGAGTGACTGAGCAACTTCCTCAAGGGTGCCAGAACCGTGGTTGGTTTCCGGAACCAACTGATGAATCTCGTCGATGAACAGGATCACCCCGTTCTTCGGTTCCTTGGCGAAAGCAATCAAGGCTTCGAGCTTCTGTTCCATCATGCCGCGGTACATCGTCCCCGCGACCAGGGAAGACAGGCTTAGTTCATAGATCGTCTTTTTCCGTAGACGCGGCGGCACAGTGGGGTCACCGACCGCGATGCGACGAGCAAGTTCCTCCACGACGCGGGTCTTACCGACACCTGCTGGACCCAGCAGGATCGCACTGGGCTTGTTCTT
>NZ_JBEPOI010000002.1:6155000-6319994 GCF_040546695.1 Rhodococcus sp. OAS809 | reverse complement strand
GGTGAAGCACAACCATACACGATGGAAACTACTTCGAAATTTGGTCAGGCACTTCGTCCAACCTCGTGTCACTCGCCGTGAAGGCGGGAGTCGGTGTCCGTGTCGCTCTGACTTGGAATAAGTTACGCGAACCTTCAATCAATTCACAAATCGCCTGGTCACCACACCGAATTGGCCGATTAAGACCAGGTCAGACCGTTGAGCCTTTCCGCCAACTGCGAATAGGCCCGAGTGTGACGCCGAGCACCGAAGCTATTCGGAGCCCACCCGCTCGATCACTCCCCCGAGTCCACGGAGATTCTCGACGAATCGCGGGTACCCACGGTCGATGTGGAAGATGTCGTGAACTTCGGTGGTTCCGTCCGCAACCAACCCCGCAAGCACGAGCCCGGCGCCGGCCCGAATATCCGAAGACCACACCGGTGCACTCGACAACACCGGAACTCCGCGGATCACCGCATGGTGACCGTCAGTTCGGGCGTCGGCGCCGAGTCGGATCATTTCCTCGACAAATCGGAAACGCGATTCGAATACGTTCTCGGTGATCATCGACGTGCCTTCGGCAACCGCCGCCAAACCGATTGCCATCGGCTGCAGGTCGGTCGGGAATCCGGGGTACGGCAATGTTGCGAAATTGACCGCTTTAGGCCGTTCACGCTGAATGACGCGGAAACCGTCAACCTCGGGAGTCACCTCCGCGCCGGCCGTCCGAAGCTTGTCGAGGACCAGTCCGAGATGCTTGTGGTTCACCCCGCGAACGCGGACGTCACCCCTGGTCATGGAGGCAGCGACACCCCATGTTGCGGCAACGATCCGGTCACCGATGACGCGGTGCGTAGTCGGTTCCAACTTGCGGACGCCTTGAATGGTGAGCGTCGAACTTCCGCCGCCAGATACCTTGGCGCCCATCTCGTTGAGCATGTTGCACAGATCCACGATCTCGGGCTCACGTGCAGCGTTGTCGATCACTGTCTCACCACGGGCGAGGACCGCTGCCATCAAGATGTTCTCGGTTGCACCCACAGACGGGAAGACCAGGCGGATGTTCGCTCCATGCAGGTCGTCTGCCTCGGCAACTACACATCCGTGTTCGATCTCGCTGCGCGCACCCAACAGGCGGAGCCCGGATTGGTGCATGTCGAGGGGCCGAGAACCGATGGCGTCACCTCCAGGCAAGGCAACAACAGCGCGTCGACAACGCGCGACCAGCGGACCGAGAACACACACTGACGCTCGGAACTGTTTCACCGCATCGAAGTCAGCGTGATACTTCGGCTCGGCCGGCGTCGTGATCCGCACTTCGGAATCTTCGAGTTCGACTTCGCAGCCCAGACCTCGCAGAACGTCCGCCATCAGCGGTACGTCGAGAATGTCCGGGCAGTTGGTCACGACAGTGGTGCCTTCGGCCAACAGCGCCGCGGCCATCAGCTTCAGCACACTGTTCTTGGCCCCTCCCACCAGTACTTCACCTTCGAGGCGGTTACCCCCGGTCACAAGAAAGTGCTCACTCACGGTTCACAGCCTAGAGCCACAACCTCGTCGGCACCGCGCCGGTACCGTAGCCCTATGTCTGTTCACCTGACGAAGATCTACACCCGGACCGGCGACGACGGGACCACGGGCCTCAGCGATTTTTCCCGCGTGTCCAAGAACGATCCGCGTCTGATCGCCTACGCGGATTGCGACGAGACCAATGCAGCGATCGGTGTGGCCGTTGCCCTCGGCACTCCCCCGGAGAATCTCCTTGCAATGCTGCGCCAGATCCAGAACGACCTTTTCGACGCAGGGGCCGACTTGTCCACCCCCGTGGTCGAGAACCCGAAGTACCCGCCGCTACGAGTGACTCAGTCCTACATCGATCGACTCGAAGGATGGTGCGATGAGCTCAATGAGCAACTGGCACCGTTGAATTCGTTCATTCTGCCGGGCGGTACCGCCTTGGGAGCCCTGCTTCACGTAGCAAGAACCGTCTCGCGGCGTGCGGAGCGTGCGGCTTGGTCCGCCATCGATGCGAACCCGGAGGACACGAGCGTGCTCCCCGCGAAATACCTCAACAGATTGTCGGATCTGCTCTTCATCATGGGAAGAGTGGCAAATCCTGAAGGCGATGTGCTCTGGAAGCCCGGCGCCGGAGCTTGAGCGGAACCGGTCAGGCGGTGCGTCGCCTACGGGCGCGCCCGTCCGGCCGCGATTCCACCCAGGACAGGAACGCTGTCAATGCTCCACTGTCCAAAGCGATTTCGTAGGCCGACGAGCCGTCGTTGACCTTGACCACGACGATGTCGTCGCTCATGATGTCGAATTCGGTACCCGAGGGAGAGCGACGGCTCTCGACCTCGATTCCTTGACGATCAATCCTGGAGTCCGGGCCCGGCCGCAGACTCGACAGTTTGAAAAAGACGAAGGTGCTTTCGCCGTAGCGAATGATTCCGTGACGCCACCCGCTGTCCCCCGGGGATGGCAGAACACGAAGCAGTGCAGCGGTACCGCCGCGACGCAGAACCAGCAGACGATACAGAAAAGCCGCGACGAGAACCGCGAGCAGCACAACCAGAATGATCAACACAGTCATTCCGAATGTCACTGTTCGTCGGCTCCCGTCGCGGCTTTACTCGAGTAACTTACGCGCGCTCGACGGCCCGGAGCTGACCCTTGGCGACCGCAATCGCTTCGAGGTCGCCCGAGTTCTCGGCCAAGACAGCCTTGGCTGCCTCGACGTCGATGTCCTGTGCCATGTCCGCGGACTCGGCAAGGATCGTCACCGTCGTCGCAGTGACGGAGAGAAATCCTCCGTGTACCGCAGCAACGATACGCTCGCCGTCGACCGAGGTGATCGACACGGTTCCGCCCTCGATCAGCTGGCCGAGGACCGGCTCATGCCCAGGCATGATTCCGATTTCACCCTCGGTGGTCTGAGCGCTGACCAGCGTCGCCGAACCAGACCACAAGCGCTGCTCGACGGCAACGAGTTCTACGGTCATCTCAGCCATCGTGGACTACTTCCCGGCCATCTTCTTGGCTGCAGCCTCGACGTCGTCGAGTCCACCGCAGCTGTTGAATGCCTGCTCGGGCAGGTGATCGAACTCGCCCTTGCAGACGCGGTCGAAGGCTTCGATCGTGTCGCGGAGCGGCACGACGGAGCCGGGCTCACCGGTGAACTTCTCGGCAACGATGAAGTTCTGGCCGAGGAACTTCTGGATACGACGGGCGCGGCCGACGAGGACCTTGTCCTCTTCCTGAAGCTCGTCCATACCGAGGATGGCGATGATGTCCTGCAGTTCCTTGTACTTCTGCAGGATGCGCTTGACCTCGTTGGCAACGCGGAAGTGCTCGGCACCGACGATGCCGGGCTCCAGGATGCGGGAGGTCGAGCTCAGCGGATCCACAGCGGGGTAGATACCCATCTGCGAAATCGGTCGCGAAAGCTCGGTGGTGGCATCGAGGTGCGCGAACGTCGTAGCCGGCGCGGGGTCGGTGTAGTCGTCGGCGGGCACGTAAATAGCCTGCAGCGAGGTGATCGAGCGACCACGGGTCGAGGTGATGCGCTCCTGGAGCTCACCCATCTCGTCCGCCAGCGTGGGCTGGTAGCCCACTGCCGAAGGCATACGGCCGAGGAGGGTGGAAACCTCGGAGCCTGCCTGCGTGAAGCGGAAGATGTTGTCGATGAACAGCAGAACGTCCTGGCCCTGAACGTCGCGGAAGTACTCCGCCATCGTCAGTGCGGACAGGGCGACGCGCATACGCGTTCCGGGCGGCTCGTCCATCTGGCCGAAGACAAGGGCGGTGTCCTGGAGGACGCCCATCTCTTCCATTTCCAGGTGGAGGTCGGTGCCCTCACGGGTACGCTCACCGACGCCTGCGAACACCGAGGTGCCCGAGAACTCGCGAGCGATACGCGTGATCATTTCCTGGATCAGAACGGTCTTGCCGACGCCGGCGCCACCGAACAGGCCGATCTTTCCACCCTTGACGTACGGGGTGAGGAGGTCGATGACCTTGATGCCGGTCTCGAGGATCTCGGTCTTACCTTCGAGCTGATCGAAGGCTGGTGGCTTGCGGTGGATTCCCCACTGCTCGCCGTCGCGGCCGAGGCCCGGGGTGTCGAGGCAATCGCCCAGTGCGTTGAACACGTGGCCCTTGACGACGTCACCGACGGGAACCGAGATCGGCTTGCCCGAGTCGGTCACTGCAGTGCCGCGGACGAGTCCGTCGGTGGGCTGCATGGAGACGGTGCGGACCAGGTTGTCACCGAGGTGCTGTGCAACCTCGAGCGTCAGCGTCTTGGCGACCGAGGGAAGCGTGATCTCGGCGTTCAGGGCGTTGAACAGTTCAGGAACAGCGCCACGCGGGAATTCAACGTCCACGACGGGACCGATGACCCGCACGACGCGGCCGGCTACGGCCGAAGCCGAACCTGCCCCGTTGTTTTCGGTTACTGCTGCGGTCATGTGCTAGTCACTTCCTGCGCTCGAGGCGAGCGCGTTGGCGCCGCCGACGATCTCGCTGATTTCCTGGGTGATCTGGGCCTGGCGAGCCTGGTTGGCCTGACGGCTCAACGTGTTCACCAGTTCGTTTGCGTTGTCCGTCGCGGCCTTCATGGCAGTACGACGGGCTGCCGACTCCGATGCCGCAGCATCGAGAAGCGACGAGAAGATACGAGTGCTGACGTACTTCGGGAGAAGAGCGCCGAGAAGCTTCTCGGGCTCGGGCTCGAAGCTGAAGTCCGCGACGGGGCCATTGTCATGGTCGTCGTCGTGGCCGTTGGTCAGCATGTCGTCACCGAGTTCGATGCGCTCTTCCGACACGAAGACCTCGAGAGGAGCCATACGGCGAACCTCGGGAGTCTGCGTCAGCATCGACACGAACCGGGTGTAGACGATATGGAGTTCGTCGACGCCCTCGATCGTGCCTTCACCGTTCGGAGCGGCAACCTGGTTACCCGAACCAGCCATGAACAGCTCCACCAGGTGGCGGCTGGCCTTCGCGGCATCCGAGTAACCCGGATCCTGCGAGAAGCCCGTCCACGCAGCACCGATGTCGCGGCCGCGGAACGTGTAGTAGCCGAGCCCCTTGGAACCGAGCACGTACACGACCGGCTCCTTGCCCTCGCTGCGGAGGAGAGCCATGAGCTCTTCTGCCTGCTTGAGGACGTTGGAGTTGTAGCCACCACACATGCCGCGGTCACTGGTGACAACGAGGACCGCTGCCCGCTTGGGCTCCGGACGCTCGTTGAGCAACGGGTGATCGAGCGAAGCAGACGCACTCGCCAATTCGGTGAGTACCTTCGTGATCTCCTCGGCATACGGCTTGGACGCGGCGACGCGAATCTGAGCCTTGGTGATACGCGAAGTCGCGATCAGTTCCTGTGCCTTGGTGATCTTCTTGGTCGAGTTGACCGACTTGATACGAGACCGCAATTCGAGAATGCTCGCCATCGATCAATCACTCTCCCTTCGGAATTCGCAGTGTCATGGGCGCGTACGTCACTTGCTGACGGTCTTGCGCTTGACGTTGATCTGCTCGTTCGCGACCTCGTCGGCGCCCAAAGCGTCAGCCTCGGCTTCGTTCACGACCCGGCTTCCGTCGGATGCGATGAAGCCTTCCTTGAACTTGTTCGTCGCGGTGATCAGCTCAGCAGCGTTGTCGGCATCGAGTGCCTTACCGCCGTTGATGCTGGAGTAGACGCCAGCAGCCGAGTGCTTGAGGTCTTCGAGCAGTTCCTTCTCGAAGCGACGGACATCGCCGATCGGAACGCTGTCGAAGATGCCTTCGCCGGCCAGGTAGATCGAGACGATCTGGTCCTCGACGGGGATCGGGCTGTACTGATCCTGCTTGAGCAACTCGACCAGACGGGCGCCGCGCTCGAGCTGAGCCTTGGAGGCAGCGTCGAGGTCGGAAGCGAAGGCGGAGAACGCTTCGAGCTCACGGAACTGAGCCAGTTCCAGACGCAGCGAACCGGAAACCTTCTTCATGCCCTTGGTCTGTGCAGCGCCACCGACGCGGGAGACCGAGATACCGACGTTGATCGCGGGGCGAACGCCCTTGTTGAACAGGTCGGACTCGAGGAACACCTGACCGTCGGTGATGGAGATGACGTTGGTCGGGATGTAAGCCGAGACGTCGTTCGCCTTGGTCTCGATGATCGGCAGAGCCGTCAGCGAGCCACCGCCGAGTGCGTCGGACAGCTTCGCCGAACGCTCCAGCAGACGGGAGTGCAAGTAGAAGACGTCACCGGGGTAAGCCTCGCGTCCCGGCGGGCGACGCAGCAGCAGCGAGATGGCGCGGTACGCCTCTGCCTGCTTGGTCAGGTCGTCGAACACGACCAGAACGTGCTTGCCCTGGTACATCCAGTGCTGGCCGATGGCCGAGCCGGTGTACGGTGCGAGCCACTTGAAGCCTGCGGAATCAGATGCCGGAGCAGCAACGATGGTGGTGTATTCCATCGCGCCCTTCTCCTCGAGGGCAGCCTTGACGCCCGCGATGGTGGAACCCTTCTGACCGATGGCAACGTAGATGCAGCGCACCTGCTTGTTGACATCGCCGGAATCCCAGTTGGCCTTCTGGTTCAGGATGGCGTCGATGCAGACCGCGGTCTTGCCGGTCTTGCGGTCGCCGATGATGAGCTGGCGCTGGCCGCGGCCGATCGGGGTCATGGCGTCGATAGCCTTGATACCGGTCTGGAGCGGCTCTTCGACCGGCTGGCGCTCGAGCACCGAAGCGGCCTGGAGCTCGAGTGCACGGTTCTCGGTGCTCTCGATCTCGCCGAGGCCGTCGATGGGCGCACCCAGCGGGTCGATGACGCGGCCGAGGAAAGCATCGCCGACGGGAACCGACAGAACGTCGCCCGTGCGCTTTACTTCCTGGCCTTCTTGAATGTTCTGGTAATCGCCAAGGATGACGGCACCGATTTCGGTGGCATCCAGGTTGAGCGCGACGCCGACGATTCCACCGGGGAACTCCAACAGCTCGTTGGACATAGCCGAAGGCAGGCCAGAGACGTGCGCAATGCCGTCACTGGTGTCGGTCACTGTGCCGACCTCCTCACGGGAGGCCTCCGGGGAGTAGCTCGCGGTGTAGTTGTCGATCGCGCTACGGATCTCGTCGGAGGAGATCGTCAGCTCCGCCATGTTTTTCCTGCTCTCGGTGTCTGGTCTTCGAAAAGATCTGGAGTATGTGTTCGGCTGAAGGACTACTTGAGGTTCTTCCGCAGTGCTGCGAGTCGACCCGCTGCGCTGCCGTCGATAACCTCGTCGCCCACCCGGACGACCAAGCCGCTGAGGAGTTCTGGATCAACCTCGACGTGTACTGCTACCGGCTTCCCGTAGGTGCGGGTAAGAGTGCTGGCCAAGCGATCCGACTGCTCCGAGCTCAACGCCGAGGCGCTGCGAACGTGAGCAACGGTGGTATCGCGCTGCGCTGCGGCAAGATTCGACAGCTGATCGAAAGTGTCTGCGGGTGCAGACTTCAACCGGCCGACGGCCTGTCCGGCGAGTGCCTCGGTGACCGCGGTGACCTTGCCGTAGAGCAAGCGGGAGAGGAACTCACGCTTGCGGGCTGCGGGAACCGACAGATCCGAGAGCGTCTGCTCCAGGCTGGGATCCCCTGCCACGATGCGACCGAGACGGAAGAGCTCGTCCTCAACGGTGTCCAACTGGCTCTGATCGGCTGCGGCGCGGAGCAGAGCTTCGCGTCCGAGCAGTTCGAGCGAGTTGACCAAGTCGCGGGCCGCAGACCAGTCCTGGCCTGCGGCTGCCTTCACGGTGGCGAGCGCCTCGGCGCCGACCTTTCCGGAGAACAACTGCTCTGCCAAAGCCTGGCGACCAGCGGCCGGTGCCGAAGCGTCAGCCAGCGCGCTGCGAAGAGCGCGCTGGCCGTCGAGTACCTCGACCACCGAGAAGAGCTCGGACCCAGCCTGAGCAGAAGCAGCAGTTGCGGCTCCTGCAGAGACGGCGCCCAGGGCACTGCTCAGCGCAGAACGAGTCTGCGCCAAGGCTTCACGGCTCGCTGCGTACATGTTGCTCACTTCCTGGCTGAATCAGCGCTGACGGTGTCGAGCTCGTTGAGGAAACGATCAACCGTTCCGGCGCGCTTCACGTCGTCGGCGAGGGACTCCCCGATGACCTTCTCGGCCAGGTCTACAGCGGTCTTGCCGAGATCCGAGCGGAGCTCAGCGACGATCTGCTGACGCTGGGCGACGAGCTGGCTGTGGCCTGCGGCCACGATACGGTCGCTCTCGTCCTGCGCCTGAACCTTCATGTCAGCGATGATCTGCTGACCCTGGGTACGCGCTTCCTCACGGATCTGCGCTGCCTCGGTACGAGCTTCGGCGAGCTGCGCGCGGTACTGCTCGAGCGCGGCCGCTGCCTCTGCCTGTGCGTCTTCGGCCTTCTTGATGCCGCCCTCGATCTGCTCGGTGCGTTCGGCCAAGACCTTCTGGAACTTCGGAAGAACGAGCTTCCAGAAGACAAAACCGACTACGACGAGCGCAACCGCGGACCACACGATGTCGTATGTCTCGGGCAAGAGAGGATTGTGTGTCTCCTCTGTTGCCGCGAGCACTGCGAAGGTGGCTCCCATGTCTGTCTTAGAAAATGAAACCGGCGACAAGGCCGATCAATGCGAGGGCCTCGGTGAATGCAATACCGAGGAACATGGTGGTACGAACCTGTCCGGCCATCTCGGGCTGGCGGACCATGCCTTCGATTGCCTTGCCCACAACGATGCCCACGCCGATGCCGGGGCCGATTGCTGCGAGGCCGTAGCCGATGGCTCCGTAGCCGCGCGACTTGGTCTCGACAACTTCCTGAGCGAGGTAAGCGATGCTCATGGTGTTCCATTCCCTTTCTGTTGACCTCTGCCGGATTCGGCAAGAGGCTCAGTTCTTGGTGTAGCTGGTGAGGAGGTAAAAGGTCAGTGCTCGTCGGCGTGGAGCGCCAGTTCGATGTACACCGCGGTCAGCAACGCGAACACGTAAGCCTGCAGGAAGATGACCAGCAGCTCGAAGAACGTGAATGCGATACCGGCGATGATCGACGGAACGCCGAAGATCGCCTGGAATCCGCCGGACACGAAGAAGAAGTAGTTCGTCGCGCTGAAGAACAGCACCAGCAGGATGTGGCCGGCCAACATGTTGGCCATGAGACGAACCATCAGCGTGAACGGGCGCAGGATGAAGGTCGAGATGAACTCGATGGGCACCAACAAGAAGTGCAGGGGCAGCGGGACGCCGGGAACGACGATGCTGCTCTTGACGTACTTGAAGAAGCCGTACTTCTTGATTCCGACGTAGTTGAACACGATGTAGGCGAGCGCCGCGAGTACCAGGGGCATACCGATTCGTGCGTTCGGCGAGATGTTCAGGAAAGGAATGATGCTGGCCAGGTTGCTGGCGACCACGATGAAGAAGATCGTCGTGATGACCGGCAGGAAGCGCTTGCCCTGTTCCTTGCCCAGGATCTCCTCGGCGATGTTGATACGAACGAAGTCGAGCGCAAGCTCGGCGGCGTTCTGCATCCCACGGGGAACCAATCGAGGACTGCGCATCGCGATCACGAAGAAGGCTGCGACCAGCACCGACATCAGCAGACGAATCAGCATCAGACGGTCGAGCTCGAAGGGGCCCGCGTGAATCAACACGGAGGGCGGGAAAAAATCGTCTAGTGACGGCGCATGGAATTCATCCGCGGCCAGGGTGGTGACGCTCAGCGTTCTCTCCCGTAGTCGGTCCGCAGCCATCATTGACTGCGGTTCGATCGGACATTGACGATCTACAAGTCGACAAGTTCGACTCGCGCATTCGTCAGCAGCTGGAGAACCCTAGAGGGGCCTGGCGTCTGTCGGTGTCGGCGACTCTCGTCGACTCAGTGGTCAGAATTTCGACCACCTGCGAGCACATGGCATCGTCGGCTGAGTGTTACTCGGCCCACCATTGCTCTCGCTTGAACCGAACCTTATCAAGTCATCTACGACATTGTGTAGATGGGGTACCTGGAAGTCCGATTAGTTACCTCTTGTAGTACTACTCGTCGTCGTCGACGTTGCTGCTGGGAGCGGGATCGACGTACGGAGTTTTGGTTCCCAGGACGCCGTAAGTCTCCGCACCGAGCACCACGACCAGCGACATGATGATGACCAGGACGAGGGCGGTCTTGTTGTAGAAATCCATGTCCGAGAGGACAAAGAGAACCACCATCGCGAGAATCATCTTCAGCAGCCAGGTACCGAGCAGAACGGCACCGGCCGTGAGCGCAGGCAGCTTCGCTGTGAGCAGCACGCCCAACGCCGTGAACAGGATGAACCCGCCGCCGACGGCTGCGCCGATCAGAGCGCCGTAGACGCCTTCCTTACCGGCGAAGAGCCCGCCCAGGAGCGCGCCGACCACGGCCAGCGCGATCAGCCCCATCACACCCCACTTCACGGCCGACTTCATGGCGGCGGTCGAATCAGGGATGGGTTGCGAGGCAGGTACAGGCTGCGGCGTGTTCGTCACGATGCCCAAGGGTAATGGATCGGAAAACTTGGCTAGCGACGCTGCTGCTTGCGATCGATCAGCGAAGGCACCGCAGTGAAGAACAACGCAAGAACCAAACCGGCCGCGACGAGTACAACAACCAGCTGACGATTGAGCAGCGAGGATCCGACGGCACCGAACGCCAGGACGCTGACCCACAGGTAGATGACCAGCACAACTCGTCGGTGCGTGTGTCCGATCTGCAAGAGGCGATGATGCAGGTGCATCTTGTCCGGACTGAACGGACTGACGCCCGCTTTCGTCCGGCGGATCACGGCCAGGAGCATGTCCAGCATCGGGATGAACATCACAGCCCCGACCAGCAACAACGGCGCGAGGAGGCCGACGAGGTCGCGGGTTCCGTAAGCAGCGAGCGGAATACGACCGGATGCACTGGTGGAGATCGCGGCCAGCATGAGACCGATCAACATCGACCCGGAATCGCCCATGAAAATGCGCGCTGGATTGAAGTTGTGTGGAAGAAAACCGAGACAAGCGCCTGCCAAGGCCGCCGCGATCATCGCCGGCGGGTAGACACTCGCGTCGCCGCCCTGATCGTGGAGAAGACCGATCGAGAAGATGAGGATGGCGAGCGCCGCGATCAGCCCCAACCCGGCGGCCAATCCGTCGAGACCGTCGACAAAATTCATGGCGTTGATGGTCGCGACGGCAACAGCAACGGTGAACAGTCCGGATTGAATCTGATCGAGGATGATGGTGGACCCACCGTCACCGCCGAACGGGTTGTAGATGATGAACCAGCTGACGCCCATCACCACGAGAACGCCGGCAGCAGTCACCTGACCGACAAATTTGGTGAGGGCGTCGAGGCCCCACCTGTCGTCGATCACACCCACGAGGACGATGACGGCGCCAGCTACGAGCGCAGCGTGTACGTCAGGACTGCCGAAGCCGAAACCTCTTGTGAGCGCGGGTAATTGCTGCGCAAACAGCAGACCGACAGCCATGCCGACATACATTCCGACGCCACCGAGGCGCGGAATCGGCTCGACGTGAACGTCCCGATCACGAGGAATCGCGACAGCGCCGAACCTCAGCGCCAACAACCGGACTGCGCCAGTCGCCAGGTAGGTCACCACCGCCGCCGTACACAGCACGAGCAAAAGTTCACGGATGGGAACACCCGCTCCCCCGCCACCCTGTGCCAGATACGTGGTCGCCTCGTAGGAAGTGATCACTGCTCGAGATCACCCGTCTGGCGGGCATAGGCAGGCTTTGCCCGGACCAGTTCGCGAACGCCGTCGGCAACTGCTGCCAACTCGGCCTCTCCTGACGTGGTGGCGGGGTCCGCGACAACTGCGCGCGCGATCAACTCCCCCACCACGCTCATGTCGGAGCGGTTGAAACCCTGGGTCGTGACGGCCGCGGATCCGACGCGGATTCCGGACGTGACGGCGGGCGACTGCGGATCGAACGGAATCGCGTTCTTGTTGAGCGTGATCGAAGCCAGTCCGCACCTACGCTCGGCGTCGACTCCGGTGACACCGCTTGCGCGCAGGTCGAGAAGCGCCAGATGTGTGTCGGTTCCACCGGACACGGTGCGCAGACCGCGAGCTTCCAACGACAGCGCGAGTGCCGATGCGTTGGCAACCACTTCCTGTGCATACCAACGATATTCCGGCGTCGACGCCTCTTTGAACGCAACCGCTTTCCCGGCGATCGCATGCATCATCGGGCCGCCTTGAATGAAGGGGAACACCGCGCGATCTACAGCCGAGGCATGCTCGCTGCGGCACAGGATCATTCCGCCGCGCGGGCCTCTGAGGACTTTGTGCGTCGTCGCGGAGACGACGTCGGCGTACGGAACGCACGACGGTATCGCCCGGCCTGCCACCAGTCCGATGAAGTGGGCGGCGTCGACCCACAGGATCGCACCGACCTCGTCCGCGATCGAGCGGAAGGCTGCGAAGTCGATGGTGCGGGAGTACGCGGTCGCGCCGGCGACGATGATTTTCGGCTTGTGCGCCAGAGCTAGGGTGCGAACCTCGTCGTAGTCGATCAATTCGGTGGCCGAATCGACGTGATAGGGAACGGTGGTGAACCACTGCCCAGAAAAGCTGACGCGAGACCCGTGAGTCAGATGCCCACCGTGCGGCAGACTCATCGCCAATACGGTGTCGCCGGGCTTGGCGAATGCGGCGTACACCGCGAGATTCGCAGTGGCCCCCGAATGCGGTTGGACGTTGACGTGCTCGGCGCCGAACAGCGCCTTTGCCCGATCGATCGCCAGATTCTCGGCTACGTCGACGTACTCGCACCCGCCGTAGTAACGCCGACCCGGATAGCCCTCGGCGTACTTGTTGCTCAGGGTCGAACCCAAGGCAGCCAGTACGGCAGGGCTGGTGAAGTTCTCGCTCGCGATGAGTTGAAGTCCGTCGCGCTGACGCTCGAGTTCGGCCAGCGCAACAGCCGCGATCTCGGGGTCTGCCGTGGCAAGCTCACCGAAATCCGGTCCCCAATACGTGGATTCCCCCGCGCGCTGGCCGCCGGCGCCGACCATCGTTACGAAACTCCCTCTACGAGACTTTCCGGACTGGTGCCCAATACCTCGGCGATGGATTCTGCCGAGACGGCACCCACTCGCAAGATACGCGGTGAATTGCCGGTCAGGTCGACGATCGTGGAAGCAACGGCGTGTTCGGCCTTGCCCCCGTCGAGATACACGCTGGCAGATCCGCCGAGCTGATCTCGGGCTTCCTCGACGGTAGTTGCCGGCGGACGCCCCGAAATGTTGGCGCTCGAGACGGCAAGCGGTCCGACATCGCGCAACAGTTCGAGGGCAACTGGATGCAAGGGCATGCGGAGCATGACGGTTCCGCGGGTATCACCGAGGTCCCAGGCAAGTGAAGGCGCCTGCTCGACGACCAGGCTCAGTCCGCCGGGCCAGAATGCGCGGATCAGATCCCGTGCCTGCGGGCGCACGCTGTAGACGAGCCCGTCGATGGTGTTCCACGATCCGACCAGAACCGGGACGGGCATGTCTCGCCCGCGTCCCTTGGCGCGCAAAAGACTCGTGACAGCTTCGCTGTCGAACGCGTCGGCGGCGAGTCCGTAAAGGGTGTCGGTAGGGAGAACTACGAGTCGGCCGGCCTTGAGCGCGTTCTTCGCGGCGGCCAAGCCTGCGGTTCGGGAATCTGTCTGACTGCAGTCGTACACGGTGCTCACTCAGCCATCCTTTCACTCTGCGCTTCGGGCGTTCGATTCCGCTGTGCTTCGACGTCGGTGGCGACACGTCTGGCGACGACGAATCGCGGACGACCGGCAAGATCTGGATGCTGCGCGACCTCGCCGAATACCCGGCGCGCCGAGAACAGCGCAGCGACGCCGTCCCCGTTGGTGTCGTCGTGCTCGATGCCTGCCGCGCCGCCGATTCGAAGCCACCGTGCGATGTTGCTGATCATGGGTTTGATGACGGACAGACCGTCGGTACCGCCGAACAGTGCGGTGTGTGGGTCGTAATCCATGACCTCAGGCTGCAATTGCGCGCCTTCGGGGATGTACGGCGGATTGGACACGACCAGATCGACGCCGCCCTCGAGCCCTGGCAACAGGTTCCGATCGGTGACATCACCCTGATGCAGATGGATCGGTGTATCACCGGCGGCCTCGCGGTCGGCAGCATTACGACGCGCCCACGCCAACGCGGCGGGCTCCTTCTCCACGGCGTGAACGACGGCGTCCGGACGGGCCTCGGCGATGGACAGCGCGAGTACACCCGATCCCGTGCACAGGTCCAGAACTACCGGCGGCTTGCTTCCGCAACCTTCGAGGAACGAGAGTGCCCAACCCATGAGCAGTTCGGTTTCCGGCCGCGGAATGAAGACACCCGGCCCGACAGCGACGTCGATGTTGCCCATCGACGCGACTCCGATGATGTGCTGCAACGGAATCCGCTTCACCCGTTGGGCAACCAACTCGTCGAACGCCGCGATGACCTCGGGATCGACCAACGGAATCAGTCCGAGACGCGTGCGTTCGACCCCGAGCAGGTGGGATGCCAACAACTCGGCGTCGGTGCGTGGGCTGGGCACACCTGCGGCGTCGAGCTGTTTTGCAGCTTCGATCAGCGCCAAACGAAGTGGAAGTCGACTCACGGGTACAGCCTGCCACGCTCGACCGACACGCGGTTCACCGAGTTCCCGGCGGGATGGAGGTCAGTCATGGTCTGCATCTACTCGGCCGCGAGACGCGCCTCTCGGTCCGCCTTGCCCAATGCATCGAGAAGTGCGTCGAGCTCACCGTCGAGCACCGCGTCGAGGTTGTGCGACTTGAATCCGATGCGGTGATCGGTGATGCGGTTCTCGGGGAAGTTGTAGGTGCGGATGCGCTCCGAACGGTCCACCGTCCGAACCTGACTCTGGCGACCTGCCGACGCTTCAGCGTCCGCGGCTTCCTCGGCGACTACCTGCAAACGGGCTGCAAGGACCTGCATGGCGCGCGCCTTGTTCTGGAGCTGCGAACGCTCGTTCTGGCAGGTGACGACGATGCCGGTCGGAAGGTGCGTGATTCGGACAGCAGAGTCGGTCGTGTTGACGCCCTGACCGCCCTTGCCGGACGAACGGTAGACGTCGATACGCAGGTCACTTTCGTCGATCTGGACCTGCTCGACCTCTTCGGGCTCCGGGTAGACCAGAACGCCGGCAGCCGAAGTGTGAACGCGTCCCTGGGATTCGGTGACAGGCACTCGCTGGACGCGGTGAACGCCGCCCTCGAACTTCAGCCGCGCCCACACTCCGTCCGGGGTGTCCGACTTGCTCTTGATCGACAGCGTGGCTTCCTTGTATCCGCCGAGATCGGAGACCGTCGCGTCGAGAATCTCGACGCGCCAGCCATGCTGTTCCGCGTAGCGGACGTACATGCGGGCCAGGTCCGAGGCGAAGAGCGCGGATTCTTCGCCGCCCTCACCGGACTTCACTTCGAGGACGATGTCGTCGCCGTCATGCGGATCACGCGGCGCCAACTGATCGGTAAGCGTCTGCTCGAGCTGCGCGACCTCGGCTTCGAGATCGGGGATCTCGGCGGCGAAGCTGGAATCGTCGGCGGCTAGTTCGCGCGCGGCTTCCAGATCGTCCTGCGCAGCGGTGAGCTTGTTGTACGTCGACATGATCGGCGAGAGCTCGGAGAACCGCTTACCGACGCGCCTGGCAGCGGCAGGGTCGTTGTGCAGCGCCGGATCGGACATCTGTGCTTCGAGACCGGCGTGCTCCGCCAAGATGTCGTCGATGGCCGAGGGCTGGGTTGCGCCTGCCATGGTTCGCTCCGCTCTGAGTTTCGATTCCTACGGTGCGCGCTTGAAGGTATTTCGACGCCGGGACCCGGGAAACGCGCAAACCGAGTGCAGGCACAAAAAAGCCGACGCCCGATCTGCGCATGGCAGATCGGGCGTCGGCGGAACAGCTAGGACTCGGTGGCCGGGACCTTGCTGTCTGCGCGCTTGCCGTAGCGAGCCTCGAAGCGAGCGACGCGTCCACCGGTGTCGAGAATCTTCTGCTTGCCCGTGTAGAACGGGTGGCACTGCGAGCAAACCTCGACGTTGATGCGTCCGGACTCCTTGGTGCTGTGGGTCTCGAACGTGTTACCGCAACCGCAGACGACGGTGGTCGCTACGTAGGTTGGGTGGATTCCTGCCTTCATGGTGTCCCTTTCAATGGTCGCCGGGTCGACGTCGCCAATCGACATCGTGAACCGGAACCGGACTCGGCCGTTCAGTATGCCAGATGCGGTACCTCACCGGATAATCCGCGTCTCGCACGCCTCGGGGTGGCTGTACGAAGTTGTCAACGCACTGTCGCTCGGTTTTGTTCCGCCCACGCAAAAGGCCCACAACCAGCTGGTTGTGGGCCTTTTGACGTCGAATCGATCAGTCGTCGATCGCACCCGGTGCGGTCTTGGAGACCTGCATCAGGAACTCGAGGTTGTTCTTGCTCTTCTTCAGTCGATCGATCAGCAGATCGATGGCCTGATGCGAGTCCAGACCGGACAGGACGCGACGGAGCTTGTGCAGCACCGCAGCTTCGTCCGGGCTCAGGAGCAACTCGTCCTTACGCGTGCTGGACGGGTTGACGTCCACGGCCGGGAACACGCGGCGTTCGGCGATCTTGCGATCGAGCTTGAGCTCGGCGTTGCCGGTGCCCTTGAACTCTTCGAAGATCACGGTGTCGCCGGTGGATCCGGTCTCGACCATTGCGGTAGCGATGATGGTGAGCGATCCACCGTTCTCAATGTTGCGGGCAGCACCGAGGAAACGCTTCGGCGGGTAGAGCGCCGTCGAGTCGACACCACCGGAGAGGATGCGTCCCGACGCCGGCGAGGAGTTGTTGTATGCACGACCCAGACGCGTGATGGAGTCGAGCAGTACGACGACGTCCTTACCCATCTCGACCAGGCGCTTCGCACGCTCGATTGCCAGCTCGGCAACTGCGGTGTGATCTCCCGGCGGGCGGTCGAAGGTGGAGGAAATGACCTCACCCTTCACGCTGCGCTGCATGTCGGTCACTTCCTCGGGACGCTCGTCCACGAGGATGACCATCAGGTAGCACTCAGGATTGTTGGTGGCGACGGCATTCGCGATCGCCTGCAACACGCTGGTCTTACCGGCCTTGGGCGGGCTCACGATGAGGGCGCGCTGGCCCTTACCGATGGGCATCACCAGGTCGATGACACGCGTGGTGAGAATGTGCTGCTCGGTCTCGAGGCGCAGACGCTGGTTCGGGTACAGCGGCGTGAGCTTGTTGAACTCGGGGCGCTTCTTCGCGGCCTCGACGTCGCCGCCGTTGACCGTGTCGATACGGACCAGCGGGTTGAACTTCTGACGCTGGCTGCCCTGCTCACCGTCACGCGAGACGCGGACGGCACCGGTGATGGCGTCGCCACGGCGAAGGCCGTTCTTGCGGATCAGGTTCATGGAGACGTAGACGTCGTTGGGACCGGCGAGGTACCCGGACGTACGCACGAAGGCGTAATTGTCGAGGACGTCGAGGATGCCGGCGACCGGCTGAAGGACGTCGTCCTCACGAATCTCGGTCTCGCGCGAATCGTTGGGTGCACCACCCTCACCGCGATCGCGACCACGGCCACGGCGCTCGCGGAAACGGCGTCCCCGGCGTCCGCGTCCACCCTCTTCGTCGTCGTCCGGCCCGTTGTTGCGGTTGTCCGTGCGAGGACCGGCGTTGTTCTGGCCGGCGTTGTTCTGATTGCCGCGATCCTGACGGTCCTGGCGATCCTGGCGATCCTGGTTGCCCCGGTTGCCCTGGTTCTCGCGCTGGCCCTGGTTGTCCCGCTGGCCCTGGTTGTCCCGGTTTCGCTCGCGGCGGGGACGCTCGTTGCCCTGCTCGGCGGGAGCCTGATCAGCGTCGGACTTGCCCTCGGTGCGCGCAGGACGCTCGGCCGGAGCCTCGGCCTTGGCGGTCTCGGCGACCTTCGAAGAATCGGCGGCCTTCGCGGTGTCCGCGTCGGACTTCACCGAAGGAGCTTCCTGCTCGATGCTCAGTTCGCCCTGGTCGGGTGAACCTGCACGACGAGCGGCGCCACGACGCTGACGTCCGCG
Organism: Rhodococcus sp. OAS809; assembly: GCF_040546695.1. Classification (NCBI taxonomy): domain Bacteria; kingdom Bacillati; phylum Actinomycetota; class Actinomycetes; order Mycobacteriales; family Nocardiaceae; genus Rhodococcus; species Rhodococcus sp. OAS809. The sequence goes on along the minus strand of NZ_JBEPOI010000002.1, from coordinate 6,301,917 downwards.
ACGGGGTGCGCTCTGATCGGAATCCTCGGCGGATTCGGTACGCGCAGGCGCGGCCTCGGCAGGAGCCGACTCGGCTGCCGGAGCTGTTTCGGCTGCGGGGGTTTCGGTGCGTGCGGCGCGAGTGCTCTTGGCACGAGTGCGCGCAACGGGTGCGTCGTCGAGAGTGAGTTCACTCTGTGCGGGTGCAGCCTTCGCGCTGCCGCCCTGGCGCTCCTTGATGGCTGCGATCAGGTCACCCTTGCGCATGCCGGAAGTGCCTTTGATGCCCAGTTCACCCGCAAGAGTGCGGAGTTCGGTGAGCACCATGCCGGAGAGTCCGGCACCACGGCGCGTTTCGGCACGCTTCGTGGAGGTCGCCACCGCACCGTTCGATGCTGAAGATGACGCCTGAGAATTGTCGCCTGATTCCGACCCGGCGGGTGCAGAAGTGGCGATGAGGTCCGTATCGGTCACGGAGGTCCTTTCCTTCCCTCACTCGCACTGCGCAAAGTCGAGGGTTCGTCCCGCAGTTCGATTGAATACCGAACTCGGTGGTGCCGTACGTGGTTGCTGTCCAGAACTGCCGGCTTGTCCGCCGTCACATGATTGTCGGAAACTCTCGCCTCAAACTTTTCATGCGCTCGCAAACCTGCCCAACGCGCCTTCGTCGACGATTCACTCCCCCGTGTGTTGAACCCCAGAGTGATGGAACCTCTGAGTGTTCGATCCGCGGAGGATTCAAACCTTCGGAGAAGGTACAAGCGTGAGGATCATGCCTGCGAGAATCATGCCAAGGACTGTGGACCCCGATTGGGAAGGAGTTTTGCCCCCTGGTGATGCACCGGCGACTGACGCGCACGATGTACGGACATAGCCCAGGATAGCGCCCAAACCTGAGTCCGGCAAGAATTTGGACGACTGGGTGTGTCAGTTCACTACCGATCGGTAGTGGGCGATCACCTGGACCAAGGCAGGGATCAGACCGTCGTCGTGGATACTTCGACGCCGTCGGCGATGTCCAATTCGAGCACACGTAGTCCGTCTGCCCGCGCCGCTTCCGCGAGTTCGACGGGGAAAGGTTCTGTGCTGAGCGCCAACACGGTGGGGCCGGCTCCGGAAACGGTCGCAGCAATACCCGCCTCGCGCAGGATCCCGATCCATCGCGTCGTGAGCGGAAGCGCGGGTGCGCGCTGTGCCTGATGCAGGCGATCCTCGGTGGCCGCCATCAACAGATCGGGCCGAGCAGTGAGCGCAACGACGGCGAGCGCGCTGCGGCTCGCGTTGAACGAGGCATCCTGGTGCGGAACCAATTCGGGCAGGAGCCCGCGAGTGTGTGCGGTGGACGACCGCTCCTCGGGAACCAGTGCCACAGCACGGATGTCGGGATGGACGTCGAGTTTGGCCGCGGAGTAGATCGGCTCGTCGCCTTCGACGGCCGGTGGGCAACTCCACGAGACGACTGCGCCACCGAGAACACTGGCAGACGCGTTGTCCGGGTGACCTTCGAACTCGGACGAGAGCTGAACCAACTGCTCTTCCGTCAAGCCGATCTCGGCATCGAGAGCGCGCGCCAGACCGTTGGCTGCTGCCAATCCACCGACAGCCGCGGAAGCCGAGGATCCCAACCCGCGCGAATGTGGAATCGCGTTGCGGCACAACACGTCCAGGCCACTGGCCCACACTCCGGCCGCCTCGAGACCACGCTCGATGGCGCGGACCACGAGATGCGAAGGACCCCAGGGCACGTCGGCAGCGCCTTCACCTTCGACGCGAATCTGAAGGCCTGAATCCGTTGTGGTGACCACGATTTCGTCGTACAACCCCAACGCCAGACCGAGGGTGTCGAACCCCGGCCCCAAGTTTGCACTCGAGGCCGGGACGCGAGCAGTCACCGAAAGGCCGATAGGCAGGGTTATAGTCATGTCAGACACCGGATTCCGCGGAGTGGTCGATGAATCCACGGACACTATGCAAGCTCGAGGGCAGCCGCGACGGCAACGGGATCGACACCGATCGGCTCGACGTTCGGCATACCCTTCAAAGCCGTGTCAGGATCCTTGAGACCGTTACCGGTCACCGTGCACACGACGGTCAGGCCCGGCTCGAGCCAGCCCTCTGCACGTGCGGCAAGCAGGCCGGCGACGCTGGCTGCCGACGCCGGTTCGACGAAGACGCCCTCGGTGGCGGCGATCAGACGGTAAGCCTCGAGGATCTTCTCGTCGGTGGCGGCACGGAATGCACCGTTCGACTCTTCCTTCGCGGCGACAGCGCCGTTCCAGGACGCGGGAGAACCGATTCGGATTGCGGTGGCGATGGTTTCGGGATCCTTGACGGGTGCACCGTTGACCAGCGGAGCCGCTCCGGCTGCCTGGACACCGAGCATGCGGGGCTTGACCGTGGTCAGACCGTCCGCGTAGTACTCGGAGTATCCGCGCCAGTACGCGGTGATGTTCCCGGCGTTTCCGACCGGGAGTGCGTGCACGTCGGGAGCCTTGCCGAGGACGTCCATGATCTCGAATGCCGCGGTCTTCTGGCCTTCGATGCGCACCGGGTTGACCGAGTTGACGAGACCGATGGTGGGGAATTCGGCCGTGGTCTTGCGTGCCAGCTCGAGGCAGTCGTCGAAGTTGCCCTGGACCTGAATGATCTTGGCACCGTGCATGACTGCCTGCGCAAGCTTGCCCATGGCGATCTTGCCCTGCGGGATGAGCACGGCGCAGGTCATGCCGGCCTTGGCTGCATACGCAGCGGCCGAGGCGGAGGTGTTGCCGGTGGACGCGCACAGAACTGCACGCTGGCCACGGGCCAAGGCGTCGGTGACGGCCATCGTCATGCCGCGGTCCTTGAAGGAACCGGTGGGGTTGAGACCCTCGACCTTGAGGTAGACGTCGCAGCCGGTGATCTCGGAGAGGTGGCCGGCCGGCAGGAGCGGGGTGCCGCCTTCGCGCAGGGTGACGGTCTTCCAGTTGTCACCGATCGCGAGACGGTCCCGGTATGCCTCGATGAGACCCGGCCATGCCTTGTGGACGGGGTTGACGATGCCGGTCATTGTTCAGTGCCTTCCAGTCGCAGCACGCTGGTCACAGCGGTGACGAATTCGAGTTCGTTGAGAGCCGCCACGGTCTCGGAGAGAGCCGCGTCGGTTGCTACATGAGTGACGACCACCAGACGCGCGCCGGCGCCGGCGCCCTCCTGGCGGACGACGGAGATGCTCACGCCGTGCTTGGCGAACTCGGCGGCGACTGCGGACAGCACACCTTCCTTGTCCGCGACCTCCATGTTCACGTAGTAGCGCGTGAGGATGTCGCCCATCGGGGCGACCTTGAGCTTGGCGTACTTGGACTCGCGGGGGCCGCGTCCGCCGTGAACCTTGTTGCGCGCAGCCATCACCAGGTCACCCATCACCGCGGAAGCGGTGGGGGCGCCGCCTGCACCCTGGCCGTAGAACATGAGCCGGCCGGCGTTCTCTGCTTCCACGACAACGGCGTTGAACGCGCCGTTGACCGAGGCCAGCGGATGGCTGAGCGGAACCAGCGCCGGGTACACGCGGGCGGAAATCCGCTCCTTGCCCTTGGGCGTGACAATGCGCTCGCAGATCGAGAGCAACTTGATCGTGCAGTCGAGTGCCTTCGCCGACGCCAGGTCGGCGGAGGTGATCGTGGAGATTCCTTCGCGGTACACGTCCGCGGCAGTGACGCGGGTGTGGAACGCGATCGACGCGAGGATCGCTGCCTTCGCCGCGGCGTCGTAGCCTTCGACGTCCGCGGTCGGGTCGGCTTCCGCGTATCCGAGGCGTCCGGCTTCGGCCAAGGTCTCTTCGTAGTCGGCGCCGGTCTCGTCCATCGCCGAAAGGATGAAATTGGTGGTGCCGTTCACGATTCCGGCGACCTTGTTGACACGGTCTCCGGCCAACGACTGTGTGAGCGGGCGGATCACGGGGATCGCACCGGCAACAGCGGCCTCGAAGTACAGGTCGACAGAGTTGGCCTCTGCAGCCTCCGCCAATTCACCGGTGTGGTCCGCGAGCAGCGCCTTGTTGGCGGTCACGACCGACTTGCCGGAGTTGAGCGAAGAGAGAATCAGCTTGCGAGGGAGCTCGATTCCGCCGATCACCTCGACCACGATGTCGACGTCGTCACGACCGACCAGGGACTCGGCGTCCGTCGTCTGCAGTTCCTCGGGAATTCCGCGGTCCGAGCCGATACGGCGGACGGCAACCCCCCGCAGTTCCAACGGGGCGCCGACGCGAGCTTCGAGTTCCTCGGCCTGCTCACGAATGATCCGGACGACCTCGCTCCCGACGTTGCCGAGGCCGAGAACGGCCACACCGATAGCGCGATGCGCCGATTCGCTCGTCACTGCGATACCTCCAAGCTGAGCAGATCTTCCACTGTTTCCCTCCGCAGAATCACGCGTGAGACTCCGTCACGCACCGCCACCACGGCTGGGCGGGTGAGCAGGTTGTACCTGCTCGACATCGAATAGCAGTATGCACCGGTCGCTGCTACCGCTAGTAAATCACCGGGCCCGACGTCCTCGGGCATCCAGGTGTCCCGAATGACCACGTCACCGGACTCGCAGTGCTTACCGACGATACGTGCAACGACGGGATCAGCCTCGGAAGTTCGCGAAACCAACTTGGCTTCGTACTCCGCACCGTAGAGGGACGTGCGGATGTTGTCGCTCATCCCGCCGTCGACGCTGATGTAGCGGCGTGTCAGCGAGCTACCCACCGTGACGTCCTTGATGGTGCCGACCTCGTAGAGCGTCACCGTGCCAGGTCCGGCGATGGCGCGGCCGGGTTCGACGGCAAGCGTCGGCTCCGGCAATCCGGCCAATGCGGACTCGTTGCGCACGATGTGGCCGAGCTTTGCTGCCAGTTCGTCGACGGGCGGCGGGTCGTCGGAGGGGATATACGAGATCCCCATGCCGCCGCCGAGGTCGATGATCGAAATCTGCTTGGTCTTCTCGACTCCGAACTCGGTGACGACGTCGCGGAGCAAACCGATCACGCGGTGCGCTGCCACCTCGAAACCGTCGACGTCGAAGATCTGCGAACCGATGTGGCTGTGCAGGCCGACCAGGCGCAAGTTGTCGGCAGCGAAGACGCGACGGACCGCGTCGATCGCCGCTCCCCCGGCCAGCGAGAAACCGAACTTCTGGTCCTCGTGTGCGGTGGAGATGAATTCGTGAGTATGCGCTTCGACGCCGACGGTCAGTCGGATCAACACGTCCTGAACGACACCGGCCTCACCGGCGACACGATCGAGTCGGTCGATCTCGATCGACGAGTCGAGCACGACGTGTCCGACGCCCGCGGCGACACCAGCGGCCAGTTCGGCGACTGACTTGTTGTTGCCGTGCATGGCAATTCGCTCGGCCGGGAAGTCCGCGTGCAACGCGATCGCCAGTTCGCCGCCGGAGCAGACGTCGAGCGAGAGGCCTTCGTCGGCGACCCAGCGTGCGATCTCGCCACAGAGGAATGCCTTGGATGCGTAGTGCACCTTGGCATCCGGGCCGAAGGCGCGGGCCATGTCACGGCAGCGTGAACGGAAGTCGTCCTCGTCGATGACGAACAACGGAGTGCCGTACTTCTCGGCAAGTTCACCGACCTTGACACCCGCGAGGGTCACTTCACCGTCGTCGCCGCGAGAAGCGTTGCGCGGCCACACCTGCGGTGAGAGTTCGCCGAAGGCTTCGGGGCTGGTCGGACGGTCGGGCAAGCCGGGGGCCTGCAACTGCTCGGCATGCTTGGGGCCGGCGGGGTGCGCGTTCACATTTGCTCCGGTGCGGTGACGCCGAGCAGTTCGAGACCGTTGGCCAGGACCTGTCGGGTGGCGGCGCAGAGAGCCAGACGCGCGCGGTGCACGTCGGTGGCGTCTTCGTCGCCTTGCGGAAGGATGCGGCACGCGCCGTAGAAGCGGTGGTACGCACCCGCGAGTTCTTCGAGGTAGCGGGCAATACGGTGCGGCTCACGCAGATTCGCAGCGCTCGACACGACGCGTGGATACTCGCCGATCGTGCGGATGAGGTCACCCTCCTGCTCGACGGTGAGCAGGGCGAGGTTGCTCGCGTCGGCGGACAGACCGAGGTCTGCGGCGTTGCGGGCGATCGCCGAGAGGCGTGCGTGCGCGTACTGCACGTAGTAGACGGGGTTCTCGCTGCTGGTCTTGGTCCACAGGTCGAGGTCGATGTCGATGCTCGAGTCGACCGACGAGCGGATCATGACGTAACGCGAGGCGTCGACGCCGATTGCCTCGACCAGGTCGTCGAGGGTGATGACGGTGCCTGCACGCTTGCTCATCTTGACGGCAGTGCCGTCCTTGACGAGGTTGACCATCTGGCCGATCAGCACCTCGACGGTGTCCGGATCGTCGCCGAATGCGGCAGCGGCAGCCTTGAGACGGCCGATGTAACCGTGATGGTCGGCGCCGAGCATGTAGATACAGAGGTCGAACCCACGGGCGCGCTTGTTCTGGAAGTAGGCGATGTCACCGGCGATGTAGGCGGCGTTGCCATCGCTCTTGATGACGACGCGGTCCTTGTCGTCGCCGTAGTCGGTGCTCTTGAGCCACCACGCACCGTCTTCGTGGAAGAGGTTGCCCGAACCCTTGAGGGATTCGACGGCCTTCTCGACCGCACCGGATTCGAAGAGCGAGTTCTCGTGGAAGTAGACGTCGAAGTCGACGCCGAAGTCGTGCAGGGTCTGCTTGATGTGCGTGAACATCAATTCGACGCCGATGGCGCGGAAGGTTTCCTGCTGCTCGTCGGCAGGCAGATCCATGACGTCGGGACGCTGCTTCAGAACCGAGGCGGCGATGTCGGCGATGTATGCACCGGCGTAACCGTCTTCGGGAGCAGGTTCACCCTTCGCTGCAGCGATCAGCGAACGCGAGAAGCGGTCGATCTGGGCACCGTGATCGTTGAAGTAGTACTCACGTGTTACCAAACCACCCTGCGCGGACAGAATGCGTCCGAGCGCGTCTCCGACTGCGGCCCAACGGGTTCCACCGAGGTGAATCGGTCCGGTGGGGTTGGCGGAGACGAATTCGAGGTTGATCTTCTTGCCGGCGAGGGAGTCACCCGAGCCGTACGACGCACCGGCTTCGAGAACCGACACGACGATCGCGCCCTGGGCGTCCTTGTCCAACCGAATGTTGAGGAAGCCGGGCCCGGCGATCTCGGCGGATTCGATTCCGTCGGCAGCGGTGAGGGCTTCGGCGATCCAGCCCGCCAGCTCGCGGGGATTCGTGCCGACCTTCTTGGCTACCTGCATGGCAATGTTGGTGGCGTAATCGCCGTGCTCGGGGTTGCGTGGTCGCTCGACGGTGAGGGTTTCGGGTAGCACGGATACGTCGAGGCCACGATCGGCAAGGACGCTCGCTGCGGTTCCGCGGAGCAGTTCGGCAAGGTCAGCTGGAGTCACAGGTATTCATCCTATTGCCTGCACACCGGAAGTGGAGACTCGCCTCACGCCTCGCTCACCGTGAACGTGCGCGGGGCCGCTGTGGCGTGTCGCACGCCACTCTCAAAGTTTGCCCTCAGACTCGGAAAGTACAGTGGTAATGCCCGAGCTACCACCGCGTACCTTCATGCGCGGGCGCGCCACACCTCAAGCCCACACACCGAAAGAGCCCAATCGATGCCAAGCGGTTCCGATAGTCGCGGTCCCAACAAGAACTCCGGGGCCAAATCAGCCAAGGCCATCAAGGCCGCCAACAAGAACAGTCGGCCGGCCAAGAAGGGCAAGGGCGGCGTCCCCGCTCCCCGCCAGATCCCCTGGCTGTCGATCGGCGCCGGTGTGGCTGTGCTCGCACTCATCGCCGTGCTCGGTATCAATCTGTGGCCCAAGGTCGAGGAGCGGCAGGCCCTCGAGCCGTACAAGTACAGCTCGGAGAACAAGGATCCGTCGGACAAGATCGACGGCGTCCTCAAGATCGAGTACCCGGCCGGCCAGCACGTCGATTCCACTCAGCGCGTGGCGTACGACCAGACCCCGCCGTTCGGTGGCCCACACGACGCCACCTGGGCTAACTGCACCGGAACCGTGTACGCCGACCCGATTCGCACCGAGAACGCCGTCCACTCGCTCGAGCACGGCGCCATCTGGATCACGTACAACCCCGATCTCGTCGACCAGGACCAGATCGACAGTCTCGCCGGACGCGTGAACGGCAAGTCCTACATGCTGATGTCGCCGTACCCCGGTCAGAGCAGCCCCATTTCTCTGCAGTCGTGGGGCCATCGCCTCGAGATCGACAAGGCCGACGACGATCGCATCGATCAGTTCATCACTGCGCTGAACCAGAACCCGAACGTCTACCCCGAGGTCGGCGCGAGCTGCACCAACCCGCTGTTCACTCCGTCGACGTCGCCGTTCGATCCGACACCTCCGGGCGCCGACGCCATCCAGATGGACGGCACGGGCGCTACCCCGGCCACCGACGAACAGATTCCCGCCGGTGGATAGTTCGACGAACACCGATCAGTCTTCGAAGCCGAGTCAGCGCACCGCACTGCTGATCATCGGTCTGATCGGCGCGATCGCCGTCGGTTTTGCGCTCGGCGCACTGACCAACCTCCTCGGACCCGATGCGAAGTCGTCACTGACCGTTCCGGCTTCGGATTCGGTGGACGTGGGCTTCGCGCAGGACATGAGCGTGCATCACAGCCAGGCCGTCGACATGGCGTCCATCGCCCTGACGAAGTCCACGGACAACGACGTACGCACGCTCGCGTTCGACATCTTGACCACGCAGCAGAACCAGCTCGGTCAGATGCAGGCGTGGCTGACCATGTGGGATCAGCCGCTGTCCAAGGTGGGCCCGTACATGGAGTGGATGTCGTCGGATTCGGGCTCCGGCCATGGATCGCACGGGACTTCGGCCACGATGGACATGAGTCATTCCGGGCCGGTCGACACGATGCCCGGCATGGCGTCCCCCGAGGACCTTGCGGCTCTCCGCGCAGCGGAAGGTCTGCAACTCGACACTTTGTTCCTGCAGCTGATGCTTCGTCACCACGAAGGTGGGCTTCCGATGATGGAGTACGCAGCAGCCGACGCCACCGAGGGGCCGGTGCGCAGCCTGGCGCAGACGATGGTCAACACGCAGCAGAGCGAGTCCAAGCTGATGACCGACATGTTGGCAGCTCGCGGCGCAGTGCCACTGCCCATGAACTGAACTGCACTGCACTGCACTGCACTGAGCCGCAATTGTTCAGACCCAACTGGGCCTGGTCCTGAATTTCAGGACCAGGTCCAGTTTTCTACTTCCGGCATGTCTTCGAGGTGCTCGACGATGTAACGCGAGTGCTTTTCGAGCTGTGTGCGGCAGAACTCCGCCAACTCGGACGCCCCGGCCGGCCGACGCTTGGAGCGTCGTAGCGCCTCGATCACCAGGTGGTAGCGGCTCATCTTGTTGAGGACAACCATGTCGAACGGTGTTGTGGTTGTTCCCTGTTCACTGAATCCGCGAACGTGGAAGCGCTCGGGACTCGGACGCCCGTGAATCAGTTCGTGCACGGCACGCGAGTATCCGTGGAATGCGAACACGACGTCGGTCTGCGCGGTGAACAGATCGAGGAAGACCCGCTCCCCGAATCCGTGGGGATGCTCGGTTGGCGTCAGCAAGGCCATCAGATCGACGACGTTGACGACGCGGGTGATCAGTTCGGGTGTGTGATCGCGCAGCAACTGTGCAGCAGCCAGGATCTCCTGCGTCGGCACATCTCCCGCGGCGGCCAGGACCACGTCCGGTTCCTGTCCGCGAGCCTCGGTTCCGGCCCATTCCCAGACCGAAGCGCCCGCCGCGCAGTGCTCGTGCGCTTGCTCGAGCGTGAGGTACTGCAGGTGTGGTTGCTTGTCCACGACTATCAGGTTGACGTGGTCGGTGCTACGCAGGCAGTGATCCGAGATCGAGAGCAAGGTGTTGGAATCCGGCGGCAACCACACGCGGATCACACTGGGGGCCAAGGGAATAACGGCGTCGATCATGCCGGGGCCCTGATGACTGAATCCGTTGTGATCGTTGCGCCAGCACGTACTGGTCAGCAGCACGTTGAGCGAAGCAACAGACGCCCGCCACGGCAGGTCGACGGCATGTTGGAGCCACTTGGCGTGCTGGATGAGCATCGACACGCTCACCATCGCAAATGCTTCGTAGCTCGCGAACATCCCGTGTCGGCCCGACAGCAGATAGCCCTCGAGCCATCCCTCGCAGAGGTGCTCGCTGAGGACCTCCATGACACGACCGTCCGCGGACAGCCCGTCGTCGTAGTCGGTGATCGGCAGTTGCCAGCAGCGATCGGTTGTCTCGAATACGGCGCCGAGGCGATTGCTCGACGTCTCGTCCGGACAGAAGAGTCGGAAGATCCCGCCGCTGTCCTCGGTTTCCGTGGCGGCGTAGATGTCGCGCAGAAGCTCGCCGAGCACTCGCGTCGTCTCGTGGAAGGTCGAACCCGGGGATTGGATGGGAAGCGCGTACTTTTCGAGCGGCGGCATCGGGAGATCGACGCGAAGTCGTCCACCGTTCGCGTAGGGAGTGCTCCCCATGCGCTTGTCCCCCGTCGGCGACAGCGCCGCCAGTTCCGCGACGAGTGATCCGTTGGCGTCGAACAACTCGTCCGGACGGTACGACCGCATCCACTCTTCGAGTTGCCGCAGATGTGATTCGTTGCTTCGCACGCCGGACAACGGCACCTGGTGCGCACGATGTGTGCCCTCGACCAAGATTCCGTCGACGGTGTGTGGACCGGTCCATCCTTTCGGCGTCCGCAACACGATTGCCGGCCACGAACCCGTCCACTCCTCTCCGCGGCGTGCGGCACCCTGCATCTCGCGGATCTTCTCGTACGCCTGCGAGATCGCTTGATACAGCTGAGGAAACACCGCGTCGGGGTCGTCACCGGAGACGACGATCGGCGCCCACCCCTGTCCACCAAGATAGGCCTGGATGTCTTCGTCGCTGCTGCGTCCGTAGACCGTCGGCCCGGCGATCTTGGCACCGTTCACGTGCAGGATCGGCAGCACCGCGCCGTCGCGTCGTGGATTCAGGAACGCCGGGAGCTTCCACGAACCGGACAACGGCCCGGTCTCCGCTTCGCCGTCGCCGATCACACAGGCCACCACGAGGTTCGGATGATCGAAGGCAGCGCCGGCCGCATGGGCAAGGGCGTAGCCGAGTTCGCCGCCTTCGTGGATGCTTCCGGGTGTCTGCACACTCACATGGCTGGGCACTCCGCCGGGAGCGGAGAATCGCCGACACATCCGGTGGATGCCCTCGGCGTCGTCCGAGACTTCAGGATAGATCTCCGAGTACGTTCCCTCGAGATACGTCGACGCGACCAGCGCCGGACCGCCGTGCCCGGGACCGGTCACGTACAGCCAGTCTGCGCCGGTGGCGACGATGTGCCGATTGAGGAGCGTGTAGATCATCGACAAGCCGGGGCTGGTCCCCCAGTGCCCGAGCAGTCGGGGCTTGATGTGCTCGGCACGCAACGGTTCCCGCAGAAGCGTGTTGTCCTTCAGATAGATCTGCGCGACGGTCAGGTAGTTGGCCGCTGCCCACCACTTCAGGTCGAGCGCGAGCTGGTCTTCGGAATAGTGGTGATCGGTCATCAACGACTCCCGTACCTCACGAGGGTGCCCGAGCAGTCCGCCCGAGCCTGTGCTCAGAGCCGAGCCTAGGCGTAAAAAGCATCCGAGTCAGTCGGTACAGATGATTCGACGACCATGGTCCCCGGCCACATCCTCGACAGCCTCACGCGAGGACGCCATGCCGAGACGGGTGCCGGTTTGGTCTTGTCCCCCCGTGATGCGCTACGCTAACGCAGCCCAATCGGCACACCGAGTATTCGGTGCGCCCCCGTAGCTCAGGGGATAGAGCGTTCGCCTCCGGAGCGAAAGGTCGCAGGTTCGAATCCTGCCGGGGGCACCACGAAGACGCAGGTCAGCGATTGATCGTCGACCTCTTCACGGTGCCACACCAAAATATTCAGGGCAATCTACCCGACTACTGTCGATCTCATGCCTCGCATCGATCCTGCTCCCACGTACACGATGCGTCAGCTGGCCGCGTTTGTCGCGGTAGCCGAGACCGGAACGATCAGTGCCGCGGCCGAGCGCCTGCACCTCTCTCCTTCCGCCCTGTCCGCGGCGCTCACCGAACTCGAACGCGCGCTCAAAGTTCAACTGTGCGTTCGCCGTCGCTCATTCGGCATTCAACTCACCCGCACCGGTGAAGCGGTTCTGGTGCGCGCCCGGGCGCTACTTCAGCAAGCCGGGGAACTCGAATCCGATGCGCTCGGAACCGGCGGAAGCGTGTCGGGGCCCATAGCGATCGGCTGTTATCCCGCTCTGGGGCCGACGGTGTTGCCGTCGATGATCGCCGGGTTCACCCGTGAGAATCCTGACGCGCAGGTGGAGTTCCGCGAGGACACTCAGAATCGGCTCCAGACACATCTCGAGAACGGCGAGTTGGACCTCGCGATCGCTTACGACCTGGACCTGTCTCCACAATTGCGCACAGTTCCGTTGGCCATCCGCGAACCCTTGATCGTCCTGGGTGCAGAACACCCACTCGCGCGGTCCGAGCGATCGATCCATCTTCCGGACCTCGCGGAACACCCGATGGTTCTCCTCGACGCGCCGCCGAGCACCAAACACGCGCTCGACGTCTGTCGCGCAGGCGGATTCGCCCCGAAGGTTGCCTACAGAACTGCGAACTTCGAGACGGCGAGGGCATTTGTCGGCCGTGGCCTCGGCTGGACGCTGCTACTCCAGCGGCCCAAGATCGACGTCACGTACGAGGGGCTCGAGGTGGTCGTCAAGACCATCGCTTCCCCCGCCGTGCCGTCGGTGCACGTAGTTCTCGCTTGGCACCAGAACACTCGCCTCAGCCGCGTCGCACGCGCTTTCATAGAATTCGTTTCACCCTCAGAACCTGCCCAATAGTCCCGCTACCAGGCAGCGGAGCTGGTTCCACGTATTTTCCGTGCAAGAACCTCCAATTCTTTCGCTTTTCAATTGTTGTGGCGCACGTCATTGTTTCTTCAAGCCACATTCATCTCGAAAGGCACTTCATGACCTCCATCGCCTCACCGACCGCAACGCGCGCCGCCGCGACGGTCAAGGCGCGTAAGGCCGCCCTCGGCAGCTTTGTCGGCACCGCCATCGAGTGGTACGACTTCTTCATCTACGGCACCGCCGCCGCACTCGTGCTCGGCAAGCAGTTCTTCCCCGGCACGTCCGATCTGGCCGGCACCCTCGCCGCCTTCGCCACCCTCGCCGTCGGATTCGTCGCGCGTCCCATCGGCGGAATCGTGATGGGCCACTTCGGCGACCGCATCGGACGCAAATCCATGTTGGTCACCTCGTTGATGCTGATGGGCTGCGCCACCGTTGCCATCGGGCTGCTACCCAACTACGCCGCTATCGGCGTCTTTGCCCCCCTACTCCTGGTGACCTTGCGATTCGTTCAGGGACTCGGTGTCGGCGGCGAGTGGGGCGGCGCAGTTCTGGTCGCCACCGAAAACGCACCCGAGGGCAGGAAGGGGCTGTACGGCAGCGCACCACAAATCGGTGTTCCCGCAGGCGTACTGGTGGCCAATCTCGTCTATCTCCCCCTCGCCGCCTTCATGGACGACGATGCATTCAACTCCTGGGGATGGCGAATCCCGTTCCTGCTCAGCGCAGTTCTGGTGGGCGTTGCGATGTGGATCCGTCTCGGCCTCGAGGAAAGTGACGAGTTCACCGCGTCGAAGTCCGAGGCACCGGCGGAGTCCATGCCGATTCTCGAGGTTCTCACCAGACACTGGAAGACTGTGCTCCTCGCCGGTGGAACCTTCATCGCCACCAACGGAATCGCGTACGCGTACATGGTTTACGTCCTCAAGTACGGCGAGACCGAACTCGGCTTCAGCAAGACCACGATGCTCTTTCTTCTCATCGCATCCTGCCCGTTCTGGATGGCGGGAATGGCTTTCAGCGCTCACAAGTCGGACACTCTCGGACGCCGGACCGTCTACATCCGCAGTTCGATCACCCTGGTAGTGGCGGCAGCGGTGTTCTTTCCGCTGATCGACACAGCGATCGTTCCGGTGATGCTCGTATCGATGATCGCCCTCGGCTTCACGCTCGGCTGCTGCGCCGGCCCACAAGCGGCACTGTTCGCCGAATTGTTTCCCGCACACATCCGCTACAGCGGAGCGTCACTCGGCTACCAGATCGGCGCAATCCTCGGCGGCGGTCTGGCCCCGATGATCGCCACCGCGCTCTACGCCGCCTTCGACACCTCGTTCGCCATCACCGCCTACTTCGTGATCATTGCCGTGATCAGCCTGGTTTCCATCCTGCTGCTCCCGGAACCTCAACTGATCCCGAAAAACACTGCCGCACAGAAAGCCTCGTGACCATGTCGACCTACTTTCATCCGAAGAAGTACGCACCCGAGGACTTCGCCTCCCTGGCGCCTTCGGCCGACGCACTTCCCGTCGTGATCGTCGGAGCCGGCCCCGTCGGCATGGGCGTAGCCATGGGCTTGGCGCAGCGCGGCATTGCCGTCACGATTCTCGAAGCGGCCGATCAGGTCTCGTTCGGCAGTCGCGCGATCTGCGTGTCACGCCACAGCCTCGAAGTTGCCGAACGCCTCGGCTTCGGTGCCGAGCTCGAAGACATCGTTCTGCCGTGGGTGGGTGGTCGGAGTTACTACCGCGATCAGGAAGTACTGCAGTTCCGCATGGCATCCGCCGAGCACGACGCGCGTGGACCCATGGTCAACGTCTCGCAATCCGAGTTCGAGCAGATCATGACCGACAAGCTGCTCGCTCACCCACTGGTGAACTTCCACTGGTCGTCGTCGATCGCCGGCATCTCCGTCGGTGACGACGAGGTGACTCTGACCGTCGACACCGCGTTCGGAACCCGCGAACTGCGCGCGGCGTGGGTCGTTGCCGCCGACGGTGGACGCAGCAAGATGCGCGAACTCAGCGGAATCCGCTTGCAGGGCAACAGCTACGAGGGCAACTACGTCATTGCCGATATTCATTGGGAATCGGAACTCCCGGCCGAGCGTCTGGTGTGGTTCGACGCACCCAGCAACCCGGGGTCCACGATCATCATGCATCGCCAACCACGGGACATCTGGCGCATCGACTACCAGCTCGACGCCTCGGACGATCCGGAAGAGGAGACGCAAGAAGATCGCATCCGTGACCGCATCACGCGTCACCTCGAATGGCTCCAGAGCGACATCCCCTGGACCCTGGAATGGTTCGGCTTCTACCGCGCCCACGCACTCGCTCTGGAAGATTTCACTCACGGCCGTGTGCTTTTTGCCGGCGACGCCGCGCATCTCGTTCCGATCTTCGGTGTGCGCGGCCTGAACTCGGGCATGGAAGACGCCGAGACCCTGGTGTGGCAACTAGCCGCCGTCATCAACGGAGCTGCCGATTCCACCATCCTCGACGCGTATTCGAAGGAACGTCGCAGCGCGTGGCAGCAGAACGTCGACAACGCAGGCAAGTCGACGCTCATCATGTCGCCCGGCAGTCACGGCTACCGGACCACCCGCGATGCCGTACTCGAACTCGCCACCAAGCGAGGCGAATTCGCGCACCTCATCAACCCGCGCCAGTCGAGTGCGACGCACGCCCGGCTCTCGCCGCTGACGTGGCCCACAGTTGCGGGCGCCGAGGGCGTACTACCCGGCGATCCGTTGGAAGACAGAGTCGTCCAGGTCTCGGCGGACGGTTCATCTACCTCCTTGAACAGTCTGCGCGGTACTGGATTCGGCCTACTGGCTTTCGGACTGTCAGCTGAGCTGGTATCCGAACTCGACACGCAAGCCGAAATCCTTGCTCAGGCCCTTGCACCGGAAACCGTGCGCGTGATCACCGTGGGAACTACCTGCTCCACGGTTCCCGATGCCGAAGGCAATCTCGCATCTGCCCTCGGCGCTCGTGTCGGCGAGATCTTCGTGATTCGGCCCGACGGATTGGTGCTGTGCCGCATCAGCGATCCCACGCAATTGAACGACGTGGCCAAGCACCTCACCGCCGGCACTGCGCCGACGCACTTCGACTCGCAACAGTCCGTCACGACGACTGTGATCGACGACGAGGGCCGCCGCGAACACGTCTGGTTGACACTGTCGAATGCACTGGATCAGGCTGATCCGTCCGACCGCGAAGCCATGTTGGTGCGCCTTGCCTTGATTCTCGGTTCGCAAGCTACGTCGACGAGCTTCGACGTAGCACTGAAAGACGCTGCTCTGAAAGACGCAGCCCTGAAATCTGCCACCCGATAGTTCAGACACAGCAACTCGGCCGCGCAGGATTGTCTCCTACGCGGCCGAGCGCATTCGCGGATGAAGCGAGTATTCAGTTGACCTCGGCCAATTCCTTTTCTTCCTCAGCGCGCCCTTCACGTGCGGAGCTTCCCCGCAGCGACCTTCCACGTACCAGCGGCGAGACGGTGATCGCCAAGCCCACCAGCGCGACCCCGGTGACCAGGATCAGTCCGGGATGGAACTGCTCGAATCCGGCGGTACCGGCGCCGGACGCGGTGTGCGATCCAGCGGTTACGAGGGCAGTGGTCAGAGCGAGCACGAGCGCCGCACCGACCTGAGCGGAGGTGTTCACCAGCCCGGACGCCAAACCCTGCTCCGAGTCGTCGACACCCGAGGTGGCCTGGGCCATGATCGAGGTGTACCCCAGCGCGAATCCGAGTCCGAGCAGGATGACGCTCGGCAGAATCGCCACGACGTACGACGGTGAATCGCTGCCCGCGAAGAGGAACCAGAGGTACCCGACGCTGAGCGAGGTCAGTGCCGCGATGATGAGCTTGGCACTGCCGTACAGGTCGACCAGCCGTCCGACGAACGGCGATCCGAATGCGACGATGATGCCCGCGGGCAGCAGTGCCATCGCCATCTTCAGGGGCGACCAGCCGAGGGCCGACTGCAGGAAGATCGTCATCATGAACTGGAAGCTCAGGTAGGAACCGAAGAGCGCGATGATGGCCAGATTTGCACGAACGATGGTGCCGACGCGCAGAAGCCCAAGTCGCACAAGCGGATGCGCCACCTTCTTCTCCACGAAGAAGAACGTCGCCAGAAGCACGGCTGCGACGGCGAACGAACCCAGCGTCATCGGGTGTGCCCATCCACGGGTCGGAGCCGAAACCATCGTGTACACCGTGAGAAGCATTCCCGTCACCAGGGTGACGGCGCCGACGAGGTCGTGTCCCCCGGTATCTGCGGGACGGTCCCGCGGAATGAGGAAGTACCCACCGATCAGCGCGATGACGGCAAACGGAACCGGCATCAGGAACGTGAATCGCCAACCGGCACTGGTCAACAGCCCACCGAGGATCAGACCGGACGAGTAACCACTGGCGCCGAACACGGAGAACACCGACAGCGCACGGTTACGGGCCGGACCTTCCTTGAACGTCGTGGTGAGAATGGACATTGCGGTCGGAGCGGTGAAGGCCGCAGCCAATCCCTTCACGAATCGTGATGCGATCAGCAGTGTTCCGTTGTCGACAAGGCCACCGACCAGCGAGGCGATTGCGAACACGGTCAGTGCGATCAGGAAGACCTTCCTGCGCCCGAGAAGATCGGCGGTACGTCCACCGAGTAGCAACAGGCCGCCGAATCCGAGGACGTAGCCGTTGATGATCCACTGCAGCGAGGTAGTGGACAGGCCCAGTTCATTGCCGATGGACGGAAGCGCGACGCCCACCATCGACACATCGAGACCGTCGAGGAACAACACGAGGCAGAGCACCGCGAGGATGCCCCACAGCTTGAGGGACCAGCCCTCCCCTGTGGCCGGATCCGAGGATTCCGTAGAAACCGGGGCTTCCGGCGAATCGAATGGTTTGAGTGTCGAGTCTGTGCAAGTCACGTCAGCGAGAATAGATGCACATGCACATAATGCACAAGCATTTAATGCAATTGCACGTAATCGAGTCTTCAACTAGAATGCGGTCGTGACGTCGGAATCCGAATTGCGCAACACCTGGCGCTCGCTGTCGACCAGCTACAACGACATCGCGTGCGAACTCGATCGCCAGATGCAGTCGGCGCATGGGCTGAGCATGAGCGACTTCGAGGCTCTCGACCGACTCATGGACGCCACGTGCGAACGTCCACGCATGCAGGAGCTTGCCTCGGAGATGTACCTGAGTCCCAGCGCGCTCTCCCGTAGCGTGGCCCGTCTCGAGAAGGCCGGACTGGTTCAGCGAGCACTGTGCGAGGCCGACCGGCGCGGAGTCTTCGTCGACGTCACCGACAAAGGACGTCAGGTACACGCGGACGCCAGCAAAATCCAACTGGCCGTACTGGATTCACGCCTGCGCGAGCAGTAGCCACACGTCAGCGGAGCACGACACAGCGCCCGGCCACCGGGCGAGGGCCGTTCCGGACTAGACTGAGCACATACCGACGCGCCTTTCTGTTGCCGTCGGCGATCGACAGCAGCGCAGCCAGCACGCTTTCACGCGGTCCTGGCCGAGGCAATCTGCCAGCGTTCCTGCGGCTTCTGCTAGTCCCTCAGGCTCCTGCCTGACATCTCTACCTGCTCCTATCGAGAGATACACAATTGAACAACGCACGCACCCTTGGAGTCATCGGACAGTCGAGCAAACCGGCAGAACGCCGGTTGCCGATCCATCCTGCGCATTTCGATCGCATCGATGCCGAACTACGTTCTCGGATCTACCTCGAAGAAGGCTACGGCCACCCCTTCGGCTACTCCGACGACTACCTCTCGCGCCTCGTTGCCGGAATCCGCACGCGCAAGCAGATTTTGGCGGAAACCGATGTGGTTCTGCTACCGAAGCCGTTGGTGCGTGACCTCGCCGAACTACGGTCAGGTCAGGTTCTCTGGGGCTGGCCGCACTGTGTCCAGGACACCGAACTGACACAGATCGCGATCGACAAGAAACTGACTCTCATCGCCTTCGAGGCCATGAACTTCTGGCACAGCGACGGATCGTTCAATCTGCATGTGTTCCACAAGAACAACGAGCTCGCCGGTTATTGCTCGGTACTGCACGCCCTGCAGTTGATCGGTTCCACCGGTGATTACGGCCGGCGTCTCACCGCTGCCGTGATCGGTTTCGGAGCCACTGCACGCGGCGCGGTCACAGCACTCAAGGCGCACGGTATCCACGAAGTGGACGTCCTCACCCAGCGTGGAGTCACCGCGGTCAGCTCCCCCATCCACTCGGCGCGCATGGTCTCGTTCGACAACAACAACGGTGACGTCCGTGGCAGCCACGTCATGCTCGACAACCACAGCGTGCCGGTGCCCGGCTTCTTGGCCGAGCACGACATCGTCGTCAACTGCGTACTGCAGAACACGGACGCCCCACTGACGTTCCTGACCGAGGAAGATCTCATGGACTTCCAACCGGGAAGCCTCATCGTCGACGTCTCGTGCGACGAAGGCATGGGGTTCAGCTGGGCTCGTCCCACCTCGTTCGCGGATCCGACCTTCATCGTCGGCGACAACATCACTTACTACGGCGTCGATCACAGCCCGTCGTACCTGTGGAACTCCGCGTCGTGGGAGATCAGCGAATCACTTCTTCCCTACCTGCCCACTGTGATGGCAGGAGAGACGGCCTGGAAGGCAGACGAGACCGTCGATCGGGCCATCGAAATCCGGGACGGCGTCATCGTGAATCCCGCCATCACACGTTTCCAGCACCGCTCGTCGGACTACCCGCACGCTGTCATCGCGGAGTAGGCGCCCCGATCAGGCCTGGCCGGCTGCCGCATTGATCGGCGCCATGTCGAAATAGTCGCGCCAGGCTTTGATCTTTCCGTCCTCGACTTCGAACACCCCCATGACCGGGAGCGCTACCTCGGCGCCGTTGATGGTGAAAACGTCGACGCGCTCGTTCATGACGGTGTTGCCGTCCGCGACCTGACGCTTGATCTGAAAGTCGATGTTGCCGAAGGCACCGACAAACTGCTCGATGAACGCCCGGACGGCCTCGCGACCGACCACGGGCTCCATCGGGATGTTGTGATAAACGACGTCATCGGTGAAGTAGTCGACGATCTTTGCAACATCGGCGGCTGCCCACAGCGCACAGAAATCGGTGATCAGTTTGTCCGATGTCATTGTGTTCCAGCCTCTTTCGAATCGTCTTCGTGGGGTTCGATGATTGCCAGGATGCTTTCGATCTCGCCTGCCGGTATCCCGAAGTACTCGGTGACGAAAACTGTGACGGCCGGTGCCTGGCCAGGTGTTCCGAGGTCGAGCAGATACCGGGCTACGACGCTCTCGCCCCACTCACGCAGCGCGAGTTCACGTATCGCCACGATTCCGCGATATTGCTGGCCTTGTTCGAGCTCGTTGCTGATGAAGGCTCCGCTGTCACCGGTTCGCTGACCGTTCTCGACCCGCCAGGCGTCGGCGGCGAAGCGGACCTTCGTTGCGTCATGAGTGAGCAATGCGTTCACGTATTCACGCGCCATGGCGACGCGTCCGCTTACCGCAGACTCCGTGGAGTGCTTGGCAATTGCGCCCAGGATCGACTCCGACAACTCCGGTCGGCAGATCACGAGATCCGGCAGGTACGGATGCGATTCGTTGTAGAGCAGCGGCGAACCGTCGATGCGGCTGCAATGCAGTCCCGCCGCCTGTGCGACGCCGACGGGTGCAGCCGAATCCCATTCCCACTGCCCACCGGCGTGCAGGTACGCGTCGACCTCGCCGCGCACCACCGCCATCGCCTTGGCGCCGGCCGATCCCATGTGCACCACGTCGGCGCCGAGTTCGGCTGCCACCGCTTCGGTGAATGCGGGTGGTCGCGATCCGCTGACTACTACGCGGAGCGGCGAGTTGGCGGCAACCGAAGCTGCCTCGTCGCCACTGGAGTACACCGCTCCGAGCGCCGGCTGAGCAACCGCGGCTGCGGTAATTCCGCTACCGCGCTCCCAAAGCGCCACGTGCACTGCCCAATCCGCATGATTCGGCAAGCCGTATTCCTTGGAGCCGTCCAGCGGATCGATGATCCAGACCCGAGCTGCATCCAGACGACTGCGATCGTCGGCAGATTCCTCAGAGAGCACGGCATCGCCCGGCCGCTCGGCAGCCAACCGGTCGAGGATGTAGGAATCGGCGGCCTTGTCGCCCCGGCGACCCAGTTCACGACCGTCGTCGACACCCAGACCCTCGGCTCGGATCCCCAGGAGGATCGCACCGGCGGCCTGCGCCAATTCCGCCGCGAGTGCCTCGTCGGCGATTCTGCTGTGTGTGGATTCGCTCACCGGTCCAACACTTCCATAATTCGCAGCGCAAGTTCGGTAGGCGTTCCGTCTTCGGGTCTGATCACCAGCTCGGGACTTGTCGGAGCTTCGTAGGGATCGTCGACTCCGGTGAATCCCGTGATTTCCCCGGCCCTGGCCTTGGCGTACATGCCCTTGGGGTCTCGGGCTTCACATTGCTCGATCGGGGTGTCGACGTAGACCTCGACGAACTTCAGCCCGGCGGCCTCGTGCGCCGCCCGCACTCGATCACGATCTTCGCGGTACGGGCTTATCAGGCAGGCCACTGCCACTGCACCTGAATCAGCGAACAACTGCGCCACCGAGCCGACTCGGCGGACGTTCTCGGCGCGGTCATCGGCACTGAATCCCAGATCCGCGTTCAATCCGTGCCGGAGGTTGTCGCCGTCGAGGCGGTACGCCGGGATACCCGCGGCCACCAACCGCCGCTCGAGTTCCACCGCGATCGTCGACTTACCCGAGGCCGAGAGACCGGTGAGCCAGACGGTGGCGCCGGCAGTCGCACGTTCCTCGCGAGAAACCTCCGAACTGTGCCAGACGACGCGCGATTCCTTGAGTGTCGGACCATTGATCATTCCGGCGGCGACGGTATTGCCCGTGGTCTCGTCCACGAGAATGAAGCTGCCCGTCACGCGGTTGCGGCGGTAGGGATCGAACATCAACGGCTGCTGCGTCTTGATCGAGATGCGGCCGATCTCGTTGAGGGACAGAGATTCTGCCTTCTCGTCGCGGTGCAGAGAATTGACGTCCAGCCGGTAGTCGAGCTTGACGATCTGCGCTTTCGTGGAGCGCGTGGTGTGCAGCAACGAGTAGCGATTGTTCTCCGACAGAGTTGTCTGTTCGGTCAACCAACAGACCATCGCATCGATTTCCTGCCCGACCTGCGGCCGGTTGTTGAGCCGACACAATTGGTCCCCGCGGCTGACGTCGAGGTCGTCGGTCAGCTCGATGCATACGGCCGAGGGCGCAAACGCTTCGTCGATCACGTCACCACCCGGCCCGTGGACTGCCTTCACCGTCGAGGTGAATCCTGAAGGCAAAGCCACGATTTCGTCGCCGGGCTTGAAGACGCCACTGGCCACCGTTCCGGCGTATCCACGGAAATCGTGGAGGTCGGCGTCGGTCTGCTTCTGCGGACGGATCACGTACTGCACCGGGAAACGCGCGTCGATCAAATTGCGATCCGACGCGATGTGCACCTGCTCGAGATGGTGCAGCAGAGAAGGCCCGTCGTACCAGGACATGTTCTCGGTCCGGGCAACGATGTTGTCCCCCAACAGCGCCGAGACCGGAATGAACGTCAGGTCGTGGACGTCCAACTTGATCGCGAACTGTCGGAATTCTTCCTTGATCTCCTCGAACCGTTCCTGAGACCAGCCCACGAGGTCCATTTTGTTCACACACAGCACGAGGTGCGGTATCCCCAGGAGAGTGGACAAGAAGGCGTGCCGCCGCGTCTGTTCGAGCACCCCTTTGCGAGCATCCACCAGGATCAGGGCAAGATCGGCCGTCGACGCGCCGGTCACCATGTTGCGGGTGTACTGCTCGTGCCCGGGAGTGTCCGCAATGATGAACTTCCGATGAGGGGTCGCGAAATACCGGTGGGCCACGTCGATCGTGATGCCCTGTTCACGCTCGGCGCGCAATCCGTCGGTCAGTAGCGCGAGGTTGGCGTACTCGTCGCCGCGTTCTCGACTGCTCCGTTCCACGGCCTCGAGTTGGTCCTCGAAGATCGACTTGGAGTCGTAGAGCAACCGGCCGATGAGTGTCGATTTTCCGTCGTCGACACTGCCCGCTGTAGCGACTCTCAGCAGTTGCGGCATCAGAAGTACCCCTCTTTCTTACGATCTTCCATGCCAGCTTCGGAAATCCGGTCATCAGCCCTGGTTGCGCCACGCTCCGTGATACGGCTCGCCGCAACTTCTTCCACGACAGCGCCCGGTGTTTCGGCCGACGATTCGACACATCCGGTACACGTTGCGTCGCCGACCGTACGGAAGCGCACCAACGCCTCGTAGGACTCTTCGCCGGCGCGAAGCTCGAGGAAACGGGTGCGTGCCAACAACATTCCGTCGCGTGGAACCACCTCGCGACGATGGGCGTAGTAGATGCCGGGGAGGTCGATCTGCTCGCTCTCGATGTACTGCCAGATGTCGAGCTCTGTCCAGTTCGAGAGCGGGAAGATCCGAATATGTTCGCCCTTACGGTGTTTGCCGTTGTACAGGTTCCACAGTTCAGGTCGCTGCACCTTCGGATCCCATTGCCCGAACTCGTCCCGGAAGCTGAACACCCTCTCTTTGGCGCGCGCCTTCTCCTCGTCTCGGCGAGCACCACCGAACACGGCGTCGAACTTGTTGTCGCGAATTCCGCGCAGCAACGCGTGCGTCTGGAGGCGATTGCGACTGGAACCGACTCCGGTGTCCTCGATGACGCGACCGGCGTCGATGTCGTCCTGCACGCTGGAGACGACAAGACGCAGGTTGAAGCGATCGACCGTCTGATCGCGGAATTCGATCACCTCGTCGAAATTGTGACCGGTGTCGACGTGCATCACAGCGAACGGCAGTGGGGCAGGCCAGAATGCCTTGGCCGCTACGTGCAGCATCACGACGGAATCCTTACCTCCGGAGAACAGGAGGACCGGCTTTTCGAAAGTCGCTGCGACTTCGCGGAAAATATGGACCGCCTCCGCTTCGAGTGCTCGCAGATGCGACAACTCGTAGGCGGGCGGGGTCTGGAGTGTTGCCATGTCTTTCGCTCCTGAGCATCACGTACTCCGTGCGGAACACCATTTCCGCATCGGTACATTTATGTACCGGACTGGTTCTAAATTGAACGCAATCACAGAATAGAACTCGTTCTACCCAAAGGTCAATGACCGGCAATAAGACGTCACAGACCGCGAACCGGACTCCTGCCACCAACTTCCGCCGTCACCGCATCCGCCGCCGCAACCAGCACCGCGGCGCGGCGCTCGATCTCGGCGCCCGTGATCGCCCCACCCACATAAAGTGTCAGCACAAGGGCCTGATGCCCCTCGGCGTCGTAGGTCGGGGCCGCGATGAGACTGACGGGATGCTCGTCGTCAGAGCTGATGTCGCGTCCGAGATACACCCTCTCGCCCAGGCTCGACACCATCTCACCGAGCAGTTCACGCACCTCCGGCGGAAGATCGTGCGTCGCAACGCCCGCCATCAGCGTGTGCAGTCGCTGCCCGACGGGATCCAGACTCTCGACCAGATATCCCGCAGCCCGACACTCGCGGACCACGTTCCACAGACGCTCGCGATCCAAGCGCACCGGCAGGCTCGGCTCTTTGCTCAGCCAACTGTCCATGTCGTGATCCGAACCCCAGAGGACGTACATCAGCCCGACCGGCGGAGCGAACGGGTACACCTGACCGACCTTGGCAGCGCGACGCGCGCCGATCGGTCCGGTCACTTCGAGAACGCTGATCTGATCACCGATCACACCGGACGCCGTGCACGTCGTCCCGAACTCCGTGCTCACTTTCTCCAGATGGGTACGGGCAATGGGTCCGACGGCAAATCCTCGCTGAGCTGCACGTCCGGCCGCGATCAAGGCCGGACCGAGCCCATAGGTCTTCGACACCTCGTCCCGAGTCAGGTATCCACGATCAGCCAGCGCCGTGAGGATTCCCAAGCAGGTGGGCTTGCTGATCTCGAGCGCGCGGGCCAGTTCCGACAGCCCGAACCGCTGATCAGGGCGGCCGACGAGGTAGTCGAGCACCTGAACCACCCGTTCGGTGGGAGGCGATTGTCTCCCCCTCGGGCGTCCCTCTTCAGGCGTCTTCTCCGGTCCACCCATTGACCACTCCCTAGAACGCGTTCTATTGTCGAAATACCCAACATCTACCAAATAGGTACATATTTGTACCACGACGCTCTGGACCGGCGACATAGTCGGAACTGTGAGGAGCCAGCGTGCTGACGGACCCGTTTGCCGAGGCGATCGCCGAAGCCGAGAAATTGATCGAGACTGCGCCGCACATCAGATCCGAACAGGATCTACTGGAGGGATACCAATATCTGGCCGGCGGAATCATCGCGACGACGCATGCCGCCTGGGCCGGCGAAAAGACCCATCCGAGTTTCATCCAGGGCACCGGACCATTCACCAAGATGGGCCTCGACAACCCCGACACTCTGTACTTCGGCGCCCGAATCAACGACGACAAGGAATACAAGGTCACCGGAAAGCGCGGCACCACAGCCGATCTCAGCTTCCAAGTGTTGAGTGGGAACTACACCAACTCGAACGTTCCCGGAAGCGAAATCGCCTTCGACGACCGCGAGCTGGAGATAGACGACGACGGCAACTTCGTCGCTTGGTTCGGCCCCGGCCCCGCCGACGGACGAGCCAACTACTACACCCTGGCGCCCGGATCCTCGCAGCTGGTTGTTCGCGAGGTCTACAGCGACTGGAGTCAGCAGCGCGGCGTGATCCGCATCGAGCGCACCGATTCGATCGGGATCGCGCCGCCACCTCTCACCGCCGAAGAGACCGAGAAGCGTTACGCCCGGGCTGGGAAGGCACTGGTCACGCGGGTCAAGACGTGGCTCCAGTTCCCGGAGTGGTTCTACCTCAAGCTCGCGGTCAACACCATGACCGAACCACGCCTGACACCGGGCGGGCTGGCAACGCAGTACTCGTCGGTGGGACATTACGAACTCACCGACGAGCAGGCGATGATCATCACCGTTCCCGCCTCCGACGCACCGTATCTCGGCTTCCAACTGGGGAGCCTCTGGTACATCTCACTGGACTACGTCAATCATCAGACCTCCCTCAACAACGGCCAGGCACAGGTCGATCCGGACGGGATGGTTCGAATGGTGGTCAGCGAGAAGAACCCCGGTGTCACCAACTGGATCGAAACCGTCGGACATCCGCGCGGCATTCTGCAGTTCCGTTGGCAGCGCGTTTCCCGCGAGCTGACGCCGCAGGACGGTCCCACCGTCGAAATCGTCGCCGTCGCAGATATTGCGAAGCACCTGCCGCATTTCGACACCAACGCCATCACCGCCGAGGACTGGGCAGCACGCATTGCCCAGCGCCAGGCCGCCATCGACAACCGAATGCTGGGGTAATCATGACCGCCTTGCTCGAAGACCGCGTAGTAGTCATCTCCGGAGTCGGCCCGGCACTCGGCCGCGCTCTGGCCCTTCGATGTGCGTCGGCCGGCGCAAGTCTTGTTCTCGCAGCACGTACGCAATCGCGACTCGACGACGTTGCGAAAGAAATAGTCGATGCCGGTGGGCGCGCCGTCACCGTTGCCACCGACATCACCGACCAGGCTTCCGCCGAGAATCTGGTGGCCGAGTCCATTGCCGCCTACGGCAAAGTCGACACTCTGATCAACAATGCATTCTCGATTCCGTCGATGAAACCGTTGGCTCGCACCGATTACCAGCACATCCGCGACAGCATCGAACTGACCGTTCTCGGGGCGTTGCGCCTGACTCAGCTGTTCACGCCGGCACTTGCCGAGTCGGACGGCTCCGTGGTGAACATCAATTCGATGGTGTTGCGGCATTCGCAAGAGCGTTACGGCAGCTACAAGATGGCGAAGTCGGCCCTGCTCGCCATGTCGCAGTCCCTGGCCACCGAACTCGGCCCGCAGGGAATTCGTGTCAATTCGATTGCACCCGGCTATATCTGGGGCGACACCCTCAAGGGATACTTCGCGCACCAGGCGGAGAAGTTCGGCATGACCGTCGAGCAGATCTACGAGCACACTGCGTCGAACACCGACCTCAAGCGCCTGCCGACGACGGATGAAGTATCCGACGCGGCGATCTTCCTGGCGTCTCCGATGGCCAGCGCGATCACCGGCCAATGCATCGACGTCAACTGCGGCGAATTCCATCACTAGGAGCACCATGACTGAACGCACTCACGTCGGCACCGTCGAGGATCTCCACGCCTCGGCGACACGGATGACCGGACTGACGGACTTCGGCGTCGACGATTACACCGAAGCTCTGTCGGTCCTGCTCGAGTCCTACGACCGTGACGAGGATCTGACGCCCTTCGGCAGCAAGATCTCTCGGGTATTCCTTCGAGGCGCCCTGGTGGCACGTCTGCTCAGTGAATCTGCATGGAAGGGGCATCCGGAGCACGCCGACGTCAAGATCGAGCGGCCGATCTTCGTCACCGGATTGCCACGGACGGGCACCACTGCCTTGCACCGCCTCCTCACGGTCGACCCGGCTCACCAGGGCCTCGAGATGTGGCTGACCGAGTTCCCTCAGCCTCGCCCGCCTCGCGATACGTGGGAATCGAACCCGGTCTTCGCCAAGATCGAGGAGACATTCGGTCAACACCACGTCGAGCATCCCGAATTCATGGGCGTGCACTACATGTCCGCCAGCGAAGTCGAAGAATGTTGGCAACTCTTGCGTCAGACGTTCAAGTCCGTGTCGTACGAGTGCCTGGCGAATCTACCCACGTACTCCGCATGGCTGAAGGACCAGGAGTGGTCGAACGCCTATGCACGACACAAGAAGAACCTGCAGCTGATCGGTCTGCCCGATCAGGATCGACGGTGGGTCCTCAAGAACCCGAGCCACCTGTTCGCGCTCGACGAATTGATGGAGGCGTACCCCGACGCTCTCGTCATCCAGACTCACCGCTCCCCTACGACGATCATTCCGTCGGTATGCAGCCTGGCCGCCCAGGCGACAGAGGGTTGGTCGAACACGTTCACCGACAAGGTGATCGGCGAAAGTCAGCTCGAATTGTGGGCCAGGGGGCTCGAGCAGTTCGACAGTGCACGCGCACACCACAATCCCGCACAGTTCATCGACGTCGACTATCAGGACTTCGTCACCGATCCGCTGGGAACCGTCGAGAATATCTACACGCACTTCGACATTCCGTTGACATCTACTGCGCAGCAGTCGATGGAGGCAATGCACGAGGAAAGCCGCTCCGGTGCTCGCAAACCGTCGCACAAGTACACGCTCGAGGAGTTCGGCCTGACGAAGGAGCAGGTGGAAGAGCGATTCGGAGCTCGCTGACCACGGTTGGTCGACGACCTTGCTGACGACTGAAGCCCCCGCCGAACGGCGGGGGCTTCAGTACGAAACTCAGTCAGCTGCTGAGATGCTCACCCAGCAGTCGGTCCAACTCGACCGGCGCCTCGTCCGGAATCCAGTGGCTCACGCCGCTGAGAACCTC
The DNA here is from genome assembly GCF_040546695.1 of Rhodococcus sp. OAS809. Taxonomy (NCBI): domain Bacteria; kingdom Bacillati; phylum Actinomycetota; class Actinomycetes; order Mycobacteriales; family Nocardiaceae; genus Rhodococcus; species Rhodococcus sp. OAS809. The sequence goes on along the minus strand of NZ_JBEPOI010000002.1, from coordinate 6,273,430 downwards.
GAACCGGTACGGGCCGTCGACAAACGCGGGGGTGAGCGCAGACCCTTTGGGGCCGATGGCGGCGTCGCCGTCACTCCAGACGTGCAGGGTCGGCACGGTGACCCTGGCAGTTGCGGGGTTCGGCTTGGTCATCCACATCGCGCGGTACCAGTTCAGACCGCCGCGTAGCCGACCGGGAGCCAGCATGGCGTTCAGATCGCGCCGCGCGTTCTCCGGCGTCTGCCCGCTCGAAATCAGGAACTTTTCACCTGCCGACGTGGAGGACAGAATCTTCTCGGGGACGAAGGGCAATTGGAACGCCCCCATGTACCACGACTTCAGTCCCTGTGTGCTGGTCACCATCGCCTTGACGAACGCCAGTGGGTGCGGAACCGACACCGCGGTCACGGTATCGAGCAAGTCCGGCCGTTCGGCGGCCACCTGCCATGCGACTGCGGCACCCCAGTCGTGGCCGACCAGGTGCACTTTGCCCACCGCGAGCGCGTCGATCAGTGCGACAGTGTCAGCGGCGAGTTCGGACCCACGGTACGCCCAGCGCGCTTTCGGCCTGGCGCCGGGTGAGTACCCTCGCTGATCCGGTGCGACGGTCCGGAAGCCGCGGGCGTGCAGTAACGGCGCAAGGTGATCCCATGAGCGGGAATCCTGCGGAAACCCGTGCAGGAGAACCACGACCGGACCGTCGGCGGGTCCTTCGTCGCGTACGTCGAAGGTCAGCCCGGACCGGGAGTACGAGGTGAGGCGATCCGCCGGTGTAGTCATAGCGCCACGCTAGTCTTCGCGGCCCTGGTAACCGGAGCCTTTTCACCGGCACGCAGGAACTGACCTGTCTTTTCGATTCCGAATCCGGGGGCGAATTCACCTTCGCGGTAGACGAGTCGGCCGTTGATCACCGTAGCGACCGCTGCGTCGTCGCTGCGGTTGACCATCCGGCTGATCCCGCCGTACTCGGGAACCTTTGCCTCGAACAACCCGTCCACCGACTCGTCGAGCCCGGCCGGGTCGATGACAACGAAGTCCGCGCGGTCACCCTGGCGTAGATGCCCGGCGTCGATGCCGTACCAGTCCGCCAGTTCGCCCGTCAGGCGGTGGATTGCGCGCTCGATGGTGAGGAACGGCTTGCGGTCACTCTGAGCGTCCTTGACGCGCTTGAGGAGTCGCACCGGGTAGTTGTAGAACGCCATGTTGCGCAGATGCGCGCCGGCATCGCCGAAGCCCATCTGCACACCGGAACTCGCGGCGAGTTTCTTCGCGAACTTGGGCCGGTGATTGGCAATGGTGGTGCGCCAGCGAAGATCTCGCCCGTACTTCACCACCAGGTCGAGGTACGCGTCCACCGGGTGCACTCCGCGGATGTCACCGACCTGACCGAAGTTCTTGCCGATCAACGTCTCGTCCGGGCATCCCACGATGACCGCATCGTAGAAATTGCGATGCCAGATGCGGGGTGAGAACTTGTTGTCGTAGTCCTTACGGAATGCGCGACGGTACGACTCGTCCTGGAGCAGTTCGTTGCGCTCCACCTGGTCCTTGAGGTGCAAAGCGGCGGCGCCGGCACCGAACTCCTCGAACACGACCAGGTCGATTCCATCCGCGTAGACGGTGAAGGGAACCGGAAGGTGCTGCCACTTGAAATCGGTCTTGGCGAAGCGATTGAGCAGTGGGGCCGCAGCGAGCATGAAGTACACGATCACCGGGTAGGCCTTCGAATCCGCGCCGGAGAGCAGCGACGTCTTGAGCGGCTTCTTGCGCCCGATCGCCGAGCTTTCGGCGAAGAACGCCGCGACGTTCGGATGCAGGTTGATGGTCGGAGCGCTCTGCAAGATCTTTCCGCGATCACGAAGGATGCGATTGAGGAATCGGAACTCTTTCCACCGTGCATACGTCGACGGCAAAGAGCGAGAACGATATTCGTCGCCGTCGATCTTGTCGAGGGCATTGGTCATCGACGACAGGCCCAGCATCCCAGCGTCGATGGCGTCCTCGAGCATCGAGCCCATCCGGCCGAGTTCCGAGCGAGTCGGCTTGACCTTCTTGTCGGTACCGCGCCCCAGTCCGAGTACGTGCGTGCGGATATCGGAATGACCGATGAAGGCCGCGACATTGGGTCCGAGGGGAAGGGCTTCGAGGGCGGCGGTGTACGCCGCGGGACCGGTCCAGGTCTTGTTCGCTTCGAGGATGCGCAGCACCGCGTCGTGGGGAACTGCTTCGACCCGGCTGAACAGATCCGCGATCTCGCGCGGCGTCGAATACACCGTCGACAGCGAGCAATTGCCGAGCACGACCGTCGTGACGCCGTGGCGAACCGATTCCGGAAGCCCTGGACTGACCAAGGCTTCGGCGTCGTAGTGCGTGTGGACGTCGACAAAGCCGGGGAGAACCCATTTGCCGGCCGCGTCGATCACTTCTGTGTCCGGCCCGATCTCGAGGCGCGTCGTGGACACCTCCGCGACCACGCCGTCTCGAATTCCGAGATTACGACGCAGACCTGGAGCCCCCGTCCCGTCGAACCACAACCCGTCGTTGACCACGATGTCGAAAGCAGACACTGTTGGACTCCTCGCCTCACGTATGTGTTACCTCACGTTATAGACAGCGTTGAGTAAAAGTCAATGAACCATTCGAACCAATACATAAGATGACGGAATGGCTGCAGTCCCCCGCTCCCCCGAAGACCGTCAGAGGCAAATCCTCGAGGTGGCAGTACACATGTTGCGGACCGAGCCTTTCGACCAACTGTCGATGGATCGCGTCGCAGCCGAGGCCGGTGTCTCGCCGCCACTGCTGTTCCACTACTTCAAGAACAAGAAGGGTTTCCAGAACGCCATCCTCGAGGCCGCCTCGGCCGATCTCGAAGATCGAATGCGACCGGATCCCGAGCTACCCATCACGTCCCAGCTGCGCTCAGGTATCGAGACATTCGTCGACGCCGTTATCGAGCACCCCACCATTTACCTCGCCGTGATGCGTATGGCCGGCAGTGGCGACGTTCGAATGCGCACGATCTACCGAGGCATGCGCCGCACTTTCACCACGTGGATCGTCGCTGCGCTGACGAATCTAGGCATCGAATCGAATGCGACCGTGGAGGCGACAATCGCCGGGTGGCAGGCATTCATGGAGGAAATCGTCGTCAACTGGATCGACGAGCCGACGCTCGAGCGAGGCGAAATGGTCGACCTTTGCGAACGAATCTTCTACCACTGCCTACCGGCAGCGGGCATCAGCGTGGAGCAAATAGTGGCAGCCACCGTTGCCGCGACGGCCAGTGAGTCCGGCGCAACACAACTGTGATCTTCGCGCCGGGGTTTCACAGGTGGTCACGATTGGGTATCTTGCTTGCAGTGGCACTGGACCACGACCCCAACACATGAAGGATCCAACATGGAGTCTGTCGAAAACGTATTGCCCGAGGGTGTCAAGCTCGAAGACGTCTTGAGTGTCCTCAAGGTCGCAGTTGCGGGCATCGGCCTCATCAGCGCACTTTCGGCATTCAGCTGATCGCAAAGCGTCATCGACAGGCCGGACTTCGGGGAGTCCGGCCTGTTTTTTGTTTACGTTCCTGAACAATCCGTGAACTTTTCAGCAACTTCAGCGCAAAGCGGTCATTTCGACCCAAACAAGCGTCCAGTTTGCTAACTTGTGTCTGCGACACAAGGTCGTACAGAAACACCACGCAGACACAACCTTGTACATACACACCTGTACATACGACACGGAGGACCGAAACATGGGTTCCATCAACACCCTCAGCGCCGTCATCGACATCATCAAGGTCGTCCAGCCGTTGATCGCCAAGCTCAACCTCAGCTGATTCGCTTGCACCACACCCCTGCCAGGGCGTAACTCGAAATGGGGCCGACATCGTCGGCCCCATTTTCCGTAGGTGCTCTATCTCAGCCGAGTGCCTTCTTGATCTCTCCTGCCAGTACCGACGCCAGCTGCGGCGGCACCGCATTGCCGATCATCGTGCGCACCGCTCCCCACTTGCCCTCGAAGACGTAGTCGTCGGGAAAGGTCTGGAGGCGAGCAGCTTCTCGAACGGTCAACGATCGCGTGTGTTTCGGATGCACGTTGCGTGAAGCCGAGATCATCCCGAAAGTGGTTCCGACCGTGGACGCCGGCTCGTCCCACCGGAGGCGCTTGTACGTCGTGTTGTACCCGGACGACGGTCGCATGGCCGGATCTTCGTTGTCGTGCGCCGACATTCCTTCCGGTACATCACGCAGCCACCGCAAGACGTGCTCGGGATGCTCGACGGCCCAGTGCAGCGGGTCCGTCTCGCAAGCCTGCCCGGATTCCAGCGGGGCCAGGTCGACGGTGGCATCGCGGAAAGTCCTCAGCGGCGCAACACCATTCACGCCGTGAGTCTTCGGCGGAAAACGCAGCGGCCCGATACCACTGTCGCGGCGGGTCGCCACGATGAACACTCGTTCCCGGAACTGCGGGACGCCGTAGTCCTGCGCATTGACCGTGTTGACCGACGCGTCGTAACCGCATGCAGCCATCTCGCCGAGAATCCGGTCGACGACCATCCCACCGTCCGGGTCTTTCATGCTCAGCAGCAGCCGAACATTTTCCATCACCACGACCTTCGGCCTCACCAGATCGGCGAGCTCGAGTAGGTTCCGGAAGAGATGGTTACGCGGATCGTCGCGGTCTCGCCGGCCGGCGAGACTGAAACCCTGACACGGCGGCCCCCCGGCCAACACATCGATATTCACCTGTGCCAGAAGATCTTTCACACGGGCTTCGTCGATCGCCCGGATGTCCTCACCGAGGCACTTCGCGCCGGGGAAGTTCCGATCGAAGGTCGCGCGCGCCTCCGGCACGACTTCGATGTATCCCTCCACCGAAAACCCCGCCATCCGAAAGCCTTCGGCCATACCGCCACAACCGGAGAACGCCGTCAATACGGTGGGGCCACCGTTTCCTGCCCCCGCGACCGCACGCCTGGCCACCGAGGCGGGGTCGTTGACCGGTGTCGCTCGACGCGCACGGGTACTACCGCTCGATCGCTTCCGGGGGGCCGCGTACGTGCCCTCACGCTTGGCCGCTTCCAACGCGGAGAGGGCCGTGAGGACTGCTCGCTCAACCGGTGGCTTCGGATATGCCTTGTCGAGTTCCCACGCGGAGACGACTGCTGACGAGACTCCCGCCTGGCGGGCGAACTGGAACTGACTGATCCCCACGTGCAAGCGCCGCGATCGCAGGTCCTGTCCCGAAATCAATTCTGTGCCTCACTCATGTGGTCCGCTCGCTCCGGCAGCCCAGACTATCGCAGCCGACCCCGCGAACCGGGACCACACAAGAGAGACCGGCAGGCGATATGCCTGCCGGTCTCCGACACGAGCGGATGACGGGACTCGAACCCGTGTGAACGGCTTTGCAGGCCGGTGCCTAGCCACTCAGCCACACCCGCGTCAGTGAGTAACTCTGCCCTGAGTCACGGCGTCGAACCACAGTTCCGCTCAGCATGATTCGAGTGCGATCCCACCCGCCGTTCCAGTCTCTGGGAAAACTGCGAGCCCTTCGGGAACAAATCGGTCAGTCTCGATGCTGACTCCCTCGGCGGGCGCAGATCATACGAATTTCGCCCGAACGACCGAGCAGTTCGCCAGACCCAGACAACCCAGAAGGTTTCATGAGTGCCGAGAACACCGCCGTTGCCCCGCCCGTGAAGGCAGCTCCGCCCTTGGAGGCAGCCCCGCTGGAAATGAGCAGTGTCGACCGTAAGCCCAGCGTCGGGAAGATTCTTGCCCTCGGTTCCATGACTGCGCTCGGGCCCTTCACCATCGACATGTACCTGCCCGCGCTGCCGGATATCGGTGCCGATCTCGGGGTCTCGTCGTCAACGGTTCAGCTGACCATCACCGGAACTCTCATCGGCCTCGCACTCGGCCAGCTGTTGGTCGGGCCGCTCTCGGACACTCTCGGCCGCAAAAAGCCGCTGCTTGCCGGAATCGGCGTCCATATCCTGGCTTCGCTGCTGGCGGTCTTCGCACCGAGCATCGCTGTCCTCGGCATCCTGCGGGTTTTCCAGGGCATGGGCGCGGCGGCCGCGGCAGTGGTCACCATGGCGATCGTCCGCGACCTCTACAGCGGTAACACCGTTGCCGTTGTGATGAGCCGGCTGATGCTCGTGCTCGGCGTTGCGCCGATCCTGGCGCCCAGCATCGGTGGCGCCCTCCTCGTCGCCCTCGACTGGCGCGGGATCTTCGTCGTACTGGCACTGATCGGCGTCGGCACAGCGATGATCGGTGCGTTCGGACTGTCCGAAACATTGCCGAAGGAAAAGCGTCGCCCGAGCGGATTGACGTCGGTTCTCCGCACCTACGGTTCGCTGCTCGGCGACCGCACGTTCATGGTCCTGACGCTCGTCTCCAGCGTCGGCATGGCGTCGTTGTTCGCGTATGTCTCGGGCGCGTCGTTCGTCTATCAGGATCAGTACGGCCTCAACCAGCAGGAGTTCGCACTGCTCTTCAGTGCGGGCGCGATTGCGTTGATCGGCGCTTCGCAGGTAAACGTCCGACTGCTCGACCGGTGGACTCCTCAGCAGATCACCAAGTGGGCCCTCGTGGCTGCGGTTGTCTCCGGGGCCGTCGTCATTGCTGTCGCGGTCCTGGAACTCGGCGGACTCGCCGGATTCGTGATCGCACTGTGGGTCATGGCCGGCGCCATCGGGTTCGTTCTGCCCAACGCCCCGGCACTGGCCCTCGCTCGTCACGGCGAAGCGGCCGGTACTGCCGCGGCAATGCTCGGTGCATTCCAGTTCGGCGTCGGTGCGGCCATCGCGCCGGCAGTCGGTCTACTGGGAAACACGAGCACAGCCCTGGCCGTCACAATGACGGCGTGTGTGTCGCTCGGTCTGATCGCTCTTCTGGCTACGACCCGAAAGAGTGAATCGGTCTAACCGGCAGCGGAGAACCACTCGCTGTAGAAGGTGGCAAGTCCCAGGACGCACGAGATCGCGACGAAGATCCAGAATCTTGCGATCACGACGGTTTCCGGCCAACCGAGTAACTCGAAGTGATGATGGATCGGGGCCATCTTGAATACGCGTCGACCGGACGATCGGAAGACCAGAACCTGGATGATCACCGACAGGATCTCAGCGACGAACAGGGCGCCGATGATGACCATCAGCAGCTCGGTGTGCGTCGTGACGGACAGGCCGACAACCAGGCCGCCCAGCGCCAAGGAGCCGGTGTCACCCATGAAGATCTGAGCCGGGGCGGCGTTCCACCAGAGGAAGCCGAGGCACGCCCCGCCTGCGGCGGCAGCGACGATCGCGAGATCCAGGGGGTCACGAACGTCGTAGCAACCGGCGGCAGGCTCGAGGACACATGAGTTCCGGTACTGCCAACCGGCGATGACGACGTAGGTCCCCAGGATCATGCCCATCGAGCCGGCCGCGAGACCGTCGAGACCGTCGGTGAAATTGACGGCGTTGGACCAGGCGAACACCAGAATGCAGAAGAAGACCACAAAGCCGATGGCACCCATGGAGAACACCGAGATATCTCGTACATGGGACAGGTACTGGCTTCCGGGGGTGACTCCGTTGTTGTTGGAGAACTGCAGGAAGAGAATGCCGAAGATGATGGCGCTCGCGAGCTGACCGACGGTCTTCGCTGTCTTGTTGAGCCCGAGATTGCGCTTCTTACGGATCTTGATGAAGTCGTCGAGAAAGCCGACGATTCCCAGTGACGTGGCGAGCGCGAGAACCAGCCAACCGGATGCAGACAGCCGCGGTAGCCGCGAGCCGAATCCGATGATGTGTGCCGCCAGGTAGCCCGCCCACATGCCGGCGATGATCGCGATGCCGCCCATCGACGGGGTGCCACGCTTGCCCTGATGGCTCTGCGGACCCTCGATCCGAATCTCGTGCCCGAGCCCCTGCCGCGAAAGCACACGAATGAGAAACGGAGTCAGGAAGAGCGCGACGAACAACGAGACGCCACCCGCTACGAGGATTGAAATCACCCGTGGGACTCTACAGACGTAAGCGGCTGCGACACACAATCAGACAAGGCACCCGACCGCTTGCCAACATGGGATGATCGAACCTATGTCTCCCCCCGCGCCGCTCCCCCTCGACCCCATCGAAGAGGCGCATCGTCAGTGGACGGAGCACGGGTGGAGCGACGTCGCCGACGGTATGGCTGCGGTCACGTCGGTGATGCGTGCGCAGCAGATCATGATGGCGCGGGTCGAAGAGGTACTCAAGCCGCTCGGGTTGACCTTCGCTCGCTACGAACTGCTGACGCTTCTCACCTTCACCAGGTCGGGCGCACTCCCGATGGCCAAGGCGAGCGCCCGACTCCAGGTCCACCCCACCAGCGTCACCAATGCCGTCGACCGTTTGGAGAAAGCGGAGTTGGTCAGTCGGGTCCCGCATCCCAGCGATCGCCGTGCGACGCTCATCGAGATCTCTGACGCGGGTCGCGCGCTGGCCCTCGAAGCCACCGAAATGCTCAACAGCAAGGTGTTCGCTCACCCCGGACTCCAGCAGGACAAGCTCGAGCAATTGGTGACGATCCTCACTGAACTTCGCAAGACTGCGGGTGACTTCGACACCGGCGGCGCACCGACCAAGTGGTGAACCGACCACCCGTACACACAAAGAAACTGCCCTCACACTCTCGACGAGTGTGAGGGCAGTTTCAGCGCTGTTGAAATTCAGCGCTGTTGAAATTCAGCGATGCTTGAATTCTGCCGACCGCTTCTCTACGAACGCGGTCATGCCTTCCTTCTGATCCTCCGTCGCGAAGGTCGAGTGGAACACCCGACGCTCGAAGCGGACGCCCTCGGCGAGGGTGGTCTCGAAGGAGCGGTTGACTGCTTCCTTGGCCATCATCGCAATCGGCAGCGACATCTCGGCGATGGTGGTTGCGGTCTTCAGGGCATCGTCGAGCAGATCGGCGGCCGGAACGATCCGGGCAACCAGGCCTGCACGTTCGGCTTCTTCTGCGTCCATGTTGCGGCCGGTGAGGCACAGCTCCATGGCCTTGGCCTTGCCCACGGCGCGCGTAAGGCGCTGCGAGCCACCGATACCCGGAATGACACCGAGCTTGATCTCGGGCTGGCCGAACTTCGCGGTATCCGAAGCGATGATGAAATCGCAGAGCATCGCAAGCTCGCAGCCACCACCGAGCGCGTATCCGGAGACGGCGGCGATCAGCGGCTTACGAGCTGCTGCGACGCGATCCCACGGGGTGAAGAAATCCTCGACGTATGCGTCCATGTACGTCTTGGACTGCATTTCCTTGATGTCGGCACCGGCGGCGAAGGCGCGCTCGGAACCGGTGATCAGGATGGCTCCGATGCCGTTGTCCGCTTCGAGGTCGGCAACCGCGGCGACGACCTCGTTCATCAGCTCGGAGTTCAGCGCGTTGAGAGCCTTCGGGCGGTTGAGCGTGATGACGCCGACGCGACCCTTACGCTCGAGGATGATGGTATTGAAGTCGGTCACTACTGTCCTTCGGTCGAACGGTCACGGATGTCGTTGATGATGGCAGAGAAGTCCTGACCGCCACCGCCCGCGGCATGGAAGCGACTGTAGAGCTCGGCGGCCTTGAGTCCGATCTCCGCATCGACGCCGTTGTTGCGCAGCGCATTTGCTGCCAGACCGAGGTCCTTGTCCATCAGTGCAACAGCAAAGCCAGGCTGGTAGTCGTTGTTGGCCGGGCTGGTGGGCACAGGTCCCGGAACCGGGCAGTTGGTGGTCAGTGCCCAGCACTGTCCCGAGGCGTTGGACGCCACGTCGAAGAGCGCCTGGTTGCTCAGGCCGAGCTTTTCGCCCAACACGAACGCCTCACTGATCGCGATCATCGAAATGCCGAGGATCATGTTGTTGCAGATCTTGGCTGCCTGGCCGACACCGGCGTCGCCGCAGTGAACGACCTTGCGGCCCATCACGTCCAGCAACGGTGACGCGGCTTGGAAGTCAGCCTCGGAACCGCCGACCATGAATGCCAGCGTGCCTGCGGTAGCCCCGACGACTCCACCGGAGACCGGTGCGTCGACGCTGCGGTGACCGGCTGCTTCGGCCTTGTCGTGTGCCTCGCGGGCGTCGGCGACGTCGATGGTGGAACAGTCGATGAACAGCGTGCCCGGTGTTGCCACCGGCAGCAGCTCTTCGTACAGACCCAGAACGTGCTTACCGCTCGGCAGCATCGTGATCACGACGTCGGCACCGCGAACGGCGTCGACCGCCGAATCCGCCACCGATGCACCGTCTTTGACTGCCTGCTCCAGCGCCGCAGGTGCCAGGTCGAAACCGACGACCTTGTGTCCGGCCTTGACAAGATTGGCCGCCATCGGGCCACCCATGTGACCGAGTCCGATAAATCCAATGGTGCTCATTAGTGATGCTCCTTCGGCGGTGATCAGTTGCCTTGCGGTTGAGGGGCGAGTCCGAGCTCGTTGTCGCCCAGCGGGGCGAAGTAGGCGTCGACGGATTCTGCCGTGACGTCGTCGAGAGTTGCCGGCAACCACTTCGGGTTTCGGTCCTTCTCCACGACCTGGGCGCGAATGCCCTCGACCAGATCGTGTGAGGCGAGCGCAGCGGTCGAGACCCGGAACTCCTCGTTGAGGACTTCTTCCAAGCTTGCTGCTTCCTTGGCATGCCGCAGAGATCGCAGGGTCACCGACAGTGCAATCGGGGACTTGCCGAGAATCTGCTCCGCTGCCTTCTCAGCTTCGGGGATTCCACTTGCGCGAAGACGCTCGACGATGGTGGATACGTCGTCGGCGGAGTACGCGGCGTCGATCCAGCTCTGCTGGGCCAACAGTTCCGACACCGGAGCCGGCTCCGCGTACTGCGCCACGGCGTCGGCAACCGAAGACGACGCGAGTGCGGCGATGAACGTCTCGATGTTCTCCGACGGGATGAAGTGGTCAGCGAAACCTGCTGCGATGGCATCGCCGGCGCTCAGTCGCGCCGTGGTGAGCGCGATGTGCGTCCCGAGTTCACCGGGAGCACGCGAGAGCAGGTAAGTTCCGCCCACGTCTGGAATGAAACCGATTCCGGTCTCGGGCATTCCGATCATCGAGCGCTCGGTCACGATGCGAATGTCGCCGTGTGCGGACACTCCGACGCCACCGCCCATGACGATCCCGTCCATGATCGCGACGTACGGCTTCGGGTAGTTCGCGATCTCGGAGTTGAGGATGTACTCCTCACGCCAGAAGTCGAGCGAACCGGTCTTGCCGTCCTTGGCGTCATGGTAGATCGAGACGATGTCGCCGCCGGCGCACAGACCACGCTCGCCGGCGCCCGTGAGTACGACTGCCTTGACGTCGTCGTCGGACTTCCATTCCTCGAGGGCCTTGGCCATCGCCTTGACCATCGAGTGGTTGAGGGCATTGATCGCCTTGGGACGGTTGAGAGTGATGAGCCCCAGCCCGTCACGCTTTTCGATCAATACCTCGAGCTCGTCGCTCATGCTGCTCCCTGCTTTCCCTGACCTGATGCGACCACGCTGCGCGCGATGACCACCCTCATGATCTCGTTGCTGCCTTCGAGGATCTGATGAACCCGAAGATCGCGGACGATCTTCTCGATCCCGTACTCAGCAAGATAGCCGTACCCGCCGTGAAGCTGGAGAGCCTTGTTGGCTACGTCGAACCCGGTGTCGGTGGCAAAGCGCTTGGCCATCGCACACAACTCCACGACGTCGGACGCTCCGTCTTCGAGTGCGGCAGCGGCGCGCCACAGCAACGTCCTGGCCGCTTCGAGTTCGGTACGCATGTCGGCGAGCTGGAACTGCAGGGCCTGCGACTCGATCAGTGCCGAACCGAAAGCTTTGCGGTCCACCAGATATGCGACTGCCTTCTCCAGCGCCGCCTGGGCCCCACCAACCGAACAGGCGGCGATGTTCAGCCGGCCGCCGTTGAGACCCTTCATAGCGATGCGGAAGCCGCTGCCCTCTTCACCGAGCATGTTGGCGGCAGGAACTCGCACGTCTTCGAAGATCACCTGACGGGTGGGCTGCGCGTTCCAGCCCATCTTGACCTCGTTGGCACCGAACGACAGTCCGGGCGAATCCTTGGGCACGATGAACGCCGAGATCCCCTTGGCACCGGCAGATCCGGTGCGCGCCATCACGACGTACACGTCGGAAGTGCCTGCGCCGGAAATGAACTGCTTGACGCCGTTGAGGATGTAGTCGTCGCCGTCACGAACGGCCTTGGTGCTCAAGCCCGCAGCATCGGAGCCAGCGCCGGGTTCGGTGAGGCAGTAGCTGCCCAGTTGATCCATCGAGCAGAGTCCGGGAACCCACTTGTGGCGCTGTTCGTCGTTGCCGAACTGGTCGATCATCCACGTGACCATGTTGTGGATGGAGATGTACGCGGCGATCGACGGATCGCCCTTGGCCAGCTCTTCGAAGATCCGGGCAGCGTCGACGCGACTCAGCTCACTGCCACCCACGTCTTCACGAATGTAGATACCGCCCATTCCCAGGGACGCCGCCTTACGGAGGACGTCCACCGGGAAATGCTTGGTCTGATCCCACTCCACTGCGTTGGGCGCCAGATGCTCGGCCGCGAAGTCGCGGGCAGTGTCACGAATCGCCCGCTCGTCATCGGTCAGAGTAAACATGGAAAGTGTTCCGATCAGTTCATCGTGGGGATGACGAAGTGGTTGGTCTCTTCCTTCTTGCCGGAAGGCCAGCGCTGCGTCACGGTCTTGGTCTTGGTGTAGAAGCGGAAGGAGTCGGGACCGTGCTGGTTCAGGTCACCGAATCCGGAGCGCTTCCAGCCACCGAAGGTGTGGTACGCGATCGGGACCGGGATCGGCACGTTCACGCCGACCATGCCGACGTTGACGCGAGCGGTGAAGTCACGCGCGGTGTCGCCGTCGCGGGTGAAGATGGAGACGCCGTTGCCGTACTCGTGTTCGGTCGGAAGACGCAGTGCCTCTTCGTAATCGGCAGCGCGGACCACCTGAAGGACGGGTCCGAAGATCTCTTCCTTGTAGATGCGCATGTCCGAGGTGACGTTGTCGAACAGAGTTGCGCCGGCGAAGAATCCACCTTCGTGGCCTTCGAGGGTGAAGCCGCGGCCGTCGACGACTGCCGTTGCGCCCTCGTCGATGCCGATCTGCACGTAGTTGTTGACGCGGTCGAGGGCATCCTGGCAAACGAGCGGTCCGAAATCGACGCCTTCGTCGTCACTGCGACCGATCTTGAGCTTCGCGACGCGCTCCTTCAGCTTCGCGACAAGAGCGTCCGCGGTCTCCTCGCCGACGGGAACGGCAACCGAGATGGCCATGCAACGCTCGCCGGCGCTGCCGTAGCCCGCACCGATCAGGGCGTCGGCAACCTCGTCGAGGTCCGCGTCCGGCATGACGATCGCGTGGTTCTTGGCGCCACCGAAGCACTGTGCGCGCTTGCCGTGAGCTGCGGCCGTCTCGTAGATGTACTGAGCGATCGGCGTGGAGCCGACGAAGCCGACGGCCTTGATGCGATCGTCGGTGAGCAGGACGTCGACAACTTCCTTGTCACCGTTGACCACGTTGAACACACCTGCGGGCAGTCCTGCTTCGAGGAACAGCTCGGCCAGGCGCAGCGGGACGGAAGGGTCACGCTCGGAGGGCTTGAGGATGAAGGCGTTACCGGCGGCGAGGGCGGGGCCGGCCTTCCACAGCGGGATCATCGCGGGGAAGTTGAAGGGCGTGATGCCGGCGACGACGCCGAGCGGCTGACGCATGGAGTACACGTCGATGCCGGTGCCGGCACTCTCGGTGAATTCACCCTTGAGCAGGTGCGGAGCGCCGACGGCGAACTCGATGACCTCGAGGCCGCGCTGGATGTCACCCTTGGCGTCGGCGACGGTCTTGCCGTGCTCGGACGAGAGGAGGCGGGCCAGAGAATCCATCTCGGCCTGAGCGAGCTGCAGGAACTTCATCAGCACGCGGGCACGCTTCTGCGGGTTGAACGCTGCCCACACCTGCTGCGCCTCTTCGGCATTGGCGATGATGGCTTCGGTCTCGGCCTTGCTCGCGAGGGGAACGCGGGCCTGCACCTTGCCGGTGTTGGGATCGAACACGTCCGCAAATCGATCAGATGTCCCGGGAACACGCTTGCCACCCACGAAGTGCGTCAACTCGTGAACCGTCGCATTTTCAACCATTGTGCTAACCCGTTCCTTGCTCGTATGGACCGCCCAGGAGGCAGCAGTGAATATGTCTACCATCCTATAGTTGGATGTCCATGTATGTCTAGAGCCCAAGGGCTGTGCGCCTTTATTAACCGCGGGGGGTTAATAAAGGCGCACAGCGCGGAGCGCGGCCGCCGCTTCCTGCGCGACTACTGCATCTGTGACGTCGTATCCGTCCGATCCCCCACCAGGTCCGCCGGAAACTGCGACAACCTTGCGCGCCGAGAGATGCAGCGCATCGACGCCGACGGCAGCGATTGCCGGGATGTCGTCGACGGTTATTCCGCCACCGGCCATGATCTGGATCCGGCCCGCGGCATGTTCGACCATTCGACCGATCTCGTCGAGTCCCTCGTTGCAAGTGTCCGCACCCCCGGACGTCAGCACGCGGGTCACGCCCAGGTCGATCAGTTCGTCCAGCGCGGTCAGACGGTCGGTCACCACGTCCATCGCACGATGTACTGTCACCTCGACCCGCGCACGGTCCACGCATCCGATGATGCGGCGCAGCACGACGGTGTCGATCGAATTGTCTTCTGTCAACGCGCCGATCACGATGCCGGAAGCTCCACCGGCCACAGCAGCATGTACGTCGTGCTCCATCACCCACACTTCGTCGGGTGAGAACACAAAACCTCCAGCGCGCGGACGGATCAGCGGGTGAACCGCGATCCCCACCTCCGTCGCAGCCTCGATCACTCCGATGCTGGGCGTCAATCCCCCCGTCGGGCCGAGTGCCGCACACAACTCGACTCGAGTCGCTCCCACCGAACGCGCGATCCTCGCCCCCCGCACGTCCTGCACAGCCAGCTCCAGAACCGTCATGTCAGAAGGACTGCCACGACGGCTTGTGTTCGAGCGCATACCGGTAGTAGTCGGCAAGTTTGAGTGAACTGGCCGCAGCTTCGTCGATGACGACGGTGACATGGCGATGCAATTGCATCACCGAAGCCGGGCAGAAAGCAGACAACGGACCTTCGACGGCAGCGGCGATCGCGTCAGCCTTGCCTTCTCCGGTCGCGATCATCACCAGATGCCTTGCATCGCTGATGGTTCCGAGCCCCTGGGTGAGCACGTGATGTGGGACGTCGTCCACACCGTCGAAGAAGCGTGCGTTGTCGATCCGGGTCTGCTCGGTCAGCGTCTTCACGCGGGTTCTCGAGGTCAACGACGATCCGGGCTCGTTGAAGCCGATGTGGCCGTCGGTACCGATGCCGAGCAACTGCACGTCCACTCCCCCGGCCGCCGCGATGCTCTGGTCGTACCGGGCGATCTCCTGCTCCGGGCACGGCGCTTCACCGTTGGGACTGGACACCATCGCGGGATCCAGGTTGACGTGATCGACGAACTCCGACCGAATCACCGAGTAGTACGACTGCGGATGGCGTTTCGGCAATCCCAGGTACTCGTCGAGCAGGAATGCCCGAGCCAGCGAGAAGTCGAGTTCGGCGTCGCGATGCCTCGCTGCCAGTTCACGATAGGTTCCGATCGGCGACGACCCCGTTGCGAGACCGAGCGTCGTCGCCCCGGCTCTGACGTAGCCTTCGACGATGTCCGCGACGGTCGAGCCGACCTCCGCGGGTGTCGGCTGAATTACGATTTCCATGATTTTTCCTTTCCGGCGACTTTTCCGCCGAGTAGTACACGCCCCAGGCGCAAGTGACGATCGGTGATCAGGATGTCGGCTCGGCAGCCCACGGCCAGCGATCCGATCAGGTCGCCGAGCCCCAGCAGATGCGCTGGGCTCCGAGTTGCCGCTGCGACAGCGTCTTCCAGCGCGACGCCGCCGTTGAAGACGGTGCTGCGCAGCACGTCGAGCAACCTCGCGGTCCCTCCGGCGATCGCGCCGACCGAGCCGTCGGTCGTCGCGAGCCGTGCGACGCCCGCCTGTACGGTGACGTCGAGCGCACCGAGTTGGTAGTCGCCGTCGTCCATTCCCGCAGCGGCCATCGAATCGCTGACCAAGGCGATCTGGTCCGGTCCGACAGCATCGAAGACCATCGACACGGTCTCGGGTGCAAGATGCACACCGTCTGCGATCAGTTCCACCACCATCTCGCCTCTCGCGGCAGCCGCCAGGCACGCCGCGACGGGACCCGGAGATCGATGGTGCAGGGGCGGCATCCCGTTGAAGAGGTGGGTCGCGCTGATCTGTCCGGCCCAATCCCCGTGCACCGCAGCATCGATCCGCGCCGACGTCGTTGCCGCGTCGGCATCGGTGTGACCGAAACTCGGCACGATGTTGCGATGACGCATGATCGCGAGCAACTCTTCGAAATTCTCGGTCTCGGGCGCCAAGGTCATGGACCGCACGGTCCCACGCGCGGCGTCACACACGGCTTCGAGCAGATCCGGATCACCGGGAATGATCGCCGCCGGATCCTGGGCACCGCAGCGGACGCCGTTGATGAACGGACCCTCGAGGTGGATACCCAGAAGTTCTCCGCGTTCGACCAGATCGGCGAGCATCGTTGCTTGTCGCACCAGATCTGCGCGCGGTGCGGAGACCAGGCTGGCCAGCATTCCGGTCGTGCCGTGCTCACAATGGTGCGCCGCCGCGCGGCTCGCTCCACCGGCGTCGGTGTTCGGGAAACCAGCACCCGCGGCGCCGTGGCTGTGGACATCGATCAAGCCGGGCATGATCACCGCGTCGGTGCGTTCCGGAATGACGACGACGGGTGTGGACGCCACATAGTCCGCAGCCGAGCCGACCCAACTGATCTTTTCGCCGTCCACGACGACGACTCCGTCGTGAATCTTCCCGGCCGGAGATCCGATCACAGTTCCCCGCAATACGATCGGATCGCCGGCAGTAGCCGAGCCTGATGTACTCATGCCGACTCGCGAATCCGCGCGACGGCCGCTCTACCCTCGATCGGGTTTCGCGCGCCCCGCGCCGCAGCGGCCATGTCCTTGCACACCGCCAGATCGAGAGAGGCCAGTTGCGCGCGAACTGCGCCCAATGCCGGGACCGACATCGACAGACTCGTCACGCCCAAACCGACCAGAACCGGAGCCAACAGCGGGTCCGACGCGGATTCTCCGCACACACCAACTGGTTTTCCGGCATCGGCGCCCGCCTGACCGACCATCGCGATCAGATCGAGGACCGCCGGCTGCCACGGATCGAGCAGTTGCGCCAGGCCTCCGGCCATACGATCCACGGCGCAGGTGTACTGGCTCAGATCATTGGTACCGATACTGACAAAATCGAGGTGCTCGAGGATATCCTTCGCCCGCAACGCTGCAGCTGGAACCTCGATCATCGCTCCGACCTTGCCGATCCCCCGCGAACGCGCAAGTTCTGCAAAGTCTTTCGCCTCGTCGGCCGTAGCTACCATCGGCGCCATGACCCACAGATCGGCGCCCGTCGCATTGCCTGCCGCCGCGAGGGCGTCGAGCTGGCTGATGAGTGTGTCGGGATAAACCGTGCCGACACGGAGCCCGCGGATACCAAGGGCCGGATTCTCCTCGACCCCGAGATCGAGAAACGGCAACGGCTTGTCCGAACCTGAATCGAGAGTGCGGACCACCACCTTCTGTCCGGCGAAGTGCCCGAGCACCGACGCGTACGTCTGTGCTTGCTCCTCCACCGACGGTGCGTCGTGACGCCCGAGATACGAGAATTCGGTACGAAACAGTCCGACGCCCTCGCAATCCGCCGCTCCGGCCCGCGCGGCGTCCTCGAGGGTTCCGATGTTGGCCGACAACCTCACCGCGAACCCGTCACGCGTGCGTCCTGGACCCTGTGCCGAAGCCGACTGCTCTGCCACGAACGATGCTTCGAGGACTGCGCGCTCGCGCGTTTCTGCCGAGGGATCGATGGTGACCGTCCCGGTGGTGCCGTCGAGGATGAGAAGTTTCCCCTCCGCCAGCAGATCGGTTCCCGAGCAGTTGACCACGGCCGGGATTCCGAGCGACTTCGCCAAGATAGCCGTATGGCTGGTCGGACCTCCTTCGGCAGTCAACAATCCGACCACGTCACTGGTGCCCAGCGTCGCCGTATCCGCCGGAGCGAGATCGCGCGCCACCAGTATGTACGGGTAACCGGGAGTGGGGATTCCGGGCATCGGCTCCCCTCGAAGAACGGCCACAGCTCGCTGCCCGAGATCGCGCAGATCGGTTGCCCGTTCGGCCATGTACCCGCCGAGCGCCGTGAGCTTTTCACAGAAGGCGTCGAAGGCGACTGCGACGGCGTGTGCGGTCGGCAGCCCCGATTCCAGGTTCGCCTTGGCCGCCTTCACGATGCCCGCGTCGCGCGCCATCGCAGCCGACGTCGTCAGGATCTCCGCGGAGACGCCCTCGACTGTCTTTGCACGCGAGAGCAAGTCCTCCGCGACGGCGTCCAGTGCCTCACGGATCCTGATCAGCTCCGCCTCGGGACTGCCTGTGATCGGATCCGACGCCGAGGTCGGCTCAGGCGTGGAGAATCGCAACCACGGCGCGCAGACCGAACCCGCGCTCACTCCGATACCCGCGATGCGGTTGTCCACACTCGCCGTCATCAGGCTTCGTCCAGTTCGGATGCGAGAAGCTCTGCGAGCGAACCGACCGCAGCGTCGGCGCCGTCACCGTCAGCACGCAAGGTCACCGAATCCCCGAATGCTGCACCGAGAGTCATGACAGACAACATGCTGGAGGCATCGACGGGTTCGCCGTCGCCGAGCGCGATGGTGACGTCTACCGGTAGATCGGCTGCGGCGCGCGCGAAGAGCGCTGCGGGTCGTGCGTGGAGTCCGACGCGGGATCCGATTGTCGTGGTTGCGATCGCCATGTTCAGCGTCCTTCCAGTTCCTTGTCGAGCTTGTTTTCCAGTTCGGCGACGAGCGGGGCGTCGGTGCGGCTGTCACCTTCGGCAGCCAGTGCCAGTTCGGCCTCGAGCAGCGCTGGGTCGGGCTCACCTGCAGCCACCTCGACCTCTTCTTCTCGTCCTGGCGTGCGCAGATTCCACTTCTTGATGACGAAGCTGAAAAGGAAGTAGTAGATCACGGCGTAGCCGAGTCCGATCGGGATCAACATCCATGCGTTGGTTGCCTTGCCGAAGTTCAACACGTAGTCGAAGAAGCCTGCGGAGAACGTGAATCCGTCGTGAATCCCCAGCGCATTGACCAAGGCCATCGACGTTCCGGTCAGGAGCGAGTGGATGACGTACAGGGGCCATGCGACGAACATGAAGGAGAATTCGAGCGGCTCGGTGATACCGGTGAGGAATGCGGTCAGGCCGGTGGAGAGCATGATGCCGCCGACGAGCTTCTTCTGAGAAGGCTTGGCGTTGCGCCAGATTGCGAAGGCTGCAGCGGGGAGGGCGAACATCATGATCGGGAAGAAGCCGGTCATGAACGTACCGGCGGAGGGGTCGCCGGCGAAGAACCGGTTGAGGTCACCGCGAACGATCTGACCGCTCGCGTCCTGGTAGTCGCCGATCAGGAACCACACGGCGGAGTTCAAGATGTGGTGCAGGCCCGTGGGGATCAGGAGGCGGTTCGCTGCGCCGTAAATGCCGCCGCCCACAACGGTATTGGAAGCAACTGCTTCACCGACCCAGTTGAGGCCGGAGTTGAACAAGGGGTACACGAATGCCATCAGGACACCGACCACAAGACCGGTGATCGCTGTCAGGATGGGAACGAGCCTGCGCCCGTTGAAGAACCCGAGATAATCGGGAAGCTTCGTTCGATAGAACCGCTGCCACAGGATCGCCGACAGCAAGCCCATCACGATACCGGCGAGCACACCGTAGTTGATCAGGGATTGATCCCCGTTCGGGTCCGTCTTCCCTTCGAGGACGATCGGCGACATCGCCTTGAACACGCCGTCGATCACCATGTAGCCGACGACGGCTGCCAAGGCAGTCGATCCGTCGGCCTTCTTGGCCCAGCCGATCGCGATACCGACGGCGAAGATCAGCGGCAGCCACGTGAAGACTGCTTGTCCTGCCGCAGAGATCACTGCAGCAGCACTGTGCATCGAACTGAATCGCCCGAGCAGGTCGTCCTGGCCGAGGCGGAGCAAGATTCCCGCAGCCGGCAGAACGGCGATCGGAAGCATCAAGCTTCGGCCGAGGCGTTGAACCCCGGCGAACACTTTCGATTCCTTCTTCGGGGTGTCTTCGAGAGTCATCAAGGACCTTCTTCGTTCGCCGGGCCGCGTCGCGATCGGCCGCTGGTTCTGGAAATTCGGGTGTCGTACACGTGCAGGTTTCGTGAAAATGCAGGTCACGGTTCTTGCTCGGAAGTGAGGCCGAAACCGTTTTGTCGAAACTGTTGTGGAGCCGGACTTCCAACGGGTACTGTCCGGTCATAACCAGTTGTAGTTTTACCTGGTGGAGGCGAGTTGTCAACACCCAAATGTGACATACGTAACCGGGATAGCCTTGACCAGCAACTAGTCAGCCCACCTGCACGACCGTTCAACGATCACGACCAACCCGACAATCAGGAGCAGCAAATGTCGAAAGCGGAAGCAATCATCAAGGGCCTCGGCGGCGCAGAGAACATCGTCGAGATCGAGGCTTGCATCACCCGCCTGCGTACCGAGGTCAAGGACGGAGCGAAGGTGAACGAGTCCGCTCTCAAGGCTGCCGGCGCACACGGCGTACTCAAGGCCGGAACGGTTGTCCAGGTCATCGTCGGGCCCGAGGCCGACACCCTTGCCGAGGACATCGAGGACATCCTGTGACGGTCGTCCTCGCCCCGCTCCCCGGTCGGGTCGTCGCACTCGCTGACGTACCGGACCCGGTGTTCGCTCAGCAGATGGTCGGCTCGGGCGTCGCGATCGAACCCGCTCGCGGTCAGGGCCCACTCACGGTCGTGGCGCCGATCAGCGGAAAGATCCTGAAACTTCACCCCCACGCGTTCGTGATCTTCGGCGAGAAAGCCACCGGCGTGCTGGTCCATATCGGCATCGACACGGTCAAGCTCGAAGGCGACGGATTCACCCTCATCGCCGCCGAGGGTGACACCGTCGATGCGGGTGATCCCATTGTCAGCTTCGATCCAGCGCACATCGACACGACCGGTTACTCGGCGATCTGCCCGGTAGTCGTGATGGATTCCAAACCGGACACCGTCGAATCCCCTTCCGTCGGTGGGGACGTCGCCACTGGCGACACTCTGTTCGACTGGTCGGCGTAACGCAAAGGGCGAGCACACCGGAAGGTGTGCTCGCCCTTTCGCTTCGAACGATGACTATTGGTCGCCGCGCGTTTTGGGCCGCGCTTGGCCCTGGACTTCCATCTGCAACTGGTAGCGGTCGGATCGGTACCAACTGCGAGTGTGCTCGACCGGTGCGATCTCGCTGAACGACACTCGATCGAAGTACAGAACCGGAGCGCCCTTACGAGTGCCCAGGAGAGTCGCGATCTCCGTACTGGCACCATCGGCACTGACTGTCTGCTCTGCCCGATCGATCGGCTTGTCGTACTTGTCGGCGGTTGCCCGATAGATCGAACCGGTCAAGTCCATGTCGAGTAAACCCGGCAACAGTTCGGGATTGAACCAGCCGTCGTCCACGCTCACCGGCTCGCCGTCGGCAAGGCGCAAGCGCTTGACGTGGTAACCGTCGGAACCCGGTCGCATATTCAGTGCGGCAGCAGTGTTTTCGGGGACCGGCCCCTGTTCGCTGACCAGGACCACTGTCGTGGGGTGATGCCCCTGGGCGCGCATTTCCTCGGTGAAGGATGCAAGGTGCAGCTTGGATTGGACAGCACGGTGCGCAACGAAGGTTCCCTTGCCACGCACGCGAACGAGGTGTCCGTCATTGACCAGTTGCCCGATTGCCTCGCGAACGGTGATCCGACTGACGCCGTAGTCCTGCATCAGGTTTCGCTCGCTGGTCATCAAGTCGCCAGGCTGGAGTTCTTGGGTGCACTTGCGCAGGAGAATGGTGCGCAACTGTTCGTGTTTGGGTATTGCGCTGTCGCGCAAATGAACGGGCATCACAGCGACTGTCCCTCCGAGAAATGAATAGTCGTCTATTCGCCGACGACAACGACCTGAAATCGCAGGCAGGTCCCGACCGGACCGGTCCAATTAACGATACTGGAATTTACGACAGGAAACTAGCACCAGTCCGGAGTTGTCCGATTTCAACCGTCCAACCGTCGGTAGATGGACCGTATTTCGTCCAAGGCGACGTTCTGCTGAGCCATGTCCAATCCCAATGCCGCAACCGCCTCGCGCAACCGCCTGATATCCAGATCGTCGATCGCCGCGCGAAAAGGCACCTTCGGTAGCGCAGGGAGGGCAGCCGCGATTCCGAACCAATTCTCGACGTCCACCGAAACAGTCGACTCGTCTTCCACTCCCCCGATCAACTGCTCCAGGTCGACCCCGCGAAGTCTCAGCAAACTGAGCGGATCGGTGTCGATTCGCTCCGCGGTCAAGAACGCCACGGCCGCAGCGTGTTTGCACGGCCAACCGACATCGGGGCAGGTGCAGTCGAAGCGAAACGCCGACGGACCGTCCGGTATCAGTTGAGCAGCAAGCATGTCCGGCACAACGCCGGACACCAGTGCGGCAAGACTTCCCGGCACTCGGCGGATCTTGGTGATGATGTCGTCGATATCCGATTGATCGAGGGTGTCGATCGACAGCGTGGAAACGAAAGGTTGAAGTTGGCTGCCCTGAACCTCGGCCGTCACCACTCCCGGTTCGATGTCGAGCGCCAAAACCTGACCCGAACGCGCATACGTTCGCCCACGCGTGACACGAGGTTTGTCGCCGATCTCTTCGACGACGCGGACAAAAGCCTTGCCCCAGAATGTCCTCCCGAACGCTGGACGAGGCTTGACCGGCGCGGGTGCTCGCCGTCGAGGCCCGGTGTACTCACTGAAATCGGGGCCTTTACCGCGCGGACTCATTCGCCCACCGCGTCGTCGCCGAGTCGCAACAACTCGTCCAGTTGCTCGACGCTCATCTCCGTCACCCAGTTCTCACCAGTCCCGACTGCAAGTTCGGCGAGTTCACTTTTACTCGCGATCATCGTGTCGATTCGCTCTTCCAAGGTTCCGACGCACACCATCTTGCGTACCTGAACGTTCTTTCTCTGACCGATGCGGAAGACACGGTCCGTCGCCTGGTTCTCTACCGCCGGGTTCCACCATCTGTCGAGGTGAACCACATGGTTGGCCGCCGTGAGATTCAGACCCGTGCCGCCGGCCTTGAGCGAGAGCACCATGATGGGCGGGCCGCCTTCACCTTGAAATGCCTCGACCATTGCGTCGCGCCCGGCTTTCGACACTCCGCCGTGGAGAAACGGAACTTCGGTGGTGAACCGGTCGGCCAGGTACGGCACCACCAATTCGCCGAACTCACGAAACTGTGTGAACAACAGAACCTTCTCGTCGTCGCCGATGACCGACTCGACGATGTCCTCGACCAGTCCGAGCTTTCCCGAACGGTGTTGCCCGCGGCGCATCACCGGCGAACCGTCGCGCAGGAAGTGCGCGGGATGATTGCACACCTGTTTGAGTTTGGTCAGCGCAGACAGGACGGCGCCCTTGCGCTTCATCCCTTCCGTCCCCTTGATCTGCGCCATCATCTCGTCCACCACGGCGCGGTACAACGCGGCCTGCTCTTCGCTGAGATTCGCTCGAACCGTCATCTCCAACTTCTCCGGGAGATCCGCGATCACGGCGGGATCGGTCTTCACGCGCCGCAGCACAAAGGGGGACGTGACGGCTCGCAGTCGCGAGACGGCAAGCTGATCTTTTTCCCGCTCGATCGGTACGACAAACCTTTTGCGGAACATCTGCTCCGAGCCGAGTACACCGCGATTGGCAAAATCGAGGATTGACCGCAGCTCGTCCAGTCGGTTCTCCACCGGCGTTCCGGTCAGAGCAACGCGATGATCCGCGGGGATGCTGCGAGCAGCTCTCGCCTGAGATGTTTTGGCGTTCTTGATGTGTTGAGCCTCGTCGAGCACTACGCGCCGCCAGTCGAGATCCTTGAGGGCCGCGACGTCGCGGGTCATGAGCGCGTAGGTGGTGATCACGAGGTCACTCTCACGAACTGCCTGTTCCAACTCCGCCCCGGTAGCGCGATCCGAACCGTGATGAACGTAGACGCGCAAGCTCGGCACGAATCGCGCCGATTCACGCTGCCAGTTACCCACAACCGACATCGGGCACACCAAAAGGGTTGCTGTCTTGGACTTCTCGTGCGCAAGTAACGCCAACAGTTGCAGCGTCTTACCCAGACCCATGTCGTCGGCCAGAACAGCGCCGAGCCCGAGAGCACTCATGTACGCCAACCAGTCGAGACCGCGTCGTTGATACGGACGCAAAGTCGCGTTGACCGTCGACGGTACCGCGACCTGCCGCGGAGCCACCGACTGGTCGAGCAGTGCAGAGGCCCATCCGGTTGCCTTCACTTCCTCGACCGGCAGGTCTTTGAGGTCGTCGGCGATCAAGTCCTTGATCAGATCGACGATCGCTCGGTCCCCGCTCGAATGCCGCTGACTGACAAAACGAGCCGCGCGGGCCAGGACGTCTTTGTCCGCCTGAACCCACTCGCCGCGCAACTGGACCAGATCGGACTTCGCATCGACCAGTCGGGTCATTTCCTCGGCGGTGAGTACCTTGTCTCCGAGCGCCAATTCCCAATCGTATTCCAGCAATTGGTCCATACCGACCGTACGATTCTCCGCAACGATCGGAGACGCCGCCGAGGTCACCCGCACACGCAGGGATGGAGACACCACGTTCCAGGCACGCGGAAGCAGCAGCGTGATCCCTCGCTCTCGCAGGACTATCGCGCCGTGTCCGACCAGGTCCATCACTACAGGAGTGGGCAGCAACAGGTCGAGACTGTCCTCGTCGCGCGGCACGTCGCGAAAACGTGGGTAAGCCTTGATTGCCTCTTCGAGTTTGCGGCTGCCGAGCTGGATACGTTTGGGATCGGCCCGGTGCAGTCGAACACGTTCGGGCGCTTCACCTTCAGGACGCAAACACACTTGCAGACGCCACAGCGCATCGTCGTCGGGATCGGAATTGTCGTCGAGTTCAGGCTCGATCAGCCGCAGAACCAGGTCCGGCTCTCCGGCGGTGAACGTCGACCCCCATTCGGCGAGTCCCTCGGCCGCTCGTACCGACACGTCGTCGAAAGCATCCCCGGACAACACGGCCTGCCACAGCGGGGTCTGCACCACCGGATGCGAGTCCCCGAGAGCACGACGGACGATCGGGTCCGTGAGTTCGTTCGTGATGTCTTCGATCGTCGCCCTCGGCGAACCGACCGCCCGCTGCACCGGCGGCATCGCCACTACCAATTCGCCGATCCAGGCGCGCTGGCGTTCCCCCACCGACAACTGCCAGCGTGGCCACCAACTTCCTTCAGCCCGCGTCAGTGCGGGGACCACCCGTCCGGCGCGCACCCAACGGTCTATTCCTCGCGCCACATGTACGAGAAAGTGCAGGTCTCCCGCAATTCGCTGATCGTCGGCCTTGAACCGCAGCAGGAGATCGACTGCGTCCGGCGGCGCTAACGCAACAGCTGCGTACTCACTCTGCAAAGGCCCGCCAGGTACGGGCGGCATAGCGACATTCACACGATGACGGAACTTGCGATGCAGGACAGCACTGACCGGATCACGGGGATCGTCGGTCCCGGCACCGTCGTGCCCGTCGACCCACAGTTTGAGCCCCGATCCCGGTGACCAGAGTCCATGCAGCATCCGACCATCCAATCAGGTGCCACCGACACCACTTCCCGCCTACCGGGCAATAGGCTGGCAGGCATGACGACGGCATACGGCTTCACCGAGTACGGCGGACCCGACACACAGTCCTACTTCGACGTCACCTTGCCCCCACCGGGTGCCGGCCAACTGCTGGTGTCGGTCCGAGCGGCGGGCGTCAACCCCGCTGACTGGAAAGTTCGCGCGGGTACTCGAAAAGATACTGTCCCGGTGACGCTGCCTGCGGTTCTGGGCCGCGAAGTGTCCGGTGTTGTCATCGGAGTAGGTCCGCGGGTCACCGAGTTCGAGGTCGGCGACGAAGTGTTCGGCGCTACCGCGACCGGCTTCGGCGGCTACGCCGCGTCGACATTGCTCAACGTCTCCTCGACAGCACACAAGCCGCCTACCGTGTCCTGGGCCGATGCCGCAGTGCTGACGGTTGCGGCAGGAACGGCCTACGACGCACTCCACGATCTCGGTCTGAAACCCGGGGCGACACTCCTGCTGCTCGGCGCCGGCGGCGGCGTTGGTCGCAGCACGATCGCGCTTGCTCTGGCGCGGAGTATCAACGTGATCGGTGTCGCGAGCGAGTCCAAGAGAACCGCGATCGAGGAAGCGGGAGCACGTTGGGTTGCGTCGGGGGACGGCTTCGCAGACGACGTGTCCGCGTTGTCCCCAGTCGGAGTGGACGCGGTTTTCGACCTGGTCGGCGGGGACACTCTCACTCGCGGCGCTGAGCTCGCCCGACCGGACGCACCGATCCTGAGCATCGCCGATCCTCTGGCTGCGAGCCGACTCGGCGGCGGTGGTGTCGAACGCCGAAGAACTACAGCAGTATTCACGGAGGTCGCGGCGCTCGTGGCCGACGGGATCCTCGACCCGTCCGTGTCCGGGCGGTACCCATTCTCCCGCGCTGGGGAAGCGCTCGCTGCAGTCGAAGACGGCCATGCCGCCGGCAAAGTAGTGATCGAGTTCGGCTGATTCCTGTCGGCCCCCGATGGTTCAATCACCGTCTACGACGGACGGCGTTGAATCACCGTCTACGACGGGCGGCGTTGAATCACCGTCTACGACGGACGGGGGCACAGGTGGTTGCACGGTTATTTGCGATCCTGTCGACGCTCGTGCTCGTATGTCTCGTCGCGTCCTGCGGATGGTTCGGGGACGAGCGTCTCGAGTCGGCCCCGGGCAGCCCGACACGATCGGAGCTCGAATCGCTGCTGTCCCGGACCGCGATTGTCGACAACCGCCCACATCCGGGTGGATACGAGCGCGGCTGCGGTAACGGCGAGGCCTGCGTCTTCGGCCCCGCGTGGTCCGACGACCAGGACGCACCTGGTGGCCACGACGGGTGCGATACCCGCAACAACGTTCT
The DNA here is from genome assembly GCF_040546695.1 of Rhodococcus sp. OAS809. Taxonomy (NCBI): domain Bacteria; kingdom Bacillati; phylum Actinomycetota; class Actinomycetes; order Mycobacteriales; family Nocardiaceae; genus Rhodococcus; species Rhodococcus sp. OAS809. The sequence goes on along the minus strand of NZ_JBEPOI010000002.1, from coordinate 6,246,216 downwards.
GGCCCAAGATCTCTCGGACGTGGTGTTCAAACCGGGAACACGTGACTGCGTCGTACTGTCGGGCGCGATGACCGACCCGTACTCCGGAGATCGCATCGAATTCGAACGCAGCCAGGCCAAGTCCGTCCAGATCGACCACGTCTTCCCGCTCGCCGCGGCCTGGGACTTCGGCGCGAACTCCTGGACTCCTGCGTTGCGGATGAGGTTCGCGAACGACATGTCTCTGAACCTGTTGGCCGTCAACGGCCCCGACAACCAGTCGAAAGGCGACAGCACGCCCAGTGAGTGGTTGCCGCCCGATCCTGCGTACCGATGCTTTTACGCCGGCAAGTACTTGACCGTCGCGATTTCCTACGGCTTACCGGTCAGCCGGGCGGATCACTCGGCGTTGACAGAACTCGCCACTCGCTGTTGAGCTACCGGCCGTCCTTCACCACTCGACCGCTCTGAATGACGAGTGCGATGCGCTCACGATCGGCGAAGATGGACGGATCCGTCAACGGATTGCCGCGGAATGCAACGAGGTCGGCGAACTTGCCGACTTCGATGGTGCCGACCTCGTCGGCGATACCGAGAATGTCGGCGTTGATCCGGGTAGCGGAAACCAATGCGTCCATCGGGGTTTCGACCTTGGCGCGCAGGACCAGCTCCATTCCCCGGCCCGTTTGATCGGTACCGATGAGGTCCGATCCCAATCCCACTCTGACGCCGGCATTTCGAGCAGCAAGAAGCCCGTCGATCTGACCCTGCATCATCTGGCCGATCCGAGCCGAAATCGATTCGGGTAGACCTGCTGACGCCGCGCTGTCCGAGAGCGCCTGCACCACAGCCAACGTCGGCACCAACGCGACGTCGTGCTCGGCCATCAACTTGGCGGTCTCGTCGTCGATATCGGAGCCGTGCTCGACGCATTTTGCCCCGGCAGTGACAGCGTTACGGATTCCCTCGTTGTTGTGAGCATGCACCGTGACATAGGTACCGCGCGCATTGGCTTCCTCGACGGCAACTTCGATCTCGTCGACCGTGAACTGGGTATCGGTGAGCTTGTCATGAGTGGATACCACTCCCCCGGTAACACACAGTTTGAGGAAGTCCGCACCCCTGCGGAACGTCTCGCGAACGTTCTTTCGCATTTCGTGCGGACCGTCGGAAAGCAGAGACATACAACGTAATCCGGGGATGTCATGATCGGACCAGTCCGAAGTCGGCTCCCATTCGGCCGCCAGGTGCCCGTGTCCACCGGTCTGGCACTGGATCGGGCCGCACTGAATGATCCGCGGACCCGGAATCTTGCCCGAGGCGACAACTCCGGCGAGTCCACCGTCGATTCCGCCGCAGTCACGAACAGTGGTGAATCCCCCGTCGAGGGTCGATGCGCAGGTCGCGAACATGTCTGCAGCGAGCTCGGCTACCGAGATCTGACGCCGCAGGCTCGGTGCGAGATCGCTCGATCCACCGAGATGAACGTGTGCGTCGATGAGGCCGGGCGTGATTGTCAGCCCAGCGCAGTCCAGCACCTCCGCCCCCGTGGGTGGCGTGCCACCGAGTGCACTGATGCGCCCGTTTTCCACAGCAACAGCGCAGTTCTCGATCGGGTCGGCGCCCGTCCCGTCGATGATCGTTGCACCGGTCAGCCATACGACAGACATATTGAATGTTCCTCCGACGTGTACCGATCGCCGGAAGATTCCGCCGACATACCGAATAGGGTTCGGTTAGTATGATGCATATCGGCTCCCGAAATCAAGGAGTTGTCATCACTCGATGAAGTCCGAGATTGCTGACGAATCCCTCACCAGGAGAATCGATGCCGCGTCCCACCCAGCCGATACTGTCCACGCGAAACATCACCGACGCGGCTCTGGATGCTGTCGACGCGACCGGCGACTTCACCATGCCCGGGATCGCCAAGCAATTGAACGTGACTCCGTCTTCGCTCTACACACATATTTCGGGTCGATCCGAGATCGTCGAACTCATGCGCATCCGCGTGATGTCGTCGATCTCTGTCCCCCACCCACCGGCAGGGTGGAGCGAACGGATCAGCGCGTGGGGGTGGGCCTATCGCCGAGCTGCGGTCGAGCACTGGCGCCTCATCCCGCTACTCATGACCCGCAGCGTCCGCACCGAGGTAACTTTTGATATCGATACTGCACTGGTTCAGGCATTTTCGGACGGGGGTTTCGATTCGGCCGACACTCGTCACGCAATCTCCACGCTGGACAGTCTGGTTCTCGGATCAGTCGTGAAACTCTCGACGCCGGATGTCGCATGGACCCAATCCTCCAACCCGAGCGAGATCACGCGCGAGGCTACGACCCCACTGCGAACCGACGACACGTTCGACTTCGGCCTGCGAACCCTGATCGCCGGATGGATGGCTCAGCGCGTTGTTCGTCTGTATACCGAACCTCATTCGGATTCCGACGTCACTTCACGGTGAACGACCTGGTGTGCCATCCCGTGGCGCCACCGGGAATCGGCGGAGTGCGCTCTTCCACCTGAACGTTCCCGTCCAGATCCGTCGCTCTGACCTGCACCGTGTGCAAACCCGAGCCTGCATCCCACATCCACGACCATTGACGCCAGGTGTCGATCGAGTACTCCTGCGCCAGTGTCGCCGGTTGCCATTCACCGTTGTCGACGCGAACCTCGACCTTCTCGATCCCGCGATGCTGCGCCCAGGCCGTTCCCGCCACCAGCACCTGGCCCGGCTCGATGGGAGCCAGAGCTGCCGGCACCTCGATACGCGAGGACGTCTTGATCGGTGCCTGCGCACCCCAACCGCGCTGGGTCCAATAGGCCTCGACCTTGTCGAAACGCGTGAGTTCCCACTCCGTCACCCACTTGGTGGCGGAGACGAAACCGTACAGACCGGGAACGACCTGCCGAACGGGATAGCCGTGCTCGAACGGCAACGGCTCACCGTTCATCGCCACAGCGAGAATCGCGTCACGGCCGTCGGTGACTATCTCGACCGGGGTGCCGACTGTGAAGCCGTCGACGCTGGTCGAGAGGAGCATGTCGGCGTCGGGATGGACACCGACTTCGTCGAGCAGGTCCTTCATGGGATAACCGATCCACTTCGCGTTCCCGGCCAGAACGCCGCCCACCTCGTTCGAGACACACGTCAGCGTGATGACTCGCTCGATGGGCGTTCGCGCCACCAGATCGTCGAACGACAACGTCATCTCGCGGTCCACCATTCCGTGAATCCGCAGTTCCCACGAATCCGTCGTCAATTGCGGAACGAGGAGTGCAGTGTCGATTCGGTAGAAGTCGTCGTTGGGCGTGATGTACGTCGACGCACCCGCAATCGCGATGTCCGCACCCGCCGGAATCGGCGGCGCCGGGTCAGCGGCGGTGGGCACGACAAAATCTTCACGATTCGCTACTGCTCCGGCGATTCTCTGCCCCACGAACTTCCCGGCCGCACCCGCTGCCGCAGCCACTGCCAACGCCGCACCCGCAAGCAGGAGGAACTGACGACGAGGCAACCACGAGTCGGCGACGCCCGGCGAGAGCGGCACTTCGAGTTGTGTGATCAGTAACCGCAAGGTTGCGACGCCCGCCACCACACCGACCAGCGTCGGGAACACGTACATCGCATCGGCAGTCGGGCGCTGCATCGCCGCATACACACCAACCGCGCCCAGAAGAACGAGAATGACGCTGCCGATCGGGCGGCGTCGCCGTTCCAGGAGCCCGGCCACCGCACCGAGCAGAACGATCAAGATCGACATTCCGATGAACAGCGCCGGCTTGTCATTGGTACCGAAAGTGTCGATCGCGAACTCGCGAGCCCACGCCGGCGTTCGGTCGACGGTAGTCGCACCTACCGCGTAGAAGGGCGACGCGTCCGGGTTGATCGGCAACGCAACCAGTTCACCGACGCCCAGGACGACAGCCGCGGCCAAGACCCCGGAGATCGCGTGAGCAGCCCATCTACGACGCGGTGGACGAGATTCGGTGCTCGGGTGCTCGTCGATGTTCTGTGTGACCATGTCGTCTCGGCTCTGTCGGTGCGAGTGGTGCTTCGATCGGATACCCGACATTCGGCGCTGCGGGCCATCCGGATGGGTGCACTCCTCCATCAAGAACTACTCCGAACTCGCGATTAGAGTGGGAACGATGACCGTCGACCTCAACAAGGACACGCTCCTGTGCATGTCGCTCTCCGGGCGACCGAGCAACATCGGCACCAGATTTCACAATTACCTCTACGAGGAATTGGGCCTGAACTTCGTCTACAAAGCCTTCACCACCGAAGACGTGCCAGCCGCGATCGGCGGCATCCGAGCACTCGGGATTCGAGGCTGCGGGGTGTCGATGCCGTTCAAGGAACAGGTCATCGAGCACATCGACGTCATGCATGATTCGGCCAGCGCCATCGACTCCGTCAACACGATCGTCAACGAGTCCGGAGTGCTGCACGCCTACAACACCGACTATCAGGCGGTGGCCGATCTACTGCGTGACAACAACGTCGACACGAGCCTGTCCGTCGCTGTCGCCGGCAGCGGTGGCATGGCAAAAGCAGTCGTCGCCGCGGTGCGCGACACCGGATTCACCGACGTCACCGTGATCGCCCGCAACCAGCAAGTGGGGTCATCGCTTGCGAAGCAGTACGGCTTCGACTGGCAGGCCGAACTCGGTGAGCTTCGTCCAGGTGTGCTGATCAACGCCACCCCGATCGGTATGTCCGGCGGCGCAGAAGCAGATGCACTGTCGTTCCCCGAGCACGCAGTGCGCGCAGCCGATGTCGTCTTCGACGTCGTCGCGATGCCTTCGAAGACGCCACTGATCGCGTTGGCGACCGAACTCGGCAAAACGGCGATCACAGGAGCGTCGGTCATTGCCCTTCAGGCCGCCGAGCAGTTCGTTCTCTACACCGGTGTGCGCCCGAGCGCGGAGCAGATCCAGCGAGCGTCGGAATACTCACGGGCGTAGGAACCACGTCGCCGTGAACGAGACCGGGGAGACTCCACCTCAACAACTCGCGCGGAACTTCAACGAGTTGTTGCAAGAACTGCGCGTCGCGCTCTCTGGTGTGCAGATCCTGTTTGCCTTCCTGCTGGCCGTGGCATTCACCGAACGCTACGAGGAAGCGTCGGCGTACATCCGCGGCATCCACTTGGTGACAGTGATCCTTGTTGCCATCTCGTTCGGGTTCCTGATGGCACCCGCGGTCTGGCATCGCATGCTTTTCCGCCGTGGGCACCGCGAGAACATATTGCCCGTGGCCAACCGATTCGCCCTGTGCGGCATAGCCTTTCTGGCCGCCTCCATGACCGGCACGGTCCTGTTGATCGCCGAGGTCGCCGTCGGCGGAGTTGCCGCAAAGGTTTTGGCAGCGTGCGCCGCGATCATGTTCACGGCGCTGTGGTTTCTCGTGCCGTCATTCATCGATCGCATCAAGAGCTGACTCAGGCTCCGGTGTCGACGGCGCGAGTGCTGTCGTTGGACCACTGTGACCACGAGCCCGGGAACAGCGTCGCGTCGTAACCGGCGATCGCGAGTGCCGCAATCTCATGCGCTGCAGTTACTCCGGATCCGCAGTACACCGCGACACTGTCTCCGGCGCCCAGTCCGGCGAACCGCTCACGCAGGCGGGTCGCATCCAGGAACCGCCCGTCGCCGGTGATGTTCTCCGCGGTCGGCGCGCTCACCGCACCGGGGATGTGCCCTGCGACGGGATCCATCGGCTCGACCTCGCCGCGGTACCGCTCCCCTGCTCGGGCGTCGAGAAGCACACCGCCCGCACGCGTCCAGTCGCCGACGCCGTCGATGTCGACCGTCGGCATGTTGCCGCCGGTGAAAGTCACGCTGCCCGGAGTGACCGACTCACCGATACCGGCCGCCAACGGCAGTCCCGCGGACTCCCAGGCCTGTAGCCCGCCGTCGAGCAGTCGGACATCCGAGAGCCCGGCCCACCGCAGCAGCCACCAACCACGGGCAGCGGCCGTGTTGCCGGTGGCGTCGTAGAGCACCACCGAATCACCGTCGTCGATTCCCCAACGACGCGCAGCGGCCTGCAGGTCTTCGAGACTCGGCAGCGGATGCCTCCCCTCGTCCGGCGACGGCGGCGAGGCAAGTTCCTCGTCGAGGTTCACGAATACCGCACCGGGAATATGGCCGTCGCGAAAATGCTGCTCGCCGTTCGAATCACCCAGCGCCCATCGGACATCGAGCAATCGCGGCGCAGCGCCGGCCTCGATGAGAGCGGACAGTTCTTCGACGTCGATCAGCACGGGAAGTGTCATGAGCCCATCCTGACACGACCACTCATGCAACCCCGAAGAAGGCACCGAGGCCCACCAACAACACTCCCGTCACCACGTCGATTCGCTTCCCGACGCCAGGGCGACGCAGCTTCTTGCCGGCTCCGGCCGCCAACACCACCACGATCGCCCACCACAGTGCCGCGGCGACCACCGTCGCGCCCGCCAACATCAACGTCCGCAGCCCTGCGCCTTCACCCGGCTCGATGAATTGCGGGAGTAGCCCGAGAAAGAACAACAACGCCTTCGGGTTCAGCAGGTTCGAGAGGAAGCCGTAGCGAAATGCCGTGGTGACCGCGATCGGTTCTTTCGCTGCCGGAATTCCCTCGTCCGAGGCGCGGGCTTTGAAAGCACTTCGAATCGCGGAGATGCCGAGCCAGGTCAGATATGCCGCCCCGGCGTAGGTGAGCGCGGAGAGCAACTGTGGCCGTGTCGCCACAAGTGCGGAGAGACCCAGTGACGCGGCAGCGGTGTGAACGAAGAGCCCGGAAATCACACCGGCGGCCACCACCGCGCCGGTCCGACGATCTGCTAGAGAATGACGCAGGATCAGGACAAAATCCGGTCCCGGCGTGAACAGGACGATGGATAGCAGGGAGCCGAAAGCGAGCCATTGACCGACACTCATCCGAAATACCTCACACCCGAGCTGATTCGAGACACATGTTCATGCCAGGAGTGTGCAACTGGATCCGGGAAGTTCAAAACGACTCCGGATATAGTTCGGCAGATGACGAAGAATGAGCCTCTGGATCCGGTGGACTGGAAGATTTTGGCCGAATTGCAGAACGACGCGTCGATCACCAACAAGGTGTTGGCCGATCGAGTCGGTTTGGCGACGTCCTCGTGCCACGAGCGCGTACGACGCCTACGCGCCAACGGCACGATCAGCGGCATCCATGCGGTTGTCGATCCGGCAGCCGTTGGCCGGTCGATGCAGGCGATCATCGCCGTTCAATTGCGACCACACCGCCGCGACCTCGTCGACCGGTTCACCGCCGACGCGCTAGCGCTGCCGGAAACGCTTGCGCTCTTCAACGTCTCGGGGCCCGAGGACTTCTTCCTCCACGTCGCGGTCCGTGACAGCGCTCATCTACAACGGGTATTGATCGACCACCTCGCCGCACATCCCGAGGTCTGGCACGCCCAAACGCACCTCATCTACGGCAAAGCGGTCACCTCACCCATCCGACCGGACAGGTAAATCGGGTCTGGGGCGGGTCGGGCAGAATCACTGACCATGTCGGACTCCACAGATACCACCGAACCGGAAGCCGTTCGCAGCAACTCGCAACCGATGAGCGCAGGCATCGTCACGGCCCTCGTCGGCTTCACCAGTTCGTTCGCGGTGGTGCTCACCGGCCTCGCGGCTGTCGGTGCGGACACAACCGAGGCGGCGTCCGGACTGCTGGTTCTGTGTGTGACCCAAGCGTTGGGAATGCTCTGGCTCTCACGCCGGTATCGGATGCCGATCACCCTGGCCTGGTCGACGCCCGGTGCCGCTCTGCTCGCCGGCGCCGGAGCGGTCGAGGGTGGGTGGCCGGCCGCGGTCGGAGCATTCATCGTCGTCGGAATCGCGATCGTGCTGACCGGACTGTGGCCGACGCTCGGAAGGATCATCTCGGCAATCCCGACGCCCCTCGCGCAAGCGATGCTCGCCGGGGTTCTGATGCCGTTGTGCCTGGCGCCGATCATCGCCGTCCGGGACGCACCGGCAGCGGTCGCGCCCGTCATCCTGGTTTGGCTTGCCGCGCAGCGCTTCTCCAAGCGATGGGCGGTTCCGCTCGCGTTTCTCACAGCAGCGGTCGTGATCGGGATCAGCCTCGTCACGTCGGATCGAGTGCTCGACGCCGGCGCCATGATTCCCCGCATCGATCTCACCGCGCCGTCGTGGACCTGGCAGGCAATGATCGGCATTGCGATTCCCCTCTACATCGTCACGATGGCTTCGCAGAACATTCCCGGTGTGGCCGTGATGAATTCGTTCGGCTACACCGTTCCCTGGCGGCCGTCGATGATCGTGACGGGTATCGGCACCATCGTCGGCGCACCGGCCGGTGGCCATGCGATCAACCTCGCGGCGATCAGCGCAGCCCTGGCCGCCGCCCCCACTGCACATCCGGATCCCAAACGTCGATGGATCGCTGCCTTCACCGCAGGCTGGGCGTATCTCGTTCTCGCTGCCGGCGCGGCCGCGGTGGCCGCTCTGGTAGCCGCCGCACCGGCCGGAGTCGTGGAAACTGTTGCCGGACTGGCGCTCCTGGCTACGCTTGCCGGCGCCCTCACGTCGGCGCTGAGCGAGGCGAGTGAACGTGAAGGCGCCGTGGTCACGTTTCTGATCGCCGCATCCGGGGTCAGTATCCTGGGAATCGGTTCGGCATTCTGGGCACTGTTGGTGGGGCTGATCGTGCGTGCAGTCCTACATGGCACCACCCTGCCCTCACTCTCGCGAAAGTCCTCACTACAGTCGAAGCCGTGAGCACAGCGCAGACGCCCCCGTCGATCAGCGAGTTTCCCGTTCTCTGGCCCGTCCCGACGCGGTGGGACGACAACGATCACTACGGCCACGTCAACAACGTGACCTACTACTCGTACTTCGACACCGCGGTCAACGCCTGGCTGATGTCTTCCACTGGAACCGACATCCGCACCCTGCCTGCCATCGGCGTCGTCGCCGAGACGTCGTGCCGGTACCTGAGCGAGCTGTCGTTCCCCGAGCAGTTGCAGGTGGGTATCTCCGTCGAGAAGCTGGGCACCAAGAGCATCGTCTACGCGCTGGCGATATTCCACGAGGTCGACGGTGGCAATTGGGAACCCGCTGCCACCGGCCGCTTTGTCCACGTCTACGTCGACGCCGACACCCGTAAGCCGGTGGAGATCCCGGCGGCCATCAGATCTGCAGCCGGGACCTTGACCGAAAACTAGCTCAGACCGAGCTGATCTGCCGTCAAGACGGCGCGTGCAACGATTCCGTCGATCAGCGCGACCGTCGGGCCGCCGTGCTCGGCCTTGTTGCGCGGATCGTCGAGGATACGTCGCAGCACGCCCTCCGCGATGATCGAGAGCTTCCACAGAGCGAGTACGTGCCAGTATCCGACCGCTGACACGTCGCGGCCAGTCGCCTCGACGTAGGCAGCGACCAGCTCGTCACGGTTCGGGAAGCCTTCCAGCGTGGACGCCATGAACGGACCGGCAACCTTGTCACCGGCTTCCGGCCAGTACGCGAGTAGCGCACCGAGGTCCGCGAGCGGCTCCCCCAACGTGCACAGCTCCCAGTCGACGACGGCAACGATGCGCCCCTCGGCCGGATCGGTGATGACGTTGTTGAGGTGGAAGTCGCCGTGAACCAACGTCACTTCGTTCTGTTCCGGAATGTTTCGGTGCAGAATCTCGGCCAATCGGTCGACATCCGGAACATCGCGGGTCTTCGACTTCTCCCACTGCGCCGACCACCGCTTGAGCTGACGCTCGGCAAAGGGCTTGCGGCTGGCCAGGTCGTCCAGCCCGGTCTCTTCCAGGTCAACTCCGTGGATGCTGGCGAGGGTTTTGGGCATCGCCAAGCCGACCGCGCGACGCTCGTCCTCGGTCAACTTCTGAGCCACCGGAACGCCGTCGATCACAACGCCGTCGATGTAGCTCATGAGGACCAGCGGAGCGTCCGTGATCTCCGGATCTTCCGTGATGCCGAGGATCTTCGGAACCGGCACTTTGGTTCCCTGGAGCGAGGACAGGATGCGGTGCTCGCGAACGACGTCGTGCGCGGACGCCAACAACGTGCCGAGTGGAGGTCTGCGCAGTACCCACCGTCCTCCGCCCGCATCCGTCACGGAGTAGGTCAGGTTCGATTGCCCGTTACCGATCCTCTCGAAAGTCAGTGGTGTCGTGGCGCCGACCCCCAGTTCGGCGATCCACGCGGAAACAGCTTCTTCGTTCAAACCGACTGCAGTCACCGCACCGATGCTAGCGGTTGAAGTCCGATCGGTTGGCCGTACCGACACGTTTGTTACTCGCCAGTTCGCAGTTCAGGTCTTGATACGGCAGTGAAAATACTTGCGGATTTCCCAATCAGGGGGATCCTGATGGTAGAGCGACAACTGCATACGACACATCGGGATTGTGCGGCGTACTCACGAGGCGCGCCGGGCATGAGCAGAAACCGAGGTGAGCGAAGATGATCGACAACCTCGATTATCCGGTCCAACTCATCCAACCGAACGGCGCACGGGTGTGCCGTCCCGAATTCGACCGCCTGATAACGGACATCGGGCCTGACGAACTGCTGTCGTTGTATCGCGATCTCGTCGTGAGTCGCCGAATCGACACCGAAGCTGTTGCCCTGCAGCGTCAAGGCGAAATCGGTTTGTGGGCTCCGATGCTAGGCCAAGAAGCCGCCCAGGTCGGTTCCGCGAGAGCGCTCGCCCCAGACGACTTCGCGTTCACCAGCTACCGCGAACATGCCGTCGCGTACTGCCGGGGTGTTCCCCCCGAATTGCTGACCACCATGTGGCGAGGAATCTCCCATTCCGGTTGGGATCCAGAACAATTCAACGTCACCAATCCGGCGATCGTCGTCGGCTCCCAAGGGCTGCACGCCACCGGATACGCACTCGGCGCACACCTGGACGGCGCCGAGATCGCAACGATCGCGTACTTCGGCGACGGCGCCACAAGTCAGGGCGACATCGCCGAGGCGATGGGATTTGCCGCCAGTTTCCGTGTCGGCGTTGTCTTCTTCTGCCAGAACAACCAGTGGGCAATCAGTGAACCGGTATCCCTCCAGTCACGCACGCCCATCTCACATCGGGCAATCGGTTACGGCATCCCCGCGATCCGCGTCGACGGTAACGACGTCCTTGCCGTGCTCGCCGTGACGCGCTCGGCGCTCAATCGCGCACGCGAAGGCAGCGGCCCGACGTTCATCGAGGCGATCACCTGCAGAATGGGCCCGCACACGACCTCCGACGATCCGAGCAGGTACCGCACCGATACGGATATGTCGGAGTGGAGAAGCCGCGATCCGCTCGAGCGAATGCGTCTGCTCCTCGGCCGTCGCGATCTTCTCGGAGAAAACGAACTCAGCACCACCGCGGCAGCCGCCGACGACGTCGCCGCTGGACTGCGACGCGCAACCATCGCGCTCGCCGATCCGCCCCCGTCAGCGCTCTTCGATCACGTCTACGCCGAGGCACACCCACTGATCGACGCTGAACGCGAAGAGCATCGCGCGCATCTCCGTAGCCTGGAAGGGGCTTCGTCATGACCGTCATGAATCTGGTGACCGCGCTCAACACCGGCCTTCGACGCGCACTCGAAGACGATCGTCGCGTTGTCATCATGGGCGAGGACGTCGGCCGTCTCGGCGGCGTATTCCGGGTTACCGACGCCCTGCAGAAGGACTTCGGCGACACCCGGGTGATCGACATGCCCCTCGCCGAATCAGGGATCGTGGGAACAGCTTTCGGTCTTGCCTTGCGCGGATATCGGCCTGTCTGCGAAATTCAATTCGACGGGTTTGTCTACCCGGCTTTCGATCAGATCGTCTCGCAGGTGGCCAAGATCCAGTACCGCACCCGAGGCGCTGCCTCTGCGCCACTGACGATTCGGATTCCCAGTGGCGGCGGAATCGGTGCGGTGGAACATCATTCGGAGTCGCCGGAAGCGTACTTCGCTCACACCGCGGGACTGCGGGTGGTGTACCCGAGCAATCCGATCGACGGTTTTCACATGATCCGCCAATCCATTGCCGGCGACGACCCGGTGATATTCCTCGAACCCAAACGGCGCTACTGGGACACCGCCGACGTGGATACCGATGCCGCGCCCGAGCTTCCGCTCCACCGTGCCCGCGTCGCTCGCCCTGGAGACGACGCGACAGTGGTTGCGTACGGATCCATGGTCGCCACCGCACTCGAGGCCGCGCGGATTGCCGAAGAAGAAGGCCACGATCTGGAGGTCGTGGATCTGCGTTCACTCTCCCCCATCGACTTCGACACGATCGAGGCGTCGGTGAACAAGACAGGCCGGCTTGTCGTCGTCCATGAGGCGCAGAAGTTTCTCGGCGTCGGCGCCGAAATCGCAGCACACGTCGCGGAACACTGCTTCTATCAGTTGGAGTCACCGATCCTGCGGGTCACCGGATTCGACATCCCCTACCCGCCCGCCAAGCTCGAGCGTTTTCACCTTCCGGACGCCGACCGGATCCTCGCGGCGCTCGACCGAACGCTGGCAGCATGAGCACGGCGCACGAATTCCGGTTACCGGATCTCGGCGAGGGCCTGACTTCCGCCGATCTGGTCGAGTGGGCGGTCGGCGTCGGCGACACTGTGGCACTCAATCAAGTTCTCGCCCAGGTAGAGACAGCCAAAGCTCTTGTCGAACTGCCGTCGCCCTACGTCGGTGTTGTCAGAGAACTCCTCGTCGAACCTGGCACTACCGTTCCGGTGGGTACTCCGATCATCCGTATCGAGGAGTCTTCAAATTCACCGTCTCCAAGTAATTCTCAGTCTCCGAGCGTGCTGGTCGGATACGGACCCGCGACCGAGAGACCGAGCCGCCGACGGAGCAAGATCACGCCGTACTCGCAATCCGCGGCGAGTACCGAGCGTCGGCCCGCAACCCCCGCGGCGCGGCGCGCGGCCCGCGAAGCCGGCATCGATCTGAGCGAAATCACCGGCAGCGGATTCGACGGTGCCGTCACCGCGGCTGACGTCGCAGACGCGCTTACCGTGCAGGCGCCTTCGGATAACGCGACACGCCTGGCCTCGTCCGGCATACGAAAACAGATGGCGTCGGCGATGGTTGCCAGCACCCGTGCTCCGCAGGCCAGCGTCTTCCTCACCGCCGATGTCACGCCTTCGATGGAACTGCTCGGCAGGCTCCGTTCCTCGGAGGCGTTCACCGGACTGTCTCTCACTCCGCTGACACTCGCTGCCAAGGCAATGGTGGCCGCCATCGCCTCGCACCCGATGGTGAACGCGCATTGGGACGAGGCCCGCGGCGACGCCGCCGTCGACGATGACGTGAATCTCGGCATCGCCGTCGCCTCCGAACGTGGACTGTCCGTGCCCAACATCAAAAGCGCCGAGACACTGAGCCTGGTCCAACTCGCACGCGCGGTGACCGAACTGACCGTTGCTGCCCGTGAGGGAAAGACGGACGTCCGTCACCTGACGGGTGGCACCGTCACGATCACCAATGTCGGAGTCTTCGGCGTCGACGGCGGCATTCCGCTTCTCAATCCAGGAGAAGCCGTCATCCTCTGCCTGGGCTCGGTGAGCGAGCGTCCGTGGGTGATCGAGCGCAAGATCGAAGTGCGGAGCGTCGTGACACTGACGTTGACGTTCGACCACCGCGTGCTGACCGGTGAGCAGGCCGCGAGATTCCTCTCATTTGTCGCAGAGATGCTCGCGAACCCGGACCTGTTGCTGACTCACCTGTAGAAAGGAACGAGTGAGCGTCAACCCCACCGACCGCGCAGTCCCCACCTCCGCCCTGGTGCGCGCCCGCGCCGGCATCTTCGGCATTTTCGGCATCAACGGATTTCTCCTCGCGATGTGGGTCGTCCACATCCCGTCCATCGAACACCGAGTGGGGATCAGTCACTCGACGCTCGGCTCACTTCTTCTCCTTCTTGCAGTCGGAGCCATTGCCGGCATGCAGTTGAGCGGCCCGCTCGCAGATCGATACGGCAGCAGACGCATGGTCGTCCTGGCGGGTAGCGGGCTGGCATTCGCCACTCTCGGCCCGGGGTTTGCCACGAACACCTGGCAACTGGGCGCTGCACTTGTCGTGTTCGGCTTCGCGAACGGCGCGTTGGACGTGTCGATGAACTCGCAGGCCGTCGAGGCCGAACAGTTGTACCGGCGCCCGATCATGGCGGCCTTTCACGGCATGTTCTCGGTCGGTGGCGTATTGGGCTCTGTCATCGGATTCGGCACTCTCGCACTGGATCTTCCGCCGTACGTCACGCTCAGCATCGCGTCGGCAATCGGCTTGCTGGCAGTCTGGTTGTGCTCGCGACCCCTTCTCCCTCACGTCGACGTGCATGCCGAAACCGCGTCGACTACCGGAAAGACACACGGCAGATTCTCGGCTCGCGTACTTGCCCTCGGAACCCTCGCCTTTGTTCTGATGCTGGCCGAGGGAGTGGCAAACGACTGGAGCGCGCTGCAGGTCAAGGAAGATCTCGGTGTTTCGAATGCCGTTGCCGCACTGTCGTTCGGCGCATTCTCCGCCATGATGACCGTCGGCCGGTTCACCGCGGATCGGATCAGCGCGGCGGTAGGCCCGGTGGCAGTGGTTCGCTACGGTGCGTTGCTGTCGTCCATCGGAATGCTGACCGTCGTGGTATCCGGCTGGCTACCACTGACGTTGCTCGGTTGGGCCCTGTTCGGCGCCGGCCTGTCGGGATGCATTCCGCAGATCTTCACCACGGCCGGAAATCTGGGCTCAGGTTCGGCCGGCACCAACATGTCTCGCGTCGTCGGCATGGGATACATCGGATTCCTCGCCGGTCCGGCAACCATCGGCTGGGTCACCAAGCTTGTGCCTCTCACCACAGCAATGTTGATCCCGTTTGCATGCGTCCTGGTCGCAGCGGGTTGTGCGGGTGTCGTTCGGCGCGATTCTCCGACCGCCTACAGACCTCACAGCTGATCCTCACGATCGGCACAGACTCAACAGGGATGCTGGTACTCGTGACCGTCTCGACCTCCACCCAGCACCCCGCTCCCTCCACAACCACTCGCTTCCTCGTCCTTGCCGCGATCGCCGTCGTAGCGCTGGGCGTCTTGTATTTCGTGCGACCCACCTCGCCCGGTTTGAGCGTCCCGGAACAGGTGCGCGCACTTGCCGAATGGACGGTAGGCCGATTCGACGTCACCGCTGTACTCGCAGCCACTACCGCTCTGGCCGTCGTCTCGATGGTCCGCGGACTGCCATACGGCATCGGCGCGATCCTGCTCCTCGGAATGGGCGCCAATCTCACCAACGCGGCATTCGGTTCCTGGCTCCCCGATGTGCCCCAGGACCTATTGCCCAGCGGTCACGTCGCAGCGGCGACCGCGCTGTACTGCTCGGCGATCTTGATCTCCGCCCCGCAGTGGCGTCCGGTGGTCGCCGGGCTCGGATTCGTCGGAGTTGCTGCGATCGGTGCCAGCGCGCTCGCCGCCGAGCTGAGCGGCCTTTTCGGAGTGATAGCTGGCATTCTGATCACCCTGGTATGGGCCTGTGCCGCAGCCATTTTGATGGCACGATCGCCCATCGCCGCGAAACGTGAAGAGCTACGCCCGGATACGGCAGCCATCGCGTTCTCCAGGCACCGGAGCATCCGACTTTAGTCCTAAATCTTTGGGATTCAGAGATTTTCGCCGATAGCTCTCCCGCCACGGTTGGACATGACGTATGTTCTGAAATGTCCGAATCAAGTAGTTCCACAGCGAAGGAGTCTTTACCGTGAGCCTCGAAGATCTGAACCCGCTCGAACTGATCCAGAAGTTGATCGAACTACTTTCCGGCTTCTCTTCCGACCCCGAAACCCCCGAGGTTCCGTAAAACGTCGCCAGAGGCGCCTGTTCCGAGTTTCGTCTCGGACCAGGCGCCTTTGTCGTTTCAAGAAGTCGTTTCAGCACAAGAAGTCGTTGCAACACACGACATCTTTGCAACACACGGCCACGAAAAAAGGCGTCCACTCGCAGCTGCGAGTGGACGCCCCTTCCGAGTACCAGCGCTAGAGCGCCTTGAGTTCCTCGGTTACTTCGGAGACCGACTTCTTGGCGTCACCGAAGAGCATCGAGGTGCCCTCGGCGAAGAAGAGCGGGTTCTCGATACCGGCGAAACCGGAGTTCATCGAGCGCTTGAGCACGATGACGGACTTCGACTGGTCGACGTTGAGGATCGGCATTCCGTGAATCGGTGAGCTCGGATCGTTGCGCGCCGCCGGGTTGGTGACGTCGTTCGCACCGATCACCAAGGTGACATCGGTACGAGAGAACTCGTCGTTGATGTCGTCCATTTCCTTCATCGCGTCGTACGAGACATCCGCCTCTGCGAGAAGAACGTTCATGTGACCGGGCATACGGCCGGCGACCGGGTGAATGGCGTACTTGACCTCGACGCCCTTCGACTCGAGCAGTTTCGCCATGTCCTTGACGGCATGCTGAGCCTGCGCGACGGCAAGTCCGTATCCGGGTACGACGATGACCTGGTTGGCGTAGGCCATCTGGATGGCCGCGTCGGCGGCCGAGGTCGCCTTTGCCGTGCGCACGACACCGTCGGAGGATGCGGCTTCACCGCCACCACCACCGAAGCCGCCGGCAACGATGGCCGGGATGGACCGGTTCATGGCCTTGGCCATGAGGTTGGTCAAGATGGTGCCCGAAGCACCGACGATCATGCCGGCGACGATCATCGCCTGGTTGTTGAGCGCCAAACCTGCAGCAGCAGCTGACAAACCGGTCAGAGCGTTGAGCAGCGAGATGACGACGGGCATGTCCGCGCCGCCGATGGGCAGCACGACCATCAGTCCGAGGATGCCCGAGAGCACGAGCACGCCGACGATCCACAGTGAGCTGGTCGGGCCTTCCGGTGAGATCGCCTTGATACCGATGATCACCGAGAACGCGACGGCGGCAATGAGCAGCAGAGCATTGAGCGGCTGCTGGAGCTTGCCGATTCCGATCGGACGACCAGGCAGAGTTTCCTGCAGCTTCAGAAACGCGATCACGCTGCCCCAGAAGGAGATCGATCCGATCACCGCGGCAAAGAGCGACGCGATGACGATGTGTACCGTCGGCGACTCGCCGTGCTGGAATGCGGTGAAACCGTCCGAGTCCAGGAACTCCGCGTACGCGATCAACGCGACCGTGCCGCCGCCGACACCGTTGAACAGTGCCACCAACTGCGGCATGGCCGTCATCTTCGTCCGGAGCGCCGGCGGAACGCCGAGCACGACACCGATGACAAGGCCGGCAGCGATGAGGATCCAGTTCCCCATCTCCGCATCACGAATGGAGATCAGAGTTGCAACGACGGCGATGAGCATGCCGACCGCGGCGATCTGGTTGCCGCGGACTGCGGTCTTCGGGCCGGTAAGACCCATGAGGCCGTAGATGAACATCGAGAACGCGACAATGTAGAGCGCATTGACCAGGTATTCCATTACTGGTCACCATCCTTCGACACAGACTTGGCGGCCGGCTTGGCCTTGAACATCGCCAACATGCGGTCCGTGACGACAAAACCACCGACAACGTTCACGGTTCCGAAGACGAGCGCGACGAACAAGATGATCTGCAGCCCGATCGAGGGATCGTGCACCTTGCCCAGGACGACCAACGCGCCCAGGACGACGATGCCGTGGATGGCGTTCGTACCGGACATCAACGGGGTGTGCAGGGTGTTCGGAACTTTGGAGATCACAGCGAAACCGACGAACCCGGACAACACCAGGATCGCGATGTTCGCCAGTAGTGATGTGTACATCAGGCGCCCTTCTCTTCACGGGTGACGCACGCACCGGCCAGAACCTCGTCGGAGAAATCAGGCGCCAAGGCACCTTCCACCAACATGAGTTCGATCAGCGCGGAAATGTTCTTCGAGTACAACTCGGACGCATGCTCCGGCATGGACGCCGGCAAATTCAGCGGAGAGCAAATGGTCACGCCGTGCTTGACGACGGTTTGACCCGGCTCGGTCAGCTCGCAGTTACCACCGGTTTCACCCGCGAGGTCGACCACGACACTGCCCGGCTTCATGCCTTCGACCGCGGCAGCGGTCACCAGGCGCGGCGCGGGACGACCCGGAACCAGAGCTGTGGTGATCACAACGTCGAAGCCCTTGATCGCATCTTCGAGTGCCTGCTGCTGCTTCGCTCGCTCGTCGTCGGTCAACTCGCGGGCGTATCCACCCTCGCCCGCCGCATCGATTCCGAGGTCGAGCCACTGTGCACCCACCGAACGCACCTGGTCGGCGACCTCAGGACGCACGTCGTACCCGGTAGCGCGGCCACCGAGACGCTTGGCTGTCGCCAGCGCCTGCAGACCTGCCACACCCACTCCGAGGACCAGAACCGTCGCAGGCTTCACCGTGCCCGCAGCGGTGGTGAGCATCGGGAAGAACCGCGTCGACTCCGATGCTGCCAACAGAACAGCCTTGTACCCGGACACGTTCGCCTGCGAGGACAACGCGTCCATCACCTGCGCGCGGGAGATACGAGGAATCGCCTCCACGGCGTATCCCTCGATGCCGGCGGCCTTCAACTCGGCGATGCGGTTGTCCGCATTACGCGGATTCAGGAAACCGATGAGCTTCGCGCCGGTACTGATCCGGGCGATCTCTTCTGTCGACGGAGGCGCAACCTTGACGACCACGTCAGCAGTCCACGGATCGCCGATCTTCGCGCCGGCAGCGGTGTACAACTCGTCGGGAATCAACGCCCCGAGACCGGCCCCGGACTCGACGACCACGTCGACACCCTTGCCGATCAAAGCGGACACAATTTTCGGCACCAATGCGACCCGACGCTCACCATCACTCGATTCTCGAGGGACGCCGACCGACGGACGCACTTGTGCGCTCTTCGATGTTTCCATTTTCCATTACCTTCTGCGGTTGGTGGTTCGCCTGCTGCGACGAGCGGCAACCAGCATGTGATGAGCGGAAGATGACCCGCTTTTGGGTGAATGGTGACTGATAGTAGCCAGAGTTAACGCGGCGTAGGGAAACCGACGACGCACTTTCTCCATCTGAATCGAGTCCGAACAGTATGTTTGGACATACCTGAAGAAGCCTACTGTGAGGCCGATCACACCGGAATGGCGGACTATTCCACTATTTGAAACGGCCGAAAGACGTAAAGGCATCAGAATGACGCGCCGAATAATCACCGTCGAGCGAGTTTACGAACCGGCTTCCGAATGTAACGCCGTCCGACTCCGCGTAGACCGACTCCGGCCACGCGGCCTCAAACGCGAAAACCTGCAGTACGCCTCGCACCGTCCTCGGATGCTCGACCCGTTGTTCTACTGACAGCAAGCAAGGACCTGCCGTACGGTCACGCGCAGGTCCTTGCCGACTATCTCGCAGAATTACTCTGATGTCCTAGTATTTCACTAGAGCATCAATTGCTCACATATTGAGACCGCAACTTGTGCTTGACGAGCTTTCCTGTAGCGGTCCTAGGCAATTCGTCGGCAAAGTCAATGCTTCTCGGAGCTTTGAAATGTGCGACCTGACTGCGAACGTATTCCAGCAATTCCTCGGCGACATGGGCACCAGGCTCGATTCCCTCCGCTAGTTGGACAACCGCCTTGACCTGCTCACCCATTTCCTCGTCGGGAACACCGATGACCGCCACGTCGAACACCTTCGGGTGCAAAGTAAGGATGTTCTCGGACTCCTGTGGGTAGATATTCACACCACCGGAGATAATCGTGAACGCGGCGCGGTCGGTCAGATAAAGGAAACGCTCGGAGTCGATATAGCCGATATCTCCACTCGTCGTCCACGTCGGATGATCCGGATGCTGCGCGGCAGCCGTTTTCTCGGGATCATTGTGGTACCGGAACGGCAAAGTCTCCCGCTCCCAGAACACGGTACCGATCTCGCCGACCGGAAGATCGCGCCCGGCGTCGTCACAGATGTGCACGACCCCCATCACTCCGTCACGCCCGACGGAACCCGGATGCGACAAGGCCTGCTCACTGTTGATGAAGGTAGCGCCCGAACCCTCGGTCGAGGCGTAGTACTCGTAGATCACCGGCCCCCACCAGTCGATCATTGCCGTCTTCACTTCGGGCGGGCAGGGAGCAGCAGCGTGAATGGCGACCTTCACCGTCGAGACGTCGTAACGATCACGGGTCTCCTTCGGAAGTTTCAACATTCGAACGAACATCGTCGGTACCCACTGACTGTGCGTCACAGCGTATTTACCGATCAACTCCAGCGCGGTTTCGGCTTCGAATGCATCCATCAAGATCACGGTTCCGCCGACCGAATTGATCACGCCGCAAAAACGCAGGGGCGCCGCGTGATAGACCGGAGCCGGGCACAAATAGACTGTGTCGGAATCGAACCCGTACATCGGTGCGAACACCGCGGTGTACGGATCCATGGTGGTGTTCACCTCACCCTCCGGGAGATCTCCTTTGATCCCCTTCGGCCTGCCGGTCGTTCCCGACGAATACAGCATGTCAGCCCCACGCGGCTGCGAGTCGAGTGGAGCAGTGGACTGCGCATCGACCGCGTCTTCGTAGTCGTCGAAGCCCTCGAGGGCGCCGCCGTACACCAATCGGTGCCGCACGCGTGGAATCAGCTTCTCGTCCAACGGAACTGCTGCGGACGCCTGCCCCGACGCCACCAGAATTGTCGCCTCGCAGTCGTCGACGATGTAGGCAGCCTCCGCAGCCGTGAGATGCCAGTTCACCGCGGTGATGTAGAGGCCGGATCTCAACGCTGCCCAGTACACCTCGAACGCCCGGAGATCGTTGTTCGAGATGAGAGCGACGTGGTCCCCAGGCTTGGCACCGACACTTCGGAAGTATCGCGCCAACTGCGTCGACCGTTCGTCGAGTTCCCGATAGGTGATGGACTCACCCGTCGCAGGGCGAATGACGGCGGGCTTGTCCGGTGTGGACTGGACAAAATTTCCTGGAAACACGAAGACTCCTCTGTCGGTGACGACAACGCCGCGTGAGCCTGATTCGGCGTCGACAATCCTGGTCTACCACAGGAACTCTGCCACCCTCGGAGGTTTGGCGACACCGACTCGAAGCATGGGAATGCCCGCTCACTTATCCGCCGGGACATACAGTGAGGAGAACCGCACCGTCCGAAACAGGAGATGTCCACATGAGTGGTTGGCCCCAGGACTCAGTAGTCGACGCATTGACCGAGGAATGGAGAGTCATCGACGCACTGCTGGCCGAACTCGACGGCGATCAGTGGTTGGCACCGTCGAACCTTCCGGGGTGGACGGTTCACGACATCGTGTCCCATCTGATCGGTACGGAATCACTGCTCTCGGGCATCAATCCGCCGTCGATCAATCTGGACGTGCACGCATTGCCCCACGTCCACAACGAGATTGCGGCGTTCAACGAGCGCTGGGTCGAAGGCCTGCGGCGGACACCGCACTCGGACCTGCTGACCCGATATCGCGAGATCACCGCCGAACGAACCGAAGCGCTGCGCTCGATGACCAGCGCGGACTGGGACGCCGAGACACAAACACCGGTCGGTCTTGCGCCCTATGGCCGATTCATGCGTATTCGGACCTTCGACTGTTGGATGCACGAACTCGACATCAGAGATGCAGTTGACATTCCGGGTGAGGAAGGCGGATTGCGCGCGGAGACTGCATTCGGCGAAATCACCAGCGCGCTCGGATTCGTCGTCGGAAAACGAGGAAAGGCGCCAGAGGGAGCACGGATCACTTTCGAACTCGAAGGGCCACTTGCCCGTTCACTTCACGTCTCGGTCGACGCGCGAGCAACACTCGTCCCGGAGTTGGACGGTCCGGCGACCACGACCATCTCGATGAGCTCACCGCTCTTCACCCGAATTGCCGGTGGCCGCGTCCACGCGTCGGATCACCGAACCGACATCTCGCTTCGCGGTGACACCACGGTGGGCACACGCGTCGTCGACAATCTGGCGTTCACGATTTGAGGGCTGGGTGGGTAGGTCGCGAAGGTACTGAGAAGTGAAACTGTTTCTCTCGTCCTACCGATTCGGCGACCACCGCGAGGCTTTTGTCGATCTCGTAGGCCGCGGCGCTCGCATCGCGGTCATCGCCGCGGCTGCAGATTCGTGGCCCGCCAATGCCCGCAGTTCAGCAGTCACCAGCGAATTGACTCCGCTACGGGCAGCGGGCTTCACCGCAGAGGAAGTGGATGTCCGAGACTTCCTGGGTGCATCGGAAGCACTGGAACTCCGGCTCCGCGAATTCGACTGCCTGTGGGTTCGCGGCGGAAACACGTTCGTCCTGCGAGCTCAGCTAGCTCGAAGTGGCGCTGACAGGGTCATCGAGATGCTGGTTCGTTCAGGCGTCGTGGCCTATGCGGGATACAGCGCCGGAGCGTGCCTGGCGACTCCGACTCTGATCGGGCTGGACGCGTCGGACGACCCCGCTGAAGTCATGCCAACGTGCGGTATCGACCCGATCTGGTCCGGGCTCGCGCTGATCGACTTCGCGATAGTGCCGCACGGCGGCGATTCGCTACTCGAAGATCCACAGGTGACTGCGCGGACGGTTGCGGCCCTGACCACGGCGGGCGCGCAATTCACCGTGCTTACAGATCACGAGGTGATACTCGTCGACCGTTGATGTAACGCAGACGGTTGATCTTGACGCAGACTGAGCAGTCGACTCGGCCCGACCGGATCAGCCGTGCTCTGCCACCGCGGTTCCGGCTGCCGGCGACTGACGCTCGAGCCTCGTCCACGCGATCTCCCAGCGCTTGACAGAGACCTCGTCAGCGTCCTCGAGAAGGGCGTCGAGGAGCAGGCGTGGATTTTCGCGCCATGCCAGTTCAGCGGCATGGACTTCCGCAGCCGAGAACAACCCGGAAGCCTCGAGATCACGAATCCATTCGCAGATCTCGCCTCGGTGAATCCGTGCGATGGTCTCGTATCCCAGACCTTCGTCAAGGAAGTCGTACGAAAAAATTGCGGCAAAGTAACTGTTCGACTCACGCTGCCCGAAAATCATGTGCGTTCCTTCCTCGAAGTTGTCCGACGAAGACTCGAAATCGAACCGTTGAGCAGCGACGCCAAAGTTTTTTTGGCGAAGTTGTAACGCTTCTTCTATCCCCGACGATTCAAACGCTAACCCCCCGAGGGGGTCTTTGGGATCACGTCCGAGAAACGATCTGATGACCAACGCAATACCCCTGGGGTTTCCGGCCACTCGCACCCATCATCGACACGCAACCAGCGCGCCGCTGACCTGCAATTTGCCCGTTTCAGGCCCTCCACTTAATCCATCCGAACAGACGACAAAAAACTTTGTGACCGGTCCCACATATTGGGATAGTTACGATCGTGATGCATATGTATCACCCGTTGTGGGCACAAAAGTACGGGCAAATCGGCACGTACAGACCAGTTTTGTTCGTTCTCCATGGCGACGAAGGTCCCTTGAACGGTCGTCCAGTTGTAGTTGCGCTAAGTAACGGATCCCACGTCGGCAACCGATATTGCGGACGGCCTGCCAGGTAGCGTGCTCCAGAGAACGTAGACGCGGCGCGGCGCAACCGGCCGCCCTTTCGAAACGGAGCCCGAAGATGACCGAGACAGTGGCGCACAATCCCGCGGAAACGCGTTTCGAGATCCGAGTCGACGGCGAACTCGCCGGTTTCGCCGAGTACTCGGACCATTCCGGCGTCCGTGATTTCCACCACACGGTGACCTATCCGCAGTTTCGTGGGCGCGGGCTTGCCGCCATCGTGGTGCGTGAAGCGCTCGATCAGACCCGGAACGAGGGATTGAAGATCCTTCCGACGTGCTCGTACGTCGAGAAGTTTGTTGCGGAGAACCCCGTCTACCAGGCATAACCGAACGAGAACGGCCGGCGAAAAACCAGTCGCGAACCTGCAGACCCCGCTGCTAGCGTCGATGGTGCCGTCGTCGAAATCCTGGGCGGCACCATCTCGGGGAAGGAAAGAACGTGGTCGCCTCAGCAGATCGGCGTCCACCTGCGTCCACGGACGTAGCTATCCCCAGCTATCTCCCTCTCGTACTGGTCAATCTCGCGACGCTGTTCTCGGCGATCGGCAACGGTATCGCCATCGTCGTGCTCCCCTGGCTGGTTCTCGAACGAACCGGTAAGGCTACCGACGCGGCGATAGTTGCCGGCGCAGCAGCCATTCCGCTACTCGTGTCGAGCCTGTTTTCGGGGACATTCGTCGACAAGTTCGGACGCCGTCGAACGTCGATGATTTCCGACGCTCTCTCCGCGATGTCCGTTGCAGCGATTCCGATCATCGCGGCCACCGCGGGCTTGACGATCCCGGTGATCGCGGCGTTGGCCGCACTCGGCGCCGTGTTCGACCCCGCCGGAATGGCGGCGAGGGAGTCCATGCTGCCTGCAGCGACTCGGACCGCCAAGTGGAAGCTCGATCGAACCAACAGTGTGTACGAGGCCAACTTCAACGTCGCGTATCTGATCGGCCCTGGCATCGGCGGTGTCCTCATCGCAACGATCGGAGCGGTGAACACGCTCTGGGTCACGGCGGCAGGTTTTGTGTTCTCGATAGTCGTGGTCGCCTTCATCCGGCTTCCCGGCGCCGGGGTGCCCGAACACGAACACCGTCCGAAATCGATCTGGCACGGCACACTCGACGGTCTTCGGTTCGTCTGGAACAACAAACTGCTGCGCACCCTGGCGCTGATCGACATGGCAGTCGTCGCGCTCTACATGCCTGTGGAGAGTGTCGTGTTCCCGGTGTACTTCACAGAGTTGGATCAACCGGCCCAACTCGGATCGGTGTTGATGGCCTTGGCGATCGGCGGCATCATCGGCTCTCTCGCCTACGCCCCACTGGCGCCGATCATGTCCCGGCGGCTGATCATGATTTTTGCCGTCGCCGTTCTCGGCATAGCGATGCTGGCCATGGCGCTCCTACCTCCACTGTGGGTGATCCTCGTACTTGCCGGACTGCAGGGCCTCGTCTACGGACCGGTCGGCCCGATCGCCAACTACGCCATGCAGACGCACAGCCCGGAGCACATGCGTGGACGCGTCGTCGGTGTCATGACGTCGACGGCCTACGCCGCAGGCCCGCTCGGCTACCTCGCGGTCGGCCCGCTGCTCGATCAACTCGGAATCGCGTCGACCTTTGTGGCCCTGTCGATTCCGATCATCCTGATCGCCGCAGTCTGTGCCTCTCTGCCGGTGCTTCGCGAACTGGATCGTCCGCGGCACTCGACCGACGTCAGTTGAACCCCATCACGTCGTTGCCCCAGGCGACGCGCAATCCGTGATCGGGGTCGCTGACGAGGGTGTCGGCGGAGTCGATCAACAGCGTCGACCGCTTCTCTTCCTCGTACGGCGCCCAGTGCTTCGAGCCGTCGAGGGCCGCCGGCACGGCATGCCTGGCGAAGGCCAACCATCGCCGTTGGATACGGCCGGCCACCTCCATCGCGGCCTTCCGACCGCCGAGCCAGAACGTGGGGTCGACGTTCAGGGTTCCGAAATTGCCGAATACATAAGGTAATTCGGTCGCGTGGCCCGCGCCGATCCGCGCCGCCTTGAGCATCGGCGTCGCGTGATCGAAGCGGTAGACCCATGTAGGGGAATGCCTGCAGTGCGCGTCGGCGATCCAGAGGGTCGGCATGCGAAACGCAGCGTCCCGTGACAGTGCCAGCGCACCACTCGGTTTCGCATGGTCAGGGTAAGCCGACATGATCTCGGCAAGTTTGGTCGCCGAGATGTCGGGGTGATCGTCGGCCAGTAATTGGAGCATTGCCTCGACGGACTGCGCACTCACCGGCATCAGCGGAGACTTCATGAACTTGAAGATCGACGCCTCGTCCTTGTTGGAACCGATGATCAGTGGGATTCGGTGCGCGTAACCCTTCTGGAAAGCCGCAACCGGGTAGTGCGGCACCAGATCGCGATCGACAACGGGTGCCATCGCCAAAGTTCCCGGAATCCGGGTCGGAATTTCGTTGACCAAATCATCGCTTGCCTTGACGAGCAGTTCCAGATCCGTGGTCAGCAGATCGCCTGCGTCTTCGGGGTCGATCGAGAGCAGTTCGAGAAACCGCTCCGCCACGGTCTTGGCGCGCTCGGTCCCGTAGACGGAGGTCGCGGGCGGACTCTGGGCAATCGCACGATGGAACAGACCTTCGGCGCTCGGACAGGTCATGAGCGTCGTGATGGATCCTGCGCCGGAGGACTCCCCGAACACGGTCACCGCACTCGGGTCACCACCGAAGGCGTCGATGTTGTCTCGAACCCATTCGAGTGCCGCAATCTGGTCTCGCAGACCACAGTTCGATTCGAAAACAGTATCCGCGGTGGAGAATGCAGACAGGTCCAGGAATCCGAGTGCGCCGACGCGATAGTTGAAGGAGACGAGAACGACGTCGCCGGTTTCAGCCAGATGACGGCCGTCGTAGATCGTTTGGGCGGCGGATCCGAGGCAGTAGGCGCCGCCGTGAATCCACACCATCACCGGTCGCGGCGTGCCGTCGGGTCGCGGGGCCCAGACGTTGATCGACAGGCAGTCCTCGTCGATTTTGAAGGCCCGATCGATCGGAACCGCCGGACTCTGGCCTTGCGGCGCGATCGGCCCGAACTCACGACAGTCGCGCACCCCGTCCCACGGCTGTGCGGGTTGTGGCGCTCGGAACCTCCGCTCACCCACCGGCGCCGCTGCGTAGGGCATGCCCTTCCACGCGAATACACCGCCATCCGGATACCCGCGGGCTTCTCCGCCTCGCGCCCGGATCACCAGAGTTCCGTCCTCGCCGAGATTTGGTCGAACGTCGGTCTCCATGTCTGAATCCCCTCCCGACCCGCGCGTGTGGCAATCAAGACCAAACCTACCAATCTCGGACGGGTGTGCGCCGAGTACACAACCCCTCGGTGTTAAGGTCGCCTAGTTCTGACACGGGGTGCTCCGCATGGGCGGGGCTGAGAACACACCCGGGAACCTGATCAGGTAATGCTGACGAAGGGATGTCATGGCTACTACGCAGCCTGCATACAATTCTGCCGAAAACTCGGTGGCCACAGCGCCGTCGACGGATCGGTTCACAGATCGACTCTGGGCCGAGACGAAGGCCCTCCGCGAGTCGATCGACTCACTGGAGTTCCTCCGCCGCCTCGGCGACGGAACATTGCCTCTCGACGCGTTCCGCACGTACATCGAGCAGGACAAGCTTTATCTCGAGGGGTATTCGAAAGCGTTGTCGCTGGTCGCGGCCCATGCCCCGGATCCGCAGTCCGCGGGCTTCTGGTCGAATTCCGCGTCCACGGCAGCGACAGTGGAATCTGCGCTTCACGACGGACTTCTCACCGGTGGAATTCTTCCAGCGGGATCGGGAAGGCTCGAGCATTCGCAGGCCTGCCTGGGATACGTCTCGTATCTGACGGCGACTGCAGCAACTGCGCCTTACCCGGTCTCCGCAGCGGCAGTACTCCCCTGCTTCTGGATCTACGCCGAGGTCGGCCGCGATCTTGCCGCTTCAGCGCGCGAGGTACTCGACGCCGATCCGTCGCATCCGTACGCACAGTGGGTCACGACCTACGACGCACCCGAATTCCACGAGTCGGTGGCGCAGGCCCGCGTACTGGTCGATGCTGCGGCCGAAGCTGCCACCGAGACAGAGCGTGAGGCGATGAGTGAAGCATTCCGCATCGCCAGCCGCTATGAGCTGATGTTCTGGGATTCCGCACTCCACCAGCAGCCTTGGCCGGCGTCGTGATGTCGTTTGCGGCGCTGCGCCGCACGCTTGCCACGTCTGCCGCGATCGCAGCCGCGTTCACAGTTCTGACCGGATGCGCCTCTGACACCGGCTCTTCCGACGGGACCATTCGGTTCGCACTCGACTGGACACCGAACACGAACCACACCGGTTTGTACGTAGCACTCCAAGAGGGCTACTTCGAGGACGCCGGCCTGGACGTCTCGATCCTGCCGTACAACAACACCTCGCCCGACACCCTGGTCGATGCCGGCAATGCCGAGTTCGGCATCAGCACACAGAGTCAGGCCACGTTCGCCCGTGCAGCCGGCGCCGCCACGACGTCCGTCATCGCGCCACTTCAGCACCGCGCCACCGGCATCGGCGTGAAGGCGGATCGTGCGGACATCACGCGCCCACGTGATCTCGACGGGAAGACGTACGCCGGGTTCGGCGATCCCGGCGAAGTCGAAACGCTGCAGCAGATCATCCGCAACGACGGCGGGACCGGGAACTTCACGACGGTCACGCTCGGAACTTCCGCGTACGAAGCCGTGTACTCGGGCCAGGCAGACTTCACCGTCTCCTACTTTGCTTGGGAAGGCCTCGAAGCGGAGCGAAACGGAACTCCGATGCGGTACTTCCAGTACACCGATTACGGCTTCCCCGATGCATATTCGATCGTGATCAACGGCAACCAGCAGTGGTTGAAGGACCATCCCGACGAGGCACGCAAGTTCGTCAAAGCCGTTCAACGCGGATATCAGACTGCTGCCGACAACCCGGACCAGGCCGCGCAGGATCTCATCGACGCGAACCCCGGAGCATTCACCGACGAAGACCTCGTGCGTGAGAGTCAGCGGATGCTCGCCGCCGACTACATGAAAGACGCCAACGGTGTTGTGGGCGCCCAGAATCTCGAAACCTGGTCGGGCTACTCGGGATTCCTCTTCGAGAACGGATTGCTCGCCGGACCCGACGGGAAGCCGTTGACCCAGAAGCCGGACTGGTCGGAGTACTTCACCAATGAGTATCTCGACGCGTCCTGACGTGAGCGGACGGTTGGTCTCGACCATGCGGCGGGCGCTTCCCGCGCTCGCCGTGGTGGTGCTCCTCGTGGCGGCGTGGCAGATCTACGTCGAGATCAGTGGGATTCGGCCGCAAGTACTTCCGTCTCCGGGGCGCGTTCTGTCCCAGGGGTGGGACAACCGCGAGATCATCTCCGGCCACGCCTGGTCGACATTGCAGGTCACGTTGGTCGGCTTCACTGTTTCATTGGTATTGGCCTGGATTCTTGCTGTGGTCGTGGACTTTTCGCCGTGGTTGTCACGCGCGCTGGTACCACTTTTTGTCGTCTCGCAGACGCTGCCGATCATCGCCATCGCGCCGCTGATGATCATCTGGTTCGGCTTCGGGCTGTTGCCGAAGGTGTTGGTGATCGCCCTTGCGACGTTCTTCCCCATGACCATCGGACTCATCGAGGGATTTGCCGCGGCCGATCGGGAAGCGGGCGCTCTCCTGCGCAGTATGGGCAGCACTCGCTGGCAGGAGTTCCGATACGTTCGCCTTCCTTCGGCAATTCCGCGATTCTTCACTGCCCTGCGCATCGGCATCACGTATGCGGTCGTGGGTGCGGTGTTCTCCGAATACGTCGGCGCTACTTCCGGTTTGGGTATCTACATGAGCACCCAGAAGAACTCCTTCCGCACCGACCTGGTGTTGGCGGCCGTACTGGTGACCGCGTTGATCAGTGTCACGCTGTACTTGCTGACGTTCGCCATCGAGCGCATCGTTGCACCATGGGCGATGAACGAAAGGTCGCGGACATGACTGACCCGATGGTCGAGGATGCAATGGTCGAAATCCAGGACCTGACCAAGAGGTTCGACACGGCCGGAGAATCGCGTCTCGTGCTCGATTCGGTGTCCTTTGACGCCGACGCGGGCGAATTCGTGTCGGTGATCGGGCCGAGCGGCTGCGGCAAGAGCACGATCTTCAACGTCCTGGCCGGGCTCGAATCCCCGACCGCGGGTTCGGTCCGTGTGGGCACGCGCGCAACGGAATCCGAAGCAGCCGCCGAGGTGCACACCGCGTACATGCCGCAGAAGGATCTTCTGTTCCCTTGGCGCTCGGTACTGGACAACACGGCCCTCGGTTTGGAAGTGCAGGGAGTCGGCAAGAAGGAAGCACGCGAGCGCGCTCGCGAGTTGTTCCCGGCGTTCGGACTGTCCGGATTCGAGGACGCCCGGCCGTCACAGCTGTCCGGCGGCATGCGCCAGCGAGCGGCGATGCTGCGCACCGTTGTTCAGGGCAAACCTGTCCTGCTGCTCGACGAGCCGTTCGGCGCACTGGACTCGTTGACCCGCACCGAGATGCAGGCCTGGCTGCAAGACGTGTGGCAGCAGTACCGGTGGACCGTGCTGATGATCACCCACGATATTCGTGAAGCGATCTATCTGTCCGATCGCGTGGTCGTTCTGTCGGCGAGGCCGGCAACGGTCAGGTGCGTCGTCGACGTTCCCTTGCCGAGGCCACGCGAACTGGACATGATCACCTCGCCCGAGTTCGCCGACGTCGAGCGTGAACTGCTTGCCGTTCTCCACGACGAGACGCGCAAGTCGCTACACCCCTAGCGGTTACTGACAATGCGCTGAGAGCGCGCCGATTTCACCTGCCGTTCAAGAGAAAGTGCATCGCAACGGTGCAACTTCGCGTAGGATGTCGCGGCGCGTTCGCCCAAAACGCCTTAATATCAGCATGATCCGAACGCTCGACACGCAATCCGTCAACGCTGCACAATTCTCTGTACTCTTCGGTAACGTACACTCGGTCGCCTACGAGACCAACGGCCAGAAGGTAACTGGACGGTAAAGCGGAATCGTGGAGGCACAGTCATCGCAACAGATTTGGAAAGGGACAGCGTGAGCACACTGCAGTCAGGTCAGAGCCTCGGAGTCGGCCAGGAACTCAAGTCCGACAACGGCGCATACACCCTCACCTTGCAGGACGACGGCAACCTGGTTCTGTCCGAGGGCGGACAGGCTGTTTGGGCCGCAGGCACCAACGGATCCGGCGCCAACCGCGCCGAGGTGCAGGCTGACGGAAACTTCGTCATCTACAAGGACTCCGACGCCGTGTGGGCATCGCAGACCGCAGGCAACGACGGTGCCTCCCTCTCGGTTCAGGACGATCGCAACGTCGTTCTGTCCGCCGGCGGAAATGCCCTGTGGTCTTCGGACACTGCAATCGCAGCGCCGGCCGCCGAGGCTGCCCCGGAGCCCGCTCCGGCACCCGAGCCCGAGCCTGCCCCCGCCGCTCCGGCAGCGCAGAGCTACACCGTCGAAAGCGGCGACACCCTGTGGGCGATCGCAGAGCGTTTCTACGGTGACGGCAACCAGTACCAGCGCATCGCGGATGCAAACGGCATCCCGAACCCGGATCTCATCAACGCCGGTCAGGTACTGACGATCCCCGCCTGATTCACTGCTTGACCTGGCCCTGGGTGCCGACGTCCGCGTCGACACCCAGGGCCTTTTGTGTTCTACGCCACACAGATTCGCGTCCCGCCCAGCAGGCCCTGATACTCCATTGCGGCATCTTTTCGCCTACAGTACTTCCGTACTGCTCCCGAAGGACAGGTGTGCATGAAAGACAGAACAGTCATGATCGGCGCTGTCGCAGTGGCCGCTCTTTCTCTGACATCAGGCCTCGTTTTCGGCGGAGCAGCCGGCGCATTCGGTGCCGGCGGCCCTGTGGTGAAGCCTCCCACTCTGGTCTCGTCGGTTTCCGTGGAGTCCGTCGCCGGGATCGAACCGGCCGCGTTCTACAGCTCGGTTGCAGTCCCCACGGTTGTCATCCCGCCGACGCCGACCTGGCGAATCGCCGACGAGACGACCGCTCCTCGCAATCAGCCGCTTGTGGTGACCGCGACAAGCACGAGCTCCGCCACCTCGACTACGACGGCCACCAGTACGACAACACCCGTCTCGTCCACCACAACTGCGTCGGCTACCGCGACCTCGTCACCGACCGCGACGGCCACAACCACCAAGACCAGCACCACCCCCGTTGTCACGACCGGGTCCACGCCGCCCGTCGTCGAGGTCTCGCCCGTTCTCGCCGGATAACCCTCGCTCTTTCGCCCGCACACCGCCTGGCGTGACGGCGGTTACAGGCACACTTCAGTCGCCGCTCTCGAATAACCGATCTACCTGCGACTACCTTCCTCGCCGTCACGGTTCGTGGTCCGCTGCAATCCGGTCGACCGGAAAAGGACAGCAGCATTGTCGGAGCCTCGCGATACCGTATAGGTCTGAGCTTTTGCGGAAGGAGGTGGCTGATGAGCGCAATGGGCTTCGATCTCGATGTCAGTGTCGACCGGGCGTGGGCAGAATTTCAACGTCGCCTCGGCGATCACATTTCCATCATGGTCGACGGCGACGTGCTTGCCGTGGAATCGTCCACCGGCGACTTCGATCCAGCTGACGGCGCAGCGCCATGCGTTCAGTTCCTCGTGTGGGACGAGAACACAGTCCGCTGCGAGGTTCCTTCCAACGACTTCCTTCATCCACGCTATCGACTCGAAGATGCCGACGAACAAAAGTTGATCGCACTCGGCTGGAATCCGCCTTCCGAGAATCTCGAGGATCCGAACAACTCCCCCGCCTTCTGCGTCGACAAGGCGCAGAACTGGGCCGATCAGCTTGCAGCGATGACTGTCGCTGCATTCCGTGATGTGTTCGGTGTGCAGCACCCGGCTTTTCTATCCAGCGATCTCACCGGCAACGAGCAGACTCCGGATTTCGATCCGTCGGTCGTCGAGTCGACAGAACTTCCGACCCTCGACCCCACCGCGGCCTACATGCCCAACGACATCGACCATCTCAAGGAGTTGGTCACTCTCGCTTTGCTTCCCATGCTCGGCACTCTTCCCGAGCGAGACAGCGACGGCGACATACCCATTCGTGTCGGTTCGACTGTCATGTTCGTCGGTCCACTTTCCGAGTCTATGGACGTGCAGTTGTTCTCGCCGCTCGTTCAGGACATCAGCAACCGCACCCGTGCAGCCGAGGTCATCGCCGATCTCAACCGCAAATGGTCGCGCATCAAGTTCGTCTTGATCGACGACCGTCTGTCGGTGTTCCTCGAGGTGACGGGTTCGCCATTCGTTCCCAAGCAACTCACCGATACGTGCGCCGCCCTGACGTCGTTCCTGCGTACCGTGGACGACGAGTTCGCCGCACGCGTCGGCGGAGACCTCTTCTTCGCGAACAAGAGCGGTGACTCCTCCTCGCTGCAGCCCGATCTGACGGCCGAGGACCTGCCTCCCGAACTCGAGACCCTGCTGCACCTCGATCTGGACGTGGCCGAGGATCTCGACGCGGTAGCCGATGTCTGTGGTCGTGATCGCGATCTGATTCTTCAGCTCCTCCACATCAGCAACGAATGGCAGATTCAGCTGCGTAGTCAGGCTGTGGACGCCCACAGTCGCGGAGACGCCGAAGAGGCTGCGGGATACGAGGATCAGGTCGGCGGGTGGGAACTCATGGTCGACCGTCTGCGAGGGGCCTTGCGACTGGTGGTCCTACCCAATTCTCGAACCGAGACGCCGGCAAAGCCGCAACCTGAGCAAATGGGCTTGTTTGCCGATCCCTTGCAACAGAGCCTCTTCGACGATCCGTCCTGACAACACGGATCGCCTTTCCCGCTATTCGAAGTGGGATTTGAAAATCTGTCCGTGGACGCCAACGGTTCGATCGACAACCTGCGAGACCGTGAAATCGGCTGCGGCAGAAAGATAGGCGTAGGCCGTCGCTCGATCCATTCCGCGATCATGCTCGAGGAAGTCGAGCGCGTTGACCACCGCGCGCCGCATGGCGCCGTTGAGGTCACTGTTCTGCCCATCGACCGAACCGTTGGGGTCGGACAGGCCGATCGGAATCCAGGCCTCCTCGGTCTCGGCGAACGGGTATCCGAAAGCCACCGATGGAGCGTCACCGGAATCCTTCTTGCACACGCTGAGTCGGAACGTGCCGCGCAGCGATCCTTCCATCGCCGTCAGCGCCGCCTCACCGTCACCCATGGCCATGTGGGGGTCACCGACGTAGAAGAGGGCGCCTTCAGCGAATACCGGCAAATAGAAGGTTGATCCGACACCGAGATGCCTGATGTCGATGTTTCCGCCGCCCAGGGTCGGAGGAATGGAGTTCGACGACGGGGATGTCGGGTCTGCATCCACAGAATATGCAACTCCCATCATTCCCATGAAGGGCCGCAGGGGAAACCGCACCTTCGACTGTCCGAAAGGCATCACACCCTTGCCGTCTTCGATCGCCGTGAAAGTGGAAACACCGCCGTACTTCAACGGGTCCTTTGTTGCGCGCCCGTCTGTGGCGACCGGCGGCATGACTTCGTCCAGAGTGATTCCCGCTGGAGCGGTTCCGTCTGCTGTGATGGCGAGAGCGCCCTTGCCGTGTCTGCTCGACACAACGCCGTACGGCACGCGGGGAATGGCTTCGAGAGTCTCGATCTTGAGTACGTCTCCGGGCTGGGCGCCTTCGACGAAGACCGGGCCGGTGACGACGTGCGGTCCGTCCTTGTCGAAGTTTCGTTCGGTTCGGTTGTATTCGGCCGCAACGGCAATCGCATCCTCGAGCACGTCCTTCTCGGAAACGCCTTTGCTACCGAAGTATTCGAGAGGATTGCGCCCTTGATCCTCGAGAATTCCCTCGTGCGAGAGGGCGTCGATCGTGACGGTCTGGCCCGACTTCATCCGCATCACTTCGCGGGTATGGATGTTGGGCACATAACCCCACATGACGTCCGACGGATCCGAACTCAGATAGTGATCGCCACTGACGTTTCCGCTGCCCGGTTGCAAAATCGGAATGCCATCGGCGAACGGCAGTGCAGAGGAGGACGATCCAGCCGGTGACGCGTTCGAGTGCGCGCATCCCGAAGCCACACCGGCAACTCCTACGCCCGCACCGAGGGCAGCGACTGCCCTCATGAATCCGCGTCGGCCAAGACCTTTCGTCAGGTCTTCGGCTGCGTTGCGGGCAAGAGTGTATTCCATCGAGATTCCTCCGGAGTGCGTGACGATGTGCGACTGCGAAGAAAGCTAGACCCGATTTGTTACTCGTTCATTACCATTTCATGGCAGGAAAATACCGTTGACTGAGAATGAATTCAGCGACGGCGAAGCCGCCACAGCGACGTCGTCTCTCGTGCCCGGGCAGCGTGAAGCGCATCGGTTCGGTCACTGACCTTTGCGTGCGTCGGTTTGACGTCCATGCGATCGACAACAGTGAGCCCACCGGCCGCAATCAGGTCGTGTAGTTCGGATCGCGTTCGGAGACCGAGGTGTTCGGCAATGTCCGAGAGGATCAGCCACGCCTCTCCCCCGTCGTCCAGATGCGCTGCGACACCAGTCAGGAAGCCCTTCAGCATCGCTCCAGCAGGGTCGTAGACGGCGTACTCGATGGGCGAGGTGGCCTTGGCCGGAATCCAGGGAGGATTGCAGACCACCAACGGAGCGGTGCCTTCGGGGAAGAGGTCTGCTTCCACCACGTTCACCTGATCGCCGTAGCCAAGCCGCGACAGGTTGGTGCGCGCGCATTGCAATGCCCGGGGGTCCTGGTCGGTGGCCGTCACTGTCTGAACTCCACGCCGCGCCAGGACGGCAGCAAGAACGCCGGTACCTGTTCCGATATCGAAAGCAGATTCCGTCGACGGTAGCGGAGCAGACGCGACAAGATCGACGTACTCCCCGCGGACGGGTGAGAACACTCCGAAGGCGGGATGCACTCGTGCGTCGAGAGCCTCGATGAAAACACCTTTGCGGTGCCACTCGTGAGCGCCGATCGCGCCGAGGATGTCACGCAACGAGCGAACCGAAGGCTCACCGGTAATCCCGAAAGCCTCGGTCAACGCTACTTGCGCGCCCGGGGCTCGCCGGAGTGGAATCGACAGATCTGCATCCAAGGGAATGAGCAGCATGCCGAGGATCTGCGCGCGGCGTCCTTGGGTCTGCCGGTGGAGATGAAAGGCTTTGGCGGGATCGTCGGAGGCTCGGCGCGGTTTGCGGTCGATGCGCGACGCGACGGCCTTCGACAGTTGGCGAGCGTTCTGAAAATCTCCGCGCCACAACAACGCCGTGCCTTCGCATGCCAAGCGATAGGCGTCGTCGGCCTTCATCGTGTCGTCGGCGACGACGATGCGCTTGGGCGCCGGGGCGTTGCTCGTCGAACCCCAACGGGCCGATTGCTCGGCGTCGTTCTCGGTCCACACAGCGAATTGTTCAGTCATGTAAGCCCTTCCGGCGTCCGACGCATAGCGGCCGGTCTACCGGCTGATGTGGTCCAGATCTGCAAAATCTGCTCGTCTGGTGTCCACACTAGTCGGGACCGGCCGCGCTACATGACTGCGAGAGGGATGTCAGCCCTTGGCTACGCGAGCTGCCTCGGCGATCCGAGCCTCGGCGACCGCGTCAGCAGCCTCGCCGGCGAGGATTCCGTCCTTCTTCGACTTCGCGAAGATCTCGGTGACAGTGTCGAAGATCTTCTCGACCTTGAGCTTGACCTCTTCGGCCGAGTTGCCCTTCAGCTCGCCGGCGACCTGGATGAGGCCGCCGCCGTTCGCCACGTAGTCAGGGGTCCAGGTGATGCCGCGGTCGCGGAGGATGTTCTCGACCTCGGGGACGGTGAGCTGGTTGTTGGCAGCGCCGCAGACAACCTCGGCCTTGATCGAGCGTGCGGTCGTGTCTGTGAGGGTTGCGCCCATCGCGCAGGGTGCGTAAACGTCGAGATCGGCGTCGATGATGCTGTCGACGATGCTCACCTGCGGGAAGTCAGCCTTGACACGGTCGAGCGCTGCGGCGTTGACGTCGGTCGCGAGAACGGTTGCGCCGTCTGCGAGGAGGAGCTTGATCAGCTCGTAGCCGACCTTGCCTGTGCCTTCGACACCAACAGTCTTGCCTGCGAGCGACGGAGTGCCCCAATGCGACTGTGCCGCGGCGCGCATCGACTGGAATACGCCGAGGGCCGTCATCGGAGCGCTGTCGCCGGAACCGCCGACCGTGGCGTTGCGGCCGACGACGTAGTCGGTGTTACGACCGATGATGTCGAGATCGTTGGAGTTGGTTCCGACGTCACCAGCGGTGATGTAGCGGCCGCCGAGGGTCTGGACGAATTTTGCGTAGGCGCCGAGCAATTCGTCGGTCTTGGCCGTTGCGGGGTCGCCGATGATGACAGCCTTGCCGCCGCCGAGGTCGACGCCGGCAACCGCAGCCTTGTAGGTCATGCCGCGCGAGAGGCGCAAAACGTCTGTGACTGCGGCGGATTCGTCGGAGTACGGGTAGAAGCGCGTTCCGCCGAGCGCGGGACCGAGCGTCGTGGAGTGGATGGCGACGATGGCCTTGAGGCCGCTCGCGGGATCCTGGAAGAAGCTCACCTGCTCGTGGGGGTAATCGCGCAGGTAGTCGGCGCGATCGAACACGCCCGCAGTGTCGTCATGGGAAACAACGGAGTTCACGGGCTCGGCGGTGAGAGTCATTGTGGGATAGACCTTTCCGAAGGATAAACGGGGCGCAGTCGAAATATTGGGACGAATTGGCCATTGGGTACTATTAGAGACAAATAACCCAAAGAGAATCCCGCTGAGCAATTCGTGGAACCAATGCTCTGCCTGAGTTACGATTTGGTCAATGCAAATCTCTTGAACTAGTCAATTCGATCATCCAGTGACTCATATCACTGAGGAGAGGTTCACAAAGTGCTCAGCATCGACAAGCTCGACGTCCAGTTGCTCGGACTGCTCAGCAAGGACTCGAGGATGAGTGTGGCCGAGTTGGCCAACTCGTTGGGCGTCGCCCGCAACACCGTCCAGTCGCGAATGAAGCGCATGGAATCCAACGGACTTCTCACCGGGTTTCGGCCGAATCTCAATCTCCCCGAGGTCGGTATCCCGATTCAGGCATTTGTCGGTCTGGAACTCGAGCAGGGCAAGATCAGCGCAGTCGCTCGGAGTCTGACCGAGTTGCCCGAGGTGATCGAAATTCACGCCACGACCGGTCGCGAGGATTTGCTCGTTCGCGTCGCCACCTCGACGCACGCGGCCCTGCAGAAGTTGGCCGAGCAGATCGTGTCACTTCCAGGCGTCACGCATTCGACCACGACCATCGCTCTGACCAATCCCCTTCCGTATCGAATTCAGCCTCTCCTCGAGCACCTCACCAATGACGCCGGCTGGGGTCGTTCGACCGCCTTCCCCCGTCAGCAGGACTAGGACGGGTGGTCGCGTCGATGCTTCCCAGTGCGCTAGTTTCATGGTTATGAGTGAGATCCAGGGACAGCGCATCGCGTTC
Organism: Rhodococcus sp. OAS809; assembly: GCF_040546695.1. Classification (NCBI taxonomy): domain Bacteria; kingdom Bacillati; phylum Actinomycetota; class Actinomycetes; order Mycobacteriales; family Nocardiaceae; genus Rhodococcus; species Rhodococcus sp. OAS809. Next base: position 6,208,161 of record NZ_JBEPOI010000002.1, on the reverse strand, counting down.
ATTCAGGCGACGTGGCATCGCAACATCGTCGACCGTGCACGCGACGGATTCACCGACGCGATCGTCGAGCTCGGCTACCCCAAGGACACGGTTGATTTCTTCGAGGTACCGGGAGCTTTCGAGATCCCGCTGCATGCTCGGCGGTTGGCCAAGACCGGCCGCTACCAGGCCATCGTTGCCGCAGGTCTGGTCGTCGACGGCGGTATCTACCGGCATGACTTCGTGGCGACGGCTGTCATCGACGGTCTGATGCGCGTGCAGCTCGACACCGACGTTCCGGTTTTCTCGGTGGTCTTGACGCCGCATCACTTCCACGAGCACGCCGAGCACGTCGACTACTTCAGCACGCATTTCGTGAAGAAGGGCGCCGAGGCTGCTCGCGCGGTCGACGCCACCGTCAAGTCGTTGAAGGCCCTGCCCACCAACTAGTCGTTACCCAAGTCTCGCTGAGTCGAATGCCATCGACTCAGCGAGATTTTTTGTGTCTATCGAGGGGTGTCGACGCTTGCCAGTGCGGAGACATTCGAGTCGTCGACTTCGCCGTAGCGGTCGACGCATTGCTGGAAGAAGTCCCGCATCTCGGTGACCACCTGGATGTGGCTGTTCAATGACTTCTCCAACGAATCTTCACCATCCTTAGCTTTCTTGGAGAACTTCTCGGCCAGGTTGATTCCAGATTGGAGCGTTCCCATTCCAGAAACATTCGCAATCACGAACAGATTTCTGCGCATCTGATCGAGTTCGCCAAGAAACCCTTCGCATGCCGCAACCACATCACGTGCGATGTCTGGCTCAACTTCCAGTCGCGAGTCGTCAGACCCATTGCTTCGATCAGACCCACTCACCGAGACCTCATTTCGGTAGCGTCGGTTCAAGATTGACCGACAGACGCTGCACAACAACACAACTGGACTCTTGCCGAGCCTCAGACAGCTTTCGTTCTACGTTGAACCAGATTGAGCCGTGTTCGACCGAGAAAGCAAGGTAGCAACCATTGTTGTCCTCGTTGTCGACGCGCTGATACTCGATACCACGCCGCCCACCGACAGTGAGTTCCTCGAACCCTCGGAAATCAGGATTCCGTCGAACATCGTCGACGGTGTACGACGATGAATACACGGTCAAGAAATACCAGGACCCGCTCCACCCACAGATCTTCCATCCTGGCTGCTCCACGCCCGCCGCACCAGCTTCCTCGGTAGCCGGATCAAGCCCCACTTCTTCCAACACCGAGTCCGGAATGTCCTTGCACGGATCGAACAATCCCTCTTGGCCGGATGCAGGCTCAGCCGCCCCCTCCACGACTGAGCTGCATCCTGCCGCAGCCCACACCAACACCCCAGCCATGAGCAGTCGCCCAACCCCCACCGACCCCCGCATGACACCCCCTGTTGATGTGGACCCACTGTATTGGATGCACCGGAGGCTCGATCGGTTCCCGCAATCACGAAATTCCCAGTTCAGGTTCGCCGGTTCACTCAGAGCGCATCTTCAGCGATTGACGCTCAGCTCAGCAGTCGCATACTGGAGAGGTTGACTACGACTTCGGGAAGGCACCGAGTGAGCGCACCGAAAGCCCCGGCCAAACCAGCGATCCTCAGCGTCGACGACGATCCTGGTGTTTCGCGTGCCGTCGTTCGAGACCTTCGCAAACGGTACGGAGAGAAGTACCGAATCATTCGTGCGGAGTCCGGCGACCAGGCTCTCGAAACCTTGCGTGAAATGAAACTTCGCGGCGATGCAGTCGCTGTGATCGTCGCCGATTACCGCATGCCCGGTTTGAGTGGAATCGAGTTCCTCGAACAGGCAATGGACCTGTATCCCGTAGCTCGTCGCGTTCTCCTCACCGCGTACGCCGATACTGATGCTGCGATCGACGCCATCAACGTAGTCGACCTCGACCACTACCTCCTCAAGCCTTGGGATCCGCCGGAAGAGAAGCTGTACCCCGTCATCGATGCGCTGCTCGATGCCTGGGCAAGTTCGAGTCATCACCCCGCCGAGGAAACCAAGGTGATCGGCCATCGTTGGTCCGAGCGATCATCCGACGTCCGAGAGTTCTTGGCACGCAACCAACTTGCCTATCGCTGGTACATGTCAGACGAGCCGGAAGGCCAACGACTGCTCTCGGCTGCCGGTACCGACGAACTGCGGCTTCCCGTCGTCATCGCATCCAATGGGGATGTCCTTGTCGAGCCCACTGACGCCGAACTCGCCGACAAACTCGGGTTGAGTACCACCCTCTCCGAAGACTTTTACGATCTCGTTGTCATCGGCGGCGGCCCTGCGGGTCTGGGCGCTGCTCTGTACGGCGCTTCGGAGGGACTTCGGACGGTCCTCATCGAACGGCGGGCGACTGGCGGTCAGGCCGGCCAGAGTTCACGAATCGAGAACTACCTCGGCTTCCCCGACGGAGTGTCCGGCGCACAGTTGGCCGATCGGGCGAGGCGCCAGGCAACCAAGTTCGGCGCCGAGGTCATCACCGCGCGAGACGTCACCGGTTTGGAAATCAACGGCTCGGCCCGCACAGTGCGTTTCGACGACGGTTCGTCGGTCGACGCCCATTCGGTCATCTTGGCGACCGGTGTTTCCTATCGCCAGCTTTCGGCGCCGGGACTCGATACATACACCGGCCGAGGGGTCTACTACGGATCGGCCGTCACCGAAGCCGCTCGGTGCAGCGAGCAGGATGTGTACATAGTCGGCGGCGCCAATTCGGCAGGGCAAGCTGCGGTCTATCTCTCCCGCGGAGCTAGGTCCGTCACCATTCTCATTCGCGGCAACTCGCTCGAAGCCTCGATGTCCTACTACCTGATTCAGCAGATCGAAAAGAATCCGAAGATCACCGTGCGCACGTGCACGGAGGTAGTCGGCGCTGAGGGTGACGATCACCTCGAACGAATTACACTGCGTAACAGAGCCACCGGAGAAGAAGACACTGTCGATGCTCAGTGGTTGTTCATCTTCATCGGTGCCGCTCCCCTGACCGACTGGCTCGGAGACGTGGTGGTCCGCGACGGAAATGGCTTCGTTCTTGCCGGCCCGGACCTTCCGTCCGAAGGCGTCACACCGGACGGGTGGCCGCTCGACCGCGCACCACATCATCTCGAAACCAGTGTCCCCGGAGTGTTTGTCGCCGGGGACGTACACGCCGAATCGGCCAAACGCGTCGCGTCGGCCGTCGGAGAGGGCGCGATGGCCGTGATGTTCGTCCACCGCTATCTCGCTCAACAATAGGGAGATTCGATGTCCATTCCTGAATGCAGCCCAGACTTGCTCCGCACCCTGTTCCTGTTCGAGAAGCTCACCGACGATCAGCTCGAATCACTCTGCCAGGTAGGCCATATCACCGAAATCGATCGAGGTCAGGTCTACCTCGAAGGTGAGCCTGCCACCTGCTTCTACGTCCTCATCGAGGGCGAGGTGGTGCTGTCCAAGCTGTCGGGCGGCGAAGACATCGAGATCAACAGGACCACCCAGCGCGGCGTCTACTCGGGAGGATGGACGGCGTATCTCGGCGATCGGGTACCGCAGGTGTACGCCGGTTCGATGCGGGTGACGACGCCCTCGACGTTTTTCGTCCTGGACGCCGACAAATTCGGCAATGCGATGCGCGAGTGGTTTCCGATGGCGGTTCATCTACTCGAAGGTGTTTTCTTCGGCAAGAAGAACACCCAGCAGATCATCGACCAACGAGAACGGCTATTGGCGCTTGGATCACTGTCGGCGGGATTGACTCACGAGCTCAACAACCCTGCAGCTGCGGCGGTTCGAGCGACGGCGTCGTTGCGTGAGCGTGTCGCAGGCATGCGCCACAAACTGGGAATGGTTGCATCGGGCACCTACGACCGCGATGCCCTCGTCACTCTCATGCGACTTCAAGAGGAAGTTGCAGAGGTTGTCGCCAAGGCGCCGACGCTCACTCCCCTCGAAGCCTCGGATCGAGAGGATTCGTTGGGTGAATGGTTCGAGGATCATTCGATTCGAGAAGGTTGGGACCTGGCTCCGACCTTCGTGCAGGCTGGACTCGACACCGCTTGGCTCGAGAACGTTGCTGCAGCCGTTGACGAGTCCGTACTCGAAGGCGCAATTCGCTGGCTGAATTACACCATCGAATCCGAACTCCTGATGAACGAGATCGCCGACTCCACAACGAGGATCTCGACGCTCGTCGGTGCGGCCAAACAGTATTCACAGATGGACCGCGCTCCCTTCCAGACCATCGATGTCCACGAATTGCTCGACAGCACGTTGATCATGTTGGGGCAAAAGATCGGAAGCGGAATCGAAGTCGTCAAGGAGTACGACCTTGCGTTGCCTCCGATCGACGCCTACGCCGCCGAACTCAATCAGGTGTGGACCAACCTGATCGACAATGCGGTGTCTGCCATGGACGGATCGGGAACACTCACCGTTCGGACAAGCCGCGATGGCGACCGCGTGTGCATCGAGATCTGCGACACCGGCGCCGGGATTCCCGATGACGTCATCGACAGGATCTTCGAACCCTTCTTCACGACTAAGCCTGTCGGTGAGGGAACCGGTCTCGGCCTTGATATTTCGTGGCGAATTGTGGTTGGCAAGCATCGTGGTGAGCTGCGGGTCACGTCTGAGCCCGGTAACACCCGGTTCAGAGTTTTGTTGCCAATCGCGGGCCCACCGCGGGACACGCGCGACGACTAGTCGCCCTTGCACGGCCGGTAGGCAAAGCGCACGATGAAATGACCGACTTCAGTCAGCGAGAGGGTGGACCATGACCGACGGACTTCCAGCGGGGATCGATCCGAGCGTGCCGCCTAGTGGCGCGGGATGCGTCGAATGCGATGCGAGCGGCGGTTGGTGGGTGCACCTGCGTCGATGCGCGCAATGCGGTCACGTGGGGTGTTGCGACTCCTCACCGTCACAGCACGCGAGCAAGCATGCGGCCGCGACAAAGCATCCGTTCATGCAGAGCTACGAACCCGGTGAGGATTGGTTCTGGAGCTTCGAAACCAACGAGGCGTACGACGGACCTGAATTGGCGGCGCCCACTTCACATCCCGTAGATCAGCCGACGCCGGGGCCTAAGGGTCGTGTCCCAGCCGATTGGCAGCAACACATCCACTGACTCAGTTCGGTTGGTCGATCGACCTCAAAGTCGAGACGTTCGACGACTCCTGATCCAATGCGTTGTCGATGCAGGCTTGAAACTGAGCCTGCATTGCCTCCACGACCGCGATATGACTCGCCAACACATCGACGAGCGCATCGTGGCCACCGACGGCCTTCTCCTCGAACTTAGCCTGTAGCGCCTGTGCGGATCCTAGGGTTCCAAACCCTGTCAATTGACCGAGTAGTGCGGCGGAGTTCAGTGCTGCCTCGAACTGCGCGCGGAGTTCAGCGCAAGCCGCGATCAGCTCGCCGGCGACTTTGGCATCGAGATACAAATTCGACATGTGACTCCTGTGTTCGAGGGTGTAGCTGCAATCAGGACCGCTGTCACGGGAGCAATGGAATCACTGTCTCGGCAATTCGTTCCACCAGCGTGCACGGCGTCTCGGCGCGCGCCGCACCGACCTTGGCGCCGACGCGGATCATCGCGGTGGATTGAGAGGTCGCGAACGCGACGTTGCAAGCAGAATCTGTTTTGTCATTGCGTTCCTGGTATATCAGGACTTCGCGCCCGGCGATTTGGGCTCGATGAAGGTCGCGCATGACTGGATTCTGTTCGACCTCTACGAGCGGATGATCGGTCGATGTCAGAGACAAGAAGTACCACCCACCGTTCCACGAGCAAATGTTGAAACCATCGATATGCGTGTCAACGATGTCAACCTCTTTTGTTGCCGGGTCGACTCCGACTTTCTCCAATTCCTCATTGCCGAGAACCTCACACGGATCAAACATCCCAATCACATCGACAGGGAAAGCCTCACCGTCGACCGTCGACGAACAACCCCCAACCAACAGCGCGGCCGCGACCAAGACCACTGCACCCCTCACTCCCACAGCACTCCCCCTCATTCGCTGCCCGGACACTCCAGCGACACTTCGCTGCCTCAATTTGGCAGGTCGACCGACCTCAAAGTCGAGACGTTCGACGACTCCTGATCCAATGCGTTGTCGATGCAGGCTTGAAACTGAGCCTGCATTGCCTCCACGACCGCGATATGACTCGCCAACACATCGACGAGCGCGTCGTGGCCACCGACGGCCTTCTCCTCGAACTTCGTCTGAAGCGCTCGACCTGATGCGAGCGTCCCTAAACCACCAACCCAACTCAGTTTCGCAGCAGCAACAGACAAATGCTCCAACGTCATTTGGTATTCGCCGCATGCCGTAACTAGCAATCGCGCCGTGTCCGGATCCAGCGAGAACGAAACCTCGGTCCCGGAGTCCTCATTTGAACCCATGCGTAGCACCACCTTCATCAAGCGAGCGATTCATCTGGGGTGCTCCGGGAAGAGTTTGTCGGTAATCGTCGAGGCGAGGTCACACGGGTCGATCGGCGTCTCACCGAAATCTGGGGCGATCCGAACGATCAGCACCCCCTGATTGGTCGGCCAAGCTACTGAGCAAATCTGTCCGGTCGCATCGTCACGCTGCCCGAATTTGATAGCAGGGCCGCCATGAACACTCGCAGCCCTTACATCGGCATTGTTGGTGTTCGCTTCGACTTCGTCGAGAGTGTGGTCAGTTGACCAGACGCTCAGCGAGATTCCCGTCCCATCCCATGAGCAGATTTCAAATCGTGGAATCTGAACTCCAAGAATCCCGCCTTCCTCAGTCGCCGGATCAACGCCGACATACCGCAAGGCGCTGTCGCTAATGCCGCTACAAGGGTCAAATAGCCCAACAGCCTCGTCGGCTCGTACTGCATGCCCCTCGACCGTCGAGGAACAACCCCCAACCAACAGCGTGGCCGCGACCAAGACCACTGCACCCCTCACTCCCACAGCACTCCCCCTGATTCGCGACCCGCTCACAGTATTGGACGCTCCCCAGCACAGATCGGTTCCACGACATTGCATTCCGTTGCAACCCTTCACCCACGCCGATAATCGGCCTAACGTCGATCTACCAGGGGATTCACAACGAAGTGAGGTGCGGATCAATGAAGGCAGCACGGTTCCACGGGCAGAAAGACATCCGGATCGAAGAGATCCCTGAGCCCGAATTGCGGCCAGGAACAGTCAAGCTGAAGGTCGCATGGTGCGGAATCTGCGGCACCGATCTCCACGAGTACCTCGAGGGACCGATCTTCATCTCCGCACCCGGACACCCGCATCCTCTCTCACACGAGAATGCGCCGGTCACGATGGGCCACGAGTTCTCCGGCACCGTCGAAGAGGTCGGCGAAGGTGTCACGGACGTCGAGGTCGGCGAAAATGTTGTCGTCGAGCCGTACTTCGTCTGCAACGAGTGCGCCCCGTGCAAGGCGGGCAACTACCACCTGTGTACGAAGATGGGGTTCATCGGCTTGGCTGGCGGAGGTGGCGGGCTCAGCGAGAAGGTTGTCGTCGACCGTCGCTGGATCCACAAGATCGGCAACATCCCGCTCGACGAGGCAGCTCTCATCGAACCGTTGAGCGTCGCCCATCACGCCGTCGTACGCAGTGGAGCCGAAAGCGGCAACGTCGCCATCGTGGGCGGAGCCGGACCGATCGGACTCCTCGTTGCGGCAGTCCTCAAGGGTCTGGGTGTCACGACGATCGTCACCGAACTCAGCGAAGCCCGCAAAGCCAAGGCCCTCTCCAGTGGAGTCGCCGACTACGTCATCGATCCCACCACCGAAGACGTCAAAGCGCGCGTCCTCGAACTCAGCGGAGGCATCGGCGCAGACATCGGTTTCGAGTGCGCAGGCGTCAACGCAGTACTCGACACCATGCTCGACACGGTCAGGCCTGCTGGAGTTGTTGTCAACGTGTCGATTTGGGGCAAGCCCGCGACCATCGACATGCAGAAGCTGGTCCTCAAGGAGATCGATCTACGCGGAACCATCGCGTACGTCCGTGACCATGAAGCGGTCATCAAGATGGTCCAGGACGGTGTCGTCGATCTGGCGCCATTCATCACCGGTCGTATTCAGCTCGAAGAGTTGATCTCCGAAGGATTCACCACTCTGATCGAGCACAACGACACTGCGGTCAAGATTCTCGTCAGGTCGTGACTGGACGGGGCACCTCGGGACCCACCGCAGTCAGCGACCCAGGTGCGCGCCCCTTGCCCCATCCGATCTTCTCTCGGTAGCGGCCGATGTGATCGTTCTCGATCGCATCGGCCGTTTCCAACGGTGTGGATTGCGGATGCACATACAGCGCATCCGTCGGGCAATATGCCTCACACATGAAGCAGGTCTGGCAATCCGATTGGCGCGCAATCACCGGGACGCCCGAGGGTGTCCGGTCGAAAACATCTGTAGGACAAACGTCTACGCACTTGTCGCAACCGATGCAGTCAGGCGCGGACACCAGCTCGATCATGACGCCACCAATGCAGACCCGACAGGTTCCGACGTTCGGGTCCACACCGAATCCAAACCTCCGGTGAGAACGTGATGATGCTGCGTTCCATCGAGTTCGGGATAATCGTCACGCTTGCTCATTCCCCGAGTCTCGGTCCGCGCCAACGTCGAGTGGTACATCCAGCGACCGACGGCCGTGATCGCGGCAGCCTGCCGCGCCGCCATCCGACCTGCTGGATCCGCGCCCAGATCCGCACTCACTGCACCCCACAGCGATTCGAGCTCAGCGAGCGCTGCGGATACCCGATCACCGCTGCGGAGGTAGTTCTTGTCGAAGGGAATCAGCTGCGCCTGAGCAGCTTTCACCACATAGTCGGCAGTAAACCCGGTTCGTGCCGGATTACGCAATCCGACGGTTCCAACTCCGCGTAGACCACTGGTAGCCCCGCGTCCGACCGACAGCGCATAGCGCGCAGCACCGATTCCCGCCCATGAACCAGAGGACATCGCCCACGCGGCGTTGTGACTTCCCCCGCCGGTAAACCCTCCGCAGATTCGCTCTCGGGTCGCTGCGTCCCCGGCGGCAAACAGACCTGGAACGGATGACGCGCAATCGTCGTCGACGACGTTGATTCCCCCAGTGCCGCGCACCGTGCCTTCAGCGAGCATGCCGACCTCGAATTTGTCGGTGAAGGGATCGATTCCGCGGCGATCGAATTGAAGGAAGAAGTTGGGTTGCCCCAGTCTCATTCGACGCTGCACCTCGGCGTCGGCCCGATCGATCTGCGCGAAGACCGGCTCGTTCCGCAACGTGCTGGCGATGACGGACCTCCCCTTCGCCGAACCGGCCCCTTCGAGCACTCTTCCGTCTGCATGGAAGAACGTCGCGTACGCGTAGTAAGCCGTCTTGGTGATCGTCGATCCGGCCGCTGCGATTCCGTACGCGTTGGAGAACTCCATCCCAGAGAACTCCGCTCCGACTTCGGCTGCCATCAATGCACCGTCACCGGTATCGACGTTGGTACCCAACGCACCGGACAGAAACGCACAACCTCCGCTGGCGACCACTACCGCGCCTGCCGAGACTCGGTAATCCTGTTGCTCGTGGCGTTGGTAGCCCGCCGCTCCGCGAACTCGCCCGGCGTCGTCCACCAACAACTCCAGCGCCGGCGAATGATCGAGGATCCGCACACCGGTTCGACGAATCCAGGTGCGCATCCGTCGCATGTACTCAGGCCCCTGCAAGCCGGTGCGGATCTGCTTGCCCGTGCTGGAGTCGACAGGGAACGGATATCTGCCCTCCACCGCGAGGAGATCCATGTTGGAGTAGGTCTGCTCGAGGACGCGGTCCATCCAATGGTGGTCGGCAAGATATCCGCCGAGCGCCTCACGACCGGCCTTTGCCCGCTCACGGGCAGTCGTATCCGGTTCGACGTACCAAACACCCGTTCCGGAGGGGGCCGTTGCGCCGCTCGTTCCGCAGTAGCCCTTGTCGACCAGGACGACGTCTGCACCGGCTTTGGCCGCGCGCAACGCTGCCCACGCGCCGGCGGGGCCACCACCGATCACCAATACATCGGTGGAGAGTTCGAGGACGTCCGTCACTGGCCAGCTCCTGTCAGAGGTCTACGCAACACTTCTGTTGCCGTAATATTCCTCGGACGAACTACCCAGCGCCACAGTCAGAATCACTGTGAACTCAACCGCTCACCGTTGCATCGACAGAGCGCTACGACGCTTCCCGCTCCTCGTCGGTGCACAACGCGGAGTACTTGGCGAAGGCTTCCTGCAAGGTCAGCGATTTGCGTCGCTCGGCGATGTCGCGGGGCTTTCCCTGTGCAACACATCGACGAGCATGCTCGATCACAGCTTCACGAATGACGCTGGAAATGTCCGCGCCCGTGAGCTCTTGGAGGGTCTCTAGGGCCCTCAGTTCCTCTACGTCGAATCTCACCGTTACCGATCGTCTAGCCACGCTCAGGATGTTACTTGCGGGTACACCAAATTTGGTGAGTTACAAATGCGTCGAGTCGAATATCTTTGGGCGCCAAAACCTTCGAATTCCGATCTACGTGGGTAAATAGTTTTCCACTCACGGCACTCATGTAATGCAACGCACACGGCGCTAGCCAGCGTGCCGACGGACACTGTCGCTGTCTATGCTTGCGAAACACTGCCTTCGATCGGAGATAATCGCGTGAGCATCGACCACATTGTTTCCGCAGTCGACGGCGACGCTGCCGAGCGGATCAAGACGGCTCTGGCCCAGAGAGCTGAAACCTCGACGGACACGACCACGCTGGTGTTCGACGGCGTGAGCATCGAGATTCCGCCGTCGGTCGGCGACGCCGTCGTGCAGCTCCTGACCTACCTCGCTGCCGGAGACAGCGTCGCCCTCGGGCCCGTCGCAGAACTCCTCACCACCTCGCAGGCAGCAGAGATCCTCGGCGTTTCGGACACGTATGTACGCAAACTCGCCGACGCCGGGAAACTTCCGATCGAACTACGCGGCACCCACCGCAGGTTCCGCCTCGATGACGTGATGGCCTACCGCGAGCAGTTCCCCAAACGCGCCTAGCTCTTCGCGTACATTCCTTGGATCTCTTTCGAGAACCGATCGACGACGACATTGCGCTTGATCTTGAGCGTCGCTGTCATCTCACCGTCTTCCTCGGTCAGATCGCGATCGAGAATGACGAACTTCTTGATCGACTCCGCATGTGAGACAGCGGCATTGGCGTCGTCGACGGCCTTCTGCAGCTCCGCTCGAAGGTCCTTGTCGTCACGTAGTTCGGCGACGGTGGCACCAGAAGGCTTGCCGTTCTCGGCCTTCCACTTCTCGAACACCTCGGGGTCGACGGTCAGCAGCGCCGTGATGTAGGTCTTCCCGTCACCGACGACGACTGCCTGCGAGACGATGGAATGTGAACGGATACGGTCTTCCATCGGGCCGGGCGAGACGTTCTTGCCGCCCGCCGTCACCAGTAGATCCTTCTTGCGTCCCGTGATGGAAAGGTAACCGTCGCTGTCGAGTTCACCGAGATCCCCGGTGCGCATCCAGCCGTTGACAAACGACTCTTCGGTGGCCTTGTCGTTCTTCCAGTAGCCCTTGAAGACAACCCCGCCGTTGAGTTCGATCTCGCCGTCCTCGGCGATGCGAACCCCGTTGCCGCCCATCGGCTGTCCGACGGTTCCGATCTTCTGAGCACCCGGGACGTTGACGCAGTGCGCCGCAGTGGTTTCAGTGAGACCGTAACCCTCGTAGATCGGAACTCCGAGCCCACGGAAGAAGTGCCCCAGCTCAGGAGTCAGGGCGCCGCCGCCGGAGATCGCGAACCAGCACTCGCCGCCGAGAGCCTCACGAAGCTTCGAATACACGAGCTTGTCTGCCACTGCGTGCTTCGCCTTCAAGATCAGCGAGGGACCGCCATTGTCGAGCGCTTGGCTGTATTCCTTGGCGGTGGCTTCGGCGAAAGCGAAGATCGCGCCTGGGATCTTTCCACCGGACTCCGCCTTGCGTGCTGCGCCGTCACGAACTTTTTCGAAGACACGCGGAACACCGAGGATGGTGTTGGGCTTGTATCGCTCGAATTGGGTTGTGATGGTGGCAAAGTCGGACCAGTGGGCCTGCGACGCACCAGCTTCGAACGTCGCGAGGGACACCGCGCGGGCCAGTACGTGAGCGAGCGGCAGGAAGGTCAGGACTCGGTTTCCCGGAACCGCCACCTTGCCGATCGATGCCGTGAGAATCCCGCGCACCTCGGACAGGAAGTTGCGGTGCGTGAGGATGCATCCCTTGGGACGGCCTGTCGTGCCGGAGGTGTAGACGAGTGACGCCAGATCGTCGGCCTTGATGCCCGCGAGTCGCTTCTTCAGCTCGGTGTCGTCGACGTCGGCACCCTGTGCGGTTAGCTTCTCGACTGCTCCGTCGTCGATCTGCATGACGGCTTTGAGAGTGCTTGGCGCGTCCTGGAACAGCTGCTCGTGCGCGCCGGTTTCGACGATTGCGATGACGGCCTCGGAGTCTTCGAGGATCCAGCTGACCTGCCCCTGAGACGACGAGTCGTAGATCGGGACGGTAGCGGCGCCGGCCGCCCAGATGGCGAAGTCGAAGAGCGTCCACTCGTATCGGGTCGCGGAGAGGAGTGCGACGCGGTCGCCTGCCTGCACGCCAGCGGCGATGAGACCGTTTGCGACGCCGGTGACCTGCTCGGCGAACTCTTTGGCTGTGACGTCTACCCAACCCTCGCCCTTGGGGCGGGAGAACACCGTCAGTTCGGGCGTGCGCTCGGCGTGAGTGAAGACGGTGTGCACCACGGACTCGTTGTCGGAGATGGTGAACTGGGCTTTGGCGCTGTACTCACTCACAGGGTGTCATCTCCGTTGGTCTGCGATTCGATGCTGGTTCTGAAGCGGTGGAGTGCGCGGGCGAAGTCTGCGACCTCGGACTCGGTCCAATCGTGCAGCCTGCCGGCGACTTGGTCGAGCCGACGCGCGTCGGCGGCGTCGAGGTATTTGCGGCCAGCCTCCGTGAGGTGCAGCGGATTGCCCTGACGAACGGATCCCGGATCGGCATATACCCAGCCTGCCTCGATGCACCCGCGCACTTGGCGCGAGATGGTCGAGCGGTTGACGCCGAAGACTTCGGAGATCTCCGTGGCCTTGCATCCGTCATTGCGGCCGATGAAGGAGAGGAACGAATGCTGGGCGATCGACGGGTGGTCATCGGAATGCCGATCCCCCGTCATCAACTGCCGCGTCAGGTGCACCAGCTCGTCATGAACGGCTGGTGGACCGGTGAGCGCCATTGCTCCGTCGTGTTGCACTGGGCAACTATAACGCTGCCCCCAGTGTCCGACGCAATATGACCGCCGCCACCGACAAGAAGTCCGTCGGTGGCGGCGTGAAAAGTTAGACCAGATCCTCACCGTTGCGGCGAGCAGTTGCCCAATCCTTGAAGAATCCCTTGCTGATGACTCCCAGCACGACCAAGACCAACGCCGGCCAGATCAGAACATAAATGGTCAGTAGAGCTGTACTCATTCGTATTCCTTCCACTTGTCTCGACGGTTACTTTCCGGACGCTCCCACGGCAGGAAGCTCGTCATCGTCGAAGTCTCCCGTCCGCTGCTTGATCAGTTCGAAATCGAACGTCTCACGCTGATTGACGGACATCGCAAAGCACACGACGGTACTGACGGCATAGGCCACCAAAGATCCGCTGAGCGTTGGGTAATCGTGCAGGAAGCCGATCGCGAACGGCGCGGACAGCACGATCGCCAGGCCACCGACGATCTGCGCAACCTTCAGACCGAAGAATCCAAATACCATGAGTCCCAGCACCACTCCGATACCGATAACGGCAACGATGTCGGAGAAGAGCCCGAACATCCCATCCATCGGCACCCAACTGAATCGGACGGGCAAGAAGGCGGCAAGCGCCACCAGAACCGACACAGTGAAGGCCTTGTTGGTGACCTTTCCCCAATAGAAGCTCGCGATAACCGGGAACACCAGCGCGCCCCACAGCGCGCCGACGAACACCAACAGATCAAGAATGCTCAGTTGCAGACTTGCCAAGGAGATAGCCGCCGCCGTGGCAACTATCATCGTTACTCGGCCGATGAGCAGCATCCGTCGAGGGTTCGCATTGGCCTTGCCTGCGACGGCTTGGCCGTAAACGTCGGTCATCACGATGGACGAGAGCGCAGCAAGGTCCGAGTCTGCCGTCGATGACAGCGCGCCGATGATCATGACAAAGAAGACGGCCAGCAAAATTCCGGGCAGGTACGACGCGGCCATCTGGGGAATCAGGTTGTTGACGTCACCATCCATCGGCTCGATTCCGAGGTACAGAGCGAGAACACCCAGCATTCCGACACCAATGACCGTTGCGCCGTATCCGACGGTTGCGGTGATGAAGGTGGGCTTGATCAGGTCTTCGCGGACCGCGAACAGACGTTGGGCAATGGTCTGGTTGCCGATTGCGTAGGCAAGAACTGCCGCGATGTACGGCGCGCCCTGCTCGAAGAAGGCAACGCTCGAGAAGAAGTTGCCCTGCTCAGCAGTAAGGTTGCCTGCCCCGGATTCGAAGGCTGCCGGGAACCCTGCCGCAAAGAAGATGAACGGCACCAAAACCGCTACCGCACCGAGCATTCCGATCAGCTGAACGAAGTCGGTCAACACCGAAGCGCGGAAGCCCGACCACAACGTGTACAGCAAAACGCCCAGCGCAACGATGAACACACCCTGGATGAAGTTGAACGGCGAAAGCAACGCGATCAGCAGACCACCAGCGAGGAAGTTCGACATCAAACTGATGAGACTGCCGACGATATTGGAGCCCGCGAGCATCAGCTGACTCGAGCGTCCGTGCCGCGCGTACATGACCTCAGCCAGGGTGTGGGCTTTCGGCGCTACTTTGCGAATTCGCTGGCCGAACGGATAAATGAAGAGAATCATCAACGCGCCCCACAAACCGTAGTGAATGGGGCCGGAGATTCCGTAGGTGTAGCCAGAAGTGGCAGATGCGTACATCGACGACGCCCAAATCCAGGTGGCCGTCATGCTCGCGGCCGAAACACCAAATCCTAATTTGTTTCCGGCGGTCATAAAACCGTCGGCATTTTCCTGTTTCTTACCAATACGAAGAGAAATCAGAAATGTTCCACCATAAAAAGCAACAAGCAGTGAAACAATTACCAAGGTACTGAACTGGACCATGTCGGACCCCGTCACATGCCACATCCTTCGCACATAATCGGCAGAGCAAAGCGCAAAACCCCTGTTCAGAATCTTTGCGCTTCGTTTCTGCACGCCCTAGGAGCGACCGCCATACCAACACCGGTCACATATTCAATTGACTAGCAACACGCACTTCGTCTTTTCGGAAACCCAACCTCCACAAAATAAATCTTCTGCGCAAGCTTTTGGCTCGACCACGCAATTCAACAACTGAGAATCGACCATAGCATAATGGCAATTTCGAACAAAAACTCCGATATTTTCCCACCCGAAAATATTCATGTTTCCGCCGCAGTAAAATCGTGCTCTTCCAGCGCATATAACAACTCCGCATCGATTGAAATCGATGCTCGATTCGATCGCTCAGCTACTTCGACAGGACCATCCTGGCAAACCGTCGGCCCCACTCGGGATCGGCGGAAACATGCTGGTCCAGCGGATTGGAGACAATCGCCCCGATCATTCGCAGGTACACGAGAGTGTCTCGCACCATCCACGTCCAATCGTCGTCCCCGAGTCGTGTTCCGTCTGTTGTCGACCAACCCAATGCCGTGAGGCCTTCGATCATCACTTCACTACGTTCGGACTCCGACAAGCCGGCAGCCAACGTAAGGAACAGAATTCGGCCGGCTTCCTGCGCCATCTCACCCTTTCCCAACGGCATGGCCGACACGATGTGACGCCACAGCTCGCCTTCATATGCAAGCACTGACGCGCCGAGTCGAGTCAGAAGCAATGTGCCTCGGAGTTTCCGGACAAATCTCAGTGTCTTTGCGACTTCAACGAGTACTGCTAATTGCGAGTCACTCCCTGCCGTGACACCGATCCAGTCGCTGCCCCAATCGAGTTCGTCTCGGGCGGCCGCAACATGGTCCGAAGGAAGTGCCCCGGACGCCGTCAAAACAATCCCACCACCTCGCGCGGAGTTCAGCAGCCACAGCAGTTGGCAGTTTGCTCCCTCACGCATCACCTCGAAATAGTTGTCATATCCGCCACGAAGCTCCGATTTGGCAACTGCGGCAAACAGTTTCGGCGCGGAATGAACCGACAGGCGGCGCAAGAAATTCTCGAACAGCGAGCTTTCCACGGGCGGTGATTTATGCAATGCCACTGCAATGGTGACTGCTGCATTGGACTCTGCGGGAACAAAACGTTCGGGATCGAACAGTCCGGTACTCGCCTGCACGTTCAGGAACTCGCGATACCCGATCGGACCGCCAGAATCCTCCGGCGGGCACGCTCTCTCGCCGTCGAGACAGGATGGCTCAGAAATCGGCTGGTCTTCGACAATCTGCTCGAGAACCAACGTGTGACTCCACCTTGCGCGGGCGTTGTACTCATAACGGACGTACTCCCCGACCGCGGTAACTGCCTCGTCGATCCGGACTTCGTCCTCACCAAACTCGTCTTCCTGGTATCCGTCGCGCTCGATCACCTCTGGCGCGATATACCGATCTGGGCCATTGTCCGTTGAATGATGGACACTCACCCACTGATGAGCGTGTTGATCTCCCCACCCCATCACCGCCTGCACAATCGAATGAAGTTGGTCCAGTTCGATATTCGACGGGACCGAAAACCGTCTCCAAATAGGCGGCGTGATGCAATCGAGTTCGATCCGCATGACAAAGTTCGCCACCTCCGGCCGTCGACGCTGATTCCGCATCTGCCTCGGCGTAAGGACCTTCATCTGGCTTTGCGCCGCTTGATATGCAGGTACCAAACGCAGATGTGAAGCTCGCCGAACTCGCTGACCCGTCATGTATGGAGGCTAGATCTACCTACCGACAGCCGAGATACTCACTGCCACAAGGTTGCCCGATTTGTCGGGGCTCGCATCTTGTCGCTGGTCGGCTGTCAAGTCCAGATCAACACGGACCTACCCAGGCATCTTTGATCATCCACTGCGCGGACAATAGTGTGCGCCGATTACCGTAGACCTGACAGCTACCGCACGAAAACAGTGCCCAGCGCCTGCTCGGACTGGCACAGAACATGAGGATCCATGAGCGACCAAGACACGACCGCCGACCAGCCCCTCCACATCAACGGCGCAATTGCCTTGGTGACGGACGAGCGCGACGAGTTGGTTCACCTGTGCGTCCAGACCCTCGCCGAACTGCTGGGCAGTGAGCCTGCCACCGATGACGACGGCGACATTGTCGTGCCGGTTCACGGATTTGTCGTCTACGTGACCGTCGCCGACGACGGACCCCAGATCAACGTTTGGTCTTCGGTTCTGACCGGCCTCGGCAATCCCTCGCATGCTGCGACTCGACTCATCGAACTCGCGCAGGAATGGCCGCGCCTCCGCTTCGCCTTCAGCGGCGACCACCTACTGGTCTCCACGATGCTCGACGCCGATCCCTTCGCTCCGCAGCATCTGCTGAACCTGATCGACGAGGTTCACGACTTCACTCACGAACTCGACGACGATTTTGCTGAATCCTTCGGCGGAGACCTCGACTGCGACGCCGATGACGACAGCTACGCCGGAGACTGCAATCCCGGCGGTTGCGGCGGTGACTGTGACTGTGCGTGCGGCGATGATGCAGACGGCGTCGACGGTGATCTTGGTATTACACAAGTTAAGTAGTCTGGCTCATCTTCGATCTGCTCCGCAGAGCGCTCGCTGGCGAAGTCACGAAGCGACATAGATCTGCGTGCGGTGCCAGTCCAGATAGACAACATCCGGACGCTCCGCCTTGTCCGGCAAGATCAATCGGTCTCTCAGAGGTGGCTTCCCGAGTGCGGCGCGAAGCGGACCTTCGATCTCCATATCGCTCTCGACGCCGGGCGCGTAATGGAGGTTCAAGTCCTCATCGACGGTGATGAGCCCCGTATCGAAGGCAATGTCATGTGTCGGACACGCGGTGAAGCCGTTGCGACGGTCAAGTCGCTCTTTGTCAGTGCTGTCTCGCCAGGGCTTGATATGGCTTGCAGTAAGGAGGCGCGGCCGGCGTCGGCCACCGATGTTCGCGCTAAGGCCACAGAACACGCAGCGGTGCTCGTGATTGCTGAGTACGCCAGCGGCGAACCGATGCTGGCCGATCCGAACCCTCGAGGTCAGCAATCGCTGGGTGGTCGCGATGGGGATATCTTTACGCTCGCTAGACCACTTTTCGAGCGACTGCTCCAAGGATCTCTCGATCTCACTTTGGACTAACTCTTCTTGTCCCGCCAACCACAGCGTTTCGCCGTTTTCCAATTCGAGGAAGTCTGGCAACGCATGTTCGTCAATTCCGTGGGAACGCGCCGACCGCAGAATTCGAAGGTATACGTCCTGCATCAACACGCTGTCCGAAAGCATCAACGACGCGACTTCGACCTCATATCGCCCGCCATGACTACGTGTTCCATCCAGGTTCGCCATCTTTGCGATAAAGCTCGTGGGCGGACGCTTGAACAAACTCGCAAGATGCTGGACCGGCATTCCCGCTCGATGTGCAGAAGAGCTACCGAACCGGCGATGGTCAACCAACAGCGATGCGCAGAGCGACAACACGACCTCGCTCGGAACGAACGGCACCTGTCGGCTTCCCTTCGGTACCTCCTGACGTGCGAGTACCGATTTCCACTGCGCCTCCAGCGCGGCGGGCGATGGGTCAAGAAACTCGGAGATCACCGAAGGTGCCACTATGCGCCTTCCTGGTAAGCGTCCAACCCGCAAGTTCACACACTAGCCGGCGCCGCGCGGAATCATTCGAAGCCACTCGTGTGGTATCGCCATCCACTGATGAAGGAGTCCGGCGAACCAGTGCGCCAATCTGGCGGCCCCAAGGACCACAACGGCGCGCTGAGAGGAGGAGCCCCTACCGGAACGCACTGCCCTTCGAGGTCAGTGCCTTCACCCGCTCGACGGTCCAGACCGCCAGCACATCGACCTTCCGTTTACGGCCGGTCTCCTTGTGCGTGTCGATCTCCTGCTCCGCGATGATGTCCTTGATCCCGTCTGCATCGAGGGCTGAAAGACGCTCCAGCAGCGCTGCTTCCCCATCGACCTTGAAGACGTCGAACGGGTCGAAAGCCCCCGGCTCCCGCTTCACCTTCGGTACAGCAGCACGACGACGCGGCGCCGGCGCAGAAGCAGGTACCACAACGGCGGATCCATCCGACGGAACTGCGAAAGCGCTTTCGATTGCCTTCGCGAAGCGCGGGGTACGGGCAGCTTCCTCTGCAACTACCTGAACCAGTTTGGCCAGCAACACCGATGCCGAGGCATTGGTTGCTCCCAACTTGAGGAGCGCTGCACCGGTTTCCTGCACCTGCACGCGACGACGCGCCTCATCGATACCCGCACTCATAGCTTCGCCTGCGCTTCCGTGAGAATGTTCTGCGTAATTGCACGCATCTGATCGAACTGACCTGCATTGCCGTACTTCACCTTCAAAGTGCTGTACGGGTGAAACTCCGCCGACGCGGCAATCTGATTCGACTCCGCGAGATACTCCGGCAATACGTGAGGGACGTTGGGATCGCGTCGAAGATTTCGCACAGTCGTGCGGTGCACCGCCGAGTTGGACTTGTACTTGGTGATCACCAACCCGAGTTCGAAGAGTTCACGGCCGAGTTCTTTGCCGAACTTCGCGATGTGCGTCTGGATCTGCGGAATGCCGTACGTGGAGAGCACATCCGGGATCGTGGGGATCACGTAGCCGTCAGCCATGGCCAATCCGTTGAGTGTGATCGGCCCGAGATTCGGCGGGCAATCGATCAGAACGTAGTCGTAGTACGGCATCACCGGGGTGACGGCATCCCTCAACAATTCAACCGGCTTGGTGGAGTTCCGATCAGCAACCCGAAGGGCACTGATCTCCTCCTGTAGCTCGATCAAATCGAGAGATGAGGGAAGCAGATCCACACCCGTCACTCGCTTGACCGGAGAAACTCCGCGCTGAATCGAGGCTTCAAGATCGAAGTTCGACGTGCCATCGACGGCGTCGCGGAAAATGGTTGCGCTGGTCAGCCCTTGCTTGTTGAGTTCGAGCCAGTGATCCTCACTGATCATCATCGTCGTCAGATTGATCTGCGCATCGAGGTCGATCAACAGCACGCGCTGACCGAATTCGAGCGACATGAACTCGGCCAACCCCGCGGTGATCGTCGTCTTACCGACGCCGCCCTTGAGGTTGATCGTCGCAATCGTCTTAGCCATCAGAACCCATTCCTGTCTCCCACCACAACACACCTAGTTCGCATCGACGATCGCCCCTGTCCCTGACTGCTTCACCCGAAAACCGATTCGCCCCAACGGCTCCGCCGCGTGCGGAAGCGCGTACGAGAACAACGTCGCAAAATCGCGCGAGTCCACGGGACCAGCCTGTGCCCGTTTCAACTGACGAGGAGCCGGATCGTTCGCCAATACCAGAATCAATGCACCGCGAGTCTTCCGATGAAGAGCACCCGCAAGCGGTCCACCGTTCTTCTTCGGGCTGCCCGCAATGTGCTCGATCGCATCGCGCTCACGGACGGCCGTACCGGTGAAACCTGTTCGGTAATCGCGTTCCTGACGCTTGCGATTGACGATCGGAAGTTTCTCGTGCCAACCCTTGATCTCGATCGGCTCCCGGGTCTTGGGGTACGGCAGCAGAACTGCAAAATCCTCGAGCAATCCGGATTCGATTGCGGTCGAAAGCGCTTCGCGGTGGGGACCGAAATCCCACCCGTTCGCCCACTCGAACTGGTCGACGGCCTCTAACACCACATGGGCAGGGACAATGCCGTATCGCGCAGTGAACGATCGCGAAACATCATCCTTGTCAACGAAATTGAAGGACCCTGTTTCGCCCAACGACTTCAATAATGGTGCAACCGCGTCGAAGTGCCGAGCGTTGATCGAACCGTCACCTCGCGGGGGCTGCATCGTGAAGCTGAAACTTTCACCGCCCATGCCTCGATAAACCAGATCGGCGTTGAACATCTTGTTTCGAGCCGTTGGCCTCAGCCACGGCAGCTGCTGAAACACCATCGGCGGCACATCGCGTGGAGTGACCCACGGTTCGCCCTTCTCGTTCACGCCGCTGAACCGAGTGAGCTCGTTCCGGAACTCCTGCTCGTCCCGAACGATCGCCTCGAACGCCTTGTACATGTCGTAGTCCGCGCCGGCGGGTCCGCCAACCGTGCGGCCGATGAACAGGCGCACCAAGTCTCGGTACCCGGGGCGGAATCCGAACCATCGTCCCATCTGCATCAATGTGTCAGCTTGACCCGTTCGACGCGTGTAATAAGTGATGGTCAGGCCCTCGACCGTGAAGCCGCGACTCAGCTTCGTGCCGCCGACCAGAATCTTCCACACGCCGCGTTCCTGGAAATCGAGGGAATCCTGTTTGTAGTCCTTCTCGGCCGCACCGTTGACCACGATAACGGGGCTGGTTCCCTCGGAAATCTTGTCGTAGGCAGCGCCGATGAAATCCTCCAACTCGGCAAACGAACCAGGATTCTCCAGTTCACTGCCCCGAGCCGCACTCACCACCGCAAAGTCTTCGGCCCAGAGCTTGTCCAGCCGGGAAAGACTCTTGGCCTGGCTGTATCCGGCCGATTTCCACAAGGCCTTGAAGTCGTCGGCTACGGCGTCATGCTCGGCCTGCTTCACCGATTCGTGCACCAGCATCGTGTGGTGCCGATACGGCTTGGCGCCCTTCGATTCCCGGAATAGCTTGATCGCCCCGGTCAGGACAAACGAGTCGAGCGCTCGCAACTGCTCGGCTGAGCGATCCTCGTCGCACTCGGCCCGGAGATCCCGTACGTACGCTTTCTGGTTCGAATTGGCCGGAGTCTTGTCGTCGTCTTCGAGATCGTCTAGATCGTGGAAGTCCGCACCACCCATGTACGGGCCGGGCCGCTCGAGACTGACGATGAAGTCCGAAGGAAAGACGTTGACGCTGTCTTCCGGATCGACAAACACATTGGCAAAAGGTGTTGCGGTGTAACCGATGTACTGGGCACGCTCGAGTAGACCGAGGATCTCAGCAATCTGACCGTTGATCGCCGTCCGCTCGACCTGCTCGGTTTTCATCTTCTTCGGATCGATCGTGTTCACCGATGCCTGATCGGCTTCGTCGTCGATGATCAGGGCAGGAATCTGATCGAGTTCGGTCGGCACTTTCTTCAGATCGGCCACCAGCTTCTTGAGGCTGGAGACGTTCTTCTTCACGACCGCGATGCGAATATTGCTGGGGTACAGATTCTTCGGATCATTCAGCGGAAGGGAGTGATCCACGGTTTCGAAGTGCAGTGCGCTCAGGCCCGCGAGCAGGCTCTTGTAGTCAAAGGTCGAGGTGGTGAGTCGACGGATAGCCGGGATTTCATTGGTCTTGTTCGGATCGATTTCGTGTTCGAGAAAGTTCCCGTCCCGCCAGTCCTCGTCGTTGGCGTAGTCGTCGTCCACACCGGCACTGATGTTTTGACGACCGACCAATTCCATGTCGAGGCGTCGCTGAGTCTGGCTCCGGAGAATCTCGATCGTGCCGGTCAACACGATGACCAAGCGGTACCCAGCGTCGATCGCCTTGGCCACCACGCCGCTGAAATTCGCCGTCTTCCCGCTCTGGACGTAGCCGACCACCAAACCTTTGGACTGATACGGCTCGGGCCGCGTCGGATCCGCAAGCCGGTGCACAACCTCAGTGGTTGCAATGTCCAGCTTTCCGATTGTCGCCTCGTCCCAGTTCTTGTCGGCTAGAACTCGCTTGTAAGCGCGCCAATAGAAGTCGTGCTCGCGGCGGCGTTCGGAGGTGTACCAGGGGTCCCACGGCTGCTGAGCCGCAATGACAACGGGCCCACCTTCGCGAAGGAAGTGCGCATCCATCTCGGCGTGGGCGTCGACCGGCAATCCCAACAAGTCGTAGATCCGAGCCCGCCGTTCCGGACTTTGCGGAACAGTCGAGCCTACCCACGTCTCGACACTTTCCGCATCCCACTGCCGTAGACGCGAGGTGAGCGCCGTTCGTACACCGACAGCACTCTCATCGAGGAACACATCGATGATGTCCGCGATGGTCAGGCCATCCGGATAGCTCGCTCGCAGGCGCGCGTTGACCGGGTAGAGCACGTTCTCGGGCGGAAACCCGTCACCGAGTTCACGCGCAACCGCACGGAATACTTCATCACTCACTGCACTACCTGCTCCCGGTGCGCTGCCACTGCGGAAATCAACACTTCCTGCCACGCCTGCATCTTTTCCCTCTGACGAGCGCCGATTCTCGTTCCTTCGAACATCTCACTCACCAACAGGAAGACAAGCGTCTTGAGCACCGGAGCATCAGCCGGGTCGAGACTGCGACGTCCGAGCAGATCACGCCGAAAACGCGCATTGATCCACAAAGTCCGAGTCTTGAGGTCGACTTCGAAGAACTGATCACGCGCCAAGGCTCGCCAACCCACAGCAACAGGATCATCACCGACGCTGAATTCGAAGGCGTCGCTGAAGGAATCGAGCACGTCTTCCGGAAAGCCGGATGCCGGCTCGATGACGCTAATCGGCCGAGGTGCAGAACTTCGGGCTGCCCGCACGACGCGCTCGGCATCGGTCAGATACGAACGGAATCCACCGTTGCAATCCGTGAAGACGGCCCCGTCGACGGCAGCCGACGCAGTGGCGTCGAGCGTCACCCCCGATTTCTCGGGATTGATGGTGATGTGCTGCAGCAGAGAATCGTTCAGATCGACAGCAATTCGTGCCAATCCGTAGTCCGGTCGGCCCCGCACTATCGCGTTCCAGCCGCCGATCTGCAGGAGTCGATCGTGCCGATAGAAGTAGAGCCCCTGCTGGTCGCGGCCGGGGGCGCCGTGGATGCGAAATTCCGGTGCATTGCTCCGGGCGGGCCACAGGTGAGCTTCGGCGGTTACTGTGGCACCGGCGATCGACACGGTAAGTGTCCGAGGGTAGTTGGGGTCGCCGGTGCGCGGATACCGGAACGGGTCGATGGCACTGACTGTGCGCAGCGCGCCGGCGCGTCCCGCTTCGACGTCGAAGACATCCACAGTCAGAGCGATCCGGCCGGATTCGATGAGACGGTGAAATACGACGCCGAGGTGACTGCGCACGTCGTTGATGGTCTGTTCGAGCCAGCTGGTCTGCTCGTCCGCGTGCGCGGACATGAGAAATGTTGTGATGCCGCGCCATTCGACAACACTTCCGGTGTCGAAGGGAAAGCGGGGCGTGACTGCGTCGAAGAATTCTTCGGCTTGCCGGTCCTCGATCACCGAAACTGACTGACGCCCCTGCACTGAGGCCGAGTCGATCTCGCGGCCCTGCGTCGGGTGCCCGGACTTTCGAGACCACACTCGGAGCAACCGAGCCTGACTCAACGACGCCGCCTTCATCCCTACACCGAAATGACCGAGGTCCTCGGCGGCATAGTCGCGTCGGCGGCCGTAGGTCATCGCGGAATCAATGGTGTCACTGTCCATGCCGGAGCCGTTGTCGATCACCATCATCGACACGATCCGTGTGCCGTCCTGAACGAACCTGATCAGCACGTGGGAGGCCGCGGCGTCGAGGCTGTTGTCGATCAGATCGGCGAGCGCTGTCGCGATGGTGTGGTGCAAGCCGATGGCGCCGGCGAGGGACTCGTCCGCAGCAAGGATCTTGGTGGCCACTATGCGGGTGTCCGCGACGTCAGTCATGGGATGCATCCTTACCGTCTACCTCGTCGATTTCGGATGCTTCGCCGCGCCGCCATGCCGCCTCCAGGAAGTCCAGAACCACGTCTTCACCACGATCTTCGTACGCGCGCAGTATCTTTCGTGGACGGTCTTCGCCGTCCAGACACACTGCTTCGGCGAGAATCCGCACCACATGTCTCTCGGCAGTTCGCAATGGCTCGCGATTGCCAACCTCTGCGAGTGCCTGACGTAGTGGGTCGATGTCAGAGTGGACAATCGCCGGTCGGACCACGCGGAAGGTTCCGTCTTGCCACAGCTCGAGCAACACGTCTTCGCCCTCGACAGCGGAGAGTTCACGCAGGAATCGGCGGATAGTGCCGAACGTCGGCTGCGCTCCGGTCCACCGAACTGCTTGAACGCCGAGGTGGCTCTCCAACTCGATGGTCTCACCGCGAACACAGCCCGCAGCGACCGCAACACCGGCGGGCACCGCAAACCCGGAACCCCGTAGATGATCGGAGGTCACGGTCAGTCGATACCGCCACGTACTACCTGACCGGTACAGGCGGCGAGTCAACTCTGGCGTCTTCGCAGTTTTACGTGTCCGCTTGCGCCGGACGATCCCGTCACCACCAATGTTGAACTCACTGGCTTCTTCAGCCTCTCCCGAAGAAACCGATTCCTCCCCAACGGAATCCGCGCTTCCCCAGGCGTGCAGCCGCCACACTGCGCCGTCGAGCGCCACGCGATCGTCGGCCTCGAGCGCGCGCTCGATCGACCGGTCACTGCGATCGGACTTCAGCAACTCCACAAGCTCGACGACGGACTTCGGCGATCCGACGGCTTCGAGCGCGCCGACTGCCAGATCGGAGATCCGACGCGCACGCGTCAGCGCAGAATCCGCCACTACGACAACGCCGCACCACGCAAGCCACTTCTCCAGTTCGCCGCGTGACATCGACACAACTTCGGCGACGTCGTCGAGTGCAACCACACCGTTGGGGGACTCAAAGTCTTCCAGCAAGGTCTGAGTGCGTTTCTTGGCCGCCGCGACGCCCGGAGCGGCTGCCCAACCGTCAGTCACCTCGAAGTAGTCGTCGAGACGGTCCAGAACCAACCACAGCGGAACTCCGTAACCAGGCACCTCCGCCGCGATGCTCGGATGCACGTCGAGGAGGCGATCAAGCGAAGCTACCGGCTGAATCTCGACGCGCAGGCTGGCAAGCAGGTTCCCCACGGCTGTCCCGAATCCGCACGCCGCGTTGAGTTTGGCTTTCACGTCGGCCTCGATCTGCCCGACCCGCCCCGAGCCCACTCCGAGCTTGGCTCCGATCGCTCCCCTACGCTGCGGCACTCGCGCTACGATCCGCTCACGCAACACCAACGACTCCCGCTCGTCCAACTGGGAGAAGAGATTGTCGATTTCGTCCATCGCGTCGGTACGGTCGGTGTCGGGCAAGTCGTTCGGCGTCAGAGCCGAGATCCGGGCGGCGACTTCCTGAATCGAGGCCGGAGATTCGTCGTCGATCTCGACGGTGACGAGTGGTCTGCTGTCCTGACCTCGGACCCGTCGCCACATAGCAAGCTGAGCGAGATCGTCGAGCAGCGCTGTGATCGCGGGTGGGGCACCTGCTTCCTCATTGGCCTCGACGCGGGCGAGCGGAGTCGTCATGACCGCACAGACCAACAGGTTGAGCACTATGTCGTGCACCGTCTGTTCGCTCGTTCCGCGCACGCCGAAGATCTCAGCGGTCGTGTGCATCAGCAGTCCGCCGATTGCTTTGTCGGTGGTGAGCCGAGACAGTGCAGTCACTGCGCGAGTATCGAGACTCAACACCTCCAACGGGAGATCTTCACCAAGTAGCGGAAAGCTCGCTCTCAATACCGCTGCCGCGTGGTGAGCGATGTAGAGGGACGCCAGCTCGGAGAGAACCTTCTCGAGATCGACCTCGAGAACAGTGAACGACGGCGCTTCGCTGAACCACCAATCAGGTGACGGTGCCAGCGGCTCGAGCAGCGCAGCACGATCGGATACGTAGTCGTCCAGCCAAGGAAACAGATCGACCCACAGCGTCTGACTCAGCTCGTTCGCGGGAAGCGAGTTCACACCCAACGTCAACGCACTACTCCCACTCACGGATACCTTCATTGCGGTCAAAACCGACCGCGATGTCGGTAACAAGTTACTGCAGCTCGTGAGCGGTCGCAGCGCCGGACCCGCTTACCCGACAGTCAGACTTCTCCGCTCAGTCGACGGCGGTGAAACCCTTCGCCCGATCTTTGTCGGCCGAGGTCCACAGCGTCGTCGACAGTTCGGCCTTCACCAGCGGGATAACCTCTTCCGCAAATCGGCGCAGGGTGTCCTTCTGCTGCTCGAAGTCGAGCACGTGATTGACCGACACCGATTGGAAATCGTGGCCGTAGCTCTCGTGATAATCGAGGATCTTCTCGGCGACTCGCTCCGAAGACCCGACCAATGCCGGCCCACGGTCGACGGCTTCCTCGATGGTCCGGAAGCTTGTCGACTTTCCGACCGCTTTGGGATCGTGCTTGCGTTTGTCGGCCTGCGCAACGGCGCCTTCGTAGATCGGACGGAACTCTTCGATGGCCTGCTCGGTCGTGTCGGCGAGGAACAATCCGCCCGAACCCGAACCGACATACGCCTTGGCCGGGTCATGTCCGTACGCCAGGTACTGCTCGCGGTAGTGGTCGATCAGCACTTTGTAGTTCTCACGAGGCTGGAAGGCGTTGGCGGTGACGATGGGGTCACCCCACTTCGCCGCGAGTTCGACGGCCTCGAACGAGGTAGCCGATCCGTGCCAGATACGGAACGGGCCGTCGAAAGGACGCGGTAGCGTCGTCGCGTCCTCGAGCGAAGGCCGGTGCGTTCCCACCCACTTGACGTTTTCCTCGCTGATCAGCAGTTTGAGGAGTTCGTAGTTCTCGGTGAGGTACTCGTACTGCTTGGCGATGTCCAGACCGAGGAGCGGGTATTGAAGAACCTCGTTGCCCTTGCCGATCACGATCTCGAGGCGTCCCCGGCTGAGTTGATCGATGGTTCCGAAATCTTCGGCGACTCGGATCGGGTCGAGTAGCGAAAGGACCGTGACACCCGTCGAGAGCAGGATTCTGTCCGTGGCCTGCGCAATCGCCCCCAAAACGACGGTTGGCGCCGACGAAAGAACCGGCCCGGCATGGCGCTCACCCACCGAGAACGAATCGATACCCAGTTCTTCGGCGAGAACCGCCAGTTCGACGACGCGGTTGAGCCGATCGGACGGGGCAACTTCCTCGCCGGTCACTGGATGGGGTGGGTTGAAAATGATGTCCAGAACCTGAAAACGCATGACCCGTCTTTCTCGATAACCGCACAGCGCGCCTGTCCCTCGGAGGCTAGTGCGCGACTCGTCGACGGATCCGCCATCCGAGGACGCCCCTGACACGGCGAAATCACGAAAAACCCTATTCAACAACTACTTTCGACTCAATGGCATCATTCGGTCGATAAAACTCTCCCCGATCCGAAGTCGACCGAAAACATGCCGCACTCCCGCCAGGCAGGACCTGTGTCACCAACCAAACGAGCGCACGGTAAACATGAAGTACTAAGAGTGCGTTCCCTTATCGTTAAGAGGTACTTGATATGAACGGTGCGGCAGCCATCGGTGATGGCATATTTCAGATTCCTGTCCCGATCACGGACAACCCGCTCGGGCACACGCTCGTCTACGCCATGGAATCCCCCGGCGGACTGATCTTGGTCGACGCTGGTTGGGGCGACGACAACGGCTGGCAGGGCCTCAACGCCGGGCTCGCCGAGATCGGGCATTCGGTGACCGACATCGAGGGCGTCGTGGTCACGCACTTCCATCCGGACCACACCGGCCTGTGCGGACGGGTCCGCGAGGCATCCGGCGCCTGGATCGCCATGCACGAGGACGACCACTACTTGTTCGATCAGATGGCCACTGCGCGTAACGAGGAGTGGATGGCGTACCAGCTCGACAACATGGAACGTGCCGGAGCGCCCGCAGCTGACCGTGATGCATTCCGACTGGCTGCCGCGGGTGAGTCTCCGGTGGGCCCCGAGTCCGCTCCCGACCGCCTTCTCGCGGACGACGAAATCATCGCGCTCACCGGCCGCGGCCTCCGCGTTGTCTACACCCCCGGCCACACGCCTGGTCACGTCTGCTTCTACCTCGACGACGCCGACGTCATGTTCACCGGCGACCACGTCCTGCAGAAGACCACACCACACGTCGGCAACTTCGTGTACCCCCTCGACGAGCGTGATGCCCTCGCCGATTTCCTCGACTCGCTCGCACGGGTGCAGAACATGAACATCACCCGCGGTCTCGGCGCACACGGCATTCCGATCGACGACGTCGGAGGTCGCGCCGGCGAGCTGATCGAGCATCACCAGGAGCGACTCGATCACCTGCTGCAGGAGTTCGCCGACGACAAGCTCACGGTGTGGGACGTCGCGGCAAAGATGAAGTGGTACAAGCCGTGGGCCGAGATCTCCCCGATGGGAAAGACGATGGCGCTCTCCGAGGGCGCAGCTCACCTTCGCCATCTGGTTGCCCGAGAGCAGGTCTCTCAGGTTCCCGGCTCCGAGCCAGCGCTCTTCGCTCGCTCCGTCTGAAAGATCAGGGCCGACAAGCACTCCGCTCGTCGGCCATGATCTCTATTCCGCTTCGGCCTGATCGACTATTCGGGTCGACGCCGATCGCGGCACCACCACCACCGGAACCGGTGAGTACCGCACGATCTTCGCCGCCCGACTGCCGAGGAACACCCGCGCCAGTGGACCTGCCTTGCTCGAGCCGACAGTCAGAACGTCACCTCGGTCCCACTCGACGCCCTCGAGCGCCTCGGCCCAGTTACGACCATGGCTGATAACCGATTCCATGACGTCGGGTATTTCGGGCAGTGCACGCACGCGCTCGAAGGCAGCGTTGGTCTCGCGCTCGACCACCTCGGCCCACTCAGAGATGATCGGTGAATCCCCCTCGGTCCCGAGCGTGGTCGTGTACTGCGCGTTTGCGCGAACTGCAAACGCCGCCAGTCTGAGTCCGGCATCGACACGCGCAGCCACGGTCGCGGCGGCGAGCACCAGATCGTCTTGATCGGGTGTGCCCGAGTATGCGGCGGTGACGCGGCGAACCACCTCACCGGGCTTGGTTCGAAATCCCCTCGGCGCCAGGGCGACCGGAACGTCGGAGCTGTGCAGCAAGCGTGAGGTGACACTGCCGAGAGCCACGTGACCGAACACCCCGGCCGTAGACGAATCCAGGACGATCATCTTGGCTTCGTGCTCGTGAACGAGATCGAGCAGGCCACTCGACGTCGACTGAGCCTCATGCACGACATAGGTTACGTCGACGTCGGAGGGCATGTCTGCCCGCGCTTTCGCCAGTGCCGCTTCGGCTTCGGCTCGCAATTGCTGGTGGTATTCGGCGTCGACACGCGCCATCCCGGGCGGTGGCGGCGAGGGAATCACCGCGCAGATCACCAGCGGTTCACCGGACGAGCGCGCCAACAGCGTTGCCAGATGGACGGTTCCGGAGCTGTCACCGTCGGGTGCGTATCCCGCGAGCAACGTCATGACTCGGACTCCGATCCCAGTTCGGCGCGGTTCTTCGCCCCGAGGCGCGAGTGCTTCATACCGTAGGCGAAGTACCAGATGATCGCGACGGTCACCCAGACGAGGAATACGTAGATCGTGACGGTTCGGAGGTCCTTGATGATCCACAGGCAGCCCAGGATCGAGAGGATCGGCGTCACCGGATAGCCGGGAACTTTGAAGCTGCGCGGCAGGTCCGGGTCACTGCGCCGCAGGATGATGACCCCGACCGAGACCACGAGGAAGGCCACCAGAGTTCCGATGCTGGTCATTTCGGCGAGGAAGTTGATCGGAATGAAACCGGCCAGAATGCTGATGACGACGCAGACGATGATGGTGTTGGGCACCGGCGTCAGAGTCCGCGGGTTCACCTTGTGGAAGATCGACGGAATCATGCCGTCGCGTGACATCGCGAACAGGATCCGGGTCTGACCGTAGATGACCACGAGCGTGACGCTGCAGATCGAGATCACCGCACCGGCGGCCAGAAGTGTTCCCGGCCAGGTAGATCCGGTCACCTGTTCGAGGATGGCGGACAGTCCGGCTTCCTGACCTTCGAACGAAGCGGAATCCTGTGCACCGATCGCGACGGCGACAACAGCGATGTAGATCGCGGTGACAGACACGAGCGCAATGAGGATCGCGAGAGGGAGATTGCGACGAGGGTTCTTCACTTCTTCGCCGGCGGTGGACACAGCGTCGAGGCCGATGTACGAGAAGAAGATGATTCCGGCGGCGGACATGACGCCACTGAATCCGAACGGTGCGAAGTCGGCGAAGTGATTGCTGTTCCATCCGGCGATGCCGACCACGATGAAGAGCAACAGAATTGCGAGTTTGATCGAGACCATGATGGCGTTGGCCTTGGCCGATTCACTGGCGCCGCGGATGAGCAGAACACCGCACAGGCACACCAGGATCACTGCGGGCAGATTGATGATGCCGCCCTGCTCCGGCGCTTGTGACAACGCGTCGGGAATCTGGAACCCGAAGAGGTTGCCAAGCAGCTGGTTCAAGTATTGCGACCATCCGACGGACACCGCCGCGGCCGATACTCCGTACTCGAGAAGCAGACACGCTCCGACGGCCATGGCCGGAAGCTCTCCGAGCGTCGCGTAAGCGTAGGAATACGACGAGCCCGACGCCGGGACAGCTCCGGCCAACTCCGCGTAACAGATCGCCGTGAGTCCCGCGACGACACCGGCAACAACGAAGGAGATGATGACCGCCGGACCCGCAACCGGGACTGCCTGCGAGAGGACGAAGAAGATACCGGTGCCGATCGTGGCGCCGATGCCGAACATGGACAACTGCGCCAAACCGATACTGCGGGTCAGCTCGCCGCCGTTGGTATCTGCGCCGGTCTCCTGGTCTATCTGCAAAGCCGGCTTGCGCCGAAGTACGTGTTTGACGAGAGTAGCCATCGACGCTCCTCTAGAGTGCCTGGTAGGAAACTGTTGTATCCTCATACTGCACGCAAGTGTCCTGCGACACAACTGTTGGAGCAAAGTTGTCCAGCTCACGCCAACCGTCCGGTCTGGAAAGCCCGGATCGTGAACCGCCTTCGGAGAAAACGGGGAGATCATGACCGGACCGACCATCACCGTCGACCTGCGTCGTATCGAACAGAATGCGCGCGTCCTCGTCGAGGCGTCCAGCGCTCACGGTATATCGGTGGCCGGTGTCAGCAAATCTACGTGCGGATCCCCCAAGGTGGCACGAGCAATGGTCCGCGGCGGCGTCACGCAGATCGCCGACTCCCGCCTGGACAACCTGGCCCGCATTCGCCGCGACGGCATCACCGTTCCCCTGATGCTGATCCGCGCACCGTCGCTGAACGAGATCGACGACACGATCCGCTACGCGGACATCAGCCTCAACTCCGAGTTGACGACGATTGCTGCTCTGGGCAGAGCAGCACAAACGCGAGGCGTAGTCCACGACATCGTGCTGATGATCGACCTCGGAGATCTCCGCGAAGGAATCCTGCCGGCGGAGGCGCTGGACGTAGTCGCTGAAATCCTTCCTATCGAGGGCATCAGACTGATCGGAATCGGCGCGAACCTCGCGTGCGTCGGTGGCATCCAACCGACCGTCGACAACCTGTCGAATCTGGTCTACCTAGCCGACGAAATCACGAAGCGGTTCTCGATCGAACTGCCGATCGTTTCCGGCGGCAATACGTTCTCGCTGCCACTACTCGAGACGGGCACGATGCCCGAGGGGATCAACCATCTGCGTTTGGGCGCCAGCATCGTACTGGCCGAATCACCCACTCCCCCCGGACTGTACGAACTGCTGAACAACGATGCCTTCACTCTCACCGCGGACATCATCGAGGCCAAGGTCAAGCCGTCGCGGCCGTACGGCGTCTCAGGCGAAGACGCATTCGGCCGACGCCCCGTCTTCGACAACGAGGACAAGCCGAGCCGACGCCTGATCTTGTCCATCGGCCGCGAGGACATCTCGCCGGAAGGCTTGACCCCGATCGATCCGCGTCTGAAGGTGATCAGCGCCAGTAGCGATCACCTCCTCGTCGACGCCGGAGAAACAGGCGACGAATACCGACTGGGTGGCACCGTCGACTTCACGATCGATTACGGCGCGCTCTTGATGGCGATGACATCGCCCTACGTCGAAAAGCGCTACGTCCTGGGCACCGAACCGATCGATGCCAATGCGACCGTCGAATTGATCGACCTCGAAACTACCGGGCTGGCAAGCCATCTCCTCGATCACGGCCTACGTGAGGACATGTCCGGAATCGGTTTCGACTGCATTCAAGCCGAGAATGCCGCTGCGGATCTCACAACGCTGCCGCTGTGGCTCACTGCCGAAGCCTGGCAGAACACCAGAATTCCGATCGCCACCGAACCTGGAACCGATTTGGGTGCAATCATTTTCGCCTCCCACGGCGATATCGAACAATTGCTGTCGTCGGCGGCGGATCTGCACGGCCCCAGTTTGGAGAACACCGTCTTGGTGGGCGTCAAGGACGCCACGGTCGATCACAAGCGCGCACTCGACGAGTACGGGGTATTGCTGGTGACGATCGACGAGATCGATCGCCATGGCATGGCGGCCTTGATGCCTCGCGTTCTCGCCGCGGCGGGACAGGGTGTGAACGGCGTCCACGTCCACTTCGACATGGACATCATCGACGGACGTGTTCTCGGAGTCGACGACACGACACATCTGGGCGGCCTCACGTTCCGAGAGGCTCACCTCGCCGCCGAATTCATCAGCGAGACCGGCCTGACGAGATCGATTTCGATCGGCAGCGTCGCGGCAGCGGATTCCGATCCTCTCGGCCGTCAGGCGACCTTCGTCGACGGACTGGTTGCATCGCTGCTCGGGCGCAAGGTGGTCAAAGCCTGACGTTGTCGGCAGCCCTTGCGAGAATCGTTCGATGATCATGCGGAGCCCCGGTCAGCACGTATTCATCGCACTCGGCACGCCATGGATCGATGCTGTGGTCGCGTTTCTCGAACCCCGGGCCCGTGTCGATCCCTGGATCATGCGCGGAAAGATGGCCATCGGTGACCTGCTGGTCACGGTTCTCGACACCACTCCTCGCGCGGTGCTCTGCATCGAGACCGTGGCTGCGCCCTTCGACGGCACGTCGCCGATGGAAGTCGATGAACGCCCGTACGAACTCCACGGTTTGCCCACCGTTCCAGAACTCGAACAACGATGGTCCATCACGTTTCCCACGGATCCTGGGCCGGTCGACGACGCACTGGCCGACCGGATTCTCACGGCCGGCCAGTCACACTATGCGCACTACTTCGGCGACATCGACACGCTGGATCCGACGTCCACAGCTGCCCACGCCCGAACGTTGATGAACGAGCGGGGCAACTGCACAGGTTGCAGCTCACCGATGCCGTTGCGAAAGTTCAACAGCAGCGATCGCCTTCACTTTCATTCCGCATCACGGATCTTCAGGCAGGCTGAACCTGGTGACGACTACCCAGCCGTCCTGTGCCGCAAGTGCACCGGAAGGATGGCCACGTCTGGGCACACCAACTTCATCGACTACATGCTGGCGAAGAATCCGTCGTGCCCACTCTGCGGTGCACACAGAACCGCTCAGTGTGCACCGGGGATGCCGGTCCATCCGTTCGATCACCTACCGTGGCTCGCCGTAACTGGCTGCGTCGTGGGACCGGACACCCCGGAATGGACGTGCCGAGCGTGCAGTCACTCATGGGGACAGATGTTCCCGCCGGATCACCCGCAGCACGACTGATCAGTTCGCGGCGAAGCCGGGAAGCCGATCGATGTCCGCGATGATCGAATACTCCGCGGCGTCACCCTGGAGGATTCGACTCTGCTCGCCGTGGACGTCGACGGGGACGTCGCCGGCCAATGTCACTCGGTGCACACTGCGCGCCTGAGTCCCGTAGTCGGCGATACCGTAATGCTGAGTCGCCTGGTTGTCCCAGATCGCCAGGTCGCCGGCCGACCAGTTCCATCGAACAGTGTTTTCCAACTTGATGATTCGTGCCTGCAGGATCTGGTAAAGAGCTACCGACTCCGACGGTTTGAGCCCGACGAACTCCTTGAAGAAGTGACCGAGCAGGAGGGTCTTCTCCCCCGTCGCCGGATGGATACGCACCACCGGATGTTCGGTCTCGTAGATCTCACGGGTGAATTCGGCGTAGTAGGCCTGGCGCTGCGCGTCTACCGGGTTCGCCTGATCGACAACCTCGGCATAGTCGTAGGCATTGGTGTGAACGGCCCGCAAATTCTCGACCAAGACCTTGAGTGAAGACGGCAGTTGGTCGTACGCGGCGGTGGTCGACGCCCACGTGGTCGCTCCGCCGTACTCGGGAATGGTCGTCGCTCGCAGAATCGAGGCTTTCGGGATGCGGTCGACAAACGTCACGTCCGTGTGCCAACTGTTGGCGGCTCGGTCGAGCACCAACAGCTTGTCGCCCCTGGACTTCACCGTCGGATGCGGGGTGGTCTGGGTGCCGAGGGTTCCGGCGAATTCGTACTGCGACGTGTCGTCGAGATGATGCTGCCCACGGAAGAACACAACCTTGTGCGCTGCCAGCGCATAGTTGATCGCGTAGGCGGTCTCTTCGGACAGATCCCCCGAGAGGTGTACGCCGTCGATGCGGGCGCCGATCAGCTCACCGACCTTGTGGACAGTGATTCCGCCGGCAGCGTAGATCTGCTCCGGGGTCTGGGTGACACGTTCGAGTTCGGTGACGGACATGGCGATCTCCTGTGAGTCGGTCAAGCCTACGGGCGCGGCAGTCGTCATGGCGCCGCCTACTGTGAACACTCAATCATTTACGCTGCGGGCTCGAATACGGTTGAACTCGAGGTGATCTCAAAGTTCACCGCTCCCTCGTCGGAGAATACTGCCGCTCACTGGGACGAGGCCGTCGTCGTTGTCGTCATGAGCTGTAGCGTGCGATCTGCCGCACCCACGTCTACGGAGGACAGCATGCAACCCGAGGGCCCTGCCGAACAGATTCGTTCAACGCTCGCTCGCATCGCGCATCTTGCCGACACCGGCTCGGTCGAGGATTACGTGGAGCAGTTCACCCGCGAGGCCGAATGGAACATGCCCGCCAATCCCGATCGCGGTATCCCCGCACAGGTACGACGTGGCCGCGAAGAAATTGCTGCTGGAGTAGTCGAGCGTCGAGCCGCCGGCATACAAGGCCCGGGCACATTCACACGCCACGTCACCACGGCGATCGCCGTGGACGTGACCTCGGAAACGACAGCCCGCGCGGATGCGGTGTGGACGTTCTACGTCGACACGACCACAACCCCCAAGCTCAGCGGCGTCGGGAGCTACGCGGACGAGTTCGAACTCGAAGATGGGCGGTGGCGACTCTCGCGACGGGTGATTTCGCGCGGCTGACGCTCAGTCTTCTTCGCCGGTGATCGCCTCACACCAGTCTTCGACCTGATCGATCCCCTCTTCCGTCCATTCGGGGCTCATGTCTTCGAGTGCATCGAAGACCACCTCGCAGGTCAGCATCTCCGGTGAACCCTCCGACCCCGCTGCCTCGGTTCCCTCCGCAGACGCTGTCGCAACTGGGCCGGCGGCCAGCGCAACCGCCATCGCGCCTGTTCCGACCATCGCTTTCACACGCATCGGTTCTCCTCCTTCACTCTCGCTTCGGTCCTCGGGGTACCCGACTCGGCCCGCCCTACCCATCGCCGTCACTCATGTCCGACTTTCGGCGCCGACGGCATAGACTGAGCTCGTCGCCACCACGCTCTCGCAGCGTCGGGGCGACAGATACACAGCTGGATCAGAATCGGAAGGCATCCCATTACAGAATCTCCCGCTCCGCACGACATCTACTTCGTACCCCCGGAGCAGGACAGCCCCAATCCTGTGGAGCCGGCGTCGGCCGCGTCACGCGCACGGATGGGCGAGCTACCCGAGACCGTCCGATTCAAGAATCGTTTTGCCCTCGCGATCACGACCACCACGCCGCTCGAGGCGATGGTCGAAGATCTCCTCTTCATCCGCGACATCCTCGACGCCGCAGGAATCGAGTATCTACTCGTCCGCGGAAACGACGAGCGCCCCGTGATCGCGGTGAGCTGGACCGAGCGCAAAAACCTGCGGCAGGCACTTGTCGAGGGATGCGCAAACGCACCCTTCTATTCCAAAACCGTCGACGCGAAGAAGAGCCCAGCTCTCCTTGTCGCGGACGGTGCCCTGTCGAAAACCAACAAGTCACGGATCTTCCGCTTGTTCCGTCCGAGGGTTCACGTCGCAAGCGGTATGAACTACGGCGCGAACATCGGCGTTCAAATCGAATTGTGGTCGATTTCCGACGAAGAAATCGTCCTACCCGTCGAGAACTCACTGACACGACGAACCGTCCTCCCTGAAGAAGCGGTCCGAGGAACCGTCGAGCGATTCGGCCGGATCTGGCCGACCATCGAGAACATGTTCGCCGATCATGCCTCCGATATCAGCTTCGATATCGATCTTGTCTTTTCCTGGGTCGACGGCTCTTCCAAGGAGTTTCAGGCTCAGCGCGCCAAGCGCATGCAGAACTACATCGTCGGAGAGGGCGACGAATCAGAAGCGCGCTTCCGTCAGATCGACGAGCTCAAATACGCGCTTCGATCCATCCACATGTACGCGCCGTGGATCCGGCGGATCTTCGTCGCAACCGATTCCGATCGTCCGGACTGGCTTGCGGACGATCCGCGAGTCACGTTCATGCCCAGCGAAAAGTTCTTCGCCGATCCAAGTGTGTTGCCCACCCATAATTCTCAAGCTGTCGAGTGCCAGCTGCACCATATTCCGGGTCTGGCGGAGCATTTCCTCTACTCCAACGACGACATGTTCTTCGGTCGCCCCGTCGGCCCCGATATGTTCTTCTCCCCCGGCGGGATCAGCATGTTCATCGAGGCCGACACCAGAATCGGTTTGGGACACAACGACAACGACCGCAGCGGGTTCGAGAATGCGGCTCGCGTCAACCGCCGTCTGCTACAGGACCGCTTCGGTCTGATGACCACCAGACATCTGGAGCACGCAGCGACGCCACTACGCAAGAGCGTGATGGCCGAGATGGAACGCGAGTTCGCCGAAGACTTCGCGGCCACTGCAGCAAGCACCTTCCGCGCGAGTTCCAATATCTCGGTGACCAATTCGCTGTACCACTACTACACGCTCATGAGTGGACGGTCGGTGGTGCAGAAGTCCGCCGCCGTCAAATACGTCGACACGACGGTCAAGGCCGGTTTGCGCGACATGGACTCACTGCTCGCCAAGCGCTCCATGGACTTCTTCTGCCTCAACGACGGCAGCGCTCCGGAGATCGATCTGGAACTTCGGACACGCAAGATCACGGAGTTCCTGGAGAGCTACTACCCCATCCCGGCGCCCTGGGAAGCCTAGACGAAACAAGGGCCCAGCCGATTTCGGCTGGGCCCTTGCTACTTCGGTCGATCAGCGTGCTGTCACATGCTCCCGTTGCACCGGAATGGGCAGACCGAGATTGTCACGCAACGTCGTTCCTTCGTAGTCACTGCGGAGAACACCTCGATCCTGCAGCAGCGGCACCACGTCGTCGACGAACTCGTCGAGGCCGGTCGGCACAAGGTGCGACCCGAGGATGAACCCATCCGAACCGTCGTTGCTGACAAACGAATCTATTTTCTCGGCAACCTGCTGCGGTGTACCGACGATCGGTCCACGCTCGAACTGATCGATCACCACTTCGCGCAGATTCAACTTCTTGCTCTCCGCTACCGCGCGCAGTTTTGCGACGGTCGCGAAACGATCTTGGTGAATGAAGGCGCGGCCCTGGATGATCGGCGGAGCCTCGGGATCCGGAGCGATATCGGGTAGTGGTCCTTCGGGGTCGTACTTCGACAGATCGAGATTCCAGATCTGTTCGAGCAGAACCAAAGCGGTCTGGCCGGTGACCTGCTGGTCGCGAATCTCTCGGTACTTCTCGATCGCATCTGCCTCCGAGGTGCCGAGAACAAAACTCGCCGACGGCAGGATCTTGATGTCACCCGGGTCACGTCCGGCCGCGACGGCACGTGCTTTGATATCGCGATAGAAATCGGCCGCCTCGGGCAACTGACCGTACGGTGAGAAGATCGCGTCGGCATTGCCGGCAGCAAAATCGCGCCCCTGCGGCGACACCCCGGCCTGCAGAATAACCGGGCGCCCTTGCGGGCTACGCGGCACTGTGAATCGGCCGTTCACGTCGAAATGCGATCCATGAAAGACGAATTCACCGGCATCCGGTCGCGCGAGAAAGCGCCCTGATGCCTTGTCTGCCACGATGTCGTCGCTTCGCCACGAATCCCACAGTTCACGCACCAGCGCTACGGTCTCCTCCGCACGCTCGTATCGTTGCGCGCGGTCGAGGTATCCGCCGCGGCGAAAGTTCTGGCCGGTGAATGCGTCGAACGAGGTGACGACGTTCCAGGCGGCACGCCCTCCGGACAACTGATCGAGCGTCGCGAATTGGCGGGCCAGTTCGTACGGCTCGTTGAACGTGGCATTGATAGTGCCGGCCAATCCGAGGTGTTCGGTTACCGCCGCCAACGATGCAAGGACCGTGAAGGTGTCCGGCCTACCGATGATGTCTTGGTCGAAAATCTGTCCCGCACGCTCACGAAGGGCGAGGCCTTCGGCGAGGAAGAAGAAGTCGAACTTCCCACGCTCGGCGGTTCGAGCGGTGTGTTCGAAGGTATCGAACTCTATCTGGCTGCCCGCCTGCGGATCCCACCACGCAGTGTGATGGTTGACGCCGCCGAGGTAGGCACCCAGGATGACCTGCTTACGCTTCTGAGAACTCATGAGAATCTATTCCTCGTCTGTCAGGCGGCCGGAGTACCGGCGGCGTAGCGGTTGGGAACGTCGATGGGTAGACCAAGGAGTCCGCGAAGATTCGCCTGCGGATATTCGGTGCGGAATACGTTGCGTCGCTGCAATTCAGGCACCAGCTCACCTGCGATGGCGTCGAGGTCGTCCACGACAACGCCCGGCCGCAAACGGAAGCCGTCGATTCCCAACTGCTGCCACCGGAGAACAAGATCCGCCAACTCCGCAGCAGAGCCGGTGAAGGTCAGTGCGTCCGAACGGTATTCGGCGCCGGCCTGCGCGTCGAGGCGAGCGAGCCGTTCCTTTCCGGTTTCTTCCGGCGTATCGAAGAAGACGACGATGTCGGTGAAGACCCGAAGAGGTTCGCCGGTGCGCTGCACGTGTTCTTCGGCTGCTCGCACTTCACCCAGGATTGCCGTGACCTGCTCCTCGTCGAACGGCGTCACGAACACCAGATCGGCCGTCCGCGCCGCCAGTTCGTACGCGACCCGCTGATGTGCCAACGCGGTAACGACGGGATGCCCCTGCGGCGGGCGCGGGGTCACCGACGGTCCACGGACCGAGAGGTACTTTCCCTCGAAGTCGATGTAGTGCAACTTGTCCCGGTCGATGAATCGACGCTGTTCGACATCACGGATCTCGGCGTCGTCCTCCCAACTGTCCCAGAGTCGCCGGATTACGTCAGCCGCCTCCGCAGCTTCGTCGAACAGGTCGCGCACGAAGTCCGGGAGGACGCCTGAAACGATCGACTGACGGTCGGCATCGGTGAGCGCTGGGATGTCGCGACGCCCGAACTGTGCTGCCTCGGATTCCGACGCCGAAACCTTCACCTGCCATCCGGCGCGACCGCGTGAGGTGTAATCCAGCGTGGCAACGGCTTTGGACACGTGAAACGGCTCGGTGTGAATGGTGGTGATGGTCGGGATCAAGCCGATGTTGCTCGTGATCGGTGCCAGTCGGGCGGCTACGAGATGCGCGTCGAGCCGAGCGCGCACCCGATCAACCGCGTCGTCGACGGGCTCGAGTGGGTTGGCCGGCACCGAGAGACTGTCCTCGATGGTGACGAAATCGAGCAGACCACGCTCGGCGATCGTCACCACGTCAGTCCAATACGACGCGCTGAACAGCTCACTCGGGCGCGAGTGCGGCTCTCGCCAGGCCGCTGGGTGCCAACCGGCACCGTCCAGCGCTACGGCGAGATGCAACGGAGCAAGATGAGAAGAAGGGGTGGAGGTCATCGGCGCATACTCCTGTTCGAGAACTACTCGGGAGCGCACAGTGCCGACCGCAGAAACCGTCAGCACCCGACTGACGGTTCTCGTGGCGACTGCCGCTTGCGACACGCACCGCGCGTATCGCCAGGTGTGATTCCGGGGCACCCCATCGGCATGAAGGGTTGCCGTCCAGCTAGCCGGTCCTTGTTGCTGGAGCTCTGCACCTACCTCGACGGTAGTGAGTACGCGACCGCCCGGCAATCACCCGGAACTGCGCGTGGGTGCCGGAAACCGCCTGCGACCTCAGATGATCGAGCGTGCCGCCTTTTCGCTCTCGAGGATTCGAATGCCGGCAGCACTGAGCCTCCGGGCACCCTCGGCCGCGTCGACGGGCTCACCGACCGTCATGTGCGCACCGAGTGGAACGACCGAATGAACAATTGTCTCGTCGTACACGTGCACCAGATTGCACCCCTGAGCCCCGTCACGACCACGCTGACCACCGACTTCCACGTTCAAGTCCTGGGTGTAACACGTCGACGACGCCACGGAAACCGGAATGCCGGCGAACGTCGCCGTCGTCGAATAGTGCAGGTGCCCGGCAAGAATCGCCCGGACGTCGCTGCCACGCAAGACGTCTGCCAACCGGGACTGATCGCGCAACTCCACCAGAACCGCGAGATCCTGAATGCACGGAACCGGCGGATGATGCAGCGCCAGAATTGTTCCGTCGGGCGCCGGCACCGTCAATTCTGTTCGTAGCCAGTCTAATTGACGATCCGAGATCTCACCGTAGTGATGACCGGGAACCGACGAATCCAGGGTGATCACCCGCAGTCCGTCAAGGTCGTAGACGTTGTCGATGGGATGATCGGTGGCATCCTCGCCCAACAGCAGAGATCTGAACGTAGGGCGGTCGTCGTGGTTGCCCATCGCCCAGACGACCTGCGCATCGATCTCGGCCGCCACGGGTTCCACGATGGCTTTCAGTTCCGCGTATGCGTCGGGGTGTCCCTGGTCGGTCAGGTCGCCGGTGAATATCAGTGCATCCGGGCGTGCGCCCGAGGCCACGATCCCGCTGAGCACTTCCCGCAATCTCGTCGACGCATCCACGGCGTCGTACAACTCCCCCTGAGCCACCAGATGCGTGTCACTGAGGTGCACCAGGAAATGCTTCGGACGCGGGTACTCGGCATTCCGAACGCTCATCGGTCTCTCGCTTCCGCTTGCCGACGCGTAGGCGCCGGTGCGGCACCTACTGATCGTCGAGACTAGTCAACCGACCAACAGTGACTGATCGGGGCACGCCCGACGAACACGAAGCGAACTCCCGCGGCGACCCTCGGGATCGAGTAGTTGAAGCTGCGAGTAGTGTGTGGACAGTGTTGTTCCTGACCAGTCGGCGTTACGTCGACCTTCGCCTGCAGGCGAGCGCAATGTGTACGCGCTCGCTCTGACCTGACGCGTACCAGGAAACATTTCTTCGAATCTGCCCGGCCTCTGGTGCCGCGCTGCGTTTCGCTCCCTTGATTTTCGAAAGGCATAGTCATGCCCAGCTCCACCTCCACCGGCGTGCCGGAAAAGTCCACGTCCCGTTTTCCGTCCTGGGCGACGGCATTCGGACCGCAGATCGTCGCCGGTCTCGTACTCGGTGTCATCATCGGTCTCGTCGCCCGGGCAATGCCTGATGCGGCCGACGGCAATGTCAACTGGTTGGTCGGCACCGTGCAGACCATCGGTTCGAGTTACGTCAAGCTGCTCACCGTTGCGGTGATCCCGCTGGTGTTCACCGCCATTGTCAGCTCCATCGCCAATCTGCGCCAGGTCGCCAACGCCGCTCGTCTGGCCGTGCAGACCTTGCTCTGGTTCGCGATCACCGCTTTCATCGCTGTGATCATCGGCATCATCGTCGGCCTGATCACCGATCCCGGTTCACGGACCGACGTCGCCGCCGAAGCCGCGAAGGAACCCAAGAGTTCCGGCTCGTGGTGGGCGTTCATCACCGGACTGGTTCCGAACAACTTCCTGGGGTTGGGTGCAAAGACTTCCGTCGCCGAAGGCGTGGCGACTACATCGCTGAGCTTCAACGTCCTGCAGCTGCTCGTCATCGCCGGTGCAATCGGTATTGCTGCACTCAAGATCGGTCCCAAGGCTGCGCCGTTCCTCGAGTTCAACGCTTCGCTGCTCGCGATCGTCCAGAAGGTCCTGTGGTGGATCATTCGCCTCGCCCCAATCGGTACGGCCGCACTGATCGCCAACGCTGTCGCCACCTACGGCTGGGATGCAATCGGCTCGCTGGGCGTCTTCACTGCCGCCATCTACATCGGTCTGGCCATCGTCTTCTTCGTGGTCTACCCCATCCTGATTGCCGCGCACGGCCTCTCGGTCCGAAGCTTCTTCTCCGGTGTCTGGCCCGCAACTCAACTCGGCTTCGTCTCGCGCTCGTCGATCGGCACTCTGCCTCTGACCGAACGCGTCACCGAACGCAACCTCGGTGTTCCTCGTGAGTACGCCTCGTTCGCCGTTCCGCTCGGTGCCACCACGAAGATGGACGGTTGCGCCGCAATCTATCCCGCGATCGCGGCGATTTTCGTCGCAGGCTTCTACGACGTTCCGTTGACCTTCACCGACTACCTGTTGATCGTCGTCGTTTCGGTCATCGGCTCGGCAGCAACGGCCGGAACCACCGGTGCGACAGTCATGCTCACACTCACGCTCTCCACCCTGGGTCTTCCCCTTGCCGGCGTCGGACTGCTCCTCGCAGTCGAACCGATCGTCGACATGGGCCGCACCGCAGTCAACGTCACCGGCCAGGCTCTGGTTCCGGTCATCGTCGCAAAGCGTGAGGGAATCCTCGACAAGGAGCGCTTCGACGCTCCCCGCAACGGTGATCCCTTCGCCGAGGAACTTGTCGACGCGTAACCCTCGATGACAACAGCAGCGTCCCCGCACCTGAGCAATACGGTGCGGGGACGCTGCTTTTCACCCCAGATTTCACCCTTACCGAAATAAACCATTTGGTCGTTATGACCAGTATGCTCAGCCGGCACAGCCCTCAGAAGTGGAAGGGCTGCCCAGTTGAACACGAGGTCACATGAAGCTCCGCCGTCTGGCATTCAGCGTCGCAGGTTGCGCCGCAATCACTCTGGTTGCCGCACCCGCCGCTCAGGCATCCACGGTTTTCGATTTCCTACCGATCGAGATCGCACGCATGATTCCGACTGGCTCTGCCGACGCAGTCCAGCCGTTCCTTCCCCCGGTCTTCGCACCGCCGGCGCCGCCCGCTCCGCAAGCGCCCCAGAACCAGCCGGCGCCGCAGAACACTCCCGCACCAGCGCGGTACTACCAGAACTGCACAGCCGTTCGTAATGCCGGCGCAGCTCCGTTGTACCGGGGCCAGAACGGATACGCCCCGCATCTCGACCGCGACAACGACGGCATCGCCTGCGAGTGATCCAACGCTCGGGTTGTGGTGCATCCACAACCCGAGCACTGTTGTCGAACCGTCAGACGCCCAATGCCCGGGACAGAGTCGGCCACGCCTTCGGCAGTCGTTCACGCCAATACGCCCACGCG
Source organism: Rhodococcus sp. OAS809 (assembly GCF_040546695.1). Classification (NCBI taxonomy): domain Bacteria; kingdom Bacillati; phylum Actinomycetota; class Actinomycetes; order Mycobacteriales; family Nocardiaceae; genus Rhodococcus; species Rhodococcus sp. OAS809. The sequence continues at coordinate 6,163,612 of NZ_JBEPOI010000002.1, read as the reverse complement.
TGCGTGCCGTTCGGCTCGTAATCCACCTGCGCCGGAATCTTCAGCTCCTGCAACCGAGCGTCGAACATCTTGGTGCAGGCGTGGGCGGCAACCTCGATGCCGCCGCCGATCACCAGACGCTCGAGCAGTTCAGGAGTCTGCAGCGTCTCGTCAGATCCGGGACGACCGTTTGCCGTCGACACGTAGATTTCCTTGCCACGCAACTTCTCTGCGTTGATCAACGAATCGTGTGCCTCCCACTCCGGGCCCCCTGGCACACCCCAGATGTTGGCCGGATCTCCGCTTCGAGAAGAAATCGTGGCCTGGACGGCAGTTCGGCCGAGCGGATCCATCGTGGAATAACAGCCGCTGAACACGGCAACGCCGCGATACATGTCCGGAAAGCGTTGGGCGAGCATCATTGCACCCATCGCGCCCATGGAATTGCCGGCAATCGCGTTGATTCCGTTGGTCTCGAGTCGCGCGTCGATCAGCGGTGGCAACTCCTCGGTGATGAAGGTTTCCCACTTGTGCAGTCCCAGCCGCGGATCCGGATTCTCCCAGTCCGAGTACAGGCTCGCGATTCCGCCATTGAGCATCACGACGTTGACGTTCTTGTCGGCGAAGAACGCCGGGGCGCCGCCGATCGTCATCCATCCGCTGCTTTTCTCTCCGGCGTCGACACCCTCGAGCATGTACAGCGCTGGGCGCGGAACCGAATTGTCAGCGGGTAGCAAAATCTCGACGCCGACCTCGCGTCGAAGTGCGGGCGACGCCACCGTCAGCCTGATCGCTTGTGGTGCGGTCACCTTCTCGCCGACGATGGCCGGGACGACGATGTCGTCGCGCAGGTCCGGTTTGGGGCCCGGATCCTCCTGAAGTGGTCCCGGGATCGTCGACCCCGAGCTCACGCTTCCCTCGACGCTGCCCAGACTTCCCGAGCTTCCCGAACTACCCGAGCTTCCGGAACTCGGCGCTGCCGTCGACAGTCCGCCCAATTGCAAAGAAAGTGCACAGACGGCCAAACACACCGCACCTGTGCGCGCAGATCGAATCCACGCACGCCGCTCAGTCCTCATGAAACTCCCAAACCAGTCAAAGATGTTTCCGTGAACATACCGTGCAGTTCGGACTTTCTTGGACAAACGACCACGACAAGATCTGTCGGTCGCCGCTACTAGGCTGGCCCCCGTGCAACCGGATTCAGTCAGGGCCCTCGACCTCGACCGAATTCGCGCTGTCGTGGGCACAACCACCTACGACCGCGGACTTGTCTACCTGCGGGAGAATGCAGTCGAATCCATCGGATGGAACGACACCGCTGACATCTTGACCGGCGCTGTATCGGGAACTGCGCGAGAGCCGTACACCTGCACGATTTCGGTAAGTCGCGGCGCGGCCGGTACAGCAACGTTCACGCGTGGCCTCTGCACGTGTCCCGTGCGGATGAACTGCAAGCACGTAGTCGCGTTGGTGCTCGCAGCGGTTGCCGAGGCGAACAAGACTCCACAACACCTCGGATGGGACAGCTCGCTCGAGGAGTTGCTCCGACCAGACCTGGCCGGCCGCACTACACGTGGACTTGGCATTCAATTCACCACCCGAACCAAGGGCGCATCGACAAGGCTCATCATCAAACCCGTACAACCAGGAGCGAGAGGGTGGATCTCCGGCGGGCTCGCCTGGAACAAACTCGGAAGCACTTTTCAGTTCCCCGCAGATCACCTCCGGGTTCTACGCGACATACATCTCCTCCACAGCGCCGGCAACTACTACCGAAATCAAAATGCCGCGGAAATCGATCTTGCCGGGTTCGCGAGCCCGCAACTCTGGTCGCTTCTTCGTGAGGCCCTCAGCGTCGGCGTTTCACTCGTTCACTCGAAAGCCGGCCTCGGCAACATCTCCCTACTCTACGACGCCAACATCTGCCTCGACGTCCACGGAGCGGAAGACAACAACCTCCGTCTCACTCCCCGAATTCAGACCGATGGGCACATCGTGACTCATTCCGACTGGGGACTGGTCGGCACGCCGGCACATGGCGTCTTCGCGCTCGACGCCGCCAACGCGATCACTCTCGCACCACTGCACACGCCGATAACTCACCAATTGAGGCAGTTGATCGACTCCGGAAAATCGGTCGACATACCCGCCGAGCATCGGGATGCATTCACGTCGCGGTTCGTGTTCAAACTCGGAAACCTCGCTCCCGTCATATCTTCCGACGGTGCTTACAACCCACCGACTGTGTCCGGTCCTCGGCTACAACTGATGGCCACTTACGCGGACAACCACCGCATCGACATCGAATCGGCATGGAAGTACACCGTCGATGCCGACGAACTGATCATTTCTACCGCAGACACAACCACCGACGAGTCCGAGATCCGCAACCACGTTGCCGAAGATGCCATTGCCAAGAGCCTCGGTGCGGCCGCGGCGAAGGCCACTCTCGCGGGAACTTTGACCGGCCTCGATTCCATGCAGTTCACACTCGACCTCCTGCCCCAACTCGAAGCGCACGACGCCATCGACCTCACGGTTGCAGGAACCCCCGCCGACTACCGGCCTGCAGACGACGCTGTCGTGATCGGCCTCAGCACATCAGCCCCCGACGGGGACAGCGGATCCGACTGGTTCGACCTCGATGTCACCGTCGATGTTGCGGGACAAAGCGTTCCGTTCACAACACTGTTCTCTGCTCTGAGCAAGGGCGAGACTCACATACTGCTACCGGACGGCGCCTTCTTTCGGCTCGACGCACCTGAACTACTCGGCCTGCACCGTCTCATCACCGAAGCGCGGTCGCTACTCGATCGGCCTACCGGCAAACTCGGGATCAGCAAATTTCAGGCCGGACTGTGGGAAGAATTGACGGCGCTCGGAAGGGTGGAACATCAAGCAGCAGCTTGGAAGAAGCAGATCGCAGGATTGCTCGGCAGTTCGGGCATCGATCCCGTCGAAGTCCCGGACACGTTGACGGCAACGCTACGTCCCTATCAGGTCGACGGATTCCGTTGGCTCAATTTCCTCCGACTGCACAACTTGGGCGGCATACTCGCCGACGACATGGGCCTGGGCAAGACCCTGCAGACCCTCGCAATGATCTGCGCTGCAAGGCAATCGAATCCGGCCGCGCCTCCCTTTCTGATCGTCGCTCCCACCAGCGTGGTCTCCAACTGGAAGTCCGAAGTGGCGAAGTTCGCACCGACCCTCCACACCGCTGTCATCACGGATACTCTGCGGCGCAGAAGAACCGACCTGGCAACACTCGTCGACGGGGCGGATATCGTCGTGACGTCGTACGCTCTCTTTCGCCTCGACACCGATGCGTATTCCGCCGGCCGCTGGTCCGGACTGGTGCTCGACGAAGCCCAATTCGCCAAGAACCACAAGTCCAAGGTCCACAAGTGTGCGACGGCAGTGAACGCACCCTTCAAACTCGCGATCACCGGAACACCCATGGAAAACAATCTCATGGAGTTGTGGTCGCTCCTCGCAATCACTGCACCAGGACTGTTTCCCAGCCCCACCACCTTCACCGATTTCTACCGCACTCCCATCGAAAAGGAAGGCGACACAGAGCGATTGGCGCAACTGCGACGACGCGTCAAACCGCTGATGGTGCGGCGCACCAAGGAACAGGTGGCTGCGGACTTGCCGCCCAAGCAGGAGCAGGTACTCGAGATCGAGTTGCATCCGAGCCATCGCGCGATCTACGACACCCACCTGCAACGCGAACGGCAGAAGATTCTCGGACTGCTCGACGACGTCGACAAGAATCGGTTCACGATCCTGCAATCGCTGACGCTGCTACGCCAACTCAGTCTCGACGTCTCGCTGGTCGACGAGGAAAGCGGACCCGTCCCATCGGCCAAGGTCGACGCTCTCGTCGAGCAATTGGACGACGTCATTGCCGGCGGACACCGTGCGTTGATCTTCAGCCAATTCACCGGGTTCCTCGGTTCTGTCCGCAACCGACTCGACGAGGAAAGAATTCCGTACAGCTATCTCGACGGTTCGACGCGCAATCGCGGTGAAGTGTTGGAGGAGTTCAAGTCTGGTGCAGTCCCCGTCTTCCTGATCAGCCTCAAGGCTGGTGGCTTCGGCCTCAATCTCACCGAGGCCGACTACTGCTTCATTCTCGACCCCTGGTGGAACCCGGCCGCCGAGGCACAAGCGGTCGACCGTACTCACCGCATCGGGCAGACACGAAACGTCATGGTCTACCGCCTCATTGCCAAAGACACCATCGAAGAGAAGGTCATGGCGCTCAAAGCCAAGAAGTCGGCATTGTTCTCGAATGTCATGGACGCCGAAGGCACACTGGGCACCGGACTCGACGCCGAGGATCTTCGCGCGCTGTTCGAGTGAGGTGCCTATTCGGTCGAACCGCACCTACCCGCTCACGGTAATGTGAGTCGCGAACGGACAACACAGAACTCCCGAACGAAGAAATCCACTTCGTTCGAACGAGAGGAACCTGAATGGGCGTCACACTTGCCAAGGGCGGCAACGTATCTCTGTCGAAGGCCGCACCCAATCTGACCAAGGTCGCAGTCGGTCTCGGCTGGGATGCACGCAGCACCAGTGGTGCCGACTTCGACCTCGACGCCAGCGCGTTGGTCACCGGCCCGGAACGCAAGGTCCTTTCCGACCTTCACTTCGTCTTCTACAACAACCTTCGCTCGCCCGACGGATCCATCGAGCACACCGGCGACAACCTCACCGGTGAAGGTGACGGCGACGACGAGGTCATCAACGTCGACCTCCCGGCTGTACCGCCCAACGTCACCAACATCTTCTTCCCCGTCTCGATTCACGACGCCGATGCGCGACTCCAGTCCTTCGGACAGGTCACCAACGCCTACATCCGCGTCGTAGATCTGTCGAACGGCTCCGAACTGGCACGCTACGACCTCTCCGAAGATGCATCCACCGAGACAGCCATGCTTTTCGGTGAGCTCTACCGCCACAATGGCGAATGGAAGTTCCGTGCAGTCGGACAGGGATACGCATCGGGACTGGCCGGAATCGCCCGCGACTACGGCGTGAACATCTGATCTCTATCGGTACACGAAACGGGGTTCGATTCGGCATTGCCGGATCGAACCCCGTTTCGGTTGTCTGCGTCGACGCGCGAGTTAACGCCGCAGGATCGCCCTCGCGAGGTGAACAGCCCAGGGCGAGTCCGCTTTGCTGCCGAACTTCCCCAGCTCGTACCCCGTAGCGCCGATCAATCCGAGCACCTCTACGGTGCTCCCGGACGTGTCACGTCTGGAAGTCTGAGCTCCAGCCATCAGGATGCTCGACGACCGAATCGACTCCAGCGCTCCCGCGACGAAACGATGACGATCCGCCGGGGACATGCCGGCGGCTACGGCAAGGAGGACGAGGAGTTCCACCGCTCTCTGCGAGCCGCCGGGCGCAACCGGAACTCCCTCGACGATCACCGACCACGTCATTGACGCGTCCCGCTCTGCCGACTGTCCCCGCTTCGTCAGAACAATCTGCCCTTTGTGCTTTCGCACCAGGCCGAACTTCTTGAGCACTGCGAAGAGTGATCGCCCTTGTGGAAGGTTTACAGGTCCCAGTTCAGGTTCGTCGAGCATCGCGTCGACCGTCGTGAAGAAATCATCGGCACCGATCCCTTCGACACCGATCAGAGCCAGAACCGCTTGAATGCGTTGGCCCGCCTCGACGTGGACCAACTCCCCGATTGCCGACTGATCGTCAATGCCTGCTTGGGCGAGGACCGCGTGCAGTTCCGGGACTCGCGAGGGTCCCAGGCATTCGACGAGCTTTGCAATGTCGTACGACGCAGCGATCTCGTCCGGTTTAGGACTATGCAGTCGATTATTGACCTCAGCGATCTCGAATCGTGTCGGCTCGAATTCAGTTTGCGGCCATTCGAGGGTCCATTCATGGGAGCGCAGCTTCTCCGAAGCGAGAACACCGAGGAGTTGCTCGTACTCGTCAGGTCCGACACATTCCTCCGGCGGACAAGCACCGCGACCCGCGGCACACACAACTTGGAACCCGTCGGGCAGTACTTCGGAAGATTCAAGTGTCAGCGTGTGGCGCCAGTTCCCGAAGCGTCCGTAGCGATAACTGATTTCATCGCCAGGCGAGACCATGACCTCGTCCAGGCGTACCGCGGACTCTACGATCGCGGCTCGGCCGGCGCGACGCTGCTCTGCGTTGCTCCCGGAAGCTACGTACTCTTCGACCTCGCCGGGAAATCGGCTGCCGGACTTGGACCACGCGTGCGATTGACGGTCACTCCACCCCATTGCCCGTTGAACCACCGAATGCAGGTCATCCAGATTCAGATCCGACGCGACGAGGATTCGTCGCCAGATCTGAGTGGAAACATTGTCGACACTGATACGTATCGCGTATTGCGCCGGTACCGCGCGTCTCTTCGAACGCAACGATCGCGCAATCTGAATGCCCCCACGCCCTCCGCCAGCTTCTTGTACAAACCTTTGCAGTTCTTCAGGTTCCGTCGGAACGAGTCGCAAATGCGACACCCTCGAGCTGCTCAACCCCACCATGAGACTCAGCCTAGGCCAAAGTGCTAGGGACGAAGGCACAAAATCGGAGAGTACTTCGGACTTATGAGACGGTTCACAACCTAATACCTTGGCTAACAAGTCGCTACGTGCGTCGGCGGCGGCATCTTCCTCGCCCAATTCCTGCCCTGATGGTGAACGGCACGTTCGGTCGATCTGAGGCGACGAAAGTGCCGTTCACTCGATGCGGGGATGCCAGCGGGGATGCTCCCCCTTCGATCGTGCGAACGGTACGTTCGGTCGATCTGAGGCGACGACAGTGCTGTTCGCTCGAAGTCGGGGGTGCCGGCGGGGGTGCTTTCGGGTGTTGGCGGGGTGGGGTGTTTTGGGTACGAGAAAGCCCCCCAACCAGTACTGGTTGGGGGGCTTCTCTAATGTGTGTTCGGCGGTGTCCTACTCTCCCACACCCTGTCGAGTGCAGTACCATCGGCGCTGAAGGGCTTAGCTTCCGGGTTCGGAATGGGACCGGGCGTTTCCCCTTCGCTATGACCGCCGTAACTCTATGAAACTGTCACAGTAACCTTCTTCTGATCACCTGGTTTCACCACCCGTCAACACCAGTTTCTGGTGTTGGGGGATGGAGAAAACAGGGTTTCTCATCAGTATCTGTGTGTTGTTTCAGATACCGCACAGTGGACGCGTAGCTTCTTTGTGGTAAGTCCTCGGCCTATTAGTACCAGTCACCTGCATGCATTACTGCACTTCCAGTTCTGGCCTATCAACCCGGTGGTCTGCCGGGGGCCTTACCCCCTCGAGGGGGTGAGAAACCTCATCTTGGAACAGGCTTCCCGCTTAGATGCTTTCAGCGGTTATCCCTTCCGAACGTAGCTAACCAGCGGTGCTCCTGGCGGAACAACTGGCACACCAGAGGTTCGTCCGTCCCGGTCCTCTCGTACTAGGGACAGCCTTCCTCAAGTTTCTAACGCGCGCGGCGGATAGAGACCGAACTGTCTCACGACGTTCTAAACCCAGCTCGCGTGCCGCTTTAATGGGCGAACAGCCCAACCCTTGGGACCTACTCCAGCCCCAGGATGCGACGAGCCGACATCGAGGTGCCAAACCATCCCGTCGATATGGACTCTTGGGGGGAAGATCAGCCTGTTATCCCCGGGGTACCTTTTATCCGTTGAGCGACACCGCTTCCACTTGCCGGTGCCGGATCACTAGTCCCGACTTTCGTCCCTGCTCGACCTGTCAGTCTCACAGTCAAGCTCCCTTGTGCACTTGCACTCGACACCTGATTGCCAACCAGGCTGAGGGAACCTTTGGGCGCCTCCGTTACATTTTGGGAGGCAACCGCCCCAGTTAAACTACCCACCAGGCACTGTCCCTGAACCAGATCATGGTCCGAGGTTAGAGGTCCAATTCGATCAGAGTGGTATTTCAACAACGACTCCACGATAACTGGCGTCACCGTTTCACAGTCTCCCACCTATCCTACACAAACCGAACCGAACACCAATACCAAGCTGTAGTGAAGGTCCCGGGGTCTTTTCGTCCTGCCGCGCGTAACGAGCATCTTTACTCGTAATGCAATTTCGCCGAGTCTACGGTTGAGACAGCTGAGAAGTCGTTACGCCATTCGTGCAGGTCGGAACTTACCCGACAAGGAATTTCGCTACCTTAGGATGGTTATAGTTACCACCGCCGTTTACTGGGGCTTAAATTCTCAGCTTCGCTCCCGAAGGAACTAACCGGTCCTCTTAACCTTCCAGCACCGGGCAGGCGTCAGTCCGTATACATCGTCTTACGACTTCGCACGGACCTGTGTTTTTAGTAAACAGTCGCTTCTCACTGGTCTCTGCGGCCCCACCCAGCTCAGACAGTAAATGTCGTCACCAGACAGGGCCCCCCTTCTCCCGAAGTTACGGGGGCATTTTGCCGAGTTCCTTAACCATAGTTATCTCGATCGCCTTAGTATTCTCTACCTGACCACCTGTGTCGGTTTGGGGTACGGGCCGTGTGAAAGCTCGCTAGAGGCTTTTCTCGGCAGCATAGGATCACTGAATTCGCCTCAATCGGCTACGCATCACGTCTCAGGCTATGTGCGACCCGGAT
>NZ_JBEPOI010000002.1:3475000-6150000 GCF_040546695.1 Rhodococcus sp. OAS809 | reverse complement strand
TCCCAGATGGCTTCGCGCGTGAACAGTTCGACGATGGCCTCGACGTCGTAGCTCTCGAAGCTGTGCACGTAGTCGCGAAGCAACTTCCGAGCAGCCTCGGTAGTCGGTTCCACGAGATCGTCCTCGGTGGGTCCGATGTGATTGATCTGCGCGCGAGCCCGCTGCAGCAGGCTGTTTACCGCAGTGGTTGTGGTGTCCAGCGCCTCCGCAACTTCCGACGCCTTCCACTGCAGAACGTCACGTAGAACCAGAACCGCACGTTGGCGCGCGGACAAGTGCTGCAAAGCGGCAACAAGCGCGAGCCTGACCGAATCGCGATTGACGACCATGACGGCCGGATCATTGACGTCGCCCAACGCAGAATCGGCGATCGGTTCCAACCAGGCAATCTCGTTGCGCTCGATCAAATCGTCGGCCGGGTCCGAACTAGGTGCGCCGAGGCCGGTCGGGAGGGGACGCCTCGATCTCCCCTCCAGCGCGGTCAGGCAGGTATTCGTCGCGATGCGGTAGAGCCAGGTCCTCAGAGATGACTGGCCCTTGTAACCGTCGAACCCGCGCCAAGCCCGGATGAACGTCTCCTGGACCTGGTCTTCGGCGTCGTGAATCGACCCCATCATGCGATAGCAGTGCGCCAGCAACTCGCGGCGGTACGGATCGGCAAGAGTGAGGAAATCACTGTCCAACGCCTGATCGACTGTCATTTGTTCAGACTAGTGGCCGAGCGCCCGAAACACAGGCGTCGGCGAGAATTCGATCAGGCAGGCGCCTGCACCGCAGTCAACCTGGATCTCTTCCGGAGAACGAACCCCAGTGATTCGTAGAGTCTGATCGCATTCGTATTCGATTGCACTGCATGGAGAAATGGCAGCTCGCCGCGCTCGCGAATCCCGGCAGCGACGGCACGGATCAGCGTCGTACCCAGGCCTCGACCCCGAAAGTCGCTGTCAGTGCACACCGCACTGATTTCCGTCCATCCCGGAGGGTGCAACCGCTCCCCCGCCATGGCAACAAGTCTTCCGTCGACGCGAATGCCGTAGTAACTGCCCATCTCGACGGTACGAGGAAGAAACGGTCCTGGCTTGGTGCGCTCGATCAATGCCAGAATTTCGGGAACGTCGCCCGTTCCGAGAAGTTCGACCGACGGATCAACGGAGACTTCGAGTGCGGATCCGTCCATCTGCACCGAGCCGAACTGATCCACAACGCGCCACCCTTCCGGCGGGCGGTGATCAAATCCTCGTAAACCTACTGTGCCGCCAGGACCTACGAGTGTGAGTAGGTTCTCCCAGTCCTCGGCGTCCAACTCGGGCGGATGACCGACAAACGGCGGGACCGTCGGGTCGTACCGCGCAACTCTCTCTGCCCAGCGAGCGAATTGCGCATGATGTCCGCGAAGTCCTTGTCGCACAGGATCGTCCAGCGGATGGGTGTCGACATCCGTGTCAACTGTCTCGACAAACGACGCCAGGGTCGCCTCCGTGGTCATCGAACCTCTTCCTGCCCTATTTGCCTGTGATGGAGGCGAACGAACCTCCCCGCCCACCTCTATGACAACGCTAGGAACACTTGCTGTCGTAGTCGCCGGATAGAATCAAGATGATTCTGACCTCGACCTGTATTTCCGGCGTCAATCAGGGCTCGATTGCAGATCTGCACCAGGACATTCGTCGCGACGCCTCACCAACCGGAAGGCTATTTGGCATGAGCAACTCCGACCCGATCAGGTCTGCATTCGACCAGTTGCCCCTGAAGGAGATGGACGCTGCAACGCTGGTCTTCGCCATCGAGAGCGCCGTCGACGAGCTGGCGATCTCGGGTGAAACCCTACGGCTCGCCATGGAGGTCGCGACCCTTGCGCACCTCGATCAGTTCAGAAAGAACGGGATCAAGTCCGACGAGGATCCCTACATCGTTCATCCCCTACGAAATGTATTGCGGCTGCTTCGGTACGGGTGCTCCGATGTCGAGATCCTGAGCGCAACCGCGCTTCACGACACGGTCGAGGACCGACCACACGCCGTCATCGCGCTCCTCGGTGGCCAGACTGCAGACGACATGTCCGCATCCGAAGCGCAGGAACGTGCGTCAACACTCATCGCGTCGCGCTTCGGCCACAGAATCTCCGAACTTGTTGAGGCAGTGACCAATCCAATCGACTACCCATGCGACAACACCACCGCCGGATATCAGGATCACGTCATCCGCGCGATAGCGGATCCCGCAGTGTTCCTCGTGAAGTTCAGTGACTTCGTCGACAACGCGGGAAGCGTGAAGTACCTGAGCGAGACCGTCAGGCTGAGGCTGGTCACGAAATACGAACCACTCGTGGAGCACTTCAAGCGGACTTCACTTGCTCTCGGCAACGGATTGCACCTCCCTCCCTCAGGACTCGACGCGATTGCAAAGCACATCGCAACCATCGAACGCGATTTCTCGAATACGGTCCGACCGGACATAAAAAATACTCGCCAGTAGTACCGATCAGTAATAATCGAGCAACCCAGAGAATTCTCCGAATATGCGATTTTGTTACCAGTGAGTATTCACTTTCTTGCCGATTACATTACCATCGTGATCCGTGTCACAAGTCCGAATTCCATTGCACCGCAATGATTTAACACCATATGTGTAACCGTGGTTCACGTTGACTAATATTCTTCAATTCGCCCAGGTGACATGAGCGTCGACATACTGCATTCTTAGATAAACCAGGGATTCCCTGGAAGCAGACACAATATGTTGCTGATTCGTGATTGGAGCGGTTCTGAGTCCACGCCTGCAGGGTGGCGCACAAGGCACACAGTGTCTCAGCGCACACAGCGCCTCGGTGCACACAGTGCTTCAGCGCAGGGGACTCGACGAACCGGAAGGGCAATCACTTGCCGACGCGCAACCGGGGGAAACACAGCGCATCGCGGCGTAGTTCACGAACCGGGGAATCCGGGTATGTGGGACACGGTCGGCTCATATCGCAACGTACGTGACGAAGAATCTCATCAAGGACGGTGGCAGTGACAATGTTCAAACGAATCGCAGTGGTCAATCGAGGTGAGGCCGCGGTCCGGCTGATCAGGGCTGTACGCGAACTGAACGCCGAACACGACTACGGCATTCGCGTCATTGCACTGCACACCGAGGCCGAGCGCCGCGCCATGTTCGTCCGCCAGGCCGATGAGGGCGTGACCCTGCGCAGCACCGGCACCGGTAGCCCGTACCTCGACTACGCCGAACTCGAGCGAGCACTGCTCGCAGCCAAGGCCGACGCAGTCTGGGTCGGCTGGGGCTTCGTGGCCGAGGATCCCGCCTTCGCGGAGATCGTCGCGAAACTGGGCATCACGTTCATCGGCCCGAGCGCCGACGCGATGCGCCTGCTCGGCGACAAGGTTGCCGCCAAGATCCTGGCCGAGAAGGTCGGCGTACCTGTCGCCCCGTGGAGCGGCGGACCGGTCGAAACGCGCGCCGACGCTCGTCGTCATGCTCAGTCCATCGGATATCCCCTGATCATCAAGGCCCGAAGCGGCGGCGGCGGACGCGGTATCCGCAAGGTCTGGGCCGAAGACGAACTCGAAGTTGCACTCGAGCGCACGCAGGGCGAAGCAGAGCGGTCCTTCGGCGACCCCGTCGTCTTCCTCGAACGCCTTGTCACCGATGCACGCCACGTCGAGGTACAGGTCATCGCCGACAACCACGGTAATGTCTGGGCTCCGGGCGTTCGCGACTGCTCGATTCAGCGTCGCAACCAGAAGGTCATCGAAGAATCCGCCTCCCCCGTCCTGACCGAAGAACAGTCGGACCACCTCAAGAAGGTGTCGGCCGAACTGGTCAAGGCAGCCGGATACCAGGGCGCAGGCACGGTCGAATACCTCTACCAGCCCGAGAACAAGCTCTTCACGTTCCTCGAGGTCAACACCCGTCTGCAGGTCGAGCACCCGATCACCGAGGTCACCACCGGAATCGATCTCGTCAAACTGCAGATTCTGGTCGCCAGTGGTGACGAATTGGTCGGTGACTGCCCGCCCGCATTCGGCCACGCCGTCGAAGCCCGCCTCAATGCCGAGGACGCGGACAACGATTTCGCGCCGGCACCCGGCACCGTTCAACTCCTCAAGTTTCCGCTCGGCTCCGGCATCCGGGTCGACACCGGTATCGCTGCCGGGGACGTCATTCCGCCCGACTACGACTCGATGGTCGCGAAGGTCATCGCCTGGGGCCGCAACCGCTCCGAGGCACTTGCGCGCCTGCGTACCGCCCTTCGTGAAACCACTGTCGTACTCGACGGCGGCACTACCACCAAGTCGTTCCTCCTCGATCTACTCGATCGCGACGAGGTCATCTCGGCATCCGCGGATACCGGCTGGCTCGACCGCACAGGCGCCCTGACCGGCACCACTCGTCGCGCGGACGTCGCACTGATCGCCACCGCCATCGATGCTTACGACGCCGAGGAGTCCCTCGAGCGTGCGGCCTTCCTCGCCTCGGCACGCGGCGGCCGTCCCCGCGCCAACCACGCGATCGGCCGTACCGTCGAGCTCAACTACCAAGGTCAGGCATACAAACTGACCGTCGGGCGTATCGGCCCGCACCGCTACCGCGTCGACGGAGACGCCGGCGACATCGAGGTCGACGTCGATCGTCTCGGCGACTTCGAGTCACGGCTGGTGATCGGTGATCGGCGCTTCCACGTCGTTTCCGTCGTGAGCCCGGCTCGCTATCTCGTCGAGGTCGACGGCATCAGCCACCAGATCAGCCAGGACGACGCCGGAGTGGTCCGCGCGCCGGCTCCCGCCGTAGTGGTAGCAGTACCGGTCGCGGTCGGCGACGACGTCGAAGCCGGATCCACTCTGGTCGTGCTCGAATCCATGAAGATGGAGACCGCGGTTCGCGCTCCGTATGCGGGCAAAGTGCGTGAGGTTCTCGCTACCGTCAACTCCCAGGTCGATGCCGGCGCACCGCTCCTGCGCGTCGACCAGGTCAGTGAGGAAGCTGTCACGGAGAAGGCTCCGCGAGTCCAATTCGATCTTCCCGCAGCAACTTCCGGGTCCGATACCCGCGCAGATGCATTGGCACAGCTGGAAGCACTGACCGCGATGATCAGTGGCTACGACGTCAGCGGTAAGCACGCAAATGCTGTTCTGGCCGAGTACGACGCACTTCGCAGCGCACTCGAATCCGAGGACCGCGAACTGGTACAGGCCGAACTGGCTGTGCTGACCACCTTCGCCGACATCTGCGAACTCTCGCGCAACAAGCCCACCTCGGGTGAGTCCGCGAAGGACGAATCCGTCCACAGCCCCCGCGAGCACTTCCACACCTTCCTGCACTCACTCGACTCCGAGCGCGAAGGTTTGCCGGCGTCGTTCCGCACGAGACTCGAACGGGCACTTCGCCACTACGACGTCACCGATCTGGAAGATCGCCAGGCCGTCGAGGAAGCGGTGTACCGACTCTTCCTGGCTCTGCAGCGCATGGAAGCCCAGATCCCGGTCATTGCAGCACTTCTCGAAGGCTGGCTCGTCGGCGACAAGGCTCCCGGTTGCTCGGCGCAGGAGCTCAACGAGGTTCTCGATCGACTCATCGTCGCGACGCAGGTCCGCTACCCCGTCATCGGCGACGTCGCCCGCAACCTTCGCTTCCGGTTCTTCGACGAGCCGCGCATCCGCAAAGTTCGCGAAGACGTCTACGACGGAGTACGCGGCAACCTCGCCTACCTCGAAGAGCAGCCGGACGCTGCAGATTTCGACGAGCGAATCGCCAATCTCGTCGCCACTCCCGAACCGCTCCTGGACCTGTTGGGTCGAAAGATCGGCCTCGGCAACCGCGATGGCGGCCCTCTGCTCGAGGTCATCACGCGTCGCTACTACAAGATTCACTCGTTCGAAGACGTCCGCGTTTTCGAGCACGTCGACCGCCGTTTCGTAACCGGTAACTTCGACCTCAAGGGCGACGGGCTGCATCTGGTCTCGACGGTGGCCGAATTCGACGCTCTCGGTACGGCTCTCGACGATGTCGCCACGATCGCGCAGGATGCTCCATCCGGTCGCGGGCTGGTAGTCGACATCTACCTCGACTGGCCTGATCAGCCCGCCGACGGCGACGCGCTCGTCGAGACGCTGCGCACCGAACTCTCGCGCAACGAGACGATCACACGGTCTCGCCGCGCGACGGTGATCATCTGCAACCCGAACGGGGATCCGGTCCGGTGGGTCACCTTCCGCCCCGTCGACGGCGAACTGGTCGAGGACCACATCATCCGCGACATGCATCCGCTCACGGGTCAGCGTCTGGACATGTGGCGCCTGAAGAACTTCAACGGAAAGCGCCTCCCGGCTCCGGAGAACACCTACCTGTTCCACCTCTCGGCCAAGGAGAATCCGAAGGACGAGCGCCTGATCGCTCTGGCCGAAATCCGCGACGTGACACCGCAACTCGACGACGAAGGTCAGATGGTTGCACTCCCGGCCATCGAGCGCACGCTCGCTGCCTGCCTCGACGGTATCCGTCGTGCGCAGTCCCAGCGGGGCGACAAGCGTCGACTCGCAGCCAACCGCGTCGTGCTCTACGTGTGGCCGGTCGCCGACGTTCCCAGCGAGCGCTTCTCGGTGATCGCTCAGAACGCAGCCCGACTGACCGTCGGCGCCGGGCTCGAAGAGATCACGCTCATCACTCGGCTGAAGGACCGAAAGGGCGGCGCGCCCAAGGAAGTTGCGCTGCGATTCTCCTACCGCGCGGGTGCCGGTGTGGTCATCAACAAGACCACACCCCCCACCGAACCGCTGCTCCCCCTCGACGCGTACGCCCAGAAGGTCCAGAGTTCGCGGGCACGCGGAACTGTGTACCCGTACGAGCTGATTCCACTCCTGACCGGCACCAAGGGCACCTTCGTCGAGCACGACTTCGACGAAGCGGGCGTCCTGTCACCTGTCGAGCGTCCGTACGGGCTCAACAAGGCCGGCATCGTCGTCGGCCTCGTGAACACGCCGACGCCGCGCTATCCCGAGGGAATGACCCGTGTCGCGCTATTCGGTGACCCCACCAAGGCGCTCGGTACCGTCGCCGAGGCCGAGTGCTCACGCGTCGTCGCTGCCATCGACCTGGCCGAGAAGTTGAACGCTCCGGTCGAGTGGTTCGCACTGTCCTCCGGTGCCACCATCTCGATGGAGAGCGGCACCGAGAACATGGACTGGGTCTCCCGCGGTCTGCGCCGGATCATCACCTTCACCCAGAACGGCGGCGAGATCAACATCGTCGTCACGGGCATCAACGTCGGCGCTCAGCCCTACTGGAACGCCGAAGCCACCATGTTGATGCACACCAAGGGCATTCTGGTGATGACCCCGGACAGCGCGATGGTGCTGACCGGCAAGCAGTCTCTCGACTACTCCGGTGGTGTGTCGGCCGAGGACAACTTCGGTATCGGTGGTTACGACCGCGTCATGGGCCCCAACGGCCAGGCGCAGTACTGGGCCCCCGACCTCACTGCGGCGTGCGAGATCCTGTTCCGTCACTACGCACACTCGTACCTCGCTCCCGGCGAACGGTTCCCGCGCCGCGCAGCGACGACGGACCCCGTCGATCGCGACGTGCGTAGTTTCCCGCACACCCACCCGTCGAGCGACTTCGAGACGGTCGGCGACATCTTCTCCTCGGCGAAGAACCCGGATCGCAAGAAGCCCTTCGACATTCGCACCGTGATGCGTTCGGTGGTCGACCAGGACCACTCTGTTCTCGAGCGTTGGGCCGACATGGCCGGCGCCGACACCTCGGTCGTTCTGGACGCGCACCTCGCCGGACATCCGGTCACAGTGGTGGGCATCGAATCCCGCGCGATCCCACGTAAGGGGCACTTCCCCGCCGACGGTCCCGACACTTGGACGTCGGGAACGCTGTTCCCGAACTCGTCGAAGAAGACTGCTCGCGCGATCAATGCTGCGAGCGGCAACCGTCCGATCGTGGTGCTGGCCAACCTGTCCGGCTTCGACGGTTCCCCGGAGTCGCTGCGCAACATCCAGCTCGAGTACGGCGCCGAGATCGGCCGCGCCATCGTCAACTTCGACGGACCGATCGTGTTCTGCGTCGTCTCCCGCTACCACGGCGGCGCGTTCGTCGTGTTCTCCGGTGCGCTCAACGACAACATGGAAGTTCTTGCTGTCGAAGGCTCGTTCGCGTCGGTACTCGGCGGCGCCCCCGCCGCCGCAGTGGTCTTCACCCGTGAGGTGAACACCCGCACCAACAACGACCCGAAGGTGCAGCAACTGGAGGCAGACTTGGCAGCAGCCAAGGATGACACGGAGAAAGCACATCTGCGCGTAGAACTGAACGCTCAGCGCATCGCCGTCCGCTCCGACAAGCTCGGCGAAGTGGCATCCGAATTCGAAGCGATCCACAACATCCAGCGGGCCCGAGAGGTCGGCTCGGTGGATGAGATCGTCCCTGCCGCAGAACTGCGTCCGCAGATCATCGCAGCAGTCGAACGCGGCATGAAGCGCGCACTCGCGCAGTAAGTTTCTCCGCACGTCGAGCGGTCCCGCGAAATGCGGGGCCGCTCGATTTGTGTCCAGGCCTCGATTTGTGTCCAGGCGCGCCTGCGTCAGACGCCCTCGAGCGCCTCTCCGATCTCTTCGAGGACGTGATTGTGCTGCTCTGTTGCGAGCAGATGCCCCGCTGCAATGGTGACTGCCACGGGCCACTCGATGATCTCGAAGGCGACCATCAGTCCCATCACCGCAAAGTAGGCGATCTGCTCGGGTCTCGGAACAGGGATGGCACCGACGATCGGTAGCTCCAACTCGAAGCTCCGTGCCGAACGGACGGATTCGACTACCGCGCGGTGATCGACGGGGTTCGTGTGGTCGACGGTGTTCTGGGACATGTCACGATTCCTCAGGATTCATCTCGGGTCGCCCGGGAGTTCGGCGACGTGTCACTTCCAGCAGCGACGCTCACAAGCGTGTCCGATTCACCGGTTTCCGCTTCTTTGATTTCCACGTCGCTGATTTCCACGCTGTCGCGGGCGCTGACTCCCCCGGTTCGGGAGGTGTACGCAGTGCTCGTTCGCGTCGGGATCTTGCGAATCGTCGACTGACCGTTCGCGTTCTCCTCAGTTGCGGCAATCCGCTCCAACGCCCGCGGGGCCAGCGCCGCGAGCAGCGTCGCCGCCGACGCGCAGCCCACCGCTTGGCCCCAGGCGATGGGACCGAGCGGCGTGCAACCGAGAAATTGGCTCACCACGGGTGTACTGACGAGCGTCGCCAGCGCCGCAGCGGATCCGGCAACGGTTGCGACCACCAGCGGACTGCGTGATTCGAGCAGCGTCTGCCCAAGTTGGGTGCCCACCACGGCAACCAACGCCACCGTCGACGCTCGCCGCCTCCTACCGCTCGCCCGGGCCAGAAGCCACGCTGCCAGCGCACCGATTGCCGTGGCACCGCCGCGGACAGCGATCGTCTGCCACAAGGCATGAGCGTCCATCTGTTCGGACTTCTCGGATCCGTTCTCGGACGGGGTGCTCACCGCAAGCGCGGCAGCGGGCAAGGCGTCCGTCATCAGATTGACCAGCAGCAACTGCCTTGCGTTGAGCGGTGATTCGCCGGACAACGCAGAACCGATCAGCGCGAATGCGACTTCACCCGCGTTGCCTCCGAGCAAAACCCCTACCGCTGATCTGACCCGCCGCCACAATTGACTGCCCTCGTCCAATGCGTCGGTCAGTCCGCCGACACGGCCGTCGAGGAGCACGATGTCTGCGGCGCCGCGCGCCGGATCACTGTCGGTCGACGCCACCCCGATTCCCACGCTGGAAACTCGGATCGCCGCAGCATCGTTCGCGCCGTCACCGACCATGGCGCACACTCGCCCGTCGGTCTCCAACGCTTGCACGATCTCGACCTTCTGCTCGGGTGTCACGCGCGCAAAGACGCTGCTGCCGCGGACCGCATCCCGTCTTTCGGCGCGAGAGAAGTTCTCCCAGTCAGGACCGGTGACAACATCCTCGCGTGCGACGTCCAACCCCAGTTCGGTGGCGACCGCGGCCGCTGTTGTCGGATGATCCCCGGTCAGCACGCGCACTTGCCGTCCGTCGCCTCGAAGTTCTCGAACAAGTTGCGTTGCTTCGGGTCTCAGCGTGTCCGAGAGTCCGAGAAGGCCGACCGCTTCCAACCCCTCGGAGCAACACTGTTCGAGAAATTGCGAGTCTTCGCCTGCGCGTCGCGCGTCGTGTTCCGACAACTCGCGCTGGGCGACGGCAACCACCCGCAGACCGCGTCCGGCCATGCTTTGAACGTGCGTCGCCGACACAGCATTCGGATCTCGTCCTGCTTCGGTCACGAATTCCGGCGAACCTTTGAGTGCGATCCGCCTGCCGAGCAAAGCTGCCGAGTACGGCCGCCCCGACCTGAACGGAACGAGGTTGTTCGCCTCGACGTCACCGAAAACCGAAGCATCGTCCAGAGCTTGCTGGGCTGCATCGACGACGGCGGCATCCGTCGAATGAAACACGCGATCGTCGCGACTTCCCAGGGCACTGCGCGCCGCAACTTCCAGAATCTCGCTTTCGTCCCAGCCGTCGACGCGTTCGACCGCGGCCACCCGTAGCTTGTTCTCGCTGAGGGTTCCGGTCTTGTCGAAACAGACCACGTCGACACGACCGAGCGCTTCTATCGATCGTGGCGCACGAACCAACACTCCTGCTGCAGTGAGCCTTCGCGCTGCGGCCTGCTGAGCCAGAGTGGCAACCAGAGGCAGCCCCTCCGGCACGGCAGCCACAGCCACGGCCACACCTCCGGTGACGGCGCGGCGCAGACCGGTACCACGAAGCAGACCCGCGACTGTCACCAACGCCCCACCGCCGATACTGGCCGGCAGAGTCGCCCTCGTGAGTTCGCGAAGTCTGTTGGTCAGGCCCACAGCAGGTCCGGATCGGGACACACCGACATCGGCACGCCTGGTCACCGTTCGGGCTCCGATGGCCGTGACCACGCCACGACCGGATCCGGCAAGCACTGTTGTCCCTGCGTAGGCCATGCACCGTCGCTCGGCCAGTGGCATCCCAGGGGTCGGGTCGGTCTGCTTGTCGACGGGCAGGGACTCTCCCGTCAACGACGACTCGTCGACTTCCAGCGATTCGACGCTCAACAGGCGACAATCTGCGGGCACGATGTCCCCGGACTCGATTGCCACGACGTCACCGAGTTCGAGCGCGTCGGCCGCTGTCTCGACCGTGCCGTCGTTGGTTACTCGCCGAGCTACCGGTTCCTGAGTCCGCAAGAGCCGCTGCACCGCCCGCTCCGAATGAAGCCGTTGAACAGCGGACATCGCGGCATTGCCGACCAAGACCGAGCCGACCAGGACGGCGTCTACCGGTGAACCGAGGACTGCACTGGCAGCGGAGCCGGTCGCCAATACAGGCGTCAGTGGATCCGCCAATTCTGTTCGCAACGCCGACAATCCGTCACGGATCAACCTGAACCGTGCGGGCGCTCGCACACGAGCTTCCGCACGGTGCGGTGTATGTCGGATGGATTCGGATAGTTCGCGAACGACAGCATCACCGTCCATCTCATGCCAGGTATCGCTCGGAGTACCGACAGGGACGGGCGCTTTAATCACAGATCGGGACAAGGTGTATCCGGTCCACAGTCCCGCGGCCGAACCAGCCGTGACCGGCCCCGGCCCTGCCCCTCGAACTCCCGGAAGCATGATCAAGGCACCCAATGCCGAAGAACCTGAGGAGAGTTCGACACCGCGCCTCGTCGCTGTTCGAGCAGCCGGGAGCGCATGGACAACCCGCCACGCCCCGGCCAAGTCGGTGTGGATGTCGGCACTCACGTGCTCGCCACTCGGTGGTGAAATCCCGATGCGTAGCACTGCCTGTCCCGATATCGCCCTACTCGACACGATCGCAACTGTCCGACCCTCGGCCACCAACGCCGAGAGAGCCTCGCGCAGGCCGGCTTCGGCAGTCGATTGCGCCGGATAGAGCTCGTCGAATCCACTTCGCAGTGATCCGAGCCCGTCGTCGTCGATCGTGACGGCTGCGACCCCGGCCGCACGTATTTCGCCTATCAGTGTTTCCGCCAGACCTTTTCGCACGGGTCGCACGACCACTTCGGCGCCGCCGATGCGGTGCCTTCCCACTCCGACAGTTCCGTCGTTCAGAGCTTTCCTGGCTTGTTCCCACACTGCGACGCGATCCGACTCGGCCACCTCTCGTATGTCGGAAACCCGGAGCGAGTCGTCGAAGAGGACGCTCGGATCGACGAGGACGGTGTCAATACGATCGAGCATGCGTAGAGCCGCAGAGTCCGAAACGGCGGTGTGGTGCGTCCGACACAGACCGTATGACACACCAGCAGCGAATGATTCGCGCGACATCCGAAGCGGCCGCGGCGCCGAAACCTTGATACTCGTCGCGACGGTGTCACCGCCGGCGGACACGGTAGCCAGTGCAGCCCCGGCCGCCAGCTGAACCCCAGCGATCCTGTCGGCATAACGCTCCCCCGGACCACTCGGGTCAGGCCTCGTGGAAGCACCGCGACCGCCAGGTTCGAATGACCACACCCGCCGAGAGTTTCGCGCCGCCAGAGTTTCGCGCAGCAGCATCGTCCGCAGCCCGAAATCCACGCCCAATGACGCAGGCGCATAGGTCAGAACATCCGCGAACGACGTCGCCGACTCCAATGCGAAGTCGGTGAGCGAACGGCCAAGGCGCTGTTCGATTCGCCGACGCACCCGAGGTTGATAATTGATCGCCGACGCGGCCGCCGAGACATAGGCGGAACCTGGGATTCGCGGGGCACCGAATATCGATCCCGCTGCTGCAGGAATCATCCCCACACCCGCCAACGCGAGGGTGCCGGTCCGCAACGCCACGTCACTGACAGCGGTTCGCGGAATCGTCGAACCGCCCACCAACGCGAGTCCCGACAACGCCAGGCGCGGCGGCAAAGTTGCCACCGACACCGCACGCCGGGCCATCGCTGAGAACATCAGTGAGTGGATCGAGTGTGCGAAGAACTGTGAGTTCGATCCTGTGACCGGCCGGCCGCCTTGTGGGAGTTTCCGCTCGATTCCTTCTTTACCTGTTCCGGCTTGCTCGTGCGGCCAACCGCCTTGACCTGGCGATCCGGCCGACCGCTCTTGCGATCCCATTCGTGGAGTACCAGGGCCGTGCCGCCGACTGCCAAGAGCACCGGCCATTCCACCAATCCCGCCGCACCCACGGCCGCCATCGTGAGAACCGCCGTCGGCGTCGAGGAACTACCCGCACGAATTCCGTCTCGGACACCCTCCGCCGATCCGCGTATCCCGCCCGTCACTCCACCGATCACTCCACCGCCGACGGCTCCGGCCACCGTCGTCGTTGCGTCTGCCACACCACGAACGACGCGGGTGGCTTCGTCCACAATCATCATCGGACGCTCCTATCAGCAGTCCATCGAAGAATTCAGTATTTGAGGCCATACCCAACACCGACGGCGGCAATCACGATCCGATACATTTTTCGGCGAACCTGGCGAGGGCGCGCCATCGCCAGCGCCGTGAGAGGGTACGGTGCGGGATGCAGCGACCACCTTCATCGACGGGAGTTCCACACAGTGGCGATCATCGGAAATTCGGACCTCGACATCTTCCGACTTAGCTTGGGCGGCAACCCTTTCGGATGGACAGCAGACGAGAAGACGTCCTTCGAGATCCTCGACTCGTTCGCCGAAGCCGGTGCAAACTTCATCGACACCTCCGACTCGTACACGGCGTCGGCTCCCGGCAATTCCGGCGGGGAATCCGAAACGATCATCGGGAAATGGATCACCGATCGGGGACTGCAGAACGACATCGTCGTCGCCACCAAGGTGGGTAGCCATCCCGATTTCAAGGGCCTGAAGGCCGACAACATCGCGGCCGCAGCTGAGGCGTCGCTGCAGCGCCTGCAGACGGACTGCATCGATCTGTACTACGCGCATTTCGACGACCCGCAGACTCCGCTCGAGGAAACTCTCGAAGCCTTCAATGCGTTGGTCGTCGCGGGCAAGGTTCGCTATCTCGGAATCTCCAACTACAGCCCCGACCGCGTCCGGGAGTGGCTGCGGATCACCGAGGAGAACGGTTACGCCGCGCCCATCGCGCTGCAACCGCACTACAACCTGGTTCACCGCAAGTCGTACGAACCCGAACTTGCCCAGATCGCCACCGACAACAACATCAGCGTCTTCCCGTACTTCGCTCTCGCTTCCGGCTTCCTGACCGGAAAATACAAGACCCGCGCGGACATCGAAGGCAGCTCCCGCGAACGACTGACGGCCGGATACTTCAGCGACGCCGGACTCGACGTCGTCGCGGAACTGGCGACAATCGCGCAGGCACACGACAGCGAGATCTCGACCGTCGCGCTGGCCTGGCTGCTGACTCGACCGGGCATCACCGCACCGATCGCGAGCGTCAGCCGGCCCGAGCAGCTCCCGGCGCTACTGGACGCCCCGAATCTGGTGCTCTCGTCGAATGAACTGGACACTCTCGAACGGGTGTCGGCGGCAGTCGGAGCCTGAGATCAGGCAGTTTTGAGATGAGCGCCGAGGGCCGTGTTGTTGATCGTCCAGAACGACCAACCGTCATGGCTCTCGGTGTCGCCTGAGATGTGACCGGTGACGGCATTTGCGGCCGCGGTCGGATCTGGGAATCGGCGGCCTTCCATCGGTCCGCGCATGATCTCGACGACCTCGGTGGTTTCGTCGAAGCGCCCGACCCAGCGATATCCGTGGCAATCGGCTGTCATCTCGAGGCGATTGTCGACGACTTCGATCTCCTCGACACCGCTGGCGCGACGCTTCTTCGCGGCGACTGGCGACGTCTTACGCTTGGTCGCAACCGGGGTCTCGACGTAAATGCTCGGATCCTTGACCGCGGCCAAGCCCAGCGCATCCCAACGATCGTGACCGTGCACGACGCGCCCACGCGGAATCGCGTGATGGCCGGTGCGATTACGTCCGGGGCTGTCCATGATCCACAGGTCGACCTCGGCGCGGATGTCGTCGGCGACCTCGTTGGAGGGCAACATGTAGAACTCGTGCGGATCTGCTGCCAGGTCGACGAACACCCAGAACTCGGAGCGGGTGTCGTCACTCTCGAGCGACTCGTCCTGACGCCTGGCCTGCCAGTCACCGTCGAGCTTGGACCGCACGCGGACGATTCGGCTGACACCGTCAGCGCCCGTCACCTCGACGGGATTACGACGTGAGTGCGTGAGACGGACAGCCTTGCCCCCACGCTGCGTAGCTTCGGAAATGAACGCATTGATGCCGCGGCTTGCGGTGTCTTCCATGATCGACCTGTCTCGAGCGGGTACGCCCGCATCACCGGATCGGCATCGGGGTCGAGCATTGAGCGAAATCCCGGCCTTTACTTCGATCGTGTGGCCGGTCAGTACCCCCGACCTTACAGCTCCGGCGACGGCCTGACTACGGCGCCCGACGCTCGTTCCCAGAGGTCAGCAGTGCAATGTCCCCGTAAAGCGCCGCCCGGTGAGCGAACATCAGCTCTTCCACACCGTCGAATTGATCCCCGACGTAGTGCGTGTTTGCAGCCGAAAGTTCACGTGATCCCGAGCGCGCAAGTAGGTCGTCGATCCGGCTGTCGAGGCTCGCTGCATGCGCAACCGCGCGCTGCGAACTCAACTGATCCTCGGCCCGTGCGACCAGGTCACCGATCCGCGCGAGGGCCGCGACGCGCTCGACCAGCTGGTCCCAGACCGCGCCGAGCGCTTCCCTGCGCGAAGCGATTCCGGCTCGGGTTCCCTCGTCGCGTGCCAGTGCAGCCGCGTCGTCCAACTCCGCAAGAATCGAACGCAGCGCGACGGTGTCGACCGCGATCTGGGTGATCTCGTCGGCCAGGTCGAGTTGGTTGCGTTGAATGACGAAGTGGTCGGAATGCCACGCGCTGCAGCTTTCGATCCGGTCGAACAGATTCCCGGCGAGGTAAAGCAAGGCGTCGTACTCACCGGCGCGTCCCTCGGGTTCTGAATCGACCAGTCCGTCGAGGACTTCCGCGATGCGCCTTCCGGCATCGGCGATGACACCGGTTCCCTGGACCTTCCCGAACTGGGCGGCGAGTTTGTCGAGTGCTGCGTTTCCACTGCTGGCCACGACACCGAGCCCCACCGGCAGCTTGGCTGGAACCGGTGTACGGGTGAGCCCGGCAAAGAGAGCCTCGCGTTGCTCGACGTCGAGATGCAGGCCGTCGCGCCGGTCCTTGCGGATGGCACGGACGCTGCTCGCGAAGTGACGATTGGAATGCACGATCGCCGACCGCATCGACTGAACGCGCTTCTCGAGCGCCTGCACCCGTCGTTCGAGGACAACCTGAACAGGGCCGATGCGAGTCGCGAGCAGTCGACGTCTGGTGCGGGCCAGCTCGTCGGTGAGATACCGCAACTCCGAGAAGCCGCCGATCTCCGGGAACGAACGTCCGACACTGCGCCGGTTCGCCAGGATCGACCGCGTCGACTCGTCCGCATAGCCGCCGGCGATCAGCAGCGCGACATCATCGGACAACTCCGGCCGGTTCGACTCGACTGTCCCCGCCGCACACCACTCCCTCACTCGGGTGGAGATGAGCGTTCGCCGTTCGGTCACCGACGCCACGACAAAGACGTCATCAGTTCCGTCTGCCATCTCACGCCTCCTTGTGGTCGCCGGTTACCACTGTTCCAGAATCTGCCGACACGCGCCCGACCCCTGCGACCCAGCTCGACGCACCCCTGCCATACCGTAGGCGGGTGACCTCCCTGCGATCAGACGCGCACGCAGGTCACTCGCGCGCATCGAAGACTGATCCAGCAGTTCAACCGCTGCTTCCCGACCTCGCGATCGAACAACTTCAGTCCTTGTTGCAGGTTCGTTCCTGGACTCTCGCGGAATGGTTCGCGATGGCCGACCAACGCGGATTCCTCGCGCCCGCGGCCAGTGTCCCGCTCTTCATGGAAGCCGCGCTGAAGTATCCCGAGCACCGCGAGGCGCTACTTCGCCTCGCCGGTCGACGCGGGCAGTACCTGGCGGAGCAGAACCCGGATTGGGCCCAGCTACGACGAATCGGATCACGCCGGGACGAGCTGTGGCTTTCGCCCGATCGGGACGACCGTACGGCCTGGTTCGATTACATACGTACGGTCGACCCGGAACTGGCGAGCGAAGAGCTCGAGATCGCTTGGGACGACGAGGCCACGGCAAGCCGGCTGCACTTCCTCGACCATCTCGACGTCGGGCTGGGTGAACACGACTACGCGCTCCTCGAGCGTGCACTCGACGATCCAGCCGTGCGGGTCCGTGAGCGTGCAATTCAACTACTACGGCAACTCCCCCGATCTCCGTTTGCCTCTCGAATGGTCACTCGGGCTCGGTCCTGGGTGCGGCTCGAGACGAAGCCCTTGCGGCCGCGCCTTGCCGTCCGATTGCCCGGCTCGCTCGACGACCTCGCATTTCGTGACGGCATCGAAGACGTCCACTACAAGAACAAGGGCATCCGGCGCTGGTGGTTACGGCAAGTCGTGACCGCCACTCCGCTGACGCTGTGGGAATCTATGGCCGGTTCGCCACGCGAGGCCCTCACCATCCCCATCGAGAAGCAATGGCGCGCGGTGATGATCGAATCATGGATTGCCGCAACCGTTCTCCAGAAGAACACCGCGTGGGCGTCGGCATTTCTGGAGCGGGACGGGCGCACGACCGACCGGAGAATCGTCGCCATCGCGGACCCACGCGAGCGCGTCGAGTACATCGTTGCCGGCCACGCGGACGAGTACCTTCTGGGCGTCGACGGCAGCGCACTACTCGACGGCATCGACCGCCCATGGCCCCTGGCCGTCGCCGAAAAGTTGTTGAATGCCTTGGAGAACGAAGCGATGGAGCATGCTGCGACGGGTGAGGACTTGGGCATCCACTCGCGTCACAGTCACTTTTCCACCCTGCGAAGCGTGCAGGCGCGCTTCCCTTTCGACGCCGTACCGCTTCTGCAGGACGCGGCGGCACGAACGAGCGACCCCGGGTGGCAACAAGCGTTCACCGACAGCGCCGTCAACATCGAGCAGCGCCGACTCCGCTTGGACGTCCTGCGCAATCACCGCTGAACGACGAAGGGGCCGCATCCTTGGAACGGAATGCGGCCCCTTCGTCGTTCGTGAAAGATCAGACCACGCTGACCATCTCGTGATCAGCCACACCGGCGGCCAACACCCGAAGGTGATCTTCGGTGCTGCCGAGGGTGTGCTCGATGGCGACGAGACGGCTCACGTAGTGCCCCACCGGGTACTCGGCGGTCATACCGATACCACCATGCATCTGGATCGCCTCCTGGCCGATGAGCCGAGCCGAACGCCCGATTTGCAACTTCACCCGCGAAGCGATCACTGGATCGACGACGCCGTCGGCAAGGGACATCGTTGCGTACAGACTCATGCTGCGTGCCAACTCGAGCGAGACGTACAGGTCGGCGGCGCGGTGTGTCAGTGTCTGGAACTTTGCGAGGGGAACCCCGAATTGCTTACGCGGTCTTGAGGTATTCGGTGGTCAGGCGTAGCGCCTCTTCCATCGCTCCGACAGCCTCGGCGCACAGCGCGGCCTGCTCACGGATCTGCGCGGCCTGGATCAGAGCAGTAGCGTCACCGCCCTCACCGAGTGCTTCGGCCGGCGTATCGGTGAACTCGATCTGCGCCCCGCGCAACCCGTCGTGAGTGGCGTAGGACTTGCGTACCAAACCGGAGGCATCGCTCTTGACGAGGAACAGTCCGACGCCACCGCTGGGGAGCGCAGCGCTCACGACCAAGATGTCCGCCGTCGCGCCGTGGCCGACGGGATTCTTGATACCGGTGATGGTCCAGCCGCCGTCGACCTGGGCCGCCGCGGTGGCCCGTTCGGTTGCCGGCCAACGGATTCCGGGTTCCTGGTCGGCGAACGCGAGGAACGTGGTGCCCTCGGCCACTCCGGGAAGAATCGACGAGCGCTGCTCTGCGCTGCCCCCTTCGGAGATGAGCCCGCCCGGCGTCACGACCGCGTCGAGTAGCGGCTCGGGTGCCAAGCGTCGACCGATCTCGGTCATGACCGCGCCGATTTCCACTGGGCCGGCGTCCATGCCGCCGTCGTCCTCCGAGAATGTCAGGCCGAGCAAGCCGACCTCGGCCAACTGCTTCCAGACCTGCGGGCTCCACCCGGGATCGGAGTCGATGATCGCGTTGCGCTTCTCGGCGTCGTAGCTACGCGCGAGGAGATCCTTGGTGGTGTCGCGGAGAAGTTTTTGTTCGTCGTTGAGTTCGAAGTCCATGCCACGCCTCACAATCCGAGGATCGAGGAGGCGATGATGCTGCGCTGCACTTCGCTCGATCCGCTGTAGATGGATACCTTGCGGTAGTTCAGGTACGTCGGGGCAGTGTGCTGCGCCCAGCTCGCGGAGGCGATGTCGCTGCCCGCGTCGTACGGCAGTGAATCAGGGCCGGCCACGTCCATCAGCAGTTCGACGCTCGCCTGCTGCAATTCGGAGCCACGAAGCTTTAGCAGCGACGACGCCGGGTTCGGCTGGCCGTCAGCGGAACTGGCTACCACCCGGAGCTGAGTGAGCTCGAGGGCAAGCAATTCGTTTTCGAGTTCGGCGAGGCGAGCAGCGAAGAGCGGATCTTCGAGCAGTGTTCCGTTGCCGACCTTGACCTCGGCAGCGCGGGCCTTGGCCTGGGCCAGACGAACCTTCGAGAAACCGACGCGGGTGACACCGGTTCGCTCGTTGCCGAGCAGGAACTTGGCGTAGCCCCAGCCCTGGTTCTCTTCACCTACCAGGTTCTCTCCCGGAACGCGGACGTCCTCGAAGAACACTTCGTTGACCTCGTAGCCGCCGTCGATCAGCTTGATCGGGCGGACCGTGACGCCAGGCGTCTTCAGATCGACAAGGATGAACGAGATGCCGGCCTGACGCTTGGGCGCATCGGGATTGGTGCGCACCAGGCAGAAGATCCAGTCGGCGTACTGTCCCAGCGTCGTCCAGGTCTTCTGACCATTGATGACCCAGTCGTCGCCGTCGCGGACCGCACGGGTCTTGAGCGAAGCGAGATCGGAACCGGCCTCGGGTTCGGAGAATCCCTGGCACCACCAGATGTCGAGGTTCGCAGTCGCCGGAAGGAACTTCTCCTTCTGCTCCTGCGAGCCGAAGGCCGCGATGACCGGACCGACCATGTTGGCGTTGAACGCCAAAGGTTCGGGAACCGACGCAAGCTGCAGTTCGTCGAGCCAGATGTTGTGCTGGACCGGGGTCCAGTCCTTGCCGCCCCACTCGACCGGCCAGTGCGGTACCGCCAGACCGTGAGCGTTGAGGATCTGCTGCGCCTCGACCATACGGTCGCGCCCCAACTCCTCGCCGTGGGCGTACGCCTCCCTGATGTCCGCGGGGATTTGCGTACGGAAGAACGTCCGCATCTCGTCGCGGAACGCTAGTTCCTCGTCGGTCAATGCCAGGTTCATCGGGATTCCTTCGCACTCGAAACCGGATTCATGTTCGGTTCGACCGTACCCCGACAGCTATGGAGGCGGAACAGGTACCGCAAAAGACGGCACTCAGGGCCGACCCCCTACACGGTTTTCAGGACCAACAGGTAACCCCCGCCCGCGGCGTCGATACTTGTTTCGACATTCAACGCGGGAGCCAGACGCGACAACCGATCGATCAACCAATCCGACGCTTCCTGGGCGTCGTCCTTGCCGGGGCAGCGAGCGACGGCGACGCGGCCACCCTTTCGCTCGAGCTGCTCCACGACCCCGATGATCGGAGCGGGATCCACGACGAACAGCCGATCCGGCCATTCCACAACAGGTTTGACCGCACCCTTCTTGGTGTTGCATGCGCGGTGCGCCAAGCGTTCGACGCCGCCTTTGGTCTTGCCACCCTTTTTTGCGGTGTTGATGCTGTCGATACTCGGGCCGCGCGGATCATTGACGGACATGTCGGGATCGACCGGTTCGTCACACAGCCAGCAGCGCCAGGATTCACGTTCGCCGACTTCTTGAAGGGTGCTCATGTGGCAACGGTACCGTGCGCACTTTCGGCTGTTACCGCTACCAAAAGTGCGCACGGGGGCCGAAGGCCCTACATGTCTGCAATCGCCTCGAGCGGCTTCGTCTTGGCCGCTCGGTTGGCCGGCCACAGCGCCGCCAAGACACCCACCACACCCGAGCCGATCAGCATTCCGACCACCTGACCCCACGGGATCGTGATCTTGTCGAGGCCCTGATCCGCGAGAGTGCTCACGAAGGCCCAACCGAACGCGATGCCGAGAACAACTCCGACCGCCGCGCCGTACACCGCGATGAGGACCGACTCGAGGTAGATCGTGCGTCGCATCTGTCCTCGCTGCATGCCGACAGCTCGCAGCATTCCGATTTCTCGTCGCCGCTCGACCACCGAGAGTGCCAGGGTGTTGATGATGCCCAGGATTGCGATCACGACCGCGAGTGCAAGCAGTCCGTAGAGGATCGCCAACAACGTGTTGATCTGCTGGCCCTGAGTTCCCTTGAACTCCTCACGATCCTGCACCTGGACGACGACGTACTTCTCCGTGGCCGTTTCGAGCTCGGATCGCAGCGTTGTCAGATCCGCGCCAGGCTTCGCCTTCACCAGCACCACGAAGTCCGGCAGACTCTCGGCCGGCATCAGCTTCCTGTACGCCTCGTCCGAGACGATCCACGAGCCGATCAGCTGGTTGTCCTCGAACACTCCCGCGACAACGGTCTGGTACTCGACGCCGCCAGGACCGGTCAACGTCTGGGTCGAGCCGACAGTCCAGCCCTTGTCATCCGCAGTCGACTTCGAGACGAGCATGTTGTTGCCGGTCAGATCGACCGTGCCCTCGAGGATCTTGTACTCGAGCACGCCTTCGATCGGGCCGTCGAACGAAGCGCCCTGCTCGTCCTCACCGTCGACCTTCGCACGCACTCCGTGCAACGACGTCGCGCTCTGCACGTCGGGCACCTGTCGGACCGCGTCGGCCGCACCTCGCGGCACGCCGATCGCGTTGGGACCGGTCAGGATGTAGTCGGCCGAAACACCCACGTCGACAAGAGCATTGATGCTCGCCTTGGCCGAGGAACCGAACACTCCGATGACCGTCACCAGCATCAGACCGAGAGTCAACGCGAATGCCGTTGCGGCCGTGCGACGGGGATTGCGCACCGCATTGGTACGAGCCAATCGCCCGATGGCACCGAACGGCTTGGCGAACACGGCACCGAGCGCGCCGACGATCGGCCGCGACAGCGCGGGAGCCCCGAGAAGCACCGCGATGATCAACGAGAACGCACCGAGGCCGACGATCAGCGCCGCGCCGCCGCCGGTACCGCGAGAGCCGAACACGAGCAGTGCCACACCGATCACGCCGAGAATCGCACCGATCAACGTCCGCACTCGCAGTGAGTCGCCGGTGGAGGCGAACTCCTCACGCATGGCCGCCACCGGCGGGATCTTCGACGCACGACGAGCCGGGGCGTAAGCGCTGAGCGTCGTGACGACGACGCCGACCACCAACGCGACGATGATCGTGCGGGCGCCCACCTGGAGCGGGCCTTCCGGCAGACCGACGTCGAATGTGTTGAGCAGACTGCGCAATCCGTAGGCGAGACCGATACCGCCGAGCAGACCGATGATGCTGCCGATGAGTCCGACCACGAGCGCCTCGGTGACCACCGAACGGCCGACCTGCGCTCGGCTCGCACCGATCGCACGCAGCAGCGCCAGCTCACGAAGACGCTGCGCCACGATCATCGAGAAGGTGTTGTAGATGATGAACGTTCCGACGAGCAGAGCAATCGCGCCGAACGCCAACAGGAAGTAGTTGATGAAGCTCAGCGCCGAGTCGACCTCGGCCTTGGTCTCCTCACGAACCTGGTCGCCGGTCTGCACCTTGAGATCGGGGAAAACCTGCTCGACGCGTTGCTGCAGTTCCGTCTGCGACACCCCGTCGCCCGCGACGTCGATGTACTCGACGTGTTGGCCGTCGGTGAAGAGTCCACGGGCCTGCTCGTCGGTGAAGAGCGCGCCGATGAACCCGCCGGTGTCACTGCCCGCCCCCTCGTAGATGCCGGACAACGTCACGTCCACGATTCCGCGGGCCGGTGCCAGAACCTTGGCGGAGTCCCCCACCTTCAGTCCGGCTCGCTCGGCGGCGCTGGTGTTCAGCGCGACCTGACCGGTCTGCGTCGGAGGCGCGCCCTCGACGAAGGTGTCGGGTTCGGCAATCGCCTGGCCCGGCGGTAGGTAGGACTGACCGATACTCGGCGCGCCGCCGGTCTGAACAGCGCCGCCGTCTGCGTTGATCAGGACGATCTGTCCACTGACGGCCGGGGCTACCGCTCGGACGCCGTCGACTGCGGCAAGTTTGTCGACATCCTCGACCGGAACGCCACTGGTGTTGCGCTCTTCCATCGATACCCGGACGTCGACGCCCTGGGCGGTGTTCTCGAAGATCGAATCGAAAGTCTTCTGGAGGGTGTCGGTGAAAACGAACGACCCCGCGACAAAAGCCGTGCCAAGCACCACGGAGAGAACCGTCAGCGCAAGTCGCACCTTGTGTGCCGCCAAGTTGCGCAGGGAAACCTTGCGCATCGGCGAGTTGCTTACCGAAGCCATGTGCTCAAGCCCCGGCTTCCACGTTCACGACCGCCTGCGGAGCGTCCAGACGCTTCATCCGGTCGAGGACCGAATCCGCCGTAGGCTCGCGCAATTCGTCGACGATCTTGCCGTCCGCGAGGAACACCACCCGGTCGGCATACGCCGCTGCCCGCGGATCGTGCGTCACGATCACCACGGTCTGGTTGAACTCGTCGACGGCCGCCCGCAGGATCGAGAGCACCTCACCGGAGGACTTCGAATCGAGGTTTCCGGTCGGCTCGTCGCCGAAGATGATCTCCGGCTGACCCGCCAGCGCACGCGCACACGCCACACGCTGCTGCTGACCACCCGAGAGCTCTCCCGGCCGATGATCGAGGCGATCCCCGAGACCCAGCTTGGTCAGGACGCTGTTCAGCCAGGTCGGGTCCGCCTTGCGTCCCGCGATGTCGAGCGGCAACGTGATGTTCTCGAGCGCCGTCAGCGTCGGCACCAGGTTGAACGCCTGGAAAACGAAACCGATGCGATCGCGTCGTAATTGGGTCATCTGTTTGTCGGAAAGCGTCGTGAGTTCCGTGTCACCGATGAGAACAGAACCCGAACTGGCGGAATCCAGACCGGCGAGGCAATGCATCAGCGTCGACTTACCGGAACCGGACGGCCCCATGATCGCCGTGAACTCACCGCGGGCGAAATCTGCGGACACCGAACTGAGGGCGTGCACCTGGGTATCTCCGGTGCCGTAGGTCTTGGACAGGCCGACTGCGCGGGCCGCGACATCCTGGGCGTGCGAACTCATGATCGCCTTTCCTGTTCACTTCGGTGCTACTTTGCGGGCGTGACGGGCGCCCGTGAAAACACGGACGCCCGCAATGGTTGGTTCCATCCTGTCGGGTGGCGGGCGCGCCCGCCATCGGGGACCACCCTGATATCTGCGGCCGAGCCGGTCAGGGTGGGGGGAATGCGACCCCTCCTGCTTGTGCGCATTGACTGGAAACAGCGATACGAAGACCGGGCGCACATTAACCTTGTGACACCAATCACACGAGAGAGGCGGCCGAATGTCCGACGCCACCGCTGGAATCATTTTCGATCGGCTAGAGCACTGGGCGACGGTCAAGCCTGATCAAGCAGCGATGACCTTCCAAGGGACCGAATTCACGTGGGCTCAGTGGCGGGACCGCATCTTGTGTATCGCCGCCGCCCTCGCCGAATCAGGCATCGGTGCCGGCGACACTGTCGCGTTCGTCGACAAGAATCATCTGTCCTGTCTCGAAGTCACCTACGCCGCCTCACTACTCGGCGCCGCGAATGTCGTTCCCAACTGGCGACTTTCGAGCGAAGAGCTGGATTACGTCCTCGCGGACTGTGGCGCTCGCATTCTGTTCGTCGGCAGCGAACTACTCCCCCAGGTCGTCGCGATGCGAGACCGCTTGACGGCCGTCGAATCGATCTTCGCCGTCGGCGGTGAACACGACGAATTCGAGCCGTGGATCGACGAGGTCACACCGCTGCACGCCCGCCCCGAGGTGAGCCCCGATGCCACCGCTCTGGTTCTCTACAGTTCCGGGACGACCGGTCGCCCCAAGGGTGTCCAGCTCACGCATCGAAACCTGTTCGCGCACAGCAACAATGTCCTCGAAATCCTGCCGGCCCACGAGGATCACCGATTCTTGATCGCGATGCCGATGTTCCACGTCGGCGGAACGTGCTACGCCATCATGGCAATTCACACCGGTGGCCGCTGTTACTTCACGAGAGAAGCCGACGGACCGTCGATCTTCGCCGGCCTCGCCGCCGGAGCCAACATCGCCTTTCTCGTCCCACCGGTCATTGCCGGAGTCCTGGCCGCAGGCGAGCAGGCGGTCGCCGCCTTCAAAGCATTCAAACGCATCACCTACGGCGCCGCCCCCATGCCGCTCCCACTGTTGCGCGCGGCACTCGCAGCGTGGCCGGACACCGAATTCGTGCAGGTCTACGGCATGACCGAAATGGCAGGCGTCATTACCGCGTTGATGCCGGACGTTCACCGCGACGAGTCGCAGGTCGAGCGCATGGCATCGGCAGGTACGGCGATCCCCGGCGTCGAGATGCGCGTGGTGGACCCCGTCACGCTCGAGGACGTGCCCACCGGAACGACCGGTGAACTGTGGTGGCGATCCGAACAGTGCACACCCGGATACCTGGGTAAGCCCGAGGCGACGGCCGAAACGATTACCGCAGACGGGTGGCTACGTAGCGGCGACATGGGCCGCGCCGACTCCGACGGCTTCGTCTTCATCGAGGACCGCCTCAAGGACATGATCATCACCGGCGGCGAGAACGTCTACTCCCCCGAGATCGAACGAGTACTGGTGGAGCATCCGGCAATCGCCGAGGTCGCGGTCATCGGCGTTCCCGACGACCGTTGGGGTGAAACCGTCAAGGCTGTCGTGGTTCTCACTGCCGAAGCGCAGATCGACGAAGCCGAACTGATCACCTATACACAGGAACGCCTCGCAAAGTTCAAGTGCCCGACCAGTATCGACGTCGTCGAGATTCTTCCCCGCAATCCCACCGGAAAGATCCTCAAACGCGACCTCCGCAAACCGTACTGGGAGAACCGCGAACACAAACTGGTCTGAGTTCGCGTGCTGTAATGGGGCGGTGACTTCGCGCCGCCCCACCACACCCAATCCGACCGATCCGTGCCCGTGCGGCAGCGGCAACGCGTTGGCCGAATGCTGCGGCAAGTACATCAGCGGAGTAGCGCACGCACCGACCGCCGAAACCCTGATGCGTTCGCGTTACACGGCTTTCGCTGTGATGGACGACGAATATCTCACGCAGACTTGGCATCCCGACCATCGTCCAGCCCAACTCGATCTCGACCCCGACCAGAAATGGCTCCGGTTGGAGATCCTGGACACCGAACGGGGCGGGCTGTTCGATTCCGACGGCGTCGTGGAATTTCGCGCTCACTACACATTCGGACGCGAGCGGGGAATGCTCCACGAACGCAGTCGATTTGCGCGAACAGAGGGTAAGTGGCTCTATGTCGACGGCGATATCGGTTAGGTAACTCCGGGCACCGCCGCCGCGGATCCCGATAACGCGAGCCCTACGATCGAGTCATGACAACGAACCGGACGAGATCATTTGCCGCTGTCGCTGCCATCGCAGTGGGCGTGAGCCTGACTGCCTGTTCGCAGGACGCGGAGACCACTCCCACGGCAGCCACCTCGGCCGTCACCTCGACCTCGACCTCGAGTGCAGCAGCGTCGACCACAGAACCAGTCCCGACGGACAGCTCCGACAAGACGTCGGCTGCGGGCACCGAATCCAAGCTCACCGTCGTCGACATCCGAGTGGGCGAGCACGACGGATTCGATCGTGTCGTCTACGAAATGGGCGGAACCGGCACACCCGGTTGGCGCGTCAAGTACGTCGACGCGGCGACGCAGGAAGGCAGCGGTAAGCCCGTGGACATCAAGGGTGCCGCAGTGATCCAGGTCCTGATCGACGGTTCCGCATATCCCTTCGACAGCGGAGTCGAGCAGTACTCCGGCCCCAACCCGGTCCCCGGCGTCGGCGGAGTCGTGACCGAGGTCAACGGGTCCAACGTCTTCGAGGGAGTCACGCAGTCGTTCATCGGCGTGACCGAGAAGCAGCCGTTCACGGTCACGACGCTCAGCGACCCTCCTCGCGTGGTGGTCGACGTGGCCCGCTGAGGCCGCACTTGACCTGAAGTTTGGTTGAGGTTCTACCTTCGTGTCGTACCGGCCACGTAATCTTCGTGGCCGGCGACCGGAGGGGCGAAGTCATGAGTATGGAAGTCACCGCGTGGAACGCGATGTACAACGCGATGCACGCGCAAGAAGATCGGCGCCCGTTCTCGAAGGCGACACTGAAGCGGATCGCGACGTTCGCAGTTCCACAGAAACGCAACCTCAGCTGGTACCTCGTACTGAGTGTCGTCACTGCTGCGCTTGCCGTGGCAACACCTGTCCTGGCCGGGCGCGTGGTCAACGCGATAGTCGGCGGCGACGCCGTCGACGTGGTCGTCAAACTTGCCGCCCTGATCGCACTGGTAGCACTTCTCGAAGCCGCTCTGGGACTGTTGACCCGGTGGCTCTCGGCCAGCATCGGCGAAGACCTGATCCTGCATCTGCGCACCACCGTCTTCGATCACGTCCAGAAGATGCCCATCGCGTTCTTCACCAGAACTCGAACCGGAGCACTGGTCAGCCGTCTCAACAACGACGTCATCGGCGCTCAGCGCGCCTTCAGCGACACCTTGTCCGGAGTGGTCAGCAATCTGGTCACCCTGGTGATCACGCTGATCGTCATGCTCGGGATCTCCTGGCAGATCACCGTCCTCGCGCTGCTACTTCTCCCGATCTTCGTCATCCCCGCACGGCGCATGGGCGCAAAACTTGCAGCACTCAATCGTGAAGCAGCCAACCATAATTCGCTCATGAGCACCCAGATGACGGAGCGGTTCTCCGCTCCCGGCGCGACTCTGGTCAAGCTGTTCGGCCGCCCGTCGCAAGAATCTGCGGAGTTCGCGGTTCGCGCCAGGCGTGTGCGCAACATCGGAGTCCGGACCGCAATGCTGCAGTCCGTCTTCGTCACAGCGCTGACGCTGGTCTCGGCCCTTGCTCTTGCCCTCGTCTACGGACTCGGCGGTTTCTACGCGCTGCGCGGACAGTTGGACGCAGGCGCCGTCGTGGCGATGGCATTGTTGTTGACGCGGCTGTACTCGCCGTTGACCGCACTGGCCAGCGCCCGGGTGGACGTCATGAGCGCCCTGGTCAGCTTCGAGCGGGTATTCGAGATTCTCGATCTGGCGCCGCTCATCACCGAGAAGCCCGATGCACGCACGGTGCCGCAGGGACCGGTGTCCGTCGAGTTCAAGAACGTCACTTTTGCATACCCATCCGCGGACAAGGTGTCTCTCGCGTCCCTGGAGGAAGTCGCGATCCTCGACACCCGCGGCGGCGAGGACGTGTTGCACGACCTGTCGTTCCGCACCGAAGCAGGACAGATGGTCGCCTTGGTCGGCACGTCCGGCGCCGGAAAGTCGACCGTGGCGCAGATGATTCCGCGCCTCTACGACATCGACTCCGGTTCGGTCGAGTTGGGCGGCGTCGACGTCCGAGACCTCAGTACCGATTCCATCCGGGAGACCGTCGGCATGGTCACGCAGGACGGGCACCTGTTCCACGAGAGCCTTCGATCCAACCTGCTCCTTGCGCGACCGGATGCCACCGAAGAGGATCTGCGTGAGGTTCTGGAGCGCGCACGGCTCACCGACCTGGTTGCGTCGCTGCCCGACGGACTGGAGACCGTGGTGGGTGAACGCGGTTACCGCCTCTCGGGCGGCGAGCGTCAACGCCTGACCATCGCACGCCTGCTCCTGGCCCAGCCTCGCGTCGTCATCTTGGACGAGGCCACCGCGCATCTCGACTCGACGTCGGAAGCTGCGGTTCAGGAAGCACTCGGCGAAGCACTCGCCGGGCGGACTGCGGTGGTGATCGCTCACCGATTGTCGACGATCCGTTCCGCGGACCTGATCCTTGTCGTCGAGGCAGGCCAGATCGTCGAGCGCGGCAACCATGAGGAACTGCTCGCGCGCGGCGGCCGCTACGCCGAGTTGTACCGCACGCAGTTCGACACCAACGCCCGGAAGAACGGCGCCCTCGCACCGACGCCGATCTGATACCGCGCAGCGCCTTGCCCCCCACACAGAAAACAGGCGCTGTCCTCCTCGCGGAGGGCAGCGCCTGTTTCAGTCTTCATGACAGTCGTTGAAGCTGTAGGTCAGTCGTTGTAGCGATCGCGTCCGCCACCGCGGCGGTCGTCACGTCCACCACGATCGTCCCGGCCACCACGGTCGCCACGGCCACTCGGACGTCCCTGCGGCGGCCCGAAATCAGGCTGCAGCTGGATCAGGACGCCGGAGATGCGTGTGCGACGCAAAGCTTCGAGAGTCTCGTTGGAGAGGTCTGCCGGCAACTCGACGATGCTGTGATCCGGGCGAATGCTGATGTGCCCGAAGTCGCTTCGACGAAGCCCACCCTCGTTGGCGATGGCACCGACGATGGCACCCGGAACGACGCGGTGACGCTTGCCGACTGCAATGCGGTACGCGGCCAGCTCCTGGCCCTCGGGCCCACGCGAGCGCGGGGCCGGGCCATCGTCGAAACGACGGGGAGGACGTGGTTCACGAGGCTCGCGCTCACGACGCGGCGGTG
The DNA here is from genome assembly GCF_040546695.1 of Rhodococcus sp. OAS809. Lineage (NCBI taxonomy): Bacteria > Bacillati > Actinomycetota > Actinomycetes > Mycobacteriales > Nocardiaceae > Rhodococcus > Rhodococcus sp. OAS809. Next base: position 6,120,142 of record NZ_JBEPOI010000002.1, on the reverse strand, counting down.
CCGGCGGCTCGGGAGAAAGCAAGAATGCTTCGCCGTCGCGCGACTGCAACGCCAGAGCGGCAGCGATGTCGATGAGCGGAACGTCGTGTTCCTGGTCGTAGTCCTCGATCATCTTGCGGAACATCGCGAGATTCTCCGAGGCCAGGCTCTCGGTGATGGAGTCACCGAACTTGGCCACGCGCTGGGCGTTGACGTCGTCGACACTGGGAAGCTGCATCTCCGCAAGCGGCTGACGGGTCGCCTTCTCGATGGACTTGAGCAGATGACGCTCACGCGGGGCGACGAACAGCAACGCGTCACCCTGACGACCGGCGCGGCCGGTACGACCGATGCGGTGGACGTACGACTCCGTGTCATGCGGGATGTCGTAGTTGACGACGTGGGAGATTCGATCCACGTCGAGGCCTCGAGCGGCAACGTCGGTCGCGACGAGGATGTCGAGGGCGCCGTTCTTGAGCTGACCGATGGTCCGCTCACGCTGTGCCTGGACGATGTCACCGTTGATCGCGGCAGCCGAGTGCCCGCGGGCCCGCAGCTTCTCCGCCAGGTCTTCGGTGGCCTGCTTGGTACGGACGAAGATGATCATCGCCTCGAATGCCTCGACCTCGAGGACTCGGGTCAGTGCATCGAGCTTGCGCTGATGAGCAACCTGAATGTAGCGCTGCGTGATGTTCGAGGCGGTCGACGTCTTGGACTTGACGGTGATCTCGACCGGATTGTTCAGGTACTGCTTCGAGATCCGGCGAATCGAGCCGGGCATCGTTGCGGAGAACAGGGCGACCTGCTTGTCGCCGGGGGTGTCGCGGAGGATGCGCTCGACGTCCTCCTGGAACCCCATCTTGAGCATCTCGTCGGCCTCGTCGAGAACGAGGTACTTGAGATTGGTCAGATCCAGGGTGCCCTTTTCGAGATGGTCGATGACACGACCCGGGGTACCGACGACGACGTGTGCGCCGCGGCGCAGGCCCGACAGCTGGACGCCGTAGCTCTGGCCACCGTAGATCGGCAGCACGTTGAGTCCGGGGATGTGCGCGGAGTACTTGCCGAATGCCTCGGCAACCTGAAGCGCCAGCTCACGCGTGGGAGCAAGCACCAGCGCCTGGGTCTGCTTGATCGACGTGTCGATCCGCGACAGGACTGGAACTGCGAAGGCTGCGGTCTTGCCGGTACCGGTCTGTGCGAGACCGACGACGTCCTTGCCTTCGAGCAGCGGCGGAATGGTGGCAGCCTGAATGGGCGAGGGCGACTCGTAGCCCACGTCTGACAGTGCCTTCAGTACCCGATCATCGATGTCGAGGTCGGCAAATGTTGGGGGTTCGGGGTCACGCTCAATATCACTCATTTGACCAGCAGTTTAGCGGATAGAGTATAGACACGACGACATACCGGGGGTGCTTTTACGACAGATCCACCCTCCCAGCGGGTTTCGCCTAGCGTAGGAAGCATGACCGAAGCCACCGCAGCCACCCCCTCCCAGACCGTTGTCGCGATTGCCCAATTCGCCCCGGGGACGGACAAGAAAGCCAACCTCGAATCACTGCGATCACTGGCTTCCGATGCAGCAGCACGCGGCGCGAAAGTTGTCGTGGCGCCGGAATACTCGATGTTCACCGCACCGAAGACGGATGAGCGTTTGATCGAGTCCGCGGAGGACCTGGACGGCGAATTCGGTTCGGCGCTGGCGTCGGTCGCCGCGGAGTTCGGAATCTTCCTCGTGGCAGGAATGAACGAGCGGATCGACGACGTGAGCAGAATCTCCAACACCCTCGTCGCGATGGACCCGAACGGCGAACTGGTGGCGACCTACCGGAAACTGCATCTTTACGACGCTTTCGGTTACCAGGAGTCGGCCGTGATCCGCGCGGGCGAGATCACCGAACCGCAGACTTTCGGGTGCGACGGCCTGACCTTCGGCCTCCAGACCTGCTACGACCTGCGCTTCCCGGAAGTCACCCGGCGCATCGTCGACGTCGGCGCAGACATCTTGCTCCTGCCCGCCCAGTGGGTGCCGGGGCCGCTCAAGGAAGACCACTGGACCACTCTCGTGCGCGCCCGGGCCATCGAGAACACGATGTACATCGCAGCGGCAGATCAGAGCGCGCGCGGCGGCGCGGGTGCCAGCATGATCGTCGACCCGATGGGCGTCGTGATGTGTTCACTTGGCGAGCAGGTCGGGGTCGCCACCGCACTCGTTTCGGCTGCTCGCATCACCGAGGTACGCGAGAAGAATCCCGCTCTCGCGCTGCGGAGGTTCACAGTCTCGTCGCGGTGACCTGCAGCGAGTAGCGTCGAACTGGTCGGGGTTCGAGCTTCTCGAGGACAACGCAGTGACCCAGTATCGGGATCGATCTTCCGCCGGCAAATTTCTGGCCGGGCGGCTCGAGACCTTGCGTATCGACAAGCCCGTCGTTCTCGGACTCCCGCGCGGCGGAGTTCCGGTCGCAGCCGAGGTGGCTGCGGCACTAAACGCTCCGCTCGACATCGTGGTGGTGCGCAAGCTCGGCAGTCCGTACAACCCGGAACTGGCGATGGGCGCCATCGGTGAGGGCGGCGTGCGGGTCCTCAACCACGACGTCATCGCAGCGGTTCGCGTCTCGAAAAGAGAACTCGTCGCCGTCGAACGCGACGAGCGAACCGAATTGGAACGGCGGGCGCATCTCCTGCGCGAGGGGCGGACCCCGGTTTCCCTCCACGGACGCACTGCGGTGATCGTCGACGACGGAATGGCTACGGGCGCGAGTGCCGCCGTTGCCTGCCGATGCGCGCGCACCGCGGGTGCTGCCGCCGTGATCGTCGCTGTCCCAGTAGCGTCCCCCGAAGCCATGAGAGTGATCGCGTGCTCCGCCGATCGGGTCGTCTGCCCCTTCGTTCCTGCCCTGTTAGGCGGCGTCGGTGCTGCATTCGAGGACTTTCATCAACTCAGCGACGACGAAGTGCTGTCCTTCCTCGCCTGAGTGCACACCTCTCCAGCCTGAGCACAGTCCAAGAGATCTCTGAGAATTTGTGATGTGTGCAACATTTCGCTCCTCGGTGCCGATAGCCCAAATGGAACAAAAAGAATTCGGCTTTCTGGAGGAACCGTGACCATCTCGACCGATACCGTCGACGCCGTCGCAGCTGCGTGCCGTGACCGCCTGGGCGACCCTTCCGCCTGGGTTGCGTCAGACGCTTATCGACAGAGCCTCGCCCTGTGCATCATCGAATCCGTTCAGTCCACGTCGGGTCACAGCGAAGTGACCGTCGTCGATCGCTACCTGGCGTACCGGAAAGCCCGCGAGGACAAACCCGTCACGGATGGCGCACGTGAACTACTCCGCACCTTCGAGGAAGCCGGCAGTTCGGACCAGTGGGCAGGCAAGATCGGCTCGTACAAGCGTCGCTACACGGCGACGGGTGTCCCGATCGAGGCACGGCACATCCAACAGGTCGCCGAGAAACTCCATCACTTGCGGATCAACAGCGTCGAGGACCTGCTGTCGGCCGCCGATTCCGACAACGCTCTCGAAGCCGTTCACCATGCCTGGGTGGACGCGTGCGGAGACGGTTCCGAAGTGACCTGGGCCCACCTGTTGATGTTGGCCGGAATTCCGCACACCGATCTGGGGACCGCTGCCGACACCTTCATCAGCGCGACACTCGGCACCACCGAGTTGCCGGGAGACACCTCGGAGATCCTTGCAGCTACTGCAGAGCAACTCGGAGTGGATCCGGACCGATTGGACTACGCAATTCGGCGGTGGCTGTCCGTGCACGGTCGCACGCTCCAACACGTCGCCTGAGTACCTGTAAACAGGCGGTCACACTAAACTGCAGGTCAGCGCCCGACCAGTTCTACCGAATAGTAACGACAGTGCAAAATGACGACTAATGTGATGCAATGCACATCAGAAATGTCAGTAGTCACTGGAGGGGTCAATAGTGCGCGAGTTCTCAGTTCCACAGTCGTTCTCAATTCCGGAGAACGTATCCATGGCCGACTCCGTGTTCCGTCACGCCGAAGAAGACCCCACATTCGTGCCGTTCAAGAGGCCGTCGAACGGCGGATGGGTCGACGTCACTGCAGCTGAATTCGCGAAGCAGGTCTCCGCAGTTGCCAAGGGCCTGATCGCGTCAGGTGTCGAGCTCGGCGACCGCGTCGCTATCCTGTCAGCGACTCGCTACGAGTGGGTCGTTCTCGACTACGCCATCTGGACTGCAGGCGGATGCACCGTCGCGATCTACGAGACCTCCTCCCCTGATCAGGCGCAGTGGATCCTCGAGGATTCAGCGACGACACTTCTGGTCGTCGAAACGGCCAAGCACGCGGAGACTCACAAGGAAGTCACCGACGGCGCAGAAGCCCTCCGCGAGGTTCTTGTCATCGAGTCGGGTGCGATCGACGAGCTGTCCAGTCGCGGTTCGGCAATCACCGACGAAGAACTGCACACTCGTCGTCACCAGGTCACCGCTGCCTCGCCCGCGACCCTGATCTACACCTCCGGAACCACCGGACGCCCCAAGGGTGTCCAGCTGACGCACTCCAACTTCTACGCCGAGTCCAACGCCTGCCGCCTGGCGATGCCGGAGTCCATGGTCCCCGGCAAGAAGACTCTGATGTTCCTGCCGCTTGCCCACGTATTCGCGCGGGCGATCTCCTTCGGCGCTTTCGACGCCAAGGTCACCGTCGCCCACACGTCGGACCTGACGACGCTGCTCGAGCAGTTCGCCGGCTTCAAGCCCAACTTCATCCTCTCGGTGCCCCGCGTGTTCGAGAAGGTGTACAACTCGGCTCGCCAGAAGGCAGTCGACGGCGGTAAGGGCAGCATCTTCGACAAGGCTGCTGCCACCGCCATCGAATACAGCGAATCCCTCGAAAAGGGTGGCCCCGGACTGGCACTCAAGCTCAAGCACGCGGTATTCGACAAGCTCGTCTACTCGAAGTTGCGCGCAGCTCTGGGTGGCGAGTGCGAGCGTGCAGTCTCCGGTGGCGCAGCCCTCGGCGCGCGCCTCGGCCACTACTTCCGCGGCGTCGGCATCCCGATCTACGAGGGCTACGGACTCACGGAGACCAGCGCCGCAATCACCGTCAACACCTCGAGCGCGCAGCGCGTCGGCACCGTCGGCAAGCCGATCAACGGCCATGCAGCACGGATCGCCGAGGACGGCGAACTCCTCCTGCAGGGCCCGGTCGTGTTCGCCGGCTACTGGCACAACGAGAAGGCCACTGCCGAATCCATCGTCGACGGCTGGTTCCACACCGGCGACCTCGGCTCGATCGACAACGAGGGCTACGTCTCCATCACCGGACGCAAGAAGGAAATCATCGTCACCGCGGGCGGCAAGAACGTCGCACCGGCAGGCCTCGAAGATTCCCTGCGCGCGCACGCTCTGATCAGCCAGTGCCTCGTCGTCGGCGACGGTCAGCCGTTCATCGGTGCACTGATCACCCTCGATCCGGAGACTCTGCCCGGTTGGGTCGAGCGCAACGGCCTGCCCGCCGGCACCCCGATTGCCGATCTGGTGAAGAACGCCGACCTGATCGCCGAGATCGACTCGGCCGTTGCCGACGCGAACAAGAAGGTCTCCAACCCCGAGCAGATCAAGAAGTACACGATCCTCGAGGTCGACTTCACCCAGGAGACCGGTGAATTGACGCCGACGCTCAAGCTCAAGCGCAACATCATTCACGAAGCTCACAAGACCAAGATCAGCGACCTGTACGCCTGATCGATCGTCTTTCACGAGTCTGGCCCGGTTCGAATGCGAACCGGGCCAGACTCGTTTCACTGTCCGGCGGAGAGTAGTTCCTTTTCGATCTCGGATGGAAGGCCGTGCACCGCACGATCCTCCCGCTGAGTCGGCAGAGTTTCCCGCTGCATCCACTCCCAGGTATCGCGCACGGTGTCTTCGACGGGCCGGCACCGCAGCCCTGCTTGCCCCGCCTTGGCGGTGTCGGCTTCGAGGAAGCCCGCGAACTCACCCTCCTGCGGCACCCAACACGGAAGTTGTGTCCACGGCTGCGCTCCAGCGGCCGCCAGCCTGTCCTCGTCGATCCACACGAGTTCAGCGTCCGAACCGGTGGCAACCACGCACGCCTGGAGGAGTCCGGAGGTAGTGGTGTGGCCGGACGGGCTGATGACGTCGTATGCCCCGCTGATCCCGGCGGCCAGTCCGGCCAGGACAAAGGTTGCGATGTCGCGGGCATCGACGTACTGCAACGGTCTGGTCGGCACTCCGGGAGCAACGACACGTCCGCCCGCCGCGATACGCTGCAACCACCACGGCAACCGCCCGATGTCCTCGCGCGGGCCGAGTATCAACCCTGCCCTCGCGAGCAACGCGTCCGGGAAGGATTCCAGGACAGCGAGTTCGGCCCCACGTTTGGCGGACGCGTAATCGCTGTTGTCATCGGAGGTCGCAGATGCGGCAACCACCGGCGAGGTCTCGTCTACGTGCAAGCCCCATTGGTAGACGGATCCACTGGAGATGTATGCGTACCGGTCGACGTGACCGCGCAAAACGCGTGCATTCTCACCGACCACTCGGGGGCTACCCGACCAGGTGTCGACGACAAGATCCCATCGACGATCACCGAGCGCATCAACCATCGCACGCTGATCGGTGCGATCCGCGAACAGGACCTCCGCTGTAGGTGGTGGCGCTCCGGTGAGCCCACGATGGAGCACTGTCACTTCCCAGCCCCGAGCCAAAGCGTCATCGACGAGAGCGCGGCCGAGGAACCGTGTTCCTCCGAGCATCAACAGCTTCATGAGGGCCATCGTCACTTGAAAAGCGTCGTGCGGCAACACGTTCGTCTGGTAGCGCAACTTCCGGCGACTGAGGCACGGACTAACCGCTCAGATACCTCGTCCGGGATTGAGAACGTTCTTCGGATCGAATGCAGCCTTCACTGCAAGCATCATTTCGCGTTCGGTCTGGCCGACCATGTCCGCCATGTACGGCGCTTTGAGAACCCCGATACCGTGTTCACCGCTGATCGTTCCGCCCAACGCCAGTGCGCCGGCAACGATGTCGTCGAAAGCTCCGCGCGCACGATCCTGCGCACCCGATTCGGCAGCGTCGAACACGATGGTCGGGTGGAGATTGCCGTCGGCGGCGTGACCGAAGGTTCCGATCGTGACGCCGTGGCGATCGGCCGCTTCACGAATGCATTCCAACATGGACGGCAACGCCGGCACCGGCACCGCGACGTCGTCGAGAAGTACCGTGCCCAACGCCTCGAGAGCCGGCAAGGCCATGCGGCGCGCGGCGGTGAACTCTTCACCTTCCACCGGATCGTCGGTGTGGAAAACCTCTCGGGCCCCGGCGCTTTCGCACGCCGCGGCGCAGTCCGCTGCCTCGGCGGCCGCCGACCTACCGTCGCACTGGATGAGCAGCATCGCCCCGGCCGATTCGTCCAGCCCCATCTTGGTCAGCCGATTGACGGCGCCGATGGTGACGTCGTCCATCAACTCCATCTGACACGGTTCGGCCACCGCCGACACGGCGAGGACGGCATCGATCGCGGACTCCGCGGAATCGAAGAAGGCGACCACAGTGGTCGCGGCAGTGGGCGCCGTACGCAACCGCATCGTGGCTTCGACGATGACCGCGAGAGTGCCCTCCGACCCGACGAGCAGATGTGTCAGGTCCAGCCCCGCAACGTTTTTGCGCGTCCGTGCACCGGTACGGATCACACGCCCGTCGGCGAGTACCGCCGTCAGGGCCGCAACGTGATCACCGGTGACGCCGTACTTGGCGCAACAGATGCCGCCTGCATTTGTCGCCAGGTTGCCGCCGATACTCGAGATGGACCGGCTTCCCGGATCCGGTACGTACCAAAGTCCCTGCTGTGCAGCAGCTTCCGCCAGGTCACCGTTGATCACTCCAGGCTCCACCGTGGCGGTGCGCGCGGCAGGATCGATCTCGAGAATGCGATCCATGCCCGCGACGCTCAAGACGATGCATCCGTCGAGTGCGTTGGCGGCGCCGGCCAACCCGGTACCTGCCCCTCGTGTCACCACGGGAACGGAGAGTTCGTGCGCCACCGTCATGACCGCAACGACGTCGTCGACCGTCTTCGCCTTGACCAGCGCGGCGGGCGTTCCGGCTGTGGTGAGCAGTGATTGATCCCGGACGTACGCGCCCATTCGGTCGGGATCGGTTGTCGCCCTGTCCCCCACCGCTTTCTGCAAGCGTTCACCCAACAGATCGATACTCGTGGTCATTGTGTTCGTCCTTCGTAGAATCCGCGCACATGGCGCTCGACCAAAACGGCGGCCTCGTCAGCTGCGCCGCGCTCGATCGCGCCGGCGATACCCTCGTGCTCGGCCAACAGTGCGCCGAGCGTGGCCGCCGAGTTCTCGCGCGAGTCGAGTTCGCTCAGCAGGTAGCCGGCGATGCTGTCGCGGAGAACCGTCATGACCAACCCGAACGCCTTGTTCCCGCCGGCTCCGGCCAGCGCAACGTGAAAGTCGACATCGGCGTCGTGGAATGCGACCGAGTCGTCGGCAAGGGTTGCGACGCGCATCCGCTCGATCGCATCCCGGGCGCCGTTTGGCACCGCGACGACAGTGCGCAGCGCAGCAGCTTCGAGCAGCACTCGCAATTCGACAAGATCGCCCAATGGAACTGCACCCACCTGCAACGCCGTGCTGAGAGCTGTGGCCGCGGAATCGGCCGTATGCTCGTGCGTCACCCGAGGCCTGGCAGTAGAAGTGGTGTCCGCGCCGGTCAACAATCCCTGCGCTTGCAGGACCCGAAGGGCCTCACGGACCGTCGATCGACCCACCGAGAACGTCTGTGCAAGTTCCTGTTCGGTGGGCAATGCCTCACCGACCGGGAGTGAACCGTCGAGAATGGCAGCGCGGATTCGTCCCGACACGGCAAGGCTGAGCGGCATGCGCGACAACGGAGTCGTATCCATGCCGCGACGCTACCACCCCTTGCCTGCTTGTCTGACAAACTGTTTAATTGAGGAGATTCGTGACCCGGACCACAACAGAGAAGGTGCCGACCATGACCGACAAGCTCGAATTGGATCCCGCGACCACCGCCGTCGTGCTCATCGAGTACCAGAACGACTTCACCACCGAGGGCGGTGTTCTTCACGAGGCCGTCGCACCAGTCATGGAATCGAACGGACTCCTCGCGAACACCACTGCGCTGGTCGATGCGGCCCGTGCGGCGGGTGTCACCGTGATGCACGCACCGATCACCTTCGCCGAGGGATACAACGAAATCACCTCGCATCCGTACGGAATCCTCAAGGGCGTCGTCGACGGAAAGGCCTTCGTGAAGGGTTCGTGGGGCGCCGCTATCGTCGACGACCTCACTCCGAAAGACGGCGACATCGTCATCGAGGGCAAGCGTGGACTCGACACTTTTGCCAGCACCAACCTCGATTTCATTCTGCGTAGCAAAGGAATTCGCACGATACTTCTCGGCGGTTTCCTGACCAACTGCTGCGTCGAATCGACCATGCGCACCGGATACGAGAACGGCTACCGGGTCATCACACTCACCGATTGTGTAGCCGGAACTTCGGTCGCCGAACACGAGAACGCGATCACCTACGACTACCCGATGTTCTCGCATCCCGTCACGTCGAAAGAGGTGCTCGGCGCGCTCTCCTGAGAGGACTACCTGGAATGCGCGAGAAGGAATTCACGGCTGACGTTGGTGACACTGGCGTGAACCTTCTCGTGCAGCAGGTCGTGACCGGCGTCCTCGAACTCGCGCATCTCGACGTTGCGCAGCGTCCGCGCCCAGTCCCGGACGGGATCGACCGGGGCGATCCGGTCGTCGGTACCGTGAACGACCAGGACTGGGATGCCCGCGTCGGAGAGTTCCGCCCACCCGTGTTGCTCGACCGCACTGCGCGGAATGCCGCACAGCACTGCGGAGGCAAAATCGTGATCGCGATGAGCCAGCATCGTCAGCGCCGTCACCGCACCCAAGGAATGGCCCATCACCGCCTGCGGGACTTCGGGCAGTTCCGCCAAAGCGATGTCAGCGAGCGCGGCTGCATCGGCAGCAAGATCGGAGAGCGGAGCCCCGACTCCCAGATCACCCTCCGACAAACCGTGCCCGGTGTGATCGATCGCCCACACGTCTATCCCCGACGCCGTCATTGCGCCCGCGAAGCGGTGATACTGGCCGCTGTGCTGACCGAGACCGTGCAGAAAGACCAGTGACACCGTGGGCACCGCACCCCCTACCGCCGGCCAATGCCGAAAGTGCACCTGACCGGTTCGTCCGTCGAAGAAAGGCATGATCGTCATTCTGCACGCCGCTACCGGTATCCGCGGCTCGTGGGCGATTACTGGTGGGTTGCCTTGTCGGTGAGCGATGGCACAATCGCCCTGTGTTCCTACTCGATGATCAGATCGTCTACAGCGCCAGCGACCTCTCGGCTGCGGCCTCGTGCGAGTTCGCACTGCTGCGGCAACTCGACGCCCGTACCGGTCTGATCGCGGCCCAGGCCGCCGAGGCGGATCCGATGCTCGAGCGGACGTCGAGCCTCGGCGACTCGCACGAGCGCGAACAGCTTCAGAAGTTCATCGATCAACACGGAGACGGCGTCGTCGTCATGCCGCGACCGGAACACTCACGCGCAGGCCTGACCGCTGCCACGTTGGCCACCGTCGAGGCAGCACGATCGGGCGCGCCAGTCATTTATCAGGGAACCTTTTTCGACGGCCGATTCCTCGGGTTCTGCGATTTCCTCGTCCGCGAAGGCGACACCTACGCGGTCTACGACAGCAAGCTCTCCCGGCACGCCAAGGTGTCGGCACTTCTACAACTCGCCGCATACGCGGATGCGTTGGAGCGCAATGCAATTGCCGCCTCCGATCAAGTTCATCTACTGCTAGGCGACGGCAGCACGTCGTCGCACGACATCGGAGACATCGCGCCGGTATTCGCGGCACGTAGAGCTGAACTCGAACGAGTCCTCGACGAGCACCGCGCCGAGGGGAAACCGACACAGTGGCTCGACGATCGGTACCTGCGTTGTGGTCGATGCGACACCTGCAGCGTCGAGGTCGAAAGCCATCGAGACCTGCTGCTGGTTGCGGGTGTCCGCGGCAATCAGCGTGAACAGCTGATCGTCTCGGGGATCACGACAATCGACGAACTCGCCGCGAGCACCGGCCCAGTCGAGGGAATCCGCCGGGAAACACTCGACAAGCTCCGCGCACAGGCAGCGGTTCAACTACGCCAGGAACTGTCCGGCGACGCCGAATTCGAGGTCTACGAACCCTCGGCGCTCGGCGGACTCCCCATCCCCGACGACGGCGACATCTTCTTCGACTTCGAGGGCGATCCGCTCTGGGCCGAGGACGGGTCCACCGATTGGGGGTTGGAGTATCTGTTCGGTGTGGTCGAAGGGCCTGCGGACGACTACGTGTTCAAGCCGTTCTGGGCACACGATCGCGAGGGTGAGCGCCAGGCGCTCCTCGACTTCCTCGATTACGTCACCGCGCGTCGAGAAGCTCATCCAGGCATGCACATCTACCACTACGCCGCGTACGAGAAATCGGCGCTGTTGCGCTTGGCCGCACGTCACGGTGTCGGCGAGCAGACCGTGGACACCCTGCTCAGCGAGAACGTGCTCGTCGACCTGTACCCGATCGTCCGCGCGTGCCTGCGGATCGGACAACGCTCGTACAGCATCAAGAAACTCGAGCCGCTCTACATGGGTGAGCACGGCCGCGACGGCGACGTGACCAACGCCGCCGCCTCGGTCGTCGCTTATGCCGACTACTGCGAATTGCGCGACGGCGGACAAGCCGACCAGGCCAGGGAACTTCTTCAGGGCATCTCCGACTACAACGAGTACGACTGCGAATCCACTCTCCGCCTGCGCGATTGGCTCGCCGAGCGCGCCGCAGAACACGGCGTCGAACTTCGAGAGCCGACCGGACAGATCAAGATTCCACTCGAAGAACTCACCGAATCGGAAATCGCACTCCGCGAATTCGCAGGACACAAGGCAGGTTCGACACGCACCCCCGATCAGCAGGCAGCTGCTCTACTGGCCGCAGCAGTCGGTTACCACAATCGCGAGCGGAAGCCGTACTGGTGGGCCCACTTCGACCGATTGGTCACACCGATCGAAGACCTGGTGGACATCCGCGACGTCATGGTGGTCGAACAGTCCGAAATCGAAGCGGACTGGCACAAGAGCACCGCGCGGCAGAAGAAGTTTCGTCGCCACATCCAATTGACCGGAAGTTTCGGCACCGGAACATCTTTGAGTCCGGGCAGTGATCTGTTCGCTCTCTACGCAACCCCCTCCCCCGATGCCGTTGCAAGCGAGAACCCCACCCAACGCGGCACCAGCAGCGTCAAGGTCACCGCCGTCGTCAAGTCCGAAGGACTCGACGTGGTCACCGTCGAAGAACTGCTCAGCGGTGACGAATACATCGATTCCCCGGTCGCGTTGGCACCTGGTCGTCCGATTCCCACCGGACGCATGGAGAAGTCCATCGCCGCTGCCGCGTCCGACGCCAGCGAGAGCCTGCCCGAACTGCCACACATCGCGGCAGTCGACATTCTCCGGCGCAGCACCCCGAGAACCCTCTCGGGTTCACCGCTCCCGCCCGTCGGCACCGACAACAACTACGCCGACGCCATCACCGCCGCACTTCTCGACCTCGACGATTCCTACGTGGCGGTGCAAGGTCCTCCCGGTACCGGCAAAACCTACACGGGCGCTCGTGTCGTCAAGACACTGATCGAACAACACCATTGGCGAATCGGAGTCGTGGCACAATCACATTCGGTGGTCGAGAACATGCTCGGCGGCATTCTGAAGGCCGGCGTGGACCCCGCACTGGTCGCAAAGAAGGGCAGCCGCAGCAAGACCGCAGAATGGCAGGACATCGCATCCGAAGAATATGCGAGATTCATCGCCGAGGCCGAAGGCGTCGGCTGCGTCATCGGCGGCACTGCGTGGGACTTCGCGAACACCGATCGTGTTCCGGCGGGCAGCTTGGACCTGCTCGTGGTCGACGAGGCGGGCCAGTTCGCGCTCGCCAACACCATTGCCGTCGCGATTTCCGCGCGAAACCTGTTGCTGCTGGGCGATCCGCAGCAGTTGCCGCAGGTGAGCCAAGGTACTCACCCCGAACCTGTCGACGAATCGGCGCTCGGTTGGCTCGCCGAGGGACACGGCGCACTGCCACCCGAACTCGGCTACTTCCTCGAGAAGACTTGGCGGATGCACCCGGATCTGTGTGCGCCCGTGTCCGCATTGTCGTACGAGGGCAAGCTGCATTCCCAGGAAACCGTGAGTGCGGCAAGAAAACTCGACGGACTCGCTGCCGGAGTGCACACGGTGTTCGTCGATCACCGCGGCAATTCCACGTACTCCCCGGAAGAGTCCCAGGAAATCGTTCGCCAGATCCAGGGCCTTCTCGGTACGCCATGGTCCGACCCGAGCGAGTTCGAGGGAACCCGGCCCCTGGAGCAGGCGGACATCCTCGTGGTCGCGGCATACAACGCCCAGGTCGGTACCGTTGAGCGCGATCTCACCGAAGCCGGTCTCACGGAGGTCGAGGTCGGGACCGTCGACAAGTTCCAGGGCCGCGAGGCCGCGGTGGCAATCGTGTCGATGGCCGCATCTGCCGTCGAGGACGTCCCGCGAGGGATGTCGTTCCTGCTGTCGCGAAACCGTCTCAATGTTGCTGTCTCACGCGGCAAGTGGTGCGCGATCATCGTTCGATCGCACGCGTTGACGCAGTACATGCCCAGTACGCCTGCGGGATTGGTCGAACTGGGCGCGTTCATGAGGCTGACGAGCTAGCCGAAGCCTGTCTTACCCGAAACACTGCCCTACCCGAAGCACTGCCCTTCGCCGCGATAGGTGGGAACCGAGGTTCGGGTGCCGTCGGCTTCGACCACGTACACGCGGTCGAAGCGCTCGCACAGCTCGCCGGCTTTGGCGTGACGGAACCACACACGGTCGCCGATCGCGATGTTGCCGGCTTCCTTCCCGGTGACCGGCGTCTGGACTTCGCCGGCACCTTCGTTGCGGAGCAGTTTGAGACCGGCGGGCCAGACCGGTGACGGAACGCGGGTGGCTCCCGCAGGTCCCGACGCGATGTATCCGCCACCGAACAGGGTCGTGACCGACGGCGTCGGTTTGCGCACGGCCGACAGCGCGAAGAACAGCGCCGGATCGGGACGGAAGGCACGGTAGCGGTCGAACAGGGTCGGTACGTACAGTCCGGAGCCTGCTGTTACCTCGGTCACCACAGGATCGGCCGAGCTGACCTCCAGCGACCCCGTACCGCCGCTGTTGACGATCTCGAGTGCACCCACGGCATCGGTGACGGCCGCGACCACAGCGCCCCTTCTGGACGCCAATTCGCGGGCAGAGGCTTTCTTGACCCAACCGATCGGAGCACTGGTGTCAGGAAGGCCGGCAATCTGGGCTTCGTAGAACATCACTCCGACGACGGAGAATCCGCGTTGGCGCGCACGCGCCGCGAGTGCGGCGACCGCGCCAGGTTCGCGCAGTGGCGAGCGTCGTACGCCCAGATGGATCGGGCCGATCCGCAGTGACGCGTCGACGTCGAGACACACGCGGACAGGCGCATCCCCCGTCGACGCCGAACGAATGAGGTCCAACTGCGCATCGTCGTCGACCATCAAGGTGATCGATGCGAGAGCGGTGTCGTCGGCAGCGAGATCCGCGATGGCGCCACGATCGGCGGTCGGGTACCCCATCAGGATGTCCCGTGCGCCGAGCCCGACCAGCCACAGAGCCTCGCGCAGTGAGTACGCCATGATTCCGCGGAATCCGCCGGACGCGGTCAGTGTGTCGCCGAGAGTTTCAGCCAGAACCGTCCGACAACGAACCGATTTGCTCGCCACTCGCACCGGGGTTCCACCGGCGCGGCGCACCAGGTCGGCTGCATTACTGCGCAGTGTGGTCAGATCCAGAGCAGCCAGAGGCGGGTCGAGTTCTCGCGTGGCAGCAGTGAGTCGATCAAGGGTCCTGGTCACAGATGATCCAATCGTCGCGGCGTGCGACCAGTCAATCACCAATCCTGGACGTATGTCCAGGATGGCGGTTCTACTGAGGCGCGACCACGGCTTTGTTGGCGATTACCTGAACCATTTCTCCGAACTCGGCAATAGTCGCGTCGGAGTCACGATCGACCAGCCATCGCAGAACAAGGCCGTCGATCATCGCAAGACTCAGTCGCGCAATCGAACTCAACGGCTCCGTCCACACCGTGCCCGATATCTTGGCGCACTCTTCGAGAAACGACACCGCGAGCTCATCCATGATTCGGTACTGCTCAAATGCAACCGCCCCAGCACGTTCGGCTCCGAGATTGCGACTACGCAGTGCCTGCGCAGTAATTTCGTAGGTCAACAACTGGCGATCCGGGGTTGCCTCGATGGTCGGCCACATTCCGGTCAGGCCGATGTGCAGCAATTCCCTGAGCCCCTGCACGCCACTGAGATCCGGCGCATGGCGGACCTGCGCGAACGCATACTGCATCGACGCACTGAGCTGCAGAATGAGCGTTTCACCCATTGCCGCGATCAGCGCTTCCTTGCTCTCGAAGCAGTAATGAACGACGCCGAGCGATACCCCGGCCTCCTCTGCCACCGCCCTTACCGTCACAGAACTGACACCGCGCTGTTCCGCAATAGACAAGGCGGACTCGACCAATTGTGTGCGGCGTTCGTCCGCCGGGAGCCTGTTCAGCATCCAATGATCGTAGAACGCAAATGACAAAATCTTCGCGCAATACTTGCCTGGACGACCGTCCAAGTACATTATTGCGTAATGGCTTCGGACACTTGGCAGAACTGGGCGGGCACTCAAAGCGCCGCGCCGCGTCGCTTTGCGACGCCGACAAATACCCGTGAACTTTCGTCGTTGGTCGCCGAGGCCGCCTCGCGTGGCCAACGTGTGAAGGCCGTCGGCGCCGGCCACTCGTTCACCGGTGTCGCGGTCACTGACGGTGTCCTCGTCAGCCTGGACAACTTGAGCGGAATCGACTCGATCACACCGACCGACGACGGTGCGCTGGTCACTGTTTTTGCAGGCACTCGCCTTCATGCTCTCAACGACGCCTTGTGGCAACGCGGATATGCGATGGCAAATCTCGGTGACATAGACGTCCAGTCACTGGCCGGCGCGACGTCCACCGGCACGCACGGCACCGGCGCACGATTCGGCGGTATCGCCACACAGATTCGCGGAATCGAGATCGTTCTCGCCGACGGATCCGTCGTTACCGCAAGCGCCGACGAAAACGTCGAGCTGTTCGAAGCGGGCCGCCTCGGATTGGGCGCAATCGGCATCATTTCGAAGATCACTCTCGCCTGCGTTCCGCGATTCACACTTCGCGCAATCGAGGAACCCGACACGCTGTCTCACATACTGGACACCCTCGAGGGCGATCGCCTGGGCCTGGATCACTTCGAGTTCTACTGGTTCCCGCACACCGATCGTGTCCTGACGAAGAGCAATACGCGACTCCCGGGAGATACCGAACCCGATCCGGTGGGCAAGGTCCGCGCGTTCGTCGACGACGAACTCCTCTCGAACACACTCTTCGAAGGTGTCAACCGCGTTGCCACCCTGGCACCGGCCGCGATCCCGAGAATCAACAACGTGTCGTCCCGATTGCTCGGCGCCCGCGAGTTCACAGATCGCAGCTACCGGGTATTCGCGTCTTCGCGCCGGGTGAAGTTCAAGGAGATGGAATACGCGATTCCCCGCGAACACGTCACCGAGACACTTCACGAAATCGATCGCTGGATGAAGAAGTCCGGAACCAACGTCGCTTTCCCCGTCGAAGTACGTTTCGCTGCCGCCGACGACCTCTGGCTCTCCACTGCTCACGGACGCGACACCGCATACATCGCGGTACACCAGTACCACCGCCGACCCGAAACGGAGTACTTCGCCGCGGTGGAAGCCATCGCGCGCGCCGTCGACGGCCGGCCGCATTGGGGAAAAATGCACAACCGGACCGTCGACGACCTGCGTCCGACGTACGACCGACTCGACGACTTTGTCGCCGTTCGAGACAAGTACGACGCGAATCGTGTGTTCGACAACGAATACTTGCGTCAGGTGCTGGGCGACTGACGGTCAGCGCCGCAGCAGTTCCGCTTTTCGCGCATCGCTCGCAAACGAGGCTTTGATCGAGTTCCGGGCGAGGGTGTCTCGCTCGGCCTCGGTCAGACCCAGGGCTCGGCCCAGTTCGGTGAAATTGTCGTCGACGTATCCCCCGAAGTAGGCCGGGTCGTCGGAGTTGACCGTGACGATCAAACCCATCTCGAGCATCGATCGAAGCGGATGATCCGACAGCGAATCGAACACCCGCAGACGAACGTTCGACAACGGGCAGACCGTCAGTGGAATCTCCTCGTCGACCAGACGCTCGATCAGGGCAGGATCCTCTAGTGCCCGGACTCCGTGGTCGATCCGCTCGGCGCCGAGAATGTCGAGCGCCTGCCAGATGTACTCGGGCGGTCCCTCTTCACCGGCGTGAGCCACAACGTGCAAACCCTCGGCACGCGCGCGGGCGAACACGTCCTCGAACAGTGACGGCGGGTTGCCGACCTCCGCGGAGTCGAGTCCGAGCCCGACGATTGGAGCCTGCAGGCGAATTATCTCGGAGAAGATCTCCTCGGCGTCTTTGACGGGCTGATCTCGGAGGATGGCGGCGATTGCCGCGCTGCTGAGCCCGAACTCGCGCTCACTCGATGCCACCGCATCCATGATCCCGTCCAGGACCTCGGTCAGCGGAACACCACGGACCACGTGCGCCTGTGGATTGAAGAAGAACTCGGCATGCGCGACGCCGGCGGCAGCCGCGCGGCGGAAGTACGCTCGCGTCAGGTCGGCAAAATCCTCCGCGGTGCGCAGGACGGCCATGTTGGCGAAGTAGAGATCGAGGAACGACTGCAGATCGGTGAACTCGTACCTCGACTTCAGATCGTCGATATCCTTGTACGGCAAGTCCATTCGATTGCGCTCGGCAAGTCGGTAAATCTGTTCGGGTTCCAGAGAACCCTCGATGTGCATGTGCAGCTCTGCGACAGGTGTAGCCATGTCGGTGTTACCGCCCCTTCCAGACCGGGGCGCGCTTCTCGGCGAACGCCGTCGCGCCCTCGCGTGCATCTTCGGACGCGAACACCGGCGCCATGACCTGCAACTGCTTCGCGAAAGCTTCGTCGTCGGACCAACCGCCGGCCTTGACGATGATCTCCTTGGTGACCGCAACCGCGAGCGGTCCGTTGCGGGTGATGCGATCAGCCAGCTCCAGCGCGCCTTCGAGCGCCTTACCCGGCTCGGTCACCGTGTTCACGAAGCCGTAGCGGTAGGCCTCCTCGGCTGTGAAACTGTCACCGGTCAGGGCCAGTTCCAATGCCTTCTGGTACGGAATCCGCTTGGGCAGGCGCAACAATCCGCCTCCACCTGCGACCAGCCCTCGCTTGACCTCCGGGATACCGAACTTCGCTTCGGACGACGCGACCACCAGGTCGGTGGCAAGCACGAGTTCCGTGCCGCCTGCCAACGCGAAGCCCTCGACCGCCGAAATGATCGGCTTACGCGGCGGCCCTTCCGTGAATCCGAGACCGCGTCCCGGCACGAGTACGTTCTCGCCGGCCACGAATGCCTTCAGATCCATACCGGCACAGAAGTTTCCGCCGGCTCCTGTCAGCACCGCCAAGGACAGATCGTCGTCCGCATCGAGCTCTTCGACCGCAGCGGCCAATGCGTGACTGACCGCCGAGTTGATGGCGTTACGCGCCTCGGGCCGGTTGATGGTGATGATCAGTGTCCGCCCGCGCCGCTCGGTGAGAACCTCGTCCGCCATGATGTCCCTCTCGTTTGTCGACCACGCTCGCGTGACTACGCGACGTTGCGTTCGACAATACGGACGAAGCCATCGGGGTCGATCTGCGCGGTGTCGTGAGTGCAGAACCACCCCTGGGTGAACCTCGTCGAGGTCGCTTGCGGCGAGTTCCAATACCGACGCGTGACACTCGGTCCACGGCACAGCAACTCACCGAAACCACCTGGAGCATCCGGGCCGTACAACGCCACTTCCATTCCACCGAAAGCGATTCCGACGCTTCCGAGGTGGGTGGGTGCCGACTCGGTTGGCAGAATGAGACCAGCCCCACAGGTCTCGGTTTTGCCCCACCCGATCACATGCCGAGCAGCCGGGAACAGGGTCAGCAGCTTGGCTTCCTGTTCGACCGTGATCGGCGACCCGCTGCAATCGATCCACTGCACCGACCTCGAACCGGCACGCGCCGCCGGCCCGAGGGTGAGCAACCGAGGCTCGAGCAGGTCCTCGGGCCGCCCGGTCACGATGTCGACGGTATGCACACTCTCACGCCAGAAGTCGCCGGCGAGGACCACCGTTCCACCGACCACCAACGTCGCGAGCACGTGCACGAATTGCCGTACCGACTTGAAGTCATTGTCCACCAACAGATTGCGCACACCTTCGACGCCGTAATCGCGCGAGTGCAGAATGCCGACGATGGCGGAGAGCACGTTCTCGTTGCTCAACTCGACGCCCAGCATTTCGCCCGAAGAATCGGCGGTGTACGCGAGGATCGCCATCTCCTCCGGGGCGGCACCGTCGTCGATGAACGGAACACCGTGTGGGAGTTCCCCGTCGAGCACCAACACCGAGCCACTGTCCGCGATGACGAAGTCCGCCGCGTCGTCGCTCAGATGAACACCCACGGAGACTGGAACACCGCCGGCGAGAATGACGCCGAGGCACGCCTCCATCCACCTCACCCCGGCGGCGACGCGAATGGCCACACGGTCACCGATCTCGACGCCTCGCGACTTCAGCCCGCCTGCGACCCGCGACGCCTCGGCCCACAACTCCGCGAAGGTGACCTGCTCGCCGTCGACCTCCTCCACCGCGATGCGTGAGGAGAATCGATGAACGGCGATATCGAGGAGTTCGGACAGCGACGGGTCGAGTTGGCTGTACCGAAGCACCCCGTCACCCGCACGGGTGACACGGGCGTCGGCGAGGAGCTGAGTCGAACACGGGTATTCCACAAGCGTCGACCGCATCGATACCTCCACGTCACTGACAACCCACCGGCCATTCGACTATATGACGTGGATCACAGTTCGTGGAGGTCTCTGGCGATAATCGTCGCAACCTTACTTTCCGGAGTAGACCGCTTTGCCCGGTCCGACCTCGAGGAAACTGCGGACAGCGCCGCGTAGGTCATCGGTGGCGAACAGCGCACCGGACACCCCGGGAGTCACCGAATCCGCGTGGGCGATCCCGCCGGAACGCCAGGCCGCCACGATCTGCTTGGTGGCGTCGTGGGCTCGCGTGGGCCCGTCCGCCAACCGGGCCGCCAGGGCACGCGCCGCAGCATCGACATCGTCGTGAACTGCATTGACGACGCCCCACGAGTGCAGGGTTGCGGCGTCGTAGAGATCGCCGGTCATGACCAACTCCCGAGCCCGTCCGGAACCGGCGCGCTCGGCCAAACGCTGCGGTCCACCCATGGACGGCGTCAGACCGACCACTGTCTCGACCAGTCCGAACTTCGCCTTCGGCGCCGCGAGGATGATGTCGCAGGCCAAGGAGATCTCGAAGGCAGCAGTCAGCGTCAGCCCGTGCGCCGCGTAGATGACCGGGCACGGCAACGCCTCGAGCGGATGGCAGATCTGGGCGAACAGTTCGCGCCACAATTCCGCTCCCTGCTCCGGGTTCAGTCCGTCGAACACATGGACGTCGACGCCGGCCGAGTTGACCTTGCCCTCGGCGCGCAGAAGCACAGCGCGCGGTGGGTTTTCGGTCAGCGCTGCAACATCGGCGATGACGGCGTCGAACATGGCCTGATCGAACAGATTGAGTGGTCCGTGCGCGAACGTCAGGACAGCCACCTCGGCACCACCATCGGTGGTGAAGCGCTCGAGGCGGGTGGGATGCGATTCGGGAGCAGTCATGCCGCCACACTGCCACATCGAACCGGCCTACGATCGTCGGGTGGAGGGTCTGAGAAATGCACTCGCGGACGTTGTGGGACACCGGTTCGTCGTCGACGACGCCGACGTGTTGGCGACCCGTTCCACCGACCAGACAGGGCGCTACAGCGGGCGCGCCAGCGCTCTGGTCCGACCCGGAAATACCGCCGAAGTCTCGGCAGTGCTGAACGTGTGCCGCTCGCGCGGCGTACCGGTCACCGTTCAGGGCGGGCGAACCGGTCTGGTCGCCGGGACGGTGCCCGAGCACGACGACGTCCTGCTCTCCACCGAACGCCTCCAGGCCATCGGCGAAGTCGATGTTGCCGCCGGTCGGATCACCGTCGGTGCGGGAGTGGCACTCGCGCAGGTACATTCGGCGGCCGCCGCCGCCGGTTTGAAGTTCGGTGTCGACATAGCCTCGCGGGACACTGCGACGATCGGCGGCATGGTGTCCACCAATGCCGGTGGCCTGCACACGGTTCGATACGGGAACATGGCCGAACAGATGCTCGGACTCGAGGTGGTACTCCCCGACGGAACTACTGTGCGCCGGTCACCGAAAGTGCTGTCGGGCAACTCCGGATACAACCTGCCCGCGCTGTGGGTCGGTAGCGAAGGAACTCTAGGGGTGGTCACTTCCGTCGACCTGAAATTACGGAAGATACCGACCTACCGCGTGACGTCGCTGATCGGTTTCGACGCACTCCAAGACGTCGTCGAGGCAGGGCGAGTGTTGCGCACTCTCGACGGCGTCGACGCACTCGAATTGTTGGACGGGCGCGGTCTCGAACTGGCCGCACGCCATTTGAAAGCCGCGGTTCCGACGGGGCGACCGTGGTACCTCCTCGCCGAGGTGTCCGCGGCCCACGATCCGCTGGAAGACCTGGCCGAGCTGCTCGAACGCATCGGCCCACCGCAGACCCCGGCAGTGGCGGTCGACGCCCCCGGCTCGACGCGCTTGTGGGCGGCCCGCGAATGCTTCGCCGAGGTGGTCGGATTGTTCGGTCCCCCACTGAAATTCGACGCGGCGCTACCGCTGGACTCGCTTGCCACCTTCACCGAGGACGCAACGGCGGTGATCGCGAGCCGAGCGCCCGAGGCAATTCCGATCCTGTTCGGACACGTCGCTGAGGGAAACATCCACCTCAACGTCCTGAACTGTCCGAACGCCGACACCGTGTACCGCAGCGTCCTCGAACTGGTTCGCGATCACGGCGGAAACGTCAGTTCCGAGCACGGGGTGGGCTCGCTCAAACGCAACTATCTGGACCTGGCCCTCTCTGCGGAGGACATAGCCACGATGTGGGCGATCAAGCGAGCCCTGGACCCGAGCGACTATCTCAATCGTGCAGTGATGTTTCCCGACGCGCTTCGGCACTGACGGCCATCGCGTCGTCGTGTGCGTCGCCGCGCAGAGGCCGAGCGAAGCACACCGAAGCGACGAAGCCGATGAGCAGCACGCCTGCGGGCAGCCAGATCGACTCCGACATCGCCGTGCTGAACGGTTCACGGACGAACTCGGGTAGGTGACCCACTCCGGCTTCGGAACTGCCGCCGGTCAGACCCTGAGCCGCCAATCGTGCGGTGATCAGTGCTCCGATCGCGGCACTGCCGAGAACCGCACCCACCTGCCGGGTGGTGTTGTAGACGCCGGCGCCGGCGCCGGCCTGCATCGGAGGCAGGTTGTGTGTGGCGGTGGCCGCGAGCGGCGACCAGATGCATGCGTTGGCGAAGCCGATCAGGCCGATCGGCAGGAGCAGTTCCCAGATCGCGACGTCGGGAGACATAACCAATGCCAGCCAGCCCAGGGCGATCGCGAACAGCAGGAAGCCGGTGCCCGCGATGTAGCGCGGATGCGTCTTGTCGACGAGCTTGCCGATGATCGGCGCAAAAATGCCGGTCAGCACGGCCATCGGAACGAGGAGGAGCGCCGACTGCGTCGGGGAGAGTCCGCGAACTGCCTGGGTGTAGAACATCAGCGGAAGGACCATCGACGTGATCGCGAAGCCCATCGCGGTGATGGCGACGTTGGCGAGCGAGAAGTTGCGGTCCTTGAAGAGTTCGAGTGGGAGCAAGGGCTCGTTCTTGTTGCGCGACTGGTAGAACACGAACACCGCGAGCAACACCACACCGGCGCCGATCAGGCTCCAGACGAATCCGTTCCAGTCGTACGAACTGCCTTCCTGGATTCCGAACACGAGCAGGAACATGCCTGCGGCGCTGAGAATCACGCCGGGGATGTCGAACTTGTGCTCGCTGGTCGGCAACGACGGAACAAGCTTCCACGCGAGGAGGAAGGCGATGACACCGACCGGGACGTTGACGATGAAGATCCATTCCCAGCCGAGATTGTCGACCAACACACCACCGGCAAGCGGACCGACCAGCGTCGCAACACCGGCAACCGCGCCCCACAGGCCCATTGCGGCGCCACGCTTGTTCGGCGCGAACGTGCGTGTGATGACGGCCATCGTCTGAGGCGTCATCATTGCGGCGCCCAGACCCTGGAAAGCCCTTGCCACGATGAGCATCTCGACGCTGCCGGACAGACCACACCACAGTGAAGCGCCGGTGAACAGTACGAGGCCGATCATGTACAGGTTCTTCGGTCCGAACCTGTCACCGAGCCGGCCGGTGACGAGCAACGGCACCGCGTACGCCAGCAGGTACGCGCTGGTGACCCAGACGACCTTGTTGATGTCGGTGCCGAGGTCCTCCATGATCGCAGGGTTGGCGACAGCGACGATGGTGCTGTCCACCAGAATCATGAAGAACCCGATACACAGCGCCCACAGCGCGTGCCAGGGATTGACCTGCTTTTCCATCTTCAGTCCTTAGGTAGTGCGGACGAGCCTGCGGAGCCGGCCAGCCGGTCGAGAAGTTCTTGTGAGAGCCAGGGCATTTCGCCGCTCTCGATGTCTGTCACCAACGCGCCGATCCACTCTCTTTCGGCGACGGTCAGTGCGTGGGCGTAGTCCGCGCCCACCGTGAAGATTCGTGGTTTTTCCGCCGCCTTCACCGCTTCGTAGTCGGCCTCGAATTTCGCGATCGTCTTGTCGAGGTGCGCGAGACGAATTCGAAGCATCTGACACGCGGTGGACGCAGAGAGGTTGTGCATTTCGGCGAGCGCGAGCGGCAACCGCGGATACTCCCGCACCGGAACCGCCAACATCTCACGTAGTTGATGCTCGAGGGCCTCACGGCCCCGGGCGGTGATCTCGTACGTCGTCCGTTCGGGCCGGTTGCCCTCACGATCGGTCCCGATCGAAGCCAGAAGTTCCTGCTTCTCCAACCGGGAAACCGTGTGATAGAGCGATCCCGGCTTGATCTTCACCAACTGATCGCCCCGGCGAACCGAGGCAAGTTGATACATCTCGTACGGATGCATCGAACGCTCGGACAGCAGGCCCAGAACGGTGATTCCCAGAGGCGTCAGTGACACGTCACCCATGAGTCCCCCTCCCTGACAGCCGCAATTGACTATTTCTTGACTATTCCACCTGAAATAGTCCACATGGAATATACGACCTCTGTCCATCTCGATCAACCCGTTCGAATCGGACTAGCCTGTAGCGAGTGGACGAACATCACCTCGACATCATCCGACTCGCTTGGGCACGTGAACTGGGCCTCGGCGACTCGGCACTTCGGCCGGCACACACGGCCCGCGTCGTCGGCGACGACATCCACGTTCTCGATCTGGCAGGCTCAGGTGCGATCGTCGGGCCGCAGTGGTTCATCGAGCGCACCGAGGACATCTCCGTCGACGCCCTGCTGCAACCGGCGCGTCTGCTCGAGATCGCCGGCGATCACGGCGGCCGAATCACCGGCCCCGTCGATCTCGCTTTCCTCGGCGACTACACGGACGCGCCACCCGACGAGCAACTACTGATTTCCCACGACATCGACGATGCCCTCGCCGTCGCTGCGCTGTGCCCACCCGACGACAGCACCACAGCCGACCTCGGGAACCGGACGCGGTGGTTCACCGCCCTCACCGATTCCGCCGAGGTGCTCGGATGCGCGGCATACTCCGAATTTCAGGGATTCGTGGCAGATCTCACGACCCTGACTGCTCCAGCGCATCGCCGTCACGGAATCGGCTGCGCAGTAACGCTTCTCGCTGCGGAGGACGCTCTCGATTCCGGATTGATCCCGCAGCTACGCACAAGTCGCGGCAGTGCGATCGGAGCGACGCTTCCACGTAAAGCCAAATTCGACGTTCTGGGGGCATACGCTCGGGTACACGTGCACCTGCCCAGTTGACACTCGAACGAGAGGGACCGCAGATGAGTACGGAAGACTGCGCGAGCGAACCGACATTCGTCGAAGTGGGTCGTGAATTCAAACGCGACACCAACTACATCCCGACCCGGATCACCGAGGACGGCCGCGACGGGTACCCCGTCGAACCCGGGCGATACCGGTTGATCGTGGCACGTGCCTGCCCGTGGGCAAACCGCGCCATCATCGTCCGCCGCCTACTCGGCCTCGAAGACGTACTGTCGATGGGCATCTGCGGTCCGGTTCACGACAAGCGAAGCTGGACTTTCGATCTCGACCCGGGCGGCGTCGATCCCGTACTGAAGATCCCGCGACTGCAGGACGCATACTTCGCCCGAGATCCCCACTACCCCAGGGGAATCACGGTGCCCGCCATGGTGGAGATCGCCACGGGCAAGGTGATCACGAACGACTACCCACAGATCACCCTCGACTTCTCGACGCAATGGAAGAAGTACCACCGCGAAGGCGCACCGGATCTGTACCCGGAGCCTCTGCGAAACGAAATCGACGAAGTGGCCGAGTACGTTTTTCGCGACGTCAACAACGGCGTCTACCGCTGCGGTTTCGCCGGTTCACAGCAGGCGTACGACGAGGCATACGACACGCTGTTCGCTCGCCTCGACTGGCTCACCGAACGTCTTGCCCGGCAACGTTTCCTGGTGGGCGACACCATCACCGAAGCCGATGTGCGCCTGTTCACCACGCTGGCGCGGTTCGATCCCGTCTATCACGGCCACTTCAAGTGCAACAGAAGCAAACTCAGCGAGATGCCGGTGCTGTGGGACTACGCGCGCGATCTGTTCCAAACCCCCGGATTCGGTGACACCATCGACTTCACACAGATCAAAGCGCACTACTACATCGTGCATTCCGAGATCAATCCCTCCGGAATCGTGCCCAAGGGACCGGAATTGACACACTGGCTCGAACCGCACGGGCGCGAACAGTTGGGTGGCCGACCGTTCGGGGACGGCACACCACCTCATCCGCCCATCCCGTCGGAAGTGGTTCCGGCAGAGCACTGGGCCACCAGGTAGGTCGCGGGGGGCTACTCCCCTGCGTACGTGCCGAAACTCCAGTACACACCTTCGGGATCACGGCAGGTGAACCCCCGCGAACCGTAGTCCTCGTCGCGCAATCCCTGCGTGATCGTGGCGCCCGCCGCGACAGCGCGTTCGTGGAGTGCATCGGCGGCGTCCGCGTCGTCCACGACGATGTACACCGAACCGATTCCAGGCGGCAGGCCGGCGATCGCCGAATCGGTGCGCGGCGAACCCAACATGATGCCGCCACCGCCCGGCCAGTCGAGTTGGGCGTGGTCCACCACGTCTCCCTCTCCGTAGACGGCCTTCTCCACGAAACCGAAGGTGCTCACCAGAAAGTGGATTGCCGCACGGGCGTCGAGGTAGCGCAGCGTCGGCCAGATGGTCGTCGAACGAGATTCCGAAGTGGCGGTCATAACACTCGAACTCCTGCCTGGGAAAACTCACGAAGAAAACCGAGTCTCGTACGAGCCTATGGCCCCGGTGATCACCGCCGCCAGCGAAAACTTCACCTATTCTCGAGATACGGTCCACCTCGCTTCAGAGGAGGACAACTGTGGAGGGGCAGCAATGAGCAAGTCGACGAACAACGACAGCGGGCGTATCGAGAAGGTCCTCGTTTCCGTTCTCGACAACGGAAGCCGCCTGCAAGCGCCCGCAGTGGCCAAATACGTCAACCATGTCCGTAAGGCCCACCCCGACGAGTCACCTGCTCAGATCGTCGAGCGGATGGAGAAGATGTTCATTCTCGCCGTGACCGGAAGCGGCAGTGCCGTCGGCGCCACCGCCGCCGTGCCGGGCGTCGGAACGGTCGCGTCCATCGCTGCCGTCGGTGCGGAATCGGCTTTCTTCCTCGAGGCGTCAGCGCTGCTGACGTTGGCAACTGCGTCAGTGCATGGAATCTCCGTACAGGATCACCAGCAACGACGTGCCCTGGTCCTGGCAGTCGCCCTCGGCGAATCCGGTATGGAGATCGTGCAGAAGGCCACCGGAATCACAGCCAAGAATTGGGGAACGGCAATCACGAGCAAGATTCCCGGACCCACGATGAGGGGAATGAACAGCACCCTCGTGCGGAAATTCGTGACCAAGTACGCCGCGAAGCGCAGCGCACTGATCCTCGGCAAGCTCGTTCCGGCCGGAATCGGTGCGGTCATCGGCGGTGCGGGCAACCGTGCAATCGGCAAGGGCGTCGTCAAGAATGCGCGCGAAGCCTTCGGACCGGCACCGGCCAGGTGGACCGACCACCTGATCGTGATGCCTGCCGACGATGCCGCAGTGCTTCCCCAGACGGAGACACGCCGGGCCATCCGCAGATAGCTGTCCGGGCCGTAGGCTCGCATCACGTATTCGCCGCCGACCCGGGAGCAGCATTGACGAACACCGCAATGGGATCCTTCTCTGCCCCCATCGAGATTCGTGGGTTGACGAAGACGTTCAAGGCGGCGCGCGCGGTCAACGACCTGAGCTTCGACGTTCAGGCGGGCTCGATCACCGGGTTTCTCGGTCCGAACGGTTCGGGCAAGACGACCACGTTGCGGATGCTCCTCGGACTGGTGTCACCGACGTCGGGATCGGCCACGATCAACGGCACCCCGATGCGTTTGCTGCCCAACCCGGCTCGGACCGTCGGCGCAGTACTCGACGTCGGCAGTCTCCATCCGAAACGAACGGCCCTCGGACACCTCGAGATCTACGCGGCCGCTATCGGCATGCCGACTCAGCGCGCGGCGCAGGTGCTGGACATGGTCGGTCTGAGATCGGTCGGAGCCCACAAGACCGGCACCTTCTCGCTCGGGATGCGCCAACGCCTGATCCTTGCCACCGCGATGCTCGGTGATCCCGAGATCCTCGTGCTCGACGAACCCGCGAACGGACTCGACCCCGAGGGCATGGCGTGGCTTCGTCAGTTCCTGCAGACCTTCGCCGGTTCCGGCCGAACGGTTCTGATCTCGAGTCACGCGCTTCGTGAAGTGGAAGCGACCGTCGACAGCGTGGTCATCGTCAGCGCCGGCTCACTCGTCTACCAAGGGACCATGGACGAACTTCGCCGCTCGCAGCGCAGTCGACTGCTCGTCTCGTGTTCCAACCCAGCGCTCCTCGCCACGGCATTGGCCGCTCGCGGAATCATCGACGCCCAGATCACCCAGGACGGACGGCTCGCCGTGGGCGGCACCGACACGTCGGTACTGCCACCGGTGGCATCCGCCGCCGGAGTCACGATCTTCGGTGTCGCAACCGAAGGCGCAGATCTCGAGCAACTGTTCCTGGCCATGACAACGCCGCAATATGCCGTCCCCCAGGTCGGATACCACCGCCCACCCGGTCCCGGTTCGGGCCCGGGCTATTACGGCCCTGCCGCATACGGACCTTCCGGAGGACACCGATGACCACGCTCGTGCGCGCGGAGACACTCAAAGTTCTCACCCTGCGCTACTGGTGGGCACTGGCCATCGCACCGGTCGTCGTGGCCGTGCTGATTGCTGCCTCCACCAGGACGTTCGTCGAAGTCGTGGCCGATTCGGCAGACACCACCTTCGACGTCGATGTCGTGTCCACCGGCGTCAGCCTCGGTGTCTCCAACACGCTTGTCCTGGTGTTCGCGGCTGTCTTCGGAGCACTCACCGCCGGATCCGAATTCGGCTACAAAACTCTCACCACGACGTTCCTCACAGCTCGCGGCCGTGACGGAGTTCTCGGCGCAAAACTTGCCGTCGTCGCGGTATTCGCCGTCGGCTACGCGTTGGCGGTCGAAGTAGTCAGCATCGGCGCGATGTTGCTCTTCGGCCGGGACTTCAGCTTCACCACCGATCTCTTCGCCATCTGCGCCGCAGGCATTCTGGCGTGCGCTCTGTGGGCACTGCTCGGCGCCGGGGTGGCACTGCTCACCGGTTCGTCGATGGCCGGTGCCCTCTCGGTCATCCTGTGGTTCGTCTTCGGTGAATGGATCGTCCGCGCAGTGCTGCTCGCGATGGATCTCGGCGGGGTCGGGGCCGCGCTTCCGGTGTCGGCCACGATCGGCACGATCGTCAATGCGGCCCCGTCGATCGACGTCGACGCGTTTGCGTCCTGGCCGAGCGGCCCGATGATGCTGGCAGCTTGGGTGGTTCTGTTCTGCGGGCTCGGTTGGCTGCGGACCAGGACCCGCGACATCACCTGAAAAGGCTGTCTGGGGCCGGGTCTACCGTGGATCTCGATGAACACGATCAACACGGACAGTCCGGTAGCTGGAGAGGTCGATCGAGCTCCGGGCTGGATCCGCCGCTTGGCGCACGCATGCTGGTTGCACCGAAGAGTTGCCATCGGCGCGCTTCTGGTGACCGTCATCGCTTCGGCGATCGACATCTCGTTTCCTCTTCTGACCCGCTATGCGCTCGACGCCGCAAGCCAGGAGAACCCAGGCAAGGTGATCGGGTTCGCCGCGCTGGCGATCGCGCTGCTCGCGGTCGTGCGCTTCGCGTGCCAGTACGGCCGACGGATGCTTGCCGGCCGACTCTCGCTCGATGTTCAACACGACTTGCGGCTCGCCCTGCTCGGCTCGCTGCAACGCCTCGACGGACGCGGGCAGGATCAGATCCGCACAGGCCAGGTGGTATCCCGGTCCATCACCGATCTACAACTCGTCCAGGGTTTGCTCGCGATGGTGCCCATGTCCGCGGGTGCGCTCCTGCAATTCGTGCTCGCGATCGGCATCATGGCGTGGCTCTCGCCGCTGTTGACTCTCGTCGCTGTCGCCGTCATCCCCGCAGTCGGGCTGGTGGTGTTCCTGATGCGACCGATGCTCTTCGCCGCAACATGGTCCGCGCAGCAGCGGGCCGCCGACCTCGCCCAACATGTCGAGGAAACCGTCACGGGCGTGCGCGTCGTCAAGGGATTCGGGCAGGAACAACGAGCCGTCGACCAACTCGAAAAGCACAGCCGCACGCTGTATTCGGAGCGTCTTCGCGCCGCGTGGTTGAACGCGAAATTCGCGCCGACCATGGCCGCCTTGCCCCAGCTGGGGCAGGTGGGAGTGATCGCCCTCGGCGGGTATCTCGCACTGCACGACAAGATCACCGTGGGAACGTTTCTCGCGTTCGCCACCTACATCGTGACGATGACCGGAGTCACCCGAACTCTGTCGTCGGTCATCGTCATGGCGCAGCTGGCGCGCGCCGCTGTCGAGCGTGTCTACGACGTCATCAACGCTCAGCCGGACATCGCCGATCCTGACCATCCGGTGGACCTGCCCGACGGTCCGCTCGGCGTCACCTTCGACGACGTGGCATTCGGGTTCGACACCGAACGCGACGTCCTGACCGGGCTGAACCTCCGCATAGAACCGGGCGAGACCGTCGCCGTCGTGGGGCCGGCCGCGTCGGGCAAGACCGCGTTGTCCTTGCTTCTCCCCCGGTTCTACGCCCCGACTTCGGGTGTAGTGACCGTCGATACCGCGGGCGAGACGTTCCCCATCGGCGAACTGCGCAGTGAGCAGCTTCGTGCCGCCGTCAGCCTGGTCTTCGACGAACCTTTCCTGTTCTCGGACACCATCGCCGCCAACATCGCACTTGGCCGCGAGGACACCTCAGACGAGGACATCCGCGCCGCAGCTGCATTGGCACAGGCGGACACCTTCATCGAGGCACTCCCGGACGGATACGACACCGTTGTCGGTGAACGAGGTCTGACGCTGTCGGGAGGCCAGCGTCAGCGCATCGCGCTTGCCCGAGCCCTCCTCGTCGACCCGCGGATTTTGGTCCTCGACGACGCCACCTCCGCGGTCGATGCGGCAACCGAGGCTGCGATCTTCGACGCGTTCCGGGCCAGACGACGGCAAACCACGCTGATCCTCGCGCACCGGCGATCCACCTTGACGCTGGCAGATCGCGTCGCGGTTCTCGACGGCGGACGGATCATCGACTCCGGAACCGTGGACGAACTGGAAGCGCGATGTCCGCTCTTTCGCGCCCTGTTCTCCTCGCCGCCGGAACTACCGGCCGAACTCGACGACGTCGACTCCGATGCTTTCGGACGTGACCGCAGCGAGCCGACAACCGAGCAGTTGTGGCCGCAGGCACCGGAATCCGAAGCCGACAGCACAGCCGCTACGACGAAGGGTGCGGGCGGACCGATGGCCGGAGCGCTCAGCGGAATCGCGGTGACTCCGTCTCTGCGGGCAGCAGTCGACGCTCTCCCACCCGCACGCGAAGACCCCGGAATTGCTCCTGAGAGCCTGCGCGAATCGAATCCACAGTTCTCACTCCGACAGATCTTGAGGCCGGTCCGCTGGGTTCTACTGGCGGTTGTCGTGTGCCTTGCCCTGGACTCCGCCGCGGCGATCGCATTTCCCTCCCTCGTCAGATATGCGATCGACCACGGAGTCGTGACCGCAGACAGCACCACACTCTGGATCGCGACGGCGTTCGGCGCGCTCCTGGTCGCCGCAGACTGGGTCATCGTGGCGGTCATGACGGTGCTCACGGCCCGAGCCGGTGAACGCGTGCTGTTCGGGCTCCGCGTCCGCAGCTATGCACACTTGCAGCGCCTGGGTCTGGACTACTACGAACGGGAATTGTCCGGCCGCATCATGACGCGTATGACCACCGACGTCGACGCGCTCTCGTCGTTCATCCAAACCGGTATGTCGACGGCGATCGTGAGCGTCCTGACCGTCGGCGGAATTTCGATCGCCCTCCTGGCGACCGACGTGACGCTCGGCCTGGTGGCGCTGGCCGTCATCCCACCGCTCGTGGTCGCGACCGTGGTCTTCCGCAAGATCTCCTCGGTTGCCTACAGCCAGTCCCGCGAACGGATCTCGCTCGTCAATGCCGACTTCCAGGAGAACATCGCCGGTCTGCGAGCGGCTCAGGCCTACCGCCGCGAAGAAGGTGCTGCGCGTAGGTTCGCAGAACGCTCCGAGAGCTACCGCCGATCGCGGATGCGGTCGCAGCGAGCCATTTCGATCTACTTCCCTTTCATTTCGTTCCTGTCCGACCTCGCGTTGGCCGCGGTCGTGTTCGTCGGTGCGCACCAGATCGCCAACGGATCGACTTCGCCCGGCGTACTGATCGCTTTCGTGCTCTACCTCGGTCTGCTGTTCGGACCGATTCAGCAACTCTCACAAGTGTTCGATGGTTACCAACAGGCAAACGTCGGATTGCAACGAATCGGCGACCTGCTGCGCACTCGCAGTTCGATCGAGACTGCCGACAGCGAGGATTTGATCGCGATCTCCGGACGACTCGACGGCGCCGTCCATCTCGACGGGGTCGGGTTCCGGTACTCGGGTGCGGACGTCGACGCCCTCTCCGATTTCGATCTGCAAATCCCGCCGGGCACGACCGTCGCTCTGGTCGGCCGAACCGGTGCCGGGAAGTCGACGGTCGTGAAGTTGCTCGCCCGCTTCTACGACCCGACGTCCGGGTCGGTCGACGTGGACGGAACCGACATCCGGAACTTCCACCTCTCGCAGTACCGACGTCGCCTCGGCGTGGTCCCACAAGAAGCCCATCTGTTCACCGGCACGGTCGCCGACAACATCGCGTACGGCAGGCCGTCGGCGTCGCACGCGGAGATCGAGGAAGCGGCACGTTCCGTCGGCGCACTGAATTCGATAGCCGACATGCGTGGAGGCATGAATCATCCCGTCGGCGAGCGCGGCCAGGGGCTCTCGGCGGGCCAACGCCAACTGATCGCATTGGCCCGTGCCGAACTCGTCGACCCGGACCTTCTGCTCCTCGACGAGGCGACCGCGACGCTCGATCCCGCGACCGAACGAATGGTGCTCGAAGCAAGTCGGTCGGTCACCCGGAAACGGACTTCCGTCGTCGTAGCTCACCGCCTCGCGACAGCTGCCCGAGCGGACCTCGTTGTCGTAGTTGACCGGGGACGTATCGTTGAATACGGCCCGCACGATGTTCTGCGGTATGCCGGTGGTCACTACTCGGGACTCTGGGATGCATCGCAGGCGCGTGAGGGGAATAATCTGACGTCGAGAACTGTCATCGAAGGCAACCCCGTCGCGTGACAGTCGGCACGGATTTGTACCGCCGAGAGGTAGTGCGCGATCGCAAGATCACGGACTTCCGTGAGACAGCTCACAAATTGTGTGCCGCACAATTGCTCGTCACACGCTCGGGCTAATCTCATGTATATAGGCGCTCTGATCGGGTACCGAAATAGAAACGAGGCGAACACCTGCCGTGAGCAGCAGTTCTACATCCCAATTCGGACAGAACCAGTGGCTGGTTGACGAGATGTACCAACGCTTCCAGGACGATCCGTCGTCCGTGGATCCCAGTTGGCACGAATTCTTGACCGATTACTCGCCGGACTCGGCGAACACGGGAGGTGGAAACGGGACTGCCTCGAACGGCAACGCGGCTGCACCCGCCGCTGTTGTAGCTCCGCCTGCTGCTCCCAAGGCCACGCCTCCCGCCCCCAAGACCGCACCTCCTGCGCCGGCTGCCAAGGCTGCCGCTCCGGCCCCCGCGAAGACGGCAGCGCCCGCCGCCAAGGCCGCCCCGGCCCAGCCCGCAGCAGCCAAGCCCGCGGCCGCTACTGCGAAGCCCGCCCCTGCCGGCGGAGCCGAGGAAACCAAGGTTCTCCGCGGCGCCGCAGCCGCAGTCGTCAAGAACATGTCGCTCTCGCTCGAGATCCCGACTGCAACCAGCGTGCGTGCCATCCCCGCGAAGCTGATGTTCGACAACCGCATCGTCATCAACAACCACCTCGCGCGTACCCGCGGCGGCAAGATCTCGTTCACCCACCTCTTGGGTTACGCGATCGTCCAGGCAGTCAACGCGTTCCCCAACATGAACCGGCACTTCGCCGAAATCGACGGCAAGCCGAACGCGGTCACGCCCGAGCACACCAATCTCGGACTCGCGATCGACCTTCCCGGAAAGGACGGCAACCGCTCACTGGTAGTTGCCGCCATCCGGAACACCGAGTCGATGAACTTCGTCCAGTTCCACGCGGCATACGAGGACATCGTCCGACGCGCCCGTGAAGGCAAGCTCACCGGCGAAGACTTCACCGGCGTCACCATTTCGCTGACCAACCCGGGCGGTATCGGCACGGTTCACTCCGTTCCTCGCCTGATGAAGGGCCAGGGCGCCATCATCGGTGCCGGCGCGATGGAATACCCCGCCGAGTTCCAGGGCGCCAGCGACGAGAAGCTGGCCGAGATGGGCGTCGGCAAGTTGATGACTCTCACCTCGACCTACGATCACCGCATCATCCAGGGTGCCGAGTCGGGCGATTTCCTGCGCACGATCCACAACCTGCTGATCAGCGACGAGTTCTACGACGAGATCTTCCACGCGCTCGGCAACCCGTACGAGCCGGTGCGGTGGCGCAAGGACGTGCCGGAAGGCGCTGTCGACAAGAACACCCGCGTTCTCGAACTGATCGCTGCATACCGTGACCGCGGCCACCTCATGGCCGACACGGACCCGTTGCAGTTCGTCAAGGACAAGTTCCACAGCCACCCCGACCTCGACGTCATCAGCCACGGCCTGACGCTGTGGGATCTGGACCGTGAGTTCAAGGTCGGCGGCTTCCACGGTCAAGAGAAGATGAAGCTGCGCGACGTGTTGAGCGTGCTGCGCGACGCGTACTGCCGCCACGTCGGCGTCGAGTACACGCACATCCTCGAGACGGATCAGCGTCAGTGGATCCAGGACCGCGTCGAGGGCCATCACGCCAAGCCTTCGGTCGCTCAGCAGAAGTACATCCTGAGCAAGCTCAACGCCGCCGAGGCCTTCGAGACGTTCCTGCAGACCAAGTACGTCGGCCAGAAGCGCTTCTCGCTCGAAGGCGCCGAAGCCGTCATCCCGATGATGGACGCCGTGATCGACCAGGCCGCCGAGCACCAGCTCGACGAGGTCGTCATCGGCATGCCGCACCGTGGCCGTCTCAACGTGCTTGCCAACATCGTCGGCAAGCCGTACTCCAAGATCTTCACGGAGTTCGAGGGCAACATGAACCCGGCAGCCGCTCACGGCTCCGGCGACGTGAAGTACCACTTGGGTGCCAGCGGAACGTACATCCAGATGTTCGGTGACAACGACATCGCTGTCTCCTTGACCGCAAACCCGTCGCACCTCGAGGCCGTCGACCCGGTTCTCGAAGGCCTGGTCCGCGCCAAGCAGGACATCCTCGACAAGGGTGAAGAAGGCTTCACCGTCCTGCCGCTCATGCTGCACGGTGACGCTGCATTCGCCGGTCAGGGCGTTGTCGCCGAGACGCTCAACCTCTCGCTGCTTCGCGGTTACCGCACCGGTGGCACCGTGCACATCGTCGTGAACAACCAGGTCGGCTTCACCACCGCTCCGGAACATTCACGCTCGTCCGAGTACTGCACCGACGTCGCGAAGATGATCGCCGCACCGGTCTTCCACGTCAACGGCGACGACCCCGAGGCTTGCGTCTGGGTTGCTCAGCTGGCCGTCGACTTCCGTGAGAAGTTCGGCAAGGACGTTGTCATCGACCTCATCTGCTACCGCCGTCGCGGTCACAACGAGGGCGACGACCCGTCGATGACCCAGCCGGCCATGTACGACGTCATCGACACCAAGCGCAGCGTTCGTAAGAGCTACACCGAGTCCCTTATCGGCCGCGGTGACATCTCGCTCAAGGAAGCCGAAGACGCACTTCGCGACTACCAGGGCCAGCTCGAACGGGTCTTCAACGAGGTCCGTGAACTCGAGAAGTTCCAGCCCGAACCGTCCGAGTCCGTCGAACTCGACCAGACTCCCCCGGCTCGCCTGACCACGGCTGTCGCTCCCGAGGTTCTCGAGCGCATCGGTGATGCGTTCGTCAACGTCCCCGAGGGCTTCACCGTTCACCCGCGCGTCAAGCCGGTTGCCGAGAAGCGCCGCGAGATGGCCCGTGAGGGACATGTCGACTGGGCGTTCGCAGAATTGCTCGCGTTCGGCTCGTTGGCCGAGCAGGGTGCCTTGATCCGCCTCGCGGGTCAGGACTCCAAGCGAGGAACGTTCACGCAGCGTCACTCGGTCCTCATCGACCGCAAGACCGGCAACGAGTACAGCCCGATCGCCAAGATCGCTGCCGACGCCGAAAACGGCGGCAAGTTCATGGTTTACGACTCCGCACTCACCGAGTACGCAGGTCTGGGCTTCGAGTACGGCTACTCGGTCGGTAACCCCGACGCTCTGGTCCTGTGGGAAGCGCAGTTCGGTGACTTCGTCAACGGCGCGCAGACCATCATCGACGAGTTCATCTCTTCGGGTGAGGCCAAGTGGGGTCAGCTCTCCGACGTCGTGCTGCTCCTGCCGCACGGTCACGAGGGTCAGGGTCCGGACCACACCTCCGGTCGCATCGAGCGTTTCCTTCAGCTGTGTGCAGAAGGCTCGATGACCGTTGCGGTTCCGTCGACTCCGGCCAGCTACTTCCACCTGCTGCGTCGCCATCACCTCGACGGCATCCGCCGTCCGCTGGTGGTTTTCACGCCCAAGTCGATGCTGCGTAACAAGGCTGCCGTCAGCAACGTCGAGGACTTCACGACGGGCAAGTTCCGTTCGGTCTTCGAGGAGCCGGCATACGAGAGCGGCGAAAGCGCACGCGAATCGGTCAAGCGGGTTCTGCTGGTCAGCGGCAAGCTGTACTGGGAACTCCTGGCGAAGAAGCACAAGGACGAGCGTGACGACATCGCCATCGTGCGCATGGAGCAGCTCTACCCCGTGCCGAAGCGTCGCCTCAAGGAGACCCTGGACCGTTACCCGAATGCGGATCAGTTCCGTTGGGTCCAGGAAGAGCCCGCAAACCAGGGTGCGTGGCCGTTCCTCGGGCTGGCTCTGCCGGACCTTCTGCCGGAGACCTTGACCGGTATCAAGCGCATCTCGCGTCGTCCGATGTCCGCTCCCTCTTCGGGATCGAGCAAGGTCCACGCGGTGGAGCAGCAGGAGATCTTGGACGAGGCGTTCCTGCCGACCAACTGATCTCAGTAATTTGACAAGGGCCGGGCCCCACATTCCGCAAGGAGTGTGGGGCCCGGCCTTTCTGCGTTCACGTCAATTCGATTGCAGCAGACCCAGATCCGGCCCGGCATCGAAGCCGACGGCGGCCAGTGCCAACGCAGGTAACGACTGAACCGTCAGGTCGATCAGTTCCTCGCGGGTGATGGCGGGCGCTCGGAGCCAACTGATGGTGGCTTCCTCGACAAACGCGATCCAACCGCGAACGGCCAACTCCACCTGAGGTGTTCGAGTCAGGCCGATCTTCGGGAGCTGATCGAGGGTTCTCTTGGCCATGATGTCGCGAGTCTGCTCGAACACCTCACGCATCTGCGGATCCCCGCTGGCGGTCCCCCGGAGCAGCGAGACGTAGGTATTGCGGTTCTCGGTCACGTAGTCGACGTACGACGCCAGCACCGAGCGGAGGGTGAGCATCGGATCGTCCGACTCGCTCGGCTCGGTGCGCTGGAGCATCTGTTCACTGCTGTGTCGGACGATCGCCAGATGGAACTCGCTTTTCGACGCGAAGTAGTGGAACAGAAGCCCCCGCGAGACACCAGCCTGATCGGCGATGTCCTCGACGGAAATCTGTTCGAGCGGCCGTTCGGCCAGCATCCGCGCCCCGAGGTCGATGAGTTGCGCTCGGCGCTGCGCAGGGTCGAGCCGCGTTCGCTTTACTGCGTCCATGCCCAATAGACTACTGAATATTCGTCAATAAGCTATTGACCGTGACTCAATAAAGGCATATCGTTCCCTACATGAGTCTTCCAGTTACAGATACCTCAGCACCTGCCGCGGATACTCGCCACGTCGGCACACTGATCATCGGCAGTGGTTTCGCCGGTCTCGGTGCGGCGATCAAACTGGCACAGGCCGGCATCACGGACTACGTCGTTCTCGAGCGCGGCAACGACGTCGGCGGAACCTGGCGTGACAACAGCTACCCGGGCGCCGCGTGTGACGTGCCGTCGCATTTGTACTCGTACTCTTTTGCACTCAATCCGGAGTGGACGCGCTCCTTCTCCACTCAGCCCGAGATCTACAAGTACATCCAGTCGGTGGCCAACCGCCACAAGGTGCTCGACAAGCACATCTTCGACTGCGACGTTCTCTCCGCACGCTGGGACGAGGCGTCTGCTCGGTGGCACGTCAGCACCAACAAGGGCGAATTCGTCGCAAAGATCGTCGTCTCGGCCGTCGGCGCATTGTGTGAGCCTTCACTTCCGGACATCAAGGGCATCGACGGCTTCAAGGGCGAGATCTTCCACTCCTCGCGTTGGAACCACGACGCCGATCTGACCGGCAAGCGTGTGGCCGTCATCGGAACCGGCGCCTCGGCCATCCAGATCGTGCCGGCCATCGGCAAGAAGGTCTCGCATCTCGACGTGTACCAGCGCACGGCGCCGTGGATCCTGCCCCGCGCAGACCGCGAGTACACCAAGATCGAGCACCTCGCGTTCAAGTACCTTCCCGGCTTCCAGAAGTTGTGCCGTACCGGTATCTACTGGATGCGAGAGACGCAGGTCGTCGGCCTGGCCAAGGCGCCGGTCTTCATGAAGCCGCTGCAGTTCGCCGCCGAGCGTCACCTGAAGGCTCAGATCAAGGACAAGGATCTTCGTAAGAAGGTCATGCCTAACTTCCAGATCGGCTGCAAGCGCATGCTGATCTCGAACAACTACTTCCCCACCCTCGCCCAGGACAATGTCGACCTGGTGACCGAAGGCATCGAAGAGGTGACCGCCAACGGGATCGTCTCGAAGACCGGCACCACGCGTGAGATCGATGCCATCGTCGTGGCGACCGGATTCCACGTCACCGACTCCCCCACCTTCGCGGGAATCTTCGGCAAGGACGGACGCTCGCTCGCCGAGGTCTTCGAAGAGACCGGCATGCAGGGATACAAGGGCGCGGCAGTTGCCAACTTCCCCAACATGTTCTTCCTCGTCGGACCCAACACCGGCCTCGGACATTCGTCGATGGTCTTCATGATCGAGTCGCAGATCAACTACCTGGTCGACGCGATCGCCACCATCGACAAGTACGACATCGGCACCATCGAGGTGCGCAAGGACAAGCAGGACAAGTACAACAAGGACCTGCAGGCAGCTATGTCCAAGAGCGTGTGGAACAACGGCGGTTGCGCCAGCTGGTACATGGACAAGCACGGAAACAACACCACCCTGTGGCCTGGCTTCACCTTCCAGTTCCGCAATGCCACCAAGCATTTCGACCTCGCGGCATACCGCAGCGTCGCCACCTCGGATCTCGGCGCCGTCGGCACCGCGACCACTTCACAGATCGACCTCGACGACGAGAAGGCAGTAGCACAATGAGTGATTTTGCAGGCAAGGTCGTAGTCATCACCGGAGCGGGATCGGGCATCGGTCGCGCACTAGCACTGAACCTGGCCGGCCAGGGCGCCAAGTTGGCAATCTCCGACGTGGACACCATCGGGCTCGCCGAGACAACGCGTCTGGTGGAAGCCATCGGCGCCGAGGTGAAGTCGGACCATCTCGACGTCACCCAGCGCGAAGCGGTTCTCGAGTACGCCGACGCGGTTGTCGCCCATTTCGGCAAGGTCAACCAGATCTACAACAACGCCGGAATCGCCTACCACGGCACTTTCGAGAAGTCCGAATTCAAGGACTTCGAACGTGTCATGGACGTCGACTTCTGGGGAGTTGTCAACGGCACCAAGGCATTCCTCCCCCACGTCATCGCATCCGGCGACGGGCACATCGTGAACGTGTCGAGCCTCTTCGGTCTGCTGTCGATGCCGGGTCAGAGCGCATACAACTCGGCCAAGTTCGCCGTTCGCGGTTTCACCGAGTCGCTTCGCCAGGAAATGCTGATCGCCAAGCACCCGGTGAAGGTGACCTGTGTGCACCCGGGCGGAATCAAGACCGCCATCGCACGCAACGCCACCGCAGGCCCGGGTGAAGATCTTGCGGTCTTCTCCGAGTTCTTCGACCGCAAGCTCGCGCGCACCACTCCGGAAGATGCCGCCAAGACGATCGTCAACGGTGTTCGGAAGAGCAAGCCGCGAGTTCTCATCGGGATGGACGCAATCGCACTCGACGCCTGGGTTCGCCTCGTAGGATCGGGCTACCAGCGCATCGTCGCGATCGTCGCCGGCCGAATGATGCCCAAGTCCAGCTGAGTTCGTTTCACAGCGCAGTTCGTTTCACAGCGCAGTTCGCACAAAGAGTCAGGAGCCCTGCCGGTGAGCACGTTCACCCTTCCGCTGCCCGTGGTCGCATTCTTGTTGAAGCCGTACTTCCGTCTGGCTTTCAACTCGCGGCTGCCGTATCGGATTCAACGTCTGTTGCTCGAGGCCGGGGCACCGCTACAGCAGGTTCCAGCGGGCGCCGTCGTGCGCCCGCTGGAGCTGGCTTGCCGACCGGCAGAGAAGATCACCGTCGGCGCAACCGAGCGCCCCACCGCAGTTCTCTACCTGCATGGCGGGGCGTACACGCTGGGTTCGCTGTCCACACACCGTTCTCTCGCAGCTCATCTCGCCCGTGAGTCGTCCAGTGCGGTCTTCACCTTGGACTACCGTCTCGCGCCGGAGAATCCGTATCCCGCCGCTCTCGACGACGCGGTCTCAGCCTTCATGCAGTTGGTCACCGAGTTCGACTATTCGGAAGACCGCGTTGCCATCGCCGGCGATTCGGCCGGTGGCGGCCTGGCCGCGGCGACCGCTATCCGTCTGATCGAGCGTCACGGCGTGACCCCCGGCGCGCTTGCCCTGATCTCACCGTGGGTCGATCCCGGCGATCGGGGTGCTACCAAAAAGGCCGACCTGGTGGTCAACACAGCGTGGTCCTTCGACGCCGCCGACGCCTACCTTGCCGGAGGCGACCGTACTGATCCCGGCTACGCACCGATGCATGGCAAGCTCGACGGGTTGCCACCCACCAGGATTCACGTCGGTTCCGAGGAAGTCCTTTACCCGCAGATCATGACGTTCACCGACAAGCTCTCCGCTGCCGGCGTCGACGTGTCCCTGGTGGAGTACGCGCGACTGTGGCACGTGGCTCACGCACAGGCGTCACTGGTGAAGGAAGCAGCAGACGCCGTTTCCGACCTCGGCCAGTTCATCGCATCGAAACTGATTCGTGCCAAGGATGATTCGAGTTCAGCAGTGGGCTCGAACAGTCACTGACGGGTGGCCCACTCCGTCCATGTCACTGACGGGTGGCCCACTCCGTCCATGTCACTGACGGGTGTCCCACCAGGTTCGGGCGACTTCCGAGGCTGACGCCTTGCCGGTCCGCACCTGCTCGATCATTGCGGCGAGATCGGTGGTGGACAGTTCACCGGCAACGACGCTGAGCGCCTTGACAGCCGAATCTCCCAGTGCGCCCGCTCGAAAGAGCGGAACGACATTCTGCGCAGCCAGAACGTGATTCGAATCAGCGAGCACTGTGACGGCATCGGATTGTGCCAACGCCGACAGCGTCGTGGTTCCGAATACTTGTGCACCGGGTACGTCTGCCGGCGTTGCCTGATCGACACCGGCGAAGACACACTCGGCGCCCTCGGCCAACTGTTCTACTGCCCCGTCCTCGACGAATCTCGCGGAGACGAGCGGCGTCGCCGCGGCACACGAAGGAGCAAAGGCTTCTATCGTCTTCGCTCCCAACGACTGTGCGTATCCGGTGTCGAGTGCGAGGACCGCACGATCTTCGGCCATCGCATAGTCGGAGACCGAAAGACCCTCCGGCAGAGAGCGACTCAAGGCTTCGAAGACGTCGTCGGCCTTGCGGGCCGGGGATGACGGGTCGTAGTGATCGAGCAGCGCGCCGGTGAACTCGGGCACCAAAGTGACTCGCGCTGCGTCCAGAGCCTCGAGTGATTGGTTTCGGCCACCACCCACCGATTCGACGCGAGCCGACAGGCCGGAGGAGGAGAGCACCGTCGAATACACCTCGGCCAACACCGAACTCTCCACCGATGCGTCAGCAGCCACCACGATCTGGTCACGAGACTCCGCTTCGGCACCCTCTACCACCGAATCACCGTTTGCGCATCCGCTGAGAATCGGCAGGACCATCAGTGCTGCAACAACAGTCGAATACTTCGTGCGTGTGCTCTTCACCGAAATCCTCACATCCAATCCCATGGATCGAAAACCGTGCCATGTCGGTACCTATCGTTACACTTGTCGGGCGATGCGCGGTAACCAGTCCTGACGCAGCCACTCGG
This sequence comes from Rhodococcus sp. OAS809, assembly GCF_040546695.1. Lineage (NCBI taxonomy): Bacteria > Bacillati > Actinomycetota > Actinomycetes > Mycobacteriales > Nocardiaceae > Rhodococcus > Rhodococcus sp. OAS809. The sequence goes on along the minus strand of NZ_JBEPOI010000002.1, from coordinate 6,077,663 downwards.
TGGCGGCGCCGTCGAAGTCACTCGGGTGGCTTCGCCACAAGGGAATGGTTTCCGACGCCCGAAACACGGGACGCCCGAAAAACCGGAAGGACGCTCATGCGCACCTCACGATTTCGTTCCAACCGTTGGCTCGTAGCCGCGGCAACCGTTGTCTCTCTGACTGCACTGACAGCGTGCGGTAGCAGCGACGGTGACTCCAACAGCGATCCCAACGCGATCGTCGTCGGCTCCGCCAACTTCACCGAATCCGAGACGATCGCCAACATCTACGCCGAAGCACTGCGTGTCAACGGGTTCGATGTGTCCACGTCGTTCAACGTCGGCAGCCGCGAGGCGTACATTCCGGCACTCAAGGACGGGTCCATCAGTGTCATTCCGGATTACACGGGAAATCTCCTGCAGTACTTGGATCCCGACAGCACGGCCACCAGCTCCGCTGACGTCCTCGCTGCTCTTCCCGCAGCTCTCGGGTCGGAATTGGCAATTGCGACGCCGGCATCCGCCGAGGACAAGGACGCCGTCGTCGTCACGAAGGAAACCGCTGACAAGTGGAACCTGAAGACGATCGCCGATCTGGCTCCGCATTCCGCCGAGGTCAAGTTCGGTGCTCCGGCCGAGTTCCAGGAACGTCCAGCCGGATTGCCCGGTTTGAAGTCCAATTACGGCCTCGACATCTCGGCAGCCAACTTCGTTCCGATCGCCGACGGCGGCGGACCGGCAACCGTGAAGGCTCTCTCCTCCGGTGACATCACCGCGGCAAACATCTTCACGACGTCGGCCTCCATCCCGGAGAACAACTTCGTGGTTCTCGAAGACCCGAAGAACAATTTCCCGGCTCAGAACGTGGTGCCGGTGCTGCGCGCGTCGAAGTCTTCCGACAAGTTGAAGACAGTCCTCGATGCGGTGTCCGCCAAGCTCACCACCGAAGAGTTGTTGGCACTCAACGTCCAGGTGTCCGGCGACACCAAGACGGAGCCGGCAGCGGCGGCCAAGGCGTGGGTGACGGCGCAGGGCCTCGACAAGCCGGTCTCGTAGTCACGTGATCACCTTCGAGGGCGTCACCAAGCAGTATCCGGACGGCACCACCGCCGTCGACCGTCTCGATCTCACCATCGAGGCCGAGTCGTTCACGGTGTTCGTGGGGCCGTCCGGATGCGGCAAGACGACGTCGATGCGCATGATCAACCGGATGATCACACCGACGTCGGGCAAGATCTTCGTCGACGGTCGTGACATCGCCCAGACCGACGCGGTGAAACTGCGTCTCGGTATCGGGTACGTCATCCAGAACGCCGGCCTGCTTCCGCACCGCACCGTGATCGACAACGTCGCAACGGTTCCGGTGCTGCGCGGTGAGTCCCGCCGCGCCGCCCGTAAAGCCGCGTTGGGGGTACTCGAACGAGTCGGTCTGGACATCTCCCTTGCCACCCGCTATCCCGGGCAACTCTCGGGTGGGCAGCAACAACGTGTGGGAGTTGCGCGAGCATTGGCTGCCGATCCGCCGATCCTGTTGATGGACGAGCCCTTCAGCGCCGTCGACCCCGTCGTGCGTGAGGATCTGCAGACCGAAATGCTCCGTCTTCAAAGCGAACTGAAGAAGACGATCGTCTTTGTCACCCACGACATCGACGAGGCAGTCAAACTCGGTGATCACATTGCCGTCTTCGGTCCCGGCGGGCGGCTTCAGCAGGTGGCGGCACCTCGCGACGTGTTGGCTGCACCGGCAACGGATTTTGTCGCCGGATTTGTCGGACGCGATCGCGGATATCGGGGATTGTCGTTCCGCGCTGCCGACGAGGTTCCGTTGCACCCTGTACGCACGGCCGTCGAGAACGAATTGAAGGCTCTGCGTCTCGAATTGGGCGAATGGGTTCTCGTGGTCACGGACAACGGAACTCCGCAGGGATGGATCGACGTAACCGGCGTCGAAGGCCTGCGCTCGGGACGAACCCTTGCTCAGTCGACGTCTGCCGGTGGTTCGCTGTTCTCCCCCGGCGGCGATCTCCGCCAAGCACTCGATGCGGCAATCTCGTCGCCTTCCGGTATCGGCGTTGCCGTCGACGGCGAGGGCGCGGTCATCGGCGGGATCCTCGGTTCCGAAGTCGTGGCGAAATTGGCAGATCAGCGTCGACGCGAGGACGAGGAACGCAACCGCGTCGCCTTCACCGAGGGATTCGGGTCGTAGCGGCATGCGCTGGCTCATCGACAATTTCTCGACGGTCGTGGATTACTCGAAGACCCATCTGTATCTGGCACTGCTTCCTTTGCTGATCGGTCTCCTGATTGCCGTTCCGGTCGGAACAGCGATCCGCAACGTCAGATGGCTGCGCCGAATCACGTTGACCCTGGCGAGCATTGCGTTCACGATTCCGTCGCTCGCGCTGTTCGTCACCATCCCCCAGTTGTTCGGACTCAAGACCCTTGATCCTCTCAACGTCGTGATCGCACTCAGCGTGTATGCGACGGCACTGCTCATCCGGGCAGTACCCGAAGCACTCGACTCGGTGCCGGACAACGTCATCGACGCCTCCACCGCCGTCGGTTTCACACCACTACGACGCGCTCTGACGGTCGAGTTGCCATTGGCGCTGCCGGTGATGATCGCGAACATCAGAGTTATTGCCGTTACCAATATTTCGCTGGTGTCAGTCGGATCTCTGATCGGAATCGGCGGGCTTGGAGTCCTGTTCAAACAAGGCTACGACCGCGACTATCCCGACCAGATCGTTGCGGGCATCATCGCGATCGTCGTGCTGGCACTGGCGCTCGATCTGATCCTGTATCTGATCGGCCGATTCCTGACCCCGTGGACCAGAACGTCGACCTCGTCGAAGGTTCCCGCCGTCCTGTCGGCCGAGGGGGAACCCGTATGAGCATCTTCACCGGAGCTTGGGACTTCATCGTCGATCCCGGCAATTGGAGCGGCGACACCGGAATCGGCACCCGCATCCTCCAGCACCTCTGGTACAGCGTTCTGGCCGTGGCACTTTCGGCCGTGATCGCGGTGCCCATCGGGTTACTCATCGGCCATCTGCGTCGCGGTGAGATCGTGGTCGTCAGTCTGGTCAACGCACTGCGGTCACTGCCCACTCTCGGCCTGCTGACCTTCCTTGTTCTTCTCATGGGCCTGGGAGTGATGCCACCGATTCTCGCCCTCGTCATCCTCGGCATTCCCCCACTCCTCGCCGGCACGTACGCCGGAATCGCCAGCGTCGACCGCGGCGTCGTCGAGGCCGCGCGGGCGATGGGTATGACCGAACTCCAAGTGCTCTTCCGCGTCGAGATACCCAACGCGCTGCCATTGATTCTCGGCGGACTGCGTAACGCGACACTGCAGGTGATTGCCACGGCAACGGTCGCCGCCTACGTCAACCTCGGCGGCCTCGGCCGGTACATCTTCGACGGTCTCGCACTCTACAAGTACGACCGAGTCGTCGTCGGCGCAATCCTGGTCGCGGTTGTGGCTCTCGTCGTGGACGGCTTACTGGCGCTGGTGGTCTGGGCATCGGTTCCCGGCACCGGCAGGCTGCGCCGAACACCCGACCTCACTCGTCTGTAGCTCTCGGTACACACGAAAAAGCCCCGATCGGAACCTTGTGTGCGGGTTCCGATCGGGGCTTTCGTAGTCCCTCTTAGCTGGTCACGCCCTCAGCATGCGCTGCGGCCGCGACGGCTTCCGCTACTGCGGGTGCCACGCGAGGGTCGAGTGGGCTGGGGACGATTTTGTCCGCCGCCAACTCGTCGCCGACCACCGACAGGATTGCCTCGGCGGCAGCGAGCTTCATACCTTCGGTGATGCGACGGGCGCCGGCGTCGAGCGCGCCCTTGAACACACCGGGGAAGGCAAGAACATTGTTGATCTGGTTCGGGAAATCACTGCGACCCGTAGCCACGATCGCCGCGTACTTCGACGCGGTTTCGGGGTGAATCTCCGGGTCCGGGTTGGAGAGTGCGAACACGATCGACTCGGGAGCCATCGAAGCGATGAGCTCCTCGGGGATCTTGCCCGCCGAGACACCGAGGAACACGTCAGCACCTTCGAGAGCCTCGATGGCACCACCATGCAGGTCACGGGGATTGGTGCGGGCCGCGAGTTCTGCCTTCACGTCGTTGAGGTCGCTGCGCTCACCCGAGATGATGCCCTTCGAGTCCAGCACGATGACGTCGCTGATTCCGGCGGCGAGCAGGATGTTCGCGCAGGCAACACCCGCAGCGCCGGCGCCGGAGATGACGACCTTGAGCGTGGTGATGTCGCGGCTCTGGACCTTCACGGCGCCCTTGAGGGCAGCGAGTACCACGATGGCGGTTCCGTGCTGATCGTCGTGCATGACAGGGCAGTCGAGAGCTTCGATAACGCGCTTCTCGATCTCGAAGCAACGCGGCGCCGAGATGTCCTCGAGGTTGACCGCGCCGAAGCTCGGACGCAGTCGGATGAGTGTCTCGACGATCTCGTCGGGATCCTTGGTGTCGAGAACCAGCGGAATGGAGTTCAGTCCGGCAAAGTTCTTGAACAGCGCCGACTTGCCCTCCATGACGGGCAGCGACGCGCGAGGGCCGATGTCGCCGAGTCCGAGAACCGCGGTGCCGTCGCTGACCACGACGACGAGTCGGTTGGTCCACGTGTATCGATCGGCGAGGGTTTCGTCTGCAGCGATGGCGCGGCTCACCTGAGCAACACCCGGCGTGTAGGCGATCGAGAGGGCCCGCTGCGTATCGAGCGGTGCTGTGGTCTCGACCGAGAGCTTGCCACCGACGTGAGCGGCAAAGATTTCTTCGTCGGTCAACTCGACCTTGGGTACGTTGATGGCTTCAGTCACGAGGGACACGATGACACTCCTGATTAGTCCAGCCTCAAGCGGGGCTGGGTTACTGGGAAGTAATCCTTCGGACCGCTGCGAAACCACGTTCACAACGGTCAGAGATCATTTCTTCCGCGAACGACTACTGAGAAGAAGAGCATTCGGCGTGCGCGAGAAAGTGGGCCGCAATACATCCGAAGCGTCATGGTGTGGGGCGGGTGAGCCCTGGCGTATCCATGCAATCTAGGTTTCGGGAGAAATTCTGACGAAACCTGCACTTCGGGGCCGGGCTGTGGCGCCGCCTCGAAGTAACTCCAGTTTGCCACCAGAGTCGGATCACAATCAAATCCTCCAAGCGGTCGGATTCCTCACCACACTCGAACCCGAGCCGTCATCCCCACCGTGTCATCCCCACCCAGTCATCCCCACCGTGTCATCCCCACCCAGTCATCCCCACCACTGCGTCACCAACAACAGCCCTGCCACCACGAGCACGACCACCGATCCGGCAACCGCCGCGATACCCCTCCTGCGGTCGCACCAGATCTGCGCGGCGAGAGCAACCACCGAGGCCGCAATGTGCGCGGTGATCGACGTTGTTCCCGGACCCGGGAATCCGCGGTTGCCGCCCAGATATGCCGAACCGATGATCACGAGTGTCAAGACCACGATTCCGGCCGCCACGGTGCCACTCAGGGCGCGTAGAGCGCGGACCAGCAGCCATTGTCGTTTGTCGGCGGGATAGTCGTAATCGTCTTCGTACTGATAGTCCTGATATTCCTGGTACTGGTAGTCGTCCTCGTACCTGTCGTTCCGGTCGTACCTGTCGTCGTATGTCATCTCTTACGCTCCCGCGACGAATCCGCGGACTGATTCCGCAATGAGTTGAACCGCGATGGCGGCGAGCAGAAGACCGGCGATGCGTGCCAGCAGACTGATGCCACCCTCGCCCAGTATCCGGATCAGTGCGGTCGAGAAGCGCAGGACCACGAACAGCACGAGGTGGATGGACAGAATCGCCAACGCGATGGCCAGATACGACGCCGCTTCACCGTCGGCCTGGGCGACAAAGACGATGACGGCTGCAATCGCACCGGGACCGGCCATCATCGGCGTTCCCAGAGGAACGAGTGCGACGTTGACGTCGTCGGCTCCCTGCGGACGGTTGGAGGCCTTGCCGGTCAGCAGTTCGAGTGCGATGAGAAGCAGGAGTAGTCCGCCGGCGCCCTGCAACGCCGGAATGCCGATGTGGAGGTAGTTGAGGATCGCCTGACCGCCGATGGCAAAGACCGAGATGACCGCCAGGGAGACGGCGGGGGCCTGCCATGCCGCTCGATTGCGATCTTCACGGCTTTTACGTCCGACGAGTGACAAGAACACCGGGATGACTCCGGGCGGGTCCATGATCACGAACAGCGTGATGAACACGGTGAGGTAGAGCGTGGTGTCGAGCATCAGCGCCCCAGTACCTCCACGCCGGTGGCAGCCGAGACGAGTTTGTCGAACTCGGCTTCGTCCGTGAGCTCGTCGCCGAGTCCGATCGTCTTGTTCTCGCCGTGGTAGTCAGAGGATCCGGTGACTGCCAAGCCGAGATCGACGGCCAGTCGGCGCAGGACGTCACGATCGTCGCTGCGATGGTCCGGGTGATCGACTTCGAGACCCCCGAGACCCAGCTCGGCCAGATCACGGATGTGGTCGAGCGCAAGCAATCCGCCGCGCGAACGCGCCCGTCCATGCGCAAGGACAGTTACTCCCCCGGCCGCTGCCACCAGTTCGACGGCGTACTCGAGCGGAGTGTCGTACTTGGGAACGTCGTATCGCCCTCGACTGGACAACAGGTCGGAGAAAGCCTCACTGATGCTCGACACCACTCCCGCTCGCATCAGGGCCGCTGCGACGTGCGGGCGTCCGACGGACGGACCGGCGTCGGCGAGGATCTGATCGGGATCGACGGGCAGACCGTCACGCGCCATCATGGTCGTCATCACCCGGATACGTTCGACGCGTTCGGCGCGCAGTCGCTCACGTTCTTTTGCGAATTCGGGGTGCGTCGGATCGAACAGGTACGCAAGCAGATGTACAGCGACCGGCCAACCACGCTCACCTCGACCTTCGCACGACATCTCCATCCCACGAACCAGGCTGACGCCGGCCGGCAAGGCCTGCGCCGCCTCGGCCCAGCCCGAAGTCGTGTCGTGATCGGTGATGGCGACGACGTCGAGTCCGGCGTCGGCTGCGGCGCGCATGAGGGCAGCCGGGGTGTCGGTGCCGTCCGATGCGTTGGAGTGGGTGTGAAGATCTATTCGCACTGTTCCAGTGTGTCAGCAATCGGCAACTTCATCGCGCTCCGGTGGGCGAGCCGGAAGCTGACGTACGATTACGCCGCAGCGGCAGCGCAATTCGATCAGGTGTCGCTGTAGTGCCGTTCCCCTGCCGTTCCACTGCATTACAGACCGAGAAGGAGCGAGCGTGCCAACCATGCCGTCACTGCCGAATTGGTCGAACGGCAAATCGACGCAAGCCGATGCGCCCAAGATCCCCGTTCCGGCAGCCCGCGCGATCGTCGACTGCGCGGTCTACGTGGACGGCGTGCGGTTGCCGGGCAAGTACACGCACCGCGCTGCGTTGGCCGAGGTTCGTAGTCGCGACAACGCGTTCGTCTGGGTGGGCATGCACGCTCCCGACGAAGGTCAGATGCAAGATGTCGCAGCAACTTTCGGACTCCACGAGCTGATGGTCGAGGATGCCGTCCATGCACACGAGCGCCCGAAACTCGAACGCTACGACGACGTCATGTTCCTGGTGCTGCGCACGGTCGTCTACGTGCCGCACGAGTCCGTCGCGACGGCGAGCGAGATCGTCGAAACCGGCGAGATCATGGTGTTCGTCGGCCCCGACTTCGTGGTGACCGTCCGGCACGGGGATCACTCCGAACTGGCAAGCGTGCGCAAGTCACTCGAGCAGAACCCCGAGCGCCTCACCATGGGCCCGTTCGCGGTGTTGCACGCGATCACCGACCACGTCGTCGACAGCTATCTCTCCGTCATCCAACTCGTCGAACAGGACGTCGACAGCATGGAAGAGTTGGTGTTCAACCCGCGGAACACCGTTGCCGTCGAGCACATCTACCTGCTCAAACGTGAAATCGTCGAACTACGACGCTCGGTCACTCCACTCGGATTGCCACTGCTCCAGCTGACCCAGCCCGCGGGCGGCCTCGTCCCGAAGGAGATCCGGCGATACTTCCGTGACGTACGAGATCACCACACGATCGTGGCCGAACGTATCTCGGAATACGACGAGGTGTTGAGTTCGCTGGTCGACGCCGCACTCGCGAAGATCGCGGTGCAGCAAAACACCGACATGCGCAAGATCTCCGCGTGGGTCGCGATCGCCGCCGTGCCGACCGGCGTTGCCGGTATCTATGGGATGAACTTCGAGAACATGCCGGAACTCGGTTACAAGTACGGCTACCAGTCCATCCTGTTCCTCATCGCCTCGGTGTGTGTCGGCTTGTTCTTTCTCTTCCGCCGCAACAACTGGCTGTGAACCACTCACGCTGACTCCCTGTACTTGCCACCGTCGCAGGCGGACAATGGATATGGGTACGCATTTTCATTCCGTTCCCGAAATCCATTTTGCGACAAGCAAATTCAGATCTTAGGAGAAGTGGAGGAGCAACCATGCCTACAGTCGAGCAATCCGTGGAGATCGCGTTGCCACCCAAGGACGTCTGGGAGTACATCGCCGTCGCCGAGAACTGGCCCAACTGGGAGAATTCGATGGTCGAGTGCAAACAGATCACCGACGGCCCGATGGGCGTGGGAAGCCGCTGGCACGGTGTCTCGCGAATCCTGGGCAAGCGTCTCGAGTGGACATCCGAATTCACCGAGTACGACCCACCGAGATCGTCGAAATCGACGTCCGTCGAAAGTCCGGTCAGCTTCTCGCAGACCACGACCTGCGAAGAAGTCGGTGACGGCACTCGGGTCACCTACCGACTCGACAGCGAAAGCGGCCTGGGAGGAGTATTCGGCAAGATGGCCGACCCGATCGTCACGAAAGCATTTTCACGGACGGTTCGGGTAAGTCTCGAGAACTTGGCGGACATCCTCGTGCACGCCGAATGATCTGACGGACAAAGCGCCAGCGCAGCTAGAGCGAGGCAGCGGAACGGTGCGGATCGCGGATGTCGATCCCCGCCTCGGTCCACGCTTCCCTCAGTGCCTCCGCGCCGCGCAGACGCACCCAGGCGGCTTCGGTACCGGTCAGGGGGACCACACCAAGGAAGCGCACCGGGTCGAACGGCTCCGGCAGCGTCAGGTCTTCGATCCCGCTGTCACCGAGAAGCACCGCCGTGAACGCAGTGTCCTTCCACAGCGGCTCGCCCAGGTCCAACAGTGCGTCCTCGAGCAGCACGACGCCTTCGACGGACGGCGCCGCGGCCAGCACCGCGAGCGTCCTGGCCACACCTGACGCCACACCGGTGCCACCGCGCAGCGTGAGTACCAACTCGGCGCGGGGTCCGCGTGTGGGGTCTGCGACCAGTTCGTTGGGGTCGCCCATCGGATGACGCGAGCACCCCAGTGTGACGTAGCGGACCAGGCCGTCGGGTGATTCGAAACGCAGCACGTCCAGCGGTTCGACACCAAGGAACGTCACTGAGGCCGCGGTGGGGTCCGGCCCCTCGATGCTGCTGACGAGATGGGCCCGGACGGAAGATACGACGCTGTCTGACACTCGTCCATCTAAACACCGTGCCCGCGAGGTTCGCAGCGCAGATACCTCGCGGTGGCGGTAGCGTCGTCGAAATGGTCTCCGTTCTCGCTGTCAGCGACGAGACTGTCGAATTCCTGTGGAGCAGTCAGGTTCGTTCACTCCGAGTCGACGTGATCCTCGGCGCAGGCGATCTGCCGTTTGCGTATCTGGAGTACCTGTCCGATCAGCTGAATGCGCCGTGCGTGTTCGTTCCCGGCAACCACGACGCCGATCTGTCCGGATATTCGAACAAGAGATCCGGTTGGATGCGGGCAGGGATGCCGGCGCAGTGGCCAGGGCCGACCGGCGCAGTCAACGCCGACGGACGCATCGTGACCGTCGCCGGTCTGCGGATCGCCGGCCTCGGCGGTTCCATCCGATACAACACGGGTCCCAACCAGTGGTCCGAGCGCCAGCAGAGCCGACGCGCTCGCTCGCTCACCTGGCGAAACGCCTGGCAATCGCGGCTTCCCGGCGGCCGGGCGGGCGTGGATGTGCTGCTCACCCACAGCCCCGCCCGCGGTGTCGGCGACGCCGAGGATCGGCCACATCGAGGGTTCGAATGCTTCACGCCTTTGATTCACAACCTCGATCCGACGGTGATGGTCCACGGACACATCCACCCGCACGGGCGAACCCCTCTCGATCTGGAGGTAGGCCGGACTATCGTGCTCAATACCGTCGGCTTCACGCTGATGGAGATTTCCCCAGGTACTCCGCCGACGATCGTGAGGCGCCGACATGGCTCGTGACACCGGATTTCCCACAGCCGACGCGGAAAACGACTTCGCTCGTCAGCGTCGACGTGCCGACGTTGCCCGTCTGGTCAGTTGGCTACGACGCGAACCCGACGACGTCAACGCGATCCTGCCGTTCGACGAGGTTGTCGCAGCTCTGGGCAAGGTCGGCGAGAAGTCTCTGGGGCTGCAGGTCGTCACCATCGAATCAATAGTCGGAAGTGTCGACCGCACAGGTGATTTCGACAGGTACTTCCGTCCGACGTCCACTCACTCGCGCGCTCGTTGGGAGCGACTTGCGGTGGCGCAAAGACGCGGCGAATCGGTACCACCTGTTCAGTTGTATCGCGTCGGCTCCATGCATTTCGTGATCGACGGGCACCACCGAGTGTCCATTGCGTGTGCGATGCACCAGAAGACAATCGACGCGTACGTCACCGAGATCATCACGCGTATCTCGCCGGAAGGCATCACTCAGCGCGCTGATCTGCTCATCAAGGATCATCGTCGACTCTTCCTCACCCGCGTTCCGCTGCAGGGTTCACAACGCGAAGCCGTCCAGGTCACCGACCCGTGGGAGTACGCCGAACTCAGTGAGTGTGTGGAGGCGTGGGGTTTTCGGCTCATGCAGGAGAAGGGTGAGTTCCTCGGCCGAGACACCGTCGCCCGCCGCTGGTTCGGCGAGGAGTTTCTGCCCGTCGTGCGAATGCTGCGGGGTGCCGACATGTTGCCCGAGCACACCGACGCCGAGGCCTACTTGTGGATCGCCCGGGAGCGGTACCGACTGGTGCGGCGTCACATGTGGAACGACGAGATCGTGGCCGAACTACGCGATCGAGCACCGCGAAAGCACAAGCCCGCTACGTAGCGACAGCGAACCGCACCTCTCGGTTCGGGATCTTCGGGTGCATGAATTTCAGCAACGCACGCGCTTCCTTCTCGATGGATGCGAGCGCGGTCTTCGGTTGCTGCGCAAACAGAGTCGCGCCCAATTCGACCGTCTCCTTGTCCGGCGTCACCGTCGCGAATCCCACCACCTTTCCGCGCACCAGGATGGCGGGCTTGATGATGCCGTTGACGGTGAAGACGCGAGTTCGGTACTGCTCGTCCATGATTCGCGAGCGGTCGGCATGCGAGAGCAGGATGTTGTCGAACGGGGCAAGGATTCTGACCGGCGGTGTTCCGGAGGTCGGTCGTGGCGCGTCCGGCAGGTCGAACACCTCGGCCCCTTTCGCGTTGACAAAGGTGATCAAGCCGGGACGTAGCCTCTCGAAGACTTCGGCGAGTCTCGTGAGCCCTGACCACGCTTGCGCATCTTTCACACTGGCGGGCCCGAAGGCCGCCAGATAACGAAGCACCATCGCATCCGGATCCGGCGATGAACTCACTTCCGTGCCAAGCCAATTCTCCAAGGTCGTCAGTGCCGGTACTCCGGATCGTCCCCACAAGCCTCGCGGTGGGACCTGCACCATCGGCAGAAGTCCTCGAACTCCGTGCGCCAGTCCCTCGGCCGCGTGACCGGGAAAGCGCTCTGCCAGTATCGGTCTCATCTGCATTTGGGTGAGCGGCCCGTCCGCTACGAGGTCCCGTCCCGCCCGCGCCAGAGCGTCGAGATCCAACCCGGTGAGCGCCGCACGCTGTGTGCTGTTGGTGTGGAGATCGCGTTCCATGATCGTCTGAACCGTGGCCCGGAAGGGGCCCGCATCCGCGGCCGAGAGAGCAAAAACCGTGCCCCGCATGGCAACCAGCCGCACCACCTGGCGCTTCTCCACAAGGGTGGAGAGGTCTTCTGCTGCAAAGTTCTTCAGCCGCGCCCACAGTGCCAGATAGGGAGGCGTCGGCGCCTGTGCTTGCAGACCCGCCAGGTGCTCGATCGCATCCAACGCGCTGACCTCGGCCCTCCGCAGCAGGAACTGCCTCGCCAGTGTCGCCAGGTTGAGCTCGCGATCGGTGATCAGTGTCATCGACAACTCCTCAGCGATCGTGGTCGGATTCGGTGACGATCTGGAACGGTATCTCAACTCGCGCGAGGGTTCCGGACTCTTCACCCGGCCCGACCGAGAACGAGCCACCCGCGGCAACAACCCGCAGCTCGTGCGAGAGCAGCCCTATGTGGCCGGCGGCCCGTCGTTCGGCAATCCGATCGGCGCTGATCCCCCGGCCGTCGTCCGAGACCACCAGCACCGCACGGTGGTCCAGCCGTGCGAGCTCGATCCGAACATTGTGCGCGCCGGCATGTTTGACGACATTGCCAAGGAGCTCTCGGGCGGCGCCGAACAGGACGTCGTCCGCGGACGTGCGCAGATCGTCGTTCCAGCCCGAAGTGTCGACGTCGACCACTACTCCGCCGCGTCCCTGCGCCGATCGCGCGAGGTCCCCGATTGCGCGGGCAAGACCCACGTGAACAAGGACAGTGGGATGCAACTCCGAGACGGAGGATCTCAACAGCGTTGTCGCTTCACCGAGCGCTTTCCCAGCTCGCGCCAGGGCGACAGGCTCCGCGCTGTCTGCCAATTCGTCGAGATCCATCCGCGCCGCGAGGACGTACTGCAGCGCCCCGTCGTGTAATTGCTCCGACAGTTCCGTGCGCTCACGCTGCTCGAGCCCCATGAGCTCGGCAAGAAGGCTCGTGCGATGCCCGACGAGGTGCCCGATGGTCAGCACGCGTGATCTTTGAATCCGAGTCAGTCCGATTGCGCCCGCGCCTACTCCGGCCAAGGCCATGGTGCTCAGCAGGATCGACGGCCACGGCTCGGAGTTCGAAGTCATCGTTGCCCAACTGGAAACGAAGAACACCCCGATCGTGCAGGCAACGACGCCGACACACACGTCCGTCCGCAGTTGCGTACACGCCAGAACCGGAATGACGAAGAGCCCGTTGCTCAAGATGTCGGCGGTCCAACTCTGCTCGGCCGCGAGACCGGTCAGCAATGTCAGAGTTGCGAGCACGGCAAGGTCGACGAACAAGCCGAGCCAGATCATCGTCACCGGGCCGGTGCCGCCCTTGCGGATCCACAGCGCCACGGCTGCCGACCAGAGGGCATAGGCGCCCAGAATCGCGAAACACCATCCCGCGTCGTTCATCGGCGGGACGAAGATCAGTGTCAGGGCGATGAACAGCACCAGAGCGCCGCGCACCGTCAGTTGGAGGTACGCACCGCGGTAGGCGTGTTCGCGCATGATCCGCTCGAGGTCCGGGCCGCCGGGCAGGTGCTCGGTTCGTACCGAGGATTCGTTCATCTGTCCTCCTGTGCCGCCCATCCCATTTCCCTGTGAATGAGCTTCGCACACGAGATTTCACAATCAACCCGCAATACCGTGAATGGCACAGCATTCACCGAACCTCGAAACCACGCAGGAGTGCTCATGATCTCGACCCGAGCAAGCAAGCGCCGCATCGCCACTCGATTTGCCGTCGCCGGCGCCCTGGCAGCGGCGCCGATCGCCGTGGTGGCCGGGACAGCGCAAGCCGCCCCGGCCTCCACCCATCACGAACAATTCGGCCGCCTGGTCCCCCTACCCGAGCCGGCCGACGCAGCGCCCGGCCCCGAACAGGTACCGCTGCCCTGGGGCGCGACGTATTCGGTCACCTTGCCCGGGTAAAGGTCACAGCAGCAGATTGGCTCCCGTACCGCCGTCGAACACTGCGATCTTGGCGGGATCGAACCAGAGATCGACAGACCTGCCCTGGGCCACCGTGGACTCGGACGAGAGCCTGGCAACCAGTTGACCGCCACCAGCGACGGCCGTTCCCGAATCGGCGGCGAGTTCCTCGAGTTCACGAGAGTTGACGGCGGGGCCACCAGCGAGGAAATACGCGTACTTGTCCGAACCCATCGATTCCAGCACGTCGACGTCGACGGTGAACGTCCCACCGTGCGGCTTCTGCGCTGCATCGACCAGCGCCACGTCCTCGAAATGTTCCGGCCTGATACCGACCACGACGTCCTTGCCCGAGCCGCTGCCCGAGATCTTCGACTGCGCCGCCGCGGGCAGGCGAACATCGCCGATCGGCGTGCTGACGCCGTCGGCCGTCAACTGTCCGGGGAAGAAGTTCATGGACGGGGACCCGATGAACCCCGCCACGAACAGATTGTTCGGTCGATCGTAGAGTTCCTGCGGCGCACCGATCTGTTGCACGATTCCGCCGCGCAGCACGACTACCCGATCGCCGAGCGTCATCGCCTCGGTCTGGTCGTGGGTCACGTAAATCGTTGTCGTACCGAGTCGCTGCTGCAGACGGGCGATCTCCGTCCTCATCTGCACGCGCAGTTTGGCGTCCAGGTTGGAAAGCGGCTCGTCCATGAGAAACGCCTTCGGGCTGCGCACGATTGCGCGTCCCATCGCCACACGCTGACGCTGACCGCCCGACAGGTTCGCCGGTTTGCGATCGAGATGCTGGGTGAGGTCGAGGACCCGCGCAGCGTCGTCGACCTTGGCGTTGATCTCGTCCTTGGACATCTTCGCCAATGTCAGTGGGAAAGCGATGTTCTGGCGCACCGTCATGTGCGGATACAGCGCATACGACTGGAACACCATCGCGATGTCGCGGTCCTTGGGGGCGCGTTCGTTGACGCGTTCACCCGCGATCCGCAACTCACCGGTCGAAATGTCTTCCAGCCCGGCAATCATGTTGAGCGTCGTGGATTTTCCACAACCGGACGGGCCCACGAGAATGATGAATTCTCCGTCGGCGATGGTGATGTCGACATCACTGACCGCCTTGGCTCCGTCCGGGTACAGCTTGGTCACCTTGTCCAGCACGATCTCGGCCACAGGCTTATCCCTTCACTGCGCCGGAAGTAAGCCCGGCCACGATACGACGTTGGAAGAACAGAACAAAGATGATGATCGGAATGGTGATGACCATGGCGGCCGCGGCGATCGACCCGGTGGGCTCCTCGAATTGTGAAGCGCCGGTGAAGTTCGCGATGGCCGCGGGGGCGGTGATGGAGCGTTCGGTCGACGTCAGCGAAATCGCGAACAACAGGTCGTTCCAGCAGAAGATGAACACCAGGATTCCCGCAGTGACGATGCCGGGCGCGGCCAGTGGAGCCACCACCTTCCGGAACGCCTGCCCCGGCGTCGCGCCGTCCATCTGCGCCGCCTTTTCGAGTTCCCAAGGAATCTCTTTGAAGAACGCCGAGAGCGTGTAGATCGCCAACGGCAACGCAAAGGTGATGTACGGCAGGATGAGTCCGGCCCAGGTGTCGAAGAGCCCGAGCCGTCGTTCGATGTCGAACAGCGGGCTCACCAATGAAATCTGCGGGAACATCGCGATCAGCAGGGCAACAGCCACCAGCAGCTTCTTGCCCGGAAAATCCAGGCGCGCAATCGCGTAAGCAGCCATGGTTCCGATCACCACGGCGATGACCGTCGAGATGAGTCCGATGCCGATGGAGTTGATCAGAGCACTGGTGAAGGCGCTGGTGTCGAAGATTCCTCGGTAGTTGTCCAGGGTCCACTTCTCCGGAATGAACTTGCCGTCCTTGATGGTTCCGGCGGGCTTGAAGGACAGGCTCGCAATCCACAGGACGGGAACCAACGCGTACAGCAAGACCAGAAGGTTGACGACGGACCAGCTGATCTTGAGTCTGGGAGTCACGGTCATGTCAGCGTCCTTCCGTATCGGATCCGGGAGCCGAAGCACCGAAAAGTTTGATGAAGATGAACGCGATCACTGCCACACACACGAAGATCAGCACGCTGATCGCGGATCCGATACCCAAGTTGAATGCCTTGAACAGATTGTCGTAACCCAGAATCGACACCGACCCGGTGTCGTTCGCTCCCTTCGTCAGCACGTAGATGTTGTCGAAGATGCGGAACGCGTCGAGTGTGCGGAACAGCAGAGCGACGAGGATGGCGGGCTTCATCAGAGGAAGGATGATGCGTACCAACCGGGTCCACGCACCGGCGCCGTCCACCTGAGCCGCCTTGAGGAGGTCGTCGGGCACGAGCGCCAGGCCGGCGAGCAGGAGCAGCGCCATGAACGGCGTCGTCTTCCAGACCTCGGCAAGGACGATGATCGCGAGCGACGGGATCTGGTCGGTGAGCGGCGCACTGCCGTCGGGCAGGAGATTGGCGAGGTAGCCGGTCCCCGGCGTCCACGCGTAGTACCAGCTGTATGCCGCCGCGACGGTGACGATGCCGTACGGGATGAGCACAACGGTGCGGACGAGCCCCTTGCCCACGATCGTTCGGTGCATCACCAGTGCGATGGTCAGTCCGAGAACGAACTCGATGACGACCGAGACAACCGTGATCGACGTCGTCACCGCGAACGCTTGCCACCAGTAACCGTCGGTCAGCACCGACACGTAGTTGTCGAACCACACGAACTTTCGTTGATCCGGGAAGCGCAGGTCGTAGCGCTGCAAACTCAGCCACACGGCGTAGACCACCGGATATGCGGTCACCGCGATCATGAGAATCGCGGCCGGGGCCACCAGCCAGAGACCGAGGCGACGCTCGGCCGCCTTTCCGTCCGACATCTTCGACTTCGCGGAGTGCTTCGGCTCCGGCGATGCCGTCGCGACTGTTGGTGCAGCTCCCGAATTTTCGCTGTCGATCGTCACGGAATCAGCCCCTCGGAATTGACTGCCTTGCGTACCTGCTCGGCAAGATCGTTCACGGTCGATTCCGGATCGATGTTTCCCACAGGGTTCAGCGTGGCAGTGATGAGCGTCGAAATACTCTGATAGGCAGGAGAAACCGGACGAACCGAAGCGGTGTCCAGGCTGTCGCGAACCTCACGCCACGCCGGGTACGCCTCCTGGAACGCCGGGTCGTCGTACAGGCTCTCGAGAGTCGGCGGAACGCCACCGGCTACCGCGTTGTTGCGCTGATTCTCCTCGTTACGCAGACAGGTGAGCGCATCGAAAGCGAGGTCCGGATGCTGGCTGGTCTTGGCCACCGCTACGTTGAAGCCGCCGATCGTGACCTCGGCCGGCTTACCCTCGATCACCGAGGGATACGGAGCGGCAAGGAAATTCCGTTCTCCGTTCACCGTGAGCACCGTGTTTCCGGTGTTCTCACTGGTGACGTTGCCCTTGTCGTCGATGTACGGCAGATCGCCCTTCTCGGCGTTCTCCATGATGCCGGGCAGCACGAACGGCCAGTTGACCTGGAAGGCAGATTTGCCGCTCTCCATACCCAGTCGCGACGACGCTTCATCCCCCTGCGAGATCGAGGGATCCGCACCCTTGGCGGTAGCGACGCGCTTCATGACGGTCAGCGCCTGTTGGGCAGCATCACCGTCGGCCACCGTCACGGTTGTTCCGTCCGGCCCCACCACCGATCCGCCGGCACTGGCGAGAAGGGTGTTGAACCAGACCATCAATCCTTCGTACTGCTTGCCCTGCACACCGATCCAGCTGGGGCGCCCCTCCGCGGCCAGGCCTTCGGAGATGTCGATCATCTGATCCCAGGTTTGGGGTGGTTGCCCGTCCGGCATCAAATCCTTTCGATACCAGAGCAATTGGGTGTTGGTGTTCAATGGCGCCGCATAGAGTTGGTCCTGCCACTTCGCCGACTCCAGCGGACCCTCGAGCGTCCCGTTGCTGACCTCGGCCGCCACGTCGTCAGGAAGCGGCAATGCCCATCCCGCTTCGGCGAATTCGGCAGTCCACACCACGTCGAGCGTCATCAGATCGAGTGACTTGTCGTTGCCGGTCAGACGCCGGGCCAACTGAAGTCGCTGGTCGTCGGCACCCTTGGGCAGAGTTTTCTGCTCGACCCGGTACGCGCCGTTCGACGCCGCCGAACAATTGGCGGCGGCCTCCGCATACTGCTCGGCGCCGTCGGCAGCGGTGTAGAAGGACAGCACCACGCCGTCGTCATTGTCCGATCCGCACGCACTGAGCAAGGGCGCCAACAACAATGTTGCCGCGCCGAGCAGCCCCGCCCGCAATTTCTTCTTCTGCCCCGCCCGCGATCTCTTGTTCTGCACAGCCGTCCTCCTCGGGCGGCGAGACGGCGCAGTCGTTACGGCTGGCCGACGCACCACACATCGGCACTTTTGCCGGAGAAGGGACCTATTTCCTTGTCCGGCAAACGGTCACGGGAAGCGAGTACTACCTCGCCCGCGTGTACATAAAGTAACCGAGATCACACAAGTTGGCAGCCCGAGCGAGAATGTCAGATGGCGAGCTTGGCGAGCAGGTCGCGCGCCGACTCCGCCGTCTTGGGCTCACACAGTACGTCGTAACGTCCGGCGACCAACTGCATCGTCGAGGCGAAGTCCCGCTGCCCACGCGTCGCGGCGTACGGAATCGTCGTGGAGATGACACCGAAGATGATGCCGCCCACGATGCCCGCGATCAGCGGAGCGAGGAAACCACCGGTGACGATTCCGAGCACCAGGCCGAAGAAGACACCGAGCCAAGCACCGGAGACGATGCCGCCACCGATCACCTTGGCCCACGTCAAACGACCGAGAACTCGCTCGACCTGCATCAGGTTCACGCCGACGATCGTGACGTCCTGAACCGGGAATTCTTGATCGGAGAGGTAATCGACTGCGCGCTGCGCCTCGGCGTAGGTGGGGTACGACCCGATGGGCCATCCCGAAGGCGGTGTCGGCAACGCTCCACGGCGCGACCCATTCGACGATTGACCGAGCGGATTGGACATGGCTGGCTGCGCTCCTCTTTTCGGGCACGTCATCCACGCGGATGACGCAAGTACATCTACCCCCTATTGTGCCCTTTACAGACCTGATTCGTTCGGCTATGCGAGCGTCAGGCGTGTTCGGGCGGCGTGAATTCCGAGGTGCGCGTCATCCCCGCGGCGCGACCCTTGGCCGAAATCACCAGTGCCATCTTGCGACTCGCCTCGTCGATCATCTCGTCGCCGAGCATGACGGCGCCCCGCCCTCCCCCGGCAGCCGAGGTGTGGAACGCGTACGCGTCCAAGATGAGTTCCGCACGGTCGTAATCGGATTGGCGCGGACTGAACACATCGTTGGCCGCCTCGATCTGCGTGGGGTGCAGAACCCACTTGCCGTCGAAACCGAGCGCTGCCGTTCGCGCAGCCGACCGAGTGAAAGCCTCGACGTCGCGGATCTGCAGGTACGGCCCGTCGATGGCCTGGACGCCGTGCGCCCGCGCGGCCATCAAGATGGTCATCAGGATGTGGTGATACGCGTCACCGCGGTCGTAGCCGTCCGGTTGCTCACCGACGACCAGAGTTCGCATGTTCAAGCTCGCCATGAAGTCGGCCGGGCCGAACACGAGCGCCTCGACGCGGGGACTCGCGGTGGCGATCGCGTCGATGTTGGTCAAGCCGATCGCGTTCTCGATCTGCGGTTCGATCCCGATCTTGCCGACCTCGAGACCGTTGGCCTTCTCGACCTGCGTCAACAACAAATCGAGCGCCTGGACGTGACTCGCATCGGGAACCTTGGGCAGCAGAATGGCGTCCAGATGCGCTCCGGCGCGGCCCACCACCTCCACGACGTCGGCATACGTCCATTCGGTGGTCCAGTCGTTGACCCGGACGACCTTGACCTGTTTGCCCCACCCGTCCTCGGCCAACGCGTCGCCGATCGACTCCCTGGCCGCCTGCTTCGCCAGCGGCGCCACCGCATCTTCGAGGTCGAGAAAGATCTCGTCGGCGGGCAATCCCTTCGCCTTGTCGATCATCTTCCGACTGCTGCCGGGAACTGCCAATACCGATCGACGGGAACGGTTGCGTGAAGTCATTGCGGACTGCCCTTCTCGATTTTCGGTGGCGCCGTTGCAGATTTTGACGCTGGACGAATTAGCCTTGCAATCATGGCAGCAGCAGGCAAGGTATTTGCAGCCAGGCTTGCCGGCCTGGTTGTACTCGGCCCGGACGGCGAATCGATCGGTCGTGTGCGCGACGTCGTCATCACGGTCCGTATCGGACGCCAGCAACCGCGGGTTCTCGGTCTGGTGATCGAAATGTTCACGCGCAAACGTATTTTCGTTCCGATGTTGCGTGTGACAGCCATCGAACCGAGTGCAGTCACCCTCACGACGGGCAACGTCAGTCTGCGGCGCTTCAACCAGCGCCCGGGCGAAGTACTCGCTCTGGCGCAGGTACTCGATTCGCATGTGCGCGTGGACGACCCGGAACTCGAGGAGCTTCACGGCGTCGACACGATAGTCGTCGATCTCGGAATCGAATCGACGCGGACGCGAGACTGGGTGGTCTCCAAGGTCGCGGTTCGCGGCCATCGCGGACGCCTCGGTCGACGCGCGGCGATTCACATCGTCGAGTGGCAGCACGTCGCCGGCCTCACCCAGAGCGATCTCTCACTCCCCGGCCAGGGCGTAGCTCACCTGCTTCTCCAGTACGAAGGCATGCGACCCGCCGATGTGGCCAACGCCATGCGCGAACTGCCGGAGAAGCGCCGCCACGAACTGGCCGTGGCGCTCGACGACGAACGCCTCGCCGACGTCGTGCAGGAACTGCCGGCGGACGACCAGACCGATCTGCTGATGCACCTGGAAGTCGAACGCGCCGCCGATCTACTCGAAGCGATGGATCCCGACGACGCCGCCGACCTGTTGGGCGAGCTGCCCGAAACCGAGGCCGAGTCACTGCTTCAGTTGATGGACCCGCAGGATTCCGAACCTGTTCGACGCCTGCTCGAGCATTCCCCGGACACTGCCGGTGGTCTGATGACGCCCGAACCGGTGGTACTGACGGCCTCGACGACGGTCGCGGAGGCCCTTGCCCGCGCCCGCAACTACGACGTGACCCCGGCGCTGTCGAGCATGGTCTTCGTCGTACGTCCGCCGACGGCGACTCCGACCGGGCGGTATCTCGGCTGCGTCCACTTGCAGAAGCTTCTCCGCGAGCCTCCCGCCAGCCTGGTAGGCGGACTACTCGACACCGACATGCCCCGGTTGGCCCCGGACGACTCGTTGGCGTCGGTCACCCGATATTTCGCGACGTACAACTTGGTATGCGGGCCGGTCGTGGACGACGAGAACCACCTGATCGGGGCCGTGACGGTCGACGACGTGCTCGATCACCTCCTGCCGGAAGACTGGCGTGAGGATTACTCCGACGACGAGGAACTACTCCGATGAGCGAACGGGCGTCGAGCACGACCGCACGGCAACGACTGGAAACGCCCCGCGGAAGCCGCCGGTTCAATCTCGATTTCGACGTCGAAGCTGTCGGGCGCGTCAGTGAACGCATCGCCCGCTTCCTCGGCACCGGGCGTTATCTCGCAATCCAGACGATCATCGTGATCGTCTGGATCCTGATCAACGTGTTCGCGGTGGCCCTGCAGTGGGACCCGTACCCGTTCATCCTGCTCAACCTGGCCTTCTCCACCCAGGCCGCCTACGCGGCGCCGCTGATCCTGCTGGCCCAGAACCGTCAGGAGAACCGCGACCGGGTCTCACTCGAGGAGGACCGCTCACGCGCCGAGCAAACCAAGGCGGATACCGAATTCCTCGCCCGAGAACTCGCAGCTCTGCGTATCGCCGTCGGCGAGGTTGCCACCCGCGACTACCTGCGACGGGAGCTCGAGGAGATCAAGTCGATCCTTGCTGCCGACGGCGAACCGACCCCGAAGAAGAAGCACCGTGACTCGAATACTGCGAAACAAAGTCACAACTAGCTGAGCGTTCGCTGAGTTTTGCTGCACGCACCGTGACCGATATGTAACGTAAGTCACAGCAATATGGATATCACGGTGGGTACTCCGGAGCGGGAGCGCCAGCAAAGGGGAATCGTGCGAGTACGCGGAATGATTGCAGCATCCACACTGGTGGGGGGACTGCTCGTCGTCACAGGTCCAGCGGCCCTCACTGCCGGAAGCGCACCGACCGGAGGGTCACAGGTTCCGATCGCACTGGCGGGCTCCGCCTCGATTGCGCAGCCGGACTCTGTCGACTTCCTCCCGACGCCCCGCACGGTCCGAACGCAAAGATCGGCCCCGCCCAGCGATACGGTCGCCGGCGCCCCGGCAGCGCCCAACGCTGCGGCCGTCGTCCTCACCTCTCTGGGCATCCCCGAGATCGTCCTGAACGCGTACCGCTCCGCGGAGCTGGTGATGATGACCGAGGCACCGGGATGCGGAATCCCCTGGCATCTTCTGGCCGGCATCGGACGCATCGAATCCGGTCACGCCAACGGCGGCAAGACGACCTCGGTGGGTACGACGGTCACCCCGATCCTCGGCCCCGTCCTCGACGGACGGCTGGCAGGCAACGAAGTCATTCGGGACACCGACAAGGGCGCAATCGACGGCGACCCCACTCACGACCGCGCCGTCGGGCCGATGCAGTTCATTCCGGCCACCTGGGCCGGATATGCCAGCGACGGCAACGGGGACGGAATCAAGGACCCCAACAACGTCTTCGATGCGGCACTCTCGGCAGCGAAGTACCTCTGCAGCGGCGGACTCAACCTGCGCGATGTCGCCCAGGAGACCAAAGCTGTTCTGCGATACAACAACTCGGCCGCTTACGCAGCAAACGTGATCATGTGGTCGACGGCATACAAGAACGGTGTCATTCCTTCCGGTCAGCTGCCGTACACCTCGGGCATCAACACCGGCAGCTCCGCGATCAACGCCGCCGCCTCGGCAGACTCCGCCGCTTCGGCCGTACTCGCCGCGGCTGCGGCTACCGATCCGGCGGCCGGCGACAAGGAATCAGCGTCGACGACGCCGACCCCGACCACCACTCCCCTCTTCCCGGGTCTGCCGGACATGCCTGCACTCTCACCCGAGATCCAGGCACTGATCCCGCCGGGCGTCATGCCGACCAGCCCCGCTCCGGGACCCAACGCCGCCCGGAACGCAGCTCCCGGTCCGATCATCCCGCTCCCCGTCCTCACCTCACGGGGTCTCGTGTGGCCGATTCTGACGGCCGAGGGATGGCGCTGGCCCGATGACATGTGTGTGATCCTTCCGGACCCCGCAGCCCTCGACGCCTTGCAGGACGGCATCCTTCTGCCGTGCACGATCCCGGGCATGGCAGTGGCCGCCACGGCACCCGCCACCACCGACGCGGCTCCCGCGGAATCCTCTCCACCCGCCGCCCCCTCTCCGGAGCCCGCACCGGCACCCGCACCCGCACCGGAGCCCGCTCCGGCCCCGGCTCCGGCATTCGTGCCGTTCTTCCCGGGCCTGCCCGGCATGCCCGCTCTGTAACCGAAAAATCACGAAAGAACAGTGCATATGCCCCAAACTGCCCTTCTAGATCACGGTTGAATAACGGAAACGCAACAAATCAGGTAGCCTCGACTCCGTCAGTTGAACGGAAAACCTCCTCGCGGAGGTTCAGGAGGCATACACAGTGGGTCGGCACAGCAAGAAGACAGATTCGCACATCCGTCGAAATTCGGTCATCGCGCTCACCGGACTCATCCCTATCGGACTCGTCACCGCAGCCAACACGGCCGGCGCCGCTCCCAAGGTCCCGTTCTTCAACACCAGCTCCGCCGAAACGGTGGACACCGCCGCACAAGCCACGCAGGAGCCGCAGGCGCAGATTCTGCCCGCCGTCGAAGCAATCGCCGAGCCGGCTCCCGCCCCCGCGCCGGAACCCGCGCCGCTGGCTCCCGTGCAGGCCACTCCCCCGCTCCCCGCGTCCATGGCCGAGGGAGCACTCGGAATCCCGAGCGTGAGCGTCGCCGCCTACCAGAACGCCGAGCGGATCCTCGCCGTCGAGAAGCCCAGCTGCAACATGCACTGGACGCTCCTCGCCGGTATCGGCCGCGTCGAATCCGGCCACGCCAACGACGGCAAGGACGCCGACGCGAACGGCAACCTCTACAAGCCCGTGATCGGCCTGCCACTCAACGGCAGCCTCCCCGGCCAGGCCGTCATCATGGACACCGACGGCGGCGCCCTCGACGGCGACACCGTCTACGACCGCGCAGTCGGCCCGATGCAGTTCATCCCGTCCACGTGGAACCAATACGCCGGTGACGGCAACGGTGACGGAATCGCCGACCCGCAGAACCTTTTCGACTCCGCACTGACCACCGGCAAGTACCTGTGCGACGGCGGACTCAACATGCAGGACGTCACGCAGGTTGCCTCCGCGATCCACCGCTACAACAACTCGGCCGCCTACGTCGCCAACGTTCTGGCCTGGTCGCTCGGGTACTCCACCGGCATCGTGCCCGCCGCATCGGACCTGCCGCGCATCCACTGACCTACCTGGACTTACCATGGAGTCATGTCTGTACTGACCGAGTCCGACGTTCGCTCCGCGCTCGCGCGAGTTCTGGACCCAGAGATCCGCAAACCCATCACCGAACTGGGGATGGTCAAGGGGATCTCCCTCTCCAGTGACAACAGCGTCGACATCGGCATCTATCTCACGACCGCCGGCTGCCCGATGCGCACCGAGATCACCGAACGCGTCACCAAGGCCGTCGCCGATGTCGCCGGGGTCGGTGCGATTCGCGTCGAACTCGACGTCATGGACGACGCTCAGCGAACCGAGCTCCGCAAGTCGCTTCGCGGTGATTCCGCCGAGCCCGTCATCCCGTTCGCCCAGCCAGGTTCACTCACCCGCGTCTACGCCGTGGCCTCCGGCAAGGGTGGCGTCGGAAAGTCCAGCGTGACAGTCAATCTCGCGGCAGCAATGGCCGCGCGCGGACTGTCCGTGGGTGTACTCGACGCGGATATCTACGGCCACTCGATCCCCCGCATGCTCGGCACCGACGCCAAGCCGACTCAGGTCGAGCGCATGATCATGCCGCCCGTCGCCCACGACGTGAAGATGATCTCCATCGCGCAGTTCACCCAGGGCAACACACCTGTCGTCTGGCGCGGACCGATGCTGCACCGCGCGCTCCAGCAGTTCCTCGCCGACGTGTTCTGGGGCGATCTGGACGTGCTGCTGCTCGATCTGCCGCCCGGCACCGGTGACATCGCCATCTCTGTGGCTCAGCTCATCCCGAGCGCCGAGATCCTGGTCGTCACCACACCGCAGCAGGCTGCTGCAGAGGTCGCCGAGCGCGCGGGCGCGATCGCCCTGCAGACCCGCCAGCGCGTCGCCGGCGTCGTCGAGAACATGTCGTGGCTCGAACTTCCCGACGGCACCCGTATGGACGTCTTCGGCGAAGGCGGCGGGCAGACCGTCTCCGATCGCCTCACGAAGGCCGTCGGAGCCAAGGTTCCGCTTCTCGGACAGATCCCGCTGGATCCGTCCGTCCGCGAGGCAGGCGACGCCGGGACGCCGATCGTCCTCAGCGCTCCCGATTCACCCGCAGCCATCGCACTCAAGGACATCGCCGACAAGTTGGCCGTCCGTCAGCGCGGGCTGGCCGGAATGTCGCTCGGTATCAACACGGTTCGCAACCTGTAGAACCCACTCATACGGAAGGGCGCCTGTCACCGATCGGTGACAGGCGCCCTTGCGTATGTCGAATCTAGGTTGCGTCGAAGTCCACAGGAGGACGTTCGCCGGCGGTGAGTGGCTTGTCCTTCGACAGCGTCTTCGGCTCCTGCACTCCGCTCTGCGGCTTCTTGTCGAAGTTGCCCGTGAAGATGGAGTCGTCGCCGTCGAGGAGGTGCTGGGTGATCACAGCGCGCGGCGTCATTCCGCGCAGCTTGTTCAGATCTGCGAGCGGTTTACGCAGATCCTCGAAATCGGTGCCCAGTTCTTCCTTGAGCTGATTGGAAGCGCCCGAAGCATATTCGCGCACCTGCCTCAGGGATTTCGTGACCCAGGAGACCGCACCAGGAAGCCGCTCAGGTCCCAAGATGACCAGAGCCGCTACGAGGAGGATCATGAACTCGCCCCAACCGATGTTGCCAAACACAGGGTCAGCCTACTGTGTGCTCGCTCGGTGCGCGCATGTCCGGATCAACCTCACAGGAAGATCGCAGGGTCCGATCAGTCCGACACCGGCGTGACCGAAATGTCGACCTGCCGTCCGTCGCGGATCAACTGAACGTTGACGGGTTGGTCGACGGTCGTCGCGTTGACCGCAACCACCAATTCGTCGGCGCTTGTCACCGGTCGGTCACCGACCTTGACGATGACGTCACCCTCGACGATCCCCGCACGTTGCGCTGGGCTGCCGTCGCGCACGTTGGCCACCGCAGCACCACTGGTCGCGTCGTTGACCGCGGTGCGTGCATTCACGCCGATGTCGGGGTGATGAACCTTGCCGTCGCGAATGATGGTCTGCGCCACCTCGGTCACCGTGTCGATCGGAATCGCGAAGCCGAGCCCGACCGAACCGCCGGACTCACTGAGCATTGCGGTGTTGATGCCGATGACGCGGGCTTCGTCGTCGACGAGCGCACCACCGGAGTTGCCGTGGTTGATCGCCGCGTCGGTCTGGACGGCGTCGATGACGGCGTTGGTGTCGGTGCCTTCACCCGACAACCGCAGAGGCCGGTTCAGTGCACTGACGATTCCGCGGGTGACGGTCTTGCTCAATCCGAGCGGTGAGCCGACGGCGACGACGTCGTCGCCCACCTGAACATCCTCGGATTTTCCGAGCTGAGCGACCGTCAGATTGTTCGCCGACACCTTGAGCACTGCGAGGTCTGTCTTGACGTCACGTCCGACGATCTGGGCGTCGGTCTTGGTTCCGTCGGAGAAGATCACCTGGATCTTCGCGTCCTGAGCGGGCGGAACGGCCGAGGAGATCACGTGGTTGTTGGTGACGATGTATCCGGCGCCGTCGATGACCACACCGGAACCCGTGCTGCCCTGGTCGCCGACGGCGACCTGAATCGACACCACTGATGGCAGTACCGCGTCGGCGACCTTCGCCACCTGAGACTCCGGCTGTTCCCCACCGCCGGATTGAACGAGCGTGACACGTGAGCTGGTGAGTGAACTGCGATCGGCAGTGATGACAGTGGCAAGCAACCCACCGACAAGAGCGATGACAAGCGCCATGCCCGCAAGCGCGGCCAGTGCCGAGGGGGCGACCTTGCGACCGAACAACAGCTCACGCACGTCGAGTTTCTGGGCGGGAGGCAACTGCACCGGCGCCTCGGACTCTGCGGGCTTGCCCAGCGAGACGGCGGATTCAGGATCACGCCACGGATCACGCGGCGGTTCTTCGTCGGGCGTGTTGTTCGCCGTCGCATCGGGATCGCGACCGATCGACTCGGTGGCGTCTGCGGGTCGACCGAACGCTTCGGCCAGAACCGGGTCCGGAGTCCCGATCACGACATCGGAGGACGGAGTCGATCGCGCGGCCACCGGAGTGAACGAGCCCTCGACTCCACTCGGCCGACCGAACACCTGGCGCGAGGCCGGATCGATCTGGGGTCGATAGACCGGACGGGGGTCGAGAACCGGCGCATCTGCCGGTCTGTCCACCGAACCGTTTGCCGAAGAATCCGAACTCACTCCGGAGTGCCCCCTTTTTCCGTCAGTCACATGGTCCAGTATCACTGATCCGCGCCGGGAAGCTGGCGCGCGGCGTCATTTGCGCCAGCGACGGGACAACCTCTTGCTGATGGTGGAGAAGCCGGCGGGTTGATTACCGACGGAACTGTCGGCGTTTTCCGAATTCGGCCCGGTAGTCGGACTGTTGCACGAAGGAATCTGGCTGAGAAGTCCCACCAGGGACAACGGCATCGTCATCTCGCCGCTTCGACGCAGCGCACCACGTGCCTGCTGCTGAGCATCGACGGCCGCAGCGCACTCGGCGCAGATCGAGATGTGATGCGAGGCCCGCAAGTAGGCCTGCATTCGGAGTTCTCCGTCGACGTAGGCAGCGATTGCCTCGCTGGCCAGATGTTCGGTCGAACCGAACTGGCGATGTGCCCGCGCCTCCGTCATTCGTCCCTCCAGGTGATTGACCACGTCCCGCTCTGTAGCTCGAACCCGACCGTCAGAAACCGACGGGTTCGGATTCGGCTGCGCGCTGCGCTGCCAGATGATCACGAATCGCCTGTCGCCCACGATGGATACGGCTACGAACCGTTCCGAGCTTCACTCCCAGTGTGGCACCGATTTCCTCGTACGACAGACCTTCGATGTCACAGAGCACGACAGCGGCACGAAATTCAGGTGCGAGTGAGTCCAGTGCGGCCTGCAGACCTGCGTCGAGGCGCGCGTCGTGGTAGATCTGCTCGGGGTCCGGACCGGGCGAGGGAACGCGGTCGTAGTCCTCGGGCAGCGCTTCCATACGGATGCGATTGCGTCGGCGAACCATGTCGAGGAACAGGTTTGTGGTGATGCGGTGCAACCAGCCCTCGAAAGTTCCGGGCTGATAATCGGAGAGCGAGCGGAACACCCGGATGAAGGTGTCCTGCGTCAAGTCCTCGGCGTCCTGGGCATCGCCTGACAACCGGTAGGCCAGGCGGTACACCCGGTCACCGTGCTGACGCACGAGTTCGTCCCAAGACGGCATGGAGGACTTCTCACCAGTTGCATCGAACACAGCAGTGCCGATCAATTCGGAATCCACAGCCGATTCCGTCGTCAAAACTTCCGACTCTCGAGGGCGAGGCTCGTCGTTGACCTGGTAAATAAGTTGATCCTCCTGCTCGGGATCGCGTAGTTCGATCACCGCGTTGTCCGAATCACGTGATGCGCGATATTCGGGAGAACCAGCCGTTGCTGTGATTTGTTCCCGATCACCGAGCTGCGAAAGACCAACTTGGTAGAAATCGATACCGCCGTGCGATCTTCGATCCGGCGATGTATACACCTTTTCTCATCGCGGTGTGCACGCCATATGAGGAGCCTGAGGGATTCCTGAGAATCCTGGTGACTGCGCGCCTTGCAGCGACAATCCGAACCGCCCGATAACCTCATGAGCGTGACCCACGCCGAACAGATACTCCGCCACGTCGAGGACGTAGTTTCCGAGGACGAGATTTTGACCGCGGCGCGAGATCGAGCGCTGGATCTCGGAGCCCATCCGGTGACGCCCGCCGTCGGCGCGACCCTCGCGATGTTCGCGAGAATGCTCGACGCGAAGACGGCCGTCGAGGTAGGTACCGGAGCCGGCGTGAGCAGCCTGTGGCTTCTGCACGGCATGCGCGACGACGGCGTCCTGACCACGATCGACAGCGAACCCGAACATCAACGAGCAGCCAAGCTGACCTTCCGCGAAAGCGGAATCGCTCCGGCACGCACTCGCCTCATCAACGGACGGGCTCTCGACGTGCTTCCCCGGCTCGCGGACGGCGGCTACGACCTGGTGTTCGTCGACTGCGCCGCGATCGACCACCCGCACTACGTCCGCGAAGGTGTCCGCCTGCTGCGCTCCGGCGGTGTCATCGTTCTGCACAACGCCCTGGCCGACGGCCGCGTTGCCGACAGCTCCGCACGCGACGCGACAACGGTTGCGGTCCGAGAAGCGGCAAAGGCCGTGACCGAGGACGAGCGACTCATTCGAGTCCTCCTCCCCCTCGGTGACGGCCTCCTCTGCGCGAGCAAGCTCTAGATCCAGACGCCCTTACCGATGGCGACGACGCCACCCTGACTGACGGCAAATCGTTCGCGGTCACGTTCGAGATCGACGCCGATGATTTCGCCGTCACCGACGACGACGTTCTTGTCGAGGATCGCTCGCCGTACGACGGCACCCTTGCCGATGCGCACACCCGGCATCAGCACGCTGCCCTCGACGGTCGCACCGTCCTCGATCATCACGTTGGAACTGAGTACCGAATTGCGCACGGTCGCCGCGGACAGGATCGACCCCGCACCGACGACCGATTCCTGCGCGAGTCCGCCCTTCACGAACTTTGCGGGCGCGAGATTCTCGGTGGCGCCGCGGATGGGCCAGCGACGGTTGTAGAGATTGAAGATCGGGTGCACCGACACCAGGTCCATGTGAGCGTCGTAGAAGGCGTCGAGGGTACCGACGTCACGCCAGTAGCCGCGGTCTCGATCGGTGGCGCCGGGAACGACGTTGTCCTTGAAGTCGTAGACCGACGCCTCACCCGCGGCGACCAAGGCGGGAATGATGTCTCCGCCCATGTCGTGGTCGGAATCGGAGTTCTCGGAATCAGCGCGGATGGCGTCCACGAGCACCTTGGTGGTGAACACATAGTTACCCATGGACGCGAACGTGGAATTGGGGTCGTCCGGTGTGCCGGGAGGATGGGCGGGCTTTTCCAGGAACTGGGTGATGCGTCCGGACTCGTCACTGTCGATGCAGCCGAAAGCAAAAGCCTCACTTCGCGGTACACGAATACCCGCGACCGTCACGCCTGCCCCGGATTCGATGTGGTGCTGAACCATCTGTTCCGGATCCATCCGGTACACGTGGTCGGCACCGAAAACCACGATGTACTCGGGGTCCTCGTCGTAAACGAGATTGAGCGACTGCAGGATTGCGTCGGCGCTGCCGGTGTACCAGCGCGGCCCGAGCCGCTGCTGGGCCGGGACCGGGGTGATGTACTCACCCGCGAACCCGGACAACCGCCACGTCTGCGAAATGTGGCGGTCGAGTGAATGTGACTTGTATTGCGTCAACACACAAATACGCAGATATCCCGCGTTGACAAGGTTGCTCAACACGAAGTCGATAAGTCGATATGCACCTCCGAAGGGCACTGCGGGCTTCGCTCTGTCCGCGGTCAGCGGATACAAGCGTTTGCCCTCGCCCCCGGCGAGCACGATTCCAAGCACATGCGGCTGGCTTCTCACACCGCTAACCTATCCGCACTGGTGAACTCCCGCTAGCGAAGCAGTCCGAGAGGTCCGATCGTGTCCCCCTCCGAACGGTCGGGGATAACGTGATCGGTAGCCGGATCGACCACGGGCGGTTAGGTTTAGCGCGTGCGAGTCGCGATGATGACCAAGGAATACCCGCCGGAGATCTACGGCGGCGCAGGAGTACACGTAACCGAGCTCGTCGCTCAGATGAAACGGCTGTGCGAGGTCGACGTGCACTGCATGGGCGCCCCGCGCGAAGGCGCGATCGTCCACTCTCCCGACCCCGCTCTCGCCGGATCCAACCCGGCCCCTGACGACGCTCTCCACCGAACTGCGCATGGCGGACGCCGCGGCCGGTGTCGACATCGTCCACTCCCACACCTGGTACACCGGACTGGCCGGGCATCTCGCGTCGGCTCTCTACGACGTGCCGCACATCCTCACCGCGCACTCACTCGAGCCCAGACGCCCGTGGAAGGCCGAACAGCTAGGCGGCGGCTATCGGATCTCGTCGTGGTCCGAACGCAACGCCGTCGAGCACGCAGACGCGATCATCGCCGTCAGTTCCGGTATGCGACTCGACGTCCTCGACGCGTACCCCGCTGTCGATCCGAGTCGCGTTCACGTAGTCCGCAACGGAATCGACACCGAGGTATGGCATCCCGGGGGATCTGCGCCGGGAGCACAGTCCGCACTCGCGTCGATCGGCGTCGACCCGGCAAAACCCATCGTGGCCTTTGTCGGACGCATCACGAGGCAGAAGGGCGTCGGGCACCTCGTCGCGGCAGCCCACCACTTCGACCCGGAGATTCAGCTCGTGCTTTGCGCCGGCGCTCCCGATACGCCGGAGATCGCCGCCGAGACGGAGAAGGCGGTGGCCGAACTCGCCCGGCACCGGGGCAATGTCTACTGGGTGCGCGAGATGCTCCCGACCGAGCAGATCAGGGAAATACTTTCGGCAGCAACGGTATTCGTCTGCCCTTCGGTGTACGAACCCCTCGGGATCGTCAATCTCGAAGCCATGGCGTGTGAGACCGCCGTGGTCGCTTCCGACGTCGGCGGCATCCCCGAGGTGGTCGCCGACGGCGTCACCGGTCGACTCGTGCACTACAACGCCTACGAGCCGAACGCATTCGAGGAATCGCTCGCGGCCACCGTCAATGCCGTTGTCGCCGACCGAGAAGGCGCCGACGCGATGGGTCGTGCGGGCAGGATCCGTGCGATCGACGAGTTCTCCTGGGCCGAAATCGCCAAGCAGACGCTCGAGGTCTACGCGGACGCCGTCACGAGACGCTGATCCGCGTCAGATCTTGCGATAGGTCGAGACCGTCGCCGACGCGGTGACGGTGCTCGGCTGCGGCAGCTTCGCCACGGCGGCAGCCAGATCAGCGGGCGTCAGGTGTCTCGCCGACGGTCCCATCCCCACCAAGTCGAGGACGTCCTGGTGTGAGAGTGACATCGTGAACTCGACCTCGTCGCTACTCACACGCTCGAAGTATCCGGCCATCGACGATTCGAGACGTTCCACTTTGCGGTCGTCGACCCGGACCATCGCGAGAATGTCGATCAGCTCGCGCAGATGCCTGTCGGTGGGCGTCAGGACCACCAGAACTCCGTCTTCGGCGAGAACTCGATGGGACTGCGGACCGTTACGAGGAGCAAACACACAGAGCACGTGAGAGAGCGCTGCGTCGCGAATGGGTAGTGGTTGCCAGACGTCTGCGACGATCGAACCGATTCTTTCGTGGACCTTCGCGGCACGCCGGGCCGCGAACTTGGACACGTCCAACGCTATCGCCCGAGAATCAGGCAGCGAATCCACGACGTGTGCGAGGTATTGTCCTGTGCCTGCGCCGATTTCGACGATCCGCGCGGGGTCCGACCCCGCCGTCGTCGCGCAGGCCCGGGTGACGGCATCCATCAGCGGGCCGAAGTGGCCGGCGCCGAGCAATCGTGCACGCGCGGCAATCATCTCGGCACTGTCGCCGGTGAACTTCGTGGCACCGCCACTGATCAGGCTCACGTAACCCTGACGAGCGATATCGAATCGATGTCCGCGGTCGCACTCGGTGGCGCCGTCCACCAATTCCAGATCAGCAGCACACTGCGGGCAGGACAGAAGATCGATCACGGCGGCAAGCATTGATCCGTCCTTTCGGCTACCGGCGGTGCGCACACACTTCAGGCCCCGTACCGAAACGGATACGGAGCCTGCGTGCAATCACGTGCTGTTGTTCGTACTGCTACAACCTGGACCCGACTAGCTGGTGACGTTCGTGAGTTCCACACCGAGCGCTGCAGCTTCATCCGGGGTCAGCTCGACGACGAGGCGTCCGCCACCCTCGAGTGGAACCCGCATGACGATTCCTCGTCCCTCTTTGGTTGCTTCGAGGGGACCGTCCCCGGTCCGGGGCTTCATGGCCGCCATCCTCTGCTCCCTCCAGATCTGCGCTGCATTGCTCTGCGCCTCGACTAACGGTGCGCCCCGCCAACAATCAGCGAGGCTCGTACCCTCCATTGTTCCCTATGGATGCGGGAACCGGGAATCTGAGTCACATTTAGGGGTGTTCAGTCGTCCGTCACACCTGCGCCGGAACCCAGCAATCAGCCACGTGATCATCGACCATTCCGGTGGCCTGCATGAGCGCATAAGCCGTGGTAGGACCCACAAACTTGAACCCGCGCCGCTTGAGTTCCTTAGCCATGGCAGTCGACTCGGGAGTGACCGCGGGAACCTCTGCAATTGATGTCAGTCTTCTGGTGCGTCGAGGCGGCGAGAACGACCAGAGTAACGAATCGAGGTCCAGATCGGGCGAATTCACGAGCACTCGGGCGTTGGAAATCGTCGCCTCGATCTTCGCGCGATTGCGGACGATCGCGGCATCGGAGAGCAATCTCTCGACATCCGCAACTCCGTACGCTGCGACCTTGTCCGGATCGAACCCGTCGAAGGCTTCGCGGAACGCCTCGCGTTTGCGCAGAATCGTGATCCACGAAAGTCCCGATTGGAATGCTTCGAGGGCGAGTCGTTCGAACAGTTCGTCGCGCCCGTGCAGCGGACGCCCCCACTCCTCGTCGTGATAGTCGCGGTAGAGCGTGTCGCCGGGCGTCTCGACCACCCAGCCGCACCGAACGAGTCCGTCGGCCATCAGCCCTGGGAATCCTTCGATTCGGATACGGTCTCAGGCTCCTCCTGCGATGCTTCGGCCTTGGCCGGAGCATCCGCTTTCACCAGGACCTCAGACCGCTCGTCACGGCCCAGTTGTGCACGCAGAGAATCGATTTCCAACCCGAGGCGATGCAGGGCCCAATCCACTTCACTCGCCTTGTAGCCACGCAGCACCTGCTGAAAACGCAGCGCGTCGACATCCGCCCCGGTGACGTCCTCTGCCGGGAGTACGGTCGCCGTCGTGCCAGGAGGCAGCGGCGGCAGCTCTTCCGAGCGCCCGAACACAGCGCTGGCGGCGAGGAAGATCATCGCGCCGACCAGAGCCATGACAATCAGGTACAGGAGGATCGTCATCATGGACCGATACTCCCATACCCGAGTGTGAGCGGTCAGACCCCCGCGGTGCGCACTATCGAATTCATCGGGGGTCGATCGAGTAGCGAAACCTCGGTGGTCTCGGGCACGAAAGAATCGCCGTCGACCAGGAATTGGGTCAACCCGGCACCCGAATCCTCGATCCCGCACCGCCTGAGCATCGTTCCGATGATCTGCCGGCTCATCACGCCGAGGTCGGCGAGCGGCCGGTTGCGATGCTTGCGCACGCCGAGATTGACCTGACCGATCGCCGCCAGCCCCAACGTGTCGTACGTGTCGAGCAGCAAACCGATCTCGACGCCGTAGCCGGGCGCGAACGGGACAGCGGACAGCAGCTCACGGGTGCCCGCGTATTCACCGCCAAGCGGTTGCAGTACCGACGTGAGTTCCGGCCGCAGCGCGGCCAACATGGGCCGCGCAACCAATTCCGTGACTCGCCCGCCGCCGTTGGCATCCTCCGTGCCGCTCACGCGCAGCGGACGGCGGTAGTAGCCCTTCACCAGATGGATGCCGTCAACCGTGAGCAGTGGCCCCAGCAGTTTGGGCACGAACGCCGGATCGGGATTGATGAGATCGGAGTCGACGAATGCGATCAGATCACCGGTCGTTGCGGCGACCGAACGCCAGAGCACCTCACCTTTGCCCGCAGTCGGCGGGATGGACGGGACCGCGCTCTCACGACTGATCACCGTTGCTCCAGCAGCGCGAGCACGCTCGGCGGTTCTGTCGGTCGAACCGGAATCGAGAACGATCAACTCGTCGACCAGGCCACCGAGCAACGGATGAATGGTGTCGACCACCGCGGCAACGGTGTCCTCTTCGTTGAGTGCGGGCAACACCACCGAGACGGTTCGGCCACCCTTCGCCCGTTCGAGCTCGGCGACCGTCCAACTCGGATGGTCCCAACTGTTGGCGTCTGCCCATACGCGGGTCGGGCCCGCACCGGTGATGCTCATGCCAGACCTCGAACCGTACGTACCGGGGCACGGCGTCCCTGGATCGCGGCCACCATGTCGACGACTCGACGGGTGGACGCCACCTCGTGAACACGGAACACCCGGGCGCCGCCCGCCGCGGCCATTGCTGTCGCTGCCAATGTTCCCTCCAACCTCTCGGAAAGCTCCACACCAAGAGTCTCCCCGATGAAGTCCTTATTACTCAGCGCCATCAGCACTGGCCACCCGGTGTTTACAAGAACGTCCACTTTCCGCAACAACTCGAGCCCGTGGAAGGTGTTCTTACCGAAATCGTGGGTGGGATCGATCAGGATCGCGTCACGCGGAACCCCGAGTGCCAGGGCGCGCTCTGCCGCCGACACGACCTCGGTGACCACATCTGCGACGACGTCGTCGTAGCGGACACGATGCGGGCGGGTGCGCGGAACCGCGCCACCCGTGTGCGAGCAGACGATCCCGGCACCAGTCTCGGCAGCAACCAGGACGAGGTCGGGATCCGCACCCGCCCACGTGTCGTTGATCAGGTCGGCGCCTTCGGCGCGTGCCAACCGCGCGACGCCGCTCCGCCAGGTGTCGACGCTGATGATCAGCTCGGGGTACTTGGCTCTGATCGCGGCGACGAACGGAACGACTCGCCTGACCTCTTCGTCGGCGTCGACGAGGTCGCCGGGCCCAGCTTTCACTCCCCCGATGTCCACCAGATCGGCGCCCTCGTCGACGGCCCTGTCGACGGCGGCCATCGCTGCCGAATCCGAGAACGTCGCGCCCTGGTCGTAGAAGGAATCGGGAGTGCGGTTGACGATGGCCATCACCAGTGCACGGTCGACCGCGACTCGACGCCCACACAGGGTGGGCGCCGGACCTGGCTGCGCGGTAGAACCGGGGAGTGAAGACATGCCACTCATACTGGCATGACGGAACTCGGTCTAGCCCTTGGGTACCGAGCCCGCCGCGACCTTTCCGACGTATTCGTCGTACGAGTCCACGTAACCACCCTCACGGCCTTCGAGAACGTGCAGAGTGTCGGCGCCGACGTCGTAGCCCTCGTTGCGCAATTCCACCTTGCGCGACTTGAAAGTGCTGGTGTGTTCGAGTGAGTCGACGATGCGGATGAACAGCGGGACCGCGTAGTTGGGGAGCTTGCCGTAGAGGTGTGCCGCGACTTCACTTCCCTCCAAGCTTTGACCGTCCCGCAGCTTGACCGCCGCCATGCCCGCGCGACCGTCGGTGCCCGGAATCTCGACGCCGTAGACAACTGCTTCCTCGACGGCCGGGTGCGAACTCAGCGCGCCCTCGACCTCCGTGGTGGCGACGTTCTCTCCCTTCCAACGGAAGGTGTCGCCGAGGCGGTCGACGAAGGCGACGTGGCCCCATCCCTGCTTGCGCACCAGGTCTCCGGTGTCGAACCAGGTGTCGTCGTCCTTGAATCCGCCGCGTACCAGTTTGCTGTTGCTCGCCGCTTCGTCGGTGTAACCGTCGAAAGGCGCCCGGTCGGTGACCTTCGACAGCAGGAGTCCGACCTGACCCGTGGAAACCTTGCGGAGTCGACCGTCGGCTCCACGCAACGCTTTTCCGGTGTCCTCGTCGAACTCCACGACGGCGTGCGGCAACGGGCAGATGCCTGCTGTCTTGTCGACGTTGAGTGCGTTGACGAACGCGATGTTGCATTCGCTCGCACCGTAGAACTCGGCGACGCGGGGTATGCCGAACCGCTGGGTGAATTCGGCCCAGATCTCAGGGCGCAGACCGTTACCCACCATCAGCCGAACAGCATTGTCGCTGTCGGTCGGCTTGACCGGCTGGTTGAGCAGATAGCGGCACAGTTCGCCGATGTAGGTGAACGCGGTCGCCTTGTTCAGTGCGATGTCGTCCCAGAACCGCGAGGCCGAGAACTGACGTCCGATCGCGATTGTCGCACCGGACGCGAGCACCGAGGACAGCGAGACCGTCAACGCGTTGTTGTGGTAGAGCGGCAGGCAGCAGTACAGGGTGTCCGAGCCGCGCAAGCGCACGCCCATCAACCCGAGCCCCGACATCGACTTCAACCAACGGAAGTGAGTCATCAAGCTGGCCTTGGGCATTCCGGTGGTGCCCGAGGTGAAGATGTAGAACGCCTTCTCCTTTGCCAGCACCTCGGCGGTGACCGCGGGGTTGGACGGATCAGCCGTCTTCGCCAGATCCGCGAGTTCGCTGACGAGAAGTTGGTTCGGTCCGCTAAATCCGGCGGGCAACGATTCGAGGGCTTCTTCGCACTCGTCGGCGACCACCAGGACGCGCGCATCGAGGAGCGTAAGGCTGTGTGCCAGAACGTCGTCGCGCTGGTTGTAGTTCAGCATGCCCGCTGCCGCGCCGAGTTTTACCGCGGCCAAGGCGATCAGCAGCGCTTCGGGAGTGTTCTTTGCCAGCACTCCGACGACGTCTCCGCGGTCGACTCCTCGACCACGGAGAACGTCCGCGTAGCGGTTCACCAGTTCGTTGGCCTCCGCGTAACTGGTCGCGTGGCCCTCGAACCGGATGAACGGGCGCGACGGGTGCGCGTGCGCGGCCTTCTGGAAGATCAACCCGATCGATTCCTTGGCCGAAGGCTTACGGGTGAGCCCGGCGGCCCCCCGCGCCAGGATCGGCACCTCGGTGATCATCGACGGCAGTTTTGCCGCCAGATCGAGCAGGCCGACGGTCGAACGGGCTTCCGAACTCATGGCTCCCCTAACACGTATCCGGCGCCCATTCGGCCGCCCAGTCTGCGGCCACCTTACTGCACGGTAATAAAGCCCGCCATGCCCCAGGTCAGGGTTTCACGCACGCGTCTGATCAGGATTTGACGCACGCGTCGAGCGCGGCCTCGACGTCCGTCCTCACCAGCAGAGTGTCCAGCGCCTGACGCCCGACGAAGCCGGTCCCGTCGAGCTTGTTCAACCACTCGAGCAGGCCGGTGAAGTGGCCGACGGGATCGAGCATCACGACAGGTTTCTCGTGCATTCCCAGGTAGCCGGCTGTCCACGTCTCGAACAACTCTTCCAGCGTCCCGATTCCGCCGGGCAGCGTGATGAACGCGTCGGCGTGGTCTTCCATCAGCTTCTTGCGTTCGCGCATGGTGTCCGTGACGATCAGTTCGTCGGCGTCAACGTCGGCAACTTCCTTGTGCACCAAGGCTTTCGGGATGACGCCGACGGTCCAGGCACCCGCCGCGCGAGCGGACTCGGCGACAGCGCCCATCATCGACACGTTGCCACCGCCCGAGACCAACTGCCATCCGCGTCGACCGATCGCGGTTCCCACCTCGGCAGCCAACGCCAGGAACGATTCGTCCACCGGCCCCGACGCGCAGTAGACGCAGATCGAGTACTTTTTGTCGGAATCGGTCACCATTCTTCTTCTTTCCCCAGATCTGCGGCCTCGTCGACGCCCTTGTCGGCGTTGTGGACGATTCGTACTGCTTCTTCCACGCTGTCGGTGACGTGCAGCAGATTCACGTCACCTCCGGAAATCTTGCCGTCCCGCTCGAGGGTGCCGCGAATCCAGTCGACGAGTCCGGACCAGTACTCGGTTCCGAACAGGACGATCGGGAAGCGCGTGACCTTGTGGGTCTGGACCAGGGTGAGTGCCTCGAACAGCTCGTCGAGTGTTCCGAAGCCGCCGGGCAGGCAGATGAATGCCTGGGAGTACTTCACGAACATCGTCTTGCGTGCGAAGAAGTACCGGAAGTTGATTCCGAGATCCACCCACTCGTTGAGTCCCTGCTCGAACGGCAACTCGATGCCGAGGCCGATCGAGTATCCGCCGGCCTCGCTGCAACCGCGGTTGGCAGCTTCCATCACCCCTGGCCCACCACCAGTGATGACGGCGTACCCGGCCTCGGCCAACGCCGTTCCCAGCTCGCGCCCGGATTGGTACTCGGGATGATCGACCGTGGTGCGGGCCGAACCGAACACCGTCACCGCACGCGGGACCTCGGCGAGTGCGCCGAAACCTTCGATGAATTCGCTCTGGATACGCAGCACACGCCACGGATCGGTGTGTACCCAATCCGTGGGTCCGCGCTTGTCGAGCAAGCGCTGATCCGTCGTGGTCTTCTCGTCCTTGCGCTTACGTCGAAGCTGAACCGGCCCGCGGTGCTTGATCGACGAGCTCTGCTTCTTCGAAGCCGAATTCTTCTCTGGTGCCATGCGGCAAGGCTAACGGTCAGGCCGACAGATACTTCCTCAGCACGGCCGCGACGTCGGTGATCTGCTGCACCGGAACGTGCTCGTCGCGCTTGTGCGCGAGGTTCGGATCACCCGGTCCGTAGTTCACGGCAGGAATGCCGAGCGCCGAGAACCTGGACACGTCGGTCCACCCGTACTTCGCACGGAACTGACCACCGGCCGCCTCGATCAGGGCGGCAGCGGACGGGTTCGCCAAGCCAGGCAGCGCGCCAGGCGAGGAGTCGGTGACCTCGAATCCGAGGCCCAGACCGTCGAACACTTCGCGCACGTGCGCCTCGGCTTGTACCTCGCTGCGATCGGGCGCGAATCGGAAGTTGACGTCCATCTCGGCTTCGTCCGGGACGACGTTTCCGGCGACGCCACCGGAGATCCGCACCGCCGACAAGCCCTCGCGGTAGCCGCAACCGTCGATGTCGACCGAGCGCGGCTGGTAACTCGACAACCGCTCCAACGCTCCGCCGAACTTGTGAATGGCATTGTCCCCCAGCCAGGACCTGGCCGAATGGGCGCGAGTTCCCGAAGCCGTCAACCGCACCCGCATCGTGCCCTGACACCCGGCCTCGATGAAACCGGCCGTCGGCTCACCGAGAATTGCGACGTCCGCCGCGAGCCATTGCGGGATCTCGCGTTCGATCCGTCCCAGGCCGTTGTACGTTGCGGCGATCTCTTCGCAGTCGTAGAAGACGAGGGTCAGATCGTGGGCCAGGTTCTCGATGGTGGCCGCAAGGTGTAGGAAGACCGCGTCGCCCGACTTCATGTCCACGGTCCCGCAGCCGTGCAGGATGTCGCCGTCACGCCGCGAAGGAACGTTGTCCGCGATCGGCACCGTATCCAGATGTCCGGCGAGCATGACCCGACTGGGCAAACCACGCGACGTACGCGCCAACACGGCATTGCCGTTGCGGATGATCTCGAAGCCCGAAGTCTGCTCACGCAGCGCATCCTCGACAGCCTGCGCAATGACGGATTCGTCGTGCGAGACGCTGGGGATGTCGACCAGGGCGGCCGTCAAGTCGATGGGGTCCGAAGCAAGATCGAGGATGCTCACACGCACCAGCCTAGGCCGGTGCACCCACCACCCAGTAATCTCTAGTCCCGTGAGCGCACAGGGAGCAACAGCAGTAGGTATCGCCAACGTGACCGCGGACGGAACCGTCCTCGACACCTGGTTCCCGGCACCGGAGCTGGGAACATTCGACAAGACCGGTACCGAGAACGTCGAGGGAACAGATATTCCTTCCGATCTTGCACTGCTGGCAGGCACTGATGACGCTCGCGAGGTATCGCAGGTCGTCGTGCGCACCACCATCGCCGATCTCTCCAAGGCGCCGGTCGACGCACATGACGTCTACCTGCGCCTCCATCTCCTCTCGCACCGTCTCGTCGCACCCCACGGTGTCAACCTCGACGGCCAGTTCGGCCTGCTCAGCAACGTCGTGTGGACCAACTTCGGCCCGTGCGCCGTCGAAGGTTTCGAGCAGGTTCGCTCGCGTCTGCGCATCCGCGGCGTCGTGACCGTGTTCAGCGTCGACAAGTTCCCCCGCATGGTCGACTACGTCGTGCCGTCCGGAGTCCGCATCGGTGACGCGGACCGTGTCCGACTCGGTGCACACCTCGCCAGCGGAACGACCGTCATGCACGAGGGCTTCGTCAACTTCAACGCCGGCACCCTCGGCAACTCGATGGTCGAAGGCCGCATCTCCGCGGGCGTCGTCGTCGACGACGGATCCGATGTGGGCGGCGGCGCCTCGATCATGGGCACCCTCTCCGGTGGAGGCAAGGAAACGATCTCCCTCGGCAAGCGCTGCCTCCTCGGTGCAAACGCCGGCCTCGGCATTTCGCTCGGCGACGACTGCGTCCTCGAAGCGGGCCTCTACGTCACCGCCGGCACCAAGGTCACCGGCCCGGACGGAACCGTCGTCAAGGCCAAGGAACTGAGCGGCAAGTCGAACCTTCTCTTCCGTCGTAACTCGGTCTCGGGTGCCGTCGAGGTCGTGCCGTGGAAGGGCACCGGCGTCGAACTGAACGCTGCCTTGCACGCTAACGACTGATGAGTAGCACCGACGTCTCCGACGGAACAACCACTGCTCTCGGCCACGGTCTCAAGGTCCGCCATCTGACGATGATGGGCCTGGGCTCGGCCATCGGCGCCGGCCTGTTCCTCGGAACCGGCGTCGGTATCGCCAAGGCCGGGCCGGCCGTCCTGATCTCCTACATCCTTGCGGGCGCCGTCGTGGTGTTCGTGATGCGCATGCTCGGCGAGATGGGCGCCGCGATCCCGGCCAGCGGTTCCTTCTCTCACTACGCGCGCCTGGGGATCGGCGAGTGGGCCGGCTTCGTGATGGGCTGGCTCTACTGGTTCATGCTGATCATGGTGCTGGGCGCCGAGATCACCGGGGCTTCGGCGATCGTGAACGACTGGGTGCCGTCGATCCCGCAATGGGTTGTCGCCCTGGTTTTCGTGGTGTTCTTCGCCGTGGTGAACCTGGCGAAAGTCAGCAACTTCGGTGAGTTCGAGTTCTGGTTCGCCGCAATCAAAGTCACCGTCATCATCGGCTTCCTGATCATCGGTGTCCTGCTGGTGTTCGGCATCCTCCCCGATACCGATCCGGTCGGTACGAGCAATCTGTTCGGGCAGGGCGGCTTCATGCCCAATGGATTGTCCGGCATTGCCGCAGGACTTCTCGTCGTGGCATTCGCCTTCGGTGGGATCGAGATCGTCACCATCGCCGCAGCCGAATCCGAGAATCCGGAACGCTCCATCGCCGTCGCTGTCCGGAGCGTCGTGTGGCGCATCAGCGTCTTCTACATCGGCGCCATCTCGATCATGGTTCTGGTGCTGCCCTGGAACGACCCCGAACTCGAGAGCGGCCCGTTTGTGGCCGTCCTGAACAAGGCGAACATTCCAGGCGTTGCCGGGTTCATGGAACTCGTCGTAGTGGTGGCGTTGCTTTCCGCCTTCAACGCCAACATCTACGGCACCTCTCGCATGGCGTTCTCACTTTCGCGCCGCGGCGACGGACCCGCCTTCATGGCGAAATTGTCGAGCACCGGAGTTCCGACCAATGCCGTTCTGCTGTCGGTGTTCTTCGGCTTCGTCAGCGTCCTGCTCAACTGGCTGCTCCCCGACGACCTGCTCGGCATCCTGCTCAACGCAGTCGGCGCTGCGCTGCTGGTCATCTGGATCTTCATCGTCGTCTCGCATCTGCGACTGCGTAAACAACTCGAAGCGTCGGGCAAGCTGACGGTTCGGATGTGGCTGTTCCCGTATCTGAGCTACGCGACACTCGCGATGCTCGGTGTGTTCGTCGTCCTCATGCTCTTCGACGCCGATGCCCGTGCACAGTTGATCTCGACCACCGTGTTGTTCCTCGTGATCGCGGCATTGGGTTTCCTGAACGCCCGTTGGCGTAAGCAGAATCAGCCCGTCTGATCCGTGTGCCTATGCATCCCGCCTGTTCACGACGACGATGCTGAGACCGAATACGACGAGCACGAAGAGGGCGAAGTAGATCAGGCTGCCCCATGGTCCCCAGTGGAAATCGACGCCACCGCTGGAACCGAGAAAATTGTTGGCGTTCATGAACGGCAGGAACGGCATGATCTTCTCGCCGATACTTCCGAACAGGTTGAAAAGATTCTCGATCAGCAAGGGCCACAACAGCAGAAGCGCGATCGCACCTGCAGACTGCCGGAGCAACGCGCCCACTCCTACGGCTAGAACTACGCAGAAGAACGCGTAGATCGGTGTTCCGTAGACGACCCGCCAGTTCTCGTCGCCGGACAGAGTCAAGAATCTTCCGGCGTCACCTGCCGTGGCCTTCGTGAGGGCGAAGGCGCCGAACGACAACACGAGAGTCAGCACCGCTCCGAACCCACCGATGAGGCCCGCTTTGGCGATGAGCACCGAGGCGCGGTTCGGAACTGCCTGGAATGTGGTTCGGATTGTCCCGAAACGATATTCGCTGGTGATCGCGAGGGCCGCCATGATCATCAGAACCAACACACCGAAGCCGGTCACTCCACTGAGTGCCCCCGACACTGTCGGCATCATTGCACCGTTGGGGTTGCTGAGCGACGACTTGGCGCTCAGTCCGAAAACGGTAGCGAGTCCCAACCCGAGCACGATGATGATGATCGTGCACCACAGCGGCGACTTGGTCGTGGTGATCTTGATACGTTCAGCACTGAGAACAGCCATTACAGTGCACCTCCCATAGCCTGCTGCGTGTTTGCCTGCTGTGTATTTGCGTGGTGTGCACCGACACCCGGATCGACACC
This sequence comes from Rhodococcus sp. OAS809, assembly GCF_040546695.1. Lineage (NCBI taxonomy): Bacteria > Bacillati > Actinomycetota > Actinomycetes > Mycobacteriales > Nocardiaceae > Rhodococcus > Rhodococcus sp. OAS809. Next base: position 6,033,792 of record NZ_JBEPOI010000002.1, on the reverse strand, counting down.
GGATGCGTGGTACTGGACATCGTCCCCGGTCAACTTCATGAACGCATCCTCGAGCGACCCCTGCTGAGAAGCCAACTCGTACAACACGATCCCCTGCGAACCAGCCAAACCACCGATCACATCAGTGGTCGAATCCACCACCACCAAAGCCGGGGCAACACCGGAACCGTCCTCACGCACCGTCAACCCCTGCGAGAGCAACACACTGCGCAACGCATCGAGCTGAGGACTACGCACCCGCACCGTCGACTCCGACGAACGATCCACGAACTCCGCGACCGTCGAATCCGAAATCAACCGACCCCGACCGATCACCACCAACTGCTCCGCCGTGAGCGCCATCTCCGACAGCAGGTGACTCGACACCAGCACCGTGCGGCCCTCGGCCGCCAACCGCTGCATGAACTTACGAATCCAGACGATGCCCTCCGGATCGAGACCGTTGACCGGCTCGTCGAACAACAACACCTTCGGATCCCCCAACAACGCACCCGCCAACCCCAGACGCTGCGACATACCGAGCGAGAACCCGCCGGCCTTCTTGCCCGCCACCTCGGACAATCCGACCAACCCGAGCACCTCGTCGACGCGGGACTTCGGGATCCCGTTCGAAGCAGCCATCCACTGCAGATGTGCACGCGCACTGCGATTGGGGTGCACCCACTTCGCATCCAGCAACGCGCCGACAGTCCGCAACGGCGTCTTGAGCTCGCGGTACGGCTTGCCCTCGATCAACGCCGCACCCGACGTCGGCTGATCCAGACCCAGGATCATCCGCATCGTCGTCGACTTACCTGCACCGTTCGGGCCCAGGAAGCCCGTCACGATGCCCGGCTTGACCGTGAACGACAAATCGTCCACCGCTTTCGTCGGTCCGTAAACCTTGGTCAATCCCCTCAGCTCGATCATGAGGACCAGTCAACCATGAAAACCGAACTGTCGGAACTTTCAGACGCCAACGGAGAAAGGCGTTGCGTCCGTTCGCTGTCGAGGCTAGTATCGAATGTATGTTCGACACTACCGGGGGGTAAAAGTGACGACGCAAGTATCTGAACAGGCCATATCCAAACAGGCGATATCCGAAGAGACCATCGGACAATTCCGAGCATCACTCGTCAGCATGGATCGATCCATCGACAACGCAGCACGCGTGGATCTTCTGCGCGCTTTGGAAGAGTTGAAGGCCAGTTGCGCTGGTGCCCAGGCATTGCTGGCTGCCGATCTCGACGCGTTCACCCGCAACGACCGCAGCGAACGGGGAGTGCCGCGCGCATACCAAGGCCGTGGAATCAACGCGCAGATTGCCCTCGCACGGCGAGAGTCGGCTTGGTTCGGAACTCAGCATCTGAACCTGGCCCGCGCACTGAACGACGAGATGCCTCACACACTTCGACTACTCGTCGACGGCTCCATCAGTGAGCATCAAGCGACGATCCTCATGCGCGAGACTTCATGTCTCACCGCCCAGGATCGCGCTACATTGGATCGCGAGTTCTGCTGTGACGCTGCAATCTTGGACGGATGCGGCAACCATCAACTGACACAAAGAATCCGCGCACGCACTGCCGAAATAGACTCCGATAGTATTGCCAGACGAGCACGCAAAGCCGTGGGAGACAGACGAGTGACGTCACGGCCTGCGCCCGACACGATGTGCTGGCTCAATGTGTTTCTTCCCGTGGCCGAAGGTATCGCCGTGCACGCCACGCTCAGGCGCGACGCAGATTCCGTACTTGCCGGCGGGGACAAGCGCACCCGAGCGCAAATCATGGCTGATCTCCTGGTCGAGCGAGTTACCGGAATCGGCCGCGCCACACCGACACCCGTCACCGTGAATCTGGTTGTCTCCGACCAGTCATTGTTGGGCGAAAATTCCGACCCGGCGTACGTCCACGGGTACGGACCTGTACCAGCCGCTATTGCACGCGAATGGATCACCAAGGCCAGCGAAGACTCCGAAACGGTGGCAACGCTCCGAAAGCTCTACGCACGCCCCGATACGGGCGCGCTGACCGCAATGGAATCCACGGCGAGAACCTTCCCGAAGGGGTTGGCGCGATTGATCGAACTCCGTGATCGAAGCTGCCGTACTCCGTGGTGCGACGCGCCGGTTCGCCACCGCGACCACATTCGCGATCACTCGAGGGGTGGCCTCACCAGCGCAGCCAACGGTGCCGGGTTGTGTGCGGCATGCAATTACGCGAAACAGGGCTCGGACTGGACTGCCGAACCTGTACCAGGTAACCGGCACACCTTCACCACAACGACACCTACCGGGCACCGGTATTCGTCTGAGGCTCCGCCACTTCCGGCACCCTGGACCAGTCCGGATGCGGCCTAAGTTCCTCGGTGAGCCAATGCGTTCACGAACACCTCGGAAATCTCCGAGGGGTCACGAGCGATGTACGTCGAACCGCCCGTCACGCGGGAGATATCGGCGAGCGCCGCCGCATCTGCGTCATCGGTGATGCCGATGGTGACGATGATGACCGGACGCGCCGGATCCTGCTCGCGTGCAAGAACATCGAGTAACTGTTCACGGCTGATGCTGTCAGGATCTTCGTTTGCGCCGTCGGTCAAGATGATGACGCTGTTGACCGCTCGCGGATCGTACGATTCCTGAACCTTACGGAATGCGGCCAGAGTCGTGTCGTACAAACCTGTGGCGCCACGTTTGAGTTCGGTGAGCCGGTTCGCCTGATCTGCCATCAACTTTCGTTGAGTCACACCGTCGACGATCGTGTCGTAGCGCCTGATCGGCACCAATTCCTGGAAGTCCTGGGTTCCGTTCATACCTTGGGAAAACGCCCAGAGACCGGCAGCGACGCTGTCTGGGAAGACCTGATTGCCGGCCAGAGCAGCAGCAGTGGTCAACTGCATGCGCGTCTTGCCGCCTGCCGCCGGGTAGTCCATCGACGCAGACACGTCGATCGCAACGAGTGTCCGGATCGGCTTGGCCATCAGAGCCCAAGCGCCCAGTGTCTGATCGGCCACCGACTGTTCGGACACGGTCAGTGCCGTGACGTCACCGACTCCACCTTCGACGGCTCCACCGCCGGAAGTACGGAACCCGCTGCGCGTCAGCACTTCCTGAGCAGATTCACTGTGCAACAGCTCGGCGATGGCGTCACTCTTCTTGGCTGCGGCGTAGTGCCGGTCCGGTGCCGAAGCACTGACCACCAGGGGGTAATCCATGATCATGGTTCCCGTCGCCGGTACTGTCGCGGAAATCTTCGACTCGGCCTTCGTGAACTCGACGACCTGTTGCTCGGTCGAAACACCGACCTTTCCGGAGCTGACCAATTCGGTGAGCATCTTCTGTCCTACCGGCTGATCTTCGGTACGAACACTCTCCGCTTGCGCGTGGGGTACGAGTGCCGCTCGAACGGATTCGGAGGTGGCCCCGGTCTCCGCGAGAGCTCCGAGAATGGGCGCCGACGCAACCCCTGTGAACAACGGATTGCCCAACGCCAGATCGGGAACCTGTAGCGCCGTGAGCCAACTGGCAAACTGTTCGCCACCGCCGGAGGCAAGTACGACAGGCGAGGTGGCGATCGAACCGCCGGCGGCAGCGACCGGCCCTTTGGCCGTCAATGCAGCTTTGCCCACCCACGCTGTCGAATCCGGTATCCACATGTCCGGAGCGTCCACGCCCTTACCCAGGGTTCCCGCAACGTCCCCGGGCAGCGCAGAGGTAACCGTGATCCGCGAACAGCCTGTCTGCTCCGGCGACGATTCTGCGAGGATCTCTGTGACTGCCGGCGCGATCGCAGGATCCGCTGCCAGCGAGTACTCGTCGACGCTCTCGCAGGAATCGGACTGTGTTGCCTTGAAGACCACCACCCCGGTGGCGACTACCGCGACGGCAACCAACCCACCCACTGCGTAGAACCCGATCGACCGCCCGCTGTCAGGACTCGAATGCCGTCCGCCCGCCATGAAATCTGCCCTTCCGAGGCCACTCGCACTCAGGCATACCGACGGTATGCGCGCGACTGGAACTGTCCCTACCGGGCGGTAGTGTAGCCAAGAACACAGAAATTCCAACTAGCGCTGAATCGTCGGAGAACCGGCGAGCCCACATTTCGGGACAGGCCGGCCGAATTCACGAACCTTCAAGCGTCGCAGCGACTTTTCAGCAAACTGACCTGCCTAGAGCAGCTCACGCTTCTGAACCTTGCCCATCGCGTTACGTGGCAGAGTCTCGGCAAAGCGAACCTCACGGGGACGCTTATGCGCCGACAACTCCGCCCCGACCAACTCGACCAATTCGGCTTCGGTGACCTCGGGAGTCCCGGGCCTACGGACTACGACGGCGATGATCCGTTGCCCCAGATCGGCGTCGGGGACACCGATCACCGCAACTTCGGACACCGAAGGGTGCCCGAGGATGGCGGTCTCGATCTCGCCGGCGCCGACTCTGAATCCACCGGATTTGATCAAGTCGATGGATTCGCGGCCGACGATTCGGTGGAACCCACCCTCGTCGATGACGGCGACGTCACCGGTCTTGAAGTAGCCGTCCTCCGTCCAGGACTCGGCGGTTGCGTCCGGACGGTTCAAGTAGCCGTCGAAAAGCATCGGCCCACGTACCTGTAGGCCGCCGATACTCTCGCCGTCGTGCGGCACATCGTTGCCCTTCTCGTCACGAAGACGAGTCTCGACTCCGCGCAGCGGCACGCCGACCCACCCCGGGCGTCGCTCGCCGTCGAAACGCGTGCTCAGGGTCAGCATCGTCTCACTCATGCCGTAACGCTCGATGGGCGTCAATCCTGTTCGCTCCCGCAGCTTTTCGAAGACAGGCACGGGAAGCGGCGCACTACCGGAGACCAGAAGTCGGGCACCGGACAACGCGCGGGCAGCTTCTTCGTCTTCGGCGATACGCGACCAGACGGTGGGGACACCGAAGTAGAGGGAGCCTTTGGCCCTTGCGTAGTTTTCCGGCGTCGGCTTGACGGTGTGGATCACCCGGCTGCCGATCCGGAGGGGGCCGAGGATTCCGAGAATCAGTCCGTGCACGTGGAAGAGCGGAAGCCCGTGTACGAGGGTGTCTCGCCACGTCCAGTCCCAGGCCTCGGCGAGCGCGTCGAGCCCGGCTGCGATAGCCGAGCGACTGAGCAGAACGCCCTTCGGTGGGCCGGTAGTTCCGGACGTGTACAGGACGAATGCTGTGGACTGCGGTGCCGGTTCGGGATAGCTGTGCCACGAGCGAGCGTGCAATCGGACGGGAACCACGGGCAGACCTTCGCAGTGGTCGTCCGTTTCGCCGAGCCACGCCTGGGCACCGGAGTCACGCAGAATGTGCTCTCGCTCAGCCTTCCCCGAGTCCGGCGGGACCGGCACAACGGTGACGCCGGCAATCAACGCCCCGACGACGGCGAGAATCGTTTTTGCTGTGGGAGTTGCCAATACGGCAACCCGATCGGCCTGCGCCACTCGCTCCGCGACCGAGGTCGCGGCACCGAGAATGGCACTCCGCGAGAGAACCGTGTCACCGATCGTCACGGCGTCGTCGAGGTCGTCACCGCGGGCAACAGCAAGGGGGTTCAAGGATCTCAGCAGCACCACGACAGCATCTCACAGCGCGGATGGTCGCAAACTTTCTCCTGCCCGACGCGCGTCCATCGAGTGCGGAGGGAACAGCGTCACCAGCGCAGCCCCCAAGAGCGCCCCGGAAAGCACCGCGAATCCGTGTGCGTCGTCGACCGTCACCAATGTTGCGCCGCCGACGACAATCACGACCGTCAGAACAATCTCAGGCATTCGCGGGCGCACCAGAACGCCGATGCCCGCGGCCGCCGCTGCCAGAGCAAGCGTGGCACCGGAGTTGCCTGCGCCGGTCGACGGGAAGACTGCGGTGGTGAGCAAACCGAACAACAGTTGACCGAGCAGGAAGAGTGCCCAACCGCGTGCGGCGCCCCAGAGCCGAAAAGCAGGCGGCGCCACCACTGCCAACGTGAGAAGGTTGGCAACCGTCCCGGCAAGGCCGCCGTCCTGGACGAACACCGACGTCAGGATCCGCCACCACTGACCGTCGCGGATCAACGTGGGATCACGGCGAAACATGTCCAACAGTCCCGGCATCAGCGCCTGCAAAATTGACGGCCCTGCCACCACGAGCCAAAGCACAACGGCCGAAAGAGGTAGGTCTCCGAGTATTCGACGATCCTTCAGCCACGCGAGCATCAGCGCGATCGAGGCAACAACGACGGCGACAATCAGTACCGCGTCCAAGCCGCCGGTCCCTGAGGTGGTCACAGCGCGACCTTACATCGGACCGATACCGACATCAGGGAACCTGACACCTGGGAAAGCACACGATTCAGGCGGAGAGGCGCTTTGCTGCCGCGGCGATTCGCTCGTCTGTTGCAGTGAGCGCGATCCGCACGTGCTTGCTCCCGCTCGGTCCGTAGAACTCACCGGGGGCAACGAGGATCCCACGATCGGCGAACCAACTGACCGTCGCTCGACATTCCTCGCCGCGCGTCGCCCAGAGGTACAGACCTGCCTCGGAATTGTCGACGGTGAATCCGGCGCCTCGAACAGCTTCGATCAACACACTACGACGCTCGCGGTACCGCTCGCGCTGGATGTTCTCGTGTTGGTCGTCGCCCAAGGCTGCGGTCATCGCCGCCTGGATCGGTAGCGGCAGGATCATGCCCGCATGCTTGCGCACCTCGAGCAGTTCCGACACCAGAGCCGGATCACCGGTGACGAACCCGGCGCGATAGCTCGCGAGATTGGACGTCTTCGAAAGTGAGTGGACCGCAAGCAAACCGGTCAGATCACCGTCGTTGACACGAGGATCGAGAATGGAGAGCGCATCGGCTTCCCACGTCAATCCGAGGTAGCACTCGTCGGAGACGACGATGGCGCCGCGCTCGCGCGCCCAGGCCACGACCTTCTGCAAGTGCTCGAGGCCGAGCACCTTGCCGGTGGGATTCGAGGGCGAGTTCACGAAGATCATCGCCGCCGACTCGGGACCGAGCTTGTTCAAGCCGTCGGCGCGCAGGACACGAGCACCTGCCAGTTTCGCTGCGACCTCGTACGTCGGGTACGCCAACTCCGGAATGACCACTAGATCGTCGGCTCCGAAACCGAGCAATGTCGGCAGCCACGCGATCATTTCCTTGGTACCGATGGCCGGCAGCACCGCTGCCGGATCGACGTCGGGAATGTTGTAGCGGCGATCCAGTGACTCCGCCACGGCCTCGCGAAGCGCGAGCGTGCCATGAGTCGTCGGGTATCCGGGCACCTCGGCAACAGAGGCCAGAGCCTCCTGAATCACCGGGTCCACCGGATCCACCGGCGTCCCCACGGACAGGTTCACGATGCCGTCGGGATGAGAGTGCGCCTTCGCCGTGACGTCGGCGAGCGAATCCCACGGAAAATCAGGAAGCCCAGCGGCCACCGGAGTACGAGACAAGATCGCTATTCCTCACCCATGGGAGGCAGCGCCTTGATGAACGGCGTGTCGTAGTCGACCTTGCCGAGCTTGGCCGCTCCACCCGGTGAGCCGAGATCGTCGAAGAAATCGACGTTGGTGCTGATGTACGCGTTCCACTGGTCCGGGACGTCGTCTTCGTAGAAGATGGCTTCGACGGGACAGACAGGCTCACACGCGCCGCAGTCGACACACTCGTCGGGGTGGATGTAAAGCATGCGTCCACCCTCGTAGATGCAGTCGACAGGGCATTCTTCGATGCACGCCTTGTCCATCACATCTACACACGGTTCAGCAATCGTGTAGGTCACTGCCGATCTCCCTGCCTTCCTGTCGTGCATCGCCGCCGCAACACGCAGTTGCAAGGGGCCGAAAATCCGATACGACTCTCACGTACCGCGGGAACAGCCTATTATCCCCCTGCCGACCGACTCTGAGCAGGCGGGGGTAACACATTTCAGCCTACTGCGGTGATGTTCCTCGACCGAATCGCGATCCACTTCTCCCCCAGAGCGGCCGCGCGTACCAGTGCGCCCCGCTCACCGAGGTAATCCGCCACGACGCCGACCACCGGAATCTTGCCGATGATCTCGTACGGTTTTGTCCGAGACGGCCGCTTGTGCAACTCGTCCGTGATGGCACGAAAAGTCTTGGACGTGCGCCACAACGTTCCGATGAGCGCGAACGGGCGCCAGGTCTCGTCGGCGCCGCCGGCTGATTTCTCGGCGAAGTCCTCTCCGGTGAGAAGCTCTCGAGACTTCGTCTCACGCCGGCACAGCACCGACGCCAGGAGGTCCACCTGCTGATCCCGTTCGGTCACTCCGTGTTCACGGGCAACCGCAACGAGCACAACGGCCTGATTCGCGAAGGCCAGCAGGTCCTGGATCGGCAACCGATTGAGGAGGACACCGAAGATGCCGGGAAACGCGACGGCAACGGTGTTGAGTGCACCCAACCGGGTCGTCCACCACTTCGAGCGCTGCTCGTCGGTCATCACCGACCACGCCGCCGTCCCGGGGAACTTGACGACGTCGAGGACCCAAGCGGCCGCGTCCAACACCATCGCAGCAGCGTTTCGCTCGGGATCGGTCGGCTCGAACGTCCGACGCTTGATACCGAGCGGATCGCTGTAGGCGAGGTCGAGAACCGGGTTGATCCCCCACACCGCTCGATCGAGAACCTCGACGACCTTGCGGTCCCCCAGTACGTCAGCCATCAGGCAATCGCTCCTTCGCGTCGTGCATGTGTGGTGGTTCGTTCGCGTGCCGGACGTCCGATTCCCTCGGCGATGGCGCGCAGTTCTGCGACGGTCTTCTCGGAACCGTGTTCGGAGCCGGCCATCCGCGAGATCGTCTCTTCCATCAGCGTTCCGCCGAGGTCGTTGGCGCCGCCGTTGAGCATCATCTGCGTTCCGGTGATGCCAAGTTTGACCCAGCTGGTCTGGATATTGGGTATGCGGCCGTGCAGCATGATGCGTGCCAACGCGTGCGCAGCGCGGTTGTCCCGATTGGTCGGCCCTGGCCGTGAAGCGCCCGCCAGGTACAGGGGCGCGCTCTGGTGAACGAACGGCAGCAGCACGAACTCCGTGAATCCGCCTGTACGGTCCTGGATTCCGCGAAGAACGTTCAGGTGCCCGACCCAATGGTGCGGCTGATCGACATGCCCGTACATCATCGTCGAACTCGACCGCAGCCCCACCTCGTGGGCCGTGGTGACCACTTCGATCCATTCCGCCGTCGGCAGTTTGCCCTTGGTGAGGATCCAGCGCACCTCGTCGTCGAGGATCTCCGCTGCCGTACCGGGAATGGTGTCCAGGCCCGCCTCACGAAGGGCCGTCAGCCAATCCCTGATGCTCTCACCACTGCGCGATGCACCGTTCACGATCTCCATCGGAGAGAACGCGTGGACGTGCATCGACGGCACGCGCTTCTTGACGGCCCGGACCAGGTCGGCGTAACCGGTGACGGGAAGTTCCGGATCGATACCGCCCTGCATGCACACCTCGGTTGCGCCGGCGACGTGCGCTTCCCACGCACGGTCGGCGACCTGCTCTGCCGACAGCGTGAACGCGTCGGCGTCACCCTTGCGCTGCGCGAACGCACAGAATCGGCAGCCCGTGTAGCAGATGTTGGTGAAGTTGATGTTCCGGTTCACCACGTAGGTGACGTCCTCGCCGACGGCATCCTTGCGCAGCGCATCCGCCAGTGCCACAACGGCTTCCAGGCCCGGGCCCTCCGCCGTGGCGAGGGCCAGGTACTCGTCGTCGGAACATCCGGCCGGGTCGCGTTCGGCACTGCGGAGCGCAGCCAGCAGATCGGTGTCGACGCGAATCGGAGCACTGAGCTCGAGAACCTGTTCGCGCACGGTCTCCCAGTCGCCGAACGCACTGCCCAGGTCACTGCGGGTCTCGGTGTTGCGCCCGTCCGTGTCGATCTCGGTATTGAGATCGACGCGTCCGCTCGATTCCCACGACTCGTCCGGTTCCTGCCACGGCCGACCCACCGGCTTGGTGTCGGGCAAGGCGAGACCGGTCTTGGGATCCGCCAGCGCCTGCACGTGACCCGCAATACGCGGATCGATCCACGGAGCCCCGGCCAGGACATATGCCGGCTGAGCCGCAGTGCGTTCGGTCAGCGTGAAGCCGCCCTCGGCGCTGATCTCGGCCAAGGTCTCGAGATTCGGCCAGGGACGCTCGGGGTTGACGTGATCGGGGGTCAACGGTGATACCCCGCCCCAGTCGTCCACGCCTGCGCCGAGCAGCGCGAGGCACTCGCTGTTCGAGACGAGATTCGGCGGACTCTGGATCCGCATCGTCGGCCCGAGCAGCAGGCGTGCGACGGCGATGGCCGCGAGAAACTCGTCGAGTCCAGCATCAGGCGTATTGCGCATCGCGGTATCGGGCTTGGCCAGGAAGTTCTGAATGATCACTTCCTGGATGTGGCCGAACGCCTTCTGCGACTTGCGTATCGCCATGATCGACTCGGCACGTTCGAGGAAGTTCTCCCCGATGCCCACAAGAATTCCCGTGGTGAAGGGGATGTTCAGTCGGCCTGCGTCGGTCAGGGTGCGTAGCCGAACCGCCGGGTCCTTGTCCGGGCTGCCGTAGTGGCACTCACCCTTGTCGGTGAACAGCCGGGTAGCGGTCGTCTCGAGCATCATGCCCATCGACGGCGCAACGGGCTTGAGCCGCGAGAGTTCCTGCCAGCTCATCACACCGGGATTGAGGTGTGGGAGCAGGCCTGTCTCCTCGAGTACCCGGATCGACATCGCTCGCACGTAGTCGAGGGTGGAGTCGTAGCCGCGTTCGTCCAGCCATTGCTTGGCTTCCGGCCAGCGAGCCTCGGGGCGATCCCCCAGCGTGAACAACGCTTCCTTGCAGCCCAATTCGGCGCCTGCCCTGGCAATGTCCAAAACCTCGTCCGGTTCCAGGAACATGCCGTGCCCAGCGGCACGCAGCTTCCCTGGCACCGTGACGAATGTGCAGTAGTGGCACTTGTCCTGGCACAGACGGGTCAGCGGAATGAAAACTTTCCGCGAATACGTCACGGTGTTCGGCCGACCCGCTGCCAGCAGACCGGCATCGCGAACCTTGGCCGCCGAAGAACACAGATCGGTCAGATCGGTTCCCCGTGCCTGCAGCAGCGTTGCCGCCTCGTCGACGTTCAGGGTCGCTCCGTCGCGTGCACGACGGAGAACTCGCCGCATCGCCGACGCTGACGGGCCGGGCGACGGACTGGACGAGGCGGACGCGGAAATACCTGGCATCGGAAGCATGGTGGGTTTGCCGGAGTCATCACCAGTTCGGTTCACCTAGCGATCATGCGCCATGTGGGACGACTAGTGCCACCCGGTGCCAGAAGTAGGAGGCCTCACCGCCCCGACACCGCCTCGATCACGACGGCCGGTAGTCGTCGTCGACCGCAACCTCGACTCGTTGATCCACGACGTCAGCCACTGGCGCGTCGAGCGGAATGTCGGTCAGATCGGGTTCTTCAGGGGCGTTCGGATCTACGGGTGTCGATTGTTCGAGCGCATCTGATTCCGGAGCCTCCGGGTCGAATGTCGCATCTTGTTCGGTCATCACGTGCTCCCTTCGCGGTCGCCACACTCCACGATAGGGCCGATGTCGACAGATCGCCCCTCACTCGACCAAAGTAGTGCCCATGACTGCGCCGCAACCGCTGACCATGGCCGACCCGTTATGGCGACCCAGCACCAAAGCCCCGAGGCTGTGGGCAATCACTGCCTCACTGTTCTGGGTACCCGTCATCGTCGCCGAAATCGTCTGTGCCGTCTTGGTGCCCGGAATCCCGTCCTGGGTGGTCGGCACCGTATTCGCAGTCACCGTACTCTTCGCTGCCACCTACATTCTGATGGTCCCGGCGTGGCGGTATCGGGTCCACCGATGGGAGATCAGTGACACCGCGGTATACACCCGCACCGGCTGGTTCACCCAGGAGCGACGCATCGCACCGATCTCGCGCGTGCAGACCGTGGACACCGAGCGCGGACCGATCGACCGCATGTTGGGTCTGGCAACCGTCACGGTCACGACAGCGTCGTCGGCCGGGGCCGTGAAGATCTCCGCACTCGACCAGGAAGTCGCCGACCGCACGGTGGCTCAACTGACGGAGATCGCGGGTACCAACGTGGGAGACGCGACGTGAACGAGAAACAGTTGGGCGACCCGACCGCGATCGAGATCCCGGTAGAGGCGGAAACGGCAGCTGCCGAGGCCGCGGAAGAGGAACAGCCCTGGCTCCGCCTCGACCGACGCATGCTTCTGGTCCACCCCGTCAACGAAGTCGTCAAACTGCTCCCGGTCCTACTCGTCTCCGTAGTTCTCGGCAGCCAATCCGGAAACCACTGGTGGGGACTCGGCGTCGTCACTCTGCTCGTCATCTTCGGTTTGTTGCGGTATTTCACCACCACGTACCGAATCGGACCCGTCCACGTTCAACTGCGCACCGGGGTCTTCCAGAAAAAGCTGCTCTCCGTCCCGCGTAGCCGCATCCGATCCGTCGACGTCGAGGCCGGGGTCATGCACCGGTTGCTCGGACTGTCGATCGTGCGCATCGGTACCGGCCAGCGCGCCGGGAGCGGCCACGATTCGAACAAGTTCGAGCTCAACGCCCTGTCGACCGCCCTGGTTCCGGACCTACGCGCCGCACTGTTGGCCGGCGCCCAGCAAGCACGGCGACTGGAAACCCCGGGCACGCCGGTCGAAAGCATCACCGAACCGGTCGACACCGAAATCGGTCACTGGGAACCGAGTTGGGTTCGCTACGCCCCCTTTTCGTTCACCGGAATCGCCATCATCGCAGCCATCATCGGCATCTCGTTCCAATACGGCATCGGCACTGCCGTCGCGAAATCCTCGGCAGTGAGCGACAGCTTCGACTCACTCGAGAGCCTCGGCATCGCACTGATGGTCGTCATCGCACTCGTCGTGCTGCTGGTGCTGTCGAGTGCACTCGCCTGCGTCCAGTACCTGATCGCGTTCGGCAACATGAAACTCACCGACAACGGCCGCATCCTGCATGTCAGTCACGGCCTGTTGAAGACTCGGCAAACCACACTCGACCGCGCCCGCCTCCGCGGCACGACGCTCAAGGAACCGCTCCTGCTGCGATTGGCCCGCGGCGCGCGGCTCGACGCCATCATGACCGGGGTCAGCGCCGAGAAGAAGGAATCTTCGCTACTGCTCCCGCAGGGACCGCGCAGGGAAGCCGAGCGAGTGATGGCCACCGTGATCGGTGACTCACGCCAGGCGTCCGCCCCGCTGATCCCGCACGGCCCGGCCGCGCGGCGTCGCCGGTACACCCGAGCACTGTTCCTCGCCGCGGTGGCGTTCCTGGTCTGTGTGGCGTGCGCGGCTTCTGGACTCGATGTACCGATCTACGCGTGGTTCGGGGTCGCCGTACTCGCCATCGGTGGCACCGCCCTCGCCTACGACCGATACAAGGGCCTCGGCCACGCAGTACTACCCGGATGGTTGATCACCCGAAACGGCTCGCTCGATCGCCAGCGTCACAGTCTCGAATCCGAAGGTGTCATCGGATGGACGGTGCGCGAGACGTTCTTCCAACGACGCGCGGGAGTGGCAACCGTCGTCGCCGCGACGCCCGCCGGCACCGGAAGCTACGAGGTGATCGATCTCCCCGCCGAGAACGCGTGGGAATTGATCGAAGCCGTCACTCCGGGCGGTGGCGACGTGTGGGCAGGTCGTCGATGATGAGCCTCGCCAGCGAACCGAGACGCGATCGCTCGGGCTGGATGGTCGGAACACCGAGGAGTTCCAGCGGAGCGGCCGTGACCGGTCCGACGCAGTAGGTCGGTACCGGTCCGCGCATCGCTGCGACGAACCGCTCCAACTCGCCCATTTCTTTTGCCGTGCTGAGCATCGAGGAGACCGCGGGGGCACTGGTGAAGGTCAGCGCGTCGATCGCACCGGAACGAACTGCAGCGACCAACGCGCGGACCGGCGACTGATCCGGCGGCCGGATCCACCGATAGACCGATACCGGAGTGACAACCGCGCCGATGTCGGCGAGGGAGGCGCTCAGGTCCGTCAACGGCTCCCATTCGGTGATGGTGCCGTGCAACTGGACTGCGATGCGCAAGCCTGCCACTCCCTCGCTTCCGAGATGTGCCAGAACTTCCTCGGACGACTCACCCGAAGGCGACCATTCCTCGCGCAGTCCGGCGCCTCGGATGGCGCCCGTCGCCTTCGGGCCGCGGGCGATGATGCGCGTGTGGGCGAGAGCCCCGAGGAACTCGTCGGTCAAACCCCACGAGGCGACGGCGTCGAGCCAACCCCTGAAGCCGATCCCGGTACTGATCACGACCAATTCCGGAGGATCGGCAATCAAAGCGGACGTCTGAGTCCTCAGGTCTCGATCGTCCACCAACGGCAGCACATGGATCACCGGTGTCCGCACGATCTCCGCGCCTCGACGTTCGAGGAGCGTCGCAAATTCTTCGACACGCCGTTCTGCGGTCAAGGCGATAGTCGCACCCGCCAAATCATGTTCAGCCACAGGCTGAGTGTCCCTTATGCACGGGTCAGTTTCCTACGCGCGCGCCGAGAACTATTGCGAGCTGAGGGTGGCGAGTCTGTTGATCGCCACTTTGAAGAGGAAAACGGCGGCCGGAGCGATCGCACCGACCAGCAGCAGGAAGGTCAGAGGGGACGAAAGCACGAGTACGTCGCCGCCGGGGCCGCCCACCATGCACACCAAGAACCCGACGATCCAACCGGCGAGCGGCAATGCGGCCCTACCCGGCGTCGTAACCGTGCGGGCGGCGATCACCAATACGAGGTTCGCGGTCGCGGCTACGAGAATGCTGATGGGAAATGCCGTCGTACCGAGATGAGTCGGCAAGAACAGGACGGACAACACCGCGCACAAGAATCCGTCGAAAATCAGGACGCCGAGGATGACAGGGTCGAGCCACGCCAGCGACGTTCCTGTCGAGGCGTCCGTGTTGTTCTCGACGGTCGTCATGGTTTTGATAGTGGTCTATCGGTCGTCATCGCGCGAGCGCGGGGTCCCTCCCGACAAGCACCCCGGCTCGCGCCCGAAAAGCACGAAGCTGATCAGGGAACCGGCGGGAACCCGAGCAGAGTCAGCAAATGACTCTGCTGATCTGCGAATGCGTAGAGCGACCCGTAATACAAGTCGTGGTAATAACCAGCCATCGGACGCAACGAATCGACGAAGGCGACGATCTGGTTTTGCAGGTCCCAGTTGTACATTTCTTCAGCCCCCAGGCTTTGCTGTTACCGAAAGGACCACCCATCCGGTGACACGCATCACACACCACTACGGCGTCGATCGCAATGCCTGTGAGCCGACGCCCAGGTCAGCTGTGCAGCCCGCCGAACAGATCGCGCTCGCGGCCGTCCTCACCCACCGGACCGAGCGCGCCGGCGGCCAATACGAAATGCTCGACCGTCAGGATCGGTTGGACCACGTTGTTCGACAATGCGAACTCGGCTCGGCTCGGGGCTACCGTCACCTGAGTGGCGTGGGCGCTCAATGCCCTCGCCTTCGCATCGATGACGCCTCGAACGTCGATTGCCGTCGTCACGTCTGTGTCCTCGACGCTCGGCAATTCCCCGGGCTCGGGCAGACGCCAGTTCTCCGGGAACTCGGAAATCGCCGCGATGCCGCGTTCGAGTCCGCTGCGCTCGGTCACGGTCCAGTAGAACTTCGGAGTCGACCACGGCTCGCCGGTCTCGGGATACGCGGTCGTTCCTGCAGCTTCGACGGCCGCTGTCGTGATCGCGTGCGCCTGGATGTGGTCCGGGTGCCCGTAGCCGCCGTTGGGGTCGTACGTGATCACGACGTGCGGCCGAATCTCACGAATGACGGCGACCACCGCGCCGACTGCTTCGTCGAGTCGAGCATTGACAAAAGCACGGGGATTGGCGGCCGAAGGTGTGCCGATCATTCCGGAGTCGCGATACCGACCGGCATCGGCGAGGAAGCGAGGAGCGGCACTGCCCAAAGCCGACAAAGCAGCGCTCAGTTCCGCGATCCGGTAGCCACCGAGTTGATCGGCCTCGGAAGCCACGAGCCCGGCCCACGCATCACCGATCACTTCGCCTTCCTCCCCCAACGTGCAGGTGAGGACTGTGACCTCGACGCCTTCGGACGCGTATCGCGCGATGGTGCCACCGGTGGTGATCGTTTCGTCGTCCGGATGTGCGTGCACCAACAGAAGTCGCTTCGCCGACGCGGTCACTTTTCCACCCTCACCCAGTCCGTAGCGTTTCCGAATATCCCCACCTGCACCGGCCCGTCGAGGACCACGCCCTCGACTCCGGTCCCGACCGCGACCAGCGCTCGGCTCTGCACGATCGGCAAAACCGCCGCAAGATCCCACAGCTTGGGTTCCGCATCGGCGATCAACGACCCCAGATCCCCGATGCCACTGAGCGCTTCGTCGATCCGACCTTGCAACGCCGGATCACACAGCCCGGACAGGTTGCTCGGAGCCTCGACGCTTGTCGTTCGGATGGGCTCCGGTGTCTGCGACGGCGTCGGTGCGGGCACTGCCGAACTTGTTGCCGGAGTGGAAGGTGCGCTCGGGCAACTGAACCGCGAGGCCAGCGAAGTGGCCGTGTCGGCGCCTGCCCGGCTCCAACCGACGATCATGTCGACGCGTCCTGTCGTCAGGTCCTCGCCGTAGAGTTCCTCCGGCGCCACCGATTCGACGGTCGCCAGGATTCCCACGTCACGCAATTCGTCGGCAGCGGTGTTTGCCACGGCGATCGCGATGTCGTCGTTTTCGGGAGCGCCGATCAGCAGTGTCAACTGGGCGCCGTCACGGACGATCGATCCGACCGTTCCAGTGCCCGTGACGATTCCGGTGGGGCGGTGCCGTCAGGTAGCCGGCTGCAGTCAGCTCGCCCAGTGCTTGCTCCCTGGTCGGTTTCGGCGGCGCGGTGGGCGCATATCCCGGATCCGACGGAGCGAGGATCTGAGCTTTCACCGGGGCCGACGCCGATTCACTCCCTGCCGCCACCACGGCGAGCAGGTCCGGATCGAGCAGTCCCAGAACACCTTTACGCACCCGAACATCCGCGAAGTTCTTGCTTCGCCCGTTCACGTTGATGTCGAGAGTGCGCGGAACGTAGGAGAATGCCGTCCTGACACCCGGGATTGCAGACAGCTGAATATCCGTGGCACTACCCGAATGAACCTGCGCCACTTGGGCATCGTCGGTACGCAGCGCATCCGCCAACTGCGCAGCCGTTCCTCCGCGTCGCAGAACTATCTGATCCGGGTCTGAAGGCTTGCCCCAGAATCGGTCGTTGCGTTCGAGCACGATTTCGTCCCGGCCGCGGTCGACCGAGCGCACGTGAAAGTGGGCTCCCGACACCGGAATCCCCTCACTCAGGCCGGTGCTGAAACCGCCGGGAGTGTCCTTGATCAGGTGGGACGGAAGAATATCGGTGAACAACTCTCGCCATGCCGGATACGGCGCACGCATCACGACGTTGACCGTTTTGCCGCCGCCGGACGAGTTCACGTCGTCGATCATCTGATAGCCCGCGGGATTGACCACACCGGGAACCGAGATCATCTGCTGCCACAGGTAGCGAAAGTCTTCTGCCGCAATGGGAGCGCCGTCCGACCATTGGGCTTCGTTGCGCAGTTGGTAGCGAATCGTGAACGGGGCCTCCGACGTCACTTCAGCGGAAACGAGGAAAGAATCGTCGATCGCCCACTCCGTCGCGCCAGGTTGTGTGGGCGAATTGATCGGGCGAAACGCACTGGGCAGTACGAGGTTGCCGACTGCGGAGTTGACCGGCGACTGATCCGCGAGCAGGTGCGGGTTGAATCCGCCTCCCACCTCGTCGATTGCCACAGTGACCTGCTTCATCGCCGGAACGACCGGAGTCAGTGTGGGCTTGACGGTTTCGGTGCTCTCGACCGGAGGCGGCGGATCGGCTGTACATGCAGTCAGTGACAACGCCGTCACTGCCACTGCCAACGCCAGGTAGCGACGTCCTGAGGCCACAGACAATTCCTTCCGTACGGGGCCGCGTCGCCCCTTTGCACTCGATTCCCTGGCAGATCTTTCGCCTGGAAACCATGAAGGCGAATGTACCTTTCCGCCGAAAACTCGGCTGAAAGGCACATCCGCCTGTCAGGTTGTAACCGACGAAAGACTACAGAGCAGCCTTGTCGCGTGCCTTGCTACGTGAACGCTCGCGAGCGCGCTCGGTTGCGTTGAGGTGCACCTTGCGGACGCGGACGTCCTCCGGGGTGACCTCGACGCACTCGTCGCTGGAGCAGAACTCCATCGCTGCTTCGAGTTCGAGCTTGATCGGCTTTGCGAGGGTCTCCATCACGTCTGCGGACGACTGACGCATGTTGGTCAGCTTCTTCTCGCGGGTGACGTTGATGTCGAGGTCTTCCTGACGCGGGTTGATACCGACGACGTGTCCCTCGTAGGTGTCTGCGCCGGGCTCGACGAAGAAGGTTCCACGGTCGGCCAACTGGATCATGGCGAACGGCGTCACCGTGCCGGAGCGGTCCGAGACGAGCGAGCCGGTGTGGCGCGCACGGATCTCGCCGGCCCACGGACCGTATCCGTCGAACACGGCGTTGGCGATACCGGTTCCGCGGGTTTCCGTGAGGAAGTCCGTGCGGAAGCCGATGAGGCCACGCGAAGGAACGATGAACTCCATGCGAACCCAGCCTGCGCCGTGGTTCGACATCTGGACCATCTTGCCCTTGCGGTTGGCCAGGAGCTGCGTGATGGCGCCGAGGTACTCCTCGGGGCTGTCGATGGTCAGCTCTTCGAAAGGCTCGTGAACCTTGCCGTCGACGAGCTGCGTGACAACCTGCGGCTTACCGACGGTGAGTTCGAAGCCCTCACGACGCATCTGCTCGACGAGGATGGCGAGCGCGAGCTCTCCACGACCCTGGACCTCCCACGCATCGGGGCGACCGATGTCGAGGACCTTGAGCGAGACGTTACCGACGAGCTCCTGGTCCAGGCGGGACTTGACCATGCGTGCAGTCAGCTTGTGACCCTTGACGCGACCGACGAGCGGTGACGTGTTGGTGCCGATCGTGACCGAGATTGCCGGCTGGTCGACGGTGATGCGGGGCAGTGCGACCGGGTTCTCCAGATCGGCGAGGGTGTCGCCGATCATGATGTCCGGGAATCCTGCGACGGCGCAGATGTCACCGGCGACGGCGACCTCACCGGGAACGCGCTCGACACCGATGGTCGTGAGGAGTTCGGTGATCTTGGTCTTCGTGACGACGGGCTCGCCGTCGACCTCGCGGCACCAGGACACGGTCTGGCCCTTGCGCAGCTCGCCGTTGTGGATGCGAACGAGTGCGAGGCGACCGAGGAATGCGGATGCGTCGAGGTTGGTGACGTGAGCCTGCAGCGGTGCGTCGACCGAGCCCTTCGGCGCGGGGACGTACTCCATCAGCACCTGGAAGAGTGCGGTGAGGTCCTCGGCGTCGGGAGCCTTGCCGTTCTCGGGCTGCACGGTCGATGCCTTGCCTTCGCGACCGGACGCGTAGAGGACGGGAAGTTCGAGTGCGAGCTCAGCGGCTTCGGCGGCCTCGTCGGACAGGTCCGATGCGAGGTCGAGGAGCAGGTCCTGAGCCTCGGTGACAACCTCTTCGATGCGGGCGTCGGGGCGGTCCGTCTTGTTGACGACCAGGATGACGGGCAGCGAAGCGGCGAGTGCCTTGCGCAGCACGAAACGCGTCTGCGGCAGGGGTCCCTCGGAAGCATCGACGAGCAGGACGACGCCGTCGACCATGGACAGGCCGCGCTCGACCTCGCCACCGAAGTCGGCGTGGCCGGGGGTGTCGATGACGTTGATGACGGTGATGGAACCGTCTTCGTTGACCTTATGTACTGCGGTGTTCTTCGCGAGAATGGTGATGCCCTTCTCGCGTTCGAGGTCGCCGGAGTCCATAACGCGATCGACCAGCTCGGCGCGCTCCTCGAACGCGCCGGACTGACGAAGCATGGCGTCGACGAGGGTGGTCTTGCCGTGGTCGACGTGTGCGACGATGGCAACGTTACGGAAGCTGGTGATGGTCACGCGATGGCTCTCCTGGCTGAGTTGATTCGGCCACGCGAAAGTCAAGTCGCACGGCTCTTCTGGTGGCCGCTGCACGAGTGTGTGATCCGAATCAGGGCACGAATCGCCTGAGAAGGCACCGCGGCCTAGTAAATACTACTCGCTCCGGGCTGATACTCCTGCATTGTGCGGCCTCTATCACCGCCCCCACCAGCGAATAGTGATCTGCACCACGCCGATGCGCGTAGGATTACGACCTGGAGAAACAGGTCATTTAAGGGTACGCTAACCTCGTTCCAAGAGCGGGCTCTCCGCCGTAGTGAAACAGGAAAGCCGCAGCGTCACATGGGAAAAGTCAAGGCAAGCAAGGTCTCGCAGCTCAAACCGAAGAAGAAGTGCTGCCGCAAGAAGACGCGGTGCATCAAGTGTCCCGTCGTCATCATGCGGATGAAGAAGCTCGAGAACGAGGGCGCATCCAAGAAGGAACTGAAAGCGGGTCTCAAGAAGGCTCGTGCGGCGTAAGCGCGCTCAATTCCGCGAGTAACTCGGGGATCCAGGCTCGATCGTTGTCCACCAGATCCATCGACAACAGTTCTTCGGCGTCGACCCATGTCAATTGAGCATGGTCGAGCGCGACCGGTTCTCCCGACACCAACTCCGCCCGGTAGGCCCGCAGGACCAACCCAGGCGACAGTGGCACGTCGACGCCGATTCTGGCGCCGCATCTCACCTCGACCGCCAGTTCCTCGAGCAGCTCCCGCGCCAACGCGTTCTGTGGCGATTCGAATTCTTCGACCTTCCCGCCCGGCAGCTCCCAACGACCGGCCAAAGCCGGCGGACTCGTCCGCTGCGCGAGGAGCAGCCTTCCCTCGCGGAAGATCGCACCGGCGACAACTTCCCGATCCCTTGCAGGTGCATCACTCATCGCACCATGATGGAGTATGGCCACTTTGTTGTCCGACTCCGCGATCCAAAACGCTCTCGACGAACTGCCCGCCTGGCAACTGTCGCCAGGGTCGATCACTCGCACGGTCGACTCCGCGACATTCCCGGACGCCATCGCGCTTCTTCAACGCATCGCGGCAGTCGCCGAGGCCGCGGATCATCATCCCGACATCGACGTTCGCTGGCGAAAGGTCACGTACACGCTTTCGACACACTCGGCGGGCGGTCTCACGGAACTGGACTTCGACCTTGCCCGTCGAATTGACGTACTCGTCGACGATTCGGTCCGTTTCGACTGATCTTCGAGTGAACAAACCTCGCAATCTGACGTAACAGTTGCATCAACTTTCACATAGATCACTTCAGTCACAGGTATGGTCGCCGTAAATCACGATCGAGGCCGGTCATGCCATAGACTCCCCCCGGTGCGTAGCTGCTCAGCAACTGAACAGCTGTACAACCCGGGGGCTCTGTACATAGAGTGACCCCTCGAGCCGTCAAACGCGGAGCTCGCCTAGGCGCCCGCGCGGTATGACTAAGGATGGGGAAACAGTGCTTCGAACCCGAGGTATGCGAAAGGCGTTCACCGCCGTCGCTATTGCCGCAGTAGCAGGACTGGCATTGCCGGCACAGGCAATGGCCGATCCGGCAGCACCGCCCGCACCCGAAAGTGTGCCGATCGAGTTCCTCGCATCGTTTGCGCCCGCCATCATCGGCGCCGCCGCAGGTCCGGCCGATGTTGCAGGCGGACCGCAGCAAGCGTTGCTCGACCAGGCTCGCGCGATCCTGAACTCCCCCGGCATTCCGCCCGAGATCAAGGCCACCCTCGAGAAGGTCATCACCTTCCTCGACGGCAGCGGCGGCGGCGGACCGGCGATCCCGGACGAGAACGCCCCCGTCATCGCGCAGTTCCTCTACCCGACGCTTGGCAAGGGCTGCATCTCGGCCACCGCCGATTCGGTCGGAACCGCACTTGCCGTTCCCGGCCCGGCTCACCTGCCTCCTCCCGGTCCCGCTGCCGGTCAGGCCGGATTCGTCTTCACCGCTCTCGGTACGGCTCCCGCCGTCGACGACCAGCCGGTGCCGATGACCGTCACCTGGGTCAACATCGACAACCAGCGCAGCGCCACCCAGAACTTGACCAACGCCGCACGCATCAACCCGGACGGCCCAGCCACTCTGTCGGCTATCGCCGATACCGGCCCCGGACGCGTTCTCTCGGTGATCAGCGGTTCGCTGACCACCCAGCCGGAAGGCGCAGATCGCATCACCTGCAGCTTCCTTCCGACCGTGGGCATGTTCGCGGTAGCTTGATCGAAGTCTTGTGAAAGGGACCCACCGAATTTCGGTGGGTCCCTTTTGCATCTCCGATCACCGTGATAGACCCGATAGATGGGACATCTACGAGTGGACATCACGCACGGTCGTCCAGAGAAGAAATCCGGCCCAGACCAGTCGATACGGTCACACAAGTCGACGCGATCGATACTGTCCATCCGATCCGAGGGGTCCATTCTCTCGATCGGATCGGCGTACTCGATCCTGTCGATCGGTAGCGTCGGCTCTTTTCTTTCGATCGGAAGCATCGGGTCTACGGCGTCGGTCCTGAGTTCGGGCTCGTTCGCCAGTCTCGGGTCCGCGCTGTCCGGTCTCTCACGTTGGTCACTGCTCTCCTGGCGTGGAAATCATGCAGCCCCCGAAGAACACCCGAAACTTGTTGTCATTGCGCCGGAATCGGATTCGAGCGATCCGGACCGCTCACTACGATCCGTCTCGCACTCTCAGACCTGATTCGGTCGCGGCCATTCGCGGCCTTCCAGCGCTTCGACCGAGGTATTGAATTGCCGCAGTAGGTCACCGAGCGCGAGACGCTGCTCCGGCGTCCACTCGCGGAGGACCTTTTCGACACCGGCTGTCGAATGTTCGCGATCAGCACGAAGTTTCGACAGCCCCTGCGCCGTCGGCCGGACCTTTCGCGCGAGCCCTCCGTCCGGATCCTCCACTCGCTCCACCAAGCCCTGACGCCTCAGCGCGCCGATCTGCCGGTTGATGGTGGAGATGTCGAGCGAGAAAGCGCAGGAGAGCTCCTTGAGGCTCATGGGATGTTGCAATTCCAGTCGACCGAGCAGTAGATACGCCGACCGGTCCAGATGAAGTTCGGCCCGTTGTGCGAGCGCGTGGTAACGCGAGAGCAGAGTCAACTCGTACTCGATATTCACCAGATCAGGGTCCCGGTCCATCCTCATATTGTGCAGACTACACACGATGTGTAGCGTGCACACTGGGGCGAACGCACCAATCAGAACACGCCATGGCGGGAGCCGCATGTCCGTTCACGCAGGGTCGTCCAATGTCGACGAGAAAATCCCCGACACGAACTACGCATCCTCGGGTCCAGTGCTCACCGTTCTAGGACTGTGCGGAATCGTCGTCGCCTTGATGCAGACGCTGGTAGTCCCCATCATTCCGCAATTGCCGCACCTGTTGAACTCCACTCCCGCCGACACCTCGTGGGCGGTCACCGCAACACTCCTCGCCGCCGCGGTGATCACGCCGATCAGCGGGCGCCTCGGCGACATGTTCGGCAAGAAACGAATGCTGCTGGTCAGTCTCGCGATGGTCGTTCTGGGCTCGGCCATCTGCGCGATCGCACCATCACTGATCGTGCTCGTTGTCGGCCGTGCACTTCAAGGAGCATCGGTCGGGGCAATTCCATTGGGCATAGCCATCATTCGTGACGTTCTTCCACCGAAGAAAGTGGCCGGCGCGATGGCGGTCATGAGCGCCACCCTCGGCGTCGGCGGTGCGATCGGACTGCCGATCGCCGCGGTGATCGCCCAGAATGCCAACTGGCACTTCCTCTTCGTCACATCGGCAGTGTTCGGGCTGATCTGCATCGCACTGGTTGCGTTCGTCATTCCCGAATCGACCGTACGACGCCCGGGACGTTTCGACTTCGTCGGTGCGCTCGGCCTCACCGTTGGTCTGATCACCCTGTTACTCCCCATCACCAAGGGCGGAACCTGGGGATGGAGCGACGCGAAAACCCTGGGGCTCCTTGCGGTTTCCGCGCTCAGCTTCCTGATGTGGGGATGGTGGGAACTTCGACGCAACGCACCGCTGGTGGACCTCCGCGTATCGGCCCGGCCGCAAGTTCTCTTCACCAACTTCGCGTCGATCGCCGTCGGTTTTGCCATGTACGGCAATTCTCTGACGCTCCCCCAACTGCTCATGGCACCGACGTCCACCGGTTACGGACTCGGACTGTCCATGGTTGCAGCGGGACTCGCACTGGCCCCCGGCGGACTCGTCATGATGGCGCTCTCGCCCGTCTCCGCTCGAATTTCGGCGTG
The DNA here is from genome assembly GCF_040546695.1 of Rhodococcus sp. OAS809. NCBI lineage: Bacteria > Bacillati > Actinomycetota > Actinomycetes > Mycobacteriales > Nocardiaceae > Rhodococcus > Rhodococcus sp. OAS809. The sequence continues at coordinate 6,009,479 of NZ_JBEPOI010000002.1, read as the reverse complement.
GCGTGGCCCACGAATCACGCTGATGCTCGGCGCCCTCGTCATCGGATTGGGTTACGCCTTCGCATATTTCACGGTGTCGAGCGTCTGGCAGGTCGCGGTGGCCGGAATGTTCATCGGAGCGGGCGTCGGGCTCTCGTACTCGGCCATGCCGGCCTTGATCATGGGCGCAGTCCCCATCACGGAATCTGCAGCCGCGAACGGACTGAACTCACTGATGCGATCGATCGGCACGTCGACGTCTGCCGCGATCGTGAGCGTCGTCCTGGCCGGAATGACCATCACCGTCGGCACCGCAGTGATCCCCTCGTTCGAGGCGTTTCGTGCCACGTTCCTGATCTCCATCGCCGCCGCCGTCGTGACGATGGTGTTCGCCGGGTTGATTCCCAAACAGAAAGTCTCGTAAGGGAATCAACCCGGCGGAGGACTCACTTCTCCGAAGAGCCTTCGATGCTGCCCGTCTGCAACTTCGACAGAAGTGTGTAGATGAAATTGATGATGATATCCACGTGGTGCCCTCTCACATAACGGGTCCCCGACCCGCCAACGACGGTACCGCAGAACTCTTCTCCATCGAATCGCCGACAATCAATTCTGCAACGTGTTCTAATTTGAGGCGACGACTACCCGAGGAGCCTTTCATGACCTGGACACGCACCGAACTCGAAGACGCCTTCGCGGGTTACCAGAACACCGTTGTCGAGTGCACTCGTTCCGGCGATTGGAACGCCTTCGCGGACATGTTCACCGAGGACGTCGTCTACGTGGAACACGCTTTCGGCACCCTCAATGGCCGAGAGGCCGTACGCAAGTGGGTCACTCGCACGATGACGGAGTTCCCGGGGCACCGCATGACCGAATTCCCGGCCAACTGGTTCGTGGTCGACGAGCAGCGCGGATGGATCGTGTGCGAGATCGACAACCCGATGGAGGATCCGGGTGACGGATCCAAGCACGGAGCCGCCAACATCACGATCCTGCATTACGCCGGCAACGGACTGTGGTCTCGCGAAGAAGACGCCTACAACCCGATGAACTTCCTATCGATGGCAAAAGCATGGTGCCTCGCCGCGGAAGCGGCGGGCACCCTCCCCGACGACGCCAAGGCCTGGCTCGCCAAATTCGGCGCTATGGTCCGATAGATCCTGTCGGCAACGAGGATCCGACCGGCTGAGCCGGACCGACCGCACCGGCCAACGACCACTGCCCGTAGTCCCGAGTGAGGATCGAGTTCAGATCCACGCCGACGCCGTCGACCTTGCGCTTGTCGATCTCGAACTGATGCAGGTTTGCCCGCGGGTGCACATACCCTGCGGGCGAGCCCCAGTTGTGCTGCCAGAACCAGGTTCCGACGCCGGCACTGATCATTGCGTCGATCACGCGAGTGTTTCCGTAGACGCCGAGCGCTCCGTTGCCGACAACCGAGGCCCACCCCTCGAGGTACGGCGTGATCAGCGTAGTGATTTCAGTAGTGGTCGGGTTGTCGTCGATCGACGCGTAGATCGGCCGACCGGACGGCCCACCAGCCGCCGCATGTAGTTCGAGGCCACGGGCAGCATGACGCTTGCCCGCTTCGCGGGCCCCGCGCCAGTCCGCCGTTCCGCCCTTGCCGAATTGATAGCAAGAAACGACTTGAAGTCCGGCCGCGGTCAACGCGTCGGTTTCCCGCGCCAGTACGGGCTTGCCGACCATCCAATCGGCGCCCGGGCGCCTGTCCGAGACGTATCGAATGGCGCCCGCATACCCGGCGGCCTTGATTGCCTGAGCGGACGGCACACCGGCGGCGTAATCGAGCAGGGTCCCGAGCGAACCGGCATTGGCCACCGACGTCGTACCGCTCAATGCAGCGAGTCCGGCAGCCGCCGATCCAGCCGCTGCGTACTTGAAGAGGTTTCTTCGCGAGACGTGCACAAAGCTCCGATCATCGGCGTGTCCCGCTCGAAGTGGCGGGCAGGCAAGCTATCTTCTTTCGCTCGCATTCCACCACAGTCACATCATCCCCGCCATGCACTTGGCCAACATGAGCCACATTTGCGACAAATGGGCTCGGTGCCCACTCCACCGCGCAGCTCGACGAAACAGAGAAGTGCCCCCGCGCCACAGGCTCGGGGGCACTTCTTGCTCTGCGGGACTTACTCTGCCGACAGGCCTTCAACGCTTCCGGAGATGAAGTCGAGGAATCCGAAGAGGTCAGCGAAAGCGCCGAGGAAGTCTGAGATGTCGCCGAAACCGATAGTAGGCATTGATATTGCTCCTGTCAGTGATGAACTGTCCGTGATGGCGGGCCACTGGCTGGCTGCCGGGGCTAACACTAGAGCCCTTCCGTTACTTTTACGACACCAAATGTGTCCGGGACGTTACATTTCAGGCCCGCTCTAGTGACCTCATATCCACAGGTAACAACCAGTCACGGTGAACAATTTGTCACCATATTGCGCATTCCTGACAAAATTCGAACATGGTTGCCGAGATCAGTTATCGTGCAGCATCACCGCTGGACCGGTGCTGCAAGAACAGAGGGCTCGACTTCCCCACCCTGAGAGATTCGCCGTCAAAGTCTCTTACTTGCGAATCGATGCCAAATTTCCCCATCCAGGGCACATTGCATCCTGAGCGTGTGCGCAATTTTTCAGCCATAACTTCAGTTAGCGAGATCTTTACGCCGAAAACGACCGGCCCGACGGCCCGCGGGACCATACCTATCGGTCATCATGGTGACGCTATTCACACTGATTTGAGGAACTCCCGGCACCGATAACAACCGGATCTCGACACCGATTGGACGTTCGAGGGCACAGTGGAGTTCATGAACCTCACAAAGAAGAAGTCCTGGAGTGAGCTGTCACCCGCGCAACGCCGCGTCGTCGCCGTGCTCGCAACGATTCAGTCCCTGTTGGCGATCGCCGCGTGGACAGACCTGGCGCGACGCCCTGCCAATACGGTCAACGGCAGCAAGAAGAAGTGGGCGGCGATCATCTTCGTCAACTTCTTCGGACCGCTCACCTACTTCCGCCGAGGCCGGATTCAGTCGAAGTAGTCCCAGAACTGCAGCCACTTCACGGAGGCGAAGAGCGTCAGAGTCACGACGTACACCGCAATTACCGCCGCGACGCCGCGCCAGTTGGTGCGGGGAACGGCGCCGTCGACCGGGTCCAGCCAATGACGGAACCATCTCGTGACCGTCGGCATCAGGAACCACGTCATGGCGCCGACGCTGACTATCTGGCTCAACCACATCGACAGCCACGGCGGCGCTCCGATCCCGTCGAGCAACGGCCCGAGAAACCTCGACAGCGTCATCACCGTCGGATAGAGGACGAGCAGGATGATCATCGCCGTCTTCCAATTCGGCGTCGCGCGAGTCTGCCCGTTCTCCGTACGCAGAATGGTGCCGAACGGTGTCGACCGCGTGGTCTCGGTGAAGTCCTCGGCCAACTCGGCCCGCAGTTTCGGTAGTGCTGCGGCCCTCTGGGGCGACGCCATCCACACCGCCAACTGCTGCTCTGTCCGAAACCGAAGGACGGACTTCCACTGGGTGGAGTCGGTGACCGACCGCAACAACATCACCGACTCGTAGCCGGAGAATCGCGAACTGAGATCGATGAGGTGTCGTTGCGTTCGCAGAAACTCATTCTCCTTACCCACGACGACGGCGTGGTCGTACACACCGATACCGGGCGGCGGCAGCACGCCGTCGATCAGAACGAGATCACTCGTCTGCGCCAGAATTCCCGTTGCAGCAGCTGATCTTTCGAGATCGCGGCGATCAGTCGACTCCAGCCAACGATGAAGATCGTCGGCACTGTCGAAAGTGACGGACACGCCGTGCGACACCGGTTCCGGTTGATCACTGATGCCACAGCTCAGGTAGCCGTCGAATCGACCGGCGGTCTCAGCCGCACGCTCGACCCACGCCCGGAATCCCGAACTCGTTCGGTGGTACCCGGTGATGGCAGTTGCGGACACGTCAGCCCGATATCCGGCGCCCTTGCACGTACACGTGCGCAATCGCGGGCTCGCGCATCGCCATCAGGAGCCCGAAGAGCGTCTGGTCGCGGGCGAGTATCGGATCATCCGAACGCGTTCCGTAGTTGACGAGCCCGGCGAGCGGCGGCCACCCGGACGGATCGATCACCAGGAAGTCGGCCTCTTTGCCCTCGTCGAAGTTGCCGATCCGGTTCTCCATGTCCAGCGCGCGAGCACCGGCGAGTGTTCCGGTGAACAGCAGTTCGGCAGGGTGCATCGACACTCCGCCGTCGCCGGCTTCGGAGATGTGAACCTTGAAGGCGTCGCCGAGGACTCGGGTGAGCAGGCACTCGTCGCCGCCACCGAAGTCCGATCCGATCGCGATGTTGACCCCTGACGCAACGGTTCGTTTCCACGGCATGGTGCCGGAGCCGAGAAACTGCTGGGAAGTAGGGCAATGTGCGATGGAGGTTCCGGTCTCCGCCATTCGTGCGAGTTCGGAGTCCTGGCAGTGCACCGAGTGCGCGAGTATCGCGCGTGGACCCAGGAAGCTCTTTCCGCCGACCTGTGAGCCCGGGAGGAACTTGCCGTCGTACGTGTCGAGATAGGTCTCGACCTCGTACTCGGCGAGTGTGGTCGCCACCTCGCCGGTTCCGGGCCGATTGTTCTCGTTGAGATGACTGTGGAAGTAGACGCCCCGGCCACGGACGGAGTCGTACAACTCCCCCAAGTCCTTCAGCGTCCGTGTTGTCACCGCGAGAGAGAAGCGGGGAACCACTGCGACGTGAATGAGCGCAGTGTTCACGTCGCCGGTGTCGGCCGCGTGCCACTTGTCGATCTCCTCGCGGGTGAGTCTGATCGCGTCCTCTTCCGAGGTGATCAGCGCGGCAGCGGAGGCCGGGCCGGTGGTCTGAATCCCACGTCCGCTGACCACTCGAAGGCCGCGTTTCAGAGTTTCCGAGAACAGGGCGTCCTGCGCGTCCGGGAAGGCCGATCCGAACACCATCGCGGCCGTGGTTCCCGTGGCGACTCGGCGAGCGCAGAAGGCCTCGGCAGCGTGCTGGGCGAATTCCGGATCAGCGAATCTCGATTCGGAGGGAAAGACGCACAGGTCGAGCCACTCGAGGAGTTGGCCGCCGCCGTAGGCGTCGCCTGCGTAGGTCTGCGGGAAATGAATGTGTGCATCGACGAATCCGGGCAGCAGGAAACCCGGTCGGTGGTCGTGAATTTCGCCGCCCGCGAGGTCTCCGGGGAGCGATTCGAATTCTCCGCAGTAGACGATCGTTCCGGCATCGTCGATCGCCAAGACGCCGTCGGGGATCGAGACGAGCGACTGCGCCGCATCCTCAACCGTCGGACGACCGGAAATGTGGAAGACATGGCCTCGATGAAGGTGCGTCACTTACTGAGCAAAGCACAAAACTACCCGGCGCCGCGCGGCGAATGCTGTCCTTTTTGTCAGATATTGGGATCAAGCAAGAGTTGCATGCCAAACAAGAGCCGCAGCCAGTGCACCTGCACCATTCAACGACCAATGCAGAGCAATCGGCGCAATCAGGCTGCCGCTGCGATGACGAAGCCAGGTGAACACGAGACCGGCCGCAGCGGTGGCGAGAACAGCTCCGAGGATGCCGGCGACCTGGCCGACGACTCCGGTACCGAGAAAGCCGGACAGCCCTTCGTTACCACTGGTCAAACCCATCGACGACGCGATGTGCCACAGTCCGAACATCAGAGAACCGGCAGCGGCGACGCCGCGGAATCCACTGACCCGGTTCAACGTGCCGTGCAGGACGCCACGGAAAGCCAACTCTTCGGGAATGACGGTCTGCAGCGGGATCACGATCATCGACGCGATGATCGCGCCGGAAATAGTGGCGTAGCGATCCGCCATGAAGAAAGGACGTGTGAGCGGAAGCAACGCGCCGACGGCGACAACCGTCAGGACCAGGCCGACGGCGGCAAGCGCGTACTTCGAACCTCGCCGCAGGTCACGAGGGGACAGCCCCAATTCCGCCCACCCCATTCCCCGGCGCTTGGTGAGCGCCAACAGGACGAGAGCAGAGATGGGTACCGTCGCGATGCTTGCCCAGGCGGTGGTGAAATGCGCGATCAGATTGGTTCCCACCAGCACCACGATCACAACAGCGATATCCACGTATGCATGCATCCGCGGAAAACGAGGAGCGGTCGCTTCGATCTCCACTGGAGCGATCTCCACTGGGCCGCCGCTCGTTAGCTGAAAGTTCACTTTGCCCAGTGTACCGGCGCACGAGAACTGCCCGCCACTGTTTGCGAACACGCTCACAGTGACGGGCAGGTCCCGAAACAGCTCTGATCAGGCGCCGAGCGTGCTCGCAAACTTCGGAACGGCGTTGTCGATTGCGTAGGTCAACCCCGGTACCGAGCCACTCGAGAACGCATTGACGAGTGCCGGGTCATCGAGGATCAACAGATGTCCCTCCTGAGCCGACGGGATTGCGCGCAGTAGCGGATCGTTCGCAAACGCACTGCTGTCGAGGAAGATCGGAAACAGCACCGTGAGATCCGCGTCGAACAGGTTCAGGTTCTCGTTGGCGACCGGGATGTAGAAGTTTCCGGTGGCTTTTTCGGTGATCGCCGTCGGGATCGTGAAGCCGAGGCGGGTCATGAAGTCTGCGCGTGCGTCGCCGGGTACGTACGCGCCGTAACCGTCGGAACTGTAGGCGCCGACCGCCGCGGTCTTGCCCGCGAAGTTCGGATTGGCGGCAATCGCGGCGTCGAACTTGGCGTCGAGGCCGGACAGTAGCGCCTTTCCTTCTGCTTCCTTGCCGAGAGTCTTCGCGACGAGTTCGGTCTGCTGCTCGACCGTCGTCCCGTACGCAGTGGACAGACCCGGCGGCGGCCCGACCGTCGGCGCGATGGCGCTGAGCTTGTCGTAGGTGGCCTGCGTGTTGTCGCTTCTCGTCCACAAAATCAGGTCCGGGTCGAGAGCAATGACGTCCTCGATGCTCAGGTCCATGGTTCCGAGGATCTTCGGGTCCGTGGTGAACTCGTCCGCAATCCAGGGTCCGACGCCCTTGCCACCGAACGCCATCCAGTCCGCGACGCCCACTGGTTGAGTGCCCAGAGCGAGTGCCGTCTCGGCGTCCGACCAACCGAGCGCGACGACGCGCTCCGGGTTGGCCGGGACCTCGACGTCACCGAACATGGTCGAGACGGTTGCTCCCGCCTCCGCGGGTGCGTCAGCGCTGTCGCTGCTGCAGCCGGCAAGTCCGGCGACGGCGAGCGAGGCCGCCAAGGCGGTGACTGCAATCTTCATTCGAGAGACTTTGATTCGCATGGTTACCAGCACTCCTCCAACGCTCAGCGAGAATTAGGGAAGGCTAGCATCAGCTAACGAAGGCTGTCGCCCATCGGCCAGATCGTGTTCAGGACGCGTCTGCGGCCCGTTCGAGCTCCGCGATGTCGATCTTCTTCATCTTCATCATCGCGTCCGTGGCGCGTTGCGCCTTGGCCCGATCCGGATCCTTCATCAGTTCGAGAAGGCGATTCGGGACTACCTGCCAGGACAATCCGAACTTGTCCTTGGCCCATCCGCACGGGCCCTCTTCCCCATCCTCGGTCAGCCTGGACCAGTAGTGATCGACCTCAGCCTGATCGACGCACGGAATCTCGAAAGACACTGCTTCCGAGAACGTGAACATCGGCCCGCCGTTCAATCCGGTGAATCGCTGACCGCCGAGTTCGAAGCTGACGGTCATCACCGATCCCGCAGGCATTCCGGAAGGCGATCCCTCGACGTACCGTTCGATTCCCAGGATCTGCCCGGAACCGAACACCGAGATGTAGAAGTTCGCTGCTTCTTCTGCTTGGTTGTCGAACCACAAACAGGGAGTGATGGAAGGCATGTTCTGTCCTTGTCGACGAGGTTACGAATCAGGTGTACAGGGTTATAGACCCGGCCCGAAGCGGAAACTCATCGCAAGGAACTGCTCAAGCGGACAACGCAGAGTCGAGCATCGGCCAGGAGCGAACGAGTTCGTCGCGCCAGTACGGCCAACCGTGCGTCCCCACCGGTTGAGCGCTGCGGGTGACATCGACTCCGCGATCACGCAACACCTGAGTGATCTGGTCGGTGCACAGGTTCGATCCCAGTTCCATGACCCCGCCGACGACCAGTACGCGCCCCAGGGCAGGAGTATCGAGGGTTTCGTGCGGGCCTGGTAGTCCCGACCCCGAGGCGAGATACACCTTGGTTCCGCGGAGCTTGTCGGCATTGGCGAAGATGTCGTGCTCTTGCCAAGCCTCACTGCCGGCCGGACCCCACATCTGCTCCGAACGGGCATTTCCGTTGATCACAACAAGATCGGTCAACGCCTTGCCGAATCCCCCGACAGTTGTGTAGCAGCCGCTGTAGCCGGCGACCGCGTCGTACAACCCGGCTGAGCGCTGGGCCAGGATCAGCGCGGCTTCTGCGCCCATCGAAATCCCGCCGATTGCGTTGTGCCCGTTGGTCGCGAACCTCTCGTCGATCAGCGAGGGAAGCTCTTTTGTCAGGAACGTCTCCCACTTCAGACGACCGAATTTCGGGTGATCTTCCTGCCAATCGGTGTACATGGTGCCGGTCCCACCGATGGGGAGTACGACGTTCACATTCTTGTCGGCAAAGAACGGGACGATATCGCCGTTAGCCGGAGCCAGCCAGTTGTTCTCTTCGATCTGCCCGGAATTGCCGTCCAGGAGATACAGCGTCCCGCGCGGTTCCGAGCGGTCGGCAGGAAGCAGCACTTTCACCTGCATGGTGCGCCCCATGGCGGGACTCGCGACGTCGAGAAGAACCAAGCGCGAAGACAGTTCGGTGACACTCGTTATCTTCGGGGTCTCGTCGGCGAGCGCGGTCGAGGGCAACGCAAGTAGTGAAATCAAGGCGAGCGCGCCGACGAGAACGACGCTTCGAAGGCTTGCTCGATGGGGCCTCACACGCCGAGCGACGCGGCGATCATCGGCCACGAGTCGTGTAAGTCGTCTTCCCAGTATCCCCATGAATGCGTTCCTGCCGGCTTGAAGTTGTAGCGAATGTTGTTCATACCCAATGCGTTCGTCCGGTCCGCAAGCTGGGTGGTGCAGTAGTGAGTTGCCGCCTCGATTCCGCCACCGAGAACAAGCTGCAACGCCAAATCTGTGACGTCGTTGCCGATCCGCGGATCGGCAAGTGTGTCGTACGGACCCGGAATTCCGGTTGCGGTTGTGATGTACATCGGGATTCGAGGTAGCTTGTCCGCGTTGACAACCGGATCGTGAGCCGGCCAACCCGGACCATCGTACGGACCCCACATGTTTTCCGCGTCACCCCCACCGACGGCGACCACGAGTTTCACGAAGTCCTGCCCGATGCCCGGACTCGTCATCGCGCACCCGCTGAAGGACCCGACACTGTTGTACAGCGCGGGCGCCGCCATAGCCAGATCCAGTACCGACGTACCTGCCATCGACAGGCCTGCCAGTGCGTTCTCGCCGGTCGTCCCGAACGTCGAATCAATGACTGGCGGTAGTTCTTCCGTCAGGAACGTAGTCCACATGTTGACCCCGTTGTTGTTGCCGGATTTCGCGAGGCCGGGGTCCGGCCGCTCCCAATCGGTGTAATAGCTGAATGCTCCACTGAGAGGGGTGACCACGTTGACATGCTTGTCCGCGAAGAACTTCGGTGCGTCGGTCCGCACCGACCACGTCGCGTCGTCTTTTCCTCCGTCTACTCCGTTGAGTAGGTAGAGCGTCGGAGCAGGCGTCGAAGTATCAGCCGGCCGCAAGACCTGCAACGGAATGTCGCGCCCCATCGACGGTGAGTGCACCGAGATGTCGACCAGCCTGCTGTCCGCCGACTGAGCGTGACCTGGTGCGGTGAGGAGCTGGAACCCACACACTGCCGTGGCCAACGCCACGAAGACACGGAAAACCGTTCGTAACGCACGAGTCTCGATCATCCGGGTCACTCTCTTCCGCAGCGGAACCTTTCGAACGGTACCGCCTGAAACAGGCAAACCCGACGTGATCGGAAAAACTCGATCCGGTCGACACGGAAAGGCTCACGCACCGAGTGCGTGAGCCTTTCTCGTCAGACGACGCTTACTTGGGCGTAACCGTGCCGCCACTGAGCTCGGTCAGCGAATTGAAGAATGCGGTGCCGACGTTGTTGACAGCCGTGATGACGTTCCCCACGATTTCGAAGGATCCCATGAAAACTCCTACAGTTGTTTAGGTCTCGGTCACCCGAGCGGAATTTTGAGGTCGAACGGTCCGATTCCGGCGATCGGGATCAGAGGAGCGGCTTGAGGCTGCCCGTGTTCGTCTGAACCGAACCGATGAAGGTTTCGAACAACTGGTCGCCGGCACCAAGCGAGCCCATGCCCTTGAGTGCAAGTTCGACGATCGACATCAGTGAACCCATGTGAATCTCCTAGAGAAGTCAGAGGTCAGCTGCCAAAAGCACCCGACAGTGCTGTGACAGCTGCGTCACATCTGTAATGTATCCGTGACGTGGGTAACAGTAATCATACGAACGACCAGTTGGCAAAGGATTCCGACAATGGGGTCATTATTTCGACTAATAAGGTCTGCTACTGAAAAAATTCCGGCCAATCGGTCGAATTTGACCCATTCTGTCACCGCATTGATCAACCGCCCCAAATCCTGCGGTTACCCACCAGTAAACTGAAATCATGTCTAGCGCAACCTCACTCACGCAGGTAGCTAATTTCCGGTGGCACCGCCATCAACTCGACCGAGCGGTTGTCGGTGACGCCGATCACAGCGATTGCAGCATTCTCGATCTCGGGATTCAGAACACCGGACCTGACGGAGCCGCCTGGGCCCTGCGGATCCGCGGCGTCCGCGTCGACGCCACTGAGCTCGCTCTTGCCTGGACGTTGCGCGGAGCCCCCCCACTATTACCGGCGGGGCGACCTGCCTGCCGTCGCCGCCGCCACGTCGCCGTTCAGCGAAGCCGATGCAGCCAAGCGCATTTACGACGCGAATCGGCCCCTGAAGGCCGCCGGCATCCCGACGCTGACTGCCCTGCAAACAGTTGCTGCTGCGATGCGGGACATCGTCTCGAAACCAACCGTCAAGGGCGAGATGTCCGCGCAATTGACCACGCGGGTCACCGAGCCCTATCTGAGATTCTGCCGCCCGTGCAATGCCACTCATCTGTACGAGATGCCGTTCCGGCTCGCGGCACTCCAGGCAGGCCTCGAGCTACAGCCGGACACATCTCCCCCAGTGCTCGAACGCATTCCGGGTTGGCGCCGACGCCCATACAGCGCCACGGGCGCAGACGCCGATCCCCGCTTCGACGTGATCCGCGGGTATCTGCGCTTCTACGGCCCCGCCACTCCTGCTCACGTCGCGTCGTTTCTCGATGCCCCGGTCAAGGACGTCAAAGCCCACTGGCCCGTCGATGCCGAGGAGATCGAGGTAAACGGCGAGAAGCGGTGGATTCTCGAACAGGACCGCGAAGACTTGTTCGGCTCCCCCACCGATTCGAGTACGCGCTTGCTCGGGCCTTTCGATCCGTATGTACAGCTCAAGGATCGGGAGACCCTGGTTCCCGATCCGACCGCCCAGAAGACGGTGTGGCCGACCCTCGGGCGACCGGGCACGGTGGTGGTCGGTGGCACGATCACCGGATTGTGGCGACCACGAGCATCCGGAAAGAAGCTGAAGGTCGCGATCACCCCGTGGGGAACGTGGTCACGATCGGCCCGCGCAGCAGTGGCCCAGCAGGCCGAAATACTTGCCGAATTTCGCGGCGTCGAGCTCTCCGAACTGGTCGAAGTATCTTGATCGAGCCAGTGGCATCCGGATAATTCCAGCTCACACCCGCCCCGATTCGGAGAAGGAAACCCCCAACGATAACCTGAATGCGACCTTCGCACGCACCCTTGTTCAGGAGAGATGATGGCCGACTTCCTCTATGAGGACCTGTTGCCGATCGGTGATGACACCACCGAGTACCGATTGCTCACCACCGAAGGGGTGTCGACAGTCGAGGGACCGGACGGCCGCACCTTCCTGCAGGTCGAGCCGGAAGCGATGCGCTTGCTGACCGAAACGGCGCTGCACGACATCTCTCATTACCTGCGCACGGATCACCTGACGCAACTCGCGAGCATCCTCGACGATCCCGAAGCGTCGAACAACGACAAGTTCGTCGCGCTCGATCTGCTCAAGAACGCCAATATCGCCGCTGCCGGCGTTCTGCCGATGTGCCAGGACACCGGAACCGCCATCGTCATGGGCAAGCGTGGACAGCACGTACTCACCCCCGGCGACGACGAGAAGTCCATTGCCCGCGGTGTCTACGACGCCTACACGCGTCTGAACCTGCGCTACTCGCAGAACGCCCCCATCACGATGTGGGACGAGAAGAACACCGGCAACAACTTGCCCGCGCAGATCGAGCTGTACGCCGATACTGCTGCCGGACACGAGAACTCGTACAAGTTCCTCTTCATGGCCAAGGGCGGCGGAAGCGCCAACAAGTCCTACCTGTACCAGGAAACCAAAGCGATCCTGAACCCCGACTCGATGATGCAGTTCCTCGAGGCGAAAATCCGCTCACTCGGCACCGCAGCCTGCCCGCCTTACCACCTTGCAATCGTCGTCGGCGGTACCTCGGCCGAGTTCGCGATGAAGACGGCGAAGTACGCGTCGGCGCACTATCTCGACGAATTGCCGACCGAAGGCGCCATCACGGGTCGCGGCTTCCGCGATCACGAGCTCGAGAAGAAGGTTTTCGAGCTGACGCAGAAGATCGGTATCGGAGCACAGTTCGGCGGCAAGTACTTCTGCCACGACGTCCGCGTCGTCCGACTCCCCCGCCACGGCGCTTCGTTGCCCGTCGCCATTGCGGTGTCCTGCTCGGCCGATCGACAGGCGAAGGCCAAGATCACCCCGGAGGGCGTGTTCCTGGAACAGCTCGAATTCAACCCGGGCCGTTTCCTGCCCGAGGTCACGGACGCTCAGCTCGACGAAGAGACGGATGGTATTTCGGGTACCGGCAAGGGCGCTGCGGTCAAGATCGATCTGACCAAGCCGATGTCGGAGATCCTCGCCGAGCTTTCCAAGCACCCGGTGAAGACTCGTCTCTCCTTGACCGGTCCGCTCGTCGTGGCACGCGACATCGCGCACGCCAAGATCAAAGAGCGTCTCGACGCAGGCGAAGAGATGCCGCAGTACCTCAAGGATCACCCGGTGTACTACGCCGGTCCCGCCAAGACACCCGACGGCATGGCGTCCGGTTCGTTCGGCCCGACCACGGCCGGCCGTATGGACTCGTACGTCGAGCAGTTCCAGGCCGCCGGTGGCTCGATGATCATGCTGGCCAAGGGAAACCGCTCCAAGCAGGTCACCGACGCCTGCAACTCGCACGGCGGTTTCTACCTCGGTTCGATCGGTGGACCCGCGGCTCGTCTGGCCCTCGACTGCATCAAGAAGGTCGACATCCTCGAGTACGCCGAACTGGGTATGGAAGCCGTCTGGAAGATCGATGTCGAGGACTTCCCCGCGTTCATCGTCGTCGACGACAAGGGCAACGACTTCTTCGCCCATACCGGTGAAGTGACCCTGACGATCGGTAAGCGTCCAGGCCTGTAGACACGTCAACAGGAAAGAGCCCCGGCGAGTTTCGATCGCCGCGGCTCTTTTGTGTCTTTGTCAGGTCCAGAGCGCAGCCACGAATACGGTCACGATCGACAACCCGCCGACGACGTGCACCAGATTCGGATTGGGCTGATCCTTCTTCTGCTTCGCCCGGGTGATCTCGGCAAGCGCCACGATGACCAGCGAAAGCACCAGCTTCACAGCAATTTTCGCGTGAATGTAGTTCTTGTCCAGGGCGCCTTCGCCCAACCCGACGATGATCAGGCCGGACACGAACTGCATCCTGGCACCCCACACCATTACCTCGGTGATCGAAGGAGCCTTGAGGACGGTGAAGTAGCTGCCGACCAGGGCAGCCATACCGAGTAGGTGAATCACTACAAAGATGTTGTATAGAACAGACATACAAGCACCTTAACTTGTACCTTGTTCTGGCCGAACGGAACTGCGACTTCTCTCAGAGAATTCCGGCTTCGGATGCGGCGGAACGATACTTCGCTGCCAATGTGTCCACCGTCTCGTGTGCGTTGAGGCCGCTGGGATTGGGCACGATCCAGAGTTTTGCGCCCTCGAAATCACGGTCCTGACGCCCAGCCTTCGTCTTCTTGTCACCGAAAGCTGTTCGATAGGCGGTGATTCCGGCGAAGGCAACGACTACTGGATTGGTTGCGCGCACGATGTTTCGGACCCGAACTCCGCCAGTTGCGAGTTCCTCCGACGTCAATTCATCGGCGCGCGCAGTTGCCCGCACCGCCAAATTGGTGATGCCCACTCCCCGATCGATCAGATGCTGTGTGTCAGCGTCCGACATACCCGCGGAAGGATCGATCGCATGCTCGATTATGCCTGCCCGCAGCAGTGCCGGATAGAACCGATTGCCCGGCCTGGCGAAATGCGCGCCTGTTGCGGCAGTCCACAGTCCCGGGTTGATACCGACGAACAACAGCCGGCAATCCGGCCCGATCAGATCCTCGATCTCGGCGTCTCGGAACGATTCCAGTTCGGCGCGCGTGAATCCCATGCAGCCAGTACATCAGGCCGTCACGACAGCGCTTCGCGCACCTCGTCGATCGCGTCGTGCATCATCTGCTCGTACACGTCGATGTCCGGGATCGAGGCCGGACTGCTGGTGATGCTGATCGTCACAGTGTCCCCGATCCCGTGTACGCCGTGGGTCAACGACATGACCGGTGACAAACTCGGGAAGCCAGCTGTGAACCGAACGACGCCGCCTCCGAGCACCAGATCCGCGTCACCGCGCGCGACACTCGACACCACGGTGTTTCCAGTGACCTCGTCGGGCACTGCCGTGAAATCGTATTGCTGCACGCCCCAACGGACCAGCGGGCCGGGAACCGCGTTCAGCGCGAGATCCGAAGCTGCGCTGGACGGGTGGGATGCCCGTGCGCGACGCTCGTCCATCGACTCCTTTATCCGTTGGGCTCGCTCACGAAGATCATCGACGTCCGGGAACAGTCCGACACCTGCATTGCGGAAGTGATTGCGCGCCGTGGGTGTACCTGCCTTGGCGATGGTCACCTCAGCTCCCAATTCGGGCGGTACCGAGCCGTCTCGCTCGGTGAGGTAGTTCGCCATCGCTACCGAGATGGCTGTCATCGCTCCGACTGTGACGGATACGCCGTCGCCACGGAAATCTGCGCTGTCCCGCACGACCATGCGCACCAGTCGGTGCGGTCCGGGAGGGATGTTCGAGCGCACCTTGGGACGGCTCGCCGCCTGCGGCGCAACAACTCCCGATTCGGTGTCCGCCTGGAGCTGTAACTGTGCTCGGTGCCCCGCCCGGCCGTCGCGGAACAGCGAAACGAGTTGCCCCGGAAGGCGCAGGATGGCGCGGCCCAGAATCTCGGCTGTTCCGCTACGCCGCACGTCCGTCTTCTGCTTTGCGGGCGGTTGCGGCGAGAACAGCTGGCGAGCAATCGCCGACGCGCGTTTGCCGTCCGCCAGAGAATGAGCGACCTGCAGAACTGCGATGAGCGCCGGGCCACTGCAGCGCGGGACGCCGGTGACGCCGTGAAACAGGTGCAGCGTCCACGGGGACTCGCGCGGGTCGACGTGGTTCTCGAGTAGTTTCTCGATTCCGTGAATGCACGAGAGCCACGAGTTTTCGGGCAGCTCATGCACTCTCGCCAAGGAGGCGTCGACCGGCATGGGCTCCCACACCGGATAGTCGAGGTGCCACGGTGATTCACGAATCCGAACATTGAGATCCGGAATGAGCGACGCTCTTTCCACCACCGAGCGTCGTAGCTCGTCCATGTGCTGGCTCTGCCCGTCGAAACAGTAGAGCAGCAGCTGATCGTTCGGGATCTTCTCCGAAATCCAGAAGGTTTGGGCATCGGTGGGCGTCATCCGTAACACCGGGAGACGGTACCACCGGCTTGTCAGCTCTTTTCTGCAGCAGCTTTCAGCTGGGACAGGCCCTTCTCGAAATCCTTTCCGACAAGCTTGTCCATGCTGAAGATGAAACCGAAGATCTTGAAGAACAGATTCTTCTTTCCGGTCATCTTCCACGTCACCTGAACTTCACCGGAATTCGGCGAGATGAGAAACGTGGTGACGTTCTGCGCCTTGAACGGCTTGAGGAAGGCCAGGTCCAAAACTACTCGTTCATTCGGGACGGATTCGGTGATCACCATCGAACCGGAGCCCGCCTTCTTGTTTCCCGCCCAGGCGTACGAAGCCCCGACGCCCGCGTCAGGACCCGCGTACGTACGCTGCATCGCCGGGTCGAGACCTTCCCACGGCGACCACTGAGTCCACTGATGGAAATCGTTGATCAACGCGAAGACGACCGGTGCTTCTGCCTTGACGATCGTCGTACGTTCTACCAGGAATTCGTCGGAATTCTGCGAAGCCATCGTCGATCTCCAATTCTCGGGCGTGACAAGTGTTCGGAATTATCCACGGTCGACGAGATCGGAGCGAGTCGACACTCAGTCCCGCAGGCACAGGCAGAAAAAGTGACCGACCGGGTCGCGGTACACGCGGAAAGTCTGATGTTCCGGAATGTCGGTCACCCGCTGCGCACCCAGGCTGATCACCCAAGCCTCGGCGGGGTCGAGAGAATCCACGAACAGATCCAGATGGATCCCGACACCGGAGGTCGGCCAGTCCACCGGAACGAAATCCGGAGCGAGCTGAAATGCGAGCCGCCCCCCGCCGGGCCCTTCGATCACGTGCCAATCATCCTCGTCGCGAACACTTTTCCACTCGAGGACCTGGACGTAGAAGTTGGCCAATGCGGCCGGATCCGGGCAGTCCAGGACTGCGTAGTCCATACCGATGTTCGGGCGCGTCACTGTGCCTTCTTCTCCTGAACTTTCTTACGCACGAACAACAACGGAAGAACCAACGTCGCAACGGCGGTTACCAGCCACACGACGACGGTTCCCAGAATCCACGTCGAGACACCGGAGATCGACAGATTGGAGAAGAGCGACGCCACCAACAGCGCGACAAATGTCGACACCAATCCGATTCCGCCGAGAAATGCCGG
Organism: Rhodococcus sp. OAS809; assembly: GCF_040546695.1. Lineage (NCBI taxonomy): Bacteria > Bacillati > Actinomycetota > Actinomycetes > Mycobacteriales > Nocardiaceae > Rhodococcus > Rhodococcus sp. OAS809. Next base: position 5,992,360 of record NZ_JBEPOI010000002.1, on the reverse strand, counting down.
TGCATGGCGCTTTGCCACCGTGGCGATGAACGGCGCCAGGACCGACTGCGCAATCGCAAAGATCACGACCGCAACGATGAATCCGGATGTGGGCGCCGAGAAGCTCGAAAGAATCAACGACGCAACTAGAAGCCCGACAGCGGCAGAACCCAGGAAGATCGCGGCGCGAATCAGGAAGCTGATCATTTGTTGATCCTATATGTCGGATATCGAGGAGAACAGATATTCACAATCCCAGAGATTCCTGCACCTCTCGCAATGTCCGGGCAGAAGATCGGAGCCCCGAAGCCTCTCTTTCCGATAGCGGTACTTCGAGGACTCGGCCGGCACCAGCACGACCAACCATCGTGGGAAGGGACAGGCAAACGTGCTCGAGTCCGTGGACGCCGCTCTGCAAAGTCGACACCGGCAGAACCCGTTGTTCGTCCCGCAACACGACTTCCGCGATGAATGCGCTCGACAATCCGATGGCGAGGTTGGTCGCACCCTTACCCTCGATGATCTCGTAAGCACTCTCGACTACAGACTTCGCTACTTTCGCGCGTAGGTCGGGGCCGAGGACGCCACCCGACGGTCCCACGAACGAGGTTGCCGGCACTCCGCCGATGGTTGCGCTCGACCAGAGCGGAATCTCGGAATCCCCGTGCTCGCCCACGATGAAGGCATGAACGTTCTCCACCGCGACTCCGAGTTCGGTAGCCAGCAGGAATCGCAATCGGGCCGTGTCCAGCACGGTCCCAGATCCGAAAATTCGGCCGCGGTACGACGGTCCCGCAGCCTGGATAGCTGCGTAGGTCGCCACGTCGACCGGGTTGGTGACGAAGAGAAGGACCGCGTCCGGTGACACCGCCAACAGTTGTTCGGTCAGTGTCTGCGCGATCTTGACGTTCACCGCGGCAAGTTCGAGCCGCGACTGACCGGGATGCTGTTTGGCGCCCGCGGTGACGACGACCAAGTCGGATCCCGCGGTGACCGAGATGTCATCGCCTCCGTCGACAGTGCACGGCGGTGTGAACTGGGTGCCGTGGTTGAGATCGAGAACTTCGGCCCGGACCTTTGCGCTGTTGGTGTCGTAGAGGGCGAGCGCGTCGGCCGATCCGCGTATCAGGCACGCATACGCAATTGCGGTGCCGACGCTTCCCGCACCGACAACGGACACTTTTCGCCTGGATGAACGATTCGGCGTCGTCATGGGTAAATGGTGCTCGCTCGATAACGATTTCGCAGTACAACGGATTGCCAGTCTCTTCTCAGGGTTTGGATGCAGACCTCTCAGAATCGACGTGGATCATCGCTGACATGGCTGAGGTAACCGTTCTTGCAGTTGGCGGCACCGGCGAATCCCACGTCGGCGACCACGGCGCCCGTGTGCGCGGACTCCTCAGTGCCGTCACCGACGAACTCGACAGTCGATTCGATTCTCGCTGGGTCGCTTATCCCGCGTCGTACGGTCCGGTCGCCGACGGTGGCCTGAGCTTTCGGCACAGCACCGCGATGGGTGTGAAGGCCCTCACCGCCGAAATCGCACAGACAGACGGCCCGGTCATGCTGATCGGTTACTCACAGGGATGCACCGTGATCCGCTCGGCTCTTCCGACGCTGAACCGCGCCAACATCATCGGAGTCGGACTGATCTCCGATCCTCAACAACCGGCAGGCGTGATCGAAGGTTGTGAGGGACACGGAGTTGCCGGCGACGGACCCGATATCCAGCCGTGGATTCCGGTCAAGTGGATCGGGCACCCGCAGGACATGATCTGTAATGCCAGCGACGACAGCTACATTCGCGACATCGCAGACTTGACGCGCTGGATGTCCTTCTCGCAGGCACGCGTGTGGGCAGGAAAGGTTTGGGAACTACTTCGTAGCAATGCTTTCCAGAATGCGCAGAAGACTCGTTTCAGTCCCAAACAGTGGCGTACCGATCTACGACGTATTCGCACCGCGTTCCTCGAAGTACTTGGTTACCTGCCGACGAAGTTGAACCTGAACCGATTTCAGCTCAAGAACCCTCGCGGCGGTAGACACATCAGCTACGCGATCGAACCTCTCGACGAGAGCGGACTGACCGGGTGTGAGCTTCTGGCGTCGTGGATGAAGGTCCACGCGAGCGGCGTCGGGCAGCGCATTCACGCGGCCTGACCTTTCCCGTTAGTTTACCTAACGAACCCCGGCGAGCCATTCGACGCCTCTACGTTCCTTTCATGCAACTGAGCAGAATATTGTCGTGTGCCGCCGTGACCGTCGCACTCCACCTCACCGCCCTGGCGACCCCGGCCGACGCATCGCCAACCGGCAGTCTCGACTGGTCCGGTTCGTTCGGTAGTTCAGCACCCCAGCCGGTTTCGACGTTCGACGTCCAAGCCCACCGCGGCGGGCTCGGCCTGTACACGGAGAGCAGCCTGGCCGCGTTCTCCAATGCCCTCGAAATGGGCGTCAGCACACTGGAACTCGATACCCAGATCACCGAGGACGGGATCGCTGTCGTCACGCACGATCGTAAGATCTCGAACAAGAAATGCCTCGACACCGAGCCCGCAACTGCGGGTGACCCGGAGTTCCCGTACGTCGGCAAATTCGTCAACACGCTGAGCCTGCAGCAGATCAAGACCATGGACTGCGGCACTCTCCCCCTTGCCGGATACCCTGAACAGCAGAATGTTCCGGGAGCGAAAATGCAGACGCTCGAAGAAGTGCTTGCCCTGGTGAAGTCGTACAACGCACCCGGAATCAAGCTCAATATCGAGACCAAGGTGGAAGCGGGAGCGCCTCACGAGACCGCCCCGCGTGAGCAGTTCGTCTCTGTTGTCCTCGACACGATCCGGGCAGCCGGATTGTTGGACAGCGTCACCATTCAGAGCTTCGACTGGGGCTCACTCATGCTCACCCGTCAACTCGCGCCCAGTGTGCCTGTCGTCGCGCTCACCAATGGCGACTTTCTCCAGGTAGGCAAGGACGGAGCATCACCGTGGCTCGGCGGTCTGGACATCGATGATTTCGGTGGCGACGGCATCGCGGCGGTAGCAACCTTTGGTGCCTCCGCCTACTCCCCCGTCCAAGGAACTCCGCAGGGCGGAAAGGTCGGGGATCCCGGTTTCACCCTCTATCCGACAGCCGACATGATCGCGAGCGCACATGCGCGTGGCATGAAGGTCATCCCGTGGACCGTCGATGATCCCGCCACCATGCACGCCCTGATCGACCTCGGTGTCGACGGGATCATCACCGACTACCCCGATCGTCTCCGAGCCGTTCTGGCCGAGCGAGGCATGCCACTACCTGCACCTGCGGTCAAGAAGTAGCCTCCACCGCGCACCGAAGCAGGTACCTGAACAGGTACTACGGCCGATGTCCCCGGGGTCCCGTCGGCCGCATCCTGGACAGGTACTTGCTCGGGTGATCGGAGGTGAATTCTGATGATGTCTTTGAAGGATCAGTTGGACAACTGCGAATACCTACTTGCCGACGCGGAAATGGCCGGCGACTGGAATGCTGTCCGGCGATTCAGGGAATACCGGCTCAGGCTCGTTCGACAACTGTGCAGGCAAAGGGCTGCCGGCCTCTGCGCCTAGAGGCCCGACCTCAACCGTATCTGAGCTGGTCCCTCTGGGCGGTTACGATCCGCCGTCGCCCGAGTCACAGTCGGGTGCTCTCACCAATTGAGCTACAGAAGGTATGGCCCGCAGTGCTTTTCGACTGCGATCTTTCTCTGCCGAACCATACGGGCCCGCATCTCGTCCGCGCTACTGATTTTCGAGTAGACGATCTACACCGACCACCGCTGTGAGTTCGGTTTCCGCGTCCCCGCGGGGACGTCCCCGTCGAGGCCACACCGAATCACCGCTGACCAGCAGTCGATGGAATGATGACCTGCGTGTCCATGTCTCCACCGCTGCCCGTCAAGAACGGGGTTGGCCCGACGCGCCTACGCATCCCGCTCTCGGGGCCGTGGGCGACGATCGCCGAGTACGTCGTGGCCAAGTTCGACCATCTGGACGCCGAGAACCTGTATCGGCGGTTCGACGACGGCGAGTTCGTGGGTATCGACGGCCAGTCGCTCTGCCGGAGCACAGAACTCAGTGCGCACCGGTTCGTCTGGTACTACCGCGAGTTGCCGGCGGAGGACCCGGTGCCGTTCCACGAAGAGATCCTGCACATCGACGACGATCTCGTCGTCATCGACAAGCCACATTTTCTCCCGACCACCCCCAGCGGGCGCTACCTGCGCGAGTCGGCACTAGTCCGACTGCGCGTCCGCCTCGACAACCCAGATCTGACTCCGATCCATCGACTCGACCGCGGCACCGCAGGCGTGGTGATGTTCTCGGCCCGCCCCGCGACGCGCGGCGCGTATCAGTCACTGTTCGAGAAGCGTCAGGTCACGAAGGTCTACGAGGCGGTGTCGGCGCGACCCACCCGGCGGGGCCAGGATTCACCAGCGCTCGACGTCCCTCTCGTTTACCGCAACCACATCGAAGCTCGACGCGGCGAGTTGCGAGTCGTCGTCGACGACAGCCGTGAACCCAACTCCGAGACCATGATCGAGGCACGAGGGACGGGCGTGAGCGCCTCCGGACGTGCTGTGCTGCACACGGTTCTACGTCCGCGCTCCGGACGGATGCACCAGTTGCGGGTGCATCTGGCAGCTCTCGGCGCCGGGATCCTGGGCGACCGGCGATACCCCGACCTGCTTCCCGACGCCCCGGACGATCATTCTCTCCCACTCCAATTGCTCGCGAGGGAACTCGAATTCACCGACCCGCTGTCGGGGAAAGCGCGGCGGTTCGTCACCCGTCGGACGCTCAGCGAGATGCCCGTGGGGTGACGACCAGAAGCCGCGGATTTAGACGTTGAAGCGGAACTCCACCACATCGCCGTCGGCCATGACGTATTCCTTGCCCTCCATGCGGACCTTGCCGGCAGCCTTGGCCGCGGCCATGGAACCGGCCTCGACGAGGTCGTCGAAGGACACGATTTCAGCCTTGATGAAGCCGCGCTCGAAGTCGGTGTGAATGACGCCGGCAGCCTGGGGCGCGGTGTCACCCTTGTGGATGGTCCAGGCGCGAGCTTCCTTCGGACCAGCCGTCAGGTAGGTCTGCAGTCCGAGGGTGTGGAAGCCGGTGCGCGCGAGAGCGTGCAGGCCGGGCTCGGTCTGACCGATCGAGTCGAGCATTTCCTGGCGATCTTCCTCGTCCAGCTCGAGCAGTTCCTGCTCGACCTTCGCGTCGAGGAACACGGCGTCGGCCGGAGCGACGGAAGCGCGCAGGTCCGCGATCTTCGCCTCGTCGGTGAGCACCGACTCGTCGGCGTTGAAGACGTAGAGGAAGGGCTTGGTGGTGAGCAGGCTCAGTTCACGCAGCAGCGAGAAGTCGAGCTTGTCCTTGACGCTGAAGAGCGTCGTGCCCTCATTGAGGAATGCCTGAGCCTTGAGCGCCTCGTCGTGGGCCGGCTTGAGCTCCTTGTTCTTGCGAGCTTCCTTGTCCAGACGCGGGAGAGCCTTCTCGAGGGTCTGCATGTCGGCGATCACGAGCTCGGTCTCGATGACCTCGATGTCCGAGGCCGGGTCGACCTTGCCGTCGACGTGGATGACGTCGTCGTCGGCGAAGACGCGCACTACCTGGCAGATGGCATCAGCTTCACGGATGTTGGCCAGGAACTTGTTACCCAGGCCGGCGCCCTCGGACGCTCCCTTGACGATTCCGGCGATGTCGACGAACGACACGGTCGCGGGGAGGATGCGCTCGGAGCCGAAGATCTCGGCGAGCTTCTGCAGCCGCGGATCGGGCAGCTCGACCAGACCGACGTTGGGTTCGATGGTCGCGAACGGGTAGTTCGCTGCCAACACGTCGTTGTTGGTCAGTGCATTGAAAAGGGTGGACTTGCCGACGTTGGGCAGTCCGACGATTCCGAGGGTAAGGCTCACGGTCTGTGGATTCTACGGCCTCGCAGCGACGTGACGGGTACTCGCCCCACCGTCACGTCGCGGCAGGTGATCAGTTGTAGGTATACGAATCGACGGACGACACGATCGCAACCAGGAAGATGACGTAGAACGCGATGAACAGCACCCAGCAGATCACGGCTATCAGGAGCGAGATCTGACCGAGCTTCTTCACCCGCTCGGACGCGTACTGCGCGCCCTGGTGATCGCCCATCGCCCACTTCGGGTAGATGTCGTGGAGATGGTTGAACGCGGCGAACGCGATAGGCCAGAAGAAGATGATCGACGCGACGGCCCATCCCGCGTTGGACTTCGGCGGACCGTACTGAGGCGCCGCGTACGTGGGAGCAGCGCTGTACTGCTGGGCTGCGCTGTACTGCTGACCGGTCGGATACTGCTGTCCGGCTGAGTACTGCGGGTCGGTCGGGTACTGCTGGCCCGTCGGATACTCCTGGCCTGCTGAATATTGCTGACCGGCTGAATACTGCTGGCCTGCCGGATACTGCTGTTCCTTCGGATACTGCTGCTCCTTCGGATCCTGCGGGTCGGTCGGATATTGCGATTCGGTCATCATTCCCCCAAAGAGTCGGATTCGGTTCTCTATCGCAGAACCTAGTGGAGACTTACCGCTGCCGTGTCACAGTGAGCGCCTACGCTCTCGAGGTGACTCGGATGCTGATCGTGCTCTTGATATGGATAGTGGGTCTCGGCACCGCCGCGCTCGCAATTGTCGCCTCGCCCGGATGGTGGGTGATCGCTGTCGTCACACTCGCGCTGGCGGCGATGGGCACCTACGACCTCACTCAGAAGTCCCACAGCATCCTCCGTAACTATCCGGTCCTGGGGCACGCGCGATTCCTCCTCGAGAAGATTCGACCCGAGATCCAGCAGTACTTCGTCGAATCATCCACCGATGGAATGCCATTCGATCGCGAAACGCGAGATCTGGTTTACGAGCGGGCAAAGGGAACACTGGCGGAAGAGCCCTTCGGGACCGAGCGCGACGTCAATGCGATCGGCTACGAGTTCATGACGCATTCGATTCGCGCACGGACCGCCCCCGACACCGTTCCCCGAGTTCGCCTCGGCGGACGCGATTGCACGAAGCCGTACGACATCGCTCTCCTGAACGTCTCCGCGATGAGCTTCGGGTCGTTGTCCGCCAACGCAATCGAGGCCCTCAACGCCGGCGCAGCCAAAGGCGGCTTCGCTCACGACACGGGCGAAGGCGCGATCAGTCCGTATCACCGCAAACACGGCGGCGATCTGATCTGGGAAATCGCTTCGGGGTACTTCGGGTGCCGAACCGAGGACGGCCGATTCGATCCTGACCGTTTTGCCGAGCGCGCAGGCTCCGACCAGGTGAAGGCCATTTCGATCAAGCTCTCGCAAGGTGCGAAACCCGGGTTGGGTGGCGTGCTTCCCGGAGTCAAGGTCTCCCCCGAAATCGCCGAAACCCGCGGGGTACCCGTCGGCCAGACCGTGATTTCGCCACCCGCGCACACCGCGTTCAGCACCCCGGTCGAACTGGTCGATTTCATCGCGACCCTGCGAAAACTGTCGGGAGGCAAGCCGGTCGGGATGAAACTGTGTGTCGGCTCGCGTCGTGAATTCCTCGGAATCTGCAAGGCGATGATCGAACGCGGTATCACGCCCGACTTCATCATCGTGGACGGTTCCGAAGGCGGCACCGGCGCAGGTCCGGTGGAGTTCGAGGACCACATGGGCATGCCGTTGACCGAGGGCCTGATGCTGGTGCACAACGCTCTGGTGGGAACTGGTTTGCGCCCTCTCGTGAAAGTCGGCGCTTCCGGAAAGGTGGCGAGCGGTTCCGACATCGTCAAACGCATCATCCAGGGCGCAGACTTCACGATGGCGGCCCGCGCAATGATGTTCGCAGTGGGCTGTATTCAGGCCCAGATGTGCCACACCAACCGCTGCCCGGTCGGCGTTGCCACTCAGGATCCGGCACGCACCCGCGCACTCGACATCCCCGACAAGAGCGAGCGCGTCTACCGATTCCAGAAGGCAACCGTCGCCAGCGCGCAACAGATGATCGCGTCGATGGGCATCGATTCCTTCGACCAACTGCAACCGGGAATGCTCAACCGCCGCGTCGACGGTCTCACCACTCGCACCTATGCCGACCTGTTCGACTGGCTGATGCCGGGCGAACTGCTCGACTCCCCGCCGCAGAGCTGGCTCACCGATTGGATCGACGCCGACGCTCACCGATTCTGACGTCGGTCGACTCCCGCGTTTCAGATCGCGCGGATTCACCCTTCTGGTCCTACAGTGACAGATGGCCCGCTGTGACGGCGGCCACACGTGCACTAGTGGACGGAGTTCGACGATGAGCTTGACGACTGCGCCGGAACCAAATGTCGAGTACCTGAAAACCGATCCTGACCTGCCACCTGTCGGCGTCATCGACAAAACACCCATCTCCACGACTGCGCGCGTCGTCTTCCTTGTTCTCGGACTGGTCGGCGCGGGCGCCTGGTACATGATTGCGATCGTCCGCGGTGAACACATCAGCGCTGTGTGGTTCGTGTTGGCCGCAATCTGTACCTATCTGATCGCCTACCGCTTCTATGCGCGGTTGATCGAACGCAAGATCGTCAAGCCTCGCGACGACGTCGCAACTCCCGCCGAAATCATGGAGAACGGCGCCGACTACATGCCGACCGACCGTCGGGTGCTGTTCGGTCACCACTTCGCGGCAATCGCCGGTGCCGGCCCCCTGGTCGGACCCGTGTTGGCCGCGCAGATGGGATATCTTCCGGGAACGATCTGGATCATCGTCGGCGTCGTGTTCGCCGGGGCGGTGCAGGACTTCATGGTCCTGTGGATCTCGTCGAAGCGCCGCGGGCGCAGCCTCGGTCAGATGGCCCGCGAAGAACTCGGCCTTGTCGGCGGCGTCGCCGCACTGATCGGCGTGTTCGTCATCATGATCATCCTCATCGCGGTGCTCGGACTTGTGGTCGTCAATGCGCTCGCCGAGTCCCCGTGGGGAGTGTTCTCGATCGCGATGACCATCCCCATCGCGCTGTTCATGGGCGTGTACCTGCGGTATCTGCGGCCGGGCAAGGTTTCCGAGGTCTCCTTGATCGGCGTCGTCCTGCTTCTCCTTGCCATCGTCTCCGGCGGATGGGTTGCCGATACCGGTTGGGGCGCAGACTGGTTCACACTCTCGAAGGTCACCATCGCGTGGCTGATGATCGCGTACGGATTCGCCGCATCGGTGCTGCCGGTCTGGCTGCTCCTGGCACCGCGCGACTACTTGTCGACGTTCATGAAGGTCGGCACCATCGCGCTGCTGGCCATCGGAATTCTGGTCGCACGACCCGCGCTGAACATGCCGGCAGTGACGCCGTTCGCCTCCAACGGCGAAGGCCCGGCCTTTGCCGGTTCACTGTTCCCGTTCCTGTTCATCACCATTGCCTGTGGCGCGCTCTCGGGCTTCCACGCACTGATCGCGTCCGGTACGACGCCGAAGCTGCTCGAGAAGGAAAGCCAGACCAAGATGATCGGGTACGGCGGCATGCTGACCGAATCGTTTGTCGCGATCATGGCTCTGGTCACCGCCTGCATCCTCGATCAGCACCTGTACTTCGCACTCAACGCTCCCGCGGCACTGACCGGTGGAACACCGGAAACCGCAGCCGAATACGTCAACAATCTGCCCCTCGGCACTGCCCCCATCACACCGGACGTGCTGACTCAGGCAGCCGAGGCCGTCGGCGAAGAATCGATCATCTCGCGAACCGGCGGCGCCCCGACGCTCGCGTTCGGAATGTCCGAAGTGCTCAGCGACGTCTTCGGCGGCGACTCGCTGAAATCGTTCTGGTACCACTTCGCGATCATGTTCGAGGCGCTCTTCATCCTCACCACGATCGATGCCGGCACCCGCGTCGCTCGATTCATGCTCTCCGACTCGCTCGGCAACTTCGGCGGTCCGGCAAAGAAGTTCAAGGACCCGTCGTGGCGCATCGGCGCGTGGCTGTGCTCGCTGATCGTCGTCGCTGCCTGGGGCGCGATTCTGCTCATGGGTGTCACCGATCCGCTGGGCGGAATCAACACACTCTTCCCGCTCTTCGGCATCGCCAACCAGCTACTCGCCGCGATCGCGCTGACGGTGGTCATGACGATCGTCATGAAGAAGGGCCTGTTCAAATGGGCCTGGATTCCCGGCGTGCCGCTGGTGTGGGACCTGGTCGTAACCATGACCGCGTCGTACCAGAAGATCTTCTCCGACAACCCCGCGATCGGGTACTGGGCTCAGCACAACGTGTTCAAGGACGCGAAGGCTGCCGGCGAGACGGCGCACGGTTCCGCGAAGACTCCGGAGGCCATCGATGCCGTCATTCGCAACACCTTCATCCAGGGCACGTTGTCGATCATCTTCGCGTCACTGGTGATCGTCGTGGTCATCGCCGGGATCATCGTATGTGCCAAGGCAATCCGAGCGGGCGGGCTGCCGACCACAGAGTCCCCGGAAGAACCGTCGAAAATCTTCGGACCCGCCAGCTTCATTCCGACGCCCGCGGAGAAGGAAATCCAGAAAGAATGGGACGAGCTCATCAAAGCCGGGAAAGTCCGGGCGCCCGGCGCCGCACACGGAGGTGGGCACTGACCATGACGACGGCGACCATGACGGCAAAACTCACCACAGCGTTCCGCGGAACGCTGTGGTGGGTTCGCTCGGTGATGGGTGATCTCGACTATCAGCGCTACGTCGAGCACACCCGACGCCACCACGCCGACTCACCGGTGATCAGCGAACGAGAGTTCTGGCGCCGCCGTCACGCAGCAGCCGACGCCAACCCAGGCGCCCGCTGCTGCTGAATCCGGTCAGGGGCAGGTGGCCTTCGCGAGTTCGTAAATGTGGCCGGCCTGCTCGTCGGTGGGCTTGTTGCCGTTGTTCTCGGCCAGGTCGGTGATCTTGGTCTTGACCTCCGCCTCGTCCGTGCCGTTGGCGACCTCGGTACACGTGGTCGTCAAGATCTCCTCGATGTCTGCGTCGTCGCGGTTCTCCGCCAACGGTGCGTAAGCCCCACGGAACGTGGCGACGAACAGCGCCGTCTTGCCCTGATCGATGGCGTTGCCCGCTGACTGTTTCGCCGTCTCGAGCGCCTGTTGCCCGCTCGTGACTGCCTCGCTGATCTTGTTCTGCGCGTTGTCCTGATCCTCGGTGCTACACGCGGTGAGCCCGAGAACGACGATTGCTGCTGCCCCGACTGCTGCTGCGATTCTCATGACGGAAATGTTAGTCCGATCAGCATGCTTCAAAACACAGTATTGCAGCGCAACACACGAGTTATCGCATGCAGTCGTTACGATCAGCTCAGCTAGATCACCGGATTCGCACATCGGCGAGGAGATCCCTGCGCCGACGGAAAGGACGATCAGTGAGCGAGCAAGACAAGGGGACGTCCGCAGGGGTGCGCAAGCGCGACCGCGGCGAGATCATCGGGCAAGGGGGTATGTGGCTCGCAAAATGGTCGTTGGTGTTGGCGTCGATTTCGCTGGGCGCCTGGATTTTCGGCTGGCTGATCGAAAAGCTCTGGGTCATCATCCTGCCGGTGGCTCTGGCTATCGTTGTTGCGACAGTCATGTGGCCGCCGACCCGCGGCATGATCAAGCGCGGGATGCCACCGGCCGCGGCAGCCGGCATCACCCTGGTGCTCTCGATCGGAATCCTGGCCGGTGTGATCGCCGGCATCGTTCCGTCAGTGGTCAGCCAGGCCCCCGAGCTCGCGAACAAGACCACCGAGGGCATCAACCAGGTTCAGGACTGGCTCCAGGGTCCGCCGCTGAACCTGAAGGACGACCAGATCGACAACGCCGTCCATGCCGTCATCACCAAGGTGCAGGAAAGTGGAACCGCCATCGCTTCAGGCGTTTTCAGCGGCGTGAGCACAGCGAGCTCGTTGTTGGTCACGCTCGGTTTGGTCCTGATTCTCGCTTTCTTCTTCATCAAGGACGGACCGAGGTTCATCCCCTGGCTCCACGCTGTCGGCGGCGGCCGTGCCGGTCGGCATCTCGAAGAGGTCCTCACCCGCATGTGGGACACGCTCGGCGGATTCATCAGGACACAAGCACTGGTGAGTCTGATCGACGCGGTCTTCATCGGCGCCGGATTGCTGATACTCGGGGTCCCGCTGGCACCGGTGCTGGCAATTCTCACGTTCATCGGTGGCTTCATCCCGATCGTCGGTGCCTTTGTCGCCGGCGCCCTGGCTGTGTTGGTTGCGCTGGTGGCCAACGGTCTCACCACCGCCATCATCGTGTTGATCATCATCCTGGCCGTTCAGCAGATCGAAGGAAACGTCCTTCAGCCTGTGCTGCAGAGCAAGTCGATGAAACTCCACGCCGTCATCGTGCTGCTTGCCGTGGCCGCCGGTAGCTCGCTGTACGGCATCGTCGGCGCCTTCCTCGCAGTGCCCGTCGCCGCTGTGGCAGCAGTTGTCATCCGGTACATCGGCGAGCAGATCGACGAACGCGCAAGCGACAACGAGCCGATGCCCGCCGGCGATGCGTCGGACATCCTCGAGGATCAAGACGACGACGCCGAGTCAGAGGTAGAGAACAAAAAGGCCTGATCAGCCCGCGATCACCTTCACCGAGGAGCCTGCACGTCCGCGAATGACGTGCAGGCGACTCGGGATTCGCTGCCTCATCTCGTCCACGTGACTGACGATGCCCACCACTCGTCCACCGTCGCGAAGCTCGTCCAACACAGCCATCACCGAGTCGAGGGTGTCGGCGTCGAGAGTGCCGAATCCTTCGTCGATGAACATCGTGTCGAGAACGATTCCGCCGGACTCCGCCGCAACCACATCGGCAAGTCCGAGGGCCAAAGACAATGACGCCAAGAATGATTCACCGCCCGAGAGCGTCTTCGCCGAGCGAACGACACCCGTGAAGTCGTCCCGGATGTCGAGCCCCAGACCGCCGCGGCGACCCCGAGAACCTGCCTCGTCACTGTGCACGAACTCGTATCTGCCCCCGGACATCCGCTGCAGCCGAACCGATGCCGACACCGCGATCTCTTCCAACCGCGACGCGAGTACATAAGCCCTCAGCGACATCTTGCGACTGTTCTGCCCTTTACCGGCGATCACGTCGGCGAGGCCAGCGAGTTCGTCGTGCAGTTCCCGCTCAGGTGCAACCGCTTCGTATGCTTTCTCGAGTTGTCCGCTGAACCGTTCGAGATCCGACACGCGGTTCTCGGCCAGGGAAGCAGCTGCAACAGCCGAGTTCACCACCTCGGCGCACTGAAGAGCACGCTCGCGAGGACCGTCGACGTCGACTGTCTCGACTTCGCTCACCGCAACGACCTCGGGGTCGTCGAGGACCGTCCGAGCGGCCACCTCGAGGTCGCGTGCTTTGGCGAGTTCCGTTTCGATCGCTGCGATTCGGGCCGGCGATCTCACCCCTTCGATCGCAGCCTCGACCGAATCGAATCCAGCAGCGGCCGCCGCAGCGGCCAGTTTGGTCGACAGTTCCGCCGATCGCGCCTGCGCACGAACGGCGTCGTCACGCATCTCAGACGCCGCCGAGGCAGCGGAGGCAAGCCTTTCGAACCGCGAGCGCTGAGCAGCGATGGTCGAATCTTCTCCCACCGCAGCGACGATCGCCGCTCGAATCTGCTCGACCGTGGCCGACAGAGTCGTCGTACGCTCGGTCAGTGCCGCCAATTCGGCCGTCAGAGAAGCGGATTCCTGTTGCAGCTCGCCGTCACGCTCGTTGAGATGCCCGAGCTTGTCGGCCAACCCTCCAACCTGACCGGCAGAGTGGGTCGCCTCGTCAACGGCGTTCCGAGCCGCGGCGCGGAGCCTGTCGAGTTCTGCGACGTCGCCGTCCCCGCCGCGGGCGATCACCCGGTCGATGTCACGGTCGACGGTTACCTGGCGGTCGACTACCTTGCTCAGGGCTTTCTCGGCCGCACGCTCGGCTGCGGACGCGACTTCCAGATCGGGCTCGGTGACCGTCACGACATCAAACTGCGCCGGCGCAGGGTGTTCACGCGAACCACACACCTGGCATGGGTCACCGGGCGCGAGTGAACTCGCCAACTCCGCAGCCATGCCCTCGATACGCTTCTGCACGAGGTCGAGCCAGCGCCCGCGAGCACTCTGATGGGCGTCGCGCGCATCCAACACCTGCACACGAATCTTCTCGGCTTGCGCACGCAGAGAGACGAATTCATGAGCCGCTGCCGCAGCATCCGATGCTTTGGCCAGTGCAGCTTCGAGGCCGGGCAGAGCCGCGTGCGCGCGTTGCGCATCCTCCAGTCGTTGGCCGGCCGAGCGCACCATTTCTGGCAGTTGAGTGCGTTCAACCGCGATGGCATCGATGCGCTCGGACAGAGCGTCTCGCCGAACTCCGAGTTTCTCGATCTCGGCTTCTGCCGCATCGGCTCTGCGAGCATCCTCCGCCATTGCGTCCAGGCGAACGATCTCGTCACGCCAGGTCCGGATCCGAGCTACGACGCGTTGACGCTCGTCGTCGGTGGGTGGCCACACCTCCGGCACGAAAATCTCCGGACCGCCCGTTGCGGAGTAGGTCGACATCGCTGCGGTCATCGATTCGAGTGCGGCAGCGAGGTGCAAGCCGGCAGCGTCCACATCGCCGGCGACAGCGGCCACCGGCAGTGCGCGCTTGGCGGTCTCGAGTTCAGCGCCGATCACAGCTCTTTGGGCGGCGCCCGTATTGAATGCTGCGAGTTCAGCGGTCGCACGATTACGGCGAGCGACCAGATCTGCGGTTCGCTGCGCAACGGTGAGCACCCGATTAGCCTCGGCTGCTGCATCTTTCGCGGTCACCAGCTCCGCAAGACTTGTATCGCGGGTGTCCTGAGCCTCGGCGAGGAGTTTGCGCGACCATTCCAGTGGGTGTGCCTCGGCGCCTACCTCGAGTCCCGCAGCTGTCTCGACCTTCGCGAGCAGCAGCCGCACGGATTGCTCCCTTGCCGCGAGCGCGGTCGCACTTGCCTTTCGCTTGGCGTCGAACCATGCCTCGACGGAGACAAAACGCTTGGTGTCGAACAGACGCTCGAGCAGTTTGCCTCGCTCGTCACTCTCGGCACGCAGGAATTTGGCGAACTCACCCTGCGGCAAGAGCACCACCTGGAAGAACTGATCAGCGCTCATGCCCATGAGGCGGTTGATCTCGTCACCGATGTCAGGGATGCGCGAAAGATTCTCGCCGCGGCCGTCCAACCACGTCAGTGTGGCCTTTGCATTCTCTGCGATCGAACCGGTCCCGCGCTTCTTCGGACGCGAATACTCTGGACTACGAACAAGTTTGATTCTGCGACCACTGATGGTCGCTTCGAGTTCCACGCGCGGCACCGAACCGGCGGGCGCGTGATCGGACAACAATCGCTTGCCCTCGTTGCGCGCACCCGGCACCCGCCCGTACAGGGCAAACGCAACCGCGTCGAGGATCGTGGTCTTGCCTGCACCGGTGTCGCCGTGCAGAAGGAACAGCCCGTCTGCACCCAATCGGTCGAAGTCGACCTCGACAGTGTCGGCAAAGGGCCCGAAAGAGCTGACTTCGAGTTTGTGCAGCCTCACGCGGTTTCACTCAGTTCTACCGTGGACTCCTCGGCGCGCGCGGCAGCGCTGAGCGCTTCGGCCATCAACGTGACCTCCCGCTCGGACGGGTCACTACGCACGGCCGAGACAAAGCCGCGGGCGATCTCCATGTCGGTTCGACCCCGTACCGCGTCGCGATACTTGAGATCCGATTGTCCTTCCGGCCTTTGCCATTCGAGGTGAACGGCAAACGGGAAACGTGCCTGGAGCTGCCTCATGGCATCGACGGGACGAACCGGGTCGGTGAGCAAAGCGGAGACGTAGCACTGCTCGGAATCGGCGTACTTCGACTCGGTGAGAAGTTCCTCGAGAGTTCCCGTCACCTGGCTCAGCCCTCGAATCACCGGAAGATCGAGGCGCTGCACCGACGACAGACCGGCTGCGTCGAGTTCGATCAAAAGCGCAGCCTTGCGGTGGCTGCGCTCACCGAACGAATACGGCAACGGTGAACCTGAGTACCGCACACTCTCCGAGAGCATCTGCGGAGAATGCAGGTGTCCGAGGGCGACATAGTCGACGCCGTCGAACTCGCCCACTGCGACGGTCTCCACTCCGCCGACCGAGATGGAGCGTTCCGATTCGGAGGCCTCACCGCCCACGACGAAGGCATGGGCGAGCAATACCGATCGAGTCGCGGGGTCGGCAGCCGTTCGTTCGGCGAGATCTCGCCGAACACGCGACATGGCCGCTCCGAGGATGTCGGAATGAGTACGAGCCCGGGGCACGTCCAACTCGACGCGCGTGATCTCCGGCTCGAGGTACGGAATCCCGTAAAAGGCGACAGGACCGAACTGATCGCTCAGCATCACCGGAGTACCGATCTGGCCGACGCGAGTGATCAGGTGCAAGCCGCCGGCAGCGGCAAAGGATGCCCCGGCTCCGAGCCGCACCGCGGAATCGTGATTGCCGGGCGTCGCGACGATGACCGCCCCCGCCGCCCGGATTGCCTCGAAGCCTCGATTGCACACGGTGACCGCGTCGGAACTGGGAATCGAGCGGTCGTAGATGTCCCCCGGCACGACCACGACGTCGACGCCGTGTTCGCGGACGGAATCTGCGATGGAACCGAGCACACTCGACTGATCGGCCAGCAGATCGACGCCGTGAAAGGTGCGACCTATATGCCAATCGGAGGTGTGCAGAATCTTCATGAATCCGACGGTAGAGCAGCCCACCGACACCGCCGATCTCCCACGCTGACGGCTTCGTCGGTGTGCCCCAACCCACGAGCGTCCGGTGACCCTGCACACAATCCGTCCGGTTCGTTTGGCGAAGAACCCGAAACCATCGCGCCATCGCGTCGATAAATGCGCCAGCCACGACCCGCACAAACACGGCCGACAACGCAAGAACCGCTAATGTCGTTATGTGTCTGCAACCCAACGTGCTCGCTCCGGGGTACCGCTGGACAAGCGATCGCTCATCGTGACCGTCCCCGGCCTGCCCTGGTGGGGAGTGATCCTGCTTGCTGCCGGTGTGACCGCCGTCGGCGTACTGATCGATGCCACCGGAGGCGGCGGAGAGCTCACCGCGGTGTTCTCGACGTTCTACTTCCTGGGCTGTCTCTTCGCTGTGGTTGCCGCTTCGAACAAAGCACTCTTCACCGCGATGGCCCAACCGCCGTTGCTGCTCTTCGCTGCGGTGCCGATCGGGCACACGCTCATCGGCAAGGACAACAGCACCGCGCTGCGCGATATCGCGATCAACATCGCGTACCCGTTGGTCAACCGCTTTCCGATCATGTTGGCCGCAACCGTGGTCGTGCTGATCATCGGTGGCTTCCGATACTTCCTGCTCAATCAGCGCCCCACCGGGCCCGCGCGCTCGACCCGCTCCCGCCGCTCGGCGGCCACCACTCGTGACTCCTCTGCGGCTGCCACGCGAGAACAACCCGCACCCGAGACCGGGCGTCGACGCAGAGTCTCGGACGCGCCCGTCCCCGGGCCGCCGCGTCGCCGCGCCCCCGAGGTGGACGAGCAGCCCGCCTACCGAAGCACCCCCAGGCGCGAGCCAATCCAGGACGAGCGTCCGCTGCCGCCTCGGAGAAGCCCTCAGCCACCCAGGGTCGATCGCACGCACCAACCGCCTACGCGTCGCCCCCAGCCCGACAGTCGGCCCGTGGCAGACGACGACTACCCGTCGTACGGTCGCCGCCGGGCGCCCGAGCCCACTTCGTCGCCCAGACGTGAGGAGCGGATGGAGCCCTTCTTCGCTTCGGGTGACGACGTATCGCCGCCGCTGCCCCCTCGCCGCCGCCCACCCGGAGTCGATCTTCCCGCGTATCCGCCGCCGCGAGTTCGGTACCGCGATCGCGAAGAGCCCTGAACAGACGCGCTCGGTAGCACAAAAATGCGGGGCACCTTCCAGATGGAAGGTGCCCCGCATTTTCTTGTTTCAGGACGTGCGCGCTGCTCGCAATTCACGGGGAAGGGCGAACACCAGAGTCTCGTTGGCAGTGGTGACGGGTTGAACGTCGTTGTATCCGTGCTCGGCAAGAAGTTCGATCACGCCGCGCACGAGCACCTCGGGTACCGATGCGCCTGACGTGATGCCGACTGTCTGGACACCCTCGAGCCACGCGAGATCGACCTCACGGGCGTAGTCGACCAGGTACGACGCGGCAGCGCCCGCCCCGAGCGCGACCTCGACCAGGCGAACCGAGTTGGACGAGTTCCGCGAACCCACCACGATCACGAGATCACACTCGGGAGCCATCGCCTTGACCGCGACCTGACGGTTCTGCGTGGCGTAGCAGATGTCGTCGGACGGCGGGTCCTGCAGATTGGGGAAGCGCTCACGCAGGCGCGCGACGGTCTGCATCGTCTCGTCGACGCTCAGTGTGGTCTGGGAAAGCCAGATGACCTTCGACTCGTCACGAACCGTGACCGCGTCGACCGAATCCGGGCCGTCGACGATGGTGACGTGATCGGGAGCCTCACCTGCGGTGCCCTCGACCTCCTCGTGGCCTTCGTGGCCGATGAGCAGAATGTCGTAATCGTCGCGGGCGAATCGCTTCGCTTCCTGGTGCACCTTCGTGACCAGGGGGCACGTCGCGTCGATCGTGCGCAGGTTCCGCTCGGCAGCCGAGTCGTGGACGGCCGGCGACACACCGTGCGCCGAGAACACGAGCAACGATCCCTCGGGAACCTCGTCGGTTTCGTCGACGAAGATCACGCCCTGATCTTCGAGCGTCTCGACGACGTGGCGATTGTGGACGATCTCCTTACGCACGTAGATGGGTGCGCCGTGCTTCTCGAGGGCCTTCTCGACGGTCTCGACCGCGCGGTCGACGCCGGCGCAGTAGCCGCGAGGCTCGGCGAGGAGCACGCGCTTGGCGCTGCCCTTGCGGGTGGACGGCGAATCAGCCGAGTGCGCGATACCGAGATTGAGAGGAACAGCCGAAGACATGTGACCAGCCTACTGGCACCTCGAACGTGAGACACTCCGGCAAACGTGAACACCTCGGTTTCGGGCTCCGATCGAAGGTTCCGAAGTAAACGAGTACGGCCGTCACAGGCAAGTCGGCTACCGATTGTCGGAGCTTTGCGGCAAGCTGGGGGAATGATCCGACCACCGTTCGTGGCGCGCGTTGCCGCGGGACTCGCCGTCACCGCGATGGAAGAGGCAAAGAAGTTGCCCACCACCGCCGTCGCCCTGCCGATGACCGCCGTGAGCCAGATGCTGCAGACAAGCATGCGCGTGCAGCAGTCGATCACCTCGCTGGCGATCAAGGGCGATCAGGCATTTGCACTGATCAACTGGTCTTCCGAGGACGAACAGCCCGAGTGGGCGGTCTTCGACGAAGACGTCGATGCGCCTGCTGACCCGACGCCTTCCACCGGATCGACCACCGCTGACACCCCGACCAACGCCGGTCGCTTCGCGCTCTACTCGCTCGAGCCGACTGCCCCCATCGAGGAACCCGCACCCGTCGCCGAGTCCGAATCCATGGCAGCTACGACGGACGGACCTGCCGAAGAGCCCGAGATCGTCACCGAACTCGACTACCCCAACCTCACACTCGCACAGCTCCGTGCGCGCATCCGGACGCTCAGCATCGACGAGCTGACCGCAGTCCTGGACTACGAGAATGCGACGCTCGCTCGCGCACCGTTCCAGACCATGCTCACCAACCGCATCACTACAGCCAAGGCAAAGTGACTTCCGCAACGCCCCCCGCTTCATCGCAGCGATCGTCCGGCGCCAGCAGCGCTGAGCAGCCGTGGCCGGTCCGCACGGTTTCCGCCAAGGTCGCCGGCTGGATCGATCGGCTCGGCAGCATCTGGGTCGAAGGTCAGATCACCCAGATCAATGCACGCCCCGGCACCCGAACGGCCTTTCTCGTCCTGCGTGATCCGTCGGCAGACATGTCGCTGTCGATCACATGCTCACCGCAGTTGTTGCACAACTCCCCGGTGCCGTTGACCGAGGGCTCGCGTGTCGTGATGTTCGGCAAGCTCTCGTTCTACACCGGACGCGGAACGGTGTCGTTGCGTGTCACCGAGATTCGCGCCGTGGGTATCGGTGAGCTGCTTGCCCGCATCGAGAGACTGCGCGCCTTGCTCGCCGCCGAGGGCTTGTTCGATCCGCGGCTCAAACGGCCGCTTCCGTTTCTGCCCGGCACGATCGGCCTGATCACGGGCCGAGCCAGTGCGGCCGAGAAGGATGTCGTCTCAGTCGCCCATCGTCGTTGGCCAGCAGTTGCCATCGCAGTGCGTAACACCGCGGTTCAGGGCCCGACTGCTGTTCCCCAGATCATCGAAGCGCTGAAGGAACTCGACGCCAACCCGGTAGTCGACGTCATCATCCTCGCTCGCGGCGGCGGTAGCGTCGAGGATCTCCTGCCGTTCTCCGACGAAGCGCTGTGCCGCGCCATCGTGGCCTGCACGACGCCCATCGTCAGTGCCATCGGACACGAGCCGGACAGCCCGCTCAGTGACCACGTCGCCGACCTGCGCGCAGCCACACCCACGGACGCGGCCAAGCGCGTCGTACCCGACGCGGTTGCGGAAGCTGCCCTGGTTGCGGATCTGCGTGACCGCAGCGCTGCGGCACTGCGCAGCTGGGTCAAGCGTGAGTCTCATCTGATCGAACAGTTGCGCACTCGACCGGTCATGGCATCGCCGCTGCTCGCGGTGGACCGTCGCGCCGAGGAGGTCGAAAGGCTCCAAGCCGCCGGACGACGCGATGTGACTCGGTTGATCGACACCGAGTCCCGAACGATCGAGCATCTGCGCGCCCGGCTCACCACGCTGGGCCCCGCCGCGACGCTGGCCCGCGGGTACGCAGTCGTGCAACGTGTTGTCGCCGACGGCGATCCGGAGGTTCTGCGCTCGGTCGAGGACGCGCCACCCGGTACCCAGATTCGAGTTCGACTTGCAGACGGCGCCGTTCGCGCCGCAGTGATGGGAAGAGAAAAATGAGCAACGCCACCGACACCGACATCAACGAACTCGGCTACGAAGCAGCCCGCGACGAATTGGTGAGCGTCGTGAAGATTCTCGAACAGGGCGGTCTGGACCTCGACGCGTCACTCTCACTGTGGGAGCGAGGCGAAGCGTTGGCCAAGCGCTGTGAAGAGCACTTGGCCGGCGCGAGGGCCCGCGTCGAAAAGGCTCTGGCCGAAGCGGACGAGTAACGTCCGCTCCGACCGCAAATCCTATGGCGTGATCGGCTGCGCTGCGCCGACCTTCTCGGCAAGAATCCGGAACTCTTCCGGCGTCGCCGCGCCCGTGAGCAACAGGCGAACATCCCCGACGTCCGTGACCCAGATCGACTCGACACCTTCGCCGCCGAAGACGTTCCACGTATCGGCACCGACGGTCTCGACTCCGGTCGCGAATCGCTGTCCACCGGCAACATGTGACACCAACGGGAATTCCTCGGCATTGCTCTGTGTCAGCTGGATGTAGCGACCACTGGTCGTGATGAATCCCACAGTGCTCGAATCTCCGCCGCCGTCGCCGGAGATGATCTTGCGACTGCCGGAGTTCGGAGTCCACCCGTCCGGAACACCGGGATTACGGATGGGAAATCCGAGTTCCTTCGCGTCGTAGTTCAGAGCTGCGTCCACGTCGACGCTCGGGATAGGCCCCTGTGTCGGGCCGCCAGGACTGAACGTGCACTGGCTGGCGATGCCCGCAATGATGATGCAGAACAGCACCAACGGTACGAGAGACCAGACCATGTCTTTGTTGTCTTCGAGAATGCGGGGTTTCTTCGATGCCACACCCCCAGTATCCAGGTACTCCGCAGTAGATACGATTCCCGGTCCCCCTCGAGCGA
Source organism: Rhodococcus sp. OAS809 (assembly GCF_040546695.1). Classification (NCBI taxonomy): domain Bacteria; kingdom Bacillati; phylum Actinomycetota; class Actinomycetes; order Mycobacteriales; family Nocardiaceae; genus Rhodococcus; species Rhodococcus sp. OAS809. Next base: position 5,970,529 of record NZ_JBEPOI010000002.1, on the reverse strand, counting down.
GACAAAACGTCTCTGCGGCGACCCGACAGCGCACGTAGCCGCTCCCATCTGGGACAATGACGCCTGAAGAAACCACTGCGTCGACACACCCCGTCGACCGCGACCGCGCCAGGAGGCACCGCACATGACGGCCAGCAGCACTCATCGTGAGACCCCGGACCGTAACCTCGCACTCGAATTGGTCCGAGTCACCGAAGCCGGTGCTATGGCTGCCGGCCGCTGGGTAGGCCGCGGCGACAAGGAAGGCGGCGACGGAGCAGCCGTCGACGCCATGCGTCAGCTCGTCTCCTCAGTCTCGATGCGCGGCATCGTCGTCATCGGTGAAGGCGAGAAGGACGAAGCGCCGATGCTGTTCAACGGCGAAGAGGTCGGAAACGGCGACGGCCCCGACTGTGACTTCGCCGTCGACCCGGTCGACGGCACCACCTTGATGTCCAAGGGCATGCCCAACGCGATCTCTGTTCTGGCTGTTGCCGAGCGCGGCGCGATGTTCGATCCGTCGGCCGTGTTCTACATGGAGAAGATCGCTGTCGGGCCGGATGCCGCAGATGTCATCGACATCAGCGCACCGATCGCCGAGAACATCAAGCGCGTGGCCAAGGTCAAGAAGGCGTCGGTCTCCGACATCACGATCTGCATCCTGGACCGCCCGCGTCACAACCAGCTGATCCAGGACGTCCGCGACACCGGCGCTCGTATCCGTCTGATCTCCGACGGTGACGTTGCCGGCGCGATCGCCGCAGCGCGTCCGGAGTCCGGCACCGACATGCTCGTGGGCATCGGCGGAACGCCAGAGGGCATCATCGCCGCAGCAGCCATGCGCTGCATGGGTGGATCGTTGCAGGGCAAGCTGGCCCCCACCGACGACGAAGAGCGGCAGAAGGCCATCGACGCCGGTCACGATCTCGATCGGATCCTGTCCACCGAAGATCTCGTCTCGGGCGAGAACGTCTTCTTCTGCGCCACCGGCGTCACCGACGGTGACCTCCTGCGCGGCGTCCGCTACTACGGCGGCGGCGCCAGCACGCAGTCCATCGTGATGCGTAGCAAGTCCGGCACCGTTCGCATGATCGACGCGTACCACCGTCTCGAGAAGCTGCGCGAGTACAGCTCCGTCGACTTCGACGGCGAAGAGGGCGCGGTTCCCCCGACGTTCTGATGGGCTCCGCCCCGTGAGTGGTTAGGGAGTCCCTGCACTCCTTAACCGCTCACGGGGGACGTAGCCCCCTACCCGCTCTCGAAAAGTGGCAATGTGGAGCCATGACGGAGAGCAACGATCAACAGTTCCGAATCGAACACGACACCATGGGCGAAGTTCGGGTGCCCATCGACGCACTGTGGCGAGCACAGACCCAGCGTGCAGTCGAGAACTTCCCGATCAGCGGGCGCCCGCTCGAGCGCACCCAGATCCGCGCAATGGGCCTGCTGAAAGCAGCGTGTGCGCAGGTCAACAAGGACCTCGGACTCCTCGACGCGGACAAGGCCGACGCAATCATAGCCGCCGCGAACGAGATCGCCGAAGGCAAGCACGACGATCAGTTCCCCATCGACGTCTTCCAGACCGGCTCGGGAACCAGTTCGAACATGAACGCCAACGAGGTCATCGCATCCATCGCGAAGGCCGCCGGTGTGGACGTACATCCCAATGATCACGTCAACATGTCGCAGTCCTCCAACGACACCTTCCCCACCGCCACGCATGTCGCAGCCGCCGAAGCAGCGGTCACCGATCTTGTTCCGGCACTGGAACATCTGCATGCTGCGCTTGCCACGAAGGCGACCGAGTGGAAGACCGTCGTCAAATCCGGACGCACCCATCTGATGGACGCTGTGCCGGTCACGCTCGGTCAGGAGTTCGGCGGCTACGCACGTCAGATCGAGGCCGGCATCGAGCGCGTCAACGCAACACTCCCCCGCCTCGGCGAGCTGCCGATCGGCGGAACAGCAGTCGGCACCGGCCTCAATGCTCCGGATGGATTCGGCCCCAAAGTTGTTGCCGAACTGGTCAAGTCGACCGGCGTCGACGCGCTGACTCCGGCGAAGAACAGCTTCGAAGCGCAGGCCGCGCGTGACGGACTGGTCGAGGCATCGGGCGCGCTGCGGACCATCGCCGTCTCACTGACGAAGATTGCCAACGACATTCGGTGGATGGGATCGGGTCCGCTGACCGGACTCGGCGAGATCGCACTCCCTGATCTGCAGCCGGGAAGCTCGATCATGCCCGGAAAGGTGAACCCGGTCCTGCCCGAGGCAACCACTCAGGTTGCGGCTCAGGTGATCGGAAACGACGCCGCCATCGCGTGGGGTGGCGCCGCCGGAGCTTTCGAACTCAACGTCTACATCCCGGTCATGGCCCGCAACCTGCTGGAGTCGTTCACCTTGCTGGCCAACGTCTCTCGACTGTTCGCCGACAAGTGCGTCAGCGGACTGGTCGCGCACGAGGAGCACCTCAAGACACTCGCCGAATCGTCGCCGTCGATCGTGACGCCCCTCAACTCGGCAATCGGTTACGAGGAAGCCGCAGCCGTCGCGAAGCAGGCACTCAAGGAGAAGAAGACGATCCGTCAGGTCGTCATCGAGCGCGGACTCGTCCCGGACAAGCTGAGCGAGGAAGAACTCGACAAGCGTCTCGACGTTCTGGCGATGGCGAAGGTCAAGGACTGAACAAACAAAAGAGTGGCGGTTTCCACTTCGGAAACCGCCACCCTTGCACTCACACCGCAGCGGTTGCCCGCCACTCGTCGGTGCGATCGGGACTCGCCTCGGCCAATGCTTTCAGCGTCGCTTCGCGATCGAAATCCTTGCCGTACACGGGAGTTCCCGGCTGCTGACGCCAGGAATCGTCGATCGTTCCCGCATCGACGGGATCGAAGCCCAACTGATTGATCAGATCGAAGACGACCTGCTTGTTCGCGTCGTCGTCGCCGGCGATGGGTAGCGCAATGCGCCCCTCTGCACCTTCGGGAAGGCCCTTCTCGAGGAGATGCTTCCACCAGATTCCGTTGAACGCCTTGAATACCGGTACACCCAGGTGTTCCTGCACCCATCCGCTTTCGGTCTGTCCGTCCTCGATGGCCGAGATCAGACCGTCACGCTGTTGCGGGTAGTAGTTGTTGGTCTCGATGACGGGGGCACCGGCGACCGCACCGCTGAGGATCCCCGCCGGTAGATCGACCACGTTCTTCTGCGGAATGCTCACGATGACCAGCTCGGCACCCTCGGCGGCCTCGGTGCTGCGGACTGCCTTCGCGCCCGTCTCCGCTTCCAGTTCTGCAAGGGTGTCCGGTGTCCGCGAGTTCGAGACGCGCACGTCGTGACCGAGCGCAGCGAGCCTACGTGTGAGCGTGCCACCGATCTGACCGGCTCCGATGATTCCGATGCGCATGATCCTGCTCCTTCGTCGTGTGGAGTGGCGATCGCGCCACCGCTGCATTCGTCAACGACGAGAACGCACCGGGTCATTCCGCACCGGCCATTTCAACTCCCGTTGATTCAATCGGTTGACGGATCGAGTTCAAGCCTGATGCGAACACTGACCGGGTCGGTCTGCAATCCGCGAAAGGCAGAGGCCGTCAGCGCCGATCTGATCTTCCCCGACGCAAATGTCTTCACCCGTGCCGGCACGTCGTCGTCCGGCATGATCTGGGCCTGTCCGTCCACCCACTCGCCGCGGCGACGGATCCGAACCTTCGGCGTCGCAGAGATATTGGCACCCCACCCCGTGCCGGTGCCATGCTGCGCAATGACCCACGCCTCGTCACCGTCGTAGGTGATCGCAACGGGCACTCGGCGGGTCAGACCGGTTCGGCGTCCAACCGTCTCGATCTCGGTCATCAACGACGGCATCAAACCGATCCGATTCAATCCGGTGACCAGCGGATTGGCGAAATACTTCCCGACTGCGACTTCGATTCTTCGTTTTCGTGCAACTGACGTCGGTACCGGCATGTCGTTTCCTCTCCTCCGAAGCTGGTGCTCGAAACAACAGCTCTATACCGCACGATATAACCACTGTTCGGGGAGTTTTGCCACCAAGAATCTCCGTCGATACCCACCACCTGCACACAACACTTGACTGTGTCTGTCGGTTACATCTAGTCTCAGATTCGTTCCTATACCGATCGACATACTGGGAGGCAGTGATGAACACACCTCGAGACGCCTCGTTGCCATGACCGGCCCGCAGACGCGTTGTCCGATCGCCGCAGCGCGTCGCAAGTGGGGAGTACCAAGAGAATCAGCGGCACCAGATGATTCGAACAGCACTGCGATTGCATACGATGGCGGGATGGCCGACTCCGATTCCCGCACTCTGATGCTGGTCGGCGCCATCAATGCCTTCCGTGAACACGGGATCGCGACGACCTCGCTCACCGAGATCGTCGAACGCTCGGGAGCTCCCCGCGGGTCGGTGTACCACTACTTTCCCGAGGGCAAAGGACAGCTGGCCGGCGAAGCAGTTGCCTACTTCGGCCGGGGCGTCAGTGCCGCCATCAGTTCGATGATCGCTCAGTCTTCCCCACCGGAGATCATCGACGCGGTTGTCACGATATTTCGAAACAGCTTGGTAGAGAGCGATTTCACCTCCTCCTGTCCGGTCGCAGCCGCGGCAGTGGAGGGCGCGTCGACGCCGGCGGCATTAACTGCTGCGGGCGAATCCTTCACCTCGTGGGAATCGCTTCTCACATCGTTCTTCTGGCAGCAGGGACAGCCGTCCGAGACTGCAGCACAGTGGGCAACCGTCGTGATCGCGTCAATCGAAGGCGCGACGCTGATGGCAAAAGCTCAGCACACCACGGCGCCTCTCGATCGCATCGGCGCTCACCTCAAGGCTCTGGTCTCGGCCCCGAGCTGACCAACCCTCTTTCTTCCAACCGCTGCTGCCGTCCGCGCAGGAGCAGAGATGGCGTACAAACATGTCTCACACACTTGCACCGGCGCCCTCGGCGCCCATGATGACCAAGTCACGTCGATTCACTGCGCTGATCTTCATCTGCCTCGCCGAACTCCTTGTCGTGCTGGACAACACAGTGGTCAACGTCGCACTGCCGACGATGAGCGTCGACTTGTTCGCCAGCGTCAGCGACCTGCAGTGGATCGTCGACGCGTACACGTTGACCTTCGCCGGGTTCCTACTCACTTTCGGCCACCTGGGTGACCGCTTCGGACGCCGCCGAGTGATGATCATCGGCTTGATCGGCGTCGGTGCGATGTCGCTCGTCGGCGCCTTGGCTTCCAACCTCGAACAGGTGATCATGGCGCGAGCCGCCATGGGTGTCTTTGCCGCAGCGGTCTTTCCGGCTACATTGGCCATGATCACCAACATCTTCACCGACGCCAGAGAACGAGCCATCGCCATCGCGGCCTGGACCGCAATGGCCGGCTTCGCGATTGCCATCGGCCCGACTGCGGGCGGCTGGCTTCTCGAGCACTTCTCCTGGCACTCGGTGTTCTGGATGAACGTTCCGGCAGCATTGTTGGTCATCGTGGGTGTGCTGCTGGTTGTTCCGGAATCGAAGGCGCTCCACGTCGGCCGATTCGATTTCGTCGGAACAATCTTGTCGCTACTGGGCATCGTCATTCTGGTGTGGACCATCATCGACGCACCACATCGCGGATGGGTGTCGACATTCAGCATCACGGGATACCTCTCTGCGACAGTGTTGTTGGCCGCATTCGTCGCATGGGAACTGCGCACCGACGCGCCGATCCTGAACATGAATCTCTTCCGAATCCGGCGGTTTTCTTTCCCCGCCTTGGCTATTGCTGTCAGCTACTTCAGCATGTTCGGATTCTTGTTCCTGATCACGCAGTACTTCCAGGGCGTTCGGGAGTACTCGCCGCTCGAATTCGGCATCCACTCTTTGCCTTTCGCTGCAGCTGTCGCCGTGGGCGCCCCAGTCGCCACCTTGGCGGCACAGAAACTCGGCACGACTGCAGTGATGGTGTTCGGCCTCCTGGTACTCAGCGGCGGGATGTACCTGGCGGGTCGGACGACCGTCGAGACGCCCTACCTCGGACCCGTCGTGATCTCGATGGTCCTCATGGGTCTGGGCCTCGCAATTGTCCAGGGACCGGCGACCGACTCCATCATGTCCTCGGTGCCCCTCGACGAAGCGGGGGCAGGTTCGGCAGTCAACGACACGACGCGTGAGCTCGGCGGGACCCTGGGCGTCGCCGTCATCGGTTCGATCGTCGCCTCGTACTACACGTCCAAGGTGGCTCCGATCGTCGACGCCATTCCCGACGCCGTGATGTCGGCGCAGGAGAAAGGCTTCGCTCGTGAGTCCGTGCTCAGCGTCATCGAAATCCGCTCCCGCGACATCAGTCCGCTCTTCGAGCAGCAGAAGGACAGTCTGATCTACACGATGAAGACCGCATGCCTGGAAGGCTTCGCCATCGCGTCGTACTTCACGGTCGGAGCAGCATTGATCACCGCTCTGCTGGTCGCGTTGTTGCTCCCTTGGAAGCCGGTCACGGAAGGCTCCATTCTCGGCAGTCTGACAACCAAGACCCCGAAGTAGCTACAAGGTTTCCCGATTTGTCCCAATATCAGCCCGCCGTTCCCCGATACTGGATTGACCGAGTGGTACCGACGACAACCCTGCTAGGGAGAATCTCGTGTCCATCACCAGTAGAAACAGCTCGCGACTGTCGGCAGCGGCGGTTCCGGTAGTACTGACGGTCGCCCTGCTCGCCGGATGCTCGTCCGATTCAGACACCACCTCGGCGCCCGGGCCGGTCGTCAGCGACGCCAGCCCGGGTCTCGACGCCGGGGTGCCGATCCCGGACGGGCAAATCGACGACGCGGTCGGGAAGCTCGACGACCTCGCGAACGATCTCATGGCAAGTTCCGGTGTTCCCGGCATGGCGGTGGCCGTGGTGCACGGAGGTAAGACTGTGTACGCAAAGGGATTCGGGGTTCGCGAGTTGGGTAAGAGCGCCACCGTCGATGCCGACACCGTGTTCCAACTGGCATCGGTGTCGAAATCGGTCGGGGCCACGGTGGTCGCCCACGAAGTCGGAATCGGGACCGTCGACTGGGACACTCCGGTGATATCGAAACTGCCGGGGTTTGCGCTTGCCGATCCGTGGGTGACCGACCACCTCACGATCTCCGATCTCTACACGCATCGGTCGGGGTTACCGGACCACGCCGGCGACGGGCTGGAGGACCTGGGCTACAACCGGGCCCAGGTACTCGAAAAACTTCGCCAACTACCGCTCAATCCATTCCGAATCACATACGAGTACACGAACTTCGGCGTCACAGCCGGTGCGGAGGCCGTTGCAGCCGCGGCGGGCACCGATTGGGAAACGCTGTCGCAGAACACGATCTACGGTCCGCTCGGTATGACTTCGACGTCTTCGCGGTTTGCCGATTACCAAGCCCGAGAAAATCGAACAGTCGGCCATATCCTCGAAGACGGAAAGTACAAGGTAGGGCCGGTTCGGGACGCCGACGCCCAATCCCCCGCCGGTGGAGTCAGCTCCTCGGTGAACGACATGGCCAAGTGGTTGGACATGGTGCTGTCTGGCGGTCGGTATCAGGGGCAGCAGGTCGTTCAGACGGATGCGCTCGTGCCCGCAGTCAACCCGGAAATCGTCTCGCGCCATGCGCAGGAAATCGGGGAACGTTCCGGCTTCTACGGCTACGGGTTCAACGTTTCCGACAGCGCGGCAGGCCGTGTGACCGCCAGCCACTCCGGCGCCTTCCTGCTCGGTGCCGGGACCAATTTCGTGACGATTCCCTCCGCTGACGTCGGCATAGTCGTTCTGACCAACGGCACGCCCACCGGCGTCGCAGAGACTTTGACCGCCGAATTCGCCGATCTGGTGCAGTTCGGGAAGATCACCCGCGAGTGGCGCCCGCTGTACGAAGCGTCCTTTGCCTCACAGGCCGACCCTGAGGGCGAACTTGCCGGGAAGACGCCGCCGGCCTCCCCCGCTCCCGCGCCACCGACAGACCAATTGACCGGCGACTACGGCAATCCGTACTGGGGTCCCGCGCTCGTGACGCAGCAGAACGGTGCGCTGACCTTGACCATGGGTCCCGCGGCCGCGACGTACCCTCTGACCCACTGGGACGGAAACACCTTCACGTTCCCGCTCAGCGGCGAGAACGCACCGGCCGGGACGGTCTCAAAGGCCACCTTCGACGGAAACTCGCTAACCTTGGAGTACTTCGATCACGATCATCTCGGTACCTTCATCCGGGCAACACCGGCCGAATAATCAGCCAAGGACACCCCATGAGTAGTTCGACAGCCACGGTGAACGCAATGTTCGCGGCCCTCACCGATTTCGACGTGGACGCCGCAGCCGAATTGATGACAGACGACATCGTCTGGCAGAACGTCTCGCTCCCCACCCTGCGAGGCAAGAAGACCGTCGTGCGAGCGCTACGTCTGGTCACCAAGCCTTCACTGAAATTCGAGGCGGAGATGCACCACATCGTCGGCGACGAGTCCACGGTGCTCACCGAACGCACCGACATCCTCACCGTCGGACCGCTGCGCATCGAGTTCTGGGTATGCGGAACTTTCGAACTGCGCGACGGCAAGGTCTGCGTCTGGCGGGACTACTTCAGTCTGCGAGACGTCGCGTGGGGCGTGGTGACCGCGGTCGGCCGCGCAGTCGTCGGGACCGGGACACGAAGTAGGCTTGCTCCGGCCTGAAATCACCTGCCGAAAGCGAGCGAACCTGCCATGTCCGAAAACACCACGCCTGACTCCTTCGACGCCGGATTGGCTGTGCGCACCGAAGTCATGGGGGCCGATTTCGTCGACGCCGCCTTCGAGCGCACCCGGGGAACGGACAGCGAAGAACTGCAGAACTTCGTGACGGCCAACGTCTGGGGTTCGGTATGGACGCGTCCCGGACTCGATCGCCGCAGTCGCAGTCTGATCAATCTGGGGATGCTGATCGCGCTGCGCGCCGAGAACGAACTCAAAGGCCACGTACGTGGGGCATTGCGAAACGGCTTGACGCGCACCGAGATCGTCGAAACCGTGATCCACGCGAGCGCGTATTGCGGCGCTCCGGCCGGACTGGCGGCGATGCGTGTGGTGCAGGAAGTTCTCGACAACGAACTGGGACCGCTGCAAAACTGAACAACTTCAAACCCAGGCATCTCCCCGTGCAGACCGAAGTCCGCACGGGGAGATCACTTCTCAGGAAGTGGGGCCGAACTCCTCGAGCATGTCGGTCACCAACTCGGCGATCGGCGAACGCTCACTGCGCGTGAGTGTGATGTGCGCAAAAAGCGGGTGCCCCTTGAGCTTCTCGATGACGGCCGCAACTCCGTCGTGCCTGCCCACTCGCAGGTTGTCACGCTGCGCGACGTCGTGCGTGAGGACCACTCGCGAGCCGGTTCCCAGACGAGAAAGCACTGTCAGCAGAACATTTCGTTCGAGCGACTGCGCTTCGTCGACGATCACGAACGAATCGTGCAGCGACCGACCGCGAATATGCGTCAGCGGCAACACTTCCAGCATTCCGCGGGCGAGAACCTCCTCGAGAACCTCTGGCGAGGCCAACCCGTCGAGAGTGTCGAAAACGGCCTGAGCCCACGGGCCCATCTTCTCGCTCTCACTACCGGGAAGGTAGCCGAGTTCTTGTCCGCCAACGGCATACAACGGACGGAAGACGACAACCTTGCGCTGAGTGCGGCGCTCGAGAACCGCTTCCAGACCTGCCGTCAGAGCCAAGGCCGACTTACCGGTGCCCGCCTTACCACCGAGAGAGATGATGCCGATGCTCTCGTCCATGAGGAGATCGAGCGCAATGCGCTGCTCGGCGGAGCGGCCGTGCAACCCGAACGCCTCGCGCTCACCGCGCACCAACTGGATGCGCTTGTCGGGAGTCACCCGACCGAGGGCGCTCGACGAACCACCGAGCAGGCGAAGACCCGTGTGACACGGCAGATCTCGCGCTTCGTCGAGGTCCAGGAAACCCTCGTTGAACAGCTCGTCGATGTCCGTCGAGGCGACGTCCAGCTCAGTCATGCCCGTCCATCCGGATGGCACGACGTCGTGAGCGTGGTACTCGTCGGCAGGTAGTCCCACCGCGCCTGCCTTCACGCGAAGCGGAATGTCCTTGCTGACGAGGACTACATCCTTGCCCTCCGCAGCAAGATTCAGCGCACACGCCAGAATCCTCGAATCGTTACTGTCCGTGCGGAATCCGACGGGCAGCACCGCAGGGTCGGTGTGATTGAGTTCGACCTGCAGTGTCCCGTTCTCGGTGCCGATCGGCACCGGACGGTCGAGGCGGCTGTATTCGATCCGTAGATCGTCGAGCATGCGGAGCGATTCTCGGGCGAACCATCCCAGTTCGTGGTGGTGCCGTTTGCCTTCGAGTTCACTGATCACGACCAGTGGGAGTACCACGTGGTGTTCGGCGAATCGAGTGACAGCCCATGGATCGGACAGTAGTACCGAGGTATCCAAGACGTACGTGCGAAGTGCATCTCCCGAATGATTCCCGGCTGATTGATCAGCCCGGGCCGAGTGGGCAGAGACGGAGCGTGATGCAGTCACGTTGGGCTCCTAGGTCTGCGCGGCACCCGCGCAAACTCAGCTCGCTGGGCCGGACGGCTCTGGTGTCAGGTGACGCTGTGTCAGCTGAAACAAGGGCCGGGCGCCGGCCCTCTCGTACTGAGTGTTTCAGTCACGATCAGAACCTCCCGCACAAGTAACTTCTGGTTACTCGTTACTGCCGACGGTACTGCGGATCGGACACTCGCGCCACGGAACGAGCCGCACATCTGGTGAACGCCAGGTAACAAAATGCCACTCGTGTGATTCGGCGTCACTCAGGACTCGATCAGACCCCACTTCGCGGCGCGCACCGCTGCCTGAACCCGCGAATTGGTTCCGGTCTTGACGAAGATGTTCTCGAGATGGGTGGCGACGGTGCGACGGCTGACGAACAACTCCTCGGCGATCTCGACATTGCCCGCGCCCCTGGCCACCAATTGCAGTACTTGAATCTCCCGTGGGCTCAGATGGACACGATCGAGCGCCACCTGGTCCCCCACGACGCGCGAGCAGGCTGCGCTGGACGCCGCCACCACCTCCCGTACGCGATCGACGACGCCGGAATCCGCGAAGCTCATGTGCAGCAATCCGGTCACCTCACGGCCGGAGAACCCCAATGCGACCGAGGCACCCTCGGCGTACCCGGACGGCCGCAGAACATCGGTGACCATCTCGACCTGCTCGAATCGTGGCACGTCCTGCCAGAACACGGGCACGCCCGAAGCCTCGCGAATGATGCCGAAGAGATTGCGATCGGCGACGAAGTCCTCGAGCAGGAACTCGAGCACCCTGGCGTCGTATCCGGAACTCGCCAGAGCCCGATGCCTTCCGCTCGACGGGTCCCGGTACGTGACCGCCGCAGCCGAGTACGCGAGTCCACGAGCGCGGAGTTCTTCGGCGCACAGGCCGAGAATGCCGTACGCCCCGGCCGCCGGCGATCGCGGCGCGAACATGTCAGGTCCAGCGCCGCGATCAGGCAGTACAGACGTCATCACACCAATCTAGCCAATCGTGTGAGCTAGGCCACGACCAGTGAATCGGCCGGCTTCTTGTCCGCCCACGGACGCACCGCTTCGAAGTTCGCGGCAGTCCGCAAGACCAGTGCGTCCCGGCGGTGACGTGCGGCGATCTGCAGCCCCACCGGTCGACCGTCGGCGGTGAATCCGGCGGGCACGGTGATCGCCGGATTGTTGAGCATGTTGTACGGGTAGGTGAAGAGCCAATCGAGCAACTGCTCACGCAGCGACGCACCCTCGAGCCACGACGGCGCGAACTGACTGAGCGGGAACGTGGCCGAAGCCAGGGTCGGCGAGACCAACACGTCGTAGTCGTTCATGAACGTCGTCCACGTGTCCCACATGACGCCGCGGAATGCGTCGGCCCGCCCGACGTCGACACCGGTGAGCCGCTCGGCCTCGTGCATGATCTCGATCAGGTTGTCGTCGACCTCGCCGCGCTGGTTCTCCCAGTCGAGCAAGTCGTATTCGGAAGCGAAACCGGGAACCCAGATGCCGTTCCACATCGACGCCGACGGATTTCCCCACTGCGGGGTCGCCTCGGTGATCCGGGCACCCAATTCCTCGAATGCCGACAACGCGTCGAGACACACCGCCAGCACCTCCGGATCAACATGGCCGAGACCGAGATTCGTCGACCACGCCACGCGAAGGCCCTTCACGTCGCCCTTCGAGGCTTCGACGTACGAGGTCTCGGCACGCTCGATCGAGAGCGGGTCCGCATTGTCCGGCCCGGCCATGATGTCGAGCATCAGCGCGTTGTCGGCAACAGTCCGGGTGATCGGACCGTGATACGCCCAGTTGTAGAAGCGCCCGGCCAGGATGGTCTGCGGGATGACGCCGGTGGTCGGCTTCAACCCGACGACCCCGCAGAGCGCCGACGGGATACGCACCGATCCCGCGCCGTCACTGCCCTCGGCGAGTGGCCCGAGGCCTGCAGCCACGGCAGCCGACGCACCGCCACTGGACCCGCCCGCGCTGTTGCCGAGCTTCCACGGGTTGTGCGTCGGCCCGTACAGGTGGTTGTCCGTGCCTCCGTAGTAACCACTTTCGGGGGTGTTCGTCTTTCCCAGGAACAGTCCGCCGGCGCCACGCAGCCTGTCCACGACGACGGCATTTCCCGTCGCGATGTTGTCGGCCGTCGGCTTCATCCCGAACGTGGTCGGCAGCCCGTCGACTGCCGTCAGATCTTTGATCGTGAACGGAACGCCGTGCAGCGGGCCGAGCTTCTCGCCCGCTTCCTGTTGCCGTGAGAGTTCGGCCGCATCGCGCGTCACCTGCTCGCGATCGAACTGCACTATCGCGTTGATCGACGGATTGACGGCGTCGACGCGCTGGATCATCGCTTCGGCAATCTCGTTGGGCGAGAGATTGTTCGACGCGACCGACGCCGCCATCTCGGTAGCGGAGAGCCAATGCAGATTCTGTTCGGTCATGGGGTTTCCTTCGCCGGAGGGGTGATGCTCTCAGGCTAGGAAGCACCGAACTCGGCCACCATCGGTCATGTGACCGATGCCACAATCCGCGACTGGCAAAAAACCAGCGGCCCGGCCCCTAAAAAGGGACCGGGCCGTCGGTGAAGGAATTCCTAGACGTTCTTGCTGAGCAGGCCCCAGTTCTCGAGACCGTCGTACAGCGGAAGGTCGAGAGCGAGCTTGGCGACGCGCGCACGCAGCGCCGGCAGATCCGCGTTGCCGGCCAGAGCGGTACCGATGATGTCGGCGACCTCGGTGAACTCGGCATCGCCGAATCCGCGAGTGGCCAACGCTGCGGTACCGATACGCAGACCGGAGGTGGTCATCGGCGGGCGGGGATCGAACGGAACAGCGTTGCGGTTGACCGTGATGCCGATTTCGTGCAGAAGGTCCTCACCCTGCTGGCCGTCGAGCTGCGAGTTACGCAGGTCCACGAGCACGAGGTGGACGTCAGTGCCGCCGGTCAGGACGCTGATGCCCTGGTCTGCGACGTCCTTGTTGCCCAGACGCTCGGCAAGGATGCGCGCACCGGAAAGGGTGCGTGCCTGACGATCCTTGAACTCTTCACCGGCAGCGATCTTGAAGGTGACTGCCTTGGCCGCGATGGCGTGCATGAGCGGTCCACCCTGCTGACCGGGGAAGACAGCGGAGTTGAGCTTCTTGGCCCACTCTTTCTTCGCCAGGATCAGGCCCGAACGCGGACCACCGAGGGTCTTGTGGACGGTCGAGGAGACGACGTCTGCGTACGGGACGGGCGACGGGTGCAGTCCTGCCGCAACCAGTCCGGCGAAGTGAGCCATGTCCACCCACAGGTACGCCCCGACCTCGTCGGCGATCGCGCGGAACGCCGCGAAGTCCTGCTGACGCGGGTACGCGGACCAGCCGGCAACGATGACCTTCGGCTTCTCGGCGAGGGCGATCGAGCGCACCTCGTCCATGTCGATGCGGTGATCTTCCTTGCTGACGCCGTAGGACGCGACGTCGTACAACTTGCCGGAGAAGTTGAGCTTCATGCCGTGCGTGAGGTGACCGCCGTGTGCAAGGTCGAGGCCGAGCAGCTTCTCACCCGGGTTCATCAGTGCCATCAGAACAGCAGCGTTGGCCTGTGCGCCCGAGTGCGGCTGAACGTTCGCGAACTCTGCACCGAAGAGTTCCTTCGCACGGTTGCGCGCCAGATCCTCGATGACGTCGACGTGCTCGCAACCGCCGTAGTAACGACGTCCCGGGTAGCCCTCGGCGTACTTGTTGGTCAGGACGCTGCCCTGAGCCTGCAGAACCGAGCGGGGAACGAAGTTCTCCGACGCGATCATCTCGAGCGTGTCGCGCTGACGAGCCAATTCACCAGCCATCGCCTCGGCGACTTCGGGGTCGAGTTCGGCGAGTGATGCAGAGTTGACGTCGGAGCCGGGCACAGCGGTCATCGAGGAATCTCCAAGCTGGATGCGGAAACGAATGCGTCCAGTCTACGAAGTTCGCTCCCGCCGTCTCCACCCGGCACTAGGCAGCACGCAGAGAGCTGGGGACCAGCGGCTCGTCGAGCAGCCTGCGGAAGCGTTCGGTGCGCTCCGCGCCCACCGGCACCTCGTCCAGCCAGCCCCCGAGCAGCCGGTATCCCTCGACATACGTGCTGGTGTATGCCCGCCACAGCGGCGAAGACAGGAACTTGAGCGATTGGCGAGCGCGTTCCGGCGTCGACAGCGACCACCGTTCGAGGAACAGCGCCACGTCGTCGAGGCTGCGCCCCTCGTCGTGCAACATCAGCGCCGCATCCTGCCGGACACTCAGCAGTTGCCCCGACGCGGCGGAGAGCCGTTGCGCCTTTTCCCCGTCGAAAGACAAGCCGAGATCGGCGTAGATGTCCTGCGCCCACAAACCCCAGTCCGGGCCGACAATCGCTTCCAGCGCCAAATCCGCGAGGCCTTCGGCCATGATGCACTGCGGCGTGTTGACCAGGAACAGTGTCTGCTCGAGCTGGCCCGAACCGACCAGACCGGCTTCCTTACGGCAATGCTCGGTGTGATGGCCGGGGTAGGACTCGTGCGCGATCAGCCGCGGCAGGTTGGCCATGAACTGCGGCAGATCCGAATTGATCGCAACCTTGGAGCGGTAGTCACCGAGGTAGTAGTTGAAGCCGGACCACGGCTTGTCCCCCACCACTTCGTATTCGACGGTTTCCGACGCGGGAAGCCCGAACGTGCCGCGGACCAGATCGCGCAGCGCACTCGACATTGCCTCGACGCATTCGTTCAGTTTCGCCGCGGGGATCTCGTCGGCCTTGCGATGGGCCTGCACCCGCTCGGCCAACGGTCCCGGACCGGGCAGAACTTCACCCATCAACCGGTGAGCGTCGCTGTAGGCGTCCTCGTTTCCCTTCTCGATTCGGACGTCGAAGTACGCCTCGACCTCGTCCACGAAGCCGATGTCCTCACCCGCGAACTTGCGCCCGGAGCATTCCAGGGCGCGAAGGTGTACGTCGACGAAGTGGGAGCGTTCGGCATTTAGACCACTTCCGGCCAACTCGCCCCGCAATTCACGTGCCGTGCGGGCAAGTTCACGCGGATCGGGCTTCGGGGCGCTCTCGATCTGCTTTCGCAGCGCCGGGTCACCGGTGAACGCGTCGACGAACCCGTCTTCGAGACGGTCGAAACCCAGTCCGAGCAGCAGGTATTGGCGAACAAGTGTGTCTGGATCCATAACGACCGAGCCTAGTCGCTCGCTCCGGAATGCCACCCGGCGAAAGTCCCGGACGTGGCACCGAGCACAATCCGACTATGCACTCGGATCGTGCGCACACGCGCCTGGCTTGCTCGCATAGCTGTTTCGTCCGCCGGGCCCCGGGTTCACTACGTGCCGGTGAGCTGGGCTGATGGCGCGCACCAACGAATCGAGTCCCTACGTCGAGTTCGACCGCAAGCAGTGGCGGACACTGCGTAAGTCGACGCCACTGGTGTTGACCGAGGACGAGTTGTACGGCCTGCGTGGTCTCGGCGAGCAGATCGATCTCGAAGAAGTTGCCGAGGTTTATCTCCCCCTCGCACGTCTGATCCACCTACAGGTAGCGGCACGCCAACGACTGTTCGCGGCCACCGCGACCTTCCTCGGCGAGAAGCATCCCGACCGTCAGGTGCCCTTCGTCATCGGCGTCGCCGGTTCGGTCGCGGTCGGAAAATCCACGACTGCTCGTGTGCTGCAAGCTCTCCTGGCCCGCTGGGATCACCATCCGCGCGTCGACCTCGTCACCACGGACGGATTCCTCTATCCGACCAGGGAACTCCAGCGTCGGGGCATCATGCACCGCAAGGGTTTTCCCGAAAGCTACGATCGCCGCAAGCTGTTGCGCTTCGTCACCGAAGTCAAGTCCGGGGCGGAAGAGGTAGCGGCACCGGTCTATTCGCACACGTCGTACGACATCATCCCGGGCCAGTACCACCTGATCCGCCAGCCCGACATCCTCATCATCGAGGGCCTCAACGTCCTGCAGACCGGCCCGCGTCTGATGGTCTCCGATCTGTTCGACTTCTCGATCTACGTCGACGCCCGCATCGAGGACATCGAAGCCTGGTACATCCAGCGGTTCCTCGCGCTACGCAACACGTCGTTCGCCGATCCGAACGCCCACTTTCACCACTACTCCGGCCTCTCCGACCGTGACGCGACCATCGCGGCGAAGGAGATCTGGAACTCGATCAATCACCCGAACCTGGTGGAGAACATTCTCCCCACCCGTCCCCGCGCAACCCTGGTGCTGCGCAAGGACGCCGACCACACGATCAACCGGCTGCGGCTGCGCAAGCTCTGAGACGGCTCAGGCGCCGAACCGGCGGTGGCGCGCCGCGTAATCGCGCAAGGCTCGAAGAAAGTCGACTCGACGGAACTCGGGCCAGTACGCCTCGGTGAACCAGATCTCCGAATAGGCGCTCTGCCACAACAGGAATCCGGAGAGCCGCTGCTCGCCGGAGGTGCGGATCACCAGATCCGGATCGGGCTGTCCCGACGTGTACAGATGCCCGTCGATGCCGTCGACCGTGACGGCCTGGATCAGTTCGTCTCCGCTCAGACCCGCACCGATCTTGTCGCGCAGGAGCGATTGGACGGCGTCGGCGATCTCCTGACGCCCGCCGTATCCGATCGCGACGTTGACATGTGTCCCGGTTCGGCCGCTCGTCCCCGCCGCCGCTTCCCGCAAGCGCCTGGACTGCTCGGGAGGCAGAAGATCGAGAGCACCGACGATCTGCACACTCCAGTTCTTGCCGGGCCCGGAGATCTCTTCGACGACGTCGGTGATGATTTCGAGGAGGGTGTCGAGCTCTTCCGGCTCGCGGCGCAGGTTCTCGGTCGAGAGCAGGTAGATGGTTGCCATCTCGATTCCGGCGGCGTCGCACCACTCGAGCAATTCGGCAATTTTGAGCGCGCCCATGCGGTGCCCGTGACTGACATCGGTGAAGCCGTTCTCGCGAGCCCATCGCCGATTTCCGTCACACATCACGGCTACGTGCCGTGGGTGCGCGAGACCGTCGAGATGACTGAGGAGTCGTCGCTCGTAGATGCTGTACAGCAGTCCGCGCAGATTCACCGTGACATCACCATGGTGTCAAAGACTACGCCCGGCAGTGACAGCCACATGCGAGCGCCGTCACGGTTTTTGTACGCGTCGAAAACCCGCAGGTAGGTTATGCTACTGATGCGTAACCTACGGTACCGTAGGTTACGCGGTTCGCAACAGTACGGAACGAGAGGGGTTGCACATGACGGCATTCGGGGTCGACGAGCTTCCGGTCAAACCACGCATGCGCGGTTGGATCCATCTGTGGGCGCTCGGTGTCTCCGTCGTCGCGGGCGTCGTTCTCGTCTCCGTAGCCGGCGCTCAGGTCGGCGCCAAAGCGGCTTGGGCAACCGCGATCTACAGCGTCACGATCTGCGGCCTCTTCGGCATCAGTGCGACGTATCACCGCATCCAGTGGCAGACGGTCAAGGGCCGTACGTGGATGAAGCGTGCGGACCATTCGATGATCTTTCTCTTCATCGCCGGCAGCTACACACCGTTCGCCATGCTCGGCCTCCCGACTCACACCGGCAAGATCATCCTCGCGATCGTGTGGGCAGGCGCGCTCGCCGGCGTCGCACTCAAGATGCTCTGGCCCACCGCCCCGAAATGGGTGGGAGTCCCGCTCTACCTGCTCCTCGGTTGGGCGATCGTTCCCGTGGTCGGTGAACTGACGCACCAGGTCGGTGTGGCGCCGATGGTGCTGCTGCTCGTCGGCGGAATCTTCTACAGCGTCGGCGCAATTCTGTACGCGACGAAATGGCCAAACCCGTGGCCCACGACGTTCGGGCATCACGAGTTCTTCCACGCCGCGACGGTCGTCGCAGCGATCTGCCACTACATCGCGGTATGGCTCGTCGTGTTCAACTGACTCGCCAGTTCCACCACCGTCGTCACCGGCCGATCACACACGAATCCCCGACAGATGTACGCGGCTTCACCTCCGTCGACGAGGGGTCGATCTGCAAGCAGCGGTGAAGAATCCGGGGCACCCCCGACAACCACTGCACCACCCGGCGCAAGCTGGCGGGCATCGGCCAACAGCGAACCTTCCCCGACGACGGCCACCTGTATCGGACCACGCAACGACGCTTCCGCCACCGCGAGCCAGTGCCCCGCCGACCGAGGCGCACGCTCGAGCGGCAGCGTGGCCCTCGCCAGCGCGTCCGCCGCGGCCTGGGCGTAACGAGAAGAGCGCTCGGCATCGGTCAACGCCGCTGCGGTCAACAGAGCCTCCGCGACGCTCGACGCACCGGACGGCGTCGCGCCGTCCAACGGGTCTCGGGGCCGAGTCACGAGCGACTCCGCGAAATCGGCCGTGTCGAACCAGCTTCCCGGCTCGGCCGGATCAGCGAAGTGGTCGACAGTGACGTCGAGCAACTGCTGCGCCGCATCGAGCCACCGCGCCAATCCCGTTGCCTGATATAGAGCCAGGAGGCCGGTGGCCAACATTGCGTAATCCTCGAGCACACCCGTCGGGGCGCCGACAGCCCCGCCGAGGGAAGCGCGACGCAAGTGACCGTCCACCAGGTGAAGGTCGAGAAGAGCGCCTGCGCACTCGGCCGCCGCGGTGATCCAGTCGGGTCGGTCCAGGGCAAGTCCGGCTTCCGTCAAGGCCGTGACGGTCAACCCGTTCCAGGCCGTCACCACCTTGTCGTCGCGGCCAGGCTGTGGACGCTGAGCCCGGGCGGCACGGAGAGCGTCGGAGACCGTCTGCCAGCGCGACCAGTCGTCGGGGTCACGGAGCAACTGCAGTACCGACGCACCCTCTTCGAAGGTTCCGGTATCGGTGACCCGGAACAACTCCGACGCCCACTGCCCGTCCTCCGCGCCGAGAATCTCGACCAGCTGCGTCGGCGTCCATACGTACGTGAGGCCTTCGACGCCGTCGGTGTCGGCATCGAGAGCCGAAGCGAAGCAACCGTTCTCGGTCAGCAGATCGGAGAGCAGGAACCTTGCGGTCTCCTCGGTGACGCGAGTGGCGAGGTCCGATCCGGTGCGCCGCGCCCAGTGCGCGTAGAACCGCAGGAGCAGCGCATTGTCGTAGAGCATCTTCTCGAAGTGCGGAACCACCCACTCGGCATCGACCGAGTACCGCGAGAAACCGCCACCCAACTGGTCGTAGATCCCGCCACGTGCCATTGCTTCGGCGGTGCGCTCGATGCCGCCGAGGATCTCGCCCGAACCCGTTCGCTCGTACTGTCGGAGCAGCCCCTCCAGTAGTGCCGACGGTGGAAACTTCGGTGCCCCACCGAATCCCCCGCGCGGGACGTCCTCGTCGCCGAGGATCGATCGACCCGCCGCGTTCAGCAGCTCGGCGTCGATAGGCGCTCCGCCGTACGGAATCCCGCCCGACGCGCGCTGAAGTTCCGTGACGATCGACTGCGCCGCGTTGTCGACCTCGTCGCGCCGATTCGTGAAGGTGTCGACTATCGCTTCGAGAAGCTGTGTGAACGAGGGCATTCCGCCGCGAGGCGTCGGCGGGTAGTACGTGCCGCAGTAGAACGGTGAACCGTCGGGAGTCAGGAAACAGGTCATGGGCCAGCCGCCCTGGCCGGTCATCGCAACCGTCGCATTCATGTAGACGGCGTCGATGTCGGGACGTTCTTCTCGGTCCACCTTCACACAGACGAAATTCGCGTTCATGACGGCCGCGATCTCGTCGTTCTCGAACGACTCGTGCGCCATGACGTGGCACCAGTGGCACGCCGAGTATCCGATCGAGAGGAGGATCGGCACGTTGCGCTCGCGCGCCCACTCCATCGCTTCTTCGCCCCACTGTTGCCAGTGGACCGGATTGTCGGCGTGCTGACGCAGGTAAGGGCTCGAGGACCCACCCAGGTTGTTCCGCATCCGTGGGTCCATCGCCGCTACCTCGTTCGTCTCAGGATTCTTGCTTGGGCTTCTTCTCGGTAGAGACGTTGGGGTCCGCCGGGCTCGGAGCAGTGATAGCTCCCCGGTCGGTGCCTTCGTCTGCCTGCTGATCGAGTTCGGGATGATCCGGTTCGAACGTCTCCGGCAGCTTCTTGAGCTGCCGGTTCATCGACCGAACCAGGAGGATCACACCGATGAGCAGCGCAAGAATCACCAGCAGGCCGACCGGAGACGACTTTCCGAACTCCGGGCCGGATGGATTACTCGGGGTCTGAGCAAGAAATTGTGTGGTGCCGAGAACTACCTCGGCGGACAGAGCATTCACTTCTGAGCGTCCTCTTCGAGACCTGCGAACAGGTCGGTTTCCGGAATGGACGTGGTGACCCGCGTCTTGGCGAGCTCGAATTCCTCGGTGGGCCAGATCTTCTGCTGAATGTCGAGCGGCACAGCGAAGAACGAACCGTTGGGATCGATCTGCGTCGCGTGTGCGCGCAGAGCATCGTCACGCTGGGGAAAGTAGTCGCCGCACGTGACCTGAGTGGTCACCCGGACCATCATGTCGCCGCGTTCGGTCTTCCACTTCTTGAGCCAGTCCGCCATCGGGAACGGCTCTCCGCGACGCTCGTACTCCTCCTGGAAGAGTTCGAGGCGCTTACGGATGAATCCGTGCGAGTAGTAGACCTTCTTGATTTCCCACGGCTGACCGTCCTCGGGGAAGTACTCGGGATCGGCGGCGGCTTCGTAGGCTGCCATCGTCACCTCGTGGCACCGGATGTGATCCGGGTGCGGGTATCCGCCGTTCTCGTCGTACGTCGTGACGACGTGGGGACGGAACTCGCGAATCACCTTGACCAGAGCGCGCGTCGACTCTTCGAGCGGAACGAGGGCGAAGCACCCTTCGGGCAGCGGCGGAAGAGGGTCGCCCTCGGGAAGCCCGGAATCGACGAAACCGAGCCAGCGCTGCTTCACGCCCAGGATGCGAGCGGCCTCGGCCATCTCCTCCTGGCGAACTTCGCTGATTCGATCGCGGACACCGGGAACGTCCATGGCCGGGTTGAGAATGTCGCCACGCTCACCCCCGGTGAGCGTCAGGACCATCACTTCGTGGCCTTCGGCTGCATAACGGGCGGTGGTGGCCGCACCCTTGCTCGACTCGTCGTCGGGATGGGCATGGACGGCCATGAGCCGGAATCCGCTCACGTGTTCGTTCACCTCAACTTCACCTGTAGCCGTTGCCGGCAGTTCACCTGTAGCCGTCACCGGCAGTTCACCTGTAGCCGTCACCGGCAGTCTTCGAATCACACGCTGTGCACCGCTCGGATTACTCCGGGCCGTTGCCGTCAAACGTACCGACTGCCGACAAACCTACCGACGGCGCGACGGGATACGTCCTCTATAGTTCCACCCGAGAGTTCCTGGCGCAGCCGTGACCCCTTCGGTAATCCGGCGGGACACAGTCAGTTGCTGCACGACACGCGAACTCGAGTCTTCGAGAGCAGAGTGATGAGCAAACCGCTTCCCCAAGATCGGTACCCGAGCACAACTCGCACGGGCAGTCCCCGCAAGTGGATGGTGTGGGCTCTGACCGCTCTCGTCATCGTCGTAGGCGGCGGAATCGCGTACTACGCGTACGGAAAATTTGCGGTCAAGGAAATCGAGACCGAGACCATCTCGTTCGACATCGCCAACGACTCCACGGTGAAGATCCGTTTCACCGTCACACGCGACGACTCGTCGCGTGAAGCGATGTGCATCGTGCGCGCACGCTCGAAGGACGGCTCCGAAACCGGTCGACGTGAGGTCTACGTCCCGTCGTCGGAACATCAGACCCTCGAGTTCAACACCGAGGTCAAGACGTCCCAGCCGCCAGGCATGGCCGACGTCTACGGCTGCAGCTTCGACGTTCCGGAGTACCTGACCAAGAGCTGACCTCGGAACGCACCCACCCTGCCGGACGTTTGACGCCGGACAGGGCGGGTAGTCATGCGTGATAGAATTGCCCGATACACGGTTCCGGGTGGAACCGTGTATTGCTGCATTGACGCAAGGTTTGACGGCAAGGTTGCATCCCTGGTGGTGCTTCTGTGTCGTTGTTCGCTGCTGTTGCAGCGATCGTCGAGGGAGCCCCCGGCTCCGACTACTAGGGAGTGATCGAGATGACCGAGACCCAGGTGACCTGGCTTACCCAGGAATCACATGACAGGCTCAAGAACGAACTCGACCAGCTCATCGCCAATCGCCCGGTCATCGCCGCCGAGATCAACGAGCGTCGCGAAGAGGGCGACCTGAAGGAGAACGGCGGCTACCACGCTGCCCGCGAAGAGCAGGGTCAGCAGGAAGCCCGCATTCGCCAGCTCCAGGAGCTGCTGAACAGCGCAAAGGTCGGCGAGGCCCCCACTCAGTCCGGTGTCGCACTGCCCGGATCCGTAGTCAAGGTCTACTACGACGGCGACGAGAGTGACACCGAGACGTTCCTGATCGCTACCCGCGAAGAAGGCGCACGTGACGCCAAGCTCGAGGTCTACTCGCCGAACTCACCGCTGGGCGGCGCGCTGCTCGAAGCCAAGGTCGGCGACACGCGTGAGTACAACCTGCCCAACGGCAGCACCATGAAGGTCACGCTGCTGAGCGCGGAGCCTTACCACAGCTGATCGGCTGTACCAGCTCTGAAAAGAAGCGCCACCCGACTCGGTCGGGTGGCGCTTCTTGCTCTGTCGACGCTCGCCGTTTCCTGCCCACTCACACCACGCGGCGAGCCTTCATGCCGGCGAAGATCGGGCCGACCTTCACCACGTCGCCGAACGTGGGTGCGTGAAGCATCTGACCGTTGCCGACGTAGATCGCCACGTGGCCGGGGCCGCCTGCCTGCCAGTTGCCGAACAACAGGTCACCGGGCTGCGCCTGATCCAGCGGGATCTCGACGCCGACACCCCACTGCGTCTCCGAGGTCCGGGGCAGAGTCACCCCGGTGGCCGCGTGGATCGCGTACGACGTCAGCCCCGAGCAGTCGAACCCGCCCATCGACGGCCCGTTGATGTTTCCGCCACCCCACACGTACGGCAATCCGAGAAACTTCAGACCGGCCTCGACGACGCCGCCCACCGCTGCGGCGAGGTTGTTGTAGTCGAAGGGCGCAAGCATCAGGGCGAACGAGTCCTGCAACGATTTGATCTGGGCGACGAACGGAGCGGCGACCGCCTGCTCCGCAGGAACCTCGCCCGACTTGTCTGCCGGAACGCCGCCCGCTTCGCGAACTGCGTCCGGCCCGACGTCGTAGGCAGCGAGCGCGAGGTCGACGGTATCGCCCTCGACCTCACCGGACTTCTGCCAGGACTGCGCTTGCTTCACGAGATCGCACAACCGGTATCCGGTTGTCATCACCGGATCGGCAACGCCCAGGATGTCCATCTTTCCGTCGCCGTCACCGTCCTTGCCGTATGCCGTCCACGCTGCGGTGGTGAAGCGGCCAGGCCCGCGCCCACCTTCCGGTGAGATGTCGGTATCGGGTCCGTACTTGAATCCGTTCTCGACCGAGTACAGCGAGGCGATCACCGCGGGCGTGATCTCCGAGCACAGAGCACCGGCCTTTTTGATCCACGGCGCGAACACTGCCACCGCTCCCACGGGCGCCAATGTCGCTCCCGGAAAGTTGGAGGGTACGGAAGGCACGATTCCCTCAGGTGTGTCCTGAGTTCGTGCCGGTCCGTTCCAGGCTGCAAGTGAGACTGCAGCATTCGAAGACTCGTTCTTCTCGACTTGTGCGGGCGCTCCGAGAGTTCCACTCATCACGCCCAGTGCGGTGCCGATCGACACAGCGATCGCCAGGACACCGACTGCCATCCGAACCTCCGATAAACCTCTGAAAATCCACGTACGTGGTCGTACCCGAAACTTGTCGGTGCGAACATCTACTCTTTCGAACATGCATTCGACACGGCTCAGTCTCGCGACTCCTGTAACCAATGTCTCATTTATCTCGGCGGGCGTTACGCAAATGACTACAGACGCCAAGGCTTTTCTCAGGTTCGGCGTGCAAGCTGAGTCCATGAGCGACGATCGGCCACGACCCGCCCGGGGACGCACTACGGTGTATCGACCCGTTCGCCTCGCCCTCGCAGCCACGGCTGTGGCGGGAGCACTCGCAAGCGGCGGACTTTCACTCGTTTCTTCTCCCACTGCCACGGCACTCGCACCGGACACGTCGGCTTCTCACACCAAGAATCCCGTAGCGAAGCGGCCCGTCGTGGTCGCCGGATTCGGAACCCCGGACGCCGTCTCCAACGGTTCGTGAGTACTCCGCGCTCGGCCTCCGAGTGGCTCACGTGGGGGGTTCAGGCCCGGGTCGTCGTCACCGACCCTGAAGTCCTTCCCTCCGCGGCCAGCCTGGTTCGCGGGTACCTCACCGCTGCCGACGCCGCCACCAATCGAGATCGTGCCGACTCCGAGATTCGTACCTATGTCAGCGCCGCGAGCAACGTCGACGGCGTCGCCGTGACCCCGATGTTCGCGCACTTCCTCGAAGACGCGTTGGCTGTCGCACGACTGACCGACGGCAAACTCACGCCGACGGCCGGGTCGGCAGACCCTCACTCCTGGTGGAAGATTCGCGTCGAGAACAACCGCGTGTACAGCCCGGACGACGTCGTTCTCGATCTGTCCGCGACGGCCCGCGCCAGTTCAGCGGACCACTGTGCCGCGTCCACTGCGACTCTTCTCGGGTGTGGCGTGCTGGTCGGCCTCGGCGGGGACATCGCGGTTGCCGGCCCGGCGCCGGAAGACGGCTGGCAGATTCAGGTGCAAGACCTGCCCGGCGACCCGACCTGCCAGGTAGCACTTCCGTCCGACTGCGGGATCGCCACGGCCAGCACCGTCAAGCCACTGCACCGCGAATCGACGGCGACGCCGATGTGGCGCACGGTGTCGGTGATTGCATCCTCCTGCGCCCAGGCCGCCGCATTCAGTCGGGTTGCGGTCGGCATGGGCGGTTCGGCCATCGACTGGCTACATCAACTCGACGTACCCGCCAGGCTGGTCGACCAGGAGTACCGCGTGACGGTTCTGGGCGGCTGGCCTGACGAGTAACTCGCCTCAGTTCTGCAGTCGTACTGCGTAACCGGCGCGGTCGAAGGCCGTCAGAAGTTCCGCCTTGTTGTCCGGACCACGCGTCTCGACGGTGAGGAAGACTTCCACTTCGTCGAGTGCAAGTTCGCCACCGGTACGGGAATGGATGACATCGACCACGCTGGCGCCGTTCGCTCGAACCACTTCGAGCAACGAGACCAGTGCGCCCGGCCGATCGTCGATGGTGATGTGAACTCCGAGGAACCGTCCGGCCGCTCGCAGACCGTGCGAGATGACGTGCGTGAGAAGTAGCGGATCGATGTTGCCGCCGGAAAGCACGGCGCACACCGGCCCTGTCAGTCCCAGCTCCTCCGGAGTACAGGTCATCAAGGCCGCGACGGCCGCGACGCCGGCCGGTTCGACGATGAGCTTGGCGCGTTCGAGGCACAGCAGGAGCGCTTTGGACAGCGCTTCCTCGCTGACCGTCACCACGGCGTCGACATGGGCGGCAACTTCGGCGAACGGAACCTCGCCCGGGCAGCCAACGGCGATACCGTCTGCCATCGTGGACATCGACGCCAAGGCGGTCGGCTTCCCGGCTGCCAACGACGCCGGCCAGGCAGCCGCGGTCTCGGCTTGCACTCCGACGATGCGGACCTGCGGGCGCACAGCTTTGACGGCTGCAGCCACTCCCGCGATCAAACCGCCGCCGCCGGTGGGAACGAGGATCGTGCCGACCTCAGGCAGTTGCTCGAGGATTTCGAGCCCCACAGTCCCCTGCCCCGCCACGACGTCCTCGTGGTCGAACGGGTGGACCAGAACTGCTCCGGTTCGGTCCGCGAATTCGCGAGCGGCCACGAGCGCTTCGTCGACAGTCGAACCGTGCAGGTGGACCTGAGCTCCATATGCCTTGGTGGCCACCAACTTCGGCAGCGGCGCACCCGTCGGCATGAAGACGGTCGACTTGATTCCCAATTCTGTTGCAGACCAGGCAACTCCCTGCGCATGGTTACCGGCACTGGCCGCCACCACGCCCGCTGCCCGTTCCTCTGCGGAAAGATTGGCAATGCGGTTGTACGCACCGCGCGGTTTGAAAGAGCCGGTGCGCTGCAGATTTTCACATTTCAAACTCACGGCGAAGCCGGTGGTTTCGGACAACACTCGCGAGGCCACGACCGGGGTGCGTCGCATGACCGGGGCGAGCAGTTGCTGTGCAGCCTTTATCTGTTCGAGATTCACGCATGCCTCCAGAAAGTGCGCCTCCACACCCTCGTGAGGTGTGAAGGCGCACTGCAGATTCGAAGTCGAATTACTGTAGAGCGAAGATCAGGACAGCGCTTGCTCGATGTCGCCGACCAGATCGGAGGCGTCTTCGATGCCGACCGACAGGCGAACCAGATCGTCGGGAACCTCGAGAGCGGAACCGGCCGTCGAGGCGTGGGTCATCGCACCGGGGAATTCGATGAGGGATTCGACTCCGCCGAGAGATTCTGCCAGCGTGAAGATCTCGGTGCGCGAGCACAGGTCGAGAGCTGCCGCCTTGCCGCCCTTGAGACGGACGGAGATCATGCCGCCGAAGCGTCGCATCTGCTTGGCCGCGACCTTGTGCGACGGATGCGAAGCCAGTCCGGGGTAGATGACGCTGGCAACCGCGGGGTGGCCGTCGAGCAATTCGACGACCTTCTCCGCGTTGTCACTGTGACGCTCCATGCGCAGCGCCAGTGTCTTGATTCCGCGCAACGTCAGGAACGCGTCGAAGGGGCCGGGAACGCCGCCGGATCCGTTCTGCAGGAAGGCAAACGCGGTGTCCAGTTCTTCGTCGTTGCAGACGAGAGCGCCACCGACCACGTCGGAGTGTCCGCCGATGTACTTGGTCGTGGAGTGCAGCGCGATGTCGGCACCGAGCTGCAGCGGCTGCTGCAGGTACGGCGAGGCGAAGGTGTTGTCCACCACGATCTTTGCGTTGCCCTCGTGGGCGACCTCGGCAAGGAGCTCGATGTCACCGATATTGAGCAGCGGGTTCGTGGGCGTCTCGACCCAGACCAGCTTGGTGTTGGACTTCATCGCCGCGCGCACCGCATCGACGTCGGACACCGGAGCCGGGGTGTACTCGATCCCCCACTGCGTGAACACCTTGTCGATGAGACGGAAGGTTCCGCCGTACGCGTCGTCGGGGATGACCAGGTGATCGCCGGGTCGAAGTACCGAACGGAGCAGGCAGTCGGTGGCCGCCATTCCCGAACTGAACGCTCGGCCGTAGGTTCCGGATTCGAGCGCGGCGAGGTTCGCCTCGAGTGGGCGACGGGTGGGGTTACCCGTTCGCGCGTACTCGAAGCCACTGCGCATTCCACCGACGCCGTCCTGGGCGAAGGTGGAACTCGCGTAGATCGGCACGTTGACCGCACCGGTCAGCGGATCGGGTTCGTAACCCGCATGCACCGCTTTCGTGGAGAAACCCTGCCAGCTGATGTTGTCGGCCTTGCTGCGTTGCTCACTCATGGTCCCCAGCCTAATGGCGCCGGTGCCGGCGCAGGAATCCGAACTCAGGAATCCGAACTCAGGAAACCCAGGAGATCGTGGCGCGTGATGACACCGACCGGCTTGCCGTCGTCGACGACCATGAGTGCGTCGGTGTCCCCGAGCGCCTTCGTGGCAGCCGAGACCGGCTCGCCGGAACCGATGAGCGGGAACGGCTTGCTCATGTGCTTCTCGACGGAATCCGCAAGGTGCGCACGGCCTTCGAAGACCGCGCTCAGCAGATCTCGCTCGGACACACTTCCGGCGACCTCGCCTGCCATGACCGGCGGTTCCGCACCGACGACGGGCATCTGGGACACGCCGTACTCGCGCAGGATCTCGATCGCGTCGCGCAGGGTCTCCGACGGGTGGGTGTGAACGAGGTCCGGCAGCTCGCCCGACTTGCCACGCAGAACGTCGCCGACGGTGGGGACGTTGGTCTTGCCGTCGAGTGGGGTGCGCAGGAATCCGTACGACGCCATCCACTGATCGTTGAAGATCTTGGACAGGTAGCCGCGGCCACCGTCCGGGAGGAGGACGACGATCAGGGCGTCGGGGCCCTCACGCTTGGCTACTTCGAGGGCAGCGACGACGGCCATACCGCAGGAACCGCCGACCAGCAGTCCCTCCTCGCGGGCGAGGCGACGCGTCATCTCGAAGGAATCGGCATCCGAGACGGCGATGATCTCGTCCGGTATGGACGGGTCGTATGCCGACGGCCAGAAGTCTTCGCCGACGCCTTCGACCAGATACGGACGACCGGTGCCGCCGGAGTAGACGGAGCCCTCGGGGTCTGCGCCGATGACCTTGACCTTGCCGCCCGAAACTTCCTTGAGGTAGCGGCCGGTGCCGGTGATGGTGCCGCCGGTGCCGACGCCCGCGACGAAGTGCGTGATCTTGCCGTCGGTGTCGGCCCAGATCTCGGGGCCGGTGGTCTCGTAGTGGCTCTCCGGTCCGCCCGGGTTGGAGTACTGGTTGGGCTTCCAGGCGCCGGGGATCTCACGGGTGAGACGGTCGGAGACGCTGTAGTAGCTGTTCGGGTTGTCCGGCGCGACGGCCGTGGGGCACACGACCACCTCGGCGCCGTAGGCGCGCAGGACGTTGCGCTTGTCTTCGCTGACCTTGTCTGGGCAGACGAAAACGCACTTGTATCCACGCTTTTGCGCCACGAGCGCCAAGCCGATTCCGGTGTTGCCCGAAGTCGGCTCGACGATGGTGCCGCCCGGCTTCAGTTCACCCGAAGCCTCGGCTGCGTCGATCATCTTGACGGCGATGCGGTCCTTGGAGCTACCGCCAGGGTTGAGGTATTCGACCTTGGCTGCCACCGTGCCGAAGTTTTCGCCCGTGACGGACGTGAGCTTGACGAGTGGGGTGTTGCCGATGAGGTCGACGACGTGTTCCGCGATGCGCATTCGTCCATGTTCCCAGATGAAAGAAAACGGTGCGCGCGGACGTCGGGCGAAGGTGGTGCAATCCGGCTAGATTGGCAAGTGTGAGTCGAACCGGACTGAAAGCGTCGGTGGCCACGGTGGTGGCCGGATCGAGTGCAGGCACGCTCTCCTGGTTGGGCTACAACTATCTGATGTCGCAGGCGGGGGCGGCCCGCGGGGTGATCGGTCGCAATATCGCCAAGCCACCCGAGGCGGACGGGGTGTACGCACCCGGCGCCGACAACCCGGAACTCTGGTGGCGGGCCGTGCCCTTCGATCTCCACTTGATGATCTTCGGCGATTCGTCTGCGGCCGGCGTCGGCGCGCTGACGGCCTCGGAAGTACCGGGTGTTCAGGTCGCGAAGCTGCTTGCGAGTGAAACCGGGAAGCGAATCCGTTTGAGCACCAAGGCCATCGGGGGCGCCACCTCCCGCGGGTTGAGTGGGCAGGTCGACGCCATGTTCGTCGCCGGTCCTCCCCCGGACGCTGCGGTGATCCTGATCGGCGCCAACGACGTCACCGCCAAGAACGCGATTCACGCGTCGGCTAAACGCCTCGGCGACGCGGTTCGACGCTTACGCGAGAGCGGTGCCGTCGTTGTTGTCGGCACCTGCCCGGATCTGGGGGTGGTCACGGCGATCCCGCAACCTCTGCGCTCCGTGGTGCGCGAATGGGGCCATCGCCTCGCACTCGCCCAGGCGGCCGCGACCAGAAACGCCGGGGGTCATCCCGTTCCACTGGCCGACCTGCTGGCCAAGGAATTCCTGGCCTCGCCCGACACGATGTTCTCGGCCGACCGTTTCCATCCGTCCGCGGCCGGATACGAACTCGCGGCGAAGCAGATCGTCCCGGTTCTCGCGTCGGCTCTGGGTGAATGGCAGGGTGGCCCGCTACCCGAGCTCCCCCACGTTTCGGAGGCGGCGCAAGCCCGCACCGTCGCGGCCCGACTGACGGCGGCGGCAACCCAGTGGAAAGCCTTCGCGAGACGCACCAAACCTGCAGGTCAGCGCCCCGACGTCAACTGAGTGAGACTGCGTGACCACCATCTGGGAGCGGCAACGTAAATTGTAAGTCGAAGCTGCATTCAACTTGCCCTGCTCGACGGCGTTTCAAGCCGCCCTCGAGCAGTACACAAAAGGAGTTTTCATGCCCGAGGCAGTAATCGTCTCAGCAGTACGGTCGCCCATCGGCCGCGCAATGAAGGGTTCGCTCAAGGACATCCGCCCGGATGACCTCGCAACTCAGATGGTTGCCGCCGCGTTGGCAAAGATCCCCGAGCTCGACCCCACCGAGATCGACGACCTCATGCTCGGTTGCGGCCAGCCCGCCGGTCAGTCGGGCTTCAACATCGCCCGCGTCGTCGCCGTCCAGCTCGGCTACGACTTCCTCCCCGGTGTCACGGTCAACCGTTACTGTTCCTCCTCGCTGCAGACCACCCGCATGGCGCTGCACGCCATCCGCGCAGGCGAGGGCGACGTCTTCATCTCCGCCGGCGTCGAGTCCGTCTCCAGCTTCATCACCGGCAACGCCGACGGCCTCCCCAACACCAAGAATCCGCTCTTCGACGCAGCGCAGGCCCGTAGCGCCAAGCTCGCCGAAGGTGGAGTCGCCTGGACCGATCCTCGCGAAGAGGGCCTGATCCCCGACGTGTACCTGGGCATGGGCCAGACCGCCGAGAACGTCGCTTCGGCCACCGGCATCACCCGCGAAGACCAGGACCGCTGGGCAGTTCGCAGCCAGAACCGCGCCGAGGAAGCCATCGCGCGCGGCTTCTTCGAGCGTGAGATCACGCCCGTCACGCTCGCCGACGGCACCGTCGTCTCCAAGGACGACGGCCCCCGCGCCGGCACCACCTACGAGGGCATCAGCGGCCTCAAGCCCGTCTTCCGCCCCGACGGCACCGTCACCGCCGGCAATGCCTGCCCGCTCAACGACGGCGCAGCCGCACTGGTGATCATGTCCGACACCAAGGCAAAGGCACTCGGCCTGACCCCGCTCGCTCGCATCGTCTCCACCGGCGTCTCGGGCCTGTCCCCCGAGATCATGGGCCTCGGCCCGATC
Organism: Rhodococcus sp. OAS809; assembly: GCF_040546695.1. Taxonomy (NCBI): domain Bacteria; kingdom Bacillati; phylum Actinomycetota; class Actinomycetes; order Mycobacteriales; family Nocardiaceae; genus Rhodococcus; species Rhodococcus sp. OAS809. Next base: position 5,939,011 of record NZ_JBEPOI010000002.1, on the reverse strand, counting down.
CAGGCCGTCAAGAACGCCCTGAAGATCGCCGGCAAGTCGATCTCCGACATCGACCTGTTCGAGATCAACGAGGCATTCGCAGTGCAGGTCCTCGGATCCGCTCGCGAACTGGGCATCGAAGAGGACAAGCTCAACATCTCCGGTGGCGCGATCGCGCTGGGTCACCCCTTCGGTATGACCGGTGCCCGTATCACCAACACCCTGATCAACAACCTGCAGGAGCAGGACAAGACCTTCGGCGTCGAGACCATGTGTGTCGGCGGCGGACAGGGCATGGCAATGGTGATCGAGCGCCTCAGCTGATCCCCTGAGCACGTCGAAAGCGGCCGCCCGGCTTCTGCCGGGCGGCCGCTTTCGTGTGGTCGTGTTCAATGTTCGCGGTTTTCATGTTGTCGTGAATTTCTGAGCAAAACTCCCCAACTCGCGAATCAACTCTCGCGCAGCCTCGTCCTCACGCTGCACGGCGGCGCGAGCCTCTTCCGCCCAACCGTGACGGAGCAGTCGCTTGGCGGCCAGGACTGCCGGTCCGACGTTGGCGGCAATCTGCTCGGCACTCTCGCGGGCACGCGCATGTACCTCGTCGGCAGCTACGGCGGCCGTCGCCAAGCCGTAGTCGGCCGCCTCGATGCCGCTGAGCCACCGGGCCGACAGGATCAGCTCGGCGGCGCGCTGTGTTCCGATCACCTTGGGCAGCAACCAACTACTGGCAGCTTCGGGAGCGGTACCCAGCGAGGTGAACGGTGCCCGCAAGCGTGCGTTCTCGGCAACGTAGACGACGTCGCAGTAGAGCAGCATGGTCAGGCCGATGCCGACGGCGGCGCCGTGCACCGCGGCGATCAAAGGCTTCGGAAACTCCACCAGCGCAATGATCAGCGGCGCGAATGCGTCGCCGAAGTCGGCATTGTCCGTGCCGGGTTCGGCCAGTGCGCGTAGGTCGACGCCACTGGAAAATGCCTTGCCTGCGCCCTCGACGATCACCACGGCCACGGAATCGTCCGACGCCGCGTCGTCGAGAGCCTTGGTCAAAGCTCGAAAGCCGGCCGCATTGAAAGCGTTCAGGCGGCTCGGATTGTTGAAGGTCAGCGTTCGCACTGCTCCGGCATCCGCGACCAGGATGGGTTCAGAGGTGTTTGTCGACATTCGCTCCCCTTCGTTCCAAACCAAGCAGTTGCTAGGCATCCAAGCACCGTAACCGCCCACAGACGACAAAAGAAGGGCCCCTCGCGGGGCCCTTCTTCGTGTTACGGATCGACTCGAGAACTAGTCGTTGTTGAAGTAGCTCAGCAGACGCAGGATCTCGACGTACAGCCAGACCAAGGTGACGGTGAGGCCGAATGCGACGCCCCAGGCTGCCTTCTCGGGCGCCTGTGCGCGGATCAGCTGATCAGCGGCGTCGAAGTCGAGCAGGAAGCTGAAGGCTGCGATGCCGATGCAGACGAGGCTGAAGATGATGGCGAGCGTTCCGCCGTCACGCAGTCCCAGTCCGCCCTCGACGAAGAAGCTCGCGACGAGGTTACCGAGGGCCAGAACGACAACGCCGATCAATGCGCCGATGATCATTCGCGTCAGACGCGGTGTCACCCGGATCGCACCGGTCTTGTAGACGACCAGCATGCCGAAGAACACGCCGAACGTTCCGAGGACTGCTTGCGCGATCAGTGCAGATCCGCCGACGCCACCGAATTGAATATTGGTGAACATGAACGACAGCGCACCGAGGAACAGACCCTCGGCGACGGCGTACGCCAACACGATTGCCGGGTTGTCCATCTTGCGGCCGAACGTCGCGACCAGAACCAGAACGAGGCCGACGAGACCGCCGCCGATTACCAGCGGGGTAGCGAGGTCGACGTTGTTGTTGACCAGGAAGTACGACACCAGTGCCGAGATCGTCAGCACACCGAGCGTGATGCCCGTCTTGGTGACGACGTCGTCGATCGTCATGGCCCGCGAGGTGGGACCGGTCTGGTACGGCTCGGCCGGAGCGTACTGCGGCTGACCGAACTGCTGGGTTGCCTGCGAGGCGCCCGCCGTCGCAGATCCGAACGAGGCGTATCCGTTGCCCTCTTGCTTGGGCAGATTGCGGAACACCGGGTTGCTGGTGGTGCGCACCGTGATCATCCCTTCATCGTGGTGGCCTACGACGGGTGCGTCGCGGGTTCGCCGGACGGATCCGAGTTTCCGACACGGTCCGTGTACCTGACTAAAAGTAAAGCACTCGTAATTTACAACGTCGAAGCTTCGGTTGTAGTTCCCGGCGCATTTCCGGAAGATCAACACTCTTCGACACTCGTCCCTTTTCGATACTAGGACGGTTTGACCGACTTCATCACGATGAACTTCGCGTTCTTCGCCATCGCCTCGCTCGGACCCACCGCGGCTTTCAACGGTTCGCGATACCCCAGATGCGCGTTGTGAACAGTCCACAACTCGCCACCGGGACGCAGGACACGGCCAGCAGCTTCGAACATCTTGAGTGCTCCGCCGGTGTGGACCGCCGCGCCGACGTGGAACGGCGGGTTCAACAGAACCAGATCCGCGCTCGCACTGGGCAACGAACCCACGGCGTCGTCGCGCAGGCCGCTCACTCGATCGCCGACGCCATTTGCGGACGCAGTCGCCAGAGCCGAAGCGACGGCTGCCGAGGACTGATCCGTTGCGATCACGTGCACGTCCGGGAACTTCCGCGCGATCGCCGCCGCGAGAATGCCGCTGCCACAACCCAGATCGATCACGTCGCTCAGCGGATCGACCGCAATCTTTCCGAGGTTCTCCAGGAGCAACCGGGTGCCGATGTCCAGGCTCGCACCGGCAAACACTGCGCCGTGAGCAACGACGTCGAGGTCGAATTCGTCGAGGCGTTCGGTCACCGGGAACGTGATAGCAACATCGGGCTTCGGTTCCGAAGCCTTGAGTACGCGGGACTTCTGACGCCCACGCGAGGCGCTGACGTCGGAAAACGATTCGCCGAGAACCTTGTTCATCGCCGGGGTGATGTGCTTGTCACGCCCACCGGCGAAGACACGAACCGCCGGGTCGGCGTGAAGCGCGATCAGCTGGGCGATCTCGGCAAGTTCGGCGAGGCTACGCGGCAATTGCATGAGCACGACGCGGGCGCCGCTGAGCAACTCCTCGTCCAGTCCGTGCGAGGTGAAGGCGTCACTGAATCCGAGTTCGCGCGCATTGTTCGCGAGGGCCAGCTCTCCGGTGAGCGGATCCTGGTGAACGCGCACGGCGGCGATTCCGTGCACGAGCGCAACACCGGCAGTCAGCGCACCGTAATGATCGCCGATCACGACGACGGTGCCCGCCGGTGCCGCGGCGAGAGCGTCGGCGGCCTCGTCGAGGATCAGACGATCAGCCGCATCGACGGCAAAGAGATTGGGTGCCTCGACATCGGGGAATCGGCGCAGACGATCGAACAGTTCGGGTGTGTCGGACATGCCACCAGTCTTTCAGGTGGAACTACGCAACACTCAATCCCCCGACCAGCAGGTGATCAGTTCGACATCCCTGTCAGTTCGACATCCACTGCACGACGTTGTCGACGGTTTCGCGTTCGGTGCGGAATCCGTTCACCGGGTGGTCGGCGTCGGGGTATCCGAACGAGATCGCGCAGACAACCTTGCGAGTGTCGTCGATACCGAAATGCTCGTGAATGAACTTGGAGCTGCCCGCGAGCGCCGCCTGCGGGATGGTGGCGACCCCCAGACTCTGGGCCGCGAGCAGGAAGCTGTTCACGTACAACCCGCAGTCGACTGCGCCGTAGGTGCCCAATGCCTCGTCGGTGGTGATGATCGCGACGTGGGGAGCGCCGAAGAGCTCGAAATTCTTCATCGTCTGTGCCGCGGATCCGGCGCGGTCACCGTGCTCGATTCCGACGCTCGAATACAGCGCCATCGCGCAGTCGAACCGACGCGACTTGTAGATGCCCTGGTACGCGCGCGGGAACTCGAAGTCCGACTCCTGGGCGTTGGCCATCACGTACTCACCGAGGCCGGCGCGGAATCGCTCGGTGCCCTCCCCTTCGGTGATCGCGACCTGCCACGGTTGCGTGTTGCACCACGACGGCGTCTTCTGCGCCAGCCGAAGGATCTCCTCGATCACCTCACGTGGCACCTGACGGTCCTCGTAGGCGCGGCAGCTGATCCGGGCGTCGAGCAACGCTTCCAGGCTCGTATCCACGACGATGCTCTCGGTCATGTGTTCTCTCCTCGATCAGGCTGCACTACAACACTTCGCACGATAGAACTACCGCCTCGACGCAATCGTCAGCGGGTCACCTTTGCGAAGGCCGCCACCAGCTCGCCGAACTCTGCCATCGCCGCATCCGGATCCGGATCTACTGCCGCCAGCGCAACCAGCACATCGGTGGCACCGGATTCGAGCAGCTGCTCGGCGCCGATCATCGTCGCCGGGAGGTCGATCGAACCGTCGGACCCGCGTACGACGGTCAGTCGCCCACGGACCTGCAATTCCGCTGGATCGCGTCCGAGATCCGCCATCGCTTTGCCGATGACGTCGATCCCTTCACGTAGGTCGTCGTCCGCGGCACCCATGATCGGAATCCACCCGTCACCCCAGGTTGCGACGCGTCGTACAACGGCCTTGGAGAGCGAACCGGACACCCAGATCGGGATTCCAGCGGCCGGACGGGGCGCGCAGTACACGTCGTCGAACTTCAGACGAGGGGTGTCGATGCTCGCCGGCGCCGAACTCCACAGGGCCCGGCACACTGCGAGAGCGTCGTCGAGCAGTGGTCCCCTTTTACCGAAGTCCATACCTGCCGCCTCGTATTCACGTTCCTGCCAACCTGTTCCGACGCCCAGGTCGAGTCGGCCCCCGGAGAGCAGATCGAGTGTCGCGGCCGTCTTGGCCAGTACCGCTCCCCCGCGCAGCGCCGCGATGACGATTCCGGTCCCCAAGCGAATTGTCTTCGTCTGTCCGGCAACAAAAGCCAGGACGGTCAGCGGCTCGAGCCAGTTGGCGTCGGGCTCGGTGGGGAACGCCGACCACGTGTACGCCGAGTTGTCCGAGCCCATCACCACGTGATCGGTGACGAGGACCCGGTCGAAGCCCGCAGCTTCCGCGCTCTGACAGACCTGCACGAGTTTCGCGTAGGAGTCCTCCGCGAGAGTGGTGCCGAAGTTGGGAACGTTCAGACTGAAAGTTGTCATGTGTCAAGCCTTTCGGGGCCGGTTGGTCCAGCCACCCTCTTCTGTGGGGAACCAGCCTCCGGCAGCGTGCGAGCCGCCGTCGACGTGGATCACGGTTCCGGTGATGTATCTCGCCAGGTCGGAAGCCAGGAACAGTGCGGGGCCGGCAATGTCGACCGGCTGGCCCGGTCCGCCCAACGGTGCCCACCCCGGCCACTTGTCCCAGTCGTCGGCAGGAACGATCGTGCGATACGGCACCTGTACCGACTCGATCAGATCCGGGGCAATGGCGTTGACGCGCACTCCGGTTCGACCGATCTCCACACCAAGGCTCCTGGTGAACTGTGTCAGCGCGGCCTTGTATGCCGAGTACATCGTGTGGCCCGGGATCGCTCGATGCGCCTCCACCGTCGTCAGGTTCACGATCGATCCACCCAAACCGCGGTCGATCAAGCCGGGAAGCAGGGCATGGGTCAGACGCACGACGTGATCGAAATTGATGCTGCCGGCCTCGGACCAGAAACCGGGATCCGTACCGGTGAACTCTGTCGGCGGGTTCAGGAAATGACCCACATTGTTCACCAGGACGTCCGGGGCGAACTCGGTCAACGCGACGGGGACTTCCCGCGTCCGCACGTCGTACTCGAGATAGTTGATCGAACCACCTGCAGCCGAGTCGAATTCGACGTCGCCAAGAGGAGCCACGTCGACAACCAGAACTGACGCGCCATGCGATGCAAATGCTCGAACAATCGCTGCGCCGATTCCCTGGGAACCGCCTGTGACCACTGCCTTCTTACCCACCAACATCGGCCCTGGGGAGTACGCCGATCCGACCACCACGAAGACACCCTTCTGCAGTTCGATGTGAAGCACTTCGGCGTACCGTCACACATCGAACGGCAAAACGGGCGCAAAGTTCTCACTCAGTGGTAGCCGCGACACCCCACCTGCTCGAACCGCCGAGTCGCCCATTCAAATAGTGCGGAATCTCGGCTGCCCGTATCGGCATTCCCTCGAGGTACCCCTGGATCACGTCACATCCGCACTCGGTCACTATCGCGCGCTGCCTCTCCGTCTCCACGCCCTCGGCGACGGTGTCCAGCCCCAGAGACTTGGCAATCGCGATGACGGCTCGCAAGACAGCGAACCTCGAATTCGAGGGATCCGCGTCCAGCGGTGCGACGAACGCCCGATCGATCTTCAACCGATCGAGCGGCAGCCGGGCCAAGCTGGCAACCGAGGAGAACCCGGTGCCGAAGTCGTCCATCGCAATGGCGATGCCGAGCGCCGAGAGCTGTACCAACACATCTCGGTCGGCGTCGTCGATGACCAACGATTCGGTCACCTCGATCTCGAGTCGGCTGGGGTGGAGGTTCACCTCGATCAGTGTCCGGCGTACCGAGTCGACGTATCGACTCGAACGCAGTTGCACCTGAGAAACATTGACGGCAACCCGAATGTCCTCCGGCCACGTTGTCGCCGCCGTGCAGGCAGCCCTCAGAACACCTGCACCGATCGGCACGATCAAGCCGGTTTCCTCGGCGACCGAAATGAAGTCTCCCGGCGAGACGAGACCTGAAGTCGGATGGTTCCACCGCAGCAGAGCCTCGAACCCGACAACAACTCCAGTCGCGGCCGAGACCTGTGGCTGATAAACCAACTCGAACTCTTCGTCGATCAACGCACGACGAAGATCCAACAGTGCCCTGGCCCTACCCGTCGCACGATCCCGCAAAGTCGCATCGAAGGCGCGAATCTGGTTCCGACCGCTCTCCTTTGCGTGGTAAAGCGCGAGGTCCGCGACAATCACCAGGTCTTCGAGGCTGTCGGCGTCGTCGGGCATCGAGCCGTACCCCAGACTGGCACGAATGCGAATCTGGTTGCCGACCAGTGAAAATGGTCGTTCGAATGAGTCGAGAATCGTTTGGAATCTCTTCTCCACCTCATCTGCACTCCCGATGTCGTCGAAGGCTAGGTCGTCGAAGGCGATGGCGAACTCGTCACCCCCCAGTCGGCCACAGATCTCGTTCGATCGCAGAACGCTGTGCAGTCTGCCGGCAACATCGCGAAGCACGTCGTCTCCGATGTGGTGTCCCAACCGGTCGTTGATCGACTTGAAGTTGTCCAGATCCAGAATTGCCAGCCACACCCTGTGTCCGTCCCGAATCCGCGAAGACAGTTGAGCGTTGAAGCTGTACCGATTTCTGAGACCGGTCAACGAATCGATCTCTGCCAATCGCAAGATGTTCTGGCGCTGGTGATACGAGTGCGTGATATCGGATCCGACACCGCGCCACCCGTAGGTCGCCCCATCGCCACTGCCCGGGTGACCTGACATCGACCACCAGCGAGTATCGCCCCGAACGACGACCTGCATGGTGAGGTCCCGAAACGCCGTCCCGGCTTGAAAATTCGCGGCGAGGAGATCAAGGGACTTCCTGCCCACATCTGTTCGGGACGCGCCGATCCCGATCAGGATCTCGTGCATTGTGCGGCCCCGAATCTGTGCTGCCGGCAAACCGACCTGCTCGGCGAATCGATACGACACGGTACTGGCGATACCGCGCGAATCGGTCTCCCAGAGCCAATCCTGTGCTCCGTCTTCGAGATCGTTGAGCAACAACTCGACGAGATCTCGTTCGTCCTCGGCTATGAGTTCGGCGCGTAGCCGTCTCTCGAAAAGTTTGGCCAACAGCAAAGTTCCGCTGTAGAGCGAACCTACAAAGACGACCAGCACCCCGATCAGCACGAAACGCGATGTGCCCGGTTCCGTCCAGAACGCCCCGGCCAACCCGACTCCCACCAGGCTGATCCAGACCACAGTGATTCCGCGAAACATCATGGTGGGAAACACGCCGACCGCGATCCCACCGATCAAGGTCGAGCTCAGTACCAACTCGTCACGAGGATCGAGCCTCGGGAAGAGAACGAGAGCCAAGCACGCCAGGAGCACTCCCCAGACAATGATTTCGACTGTGAGTACCACCAGTTCGGTGGTCTGGGACTCGGAGACGCCGAGACGCGAGCGCCGGAGCCAATACACACTGAATCCAGCGCTCGACAACAGCATGACGCTCGACCAGGCGAAGGTGAACCATCCGGCATCCACCGGCAGAAGCACCACGATCGCTGACAAGGCAACCGCCGCGGTCAGAAACGACCACGGCAGTACGCGCGCGGTGAACCGCAGTCGTCGATCGAGTAGGCGACGGCGATCGTAATCCGAGAGGTGTTGTTCCGTGCCGCTGCGACCGAGTTTGCGCACCGACGTCCCGACGCGACGCCTACGGAGTACTGCCGGGTCATCCACGTCGGCCTGCTACCGCCGCTGCGACCGCGTCGACCGACATGGCTCCGCCGGCGATGTATCCCTGAACAGTCCTCACCCTTGCAGCGGCCACGGACTTCAAGTCTTCCTCACCGTCGACTCCCGAGACGACGACCTCCATTCCCAACGCGTCGACCAGATCCACGACAGCTTCGAGGATCGACCGTCCACCAGGCACTGCACCCGAAATGGAGCGTTCTATCCGGACTCGGGTGAACGGAAGGCCGGACAGTGATGCGAGCGAGGAGAATCCGGCGCCGAACTCGTCCACGGTCAGCGCGATTCCCATGTCCGCGATGGCGTGCAACGCAAACTTGGACTCGTCGGTGATCGCCGATGATTCGTTGAGTTGGAGCTCGAGCTGATGTGCACTGACACCTGATCGTCGAAGCGAGTCCCCTATCGCGACGACAAAGGAATCCGATTCGAGCTGACGCGTCGATACCGCGACGGCTACCCGCAGGTGATCAGGAAGGCGGGACGCCGCCTCGCAGGCCAACTCGAAGACGGTAGTCCCCAGTGAGTACGCCAAACCGGTGTCGTCTGCGACGCTCATGAATTCGGCGGACGTAACGGCACCGAGGCGGGCGTTGTGCCAGATCACGCGGACTTCCACGGCCACGATCTCGCGGGAAACCACGTCGATCCTGGGCAACAGCTCGAGTTCGAGGTCCTTCTCCGCGACAGTGTTTCCCAGATCTTCGAGCAGGCGGGCCCGCCGATCGGCCACGGACTTCATCGAGTCTCGATATTCACGTACGGCCCCGCGCCCGGATTCCTTTGCCGCGAACAAAGCCAGGTCCGCAGCGCCCATCATCTCGTCGGCGGAGGACGGCAGCTCGTCGGGGAGGTAGTACCCGATGCTGCATCCGATCTCCAACCGCGTACCAGCCACTGTGATCGGCTCGTGCAGAGTTTCGATGTAGCGGCCGAGCAGAGTACGAACTTGTGAGCTGTCACCCACATCGGTGAAAAGAACCGCGAACTCGTCTCCCCCCAGACGTGCGAACAACTGTGACACCCCGCCGGCTTCGGACAGGCGATCCGCGACCTCTCGCAGAACCGCGTCGCCAACGGTGTGTCCCAGTGTGTCGTTGACCGACTTGAAGTTGTCGAGGTCGAGCATGGCCAACGCGAGACCACTTTCGCTTGTGTACGGCTCGCGCAGCAGTCGCTCGAGCTCGGTCCAGAAGCTGTGCCGGTTCGGCATACCGGTGAGTGCGTCCACACGACCCATCCGCACGATCTCGTCACTCTGCAGTTTTACTTCCGTGACGTCGGAACCGACTCCTCGCCAGACGAACTCGTCGGGTGTACGGCCGGGGCGCGGGCGTCCGGAGATCTGCCACCACCGAATTTCACCGTGAACTCGGACCGGAACGAGCACGTCGACGAATGCGGTCTTCGTGTGGCGGGCCTGCTGCAACTCCATGAGCGCATCGATCCCGCCGGGGATCCGTAGGGTGCCCAACTCCATGAACAGGTCCTGCCACGCCGTTCCCTGCAACTCGGTGGAGTCCAGCCCCGCTTCGACCGCGAGCCGCGTCGGGATTCGGTTGAACTTGCCTTTCTGGTCCGTCTCCCACACGAAGTCCCCGGCGTTGCCTTCGAAGTCTTCGAGAAGCATCTGCACGACCGATCGTTCCGACGCGGCGCTCAATTCAGCTCGATAGCGAGATTCCAGGTTGCCCGAGACCACTATCGTGCCGCCGATCAGAGCCGCGCCATAGGCGATCATTCCAATGAGAATTCGTTCGAACTCGGGTCCCAGCTGAAGCCAGAATGCCACCCCGAGGATTATCAGATTGGACAGGACCCAGGTGACCCCCACCACTCGCAACATCGCGGTGGCCACGGCTCCGGCACCGGTGATCGATGTGGTGACCGCTATCAGGATCAGATCGCCGGAATCGTCCAGGATCGGGTACAGGACCAGGGCGAGCGAGGAATACAGGATCCCGACTACAGCAAATTCGACGATGAGAAACGCGTAGGACATCCGGTACGTGGGTGTGATCAGGTTGAAATGAATGGCGAGACCCACGCACATCCCCACCAACCCGATCACGCCGGACAGCAATGGCCACACACGCGGCAGCGGTCCGCCGTCCGGGGGAATTACATACAACGTCAGCCCGAGTGTGACGACGAGGTGGACGGCAGCGGCCCATGGCAGCACGCCGAAGGTGACGGCTATCTGCTCACGAGTTACGTCATCACGTTGGGCGGGCGTCAGTCTTTCTCTCTGGCGGGGTTGCAGAAGCGACAGGACTGGCATCACTTACCTCCCGCTCCCACGACGCAATTGAATCGGACGTCCGACTCAGCAATTCTTCCGTAATTGGACGTTGCCGTGTCAACCAGTGCGTCCACCCTATTTCGGAGTCGCGTCTGCCCACAGACACAGTAATCAGCAAACTGCTGGTCTGCCGCAAGTTGGCGCCGCAAGTTTGATGCCCATGGGTTGAAATCAGACATGAGGGACAATGGCCGGAGATCGCCGATCACGTCGGTGGAGATTCCTCGACGGGTAACACGATCGGACTCATTCGAGTTCAGACAAGGACTATCACGATGGCAATCGACTACACCCGACGTTCCGGCGAGTCCACTCCGTCGCAAGCGCCGGTCAGCTTGAGCAAGATCACGCTCACAAAATCGGCGCCGACGGTCAACCTCGCGAAGGCGGGTGAACGACAAGGCAATATGCGCGTGAACCTCAACTGGTCACAGGGGGCACCACCGAAGAAGACCGGTTTTCTCGCCAAGCTCGCCGGCGCAGGCTCTGGTGCGGTCGACCTGGACCTCGGATGCCTCTACGAACTTCCCGACGGGTCCAAGGGAGTAGTTCAGGCCTTGGGTAACAGTTTCGGTTCACTGACTTCTCCGCCCTACATCTCCCTCGACGGCGACGACCGCAGTGGTGCGAACACCGGCGGCGAGAACATGCACGTCAATCTTGGTGACCCAAGCGCCTTCCGGCGAATCCTGATCTTCGCGATGATCTACGACGGCGCTCCCAACTGGGCGGCGGTGGACGGCGTCGTCACCTTGTATCCCACCAACGGACCGGAGGTGGAAGTGCGACTCGACTCCACCAGCAACCAGGAGCGACTGTGCGCGATCGCTCTCATCCAGAGTTCAGGTCAAGGCGTGACGGTGACGCGCGAAGTTCAGTACATCAACGGCAGTCAGTCAGATCTCGATCGGGCCTACAACTGGGGAATGAAATGGGCTGCCGGACGAAAGTAGGGGCTGCGGACGGGATCTCCCCCATCCGAATGACAATGTCCGAATCATCCACAATGTCGCAAGTTACTGGATAGTGTCGAGAAGTGGGGTCGGACATGAGGGGTCACGCTCGACACCGATAGTGGGTCGGTGACGCTATGTGCTTGGCGGCGCCGACGTTCGACCGGAAAGGCCCTCGATTTCCCCCGAGATCGAGGGCCTTTTCGTATCTTGCGTCACTGTTCGCACCCTTTCATTAGTTGATCGTTAAACTAGGCGTTCGTCCAACATGCACCGATGGAGAACGTGAATGTCCACGAATTCAGATCGACGCCCGCGCCTGCCCGTGAGAATCGCCTACCTCGCCGCAGGAGTTCTCTTTGTCGCCGCCATGCTCCTGTTGGCAAGCGTCGTCAACCCTGATCGGGACCGCGATTTCTCGATGAACCACGTCCCCGCGGGGACGTCGACGACCGCCTTCGCCGCAACGTCCGACCCCGGCTAACGAAGGTACCGGTACGTAAGTGGCGCACGTCACGAACTGTGGGTAGTTTCAACGCCGATGGTTCGCCGTAGGTCGGTATTGAGAGGGACGGCCAACCACTGCCCTGCCTGGTTGCCCCACCCAAGCAGGCAGGGCACCCCAGATCAGGCAGGCACCCCCGATAATTTAAGTCTCAAGTAACTGTTACTCGGGAAAGACTTGTATCAAACCGGGACGAATCGTACATTTCATCCGGCAGTCGGCCTTCGTCCGACGCCTTTGCCGTCAATGTCGACGGAACTTCTCTGAACACCACCACAAGTCGGCCACTTGTCGTGACCGCATTCGTCCTCGCGAAAGGCTCGCCCATGTTCGATTTCTTCGGCGCAATCTCCGGCTTCTTCGGTCTACTGTTCGGCACCGGCTCGTCGAGTGGGAGCTCGGGAGGAAGCAGCGACGCACCCGTCGCCCCGCCTACCTGATCCACAAGCCTCACCCGGCACCGATCCGCCGGGTGAGGCTCTCGCGAATCTCCTTGAAACACAACGTAACAGCACTTCAACTCCACCGACTTTTCTGCGGATCCACGCCGACGCACTCCGGCGTCCGGACAGTTTCACCACATCGCCTGCAGTAATGGGTCCTGTGTCCGCCATTCTCCGTCGAGGCACACCCGCAGACCTCCCAACCGACAAGGCATGTGTTCGCCGTGAGCCGGTGTCCGTTGGGGCAGCAGTCCGGGGATTGCTCGGTCAACCGCATCTCCACATTTTCGCACACATGTTCGACAACTTGGTACTGCACGCTGCACATTCGATTGCACCGGCCGCTTCCGGTCGGCCCGAGCGCAACTATCCCTTCCGTCACTTCGGTCTGCTTTAATACGAAGGCTTTGTCGGGGGTTTACCAATGTCCGAAGTTGTCGAGTTTCTGCGAGCACACGCAGGCGAACACGGGGTTGAACTATGGGTTTCTTCAAGAAGGCGGCTGTGACTGCTCTAGCGGTCGCTGCAGTCGGAGCATCAACAGGGATCGCATCAGCTGATCCGTCGACCGACGTGAATTACGAAGCGAAGGTCGTCGACAAGTCGATCGTCACCACCATCGACGCCGGGTTGTTCAAGGTGTCCGGCGACGGCAAGTCCGTCGTCTTGCAGGACAGCAAGGGAGCCGACCTTGTTTCCCTGCCTCTCGCATACAACCTCGGGGATCTACAGTTCCCCTTCGATCGCACGATCAGTGAAGACGGTAAGACCCTCACACTGACACCGATCACCGATTCTGCGAAGGCAACACCTCGACCCGAGAGTGCGCCTGCGGCAAAGGAATGGACGCCCGTCGCCTCGCCCGAGGAGAATGATCGGGCGATTGCGCACTTCCAGAGCCAACTCGGACTCGGCACTCAGGTCGGCAGCCTGCTCGGCACCATCGTCGGCGCCGGAATCGGTTGCGCTGTCGGCGCTCCGCTGGGCTTGACCATCGTCGGACTCCCCGTCGCCGCGGCACTGTGCCTGGGTGGCCTCGCAACAGGCGCCGGAATCGGCGGTGTCGCCGGAACGATCCTCGGCGGCGGCGGCGCGGCTGTCGTAGCCGGCATCGATCTCGTCAACACGCTGAATGCTCCTGCAGGGACGACCGTCTGGGCTCAGTAGCCACTTGGTGGTCAGTCGCTGCTCCACGGAAAGCCCCGCCCGAAGAGGACGAGCGGGGTTTTTCGATTCAATGTGCAGGAGGATCTACGTGGTGCCCCCAGTCGGACTCGAACCGACACTTGACGGATTTTAAGTCCGTTGCCTCTGCCAATTGGGCTATGGGGGCCTTGCCGCACCCGACGGGTCGGATGCGGCAGGGATCAGACTATCGGGTCGGTCTGAGCTACCGACATCGCGATGCCGTCGAGTATGTCGTGTTCGCTGACAACCAGTTCGGTGATCCCGGCTTTGGCTTCGAACGCTTGAGCCAGCACCGTGGTGATGATCGCTCCGCCGCCGATGACGTCCACCCGCCCCGGATGCATCGGGCCGAAGGCAGCACGATCAACCCGAGGCATAGCAATGAGACGCTCGCACACGTCGAACAGTTGATTGAACGGAATCCTCGACAGGTGCACCTTCTCGACGTCGTACTCCGGAAGTTCCTGAGCAATCGCGGCCAGCGTCGTCATGGTTCCAGCGACACCCACCCACGTGTGCGCCTTCTCGACAGGTACGGCCTCGAACGCCTCGGCAAGTTTCGCGGTCGCGAAAGCCGTCGCCTCGGAAACCTGCTCTGCTGTAGGCGGATCCGACGGTAAGCACCGCTCCGTGACGCGCACACAGCCGATGTCGGTGGAGTACGCAGCCTGGACGCCGGACGCGTCGCCGAGGACAACTTCGGTGGATCCGCCGCCAAGATCGACGACCACGAACGGGCCCTCGGACGGATCAAGTTCTCCCACAGCACCGCTGAACGAGAGGCGCGCCTCTTCGTCGCCGGTGATGACCTCTGCTCCGGATCCGGGAATCACCGCGCCGAGCACGTCCCGCGTCATCGTGAAGAAGTCTTCCCGATTCGCAGCGTCGCGAGTAGCCGAGGTGGCGACCATGCGAACGGCGGTTGCTCCGGCATCGGCGATCATCGACGCGTACTCGACCAGCGCGACCCGGGTGCGTTCGATGGCCTCGGGCGCGAATGTCCCTGTCGCATCAACACCTTGACCGAGTCGCACGACGCGCATCTCGCGCCGGACATCCACCAGACGACCGTCGGCGCCGACGTCGGCGATCAGCAGTCGAATGGAGTTGGTACCGCAATCGACTGCGGCGACACGGCGAGTCACCGGTCGGTGTTGTCGGCATCGTCGATGCCAGGCCAGTCCGCGGGAATTGCAGTGCCGCGCAGCTTTCCGTGACCGGCCAACGCGACGGACTCGTCACCGAGCGGATTGACGCCGGGTCCCTTGGCAAGCGAATGTGCCATCAGCACGTGCAGGCACTTGACACGATCCGGCATCCCACCGCCGGCAAAGTCGGTTCCCAGAGATTCGATCGCGTCCCGCTCGGCAAGGTACGACTCGTATGCCCGTCGGTAGGCCGCGGCAAGTTTCGGATCCTGGGTCAGGCGTTCGGTCATTTCACGCATGACGCCGGCGGATTCCTGACGGCTCGCTTCGGCAGTCAGTCGCGGGTCCGTGAGGTAGTACAACGTCGGGAACGGTGTTCCGTCCGGAAGTTTGGGGGCGGTCTTGACCACGCCCGGCTGACCGTCCGGGCTGCGGTACGCGATCTCGATCACTCCGCGTGGCTCACGGCCCAATTGAGCGGCAACGGCGTCGAGATCCGCTTGTGAAACCTGTGGGGAATTTTCGGACGTGTTGCTCACCCGGTGGGTACTCCTTGTTCTTCTGGCTCTATCGGCGCCAACGGCATCGGGGCCGGTGTCGTCGTCTCGGGAACCACTGGCGGTTCCGAAATCGTTTGCCACAGATCGCGATACCACGGACCTGTGAGCGGTGTTTCCTTTTCCTGCTTCTTCTCGGGTTCCTTGTAGTCACCGGGAAGCTGAACCTGGAACGGGGTCTCGCCCGGTTTGACGTACCGAAGGCGTTCTCGTGCAAGAGCTTCGATGTACGCAGGGTCGTCGAAGCGCGCGTTCTGCCCTTGCAGCTTTCGCAGTTCTTCCTCGAGTACCTGACGTTCCGCCGCCACCTGCGCGGCATCCGAACGCTGGCTGATGTAAGTACGGAGCGGCACTGCCAGTGTCAGCGCCAGCATGAGCACAACCATCGCGAGCACAACTGCCCGACTGGTGGACAAGCCGAAAATGGTGTTGTCCGACTTCGGAAGCCGAGACCAGAACTTGTTGGTTCCGCTCTTCCCCCGGGCCGACTTCGACCCTCGCGCCGACGCTTTCTCAGCGGAGACCCCCGGTTGCGCGGGGCCTGTCACAGCGGAATCGACTGCTTCCGGATCTACCGAAGGTTCCGACACGCGTGGGCGTCGGGCACTGTCCCGACGCGCACGCGACGGTGTGTCCCCACGACGGGAACCACGACCCCCCGGACTTCCGCCGGGGGATCGTGGCTTACCGCGCTGTGCAGACACTACTGAATCTTAGATTTCCGTCAGGCCTCGAAAGCGAAGCGCGGGAACGCAACCTCGCCGGCGTAACGTGCTGCGTCGCCGAGGTTTTCCTCGATGCGCAGCAGCTGGTTGTACTTGGCAACGCGCTCGCTGCGTGCCGGAGCACCGGTCTTGATCTGGCCGCTGCCGACGGCAACCGCGAGGTCGGCGATGGTGGTGTCCTCGGTCTCGCCGGAACGGTGGCTCATCATCGTCTTGTAGCCGTTGCGGTGAGCGAGATCGACGGCGTCGAGGGTCTCGGTCAGGGTGCCGATCTGGTTGACCTTCACCAGGAGTGCGTTGGCCGCACCCTTGACGATGCCTTCTTCGAGGCGCTCGGGGTTGGTGACGAAGAGGTCGTCGCCGACGAGCTGGATCTTGTTGCCGATCTGATCGGTGAGTGCGACCCAGCCGTCCCAGTCGTCTTCGTCGAGCGGATCCTCGATGGAAACGAGCGGGTAGGCGTCGATGAGCTCGGCGTAGAACGCCGCCATCTCGGCCGCGGTGCGGTTCTTGCCCTCGAACTTGTAGCCGGTGCCGTCGGTGTAGAACTCGGTGGCAGCGACGTCGAGAGCGAGCGCGACGTCGGTACCCAGCTTGAGGCCGGTCTTGTTCACGGCGATCGTGATGAGGTCGAGTGCTTCCTTGGTGCCTGCGACGTCGGGCGCGAATCCGCCTTCGTCGCCGAGACCGGTGGAGAGGCCCTTCTCCTTGAGAACCGACTTCAGAGAGTGGTAGACCTCGGCGCCCCAGCGCAGCGATTCCTTGAAGCTCGGTGCGCCGATGGGAGCAACCATGAACTCCTGGACGTCGACACCGGTGTCTGCGTGCGCGCCACCGTTGAGGATGTTCATCATCGGGACAGGGAGAACGTGAGCGTTGGGGCCACCGACGTAGCGGAACAGCTCGAGGCCCGAGGACTCGGCGGCGGCGCGAGCCACGGCAAGCGAGGCACCGAGCAGAGCGTTTGCGCCGAGACGCGACTTGTCCGGGGTGCCGTCCGCGTCGAGCAGCGCCTGGTCGACCGTGCGCTGCTCGGTTGCGTCGATGCCGATGATGGCAGGAGCGATCTCGCCGAGCACAGCCTCCACGGCCTTCTCGACGCCCTTTCCGCCGTAGCGTGCGCCACCGTCGCGCAGTTCGACGGCTTCGTGCTCACCCGTCGAAGCGCCGGACGGCACCGCAGCCCTGGCGAAACTTCCGTCTTCGAGCAGAACCTCGACCTCAACCGTGGGGTTACCACGGGAATCAAGGATCTCGCGAGCTCCGACCTGCTCAATACTGGCCACTGTGTGGTTCTCCTTCGAATGGGCTTCGCATTGGGGCACGCTCTGCGTGCTTGACACTTGGGCTCCGACCCCTCCGGTCGAAAGAGGACCACGATCGCGGCTGGGCCTCTGCAGTGCCAGCACCTCTGTAGTGCCAGCACACAGCCTAACCGCACGGGCCGAAGGCTTCTTTATCGACGCGCGGTCACGGGTCCGACCTGCGGATCGATCACCGTCAGTCCGGCCGTACCCCGACTGAATACGCCGACGCACGATCACGAACGAGCGCGAGATAGTCGCCCGAGAGGTTGTACGCCATCAGTGCCTGCTGCCATCCGGCAGCGGAAGTGAGGTCTCCCCCGCGTGCACACAGGTAGCGGGCGGCCGTGAGGGCAGCGTCGTCGATGTTGTCGGGGTCCACCCGGCCGTCGCCGTTGGCGTCGACTCCCCATTTGAGCCACGTCTCGGGGATGAACTGCATGGGCCCCATCGCACGGTCGTGCACTGGATCGCCGTCCATCGCCCCGCCGTCGGTGTCGGGGATCTCGGCAACTCCCGGGCCACCGTCGAGAGGGATTCCCCGAATGATCGGAGCAACCTGGCCGAACGCGTCGACCGACGAGCCGTCGTAGGTCCCGTGGCGGCTCTCGACGCTGCCGATACCGGCCAAAGTTGTCCACCCGATTCCGCAGCCGGGAAGCGTCTCGGCCATCACCGCGGCGGCGTACCCGTAGGCCTCGAGTGCCGTCGTCCCGATCCCGATGTCGTCCGACAATCCCGCTGCCCAGTCGGCGAGTTGATCAGCACTGCGGCCGGGAGCATTGATGTCGATCGGCGGCGTCGGAGAGCCGGTACCTGGGGGTATGCCCTCGGGAATAGCAACCTTCGGTTCGTTCGATCCGCAAGCCACGACGCCTGCGCCCAGCAAAGCTGTTCCGGCAGCTACTGCTGCTACGGCTCGCGAGAGACGCCGGGGACTTCTGCGGGCTGCGGGAGTTCGGTACACCCCTCCATCATCCACATGCGAGTGAACTACTCCCGAATCCATTGGTAAAGAACAGCAAAAGTACAGGTGAGAGCATGGTTCGCCGTCGATGATGGAGTATCTTCTTCTGAGTTAAGGCTGGCCTAGCCTCATGCGTTCGTCAGAAGCTGTTGCACTCACTCAGTCAGGAGTCGCCTGTGCCCGTGTCGGTACTCGCTGCCGCGAGCACACCATCAGTTGCCACCCAGCTATTCGGCAGTGGCCTGATCGGTCTGCGCGAAGGCCTCGAAGCGGGCATCGTGGTGATGATTCTCGCCGCCTACCTCGTAAAGGCGCAGCGCAAGGACGCACTGAAATGGGTGTGGCTCGGCGTCGCGATCGCCGTCGCGATGGTGGCGATCATCTTCTTCGCGATCCACTACGGAACGTCGACGGTCGACGGCCTGACCGCAGAGATCATCGCGGGCGTTGCCTCCCTGATCGCCGTCGTCATCGTCACGATCATGGTCCTGTGGATGCGCACGGCCGCCAAAAACATTTCCGGAGATCTGAAAGCGGGGATGGAGAAGGCGTTGATCGCCGGACCCGTCGCCATCTTGTCGCTGTCGTTCTTCGCGGTCGGTCGTGAAGGCGTCGAGACTGCATTGCTCATGGTCGGTTACGCCGAGAACACCGCAGGCAGCTCCTGGCCGTTGGTCGGACTGCTCCTCGGAATTCTCCTGGCCGCCGTCTTGACCGTCGCCATGTACTTCGGCGCCCTCCGTCTCAACCTGACGACGTTCTTCCGGTACACGGCGATCTTCCTCATCGTCGTAGCCGCCGGAATCCTCTCGTACGGTGTTCGCGCTCTGCAGACCGGAAACGTCCTGCCGGGCGGTTCGAATCTCGCGTTCAACCTGACACCCGGCTACGACCCGTCGACCTGGTACGGCACCGTCCTCGCCGGAATCTTCAACTTCCGCCCGGACCCGACCGTCCTGCAAGCCGTCGCATGGCTCGTCTACCTCGTAGTCGTCCTCGCGCTCTTCCTGCGTCCCCTTCCGTCGAGCCCATCGGAACCGACAACCCCGCCTGCGCACGACACACACGTTCCCGAAAAATCCTGAGAGGCATTGCCGACATGCGTAAATCCACCCTCGTACTGGCCACGGCCGCGGTACTTCCCTTCTCCCTCGCCGCATGCACCGAGAAGACGACCGCGAGCGACGGCGACATCGTCGTCACGGCCACCGACGATTCGTGTGACGTCAGTGCCACCACTGGAACCACTGGCAGTGCGACGTTCCAGGTGACGAACAACGGCTCGAAGGTCACCGAGTTCTACGTCTTCGCCGAGGGCGATCGAGCGATGGGCGAAGTCGAGAACATCGGCCCCGGCCTTACCCGGCAGCTGATCGTCTCCCTCCCCGAGGCTGCGACCTATCAACTCGCGTGCAAGCCGGGCATGGTCGGAACCGGCATCCGTCAGGACTTCGTCGTCACGGGCGATTCGCAGGCGGCCACCGACGAGAGCGGCCAACTCGCCGAAGCTGCCGACGGCTACCGGAGGTACATCCGCAGCCAGATCGTCGCGCTGCAGGACACCGCTGCTCAGTTCGTCGCCGCCGTCCAATCCGGCAACGTCGACCAGGCGAAGGCACTCTTCCCGATCGCACGTACCTACTACGAGCGCATCGAACCCGAAGCCGAGAGCTTCGGCGAACTCGATCCCAAGCTGGACCTGCGCGAAGCGGATCTGGAGCCCGGTCAGGTCTGGACGGGATTCCACCGCCTCGAGAAGGATTTGTGGGTGACCGGGCTTCAGCCGGATACCAACGCGGTCGCCGATCAACTGCTCGAAGACATTCAGTATCTTGCCGACCAGCTGAATGCCGAGGATTACACGATCGATCCAACCAAGATCGCCGGCGACGCCCAAGGACTGCTCGACGAGATCTCGACTTCCAAGATCACCGGCGAGGAAGACATCTTCTCGCACACCGACCTGTGGGATTTCCAGGCCAACGTCGACGGCTCGCAAGCGGCGATCGCGGCACTGAACCCGATTCTGCAGGAACGTAATCCCGAGCTCGCCCAGCGCATCGCTGACCGATTCGCCGACCTCGACGCTGCGCTGGCGCAGTTCCGGGTCGGCGACGGATTCGTGTACTACGACACCGTCACCGAGGCGCAGCGTCAGGAACTCTCGCGTAAAATCGATGCACTGTCCGCCGAGGTCAGCCAGGTCCAGGAAGTAGTCGCGGGACAGTAGATGACTGATTCACCAGAAGGCACACCCGCTGCGGAAAACGCAGCACCGCACGCAGTCTCACGACGCCGACTGTTCGGCGCGGTGGGGGCCGGCGCCGTCCTGGCCGGTGCCGGTGCCGTCATCGGGCGGGTGACCGCCGACGAGAGTTCCGGCGCCGATCACGCAGACGTGGTCGCCTTTCGCGGCGAGCATCAGGCAGGCATCACGACGCCGGCCCAGGATCGTATGCACTTCGTCGCTTTCGATGTGACGACGAAGTCGCGCGACGAACTGATCACGCTGCTGCAGACGTGGACGGCGATGGCCGAACGAATGACGGCGGGTCAGGAAGCAACCGAGGACGGAGCGACCGGCGACGGTCCGTATGCACCACCGAGCGACACGGGTGAGGCACTCGATCTCGCGCCGTCGCAACTCACCCTGACCATCGGATTCGGACCGTCACTTTTCGACGACCGGTTCGGTCTCGCAGACAAGAAACCTGCTGCCCTGCTCGATCTCCCCCACTTCCGTGCGGACAACCTCGATCCGAATCGCAGCGGGGGCGACATCGCCATCCAAGCGTGCGCCAACGACCCCCAGGTTGCCGTCCATGCGATCCGCAACCTCGCGCGAGTCGCGTTCGGGACCGCGTCGGTCAAATGGTCACAACTCGGGTTCGGACGAACATCCTCGACCTCGACGACGCAGGCGACACCACGAAATCTGTTCGGGTTCAAGGACGGAACAGCCAACATCAAGGCGGAAGATCCAAACGCACTCGCCCAGCACGTCTGGGTTGATCCCACTGACGATCAGGCCTGGATGGCAGGCGGATCATTCCTCGTCGCCAGACGAATCCGCATGCTGATCGAGCAGTGGGATCGCGCAGTACTCAAGGAACAGGAAGCTGTCATCGGCCGCTCCAAACGGAGCGGAGCGCCGCTCGGTGGCAAGGACGAGTTCGACGAGCTCGATCTCGATTCCAAAATGGGACACGACTTCGTCATCCCGGAGGATTCACACGTGCGCCTGGCCTCTGCCGAGGAACTCGGTGGGATTCAGATCTTGCGCCGCGGATACAACTTCACGGACGGCTCCGATGGCTTCGGCCACCTGGACGCGGGACTGTTTTTCGTTGCGTACTGCCGGAATCCGGTCGAGCAGTTTGTTCCGATGCAGCAAAACCTTTCACGACACGATGCGCTGAACGAATACATCCAGCACGTCGGTTCTGCGGTCTTCGCTTGCCCCGGCGGTCTCGCCGACGGCAAGGACTGGAGTTCCCAACTGTTCACCTGACGCGAGTCTCTGTGTTCAGTACCTCCACGAACGCACCAAATTGACCGGTGCCCGATTCCGCTCGGTCAGTGGATCGATTGCTCTGGTCGTGGTCGGCGGCAGCAAGTCGGAGGTAGGTACCGGCGCGACAATTGCCGTTGTTTGCGCCTGCGGCGGTTCCGCCTGTGCAGGATCCGAAAACGGGCGCAGCACCGCCCACGCGAGGAAGCTGGTCAGCGCAACCATCGAGAACCCGACGCCCACAAGGATTTGCATCCTCCCAAGCCCACCAGCAGGTAGCGAATCCGATTCGGTGTCTTCTTCGGTTTCACCGACGCTGTGCACCACGGCCTGATCGGAAGACATTTCTACAGTATCCGTTGCGATTTCCGAGTCGGAGACTGCCGAAACCGCGACTTCCGAGCTGGGGTGCTCCTGATGTAAGACCTCGGCTATCAATGCTGCGCCCTTGGCCGAGGCGAGCTCGGGCTCGGCCGGCCTGATCACCGGTACCGAAAACTCCCGCGCGAGTATCTTCTCCACCAGTGAAATTCGGGCGCCTCCTCCGACGAGAACCAATGCGTCAGGGACACACCGAGCGCGTGCCGCAACTTCTCGAATCACCATCAGCGTGTCTTCGACTTCACGCTTGACAACCGAATCGAAACGGATGCACATGGATTCGGGAACGGGCATCACCTGCGCACGACGGGAGCCACTGGCGAGATACTCCTTGACTTCGCGGGCGTCGAACGCTGAATCAGCGTCGAGGGCTGCATCAACAGTGGTTGCGGGAAGTAACTCCGCGACAACCCCGTCTAGCCTGTCACCGGCGAGTGCCGTCGACCGCGTGGACGCGATGGTTGTCGCGGTCCCGATCTCGATCATCGAGACAGTCACTCCGGTTCGACCGATATCGAGAACTGTAAGTAACCGAAAACCTTCGGCCGCACCCGAAGTCCGTACCAACGCGACAACGGCAACCGCTTCCGGCACCGTGACAACGCCCTCGATACCTCGGGCACGCAGTTCTGATTCGAGCGCTACGTTCTGCCGCTCGTCGGGAACCGAAATGACCATCCGTGACGTGTCCCCGCGAACCGCAGCAACTAGGTGAATCGCGGCTGTCCGGACCGGAGAGGCGTCGTATGCATCTACAGTCCGAGTCAGGAATCGACCGCTCGTGGATCCGGTTTCCGGCTGGGGGTCGGCCCGAACAATACGAACCGAGGCAGCGCCCAACGACGCACCGAACACTGGATCCATCGCTGTACGCACCCCCATATCCAACTCTTGCACTGTTCATCCGCCGCAAAACATACTTGCGGTATGTTATCTGTAGCGGGAAGTTTACCGGATCCTCTGGAAACCGGAGAACTACGCGAAACTGGCAGGCCGAATCAATGTGTGGAGAGGTCCTTGAACAAATCGATGGCCAACATGACAACCGTGATGTCCGCACTACACGCACCCAACCCCACCCTGCTGGCGATCACCACCCGGCGCCTCCGCGACCGCCAGACACCGACCGGGATTCGCACGATCGACACGTGGATTCCGGGCCCTGGTGATGGGGCACTGTTCGCCTCGGTTCACCTGCCGTCGGATGCTGCCGTGCGTGGTGCCGTGGTCATATGTCCACCCCTCGCGAAGGAACACATCAGCGCTTATCGGGGACTGCGCCAACTCGCCCAAGAACTTGCCGAGCACGGATTCCTCGCTCTTCGTTTCGACTATGAGGGACAAGGAGATTCATCCGGTCGGCAGGATGACCCGCTAGCAGTTGCGCACTGGCAGGCCAGCGTGACAGCAGCCGTTTCGTACGTGCGGCGCACAGGTATCGAGTCCGTTGCCGTCGCAGGTTTGCGTGCAGGGGCCCTACTGGCCGCGTCCACCGTAGATACACTTGGCGACCTACGTGCGATGGTCTTGTGGGATCCGGTCATATCCGGTAGGGCCTATGTTCGAGAACTGACGTCGCTGTACCGCGTTTCGGTCGACGACGACCCCCACCACGACGATTGCACATCGATCGTCGGCGGCCTGCTGGCTTCCGCAGCGGTGAATGACCTTTCCGGACTTGACCTCAGCACGTTCGATCCGAGTTCGTCGACGAAAGTCCTCGCCGCGATTCGCCCTGAATTCGCTGATTCGCCCCGCGTGGTACGGATGCTCGAGCGATCCGGTGCTGAACGCATATTCGTCGAACGCCAGAATCAGTTCGTTTCCCCCAGCAGTTTCGTACTCTCGGTGCCTACGCACGACATACAGCGGATTTCGAGTTGGGTGTCGCGACAATTCGGCGAGGACAAGACTTCCGTCGATCCAGAGATCACGTCGGCGGCGCATGTCGCGACGGCTGACGACGGCGAAGAAGTCTGGGAAATATTGGAACGACGGTCCACCGGATCACTATTTGCAATCTCCACCGCATCCCGCACGACCGCGAGCCACGCTGCCACAGCGATCTTTCACAGCACCGCGAACGAGCACCGGATCGGGCCGGCGAGACTGTGGGTCGAGTCCGCTCGAACTCTCGCCTCGCACGGTATTCGCTCGATTCGCTTCGACAGGATGGGCACAGGAGACAGCGGCACGGTCTGCACCGACGAGAGCACGCCCATCGTGTCTCCGGAAGCGCGCCGCAATGTGTTGGATCTCGTCGACACTCTCGACGTGCCGCCGTCCCGCCGGATGCACGTCGGAATGTGTTCCGGCGCATGGATGGGCGCCTTTGCAGCAAGCCAGCGCGGCGCAAGGTCCGTGGTGCTTCTCAACATAGTGAACTGGTCGATCAACAATCGCCGACCACCAGTGAAGAAAGCACACGTCGATGCAATGGAGTCTGACGTTGCAAACCGAATTTTCCTCGTGGCCAGAACAATTCGCAATTCCGGACGACGAGCTCAGCGGTACGTTCCCTACCCGGTGTGGCTCGGTCTCGGTTTCCTCGGATTGGTCAATGCCCCCGAGTCGATGCTTCGGACCTTGACCCGCCGCGGGACAAAAACTGCAGTGTCACTCTCGCCGGAAGACGAAGCGTGGTTCGAGGCGAACAGAGGCCGACGAGGTATAGCGCGTCTTTCGAGATCGAGGAATCCTCCACAGGTCTTGTTCTCAGGCTCCGGCGATCACAACCTGTTCCATCGCAGTTCGCGAGAACGCGTCCGCCGGTTGATAGTTGCCTCTGCACTCGATGCGTTCGGAGACCGAAAACTCGCCGTGTCGAAGCGCGATCAGGAGCGACTCGGAGCATGATGCGCACGTCTACCCGGGACGGAATTACAACGTCGTCCCAAGTATTTGTAGTCGTTGCAGCGACAACCGTGGCGCTTCTGACCGGTTGCACTGCCCACACAGGGCCCTCAAAACCGACTCCTACGTCCGTGCCTCTTCCCTCGATCAGCGCCGACGCCGTCGCGGCCAGAGGCAAACTGGAAAGTGCGTCCGCGTTCGACGAAATCGATCCACTGATCGCCGACGTGGGCGCGACTGCCCACCAGATCACGTACCGATCAACTTCAGGTATGGACGGAAGCTCAACGGTCGTGTCTGGAGTCGTCTTCGTTCCGGAAGGCGATCCACCACCCGGCGGGCGGTCTGTTGTCACCGTCGGTCACGGCACAACGGGAGTGACTGCGGAGTGCGGACCTTCGATGTACCCCAATCTCCTGGGTTACGCGAGCACGATCGTCCCTTTGATGAAACTTGGGTTCGTCGCAGTCATGACCGACTACCAAGGATTGGGTCCGGCAGGCGGCATCAACCCGTACCTCGATCCGAACACCAGCGCATTCAACCTGATCGACGGAGTTCGCGCGGCGCGAGAAATGGTCCCGGACACGTCCGGGAAATGGGCAGGACTCGGCGTGTCGATCGGCGGGCAGGCGACATGGGCGGCGGCAGAGTTGTCCGGTTTCTACGCGCCCGAATTGAATTTTGTCGGATCGGTAGCGCTGGCTCCGGCGGCAGATCTTTCCAAGCTCGCCGACTTGGCCCAGTCGCAGTGGCTGACGCATGAACAGCAGATCATGATGTCGTACGTAGTATCTGGGCTGACCATCGCTCGACCCGGCACCGATCCAGGCAACTACCTACACGGCGCGCTGGCGAGCAACTCTGCGATGTGGCTGGCATGTGCGGGTCCGGTGTTGAAAGAACGCGGCGAACAAGCATCACGACTGAATCCCGCCGATACCCTGCCGAACTCCGACGAGGCCGGAGCAGTCTTGCGCGACTGGCTCATATCGATCGCCCTTCCGCAGCGTCCGGCCGGAGGACCACTCTTGGTCATCAACGGCGACGCTGATCAGACGATCCGCCCGCAGTGGGTGCAAGAGGCCGTCGACAATGCCTGTGCGTTCGGCGATTCGGTGCAGCACATCGTCAGGGCAGGCCAAACTCACAATAATCTGGATCCGGGGTCCGAGACCGCAGTCTGGCTCCAAGCGCGCTTCAGAGGCGAGTCACCGCCGTCGGACTGCTGATTATCGTCCAAAACTCGAATCGACCAGGTACTCCATGTTCTGAACCGCAGGAGTGGACACGACGTCTGAATGTGCCTTCGCCGAAGCCACTTCCGCCCCGTTTCGAACCACGCTGACCGAGACGGCGCCGACCGCCGATGGAACCGTGCAGATGTCCATCCCTGTATCGGCACTGCACGTGGTCGTCGTACCGCCGACCGTAACTTTCACTTCGGCACCTTCGACCAAGAAGGTCAAAACCTCGATCGTGTCGCGAACCGGGGACGACCCCGCACGCAGAATCATCGGTGATACCGAGGGTAGTGCGGGTTGCGCGGACGACAGCTGGTTCCGATAGGTGACGTACGCGATATCACGTGCAATCGCCGGTGCCGTTCCGGTCTTGAACCAGTCGACAAAATATGCGTTCAAATCGAGCAGCGCACGACCGTGCCCCTCGCTCGGTGCAAACGCCGTACCTTCGCTGTAGTCGTTCCACGAAATTAGTTGCACCCATTCGCTATCCGATTCGCGCGCAATCTGCCAGGTGTTTCGGAGATTCCCAGTGTTCTGCGCTTCGTCGAAAACCGATTGGCTGGGACGCGCATCCTGGAACGAGACCGACTGCATCCATATCTTGCCGAGAGCGTGCGCTCGGTTCACCTGATCCAGTGGCGAGCCGATCCCGGTGTCCGTCACTGGATTGAAGGAAGGGTTACGTCCACCCCACGTCGACATTCCATAGCTTATCGACGCGAATGAATCCATATTCGTGGTGGAGTTCAGGAAGAGTGGAACAAAGGCCACCTCGATCCCGTAGCGGGCCTTCATGATTTCGAGAAACTGCGACCACCACGCCGGGTCGTGTTTCTCGGCAAGAAAGGGCGAAATCACCACCCGGTTGTCCGTCAATCGAAAAACCGACGGCGATGACGCGTACTGCGACAACTCGCCTGCCAGATTCGCGGGGTCCAATGTGCCGAGTTCGCCGTTCATATCCGGCATCAGCATTATCTCGAACGCAGGATCAACCGCAGCCGAAGCGGCGAGAAGTTGGGACGGAACGGACGAGGACCACAACGGGTTCGACGACTTCGTCAGAATGTCAACCGAGAACCCACTGATTCCCGCGTCGATTGCCTGCCGCACTTCATCTTCGAGATCTCGCTGCCTCCACTGTGGGTCAGCTGAAACAGGCCGTGGTTGCGGTCGGTCTCGAAGAAACCCTCCGAATGCGGCGTATGAACCTCGTTCACCGTTCGGATTGAGATACTGCGTGGCGTAATAGTCTTCGCCCGACGGTAGGTTGTCGATCGAAAGGGGATACGGCGGGAAGTAGTGCGCAAAGACCATTTTGCCGGTCGACTGTCCGTTGTCCGGAAGCTCGACGGCGGGGTGTGATGACACCGCCGCGTCAACCCTCGCGTTTGGGTCCACTCCATCAGAGAGCCTGAGGCCGGCCACTACGAGAAGCACTGACGACACCAGCGCAATGCCGATGGCAACTGCACGAAATTTCCTGTCCCGCGAACCTTCGATACTCACCCGTTTCCGTTTTCGAGCATCGGCGTTCACCGAATCAGCCACCCCTTCTCACACACGGCCTTACGCCGCAATGTCCGGTGACGTTGACATCCCGAACCTGGAAATCGAATTCCAATTCAATTCTGCTGCACAGAATCCGAAGCTTGCGGCGGGTGATTCGACCTGGAATCGGAATCGCCGTTCCCACCGAGTGATCTTACCTGCCGCTTATCGGTCGGCAACTCGTCACTCGAGAGGTTCGCCTTATGCGCGACCTTTGTGCGGAGCATCGAGCGAGGGATCGCCACTGTCGGACTGTCCAGATCACTGCGCGTGTAGCGCCCCTCAGTCTCCGCCGGCTCCCATTCGTCGAAATCGATGCGCATATCTTCGGCCGGAGATTCGGCCGAATCCCCCGAATCATGCTTGTCCACTTCATTCTTCCCCGTCGATCCCACACCTGGTTCTGCGTGTACTACCTGCGCGCCGGCTCCTCGTTCAACGGGAGGCCACGCGCCGACTGGTTCATTCGATGCATCATTCACCGGAGGCTCGTTCGCCGCAGGCTCGTCCACCACACTCACACGGCTGCGGACCTTGACCAAGCCACCCCGTCCGACACCCGACAGCACCGCGCCCAACAGGTTCGCGCCGGCAGCGCGCAGCGTGGTCGCTGCGCCTTCCACCTCGTCGACCGACGAAATACTCTGTGTTGAAACAAGAACCACGCCGTCGACGACTGAGCCGATCACAGCCGAATCGGAATAGAGCGACAACGGTGGACCCACGACGATCGTGTATTCGAATTTCTCGGAGGCTTCCGAAAGCATCTCGCGTGCCGAGACCGATGCGATGGCATCACCGGAATCGGATCGTATCGAGCCGGCGGGCAGCAGAGTCAATGAGCGACCGGGTACCTGAACGAGCACGTCCACGAGCGGAATCGCACCGGCCAGCACGTCGGAAAAGCCGACTGCCGGCTTGATACCGAGGTATGAATCCAAGCTCGGCGACCTCAAGTCACCGTCCACCAACAGCACTCGACGTCCCGCTTCGGACAGGACAACCGCGAGATCGGCTGCGATGCACCCCGCAGGCTCCGAGTACCGAGGCGAGGCGATGAGGACCGAACGGATCGCGTCGGCACTCGGGCCGGCGAACTCGATACCTGTCCTGAGCTTGCGTATCGACTCGGCATAGGCGGTCGCGCCGTCGGCGGGGAACGTCAACGCGCGAAATCCCCGCGAGGCCGATTCCGGAACTGTCGCCAAAATCGGTACACCTGCAACGGCCGAGAGCATGGAAGCGCTTCGAACGGACCGGTCGAGTCGCCCAAGGAGCACCCGGACGCCGATGCCGACGACCAGGCCACCGATGAGGCCGAACAGGGACGTCATCACGAGATTCGAACCCCCACTGGCATCTTCAGCGTTGGCCTCGGTGACCACCTGGACGGAGGTATTCGGACGGCCACCACCGTTAGGGGTCTCCAACTGCCCCACATATTGTGCAAAATTCTTCGCATACGCATTGGCGATACCGGCCGATCCTTCGGCCGTCGAATCCGTGACCGAGACCTGCAAGAGCACAGTTTTCTCAACTGCTGCCGCCGAAACCTGCGAGGCCAACTCATGTCCGCTCATTGGAAGACCCAGGTCGTCGATCACCTTGACCGCCAGATCGTCGCTCGAAAACAGTTGGGCATAGGTCGCCGCTCGTTGCTGAGAAAACAGATCGCCCTGGTAGGCGCCAGCCGAGTCAGCACTGATCGGCGAGCCGATGAACAGCACAGTTGTCGACGTGTAGGACGACGGACTTGAGATGGCCATGAAAGCACCGAGGATCAAGCCGAGCACCGCGAAGACAGGTAGTGCCCACCCCCGCCTCAGAATTCGCGCGGCAGTGCTGAGTGCATTCATGTGTTCGCCTTTCTTGGAGATCGCTGTGTGCGTGTGTCTCCGTCGCGCCGTGGCGTGTAACTTGCCACCGAGTCAGTTGTGTCTGGCCGATTCACGGGCAACACTGCCCCTCGCTGCGTTCGGCGCGTGGTCGTCAAGAGGACCGAACCTTCGATTTTCGCTCCTGCGATTTCCAGATCGTGAATCTTCGTCATCACCGTCTGCATGTTTGTCGAATGAGACTGAACGACAAGGATTATCGAACGGCATACCTTGGCCAGTCGGCCCGAGTCGGCGTACTGCGTCCCGCCGGAGTCGAAAACAACCACTACGTCGAACCTGGCACTCAGATCTCGCAGCATGCGCCTGAACGACTCAGACTCGAAGACTCGCTCCGGAGTTTCGGTCGGCGAACCGCTCCGGAGGAGAGTCGGATGCAGCGGTGTCGAGATCAGAACATCATCGAGGACGCTGTCCGACATGACGATGTCGGTGACCCCGAACTCGATATGTGCACGCGAGGATCGGAAGTTGCAGTCGACGAGAACCACCGAATACCCCAGAGCGCAAGCAGCATCGGCGATGCCGCCAGCTGCGAACCTGCTGATCTTCCCCTCGTCGGCAGCGGTCACGAGCACGGGTGACGCGGGCGTACCTGACCCGATGAGATCTCGGTTGAACTGCAGTCTCTCAAAATAACTTCTCGATGCCGACTGAGCACCTTCCTCGGCGGACAATCCCCTGTCACCGAGGTACGGGATCGACTCGAGCACAGGTAGACCCGTCCAGGCCGCTAATTCGTCGACACCCTGAACTGCTCTCGACCTCGCAGCAGCCAAGATCACACCAGTCACTCCAACCAGCGATCCGACGACCAACCCCAGAAGAACGTTCGGAATCGTCTGCGGACCAGCCGGGCTCGTCGGTGCTGACGCCGTGACGACAGTCAGCGGCTGAACCGTCGGGATCAAAGTCCCACTCGGCGTCTCGAGTCGCCGGATCGTCTCGTTCATCTCATCCGAAGCCGCGTTCGTCAGTTGCAACGCCCGGTCTGCGCTGTCGGTGGTGCCAGAGATTTCGAGCAACACGGTGTCGGGCACAACGCGAACCGAAATGCTTTCGACGTCACGCAGACCACTCTCGCCCAGACGACTTGCGACGCGGGCCGAGAAGTCGGCACCCTCCGCCAGACGCGTGTACGTACCCGCTCGTTGCTGCGAGAATTCGTCACCTTGGAAAGGGCTCGAATCGGCATTGCCCAGAGTGGTCGGTGTACCCCACCCTGGCGTGGTGAGAAAGAGCTGGGTCGAGGACTTGAAAGTGGTCGGCGTGAGCAATGTCAGCAGAACGCCTACCAGCAGGCCGAGCAATGTCGAGATGCCGACGACAACCCACTTGTCACGAAGGACTCCGAAGAAGCGGGACGGGTTCATCGCAGAATCCCCCCATTCGGCGCGCCCTCGCGAATCACACCGGAGGCGGTCAGCGATTCCACCAGTTTCTGAGCAATCACTGCGTTCCCCACTGCATTCGGGTGCACACCGTCCTCGAATTTCAGTGTCGTGAGGTCCACGTCGGCGTACCAACCGTCGGCAACAGGATCGATCACGGTCGCGGCAACCGATTCCCCGTAACTTCGCAGTGCTGATACGAATTGGTCGTATCCGTCGTACGGCACAGGTGTGACGTATGTCGGCACGATGATCACCAGACGCGCATCCGGCCATGCATCCCGGACGGTATCGATGTACGACGTCATGACGGGAAACAAATCCATCGGACTCATGTGCAGATCGTTTCGCCCACCGTCCACGAAAATGATGTCCGCTCGATACCGCTCGATCGACACCTGTAGTCGATTCTCGAATCGTGTTGTAGTTCCCTGATACTCGGGTGCGCCGTCGTTGGTGAAACCGGTGCTTCCCTGAGCATCGACATTGCAGTCCCACCCCATCCGGACGCAGATGATTCTCGGGTATGCCCCGAGCCCGATTCCGTTGATGCCCGCAGTGAAGCTGTCGCCGAACCACATCGATGCCGGCGCTGTGTCCGGCGGCAACTGAGGAACCGTTGTCTCTGCTGTGAGGGCGCGGACCGGCCGTTTCCGGCAGCCGAATTCTGACGCACCGCCAGCGCCGTCGCACAAACGACCAGTACCACCAGCAGAGCAAGGCCCACGAGTTCCAGCGGGCGACGGGCAGAGATTCTCGACGAGAATCGGTTCGTCCGAGTCATCGAGTCACCTCCCGCCGTGAGACGAAGAATGCACAACCGATGATGACGAGGAAGTACGACATCGCTTGCAGCAGTGATCCTCTGAGCAGAATGATCAGGTAGAAGGGCAGGATGCAGGCAAGGATCGTCGGCGCCCTGGACTGGCGCAGCGACAGTTCGATTCGCCTGTCCTGAATCCCTGCGATCAAGCCTAGAGCAACCATTCCGACAATCAGCGCGATCCACCCACCGTTGACGAACAGCTCGGACCACAACGGAGCAGAAAGGTTCTTGACCGTGTAGTTGCGGCTCTCCGCGAGCAGGATGCCCGTGTCCGTAGCTTTGCCGGGCCAGATGGTCCGCGGAATCCAGAAAAGAACAACTCCGAGTGCCTGCTTGCCATCGGTAACCCCGTGCGTATTCACAAAGTTGACGGTGTTGTTGACCTGCGCAAATGCGTCGTAGTCCGGAGACGTGAGCGATTCGAGAGGCGAGCTTGTCTTGAACTGTGCCGACGTGCTGTACCTGAACGCATCGGCGAGCGGAAAGACCAGGACAAGTGCAGCCACGGCAAGCAGGGCAACCACACGGAAACGACCACGGGTCGCGAAGAGTCCGAAAAGTGCCGCCACGGCTAGTGCTGCAGTACCGAACAGATACCTCGCACTCGAGATCGGATTGAAAGTCAACAACAGCACGGCTCCGAGCACGATGGCGCAGAGAAGAAACAAACGATCGGCTCCCGGATTCTGATCACGGTATTTGACCACCGCGATGAATGCGACAAGCAAAGACATCATCGCGACGGCGCCGATGATGCTGGCGACCGTGGATTGCCCCAGCGACGCACTCGCCTGCTCCACCACGGCACTTCGGCTCGACAGAAGCGTCCCTACACCAAGTTTCTTGATGTAGTACGCGTTGGCGACCAGGGCGCAACCGGCAAGAATCAAAACCCGAACGGGATCCACACGCACGCTTGTGGCGTTTCCCCATCGCGTGTCTTTGATTCGACGCCACACCGCTCCGGAGAACACTAATCCCACCAGGAAGCCGCCGATTCCCAGAAGGACGATAGCCACCGCTGTCGAGTTGAGGGACGGATCCACTCGGGGCGTCGTAGGAGGAATCTCTCGCAGGCGGAGCTGGGCAAGTGGGGCAAGACCCATGAAGACATAGGTGAAAACCCAGAACGACATCTCGACGAGCCGACGAAAGCCCTCGCCCACAATCCACGCATAGCGCAGTCCCGAAATCGTGGTGACGGCAAGTACCGCCATCCATACACGCCCTGGCGGTGTCGGAGTGAACTCGACGACTGCGAAAGGCACGATGATCACCATGATCACCGCGGTCCAGATCGCAATCAGCGGTGGCATCAACGAGTCCTGCCGCCCGACGTCGAATTCCGCGAACTCGTGAGGCTTTGTCCGCCCGCTGGAAATTGTTTTCACGTGGTCGTCCCGGCCAGTGCGCCTGTTCGTGTTCGGCGCAGATCGCCTGGTTCGGCACGATCAGCAGTGGACGGCACGCTCGCGGGGTCTTCACGGCCGGAGTGCTTCCGTTGGGCAGCGACCACCAGGCACACCGCAACGAGGACGGACGAGACCGCCAGCCCGATCGCGACTCCGACCGCGGTTCCCGTGAGGGCCGCGGCCGCGCTGCAGATGACGATTGCCGTGAGACTCTGGACAATTCGCAGCTTGAGCAGTCGTCCGCTGGCTCCTTGAGTGCGGTAGAGATTGTAAACACCCGCTATCCAACAGATCGCCGCGTACTCGAGTCCGAGAAACGGCAGAACATGGCGAGCCTCGGCCCAGGACTCACCTAGAACGACTCGGCCGAGTGCATCTGGAAGGAAGGGAGCGGCGAATCCGATCGTTGCCGCCATCGCAGATGTGAGCCACGCTGCATAACGCAGTGTGCTCCACACCTGGCGCGCGGTATGGCCGGCCCGCACCGATTCGGGAATGACGATCAGTGGAAGAGAACTGATCAGCACGGCGAACGGCCCCAGGACGGTCACGGCTCCGCGTAAAGACGCGGCAGCCACCGTTCCGATGAAGGCCGTGGACACCGCGACGATCACGATTGCAGCCAGTTGGTCGATGCCACTCTCGAATCCGAACCGGATTCGATGAGTCCAGAACGACGCCCACCAGCGATACAGACCAGTCAGTCGCGGTAGCGTCTGTACGCGAATCATCAGGTAAACGAGTGCGAGTTCTCCGGCGACGGACCACAACCAAATCATCTCTGCGATCGAAAGTGCCTCTGGTCGAATCCAAGTCACGACAAGCACACCGAACGCCGCACTCGCCCACAACGCGTCGCTGAAGAACGCGTGTTCCGGTTCTCCCATCGACATCGCGGTGAACCGCAAGGCATCCTGCGCGAGAACAACCGGCGCGGCAACGGCGTATGCAATCCCCACCTGCGGTTCGTGAAGGAAAACCGAGACTCCGAGGGCAACGATCCCAACCAGGACTCCGAAGGTGGCAGCACCCGAGATCGCATGTCTGCTCTCCGCGCGAATCCTGTTGCGACTGTGGGCACTCATCAACAGCAGGGGTGTGCCAACTGCACCTCGAACGAATCCGAGCGCAGCCGTGAGGATGGAGAAAGCAAGGATCGCCAGACCGAACTCACTGACGGAGGACGGTCCGGCCATCGCGAACAGAATCAACGCGTTACTTACGCTGGACAGCACTTGGTCACCCGCACTGAACAGCACTCGCAGCTTCAGACCTGCCACGACCCCACCTCCCTTGCACACGTGGTGTCTCCAGACTGAGATCAAATTGAAACCGT
Source organism: Rhodococcus sp. OAS809 (assembly GCF_040546695.1). Classification (NCBI taxonomy): domain Bacteria; kingdom Bacillati; phylum Actinomycetota; class Actinomycetes; order Mycobacteriales; family Nocardiaceae; genus Rhodococcus; species Rhodococcus sp. OAS809. The sequence goes on along the minus strand of NZ_JBEPOI010000002.1, from coordinate 5,904,032 downwards.
CGGTCGGCTCAGTCCACCTGAAACAGTCTATAGGATTGTTTACTGCGAAGTAGCCGGGGTTGCCTTCGTGCATTCCTCCAGAGAGAGAACCTCCTCCAGACGAACCTTCTCTAGTCGAAGTGCGAGCCAGTGTTGACCGCGATTCGAAGCCCGAGGTAGGCGGCCGCAGCGTTGACGGCCGAACGCATCTTCTCGAGATCGACGAAATTGCCCGAATGGCTGTATGTACAGTCGGCGTAGCGGCCCGTCGTGCGCATGTTGGACGCGAGAACTGCCGGCTCGAGTGTCTGCATTCCCCTCGCGAACGCCAGATCACCACCACTGAACGCATGATCTCGATCACCGGGCACCCGAAAACACGACATTGTAGTTGCAAGCACCATCGGGGACGCCACGCCATCAGGGTCGGCCCGGGACCGACTATTGCGCCGTCCGACCAACTCCCCAGCAGCACGCCGGACGAGCGCCTCGCCGGAGCGAATCCTCGACCGAACCTGCGAAGCCACTTCGAGGGGACTACTAGCTGTCCAATCTGCCCGGAAAGGAATGTGACTGAACGCATTCCCCCCTGTCCTCGCCAGTAGGGGCGATGCCGATCGCAGGTCGACAACCACGTGATGAGTGACGTCGGGGCCGCACTCCAGAGCCGCGAGCACTGCGCAATAGAAATACACGGAAGGCACACGGGTTCCAGGTGCTGCAACCAAACGAACGGAGAGCCACCACCCGCGAACAGGTTCCGTGGATACGGCCGAGGACGAGATTGCGTTTCCCGATGCCCGCCGACTCACCACCTCACGCTGGAACATACTTGTACCACTGAGGATTCGCCTCAGGGACGTCGCGGCAATCAAGGGATTGGTCGACGCCATCAAAAGCCCGGCAGCAACGATCCGACGCTTCGACAATCTGCGCACAGCGGGAGAGCGCGGACCAAGCGCCGGATCCAGACCCGACAACGCAAGAAAGAGTCGTTCTGATTTCGGCATGAAGACCGTCTCGTCACCAAACATGTGTGAATAGATCAGGCCGATCATGTTGCGCGCAACGACGACAGTGATCTCGCGAGGGTCACTGAATCGTCGCGCATTGAAATACTTGAACAATGTCCGGTCGAATACCTCGACGCCTATCGCCGAAGACACGTCGGCCACGCGCATTCCTTCGACGGCACCCAGTCCGTGTAACGAGGCAGTAGGCGAACCCTCACCAGCGGTACGCATCTCGAAAATCAGGGGGAAGACCCCGATACCCGCTTCGAAAGTCTCCGAGATCCACTCGTTGACAACGGCTACGACACCAGCTCTATCAACTGGGCCGAAGGACTCCTGCGCGTGACAGCAGTACGTGCTTGCCAGCGGATCGACCTTCACTTCATCCCTCCACGATCACGTGTGCCCGAAATTCAATCCTCACCGACCAATTTCCCTTCGTTCGCGGCAAAACAACCGTGCGCCGGTTTCAGCGAGTTTGCAGAACCTCCGAGGGAACCCGCGGCCGGATCGAAATCTCCGCCTTCCGCCAGTGCGCTCCGCCACATTCGAAATTGCCCAACGAGGCCAGTCCAATCCATCACCCTGTTGCAACCTGCTGGTTAACACTACGCGCGCACAGGCTCGCCTCCATCTGATGCAGCAACATCGCTCCCGGCGATCGAAGCACGACATGAGACCAGTTGATAAACCGTGGAAATAGGGCTTAAATAGCGTAAACCAAACCATTTGACTGTTTGAAGCGCAGTTTACCAACTGGAGGTTCGTCATCAGCACCCAGATCGACCAGATGCACGACAAACCTGGTGACGTCTCCGCGACTTTCGAGTTATCCAATCGTGGTCCCGTCGAATCGCTGAACATCACGATTCTCGGCATCAACTACGCGCCGGAAACCACGGGGATAGCCCCGTACATGACGGACCTTGCCGAGTCCCTCGGCGAGCGCGGGCACAAGGTGCACGTCGTCACCGGGTACCCGCACTATCCGGCGTGGGAAATCGACGCTTCCTACCAGGGACGGTCGATCGACGAGGTCGTGAACGGCGTTCACGTTCACCGACGCCGCCACTTCGTGCCCAGCCCACCGAATGCCTTGGGACGAATCAAGATGGAGCTGAGTTTCGGCGCACGTGCCGCCAGTTCCGGATGGAACACACCTGACGTAATCGTGTGCACCAGTCCGGCATTGCTGGCCACTGCGATGGTCCTCGGACGTGCTCGGCTGACACCCAAACGTCCGGCCATCGGGGTCTGGGTACACGACTTGTACGGTCAAGGCGTCGTGGAGACCGGTGCGATGACAGGCCGCAGTGCCCGCGCAACGTCCAGGCTCGAGGCGGCTGTCGTGAAGTCCGCCGACGGAATCGCCGTCGTCCATGACCGTTTCGTCGACCATGTCGTCAACGAACTTCACGTCCCACGCGAACGAGTCACAGTGGTTCGGAACTGGACGCACGTGACGCCGATCGATGTGGACGATCTCACCGCCGCACGCACCAAATTCGGTTGGTCGCCTGACGAAACCATTGTTCTGCACACCGGAAACATGGGCGTGAAACAAGGTCTGGAAAATGTCGTCGAGGCCGCTCGACTCGCCGACGAGCAGAGTCTGCCAATCCGATTCGTTCTGGTCGGTGACGGCAATCAGCGACCGAACCTCGAAGCCGCGGCAGTCGGAGTCGATCGAATCGACTTCGTCCGCCCACTCGACGACCAGGATTTCCGCACTGCCATGGCCGCCGCCGACGTTTTACTGGTCAACGAGGCACCCGGGATCGTCGGGATGGCAGTGCCGAGCAAGCTGACGTCGTATTTCAGCAGCGGTACCCCGATTGTCGCCGCAACCGATGTGGCATCTACGACTGCCGACGAGATCCGTGCCTCCGGTGCTGGGGTCGTCACTCAGAACGGTGATCCCGCAGGCCTGCTCTCTGCAGCCCTACAACTCGCGGGCGACGCGGAGACTTCCGCCAGACTTGGTGCCGCCGGGGTCCATTACTGCGCCACCTCGGTTGGCAAAACCGCGTCCATCGACAAATGCGAAAAGTGGATCCGCGAGCTGGTGGCCGGCCGCAGTTAGTACGCGAGCCGCTCGGAACAAAACCTCACACATCTCGACTCGGATCTGAAGACGACGAACATAGACAAGGCAGCTGACGCTCGATGACCAAACGCGCACTCATCACAGGGATCACCGGACAGGACGGTTCCTACCTGGCAGAACTGTTGTTGGCCAAAGGTTACGAAGTTCACGGATTGATCAGACGCGCATCAACTTTCAACACGTCACGCATCGATCACCTCTATCAGGACCCTCACGAACTGGGCGCACGGCTGTTTTTGCACTACGGTGACCTGTCCGACGGCGCACGACTCGTCACGCTCCTGTCGAAGATCGCACCAGACGAGGTATACAACCTCGCTGCGCAGTCGCACGTGCGGGTCAGCTTCGACGAGCCCGAACACACAGGCAACACAACCGGAATCGGGTCTATTCGTTTGCTCGAAGCAGTCCGCATGACGGGATTGCAGTGCCGCTTCTACCAAGCTTCGAGTTCAGAAATGTTCGGAGCCAGTCCGCCTCCACAGAACGAGGACACCCCGTTCTATCCGCGGTCGCCGTACGGCGCTGCAAAGGTGTACTCGTACTGGGTCACCAGGAACTATCGCGAGGCCTACGGAATTCACGCGGTGAACGGGATCCTCTTCAATCACGAGTCACCCCGCCGCGGTGAAACATTCGTCACGAGAAAGATCACGCGTGCAGTCGCGCGAATCCAGGCCGGGATCGAAGATTCCCTGTACCTGGGCAATTTGGACGCGGTCAGGGACTGGGGCTACGCACCCGAGTACGTCGAGGGTATGTGGCGGATGCTTCAAGTCGACGAACCAGATGACTACGTGTTGGCCACTGGAGGAAACTTCACGGTCCAAGATTTTGTCGTGGCCTCATTCGAACATGTGGGTCTCGACTGGCAGAAGTACGTCAAATTCGATCCTCGTTACCTTCGCCCCACAGAGGTGGACGCTCTGGTCGGCGATGCAGGCAAGGCCGAGGACAAACTGGGCTGGAAAGCGACAGTACAGACCCCAGAATTGGCTCGAATCATGATGGACGCCGACATCGCAGCATTGGCGCATGCCGGCACACCGTGGATCGACACGCCGCATCTCCCTGATTGGAAGATCTCGCTCTCATGATCACAACGAAATCGATTGCACCTCTTGATCGCAGCGCCCCGACTTACATCGCCGGACACAAGGGACTGGTGGGATCCGCCCTCTGGCGCAAGCTCGAACAGAGTGGCTTCACCGACCTGATCGGCCGCACATCTGCCGAACTCGATCTGCGAAACCGAGCAGACGTATTCGCCTTCTTCGAAGCCGCCAAACCGTCGTGCGTCGTCTTGGCTGCCGCGAAGGTCGGAGGAATCGTCGCGAACAACACGTATCCGGTCGATTTCATCTCCGACAACCTTCAGATCCAGACCAATGTGCTCGACGCAGCGCTGCGGCACGGCGTGCGCCGATTGCTGTTCCTCGGGTCCTCGTGCATCTACCCGCGCCTGGCGCCACAGCCGATCAGAGAAGATCAATTACTGAACGGCCATCTCGAACCGACCAACGACGCATATGCGATCGCCAAGATTGCGGGAATCATCCAGGTCCAGGCTGTTCGTAGGCAGTTCGGGTTGCCCTGGATCTCGGCGATGCCGACAAGCCTGTACGGACCCGGCGACAACTTCTCGGAGAATGTTTCGCACGTACTTCCTGCGATGATCCGCCGTCTCGACCAAGCCAAGAACGAGGGAATTGAATCAGTCACAAACTGGGGTTCGGGGAGCCCACGTCGAGAATTCCTCCATGTGGACGACTTGGCCGATGCACTCCTTCACCTACTTGACACCTTCGACGAGTCCGGGCATGTCAACGTCGGTACCGGTCACGACGAAACCATTAAAGAGCTCGCAAATATTGTGGCCGAAGCAGTGGGATATGAAGGCCGAATGGACTGGGACACAAGCAAGCCCGATGGTGCACCGCGCAAACTACTCGACGTGTCCACATTGATGGCCACCGGTTGGAAACCACAGATCTCAACCCGCGAGGGCATCGAGTCGACCGTAGCCTGGTATCGCGAGCACGTACGGGATTCGTCTGCAGCGGTCCGACTGTGAGCACAAACCGCACTCTGTCCGGGTTCACCGGTGCAGGATACGACAAGGGACGCGGCCCGCTGGTTCAAATCTCCTGGCTCGCGATTTCCGGTGTGCTGCTTTCTCATTGGTGGTGCCCCAATGGAGTACGCGTTGCAGTTCTCCGGCGGTTCGGTGCCGACATCGCCGACGGGGTCCTGATTCGACACCGCGTCCGTATCCACTGGCCGTGGAAACTGACGGTCGGAGCAGACTCGTGGATCGGCGAGGGAACATGGATACTCAATCTCGAACCCGTCACGATAGGGGCGAATACGGCTATCTCGCAGGATGTCCTCCTGTGTACGGGCAGTCATGATCACCGAAGTCCCACATTCGAGTTCGACAATGCTCCCATCGCCATCGGTGACCAAGCATGGATCGCCGCCCGTGCGACGATACTCCGCGGTGTAACGATCGGGGACAACGCAATCGTCGGCGCGACGGCTTTGGTGACGTCCGATGTTTCCGCCGGAGCCACGATGTTGGCGCCACGGGCCGGCGCTGCACGATGAAGATACTGCAGATCGTCACTCTCTTCTCACCGGACGCCGCCTACGGAGGGCCTATCAGGGTCGCCCTAAATCAGTCGAAAGCATTGCAGGACAATGGGCATGACGTAACTATCGCCGCGGGTGAGCGTGGATACGCGGTGCCACCGACACGCGAGCAGGGCATCGCTCTGCAATTGTTTCCGGCGCGAACCGTGATCCCCAAAATCGGGTACGCGGGAATCGGCGCGCCGTCGATGCTTGTGTGGCTTCGCAAGCACGTCCGAGAATTCGACGTCGTGCACATTCATCTCGCGCGTGACCTGGTGACCCTTCCTGCCGCGAAATTGGCTCTTGCATACGGTATTCCAGTTTTCGCACAAACTCACGGGATGATCGACGAGACAGACAAATTGCTGGCAAGGCCGTTGGACGCTGCTTTCACGATCCCGGTCCTCAAACGAGCACGGACAGTGTTCTATCTGACCGAACGAGAGCACACAGACCTGCAGTCTGTTGTCGGAGACAGTCGCGTCAACTTGGTGGAACTCAACAACGGGATCCCCGAGGCCGAAGACCTCGAGTCACGGCCAGTCAACAGTTGCGACCCGCCCGAGGTCCTCTACCTCGCACGACTACAGGCAAGAAAGCGACCCCAGGTCTTCGTCGAAGCCGCAAAAGAGTTGTTGGACAGCGGACACACGGCGCGCTTTTCGATAGTCGGACCGGATGAGGGTGAAGCAGAAGCCGTCAACCGACTGATCGAACGCTCCGGACATAGCAATTGCATCCAGTACGAAGGCCCACTACCGTTCGACAAGTCTCCCGAACGATTTCGTCAAGCCGCTGTATATGTCTTGCCCTCCGTGAACGAACCGTTCCCGATGTCTGTACTCGAGGCGATGGCCGCTGGACTGCCCGTAGTCGTCACCGACACGTGCGGCCTCGCACCACTGATCCGGGATGGTCGGTGTGGCCTCGTGACCGATGACGCCACCGAATCAGTGACCGCGGCGATCTCGTCGCTCTTGAAGGATCCCGTCGCCGCTGCAGAGATGGGCGCCCGCGCGCGAAATGTTGCTCGCGAACGACTAGGAATGCCTGCCGTTCGTGCGGTGCTCGAAACCCAGTACGGGCTCTGAGCGGCTCCCACATCTGCACTACAGGAAGTAATTGTGAAATCCACTCGCCCCAAGGTCCGTCGACGCGTACTCGTTCTCAGCGGGATTGTCGGCGGACTTACTGCAATCACTGCCGCCGGCTGGCCGGTCTACGTCGATCCGGTGATCGACACACCCGAAATGGCCGACGCGATAGTTGTTCTCGGCGGTGATCACGACGGCAGAGAAGAATACGGACTGTCCTTGGCCGAGCAGGGCTACGCGCCCCAGATCATCTTTTCGAATCCGTATCGAAGCAATGATCCGAGGATCACCGCAATATGCGAGGGCACCTACGACTTCGAGGTCAGCTGTTTCAAGCCAGATCCGTCGACCACGCGTGGTGAAGGACAGGAGATTCGGCGTCGCGCCGAGGCACAGGGATGGAAGCGTGTCATCGTTGTGACCTTCGTTCCCCATGTCTCTCGCAGTCGCTACATCATCAACCGTTGCTGGGACGGTGACATCGACGTAGTCGCGGACCCCCGACCACTTCCGGTCTGGGTCTGGGCCGCGAACTATGTGTGGCAAACCGCCGGGTATGTTCGCGCCCAGTTCCAGGAATGCTGACTGCCTCTGTCCGGTCAGTACGCTCCGTCGCTCCTGAGCACTGCGGATACGGTCCTGGTGATGATCGAGATATTCTGCGCCGCAGACCAATTCTCCACGTAGGAAGAGTCGAGACGAACAGATTCTTCCCAGGAGAGATCACTGCGACCACTTACCTGCCAGAGACCGGTGATGCCAGGCTTGACCAGCAGGCGCCGGGCAACCTCGTCGTCGTACATCTCGACCTCGCGACGCAATGGCGGCCGCGGGCCGACAACGCTCATCTCTCCGCGAATGACGTTGAAGAACTGCGGTAGCTCGTCGATACTCAATCGACGAAGGATCTTGCCGACGGACGTGATTCGTGGATCCTCACGCATCTTGAACAACACACCTCCGGCGCCTTCGTTGTCCCCCATCAGATCGACAACCTGCTGATCGGCGCCTTCCACCATGGTACGAAACTTGAACATGGGGAACGGTTTCCCGTTGAGGCCGATGCGTTCCGCCTTGTAGAACACCGGGCCTTTCGACGTGAACTTGACTGCAGCGGCAGCGGCGAGCATGACCGGCGCCACGAGGAGGATCATCAGCATCGAGAACACCGCGTCGAAAACAGCGGGCGCAAGCCGGTTCGCGCCCTGGTAGCGCGGCCGCGCAACGTGAATCAACGGGAGACCCGCCGCAGGGCGAAACATCAAGCGAGCCTTCGACACATCGGCCACGACCGGTGAAACCACCATGTCGACGCCCTCGGCTTCGAGGTCCCACATCAGTTTGCGAATGCCCACCTGTCCGAGGTCTTCGGTCCCGGTTACGATGACGGTGTCTGCGCCACTTGCGCGCATCGCCTCGACTACCTCGAACTCGTTGCCCATTACCGGGACTGCTGCTCCGTCGACAACGATGTGATCGTCCAACGCGGTCGCCCGACGCGGAATGCACGCTCCCACAACGTCGTAGCCTGCCGAGGATTCCCGCACGAAGGCACGCGTAGTAGCAACGACGGACGCATGTCCACCGACCAACAGCACCGAGTTACGGCAATCCCCGATCGCACGCTTCTTTCGAATGTCGCGTCGCCAGAGGTAGCGTCCGAGAAGCAGCGCAGCGAGTCCGACGGGCAGTGCGATCATGAGGTAGCTTCGCGCAATTCCCACGCCCAGAATAATCCCGGCCAATGCGCCTACTCCGAAGACCTGGCCGGTAGCGAGCAGTACCTTCTCGTACTCGTCACTGCCCTCGCCCAGCATCGCCTGATGACGGCTACGCCCCCGTGCGAGGGCGATCATCCACAGTCCGCCCAACGCTGCAGACGCGATCACTTTAAGTGGTGTCAGCCACTCGATGGGATGCGGCCACATACTGCCGATCTGAGCGAGTGCGATCACGAACAGGACCGTGATCGAATCGCTCACTGCGATCCGCTTCCGGTATGCCCGGCGCCAGTCTGTTCCGACATGAGCGGAATCCTGCGATACCGCCGACCGGCTCTCCACCTCAGCATGAACGCTCATTTGCCATCAGTCTTTCTTGTCATACGAACGGCGTCAGCGGATCGAACGGCTTGGGGGATCGCTGATCGGTAGCCACCGCGAGCGTCCAGGTACGGCAACACCCCGCCGGTTGCCGTACCTCGCTGCTCGCAGTGCAGAAATGAACCGTCATCGGACCCCCCTACATAACCGCCGATCAAAGGCCAATTCATGCAAGAAAACGACCCAGTGTTGCTCATTTCGTACGTAAACATACCTTAGGTTTGTTTCAACTGCACTCACCAAGCCCAAGCTATTTTCCGATTGCCAGGTGATTACCGGGCAATTACGTCAAAGTGGGCTAATCCTCCACGTCTTCGAGACGTCTTCCCTCACGAATCCGAATGTCGGCGATCAGCATGTCCAGGGCGCCCAGGAGTGCAGTGTCGGCGTGTCGGCACTGCTCGATCAGAGCTTCCAGATCAGCTTCATCGGCGCTTTCGATCACACCAGCTTTGGCGGCCCTGCTCAGTACTTTTTCGGCGAGGAGCAACGGCGGCTGCGACCGAGCGATGCCGTCCATGGATGACGCGCGAGCCTTCTCGGCAGCCTTCAAAGCGTCCCACGCCCGCTCTTGCTCAGCGATGTCGACCGCCCCGGAACTGACCAGGTGCGGGCTGCGGTGCACGAGTTTCGCGATCAATGCACCGGCCACGTCGTCCAATTCGAAAACACCGTGTGCTTGAGCGATCCGCGAGTGGAACAACACCTGAAGCAACAGGTCTCCGAGTTCCTCCCGAAGATCGCTCTCGTCGTCGCTTCGAATCGCGTCGAGTACCTCGTAGGTCTCCTCGACGAGGTAAACGGAGAGGCTCTCGTGCGTCTGGGTCGACTCCCAACCGCCGCGATTCCACAACCGGTCCATGATCGACGCCGCTTCCACCAGTCGATCGCCGTGAATGGGTTCGGCGCGAATCATCTTTACCCCAGCGGCAGACAACGCCGCGATCTTCGGCTCGGCGGTGTCCATCATCACAGTCACCGCGGCGCCGGGTGTCGTGGCCGGCAGTGCGCCGCGTACCGAGTCGGGGACGTCCGGGTCGATATCGATCGCGCCGGACAGGAACGGGAGCGCCTCCAGCGGAAAGACATGCGGCCGCAAAGGATCGAGCAGTACGACGACGGGCGATTCGTTCACCGTGTGCTCACGCCTCGACCAGGACGGCACCGGCGGCGCGCCCGTCAATCGCCAGGATGAAGTCCGCGATGTACTGGAGCAATTCGACGTCCCGCAGGCGATCCGAGCCGACTCCGCCGGTGCGAGGCAGCGGGAGTTGCACGAGCCCGGTCGTTGCCCGGTACTGCGCGCTCGGATAGATCCTCTTGAGCCTGATCTGTTTGGAATCGGGCAGTGACATAGGCGAGATCTTGAGCTGAGTTCCGGTGACGGCGACTTCCTCCAGTTGATACTCGCGGCAGAGCAGTCGAAGCTTGGCCACCGAGATCAGCCGTCGAACCTCTTCGGGCAGTGGGCCGTAGCGATCGACCAGTTCTTCGACTACGGCAGCGATGCCGTCGGAATCAGTTGCCGCAGCGAGCTTGCGGTACCCCTCCAACCTGAGCCTGTCACTGGTGACGTAGTCGGGCGGGATGTGCGCGTCCACCGGTAGGTCGATCCGGACTTCCTTCGTGCCCTCGTCCATTGTGATCGGTTTGCCGTCGGCTGCAGCCCGGAAGGCTTCGACCGCCTCACCGACCAGCCTGACGTACAGATCGAACCCGACCCCCGCGACGTGGCCGGACTGCTCTGCGCCCAGAACGTTTCCGGCTCCACGGATTTCGAGGTCCTTCATCGCGACGGCCATACCCGCGCCGAGGTCCGAATTCTGCGAAATCGTTGCCAGTCGGTCGTATGCCGTTTCCGTCAAAGGCTTTTCGGCCGGGTACAGGAAATAGGCGTATCCACGTTCACGACTACGCCCGACGCGTCCGCGAAGCTGATGCAACTGCGAGAGGCCCAGCGAATCCGCACGTTCGACGATCAGTGTGTTCGCGTTCGAGATGTCCAGACCGGTTTCGATGATCGTGGTACAGACCAACACGTCGAAGTCGCGTTCCCAGAATCCTTGCACGGTCTTTTCGAGAGTGTCCTCGTTCATCTGACCGTGCGCGACGACGACGCGAGCCTCCGGGACGAGTTCACGGATCTTCTTGGCTGCCTTGTCGATCGAGCTGACACGGTTGTGTACGTAGAAGACCTGGCCGTCGCGCAGAAGTTCACGCCGGATGGCCGCGGCAACCTGCTTGTCCGCATACGCGCCGACGTACGTGAGGATCGGATGACGTTCTTCCGGCGGTGTGAGGATCGTGGACATCTCGCGGATCCCGGCCATGCTCATCTCGAGAGTACGAGGAATCGGGGTAGCCGACATCGTCAGGACGTCGACGTGGGTGCGTAACGCCTTGATGTGTTCCTTGTGCTCGACTCCGAATCGCTGTTCCTCGTCGACGATCACAAGCCCGAGGTCCTTCCAGCGAATACCGGTCTGCAGCAACCTGTGAGTACCGACGACGATGTCGATCTCACCTTCCGCCATGCCGGCGATGATTTCCTTCGAGTCCTTGGCGTCGGTGAACCGGGACAGCCCTCGCACCTTCACCGGGAACGACGACATTCGTTCGGTGAAGGTCTGAAGATGTTGCTGTGCAAGCAGAGTCGTCGGCACCAGCACCGCCACTTGCTTGCCGTCCTGCACTGCCTTGAACGCGGCGCGGACGGCGATCTCCGTCTTGCCGTACCCGACGTCACCGATGACCACCCGGTCCATCGGAACCGGCTTCTCCATGTCGGCCTTGACCTCACTGATAACGGTCAACTGGTCGATCGTCTCGGTGAACGCGAATGCGTCTTCGAGTTCCTTCTGCCACGGTGTGTCCGGGCCGAACGCATGCCCGGGAGCAGCCTGACGCGCTGCGTAGAGCTGAACCAGCTCGCCCGCGATCTCACGAACTGCCTTGCGGGCCTTACGCTTTGTGTTTGCCCAGTCGGATCCACCGAGCTTGCTCAGCGCCGGCAACTCCCCACCGACGTATCGGGAGAGTTGATCGAGCGATTCCATCGGGACGAACAGACGATCGCCCGGATGACCGCGCTTGCTCGGCGCGTATTCGATGACCAGGTATTCACGACGCGCCCCACCGATGGTGCGTTCGACCATTTCGACGAACCGGCCGATACCGTGCTGATCATGCACGACCATGTCCCCTGCCGACAGCGCGAGGGGATCAACCTGATTGCGGCGCTTGGCCGGCAAGCGCTTTCCGTCGCCGACCGCGGCAACGCGGTTGCCGGTCAGATCGGACTCGGTGACGATCACCATCCCAGGCGTCGAGTCGTCGCCGGCGAGTACCAGTCCGTCGTGCAGTGATCCGCGGAGCACCGCGACCTGTCCACGGGCGGGGGTAGCGCCGGCATCGAGCATCTTGGCGGGCACTTCGGCTTCACCGAGTCGCTCCACGACGCGGCTTGCGGTTCCGGCACCTGCCACCACGATCGCCGCGCGACCGCCCGTGCTCACGTGCGCCCGAAGGCTGACGAACAGCTCGGCCAACAGGTCGTCGGAACCGCGCACCTGCGGTGCCGCATGCACCGGGAGTTCGAGTTCTTCACCGTTTCCCGACGCCAGCGGGCTGACTGTCCACCAGGGTCTGCCGGCAGCTTCGGCAGATTCGCGAACATGACGAAGCGACCGGTACGCGGAGGCACCGAGATCGACTCCTCCGCCGTTGAGGATCGACGTGTCGAGCGGTGCAGCGCCGCCGATCGACGCCGCCGTCCACGATGCTTCCAAGAATTCCTGGCCGGTGCGCACCAGGTCGGTGGCGCGGGTGCGCACCTTTTCCGGATCACACAGAAGAATGTGCGCCCCTTCAGGAAGTACATCGGAAAGTAGCTGCAGTTCACCGGGTTTGAGAACCGGGAGCAGAGCTTCCATCCCCTCGACGGGGATACCTGCCGAGATCTTGTCCAGCATCTCGACCAACGACGCGTCAGCCTGGTTCTCAGCAGCGAGTGCGGCAGCTCGATCACGAACATCAGCTGTCAGAATCAGTTCACGACACGGCGGCGCGATCACGGAATCGACGTCGACGTCCGCTAGCGAACGCTGATCGGCAACTGAGAAGTACCGAAGCTCGGATACCTCGTCACCCCAGAATTCGATACGGACCGGATGATCCGCCGTGGGCGAGAACAAGTCGAGAATGCCACCACGGACCGCGAACTCACCACGCTTTCCCACCATGTCGACGCGGCTGTACGCCATCTCCACCAGACGAACCAGAACGGAATCGAAATCGATCTCGGTGCCGACGCGCAACGTGATCGGTTCTATCTCGCCCAGGCCTGGCGCCATCGGCTGAACGAGGGAACGCACCGTGGTGACGATCACCCGAAGAGGCGATCCGTACGAGGCGTCGTCTGGCCTGGCGAGTCTGCGCAGTACCTCCACCCGTCGCCCAACGGTATCCGCGCTCGGCGACAGTCGCTCGTGCGGCAATGTTTCCCACGACGGAAACTGCGCCACTCCTCCACCGAGCATCTCGGTGAGTTCCGAAGTCAGATCGTCGGCTTCACGACCGGTGGCTGTCACCAGCAGCACCGGCGTGCGAGCGGCGAGTGCAGCGGCGATGAACGGCCGAGCCGGCTTCGGAGCCACGATGTCCAAGGCGGCCGATCCGATGGATTCGATCACCGGAGTGAACGCGGCATCTGCGAGGGCGACCTCGGCGAGTCCAGCGAGCGCAGTCTGGGCAGAGGACAAGGAAGTCAACGAACGCGCTCCTGAACAGTGATGACGGGTTGCGGACGCACAGCCCGAGCGCAATATCCCCACCGAGGCAGAGTTGTGCGCCGGTTCGATTCTATCGGTGTGCGATCTCGCAGCGCAGTCCGATCCGTTCAGTTTCCCGTAGCACTCGTCTTCTTCGACGTCCGCTTGGACGGCGAGGATTGTGTGACCGGAGTGATCGGCGGCGCCACGGCCACACTCACGTGCGAGTTGAGCGCCCGAACGCGACCGATCACCTTCGTCGCCTGACCGGTTCTCCGTAGGCGTACAGTCCTGCGACCGTTCGGCGCGAGGTGGAACCAGGAGTCTTCGGGCTCGAAGCCCTGCAGTTCGAGGGCAACGTATTGGGCGGAAGCATCCGTCGAGACGTCGACTACCCACTCTTCGTCACCGACGTTGCGCGCTGCGGCAACAAGTCCGACCGATCGCTCGCGAGGCCGCGCCGAGCCACCCAGGAGGTGGACCACTTCGTCCACCATCTCGCCGTCTTCGTCTTCGAGTGTGACGGTGACGGCGTCGTATGTCCGCGCCCCGAACCGAAACACGTGAGTGAGGTCGGTGAAACGGCCGACAAGGCTGTCCACGGACCAGGTCAGACTTGAATGCGCTTCCACCTTGACCGGTAGCGCGACGTCGACCGGGACGACGCCTGACCGACTGTGCGCTCGAAACCTGATCTCGCCGACGACAGGTTCGGCGGTCTCGTTGATCGCGTCGAGCCTCAATCCGTCCATACCGTCGTCCGTGACGAGGAGCGCGATCGGTTTGGCGCTCCTACGGAGCACGAACCACGGAGCTTTGGGGCTGCCGCTCCAATCGAGGACCCCCCATCCCGGTCCGGGCTCCATGTCTCGCAGTGCGAGTGTCAAGGCGCCGTCGCACCGAGAGTCCGGGCGACGCCAGTATCCGAGCGTCGATGCGAACGCCTCACATACAGCTGCTCGCCCCAGGTCGAGATAGCGTTCCGGGTCGGACCACCGGACTTCACGAGCGTCTTCGCCGAAAAGCGCGTAGACGTAGTGGTCCCGAACATCCTCGAAATCCCACGACGATCCGTTGTCCCTAGGCACCGCGGCTTTCCATGCCGGGTGGTGCCCCGCGACGGCGAGTGAACCGAATTCGTTCTCGATCACGGCATTCGACGGTGGAATCGAAAATGCCAATGATTCGGTCGCAAAACGTACTCGCGCGCTGAGCACGTCGGCCAGTGGACGACGATAGGCACCCACCCCGAAGTAGTGAGCGACCCCGCTTCCGACATGCGTTGCCAATTGCTCGCCCCCGCGAGGCGCCGAGGGGGACGACGTCACGTACTCGAGTTCGGGTGCCACCGTCGAGATCAACTCCGGCAGTCTCGAATGAATGAGCGGGATGTGTTGATCGACCAAGCCCAGCATGGTCGGCTGCTGTTCGGTCTCGCTGCCGCCGCAGAAGACTGCCAAAGCGGGATTTCCGCGCACTCTGTGCAAGAACTCGGTGACCTCGGAGGCAACGAGTTCGAAGAATTCGTCGGTGTCGGGCGGATCGAGCGTCGCCAACATCATGTCCTGCCACACGAGAATGCCCAGTCGCGCGCATTCCTCCCAGAAGTGGTCGCTCTCGTAGACCATCGTCCCCGGGATTCGAATCATGTTCAGGCCGGCCTCTGCCAGGCGTTCCAAGACGCGAGTGGTGCCGGCGTCGCCTTGAAGCGAGATCGGGTCGGTCGGCACCCACACCGAACCACGGCAGTACACCCGGATGCCGTTGACATACAAACGGAATCCACCATCGGATCTGTCGACCTCCACCGTCCGGAAGCCAACTGAACCGAGATGCTCGGAGACTCCGACCGCTTCCATCGTCACCGGATAAGTGCGCGGGGTGCCATGAGTGTGCGGCCACCACAACTGCGCTTCCGGCACTTCGACGACGCCGGACACCTCGAGAAATCCATCCGGTCCGGCGGATACAGCCAATTGCCGCGAGTGTTCGCCGACGCGCACGGTCACGTACTCCAGCGAGGCCGGCAATCCGGTGAGCCGAGCACTGACGGCAACGCGACCGGTTGTGCCGTCAACACTCGCATGCTTGACAGCAGAGACTACGGCGGCAATCCCCTTGTCCAACAAGCGGATACCCCGCCACGGACCCACCGGTACCGGTACACCACTGAACACGGGAGCCATACCGAGCATCGTGGTTCGGATCCACCGAAGGCCCTGTTCACGGACCATCGACGAGCGCCAACGTCCTCGAGGACGCCTCGATCTCAAAATCGCGGAGAGAGAATGAAAATGAACAGCCACCTGGACACGTTTACCAGCGCCGACTCCGGCCGGAATGCTCACTTCCCCAGGTGCGAACATGGATTCAGTGGACGCGACACGGACACCGCCGATCCAGACATCCGCAAACGCCGTCATACCGTCGAACTGGAGCAGCCACGACCCCTCACCGGTCGTGGCCACGGTAGTCACGAACCACCAGTCCGATGATGAAACAGACGACGACGAAACGGACTTCGTGCGTCCGGCGTCCGTCTGCTCCGCACGTAACGCACCGACGACTGTTCCAGGCACGGACGCTGCGACCCACTCGGTCACGGCTTCGAGGGCATCCGGGTCGGATATGGATCCGGGTTCGGTTGCAGCGCATCGCCATATCGCGCCGGCCAGCAGGTCTGCTGACGAACGAGGCACTGTTAGACCAACCTCAAGTGTCGATGCGAGTCGACGCCGACTGTGTCGGCAACGATTTCCATCGCCCTCTTCCACGACACGGCCATCTCGTCGAGTTGCTCACGCGGGTCCACCGCGCGGCCCCTGGAGGCACGCGCCATCTGAAACTGCACGCTCTTGGCACCGGATGCCACTTTGCGGAAATCTGGCGCAGCTTCGCCTGTCCCGGAGAAACCTGCAGTGTCCAAGAACTCGCTGGCGTCGGCAGCCAGCTCCGCGCTGGCCCCGCACTGACGAAGTAGCCCGAAGGACCAGAGGTGAAAGGCATCCATACCCGCCCCCTGCACCCATTCGAGGTCGTCGATCACCTTGCGTCCCAGCTCTCGCACGGGATTACCCACCGCTCGAACCGCTACATTCCGCCGAGCCACTTCGGCGATGTTTCCGGCGTTGGTCGCGTGAACCGGATTCAACCTGATCTGTTCGACGTAGGGCACGAACGAAGGAAGTGAGGAACGATCGAGATCGAAGACGCCGGAGAAATCGTCGCCTCGCAGCAAGTAGTACCCGCTGTTGTGAAAGTACTCGAGCTCGCCGGCAACGCGATCGATCCGATTGGGCACGATCGTGGTCTTGGTGTGCCCCTCGTGATAGCTCGTTCCAAGAGTATCGGGAAGCCAGTATCCGTCCACTTCAACCGTCGACAGCATCCCAACCGCGAGGTTGTCCTCGACATGGATCAGCGGTGCCCGCCAGACGTTCATCTCGGCGACTTCGATTCCGTACAGCGCGTAGATGTCCTCGGCCTTGAGCTTGAGGAACGTCCACTGAGTCCCGTCGAACCGCGATGAGAAGGCACATGCCAATGCCGGGACGGGGTCCAATCCCAGCGAATGCAACACTTCGATCCACAGATCCGTGTAGCAGTTGGTCTGCGCCCACACGCGGTCGTCCTGATGCAACGAATGGGGCCTGTAGCGATCAGGTGAAATGTCGATGAGCCGTGACATCAGATGCCCATTCGTTCACGAACGGAGGTTGGCCATGCAGCCACGTCAAGACCATGAGTCCGCAACAAGGACAACGCGATTCGCTCCATCCCGAAGCCGACGCACGAGCTGTGTGCCACCTCCCCCTCCGCCGTTCGGATGTCGAAGTTGACACCGAAATGGTCGAGATGGTTGTTCGAGGACACGATCGCCGTGCCCTCGTCGAGATCTCCGTAGAGCCGAACCGTCAGTTCCGTCTTGAGATTCTCTTCACGCTGGTTGGCTGCAAGCATCTTTCCGGCGCGCCCGAAGAAAGGATCATTGGCGATCACCGGGGTAGCGTCGAGTTCGAGCCGGCCGAGCACCTCGAGCCCCCGCTCGATCCAGTGCTCGCGATGCGCTCGCGCTGCCGCGGCGTCACCGATCGTCACGAACTCGTGCATCCGAAACGCTTGCATGCGAGCCGGATCGATGGCCGGTTCGTGCCGGAAGCAAAAACCGTAGATGTCCAGCAGCACTCCGCCTTCGGGCAGAACTCCGGTGTACCGCGCATAGGCAGGATGGCACGCTGCGGACACGAGCATGGTCTCGGTCGGCTCGAGGTGGCGGTCCCACGATTGTCCGTCGGCGCGATCGGCCAGCAGTCGCGCGTGATCGCGATTGGAACCGGCGAAGGTGTTGATGGCGCCGGTGAGGTTGGGAAACGAAGCGATGTAGTCGGTGCGCTCGAAACTGCTCCGCGGGAACACCGGCGGGAACCGCAGCCGAGTCGCGGCGTCGCCTGGCCCCGCTGCAATCACCACTCGGTCGATACCGTCGACGATGTCCTCGAACACTCCGGAACGCCCGTAGAGTCCCGGCACCTCCGTCTCGACGAGAAGTCCTTCGACGAGCAGTTCACGTTGAAATGCAGCCCGGGCCCGATCCAGATCGGTCTCGCCTGTCACAGTCTCGGTCGTCACAGTCTCGTTCGTCATAGCGTTCCCCGGTATCCGATGGCCATGTGCGCTGAACCTGCCATGATTCGATCGTTGTTCACCATCACCGCTGCGCCGTGCGCGTCACGAAGGTGCCGACCGAGCGAAAATTCGGTGTCCTCGCGATATCCCGAGATTCCACAGATCAACATTGTCTGCCCCACGATTTCCACCACCGCTGTCGACGCTGTGACTTTCAGGTTGTTCATCGCGAGCGAAAATCCCACCGCTCCCGTCGCCTCGAAATCGGCAACGCCTTCCTCCGCGTGGACTGCGCGGTCGTACCTGCGCGCAGAGGCGCCGACGAGATCGGCGAATTGTTGTGCCGAAGCGGCAACTTCGGCGAGCCGCAGCGCTCCGGGGGAAGTGACCCCGGGCTGCTTGCGGGCGGCGGCACGCACGTACTTGCGCGCCTTCTCGACTGCAGCGTCGGCAATTCCCAACCACACCGAACTCCAGACGACGTGCGAGACCGGAAGCATGGTGTGGGTGGAGATATCGGAATACGGTACGCCGGCGACCATCTCCGGCGTCGAGGTGGCCCGAAGGATGTAACCGAGACTGCAAGTACCCCTCAGCCCCAGCGTGTTCCACTCGGTGGTGCGTTCGAGCGTCAGGTCTGGGGTACGACACACCACGAGAACCTGATCGTTCGGCTGACTCTCCGGTGTTCGCCGAGCCGTCACGACTATCGCGTCGGAGTGTTCACCGTACGAAATGACAGGCGCGTTCTTGATCAACAGCAGGTGACCGCCCAAGTCTTCCACCGCGCAGTAACTCCGGCTGACGTCACCACCGATTCCCAGCTCAGTGGTTGCCGATGCCAACAGCAATTGCTTGTCGACCGTTTCTTCGACAAACTCGCGTAGTGCTTCGGTGTTGCCGTGCTTGACCAACGAGTATATCTGCGTCTGATGCATCGCGAAAATCATTCCGCTTGCTGCACAGCGTGTTCCGATCACACGGGCGATCTGCGACACTTCCTGCAGCGAGAGCCCTTCGCCGCCTAGTTCCCTCGGCACAGCTACGGACAGCAGCCGTTCGCTTCGCATGGCGTCGACAGCTTCACGCGGAAACCTTGCTTCTGCATCGACTTCGTCGGCCCACACCGCTGCAACTTCGTCGGCCAACCGTGCGGCCCGCTCGAGGGCCGTTCCGGTGGAGCACTGCGATTGCGGAGCGTTCATGCAGCACCCAACTCCGTCAACGCACCCTCGATCGCCTTGACGCTTGCGAAAGTACTCTTCCGCAACAACTCGTCAGGGAACTCGATGTCGAACGAATCCTCCAGCGCCAACATGACATTCACGCTCGCGTGCGACGTCAAACCCAACTCGTAAAGATCGGCCTCTCCGTCGATCGTGCTCACGTCGACTGCCAGCCGACCGTGCTCGACGAGCACTTTCCGAATTGCCTGATCAATCATCAGCGATGTCGTCCTTCTTTTCGATGCGAGCGCCCGAGCGTGTTGCGATCACCATTGCGATGGCCACGTCCGCTTCGTGCGAGATAGATACTTGAAAATCGTGCAGATCCTGGGCCCGCGCGAGTTCCGCGGCATTACCGGACAGTGTCACCCCACAGCCACCCCACTCGGCCCGAGTGATTTCGATGGAACTCCACGGAACGGGAACGTCACCAGGCCGCAGTACCTTCACCACAGCCTCTTTGGCGGCGAAACGTGCAGCCAATCGTTGATCCCGCGCCGGCCCGGCGCACGTCTGCAATTCGTGCGGGGTGAAGGTCCGATCGAGATACCTCCGCCCGAAGAGTTCGATACTTCGAGTGACATCCACGACGTTCACTACGTCACAGCCGATCCGCGGGCCGATGTCGAGCATCGGCGTCGGCGCAGTGTCACCCATCTGTTGACTCCCCATCTGGGGTCGTACACGCCGGGCAGCCCCCTATGCTGCCCGGTGCGCCGACGCCGTCACCCTGCCCTGACAAACCTTCATTCTCAGCAATTCTTCAGCTACCGATAGAACATACCGTAATCCGAAGATTGACGGCAAGATCGGACTTCCAGATTCCCATCAACACTATAAACATACTCTTAGTTTGTTTCGAATGCAGAACAAAGAGAACAATGTCCCTACCAGGACATTTGCAGCAAATTGACCAAAGGAGCAGTGCGGAGAGCCAGTGATTTCAGTGATCACTGGCAAGGCGACGGGCCGCGAATTGCCTGAAGTACTCCACTTTCGATTCCGGGACCACGATCGGAAGTATCAGATTCCACGATGCCTTCATGGAGTCCGAAAGCTCACGAACGGTCCCGGTCGCGGCTGCCATCAGCCGAACTCCCGACGCAACTTCCAACAGGAAACGAGCAATGTCAGCAGAATCCGCGTCCGAACGCAGATCACCTTCGTCGGCGGCACGGCTGGCAAGTTCACGGTAAATGTCGAGCCACACGTCCAGAGTCGCCGGCCCGGAGCCCCGATAGTCCCCGATCTCGACCAACAAGCGGAACGTAGCTCTAACCATGGCGTCATGCGCACCGATGTCGACGATGACCGACGAAATACCGATCAGTGACTCGAGCGCGGGAGTTCGACGGTCCAACCAGAGCTCACATTTTGCGTCGAAACGTGCCGAACCCTCGTCGATCACTGCCCGCGCGAGTTCTTCCTTGGACCCGAAATGGAAGTACAGGGCGCCTTTGGTCACCTGCGACTCGGCGATGATCTCGCTCAAGCTGGCATTGGCATAGCCCAGGCGCAAGAACACACCCGCTGCTCCGCGCAGCACCGAATCACGGGTGGCTTCTGCCCGCTCTTGCCTCACCATCGATCCGGCCTCCAATCACCACACATCGAACGAATTCTTGGTCTTACCCGTTCACAGCGTCAAAATGGATGGCACGGTTCGGCATTCAACCCACCCTGCAAACAAATGAGACATTTGCCCATCAAACGATCGTGATACAGCGAACACAGCTTAGACCGCGATCCATCTCTGCGCGGCAGGCGCGCCTGGTTAACCCTCCAATTGTGGATCGGCTTCCAGATTCGTCAGCCCATTCCAACACAAATTCACGAGGTGAGCGGCGACAACTTCCTTCGACGGAGTCCGTTCGTCGAGCCACCAAGTAGCCGTAGTGGACACCATGCCGACAAGCGCCTGTGCGTACATCGTTGCTAGTCCGGGGTCGAAACCGCGTCTGGAGAAGTCCCCCGCCAACAGGTAGCCCACCTGACTGATCGCGTCGTTGAGGAGGCTCGAATATGTCCCACTGGGCGCGACAACGGACGAATCGCGCACGAGTATCCGAAATCCGTCGGTGTGCTCTTCCACGTAGGTGAGCAAAGCCAACGCAACCCGCTCGACTCGAACTCTCGAGCGATTTTGTGAGAGCGAAGACGTGATCATCTCGAGGAGTCGCGACATCTCCCGGTCCACTACGACGGCGTACAGCCCCTCCTTGCCGCCGAAGTGCTCGTACACGACAGGCTTGGACACGTTCGCGCGCTGGGCGATCTCCTCGATCGAGGTCGCTTCGTATCCCCGTTCGGCGAACAATGCCCGCCCGATCTCGATCAGCTGTTGCCGACGTTGGGTACCGGTCATCCGGATCCGTGTCACTCGTTCGGGAACTGGATCCCCGCCACCCGAACCGGACACCGTCGCCATTGTCTTCCTCTCGCCGACACACAAATCACTGCTGTGGACGCTCAGCCTATCGGGACTTCGGGGGCCCGATCGGAGGAGCGGTTCGACCTACGGCGGGTCGGCATGCGATTATTCTTTCGCGCGTTCGGCCGCAAGGCTCGGCAATGCGTGGCAATCCGCCGTGGTGTAATGGCAGCACCTCTGATTTTGGTTCAGATAGTTCAGGTTCGAGTCCTGGCGGCGGAGCTGGTGAACAACATGCTTTCCCGAGCGGAATGTATGTCTTGATCGACAGTTTGATCGACAGTTTGATCGACAGAGGGAGCTCAAACCAGTGCAGACCGCCGTGATCGTTCTCGCAGCGGGTGCCGGTACACGAATGAAGTCGAAGACTCCCAAGGTCCTCCACACTCTCGCCGGACGCAGCATGCTGGCACATTCGCTTCACGCGGCAACCTCACTGAATCCCACGCACCTGGTGACCGTCGTCGGTCACGATCGTGAGCGTGTCACCGAAGCCGTGAACGCAGTCGCCGGGGAACTGGACCGTTCCGTCACCGTCGCTGTTCAGGACGAGCAGAAGGGCACCGGGCACGCTGTCAGTTGTGGGCTCGAGGGGTTGCCGGCCGACTTCTCCGGGACCGTACTCGTCACAGCCGCCGACGTGCCTCTGCTCGACGGCAAGACCATCGCAGACCTCCTCGCCCAGCACACGGCTGCTCCCGCGGCCGCGGTGACGGTGTTGACGTCGACGGCCGTCGACCCCACCGGCTACGGGCGAATCCTTCGTACGACGGACGGCGAGGTGAACGCCATAGTCGAGGAGAAGGAAGCCACCGATTCGCAGCGCTCGATCACCGAGGTCAATTCAGGGGTCTACGCCTTCGACTTCGAAACTCTGCGCGACGCGCTGGCGTCCCTCGACTCCAACAACGCACAACACGAGTTCTATCTCACCGATGTGATCATGATCGCCCGTCGCGCGGGCAAGCGTGTTCGTGCTCAGCACATCGCGGATTCGGTTCTCGTCGCGGGCGCCAACGATCGCGTGCAGCTCTCGACTCTCGCCCGCGAGATGAACCGTCGGATCCTCGAGAAGTGGATGCGTGCCGGCGTCACCGTCGTCGATCCTGCGAGCACATGGATAGATTGCGACGTGCACGTCGCACAGGACGTGACGCTCCTGCCCGGAGTTCAGTTGACCGGCACGACCTCGGTGGGCGAAGACGCCGTGATCGGCCCGGATACCACCTTGGACAACGTGAGAGTCGGCGAGCGCGCAGTCGTCGTCCGCTCGCACGGGACCGACTCCGTTGTCGGCGCGGACGCGACTGTCGGCCCCTTCGCCTATCTCCGGCCTGGTACCCGCCTCGGGGCACACGGCAAGATCGGCGCCTACGTGGAAACCAAGAACGCGGATATCGGCGAGCATTCGAAGATTCCGCATCTTACCTACGTCGGCGACGCCATCATCGGCCATCACAGCAATATCGGAGCTTCGAGCGTCTTCGTCAATTACGACGGGGTGAACAAGAGCCGTACTGTGGTGGGGTCGCATGTCCGAACAGGCTCCGACACCATGTTCGTCGCCCCTCTCGTCGTGGGAGACGGCGCATACACGGGTGCGGGCACGGTCTTGAAGAACGACGTACCGCCTGGGGCGCTCGCCGTCTCGGGTGGGGTGCAGCGCAACATCGAGGGCTGGGTCCAGAAGAATCGTCCCGGCACACCCGCGGCCGATGCCGCTGCAGCAGCTGCACAACCTGACGGCCCTGCAACAACCTGACAGCCCTGCACAACAGACAGCACAGATCACCACCAGATCGACCGGCAAGTACAAAAGGACGGCATGAACCAGTGACTGCGAATTGGATCGACAACCAGAAGAACCTGATGTTGTTCTCGGGTCGCGCACATCCCGAGTTGGCGGAGCAGGTGGCGAAGGAACTCGACATCCGCGTCACCCCGCAGACCGCGCGCGACTTCGCGAACGGTGAGATCTTCGTTCGATTCGAAGAGTCGGTTCGCGGCTCCGATGCGTTCGTCCTGCAGAGTCATCCGGCACCGCTGAACACGTGGGTGATGGAGCAGCTCATCATGATCGACGCTCTCAAGCGTGGATCGGCAAAGCGCATCACCGCCGTTCTTCCGTTCTACCCGTACGCCCGCCAGGACAAGAAGCATCGCGGACGCGAGCCGATCTCCGCTCGCCTGATTGCCGACCTGCTCAAGACCGCCGGCGCCGATCGCATCATCACGGTCGACCTGCATACCGATCAGATCCAGGGCTTTTTCGACGGCCCCGTCGATCACATGCACGCACACAGCCAGTTGGCCAACCACATTCGCGCGGGCTACAACCTCGAGAACATCACGGTGGTGTCCCCCGACTCGGGGCGCGTTCGTGTCGCCGAGAAGTGGGCCGACTCGCTCGGCGGAGCACCGCTGGCATTCATTCACAAGACGCGCGACCCGTTGGTACCCAACCAGGTCAAGTCCAACCGCGTCGTCGGTGAGGTCGAAGGTCGCACCTGCATCCTGATCGACGACATGATCGACACCGGCGGAACCATCGCCGGCGCGGTCAAGGTGCTCAAGGAGGCCGGTGCAGGTGACGTCGTCATCGCTGCAACCCACGGCGTCCTCTCCGACCCTGCGGCCGAGCGTCTGTCGACGTGTGGCGCGAAGGAAGTTGTTGTCACCAACACACTTCCGATCGACGAGTCGAAGAAGTTCCCGACGCTGACGGTGCTGTCCATCGCACCGCTGCTCGCTCGCACCATCAAGGAAGTTTTCGAGAACGGTTCTGTGACTTCGCTGTTCAACGGCAGCGCCTAGTCTCGCGCCGCACTACGGGCGCGTACCTGTGACTTCACGGTCACCGGTACGCGCCCGTCGTCGTCTTCGTGAAGGTCTCAGAAACAGACCACCCGGTCATCATGAAACCACCTGTGGGACACACGAATACCGCCGAATGCGGCGATTGACATGATCTTGATCACGCTCCCGTCGAGAAACCCAGGTCGATGTTGGGGCGGTGTTCACCGCGCCGCAATCTTCGCCTAGTGTGGCTCGTCGTGATCGACGCGCAAACCCTGGAATCCCGGCCCGAATCTCATTCCCTGAATTCATCAGTTCCGACGATCCGGCGGTGGCGCCCAGGATCTTGTGTCTGGTGCGGAGACGACAACTCCGTGGACATGTTCCGCAACGAACCCCGCTGCGGAAAATGCCGTGAAAACGAAGGCATCATCGACGACGCCAAGCGCTTCCTCGGCATGTACGGTCTGCGCCCGCTCGGCGGCACGCTGCAGTCCGACGACGACGAAGAGCGCGAGTACCGCGTCAACGCACGCGAGGCACGCCGAGTCCTGAACGAGATCCGTATGGACGTCCTTCCTGATGCGGCCGCTGTTCGCAAGGCAATTCGGCCCCGCGCCGCAACGGTTGTCGCCGACACGTCACCCGCACGCGCTTCCCGCCCCGCCAGCACGGGCACAGCGACGCGTGTTGCCGCTCCGGTCAAGACCGACACCGTGGACATCGACACGCTCCAGACGCGCGTCCTAGGGCTTCTCGATCAGCTCGGTTCGATCGACGAGCAGATCAAGGTCGCCGAACTCGCACAAGGGTTGCCGGCTCGCGCACGACTGAGCGATCTGAACAAGCAGAAGGCCACGGTTCTTCGCACGCTGGCCGCTCTCGAGAAGGCCCGCATCGCCGCCTCCAACTAATTCCCCTCGCGTCCGTCCCACGGCCCCGTCTCACTTGCGAGACGGGGCCGTTCTGTATGAGCAGGTACCTTTACGAATCGTGAATGACATCACCATCACTTTCGTCGTGCTTGCACTGGTCGTGGCGCTGTTCGTGATCGGCCGAATCCCGGTCGGCATCATCGCGATCGGCACTGCCCTGGCGCTGTACGCCACCGGTGTGATCACGATGGAGCAGGCGCTCGCCGGATTCGGCGATCCCACGGTGGTGTTCATCGCCGCGCTTTTTGTCGTCAGCGAAGCCCTCGACGCCACCGGTGTCACCACATGGGCGGGCGAGAAACTGCTGGCGAAAGTCGGCGAATCCCGAGTCCGTCTCGTGAGTGCGATCATGTTGCTGGTTGCCGCGTTGACCGCATTGATCAGCGTCAACGGGGCCGTAGCCGCGTTGGTACCGATGGTGGTCGTCTTGGCGGTACGTCTCGGTAAATCGACGTCACAACTGCTTCTGCCGTTGGCATTTGCCGCCCATGCCGGATCGATGCTCACCTTGACCGGAACACCGGTCAACATCATCGTTTCCGAAGCCGCCGAGGAATCCGGGGCCGGTGCTTTCGGGTTCTTCAGTTTCACCTTGGTCGGTGCGCCGCTCGTATTGGGAACGATTGCGATCGCCGTACTTCTCGGTCCTCACGTCCTCCCCCATCGTGCGGGGACGTCGATGTCGCCTGACCTGAGCCGGCATGCCAAGACCCTCGCGAAGCAGTATCAGCTCATGGGAAAGGATGCGCCGTCCGCAGAGCCCTTGATCACCAAGCACGACGGCGTGGTCGAAGTGATCATCCCGCCGCGCTCGGAAATGATCGGCGACAGGGCTTTTCCGGGCATGGTGACCGACAGTGGAGATCTGGTGATACTCGCAGTCCAGCGCGCCGGTGAGGACTGCGGCCCCAAGGGCGTCAAGTTGGCGGCCGGTGACACGCTTCTCCTGCAAGGAAGCTGGGACGATCTCGACACCCACACCGCCGTCGATCCGAACGTCCTCGTGGTCGACGCACCTGCCCAGATCCGTAAGCAGGCAGCCCCGTTGGGAACCCGCGCGGTCATCGCTCTCGTCGTCGTTGCGGCGATGGTAGTGATGCTGACGTTCGGATTGGTGCCGTCCGCGATAGCCGGACTCCTCGCGGCATGTGCGATGGTGCTGCTACGAGTCATCAGCGTCGAGCAGGCGCATCGGTCCATCTCGTGGACCACGTTGATTCTCGTCGGCGGAATGATCCCGCTGTCGACCGCAATCCAGCAGACCGGCGCGGCCGAAAAGCTCGCGCATGCGTTTGTCGACGTCGTCGGTGGGGCAAGCCCGTATGTCGTCGTCGCTGGACTCTTCGTCGTGACGGCGACTCTGGGCCAGCTGATCAGCAACACTGCAACCGCGTTGATCATCACGCCGATCGCGATCTCGGTCGCCATCGAACTCGACATCTCGGTGCTGCCCCTTCTGATGACGGTCACCGTCGCTGCCGCGGCCTCCTTCCTGACGCCCGTAGCCACTCCCGCGAACATGATGGTGATGGGCCCTGGTGGTTACAAGTTCGGCGACTACTGGAAGCTCGGACTCCCGATGTTGTTGTGGTTCCTGATAGTTGCAACGGTGTTGATCCCAGTGATCTGGAGTTTCTGATGTGCTCACCGAAGGTCTTGTCGGAGGTCTACGAATCGATAGGACGCGAAGGCAGGAAGATCAGCCGTCGATCGATGTTCGCGGCGCTGGGCACCGGTGCCCTCGGCGCGACCGTCATGGCCGGCGCTGTACAGCCCACTGCGTCGGCAGCACCAACAGGTCAGACCATCGTCGATCTGACCCACGTACTGACGCCGGAGTTCCCGGTGTGGCCGGGCGCGCGCTCGTTCGAGATGAGGAACCTGGCGAAGATCGCCGACGCCGCCGGATCTCTGGGCTCGCTCGGCTCCGCCGGGTCAGGTGGAAACTTCTACCTCAACGAACTCCGCCTCGAAGAACACACTGGTACTCACATCGACGCTCCCGCACACGCCAGTGCGGACGGAATCACCGTCGAGAAGATTCCCGTCGCCGACCTCGTCGTGCCGATTGCGGTCGTCGACATCAGTGCCCGAGCCTCCGTCGACCCCGACACACTGCTCACCCGCCAGGACATCCTCGATTGGGAGTCCCTCCACGGGACCATCGCTCCCCGCAGCCTGGTTGCGATGAACTCGGGTTGGGATACCCGGGCCGGTGCCGGTGGCGCCTTCACGAATCGAGATGCACTCGGCGTGCAACACACACCGGGATTCAACCCCGAGGCGATCGACTTTCTCGTCCGCGAGCGCAACATCGTCGCCGTGGGCTCGGACACCCTCAGCATCGACGCGGGCCGAAGCACCACCCACGGGGCTCACCGAAGCGCTTTGGGCTCAGGAAAGTACGCAGTCGAAGCCCTCGCAAATCTGTCCGCACTTCCGGCCGTCGGCGCCACGGTGATGGTGGGAGCGCCGACGCATGCGGGTGGTTCGGGTGGTCCGTGCCGGGTCATCGCCTGGTACTGAAGATCAGGGCGTAGGCGTCACCCGCAGCACCTTGTCGCCGGCGCCGTTGTCGGTGGTCACCAGGAGCGAGCCGTCGGGCGTCGGGGTCACCGACCGCAAGCGACCGAACTGGTTCTCCAACCCGAAGGTCTGCGCGTCGACCGAGCGTCCGTCGGCACTCAGGCGGAGGAAGATCAGTTCCTTGCTCTTGAGGCCACCCATTACGAGCGCACCGTCCCAGGCACCCCATGCAGCTCCACCGGTGAAGGCAGCGCTGGCGGTAGCCAACGTCGAGCTACCCGAACGCCACACCGCCGCAATCGCTCCCGGCACTCGCACGGGATCGGTCATCGGCACGGATTCGTCGTACGTTCCGGGAAGCCGATCCGGGCGGTAGCCGTAATTTCCGCCGGGGGTAAGCAGGTTGACTTCGTCGTCGACGCTTGTGCCCTGTTCAACCGAGTACACCCGGCCGGTTCCGGGTTGCACGGCCAAGCCTTGGACGTTGCGGTGCCCGAGCGTGTAGACCGGGCTGGAAGCATTCGGATTCCCCGCCGCCGGAGTTCCGTCGGCGTTGATGTGCAAGACCTTGCCGCCCAGCGAATTCGGATCCTGGGGGACGCTCGGCGTCGCGGTGTCACCCGTCCCGACGAACAGCGTTCCGTCCTGCGCCGCAAGAATTCGGCAACCCCCGTGACGCCCGGACGAGACCGGGATTCCTGGCAGTACAGTTCCGGTTCGCGTGAGTGCGGTCCATCCGGCGTCGACGGTCCACGAGATCACTCGAACGTCCGTGACTCCCCCAGCGCTGAATCCCTGGCAGGTGTAGAGGGTGCGCGACTGAGCGAAGTCGCGGGCAAGCGCGATACCCATGAGACCGGTTTCGGACTGCGCGTAGAGATCCGAAAGGTCAGCAGCGACTGGACCTGTCGTGTTGTCGCCTCGGCGAACGAAGAATCCGCCGGATCGTTGTCCGGTCAGGATTGCACCGTCCGGGGCCGCCACCACGTCCCAAGGGTGGTCGAGTCCGTCGACCAGTGTGGTGACCGACAACTGCGGGAGGGTGTCCTCGATGGGTATGTCCGGGTCGTCGCTCCCCAACGATCCGGTGCTTCCGTTGCCGAAACTGCCGGGGTCGAAGGGGAATGGTTGAGCCACGCTCTGCGTTACCGGCATCACCAGTACTGCAGTCAGGGCCACGGTCAATGCGGCGAGCTTCGGATGACGCACGCGTTCTCCTCGGGTCGGAAACCGTTCTGCGCCTCACTATAAACAGACAAACACCATTTTTCGGGCCCTCTCGCTATACCCGCAGGCCACAGGAGAAACGAAACCCCTTCAGAAGTCGGCAAACTCCGGCAAAGCGTTCGCCAGTGGGGATGCGTTACGTCTTGATGCAGATCGTGCCTTCCGCCAGCCGGGCACACTCCAGTCCAGGAGGTATTCGAGATCCGCTTCCACTCCCCTGTCCCGAAGTCCGAAACGTCGTTCCAGCGCATCGCCGTCCGTCAAATGCAGTCTCGCCGCGTCGGGCACTCTCAGTTCGGGGTCACAGAATGGGCCTACGGGCGCGGTAACCGTTCGTCGTCCTGACGGATCTTTCCACTCCAGAAGACCACCTCCGATTTGCTTCACTGTCCACCTGCCAAACGTCTTCAGTCGGTGATGTTTTCGACACAGACAGGCCAAGTTCCGTTCTGCAGTAGGCCCTCCCTGAGCGGGGTTGCCGTGATCGAACGGCACCGTGTGATCGATATCGCAACTATCAGAACGCACAACACAATTCGGAAAGCGG
Organism: Rhodococcus sp. OAS809; assembly: GCF_040546695.1. Lineage (NCBI taxonomy): Bacteria > Bacillati > Actinomycetota > Actinomycetes > Mycobacteriales > Nocardiaceae > Rhodococcus > Rhodococcus sp. OAS809. The sequence goes on along the minus strand of NZ_JBEPOI010000002.1, from coordinate 5,874,020 downwards.
CACGTACCGTCTCGCGTCCTTACAATCGTCACCAACGCCGCGGACGGCTGGTACGTGGATTCACCGCGCCGCGAACCACTGTTCCTTCGCGAGCGATTATCCCTTGCCGCAGCGGGCAATATCTCCGGTGAGCGCATCGACCGACCCACGCCGAGCACCGGTCCGGCTGCCCCCGCAGTCGAACAATGTTGCACCTCGGACGGTGCAAGGGTGAGGACTCTCTGCCACGTGGCGTCCGCGGCGATCGCGCGCGCAAGGTCGGCATCGATGTGGCCGTACCCCTGCAAATAGCCTGGCAGGTCGTCGAATCCGAGCAGGGTGGAAGCGTTGACACCCACAAGAATTGTCGCAATCGGGAGCGCGGAGGTCTTCGTATCATCCCTACGGGTGCAATCGCCGTCGCACTGACAATCCAACGACGTCTTTCCTTCCGCCAATGCGATCAGTGCATCGGCACGCCGTTGCCCGAAAGTTCTCGGATCGGAACCACAGACCTGCATCGACATCGCACGGAGCCTCGTGGCCAAAGTCTGAGCGCCGACCGCTGGAAGCATTCCGTCCAGAGTCGACATACCGTCGTGCGACGCGCACGTCCGAACGTCCTGATCCGCCTCCGCACGAACTCGCCTGGCACGCACCCCATCAGGGTCGTGCCGAGCAATGAGACCTCGTGCGCGCGCCTTCAACTTGTTACCGGTTACACGGCAGGCACCGTCCACGAGGAGTCGCTCGATGTCATCGAGCGCGTGCTCGGAGACGTTGGCGAGAGCTTCGGACAGTGCCATCGCTTTGGCCAGATCGATGTCACCGCAAGCAAAAGCGGCCGCCACCCGCGGAAGTCGCCAGCGCAGGTCACATCCCAGTGCAATCATTTTCTGCGCGGCGTACTCCGTAATGCTCAGTATCGACGCGATCTCCACGTGCGCGAATTGACCCCGAAAAGCCTCATTGACTCCAACCGCGGCATCCTCCTCACAACGGTCCAAGTACAGCGCAGTGACCGCGTCGATCTCGAGGAAGTGGGCGCGCGCGATTTCCGCATGCTGCCGAAACAGCGCGTCCGCGGAAGTCTTCGATTCGAACATATGAGCGATTCTACGGGCGCCCACCGACAAGTTTTTGCGAAATCCCGGGGTATTCACCGATACCTTTTGCGCTCCGATGTCACTACGTTCAATCGCATGACTCAGCATCCGACACGAGATCAACCGTACTTCGGCATAGCGATATTCGAGTTGGGGAAGAATGACGGGGTCGGGTGCTTCTACCGAGAGGACTGTTATCTCATCTGGGCTGGCGACCCCGCTGAGGCGCAGTCAAAATTCGAGCGCAAGGCCGGCGAGCAGGAGTATCCGCTCGGCGCGAGCGATGACCAGTCCTATGTAAAACTCGCGCATCTCGTGGATCTTGCGCCGGTGTCGGACGCTGTCCATACTGGCACCGCAGATCTCTACTCTCGACACTTCTCAAATATTGCCGCCTACAGAACTTTTGAGACACTTCTAGGAGGAGACAGCATCCCCTGACAAGCGCCCACTTCACGCCCGCTGCGCGCACAACAACGCGAAGCGCTGATCCTGATCCGTCCACACCTTCCGTACCCCGAAGCCCGCGGACGCGAGTTCCGCGGCAATCCCCTCCTCGGTGAACTTCGCCGAGATCTCGGTGCGCAGCTGCTCGCCCGCTGCGAAGGTGATCTCCAGATCCAGGTCGTCGATGTGCACCGAGACTTCACGAAGTGCTTCCAGGCGCATCTCGATCCACTCGTTCTCGGCATCCCAGAGCGCGACGTGACGGAAGTCCTCCAAGGGAAAGTTCGCTCCCAGTTGCTTGTTCAGGACCGAGAGAACATTGAGATTGAACTGAGCAGTCACACCGGCAGCGTCGTCGTAGGCGGGCACGAGGACTGCGGGATCGATCACCAATCCCACGCCCAGGATCAGGTTCTCACCGGGATCGAGCACCGCTGCAATGCCCGAGAGGAACTCGGCGCGTTCTGCCGGAACGAGATTGCCGAGAGTTCCACCGAGAAAAGCGACCGCGCGCCGTCCACCCCCGGGTAGATGATGCAGCGAACCGGTGAAGTCACTGACCACCCCTACCACGTCGATTCCGGGAAACTCGGCACCGACTTGCTGCGCCGCACCTTCGAGGGCCGTCACCGAAACATCCTGTGGTACATACGTTCGCAGAGTTCCGCGAGCCGTCATCGCGTCGAGGAGTAACCGCGTCTTCTCAGAGGAACCTGAACCCAGTTCGATCAGGATCTCGGGTTCGGTCAACGCCGCGATCTCGTCGGCGTACCGAGCGAGCAGGCCGCGTTCGGTACGGGTGGGGTAATACTCGGGTAAGGCCGTGATCTCCTCGAACAGTTCACTTCCACGCGCGTCGTAGAACCATTTGGGCGAGAGCCACTTCGGCGTAGCGGTCAAGCCCTCCCTGGCCTCGGCTCGCAATGCGTCGACCGATTCGGCCGGTGTCAGATAAACCTCGAGCGTAGGGGTTTTCATTGTTCTCCCATCGGTATCGGGGTGACGATCAAATGGCCGGGACGCGCGCAGACGATGTGCCGGTCCGGCACCTGCTCCCAGTCCGGCGAACGATCGGACGGTTCGGAAACGATCAGTGCCCGCGACTCGTCGACCCGCGTGTACAACGTGTGGCCCCACGCCGTGGCCCACAGTTCCTGCCCGTCGCCGAACAGGAGGTTCAATCGTGAATCCGGTGCCGCCGCAGCCACATCGTGAACCAGGCTCGTCACGGCGGCTTCCGCGGGCTTCGACTTCAACCGATGCCGAAGCACTGTCCACAACAAGGCAGCATCCGTCGGCGCGGGCATCTTCAGCAATTCGACGGCCGGAACTTCTGCTGCCAAGTCGGCGAGTGAGCCAGGCCAACCGGATACCGCTCCGTTGTGGCTGAAAGCGTAGGTTCCGTCGACGAACGGTGCGCAGGCACCGATCTCGACGGCCATCCCCTCCGTCGCGGAACGTACGGCGGCGAGAACGGATCCGGAAACGATGTGGGACAACGTCTCGTCGACTGTCGGGTCCGACCAGATCGGCGAGATACTGCGGTACCGTCCCTGCCTTCCACCGTTCCACCACACCGCGCCGAATCCGTCGGCATTGATGGTCCCGCCGCCACGCATCTCGCGAGGTGCCCACGACTGTCGCATCAGTGAGTTCTCGCCGTCGTGGAGGAGTTCACGAACCGAACGCGGCGGCCCGAGATACCCGAGGTGCCGACACATGTCAGGATCTACCCGAAATCGTTCTGGCGCAGCGAAAACCCGAGAAGATCTGGCGCCTGATCGGGTGGTCCCAGTTGCGGAACGTCCCCCGGCAGGCAACGCTGTCGGTCCCGAACGATCCCCCTCGCAACACTTTGTAGTCGCCGCCGAAGAACACCTCCGAGTACTCCCGGTAGGGGAAGGCCCGGAAACCCGGATACGGATGGAAACCCGAAGACGTCCACTCCCACACGTCACCGATCAACTGCTCGACACCTGCTGCCGATGCACCCGCCGGATACGAGCCGACGCCGGCGGGACCGAGATGGCGCTGACCGAGATTGGCAAGTTTCTCGTCTGCGGACACGTCCCCCCACGGGAATCGTCGCGATCTTCCGGATTCCGGATCCCACCGCGCGGCCTTTTCCCATTCCGCCTCGGTGGGAAGCCGTTTGCCTGCCCAGCACGCGTAGGCCTCGGCTTCGTAGAAGCTCACATGCACGACGGGCTTGTCCGGTGGGACCGGAGCCTCGACGCCGAAAGTCTCGTGCCACCAACCCGAACTGTCGCGTTCCCAGAACAGTGGTGCACGGAGCTTCGCGTCGACGCGATGCCGCCAACCGTCTCGAGACCACAGTTCCGGTCGGGAATAGCCGCCGTCCTCGATGAATTCGACGAACTGCCCATTGGTGACCGGGAATCTGTCGATCGCGAAGTCGGTGAGATAGACCTGATGCGCAGTGCGCTCGTTGTCGAGTGCCCACGGTTCGTCGTCGGTCCCCATGACGAAGGGGCCGGCGGGGATCGTGACCTCGTCGAGTTCCGGCATGCGGGCCGCTTGCGGAGGGGGTGTGGCAACGAGTGCCGTGGGTCCCGAACGCAATTGGTGTGTTGCGAGCATGGTTTCGGCGTGTTGCTGCTCGTGCTGCGCGATCATCCCGAAGGCAAAACCGTCCATGTCGAGTTCTGTGCGTCCGAAGGTGCTGGCTTCGAGCACATCCCAGACCTTCCCGCGAACCGTACGTACGTATTCGCGCGCCTCGGCCGGGTTGAGCAGGGGAAGTGTGGGTCTCGACGATCTCGAATGCTTGAACGCGTCGTACAGCTCGTCTATGTCGCTACGCACCGGATCGCGGCCACCGACATCTCGCACCAGCCAGAGTTCCTCTTGATTGCCGATATGCGCCAGGTCCCACACGAGTGGACTCATCAACGGAGAATGCTGAGCGACCAATTCGGTATCGTCGACGCAGTCGGTGAGCAGCGTCGACCGTTCACGCGCTCGCAGAAGTACGGCCTCGACCGCTTCCTTGGTGATCTCCCCCGTCATGTGTCGCTCTCACCGGGCACAATTGCGCGACAACACCGTTCGGCTGCGGCATCGAGAAGACGGACAAACTGCGGCTCCGGCGCGTACGACGCGGCAAGCGACATCAGAGAGGTTGCCGCCGAACGCAGTTCGACGTCGCCCAAACCGTACTCTGCCGCATCCCGCCATCTCCCGGCCGTCGACGCTGCGGCATCACTCGCCTCACGCATCACGGCAGGCCCGGACAGCAACGCGTCGATCGCTGCTACCGGTACTCGCCACAGATCTCCCGGCTGCGCATCGATGTAGCGAACCTCCAGATGGCCGACAGCGCGAACCGGCGGGAACAGCGTGGACAGGTGATAGTCCAAGTCCGCCCAGACGGGTCGGCGTCCGATCTCGGCATCCAAAGCGCCGTCTATCCAGTCCCCGAAAGTGGCACCCCGCGGAGCCGTCCAATCGTCGCCCTCGTTTCGCACACACATCAGCGGAACATCGAGCGCCCAGCCGGCGTAGTCCTGCACTTCCGGGACTGCGACCGTTCGCCAGGAATCGAGTTCGAGCCACGTCCGCATGCGTTGGGACGCCCAATCCCCTCTCGGAACCCCTTGCAAGCGTGGAGAACACGCAAACGCAGCGATGAGCGCCGGCCCCATGTCCCCGAGGAGCCGCCAACGCTGGGCAATGGACTCCGGGCTGCCGCCGGCATCGACACTGACCTGCACTGCTGCTGTATTGCACATCATCAAGGTGCCATACGGTCCTATCCCGGCGAAGCGGGATTCCATTGCGCAATAACGTGGCAACCGGAGAATCCGGGAAGGTGGGCGGGCGACGTCGGCCGCGGCAGAACTGATTTCGATGGAGTACGACGCGAGGAGTGTTTCGAGAGTACGACGGTCTTCGTCGAGACAGTCACACAGTTCTCGGGCGGACGTCCGCGGCGCTGACGAGAGTTCGATCTGTCCGCCAGGTTCTACGGTGACGAGGCTGCCACGAGGAAGCGGAACCGCTGGTGAATCCGGGTCGATACTGGTGGGCGCGTATCGCCCGAGTGCCTTTGCCAGAGTCGCTGCTGACGGCCGCTCCCCACCGGGAACCTGGCTGGTCAGCCACTCGAGCTCAGCTCCGACCAAACGGGGTGGCCCCTGTTTGAAGCACACACCACCGACGTAGGCCTCGGCCGCAGGACGTGAATCCACCTGCGTGGTCTGTGCTGCTGTCAACGCTGCTGTCACCATTCGACTTCCCCTTCGGGCGGTCTTCGCGGTCGCTACCGACGATAGAACGCCAACGTCCGAGATGCACCCTTTGTGGTGTTACGTGTCGTTGAATTTCTTCAGTCGTATCCACCGGTACCCACAACCGGCCAGAACCACACCTGCGCCGGAAACAACCGCGATCCACGGAAGTGTGACCACCAGAACGACACAACCAGCCGCGCCGACCGCTTGCAGCCACTTCGGATACATCCGGTCCACACCGCGTTGGCTGTACGCACTCACGTTCGCGACGAAGTAGTAGAGCAGCACTCCGAACGACGAAAAGCCGATCACCCCACGAAGATCGGTTGTCGAGACCAAGGCGATCACAACGGCACCGACCACAAGTTCCGCATGGTGAGGGACCCCGAACCGTGGATGGACTGCAGCGAGGGCCACTGGCAGATCGCGCTCGCGGGCCATCGCCATCGCCGTACGACTCACGCCGGCGATCAGAGCCAGCAGCGCCCCCGCCGACGCCGCCGCGGCACCGATCACCACTACGGGAACGGCCCAACTCCACCCGACTGCGCCCACCGCATCTGCCAGTGGTCGCGCCGAATTCGCCAGCCGATCAGGTCCCAGCGTCACCAACAGCACCACCGCTACCAGCGCATAGAGGATGACGGCGACGGTGAGTGCGATCAGGATCGCCCGCGGAATCGTTCGACGCGGATCACGCACTTCCTCCCCCAGCGTCGCGATCCTGGCGTACCCGGCGAAGGCAAAGAACAGCAGTCCCGCCGATTGCAGAATTCCGTACCACGACCCGAATGCGAGATCCGGGAACTCGCGCACCGCACCAGGACCGACGACGGCAACCACCAGCGCTACACACAGCGCCGTCGTCGACACGGCGACGATCACCCTGGCCATGTGCGCCGTCCGCGTGACTCCGCGGTAGTTGACTGCAACCAGCGCTGCCACCACCAATACCGCGACGGGGACACGCCAGGCCGTAGGCGCAACATACGTCGCGAAAGTCAGAGCCATTGCCGCGCAGCTCGCGGTCTTCCCGATCACGAACGACCAGCCGGCGGCAAACCCCCACCAGGGTCCGAGCTGCTCACGTCCGTAGACGTAGGTCCCACCTGAAGTGGGGTATCTGGCCGCAAGCTGCGCCGACGACGTCGCGTTGCAGAATGCGATGAACGCTGCAATCGCCAGGCCCACAAGCAACCCGGTACCGGCTACTGCGGCAGCAGGCGCGAACACCACGAAGACTCCGGCGCCGATCATCGCGCCGAGGCCGATCACCACGGCATCGGCGGTGCCCAGTCTTCGCTCCATCGGGACAGCTTCGTTCACAGGTAGTTTGAACCACACCGACATGAACGGAAGGTGCCATGTTCGATCTCGACACGATCCGCCGCGACACCCCCGGATGCCTTGACAAGGTGTTCCTCGACAGCGCGGGATCCTCGCTCCCGCCCGAGCCGGTGCCGGCCACGATGATCGAGCACCTGCGACGTGAAGCCGACGTCGGCGGATACGTCGCAGCTGCTCGTCAGAGCGGCGCCCTCGATGCTGTTCCCCATTCGCTGGCCCGGGTCATCGGTGCTCAGGCAACCGATATCGCTTTGACGGACAGCGCGACCCGTGCGTGGAACGACTTCCTCGCTGCCGTTCCGCTCGGACCTGGTGATCGAATCCTCATCAGCGGAGTCGAATACGCGAGCAACGCCATCGCGGCACTGGGGCGGGCGCGTTCGACCGGTGCCCACGTCGAGATCATCCCGAGCGATCAGTACGGACGCATCGACCTCGACGCACTCGAGAACATGCTCGACGATCGGGTTCGCGTCGTCTCCGTCGTCCACGTCCCCACCAACGGCGGCCTGATCAACCCCGTCCGCGAGGTCGTCGAACTCGCGAGGGCCCACGGCTCGCTCGTTCTGCTCGACGCATGCCAGTCCGTCGGCCAATTGCCCATCGACGTCACCGAACTCGGCGTCGACGCCCTCAGCGCAACCGGCCGCAAGTGGCTCCGCGGGCCACGCGGAACCGGATTCCTGTACGTCCGCCCCGGACTCGTCGACGCACTCGAACCCGCTGCGATGGACCTGCACGGAGCGGAATGGACCGGCGAGAACAGCTTCGTACCCGCACCGGACGCAACACGATTCGAGCTCTGGGAAACGAGTGTCGCGGCGCGCCTGGGTCTCGGCGTCGCCGCCGACTATCTGCTCTCGATCGGCACCGACACGGCGTGGGAGCAGATCGAATCCCGAGCAGTCACGCTGAGGGAAGGTCTGGCAGCGATTTCCGGAGTCGAAGTCCGCGATCGAGGAACCCATCTGAGCGGCATCGTTTCCTTCACCGTCGACGGTATTTCCGAGCACCTGGTTCGGGATCAGCTTGCAGCACAGAACATCACCGTCACCGTCAGTGGTCGCGGGTCCACCCTCCTCGACATGGATGCCCGCGGGCTCGATGCCGTGGTTCGCGCATCGCCGCACTACTTCGTCGACGAAGCCGACCTGGACACATTTCTGGGCGCGGTCAGGGGATTGCAAACCTCCCGTTGACCGGGACCATGCCTGATCTGCGGAAGTCGAAACTGCAACTGTGGGGTGATCAGCAGTTTCGCCTTCCGAGAGGACTATTCGCATGGCCGACCCCACCGTCAGACCGATCTCCGCTGCCGACATCACCACCTGGGACTACGAGGCCGACGTCGTCGTCGCGGGATACGGCATCGCCGGCGTCACCGCTGCGATCGAAGCAGCTCGTGCCGGCGCCGAGGTGCTCGTCCTGGAGCGGACGGGCGGTTGGGGCGGAGCCGCGTCACTGGCTGGTGGATTCATCTACCTGGGCGGTGGAACGCCGTTGCAGAAGGCGTGCGGGTTCGAGGACTCGGTCGAGAACATGAAGACGTTCATGAAGGCAGCGCTCGGCCCCGGAACCGACGATACGAAGATCGACGCGTACTGCGAGGGCAGCGTCGATCACTACAACTGGCTCGTCGACGCCGGGGTCCCGTTCAAGGAATCGTTCTGGGGTCAGCCCGGCTGGGAACCGCCGTACGACGACGGCCTCATGTACTCGGGAGGCGAGAACGCCGCGCCGTTCAACACCCTCGTCGATCCCGCGCCCCGCGGACACGTTCCGCAGATGTCCGAGAAGAACACCGGCGAGAAGGGCGGCGGCTACATGCTGATGAAGCCACTCGTCGAGACGGCCGAGAAGCTCGGTGTCCGAGCAGAATACGATCTGCGCGTCCAAACTCTGGTGGTAGACGGCGATCGGGTTGTCGGCGTCGTCGCCAAGCGTTACGGCAAGGACGTCGCGATTCGCGCACGCAAGGGCGTCGTGCTGGCGATGGGCAGCTTCGCGTACAACAACGAGATGGTGCGCTCGAACGCACCGCGTATCTTCGGCCACCCGGCGGCCTCCATCGAGGCGCACGACGGCCGCGCAATCCAGATCGGTCAGGCACTCGGCGCCGACACCGCACACATGGACGCCACCGAGGTCGCGTTCTTCTGCGACCCACAGTTGATGGTGCGCGGCATTCTTGTCAACGGCCGCGGTCAGCGATACATCCCCGAGGACACCTACCCCGGCCGCATCGGCCAGGCAACGCTGTTCCAGCAGGACAACCAGGCATTCCTCGTGATCGACGAAGCTGCGTACGAGGAAGGCATGAATGCCGAATCGTCCAGTGCACAGTTGCGGGCGCAGCCGAGCTGGGTGGCGGAGACCGTCGAGGAACTCGAAGGCGAGATGGGATTGCCCGCCGGATCGCTGCAATCCACCGTCGACCTCTACAACCGGCACGCGGCTGAAGGTTCGGATCCGGTGCTCGGCAAGAAGTCCGAGTGGGTGAAGCCGATCGTCGGCCCGTTCGCGGCAATCGATCTCCGTGGCCGCACAGGCGGATTCACGCTGGGAGGATTGAAGACCACCGTCGATTCCGAGGTTCTGCACGTCTCGGGTGCGCCGATCCCCGGACTTTTCGCAGCGGGTCGCTGCACGTCCGGTGTCTGTGCGGGCGGTTACGCCAGCGGGACAAGTCTCGGCGACGGCAGCTTCTTCGGACGTCGTGCCGGAATCAGCGCGGCGCGCTAGATCACCACAACTCGCACGCCCTCGGCAAAGCGGTACGGCTGAGTCTGCAGGACTGCGCCGAGGTGTTTCCTCAGTCTGGACACCTCGGCGCGCACTGCCACGACATGCTCGCGATCACCGAAGAGCACTTCGCTCAGGCCTGCGGCATCCACACCTGCCGAACCGACGGCTGCCAGTGCCCGCAAGATCTGAGCGTGACGCGGCGAAAGCGCGCGCGTCCAGTTGGCGTCACCACGCACCGTCACCTGCGGCGATGCTCCGAGGGCCAGCTCCAGCTCGATCAACGGCCCGCCGACGCCGGTGCGCAACAGCCAGCCGTCTCCGAGCGGCTCAGGCAGACACATCCCCAGACCTGGCACGATGACGGGCTTTCCCGCACTGGGTGCTGCCACACGGTCGGGCGCGGCAATCCCGCTGGCGCCGGCTACCCAGCCGAACTCGTCGACCACCAATGCCGGACCTGTGCCTGCCGCGAACAACGGCGCCGCGCGCGAGCGCAGGCGCTCGAGCGAAGCTGCGTGCTCGCGCCACAGCGTCGCCTCCGCGAGGCGAACCGCGGTGCGCACCAGCGCGACGGTGGTGGGATGAACCGAAGCTGCGGATCCACTGATGTCCACCACGCCCAGGATCTCGCCCGTCCGTGGGTCGTGCACGGGCGAGCCGGTACACGACCAATTGTGATGCGTGGGCGCATAGTGCTCGGCCGAGAAGAGTTGCACCGCAGAGTCTTCGATCAGCGCGGTACCTATCGCGTTGGTCCCCACCGACTGCTCCGACCAGCGTGCGCCTTCCGCGAACCCGAGAGCGTCCGCCGCACGTTTGACGGTCTTCGCCCCTTCGCGCCAGAGCAGGACACCGTCGGCGTCGGCAACGACCACGATGAAGCCCGCGTCCTCGGCGACCTCGGTGAGCGTGGTTCGCAGTTCGGGCAGAACGCTTCGCAGCGCGGTACGCGAACGCCTCGCCTCCAACTCGGAGAAATCGGCAACAGTAGACGCACCGCAGTGATCCGGCGTGAGCCCGCCGGCGGCCACCCTCGACCACGACCGCGCCACGACGGTCCGCGGCTGCGCCGGTGGTTCCTGCCCGGAGAGAACTGCGTCGTGCACCCGACTGAGTAGGCGAGCATGCTGCGACAGGTCGGTACCCGGCACGACGGCACCGAGCCGACTGCCTTCGGGAGCGTTCCCCACGGTGGTCACTCCGTCAGGCTACCGCTTTCGATGTGACGCGAACCACGTCCACACGGCCAGGTCCCCACCACCTGCGATTAGCGGCCGGGAGCAAACTCCGGTAACGTATCCAAAGTTGTCTCGGCGAGGGTGAATCGCAGCAGTTCCACACGTTGCAGGTTTACCGTGATCGACGCGGCTACGGCTCAGCTCGAGCGTTTCGCTCCTGGCCGTGTGCGCGCCTGTCCGCCTTGCCGCAGGCAAAACCACACGTCAGTAAACCGAGCACGAACCCCGTGAGTTGTAGGAGCCGTTTCATCATGTCTGAAGAAAACAACCTCGTCGCCGTCGTCCGCACCGAATTCGGCAAGGGCGCAGCTCGCCGCGCACGTCGTGACGGCCAGGTCCCCACGGTTCTGTACGGCCACGGTGAAGATCCCCGCCACCTCAATGTGCCGGCTCGCGACTTCGCCGCCATCCTCCGTGCACACGGCACCAACGCCATCCTCACCCTCGACATCGAGGGCACGGAGCAGGTTGCACTGACCAAGTCGGTCGTCGTGCACCCCATCCGCAACTACATCGAGCACGCCGACCTCCTCGTCATCAAGAAGGGCGAGAAGGTCACGATCGACGTGAACGTCATCGTCGTCGGAGATGCTGCTGCAGGCACGATGGTCGCGCAGGACGCATCCACGATCTCCATCGAGGCCGACGCGCTTCACATCCCCGAGCAGATCGAGGTTTCGGTCGAGGGTCTCGAGATCGGCACCCAGATCCTGGCCAGCCAGCTCGAACTGCCCAAGGGCTCGACCCTGCAGGCTGACGCCGACACCCTGATCGTCAACGTCGTTGCTGCACCCACCGAGGCAGACCTCGAAGAGGGCGCAGAAGCTCCCGCCGCCGACGAGGCTGCAGAAGAGGCCTGATCCTCTCGGTTCCAACAGAACTCACTGCGCGCGGCGCGTCATTCCGATTCGGAGTGACGCGCCGTTCGTGCGTAGCAGGAAAAATCAAGCCAGAAAGTAGCGTCCGTTGAGCACAGATACCGCCCTCGTCATCGGCCTGGGTAATCCCGGCCCCCAGTACGAGAAGACCCGGCACAACGTCGGCTTCATGGTCACCGGCACCCTTGCCGGGCGCATGGGCGGAAAGTTCAACGTACACAAGAAGAGTGGTGCCGAAATCGTCGAAGGTCGCCTCGCCGGCCGGCGCGTGATTCTCGGAAAACCACGCTCGTACATGAATCTCTCGGGTGGCGCTGTCGCCGGTCTCGCGCGGTTCTTCTCGGTCGACGCCGCGAACATCATCGTCGTCCACGACGAACTGGATCTCGATTTCGGGACGATCAGACTCAAACTCGGCGGCGGCGAAGGCGGCCACAACGGCCTGCGGTCCATTTCGAGTTCGTTGACCACCAAGGACTACCTGCGCACGCGCGTCGGGATCGGTCGTCCGCCGGGCCGCATGGACCCGGCGGACTACGTTCTCAAGCCGTTCTCGTCCACGGAGCGAAAAGAACTCGATCTCGTATGCGAAGAGGCTGCGGATGCAGTGGAGCTACTGCTCGAACTCGGGTTGGAAGCCGCACAGAACCGCCTGCACTGACGGTCAGTTACCCAGCAGTGCAGCCGAATTCGCGCGGCGGAGCTTCCCCGACGACGTCTTCGGGATACTGCCGGGACCCAGGACCGCAACGGCGCGAGGTCGGACACCGACGTCGGCAACCACGGCGTGGACCACTTCGCGTTCGATACGCTTGACCTCTTCCGGATCTTCGAACGCGTTGGTCTCGACGGCGACTGCAAAGCTCTCACGCTTCTGGCCGGCGTCGAGACGAATCGCGACGGCGTTTCCGGGACGCACACCGGCAACGGTTCCGGCCGCCCGTTCGATGTCTGTGGGGTACACGTTCCGGCCGCCCATGATGATGACGTCCTTGACTCGCCCGCACACCACGACCAGTCCTTCCTCGGTGAAGTACCCGACGTCACCGGTGTCGAGCCAACCGTCGGCGTCCTGGGCCGGCTTGTGTCCGTCGACCGTGACGTACCCGGGGGTGACTGCCTTGCCGCGAACCTCGATGATTCCGACACCGCGGGCCGGAAGCACCTGACCGTCACGGTCGACGATGCGTCCCTCGAGGTCAGGCACCATCTTGCCGAGTGTGGCGAGGGCACGAGCGTTGGGGCGATTGGACGGCACCGCTCGAGACATCGATTCGAGAAAGTCTGGATCGACGTAGTCGAGGACCTGACCTTGATCGGGATCCGGAATCGACACGGCGAGCGTGGTTTCCGCCATTCCGTACACGGGCGCCAGCGCAGTCGGGTTCAAACCGAAACGCGCACCTGCCTCGGCGAGTGCATCCATCGTGTCGGGATCCACCGGCTCGGCGCCGTTCCACATGTATCGGACGCTGGACAGGTCGACTGCCCCGTCTTCCGCCTGTGCGAGTCGGCGAGCCAAGAGCGAGTACGCGAAGTTCGGTGCGGCGGTGACGGTTCCGCCGTACTTGCCCATCAGTTCGGCCCACAGCACCGGGGTGCGCAGGAAATCCATCGGCGTGATGCTGATGACCTCTGCGCCCACCTGCATCGGAACCGTGAGAAAACCGACCATGCCCATGTCGTGGAAGAGCGGAAGCCAGCTCACCATCACGTCGTCTTCGATGGAGAACTTGATGCGGTTGATCATGGCGTAGGCATTTGTGTAGAAGTTCTCGTGCGTGATCTGCACGGCCTTGGGCGAACCGGTGGAACCGGACGTCAACTGCTGGAGTGCGATATCCGATTCGGCCGTCTCCACGGGATCGATCGACGTTCCGCTGCGAAGCTCGTCCACCGTCACGACGGTGATGCCACGCTCTTCGAGGAGCGGCTTGGCCGCGTCGAAGGGCGCACCCAGAATGACGGCTTTCGCGGAGATCATGTCGATCACAGTCTCGGTGTCCTGAGCCCAGACGCCCAGATCCGTTCGGGGGGTCGGCTGATGCAGCATCGTCACCGACGCACCGCGCATCCACGTCGCCTGGCAGGCAGGTGCGATGTCGACGGGCTGTCCGGCGAGAATGCCGATCGCGACGCCGCGATCGATACCGACCTCGGCCAGGCCGCCGGCCATGCGCCGAGCCTCCTGGTGGATGTCGCCCCAGGTCTGACGGAAAGCGTTGTCCGGCTCTCCCGTCACCAGGCCGCGGTCGGTGACTGCGGCGGTCGCATACATCTCTTCGGTGAACTTGCTCAACGCAACTCCTCGGTCAGTGTCACTCTTCGATCAGTGCAACTCTTCGCAGGACACAAATGGCTGTGTGTTCGAACACACACATACATGGATAATCAGCGATCGTTCGCCGAGTGTTACGCCGCAGTGGCTATTGCATCGTGGTCTGCGAGTATCCTTTCTCTGTTGTGCTGCCGCACTCTCCACCTGTCCGCGCACCGGCACGTCGCCGGCACCGACGCCCACTTCGAGAGGTTCTTCGTTGACTACCCCGTCCGACTCGACCGTCCCTTCCGACTCGACTGTCCAGTCCGACACCGAAGGCCCCGATTCAACCGAGAGCGGGTCGGTCGCGGTCACGACGACGACCAAGGGCCTGTCCGCCGAGGCAGAGCGTCGCCGCACCTTCGCCGTCATCTCGCATCCCGACGCCGGAAAGTCGACGCTGACCGAAGCGCTGGCACTGCACGCGAAGAAGATCTCGGAGGCAGGAGCCGTCCACGGCAAGGCAGGCCGCAAGTCGACGGTCTCGGACTGGATGGAGATGGAGAAGGCCCGCGGCATTTCCGTCAGTTCCACCGCACTGCAGTTCAACTACCACTCGTCCGAGACCCCGGACGAGCAGATCAACGTCATCAACCTCGTCGACACCCCCGGTCACTCCGACTTCTCCGAGGACACGTACCGCGTCCTGACCGCCGTCGACGCGGCGGTCATGCTCATCGACGCTGCCAAGGGCCTCGAACCGCAGACGCTCAAGCTGTTTCAGGTGTGTCGTCACCGCGGCATTCCGGTCATCACCGTCATCAACAAGTGGGACCGTCCCGGTCAGACTCCTCTCGAACTGCTCGACGAGATCAGCGAACGGATCGGCCTCACACCCACCCCCCTGTACTGGCCGGTCGGCATCGCCGGCGACTTCCGCGGACTGCTGCGGCGCGGTGAAGACGGTGAGGCTCGCGAGTACGTCCGCTTCACCCGTACCGCAGGCGGCGCGAAGATCGCCCCCGAAGAGGTCATGGACGCCGACGCGGCGTTCGCCAAGGAAGGCTCCGAGTGGGAGACCGCGGCCGAGGAGAGTGAACTGCTCTCCGCTACCGGCCAGGACCACGATCAGGAGATGTTCCTCGCCGGTCAGACTTCCCCGGTGATCTTCGCGTCCGCGATGCTCAACTTCGGCGTCCGCCAGATCCTCGACACCCTCGTCGAATTGGCGCCGCCGCCGCGTGGGCGCGAAGACCTCAGCGGCAAGCCGCGCGAGGTCACCGATCCGTTCAGTGCGGTCGTCTTCAAGGTGCAGGCCGGTATGGACACCGCGCACCGCGACCGTCTGGCGTTCATGCGCATCGTCTCCGGCGTGTTCGAGCGCGGCATGGTTGTCACACACGCCCAAACCGGCAAGCCCTTCACGACCAAGTACGCCCAGACGGTATTCGGACGTGAACGTTCCACCGTCGAATCCGCGTTCCCCGGCGACGTCGTCGGCCTCGTCAACGCCACCGCACTCGCACCCGGCCACACGCTGTACACCGAGAAGAAGGTGGAGTTCCCGCCGATTCCGTCGTTCGCGCCGGAACACTTCTCGATCCTGCGCGCCGAAAGCGCCGGCAAGTACAAGCAGTTCCGCCGTGCTGTCGACCAACTCGATTCCGAGGGCGTCGTCCAGATTCTCCGCAACGACATCCGCGGCGACGCCTCCCCCGTCATGGCGGCTGTCGGCCCGATGCAGTTCGAGGTCGTCGCAGCGCGCATGAAGGCCGAGTTCAACGTCGAGGCCAAGATGGAACCGCTCGGCTACGCATTGGCTCGCCGTACCGACGCCGCGTCCGAGGTCGAACTGAACCGTCAGCGCGGTGTGGAGGTCTTCACCCGATCCGACGGTGTTCTGCTCGCCCTGGTCAGTGACAAGTGGCGCCTGCAGTACATCCAGAAGGAACTCCCGGATCTGACGCTCGAACCCCTCGTCGCTGCTGCGGACTGATGAGCCTGATCGAGGCGCTGTTCGACGCCGAACTGCACATCGGCAGCGCCACGATTCTCTGGCGAGAGATCATCGGAAACGCGTTCGGCATCGGCTCCGCGATCGCGGGCGCGCGACGCTCGGTATGGGCGTGGCCCGTCGGTATAGCCGGAAATGCCTTGTTGTTCACGGTGTTCATGGGCGCACTTTTCCACACGCCGCAAGAGCTCAATCTCTACGGCCAGGCCGGCCGTCAGTTGTTGTTCATCACCGTCAGCGTCTACGGGTGGACTCAGTGGCGACGCGGGGCACGCGACTCCGGTCGCGCAGTCCTGCCCCATTGGGCGACAACTCGCGAGCGCGTCGCCATGATCGCCGTCATGACCAGCGGCACAATCGCTTTCGCCTGGATCTTCGACCTCCTCGGCTCGTACGGAGCGTGGGCGGAGGCCTGGATCTTCACCGGCTCCATCCTCGCGACATACGGCATGGCGCGCGGCTGGACCGAATTCTGGCTCATCTGGATCGGCGTCGACGCCGTTGGTGTTCCCCTTCTTTTCCGAGCCGGCTATTACCCTTCGGCGATCCTCTATCTGGTCTATGCATTCTTCGTCCTGTGGGGCTTCGCAATGTGGCTGCGCATTCAACGCCGAACTCCACAAGGGGTGTGACCGTAAACCAACTCCTGGTATGTTTGCGTCGATTAAGCAAACCGGCGGTCTGTTTACGGGCATCAGGAGCGAAACAATGGAAGACAAGAATTCTCACGGAATAGCGGGCCCCAACGGTGCCGGCAACGGATCGAGAGCCAATAGTTCCGCAAGTAATGGTTCTGCAAGCAATGGTTCTGCAAGCAATGGTTCTGGGAGCAACCTTTCCACGGGTAACGGTTCCAGCAGTGCCACCGCCACAGCGGATTTTCTGTCGACCGCACCCAAGCAATCCGATGCATTCACGTTTCCGCTTCCTGCCCGAACCACGGCCGCACACAGCAGCGGAGAGGACCTTTCAGTGCCAGCTTCAACACGCGAATCATCGAGGACGCTCGAAACTCGGAGTCGTACCGTCGTACGTCGCGACGCGATGGGCGTAGCCGCCGTTCGAGTGGCCGGTCGACTCACCCACACCGAACTCATCGCAAATCAGGCCTCACCCTCGAGCGCACATTCCTCCGATCCCACGACGGATCTGGACGAGTTGCTCACGATGCTCGGCAGCTACCTGTTGTCCTCGGGGTTCGAACATCCCGAAATCCACGCCAAGCTGGGCGGACAGTCGATCGTCGTCAACCTCGTATCGCCGGAGATCAGCGCGAGCTGATCTGGGCCCAGCTGCCCCTTAGGGCCACAGCACTGCTCGTGTCCATGCTCGGTCCGAGCCGCGCCGGTACAACCACCGCTGATGCCGACGCCCGGAGTCTGCCTGCCAGAACTCGACAGACTCCGGCTCGAGGCACCACGCACGCCAGTCCTTCGACACGAACCCTGGGTCGTCGCTGATTCTTGCTTCCGCAGCGGCCACCGACGCGTCGTACGCCCCTAAGTCTTCGAGCACCTCGCTCTGCTTACTTGCCGTCGCCACCGCTCGCGCGGTGACGGAGCGTTCGACGAAGTCTCGGCGTCGAAGTGCGTCGTCGCCCTCGCGAACCGTTCCGCGAATCCGGACCTGTTGGCCTGTTTCGCGCCAGTAGAAGGCGAGCGATGCTCGCGGATTTTCTTTCAGCTCAACACCTTTCGGCGAAGCAGCTGAACCAGAGAACCAGAACCCACCCTCGGTCACGTCCTTGAGGATGAGGAAGCGAGAATCAGGCATACCGTCGCCGTCCACGGTCGAGAGCGCACACACGTGTGGCTCGACGACGCCGAAGGCCACGGCCGCACGGAGCCAGTCGAGGAACAACTCCCCCGGCTTTTCCGGAAAACACTCGGGCGCGGGCGGCGGAGTTCCGGTCAGCGCGGGGATACCGCGAATCCACGTCCGTACGTCAGGCAGCGAAAAATCTGCATCAACCATGAGCCGACTCTAATCGCGGGCGACCTCAGGAGACGTTGCGAACGACCGAGTCGCCGAACGACGGTTGCTGCAGCAGCGCCCACTTGTTGGACGTCAATCGGAAACTCGGCATGTCGGCGAGCGCCACCACCGATTCCCAGGTCCGCTCGTAGCTCGTGTGGGAGATTCGCCATTCACCGTCGCTGCAGCGGGTGTATCTGTCGTGATAGAAGGCCGATCCGCGAAGCAGCATGCCGTCTTCGGGGATTACCACTGTGTCCGCGAGGCACCAGATCCCGGTTGCGGTGTCTCCGTCGACGTCGATCTCGGGTTGCCCGCACTGATGTTCGGTGATGATGTGTGATCCGAGAGTGTTCTCGAGGAAGGAGACGAACGAATCTCGGGAATCGAAACTGAGTTGTTCTCCGTAGATCGCGGTGGCGTCGACGGTCAGAGTGTCGGCGAATTCGACCCACGATTTGGTGTCCAAGGCGCGTGCGTATCGGTACTTGAGTCTTTGGATGAGAACAATCGCTTCGAGATCCATGATCCCCGCCTCCCGGTGCAGCAACCACCCGTCCTATGTGTGCACATTAGCCTGTATCACGCCGAAACGGGCATTACTCTCAAAGCTAGTAGAAATGTCAGCCGATAACACGCTTTTCCAGGCCGTCGAGCATGATCGTGATCTTCTCGTCCAACCAACCTCGCCCGTGCCACGTCGATTCGTCGCCGATTCCCTCGATCAACGACTCCGATGCATTCCAACTTTCCTGATACG
This sequence comes from Rhodococcus sp. OAS809, assembly GCF_040546695.1. NCBI lineage: Bacteria > Bacillati > Actinomycetota > Actinomycetes > Mycobacteriales > Nocardiaceae > Rhodococcus > Rhodococcus sp. OAS809. The sequence goes on along the minus strand of NZ_JBEPOI010000002.1, from coordinate 5,855,019 downwards.
CCTGTCGCGCGGAACGTGAATCGGCGGAGCTGACGGTCTTGTCCATCGCCGCCATCATTGCGAACTGCGTCATCGTCACCTCGGAGATGAAGTCCACCGCCAATATCGCATCGTGGGGTGTGAAGCCTTGCGCAGTCAACGAACCGACCAGTTTCTCCACGATCTCGATTATCGCCGGCGGCGTGCCCGGAACTGCGAGACCGACCTGGGCCAGACCTGGATAGCGCTCGAACGAGGACCACAGAACGTCGCAGAAATCCTTCAGGAATTCGCGCCACGGACGATTCGTATCGGGCCATACAGTCTGACGCACAACATGATCCGAGCAGGCACGCAGCAGCGCTTCGCGGTCTGCGAAGTAGCGATAAAGTGCAGAATGACTGACGCCCAGCCGCTTTGCCACGCTCGGCATGGTCAGTTCACTCAGATCACCGGCGAGGGCGGCCTCGACGATGTCCACTGTCGACAACGTCGGCGGCCGCCCCGTCTTCTTTCCGGTCTGCATTCTGCTCAGCTTGCCACCAACCGCCATCCCGACGCACGGTGGCGCTGATTCCAGAACGCGGCGTAGTTCCCACCGGCTGCGAGCAGGACTTCGTGGGTGCCCACTTCGACGATCGAACCGTCGTCACCGAGCACGATGATCTGATCTGCGGCCACGACGGTCGACAGTTTGTGAGCGATCACGAGCAGTGTGCTTTCCCTGGCGAGTTCTTGCATCGCACGTTGAACGTGTGCCTCGTTCTCGGGATCGAGCGCGGCAGTCGCCTCGTCGAGCAGAACGACAGGTGCGCGTTTGAGGAGTGCGCGTGCAATGGAGACCCGCTGCCGCTCTCCACCGGACAGTGCCGTCCCGCCCTCACCGACACGGGTGTCCCAACCCCGAGGAAGCCGCTCGACGATTTCCGCGACGCCCGCGATCCGAGCCACGTCGAAGACTTCTTCGTCCGTGGCTTCGGGGCGGCCGAGGCGGATGTTCGCGATCAACGTGTCGTCGAAGAGGTACACGTCCTGGAAGACCAGAGACAGCTGCGACATCAGGTCGGCACTCGTGAGGTCCCGCACGTCGACGCCGCCGACACGCACCACACCGGAGTCGACGTCGTAGAAGCGCGAGATCAACCGGGTGACGGTGGTTTTGCCGGACCCTGACGGACCGACCAACGCCGTCAACGACTTCCGTGGCACGTCGAAGGAGATGTTTCGCAGAACCTGCCCACCGTCCGCGTATCCGAAGTCGACGGCGTCGAACTGCACTGCCGTCTCCCCCGTCGCCGTCCCGCTGGTATCGGGTTCGACCATTGGTTCAACTTCGAGGATCTCGGACATTCGCCGGATTTCATTGCGTGCCATTCTGATTGCACCGCCGAACTCGCCGATCTCACCCAGCGGCTGGATGAACCGTGCGGTCAGTCCGAGTAGCGCGATCAACGTGACCGGATCGATGTCGCCGCCGAGCGCGAGGAACGCGCCCAAGATGATCACGGCAGAGAACACGAATTGCAGGGCGATCCCGTTGACCACGGACCCGATCACCACGAACCACAGTTGTGAACGACCCGCAGTGTGTTGCGCTTCGATCGCGTCGTCGAGCGGTTCGTACACCCCGTGGGTGCGTCCGAAAGCACGCAGGACCGGTTGGCAACGCGCGTATTCGAGCACTCGATTGTTCGATTCGACGGCTGCGGCATGTGCCCGATCGTCGGCCTTGGCAGTCATCGTCGAGGCAAATCTGGCTGCCGCGAACAGAATCGGAACGCTGACCACCAGCGCCAACCCGAGCCGCCAGTCGAAGAACAACATGCACACGACAATGGTTGCCGGGCTGGCAATTCCGGAGATGATCGGTGTCATCAGGTGCGCAGCCGCCCCCATCACCGAGATGGTGCCCTTGCTGGCAACCTGCGATACCTGCCCGAGTCGGCCGGCGCCGAACCAGCCGAGCGGCAGAGTGACGAGATGATCTCCCAGGCGCAGATGCATCGTCCGCAGCAGAGTGAGGGCCGACTCGAAGCCCTTCATCGCCTGCAGGTAGTGCGCAATCGAACTGATCACAGCGCATACGGCCATGGCGGCGAGCCACCGAACGAAACTGCCCCAGTTCTGATCGAACAGTGCCTGCACCGCAGGGACCAGAAGCGCCACTGCCAAACCCTGCATCACGCCGTACAACACTGCCCACACCAGGAACTCGCGATAACGGCCCTGATTCTGCGGGCCGAGTATCCGGAAGAGGTCGCGAATCATGAGTTGGCCTTTCCTGCTGCGTCAGACGTACCTGCGATGCTGTCGGCCCGACTGTGCTCAATCGAGTCGGCCCGACTGTGACTCGCCCACATCCGGGCATAGGTTGAACCACTCGCCACAAGCTGATCGTGCGTGCCCTTCTCCACGATCCGTCCGGCGTCGAGGACCACGATCTGATCGGCACTCACGATCGAAGCCAACCGGTGCGCGATCACCAGCACGGTGCGCCCCACCGTCAAACGCGACAGCGCTTCTTGGATATCGGCTTCGGACTCCGGGTCGGCGAACGCGGTTGCCTCGTCGAGCACGAGAACAGGAGTGTCCGCGAGAATCGCACGCGCGATGGAGACTCTTTGGGCTTCACCACCCGAGAATCTGGCGTCGACCCCGACCACCGAGTCGTACCCCCTCGGGAGCGCTTCGATTCGGGTGTCGATCTGCGCGGCTGCGGCAGCGGCCTTCACCTCGGCCGAAGTCGCCTGCGGTCGGGCAAGCCGAATGTTGTCGAGCACGGTCGCTTCGACCAGCTGCACGTCCTGCAGAACAAATCCGACGTGGCGGTACAGCTCGTCGGTAGCGACTTCCCTGACGTCGACACCACCGATGGCCACGGATCCGGCACGCACGTCGTGGAACCTCGGAACCAGCGTTGCCAGCGTCGACTTACCCGAACCCGAAGGTCCGACCAACGCCGTCACCGTGCCCTCCGGCAGCGTCAGATCGATGCCGGTCAGAACGTCGGCGCCGTCGTCGTATGCAAAGGAAACTCCGGAGAATCGAACTTCGTTCCCCACAGGCTTTTTCGGATGATCGGTTTCCGGCAGAGCGTCGGTTGCGAACAGCGCGATCAGTCGCGCCGCAGCGGCGGCTGCCTCACGGCGTGCCTGCATACCGAAACCGATGGTCGTCACCGACACCGGAATCACCATCGCGACAAGAGAACTGGTCAGCACATCGATGGGTGACACCCATCCGGAGTGAACGAACCACGAGCCGAGGCCAAGGTTGACCACCAGCACAACCGGTGCGCTCAACGCAATCGAGGCCAGCGCCTCGGTCCGGAGCATCGGGCGAACCCAGCCCTCGTACGAGACGGCAAACGCCTTGGCAGCGTCGCGGTATCGAGAATGTGACTGCTTGTCCTGACCGAAGGTCTTGACCACTGCGATGCCGGTGACGAACTCGACGATGGTGTTGCTGATGGCCGCGATGCCCTCATTCATCCGGCTCAACTTGACGGCCATGTCCTTGGTCATGATCGCGTAGGCGATCATGTAGATCGGGAGGGTGGCAATCGCGACCAGTCCCAGACGCCAGTCGATCGAGATCACGTAGCCGAGCCCGACGAGCGGCACCGCAATGGCGCCGGTGGTCTCGACGGCGCTGTGCGCAACCAGGTAGTGGAGATCGGAGATGTCGTTCTGCGCGGCTTTTCGCACGGTTCCGGACGAGTGGGAGGTGAACCAGCCCAGTGGAAGTCGACCGAGTGTCGCTGCGATTCGACGCCGAAGCACAGCTTGAAGATTGACATCGGCGAAGTGCGTCACGATCAATGCACCGCCTCCGAAGAACGCGCGCATACCCAGACCGAAGACGACCACCCACACGATCGTCCAGACGCGAGACGAGTCGATGTCGCCGCCCACGATCAGCGTCTTACCCAACTCGGCGATGGCCACGTACGGCACGATGGCCGCGACCGCGGCGATCACCTGCATCACCATCGCGATGGTGGTCCGTGTACGAACTGGCGCAAGGAGTTCGCGAAGCGCGCTCTTGTGCGCCGCCGCTTCAGCTTTGGCTTGCGAGGCTTCGGCCGTCGCTCCTTGTGATGCGTCGGCCTCTTCAGATGAAATGTCTGCTTTCGTAGCCTGTGTCGTCGTCATTTCGAGAACGCCTTCCATCGGGTTACTGCGTCGGCGTCGGATGCGATGCGGCCTTGGAGTTCCGCGCCGGTGAGAGTGCGATCGGCAAGAGCCTCGAGGTCTTCGAGGATCCAGTAGACCGCGAAAGGATAACTGCCGAACCAAAGTTCACCGCTCACGTCCGCCGTGCGTCCGGCCTTCACTGCGGAGATCTCGTTGAACAGTGGATTTGCGTGAACTAGAGCGCCGTCGTAGATGTTGCCCGAGGTCACGACCATCGCGTCCGCCGCGTGCTGTCCGACCTCCTCGTCTGACACCGAAGACGTGGCAACACCTGTGTTGGGGCCGATCTTCGCGTCGAGTTCGGCTTGCGGGCGCCCGAAACCGGCTTCCTCGATGATCGAGGACATCGGCGACTCCGGGATGACGGTGTACATGCCGCCGGAGAATCCCACCAGCACTGACAGCGTCTGCGGTTGCGCCTCGACCGTTCCGGATACTTCGGCAAATTTGGTCTCGAGCCTCGACACGATTTCGCGAGCTTCGGACTCTCGACCCAGTGCAGTCGCCGCGGTATTCAGAACTTCGCGCCACGGCGCCGCATAGGCGAGCACCGTCGTCGGGGCAATCTCGTTGGCCTGCGCGGTGATCGACGTCAACGAGCCGACATCACTGAGCAGGATTCGGTCAGGATGAACGGCCGCGATCTGCTCCACATCTGGTGATTGGAAGAACGTCGGTTTGTCGACGACCTCGATCCCCTCACTCTGCAAGATCTCCTTCGCCGCCTGCGACTGCAGCGTGGCGAAGACCGTATCGGGCTTGACCCCGAGCGTGAGTGCGTTGAGCGCTGCGAACTCGTCCAGTGCGAGCAGATTCTGAGGTGCAGGTACGGCCGACGACTCGCCTGTTTCCGATGCGTCTGCGTCATCGCCGCCCACGGAGCAACCGACAAGCGCCGTTGCTGTCGCTGCGAGTGCCGTTGCTCGCAGGCCCCACTGCTGCCACATCCTTCTCTCCCCGCTTTAGTTACACGCTGTCTCGATTAGGGGAGCCTACAATAAGTCATGACTTTTGTGCAGTCCTCGTCGCTGGAAGTGCAATCGCCGGCAGACAGGCGACAACACTGATGACGGCACCCATCACGAACGCCAGCGCGAACGAGTCGCCGGAAATGCCGATCGCCAGGACCGCTGTGGTCACCGGGGCGCCCACCGCCGAACCGACGGTTCTGATCACACTGTTGACTCCACTGGCTGCTGCCATTTCCGATGGCGGGACGATCGAGGCAACCAACAGAGCACAGACCGCGAACCCCACGCCGTTCCCCAATCCGACGAGGGAAAAGAACGCTACGATCGCAACCACCGAACTCGGCCAGATCGCGAGTCCGATTGCGCCCGCCGCCATGAGGGCCAGGGCTATGACGGCAGGTACTCGCGGCCCGAATCGCCGCGCTAGAGCCGGCGTCAAGCGGCCGCCGAGAAAGACGAGGACAGCGGCGGGCAAGAGGGCCAAGCCGGTCTGCACGACAGTGAATCCGCTTCCGTACGTGGACGTGTCCGGCGCCTGGAGGATCCGCGGCAGGCAGAGGTAGAAGATATACGGCACGAATCCGAACACCAGAGTGAGTGCGCTGGTGATCATCATCGGTTTGTCCCGAAAGACTCGCATGTCGACGATCGGCGCGTCGTGGCGGGAATCGACGGCAATCAGTGTCGCGAACGAAACGAACGCGACTACCACCAGACCCCAGAATCCGAGCGACAAAACTCCCCAGTCGGAGGCTTTCGTGATCGCCAAGAGCAGGCTCACCAATCCGAACGCCAGAGCGCCTGCACCGGCCCAGTCCGTCGGCATACCCGGGCGGCGATGCGAGCCCGGAACCACGGCCACCACTGCGACCAATGCGAGCACGATCAAGATCCCGGTGATCACGAACAACCACTGCCAACTGAGATACTCGAGGATGACACCGCCGATCACCAGTGCACTTCCGGCGCCGATTCCCAAAGTCCCAGCGAGCCAACCTATCCCTGAAGACAACTCGGGACCTACTACCGTTCTCCGCAGTACTGCCATCGCGAGCGGGAAGCTCGCCATACTCACTCCCTGGACAGCTCGAACGACAAGCAGCACCCCGATATTCGGGGTGGCCGCCGCGGCAAATGTCGCGAGAGCGAAGATGATCAGGACGATCACCAGGACTCGCTTGTCGCCGAATCGGTCACCCATCGCGCCGACTATCGGAGCCATCACCGCGGCCGCCAACAGGTACGCCGTCAGGATCCAGCCGGTCACCGCCACGGACGTGTCGAAATGCTCACCCAACACCGGCAACGCCGGTACCAGCATGGTCTGCATGAGCGAGTAGACGAGTACCGCCCCCGCAAGCGCGGCGATCACCCGGCTCCCGGATCGCGTGGGCGCCTCCGCCAAGGTTGTCATCGACACCTTCCTCCAATCATGAATCGAATCGGAACGGAACACTCCGTTCCGATTGAGTAAACCATGCATTGCTAGCCTGTGGGAATGGCGAAAGAGAATGCGAGCCTCCCCGGACGCGCCCGAGAAGCCGCAGACAACGACGTCACCGTACTGCGAGCAGCGCGCGAGATTTTTGCCGAACAGGGTTGGAATGCACCGGTATCGGCAATTGCCACCCGGGCCGGAGTGGGAGTAGGCAGCATCTATCGCCGATACCGAGGCAAGGAGGAACTGGCGCAATCCCTGCGCGTCTGGGCGATCGACCACCTCGCCACCCTCGCCCGAGAGTGCATGAGCACCGCGAAAACCGATGAAGCCGTATTGAAGACGTTCTTCTCGCGATATCTCACCGAATCAGTGGGACCGCTCATTCCGGTCCTCGGCGGCAAGTTACCTGAACACGCCGAAGTCACTCGTGCCGCCGAAGAATTGGAGGCCGCACTGCAATCGATGGTCGACGTCTGCATCGACGCTCGCGAAGTCCCGCCCGACTTCACGGCTGCAGACGTCATGCTCATGACAGTGCATCTGCGGCCCACTCTGCCGATCGAGGGTGATCGAGCCACCGAAATACACACGCGCTATCTCGACTTCATGCTCGACGGACTTCGTGGCGGAACACCTCGACCAACGATCACTCCCCCGTCCTGGAGCGAATGGCTTCAGATGTGGCAGGGCAACTGACCCCGAGAACACCCGAATGACATGTCAGGTTAGGCTTACCTAGCTTAGTTCGCCATGTTCGGAAGGTTCTCATGAAAATCAATCGCCGGCTCGCCGGCTCTGCCGCACTGCCCGTCGTCGCCACACTCCTACTCGCCGGTTGCGGAAGTAGCGACGCAGCGCCCTCTACCGAGACCAGGTCTGCCGACCAGTCCTGGAGTTACACAACGGGATACGGAAACACGATCACCCTCGACCACGCCCCGGAGCGGATCGTCGTCGACGCGTACTCCGCTGCGGCTCTGTGGGACTACGGCATTCGGCCGGTCGGCATCTTCGGTTACGGCGTCGGCAATCCAGACGTCACCGATCGCGCTGACGAGTCGACGATGACCGTCGTCGGCCGTGAAGGTGAACTCAGCGCGGAAGCTCTTGCGGCGCTGGACCCAGACCTGGTCATCGGGTACGGCAACAGCGACGACCCGACACGATGGACTTGGTGGGACGAGCCGATGGGCAAGACCGTCAACAATGTTGCACCGTTTGTCGGCGTCAAGTTCTCCGGAGCCTCGACACCGGACGTGTTGAACGAGTACGCCTCACTCGCCGAAGCACTCGGCGGGAACACCGACACAGCCGCAGCACGCGAGGGCAAGGAAGCATTCGAATCCGGTGCAGAGCGCATCCGAACTGCTGCGGCCAAGGTCGACGACATCGAAGTCCTCGCCCTGAACGATGACAGCTCCGAGTTGTACGCAGGCACAACGGCGCTCGCTCAGTTCGGTTACCTGAAGGAACTGGGCGTGAAGTTCACCGGTCCGGGAGGCGACAAGGGCTGGGCCGATCTCAGCTGGGAACAGGTACCGGACTATCCGGCGGACATCGTGTTCCAGTTCGCGAAGTCGGCAGAGGCATTCGCGGCATCACCCGTGTTCGTCAAGCTGCCCGCGGTGACCGCGAACCAGGTGATCGACTTCGACGACAAGCGTCCCAACACCTACGCCAATTACGGCGCCTGGTTCGAGCAGGTTGCACAACTACTCGACCAGGCCCGCAACGTCGCCTGAATTTACTGCCCAGCAGTGATTCGCCCGGCCGCTTCCTCGAGAACGTCGAGGAAGATGGCCGCGGTGAGCGCAAATCCTTGGTTGTATCGCGCGTCGCTGGTCAACACGTTGCCCGCTTGAACTGCAGGCAACCGCTGCCACGTCGGCTGCGACTTGATCGCGTCGAGCGCTTCCTGATCGCGTGCTTGGGCGATGATCACATCCGCCGGAGCCAAGGTGTCGAGTTGCTCGAACGACAACTCGAACGAGTTCTCTGCATTGTCGTCGTCACGGAAAAGCACGTCCAGGCCGGCATCGAGTGCAACACTGATTCGCAGATTCCGCTGATGCACAAGGAAGCCCGTCGGCGTCTGAACGCCGAACACGATCTTCTTTCCGCCCAGCTTCTCCTGCAACATCGGTCGCAGTCTCGCGAGCTTGTCGTCGTACTCCGCAATGGAAGCCTCGGCGATCGTCACCCGGTCGAGCTGGCTCGCCTGCGCCATCAGAGCACCTCGCCAGTCGACCGGGTGCCCGGCAATCGGTTCGACGTCGTCGCCGACGACCAACAGCGGCGCGATGGAAGACAAGCGCTCGGTGCCGTACCAGTCACTGGTGTATCCGATCGCAGTGATGACGATCAGATCGGGCTCGAGAGCGAGCAGAGCCTCGAAGTTGGTGGAGAAGTCGCCGGCGACGTTGACGAAGCTCGCGTCCTCGATGGTGCGGCCGGGAAACTGGAATCCTGCCTTGGCGTCGGGGAACCAGAAGTTGCCCGAACCGACGATCGGGTAGTCCATCATCATCGCGAATTCGAGGTCGACGCGGCCGTCGAGCACCACCACACGCTTCGGGTCGCGCGGAACGTCGCCGCTGAACTCGGCCCACGTGTACGGGAGAGTGTCACTGGCAGAGTCGGATTCGCCATCGGAGCTTCCGCAGGCGCTCAGCGCCAATGCTGCAGCCACACCAGCTGCGCCACCGAAGAATCGGCGTCGCGAAATGCGGTCGACGATCTGAGCCCACTCCGTGTCGGTAACCTGCGCATCCAGGACGAGTGTCATACCTTTGCTCCTTCGATGTTTCGCTGACGCTCGCGTCCCAGCGGAATGACCAGCGGTGTGTGGGAAACCGGATCGTCGATGATGCGGCACGCCATGCCGAACACCTCCTGCACCAGTTCTTCGGTGATGATCTCCGCGGGCGGGCCCTCGGCGACCACCGCGCCGTCCTTCATCGCGATGATGTGAGTTCCGTAGCGGCACGCGTGATTGAGATCGTGAAGCACCGCCACCAGCGTGTGTCCGTCGTTCTCGTTCAGATCGCGGCAGAGTTCCAGCAGCTCGATCTGGTGCGCGATGTCGAGGAACGTCGTCGGCTCGTCCAGTAGCACCAACGGAGTCTGCTGCGCGAGAACCATAGCTACCCAGACACGTTGGCGCTGACCACCGGACAGTTCGTCGACCGGCCTGGCCGACAGATCCGTGACCTTGGTTGCTTCCATCGCCTTGATGACGGCGGCCTCGTCCTCTCGGGACCACTGGCGGATCAGCTTCTGGTGCGGATAACGCCCTCGCGCAACCAGATCGGCGACTTTGATTCCATCCGGCGCGATCGACGTCTGCGGCAGAAGCCCGAGTCGCCTCGCAACTTCCTTTGCCGGGTACGACGTGATCGCCTTACCGTCGAGAAGGACCTTGCCGGTGGTCGGCTTGAGCAACCGGGACAGCGCACGCAGAAGCGTCGACTTGCCGCAGGCATTGGGACCGACGATGACGGTGAAGCCACCGTCGGGGATTTCGACGTCGAGGTGTTCCGAGATGACGCGCTTGTCGTAACCGATCGTGACGTCCTCGGCGCGAAGCCGATTCGTCCTTTCGACCACGACGGCGGCCGTACTTGTCTCGTTCACGCTGTTCCTCGTTCCTTCACCGATCACTGCTTACGTGCCTCTCGCGCGAGAAGCCATACGAAATAGATGCCACCGATGGAGACGGTGACGACGCCGACCGGCAACTGTGTCGGCGCGAAAGCTCGCTGCGCCACCCAGTCGCTGACCATCAGCAACGCGCCACCCATTGCTGCCGACGGCAGCAGGGTCACTCCGGCACTACCGGTCAATCGCCTCACCAACTGCGGAGCCGCAAGAGAGACGAACCCGATGGGACCGGCCGCTGCTGTCACCATGGCCGTCAGGGCGACGCCGAGAACAACCAGGGAAAGCCGCGTGGGTTCGGCCCGGACGCCGAGCGCCTTGGCGGCGTCGTCGCCCATCTCGAGCATCTGCATCCGCCTGCCCAACACCAGGATCAGCGGAACGAGGATGGCCAGCACGACGACCACCGGCCACACCTGAGTCCAGCCGAGGCCGTTCAACGAACCGGCACCCCACACTGCGGCAGCCATGGCGTCGTCAAGTTTCGCCTTGAGGATCATCCAGGTGTTGACCGAGCCCAACATCGCGCTGATGGCGATACCGACGATGATCAACCGGAATCCCTGCACACCTCGCTTGTACGCAAGGAGATAAACAACTGCTGCGGTGGCGATTCCGCCCACCAGAGCACCGACTGCGATCTCGTAGTAAGTACCACCGATGAGGAGGATGACCACCAGAGCGCCCGTGTACGCACCGGAGTTGAAGCCGATGATGTCCGGGCTACCCAACGGGTTCCTGGTCAGCGATTGGAAGATCGCACCGCTCATACCGAGCGCCGCACCGAGCATCAGCGCCAACAGAACTCGGGGCAGACGCCATTCCACGACGACCATGTGGATACGCGCGGGGGCTTCGCCGAACAGTGCACCGAGGACGTCCCCGATCGGCACTTGGTAGTCACCACTACCGAGCGCGATGACACCGATGGCCAATGCAAGCGCAACGAGGACGAGGCAGACTGTGACCGTGCGGACGTCGATCCGCGCGGACCAGCCTTCTTTGGGTGAGCGCACCACCGTGGTGGCGCGCCCGAAATCGATGCTCACAGACCGCTCACCTTGCTTCGACGCACCAGCATGATCAGCACCGGAGCGCCGATGAAGGCCGTGACGATGCCGACCTGAAGTTCACCCGGGCGCAGCACGATTCGGCCGACGACGTCGGAGAAGAGAAGAAGAATCGGCGAGCACACCAACGTGTACGGGAGAATCCATCGCTGATCCGGTCCGACGAACCATCTCGCGACGTGCGGAACCATCAAACCGACGAATCCGATCGGCCCGGCCGCAGCTGTCGCCGCGCCGCACAGCAATGTCACCGCGATGACACCGAGGATGCGAGTACGAGTGATGTTGGCACCGAGCGAACGTGCCAGATCGTCACCCAGGGCCACCGCGTTGAGTTGGCGCGCCAACGCGAGCGCCAGGAAGAGCCCGATGAGAATGAACGGTGCGACGGCGAGAACGATTTCCAACGAACGCCCGCTGAGTGAGCCGGCATTCCACTGGCGCATCTGGTCGAAGGCGGTCGGGTTGAGCAAGGTGATCCCGGACGAGATGCCGCCGAGCACGGAGCCGATGGCAACACCGGCAAGCGTCAGCCGAATGGGCGTCGCACCACCTCGACCGATCGAGCCCAGCGTGTAGACGATCGCCGTGGCTATCACCGCTCCGAGGAAAGCGAACCATATGTACGACCAGATGCTGGTCAAGCCGAAGACCGCGACGGCAACGACCATCGCGAAGCCCGCGCCGGCATTGACACCGAGAATTCCTGGATCAGCCAAGGGATTTCGTGTCATCGCCTGGATGAGGCCACCGGCCACACCCAGTGCCATACCGACTATCAGACCGAGCAGAGTACGCGGTAGTCGCAGGTCACGGATGATCACGTGATCGTTCGAGTCGTCGTAGTTCACCAGCGCGTCGATCACGGTCCCGAACGGAATGGTCTTCGATCCCACCGCGATACTCAGAAGGAGCACGGCGGCGAGCACCACCAGGCACACCAGAAGACCCGCCATACGACGAGAGTTGGTCGATACCAGGCCGTCCGGTTGCTTCTGCTTCTCTTGCAGCGACTCGTCGATCAGTTCTTCGGTGTGTTTGTCGACTGCACTCTTGTCCGCCGCACCGCTGTCGACAGCACTCTTGTCGAATCCAACGGTCACAAGCCGGCGCTCTCTAGAGTCTTCTCGACCTCGTCGCGGATCTCTTCCTCGTCGCGGTCCGATTCCCAAGCCGCATCGAGTGCCGCGCGGACACTTTCGTCGAGGGCCTCGTACTTCGCGTTCCACACCTCGGCTTTGTACGTCCAGTAGCCGATGACCTTGTACTGCTCACCCGGCAACTTCAGTTCGTGGCGAAGGTACTTGCGGATGTCACGGAGCATCGTGCTCTCGCCTGCAACCCACACGTATCCGAGTTCGGTGGGCAAGTTCATCGCGCGAACCGCGTCCGGCAACTTCGACGGTGCAACACCGTTGCCACTGCCGACCAGCCAGATGAACTCGACGTCGGCGTCCGAGGTGATCTGCTGCTTGTGAGACTCGTCCACCACCTCGACGATCGCCTTGGCCGACATCCCGGCGGGCAACTGTTCGATCAAGCGCCCGAGTGCGGGGAGTCCAGTCGCGTCGGCGACGAACACCTGCCAGCGTGCGTCGGCCGGGGGCTCGTAGAGGCCACGAGACTCGCCGATCGCCAACTTGTCACCGATCTCGGCCTTCTGTGCCCAGTCGCTGGCGATACCACCCTCGTGAACGACGAAGTCGATCGTCATGCGGCTGGTTTCGGAATCGAACCGTCGCACGGTGTACGGCTGGCACGGGGACGGTTCCTCTCCCTCCGGGTATCGCCAACCGCGCGGTGCATCCGGATCTTCCGCCGGAAGAACGAACTTGCCTGTAGCCGGGACCGGGAAGTGGAGGCGCAGGTATTCGTCACCGGTACCGGTGGTTTCGAAGGCGGTCAGCTCCTCCCCACCGAACACGATACGAACCATTCCCGGGGTCACGTACTCCTTGTGAAGTACCTCGCCGAACACAAGACTCACAACAATCTCCAACATCGATGGAACATGAACCGGACCCGAACACGAGGATCCATCCGACTTCCGGACATAGTTAACCCGTGCTAAGTAAGGTAGACCTTAATTTATTGCAGTGTCGTCGATGAGTCGATGCCTTCTCCGCTGCAACGGGGCCAACTACTATCGCAATTCGGCCAACGCAATACGTATGGCCTGTTCACGACAAGTATTGGCACCGGTGTGACTTCTGACTACCGCCCACGATCCCTAGCGTGGACCCAGTGCCTTCGACACCACTTCTTTCGGCCGAGACAAACGGTCCCCCAACCAGCCCGGCGATCACGCCGCGTCAGGTAATCACACGCGCGATCGCTTCCGAAGGTCGCGGAGCCAAGCTGGCGGCCGCGTCCGTCGGCTTCACCGGCCACCAGGTCGCGGAAGCGTTGGTGCCGGTGGTGATCGGTGCGGTCATCGACCGTGCTGTGGCGACCAACGATGCCGCCGCACTCGGAAAGTGGATCCTCGTTCTCGGAATTCTCTTCACCGGCTTGTTGCTCAGTTGGCGCTTCGCGGCGCGCATCTCCGATTCCGTCACCGAGCACGGAGCACATCGCTTGCGGATGGACATCGCGCGCCGAGGCCTCGATCCGCACGGCATGTCGCCGCGGCGTATGCCGGGCGAGGTCTACTCGATTGCAACATCCGACGCGGGTTCGGTGGCCGGATTCACGCACACGCTGAGCACCAAACTTGCGGCCGCCTGCGGAGTGCTGACCGCCGCGATTTCGCTACTGGTGATCTCGGTGCCACTTGGCCTGCTCGTCATCCTCGGCACTCCCCCGGTGCTGGCTCTCATGCAGGTGGTCAGTCGGCCGCTCGAACGCCGAGCCGAAACCGATCAGTGGCAGGGCGCCAAGGCCGGCGCGCTAGCCGCAGATCTACTCTCCGGACTCCGAATCCTCTCCGGAATCGGCGCCGGAGATGCTGCAGCGCAGCGGTATCGGGCAGCCAGCCGGACTTCGTTGGAAGCAACCCTTCGCGCACAGAGATACCAAGCGATGTACTCCGCCGCCAACGTTGCGATCGCCGGCGCTTTCCTCGCCGTCATCGCGTACGTGGGCGGACGGATGGCAGCGTCCGGGAGCATCTCGGTCGGTGAATTCGTTGCCGTGGTTGGTCTGGCACAGTTCCTTCGCGGTCCGTTGATCGACATCATCTACTTCGGCGCCGGCCTGGCACGGGCACGCGCCTCGGCCAACCGCGTCGCAGCACTTCTCGGGACCGGCGAGGCTGTCACTCCCGCGGGTGAACCTGTGTCCCTGAATCACTCCGAGTTCCTGACGCTGCGCGACGTCGTGTTGGCTGGAGCGTCACCAGTCGATCTCGACGTCAAACGCGGCGAGATCATCGGCATCGTCACCGAGAATGCCGCCTGGGCGGATGCGTTGGTCGACGCACTGGCGCGTCGAATCGAGCCTTCGAGCGGAACAATTCATCTCGGCGACAACGCCATTCACGAGCTGCACATCGACGAACTTCGCACTCACGTTCTGGCAGCACCGCACGACGCGGCACTGTTCATCGGCACAGTCGGCGACAACATCGACGCCCTCGCACCGATCGGCAGCCGCAACGACGAGGCCATCGCCGCTGCTGCGGCAGATCAAGTGATCTCGGCACTGCCGCTCGGCCTCGCAACCCGAGTCACCGAGCAAGGGAATTCTTTGTCCGGCGGTCAACGTCAGCGCATCGCGTTGGCGAGGGCACTGGCGAGCGAAGCTCCCGTCCTGGTCCTGCACGATCCCACCACTGCCGTCGACTCCGTCACCGAAGCACGCATTGCTCGCGGGATCGCCGAGGTACGCGGGGCGCACGCCACAATACTTCTGACCAGCAGCCCAGTGCTGCTCGATATCTGCGATCGGGTGATCGAGCTGTGAACGAACTACTCCCCACCGCAACACCGAAACAGGCGCGGCGCGCGGCACTTCGGTTGATGGGACCCCACCTGATTTCCGCGATCGCAGCAGTCGTCACCCTGACCGCCGCGACCGCGATCGGTCTGCTCACACCGCTGGTCCTCGGCGCCATGGTCGACGCCGTGACCGACGCAGACGGCGACGCTGTCTCTCGCATCGGCACACTGACTCTCGCGTTGGTCGGCATCGCGGTTGCCTCGTCACTTCTCGTCGGAATGAGCAACTACCTACTCGCCGGCGTCGGCGAGCGCGTTGTCGCCGACCTTCGCGAAGAAGTTGTCGTCCGGGTTCTCGACCTTCCGCAGAGCGACGTCGAACGGGCCGGGCGCGGAGATCTCGTCTCCCGCATCACCGGCGACGTGCGGTTGGTGACCCGGGCCGTATCCGAAGCACTTCCGGTTTTTGCCACCGCGGCACTGACCATCGTGTTGACGCTGATCGGATTGGGTAGCCTCGATTGGAGATTCGCCGTCGCCGCGGTGATCGCGGCACCCATCCAGATCCAGGCGCTGCGCTGGTACCTCTCGAGGTCGGCACCGGTCTACCGCGAGGAGCGGGAGGCAGAAGGTGCACGTGCGCAACAGCTCCTGGACTCGCTGAGCAACTCCGACACCGTCGGATCGCTTCGCCTGGCCCAGCCGCATCTCGAACAGATCGAATCTCGATCGATGACGGCCGTCCGGCTGAGCTTGTTGACCACGCGTCTACGCACCAGGTTCTTCGGCCGGCTCAACATCGCGGAGTTCATCGGCCTGTCCGCTGTGCTGATCACCGGCTTCTGGCTGGTGAAAGACGGTCAGATCAGCATCGGTGCCGCCACCGCCGCAGCCCTGTTCTTCCACCGCCTCTTCGATCCGGTGGGCGCGGTTCTCAGCGTGTTCGACGAATTGCAGGAAGGCACAATCGCGTTGGCTCGCCTGGTCGGAGTCACGCTTGCGCCCGTGCCATCTGCACCGACCGATCCGCAGGAACCTGTCGACAGCTCAGCTTCTTTGGAACGCGTCACATTCTCGTACCGAAGCGGCGACGCTCCTGTTCTGCGAGACATCGACATCACCATTCCGGCAGGAACCGTCACCGCACTGGTGGGCGCTACCGGAGCCGGAAAATCTACAGTCGCAAAGCTGATCGCGGGAACCTACGAACCGACCGAAGGCGTCGTGAAGATCGGGACGGTGCCCCGGAACGAACTGCCACCGTCGACATCTCGGAGCGCGGTGGCCGTCGTAACGCAGGAGGTCCACGTCTTCGCCGGCACGTTGGCCGAGGATCTGCGGCTGGCCGACCCGTCGGCAACCGACAACGACATCACCGCGGCGCTCGATACCGTCGGCGCGTCGGATTGGCTGCGGGCTCTCCCGGACGGACTCGAAACCGTGGTCGGAGACGGTGGACACCGGCTGACCGCAACACAGGCACAACAACTTGCGTTGGCAAGAATCGAATTACTGGATCCGCCGCTGCTGATTCTCGACGAGGCGACCGCCGAAGCGGGCAGCGCCGGAGCCAGGGTCCTCGACGACGCCGCGCTCGCCCTGACCCGAGGTCGCACTGCTGTCACAGTGGCACACCGACTCTCACAGGCCGTCGACGCCGATCAGATCCTGGTGATGGACGACGGCCGCGTCGTCGAGCACGGCTCTCACGACGAGTTGGTCAACCTCGGGGGTCGGTACGCGGAGCTGTGGGAAGCGTGGTCCGCTCCGCGGAGTTGACCGCGACGGTTGCACCGAGCACTTCCGCCCGGTGCAACCCAACTCATGCGTGCAGAAGGTACGGCACCGATTCGGGCGCCACACTCCCCTTGTTCATCATGCTGCCGGGTGTGCGGCCGGTGACCCGGCGGAACACTGCGACAAAGGCACTCGGAGTTTCGTATCCGACCCGCCTACTGACAACCGAAACCGGCACTCCAGCAGCTAAATACGTCAATGCTGCGCGGACACGTACCTGAATTCGCCACTGCGCAAAAGTCATTCCCGTGCCCTGCGCGAACACACGCGTCAGCGTACGGACGCTACCGCCAGCCGTCAGCGCCCATTCGGACAGCGACCGCTGGTCTGCCGGATTGGCGACCAACGCTTCGGCAACGAACAACGCTCGCGGATCGGTCGGCATCGGAACCTCCACCGCAGCGACTTCGAGCGGCTGCAACATGTCGAAGGCCACCCGCTCGGCGCGACTGCGCGCCTCGTCGGGCATGTTCCGCCGATGCATGTGCAGGAGTACCTCACGCAGGAGAGCGCTGACACCGAACAAGCCCGGAACACCCGACGGCGCCTCGTGAGCCTCGGGCCGGAAGTAGGTGCAGAAGAACTCCGTACCCGGACCGGCCTTCACGGCATGCAACGCCCCGGCAGGCAGCCACAGTCCGGCCGAAGGCGGCACCTCCCAAGTGATGCCGTCAGCGACAACCGTGAGCATTCCACCGGAGTTTCCCCAGATCAGCTCATGTTCAGGATGACGATGCGGGGCCCACTGCCGCTGATGAGAGAGCTTCAGAGTCACCGTTGTCATCGAGTAGGGGTGATCGATGGAACGCGGCCCCACGGGCACCGAAATTCTCTCTGCCACAGCTGTCATGAAGACGAGTATAGGACTTTCGTTAGGCATACCTAAATAGGAACCCGAAAATCGTTGACTGTGACCCCAGAGTTACACATACCAGGGTCCCCGATATCGTGACTGCAACTCCCGGCTACGGGTCGGCAACGAGAGGTACATGATGGTTGACGCATCACGAATCCCGGTCATCGTCGGCGTCGGCGATCTGCGCCGGAATCCTGCCGACGGGCAACCGCGAACCCCTCGATCTGATTCACGACACCACCGTCGCCGCGTTGAACGACAGTGGACACGCTGAACTGGGAACACAGATCGATTCCGTGTTCGCGATCAAGACAGTCAGCTGGTCGTACGACGATCTCCCCGGGCTGCTTGCCTCACGATTAGGCGCGACCCCCACGGTCACCTCTACCTCGCCGATCGGTGGCCACTGGCCCGCGGCGCTCCTCGATCGGATCGGCGCGGCCATCGCTCGCGGTGAATCCTCGGCTGCTCTGCTCGTGGGCGGCGAATCGCACGCCAGCAGCACCGCGCTGCGAAAGTCCGGAGTCGCCCCCGACTCGATCGGGTGGACAGCCGCGCCCGGTGGGCCTCCCGGATTCGATCCGACCGACCTGGGAAGCCCCGAAATGCAGCGCGCCGGTTTCATCGTGCCGACTCGTGTCTACCCGCTCTTCGAGAACTGTTTCAGTGCTGCCGAGGGCCACGACGCCCGTGAATCGCTCGACTGGTCCGCGCGGATGTACGCCGCGTTCTCGGAACTGGCTTCGAAGAATCCCGCCTCCTGGACGTCGGAGATCCGATCGGCAGACGAGATCGGCACCGTCGGCCCCGGCAATCGGATGGTCTCCGAGCCGTACCCGCTGATGCTCAACGCCATGCCTTTCGTCAATCAGGCTGCCGCCGTTGTCGTCTGCTCGTTGTCGACGGCCCGCGAGTTCGGGATCGATGAAAACAAGCTGGTGTACCTCTGGGGCGGCGCAGGTGCGAGTGATCCGTTGGACATACTCAGCCGCAACAGCTTCGACAGCTCGGCCGCGATGCATGACGCCGTACATCGCACACTCGACGGTGCCGGAGTCGGCGCCGACGCACTCGACATCGTCGATGCCTACAGCTGCTTCCCGATCGTGCCCAAGCTGTTGATCCGCGAACTCGGACTTCCCGATACCGCGATCCCAAGCGTCACCGGAGGACACTCGTTCTTCGGCGGACCGCTCAACAGCTACACCCTGCATTCCGTCGCTGAAGTCACCAGGCGAATTCGCGACGGCGCGAACCTTGCCCTCGTCCACGGCAACGGTGGATTCCTCACCTACCAGCACTGCGTACTGCTGTCGTCCGCCGCTCACGCTGGCGGGTACGTCGGTGATCCCGACGCACGCGCGCTAACTGCGGAGGTTCCGGAACTGATCACTGATTACACGGGCACGGCGGAAATAGTTACGGCCTCTGTCGAATACGGCCGCACCGGGGAGCCTGAGATCGGGTTCGTGATCGCGGCAACGCCGGACGGCGGCCGCGTCGCCGGTCACACCGGTCCCGAGAATGCCGCCGAACTGACCCAGCTTCGCGGTGACAACCCTCCGTCGATCGGGCGAACTGTTCACATCAGCGACGAGAACGGGCGACTCACGCTCACGTTCTGACAGTAGCGTTCTGACAGTAGACAGCCGTCAGCACCGGGGCATGGTTGTGCCCCGGTGCTCACGTCTTCAGTTGTCGCGATTCACGCCGCGGTGGGTGGGCTGTTCCCGCCGATCGGCTGCTGATACGGATCAACAGACATCGGCGGATAGAACACCGATTTGCGATCCGGCCCGATCTCCACCCGCCATTCGGTGTGGTGCATCGTCCGATGATGATGACCGCACAACAAGATCAGATTGTCGAGATCCGTTGGGCCACCATCGTTCCAGTGAACAATATGATGAGCATCGCACCACCCCGACGGTGTCCCGCATCCCGGAAACGCACACCCACCATCACGAACCGCCAACGCCCGCCTCTGCGGCACCGTCGCCGTTCTCGCTTCCTTACCGCAGTCGAGCGGAACACCATTCGCATCCAACAAGATCCGCGTCACGGTGCAGTCGCACGCCAACATCCGCGCGGTATCGATACTGATCGGGCCCACCCAATCCGCCCACGCAAACCCGAGTTCCTCCGTCGACGGCAGGAGGTCTTTCAAAGCCTGCAGATCCGTCATGTCTTTCGCGGACGCGGTCACCGTGATGTGCGGTTTCACCCCGCCCTCGATCGGACCCAACCCCGCCCGCTCGTACCGCCGCAGTAGTTCGCAGAACCCGTCCGCGCGCCGCAGCGCCGGCGTACGCGTGTCCTTCACGCCGTCCTTCTCCGGCGTCGGCGCAGACAGGCTCGACAGCAACGTGATCAGACGGGCCCCGTTGATCGCATCCAAGTCACCCTTCACAGTGACCCGCCCGTACAAACCTTTCGAGGCGTAGAACTCGTTACGCTCCGAATCCTCACCAACCGGAACGCCGTCCTCACGCTTGCCGTACTGCTTCTCGATCCGCCGGATCGCCGCCCGCACCGCATCACAATCCGCGATGTTCTTCGATGCCAACCCCAACAGGATCCCGCGGGCCTTGTCCACATCCGCTGGCGTCATGTTCTTCGGCGGATGCTGACAGAATGACGCCACCTGACGGGCTTTCAACGCATCCACGTCACCGCGATGAAACGCATCCGCGACAACAGGTTCGAGCATCAACAACCGCGCCAACCCGACCAGCAGACTGCACTCACCGATCTCCAGATTCGTCGAACCATGCAACCACTGCGCGATCGCCCGAAAACCCTTCCCACCGAGAACCTCCCGGGAAAACATCTCCACGATCAGCAACACCATCCGCGACTGCAATTCGTGTCGGGCGCGCACCAGATCCAGAACCTCACTCTTGAGGTCCTCGCCATCCAGCTGCCACGCTTCCCGACTGTCCATGCTCAAAGTTTAATCGAACATACTTTCGATAACCAGAGACAAACCGGACAACTTCGGGAACATGAAGACTTGAGACCTGTTGAAGTACATCACCATTCAGCTAGCCGTCAAAGACGACGCGATAGAGGACGTATCCCGCGAAACACACAATCGCAACAACGCACAGCACAAGCAGGATGTCGAAAAAGATGACCACGCTTCACCCCAATCAGTTCGACCCACCGGCGACTTCTCCGTGCGGAGAAATTCTCCAAGCGGAGAAGAGGATATCACGGTATCTTCTCTGGGTGGAGAAATCGACTCGAGAAGCACTTCTGGACGCCGGGCTCGACCTGCTGGGCCGGGTTGGGTTTCGAGCCTGGTCGATGAGAGGCGTCGAAGACGAGGCGGGCGTGCCACACGGCAGCGCACGGCACTACTTCGCAAACCAGCGTGGACTGATAGTCGAGGTGGTGCGACACCTTCTGGACGGTGATCTTCCTCGCCCGGGCGAGACGCCGAAGCAACAGGTGGCCCGGTGGCTGGGGCCTGAATCCGGCCGCACTCGGGCGCGTTACGAACTGATCATCGCGTCATTCCACGATCCCGACCTCGCAGTGGAACTGGTGCGTGGTCGGGATCGGTTTGTCGACATCTTGGTCGAACGCGGCATGACCTCGTCCGATGCAACGGAGTTGGTCGCAGCACTGGACGGGCTCGTTCTGGACGCACTGCTGCGCAGGCATGCTCCGGAAACCCTGGATCCCGAGCGAATCTTCAAGAGGTTCGGGGCGAAGTTCCCCTAGCCGTCCAGCTCGGCGAAGAGCTCCATCCACTGCTCTTCGGCGGCTTCCTTGTC
This sequence comes from Rhodococcus sp. OAS809, assembly GCF_040546695.1. NCBI lineage: Bacteria > Bacillati > Actinomycetota > Actinomycetes > Mycobacteriales > Nocardiaceae > Rhodococcus > Rhodococcus sp. OAS809. The sequence continues at coordinate 5,833,392 of NZ_JBEPOI010000002.1, read as the reverse complement.
GGCGATGACCTGCTTGAGTTCTGCGCCGAGTTTCTGCAGCTTGTCCGGGTCGGTGGCCGCGTCGGCGAGGGAAGCGTGCAGCTTCTTCTCTCGGTCGTCGAACTTCGCAATGGACCGCTCGAGCTTCGAAAGTTCCTTGCGTGCAGCGCGATCCGCGGCACCGTCGCGGACCTGCTTGCTCTTCGACGCACCACTCGCCGTCGAGGCCACCGACGGGTTGTCGCCATCCCCCATTGCTGCGCGCCGACGCAGGTAGTCCTCGATACCGCCGGGCAGGTTGGTGAGCTTGCGGTCTCCGAAGAGCGCCCAGGTGGTGTCACAGATGCGCTCGATCAGGTACCGGTCGTGCGAGATGACCACCATGGTGCCCGCCCAGCCGTCGAGCAGATCTTCGAGTTGCTGAAGCGTGTCGATGTCGAGATCGTTGGTCGGCTCGTCGAGAAGCAGGACGTTGGGCTCGGCCATGAGGACACGCGTCAACTGCAGACGTCGGCGCTCACCACCGGAGAGATCACCGACTGGGGTGCGCTGACGCGCCGGCGTGAAGCCCAACCGCTCAGCCAGCTGACCCGCCGATACTTCCTTGTCTCCCAGCGTGATTCGCTCGGCTACATCCTTGACCGCGTCGAGTACGCGCATGTCGGTCGGTAGATCGTCGAGTTCCTGCTTGAGCCAACCGATGTGGACGGTCTGCCCCTGAATGCGCTTTCCGGCGGCAGGCTCGAGTTCGCCGGCCAGAGTCCGCAGCAGAGTCGTCTTGCCCGAGCCGTTGACACCGACCAGGCCGACACGCTCACCTGGAGCGAGACGCCAGGTCAGATCCTCGACGAGTACACGGCCGTCCGGGGTCTCCAGACGCGCGTCTTCGAGTTCGATGACAACCTTGCCGAGCCGTCGCTGCGCGAACGACGCAAGAGCGACCGCGTCACGAGGTGCCGGAACGTCGGCGATCAGAGCCTCTGCGGCTTCGATGCGGTACTTCGGCTTGGACGTACGGGCCGGCGCACCGCGGCGCAGCCATGCGAGTTCCTTGCGTGCAAGGTTGCGTCGACGCTCTTCGGAAGCGTCAGCCTGACGCGAACGCTCGGCGCGAGCGAACACCCAGTCGTTGTAGCCACCCTCGTAGCTTTCGACGCCGCCGCCGACAACCTCCCAGGTGCGGGTGGCGACGGTGTCGAGGAACCAGCGATCGTGGGTCACGACGACAAGCGCGCTGCGACGCGAGACGAGGTGCTCGGCCAACCACTGAACACCTTCGACGTCGAGGTGGTTGGTGGGCTCGTCGAGCACCAGCAGGTCGAGGTCCTGAACCAGGGCCGCAGCGAGAGCCACGCGGCGACGCTCACCGCCGGACAGGCCGTCGACCTTGGCATCCAATGCGGACCGCTCGCCGCCGGCGCCCAGGTTGTCGATGCCGATACCCGAGAGCACCGAACGGATGCGCGCGTCGCCGGCCCATTCGTGTTGCGCCACTCCGAGCGGCCCCAGGACCACTTCACCGACGGTGGAGCCGGGAGGCAGTACACCGCGCTGCGTCACGACGGCCATACGCAATCCGCCGACGCGGCTGACGCGTCCCGAATCCGGCTGCTCCACACCCGCGAGGACTTCGAGCATGGTCGTCTTACCGCCACCGTTGAGGCCGACGACGCCGATGCGCTCGCCCTCCTCGACGCCCAGGGAGACCCCGTCGAGCAACGGCTTGACGCCGAAAGACTTCGACACGTTTTCCAGATTGATCAGATTCGCCATCAGTGCTGTCCCTTTGCCGCATTGTCGAGTATTCGTGCTCCGGGAACGGGTCCGCTCGCCACGCGAACGGTGCGGCACACCCCCGCTCCCGCAAGTTCTGCGCTCACTTCCACCGCGGACTGTGCGTCGGCGCAGAGAAAGGCGCATGTCGGTCCGGAGCCGGAGACGATGCCGGCCAAAGCTCCGGCTTCGACGCCCGCTCGAAGCGTCCGTCGTAGATCCGGGTTGAGTGAGAGTGCCGCAGCCTGCAGATCGTTGCCGAGCAGCGACGCAAGCAGATGAGCGTCACCCGTGGTCAGTGCCTGGATCAACGCATCGGCGCTCCCCAACCGTTTCGGGGAGCCTTCTGCCCGCAGCTTGTCCAGCTCGCGGAACACGACTGGTGTGCTCAAGCCGCCCTTGGCCAGCGCCAACACCCAGTGAAAAGTGTGGCGGGTCAAGACGGGGACAAGTTGTTCGCCGCGGCCGGTTCCGAGGGCAGTGCCACCGTGCAGCGAGAACGGAACGTCACTCCCGAGGCGTGCCGCAAAAGCGTCGAGATCAGGCCGCGAGAAGTCGAGCTTCCACAAAGCGTTGAGCGCAACCAAAGCGGCGGCTGCGTCGGCACTCCCGCCGGCCATTCCGCCTGCGACGGGGATGCCTTTCTCGATGACTATCTCGACGTTCGGGGCCACGCCACCCTCGACGGCGAGCATCTCGGCGGCACGCCACACGAGGTTGGTGCGATCGGTCGGCACGGCCGCGGCGTCGTCGCCGATCACCCGCACGGTCAAGGTGTCCGCAGGCGCCACCGTGAGGGTGTCTGCCAGCGACAATGCCTGAAAAACCGTCGTCAGCTCGTGATAGCCGTCGTCTCGCAGGTCCCCGACGGCAAGGTGGAGATTCACCTTGGACGGGGCCCGGACGACTACGGGGCGTGGAACGACGGAGAGCACAAGGAACAACAATAGGCGCTGCGAACACCTGGGCGAAAACCTGCGACCGCCGCAGCCCGTCCGACAGCCAGCACACCCACGCTATTTCACCGCGCGCACACCTACGCCCAGACCGACCACCGCCACGCCCACGGCGGCGACGATTCCTGCCAGAACGCTGCTCGACGCGAAGTCTCCGGCAAAGAGTGCCCGCTCGGCGTCTACGACGTAGCCGAGCGGATTGATGTTCACGAGGACCTTCATCCAACCTGGTGCGTCCTCGAGTGGAAGCATGGTTCCCGACAGGATCAGGAGCGGGAACATCAGCGTCTGCTGAACGACCCAGAACATCCAATCCTGCTCCCGCACAGCCAGAGCGAGAGCGTACGAGAGCGCACCGAGTCCGACGCCGAACACTCCCAGCAGGACTATCCCGAGCGCGGCTCCCGCTGCATTGACGTCCAATCCGAGCGGAAGTGCGACCAGAATGATCAGAATCGCCTGCGCGGCAAGCGGAACCATCTCCTTGCACGCTCGCCCGATCAACAAGGACGAGCGTTGGAGCGGAGTCACCAACATTCGCTCGTGCGATCCCTGCTGCATCTCCATCAGGAGGTTGGACCCGGTCATCGTCGTTCCGAAGATCGCGATCATCACCAACACACCGGGAATGAACCAATTCCATACGCCGTCACCGGTACCCGGAACCCCTTTGAGCAGAGGCCCGAACAACGCCAACAGGATCAGCGGCTGGATGAGGCTGAACATGACGCTGACCGGGTCGCGCAACATCGGTCGGAGCTCACGGCCCATCACGATTACGCTGTCTCGAACGATGTTGCCGTGCACGGTACGTGGGGTATCGAGTGTGATTGTCATGGCGGATTCCTGTTCGTCGAAGTTCTTTGTCGTGTTTCAGGAAGCGACCGCAGCGGCGCTCTCGCGCAGGCTGCGGCCGGTGAGAGTGAGGAAGACGTCGTCGAGAGTCGGCCTGGTGATGTCGGCAGTGAGTGCGAGGGCACCGCGGGCATCGGCTTCACGCAGCAACACCGGTAGCGTCGAATCACCCTCGCCGGCACGGATACTCACCGAACTTGCCTCGACGGTGACCCCACGCACAGTGACAAGTCGCTCGGCCACCGACGCCGCGATGGCAGCCGCTTCGGCGTTGTCGAACGTGAGCAACAAATGATCTCCGGCAAGATCAGCCTTGAGTGCGGCAGCGGTGTTGTCCGCGATAACAGTGCCCTCGTCGATGACGATGACCCGCTCTGCCATCGAATCCGCTTCTTCGAGGTAGTGCGTGGTCAGCACGATCGTGGTGCCCATCTCTCGCCGCAGCCGGAGGATGTGGTCCCAGAGGTTGGCCCGACTCTGCGGGTCCATGCCCGTGGTCGGCTCGTCGAGGAACAGGAGCGGTGGGCGATGGACCAGGCCCAGAGCGATATCGAGCCGCCGTCGCTGCCCGCCGGACAGCGTACTGACCTTTCGAGTACCCAACTCGGTGAGTTCGAGATCACGCAGCAATTCGTCGGCCCGGACCTGCGAGTCGCCCTTGGGCATTCCGTAGCACAACCCCTGCGTCACCAACTCGTCGCGAACCCGCTGGTTGTGGCCGGCTCCGTTCCCCTGTCCGACGTATCCGAGGCTGGAGCGCACCTCGTTTCGTGCCGCAGCGATGTCGAATCCCGCGATCCGCGCAGTACCGGAAGTGGGCTCGAGCAAGGTGGTCAGCATGCGCAACGTCGTCGATTTTCCGGCACCGTTCGGCCCAAGTAAGGCAACCAACTCGCCCTCCGCTACGTCGAGAGTGACTCCCTTGACTGCTTCCACGAGCTTCTTGCCCTGGGCGAAGTGCTTGGTAAGCGCCTTCGTCTCGATCATCGGTCTGCCGTCGTTGATGCGCCTCATGGCGTGGCCCCAATTTCTTCTCGATTGGTCGGATGCGGACCAACCTAAATTCAATTGAGGACTCATACGGTCCTAAATATTTGGCAGACTTCTGGCCATGAAGGAGACATCGGCTCGCCTACTGCGGTTGCTGTCACTGCTCCAGACGCGTCGAGACTGGTCCGGTGCCGAACTCGCAGATAAACTCGCGATCACCCCGCGCACGGTTCGACGTGACGTGGACCGCCTCCGCGATCTCGGCTACCCGGTCGACGCGACGGTCGGCGTCGGCGGTGGATATCGCCTGGGAGCGGGCGCGGAGATGCCCCCGCTACAGCTCGATGACGAAGAAGTGCTCGCGGTGGCGCTCTCGTTGCAGTCCGGAGCGACCGGCTCTGTGGTCGGCATCGGCGAGGCTTCGATGCGCGCGCTGGCGAAGCTGCGGCAGATCATGCCGTCGAGGCTGCGACACCGTCTGGAGTCGCTGTCGATCGATGTCGTGCCACGCGAGCCCGCCGCGAGCGCAGTCGATGCGTCGGTACTGTCCGCCATCGCATCCGTATGCCACAACCACGAGCGATTGAGATTCGACTACAGCACTCACGACGGCACCCAGAGCCGACGCGAGGTGGAACCGTACAGGCTCGTGCGGTCGGGTGTTCGGTGGTATCTGGTGGCCTGGGATCTCGCTCGCGAAGACTGGCGGTCGTTCCGCGTCGACCGGATGGAACCCAAGATCCCCACCGGCCCACGATTCGTGCCGCGGGAACTACCCGCCGGTGGTGCAGCAGACTTCGTGTCCCGCGGTGTCGCTCGGGCCTATTCCTCCACGCGCGCAACAGTTCTACTGCATGCACCCATCGAGCAGATAGCACCCATGGTCAACGAACAGTGGGGATCGGTGGAGTCCACCGACGAAGGGCGTTGCGTCATAGTGCTTTCGGGCACTTCTCTGCGATCGATCGCACACTGGCTCAGAGCTTTCGACGTCGATTTCACCGTTGTGAATCCACCTGAACTCCGCGAGGAATGCCGCACGATCGCGGCGGAAACGGCAGTCGCCACTCAGCGGTATCTCGATGCATGACAGCGTTTTTCACCCAAATACAACAAGACCCCAACTCCGAAGAGTTGGGGTCTTGTCAGTACGTCATGCGTCGGTTGCCCGACTCACATGGACGTCTTAGACGATGGTAACGCCGGTGGCCTGCGGGCCCTTGTTGCCCTGACCGATCTCGAACGCCACGCGCTGGTTCTCCTCGAGAGTGCGGAAGCCGCCACTCTGGATCTCGGAGTAGTGAACGAAGACGTCAGCACTGCCGTCTTCGGGAGCGATGAAGCCGAACCCCTTCTCGGAGTTGAACCACTTCACGATGCCCTCTGCCATGTAAATCTCCTCTAACACAGTGTCAACAGGCAGTCGCTTCGACCGCCCGGGTCACTTACTACGACCGTTCTGAGACAAATCCGTGGAGGATGTCCAAACGCTCGCAACCTAACCATTTGCGAGCGTGGAAACACAAACACAAACACTTACGACCACCACAAGTAGACCACACATCCGCCGTGTTGTCTTCCCTGAGGCCTTCATCACTGCCCAGCCCGTTGACAGGCATACCCCCTGGGGGTACCTTCGATTGCAGAGCGATACCTACACCGGGTATCCGTAAAATAAGCTTTCCACAACCGAAGGGACCTGCGATGACCACCGCCGAATACACCGTTTCCGGAATGACCTGCGGACACTGCGTCGGATCCGTCAAGGAAGAGATCGGCAACATCGCGGGAGTAACCGCGGTAGATGTCGAACTGGCGAGCGGACGTGTCGTCGTCACCAGCGATGCTCCCGTCTCCGCAGCCGACGTCGTCGCAGCAGTCGACGAAGCCGGCTACGCAGTCGTACCAAGCTGAGTCAGCCGTGCGCACCTCGACAACACTTGCCGCCTACGCCGTAGGGCTGGTCGCCGTCTTCGGCGCCGCCCTCGGCGTGGGGGCCGCAATCGGAAGCCCGATAGACATGTCCACCGCCCAGCACAGCACCCACGAATCAACCACAGAATCGATGCCAGGCATGGATTCGGCAACACCTGCAGGACTCGAAGTCTCTTCCGGCGGATACACACTCACCGATGTGACCGCACCCGGTCGAGCTGGGGAGCCGGGAACCTTGACCTTCCGGATTCTCGACGACACCAACACGCCCGTCGTCGATTTCGACCTCCTGCACGAGAAGAAACTCCACCTCATTGTCGTCCGAAACGACACCAGCGAATTCCGCCACGTACATCCGTCCCTCGCTGCAGACGGCACCTGGTCGATCGACTGGGCCTGGCCCGCCGCCGGCACCTACCGAGTCTTCGCGGACTTCGATCCCACCGACGGCACCCAACTGACACTCGGCCGAAACTTCGACGTGGCAGGCGAATTCACTCCTGCGCCGCTACCTGCGAAGAGCGCGACCGCAACCGTCGACGGATACACCGTGACTCTCGACGGTGATCTGACCACTGCCGGCGGCCCGATCACGCTGAGCGTTGCTCGCGACGGAGCCCCGGTCACCGATCTCGATCCGTACCTCGGTGCCTTCGGTCACCTCGTTGCCCTGCGCACCGGCGACCTCGCCTACCTGCACGTGCACCCCGAAGGCGAGCCAGGCGACGGCGTCACAGCTCCTGGTCCGGACATTTCCTTCCACGCACAGGCACCGAGCGAAGGCACATACCGGCTGTTCCTCGACTTCCAGCACGAGGGCGTGGTTCGGACCGCCGAATTCACTGTTGATGCAGGCATTTCCACAGCTTCAGTTCCAGACAATCACGAGGGAGGGCACTGATGACGTCACCGACTGCGGTCGACAATGCTGCCAACTCGAGCAGCGTCGAACTCGCGATCACCGGGATGACCTGCGCCTCCTGCGCGTCACGAATCGAGAAGAAGCTCAACAAGATCGACGGCGTCACAGCCACCGTCAACTACGCGACGGAGAAGGCCAAGGTCACCTTCCCGGACGGGGTACCCGTCGAAGATCTGGTCACTGCCGTCGAGAACGCCGGTTATTCCGCCGCGCTCCCCAAGCCGCCCAGCGCGCCGGACACCGTCGACCCGGATGCGGAAACCCCGCAGGATCGTGATCTGCGCGAGCTCCGTACCCGCCTGATCATCTCGACTCTTCTCTCCGTGCCGGTCATCGCTATGGCGATGATTCCTGCGCTGCAGTTCGACAACTGGCAATGGCTCTCCCTCACACTGGCCGCACCGGTCATCGTGTGGGCGGCCCTCCCCTTCCACCGGGCTGCCTGGGTGAACCTGCGTCACGGCGCGGCCACGATGGACACGCTCATCTCGCTGGGCACCATCTCGGCCTTCGTCTGGTCGCTCTACGCACTGTTCTTCGGCACTGCGGGCGAAGCCGGTATGAAGCACGCCTTCCGGCTGACGGTCGACCGGATGGACGGCAGCGCCAACATCTACCTCGAAGTTGCCGCGGGCGTCATCACGTTCGTGCTGGCCGGACGCTACTTCGAGCACAAGTCCAAGCGCACGTCCGGCGCCGCACTACGCGCACTCATGGAACTCGGTGCGAAAGACGTCGCGGTATTGCGCAACGGCGTCGAAGTACGAATCCCCGCCGAAGAACTGGCAGCGGGCGACTCCTTCATCGTCCGGCCCGGCGAGAAGATCGCCACCGACGGCATCATCACCGAGGGCCGCTCAGCCGTCGACATGAGCATGTTGACCGGCGAATCCGTGCCGGAGGAAGTCGGTGTCGGGGACACTGTCGTCGGCGCCACCGTTAACGTCGGTGGAACCTTGACCGTCGAGGCCACCCGGGTCGGGAGCGACACCCAACTCGCCCAGATGGCGGCACTGGTCGAAGACGCACAGAACGGCAAGGCCGAAGTTCAGCGCCTCGCCGATCGGATCGCCGGTATCTTCGTGCCGGTCGTCATCGCGATTGCCGTTGCGACACTGGGCTACTGGCTCGGTACCGGCAACCCCATCGAGATGGCGTTCACCGCTGCGGTCGCCGTGCTGATCATCGCGTGCCCCTGTGCTCTCGGATTGGCAACGCCCACAGCTCTGTTGGTGGGCACGGGCCGCGGAGCCCAGATGGGAATCCTCATCAAGGGACCCGAGGTGCTCGAATCGACGCGCGCAGTCGACACCGTCGTGCTCGACAAGACGGGAACCGTCACCACCGGTCAGATGACATTGCTGGACACCGTGGTGGGCGAAGGAACAACCGTCGACGAGGTCCTTCGGCTGGCCGGCGCACTCGAACATCGCTCCGAGCACCCCGTCGCCGCAGCGATCGCGAAGGGTGCGACCGAAGCTGTGGGCGAATTGCCTACGGTCGAGGATTTCGTGAACGTCGCCGGGCGCGGCGTGCAGGGAATGGTCGACGGTCACGCCGTCGTCGCGGGCCGAGACGCGCTGCTCGCCGACTGGTCGATGCCGTTGCCGGAAAATCTCCGCGAGGCGAAGGCTGCAGCAGAGAAGGCCGGGCGCACCGCAATCGCGGTGGGCTGGGACGGCAAGGCGCACGGCATCCTCGTGATCGCCGACGCGGTCAAGGACACGAGCGCCGAAGCAATCGCGCAGTTGAAAGCACTCGGCCTCGAACCGGTTCTGCTGACCGGTGACAACGCCACCGTTGCTCGCACTGTCGCGGATCAGGTCGGGATCAGCACCGTCTTCGCCGAGGTCATGCCTGCGGACAAGGTCGACGCCGTCAAGAAACTGCAAGCGGAAGGACGCGTCGTGGCCATGGTCGGCGACGGCGTGAACGACGCGGCAGCCCTGGCTCAGGCCGATCTCGGCCTGGCGATGGGCACGGGTACCGACGTTGCGATCGAGGCCAGCGACATCACTCTGGTGCGAGGTGACCTGCGGTCGGCAGCCGATGCAATTCGACTGTCCCGCAAGACGCTCAAGACCATCAAGGGCAACCTGTTCTGGGCATTCGCCTACAACACGGCTGCGATCCCGCTGGCTGCGGCCGGCCTGCTCAACCCGATGCTCGCCGGTGCCGCAATGGCATTCAGCAGTGTGTTCGTGGTGAGCAACAGCCTGAGGTTGCGGCGGTTCAAATAAGGGGGCAAGCCCCTGTGCGCGGTTACGGAGTCCCTGCACTCCTTAACCGCGCACGGGGCTATTCGCCTCCAGCCAGCCGAACAAAGGCTGCTGCGTCGAGCATCTCACCACGCGTCTGTGGCTCGATGCCGGCAGCGAGGAGCCGTCGTTCGGCCTCGGCAGGCGAACCTGCCCAACCGCTGAGCGCGGCACGCAAAGTCTTGCGGCGCTGCGCGAACGCGGCGTCGATCGCCGCAAAAACCTGCTTGCGGTGCTTCTCGTCCATCGGCCACGGCGGCTCCGCGTACCGATCGATACGAACCAGTCCTGACTCGACCTTCGGCACCGGCCAGAACACGTTGCGTCCGACGGCACCGGCGCGGCGAACCTCGCCGAAGAAGTTGGCCTTGACGCTGGGAACGCCGTAGATCTTGCTTCCCGGATCAGCCGCCAGGCGGTCGGCAACCTCGGCTTGCACCATCACGAGTGCGGTCCGCAGACTCGGAAGCGACGCGAAAAGGTGCAACAGCACCGGCACCGCGACGTTGTACGGCAGGTTCGCGACCAGCGCGGTCGGCTCGCCGGGAATCTGCGAAGGCAGCACACGCATCGCGTCGGCTTCGACGACGGTCAGGCGATCGGCCAGTTCCGGCGCTCGCTCGGCCACCGTCTTCGGCAGGCGAGCCGCGAGGTTGGGATCGATCTCGACCGCGATGACCCGATCGACCACGTCCATCAGCGCCATCGTCAGCGAACCGAGACCAGGCCCTACCTCGAGAACGACGTCGTCACGTGTGACGCCTGCCGTGGTGACGATGCGCCTCACGGTATTGGCGTCGTGAACGAAGTTCTGCCCCAACTGTTTCGTGGGTCGGACACCGAATTCCTCGGCAAGAGCGCGCACCTCGACCGGACCGAGCAGGGCTGCCTGCCCGCGCGGAGTAGCGATGGGTTCGTTCGATTGTTCGGCGTCTGACACCAGTAGAACTTATCCCAGTCCGAGGCGACCCGAGCACGACGGCCATGCGCCCCAGCCCTGAGTGCGCTGGGTCTGTGTCGCAATCGCGATCTGTTCTTCACGGGTGGCGAGGTCGGCGCGGGGCGCATACTTCAACCCGCCCTGTCGTTCCCAGGTGTTCTGGTCGAACTGCACGCCGCCGTAGAAACCGTTGCCGGTGTTGATGGCCCAGTTACCGGTGGCCTCGCACTGTGCGAGCGCATCCCACGTCGAACCGTTCTCCACGGGCGGCACCTCGGTGCCCGGCTTCGTTCCGACACGCACGACCTTCGGCTGCGCCGGTGTGGTGATCGTCTCCGCGACCTGGGTACGTCCGGCTTCGACACCGTTGACGAGATTCACGGCGAACGTCACGTCACGCACGCCGGGCACGCCCGGGTTCTCGACGATCGTGCGGCTCTGGTTCATCGTCGGATCCTCGATGCGCTGATCCGGCGGATCGAGCGGCAAGGTCTCGACCTTGCTCTCGGTGCGGTTGCGCGTCACCGTGACCTCCAGGCCCTCGGTCAGTGGAGCGTCGGCGGCGGGAACCACCGTGTCCGACTGCTCGAGCGGAGTGCCGTTGGCGGTAAGGAACTCCCCGACCGTCGGCGCCGCGATACGCACGTCTGCTGCCGCGTTTGCGCCGTCGACCAGTTTTGCGACGACCGGTGTCAGCACGTCGAGCGCGGCGCCGTCCAGCGGAAGACGCTGCGAGCGCGAAGCCGACACGTGCACATCCGCCGCGACATCCAACTGCTTCAACGCGTCGTCGACGGTCAAGGCTGTGGTCCAGAGCTTCTGCGGCTGACCGTCGACCGTCAGCGTGATCTCACGGGCACGACGGAGCACCACGGTGTCGCCGTCGGACAGCGAAGCGTCGGCCGCGGGAGCAACTGCATCCTTGTCACCGATCGGGTAACCCGCGTCCTCGAGAGCGCCGTCGACGTTGGTCGACATGGTGCTCAGGCGAATCTGCTCACCGTCGACATCGAGGGTGATGGTCTTGTGCCGGACGACCGCCAGAACACCACCCACGAGAACCGTCAGGAGAAGAGCGGCGATCGCCGAGTACAACAACGGCGACCTGGTCGAGTTGATCTTGGCGAACGGTGACATCGGTTCCTGTGTTCTGTGAGGTGTGAGCGCGTCAGCGCAGGCCCAATTTGCTGGTGCAGGACGGCCAAGCACCCCAGCCCTGACCGGCGCGGACTTTCTCGCCGATCGCGATCTGCTGTTCACGTGATGCGAGGTCGGCGCGAGCTGCGTACTGACCGCCGCCGAATGCTTCCCAGGTGCTCTGGGTGAACTGAAGTCCTCCGTAGAAACCGTTGCCGGTGTTGATGGCCCAGTTTCCGGTCGCCTCGCACTGAGCAATGGCATCCCACGTCGACGCGTTGGACACAGCGGGAGCGGAAGTCTGCTTGGTACCGACCTTCACCACTGCTGCGACCGGTTCCTTGATCACGGTCGCGGACAGTTCGGTTCGTCCGGCCTCGACGCCGTTGACGGTCTTGACCTCGACGGTGGCCGTGCGCTCACCCGGAACACCCGGGTTCTCGACGACGGTCTTGTCCTTCTCTAGCTCGGGATCCTCGACCTTGTTCTCCGGCGGCGCGATCGGCTGCGTCTCGACGCGAGTGTCCGTGCGGTCGCGAGTGACCTGGATGGTCAGGCCGTTTGTAACGGGTGTGTCGGCGGTGGGAACCACCGAGTCGGCCTGCTCGAGCGGCGTATTCTTGGCCGCGAGAAGATCGCCGACGGTCACGGCGGCGAGCTTGACCTCCGCCGCGGGAGCGCCACCGTCGCTGACGCTGACGGTCTTCGGGCTGACGACGTCGAGCTCGGTCCGTTCGAGCGGCAGACGATGCGAGCGCGAAGCCGAGACTGCGAAGTCGTCGGAAACATCTACCTGCTTCAATGCCTCGTCGACCGTCAATGCGGTGGTCCAGATGGTGGTCGGCTGACCGTCGACGGTCAGAGCCAACTCACGGGCACGGCGCAGTACGACGGTATCGCCATCGGACAGGGAGGAATCGGCACTGGGTGCGAGCGCGTCCTTGGGATCGACCGGGTATCCGGCGTCCTCGAGAGCGGTACCGACGCTGCTCGACATCGTGGACAGCGAAATCATGTCGCCGTCGACATCGAGGGTGATCGTCTTGTGCCGAACCACGGCGAGCGCACCCCCGACGATGAGCGTCAGAAGCAACGCACCCACCACTGAATAGAGAAGTGGTGACTTCGTGGAGTTGATCTTGGCAAAAGGCGACACAGGAAATCCCAAGGCAGACGACGTTCGATCACAATACGGTAACGACCGAGCGTTGTATCGGCAACCAAATCACAACGAAATGCGACTTTTGTCACGGAACGGCAACGGCGTGTCGTGTGTTCTGCACTTCCCGGCTCCGATACCCGTGTATCGATTCAGCTCTGGGCGCAGTATGTTCTCGTCTGGTTCAAAGCAGTCCGGCGATCCCGGGCGCGACAGAAGAGAGCTGGGCGATAGTGCGAAGAAGATTCGACAGACCACGTAATGCCAGGTGGCCGATCCTGGCCATCCTGCTGGCGCTGATCGCAGCGCTGTTCGCCCCCGGAATCGCGAGCGCGCAACCCGGCCGCACCTACACGATCGCCACCGATCTGACATTCGCCCCGTTCGAATTCGAGAACGAAGACGGCAAACTCGTCGGCATCGACATCGACCTGCTCAATGCGATCGCCGAGGACCAAGGCTTCAAGGTCGACATCAAGCAGCTCGGCTTCGACGCGGCCCTTCAGGCCGTGCAGGCCGGGCAGGCGGACGGCGTCATCGCGGGCATGTCCATCACCGACGCCCGCAAGCAGGTGTTCGACTTCTCCGACCCGTACTTCGAGTCGGGCGTGCAGATGGCGGTCCTCGAGACCGACAACGACGTGAAGTCGTACGAGGATCTGAGGGGCAAGCGCGTCGCCGTCAAGAACGGCACCGAGGGCGCCAGCTTCGCCGAGTCCATCAAGGACCAATACGGCTTCACCACAGTCTATTTCGCCGACTCCGCCAGCATGTACGACGAGGTCCGCACCGGGAACTCCGTCGCAGTCTTCGACGACTACCCCGTCCTCGCCTACGGCATCACACAGGGCAACGGCCTCAAGACGGTCACCGAAAAAGAGGTGGGCGCGAGCTACGGCTTCGCAGTCAACAAGGGCCAGAACGCCGAACTGCTCCAGATGTTCAACGCCGGACTGCAGAACCTGCGCGACGACGGCCAGTACGACGAAATCGTCTCGACCTACCTCGGTCAGGGCGCGTCGACGTCGGACAACTCCATCATCGGCTTGATCAAGAGCACCTACCCGCAGCTTCTCAAGGGCCTGTGGTTGACGATCGTTCTCTCCGTCGTCTCGATCGCGATCGCTCTGGTCCTAGGCGCGATCTTCGGTCTCTGCCGCGTGTCCACCAACATGTTCGTCCGAGGTATAGGCACAACCTACGTCGACATCTTCCGCGGCACACCGCTGTTGGTGCAGGCATTCTTCATCTACTTCGGCATCCCGGCAGCCCTGCATTTCCAGATGTCCGCCTTCACCGCAGGCATCATCACGCTCTCGCTCAACGCCGGCGCGTACATGGCTGAAATCGTCCGCGGCGGCATCCTGTCCGTCGACAAGGGACAGATGGAGGCGTCACGAAGCCTGGGCATCAGCTACATGAAGTCGATGCGAAAAGTCATCATGCCGCAGGCAATTCGCACGATGATCCCGTCGTACATCAACCAGTTCGTGATCACCCTCAAGGACACGTCGATCCTGTCGGTCATCGGACTCGCCGAGCTCACTCAGACAGGGCGCATCATCATCGCGCGCAACTTCCAGTCGTTCAACATGTGGCTGATCATCGGCGTCATGTACTTCATCATCATCATGGCGCTCACCAAGCTGTCGAACCGCCTCGAGAAGAGGATCAACAAGTGACCGAAACAGCCGTCAACATGGGCAAGTCCGCCACCGAGGTCAAGATTTCGGTCAAGGGACTGAAGAAGTCGTTCGGCGACAACGAGGTCCTCAAGGGCCTGGACGTCGACATCAAGAGCGGTGAAGTGGTCTGCGTCATCGGGCCTTCAGGTTCCGGCAAGTCGACCTTCCTGCGTTGCCTCAACCGCCTCGAAGACATCACCGCCGGATCCGTGCGCGTCGACCAGTTCGACCTCACGAACAAGGATGTCGACATCGACAAGGTGCGCCAGCACATCGGGATGGTGTTCCAGCACTTCAACCTGTTCCCCCACATGAGCGTCGTCGAAAACGTGATGCTCGCTCCGGTGCAGACCGGGCGATCGACCAAGGAGCAGGCTCGCGAGATCGCCGTCAAACTGCTCGGCCAGGTCGGTCTCGCGGAGAAGGCAGATGCCAAGCCCGCCAGCCTGTCCGGTGGGCAGAAGCAGCGCGTTGCCATCGCCCGCGCACTCGCGATGAGTCCGGACATCATGCTCTTCGACGAGGCCACCAGCGCCCTCGACCCCGAAATGGTGGGTGAGGTTCTGCAGGTGCTGCGCGACCTCGCCAAGCAGGGCATGACCATGGTCGTCGTGACCCACGAGATGGGCTTCGCCCGTGAGGTTTCCGACCGAGTCATCTTCATGGCCGACGGATACATCGTCGAAGAAGGTAAGCCGGAGAGTCTGTTCGGCAACCCCCAGCAGCAGCGCACCCAGGACTTCCTGGCGAAGGTTCTCTAGGGGCAAGCCCCCTGTGCGCCTTTTTGGTAGTGGGGACTACCGGAAAGGCGCACGGGTGGTGGCCAATTCGACGACCAGCCCGGTCTCGATCCGATTCTGCGGCTCGAAGTCGAAGTCGCCGAACCTTCGGAACCACCGAGGACTGGCCTCGACCCTTCGATAGGTCTCGCTACCTTCGACGGGCAACCACATGCGTGGACTTCCGACTTCCTCGTACGTCGTCGTGACCACGAGAATCCCGAGCACCACACCGGTGGTCACGACTCCAGACGCCGGCATCCCGCCGTGAACCCAACCGTCGAAATCGTCGTCCTGCGATCGCGGTGTCAATGTCCACGAGCATGGTTCACCGACCACCGGAAACGGCCCGCAGCACTCGACTTCGACCGCGTCGACATGAACGCTGACGATCTGGACTGAAGAGTCGACCGGCGTCGGCTCAGTGAAGCTGTGCGCCTTCATTCCCTCCCGGGATGCGAGAAATTCGCGGCGCTCGAGCCGGATCGAGAGGACTGTTCGTCTATGTGTTCGACGTCGTCGGGATAGACGTCGGAGGGATCGATGCGGTCATTCATCTGAATACTCCGCGCAGTAGACGGACCAGGACACGACGGTCCCGGGCGCGGAGTTACCTGTCAGACCACCATAGCGTCAGAGCTTGTAGACGCGCTCCGCTGTCGCCGTGGACGCTGCTGCCAGCGCCTGCGGATCCTCACCGCGGATGTCTGCGAGCGCGCGCACTGTGTACGGCAGGCAGTACGACTCGTTGGGCGCACCGCGGAACGGGTGCGGCGTCAAGAACGGCGCATCCGTCTCGACGATCAGCTGATCCGAGGGCACCAACAGCGCGGCCTCACGCAGCGCCTTCGCATTCTTGAAACTCACGGTTCCCGAGAAACTCAACACGTAGCCCGCGTCGATGCACGCACGGGCCATCTCCGAATCCGAGGAGAAGCAGTGGAACACCACAGTCTCCGGCGCGCCTTCCTCGTGCAGCACCCGCAGCAGGTCTTCATCGGCTTCGCGATTGTGAATCATCAGCGTCTTGCCGAGACGCTTCGCGAGGTCGATGTGCCACCGGAAACCGTCGACCTGCTCCTCGATGGTGGCGCACCCTTCGAGCTTGCCTGGCCAGTAGAGATCCAGCCCGGTCTCCCCCACCGCGACGACCCGCGGATCGGACGCCAAACGCTCGATCTCGGCTCTGGTGTCGACATCGAGGACGTTCGCCCTGGTCGGATGGATTGCGACGGCTGCGTAAACCCTCGAATCCCAGTTCGCAGCGTCGACGGCAAAGCATGCGGCATCAAGGTCGTCGGCCACCGTGACGACCCGTCCGACGCCGACGGCCTCGGCCCGATCGACAATTTCGGCCACGGTCGCAGCGTCGTGCGCACCACAGGCGTCGAGGTGCGTATGTGCGTCGATCAGAGGCGACAAGGGCTCAGGGGCATCGGGGGCGGGACGGTCTTTGCTCACGCCCGATAGAGTAAGCCCACCATGACTGTGCCTGCCTCACCCTCCCAGACCCCGCGCCCGGACTCCGCTGCCCCGGAAGGCGCGGAACGATCGCCGTTCTACATCACGACAGCGATCGCGTATCCCAACGGCGCTCCGCACATCGGCCACGCGTACGAGTACATCTCCTCGGACGCGCTCGCCCGCTTCAAGCGGTTGGACGGTCATGAAGTGTTCTTCATGACCGGCACCGACGAGCACGGTCTGAAGATGCAGCAGACAGCGATCAAAGAGGGCATCGACGTCCGCGAACTCGCGGCTCGGAACTCCGACGTGTTCCAGAACCTCGACAAGGTCCTGAACATCTCGTACGACCGGTTCATCCGCACCACCGACGCCGATCATCAGGTCGCCAGCAAGGCGATCTGGGAAAAGATGGCCGCATCGGGCGACATCTACCTCGACACGTACTCGGGGTGGTATTCGGTTCGTGACGAGGCCTTCTACACCGAAGCCGAGACCACGCTTCTGGACGACGGCACCCGTCAGTCGACGGAGACCGGCACTCCGGTGGAGTGGACCGAGGAGTCCAACTACACCTTCCGTCTCTCGGCCTACGAGGACCGTTTGCTTGCTCTGTACGAAGAGCATCCCGAGTTCATTGCCCCCGCGACTCGTCGCAACGAGATCGTCAGCTTCGTCAAGGGCGGCCTCAAGGACCTGTCGATCTCGCGCACCACGTTCGACTGGGGCGTCGAGGTTCCCGGAGACCCCGACCACGTCATGTACGTCTGGGTCGACGCCCTCACCAACTACCTGACCGGCGTGGGTTACCCGAACGTCGACTCGGCGGAGTTCGAGAAGTTCTGGCCCGCGAGCCTGCACATCATCGGCAAGGACATCACGCGTTTCCATACCGTGTACTGGCCGGCGTTCCTCATGTCTGCCGGCATCGAACTGCCGGAGCGGGTCTTCGTCCACGGGTTCTTGTACAACAAGGGCGAGAAGATGTCGAAGTCGGTCGGCAACGTCGTCGACCCCATCGCGATGGTCGATCAGTACGGCCTCGACGCGGTCCGTTTCTTCCTGCTCCGCGAGATCTCGTACGGCCAGGACGGCAGCTACAGCCACGAAGCAATCGTGACGCGTATGAATGCAGACCTGTCCAATGAACTGGGCAACCTCGCGCAGCGTTCACTGACGATGGTCGCGAAGAACTGCGATGCCCAGGTACCGACCCCCGGCGAGTTCACCGAGGACGACCTGGCGATGCTGGCGTCGGCGGATGCCCTGCTTGCCAAGTGCCGCAGCGAGTTCGACGTGCAGGCGCTGCATCTCGCACTGGAAGCCATCTGGGGCGTTCTCGGCGAGACCAACCGGTACTTCTCCAAGCAGGAACCGTGGGTTCTGCGCAAGACGGATCCGGCACGCATGGCGACGGTTCTGTACGTGACGCTCGAAGTGGTCCGTATCGTCGGGCTTCTCGTTCAGCCGGTGATGCCCGACGCGGCGTCACGCATCCTCGATCTGCTTGGCCAGAGCGAAGAGAACCGGCAGTTCGCCGACATTGCGGTTCGCATCGACGCGAACCGGAAACTGCCTGCTCCGGCGCCAGTTTTCCCCCGCTTCGTCGAGGAATGAGCTAAGCGAGAGTGCCGCACGTGGGGTCCGAGATATCCGGTTACAGGCGGATGTGTCGGACCCCACGTGCACACTCCAGCCATGACGACGAATAGAACATACATTCGAACCAGCGCTTCGGCGCAGACACTGCCATGGAACGGAGCGCGGGTGTCCACTCAGGAGGTCAGCCCTCAATCCGTTTCCGCGGTGCGAGATCTCGTTTCCGAACTGTCCGCGGCGTACGACCGCGGATGGCAGCCGGCGGATCTGATTCATCTGGCGCGTCGAAGCAAAGAAGCGTCCGACGCCGATCTCGCCGCCACCACCATCCTGTTCGACGCGAAGGCGTCGCGCGCCTCCGATCGCGCTCCGCTCGAATGGGTGGGGCAGTTGCAGACAATCGGCGAGCAGTATCCGAAGTCTCGGCACATCGCTTCTCGAATCACCGTGGACGACGACGTTTTTCGCTCCCTCGCGGCCGGCCTTCTGTTCCAGGATCCCTACTTCCTCGTTTCGCAGATCGTCGACGTCGCGCGATCGTGGATGCGCCTACCTCAGTGGACGGTGTTGCTCGCGCCACCATCCACCTGGCCGTCGCAACGCACCGATACCAGCTATGCCGGCGTCGGCGATACCGAGGTCGACGCCAAGGTACTCAAGCGAATTCGTGGACTACTCGCCAAAGCGGAAGCAACCAACTTCGCGGAAGAAGCCGAGATTTTCACCGCGAAGGCCCAGGAGTTGATGACCCGGTACGCCATCGACTCCGCACTGCTCCACAGTCGCGCCGGGGTCACCGACACATCCGTCAATGCCCGACGCATTCACATCGAGAACCCGTACGTGAAGGAAAAGGTTCACCTCCTGACCGAGATCGGCGAATCGAATCGAGTCAGGACTGTCTGGTTCAGCGACATTGCACTCGCGACCGTCGTCGGCACTCCGGTCGACCTTCAGCAAGTCGACATGCTGTTCACTTCCCTGCTCGTACAGGCAACCCGTGCAATGCAATTCGCCGACTCGAGCAATCGTGGCGGCTCACGCACCACCTCGTTCCGCAAGGGATTCCTGGCCGGGTTCGCCAGCCGCATCGGACACCGCCTGCGTGACGCCGGCACCAAAGCCACCGCCGAAGCGGCCGACGCGGCATCGATGGACGTCGCGGATCTTCTGCCGATCCTCGCCACCACATCCGAGGCCGTCGACGCCGAATTCGATCGATTGTTCCCGACAACCCGCAAGACTCGCGGACGGTCCGTGGACGCCGAAGGCTGGCACGCCGGCCAGGCTGCAGCCGACGACGCCAACCTGCGTCCCGGCGCACCCGCCGTGAACCGCTCCCGCTAGTCCTTTCGAGCGGCCAGGACCGTCTCGTACAACTCACGCTTGGAGACTCCGGCCGTTGCGACCAGAGCACACGCGTCCTTCAATCGTGCTCCCCCCTCGACCAGCCTTTCCACCTCGTCGACCAGATCGGCAGGATCAGATGCCACCAGCACTGCGCCTTCGAGCACCACCGTGATCTCACCGCGAACGCCCTCGGCGGCCCAAGCAGCTAACTCCCCGAGAGTGCCGCGCTTCACTTCCTCGTAGGTCTTGGTCAATTCCCGGCACACGGCCGCGCGGCGATTCGGCCCGAGCACTTCCACCGCATCTGCGAGGCAGTCGGCAAGGCGATGAGGCGCTTCGAAGAACACACACGCTCGCTGCTCGGTTGCCAAGGCAGAGAGCCACGTCTTGCGCTGCCCCTGCTTACGCGGCGGGAACCCGTCGAAGCAGAACCGCTCGACGGGCAATCCGGAGAGTGCCAGCGCCGTCGTCACCGCCGACGGACCGGGCAAGCACGTGACGGCGAGGTTCTCGGCTACGCAGGCGGCGACAAGGCGATATCCGGGATCGCTGACCGACGGCATGCCCGCGTCCGTGACCAGCAGGACGGTCTTGCCTTCGGCGACGTCGGCGACCAGCGCGGGCAGCCGGGAAATCTCGACCTGATCGTAGAAACTGACGATCTTCCCGGTGATGGTTACCTCTAGCGCGGACGCCAGAGACTTGGTGCGTCGTGTGTCCTCCGCAGCAACGACGTCGGCGGTTGCGAGAGCAGACCGAAGACGCGGAGACGCGTCACCGACATCTCCCATGGGTGTTGCGGCGAGTACCAAGCGACCAGTCATACCTGACAGCCTACGATTGCCAGGTGACTGTGCAGACGGACGAGCGGCCAACGCCCGCCACGAGCGATCGGGTAATGCGTAGTCCCGGCCCGCTGGTACCGGATCCTGATTTCGGCCCGACCGACAGATTGCGCGGCTGGATTGTCACCGCTTTCGTCACCGCTATCGCGGCGATCACACGCTTCACGATGCTCGCCTACCCGACCGACGCCGGCACACCTGTCTTCGACGAGAAGCACTACGTTCCGCAGGGCTGGCAAGTTCTGACCGGTGGCGGCATCGAAGACAATCCCGGTTACGGATTGGTGGTACACCCGCCGATCGGTAAGCAGATGATCGCGATCGGCGAAGCACTCTTCGGTTACAACGGTTGGGGGTGGCGATTCTCGTCGGCCCTGGTCGGGACACTGATGGTCTTGCTGATCATCCGGATCGTGCGCCGCATGACGCGGTCCACGCTGATCGGCGCGATTGCCGGAATCCTGCTCATCGTCGACGGCGTCACCTTCGTCTCCTCACGCCTGGGGATGCTCGACATCTTCCTGGCTTTCTTCGTTCTCGCCGCCCTCGGATGCCTGGTGGTCGATCGCGACCAAGTCCGCGAACGGATGGCGAAGGTATACGAAGAGGGCCGAATCGGCGACTCTGCCTGGGGTCCGCGGCTGGGTTTCCGGTGGTGGAGGTTCGGCGCCGGCATCCTGCTCGGCCTGGCCTGCGGAACCAAGTGGTCCGGCATGTACTTCATTCTGTTCTTCGGATTGCTCAGTGTTGCCTTCGACCTGTCAGCGCGCCGCGCCTACCGCGTGCAGCGCCCATGGGTCGGCACTGCAGTTCGCGACATCGGGCCTGCTCTGTATGCGTTGGTGATCATTCCGCTCGGTGTGTACCTCGCGAGCTACTGGGCCTGGTTCACCAGCGAGACCGGCGTCGACCGTCACGCCGTCGGTAACGAGATCGGTGAGGGCGGCACATGGAGCTTCATTCCCTCCGCGCTGCGCTCACTCTGGTACTACAGCGGAAACGTTCTCCAGTTCCACGCCGGTCTGACCAACTCCGCCGGAAACCACCACCCGTGGGAGTCGAAACCGTGGACGTGGCCGATGGGGCTACGACCGATGCTCTACTACTACGCCGACGGCGAGCAGGTCACCGGTTGCGGGGCCGCCAGCTGCGTCAAGGCCGTGATGCTGATCGGCACACCGGCGATGTGGTGGCTGGCCCTACCGATGTTGGCGTGGGCGATCTGGCAGACGTTCGTGCGCAGGGACTGGCGATACGCCGTGGTCCTGACGGGCTACGGTGCCGCTTACCTCCCGTGGTTCGCGACGCTCGACCGCCAGATGTACTACTTCTACGCAGTTGCACTCGCCCCGTTCATGGTCATGGGATTTGCGCTGGTCCTCGGCGATGTACTGGGCAAGGCGAGCGCGTCCGTCGAGCGTCGTACCACCGGACTTCTGGCAGTCAGTCTGTACATCGGTCTGGTCGTGGCCAACTTCGTCTACCTCTGGCCGATACTCACCGCCATGCCGATCACGCCGGAATCGTGGCAGAACCATCTGTGGTTGCCCAGCTGGAAATAACCGGACGACAAAAGGGGCACCGAACCGCAGTTCGGTGCCCCTTCACGGTTCAAGTCCTACTCCGCTCAAGTCCTACTCCACTGACTTATCCACACGGCGTCCTCGGCGCGGGCGTAGGAGAGCACGTTTCTGCTCCTTCGCCGCAATGATGATCGGGTCGTGCGAAAGATCCTTGTACAGCGAGAAGCACAGTCCGATCATGACCAGCACGAACGGCGCCGCAGCGATGATCGTCATGGTCTGCAAGCCGTCGAGCGCTTCGGAACCACCGGTCCACAGCAGAAGCGCCGCGACGCCACCGGTCAACATGCCCCAGAACACCACGACCCAGCGACTCGGTTCGAGCGTTCCGCGCTGCGAGAGCGTCCCCATCACCATCGACGCAGCGTCGGCGCCGGAGACGAAGAACACTGCGACGAGCAGCATGACCAGGACAGTCGTCACTCCGGCCAACGGCAGATTGTCGAGCATGCCGAACAGTTGAGCCTCTTCCGAGCCTCGGCCGGACAAGCCGATTCCGTCGCGTTCCTCACCGATGCCTGCGCCGCCGAAGATCGCGAACCAGAGCAAGCTGACAGTCGTGGGAACGGCGATGACGCCGACGATGAACTGGCGGATCGTGCGGCCGCGGCTGATGCGGGCCAGGAACATGCCGACGAACGGCGTCCAGGACACCCACCATGCCCAGTAGAAGATCGTCCACGACGAAAGCCACGCGCCGGTTTCAGGATTCGACGATGCACCCGTGCGGGCCGACATCTGGGCGAGGTCGGAAACGTATGCACCAATGGTCGTCGGGAGCAGATTGAGAATCAGCACGGTCGGCCCGAGAACGAACACGAACAGGGCCAAGATCAGCGCTAGCACCATGTTGATGTTGGAGAGCCACTGAATTCCCTTGGCCACACCGGAAACTGCCGAAGCGACGAACGCCAGGGTCAGCACCGCAACGATGGCCACGAGCAGGAATACGCCGGCTTCTTCCATCCAGCCGACTACCTCGAAACCGGAGCCGATCTGAAGTGCGCCGAGCCCCAAAGATGCTGCGGTGCCGAAAAGTGTCGCAAAGATTGCCAGGATGTCGATGACCTTGCCGATCGGCCCTTCGGCTTTGCGACCGAGCAACGGGATGAAGGCCGAACTGAACAGTTGCTTGCGTCCTCGGCGATACGACCCGTACGCAATGGCAAGGCCCACAACGGCATACATCGCCCAAGGATGAAGACCCCAGTGAAACATGGTGGTAGCCATGGCAGTTCCGACGCCACCGTCGGTACCGGGAGGCGGAGTCACGTAGTGCGCAAGCGGTTCCGCGACACCGAAGAACATCAGGCCGATGCCCATGCCGGCGCTGAACATCATGGCGATCCAGCTGACGGTTCGGAACTCGGGCTTCTCACCGTCTTTGCCCAGCGGAATGTCGCCGAATCGACTGACAGCGAGGTAGATGGAAAACAGCACGAAAGCCGAAGCTGCGAGTACGAAGAGCCAGCCGATGTTCGTCACCAACCAGCCGAGAACACTTCCGGTTACCGAGTTCAGGTTGTCGGGAGCTACGAGACCCCACACGACAATAGCCAGCACCGCTGCGGCCGCCACGGAAAACACCACGTAGTCGGTCCGAACGCCTACCCGAGTAAAGCCCGTTTCCGGGCGCTCTTCGTTGGCCCCGGAATCTTGTTCGGATCGATCAGATTTCGTCACCATAGATGACTACGTTCGTCACTTTGTGGGCCAAAAGCAAGCTGGAAGGCGGGCTCAACAGCCGTTGAACCCGCCTTCTCACCCCGATCAAGCTGGGGTTTTAACCCAACCGTTGCCCTTGCCGATCAATCCGTCGATGCTGATGCGTCCTGCGCCGATAACAGCGATCAAGAGCGAACCGACACCGAGTGCGACGACGAGTTCATAGCCGCCGTTGTCTATGAAGACGCCCTTGTCGGCGTGCACGATGAAGAACGCGCCGACCATGTCGAGGAACAGCAGTGCGCCGACGAGCGGGGTCAGCAGACCCGCGATGAGCAGGATGCCGCCACCGAGTTCGATGGATGCTGCCAGAACTGCAGAAATCTTGGGGAGCGGGGCGCCCATCCCTTCGAATGCGGCCTGCGTTCCGGCGATCTTGTAGGTGAAGAACTTCTGCCAACCGTGGGCGATGAAGATGATCCCGAGGCCGACACGGGCGATGAGGAGTCCGAGGTCACGAGCAATCGACGAATTCATGAGCCAAGACTGACAGCTTTAAGTTGAAGCGTCAACTTAATCAAAGTGTCACGCACCTCTCAATGCCGACTCCACCATGGCGACGATCTCAGTGTCGGAGTACCCGAGCGAGCGGACCTTATGCGCAAACGCTGTCGCCGCCTGCTCCGCCTGCGCCTGCACCGGATCGGTCCCCGAAGCGATGAACGTCCCTTGCTTTCCCCTCGTCTCGATCACGCCCTGATCGCTGAGCGCGCGATAAGCCTTCGCGACGGTGTTGGCCGCCAATCCCAGCTCCGAGGCCAATGCACGCACCGTCGGGATCTTGGTTCCCGCAATCAATCCGCCGCCGTGAACCTGCTCGATAATCTGTTGCCGCAGTTGGTCGTACGGAGCGGTGGAGGAATCGTGTTCGATAGCGATCTTCATCGTCACCCTCGTCGTATCTTCTCGGTCACAGCATCTTCTCTCTCACAAACCCTCGATCGCTTCGCGGATCGTATGCGGGCCGGAGGTCAGAACCAATATCTTGCCGACACTGGACGGCGCGTCGATGAGCGCTTCGATCACTGCGGCGACATCTGCACGAGGCACAGAGCCTCGATCGACGGGCGGCTCTGCAAGAAGGACTTCACCGGTGGGGTCGTCGTCTGTCAGAAGGCCTGGCCGAAGAATCGTCCAATCCAGCGAAGTCCTTGTCTTCAGGTCTTCCTCTGCTGCAGTCTTCGCCCGCAGGTAGGCGGCAAAAACCTCGTCGGTGTTCTCCGGTATTTCGTCACCAGCACCCATGGCGCTGATCTGTATGAACCGACGCACTCCCGCTTTCTCGGCGGCATCGGCCAACAGCACCGCCGCAGCTCGGTCTACGGAGTCCTTCCGCTCGATCGAGCTACCAGGTCCGGCGCCCGCGGCGAAGACCGCGACGTCGGCACCGTCGAGTACCTTCGCAACTTCCTCGACCGTGGAGGATTCCAGATCGATCACCACGGGGAACGCGCCGAGTGTGCGGACCGCACCCTCGTGCGCGGAGTTGCGGATCAGCGCTACCGGCCGATCACCATGTCCTGCCAGCAGGTACGTCAGGTGCTGCGCGATCTTGCCGTGCCCACCGGCAATGACCACGCGCCGTTCGTCCACACTTCGATGTTCCGTCATCGTTTTCTCCTCACAAGTCGGTACTTCAAGTGCAGCGCGCCGGAGGTGTCCGTTGTTCCCCTGTTTGTCCCACGAGTTCGGACACAGAGGCAGAATGACGGACATGGCATCTGCAACCATCTTCCACAATCAACGGTGCAACACGTCGCGGACTGTTCTCGGACTTATCCGCGACGCCGGCATCGAACCGACCATTGTGAAGTACCTCGATACTCCGCCTACCCGATCCGAGCTGGAAAAACTCCTCGCCGACGCCGGCCTCGAGCCCAGCCAAGCCGTTCGCAAGCGCGAAACGCAGTACAAGGAACTCGGGCTCGCCGATGCATCCGAATCCGAGATCCTCGACGCGATGATCGAGCACCCGATTCTGATCGAACGCCCGTTCGTGGTCACCGACAAAGGCACCGTCCTCGCGCGGCCTGCAGCCAAGGTGGAAGAAATTCTCTGACAGCGTCGACGGCTTACAGCGGATCGCGGGCGATCGGGCAGGACATGCACCGAGGACCACCTCGGCCGGACCCCAGTTCCGAACCCGCGATTCGCAAAACCTCGATACCCGAGGCCTCCAGCCTGGCGTTCGTTTCGACGTTGCGCTCGTAAGCGACGACGACGCCAGGCTCGACGGCGAGGGTGTTGTTTCCGTCGTCCCACTGCTCACGCTCGGCAGTCACCGTGTCGAGTCCGGTGTCGATCACACGCAGTTTTCCGATTCCCATGGCGTCGGCCGCCGCTTCGAGGAACGGCGTCGCACCGCGAATACTCACCCCGTCGTCTTCCTTGCGCAGAGTGAACGCCGCCAGGGTGTCCTGAATGGCCGGATACATGACGACCGCGTCGGCCTCGACCATGGTGCAGACCGTGTCGAGATGCATCGACGCTCGGCGTTGCTCGATCGGAACAACCAACACCGTGTGGGCGAGGCCGTCGTCGAACACGCTACGCGCCAATGCTTCTGCTCCGGCGGGTGACGTACGTTCACCGACACCGATTGCGATCACCCCCGGCGCGAGAAGCAGCACGTCACCTCCCTCGACAGGAGCCGTGTGCGACTCGTACGCGCGGCGCACGCCTTTGAATCGAGGGTGATGCGCGTAGACGAGATCCGTTATCGAGGATTCGCGAGCTCGCGCTGACAACGCCAAGGACGTGATGATGACCCGTGGCCCGACCCAGAACGACGAATCACGGGTGAAGAGCAAGTTGGGCAACGGGTCGATCACGAAGTCACCGCCGTGATGCATCCTGCGCACCAACGAGGTCGAGTCGGCATCGATCGGCAATTCGTCGAACGTCATTCCTGCAGTAAGGATCGACGAAAGCTCCTTCGGCTCCACCTTTCGCAGGTAGGCGGCCAGGTGTTGCCCGAGCGCGTGGCCGATCTTGCGTGCGTCCACGGCGGCCGCAATTCCCTGGATCCTCGCTGCGCCACTGACCTCGAGCGCCTCGGTGAGGAGATCGGACAAAAGCAGTACCTCGACGCCGCGCTCACGAAGGACGGTCGCAAACTGATCGTGTTCCTCCTGCGCGCGGTCCACCCACGGCAACGCGTCGAACAGCAGCTCGTCGTTGTTGCGCGGAGTCAATCGTTTCAACTCGTCGCCAGGACGATGAAGAATGACCGATCGCAATCGGCCCACCTCGGAATCGACACCGAGGGGGACGGAGCCAGAAGCGTTCATGAGTGAACACTAATCCCGTAGGCCCCACCCAGCAGGGATAAGCAGCTGTCGTACCGGCCCGCGTAACGTCTGATCCGACGCAGGCGAGAGGACCAGGCAATGAGTAGTACGGATCAGGCGGCGCTGAACGGCGCCGGAATCGAGAGGTTCACCGGGCGCTGGGTCGGCGCTGGAGCCGGACATTTCCCCACCATCGACGACTTCGAGTACTCCGAGGAGATCGAGTTCGCGCCCACCCCGAAACCGTTTCTCACCTACTCGTCGCGCACTCGTGGGCTCCCCGACGGACGACCGCTTCACATGGAATCGGGATACCTGCGCCCAACACCGGGTGGTGAGCTCGAATTGCTGGTCAGCCAGCCCACCGGATTCGTCGAGATCCATCGCGGCACCCTCGACTCCGAAGGCACTCTCGCCTTGACCCGTCTCACGCTCGCAGCATCACCCGACGCAAAACCGGTTCACGACGTTCGGCGAGTCATGCGCGTTCAGGGCGACACGCTGACATACGACCTGTGGATGGCGCACGGCGACACCCCGCTGACGCATCATCTCCACGCCACCCTCCACCGCGCGACGGACCGGTAGTCGCCATGGAGATGCCGTCGTGGAAGGCAAAGGAACTCACGCCCGGCCAGCTCTCCGAGCGCAGCGGTGTCGCCGTCTCGGCCCTGCATTTCTACGAACGAGAAGGCCTCATCGTCAGTCGCCGGACCAGCGGAAACCAGCGCCGATACCAACGAGACACGCTTCGACGCGTCGCCTTCATCAGAATCTCGCAACGCGTCGGCATTCCGCTGTCGGAAATCAGAGAGGCCCTCGGCACACTTCCTGAAGGCCGTACCCCGAACCGCGCAGATTGGGAAAGATTGTCGACCGGGTGGCGGCGCCACCTCGATCTACGCATCGAGCAACTGGAACGTCTACGGGACAACCTCACCGGTTGCATCGGTTGCGGGTGCCTCTCGTTGGAGGGGTGCGCCCTCGCCAACCCGCACGATCAACTCGCATCCGCCGGCCCGGGTGCGCGCGTTCTGGAAGTAGATTTCGGTGCAGGCTCAGGCGAGAAATGACTCAACGGCGTCCCGATCGCGCCCCAGCAAGTCCTCGACGGTCTTCTTCAGCAACTTCTCGATCTGGCCGCCGATGATCGGCATCTTCACCTCAGCCGTTCCGTCGACGACCAACCGCGTGCAGGACTCGGCGGCGGTGAGATCGAGCGTCGTCTCGATTCGGATCGGCAGTCCCCGCGCGATTCCGGTGACCGACCCTGCTGCACGCCCGTCCGACAGAGGTCCCCACCGATCGACCCGTTTCAGACCGAGCCGACTCGGCGCAACCTTGGCGACCAGGCTCGGGAGGGAGGCGGAGTCGATTTCCTCGGACACGGATACTTCGATCGATCCGTCTCGAACTTCGATGTCCGAGGTGGCATAAAGGTCTCCGAGTCTGCCTTTCCAATAATTCGGGTCGGTCAAAGTTCGATGCACGTCGTCGATCGGATATTTGAATTCGATATCGAAGTGAAAACTCTTCGGCATGACTTTGGTCCCTATTCGACTAGATAAAAGTCCCGGCGGAGTTGACGCTCATCGCTTGAGCAATTTACTGAACTGGTCGTTCGCTTTTTGCATCACGAACTCGTAAGGCAGGGCGAATTTGCGCGCCCACCAGTATCCGAATCGGATGTCATTGGACGTATATACGAGGTACGTATTCTTCTCGATTCCCCGCAGAATGCACGACGCCACCTTCTCCGGGGAGACAGCACGCGCCTCGAACCGGTGCGTGAGTTTTTCGACCCGCGGGTCGTTCCTGTCGATACCCGCTATTTCCACGGTTCCCACCAATGGCGTCTTCACCCCACCCGGCACAACCAGACTGACCCCGATTCCGTGCCGCTTCAGATCGAATCGCAGCACCTCGGACACCCCGCGAAGGCCGAACTTGCTCGCACTGTAGGCGGCGTGCCACGGCAGGGCCAAAAGTCCGGCAGCCGAAGACACGTTGACCAGGTGTCCACCCTTGCCGGCACGAATCATGGGTGGAACAAACGTCTCCATGACATGGATCGGCCCCATCAGGTTGACGTCCACCATGGACTTCCAATGCCGATGTTCGAGGTTCTCGATAGTTCCCCACGCTGAAATGCCGGCGATATTCATGACGACATCCATCGAAGAAAATTGAGTGTGAATCTCGGTACCGAATTTCACGACCTCGTCGTAGTCCGAGATATCGAGTGCCTTCGCCATGCTGACCGTGCCGCCGCCGGCGCCGACCATCGCGACCGTCTCTTCCAATCCGACGCTGTTGATATCGGTGAGAAACAATTCGGCGCCGACCTCTGATGCACGCAGCGCAGTTGCACGTCCAATTCCACTACCGGCGCCGGTGATCAGGCATTTCTTGCCGTCGAGCGACCTTACAGACATGGATGAACACTCCCCCGCACTCGTACTGTGGACATGCGGGAAAGTCTACGCACGCACGGTGCGGCCGCCCTGAAACACGCAAGACGACCTGCGGGGCACGGCCGTACTCCGCGCAAACACCGCACAGAGACGACCGCAGCGAGCACTAGAGACGCTGCATCATCTGCTCTTGATAGCCCTTGACCGTACGGTCGAGTTCTTCCGCCGCTACATCGTCCCCACGCTTGCGTGCGTCGTGGGCTCGATCCTGAATTTCACGGATTGCGCGGCGCAATTCATCATCGCTCATCGTGTGTTTCATGTCACAATTCTGCACCCACTCGGAGGGTTTAGCTAGCACAGATCGCAATCCGGCAAACCGTTCAAGGTTCAACCCCGAGGTGATCCGCATGACATCGCAACCAGCCACCCTGATCGCGACCCCAAACCTTCAAACATCGCTTGAACTGCAGTTTTTCAATCGAAATAGTTGTGAAAAACCAGGCTAACGCATAGCTAATATCGCCAAAACGGGTAAAAGGTTTGATATTGGGCAGATTGGCCAAGTACTGGAAGGTTCGAATAGCGCAGTCGTAGCTGCACATTTCCGTGTGGCGGAAACTCAATGTGCGCTGAGACATAGCTGAGCACTCATTGGCCAGACGAATCGAATCTCGGACACATTTGACAACTAGTCCACTAAACAGACTACGGTGAGCTACCGATCGGTTATCCGCGTGATACCGTAGGATTCACTGAACGGACAATTGCTAGCTAGAGAGGATTACGGGGCGGTTCACAATGGCTGACTTTGCAGAACGATTGAACAAACTGTTCGACAGTGTTCATCCTCCGGGGCGCAAACCCCATACCAACGCCGAGGTTGCGGCAGCGCTCATCGAAGACGGCCATCAGATCTCCAAGCCGTACATCTCGCAGCTCCGCTCGGGACAGCGCACCAACCCCTCAGACGAGACAGTCGCAGCCTTCGCCCGGTTCTTCAAGGTGAAGCCCGACTACTTCTTCAACGACATCTACGCAGCCAAGATCGATCACGATCTCGAACTGCTCTCACAGCTCCAAGGCTACGGGCTTCGCCGCCTCTCGAGCCGTGCATTCGACCTCTCGGAAGAATCGCAGAATCTACTCACCACGATGGCTGAAAAGCTCCGCGCGAGTGAAGGTTTGCCAGAGGTTCCGCCTGACGCGTCACGCTGATGTGAACGTGCTGAAGCACTGACTCGATCTCGAGCACTGCAATGACATGGAGTAGGTCGACTACGAACGTCGACCTACTTTTGTCGTTTCATCGAGTTCTTTCGCCAACAACAACACCCATCGGCGCGCCGACATCTTCTCAGGAGGCGCAATCCACCTGGTGTCCAACACATCCGAGGCCAAGGGATCGGCGATCCACCCCGCCAAAATCCCCGCGTGTGCAGTGACGGCCCGCGGCGGTTCCTGACCACCGACGTCGAACATCCCGGCGCCGGACTGGATGTACATCGCATCCATGATCTGCGCGATCATGTCCGATGCCCGCAGCACAGACGTACTCCCGGCGCTGTCCGCGTCGACTACCTCGGGGAATCGCTTGACGAGAAGCGCGTGCATCCGCCGCAGCCGGTACAGATCTCGTCGCGCACGTAACCAGGTCTCGAGAAGCACCCACGTGATGCCCAGCGCAATCAGAACACTCGAGGCAGCGATGAACCACACCCCTGCGCCCGTCCAGATATCCGATTCGAGTGCGCCGGTGCCACCGATCGATTCGACAAGCATCACGACGACCACGACGAGCAGGATCGACGAACCGGTCACGATCAACGCGATTCCGCGCCCCAACGGCGCCCACGCAACGTGCCGTAGCCCCGTCGAAATGACAAGGGACAGAGCGACGACGATAAAGATCAGAGCCGGCGCCGGGTAGCCGAAGAGAACCGCGATCGCCACCAGGAGCCCCACCGAGTACAGCACGGTGGCGAGGCCGCGCATAGCCGGACGTGACATCACCGGCCACGCAGACACGGCGCCGACTGCACTGGCCGCAGACAACGCTGTCCACAAGACGATGACGATCATCGCGGCGGCATGCTGCTCCGGCGCAATGCGATCGACGATGTCCCATACCGCCGGCACCATGACCGTCGACGACAACGCGACCGAGAAGCCTGCAAAGACCATCGACATTCGCAACGGCGTCGCGGTGCGCGCGACAACTCGACCCAGTCTCGCGCCGGCTGCAACCCAGACGAGAAGGGCCACAGCCCAAAAGATCATCCGATCGCCTCGTCATACCGCAACACCGACAGCGGTGTCCCACGGCCACTCATCGTTCGCAGACGCATGATCAACATCGACGCAAACGTCTCGGCTTCCCACTCCGCGATGTCGTCCATCGGCACGGGTTCGTTGCGCCGCAGAGAACGTTGACTCAACATGTAGGCGATCAAATCGTCACTGACCTCGAGCGTCGCCTCGGCGATCTCGGCACCCTCGTGGCGAAACACTATGTGCCCCAACTCATGTGCCAGAGTCCGCTCGACATTGGGTAGTCCGGGAGCCAAAACGATGACGTCGTGGTCGTCGTAGGCCCGGCGCTGACCGCACACTCCGGTGGCGAGAGGGGTTTCCAGATCGATCTCGATCGGGCGCCCACGCTCGCGGGCGACTGTCTGCACCACCGTCAGCAGTGACACTGCCTCCGACGACGCTGCTGCGTCGCATACGGCATCCACCGCGGCCAGAACGCGGCGATGTGAACGTCTGTCCGGCACGACTCACGCACCTCCCTGTGATCCGGGTGCCAGGAATTCGGCACGCGCGGCAGCCAATCGTGCCTTCTGCAGCGATGCTCCGCGGAAAGTCAGTGCTCCCGCACCGGCCGCTACCACTGCCATTCCGCCTACACCGCCGGCGACGGCGGCGGCGTTGAGAATCGGCGGAAGCCCTTGAGTGAACGCCGTCGGAAATGCCTGCGGGTTGTCAGTCGGAGCCGCGACGTTCGGAACGTTCGACGGTACCTGCGGAGCTACGGGTGCGGGTGCGGCCAGAACCTCGGGTGCGGAAGGGGCTGCGACTGCGCCCGGCGCAGCGTTTGCCGGTCCACCGGCAGAGGGTGCAGGCGCTCCGCCGCCCGCTGACGGTCCCTGCGGATCAGACGGTCCAGCCGGCGGAGCCGCTACCGCGGACGACTGCTCGGAACTCGGCTGCGATTCGGAAGGAGACTGTGTCTCGGAGGGTGCTTGGCTCGAAGGACTCTCGGTCTGCGAAGTTGCGTTGGTCGCGGGGGAAGCGCTGCTGCTCGGACGTTGCGACGCCGAAGGGTTGGTCGTGGGCTCAGTCGTCGTGGGCTCAGTCGTCGTGGTCGGCTCAGTCGTCGTGAGCTCAGTCGTCGTGAGCTCAGTCGTCGTGAGCTCAGTCGTGGTCGTCGGCTCAGTCGTGGTCGTCGGCTCAGTCGTCGTGGTCGGCTCAGTCGTCGTGGTCGGCTCAGTCGTCGTGGTCGGCTCAGTCGTCGTGGTCGGCTCAGTCGTGGTCGTCGGCTCAGTCGTCGTGGTCGGCGCAGTCGTGGTCGTCGGCTCAGTCGTCGTGGTCGGCGCAGTCGTGGTCGTCGGCTCAGTCGTCGTGGGCTCAGTCGTCGTCGGCTCAGTCGTGGTCAGCTCAGTCGTCGTCGGCTCAGTCGTGGTCGGTGTCGGTGTCGGAATTACGGTCGTGCCGCAGTTGTGACGGTGACAATGCCAGCCATAGTTGCCGTTGTTGCCGCCACCGTTGCCGTTGTGACCGCCACCGTTGCCGTTGTTATTGCCGCCGTTGTTGCCGTAATTGCCGTTTCCATTGCCGTTGTTGCCACCACCGCTGTTGCCGCCAGGTTGGGCGGCGACGATGGCGGGGAAGACCGATACGGCAAGGACGCCGATACCCATCAGGCACATCACAGCAACAAGCATCATCGCTAGCCGTCGTGGCTGGCTCATCGACATTCCTCCCCGACACATACGTCCGACCTGCGGAAAACTGCGGCAGACTCACCGTGCCTATCGCACCGGACACACCCTCGTTACATTTCCGGCAAACATGTATCCGCCCAAGGATCATCCCTCACTTGGAAGCTCAACGGTCCGGATCAGCGGTCGCAATCGTATGAAACGGCGCACACTCAGATCGAATCTTCGCAATTCGGGCAGGCCCTGAAAATGCAGGAAAGGGTCGTTCAACTTTCGTTGAAAGACCCTTTTCGCTGGTACTTCTTGGTGGAGCTGAGGGGAATCGAACCCCTGACCTCTTCGATGCGAACGAAGCGCGCTACCAACTGCGCCACAGCCCCGTGCCACCGCCTCAGCGGTGCTCGGCAACTCTAACAGGAACGAATACTCCCGTTGGAATCACCCGACACGAACTTTCGGCCCGACAAGATCGGCCCAGAAGATCACTGACCGGACGCGCGACGCATCTCGGTGTGCCTGATCTCTTCTTCGTAGTGATCTAGGTGATCGAACACCGGATCTTCGTCGTCGACCTCGAGGACAACCGCTCCTGGCCGACGTAGTCGCGCCGGAATCAGGCGAAGCTCTTCGTCGGTGTGCGATTCGACTCCGAGTCGCGATCGGTTGAGGCGTTCGGTACGACGGCGGCGAATCTCTTGCTCGATCCGAACCTGCCGACGCAAGTACGCCATGTACCCGCCGAGGCCGCAGACGGTCAGCGCAAACAACCACCACACCATCGGCGAGATGATCAATGCGAGAGCGCCCGAGAGAATCGCGACGAACGCAAGTCCCAGCAATGTCCGCTGACGGAATGCATACCGCGCCTCCCGGGCGATGGCATCCGCTTCGGGGTCGAATCCGCCTCGGCCGCGCCGAACCGGAACAAATTCTCCGACCGGTGCACGACCGCCGGCGTAGTCGTCTTCTGCGTGAGTGTCCATCTGGTCCTCCGCGTCGTAGCTGCTGCGCACTGGTTCTGGTTGCCAGTTCGGATCGCTTCGATGTCCTGCTGCCGGCCCGCGCTGAACAGGGTTGCTGTCGCCGCGGTGGAGTACTCGAGTCGCGAGTGCCGCGTCACTCGTCTGCCGGATCCTGGGGCGCTTGTTGACAAGCATCGGCACCAGGACGAACAGCCACACGGCCACCAGCCCGATCCACACGAATGAGCTAGGCATGCCGCGGCCTCCTCCCGATCACCTACCAGCACCTATGCCAGCCGTTGACGAGTCAAGGTTAACGGCCGACGCCCTCGCATCGTTGCCGACGCGCCGAACCCCACCATACTCATGTGTCACACGCGTACCGAACTGAACTTCCGGTTCAGTCCCAAAAGTCTCAAGTTCTGGTTGAATCAAAAACCACATTTTCCCGCCCGAAAGTAGGACTACTCAGCGGTAACTGCTGTTTAGCTCGCGTTTCTCACGCTTCTGGCGCCGTCTTCGTCACACCCATGAAGCGCGTCCGGACCGCACCAATCTGTCGACGACGGTGGTGGGTACTTCCTCGATGGTCATTCCGACCAGAAGATGATCACGCCATTGGCCGTCGACATCGAGGTAGCGCTTGAGAAGACCTTCCTCCCGGAACCCAACGTTTCGTAGGACTGCGCGACTCGACGCGTTCTCCGGCCGAACAGTGGCCTCCACTCGATGCAGACCGACCTTCGAGAATGCGTGATCGAGTGTGAGTGCAACGGCAGCTGTGGCTACGCCCCCACCGGTCACGTGCGAGGCGACCCAATAGCCCACCCAGGCGGACCGCAGAGCG
This sequence comes from Rhodococcus sp. OAS809, assembly GCF_040546695.1. Classification (NCBI taxonomy): domain Bacteria; kingdom Bacillati; phylum Actinomycetota; class Actinomycetes; order Mycobacteriales; family Nocardiaceae; genus Rhodococcus; species Rhodococcus sp. OAS809. The sequence continues at coordinate 5,798,001 of NZ_JBEPOI010000002.1, read as the reverse complement.
CCGCGCACCACATTTCCGATGGTGACCTGCCCGCAGTACTTCCCGTCGAGTTCGATCACCAGGGGAAGGATCCTGCCCTTGCGCGCTTCGGAGCGAAGGTTTCCGCACAGGGACGGCCAGACGGTGATGTGGTGGCGAGCATCCCAGGGCGATTCTCCGGTGGGCTCCCACGGCTCGAGGTGCTCGCGATCGCGAATGCGGAGACGACTCCACACAGCAGCGTCACGGAGCTTCACGGGGCGGACGGTCACCACTCCCGCGGGCACTCGCAGCGGGCCGAGATCTTCCGGCCATCCTGGATGGACTGACATCACACCCCACTCGGGTCGGCGTTACCCACGTTGGGCGAGAAAAGCTACGTCGACTTCTTCACCGATGTGCACTTCGGTGACGTCTCGATCGACCAGAACCAAGCAATTGGCTTCCGCCAAGGTCGCGAGGAGATGTGACGACGCACCGGGCGCGCCCCCGAGGGCCTGCACCAGGTACTCCCCTGTCGCTTCGTCACGCATCAGCTGACCACGCAGAAAACCCTTGCGATCGGCAATCGACGTGATCGTTCCCACTGTCCGCGCCTTCACTACTCGCCGCATCGGCTGGCGGCGTCCGAGCGCGATTCTGATCAGCGGGCGAACCATGACTTCGAATACCACCAGTGCGCTGACCGGGTTGGACGGTAGGAGAAAGGTCGGAACCTCGTCCCTTCCCAGCTTTCCGAAGCCTTGCACCGATCCCGGATGCATGGCAACGCGCTCCACCTCGAGTGTCCCCAGGTCGGCAAGCGCCTCACGAACCTCGTCGGACGCTCCGCCGCCCACGGCACCGGCGATGACAACGATTTCCGAGCGAATCAGCTGTCCCTCGACTACTTCGCGAAGACGACGAGAGTCGTTGCCTGCGATTCCCACACGGTTGACGTCGGCGCCGGCATCGCGCGCTGCGGCGGCGAGGGCATACGAATTGACGTCGTAAACCTGACCAGGTCCCGGCGTGCGATCCACGTCGACGAGTTCTCCACCGACGCTGATGACGGAGAGGCGCGGACGCGGATGGACGAGTACTTTGTCGCGGCCGACCGCGGCAAGCAACCCGACCTGTGCGGCTCCGATGATGGTGCCTGCCCGAACGGCCACGTCGCCCGGCTGGACGTCGTCGCCTGCACGGCGAACGTAATCGCCCGAACGCACCGGCTCGAAGATCCGAACGCGAGCGCGACCACCGTCGGTGTTCTCGAGCGGAAGAACTGCGTCGGCCAGCGTGGGCAAAGGCGCGCCCGTGTCGACTCGAACGGCCTGACGCGGTTGCAAGCGGATCGGTTGGCGTGAGCCCGCCGTCACCTCGCCGACCACCGGCAAGCTGAGGTCCGTAGGCTCGCCGTCCTCGCCGCGGAGGTCGGCTCCAGCTCCGGCGACATCGACACTGCGAACCGCGTAACCGTCGATGGCAGCTTGATCGAATCCCGGCAATGGGCGTTCGGTCACCACTTCCTCGGCACACAGCAGTCCCTGCGCCTCCGAGATGGCGACCCGAACCGGACGGGGCGCCACTGCAGCAGCGGTAACCCTGGTCTGCTGCTCCTCAACCGACCGCATCTGGTCCGCGTCCTCCTGTGTCTGGAAATTCGGTGATATCCGTCAGCTCATGATGCCTTGCCGCCGAAAAGGGACAAGCACATTGATACTGCGTTATCGGGCGATCAACCACCGTGGCGACACGCTCAGCGGTCGAGCCGATCCGCGAGCCACTTACGCAAGGACGGGCCGTAATCGTCACTGTCGAGTGCCAGGTCCACCGAAGCGCGGAGGTACCCGCCGGGGTTGCCCAGGTCATGACGCGTTCCGCGGTGCACCACCACGTGAACCGGATGGCCCTCGGAAATCAGGAGAGCGATGGCGTCGGTGAGTTGCAACTCACCGCCGGCTCCCGGCTCGATGCGACGAAGTGCGTCGAAGATCGCACGATCGAGCAGATAGCGACCTGCAGCGGCAAAGGTCGACGGCGCGTCTTCCACAGCCGGCTTCTCGACCATGCCGACGACCTTGAGGACGTCGGGATTGACCGCGTCGGGAACGATCTCGACGTCGAAGACGCCGTAAGCGCTGACTGCGTCTTTCGGGACGTCGATTGCACAGAGAACGGACCCGCCGCGCTTGGCCCGAACTCGCGCCATGATCTCCAGGACGCCACGCGGTAGTACGAGATCATCGGGCAGAAGGACCGCGATGGCGTCTTCGTCGTCGTCGAGAACCGACTCGACGCAACCGACTGCATGCCCGAGGCCGAGAGGCTGCTCCTGAATCACGGAGTCGACTTCGAGCAAACCCGGCGCTTTGCGCACCTTCGCCAGGGCAGCGAGTTTTCCGCTTGCTTCCAGCTTGCTTTCGAGCACGAGATCCTCGACGAAGTGGGCAACCACGCCGTCTTTGCCCGGGGACGTCACGATGACGAGCCGCTCGGCTCCCGAGTCCGCAGCTTCACCTGCCACCAGTTCGATACCCGGTGTGTCCACGACCGGCAGCAATTCTTTCGGAACCGTCTTGGTGGCAGGCAGGAAACGCGTACCAAGTCCGGCTGCGGGAACCACGGCCGTACGGAAGGCCCTCGTGCTGCTAGCGACAACGTCTGTCATGCCAACACCTTAGCCGCCGCTTGTTACCGCTCGGTCAGCACGACGAATATCGTTGCGGGGTGACACCTCAGACAAAAGCACAATGGCGACAAATCACACTCGCAGCACGTGATGCAGTCTCCGAGCACACTCGAAACACGGAAACTGCGGCGTTGATCACGCACATACGTTCAGTGATTGTCGACGGCTCGGTCGTCTGTGCGTACGTCCCCACCCGCACCGAACCAGGATCCACCGATTTGCTCGACGCCGTTGCCGAGATCGCTCAGCGTGTACTACTTCCGATCACCGGGGAGCCGGGACCGTTGTCCTGGGTCGAGTACAGCGGCGCGGACGGTTTGCGCCCCGCGAAGTACGGCATTCGGGAGCCTGTCGGACCCGTCTTGCCACCGGAAGCCCTGTCCGACGTGGAATGCATGCTGATCCCTGCTCTCGCGGTGGATCTTCGTGGAACACGCCTGGGCCGTGGCGCAGGCTTCTACGACCGGACGCTCGGGTCGGTCGGACCACAGACTCGGCTCGTGGCAATTGTCAGAGACTCCGAACTCGTCGAGGCCTTGCCTGCCGACGACCACGACATTCCCATGGGCTGGGCATTGACGCCGCGCGGCGGCCTCACGCAACTCAAAGGCGATTGATCTGCGGGAATAGATCCCTGATTAGCGCTGTTGGCACTGTCACTTGTAGAGTGCTAAAGGCTGCGGTGTAAATACGCGGCTGCTCGAACATCACAGTGCGGAGGAAGCCCGGTGCCCACCTACTCATACGCATGTACGGAATGTGACAACCGTTTCGACATCGTCCAGTCCTTCAGCGAAGATTCGCTGACGGTCTGCCCAGCTTGCTCAGGCAAGCTCCGCAAGCTGTTCAACTCTGTTGGCATCGTGTTCAAGGGCAGCGGCTTCTACCGCACCGACAGCCGCGGCGGCTCCGGGACTGCGAGCGAGCCCGCCAAGAGTGATTCGGCACCCGCTGCGAAGTCCGAGTCCAAGTCGGACTCCTCTTCGACATCGAGTTCGTCGACCAGCACGCCGGCGCCCGCAAAGGCTGCCGCAAGCTGATTTCCACAACCTCCGGGTTGTCCACAGTTTCACATGGTTAGGGCCGGAAGCACCGCTTCCGGCCCTAACGTGCATGAATGCCGTCAGCACGTTCTCGCTCGCCGAGGCGCTCCGATCCACTGCGCGCCCAACTCGATCTCAGCCCGAGCACCTTCGATCGCGTCGTCGAACTGACACGCGGCACACGATTCCGCACGGCGACAGTCCGTAAGATCGCAGCCGTTGTCCTGGCCACACTCGGCGTTGTTCTCTTCTTTCGAGGCGATCCCGCGACCGACACCGTCGCCGTAGTTGTCTCGAGCCGCGATCTCACTCCGGGGCAGGTGATTGCGGATTCGGATGTCGAGATGCGAGAGATCGACTCGAAACAACTTCCCGAAGGAGTTGTCTCCGATACCGACCTGGTAGTCGGGAGAACCGTTGCCGGCCCGATTCGCTCCGGAGAAACCGTCACCGACGTGCGCGTTCTCAGCCCACGGCTGGCCGGGTTGTCGGTAGGAACCGACGACGCCCGCATCGTCCCCGTCCGATTGGCCGATGCGGCCGTCGCGGACATGTTGCGCAGCGGGGACGTCGTCGACGTCCTGACCGTCGGCCCTGACACATCCCGCCCAGACACACCCCACCCCGACACACCCAACGAATCAGTTGCAGACAAGGCCCCACAAATTCTTGCGGCAGGAGCGGTAGTCGCGTTGGTCACCACGTCGGAAAGTACACGTAACCAGCAGGAACAGGTGATTTTGCTGGCCCTGCCGACACCAGCAGCCAACGTCGTAGCCGCGGCATCTCTGTCCAATGCGATCACCGTGACATTCCGCTGACCGCACAAAGCGTCCGAAGCTCCTCTAGGATTTTTCCAGTCGGTTCGGTATCAACGGACCATCTGGCACTTGCCATCGGAGACTCGAGGGGACACCGACATGCTCAAGGGATTCAAGGACTTCCTGCTTCGCGGAAACGTGCTCGACCTGGCCGTCGCAGTGGTCATCGGCGCGGCCTTCACCGCCATCGTGACTGCCTTCACCAGCAATATCATCAACCCACTTGTCGCTTCGATTGGCGGAGCCAACGAATACGGGTGGGGCATTCAGCTGACGGGTGACTCCGCTGAGACGTTCCTGAACTTCGGTGCGGTCGTCACCGCGATCATCAACTTCATCATCATCGCAGCGGTCGTCTACTTCGTGCTGATCGTCCCTGCGAATGCGGCGAAGAAGAAGTTCGTCTCCGAGCCCGAGGACAAGGAAGCCAGCGAAACCGATCTGCTCATCCAGATCCGCGACATCCTCTCGGCCAATGCCGGTGGCGCCGACACGGGAGCGCACGCCAAGACTCTCGAATAGGCAGTGCCCACAGATCAGATCAGGCCCTCGGACAATTGTCCGGGGGCCTGATTTACTTCTCAACCCCCGTGGTGCGGGGGCCGCTGACTGCGCAGCCAGTCGTCGTCCGAGGACCGCGAGGATCCTTCGGGACCCCGCTCGTCCGACGTCGTCTCGGGAAAGACGTCCCCGAAGATGCGCGCCAGGCGCTTCTTGTCGACTGACGGCTTCTTCGGGGTATCTCGTTGCTCCGACAAGCTGTCTCAGCCCTCGAGGCTGGAGAGCTCGGCGATCACGTGACTCGCCAAAGCCGTCAGGGTTGCCATGCCGTCGCGAATTGCCGGCCTGGTCGACGCCAGATTGGCGACCACGGTGCTTCCCGAAACTCCGACGAGGCCGCGGGACAAGCCTGCATCGAGCGATCCGGCCGAAAGACCGGAAGCACGAAGTGCTTCGGCAATTCCCGGGATCTCGCGATCGAGAACCTCAGCGGTCACGTCAGGAGTGACGTCACGCGGGGATACCCCGGTACCGCCGACCGAGATGACGAGGTCGACGCCACCGATGACTGCGGTGTTGAGAGCGTTGCGGATCTCCACTTCGTCGGCGGCGACGGCGACCGTCGCATCGACGAGAAAACCCGCTTCGTTCAGCAGTTCCGTGACCAGTGGACCGATGGAGTCGGTGTTGTCGCCGTGGGCTGTGCGATCGTCGACGATGACGACCAGAGCGCGGCCGGCCGATGTGGCTTCGAGTTCCATGACTCCTACCGTAGTGTCCGATCCCGACGCCGTTGCGATCTGGCCGAAGATCGGGTCGATCGTCTGCTGATCGCCGAACATCATCGGCCGCCCTGCGCTGCCGCGGTTCCCAACGTGACGTCGACGGTCTTGGTCTGCCCGCCGTCGCTGTACGTGATCGAGACCTTGTCGCCGGGAGCATGTGAACGCACTGCCGCGATCAGCGAATCACCATCTGCGACAACACGATCGTCGACCTTGGTGATGACTGCACCCTTCGGGATACCGGCCTTGGCTGCCGGCCCGTCAGCAGTGACATCCATGACGGTTGCGCCGTCGGCGTTGTCCTGCGACGGCACGGTCACGCCGATCATGGCCTGAGTCGCCTTGCCGGTCTTGATCAGTTCGTCGGCGACGCGGCGTGCCTGATCGATCGGGATGGCGAAACCGAGGCCGATCGAACCGCCTTGGGTACCCGACGACGCTCCGAGCGAGGCGATCGCCGTGTTGATGCCGATCAGCTGGCCGTCCATGTTGACGAGGGCGCCACCGGAGTTGCCGGGGTTGATCGCTGCGTCGGTCTGCAGAGCGTCGATGACGGTGTTCTGGTTGCCGGACTCGCCGCTCGTGGACACCGGGCGATCGAGTGCGGAGATGATGCCTTCGGTGACCGTGCCGGCCAGGCCGAGTGGGGACCCGACGGCAACCACCTGCTGTCCGACCTGGACGTCGCCGGAGTTGCCGAGATCGATGGGGGTGAGGTCGTTGCGACCGTCGACCTTGATGACGGCGATGTCGGAGACGGGATCGGCACCGACCAGAGTGGCCGAGGCCTTGGTTCCGTCGGAGAACGCAACGCGAAGTTGCGCTCCCTGTGCGCCGGCAACGTGGTTGTTGGTCAGGATCAGACCGTCGGAGGACAGGATGACACCGGAGCCCTCACCGCCCTGTCCCTGCGCGGTGGCCACCTCGATCTGCACGACGCTCGGCACGACCTTCGAGGCAACGGCCTGAACCGAGCCGGCGGGAGCGTTGGACGTGTTGGTCGCAGTGGGCTTCGGAGCGTTCAGAGAGTTGGTGACCGTCGCGGTTCCACCGTTGCGGTCCGCGACGACGGCGCCGACCACGCCACCGACACCGCCACTGACCAGGACCAGGGCGAGAGCGCCGGCAACCAGCGCCATGCGTCCCGACTTCGGCTTGGTGGTGGTCGAACCGGAGTTCGGCCCCTGCAGCGGTGCGGGGATCTGATTGTGGCCGCCGCCCGGGCCGTTCGGACCGCCGGGGCCACCAGGGTTGGGTGCGCCGTACGGGGCGCTCTGCTGGTACGCGGCCTCATGGGCACCGTGCGGGTGGCCGAAAGCCTGCGTGGGCTGCTGCTGTGCCTGCCCGAAGGCTTCGGTGGGCCTGCCTTCAGTGGGTCGGGCTTCGGCGGGTCGGGCGAACGACTCGGTCGGCTGGTACGGCTGCTGAGGCGCCTGCCCCTGAGGCTGCTGCGGCGGCACGGGAGGCTGTGCCTGAGGTGCTGTCGGCTGTGCCTGAGGTGCTGTCGGCTGCGCCTGGGTGGTGGGCTCGCTGTTGGGCTGCTCGGGCCGGGTCGGCCCGACGTTACGGTCCTCGGTCATCGGCTCGCTTTCGTCTACGGTGACCACCGGACGGGCAGTCACAACTGTTCTGCCGACAATGCTGCCTTGCGCTGCTGAGAAGGCGCTGAGACGTGCCTGTCACTTTACCCAGAGTTCGACGTGAAAAACCGGTGTTGTCGGTTCGGCCCGAAAGACTTTCGGGCCGAACGCATTAAGCCGTGACGTCAGTCACCGAAGCGAGGGACCAACGGGTCTACAGAACACGCTACTCGACACTCGGCCCCGGTTCACCGGGAAGCACGATACGAACAAGCGCTCCCCCACGATCGGATTCGTCGATCGCGATGGTGCCGCCGTGCTTGACGACGACCTGACGCACAATCGCAAGTCCCAGACCCGATCCCGGCATCGAACGTGCCGCAGTCGACCGGTAGAAACGATCGAACACCAACTCCCGATCCTCCTCCGGAATGCCAGGTCCCGCATCACTTACGGTCAATTCCAACAATCCTTGACCCACCGGTCGCATTTCGACGCGTACCTGTTCGCCCTTCGGACTCCACTTCGCAGCGTTGTCGAGGACGTTCAGCACGGCACGCGACAGGCCCGCTTGATCTCCGTAGACGTACCACGGAGTGGTGACCGCCTCGAACTCGATTTCGTTGCGCCTGCGCCGCGCTCGTTCGAGCGCACGCTCGACGACGTCGCTGACGTCGACGCGCTCGTACACGGTTTCGGGTGCGTCTTCACGGGCCAGGTCGACGAGGTCGCCGACCAGAGTCGAGAGTTCCTCGATCTGCGCGACGACGTCGGCACGAAGTTCTGCCATGTCCTCGTCGGGAATCTGCGGCGCACCGGGGCGACTGGACGCGATCAGCAATTCCATGTTGGTACGCAACGAAGTCAACGGTGTGCGCAACTCGTGTCCGGCGTCCGCAACGAGGCGCGACTGACGCTCACGGGACTCGGCGAGCGCCCGCAGCATCGTGTTGAAACTCTCTGTCAGGCGCGCCAATTCGTCGCTGCCGGTAACGGGGATCTGCGTCAGATCGTCGGTCCGAGCGACTCGTTCGGTGGCAGCAGTCAGCCTGGCAATAGGTCGTAAACCGGTGCGGCCCACGGTAGTACCCGCCACCGCCGCAAGTATGACGCCACACCCGCCGACCACGAAGAGCACCCAGGCCAGACGGTCCAGTACCGCAACGGTCGGCGCGAGCCGCTGACCGATCACCAAAGTGCTTCCGTCATGGGTTCGTTGAGCCAGCACTCGCTGACCGTCGACGGTTCGCAGCGAGGAATCCGATTCGCCACGCGCTACGGCGTCTTCGGCTTCACCGATCGGCACGTCGGAACCGGGCGGCTGGTACGTGCTCAGGTCCGAGAAGATCAGGGCCACACTGATGTCGGTGGTGTACAGCGTCGCACCGGAGATGTAGCGAGGATCGAATCGCACGACATTGCTGTCGATCAGCACCGCTGCCCTGGTACGCAACTGGTGATCGACGTCCGCGTAGAGCGCACGCGAAACCACCGCGTAGGCAGCGATCGCCATGACTGCGACGGCAATGGCCACCACCGACGCGGCGAGCAGCGTCACACGCCAACGCAATGACACCGAACGGGTCAGTGGCATCGGCGGGCGCATTTCGACGGACGCTTGGGTGGTGGAGGATTTCTTCGGTTCGGCGTTCTTGCCGAACGGAGCGGTGATCACGGAGGCGTCTCCCGCAGGACGTATCCGACTCCGCGTACGGTGTGGATCAACCTCGGTTCGCCGTCGGCTTCCGTCTTGCGACGCAGGTAGCCGACATACACCTCGAGGGCATTGCCGGACGTCGGGAAGTCGTATCCCCACACTTCTTCGAGAATGCGTCCACGGGTCAGCACGCGGCGTGGGTTGGCCATGAGCATTTCGAGGAGGGAGAACTCGGTGCGCGTCAGGCTGATCGATCGTTCGCCGCGCTTGACCTCACGGGTGACCGGGTCGAGGGTGAGGTCCTCGAACGCCATCATTTCGGAATCGGCGTCCAGATCGGGCGCGGTGCGGCGAAGTAGTGCACGCAACCTGGCAAGCAACTCTTCCAAAGCGAAGGGCTTGGGCAGGTAGTCGTCCGCTCCGGCATCGAGACCGGCCACTCGCTCGCTGACCGAATCGCGGGCGGTGAGCACGAGGATGGGCAGGTCGTCGCCGGCACTGCGAAGACGACGGCACACTTCGAGTCCGTCGAGTCGCGGCATCATGACGTCGAGCACGACGGCGTCGGGCCGGTTGGCGAGGATCTTCTCGAGTGCGTCGAGCCCGTCGACCGCGAGCTCGACCGTGTAGCCGTTGAAGCTGAGCGACCGCCGAAGCGACTCGCGAACCGCCCGGTCGTCGTCGACCACCAAAATACGCATACCGACAGTTTGGACTGAAGTGCTGAGATGCGGCTGAGAGGGTCCGATTCCGGCCTCCGGCGTGTCGCGGTCAGTCCCGGGTTCGCCTGGGCCCGGGCAGGCTCCAATGACGCCATAACGCAAGCAGTCTGAACACCGCGGCGAACGCCGTGCCGCACACCAGCGCGGCGTTGGTGGACAGTCCGGCTTGCGAGACTGTGACCACCAACGCAGCGCCGAGCAGTGCGGGAACCGCGTACAGGTCCTTGTGCAGGAGCAGTGGCACCTCGTTGACGAGAACGTCGCGGATCACGCCGCCGCCGATCGCCGCGGTCGCACCGATCAACGTCGCCGCCAGCGAACTGGCGTTGTTGTCCAGCGCGATGACGGCGCCGGTGCTCGCGAACAAGCCCATCCCCAGTGCGTCGAGCGCCAGGATTTCACGACGCAGTCGATTGAGCGGCTCGTGGAGGTAGAACACGGCGAGTGAGGTGGCGGCGGCGGTTCCGAAGTACGGCCAACTGCTCAGAGAGCTGGGCGGATGGACGCCGAGGAGAACGTCGCGGACGATACCGCCGCCGATGCCGGTGAACACACCGACCGAGCACACCCCGAAGATGTCGAGTCGCTTGGTGACGCCCACCAGGGCACCCGAGGCCGCGAACGCCACGATGCCCACCAGTTCGAGGATCCTCAGCAGCACCGGCCAAGGATCGCACGGTCAGATGCGGCTCGGGTCGATCACCCCGAGCCGAACTGCTTTGACCAGTCGCCGAGGCACCCGGTGGGTCTGGCCGAAGGCCGTGACCTCGACCAGATCGGGCGCCGTCGCCTTCCACTGGGCACGACGGCTGCGCGTGTTGGAACGGGACATCTTCCGCTTGGGAACGGCCATCAGAGTGCCTTGCGCTTTCCGTAGCGCCGCTCGAACTTCTCGACGCGTCCGGCGGTGTCCATCACACGTTGCGCTCCGGTCCAGAACGGGTGAGAGTCGCTCGTGACGTCGACGACCAGCAGCGGGTACGTGCCACCATCTTCCCATTCGACGGTGCGCTCACTCGTCACGGTCGATCGGGTCAGGAAGCTCTTGCCGGTGCTGGCGTCCTGGAAGACCACCGGGTGGTAGTCGGGGTGCATCTGCTTCTTCATTCGTTTCCCTCTCGCGTTGATTCGGTTTCGGCATAAGGTGATTCGGATTCGTCACACGGGTCTTCGTGAAACTCGCCGAACGGGTCTTCCCACGTTGCCCACGACGCTTCGTCCGCCAATTCGTCGTCGGTGACCAAGGCGTGCTGCAGTGTTCGGTCGATCTCGAGCGGGTTCGCACCGCACGTCAGAACGACCATCGAGGTGTCGCGATCACCGAAACGCTCGTCCCATTTCAGGGCCGCGAGTGCACGGCGTTCAGCTGGAACGCGGTCTCGTTCCTCCGGCGTCATCGCGGCCAGCCAGGTGTCCGCGCTGGCAACTCGCAGGCCACCGCCCGCCGATTCGAGCCAGAGCGCTTCACCCGGTTGCGTTGCCACCCAGACTCGTCCGCGGGAGTACACGACACCTTCGAGCAGGACGTCGATCGCCTCGTGCAGACGACCGGGGTGGAACGGCCGGTTCGCGGTGAACTCGACGAGCATCACTCCGCCGTCGTCGTCGAGCGGCGGCTGGCGACGCAACAGCGGTGAGTGAGCGTCGGCCAGTTCACCGCGTCGCGCATCCGCAGGCACCTCGAGGAGCAGTGCCTCGATGTCGTCTCCCTCATCGAAGACGGGTACCCGTGGAGCGATGCGCGCGAGAACCGCATTCAAGCGGGACCGCTGCCAGCCGTCGAGCGCATCGGACCCGCGTAGGACGAGCGCGTCGGCGAAGTCGACCTGCCCGACGACGACCTGAGCCAGGGTGCGGTCGTCGTCGAGAGCTTCGTCGCCGGTGGCGTCTGCCAGCCAGGTCGCCGCATCGATGCACGTCACGACGGCGTCGACGCGGACGTCCCGCTGCGCCGGTCCGTCCAGTTGGCCGACGACGCCGGTCACGACGACGTGCTCGATCGCCCAGCACAGCGCCTCGGGCTCGAGTTGCCGGTCCAACAGCAACACGATCCGCTGCACCGAACTGTGCGAGTGAAGCCGGCGCAGGAGCGGCAGCAAGTCTTCGCGCAGGGTGCAGGAGACGCAGCCGTGCGCGAGCTCGAGGATCGTCTCGCGCTCGGACACAGTGCCGGCAGACCCGGCACTCCCGGTCATCGAGGTGACCGTCCGCCGGACCACCCCTTCACGGACGTGGCTCAGGTCGTGGTGGACCAGAACAGTTCCGGTCCGCAGCAACGCTCGTGCGGTGTGTGGGGTGGATTCGCTCATGCCGGCGACCAGGACCAGCGGAGTCCTGCCGTCCAAGATCGTGTTCACAGCGGGCCTTTCTGGGAATGATTGTCATTACCGAGGTTGAACGGTACATTGATCTCACCGCATTGTCGAAAATGATTGTCATCTGCAAGTTGAAAGGAACACCCATGTCGGCTCACTGCCAAGTGACCGGACGTGTGCCGGGGTTCGGAAAATCCGTCTCGCACTCTCACAAGCGTTCGAACCGTCGCTGGAACCCGAACATCCAGCGCAAGACCTACCTCCTGCCCAGCGAGGGGCGTCGCATCACACTCACGCTCTCGACCAAGGGCATCAAGACGATCGACCGCGACGGCATCGAATCCGTCGTCGCCCGGATCCGCGCGCGCGGCGAGAAGGTCTGAGCAGATGGCACGCAACGAGATCCGCCCGATCGTGAAACTCAAGTCCACCGCGGGCACCGGGTACACGTACGTGACCCGCAAGAACCGTCGTAACGACCCCGATCGACTCGTACTGAAGAAGTACGACCCGGTGCTGCGAAAGCACGTCGATTTCCGAGAAGAGAAGTAGGCATGGCCAAGAAGTCGAAGATCGCGAAGAACAACCAGCGACGGGTCGTCGTCGAGCGGTACGCGGAGCAGCGGTCCGCTCTCAAGGAGACGATCCGCTCCCCGAAAAGCTCGGCAGAGGAGCGCGCGAAGGCCCAAGCGACCCTGCAACGTCTACCACGCGACGCCAGTCCGGTACGATTGCGCAATCGAGACGCTGCGGATGGACGTCCGCGCGGCCACCTGCGGAAGTTCGGGCTCTCCCGGATTCGCGTGCGAGAAATGGCGCACCGTGGGGAACTGCCTGGCGTACACAAGTCGAGCTGGTAAGGAAGTCGGATGGCAGTCAAGCGTTCACCGTCGAAGAAGCCACGCCCCGTAGAGGGTCGTAAGCCCAAGAAGAACCCGTTGTTCGCAGCGAAGATCACGCATGTCGATTACAAGGACATCAACTTGCTTCGCACGTTCATCTCGGACCGCGGCAAGATCCGCAGCCGTCGCGTCACGGGCCTGACCCCGCAGCAGCAGCGTCAGGTCGCCGTTGCAGTGAAGAACGCACGCGAAATGGCGTTGCTCCCCTTCACCGCCGCACGGTAGTCATACGTGCTCGGTAGTCACACGTAGAAGTACCGAAAAGGTCGCGCAGTCACTCGACTGCGCGGCCTTTTTGTTGCCCTGACTAAGATTTTCCCGAAGTCGTTCATTCCAGTCGAGAGGTGCCCGCAGCGTGTCGGGAGTTGTTGCGGGTTTCACCGTAATTTTTGTTGTCATCGCGGTCGGGTATCTCCTCGGCCGTCTCGGCACCCTCGGTAGCCAAGGACAGTTCGTTCTCGGTCGACTCGTCTTCTTCGTCGCGACGCCTGCCCTGCTGTTCACCACCCTCGCGTCGTCCGATCTTTCGGTGATCTTCTCGCCGACGCTCGCCGTTGCGTCGGCTACTGCCTTTGCCGTCGGCGCTCTGTACGTCGTCGTCGCAAAGATCTGGCTCAACCGGCCGCTACCCGAACTGACCATCGGCGCGCTGTCGGCTTCGTACGTGAATTCAGCCAACCTCGGAATCCCGATCGCGGTGTTCGTGCTCGGCGATGCCACGTTCGTCGCGCCGCTCCTGCTCTTCCAGATCGTCGTGTACTCCCCGATCGCCTTGACGATCCTCGATCTGACGGCCCTTCGCGGCGCGGATGCCGAGAAGCTCTCGTTGATCGACACCGTCACCGCCCCGTTCAAGAATCCGATCGTGCTCGCGGGCGCTGCGGGGTTGATCGTCGCGTTGATCGGTTGGGTACCGCCCCGGCCGCTGATGCAGCCTTTCGAATTGATCGGCGCGACGTCGGTACCCGGTGCGCTGTTGGCATTCGGGCTCTCGCTCTACGGCGTGCGGGTGCTGGAGAAAGGCTCGAGTCCACGCCGCGACGTCGCGCTGGCGTCGACGCTCAAGATCGTGGTCCAACCTGTGCTGGCCTATCTGATGGCGCATTTCCTCCTCGGCATCGACGGTCATCAGTTGTTCGCCATCGTGGTCGTCTCGACGTTGCCGACGGCGCAGAACGTCTTCATCTACGCAAGCCGCTATCGGCGCGGAATGGTCCTCGCCCGAGACAGTGCCTTTGTCACCACTTTGGCGTCAATTCCCGCAATTGCGCTGGTCACAGCGCTACTCGCTTGAGCAGGGTTACGGTGGATTCATGCGTGTACTAACCCTCGCCGTTCTGGCCTGCCTTGCTGTGGCCGGATGCTCCGTCGGGGCCCAGACCACGGGGCCGGTTGCCGCACCGAATCCGATGGCGGCCAACGAAGCAAGTCCCGCCGACTGGTCGCTCGGAACCCCCGTTCCCGACGAGGTCGACGACAGCGAGATGGGCACGGAGTTCGACAGCCGCACCGACATCGTGGGTGCGACGGCCACGATGTTCGAATCGTGGTCCGAGGTCGACGATCACACGGTGGCCGTCCACTTCGTGACCGGCACTCCGGAGTGCTACGGCGCGTACGCAACCGTCGAAGAGACCGATACGACGGTGATCGTCACGCTCCGAACCGGGGCACTGCCCGAGGCCGCGGACAAGATGTGCATTCTGGTTGCCGTGTTCGGCAGCTTGGATGTCCCGCTGAGCCGACCGCTCGGCGATCGTCACGTCATCAACGGCTAGCTGCGCGCCTAAACGGCACAAGTTCGACGATCGAACACGCCGTTTCGTCAGGTGTGGTGTGCGTCTCCTCGGGACAGACTGAAAACCGACACCCGTTCACTCGCTCGTCGGCAGCTTTCGACTCGAGCGGTGCTCAACATGAAGGAGCTCGCAAGTGCCTACTCTCCAGAGAGACGTTGCAATCGTCGGTGCCGGCCCCTCTGGCCTGGCAGCTGCAACCGCGCTGCGCAAGGCCGGTTTGACCGTCGCTGTGATCGAAGCGCGCGACCGCGTCGGCGGCCGCACGTGGACCGACACCATCGACGGAGCAGTTCTGGAAATCGGCGGCCAGTGGGTCTCCCCCGACCAGACCGCGCTGATCTCCTTGCTCGACGAACTCGGCCTGAAAACTTTCGAGCGCTACCGCGAGGGCGAGTCCGTCTACATCTCGTCGGCAGGTGAGCGGACGCAGTACACGGGTGATTCCTTCCCCACGAACGACACCACGAAGAAGGAGATGGACCGTCTCATCGACGAGATGGACGATCTCGCAGCACAGATCGGCGCCGAGGAACCGTGGGCACATCCCCTCGCCCGCGATCTCGACACAGTCTCCTTCAAGCAGTGGCTGATCAATCAGTCCGACGACGCCGAGGCACGTGACAACATCGGCCTCTTCATCGCCGGTGGCATGCTCACCAAGCCCGCCCACTCGTTCTCTGCCCTGCAGGCCGTACTCATGGCCGCTTCCGCAGGTTCGTTCTCCCACCTTGTCGACGAGGACTTCATCCTCGACAAGCGAGTGATCGGCGGAATGCAGCAGGTATCGATCCGCATGGCGGAGGCCCTCGGTGACGACGTCTTCCTCAACGCACCCGTGCGAACGGTGAAGTGGAACGAATCCGGTGCAACGGTGTTGGCGGACGGCGATGTTCGCGTCGAGGCAAGCCGAGTGATCCTGGCCGTACCGCCCAACCTCTACTCCCGAATCTCGTACGATCCCCCGCTGCCGCGTCGTCAGCACCAGATGCACCAGCACCAGTCCCTCGGCCTCGTCATCAAGGTTCACGCGGTGTACGAGACGCCTTTCTGGCGCGAAGACGGCCTCTCCGGCACCGGCTTCGGCGCGTCCGAGGTAGTGCAGGAGGTGTACGACAACACCAACCACGAGGACGATCGCGGCACCCTGGTCGCGTTCGTCTCCGACGAGAAGGCCGACGCGATGTTCGAGCTTTCCGTCGAGGAGCGTAAGGCCACGATTCTGGCCTCACTTGCCCGCTATCTCGGCCCGAAGGCCGAAGAGCCGGTTGTGTACTACGAATCCGACTGGGGCTCGGAGGAATGGACCCGCGGTGCGTACGCAGCGAGCTTCGACCTCGGAGGCCTGCACCGCTACGGCGCGGATTCCCGCACGCCCGTCGGCCCGATTCACTTCTCGTGCTCCGACATTGCGGCCGAGGGGTACCAGCACGTCGACGGTGCCGTTCGGATGGGTCAGCGAACCGCAGCCGACATCATCGCTCGCAGCAAGGCCTGACGGCCGCTTTGCCAAGTCTCGATCATTGCCCGGCAGTCACGATTGCCGGGCAATGATCGAGAGCAGTAGTTCGGCCCGAACCCTGGCCACTTCCAGCCGACAGTCGATCAGGCTCTCCACCTTCGCCATTCGGCTCCGCAGTGTGTGCCGGTGAACGCCCATCGTGATGGCGGCCGCTTCCCAGTGTCCGTTGGCCTCGAGAAATGCCCGCAACGACGCCAGCAGTTCGGTGCCGTTGTCACGGTCGTAGTCCTCGATCGGTGTGATCATCGTTTCCGCCAACGTGTTGAGCACTTCACGCGTCGAATCGAAAGACAGCAGCACACTTCCGGTCAGCGCCGCGAATTCCAAAGGTTCGCCACCGATTTCCGCCGCCGACGCACACAGCTGGGACTGTTCGACGGCGACCGCCAGCGCAGCGACCACCCGTCGCGCGCTCAAGCCGACACGAAGCGCGCGAAGATCCGACCTCGATACCCCGCCGAGCAGCTCTCGGGCGAACTCGACGTCGTCGGTTCCACGCAGCAGCACCGTGACGCGAGTGTCGTTGATCCGCGAGAACAACTGCCGCCCCGCCTTGTTCATGAACTCGGCAATCTCGGCTCCGACGCGTCCCGCTACGTCGGACGTGTCGGCAAGAACTGTCAATCCTCGGATCATTCCCTCGCCGTCGGCGGCCTGCCTGATCTGTTGCCACGCCGGCGCCGGGTCGCGATCCTCGGTAAGCAGCAGCCCGAGGGCGTGCGAATTCAACTGATCCTGAGTAGCACGCAGGCGCGCAGGTTTCTCGAAGTCCAACGCCAACAACGAGTTCGCGTGACCGAGCAGTATCTGATCGACGTAGCTGAGCGCCGAAGCACTGATCACCGCCAGGTATCCGTACGGCGTTCGCCCGACGCTGATCTGCTGCACCGCGATCGACGCTCCAGACCTTGCGAGCGCCACGCTACTGGAGGCACCGCCCCCGAGAGTTGCTCGCAGTTCGTCGATCACGTCGTCCGTCGGCAGTTGAGGTGAGCTCTCGAGAACTCGTCCGGCGACGTCGAGAAGAAGCACCGTCGCCGAGGTTGCGATCGCCAGTTCACGCACGGTTGCGGCAGTTCCGCCGGAAATGACGGCACGCGTCATCCGCGGTTGCGCCCGCGACGCCCGGAGGACCGCTTCGTATTCCTGCTCTGCCAACCGGCTCATCACACGCTTGACGACGGCAGCAAACGGCGTCGGCAGCGGCACCTCGATCAGCGGGAGTCCGATCTCGTCGGCGACGGCCACCAGATCGGCCGGGACCTCGGGGTACGAGAGCCCGGTTCCGAATCCCACCGCCGCCACACCTGCCGCGTCGAGCATTCGGAGATAGCGGCCGCGCTTTTGCTGAGTGGACGGCAATCGGATGCCGGTGGTGAGGATGAATTCGCCGCCGGTCAACCACCGGAAAGGGTCGAGCAACTCCGTGGCGTGCGCAAATGTGATTTCGCGACCGACGCCCTGGGCGCCGCCTTTGAGTTCCAGCGCGAGGTCCGGCTGCGCCAACATCCACCGCACAGCGATCGTCATGGGCTGGACTGTACAACTCGGCGCGTCGGCGATCAAAGATTTCACCTTTTTGGCAGCTGCCTTTACTTGTGAGTCAGCGCACACTTGCTCACACACGCCCCACAAAGTGCGAGTTCCGTGCTGATCACCTCGGCCGGAACTCGTTCGACCTCGAGAGGAACCGGTACCGATGTCGATCGTCGTACTCGAGAACTACATCAACGGTGAATTCGTCGCCTCAGCCGCGACGGAAACACTCGACCTGATCAACCCCGTGGACGAGAGTGTGGTCGGGCGTACGCCGGTCTCCACGAAGGAAGACGTCGACGCCGCCGTCGAAGCCGCACAGAGAGCATTCGAGACCTGGGGCAAGACGACGCCGAGCGTGCGGCAGGCTGCACTCCTCAAGCTCGCCGACGCCATCGAAGCGCACAGCGACGAAATCGTCGCAGCCGAAAGCGCCAACACCGGCCAGGCCCACCAGATGATCGCCGACGAAGAGGTCAAGGTCGGAGCCGATCAGATGCGGTTCTTCGCCGGAGCCGCACGACTTCTCGAGGGCAAGGCGGCCGGAGAGTACATGGAGGGTTTCACCTCCTACGTCCGTCGTGAGCCGATCGGCGTCGTCGGTCAGGTCACGCCCTGGAACTACCCGTTCATGATGGCGCTGTGGAAGATCGGGCCCGCCCTCGCGGCCGGCAACACGATCGTCCTCAAGCCCAGCGACACCACACCGGGCAGCACGCTGGTCCTGGCGAAGCTCTCGAAGGGCATCCTGCCGGACGGCGTGTTCAACGTCGTGCTCGGCAACGGCGGAACCGGAGCGACGTTGGTGGAGAACCCGGCCCTCGGTCTCGTCTCGATCACCGGTTCGGTGCGGGCGGGCATCGCTGTCGCCGTGTCCGCAGCACAGCAACTCAAGCGCGCGCACCTCGAACTGGGCGGCAAAGCGCCGGCGATCGTCTTCGGCGACGTCGACATCGAGAAGACCGCCACCGGCATCGCCGAGGCAGCGTTCTTCAACGGCGGCCAGGATTGCACCGCGGCCACTCGCGTGATCGTTCACGAGTCCATCCACGATCAGCTCGTCGAAGCCCTCGTCCGGAACGCCGAGAAGCTGCGCCCCGGAGCGCCTTCCGATCCTGATGCCTTCTACGGCCCGCTCAACAACATCAATCACTTCAACGCCGTGAGCGACAAGATCGCGAACCTGCCGGCGTCGGCCAAGATCGTTACCGGCGGAAAGCGTTCGGGCGAAACCGGATTCTTCTTCGAGCCGACCGTCATCACCGGCGTCGCGCAATCGGACGACATCGTGCAGGAAGAGACTTTCGGTCCTATCCTCACAGTCCAGAGCTTCTCCGACGAGAAGGAGGCGATCACGCTTGCCAACGACGTTCGGTTCGGCCTGGCCTCGAGCATCTGGACCAAGGATCACGGTGTCACGCAACGCGTCTCCGCTGCTCTCGACTTCGGTGCGGTGTGGATCAACTGCCACATCCCGCTCGTCGCCGAAATGCCGCACGGCGGCTTCAAGTATTCCGGTTACGGCAAGGATCTCTCGGCCTACGGAGTCGAGGACTACACCCGTCTCAAGCACGTCATGAGTTCGCACGACTGAGTCGCCGCCCCTCCTGCTGTGCGCCTTTATCAACCCCCCGCGGTTAATAAAGGCGCACAGCAGATTCCTCCAATCCGGAAAAGAGCCACCATGCGCCTTATCGTCGGATACCTCGCCACACCCAGCGGTAAAGACGGGCTGGTCCTCGGGGCCCAGCTCGCGCGCAGTCTCGGCGCGCAACTCGACATCTGCATGGTCCTCCCACCGGATCGGACACTGCCGGCCAAGGTTCCCTCGGAAGCCGGCTACGACGACATCCTCGCCGCGCGTGCCCACGACTGGCTCGCCGAGGCGAAAGCGTCGGTGCCCGAGGACATCCAGGTGGAAGTACACCTGAGCTTCCACGAGTCGTTCGCTCAGGGCCTGCTCGACGAAGTGGACCGACTGAATGCGCTCGCGATCGTGGTGGGAGCTTCCGGCGACGGTTTGCTCGGCCGTCACGCGATAGGTTCGGTCTCGACCGAACTGCTTCACTCCGCCCATGTCCCGGTAGCACTGGCGCCTCGCGGAACGCGGCACTCGGCGGCCACTGCTATACGAGAGGTCACCTGTGCACTCGGCACCCGTGTCGGCGCCGACATCGTCTTGAACACCGCCGTGCGCGCCAGCGAACTGATGCAGGTTCCGCTGCGACTGGTCTCACTGGTAGCGCTCGACCCCCAGAACGATCTGCGCGATCATCGCGACACCGCCGAGTCGGCCAGGGAGCGTGCACGAAATCACGCTCAGGACACACTCGACGTCGCAAGAGCCGCGCTCCCCGCGGAGTTCCCCATCGAGGTCATCATCGCCGACGGGTCCACCGTGGAATCGGCAGTGCGTCAACTGGACTGGCAGGACGGCGATCTCGTGATGGTCGGTTCAAGTCGCCTCGCCCAGCCCCGCAAACTTTTCCTGGGCTCGACCGCCGCCAAGATGCTGCGCGTACTGCCCGTACCCATGGTCGTAGTGCCCAAGCACGAATTCACCCAGCCGGAGGCACTGTCATGACCAGCACCGAACTGAGTTCCAAAGGCCTCGCCACCGGCAAGATCGGCATGATCTCCGGCGCGGTGCTCGGAATCTCCTCCGTGGCACCGGGTTACACCCTGACGGCCAGCATCGGATTGATCGTCGCCGCGGTCGGTCTCAAGATGCCCGCCATCTTCATCGCCGGCTTCATCCCGATGTTCCTCACCGCGTACGCGTACCGCGAACTGAACTCCGACACTCCTGACTGCGGAGCGTCATTCACGTGGTCCACCAAGGCATTCGGACCGTACGTCGGCTGGATGTGCGGCTGGGGCATGGTGATCGCCACCATCATCGTGCTCTCGAACCTCGCTGCAATTGCCGTCGACTTCTTCTATCTGTTCATCGCGCGGGTGGCCGACAATCCCTCCATCGCCGATCTGCCGGGCAACAAATTTGTCAATGTCGGCACCACACTCGTCTTCATCGCCCTGGCCACGTGGATAGCGAGTCGGGGAATCACTACCAGCGAGCGCGTGCAGTTCGCACTCGTCGGCTTCCAGATGGTGCTGCTGGTCGTCTTCGCCGTCGTTGCACTGGTTCACGTCGGCGCCGGCGACGCCCCGGCCGGATTGTCCTTCGACCTGAGTTGGTTCAACCCGTTCAGCGGACTCGCCATCGGTGCGTTTGTCATCGGACTCACCGGATCGATCTTCGCGTTCTGGGGCTGGGATACCTGTCTCACGCTGGGCGAGGAGTCGAAGAACCCCAAGAAGACCCCCGGCCGCGCCGGTTTGCTCTGTGTCGCAACCATTCTCCTGACCTACCTGCTGGTCGCCGTTGCCGCGATGATGTACGCCGGCGTCGGCGAGGAAGGCCTCGGCCTCGGCAATCCCGACAACTCCGAGAACGTCTTCGGCGCTCTGGCCGACCCGGTACTGGGCAACTGGGGCGGAATGCTTCTGTTCCTCGCGGTCTTCGTCTCTTCAGTCGCCAGCCTGCAGACCACGTTCCTGCCCGCGGCACGAACCATGCTCGCCATGGGTGCATACGGAGCTTTCCCCAAGAAGCTCGCCGAGGTCTCGCCTCGGTTCCTGGTGCCGTCGTACGCGACCGTCGTGGCAGGCGCGGTAACCGCAGTGTTCTACAGCGTCGTCACGTTCCTGTCCGAAAGTGCTCTGCTCGACACGATCGCCGCACTCGGCATCATGATCTGCTGGTACTACGGCATCACCGCATTCGCGTGCGTGTGGTACTTCCGCAAGACGCTTTTCGAGAGCGTACGAAACTTCGTCTTTCGGCTCGCGTTCCCACTCATCGGTGGCCTCATGCTGCTTGCGGTGTTCGTCATTTCGGTCCAGGAGAGTATGAATCCGGACAATGCCAGCGGAGCATCCATCGGCGGAATCGGCCTGGTCTTCTTCCTCGGGTTCGGAATCCTCATCCTCGGCGCGGTCCTGATGATGGTCATGCGAGTGCGGAATCCCGAGTTCTTCGAGGGCAAGACCCTCAACCGCGACACGGAAGCTTTACGAGACGAGAACGACCTCAGCGTGTCCTAGGAGACAGTAGATTCGGGGGCCTGCGCGATCAGGCCCGCCATCAACACGCGCAAGCCGAATTCGAAGGCGGCGTCGGCACGTTCGGGATTTTTCCCGGACGTTGCCAACGCCGCCTTCATTGCGTCGTTGGCTTCGGGTCCCGACGCCCACTGGACGTCCGGCGCCGCCAGGTCCAGGGCCGAACCGAGAACAAAACTGTCGACGGTCGTGATCGCGTGCAGTGTTTCGGTCGGGTCGAAGCCACCATCGGCAAATGCCTGCGCCAATGCGTTGTAGAGGGTGAACGCCACACCGGCCTGCACCGTCTGGGCCGTGAAGAGCGGAATCAGACGAGGATGCGCGGCGTAGCTTCGCCGGTACTCGGCTGCCAGCGCCGCGACGGTCTCACTCCAGGTCCCCGAGGCCGACTCGACGTCGATTCCTGCCATCAACTGCGCCCTCATCAGTTCGACGATCTCGGCTCGTCCGGAAACGTGGTTGTAGAGCGAGGACGGTCGAACCTTCAGTCTTGCGGCGAGTCCCGGCATGGTGAAGTCGCCGGATTCGTCCACCGACTCGATCGCTGCCTCGGTGATGATCGCCGGTGAGAGCAGTCGTTGCGATGGCCGCGGCATATGTCCTCCTGTAGTGATCCACACCGTTCGGGGCGCTGCAAAAAACAATTCCTCGAAAGTCCTTGATCAATCAGCGCTCACCCACCATACTTAACGAATCACATTCGTTTTACGTTGAACGTCGAATACCCGAGCACCGAGGAAACCCCATGCTGACGATCACCGCCCTCACCCCACCCGAGTCACCGGCCGCGACTTCGCCGCCCACGTCCACCCCTCTGCGTGTAGGTCTCGTCCAACATCGCTGGCACGAGGACCAAGACGACCTCCACGCTGAATTGAGCGAAGGCATTGCGTCCGCAGCGAAGCTGGGCGCTTCCGTGGTCTTTCTTCCGGAGCTGACGCTCAGCCGCTACCCCGCCTCCACCCCGGCCGGCGACAATCCCGGACGCGCGGCGGAAGACCTGCTCACCGGACCCACTTTCGCCTTCGCCACCAAGGCCGCCGCGGAGAACCAGGTTCTCGTTCACGCGTCGTTGTACGAGCGCAGCGACGCCGAGGACGGCCTGGGCTTCAACACCGCGATCCTGGTCTCGCCCGGGGGTGAACTTCTCGGTCGTACCCGCAAGCTCCACATTCCGGTGACGGCCGGGTACTACGAGGACACGTACTTTCGCGGCGGTCCGTCCGTGGACGCATACCCCGTTCACGAGGCACTCGGCGCCAAGTTCGGACTCCCGACATGCTGGGACGAGTGGTTCCCCGAGGTCGCACGTGCATACTCCCTCGCCGGTGCCCAGGTCCTGGTGTACCCGACGGCGATCGGCTCGGAACCCGATCACCCGAACTTCGACACCCAACCGCTGTGGCAGCAAGTGATCGTCGGAAACGGTATCGCCAACGGCACTTTCATGGTTGTCCCCAATCGCCACGGCAGTGAAGGTCTCATCACCTTCTACGGTTCGTCGTTCATCTCGGACCCGTACGGACGCATCCTCGTTCAGGCTCCGCGCGACGAATCAGCCGTCCTGGTCGCAGAGCTCGACCTGCAGCACCGTGAAGACTGGCTTGCGCTGTTCCCGTTCCTGGCCACTCGCCGACCCGACACCTACTCGGCCCTGACCGCACCGGTGAACACTGCAGGAGCCAACCGATGACCTGGCGCATGCCCGCGGAAAGTGAGCCGCACGAACGTACCTGGATGGCGTACCCGAGCGCCGGATACTCTCTCGGGGACACTGCGGAAGAACAGCACGAAGCGCGCTCGACGTGGGCAGCCGTCGCCCACGCCGTCGCCGAATTCGAGCCGGTCACCGTCGTCGTCGATCCCGCCGAAGTCGAAGAAGCACGAAAGTACCTGTCCGAGAAGGTCGACATCGTCGAGGCACCTCTCAACGACGCGTGGATGCGCGACATCGGGCCGACGTTCGTCCTGTCCGACGAAGGCCGTCTCGGCGGAGTCGACTGGGTGTTCAACGGCTGGGGTGCACAGGATTGGGCGCAGTGGGACAAGGACTCGAAGATCGGCGCATTTGTCGTCGAAAAATCCGGTGCCCAGTTGATCGACTCACCAATCGTCAACGAGGGCGGCGGTATTGCGGTCGACGGTCTCGGCACCGTCTTGGTCACCGAAACCGTCCAACTCGATCCGGGACGAAACCCCGACCTGACGAAGGCCGACATCGAGGCCGAACTCGCCCGCACCATCGGCGCCAAGCACGTGATCTGGCTTCCCCGCGGATTGACTCGCGATCAGGAGACGTACGGAACGCGCGGACACGTCGACATCGTCGCTGCCATCTCTTCCCCCGGAGTTGTACTCGTCCATGACCAACGCAATCCGGTGCACCCCGACTACGCCGTCAGCAAGACGATCATCGAGTTGTTCGAAAGCTCGACGGACGTCGGCGGTCGGCCGTGGAAGGTCATTCGGGTACCTGCGCCCGAGATCCTGCGCGACGACGAGGGATTCGTCGACTACAGCTACATCAACCATCTCGTGGTCAATCGCGGAGTGATCGCCTGCAGCTTCGACGATCCGGCCGACGCCGAAGCGGCCCGGATCCTTGCGGCCGCCTACCCCGGGCGCACCGTCGTCACCGTCGACGCCAGACCGTTGTTCGAACGTGGCGGCGGCATCCACTGCATCACCCAGCACCAGCCCGCTGAACAAGACTGACGGCGGCAGAATTAGCGGCGACCTCGCATGTAGTCACTCACGACCGCGGCGCCGAGGCCGTCCAGGTCCGGCGCGATGACGCGTCCACCCACACGGTGCGCCATCCGGTCGACCACCCTGGCCAGACCTGGATCCTCACCGAGGCGGAAGAACGTGACCTTGGCGCCCAGCCTGGCCACCGCGTCGAGTGCTCGAACCGTCAAACCGAGGGTTCGCGCACTCGGCGGGTAGTCGAACCTGGCTTCTCCGTCCGCTTCGAGATGAGCCGTCGGCTCACCGTCGGTGACGATCAGTACCACCGGCTGTGCGTTGGAGTGGCGTCGAAGATGCCTGGCCGCCAACAACAGTGCGTGGTGCAGGTTGGTTCCCTGGTCCCACGCGCCGTCCAAACCAGCGAGCTCCGACGGGCTCAGCACGTGCGCGTGGCGTCCGAAGGCGATCAACTGGAGTTCGTCGCTGCGAAATCGCGTACTCACCAGATGATTGAGTGCCAGAGCGGTGCGCTTCATCGGCACCCAGCGATCTTCCATCACCATCGAGAACGACGTGTCCACCAGGAGAGCAACCGCAGCCTGACTGCGCTGTTCGGTTTCGGCCACCTCGACATCGACGACGCTCAGCCGCACCGGCATTCGGCCCGGGTCACGCAGGACGGCGTTGGTGATGGTTCTCGTGACGTCCCACGGTTCGGTGTCCCCGAATTCCCATTCGCGGGAAGCTCCGGTCGGTTCGCCCATCGCACCGGCCCGACGCGTGTCGCGTTGACCGGTTCGCGACGACAGTTGCCCGGCGACATCGCGCAGAGCAGTCTGTCCGAGCTGTCGCATGGCTTTGGGCGACAAGCGCCATTGACCATCCGGTGCACGATCGAAGAAACCCTGTTCCTGCAAAGCCTTTTCGAGATCGGCCAGGGTGCGAGCATCAGCGGCGGCTTCGTCGCCGAGTTGCCGCGCGAGTAGCTCGGGGTCGATGTCGTCGAGCGCTGCGCCCGCATACTGCTGCGACAGTTGATCTGCCAGCGATTCCAGCTCGGCGATGTCCTGCAGGGCACCGGTCCCCTCACCCAACCCCATTCCGTTGTCGCCGCGGAACTGTTGCGAACCTTCCCAGTCCTCACCCGGCCGAGCCGCCTGAAGGAACTGGTCGAGTTGACTCAGCTCACTCATCAGGCTCGGATCGCCGAACGCCTGCTGCGCCAACGCATCCAACTCGTCACGCTGCTCCTGCGAGAGCGAGTTACGCAATCGTTGTGCGGCCGCCGCGCGCTGCGCCAACGAATCCAGAAGTTCGTCGACGTTGCGCGGGTTGTCCGGGAAATACTGCCCGTGCTTGTCCATGAACTCCGCGAACTGCTCCGCAGTGTCGACACCCCGAGAGTGCGCGTCGAGCAGTTGATTCAGATCTGCCAGCATCTGGCGAATCTGCTCACGATCCTCGTCGGTAGCGCCCTCGAGTGCCTGCTTCATTCCCGAGAAGCGTTGATCGAGAACCTCACGTCCGAGCAGATCACGAATCTTCTCGTAATCCGCGCGAGCCTGTTCGCTGCGCCAGTTGTAGTCGGCCAGATCTTGCACGGCCTGAGCTGTCGACGGCGGTAACTCCTCGATCCGCATTTCGTTGAATCGTGCGTCGTCGTCGAGAGCACGTGCCAATTCTTTGCGCTCTTCGAGCACCGCCTTGTCGAGAAGCTTGCGAACCTCGTCGAGAGTTCCGTCGAGATTGTTGCGGCGCAGCAACTCGCGTCGACGCCGGTTCGCCTGGGCGGCAAGGTCGTCGAGCCCGCGCATGTCCCGGTTGCCTCGGCGCAGGAGCTCTCGGAGGGCATGGCGCGGCGACGTGCCCGACAACACGTCGTCGCCGATTGCTGCCAGGGCCTCGCGCAGATCCACGGGAGGCGCCAGCGGATCGGGACCACCGTCGTAAGGCCCGTACCGCGGATTGTGGATCATCACTGCCCCTTACGAATACACCGAGCGGCCGCCCGGGCCTTGATCTTTGGAGATCCGGCGCGCGAGGTAAAGCCCTTCGAGGGCAAGTTCGGCACCGGCGGCACGCTCGCCGTCGGATTGCGCGCCGAGGCGTTCGGCTACTTCGTCCAGGACCTCGAGGTCCGGAAGCTCGTCGAGAAATGCCTTGGCCGTGACAGATTCACCGGTGACGATCGTGTTGCCCATCTCCACCGCAGCAACCAGCATCCCCAGGTCGATCCCGCCGAGACGTACCCGAACCGTATCGGCCGTCGCGCGACGCAGCAGGTGCTCGAGCACCTCCAGTTCTCGTCCCTCTTCACCGGATTCGAACTCGACCTTGCCGCGAAGAACCTCGACCACGGACTCGAGATCGACGGGCCGTGCAACAGGATCGGCTTCGCCGAGCACCGCTGCCCGTCGTACCGCGGCGGCACTGACGGTTTCCGCGCCGGCGACGGCAAAGCGTGCCGACACACCCGATCGCTGGTCCACCGAGGTGGATTCGCGTAGCAAGCGCGTGAACCTGGCAAGAATTTCGAGAAGGTAGTCAGGCACCTCCGCGGCCAGGTGCGCCTCCTGCTCGATCACCGCGATCTCGCCCGCCAACTCGACGGGGTAGTGAGTGCGGATTTCTGCGCCGAAGCGGTCCTTGAGCGGTGTGATGATGCGCCCGCGGTTGGTGTAGTCCTCGGGGTTGGCGCTCGCGACCAGAAGAACGTCCAACGGAAGCCGAAGCGTGTACCCGCGGACCTGGATGTCCCGCTCTTCCATCACGTTGAGCAAGGAGACCTGGATGCGCTCGGCGAGGTCGGGAAGCTCGTTGATGGCCACGATTCCGCGATGCGCGCGGGGCACGAGACCGAAGTGAATGGTCTCCGGATCACCGAGGCTCCTACCTTCGGCCACCTTGACCGGGTCGACATCTCCGATCAGGTCGGCGACCGAGGTGTCCGGCGTTGCCAGTTTCTCGGAGTACCGCTCGCTGCGGTGTCGCCAGGCGATCGGGAGGTCGTTACCCAGTTCCTTGGCTCGACGTATCGAAGCCGGTGTGATCGGCTCGTACGGGTGCTCCCCCAGTTCCGAGCCTTCGATGACGGGCGTCCACTCGTCGAGCAGGAGCCCGAGAGTGCGAAGCAACCTCGTCTTTCCCTGACCTCGTTCGCCGAGCAGAACCACGTCGTGGCCGGCGATCAGCGCCCGCTCGAGTTGCGGGGCGACCGTGTCCTCGAACCCGACTATCCCGGGCCAGGGGTCACGGCCGTCCCGCAACGCGGCGAGAAGATTCTCTCGTAGTTCTTCCTTGACACTTCGCTGTACGTGTCCGGAGGCGCGTAGCTCTCCGAGGGTTTTTGCGACAGTCACCACTCCACGCTACGAGTGTTTGCGGGGTTTCGCCTCTCGCCGAGGAAGTTCGGTCGCTCAGCCCTCGATGTTCTCGGGGTTCATCCAGATGATTTCCCAGATGTGGCCGTCGGGATCCTGGAAGCTGCGGCTGTACATGAAGCCGTGATCCTGCGTCGCGTTACCTTCGGAACCGCCGGTCTCGAGCGCCTTGTCGACGAGGGCGTCGACGGCCTCACGGGTCTCGGCCGAGAGACCGAGCAGCGCTTCCGTCGACGTCGAGGTGTCGGCGATGCCCTTGGCGGTGAAGGTCTTGAAGAAGGGCTCGGCCAACAGCATCACGACGATGGTGTCACTGATGACCATCGACGACGCATTCTCGTCGGAGAACTGCGTGTTCTTGGAGTATCCGAGGCCCTCGTAGAAGGTGGTGGCCTTGCCGAGGTCCTTGACGGGCAGGTTGAGGAAGAACATCGGCTGCGGGTTTGTCGCCATGAAAGGTCCTTTCCGAGACTTTGCTGTGCGCCTTTATTAACCGCCGGCGGTTAATAAAGGCGCACAGTAGACCTAAACTCCACCCATGGATACCTGGGTGTTGCCGGCCATGCTCGGCCTCGGACTCGCCGCAGCGTCCGGAATGCGAACCTTCCTGCCGCTGCTGATGCTCAGCGCTGCCGTCCATTTCGAACTGTTCGGGATCACCGTCGGCGAGTCGATGCGGTGGATCGGATCGACCGGCGCGCTGGTGGCATTGGCAATCGCCGCGGTGGTCGAACTGGGTGCCGACCTCATTCCGTTCGTGGACAACGCACTCTCGGTGATCGGGAACGTCACCGGACCGATTGCCGGAGTGATCGCCGCCTGGGCGGCATTCAGTCATCTCGACCCTGCGATGGCCGCGTTGGCGGGCATCATCGTCGGAGCGCCGACGGCGTTGACGTTCAGCGCCGCGCAGACCGGCACTCGCGCGGTCAGTACGGCCACTACCGGTGGGCTGGCAAATCCCGTCGTTTCCGTCATCGAGGATGTGCTGACTTTCTTCACTTCCTTGATCGCGATGATCTTGCCGCTCCTGATCATTCCCCTGCTCGCCGCGCTCTTGTGGTTCAGCTGGCGTGGCTGGCGTCGTGTCCGGAGTCTGCGCACCGCCTGACCGCACCGACCTGGTAGACAAGTCGTCATGTCCGACACCGAGATCTCGTTCCAATCCGGCGACGTCACCCTGTACGGGAGTCTTCGCCTGGCCGCCTCACCCGACGCCCCTGCCCCGGCCGCGC
This sequence comes from Rhodococcus sp. OAS809, assembly GCF_040546695.1. NCBI lineage: Bacteria > Bacillati > Actinomycetota > Actinomycetes > Mycobacteriales > Nocardiaceae > Rhodococcus > Rhodococcus sp. OAS809. The sequence goes on along the minus strand of NZ_JBEPOI010000002.1, from coordinate 5,768,743 downwards.
TGATTCTGGCCGGCAGCGGCCCCACCGACCGCAACGGCGACAGCGCCCTCCTCGAAGGCGACATCGGAACTCTGCGGTTCATCGCGGATCTTCTTGAAAAACAAGGGATTTCAAGCCTGCGTTACGACAAGCTCGGCAGTGGCGAAACCGCCCTCGGTGACTACGACATCGAGGACATCGCCGATCTCGGCTTCAACACTTTTGTCGACGCCGCCTCCGACGGACTGGACTACCTCGCCGGGCAACCCGGCGTCGATCCCGAGCGCTTGTTCGTCGTCGGACACAGCGACGGCGCCGTAGTCGCACTGGCTCTCGCCACCGCGAAAGAGAGCACGAGAGTCAGCGCCCTCGCACTGCTCGAGCCACTGAGCGTCAGGCTTCTCGATCTACTCACGACGCAGATTCACCGCCAGCTCGACGCCGTCGTCGGTGCCGGTCAGTTGCCAGTCGAACTGGCTGACGAACTGCGCGTCGCGCTCGCCGACGCCGTCGAGTCCCTTCGATCCGAGGGCACAGTTCCGGACGATCTACCCGAACCGCTGCAGAATGCAGGACTCGTCCACGCCAACGCCAAAGCACTCGCCGAGGAAGACGCATTGGACCCGGTTGCACTCGTGACGGGGCTGCCGGCGGGCATGCCCGTTCTCACGAGCTGCTCGGACAAGGACATCCAAGTCATTCCCGCCGATGTCGCGGCACTCGACGCCGCGCTCTCACATACAGCGCTGACTTCCGTGCGGATGCGCAACGCCAACTTCGTACTCAAGGACATCGGCGACGAACAGTCCACCGGTGCCGACTACGTCGCGCCGCTTCCGTACTCGGCAGAGTTCTCGGAGCCCTTCACAGCGTGGGTCCGTTCGTTCTCCTGATCACGTACAGACCGAACGTCCTCTTTTTCAGGTAGAAAGTTCCCTCCGCGAACCATCGCGGAGGGAATTCTGCTTTCTACGCCTGACCTGCAATGAAGACTCTTTCAATCCAGCGAACCTGGGGACAGAAGTCACCCGGAGTTTACGTTCGCGGCGCTTTTTATTGGTGCGAACCCTCGATCCGTGCTGTACGGTCATCCATTAACCAGCAACGCCACACAGAAAGGAACGGACATCATGTCGCTACACCCGCACGTCGTATCCGTACCTTCGTGGCGCAGCTGCACCGTAGACAAGCACATTTTTTCGGCCGCAATGTCGGCCAAGCACATGGGCAACAAGCGCGGTGTACCCCGAGAATGATCCCCAGTTTCACCGGATTCGTTCTCGGGCACCCAGGGCAAACGCCTCGGGTGCCTTTTCTTTTACCTTTCACACGCAGGAGCACCACATGAAACTTCGAGTCAACCAACTGTCCATCGCGCCGCCGTATGTCGATCTGCCCGGTGACCTCACCGGATACGCCGTCACCCTGGATCTTTCACACTCCGATGCGGCCCACGAAGCTACCCTCGGCGCATTGATCAGCGAGATCCGCAGTCGCGGAGCCTCACGCGTCGTCATCACCGGCTCACCCCGCGAACTCCAGGGCACCCACAGCAGCGCCGCCTGAAAGACCCGGGCGGCCTGAATGCAGAACGGGCCCCGAACTCCCGTTGAGGAGTCGAGGCCCGCTACCGAGGCAGGAGTCAGTGCGCGAAGTGGCGCGCACCGGTCAGATAGAGAGTGACACCGGCTTCCTTGGCTGCGGCAATCACTTCGTTGTCGCGAACCGAACCACCCGGCTGCACAACAGCCTTGACGCCGGCGTTGAGCAGCACCTGCAGACCGTCAGGGAACGGGAAAGAACGCGTCCGAAGCTGCAACCGAACCTACGACGCGGTCACCGGCTCGCTGAACAGCCAGATGCGCTGCGTCGACGCGGTTGACCTGGCCCATGCCGACGCCGACAGAGGCACCGCCGGAGGCCAGCAGGATCGCGTTGGACTTCACCGAACGGCTGGCGCGCCAAGCAAATTCGAGGTCAGCGAGAGTCTCGGCATCGGCAGCCTCACCGTTGGCGAGGGTCCAATTGGCCGGGTTGTCGCCGTCGGCGTCCAGGACGTCGCGCTGCTGGAGCAAGGTACCGCCGGAGATCGGACGCAGTTCGATTCCGGTAGCGGTCGGAGCGGCTGCCTTCAGAACACGAATGTTCTTCTTACGCTGCAGAACCTCGACAGCTCCGTCTTCGTACGAGGGCGCGATGACGACCTCGGTGAAGATGTCGGCGATCTGCTCGGCCAGTTCGACGGTGACCTCGCGGTTGGCAGCGATCACACCACCGAAAGCACTGACCGGATCGCATGCATGCGCCTTGCGGTGGGCGTCGGCGATGTCGGTGCCGATGGCGATGCCACACGGGTTGGCGTGCTTGATGATTGCGACGGCCGGATCAGTGAAGTCGTACGCTGCGCGCCACGCTGCGTCGGAGTCCGTGTAGTTGTTGTACGACATCTCCTTGCCGTGCAACTGCTCCGCCTGAGCCAAACCTGCAGGCGCAGCCGGGTTTTCGTACAGCGCAGCGTCCTGGTGCGGGTTCTCGCCGTAGCGAAGAACAGCGCTGCGGTTCCAGGTAGCACCGACCCAGGCCGGGAACAGCGAGCCGTCCTCGTCAGCGGCGATCGTGCTCGTCATCCAGCTCGCAACAGCGACGTCGTACGACGCAGTGTGCTGGAAAGCCTGCGCTGCAAGCACAGTGCGCTCACGCAAGGTGAATCCGCCACCGGCAACGGCAGTCAGGACGTCGGCGTAACGAGCCGGATCGACCACGACGGCAACCGACGGATGGTTCTTGGCTGCAGCACGCACCATCGACGGGCCGCCGATGTCGATCTGCTCGACACACTCGTCCGGGCTAGCGCCCGAGGCAACCGTCTCGGTGAAGGGGTACAGGTTCACGACCACCAATTCGAAGGTCGCGATGCCGAGTTCCTCGAGCTGAGCGAGGTGATCCGGCTTGCGGGTATCGGCGAGAACGCCGGCGTGGACGCGCGGATGCAGCGTCTTCACACGGCCTTCGAGGCATTCCGGGAATCCGGTCAGAGCCTCGACCGGCGTCACGGGGATTCCGGCGTCGGCGATCTTCGACGCGGTCGAACCGGTCGAGACCAACTCGACACCGGCCTCGTGCAGGCCCGTGGCCAGCTCGATCAGACCACTCTTGTCGTAGACGCTGACAAGTGCACGGCGCACAGCCTTGCGTTCACTCACTGGGGATCACGGCCTTTCGTCCATCGGAAACCACTCCGCGCGTAGCAACAGCGGCGATGACGTCCGCCAACAACCGTCGCTCCACAATTTTGATGCGTTCATGCAACGAAGACTCGGTGTCGTCGTCATGCACCGGCACAGCTTCCTGCGCCAAGATCGGCCCGGTATCAACTCCGCCGTCGACGAGATGCACCGTGGAACCGGTGACCTTCACGCCGTACGCCAGAGCGTCGGGAACCGCGTGCGCGCCGGGAAAGGCAGGCAGCAACGCGGGATGAGTGTTGATGATTCGGCCGCCGAAACGCGCGAGAAAGCTGGGGCCGAGGATTTTCATGAAGCCTGCACTGACCACGAGATCGGGTTCGTACTCGGCCACTGCTGCTGTCAGCGCCTCGTCCCAGGCGGCACGATTTTCGTAGGTCTTGATCGAGACCTTGAAGGACGGGATCTTCGAATCCGCAGCGTGCTCGGCGGCGAGGCAGTCACGATCTACACCGACGGCAACGATCTCGGCGGGGTATCCCTCGGCATGCGAAGCGTCGATCAGCGAAGTCAGCAGGGTTCCCGCGCCGGAAGCGAGTACGACTACCCGCGCGACCGAGTCGCGAAATTGGACCCTGTCGGGCATTGTCGGCTGCGGATTGTCGGCCGAGGCAGTCAGCGCACTACTCCTGAGAACTGGAAGATGATGCGGCCGGAGTATCGGCCGCATGACAGCCTAGTCGCTGGACTCCTGCGGCTTCGAGGGCAGGTCGGTCTCCGGCTCCGCCCCGGCTGTGGGGTCCGCCTCGGGTGCCGCGACAACCTCCGCGTCGACTACTTCGATCTCGACGGTTTCCTCTGTCACTACCTGCACGGGTTCGCCTGATTCTTCGACAATTTCGGCTTCGACGACCTTGGTCACTACCACCGCAGATTCCTGGGCGAGCACTTCGTCGGCGTTTTCGTCGTCCTCGCCATCCGTTGTGGCCGCGGCCGTGATCGCAAGTTCGGGCTCGGATTCTCGAGCCGGTTCAGCCGTCGGCGGCGCAACCTCGTCCTTCATGTGTCCGCGGTGTGAGAACCACATCGCGAACAGCGCCGAGACGGTTCCGAACAATCCCAGCCACGCGAAAGTCAGAAGACCGAAGCCCCACCACAGGACCTCGACGGTGCCGAACTGCCCGAGGTCTCCCCCCGCAGCAAGGGCAAGCAGAGCCATGACGACGCCGGCACCGGCAGCTGCCGTCAGCACTGCGAGCACACTGTCCTGCCCGGCGATGCGTCGAGCGCAATCACGGCCGAGCATCACACCCACCGCAGCCGGAACGACCAACAGCACCGGCCAGATTCCGCCGGCGACGCCTTCCGGAACCGCTCCGAGAAGGGGCAAGGGTGGCAGATCTCCACCGATGTTGCCGAACACGCTGATGGAGACGTTTCCGAAATCGGCCGTCGATCCCGTCATCACCGCGGCTGCACCGACCACGAGGTTCGGCAGGTAGAGCAGCGACAACACCGTCAATCCCAGTACGCCGACAAACCCGTTGCCGCGTGCGAGTAGGTCACCGACCGTCGACCACGACACGAGTAGCGACACCACGACGGCCACGGCGCCCGCAGCCAGCAGCGCTGCCGACGCAGCCGCGGCCGGACGAACAGCGGCAGATGCCCACGGCGGAATCTCGGCGACGACGCGATCCCAGTGCGCAGCAGCAACACCGACGGACGCGGCGATCAGGTGAATCCCGGCGACCCAGCCGAAAGCGGCCAACGTGTTGGGGCTCGACAGCGGAATTGCCGCGGAGGCGTCGGCGACAACGGCGAGAGCGATTGCCGTGATAGTCAACGGTCCGGCTACCGCCGCCCCCACCAGGCGGAGGGTGTCGTCACGGGAGTCGGTGTGCACCGCAGTCGACGCGCATCGGCGTGCGACCACCCACATCATGACCGCCGTTGGAAGCAGTGGCAGTACACCGAGTTGGACGCCGCTGATAGTCGCCGGCACCTGGTGGATGGCCAACCATGTAGTGGCAATGGCGCCGAAGGTTCCGGTCAGGTCGCTGCTCGCCGATACCAAAGTGACCACGACGACAGCCGCGATCAGCAGCATCGTCAGGCCCGACGGTCGGAAGGCGACGGTCAGCAGCTTGCGCGCCAGGTCCGGGTTCGGTCCCGGGCGACCGCCGCCGACGCGGCCGCTGCCAGTACGACCACGTCCGGGTCGTGAGGACGTGGGACGGGACCGGGTGCCATCAATCAAAGAACTCATCCCCTCGAGGGTTTCACTCGACAGTGCGCCGCGCACTCAGGCGCGCCGTCGGGCTCACGGAATGTGGCCTCCACCCGCAGCGGGTCGGAGGCCACATTCATGTTCGTGAAACGAAGAAGTACTACTGCTGACGCTCGTCGGGGTTCTGCGAGCCGAAGACCTTGGTCTCGGCCGCGGAATCGCTGCTGCCCTGGTCAGGTTCCGCAGACGGCGTCGGCGCTTCGAAGGTAGGCGGCTCGAAGCCCGTCGGCTGCTCGGTCGAGCCAGTCTGCTGCTGGTTGTACGGCTGGCCGTAACCGCGTGGAGCGGTGAACTGATCCGACGAGTAACTCGGGTTCGGCTGGCCACCGGGCTGAGAGGTCAGCGGATAGTAAGACGACGTCGTCGCGGCCGACGAGTCGGTCTGTCCGGGATTTTGCACCGGGTTCTGCCCGTAGGGAGACGCAGTCTGGCCGTAAGGCGGCTGCGAAGCGGTCGGGTCGACGGGGGCGGCGTGCGCTCCCCCGTATCCCTGCTGCTGCGCCTGCCCGTACTGCGGATTCTGCTGGTACTGGCCCGGCTGCTGAGCCTGCTGAGGCTGGCCGTACTGAGCCTGTCCGTATCCCTGTGGCTGACCTGGCGCCTGCCCCGGCGCCTGGCCGTAAGGCTGCTGCTGACCGTACTGCTGAGCTACCGGTCGGGGCGCGGGCGCCTTCAGGATTCCGATCTCGAACAACAACGCGGCGACTGCGACGACGGTCTGCACGAACGAGAGGATCAGCACGATGATCAGGCCCCAACCGAGGCTGATGTCGACGTAGTCGCTGGTACCGACGGAGAACGCGGCGAACACCAAAGCGAAGAAACCCGTGAGGGTGAGCGCTGCGGCAATGCCTGCATACGACTGCTTCGGGAGGAGCGATACGCCCGCAACCACACCGCCGGCGAAAACGAATCCGAGGCCGTAGATGCTCGATTCGAAGAAACTCGAACTGGTATCCAGGCCGCTACCGATGCCGCTGCTGCTTCCACTGATCGACGTGAAGGGCGCAAAACCGAGCAGGAAATTGATCAGGCCGAGTGCCGCGACGGCGATGAGCAGGATGAATCCGAGATTCTTGGTTCCACCGCCCGCTGCCGGCTGATTCGGTGGCCCGAAGCTGGGCCCTTGCGGCGTGAACGTCATGACTTCTCCTCGTAGACGGTCTTCGATGGTTACCAGCGTATGTGTCTCGACTTCGCACGCTAACACCGACAGGAGACAATGGGCAGATGCCCTTCACCCTCGCGCCCGGCGCCGACCACGTCGTCGAAACCGAGGTGAAGCACTCACGATTCATCGCCGCGCTTCACCGGGTAGACGACGCCGAAGCCGCCACGGAGTTCGTCGCGGAGCAGAAATCGCTGTATCCCGATGCGCGCCATCATTGTTCGGCTTTCGTGATCGGATACGAGGCGAACTCACGCGTCGAACGTGCACACGACGACGGTGAACCGGGCGGCACTGCCGGGGTGCCGATGCTTCAGGTTCTCAAGTCTCGAGATCTGGTCGATGTGATTGTTGTCGTCACGCGCTATTTCGGCGGAATCAAGCTCGGCGCCGGTGGATTGGTCCGCGCGTATTCGGGAGCGGTCTCGGTGGCTCTCGATTCGGCCGAGCTTGTGGCCAGGGAGAGAAAGGTCCTGCGCACTTTGGCGATCCGGCACTCAGAGGCCGGTCGGGTGGAAGCGGAGCTGAGAGCGCGGGGCGTCTCGGTGCTCGGAACTACGTATGGATCGAAGGCGGTGATGACGCTCGCCGCCGGTGACGCCGACGATCTCGATTCGATCGTCGCATCCATCACATCCGGTGCCGGGCAGTTGGAACCTGCCGGGTCGATGTGGGTCGATACCACTGTGCGTGGTTAAGGAGTCCGGAGACTCCCTAACCACGCACGGGGGCGAAGCCCCTTACAGGGACTGAAGAATCTCGCGAGCGAGAGCAGCGGTAGCGGACGGCGTCTTGCCGACCTTCACGCCTGCAGCTTCGAGAGCTTCCTGCTTTGCCTGAGCAGTTCCCGAGGAACCGGAGACGATGGCACCGGCGTGGCCCATGGTCTTGCCTTCGGGAGCGGTGAAGCCTGCCACGTAGCCGACGACCGGCTTGGTGACGTTGGCCTTGATGTAATCGGCTGCACGCTCTTCCGCGTCGCCACCGATTTCACCGATCATCACGATGACCTTGGTCTCGGGATCCTTCTCGAACGCCTCGATGGCGTCGATGTGGGTGGTTCCGATGACCGGGTCGCCGCCGATGCCGATGGCGGTGGAGAAGCCGAAGTCACGGAGTTCGTACATCATCTGGTAGGTCAGGGTGCCCGACTTGGAGACCAGGCCGATGGGGCCGGTGCCTGCAATGTTGGCGGGCGTGATGCCGACGAGGGCCTCACCCGGGGTGATGATGCCGGGGCAGTTCGGTCCGATGATGCGGGTCTTCTTGCCCTTGGACTCGTTGTACGCCCAAGCGTAAGCGGAGTCCTGAACCGGGATGCCCTCGGTGATGACCACGAGGAGCGGGATCTCCGCGTCGATGGCCTCGACGATGGCGTCCTTCGAGAAGGCCGGGGGAACGAATGCGATGGAGACGTCTGCGCCGGTCTCCTTGATTGCCTCTTCGACCGTCGCGAAGACGGGGAGCTCGACAGGGGAACCGTCAGCTGCAACGTGCGAGACCGTGGTGCCGGCCTTGCGAGCGTTGACGCCGCCGACGACCTGGGTGCCGGCCTTGAGCATCAGAGCGGTGTGCTTGGTGCCCTCGCCGCCGGTGATGCCCTGGACGATGACCTTTGAATCCTTGGTGAGGAAGATTGCCATTGTTCTGTGAGTCCCTTACTTCGCTGCGTGAGCGAGTTCGGCGGCCTTGTCGGCGGCCTCGTCCATGGTTGCGACGACCGTGACCAGCGGGTGGTTGGCCTCGGCGAGGATGCGACGACCCTCTTCGACGTTGTTTCCGTCCAGGCGAACGACGAGCGGCTTGTTGGCCTCGTCACCCAGGGTCTTCAGTGCGCCGACGATGCCGTTGGCAACTGCGTCACACGCGGTGATGCCGCCGAAGACGTTGACGAACACGCTCTTGACCTGTGCATCGTTGAGGATGACATCCAGGCCGGCAGCCATGACTGCAGCGGAAGCTCCGCCGCCGATGTCGAGGAAGTTGGCGGGCTTGACGCCACCGTGGTTCTCGCCGGCGTATGCGACGACGTCCAGCGTGGACATGACCAGGCCTGCGCCGTTGCCGATGATTCCGACCTCACCGTCGAGCTTGACGTAGTTGAGGTCGTTTTCCTTGGCCTTGAGCTCGAGGGGATCGGTAGCGTCGCGATCCTCGAATGCCTCGTGGCCGGGCTGACGGAACGCTGCGTTCTCGTCGAGGGTGACCTTGCCGTCGAGGGCGAGGATCTGATCGTCAGGCGTACGAACGAGGGGGTTGACCTCGACGAGGAGTGCGTCTTCGCCGATGAAGACCTCCCACAGCTTCTGGATCGTCACGGCCGCTGCGTCGAGCACCTCTGCGGGCAGCTTTCCTGCCTCGGCGATGCTGCGCGCGAACGCGAGGTCGACGCCCTTGACTGCGTCGACGGGGATCTTGGCGAGAGCGTCGGGGTTCTCCTCGGCGGTGACCTCGATCTCGACGCCACCCTCTACCGAGCACATGGCCAGGTAGGTGCGGTTGGTGCGGTCGAGCAGGAAGGAGATGTAGTACTCCTCGGCAATGTCACTTGCCTCTGCGACCAGCAGCTTCTTGACGACATGGCCCTTGATGTCCAGGCCCAGGATTGCCTCGGCGTTTGCCACTGCGGCATCCACGTCGGGCGAGTACTTGACGCCACCGGCCTTGCCGCGGCCGCCTACCTTGACCTGTGCCTTCACCATCACGGGCTTACCGATTTCTTCGGCAATCTCGCGTGCGCCGGCGACTGTGTCTGTAACACGTCCAGCCGAAGTCGGCACTCCGTGCTTGGCGAAGAGTTCCTTCGCCTGGTATTCGAAGAGATCCATCTGCTCACCGTCTCGTCTGCGTTGTCACCCGCTCGAGGGGTAGGAGCGGGTCTGTTCTGGACTTTAACCAGTTGCCGCGTTCGGTTTGCGCCCGCATTGATGCTATGTGGCCCAAGTCACGCGCAATTGCTCGATGAGGCACGCCTCACCGATTCGGCAAGGTGGCCACACCGAATTTGTCAAGCATCAGTCTCACTGATTCTTGCGCTCGAGAACGCTGCAACGAGAAGCAACACTATGCCCGTGGCCGCTGTGATCGCACCCACCCCCACGGTTGCGTCCGATATGCGCGATGACGTGAGTGGCCACTCACCGACGTACACCAGAGCTGCCACGGCAGATCCGATCAGCAATGCCGCGCCCCGCGACGGCCGCGCGGACGCTGCGATCACAGCGGCGATCACGACGGTGACGCCGACGAGCAGTTGACCCCAGACGTCAATTCCCCACGGCCACTCCAGAACTGAGGCCGCCGTATAGGCGTCGCCCTGATAGAGGGGAAGCGCGGTTCCGATCAGGACAGCGACGGCGCCGATCCCACCGACGATAAGCACCAGCCCTCGCGAACCGCCACCTACCGACGTGTCGACATCCTCACGCTCGGCGCTTCCCGCCAGCCAGACGAGCAGTCCCGTCGCCGCAGCGAGGAAAGCCGCGCCGCAGAGCACGAAGGCACCGGCCCCCAACCCGACGCCCGGTACGTCCGTGGCGATGACAGCCGACTGCATGACAGCGGCGACTCCCATCACGACCGTGGTCCACAACACGCCGACGGCCGGCCGCACCACCGCGGCGCGGCCCGGGGCGAACAAGCCCAGACCGGCGACCAGCAGTACAGCAGCCGCGAGCAAGACAACTCGAGACGAGAGCATGGACGGTTCGGGGATGTTCTCCGGCAACGACAGGACCGGAAGTGCCACCCCCAGGGCCGCCACTGCTGCGGTGACAACTGCGCCGATACCGGCAACGCGGTGAAGTCTGTTCACCCGCGCTTGCGCCGCCCGGGACTGAGCCACCATCGCCGCTTTCAGCGCACCCTTTGTCGTCTTCGCGGGTGCGCGAACCACACTTTCAGCGGGAATCGCATCTCTTTCACGCCTGGATGCGAGGTAGGGAGCTGAAACTCCGATCACGGCGATGACCACGGCGGCCAGCGCCCCGACCACCGATCCCGAACCGACGCCGATCCGATCGCCGGCCGCGAACCCAGCCATCACCCTGGTTCCACTGACTGCGAGTGCGCCGAGACCGACACCGATCAGGGCGCCGCAGCCCACCGGTAGCGAGATGGACGTCAATGCCGCCGCGACCGCAACGAGTACCGCGACGCCGACCAATCCCGTACCGACGGCGGTGGCCGCCGCCGAGTCGACGAGCGGTTTGACCAGAAAGATCGGATCCTGCGAACTGAAGGAAGGACCGAACAGGGAGAGCACGAACACCACCGCGGCCAGAATCAGCAGCGCTGTCGGCCACCCACCGATCCGCCCGCCAACCGATCGCCCGTCGAATTCCGCGGCGCGAGCGCTGCCGTATCCGTCCCGCTCCGATTCACGATGGACGACCATGAAGCCGAGGACACCGGACACCACAAGAAGTCCGTGGCCCGCGAGCGCGAGATAAGCGCCCGGACCCGCATCGATCGAACCCGCCGAAATCGGACGGAAAAGGTCCAAGCGGTTTGCATCGATTGCGTCGACGAACAACTGAACGTCGAGGATCGCCGCGCCGAGGGACACCGCGCCGATACCTGCCAGGAGTCCACCTGCGAAGGCGGGCCTGCGCCCCGAGGTGAGCACCGCAACCAGCGGCACGACGATCGTGCAGACGGCAGCGAAGAGAGCGGCGGAAGCAAGAGCCCCCGTCGTGTCGACCCCGCGGCCACTCCCGACTCCGACGACGGGACTGGCTGCCACTCCGACGGCACCGAGCAGTCCGATTACCGCCGCGAGTGGCGCCCCGGACTTCACTCCGGGGTCGTCGATACGCGCCTGCGACGTAGTTCCAGGTGTTGTGGACACTCGATCGACGGTAGTGCCTGAATGGACCGGTGATCCGGTTGTGACACGCGCGATCACGAAACGAGATGATTCGTCCGTTTTGCCCGGATCGACATATTCCCAGGTCAAGCTGTGAGGCACGTCACATAATCGGACAGGTTTCCGCTACGGCTTGCGCCCATCGCAATCATTTCGTTACCGTCAGTCGGTCTAAGTCACGGGCTGATCACGAACTCGAGGAGAGAACCGGCATATGCATCACCGCAGCCAGTTCACCGCTAGTAGGTTCTCGAACTCAGCTCCAGACGAGGTCACGACCACTTATCCAACGCACTCGGCCAGGCGTTACACCGAGACCAAAAGTTCTGAGATCTCTACCGATATGTTCACTCGAAATTCATCCTCCACGTCGTCAGATTCCGACTCTCACGAGTTCGTCGAGTCCGACGTGATCAGCACCCCCACTTACGCCTCCTCCGCACCGACAGTCGATGTCGAATCTCCGGTTCGCCGCAGCGGTGCTCACCGACTCCCCACCCCTCCCTCCGCTCTCAAGGGCCGCGCCGCCGTTCTGGCAGTTGCAGCCGGCGCGGTTGTCGCCGCGGGCCAGGCAGTTGTCAACGACGGTTCCTCTTCTGCCGCCGACCACTCGGAAGTTGCACTCGCCAACGAGTCCTCCGCGATCGGTACCACCGCAGAACCGCAGGCCGCTCAGTTCGCTCCGGCCACCTCCACGGCAGCCACCACCGAGGCCGACGCTCCGCAGGTCCTCAACGTCGCAGCGCCGACCGACCTCTCCCAGTTCAGCAACCTGCTTGCCAAGGGCCAGCGTTTCAGTGACGAGCGCGCAGCACGCGAAGCCGCTGCCCGTCGCCCGCTGTTCGTCCTGCCGGCAGTGGGCACGTTCACGTCCAACTTCGGCACCCGCTGGGGCACCCTGCACGCCGGCGTCGACATCGCCGCCCCGATCGGGACGCCCATCGTCGCCGTCGCCGACGGCAAGGTCATCGATTCAGGTCCGGCTTCCGGGTTCGGCATGTGGGTACGCCTACAGCACGCAGACGGAACGATCACCGTCTACGGCCACATCGACACGTCCACCGTCACGGTTGGTCAGCAGGTCATGGCCGGCGACCAGATCGCCACTGTCGGCAACCGTGGCTTCTCCACCGGCCCGCACCTTCACTTCGAGGTTCATCTCGCCGGCGAGAACAAGATCGATCCCCTCCCCTGGCTCGCCTCACGCGGCATCAGCCTCGGCGTCGAGCAGGACTGATCGCAAGCCCAACGCTTCTGATGAAAAACTTCCGGCCCGCACCTTTCCAGGTACGGGCCGGAAGTTTTTGCCTGTCTTCTACAGCTTGACCATCGGCACACCGCCGATGAGCATCAACCGCACCTTGCCCGCGCTACCGAAGTCGATGGTGACCGTCGCGGTGGGGCCAGTGCCCTTGGTTTCCAACACGGTGCCCAGACCGTACTTGTCGTGACTGACGCGGTCACCCGTGGCGAGGACCAGAACGTTGTTGCGGCCACGCGCGGCACCGAAACTGGGAGTCGACGCGGCCTTGCCGGACCCTCCCCCGTAGTTCTGCCCGCCGCCGTATCCCTGGCCGCCCTGGCTGCCGTAGCGGCTTCCGCTGCCGTAACCCGGCCTGCCGCTTCCGAATCCGCCACCGGTGCCCGGATCCTCACGGCGCCAGTTGATCAGGTCCTCCGGGATCTCCTGGATGAACCGCGACGCCGGGTTCTGGATCGGTTGCCCCCACGCCGAACGCATGATCGCGCGCGTCAGGTACAGGCGCTGCCTGGCACGGGTGATGCCGACGTAAGCAAGTCGACGCTCTTCGGACAGCTCCGCCGGATCGCCGAGGGCGCGCATGTGCGGGAACTGCCCGTCCTCCCAACCGGTGACGAAGACGACCGGGAACTCGAGGCCCTTGGCGGTGTGAAGCGTCATCATGGTCACGACGCCGTCGTCGGAGTCCGGCAGTTGATCGGCGTCGGCGACAAGCGATACCCGTTCGAGGAAGGCGGCAAGCGAACCCGGATCGGGTTCACCTTCACGCATTGCTGCGGTTTCCTCGTCGTCCGGATCGATCAGCCCGGCCGCGTTTCGCGCGTCGGAACTGAATTCCCTTGCCACGCTGACGAGTTCGTTCAAGTTGTCGAGTCGCGCGCCATCCTGCGGATCGCTGCTCGCCGCAAGCTCGGCGCGGTAGCCGGTGCGCTCGAGCACCGCCTCGGCAACCTCACCGATGTCACCGAGCTCGAACGGTTCGTCCTCGTCGGCGGCCGCTGTCGGTAGCAGGGCCCGCAGCCCGTCCATCATCTCGAGGAACGACGCGATGGCCTTCTGTGACCGCGTATTGAGCAGCGCCACTTTGCCTTCCGCGCCGTCACGGAGAGCGGCGGCGAAGCTGATGTTGCGATGCTCGGAGTGCACGGCGACGCAGGCTTCGGCTCGATCACCGATACCGCGTCGGGGCGTGTTGAGAATGCGTCGCAGGCTCACGGTGTCGTCCTCGTTGGCGAGGACGCGCAGATACGCGACGATGTCCCGAACTTCCTTGCGCTCGTAGAAGCGAACGCCGCCGACCACCTTGTACGGCACTCCGAGTCGAATGAAGATCTCCTCGAGCGCGCGCGAGGAGTTGTTGGTCCGGTAGAACACCGCGATGTCGGCGAACTTGGTCTCGCCCTGGTCCACCAGCCGATCGATCTCCGAGGCGACAAACGATGCTTCGTCGTGCTCGTTGTCTGCAACGTAGCCGACGATCAGTTCGCCTTCACCCGAATCGGTCCACAGACGCTTTTCTCGTCGGCCGGTGTTCTTGGAAATCACGGAGTTGGCCGCAGACAGAATGTTCTGCGTCGAACGGTAGTTCTGTTCGAGAAGGATGGTCCGAGCATCCGGGTAGTCGCGTTCGAACTCTTCGATGTTGCGGATAGTGGCTCCGCGGAACGCGTAGATCGACTGATCGGCGTCACCGACGACGCACAGTTCGGCCGGGGCAACGGCGTGGTCGGACTCGCCGGCACCGCCGACCAGTTCACGCACAAGCATGTACTGCGCGTGGTTGGTGTCCTGGTACTCGTCGACGAGCACGTGACGGAAGCGGCGGCGGTAGTACTCGGCGATCTGTGGAAACGCCTGAAGAAGCGCGACGGTCTCACCGATGAGATCGTCGAAGTCGAGTGCGTTCGCCGCACGCAGCCGCTGTTGGTAGTGGCCGTAGACCTTGGCGATCAGTCGCGGAAGTTCGGCCGGATCCTGATCGGCTGCGACAACCGCCTCTTCCGGTCCGACGAGTTCGTTCTTCAGGTTGGAGATGTGGGTGGCGAGAAGCCGCGCGGAGAATCGTTTGGTGTCGAGCTCGAGGTCCTTCGAGATCATCGTCAGCAGTCGACGCGAATCGTCGGAATCGTAGATCGAGAAATTCGAGTTCAAACCGGGCAGGAGCGCCGCCTGTGCTCGCAGGATCCGCACGCAACTGGAGTGGAACGTCGATACCCACATGGCGTTGGCACGCGGTCCGACAAGAGCTGCCACACGCTCGCGCATCTCGGCCGCAGCCTTGTTGGTGAACGTGATGGCCAGGATCTGACCGGGGGTGACACCCCGTTCGGCCAACAGATAGGCGATGCGACGCGTCAGCACTGCAGTCTTGCCCGAGCCGGCTCCCGCGACTATCAGCAACGGCGAACCGGCATGGACCACGGCCTCGCGCTGTTGCGGGTTGAGACCCTCGAGGAGGGCGTCCGAACCCGCGTCGTGTCCCCGCGCGCCGCCCCCGTCGTGCTGGGAATGTCCGTCGTGCTCACCGAGTGCTGGGTACGTGTTCATCGCCTGTCCACGCTACCGGCGTCCACCGACACGGTCGTCAGTGCGTCCACCTGCTGGTAGAGGCACTTGGATTACCTGTGTCGAGCATGGCAAACTGGACGCTATGTTCAGCATTTCCGTTCGCGACAACACGGCCGACCCCGTCGGCCCGCTGTGGCGTTACTTTACGTGCCCCGGACCTCGGTGCACGTGATCTGAACAGCTCACCCGCCCCTGGTCCGAATCGGATCCGGGGCATTTTCGTCAGTGTGCCTGGATCGGTAACGACCCGAGCCGAGACCACGATCCACGCAGTAGGAAGAGGAGACGAATAGCAATGAGCACCCAGGCTGCAGCCCCCCATGGAAATACTGTCGATACTGTAAAAACTGCTCCGACAGACGTCGAGATCCCCCAGAGTGAGGCGGAGATCGACGAACTACGGAAAGAAATCGACCGTCTCGACGCCGAGATCCTCGCGGCCATCAAACGCCGCTCCGAGGTCTCCCAGATCATCGGCCGTACCCGGATGGCATCGGGTGGTCCGCGTCTGGTGCACAGCCGCGAGATGAAGGTCCTCGAACGATTCAACGAGCTGGGCCAGGAAGGCCACACTCTCGCGATGCTGCTCCTGCGCCTGGGCCGCGGACGCCTGGGCCACTAGCGCACACCCAGATCACTTGCGAACGGCCACATCGGATGCCTCTGGCAGTCCCGATGTGGCCGTTCGCGTGTGTATCAGCTCTCGAGCGCGATGTACTTCGTGTTCAGGTATTCCTCGATCCCCTCGGTCCCGCCCTCGCGGCCGAATCCGGATTCCTTCACGCCACCGAACGGCGCTGCCGCGTCCGAGATCACTCCGCGGTTGACGCCGATCATTCCTGATTCCAGTGCGTCGGAAACCCGAAGCGCACGGTCGAGATCCCTCGTGAAGATGTACGCGGCCAGTCCGAACTCGGTGTCGTTGGCGGCTGCGATTCCCTCGGCTTCGGTGTCGAAGCCGGTGATCGCGGCGACGGGTCCGAACACCTCTTCTTTCAGAATCCGCGCGCTGGCCGGAACGTCTGCCAACACCGTGGCTGGATAGAAGTACCCTTCACCATCCGGCGCTTCGCCGCCCAGTCGCACCTTCGCCCCGGCATCCACCGCATCTGCAACCAACTCCGCGACCGTGTCGAGTTGGTTCTGGTTGATCAGCGGGCCGAGCTTCGTCTCCGGGTCGGTACCGGGTCCCATCGTGAAAGTCGCCATCTTCTCGGTCAGCTTGGTCGTGAACTCTTCACGCACGGCGTTGGCGACGTGGAACCGGTTGGCGGCGGTGCATGCTTCGCCTCCGTTGCGAAGCTTCGCCAGTACCGCGCCCTCGACTGCCTTGTCGACGTCCGCGTCGTCGAACACCACGAAGGGTGCGTTGCCACCCAATTCCATCGACGTGCGGAGCAATCGCTTCGCGGACTTCTCCACCAGCATCTTGCCGACGCCGGTGGAGCCGGTGAAGGTGAGCTTGCGCAGTCGAGGGTCGTCGATGAGAGGGCCGGTCACTTCACCGGATTTCGATGTCGGCAACACCGAGAGGACTCCGTCGGGCAACCCGGCTTCGGCCATGAGCTGAGCAAGCAACAACATCGTCAACGGGGTCTCCGAGGCAGGCTTGACGATGATCGTGCAGCCGGCGGCCAACGCCGGGCCGATCTTGCGGGTACCCATCGCCAACGGGAAATTCCAGGGAGTGATGGCCAGACACGGTCCGACCGGCGCCTTGGTGACAAGGATCCGGCCGTTGCCCGCCGGGGCCGGCGTGTAGCGCCCGCCGATGCGAACGGCCTCCTCGCTGAACCACCGGAAGAACTCCGCCCCGTACTTCACCTCGGCGCGACTTTCGGCGAGTGCCTTGCCCATTTCGAGGGTCATCAGCAGCGCCACGTCCTCGGCTCGCTCGGTGATCTTCTCGAAGACGGCTCGCAGGATTTCACCACGCTCGCGCGCAGGTGTGCTCGCCCACTTCGACGAGACGGCGACGGCTTCGTCGAGAGCGCGCAGCGCGTCCGCGGGGCTCGCATCGGCGACATCGGTCAACGATTTCCCGGTCGCCGGATCCGCCACCGGGAAGGTCGCGTTGTTCTCCGCGGGCACGAACCGACCGCCGACGAACAACTGGGTGGGAACTGATCGAATGAATTCGAATGTGTCCATGGGTTCCATGATGCTCGTCGGAGCCGCGTCCGTCTGCCCGCGAGCGAGACTCACGCGGAAGTTTCCAGCTTGTGCCACTAAAGTCGATGATCGTGAGCACTGACATCACCGGAACCTCAGCCTGGCAGAAACTGCGCGCTCATTACGCCGACATCGAAGGCGTTCACCTGCGAGAACTCTTCCAGGACGATCCAGCCCGCGGGCGAGAGCTGACGATCGACGCCGGTGATCTTCACATCGACTACAGCAAGCATCGCGTCAGCCGCGAGACTCTCGCGCTGCTCGTCGACCTGGCCCGCGAGGCCGGCGTCGAGGCACGACGCGACGCGATGTTCGCGGGCGATCACATCAACACTTCCGAAGACCGCGCCGTACTGCACACAGCGCTGCGTCTGCCCAAGGATTCTGCGCTGACCGTCGACGGTCAAGACGTCGTCGCGGACGTTCACGAAGTTCTGGACGCGATGGGCGCTTTTGCCGATCGTGTGCGCAGCGGCGAGTGGACCGGAGCTACCGGCAAGCGCATCCGCACCATCGTCAACATCGGCATCGGCGGTTCCGACCTCGGGCCGGTGATGGTCTACCGCGCATTACGGCATTACGCCGACGCCGGAATCAGCGTCCGGTTCGTCTCCAACATCGACCCTGTCGATCTGGTCGGGCAGCTCGACGACCTCGATCCGGAGACGACGCTCTTCATCGTCGCATCCAAGACGTTCTCCACCCTCGAGACCCTCACCAACGCGACAGCGGCAAAGCGTTGGCTGTTCGCCGGTCTGGGCAGCGAAGACGTCTCGGCCGTAGCCAAGCATTTCGTCGCAGTCTCCACCCACGGTGACCGTGTGGCGGAGTTCGGCATCGACACCGCGAACATGTTCGGGTTCTGGGATTGGGTCGGCGGGCGCTACTCCGTCGACTCGGCGATCGGCTTGTCGGTCATGTGTGCCGTCGGACCGGTTCGCTTTGCGGAGTTCCTCGACGGTTTCCACCAGATCGACACGCACTTCCGAAACCAACCGCTCGAGCAGAACGCGCCGGTCCTCCTCGGCCTCATCGGGCTCTGGTATTCCAACTTCTTCGGCGCACAGTCCCGCGCAGTTCTGCCCTACTCCAACGACTTGCTGCGCTTTCCCGCCTACCTGCAGCAGCTGACCATGGAGTCCAACGGCAAATCGGTTCGCGCCGACGGCTCACCGGTGACCACGTCCACCGGTGAGATCTTCTGGGGCGAGCCCGGAACCAACGGCCAACACGCCTTCTACCAACTCCTGCATCAGGGCACCTGGCTGGTGCCTGCCGATTTCATCGGGTTCGCGGAATCCACCGACGATCTGCCTACTGCGGACGGCACGGGATCAATGCACGATCTGCTCATGAGTAACTTCTTCGCTCAGACAAAGGTTCTCGCGTTCGGGAAGACTGCCGAAGAAATCGCGTCAGAGGGCACTGCTCCGGAGCTGGTGCCACACAAGGTGATGCCAGGCAACCGGCCTTCGAGCACTATCTTGGCGAAGGAGCTGACCCCCTCGGTCGTCGGTCAGCTGATCGCACTTTACGAGCACCAGGTATTTGTCGAAGGTGCTGTCTGGGGTGTCAATCCGTTCGATCAGTGGGGCGTCGAACTCGGCAAGACACAAGCCATGGAACTGGGGCCTGCGCTCTCTTCCGAAGCAGCACCCGGCGACCTCGGCGACACATCCACAGATGCTCTGGTGCAGTGGTACCGCAGAGAGCGCGGACGGGCCTGACTCACGCGGCCGCCGGGCCGAACCAACTTTCCGTTGTGTACACGCGTCCGGATCGGTCGACGAGCCGAGCCCGAAGCTCTTGCTGTTCAACCCATTTGATGGCGCTTATCCCCCGGATCAACGCAGCTTCGCTCGCGGCGTACGCCCACACCGCGTCGTCAGCAATCACCGAGACCTGTGCCCATTCCGTGGAGGGCCGCTCCTGGTTCGGCTCCCAGGAGGGCAGCTCCAGCGCCCGCGCCGTCGCCATCGCGGTTCCGTTGATCAGTTCGACTTCTTCGCTGTCCGGCACCGGAATCTGCCAGCCACCAGCCGGTGCATGGCCGGCCGTGGCGATCACGTCGCCGATCCGCACAGCAACGCCGCATTGTAATTCGGCGGCGACGATCTGCGCGGCGCGATCGACGGTGTCGGCCTTGGCAACTCCGGTGATGTCGAACGACGCACCCCAGGGCGCGTACACCACGTCTCCGTCGAGCTGTACGTCCTCGAACGTCGGGGTCGGGTGCACCGGAGGGATGGATTCGTCCTCGGAGTAGTTGTCGGCAAGCGGATTGACTGCACCGCCGGTCATACGGGCAGCCCACAGCGCCGACCGCAGCAGAGCCGACATACGTCGTGTCACTTTGACCGGAGTTCCCTGAGCGAGGTTGACGGCGTGAATCTCGGCGTCTCCCCGGCGAAGGTCGCAGACCGCTTCGGTTTCGTCGATGGCAGCTGCGATCAACGCGTGCGCAGTAGGCAGCGCAGCGCCCTCGGTGACGTCCACCTCCACGGCGGAATCCCACATCGCCCACTTCTCGACACTGACCATGTCAGTCCTGCCCTTCGAACACACTGTGTTGTAACCAGTATGCGCCGGTCAGCAACCCCCGTGCCATAAAGCGCTTCCGAGGCCGAGGCACACATGCCGCAGGTTGAGCAGCGCACGGCGGGGACTGGATGGTAGATCTGTGCGACAGAATTGCCGCCTGGACTGTCGCCCTCCGTGTGCAAGACGTGTAATCCTCCACATGGTTCTGACATGCACCTGACTGCGACGACGTCGACTACTACTGGCGCAGCGGGCTATTCCGATCCGAAAGACGCAGAGTCGACGCTCGACATGTCCGGCCGGCCGGCTGCGCTTCGAGCCCGGTCCGCCGCAGCAACACGCCCGGGCGGCGCTGATGTCACCGCATGAACCTTATGTCACCGCATGAAAAATGGGGACCGACGAGAAGCACTGTGTTCCAACGTCGATGACATACCAATCGGCCGCTTTCAATGCGCGTCACTTTCGCAGGTGGACACACCTGAGCGCTCACTCTCGAGTGCAGCAAAATACGGGCCCACCACTGCGCGCGAGCGTCGAGCAGAGCACCGAGAAGAAGTCCCGAACACGCGGCGCGCCAACCGCCGGCACGACGACGCCCGGTGCCCGGCGGCAGCGCTTCGCACGTTACAGACCGAGCAGGAATGCATCGACACAAAATGGATAGGACCGGCTGAAAGAACCTGCAGCACAATGGCGTAACCACCACCGTTCGGCTTATACGCTACCGCCGTACACCTTGGCAAAACGAACGGTCAGTACGCGGCGAAAATCACATACTTTACAAAGTCTTTGGAATTTTTCTGCGCCAAATATCCGCAGGTGAAAGGACTTTCGACCAGAGTCCAGAATAACCGTGTCGTCTACTATGTGAAAACTGCGAAGTAGCTGTGACGCTGGGTCACGCTCGAGGGAGGAATTGTGACCGATTCATTCAAGGACCGTTTGAACGCCTTGTACCCGGCCACAGCACCGAGACTCACCAACGCACAAGTTGTGGAAGCCCTTTCGCAACGTGGATGCAAGATTTCGACACCGTACCTCTCGCAACTCCGGAGCGGTGTGCGCACGAATCCATCGGAGCAAGTCGTTTTGGCATTGGCCGATTACTTCGGCGTGGCAGCAGAGTACTTCTTCGGCCCGACACCTCGCCAAGATCCCGAACTGATTCCGGAAGAAGACCGTTCGGTTGTCGAGGAGTTCCACGACAGCGAATTACGTTCTCTGGCCATAAAAGCGGTCGATCTCTCCCCTGAATCGCAGGACTTGCTCTCATCGATTGCGGAGAAACTTCGCTCGTCCGAAGGACTCCCGGCCGTCCCTCCGGATTGCAGCACCTACACCCCACCGTTCACTCGCGACTAGTCCGGAGCGAAGTTCAGCGAGTCAGATCAGCGAGTCAAGCGGCCCAATAGTGCCGAAGCTGTGATGATTCCGAGCAGCGCGGCCCCGATCAGCACGCCGAAGTCGACGAGGTAGTCGGTCGGCATTCCGATCAGCAGACCGCGCAGCGCTGACACCTCGTAACTCAGCGGATTGATGCGACTGAGCCACTGAACCCACGTCGGCATGAGTTCGACCGGGTACAGAGCGTTGGACGCGAAGAACAACGGCATGGTGATCGCCTGGCCGATGCCCATCAATCGATCTCGTTTGAGCACGATCCCCGCGATCGCAACCGACAGACAGGCGAAGAACGCCGAGCCGAGGACAACGACAGCCACGACGCCGAGCAACTTGATCGGGTTCCACGTCATGCTCACGCCCAGCAGCGCCGCTACAACGACTACGACCACGGCCTGGGCGACCGCACGGATACCGGCCGCAAATGCCTTTCCGGTGACCAGCGCGGCTCGTGGCGTCGGCGTCACCATGAGTTTGGTGAGGACTCCCGCGTCACGCTCCCAGATGATCTGGATTCCGTAGAAGATCGCAACAAAAAGCGCGGACTGCGCAATGATGCCCGGCGCGAGAAAGTCGAGATACGGTACGTCGCCAGTCGGGATCGCTCGGATATGACTGAACGTCTGACCGAAGATCACCAACCAGAGGATCGGCTGGATTGCGCGCGTGACCAATTCAGATCGGTCGTGCCGCAACTTCTGAACTTCCACGAGGCAGAATGTGTAAATTCTCGAGAGCAATCGAGCAAGACTGTTGGTAGTGGGATCAGCCCAAGCGGCGCGCTGTGCGACGGGCACTGCGGACATCGTGGAGACCTCCTGACTTGTCGCCGGTGAGATCGTCGCCGGTGTAGTGACGGAACACGTCTTCGAGAGTGACCTCCGGCCCCAGTTCGGCGGCCAACGCGCTCGGCTCGCCCACCGCACGAAGTTCACCGTGATGCATCAACGCAACACGATCACACAACTCCTCCGCTTCTTCCATGTAGTGCGTCGTGAGCAGCACAGTCATGCCGTACTGCTTCTGCATCTCCGCCACTCGCTGCCAGACGGATTCGCGGGCAATGGGATCCAGCCCCACCGTCGGTTCGTCGAGCACCAGCAACGACGGTCGGTTCACCAGCGCCTGCGCAAGTTCGAGACGTCGCACCATACCGCCGGAGAAGCTCGACGCGAGACGCTCACCTGAATCGAGCAGATCCACCATCTCGAGCGCCTGGTCGACGCGCTCGCGTCGTTCGGACCGCGGAACGTCGTACAGTCGCGCGAACCAGGTCACGTTCTCGCGTGCGGTCAATGCGCTTTCGATCGAGAGCTGTTGTGGCACGTACCCGAGGTAGCGCCGAATGGTCATCGCTTCGCTGCGAACGGAGCGACCGAGAATCCGAATGTCACCGTCTTGCAGAGGAAGTAACGTGTTGAGCAACCTGATCGTCGTAGTCTTTCCTGCGCCGTTGGGACCGAGCAGGCCGAAACACTCCCCCGCATTGATGACCAGACTCAGGTTGTCCACCGCGCGGTGGTCGCCGAACTTGTATGTAACCGAGTCGATCTCGACCGCGTGTGCGCCGGGGTCGGGTGAACCTGCCGCTCGGCTCTTCCACCACTGTGTCAGCATCTCACTGCCCCCCGCCTTCCGATCCGGCTGCTGCCAGAGCGCTCGCCAATCGAGACAGGGCCGGTAGAGCAGCCTCGATACTTGCCCTGTCCTCTGCGGTCAGAGTCGACAATGCCTGACCGACAATCACACTCCGGCGATCACGCCACACCTCGACGCGGGCGCGCGCCTCGTCCGCGAGCACCAATCGCGCGACGCGGCGGTCGGCCTCGTCGGCAACGCGTTCGATCACTCCCTCGTCGACGAGCTGCCGCACCAAGGTGGACACCGTGTTTGCCGCGACACCCAATCGCCCGGCAGCCTCGGCCACCGACAGACCCGGGTTGCGTCGTAGCAGCCTGACGAGTTCGATCTGGGCGCCGGCGAGCGGTCGTTCCGCAAACGGCCGCCCCGATGCCTTCCTCGTACCCCGGCGCAATTGTCCGAGCGTCTCCAGGACGTCATCCGCAAGATTTGCTCCGCTTCCATCCACAACCTCACAATAGCTCTGTAACAGAGCTATTGTCGAGGAATCCGGACGCCCGGCGTTTTCAGCTCGTCCGCAACGGGTATCCCCGATTGCTTGTCCCGAGCACTCCCGCCCAGAACGGAGACGTCATGCGCAGACAGTGGTTGTTCGCGACAGTTGCGAGTACCGCCCTGATCCTCACCGGTTGCTCGCCCGACGCCCTCGATTCCGGGGACAGCGCAGACAACGTCACTGCCATTTCGACGTCGCTGTCGCCACCCGCCGCCGCTGATGCACCCCTGCTGAAGACCGCCGACTCCCCACTCGGGACGATCGCCGTCGACGGCGAAGGCATGACCGTCTACGTCTACAACCCGGACGAGGAGAACTCACAAGCCGGGTCGTGCGACGAAGCGTGCCTGCGTTACTGGCCGGCGGTCACCTCGGTCACGGATTCGCCGATCGTCGAAGGAATCGACGCTGTCATCGGTACCATCGACGGGCCGGAAGGATCTTTCCAGATCACCGTCAACGGCAAGCCCGTCTATCGGTACCTCGACGACAAGGTTCCCGGCGACATGCTCGGACAGAGCGTCGGCAGCCTGTGGTGGATGATCGACACCGCCGGAAACCCCGTGTTCAAGACCGAGTAACCCTCAGTTGTACGGCTGCCGAGCGGTTTCGGGGTCGCCGTACGTGATTGCCCGTTCCCGACGCGTCTTCGACGCCAGGGTTGCGCCCCAGTTCAGCACCGTGCTGGCGCGATTGCGGAACCCCGCGAGGAACGCGATGTGGATGATTCCCCAGGACACCCATCCGATGAACCCGGACAACTGGACCGGCCCTGCCTGAAGCAACGCGTGGCGTCGCGAAATGTAGGCCGCGGTTCCAAGATCGCGGTACTTGAACGGTTTTCGGCTGGGCACTCCGTTTTCTACGGTTGCAGCGATCCGGGCACCGGCGTGCCGACCACCCTGCATCGCGACCTCGGCCACCCCGGCAAGTTTGTCCCGCGACATGAGGTCGCCCACCACGTAGACGTTCGGGTGGCCGGGAACGGTCAGATCGGCTTCCACCTCGATGCGGCCACCGCCGACCTGCTTCACACCCAGCGCCGTGGCCAGTGCCTCGGCGAACGGCACTGCTTCGACGCCCGCGGTCCACAGAATCGTGCGGGTCTCGTACTGCCGCTTCTCTTTTGTCTTCTTGTCCGTCGTCTCGATGCTGGTCTCGCACACGTCGGTGACGTGCACGCCGAGGTGAGTCTCGACGCCGATCCCGTCGAGAGTACGTTTGGCGGCGGCCGAGAGCTTGCGACTGAACGAAGGGAGCACCCGATCGTCGCCGTGGAAGAGCAGTACCCTTGCCTCGTCAGGGTCGATGGACCGGAACTCGTTGGTGAGCGCGTGCATCGCCAATTCGCGGATCTGTCCGGCTAATTCGACGCCGGTGGGTCCGCCGCCCGCCACGGCGAATGTCAGCCACGGTCGACGTTCTTCCGCAGTCGGGAGCGATTCGGCCATCTCGAACGCAGCAATGAGACTGCGCCTGATCGCCAAAGCGTCGTCGAGGGTTTTCATGCCGGGCGCCCATTTGATGAACTCGTCCTGGCCGTGGTAGGACTGGCGCATTCCAGCCGCCACGATCAGGTAGTCGTACGGCAATTCGAAGGTCGACCCGTCGAAGCGACTGGCAGTCAGTATCCCGGCGTCGGCGTCCACCGACTTGGCCTCGCCCAGAACGACGTTCGTGTTCTTGTTGTCCTCGAGCAGATGTCGCAGCGGACTTGCGATCTGCCCTTCGGAGAGCAGACCCGTGGCGCACTGGTAGAGCAGGGGCTGGAAGACGTGGCTGGTCCCTCGGTCGATCAGAACCACCTCGACGTCAGCCTTCTTGAGTCGTCTCGCTGCATACAGTCCACCGAAGCCGCCACCGACGATCACTACCCGGGGCTTACCGTTCGAGATGTGGATGCTCATCAGACAAACCTCGCTGTCACGGAGTTGGGCAGGAATCGTAGGGCCGCATCTATCCCTTGCCACTTGAGGCCGGGTAGCGCCGCTCGGGTGGTTTCCTTCTCGATAGCGTCGACCATGGCACTGACGCCTTCGTCCAGACTGGCCATGAGCGCAGCGTCGTCGCCGGCGCCGGCGGACATGTCGGTCTTGATGAAGCCCGGCAGCAGCGTGGTGACCCGAATAGGTGTGCGCGCCAACTCGATACTGAGCGCCTCACCCAGCGCCGCTACTCCCGCCTTGCTCGCCGAATAGGCCGCTTTTGGCCCGGGTAGCCCCCGATCCGCGCTTATCGAGGACACGAGAACCAGGTGTCCGGAGTCCTGCGCGCGGAAGATCTCGAGCGCAGCTTCACACTGCGACAGCGCGCCGACAAAATTCGTCTGCGCTGTTGCAAGATTCGCGTGCGCTTTTCCGGTTCCGATCTTGGCGCCCTTGCCGAGCCCGGCGTTCACGATCACCCGGTCCAGGCCACCCAACTCGTCGCGCAGCTCACCGAAAACCCGGACGACGGAATCGTGTTCGGTCACATCGAGTTCGCGCACTGCGACGCTGATCGACGGGTACTGCGCCACCAGCTCCCCACGCAGCGTGTCGAGACGATCCGTCCGCCGGGCACACAACGCGAGGTCGCGACCGGCCGCGGCGAATCTCCTGGCCATCTCCTCACCCAGACCCGAACTGGCACCGGTGATCAAAATCTTCTGCCGCGTCATGGGTGCAACTGTAACCATCATCGAGTTCTCGTACCCGGCGGTAACCGAGCGAACTCGGACCGATCCGACATACCGTGGAGCAATGACCGACGAATTCGATGTCATCGTGATCGGCGGTGGACCCGCCGGCGAGAACGCCGCCGCATACGCCATCGCCGGAAGTAATCGCACCGCCGCAATCGTGGAACACGAACTGGTCGGCGGTGAATGCTCGTATTGGGCCTGTATGCCCAGCAAGGCACTACTGCGCCCGGGGCAGGTCCTCGAGGCGGCCGACGCCTTGCCCGGGATCCCGGCCGGACCGCTGGACGTCGATGCCATTCTGAAACGGCGCGACTCGTTCACCCACAACCACGACGACTCGTCCCAGGTCGACTGGGCAACCTCCGCGGGCATCACCGTGATCAAAGGCCACGGGGTCATCGACGGCGAGCGAGCAGTGACCGTCGACGGGACCCGTAAGCTCCGTGCCCGCCAGGCCGTCGTACTCGCCACGGGAACGACCGCCACCGTCCCGAAGACACCGGGATTGCGCGAGGCACTCCCGTGGACCTCGCGCGATGCGACCAACCTGCACGAGGTTCCGTCGCGAGTGGCGGTCATCGGCGGCGGAGTGGTCGCAACGGAGTGCGCAACGTGGTTGTCGTCGTTCGGCGCTCGCGTGACGTTGCTCGTGAGGGGCGATGCTCTGTTGAAATCAGCAGAACCGTTTGCCGGAACGATGGTGGCCGAAGCACTCGGCGCCCGCGGTGTGGACGTTCGACTGAGCACTGCCGTCAACTCGGTCTCACGCCCCGATGCCAAGGACACCGGCGAAGGTCACATCCACGGTGGACCCGTCAGCATCGAGACATCGTCCGGCGTGATCGAAGTCGACGAGGTCATCGTCGCGGCGGGCCGCGGGCCGACATCTGCCGATCTCGGCTTGTCCGTCATCGGCCTCGAGGACGGCAAGTACGTCACCACTGACGATCACCTCTGTGCCCAAGGTGAGTGGCTCTACGCCGTCGGCGACATCAACGGTCGTTCTCCCCTCACCCACATGGGCAAGTATCAGGCGAGAGTCTGCGGAGACGTCATCGCCGCGCGGGCCGAGAGCCGCGGACTCAGGGGACCTCGGTACACGGCGTCGGCGGACAACGGACAGGTCCCCCAGGTGGTGTTCACCTCACCCGAAATCGCCTGGGTGGGACGCACCGAGAAGAAAGCTCGCGACGACGGCTACGACGTCGAAGTCGTGGAGATCGAACTCGCCGTCGCGGGATCTTCGCTGCTGCGCGACGACTACTCGGGGCGCGCGAAGTTGGTGATCGACAAGGCCACCGACGTGATCCTCGGCGCTACCTTCGCCGGGCCCGAAGTATCCGAGCTGGTGCATGCGGCGACAATCGCGGTCGTCGGCGCCGTACCACTGGAAACTCTCTGGCATGCGGTGCCCTCGTATCCGACGGTCAGTGAAGTCTGGCTTCGATTGCTGGAGGCTCGCCGCTGACGCGCTCCCGAAGTACGTATAGTCGCGACATGGCGTCCGACATACTTGTGACCACGGCCGACGGCACCCTGCGCGGCCGCCGGGTGGGAAAACTTCGTGCCTGGCGCGGAATTCCCTACGCCCGGCCGCCGGTCGGAACACTGCGTCTGACGCGACCCCAGCCGGTCACGCCGTGGACCGGAGAACGCGACGCGACCAGGTTCGGCGACGCGTCTGTCCAACACAAGAAGGGGCTGTTGCTCGCGCCCGGGAAGTACCAGCCGAGCAGCGAGGACTGCCTGACGCTCAACGTGCTCGCCCCCGCGAACACCGGCAATACTCCGCGTCCCGTCATGGTTTTCATCCACGGTGGGGCAAACACCATCGGGACCTCGGCCACCGGCTTGTACTCGGGCGTGTCCCTCGTCGAACGCGGCGACGTCGTCTACGTCTCGATCAACTACCGACTCGGCGCTCTGGGCTACCTCGATTTCACCCCGTTCTCCACATCCGAGCGCGTATTCGACTCCAACCTCGGACTGCGCGATCAGGTCGCGGCCCTGCAGTGGGTGCAACGCAACATCGCCGCCTTCGGTGGGGATCCTGAAAAAGTCACGATTTTCGGTGAATCCGCCGGAGCCACCGCCGTCACCACCCTGATGGCGACTCCGGCCGCCAAGGGACTCTTTGCCGGCGCTATCGCCGAGAGTTCGGCTCCGGATCTGGTCTCGAGCACGCAGCGATCGCATGCCTGGGGCGCGCGTTTCGTCGAGATCCTCAATTCCGGCCTACCACCCGCGAAGGCCCTGACCTCGGCGACAGCCGTCGAATTGGGCAGAGCCGGAAGCAGACTGGGCGCCGAGGTACTCGCGAACACACCTGGACTACATCCCTTCGGGCCGGTCGTCGACGGCGACTTCCTCCCCCGCTCCCCCTTGGACGCATTCAAAGAAGGATCGGCACACCAGGTGCCGATGATCATCGGCACCAACAGACGGGAGGGGACGCTGTTCCCGAAGGTGCTCGACGCACTTCCGACCAACCCGTCGCGCATCGACACCATGTTTGCCCTCACCGATCCCGAGGCCGGGAAGCGCATCCTCGCGACCTATCCCGGCTACCCGGACGAGCAGTCCGCGATCGACGTCGGCGGAGACGTCACGTTCTGGCACCCGTCCGTGGAGTTGATGCAAGCGCACGCACAATCGGCGCCGACGTACGCCTACCGATTCGACTTCGCGCCGACGATGATGCGCTGGCTCGGCCTCGACGCCACACACGGATTCGAGATGTTTGCAGTCTTCGGCATCGGTGACACCCTTGTCGGGCGCGGCCTCACCCTTCCCGGCGGTCGACGCGGACTGCGCGCAGTCACCGAATCTGTTCAGGGACACTGGCTTCACTTCGCCGAGCACGGCTCGCCGCGCGGATCGTGGCCGCGCTACGAGGGGCAGGAGCGTCGGACCATGATCTTCGACGAGATCGTCCGCGTCGAGAACGATCCCAGACGTGAACAACGCTTGGCCTGGGCGGGATACAGCGGTTACCGTAGCCACGGCACCGACATCTCCCTACCGTGACGAGCCCCCTCGAGATCACTCTCGATTCCGGGGTCGTACGCGGGCGCCTCGATCGAGGACTGCGCACCTGGCGAGCAATCCCCTACGCAACGGCCCCGACCGGTCCTTGGAGATTTCGCGCACCGCAGCCGGTCGAGGCTTGGCATGGTGTCCGCCCGGCGGAAGCATTCGGCTCTCCGTCTCCGCAGCGCAAGAGCAACTTCGACGAGAACTCACTCTTCGTCAATGTCGTGGCTCCGCAGGTACCGTCGGATTCGTTGCGACCGGTCATGGTTTTCATTCACGGCGGCGCGTACAACGGCGGGAATCCGTCGACGCCCATGTACTGCGGAACGAGCCTGGTCGAACGTGGCGACATCGTCTACGTCTCGATCCAATATCGTCTCGGCGCGTTGGGCTACCTCGATTTCAGTGAATATTCCACTGCGGAAAGATCATTCGAGACGAACCTCGGATTGCGCGATCAGATCGCCGCGATGACGTGGGTCCAACGCAACATCGCCGCTTTCGGCGGCGACCCGAACGCCGTCACCGTCTTCGGTGAATCGTCCGGCGCCAACGCGGTCACCACTCTGATGGCAACGCCGGCGGCACGAGGGCTGTTCGCCCGGGCCATCGCTCAAAGTCCGCCGGCTGCTTCGGCATACGGAAAAGAGCGAGCGCACCGTTGGGCACGCGAGTTCCTCGAGATCGCACAGGCTCCGGATACCGATCCGGGATCGTGGCTGCGCTCCGCTTCGGTGAAGGACCTGGTCGCTGCCGGCGAAGAACTTGCACGCCGCGGCGCGGACGAAGAACCCGGAACGCGGGCATTTGCCCCCGTGGTGGGTGACGACGTCCTTCCCGAACACCCGCTCGACGTGTTCGCCGCCGGACGCGCCCACCCCGTTCCGCTGCTCGTCGGTTCGAATCTCCACGAGGGAAGAATCTTCCCGCGCGTTCTCGACATCTTGCCTACCGACCCGGTTCGGATCGAGAAGATGTTCTCCCACACCACCCCTGAAGTGAAAGCACGTGCGCTCGCGGCGTATCCCACGTATCCGCACCGGTTTGCTGCCGCAGATCTCGGCGGCGACATCACGTTCTGGGAGCCCGCGATACTCTGCGCACAGGGTCATTGCCAGGTAGCTCCTACCTACAGTTACCGCTACGATTTTGCGCCTCGCCTGCTCAGACTCGTCGGCATGGGCGCTACCCACGCCACCGAATTGCTTGCGGTCTTCGGGCGTTCGGATGCACTCACCGCGGCCTTGACCGCGGTCGGTGGGCGCCGCGGACTGACTGCGGTGACCTCCACCATGCAGCGCCACTGGATCCATTTCGCCCGCCACGGAGTGCCGGACCGGGATTGGCCCGCCTACTCCGTACCGGAGCGGCAAACAATGATCTTCGACGAGACGTCCCGAGTGGAGAACGACCCGATGGGTGAGCGTCGACGGGCTTGGATCGGCTACGAGCACAGGCGCTGAAGCCCGATCAGAAGAACTGACCTTTCACGAAACCTGCGAGTAGGACGGCAAATCCGCCCACCTCACCGAGGATCAGCAGAAACATCCCGAGGTGCAGGGGCGGACCGGCGGACTCGAACTGATTGTCGGTGTCCTTCATCGCACCGTGAGCGATGTAGCTGAATATCGCTGCGAGAAAGAAGAACACGACCACTGCGGCACTGGTCAGGTTGATCCACGTCGGCCACGCACTGAGTTCGACGAACACCGCGATCAGCAGCGTCGCAAACGAGTACATCAGGGCAGCGCGGTGTGCGATGTCGACATACGGATGGGCGAGGTGATTGTCCGAAGTGGCCATCTGTCGGTATTTCCAGATTCCCAGGCACAGGGAGAGAAGGAAGATCAGACCGGCAGCGAGAAGCGTCAGTGTCGTGTCGATCCCCAGCGTCATCTGCCCACCCCGCAGTGCGTTTCCAGCGAGTCACCGCTGGGTGATCCAGCCGAAGGCTTGTCGTAGACGACAACCAGCACCACCGCACGATCCGCCGACACCGACCGCATCCGGTGCGGCGTATTCGCGTCGAAGTACAAGCTGTCGCCGGCGTCGAGGTGCATCGTCTGCCCGGGGATTTCGAATTCTACGGATCCGGAATGCACGAACACGAACTCCTCTCCCGTGTGGTCCATGAACTTGGGACCCATCACCGAGGCCGGATGAACCACGAACGGCTGCATGGCCTTTCCGACCAGTGAGGGCGCGATCGGATCGTAGACGGAAGACTGCACGGAGTTGGCCGGGTCGATCACGCGGTCCTTCGCGCGCACGATCGTCATGGCATTTCCCTCCATACTGTCCGAGAACAGTTGCCCCACATCGGCGTCGAGCACACGCGCAATCTTGAGTGCCACCGCGATCGACGGGGTACTGATACCCCGCTCGACCTTGGAGAGATAGCTCTTCGTCAGACCGGTCTGCTCGGCCAGGCCCTCGAGCGTCAGACCGGCGCGACGCCGATGTGTTCGCAAAAACGCTGCCATTCGGTTCCCCTCACGCGACTTTGTGTCATCACCCTACCAATACATTGACCTGCGGCGATCAGCGATGCAGGAATCGAGGGTTGCGCATTTCCGTCCTATATGACACTTTGTGTCTTATAGGTGACTGAATGTCATTGATTTCCGGGTCCCGAGAAAGGCACACCCCATGACCGACACGATGCGTGCGAGCAAGCAGGAACTCATGGCCACCGCCGAGACGAAGATGCTCACCGAAGTAACGACAGGTAGTTGGACTCTTCGACAGAAGATCGCACTGACCTGCCGGGCACTGTCGGACGCCGGCCACGACTCCGGCCTTGCCGGACAGATCTCCGCCCGCGGTGGGCAGCCAGGAACGTTTGTCACACAGCGACTCGGCCTCGGGTTCGACGAGATCACCGAGGACAACCTCCTGCTCGTCAACGAGGATCTCGAAGTCCTCGACGGGGAGGGCATGCCGAACCCCGCCAACAGGTTCCACAGTTGGATCTACCGCGCACGACCCGACGTCAACTGCATCGTCCACACACACCCACTACATGCGACGGCGCTGTCGATGCTCGAGATTCCCCTCGTCGTCTCCCAAATGGACATCGCGCCGCTCTACGACGACTGCGCATTTCTCGCCGACTGGCCCGGGGTTCCCGTGGGAAACGAGGAGGGCGAGATCATTTCGGCTGCACTCGGCGACAAGCGGGCAATTCTGCTCGCCCACCACGGCCAACTCGTCGTCGGCAACACGGTCGAAGAGGCATGCTCTCTCGGGCATCTGATCGAGCGAGCGGCCAGACTGCAGTTGCTGGCGATGGCTGCCGGAGACATCAAGCCGCTACCGCCTCGCCTGGCGAAGGAGGCACACGATTGGACACTGACTCCTCGGCGCAGCGAGGCGAACTTCGCTTACTACGCCCGTCGCGCTCTCCGCAATCATCCCGACACACTGACCAACTGACTTTTGTTTCCCACCAACAGAACTGAGAGCCTCATGAGCAGCACCATCAAGGGAATCGTCGCCTATCCCATCACCCCGTTCGACCGGGACACCGGAGCATTCGACCCCAAGCCGCTACACACGCTCCTCGACAGCATGATCAGCAGTGGTGTCGACGCGATAGCCCCACTCGGCAGTACCGGCGAGAGCGCCTATCTCGACGATGCAGAGTGGGAGACGGTCGCTCGGGAGACTGTCGACTACGTCGACCGCCGAGTCCCCACCGTCGTCGGAGTGTCGGATCTGACGACGGCGGGAGCACTCCGCCGAGCATCGATCGCGGCAGACGCCGGAGCCGACGCAATGATGATCCTCCCCACGTCGTACTGGCATCTGGGTGAGCAGGAGATTCGTGAACACGTCACCGCGGTGGCCGATTCCGTCGACATTCCCACGATGATCTACAACAATCCGGCCACCACCGGGATCGACATGTCGCCGGAATTTCTCGTCGATCTCGTCTCCACCGTCGACGGCGTCACGATGATCAAGGAATCCACCGGCGACATCACCCGGATGAACCGCATCAACGAACTGAGCGGTGGCACGATCCCCTTCTTCAACGGCAGCAATCCTCTTGCACTGCAATCTTTCTCTGCCGGTGCAAGCGGATGGTGCACGGCAGCCCCGTGTCTGGCCCCCGAACAGGTGGTGCACTTCTGGCGTCTACTCGAATCCGGTGATCGGTCGGGTGCCGCCGCTGTGTTCGAACAGATCGAGCCGCTACTGAAGGTCCTCGTCAGTCGCGGACTGCCGTCGACGGTCAAAGCCGGGTTGGAATCTCTCGGCATCGACGCCGGCCTTCCCCGCCGGCCCCTGCTGTCCCTCGACGACAACACCAGGACAGCTTTGTCCGACGCTCTGTCGGTGGCTCGCGGTGTAATCGTCGCGTCGTGACCTGACGTGGGAGTGGGTTCCGGCAAGATGGGATGCACACCGACCGAAGGAGGGGCACCATGTCCGTAGATTCACGGTCTGCGAGGATCGCCGTCACCGGCGCGACCGGTCATATCGGCGGACTGGTGGCCCGGTCGTTGGCCGACGCCGGTGTCCCACAGCGGCTGATCGCACGGTCGGTCAACCGATTACCGCAGCTCCCCGGTGCCGATTCGGCCGAGACCACGTATGGGGATCAGAAGCGCGCTCTCGCGGCTCTGGCCGGAATCGACACCCTCTTCATGGTCTCGGCGGCCGAAAGCGCAGATCGTCTGGATCAGCACCGCACCTTCATCGACGCCGCAGCGGAGGCCGGGGTCAGGCACATCGTGTACACGTCTTTCCTCGGCGCTGCTCCGGACGCGACGTTCACGCTCGCTCGCGATCACTGGGTCACCGAAGAACATATCCGCGCTTCCGGGCTCGCATTCACCTTCCTGCGCGACAGCTTCTACCTCGATTTCCTACCCGCTCTCGCCGGTGAAGACGGTGTGATCCGCGGACCCGCAGGGGACGGTCTCGTCGGCGCGGTAGCGCGCTCCGACATTGCTGCCGTCGCTGTGTCGGTTCTGCAGGATCTGGATTCTCATGTCGGACAGACGTACAGCCTGACCGGACGGGAGGCACTGACGCTCTCCGAGGCCGCGAGCATCATCACCGAAGTCACCGGCAAGCGAACCACGTACGTCGAGGAAACGCTCGAGGAAGCTTACGAATCGCGGGCGTCGTACAACGCACCCGCTTGGGAACTCGACGCATGGGTGTCGACGTACACCGCAATCGCGCAGGGTGAATTGGCGCTGATCACGGGCACCGTGGAGGACCTTGTCGGCCGGCCTGCGCTCACGCTGCGTGAATTCCTCACAGCAGAAACCGCCTGATGCCACCACGCAAAGCAACCACGGCACGCAAGGCTGCCGCAAAGAAGGCTGCACCGCAGAAGGCTGCACCGAAGAAGGCTGCACCCAAGAGGAACACGACCAGAAAGACCGCCCCGAAGAAGACTGTCGCAAAGAAGAGCTCACGCGCGACGATGCCGGATGTGCCGACTGCCGGCCCTGGTGAGAGAGTCTGGCTCCTCGACGTTCCCTTTCGGACGCCGGCGCCTGGTGCGCAGTTCGTCAAGAAATGGAAGAGCTACGCGTGGGTCGGTACGGAGTTGCCCGTAGAACTCGCTCCATTCAAGGCACTCCCCTTCTCTTATCAGCAGTGGGTAGAGGACGACATCAATGACAGCACCGGTGAACGTCCCGTTGCTGCACCCAAAATTCCTCGGCCCGAGCAGGTTTCGGGGGCTGCAGCCGTCGTCGATGCCGCTCGCGCCGGCAAACGCGGATTTCTGTTGGCAGACAATGCAGGCCTGGGTAAGACGCTGATCGCAGTGATGTCTGCCAAGACGATTGCCGAGGAGCGCGGCGAAACCAACATCCTCGTCCTCGTCGATCGACCCGCACAGATCACCATTCCGCATTGGCGCTATTCCATCGCCTCGGTGGGCGACGGTGGATTCCGCTGGTTGATCATGTCGCCTGACCAATTGAAGAAGCTGATCGCGCGAAACGGCCGCCCCAAGTACACGTTCGGTGTGGTGATTGCCGACGAGGCCCAGCTGTACAGCAACGACACACAGCGCACGGCGGCATTCGAGAAGGTCGCGCGCTTTTCGAATGCTCACGAGCAAGCGCCGTTCGTCCTGTCCGTGACGGCAACACCGGGACACACGCCGGCCGACCAGCGTTACCTGGCACCGCTTTTCGCGCAGCTGCATTCAGAACCTTCGGAGTACTGGTCCGACCTGGGCGCCAGGCTGGTCGAGTCCGGCCTTCCGCTGGACAAGTCCTACGGGAAGTGGACGTGGAGCGCAGAGGCGAAGGAATCACCTACGCTGCAATCTCGCGCGCTCGAGACCGTGCGTGGGTGGATGTCGAACAGCAAACCGCCCTTGATGATTCATCGACCGACTCCGTGGGGACCTGTTCCGCTCGACGGTATGCCGATCGACCTCACCCATGCCCAGCGCGCCGAGTACGAGACGGAGTGGGCCGAGTACGCCTACGAAATGGGATTGGCCCGCAAGAGTCGCAACATCGCGCGCGGCCGTGCGCTGGTTCTGCGCTACCGACAGAAAGCGGGCATGATCCGCGCCGAGTCGACGGCCCAGTGGGCGCAGGCGCAGGTCAAGGCAGGCAAGCAGGTGTTGGTGACCGTCGAATTCGTCTCCACGGCAGGTGATCCACTGGTCGAGATGATCGAAGACGCCGGGATCTCGGTGGCAAAACTGTTCGGCGCGGTGCCGGACAAGGAGGGTCAACGTCTGCGGTTTCAACGCGGGGACGCACCGGTCATCGTCTTCAATGTCACGACCTCGATCTCGCTCCATGCCAACGAAGCACTCCCGGACGGCACTCACGCGTCCCCGTTGCCACGGACGGGAATCTTTCATCAACCGCGATACTCAGGGATCGCGGCAGAACAGACGTTCGGTCGGTCGCATCGCGACTACCAGACGTGCCCGTGGGTCATACCCTTCGGCGTGGGCACCAAGGAAGAGGACGTCGCCACGGTCATGTTGCGCAATCTCAATTCGGTCACAGGTCTGAAAGGTGGTGATCGATCCGGTCTGCGGTCGCTGTCCGAACTGCTCGGCGTCGAGTGGCTAGAGCCTGATGTCTTGACCTCGGAGGGTTGATCTTCCAACGACCGTCCAACGCGCACAAACGAACGGTTTCGGCGGTATGCCCCAATTCTACTCCACCAAAACCGAATTCGGCTGACCGCTTCATTCCTTTCGGGACCTTGGGACTCAGGTATCTGTGACCAGACGTGGCAGACTCTTTCGAGTCGAGGTGCACCAGCCTCGAAACAGTGCCGAGAATGCGAGGGGTCCGATGCGCAATATCTACCGGTCATTGATGCGCAATGTCGGCCATACACAATGGTTCTCGGATCTCGGCAAGGATCTGGTTCCGCTCGATCGAGCAGTGCAGAGAGTGTCGGGAGGCAAGCTCTCGCTGGTCGGAGAGAACACCGTGACTCAGCTACTGCTCACCACGACGGGCCGTAAGACCGGCCGTTCTCGAACCACGCCACTCCTGTACGCACCCGACGGCGATGCGTTTGTCGTCGTCGGTTCGAACTGGGGGCAGGATACGCATCCAGCATGGACACTCAATTTGATGGCAAACCCCACCGCAATCGTGACAGTGAAGGGCGTCGAAATACCGGTCGGTGCGAGTCTGGCGGAGGGCGCCACGCGTAAGAAGCTGTGGGAGCTCGCGACCACCACGTGGCCGCCGTACGAAACCTACGCCGATCGAGCATTCGGGCGCCAGATCCGCGTATTTCGACTCCAACCTGTCAAATAACTGCTGCCGGGCGCAGGATGGGAAGGACCACCCTGCCGATCTCAGGAGCATTCGCGAATGTCCACAGCACTGACTCACGCAGAAGACACACAGATCACAGCTTCCAACGGGCGGATCGCACTGGAGCCGAACCCCCGCCGAATTCGAGCCTTCTTCGCTGGTCACGCCGTCGCAGACACCACTCGTTCGGTATACCTTTTCGAACGCGGCCGCCTGCCGATGTACTACATCCCCCTCGCGGACGTTCGTACCGAATTCCTCGTCCCGACGTCGACGACCACCCATTGCCCATGGAAAGGTGACGCCACCTACTGGACGATCGAGATCGGGGATCGCCGGGCCGAGGACGCCGTCTGGACCTACCCTGAACAGTTCGACGGTTCCCTGGATCTGAGTGAGTACGTCGCATTCTATTGGGATCGCATGGACGCCTGGTACGAGGAGGATCAACAGGTCTTTGTCCACGCCCGCGATCCATACGTACGTATCGACGCACTCCCCTCGTCCCGCCACGTCCAGGTCTTTGTCGGCGACATACTGGTCGCCGAGACGAGACGACCCAGACTGCTCTTCGAAACCGGACTGCCCACGCGGTACTACATTCCGAGAATCGACGTTCGCAGCGAGTACTTTGCGCTGTCCCCGACCACCACGGCCTGCCCCTACAAGGGCACTGCGTCGTATCTGTCGTTCACCGGCACAACCGAACTCGCTCCGATCGAGGATCTGGCGTGGTTCTATCCGTTCACTACCGCCGAAGCGTCCGGGATCGACGACCACGTGTCGTTCTATCCCGAACGCGTCGGCAAGATCCTGGTGGACGGTGCCGAAATCTGAAAGGTGCTGGAGCCGAGACGGTGTGGGTGCCTACCCCACTGCAACAGGGGATTCCGGGATTCGCAGTTCAGCCGTCTCCAGTCGGCGATCATGCACCCACACCATCGCCGTTGCAACGGAGAAGACCAACCCGGCGATGCATACTCCGTTCCAGCCGTACGACTTCCACACCACTGACCCCACCGCCGAGCCCACGGCAGCACCGACGAAGTAGGTGGTCATGTACACGGAATTCACACGCGAACGCGCTTCGGGGACAAGGGCGTAGATCACGTTCTGGTTGCTGACGTGCACTCCCTGCAGCGCGAGGTCGGCAAGGACGATGGCAACGAGAAACCACACCACGTGGGTGGCACCGGCGACAAAGGGAAGCCACGACACCAAGAGAATCGCGATGGCGCCGCCGGTCGCCAGCTGACCCAATCCCCGATCGGCCAGTCTGCCCGCCACCGTCGCCATCAAAGCTCCCGCCACACCGAGTAGTCCGACCAAGCCGATTTGAGTGTCGCTGTAGCCGAATTCGCCGGACAGAAGAAAGGCCATTGTCGTGAAGACGGTGCTGACAGCAGCAAAAGCCAGTCCGCCCATGGCCGATCGGGTTCTCAGGCGCGGCAAGGTCGCAGCCAACTTCCCTACCGAAGCGAGCGTTGCGCGGTAGCTTGCCTTCGGGCGATCTGCGGAATCGGAAGGCAGAGATCGCCACAATGCCACGGCCATCACCACCATCAGTACCGCCGCAACCTTGTATACCGTCGACCAACCTCCCAGTCCGGAGAGGACGCCGGCAACGCTGCGCGCCAGCAGGATTCCGATCAGCAGTCCGCTCATGATCGTGCCGACCACCTGACCGGACCTCTCAGGTTCGGCCAGTGAGGCGGCAAACGGAATGAGCACCTGGGCGGCGACCGAAAAGACTCCAGCGACAGCGATTCCCACTGCCAGCGTGGCAAAGTTGGGCGCAAATCCGCTGACCGCTTGACCGGTCGCCGCCAGCAGCATGAGCCCTACCGTCAGCTTGCGTCGGTCCACCATGTCGCCCACCGGAACCAGAAGTATCAATCCGAGTGCATACGCGACCTGCGCGATGGTCACCGTCGCGGCCGCTGCGGAGGCCGACACATTCAGGTGATCTGCGATGGAATCGAGGAGTGGCTGGTTGAAATAGTTACCGCCCGCGCACAGGCCCGTCGCTGCAGCCATCAGCAGCACTATTGGTAGTCCGAGCCTCGGACGCGCGTCGCTTGAAATCATGTCGTCAAGCATGACCGCCTACACCGACGCGCGTCCAATAGATAGATATGCATGATCTATCTCCAGAAACGATAGATTGGTGCGATGGAACTACGTCACATCCGCTACGCCCTGGCAGTCGCGGAAGACAGACACTTCAGCCGAGCAGCGTCGCGGTTGCACGTTTCCCAGTCCGCCTTGAGTGCCCAGATCAGAGACCTCGAAAAGGAACTGGGAGTCGAATTGTTCAACCGGAACAGCCGAAACGTCGGCCTGACTGCTGCAGGCGAGGTTTTTGTCGCCCGCTCCCGCGAGGTACTCGGCGCCGTGTCGAGACTCGTCAGTGATGTCTCCGCACGGAGCAACGAGCAAGTGCGGTTGACGGTCGGCACCATCACCTCGGCGGGGCGCGTCGACGTCGGACGCGCGCTGGCAGATCTGACACGGCGCCACCCTGCAATCAACATCACCGCGCGACCGTACGGCAGTGAAGTAGTTATCGAAGGAGTCCGGTCCGGTGCAATCGACGTCGGCATTGTCGGATTGGCCGCAGGTCGCCTACCCAAGAGCTTTGCCGCCGCGCCGCTGTGGAGTGAACCCACCGCAGCGTTCGTTGCTCCTGACCATCCCTTTGCCCAGGCTTCGTCGATCAGGCTCGAAGACCTACGCGATCACACTCTCGTGGACTTCGCCTCCGGCAGCGAGGCCCGTGTCCAAACCGACCAAGCCTTCGCCGAATCACAGGTCCCTCGGGGAAAAACACTTGAAGCCAACTCGGTAGACCTGATCTGTTCACTGACCGCCAACGGCCTGGGCGTAGGTTTGCTCCCCCAGTCCATGAGCGCCCTGCACCCCGAATTGGTCTGTATTCCGATCACCGATGCGCCGCATCGGATCGTCCACGCAATCACCGAACCCACCCATTCGTCGGCACTCGCCCGCGAGTTCGTCGAACTACTCGCAGCACAGTTCGCTACTTGAGCAGTTTCGACATTCGCCTGTCCGCCAACGGCTTACCGCCGGTCTGGCACGTCGCGCAGTATTGAAAAGAACGCTCCGCGAACGACACTTCGCGTACGACGTCACCGCACACCGGGCACGGAAGTCCGGTACGAGCATGCACTCGCATCCCCGAGCGTTTCTCACCCTTGAGCCGGGCCGCGTCCTGACCTTCCGAACGCTCGATCGCGTCGGCCAGCGTGGATCGCATCACGGCATACAGCGTCGAAATCTGATCCGGCGTCAGCCGCGACGAGGTCGCGAAAGGCGAGAGTTTCGCGGTGTGGAGGATCTCGTCCGAGTAGGCGTTCCCGATACCGGCGATCAACGACTGATCGACTATCGAGTTCTTGATCCGCGCCGACGTTCCGCCCAGAATCTGTGCGAACTCGGCTTCGGTCACGGCCATCGCGTCCGGCCCCAACCGGGCGATGCCCGGAACCTCCTGCGGATCGTTCACGACCCAGACGGCGAGGCGTTTCTTGGTGCCGGCTTCGGTGAGATCGAATGCCGGCGTCGAACCTTCGGGTGTGAAGAAATGAACGCGCAGCGCCAACGGCCCCTTCCCCGGCTTCGGCGGCGTCGCCGATGGATTGTCCAGCCAGCGCATCCAGCCGGCACGGGAGAGATGCGTGACCAACCACAACCCGTCGCAATCCAGAGCCAGATGCTTCCCGAAGCGGGCGGCGCCCGTGACGTCACGCCCCTGCAGAGCAGTGATCGGCGGATCGAAGGTCTTGAGCACACTCAATGCAGCGA
The DNA here is from genome assembly GCF_040546695.1 of Rhodococcus sp. OAS809. NCBI lineage: Bacteria > Bacillati > Actinomycetota > Actinomycetes > Mycobacteriales > Nocardiaceae > Rhodococcus > Rhodococcus sp. OAS809. The sequence goes on along the minus strand of NZ_JBEPOI010000002.1, from coordinate 5,727,855 downwards.
TGTCGACGCGTCCCACCACTGCGCCGACCGCGTGCTGACGAAGGAACCCTGCCAGCGCTTCCACCTCGGGTAGTTCAGGCATGGCAACAGACTAACGCCGACCACGGACACTCACAGCGCGCTCAGTCCGTTTCCGTCTGCAGCACCACCGAATGCCCACCGCGTGCCTTCGCGGAGTACATCGCCCGATCCGCTCGCCGCAGCAGAGTCGGGTAGGCGACCAGCGCATCATCCGCTGATTCGAAAGGCCCTGCAATCTTCGCGATTCCGACGCTCATCGCCACCTCGGGATGATCGGGCGAGGTGATCGTCGAACGGAGTAGCTCATGTTCGAGTCGATGGAACGAGCGTTGATCGACCGAATCGACGATGACGAACTCGTCGCCGCCTATCCGTGCGATCAAGGCCGCCGGGCCGGCGCATTCGACCAGCCTCGATCCGACTTTTTCGATCACAGCGTCACCGACGGTATGTCCGTACTCGTCGTTGATGGCCTTGAATCGATTGATGTCGACGGCGGCGACTACCAAGAGCGCCGAGTGCGTGTACGACTGCTCCAGCAACAGTCGTACTTCGTCGGCCAGTCCCCTCCTGTTGAGCAGTCCCGTCAGTGGGTCCAATTGCGAGTTCAACGCGTCGGTGCCGAGGATGGAGAAAATGAACTGACAGGCAAAGGGAATCACGTAGATTGCCGCGCCGACCAGTACTACCAACGCGACCAGAACCGGAACATCCACATCGTTTTCGACCACGGCCGTACGTGTCACGATGCCGATGACCACGACGAATACCCACAACATGTGAAGGCTCTGTATTCGAGCATTGTGGAAGAACGCGATGTATCCGCCGATCACCGAGAACATCACGGCGTGTGCCAGTGCTGCAAGTGGATTGGAGTACAGCAGCATTGCGGCCGCTATTCCCACTTCCGAGTAGAGCACAAAGGCGTAAGACCAGGAACGGGAGAGATTTCGCCTCGTCGAGAGGGCGACGGCCATCATCACGGTTATGACCATGATGACTGCGTTCGCGGAGCGCGCGTGCGAAGTGGTCGGTCCCTGTGGACTGAAGCGAGTGAGGAACATGATCACGGTGACCAGTACCAACGAGCAGACGACGAGAAACCGCGAGGCGACGGTCAACCCTTTGTCCGCGAGATAGCGACTGAAGGTGTCGAATTGGTCCGGACGCCGATACCAATCGACAAGTTGAGAAGAGATCAGCCGGAACGCGGGACCCGAGAGCGGTCGTCGAGACGCCACGGCGTCCGAACGCTCAACACTCTCGGCAGATTCCATAGTGTCAGGGTAATCCAGTCAACTCCCCGCAATCAGACAATTTTCACTGTTTGCCGTCCCACATCACAACCTGATCGCCGCCGGCGGCCTTCGCGCGGTACATCGAGGCATCGGCTACTCGAAACAGTTCCGTCAACTCCTCGTCGGAAATAATCGACGACCATTCGGCAGAGGTGATCGCGACTCCGACGCTGGTGGTCACTACCGGATCACGATCGTCGATTCGCAAGTGCCTTCGCAGATTGTCTTCGAACGCAGGCGCTGCGCCGACGTCTATCGTGTCTACCAACACGAACTCGTCCCCACCGAATCTGGCGAAGAGCGCCTTCTCGCCGCCGCACCACCGCAGTCGATCAGCAATCTGGCGAAGTACGAGATCGCCTTCTTCGTGCCCCTGTGAGTCGTTGACGCTCTTGAACGAATCGACATCGACAATCGCGACGACATACGACGACTTGCTCGACGCATGCCCCGTCGCCCCCATTTCGACAACAGCTCGCTGCAGCCCGCGCCGATTCAGAAGCCCTGTCAACGGATCCACATCCGAACTGTCCGCGTCGGAGCCGAGAAGTGAGAGGACGAACTGACAGGCGAACGGGATGACCACGATCCCGGTGGCGATGATCAGACACAGTGCGGTGGCCAACGCAGGATCCGCGTAGACCGCAACCTTTCGGCCGACCACTGCCAGAACCACGATGGACAGCGCGATGTGAACCGCCTGGAGTCTCGCGTTGTGAAAGTACGCGATGTAACCACCGATCAGTACGAAGAGCACACACTGGATCAACCCGATGAAAGGGTCGTTGTTCAAGAACACACCGACGAATACGCCGACCTCGCAGTAGGCGACAAAGAAGTACGACCACCGACGCGTGATTTCGGGCAGAAGGCAGAAGAGCACGATCACCGCAATCGTGACGGCGATGATAACGGCGTTGACGACGCTGGTGACGTGGTTGTGCACGCCCGCGTCGCTGAAGCGCAGCAGAGTCATCGCAATGATGACCGTCGTCAGCGAGCCGATGACCAGCAATCGGACAGCTAGCTCCAGGCCCTTCGTGGCGAGGTATCGATTGAAACTGTCGAATTGATCAGGACGCCGATACCACTGAACCAGAAGGTCGAAAGCCGACTTCACAGCTGATTTTTCACGGCCACGCGGCGCGGGCAGAATCGACTGCAGTCGGTCCTGCCCGAACGATGTCATGCGCAGATCATAGGTGCGCAGACCGTCGTTCGGGATCAAGAGTGCAGGATCGAGGCGGCAAATTCAGGGTCGGTTGTCAGCGCCGAACGAGGTACGTATCCATGATCCAACCGTGCTTCTCACGCAACTCCGCCCGGCGAGCGACGATCTGATCTTCGACGTCACGCAGTTTGCCGGAAATCAACTCCTCGTCCGGGGTCCCGAGGTACGCGCCCCACCAGATCTCGGCGTCGTTTTCGCTTACCTGAGTGAAGGTGCAATGCGCGTCGAGCATCACGACGGCATTGTCCACGCCGTCGGGCAATCCCTCGGCCAGTTTGCGGCCGGTCGTGATGTGGATGGGTTCGCCGATTCGGTTCAGGACGATCCGGTGTTGTGCAGCCAGCGACTGCACGCTGGTGATTCCCGGGATGACGGAGTAGTCGAACGAAACTCTCCCGCGAGCGAGCACGCGCTCGACGATCCGCAGAGTGCTGTCGTAGAGGGAAGGGTCACCCCAGACGAGAATCGCGCCGACGCCAGGTTCGGCCGCGAATTCCGCTTCGAATTTCGCGGCCCGACGCTCGTGCCAGTCCTCGACGACGCCCTCGTAGTCGGTCGGGGTTCGGTCCCGCGGCGGGTCCGTGATCTCGACCACCTTGTAGTCGAGGTGAACGTGCTCGTCGAGGATGCCGGTGCGCAAGTCGACCAGGGCCTGCTTCTCGTCACCCTTTCCGATGATGAAGAAGGTATCGGCCCTGTTCATAGCCTTGATCGCCTGAACCGTCACCTGGTCGGGATCACCAGCACCGATACCGATCACCAAGAGTTCGCGCATGTGCCGAGGCTATATTGCCGTGCGCCTTTATTAACCGCCGGAGGTTAATAAAGGCGCACAGCAGGGCAGGCCCTAGACTGATTCCCGTGACTGTTTCCACTGCTTACGAAGACCTCCTCCGGCTCGTCATGGAGACGGGTACCGCCAAATCCGATCGAACCGGAACCGGCACCCGCAGCATCTTCGGTCACCAGATGCGTTTCGATCTTGCCGACGGCTTTCCGCTCGTCACCACCAAGAAGGTCCACCTCAAGTCGATAGTCAACGAACTCCTGTGGTTCCTGCGCGGCGACTCCAACGTGGCGTGGCTGCACGAGCACGGCGTCTCCATCTGGGACGAGTGGGCCGACGAGAACGGTGAACTCGGCCCCGTCTACGGCGTCCAGTGGCGTAGCTGGCCCACCCCTTCGGGCGAGCACATCGACCAGATCACGCAGACCGTCGAGACTCTGCGCTCCAACCCCGATTCGCGGCGGATCATCGTTTCGGCGTGGAACGTCGCCGACATTCCGCAGATGGCCCTGGCGCCGTGCCACGCTTTCTTCCAGTTCTACGTCGCCGACGGCAAGCTCTCCTGCCAGCTGTACCAGCGCAGCGCCGACATGTTCCTCGGCGTTCCGTTCAACATCGCCAGCTACGCGCTGCTCACCCACATGATGGCCCAGCAGGCCGGACTCGACGTCGGCGAGTTCGTCTGGACCGGCGGCGACTGCCACATCTACGACAATCACGTCGACCAGGTGACCGAGCAGCTCGGCCGCGAACCGCTGCCGTTGCCGACCCTGAAGCTGAACAAGCGCGACTCCATCTTCGACTACACCTTCGAGGACGTGGAGATCGTCGACTACCAGCACCACCCCGCGATCAAAGCCCCGGTAGCGGTCTGACGATGACCGATCGCACAGTCACCCTCATCTGGGCGCAGGCCCACGGCGGCGTCATCGGCGCCGACAACTCGATCCCGTGGCGCGTGTCCGAGGACATGGCTTACTTCAAACGCGTCACCATGGGCCATCCGGTAATCATGGGGCGGCGCACCTGGGACTCCATTCCATCGAAGTTCCGTCCGTTCAGCGGGCGTCGGAACATCGTCGTCACACGCGATCCGCAATGGCACGCCGAAGGCGCCGAGGTGGTCCGCAGTCTGGACGACGCCCTGGCGTTGCCGGACGGTGACGTCTTCGTCGTCGGTGGCGGGCAAATTTATTCGGCTGCACTGCCATTCGCAACGCATCTACTGGTGACCGAGATCGACCTCGACATCGCCGGCGATGCTTTTGCTCCCGAGATCGGCCCCGAATGGAACCTGAAATCCGACGAGCCCTGGCAGACCTCGGAGAAGAGCGGCCTGCGCTTCCGCTGGTTGGAGTACACGCGCTGACCGACTTCCGCCGATAACGAGGCACCTCGCGAGTGAGTCGGTCATACTCCAAGAAGGACATTCACCGCTTCCGAGAGGTCTTCGATGGACAAGAAGTCACTGACCGCTCTCGCTCGCCAACAGTTGAAACTGGCGGGCTCGGCGACCAGCGGTCGCAGTTCACAAACCGTCTACGGCGGCCACCAGCGCAGCCTGCGACAGACGGTGATCGCGCTGAGCGCCGGCAAGAGCCTCGCCGAACACGACAGTCCGGGCGAAGCCACGTTGTTGGTCCTGAGCGGGAAGCTGAATCTTGTGTGTGGGAGTGACCAGTGGAAAGGATCCACGGGTGATTTCCTGACCGTCCCGGCCGACCGGCACAGCGTCGAAGCGCTCGAAGACGTTGCATTTCTACTGACCGTCGCCATGAAGGGCTGAAATCGGTGGTGTCTTCCGCGTGAGCGAAACCGTGATCGAAGTGTCCATCGTCGCAGCCCCGTCCGTACTCTGGCCCGCGCTGCGCGACCCGTCGCTGATTCGACGTTGGTTCGGCTGGGAGTACGACGGACTCGACGACGAAATCACCCAGATCTACTCCACCGCTGAGGTCGACCCCGAAGCGTTGACGCTGAAACTCGGAAACGGTGACCGTTTCTCACTTCGCGAACAGGACGGCAAGACGGTCGTCCGCATCGATCGGCCGGCCAAATCTGCCGACGACGACTGGTACGACGACATCACCGAGGGCTGGACGACATTCCTCCAGTTGCTCAGATTCGCAGTGGAGCACCACGGACTGGCCGAGCGTAAAACCATTTATCTCGACGGCCTTCTGCTCCCCGGGGAGAACGTGGCAAGCGTCCTCGGGCTCACCGAAATCGAATTGGAAGCGGGAAGTCGGTACGCGGTGACAATCGCTCCCGGCGACTATTTCGAAGGCGTCGTCGACTACGTCACTGACCACCAATTCGGGTTGACAGTCGAGGATCTCGGCCCTGGCCTGCTGTCTGTCGCCACCCAGTCGGTGACGGCGCAGCGGCCCGACGGAGGCATGTCCATCCTGCTGACCACCTACGACCTGAGCGATGACGAGTTCGACGAGATCAAGCATCACTGGTCGTCGTGGTGGGAAGGTCGCCGCCAGGAGAGCTGACGTTCGGTGAGGCGATATGCTTCGACCATGGTCGAAGCTTCGGGTCACAGTCCGGCACGTACGTTCGGCGAGTTGCTCGACCGCCTGGGCGATTCCAATGCCGACATACCGACACTCCACCGCCTGCTCGAGGCGGTCCTGGTGGTCGGCTCCGGCCTGGACCTCGACCTGACGCTTCAACGGATCATCACCTCTGCGACAACGGTTCTGGATTGCCGCTACGGCGCCCTGGGGGTCGCGGCGCCGGGGGGCGGGCTCTCGGAATTCGTGTACGAGGGAATCTCCGGGTCCCAACGCGCGACCATGGGACATTTCCCCGAAGGTCATGGCGTGCTGGGTGTTCTGATGAATCACCCGCAGACTTTGCGTGTGGCCCATCTCGGCGACCATCCCGAATCGGTGGGATTCCCCGCAAATCATCCACCGATGGAGAGCTTCCTCGGAGCGCCGATCATGATGCGGGGAAAGGTGTTCGGAAGCATCTACCTGACCGAGAAACGGGGACAGGCCGAGTTCACCCAAGAAGACGAGGTCATTCTCGAAGCCCTCGCCATCGCAGCCGGTATCGCTGTGGAAAACGCCCGACTGTTCGAGCAGTCACGAACTCGTGAAAGATGGCTCACCGCAACATCTGCCATCCGCTCGCGGTTGCTGGCCGGTGACTCGCTCGAGGACGGCCTGCAACTTCTTGCCAGTCGCGTTCGGGACCTGACCGGCGTCGACGACGTGATCGTGGTGATCTGCGAGAACGGCTACGCACAGGTTCACGCCGCGGCCAGCGCCCGGACCACGTCACGTGGAGTCAGAATCCCGGCGACCACTTATCCGTTCGACGTGGTGCGGAGCACTCGAAAGCTACAGGTACTCACCACTTTAGGCGCACTCACCGAACTGGTGCCGTCGGCTGGGAGTGCGGTCGTGGCACCGATGTGCGTCGCCTCGGGTGTAGTCGGCGCGGTCATCGTGGCGTCGAATTCCACCAACACACACTGGGATCACGACGAACTGACCCGGATCGAGTCGATGGCCGAACTCGGCTCCGTTGCAATCGAGTTCGACGAGAAACAAAAGGCGCAACGCCTGTTGTCCGTTCTCGCCGACCGCGACCGCATCGCACGAGACCTGCACGACAACGTCATCCAGCGACTGTTCGCGAGCGGAATGAGCCTGCAGAGCACGCTTCCGGACGAGACCCTCCCGGAGTCGGCGCGCGCGATTGTCAAACGATCTCTCGAACAGCTCGACAAGACAGTCCGCGAGATTCGGACAACCATCTTCGATCTGCAGACTCCGACGGCCACCGATTCGTCGAGCCTGCGCCGACGCCTCCTCGATGTCATCGGCGACGCCACCGCACAGTCCGCTGTGACCCCGAGCGTCCAATTCTCCGGCGCCATCGACACTCTGGTGAATCCCGGGATCCACCAGCACGCCGAAGCCGTGCTGCGTGAGGGGTTGAGCAACGTCCTTCGGCATGCACACGCACGCCACATCACCATCGCTGTCACCGCGGACGTCGAATTTGCGATCACGATCGAGGACGACGGCGTCGGACTCCCCTCCGACTTCCACAAGAGTGGACTGCACAATCTGGAGCGCCGCGCCGAACATTGCGGCGGTACGTGCACGATCGTCAATCACGATCCGAGCGGTGCACGCCTGCTCTGGCGAGTACCGCTCGGTCGCACCAACTCGAATCGACCGAAATCCGGTCGTTAGATCCTAGCGACTGCCGCTACGGATTTCGGTCGCCAGCACCGCAGCCTGAGTACGACGCTGCATGCCCAGCTTCGAGAGCAGACGCGTCACGTAGTTCTTGACCGTCTTCTCCGCGAGGAACAATCGCGCGCCGATCTCCCGGTTGGTGAGCCCTTCTCCGATGAGGTCGAAGACTGCTCGCTCCTGATCGGAAAGTTCGGCCAACGGATCTGCTGTACGGTCGCTGCGGATCCGCTGCATCAGCGCCTCGGTTGCACGACTGTCGAGCAGTGAACCGCCGCGCCCGACTGTGCGGACTGCAGCGACCAAGTCGGTTCCGAGAATCTGCTTGAGGACGAATCCCGAGGCGCCCGCCATGATCGCGTCGAGCAACGCCTCGTCGTCGGCGTACGACGTGAGCATCAGGCAGCGGAGGTCGGGAAGCATCGAGCGGAGTTCTCGGCACAGTTCGACGCCGTTGCCGTCAGGCAGGCGTACGTCCAGAACAGCGACGTCGGCGTTGCTCTGCGGTACCGCAGCCAGCGCTTCCCCCACGGACGCCGCCTCGCCCACCACCACGAAGTCCTCGACCCCACCGAGTAGGTCGAACAATCCGCGTCTGACGATCTCGTGATCGTCGACCAGGAATATCCGCGTTGTCATCGAACCCCTCCAAAAGACATCTCACGTCGAACGGTACCGGAGACGGTGGACTCAGAACTCATGGAATGCATTCTCTTCACTTGTTGACGTGCCGGACGATGAGAACCGGGCAATCCGCGGTGTGCAGGAGCGCCCGACTGGTCGATCCGAGGAGCATTCCTGCGAATCCGCCGCGCCCGCGACTGCCGACGACTATCAACTGCGCCGTCTCCGCGTATTCGCTCAGGACTCGGACCGGACGGTCACGCGCGACGACTCTTTCGACGACGACGTCCGGGTAACGCTCGGTGAATCCGGCCAATTGCTCGGCGAGGACAACTTCCTCACCCGTCTGGATGCTGCTCCACAGTGGGTCGTCGGGGGTGGCGCCCAACGAGGGCTGCACACTCACGTCGCTCCACACGTTGACGGCAATCAAGGTGGCGCCCCGCGCGGAGGCCTGCTCGAAAGCGTGCTCGACTGCCTCGATGCTGCTTTCGGATCCATCGACACCGACGACGACGGGGCCCTCGGTCGGCGGTCGACCGTCGAGCGTCCGTCCTCGGACAACTGCAACCGGAGATTCGCCGTGCGAGACAACCGAGACCGTCGCAGAACCGACGACCAATCCGGTGAATTCGCCGTGCCCGCGAGGGCCGAGCGCAATGATGTACGCGCCCTTGGACAATTCGATCAGGCGATCGGAGACGCTGCCGTCGAGTAGTTCGGTGACGATCTCGAGGTCGTCGTCGATGCTTTGCCGCGCGAGGATCTGTGCGCTGTCCAGACGAGCGGTGGCAGTGCGCCGCAGTTCGTCCTTGAAGCTCTCGGCGAGGTAAGGCTCGGAGTAGTAGAAGGCTGGGATGTGCACCACCGTCGCGATGTGGAGCGGTCGACCGAGCGCCACCGCGGTCCTCGCCGCCCAGACGACAGCCGACGACGCCGATTCCGAACCGTCTACCGCTACGACGACGGGTTTGGTTGCACTCATGTTCGTCCCTCCACAATCGACCACAGAATCTCTTCGCCCTCACACTATTGCCCAATGACGGCAAAAAGGATTCATCAGCCGACGCGAGTCCCAAATCGGACATTGGGTGTTCGGGTGGACTGCGGCAACGGCCCCGCCAACATCCCTTTCGGGCGTCAACGAGGCCACCGGTGCCGGATTCGCACGCAAACCCTGGCTACTCGATCCACGTTAGGTGAAGAACCCGACCGGTCAGAAGTGAAAAAAGTCCTGTCAACAAGCGCCCAAAATCGGGTTTCGTACGCAGGAGATCCCGAACCACCTGCTCTGCTGTGCGCCTTTGTTAACCGCCGGCGGTTAATAAAGGCGCACAGCAGGGTCAGTCACAAATCTTGCGGAACTTCTCGATCAGCTGCACTCGGCCGTTGCGGTCGGCCGCCAACGGCGTGACGTTGAGCGTCGTGACACCGGCTTCGGCGAAGGCTGCGACGCGTTCCTTGACGTAGCTCTCGGGACCGATCAACGACACTGCGCGAACCAGTTCGTCCGGCACTGCTGCTGCGGCTTCGTCCTTCTTGCCCGCGAGGTAGAGATCCTGGATCTTCTCGGCGGCCTCTTCGTAGCCGTAGCGCACCGCGAGATCGTTGTAGAAGTTCTTGCCCTTGGCGCCCATGCCACCGATGTAGAGCGCAAGGCTCGGGCGTACCCAGTCGAGCATGTGGTCGACGTCGTCACCGATGGCCAGTGCCGGCGACGCGTACACCTGAAGCTCACCGAGGCTCGGATCGCGCTTGGCCTTGCCCTTGGCGATCGGCTCACCCCACACGCTTGCTGCCTTCTCCGGATGGAAGAAGATAGGTTCCCAGCCTTCGGCGATTTCCGCCGTCAGCTCGACGTTCTTGGGTCCGAGCGAAGCGATCAGGATCGGGATGCGCTCACGCACAGGATGATTGATCAGCTTGAGCGGCTTTCCGAGTCCGGTGCCCTTCTCGGCGGGGAGGGGAACCTGGTAGTACTTGCCCTGGTACTCGACCTTCTCGCGGCGCCATACCTGACGGCAGATCTCGACGACCTCACGTGTGCGTCCCAGCGGAGCGTCGTACTTGACGCCGTGGAACCCCTCGATCACCTGCGGTCCGGAAGCGCCCAGTCCCATCACGAAGCGACCGTTGGAGACGAAGTCCAGGCCCGCCGCCGTCATGGCGGTCAACGAAGGGGTACGGGTGTAGATCTGAAAGATTCCCGAAGCGAGTTCGATGGTCGACGTCTTGGCCGCCAGGTAACCGAGCTGGCTGACGGCGTCGAAGGAATACGCCTCCGGGACGAAGGCGATGTCGAGGCCCGCCTTCTCCAGGTCACCGACCTCTTCGACGGTTTCGGCGAACCCGCCGCTGTAGTTCAAACCCATACCGATACGCACGTTGTAACCCCAATCCTGACGATTGCTGCCGTGTGCGATGCGCACACGAGCAGTGGTACTCCCATCGAACACTTACTCACATCGAACACTACGGAACCTGAGTCCGCATTCATGTGACTACCCCGTTCATATTCGATGACCGAAATGAACGGGGTAGTGGGAGAGCCTGTCGAGGGTCAGGATTCTTCGGGGCGAACCACCATGACGGGGCACTTGGCCGAAGCGATCAGGGTGTTGCTGGTCGAGCCGAGCAACATGCCGCGGAATCCACCGCGACCACGGCTTCCGACTACGACGAGCTGCGCTTTTGCCGACCAGTCCAACAGCCGTCCGCGTGGGTTGTCGAGGTATACCTCGCGCCGGACCTTCACGTCCGGGTATTGCTCGGACCATCCGGCCAAGCTCTCGCTGAGTACCGCGTGCTCTTCCTCTTCGAGAGACTGCGGGGCAAGCGCAGCGGCCCTCGGGTCTTCGAATGCCGCACTGCCGAGGTCACTCCACACGTGCAACGCCACCAACTCGACTCCGCGGAACGACGCTTCCTCGAAAGCCGCACCGACGGCCTGGGCGCTCAATGCGCTGCCGTCGACGCCGACCACTACGGGTCCTTCCGAGGGCACCGCACCATCGCGGTCTCGGACGACGATGACCGGACACTTGCCGTGACTGGCCACACCGACCGCGGTATTGCCGAGGACTGCTGTCGCCGCCTTGCCTGACGCCGACGCTCCGACAACGACCCGCCTGGCCTGTGCCGAACTCTCGATCAGCCACTGAGTTGCGCTGCCGATGGCGATTTCGGTGTGAACTTCGAGTTTCGGATCGATCTCACGGGCGAATTGTTCCGCCTCTGCCAAGATCGCTTTTCCGGCCTCTTCGACCCATTCGTACACCCCACCCGCGTCGACGTACGGTCCGCCGAAACCGTAAGGCGCGAAGTCGAGAGCGTGGATGATGTCGAGTCGCAATTCGCGCTGGGCGGCGATTTTCGCGGCCTCGCGGAGCGCTGTGGACGCAGTGTCCGAACCCTCGACTCCGACAACAACACTGTTATGTTCGCGTGAACTCATGTGCCCACCTTCCTGAAGAAGTAACCGAGCCACTTTCACTCTAACCATCCCACTTGTCCGGCTTTTTTGGGGTCGCCCCCTCTTCATTTCGGGGACTTAGGTCCCCGAAACTGTTGACGGATAGGAGAATTAGCAGAGCAATCAGGACCAGGTGTGAACAGGATCTCCCGTCCGCATGTTCTCCACGTAACCGCGGAGCATTCCGGTGAGCGCAGTCGAGCGGTCCGCGCCCGAGGCCTCCGCGTGCGCCACTTGCTCGCGTTGCCAGGCGGCACCGGTCTGCCGATTCATGCACCGCCCTTCGATCACGCCGAGGTACCGATCGCGGGCCGCGGCGGACAATCCGAAGTCGGCCAAACCCTCGTCCGCCAACGGCAGCAGCCTTCGCAGGACCAACTCGTCGGCACCGACCCAACCGATCTCCGGCCAGTACAGGGTGGCGTCGAGTCCGTACTTGGCGCCGATGTGCAGGTTCTCTTCGGCCGCATGGAACGACATGTGCGACCACAGTGGCCGCTCCGCGTTCACCAATGCGCGAACGGTTCCGTAGTAGAAGGCCGCATTGGCCATGATGTCGACGACGGTCGGCCCGGCCGGCAGCACCCGATTCTCGATACGCAAGTGCGGCTTGCCATCCGAGCAGTCGTAGACAGGCCGATTCCAGCGATAGACCGTGCCGTTGTGCATCTGAAGCTCGCTCAACTCCGGAACCCCGCCCGCCGCGAGCACTTCCAGTGGATCGGTGTCCGAGACATCAGGGAGCAGCGCCGGGAAGTACCGTGAATTCTCCTCGAACAGGTCGAGAACCGAATGGATCCACCGCTCACCGAACCACACTCGCGGTCGCACACCTTGGTTCTTGAGCTCGAAAGTTCGGGTGTCCGTTGCCTGTTCGAAGATCGGAATGCGTGATTCGTGCCAAAGCGCCTTCCCTGCCAGGAAAGGGGAATTGGCCGCAAGCGCCACCTGTACTCCGGCCAGACACTGCGCGGCATTCCAGTGCGCTGCGAATTCTTCCGGCGCGACGCGCAGGTGCAACTGCATGGACGTACAAGCCGCCTCCGGCACCACCGAATTGGTGTCGGCCCGAAGGATTTCCACGTCGCCACCGGGTAGCGCGACACCTTCGACGTCGAGTTCGATGTCCTCTCCTCGCGCGGCAAAAATTTGCTCGTTGAGCAATTCGTAGCGCGGGTTGGCGGTGATCCACTCACGATCGAGATGCTCGAGCTGCAGTGTCGGCAGCATCCCGATCATCACCATCTCGGCGTCGTGCGCGTGGATTCGCGCGTCTGCGACGTCGAGGGACGCCCGCAGTTTCTTCTCCAATTCGAAAGTCGCATCACCGGTGAGTGGGCCGGGCTCGACGTTCATCTCGACGTTGAATTGTCCGAGCTCGGTTTGGAAAACCGCAGAGTCGTCGATGGATTCGAGCACTTCACGGTTGGACATCGCGGGCGTCATGTCGCCGGTCACGAGGTTGAACTCGATCTCCATGCCCAACAGCGGAGCGGGCTTGTCGACGGCGTCTCGGAAGTCACCACCGTCGAGCATCTGCTTCATGGCGTCGACGCACGAGCGCACCTTCTTACGAAAGAGCCTACGGTCGGCTCTGGTGAATTCTCGCGCCGTGACCTCTGCACCCATTGCGCATTCCCCCCTTCGACGATCAACGTCACTGAAGGCTATCCGTCCGGTGTCACCGACAAACGAGAACTGCGGTGGCACCGGGAAGAATTTCCCGACGCCACCGCAGTTCTCCGAAAGTTTCTTCTACGAGTTGTCGACCCAGGTGACAGCTACGCCGCGAGCCTGCAGCCACGCTGCGGGATCGACCTTTGCGCCGTTCTCGGCAACCTCGAAGTGCAGGTGCGGGCCGGTGGACTGGCCACGGTTACCCACGGTGGCGATCTGCTGGCCGGCGTTGACGCGCTGGCCGACGTTGACCTGGTAGTCGTTGACGTGGCCGTACGTGGTGACCGTGCCGTCGTCGTGCTGGACGCGGACCCAGAGGCCGAAACCTGACGCCGGGCCGGCGTCGATGACCTGGCCGTCGGCTGCAGCCAGAATCGGCGTACCGATCGGAGCCGCGATGTCGAGGCCGCCGTGGTGTGCTCCCCAGCGCGAACCGAAGGTTGAGGTAAGCGTTCCGGACACCGGCTGCACGGTACGAGCTGAGGTGCCGGGGTTGATCCCAGCGAGGAACTGCTGTGCCTGCGTGTTGAGGTCGGCAGCAAAATCGGGAAGCTCGGGGATGTCGAGAGCCGGAAGTGCCGCCAATTCAGCCGGAACGACAACGCCCTCGGGGAGCAGACCCTGCGGGATTTCGATGCCGGCGATGGTCTGTGTTGCCGGCGCCGCAGCAGCGGTTCCTGCGCCCATCTGGCCTGCACCGACGAGGAGTGCACCGGTAGCCGCAGCTACGACACCTGCCTTGACACCGGCACCAGGGCCAGCCGACGGGGTGCGGTGGCGGCCGCTTGCTGCCTCGGGATCGATCTCGAAGACAACATCGTCATTGCCCGTGCGGTGGTGGTTTCCCACAGTGTGTACTCCGTCAGTCGTCGGCGTGCAGCGTCCTTCTGATGAAGCCCGCTCCTCTGTCTGCCGAAGAATGTAACAGTTTGATCAAGGCGGCCGCCACCGTTACCCGATCTTGACCAAAACTATTTGTCGCCGTTCTGTCGGCTGGCGTCCAGTTCTGACTTGAATGCGTCGTATCGTGCCCGGTGAGCGGGTCGACGCCGGATGATCGCCCACGCGATGCCCAGAACCACGAACCAGATCGGCGTGACGAGAAGTGCCTGCAGGGTGTCGTCCTTGGTTGTCAGTGCCCAGAGAATGAAGACGAAGAACGCGAGCACGACCCAGCACATCACGATGCCGCCGGGCATCTTGAACTTCGACGCCTCGTGCAGGTGCGGACGACGCTTCCGGTACACCATGTAGCTCGCCAGGATGATCGTCCACACGAACATGAACAGCAGCGCCGAAATGGTCGTGACGACGGTGAAGGCCTCGATCACGGAATCGCCCGAGAACAGCAGGATCAACGAAGCCAGCAGGAAGATGCACGAGAACATCAGGGCGTTCGCGGGGACCTTGCGTGAGTTCAGCTTGCCGAGGGCCCTCGGTGCGTCGCCTTCCTGCGCAAGGCCGAACACCATGCGCGAGGTGGAGTAGATACCCGAGTTGGCCGAAGATGCAGCGGAGGTCAGCACGACGAAGTTGATGACAGAAGCAGCGATGCCGAGGCCGGCGAGTGTGAACATGGCGACGAACGGACTCTTGTCTGCGCTGATTTCACGCCACGGAGTCACCGCGATGATCACGGTCAGTGCAACGACGTAGAACAGCAGGACACGAATGGGGATGGAGTTGATGGCCTTCGGCAGGTTCTTCTCCGGGTCCTTCGCCTCGGCTGCCGTCGTACCGACGAGCTCGATACCCACGAAGGCGAACACGGCGATCTGGAAGCCGGCGACGAAGCCCATGAATCCGGTCGGGAACATCCCGCCGTCGTTCCAGAGGTTGTCGATACCGGAGGTGGCACCGTTCGGCGCCGTGAACCCGGAGACGACCATGACGATGCCGACGACGATCAGGCTGACGATGGCGATGATCTTGATCAGCGCGAACCAGAACTCGGTTTCACCGAAGGCGCGAACGGTCGGGAGATTGAGGAGCAGCAGCGCCGCGATCGTCAGCAAAGCAGGAATCCACGCCGCGAGCCCTGGCCACCAGTACTTGAAGTACCCGGAAATCGCGATGACGTCCGCGATGCCGGTGACGATCCAGCAGAACCAGTAGGTCCAGCCGGTGAAGAATCCCGCCCAGGGGCCCAGCAGATCCGCGGCGAAGTCGGAGAACGACTTGTACGCCATGTTCGAGAGCAGCAGCTCCCCCATAGCCCGCATGACGAAGAAGAGCATGAATCCGATGATCATGTACACGAAGATCACGGAGGGCCCGGCGAGCGAGATCGTCTTGCCCGATCCCATGAACAGTCCGGTGCCGATGGCACCACCGATGGCGATCAGCTGGATATGCCGGTTGGACAGCTGACGTGAGAGGTGGGGGTCTTCGCCGGACGGCTTCGTCAGGTCTGGTGTATTCGCGTGGTCGGACACGGAGGATCCCCCTCGTCATACGGTTCATCCGGGGCATCGAAATCGTGCCCGTCGGGGGAACCTCGGAAAATGTGCTCTCTCAAAGTACGCGTGCACTGGCTCACATCACGCATCGGAAAGCGGACGCCGATAACCTGTCGAGGTGAACACTGACAGCACGGCCCATCAAGACGGACATATCGCCGCGACGCTGTTCGATTTCTCCGGAACCCTCTTCCGTTTGGAGGAGAGCGACGATTGGACCGAGCACCTCGTCGATCACCAAGGCGATCCGCTCGACGTGCACGCTCAAGCCGAGCTGATGCGTCGGATGACCGCGCCGGTGGGCAGAACCGTGGAGATGGACGAAGCGGGGATCTACGCGTGGGAGAACCGCGACCGGGATCCGAAGTTGCATCGTCAGGCTTACCTCGACGTGTTGAGTAAGTCCGGGGTGCCCGATCCGGTTCGGGCCGAAGCTTTCTACGCCCTGCTGGTCGATCCGGATCAGTGGTCGCCGTACCCGGATACCGGCGAGGTCCTGAAGTCACTGTCGGAGAAGGGCATACGCACTGCCGTCTTGAGCAACATCGCCTTCGACATCCGTCCGGCGTTCGCCGACCGCGGCTGGGACGTCTGGGTCGACGAGTTCGTTCTCTCGTTCGAGGTAGGTGCAGTCAAGCCCGAACCGGCGATCTTCGAGTACGCCCTCGCACAACTCGATGTGGATGCGGCGCAGGCTCTGATGGTCGGTGACAGCGACATCGCCGACGGCGCTGCCCGAGACGTCGGTTGCCAGTTCGCACTCGTCGATCCCCTGCCGACGACCGAACGCCCGCACGCGCTACTCGACGCAGTGCGGAAGTTCGGGCTTCTGTAGGGAGCGCTCAGACACCTTCGGTGAGTTCGCGCAACGACGCGTAGCGCTCGCGCACGTGGGGAGCTGGTTCGGCGTCGAATCGTCGCTCTTCCGGTTTCGGCCACACCGGCGGCTGCGTGTCCCCGGACAGTGCCCATGCTGCTTGCCTGCATGCCCCTTCGGCGACGTACTCACCCGGAGCAGGGATCACGACCGGCACTCCGAGAATTGCCGGCGCGATCTCACAGAGAGCGCGCGACTTCGCTCCGCCTCCCACGAGGAGAACTCGCTTCACCTCGACGCCTTGACGAACCAGGTCGTCGACGCCGTCGGCCAAGCCGCACAGGAGCCCTTCGATTGCGGCTCGTGCAAAGTGCGCAGGCGTCGAGTTCTGCAGCCGGAATCCGTGCATGGCCCCCGTGGCGTCAGGGCGGTTGGGCGTCCGTTCACCCTCGAAGTACGGAATCATGACCAGCCCGTCGTTTCCGAGGGGCGCCGTCGACGCCAACCGCGACAGTTCGGCGTGATCGACACCGAGAATGGACGCCGTCGCATCAAGAATGCGCGCGCCGTTGAGAGTGCACACCAGCGGCAAGTGCAGGCCGGTTGCGTCCGCGAATCCTGCCACGTTCCCGCCGGGATCGTGGGTGGGGGTGGCCGATACAGCCGAGACGACGCCGGATGTTCCGATCGAGATGATCACGTCACCGGGAACTGCTCCCAAACCCAGTGCGGCTGCGGCATTGTCACCGGTGCCAGGCCCGACAATACCTCCGGAACGTGTACTTCCGATCTTTTCGTTCGGCGATGCAACTCGGGGAACATGCGGGGTTCGACCGCGAAATGCCAACGCCAGCAAATCTTTACGATATTCGCGCGTCGAGGCAGCATAATAGCCGGTTCCACTGGCGTCGCCCGCGTCGGTAACAAGCTCCTCGATCGAGCCGGACCCACCCAACTTCCAGGACAACCAGTCATGCGGAAGACACACCGCGGCAGTGCGATCGGCATTGCCGGGTTCGTGATCTGCCAGCCATCGAAGCTTGCTTGCCGTGACCGCGGCGACCGGAACTACACCAACTGCGTCGGCCCACGCCTTGGGTCCGCCGAACTCTTCGACCAGATCGGTCGCAGCCTTCGCCGACCGAGTGTCGTTCCACAGCAACGCCGGTCTGACAACCTCGCCGCCACTGTCCAGACACACCATGCCGTGCTGTTGAGCTCCGACCGATACGGCTGCGACGTCGCCGAGCCCACCCGCCGCGGCGATTGCACTGTCCATCGCCTCGAGCCAGCATGCCGGATCTATCTCGGTACCGACGGGGTGCGCCGCCCGCCCTTCTCGTACCAGCTCTCCCGAATCGGCATCACGGACAATGACTTTGCACGACTGGGTAGACGAATCGATACCGGCTACGAGGGTCACACTGGCGTCCTTTCCGAAGGACCGTCAGCTCGCGTTGGCGACCGCGGGCATCCGGTTGCTGCGCTTACGCAGCGATCGCACATATTCTGCGCGCTCGGTCTCCGTCATTCCACCCCAGATGCCGTACGGCTCGTGGACGGAGAGTGCGTGTTCGCGGCACTGCTGGAGTACAGGGCACGTCGCGCAGACCTTCTTGGCGTTGCGTTCACGGTTCTCGCGGGCGTGTCCACGCTCGCCGTCCGGATGGAAGTACACCGCGGAATCGTGCCCGCGGCACGCTCCCTGCAGCTGCCAGTCCCACACTTCGGCGGTCGGGTACGGCATCGGAAGGTGCTTGTGCATGATGGCGACCTCAATTCCTTACTCGGGTGACACGGATTCGGGTGACTCTGGGCTGACGCCGGGTCGGACTTATCGACGCCTGGCCGATTGGCCGAGTCGATGTGCACAGACCGTTGCGAGTTCGCCGGTGACCGGCGGAGTCAGCGCTACGACGCCGTCGTCGAGAATTGCCTGCAGCCTGCGGAAATACTCGTCCGGGGCGAGGCCGAAGGTTACGAAGATCTCTTCGTCAGGTCCACCGTCGAACTGCTGCCACTTACGTGCGAACTCGACGATCTCTTGTGTATCGGTGCGGCTCATCAGGTTCTCCCCTGTTTGTGCGCCCTGCTTCACAGAAACTGCGACTCGTCTCCTCGGACGCCCGTGGCAGTGAGTCAAGACACAGACTATGCCTACTTCTGCTTTTTCACAAGACCTACTTATGTCTTTTTGTGAACAAAGTATGCCAACTTTCGCACGCTGAAGTTACCGACGAGGAATGCTTGAATAGGACAATGACCCGACCGTCCACGACTCCGGCTACTGCGGGAGAGGTATTCACGCTGATACGCAGCGGTTCCGCAACCACGCGCAGCGAGATCGGGAAGCTCACCGGCCTGTCCAGGACGGCGGTATCGGCCAGGGTTGCAGCACTTCAATCGCTTGGTTTGATTGCCGATGACGACGAGGGCCCGTCGACAGGCGGTCGGCCGCCGTCCACTCTCACGTTCGCGAACTCGTCCGGCGTGGTTCTCGTCGTGGCAATCGGTCGATCGCGGGCACAACTTGCCGTCACCGACCTGGCGGGCACGATCCTCGCGGCAGAAGACATCGACAAGTCGGTCGGGGTCGGCCCCGACGAACTGATGCCCGAAATTGCCGAGCATCTTTCGTCACTACTGGCCCAGGTCCACCGCGCGTCTACCGAGGTCATCGGAATCGGACTGAGCATTCCCGGAACGGTCGACGTCGCCGCGGGAGCAAGCCTCGACTCTCCGATGATGGCGGGGTGGGACGGAGTCGCGCTTGCCCCCTATCTGGCATCGGTGACCACGGCTCCGCTGTTCGCGGACAACGATGCCAACGTGATGGCTCTGGCCGAATTGAGCGAGCGACGCGAGAGTGCGCCCAACCTCCTGATGATCAAGGCGTCAACCGGCCTCGGCGCAGGAATCGTCATGGGCGGAGTCCTCCAACGCGGTTCACTCGGAGCGTCCGGCGAGATCGGGCATACCAAAACCGCTGCAGCGCGGGGCATGAAGTGTCGCTGCGGCGACGTCGGCTGCGTCGAAACTGTCGCCAGCGGTTGGGCTCTCGTGCACGCCCTCCGAGATCAGGGCCGAAGCGTCGGTCACGTGCGTGATGTCGTCCGCCTCGCCCTGGACGGCGACAGCGAAGCCCGCCGGCTCATCAGAAGCAGCGGCCGACTGATCGGCGACGTCATTTCCGGCGCGGTCAATCTCCTCAATCCCGAGGTCCTGATCATCGGCGGCGACATGGCCGAGGCGGACGAACTCTTCCTCGCCGGGCTTCGGGAGTCCGTCTACGGCAACGCAACGGCGCTTGCCACCCGAAAGCTTCAGATCGCTTCGGTCAGCCACGGCGCACAATCCGGCATCCTCGGTTGTGCGGTTCTCGTCCTCGACCATCTGCTCAGCGCCAGGGAAATCGATCTGCGGATCGCGGCGTCACTCCACACGTGAGTCGCTGACTTCTCGCACGCTCCGCATCAAACAATCAGACTTTTCCGGCATCGCTTGTGTTGACGCTCACACTTCTGCATAATTCATTACCTACCGATCATTCGGTTGTCGATATCGACGATGAGATCGCGCAGGAACGCTCCGAGTCAGCCAAAAGCATGCACCGAGCACACCGGCAACGTCGCAGATCGAACAGCGTTTCTCCCCTGTTCCGACTTCGCAGTTTCACCGTGTCGGTGAACCACGTGACTGGCAGAAAGTAGCTCGATGACCACAACCAGAACTGGCACCAAGCCCGCCGCGAAGGAATACGACCGCGCCGCGATGGCGTCGATGGTCGGCACCACCGTCGAGTGGTACGACTTCTTCATCTACGCCCAAGCTGCAGCCCTGATCTTTGCCGACCTGTTCTTCAAGCCGATGGGCTCGGCAGGCCAGATCGTCTCCTACGTCACGGTCGGCATCAGCTTTGTCTTCCGTCCTCTCGGTGCCATCGTGGCCGGCTATCTCGGCGACAGGCTCGGCCGCAAACGTGTCCTGGTCGCGACGTTGGCGATGATGGGTGCCGCGACGGTTCTCATCGGCGTGCTGCCGACGTATGCATCGATCGGAATCTGGGCACCGATCCTGTTGATCCTGCTTCGCGTCGTCCAAGGATTCTCGACGGGCGGCGAATGGGGCGGGGCCGCTCTTCTTGCCGTCGAACACGCACCCACCAAGCGTCGAGGATTCTTCGGAGCGTTCGTACAGATGGGAGTACCGCTCGGAATGTTGCTCGCCACCGGCGTTTTGGCACTGTGCACGTTCACCCTCACGGACGAACAGTTCACCACCCTGGGGATGGCGAGTGCCGTTCCTGCTCAGCGTCGTGTTGATCGGCGTCGGCTTCTACATTCGAAGCAAGGTCAGCGAGTCACCCGTATTCGCCGAACTCAAGGAACGCCGCACCGAGAGCAACACGCCTATCCGAACTCTGTTCAAGAAACACCCGAAGCAGGTCGTACTCGCGGCGCTGTCCTTCATCGGCACAAACGGCAACGGCTACATGGTGATCGGCGGATTCATCGTCGCGTACGCAACCAAGACCTATGGCCTGGGTAAGACCGAACTACTGATTGCCACGCTCGCAAGTGCCGTCACGTGGGGCGTTTTCACCATGATCGGCGCCTACTGGTCGGATCGACGCGGCCGCACCACGGTGATGAACGTGGGCAACCTCGCAATGGTCCTCTTCGCGGTGCCGTTCTTCCTCCTCATCGACACCGGGAATCTCGGCTGGATCTACGTGGCGATGATCCTGTTCTCGGTCGGACTCGGGCTGTCGTACGGACCTCAACCCGCGTTGTTCGCCGAACTGTTCCCGGCTTCGATCCGTTACAGCGGTGCGTCGATCTCCTACGCGGTAGGCACCATCTTCGGCGGCGCCTTTGCTCCCACCGTCGCACAGTGGCTCCTCGGCAAGACCGGTGGCACCCTTGCCATCTCGATATACCTCGCCCTGCTGGCCGCGGTCTCGTTCGTCGCCACGATGCTCATCAAGGATCGATCAGGACGAGACCTGATGGTGTAATCGACCTGAATGTGGACGCCCAACGGCGTCGCGATGCCGGAGTTTGTCAGCCGAACTTTCGAAAGGCGAACTCCGGCAACTTCTTCGCAGCATTCGCTGTGCGCACGATCTTGTGGTTCTTGCCTCGCATCAGCGCCAGTTGGATCCGCGATTCGATCCAGAACGCGCCGCGAGGCGAGCGGTTCCAGGTCTTGTGCAGCAACGTCTTCGTCGCTGCGACGGCGTCCGGCGAGCGAACCGCGATCTGCGACAGCAGTTCCTGCGCCGGCTTGATCGGATTGTCGCTGACTCCGCTCACGAACCCCCACTCGAGAGCCTGATTTCCGTCGAACAGTTCAGCAGTCATGGCGAGGCGTTTCACGACGTCCATTGCCGCGAGTTCGCGCATCGTGACCGTTCCGGTCATGTCGGGGATCAATCCCCACTTCGCCTCCATCACCGAGAACGTGCAATCGGGGGTGGTGAATCGAAAGTCTGCGGCGAGCGCCAATTGCAGTCCCCCACCGAAGCAGTGCCCGTGAACGACCGCGATGACCGGCACGGGCAATTCGCGCCACACCCAGCACGCGCGTTGAAAGAGGTTGGTCTTCTGACCGGGAAATTTCGCGAAGGCCTTCGCCATGCGCCTCGGTTGCTTACCCGCAGAGGCGAAGTCCAACCCGGCCGAGAACGCGTCACCCGCGCCTTGAAGAATCACGCCCCGGATCGAACGATCAGCTTCGATAGTTCGAGCGGCGTCCACCAGGGCGTCGAGCATGTCCAGATCGAGACCGTTGAGTTTCTCCGGTCGGCTGAGCGTCACGTACGCCACCGACTGCACTACCTCGACACGAACGCGATCACTCACGGCTACTCCTTCGGTTAGACATACCCCCGACGAACTTACCTGAGAGTAAGTTCGTCGGGGGTCCGTCATGCCATCTCCGCAAGAAGTTCCATGGTCACTTTGCCGGCAGGATCCGAATCAGTGGATGAAGGCACGGCCACGACGGAGTCCACTCCCGCCGCTCGGTACGCCTCGAGTTGCTCGCGGGCATCGGCCGGAGTCCCGACGATTCCCACCGTTGCCACCATCGCGTCCGAGACCTGGCTCAAGATCTCGCGCGGCGCGGCCCCGGCCCTGGCTGCCTCGATCACATCAGCGAAGCCCGCGCGGACGAACATGTCCGAGTACCCCGGAGCAGCCAGATACGGTACGAGCCCGCGTCGAAGTTGATCGATCGACACCTGTGACGGTCCATTCTCGGCGACGGCAGCCGGTGCCCACACCGACACGAAAGGCATGCCGGTTTCCAACTCGGCAGCGATTTCCTTGCACCGTGTGATCAGGCGCCCCGCTTGCTCCGGGCTGACCAGATTGAGCACCAGTTCGTCGCCCAACTCCACCGCGGCCCGAAGCGCCTTGTCCCCGAATGCCGCAACGATCAGCCGCCCACCTGGCGGCTGAAGTCGCAGCCGATATCCGCTGGTCCGCATCACCGTTCCGGCGACTTCGCCCCGTTCACCGTCCATCAGCGCTCGTACACCGCGGGCGGACTCCGCGAGCGCCCGAGCTGCCCCGGACCTGCTTCGTCCATGCCATTTTTCGACCACGACAGTGCTGGACGTACCCAAGGCGATCGACACGTGGCGCCCGGTGAGATCGGCCACCGACGCCGCCCCGATCGCGATCATCGCCGGATCACGAACCGTCACCGCGAGTGGGCCGACCACCAGTTCGGAGTACTCGAAGCCGACGCCGACCGACGTCGCCAGCGCAAAGGCGTCGTACGTCGCCATCTCCCCCACCCACACTCGGCCGAACCCCAGTTTGTCGGCGAGGCGCGCGGTAGTGGTCACCTCCCGCGGCGGACGGTCCTGCCACAACCCCAGGGAGATGTCGATGGTCGGCAAACCTCTACTCGAAGTCGGAGACAAGACCCATTCCCTCCAACAGTGTCGGACGGTCGTAGTACTCGAGCCACTCGGTGATCCGTCCGTCTGCCATGCTGAGGATTCCGACAACAGGAACGACGCCATGGGTACCGTCGAAGTGGAAGTCGTCCACTCGCTGCACAAATACCCTTCCGTCGATCACGCCGAGAGACTCGATCTTCAGTGTGATCCGTTCACACTTGCTTGCCAGTAACGCAATTCGGCCCGCAACGGCCTCCTTGCCGACAAGAGGTTCCTGCATGACGCTGTGGAGCACACCGTCTTCGGCGAACAGGTCGACGACGCGTGTCCAGTCCATGACGTCCCACGCCTGGAACATCTCACGCGCCAACGCAAGCTTGTCACTGTCGTTCATCACACTCATGCCACACTCTTCTGTCGAAGCTCACGCTTGAGGATCTTTCCGGTCGAATTGCGCGGCAGTTCTTTCCGAATCTCCAGCCGCTCGGGAAGTTTGTACGACGCGATGCGCTTGTCCTTCAGGAACGCGACCAGAGCGTCCAGCTCGAGTTCGGTCTCGGGCCGCAGCGTGACCACTGCTGCGACGCGCTCACCGAGTACTTCGTCGGGGTCGCCGATGACGGCCACATCCGCAACGGCCGGATGCTCGGCGATCAATCCCTCCAGTTCGGCTGGGGCGATGTTCATTCCGCCGCGGATCACGAGGTCCTTCCCCCGGTCCAGGTAGCGGAGAAACTGCCCGTGATCACCGGCAATCTCGAAGATGTCTCCGGTGCAGAGGAATCCGCGCTCGTCGAACGGAGACGGCCGATCGCCGAGATAGCCGGCAAAGACCGTCGGTCCGCTGATTCGCAACTCACCCGGGTGCCCGACTTCGGTGATGTCCTCGCCGGTGACCACGTCGACCAAGCGCACGTCCATCCAGTCGGAGATTCTGGTGCTCCAGCGAAAGTTCTCGACACCGAAGCGGGGGAAGTACCGTGCGCGGTCGTCCGGATCCGGCATGTCCGCAGGCGAGGAGAGCAGACTGATGCCTTCGTTGGATCCGAAGAAGTTGATGACTCCGATTCCGTATCGCTCCTGCCATCCCCGGACCATCGGAGGTTGCAGTGGCACCGAACCCGAACCGATCCGAGTCAAGCTCGACAGGTCGACCGCCGCGAGCATCGACTCGTCGGCGAGCAGCATCCACAACAGCGCAGGCGGCGCTACCGTGTACGTCACGCGCTCGGCCTCGATCTGCCCGAGGAAAACTCGAAGATCGAACGGGTGGTGCTGTACCAGTACACATCCCGTGCGGAGCCACGGCAGGAACATTCCGTTGATTCCGGCCATGTTGACCATCGGGAACGGGTTCAGCAAGACGTCGCCGACGCCGATGTCGGGAGCGTCGATCGTGGCCCAGCAGATGGCCAGCCACTCGTAGTGCGAACGTGGGACCCCCTTCGGTTCGCTTTCGGTCCCGGAGGTCCAACAGATCGTCATCGCATCGTTGGGGTCGTTGGGATCTTCGGTGATTCGGACATCCAATTCACTGCGCTGTGTTTCGGTGGCCGCCCGAGGACTCAGCCCCACGACACCGGCCGGCAACTGGGCCGGAAGCTCGGATGCGGGAGCGTAGGCGAACACCGATCTCAGAGAGGGAATCCGGGATCTGATTGCAGCGATCTCCGTAGCAGGGAGTCTGTCACCAAAACTGGGTACGGTGACAAATGCTGCAAACGCCGCCTGGTTTGCCATTCCTTCCACTTCACGTTCGCGGTACTGCATGGGCAATGGCGAGACCACGATCCCCAGAGACCACGCTGCAAGGTAGACCTCGACCAATTCGACGGTATTGGGCATCTGCACGCCCAGAACATCTCCCCGGCCCAAACCCACCTCGGAGAAGCCGGCAGCGAGCGCGATGACTTCGCTCTCCAGTTGGTTCCAACTGAGGCGTCGCGGATCTCCGCCGGACAACTCGCTCCGGTTCGCCGGATCAACCACGGCAAGTTCGTCACCGCGTACCCGCACCTGCGCCCGGAACACCTGATCGATCGTCTCGTCGGACCACCACCCCTTCGAGGTGTATTCGTCCACCTTGACGCGAGGGTGCAATCCCCTGTGTGCCTTGTTCATTCGCGTACTCGTTTCAGTTCTCGTAACGGCCGGAAATGTCGATCACGTCGCCTTGCTTCTCGAACGCCTGGGTAGCGGCGTTCCACTCGAACGGCTGGAATGCCAGGATTCCCAATGCATGGTCCGCGGTCATCGTGAATTTGATTCCGTCGATGAACATCGGCGGGTGGTAGTCCTGCGTTCGTGCGGCACTCATGATGCTGGCGCGTGAGAGTCCGTCGGATGACTCAGAGGCCCGAGTGAAGTTGTCCACCAACAGGTCACCGATGGCCCAGCCGTTCACGGTGTAGCTGTTGGTCGGGGAATCGGCACCGTGAGCAGCCGCACCGGCCAGGTAGTCACGTACCGCCGCGTCATCCTTGTAGAGGGCGTTGTTGGGATCCTTGAGCCACACCATCACCTGCTGCCCGTCGGCAGCATCACCGGCGGGCGCATACAGCGTCGCACCGTCGACGCAGTTCGACGGTTGAATCACGGTGTCGGGCTTCCATCCGACACGTCCGATCGCCTGGGTGATCGCGAGGCAATCGGTGGTGACACCGGCCACCACCAATACCTCGGCGCCACTGGCTTTGAGGGTCGATGCCGCCGTCTTGGGGTCGGTCAGCGCCTCTTCGGCTGCGATCTCGAAGTTCGTTCCTTCGATCGCGGACTTGAAGCCGTTGGCGATCCCTTGTCCGGACTCGGTCTGGTTCGTGGCCAAGGCAACCTTGGCGCCGCTCGGATACTTCTTCTTCAGGCTTTCGACCACTACCTCCATCTCGACGCCCGGATCCGGTAGATACTCCGTGGTCCACGGAAAGTCTTCGATCACCCGGAACTCGGGCATGCCTGCCTGCGCGAAGAGCAGTGGAACACAGGCAGTGGTCTGGTCGTCCGCGATGGCGTTCAACTGGCCTGCTCCGAACGTGCCCAGAACGTCGACCTTGTCCTTCTGAATGAACTCTCCGACATTGGCTTTGGCGCGCTCCGGGGAGAAGGCATCGTCCTTGACCACGACGTCGAGCTTGACGCCGCCGACGCCGCCGGCCGCGTTCTCGACCTCGAACCGTGCTCGCATTCCTTCGATCACGTTGCCGACCGCGTCGGCGAGCGGGCCGGACGTCGGCCCACTCCACCCCACCGTGAGTTTGTCGGTGATCGGCGCCGCGGCACCACTGGGATCGCTGCAGTCGTCGACCGATACTGCTCCGGCCGAGGTCGACGTGTTGCTCTCTGCGTCGGAGTTACCTCCGCAGGCCGAAAGGAGTAGTGCCGCAGCGGCGATGACTGCGGGAATCGTGGTCTGCCTTTTCATATCGTCCAGTTCCTTGCTGTGAGTTGAGAGAAACGAGAGTGGGCGAGGGAGACGGCGCTCAGGTGCGGGGTTCACCTTCGCGATACTTGGGATGATCTGCGGGAACCACGAGGACAAACCGTCGGAGAACGCTGTTGATCCGGCCGACGATTCCGTCCGGCATCAAGAACACGATCGCGATCAGCACCGCGCCGAACACCACTCCCGACACGGGGCCGTCGGTGACGCTTCCGGTGTAGTACGGCAGGAACACCACTGCCGTCGCCCCGACGATCGGGCCGAATTGCGTTGCGATTCCGCCCAACACCAGTCCGGTGATGAACTCGATCGACTTCATCAACGAAAAGGACTCGGGTGAGAGCGCGCCGATGTACATCGTGAACAGCGAACCTGCCAGACCGGTGATCGCGCCGGAAAGTCCGAAAGCGAGAATCTTGACCCGCGCGACGTTGATGCCGTTTGCACTCGCCGCAATCTCGTTGTCGCGCACCGCAACCATTGCCAAACCGAATCGACTCTTGACGAGATTGCGGATCAGGAGCATGACCACTGCCAGCGTCACTACCGAAACCCAGAAGATCCAGAGATAGGTGTCCGCGCGGGTCAAACCCGTCCATTTCGGCGGGACCAGAAGATTCGCACGAACGACCATGCCGGCCGCGCCACCGGTGAGATCCCCGGTCTTGCGGATCACTTCGGGAAACGCCACAGCGACGGCGAGGGTAACGAGAGCCAGATACAGCCCTTTGATCCGCAAGGAGGGAAGCCCGACGAGAAGTCCTAGTACGAAACACAATACGACTGCCATCGGGATTGTGGTCAACGGCGAGTATCCGCGATCGACGATCAGAACGCCGGTCGTGTACGCGCCGAGGCCGAAGAAGGCAGAATGGCCGATCGACAGAAGTCCGGTGTACCCGCTGACGATATTCAGTCCGGCGATGGCAATCGCGATGATGAAGACACTCGTGAACTGCCCTACGCGAAACGGCGCGCTCTGCGACACGAGGAGCAGGGCACAGACGGCAGCCACCAGCAGAACCAGTTGGAGTATCCGGTACGACGTCGATCCGGCAACCACCACGCGCGGTCGCCTGACTGCCTTTTCGGCGACCGCGGGTTCATTTCTCTCGGCAAGCGTCGTCATACCCGCTCCAGTTTCTTGGTACCGAACAGTCCATTGGGTCTGACGAAGAGGATCACCACGATGATCAGTAGCGCGGATGTCTGCTGCAGCGAACCGCCGATGACCGAAATGTAGCCGCTGAGCATCGATTCCAGAACACCGATCGTCAACCCACCCACAACTGCGCCGACAAGACTGTCCAGACCGCCGAACAGCGCTGCCGCAGATGCTGCGATGAAGATCGGGAACATGGTCGTGAGGCCGAGTTGTTGCGGCGAGAGCGGAGTGACCAGGACACCGGCCAGTGCGCCGATCGCTGCCGCAAACACCCCAGCCGATTGCGAGTATCCGGCTGGTCGGAACTCCGGCGAGAGTGGCAGATTCGGCATTGTCCGCGACGGCACGCATGTGCAGACCGACTCTCGTCTTGCGAAAGAGCAAGGACATCAACACAAGTAGGACAACGAGCGCAACCAGTACGCCCAGTGCGTCGCCGTACACGCGCGCGCCGCCCACCGAGATGTAGTCGGTGGGACCGTTGGGAAACGGGCTCGGCATGATCTTCGTTTCGCTCCCCCACAACATTCCGGCCAACGAGTTGAGCCCGGTGAACAATCCCAGTGCCACTATCAGCACTGCCATGTCACTTCTACGTTGAACCGGCCGGATGAGCAGACGCTCCATCAACGCCCCGAGCAGGAAGCCGAGAGCGAGAGCCGCTCCGATCGCGGCCCAGATCGGCCAGGACATCGTTGTGAGCCACCACGCCACGAAGGTTGTGAACAGGGCCAACTCGCCCTGAGCGAAGTTGATCGTGCCGGTGGCACGGAACACCACCACGAGTGCCAGCGCGAGAATTGCGTAGATCGATCCGTTGGTCAATCCGGAGATGAGTCGTTCGAGAAAGAGTGTCACCGTTTACTCCTGGTACCCGAGATAGGCGCTGCGCACGACGTCGTCGGAACGAAATTCCTCGGGCGTGCCGGCAGCGACGATGGTGCCTACGTCGAGCAGGAAGACCTTCGACGCGAGTTTCATCGCGAGATCGGCATTCTGTTCCACGATCAGCAGTGCAGTTCCGTCGCTCCGGTTGATCGCACCGAGCGTGTCGAACAATTCGGCGATGACGATGGGCGCCAGACCCAGGCTCGGTTCGTCGCACAAAAGAAGGGTGGGACGGCTCATCAATGCCCGCGCGACCGCGAGCATCTGCTGTTCACCGCCTGACAGCGAACCTGCCAACTGTGTGGACCTCCTCGCGAGCACCGGAAATGTCTCACACCACCGCTCGATGTCGGCCTCGATCTCCGCCTTGTCGTTGCGAAGCGCAGCGCCGACGAGCAGGTTGTCACGTACCGACAGTTGACCGAGAGTTCCACGGCCCTGTGGGACAAGGCTGACGCCGGCGGCCACGGCGCGTTCAGGTTTGGATCCGAGCGGCGAACCGTTGAAGGTGATCGTTCCCTGGTGCGGAATCAATCCGGCAAGCGCGCGCATCATGGTGGTCTTGCCGGCACCGTTCGCGCCGAGAACAACAGCGACCCCGCCGGGTTCCACGTCGAGCGACACCCCGTGCAGTACATTGCCTCGCCCGTAACCGGCATGCAGATCGTCGACGCTCAGCAGGCTCATGCCGCTCGCCCCAGATAGGCATTGATCACGGCGTCGTTCTGCTGGATCTCCGCCGGAGTACCTTCAGCGATCTTGTGGCCGAAGTTCAGTGCGACAACGTGATCGGAGATACCCAGCACCAATCCCATGTGGTGTTCGACCAGAAGCGCTCCGAAGCCGAAGTCGTCGCGGAGCGAGACGATCAGTTCTCCCAACTCCTTGACTTCGCTGTGTGTGAGCCCGCCGGCGGGCTCGTCGAGCAGAAGCAGCGAAGGCTCGGACATCAATGCTCGTGCCAGTTCGACGCGCTTGAGTGTTCCGAACGGAAGGCCTGCTGCCGGCGCGTTCGCGACGTCGACGAGTTCGAGGCGTTCGAGCAGGTACCAGGCCTTCTCTCGCAGTTCTCGGACTCGGGCGCGCGCTGGAGGCCAGCCGAGAAGCCCGCTCGCCAGTCCGAAGCGGCCCCGAGACGATCCGCCGACCATGGTGTTGTCGAAGACGCTCATGCCGCTGAACAGTGCGAGATTCTGGAAGGTCCGAGCGATCCCTGCAGATGCCAATGCATAGGGCCGCAATCCCAAGAGGTCGGTTCCTTGCCAGGTGATGACACCGCGACTCGGTTCGTAAATCCTTGTGATGCAGTTGAACAGCGTGGTCTTACCAGCGCCGTTCGGCCCAATGAGTCCGCAGATCTGGCCGGCGTGGACGTCGAAGCCGACGTCGTCGAGAGCCGTGACTCCGCCGAATTCGATCGATACATCGGAGAGCGTGAGTACGACCGGGTCATTCGCAGGTTGTGCGGGTGGTGTGTTTCCAAGCATTGGTTTCACCTCCTCGTGACACTTCAATTAACAGTGTGATAGAGATTACTACAGTAAACAGAGGCACTCCGTCAACGTGCGGCCCCCGATCCGGAGCCGAGAAGGGACATCATCGTGAGGTCCAACAACATTCACGCAGTCGACAGCGGCGGGGGCCCAGACGTCAGGGACTACAGCCGGGTCGACGCTCTCGTCGCCAAGCAGGAAATCTACGAGGTTCTGGCTCGTTTCCTCCGAGCTGCCGATCGCGGAGACGTCGAGGACGCCAGGCGGTGTTATCTACCCGGCGCAACCGAAGACCACGGGGGTGTCTTCACCGGCACCGCCGACGACTACATCGACCACATCGCCGGGGCCATCACTCACCCACGGTCACTGACGACCCACGCAATGACCAACGTCCTGATCGAACTCGACGGGGCCACAGCACACGTCGAGTCCTACGTGCTTGCCTTCGCGCGAATCAAGCACTCGGACGGCATAGCCGACACACTCACCGCGGCGCGCCTGATCGACCGCTTCGGCTACGAGGACGGCAGGTGGGGAATCCGCCACCGCGCACTGCGGTGGGACTGGAACCACGACATGGCCACAGCCGAAGGCTGGATCTTCGGGATGCTCGCGCCTGAAACGTCTTTGAAGAAGAGCAAGAAATTTCCCGACGACCTCATCTACACACGGCAGACACAGGAGCACTCATGACAAGGTTTCGCGGAACGCCGATAGAGGGCGCGACTGTCCTCGTCACCGGCGCCAATCGAGGGCTCGGCTTGGCCTTCGTCCAACAGGCGAAGTCGATGGGTGCCGCCAAAATTTATGCAGGGGTGAGAAATCCCGACGAGGCGCCCGCCGAGCTGCGATCCACCGGAGCACACATCGTCGAACTCGACGTGACCGATCCAGGACTCGTCGATGCAGCGGCCAGGGCGTGCGGTGACACCACAGTGGTCGTCAACAATGCCGGACTGTTCACCGGGAATCGGTTGATCGAGGCCGACGACCAAGCGGCTGCGCGAGCCGAGATGGAGGTCAACTACTTCGGGCCTCTGACGATGATCCGCGCCTTCGCGCCGGTACTCGCCGCCCGCGGCGGAGGATCGATAGTCAACGTCCTGTCGGTGGCCGCAATCGCTCCGACCGCCTTCATGGGTGGCTATTCACCGGCCAAGGCGGCTGCTCTGTCGCTCGGCGGCATCGCTCGCGCCGAACTCGAACCGCACGGCATCACCGTCACGTCGTTGATCGTCGGCAGCGTCGATACCCGCATGGCGTCACATGTTCAGGGCCACAAGGAAAATCCTCTGGACATCGCCGCGACCGGACTCGCCGCCACGCAACGCGGTGAGTGGACGTGCGACACAGATTTCATGGCAATCGATGCCCGTGCGCGTCTGGCACGCGACCCGATTCGGTACGAACGCGGTCTGGGCAAGCTCCTCTTCGCCGGCGAACTGACCACTCGATCATGAGCGATCCGATTCGTGTTGCCCAGTGGGCGACCGGTGCCATCGGCAAGACAGCGCTACGCGGAATCATCGATCGTCCCGACCTGGAGTTGGTCGGCCTGTACGTGTACAGCGACGCCAAGGCGGGTCGAGACGCCGGTGACATCGCCAGACGAGCACCGACGGGGGTGATCGCTACACGCGACGTGGACGAGATCATCCGCTCGCGCCCACAGGTTCTCATCCACAGTCCGCGTTTGCAGATTCCGTACGAACGCCACGACGACGATCTGTGCCGTCTGCTTCGCGCCGGGATCAACGTGATCACGACGGCCGGGCAGCACTTCCCCCGCGCACACGGCACCGAACGCGAGCACATGTTCGCCCAAGCATGCAAGGAAGGCGATTCGACGCTCTACGGGGTCGGCGTGAGCCCAGGTGTCATCGGCGAGCGATTGGCGTTGGCGCTGACGGGAACATCGATCGAACTCGACCGAATTACGATCGACGAGGTGCTCGACGCTCGCGGCATGCCTGACCCCGACTTCGCGTTCACCGTCATGGGAATGGGTTCGCCCCCGGAGGAACTGGACGGAACCGGGCCGTTGCCCTCGCTGTACGCGTCGCTGTACCTCGAGACCATCGCGTTCATGTGCGAGCGCCTGGGCGTCACCTACGACGAGGTCGTGTCCGATCACAGGGTCGTTCCGGCACGTACGGATCTCGACGTCGCCGCCGGACGCATCGCCGCGGGAACCGTCGGAACCACCGAATGGCGCTGGCACGCAATGGTCGACGGAAAGCAGTTCCTCACCCTCGCCATCATCTGGACCATGGAACCTGATCGCGACGAATACGCGGGACGGGACCAATGGGAAGTCCACCTCTTCGGCAAACCCGAGATCGTGATGACCGTCAACCTGGTCGAACCACAAGATCCGAACAGTCGCACGACAGCCGGTCAGTTCATCACTGCAGGCCCGGCACTACGCGCCGTCGAGCATGTACTCGCTGCTCCCGCCGGCATTTTCGAACCCCCTGTCTTTGCCCCCTTCAGATTGGAGCATTCAGCATGACAACTCAGCCGACGGCCGTAGGTTCGACTGCCGCCCGTGAACCTGCCACCCGTGAACCTGCCGTCCGTGAACCTTCCGTGAACGCGCTCCTGCCCGACGGTCGCCCCGTGCAGAATCTGGAAGACTTGCTGCGCAGCCGGGCGATTGCCAGTCCGGAGAGCACCGCCGTCATCTCCGATGACGGGCGTACCAGTTTCCGCGAACTCGACATCGAAACAAATCGTGTCGCGAATGCACTTCTGCGCGATGGTGTTCGACCCGGCGACCGGGTGGCGTACATCGGGGCCAATGCACCGTCTTTCCTCTCCGTCCTGTACGGATCTTCGAAGATGGGCTCGATTCTGACGGCCGTCAACAATCGGCTGGCACCGGGCGAGGTCGACTACATCCTGAGCAACAGCGAGCCGACCGTCGTCGTACTCGGAGCAGGCGATGAGGGCCTCTCCGACGTCGCCGCGGCGGTCGGTAGCGTCCGTACCGTCGTCACGGTGGACGGTTCCGGAAACTCGATCTCGTGGAACGACTGGCTTTCCGGTGTCGGCGACGACGATCCGGGGTCGTCGCGCCGCCCCGACGACACAGCGCTGATCTTCTACTCGTCGGGAACCACCGGTCACCCGAAGGGAATCGAACTCACCGGCGCCAACCTCGGCCGTGCCCTCGCCACCATGTATCACCTGCTCGATCTCGACACCGACTCCGTGGCTATGTGCCCGGTTCCGTTCTTCCATGTGGCCGGACTGGGTCTCGCCCTGGTCACGACGCTCGGCGGTGGCGCTCTACTGCTCGAGACCATCGCCGGACCTCTCGAACTCGTCGCGCTGATGCAGGAGTACAAAGTCACGCATGCGGTCGCCGTTCCCGCGGTGATCAGCGTCCTGACCTCCCTTCCGGCTGTGCGCGAGGCAGATTGGAGTGCCCTGCAGTTCCTGGTCTACGGAGCCGCGCCGATGCCACTGCCCCTGTTGCAAGACGCGACCGAGGTCTTCGGGTGTAGTTTCCTGCAGGCATACGGACTCACCGAGTCGACCGGCGGCGTCACCATGCTGACCCCGGAAGATCATCGGGCGACCGACGAGTCGACCGCGCATCGGTTGAAGTCCGTCGGGCAGCCGATGTTCGGAGTGCCCATCCGCATCGTCGATCCCGTGACGCTCGAAGACGTCCCGGTCGGTACCCGCGGCGAGGTCGTCATCGGCGGCCCTCACGTCATGAAGCGTTACTGGCGTAACGAAGCAGCAACTGCGGCCACCATGTTGGACGGCGACTGGCTTCGCACCGGAGACGGCGGATCGTTCGACGAGGACGGCTATCTCTACCTCCACGACCGCCTCAAGGACATGATCGTCTCCGGCGGTGAGAACGTCTATCCGGCCGAGGTGGAGAGTGTTCTCTCCGGGCACCCCGGCATCCGCGAGGTGGCGGTAGTCGGCGTTCACTCCGATCGGTGGGGTGAGACTCCCCTTGCCGTGGTCGTTCGAGCTGCTGATTCGGATGCAACCGAAGCGGAGATCATCGAGTGGTCACGCGAGCGACTGGCTCACTTCAAGTGCCCCAGTGCGGTTCGGTTCATCGAGGAGCTGCCACGCAACGCTAGCGGGAAGCTGCTCAAGACTCGTTTGCGACAGGACTTCGCTTGAGTCCATGACACGAATTCGGGGCCGGTCGCTTCGAGCGATCGGCCCCGATTTCTGTCGTTCGATGTGAAGCACGCTCAGCGTGGGTGAATCCGGAACTCCACGCCGCCGACGATCAGCCCCGGCTCGACGGCAGACGCGCCGCTCGACGCCGCCAGATCGATTGCAGTGAGCATCGATCGCTCCCCCGGAACGAACGACACGACGCGTGATCCCAGCCTGATCGAGAGTGGTTGCGCCGAGACCGGTTCCTTTCCGAACACTTCGGCCCACAGCGTCGCCGTCCTGGCCGGATCGGGCGAGGACACGTCGACGCCGAGGATGTCGTCGACCCAGGGATCGAGGGAAACTTCCTTCTCCGTCTCATCCCAGAACCACTCGTCGGCGTCGGGAATCTCGTCGAGTTCCACGAGCAGTCCGAGATCACCGGGATGAAGTTGGACGATCCGGTGACCGTAGGCCTCGAGATCGGCCACCGTCCGAACATCGGCCGCAGCTGCACGTTCCAGATAGGGCTCGATGTTCGAAACCTGGATCGAGAGTGCATAGCCGCCCTCCCCTCCGCCCTTGCGGATCCATCTCGCCAGCGAGACCGTCTCGTCGAGCGGCGCGACGATCTCGAGAAATGCCTGCGGCCCGACGGCCAAGGTCTCGTCGGCCAAACCGATGCCTTCGAGCAGTGGATCCGCGAATCCTGGCGCCAGATTCAACGCTTCACGTAATTGTTGACCGGTCTTGTCCAGGTCTCGTGCACCGATCACCACCTGCCGCAGGATCTCCCACGTGCCCGCGTCGTGCGTGCCCGTCACAGTCCGACCGCTTCGGCGGCTGTGTCGGTACTCTGCCAGCGTCGGAGCTCGGCACCCGGCGCCCACGTCGAGTGGGTGCCACTCGAAATCCGTTCGGGAAGGCGAAGTTTGCACAACGGTCCGTCTCCGACGCGGGCAGCGTCGAAGATCAAGCAGAAGGACGCGTCCTCGTTCATGTCGGTGGTCAACGTGATGAGATAGCCGTCGTCTTCAGCGGTACCGCCCACGCGTGGTGCCATCGAGGTCTCGCTTCCATACACGCCGTCACCGAAGGAGAATCGTTCCTCGTTGCCCGTCAGCAGGTCGTGTTTGACCAAGCCGTCGAACAGGAACCACGACGGCTTACCCGAAGCCGCATAAGCGTATCGGTACTTCTCACCCGCGAAATTGCTGTTCATGATGCCGAATTCAGTGATCGAGTCACTGAGTTGCTCTTCACGCGTGGCTCCGGTGACCAGGTTCAAACGCCAGCGGTGAAGCCGGGTCTGCATGCGATCGAGAGCGAGGAAACGGAAGGCGCGCTCCCACTGATTGCCCATACCGTTGTCCGACGGTTCCGGATCACCCTGGTAGAAACCGTCCAGAACAATCTCGTCCCCCTCTTCGTAGGCGTTCACGAAGTGCAGGACATAGGTCGGATCGGCCTCGAACCACTTGATGTCAGCGGTGTTTCCGCGGCGTGGGATGACTCCGAGACGGAGCGGGATATCGGGATGGAAATTCGCGACGTGCGCGCCCTTCTCCAGCAGAACCGGATCCCAGAACAAGGGGCAGTCGTTGAGGATCGCGTAGTTCTCCGTGAAGGCCATGTCGTGCGGCAAGCGTGGACCTGGAAGCGGGACGTCGACGTAGTGGACCAACTCGTTGGCCGAGTCCACGACGCCGTAGTGCATGTACGGCGCTTCCTTGCTGTAGTTGAAGAACAGCATTTCTCCGGTCTTGTCGTCCACCTTCGGATGCGCGGACACACCCCATTCGAAGGGGAACTTGCCGTTCCAGCTTTCCTTGCCGAGTGTCTCCGCCGACATCGGATCGAGACGATACAGATCTCCGCACTGGTAGAAGCTGGTGAGAGCAGTCCCCCTGTGAACGACGACGTCGGTGCTGGACGCGTCCTTCATCCGGGTGCGCGCACCCTTGCCGCCCTCGGGGCGACTGAGTTTGGGAGACTCGGCAAGCCCGGCCCACAACGCAGCGCCGGCGTCCTGCTCGGCCGCCAAGCCGTCGGTACGTACGAATCGGTTGCGGTAGAACGACTCTCCGTCGCGAAAGCCCACGATGTGAATCATGCCGTCACCGTCGAAGGGGTGATACGCCTTCATCGAGGGATGGAGCGGATTCTCGGTGTTACGCAGGTAGACACCGTCGAGGTCTTTCGGAACCTCACCGAATACGACTTCGAGGTTGTCCGCTTTGAACTCGGTGGTCTGGGGTTGCCACGGGCCGGTGCGATACGGGTGATCGTCATCGGCGGGAAGGGTGGACAACAACTTGCCTACGATTTCGACGTCCATGGAATTCTCTTTTCGACTGATGGGGAAAGGCTGGACTGCACTTTCAGGAAACTGCGTCGACGACAAAACTGACGGTGGTGGCCGTACTTCCACCGAAGTTGAGCGTCGCAAAGCGGCTCGCACCCTCGACTTGGAAACCGCCGGCCGTTCCCGTCACCTGATGGGCCGCGTCGAGAAGCATTCGGACACCACTGGCACCCACCGGATGACCACCGCCGATCAGACCGCCGCTGGGGTTGATCGGTAGCTTGCCGCCCATGGCGATGTCACCACTCTCGATGGCTTTCCACGACTCGCCGGGTGCGGTCAGACCGATGTGGTCGATCGCGAGATACTCACTCGCCGTGAAACAATCATGTGTTTCGATCCCGTCTATCCCGGCCAGGTCGACTCCGGCCCGGGAGAAGGCACCCATCACCGCATCCCGAACGTGTGGCATCACGTAGGGATTATCGGCGTCGCGGGCCAGCTTCTGCTCGAGACCTAAACCAACAGTCCGATGACCCCAGCCCGCGATGTGGGCCAGCGGAGTCGCCGCAGCACCAGGGTGTTCACGCAGGTACTTGTCCGTCACCAGCACCACCCCGGCGCCACCGTCGGTCACCTGGCTGCAATCGAATCGTCGAACACCGCCTTCCACAACAGGATTGGTGGCGTCGTCGCCGCCTGCATTCCCGAGCAGATCGGGTACCGCCCAACCGCGTGTCTGCGCGTTGGGGTTGTTCTTCGCGTTTGCGAAGTTGATCTGCGAGATCGTGCGAAGGTGAGATTCGTCGATCCCGTAACGCCGCCCGTACTCCTTCGACACACGGTCGAACATGTACGGCCACATGAATTTTGCTTCCTGACCTTCGTGTCCGACCCAGGCTGCAGCGCCCAGATGGCCGGCCGCGTCATCACCCGGAACCGTCTTCTCCAGTTCGATACCCATCACCAGAGCCGCGTCGTAGTTGCCGGCGCGCAGGTCTGCCATCGCTGCAAGTACAGCGATACTGCCCGATGCGCACGCCGCCTCGTGCCGAGACGAGGGCACACCCCACAGGTCTGGATGCACGGTGGCGGGCATCGCGCCCAGCTGACCTTGGCCGGCAAACAATTGCCCGAAGGCATTACCGACGTGGATCACCTCTATGTCGGTGGCAGGAACCTTCGCCGCGTCCAGGGTGTGGTTCACCACCTCTTCGGCAAGGTTCGCGAAATCGAGTTCCTCACGGGTGAAGTTCCGTGCGAAGTCGGATTGGTACCCGCCGAGAATCCAAATGTTCGAAACAGTCATGACCTCTCCCCTTGCCGATCCGGCCTCGGTGACGTCACCGAGATACCCGCGCAACGGCGGTTGTAATTTCACCGCAACCGTACTACAACTAGCAGAGTAACTCTACTAATTGAAGGGTTGAAAATGACTGATGCTTTTGTCCTCGACTACGTGCGCACGCCGCGCGGTCGAGCATCGGCGCGAGGCGCCCTCCACGAACACAGCCCCGTGGACCTTGTCGTCCATCTGGCCAAGGCTCTGCAGGGTAGAACGAACCTCGCCGCAGAACAGATCGACGACGTCGTTCTCGGTTGCGCATCGCAGGTGGACGAGCAGGGCGCGAACATCGCGAGAACTGCCGCACTCCTTGCCGGTTGGGGCGACTCCGTCCCCGGCGCAACCCTCAATCGATTCTGCGCATCCGGCGTCGACGCAGTCGGCCAGAGCGCGGCCCGCATTCGCGGCGACGACGTGTCCCTCGTCGTGGCCGGTGGCGTCGAAAGCGTCTCCCGGACTCCGATGTTCAGTGATCGCGGACCGCTGTGGACCGATCCGGCAACTATCGCGCAGATCGGTTCCATCCATATGGGTATTGCCGCCGACTTGAATGCCACGATCGAGGGGTACTCCCGCGACGAGTTGGATGCGTACGGCGTCGAAACCCAACACAAGGCTGCCGAGGCCTGGCGCAACGGCGCATTCGAGCGGTCCGTTGTGCCTGTCCCCGGCAGAAACGGAGAAGCGGGAACAGCCCACGACGAACTGGTCAGGGCAGAGACGACGGCAGAGGGACTCGCAGCGCTGCCTGCCGCCTTCGAAGGGCTCGGCGCCGCCGGTCAGGATGCACTCGCGCTCGCCGCCTACCCTGAGGTCGGCAAGATCGAACACCTGCACACCGTCGGATCCTCTCCCGCCATGGCCGACGGCGCAGCGCTCCTACTCCTCGGATCCGAGAAAGCCGCGGCGAGAGCCGGCTTGACCCCTCGCGCACGGATCATCGGATCCGCCTCGACTTCGGTGAATCCGGTCCTCATGCTCACTGCGGGCCAGAGCGCCGTGGAGGCAGTCATCGCGCGAGCCGGGCTTCGTCCACAGGACATCGACGTGTTCGAGTTCGCAGAGGCGTTCTCCGCACTCTGCCTACGGTTCCGCCGCGATCTTGACGCCGGGCCGGACCGCATGAACCCCAACGGAGGCACGATGGCGATGGGCCATGCATTCGGCGCCACCGGAGCAATTCTCGTCGGCGCATGTGTCGACGAACTGGTACGGAGCGACGGACGCTACGGTGTGGCCGCGGTCAGCGGCGCCGCCGGTGTCGGAGTCGCGGTGCTCGTCGAACGGATCGCCTCATGACCGTCAGTTCACTCTCTGGCCGCGTTGCCGTCGTCACGGGAGGGGGTAAGGGCCTCGGCCGTGCCGTCGCACTGCATCTCGCGAGCCGAGGGGTCACGGTGATCGTCAACAATCGAAATCGCACACTCGATTCGAGCGGCCGAGGCCCTGCAGATCAGGTTGTCGACGAAATCCTCGAAGCCGGTGGACAGGCCGTCGCCAACCACGACGACGTCACCGACCCCGAGGTCGGCCGAAAGTTGGTGGACGACGCTCTCACTCGGTTCGGACGACTCGACTTCTGCATCACCAGCGCCGCGGTCAGCGGTCCACAGATGCTTCATCGCACCACCGCCGAGAACCTCAGCACCGTCATCACGACAAACGTCGTCGGAACCGCACTGGTCGCCGCCGAAGCCTCCCGAGTGATGCGCGAAGCCGGATTCGGGCGCATCGTGATGATTGCCTCGACCGCAGGACTGCACGGAGAACCCACCGTGTCCGCCTACGCCGCCAGCAAGGGTGCCGTCATCGCATTGGGACGCACCGCAGCCGGCGAAGGAGCGAGTCGCAATGTGTTCACCAATGTCGTACTGCCCTATGCCACTACGCAGATGACCGAATCCGGAATGGATCCACGATTCATCGACATCATGGGTGCCGACCTGGTAGCCCCGGTGGTCACCGCCCTCGTCGATCCCGAGTCCACGACCAACGGGCAGGTGATCGTCACGGCAGGCAACGGGGTGCGTTCGGCAGACGCCGTCGAGGGCTCGACCGAATTCTTGCCCACCACCACAGAACTCGATGCCAAAGCGCTCGACGCGCTACTCGTGACCAGCCGACTCGGCGCTCCTCACACCTATCCGAGCGCACAGGAAGCCTTCGCGGACTTCGCTTCCGAACTGCTCGACCACCACAATCGGAAAGCGCGCGCATGACCGACATCCCACTGGGCGATCTTGCACTGAACTTCGGTGTGAGCGCACTCGCCGTCCTCGTCTTCATCGCAGTCGTGATGGCCGTCGCCATCCGGATGAACAATCACTCGATCATCGACATCTGCTGGGGGCCTGGCTTCGCCGTCGTCGCCGTCGTCTCGTACCTGACGTCCATCGGGTCGGACGGCAACGATCTGCGTCGCCTCGTCGTGCTGGCTCTGACCGTGGTGTGGGGAATGCGACTCGGCCTCTACATCGGCTTCCGAAACCGTGGGCACGGGCAGGACAAGCGCTACACTGCCCTGCTCAAACATCAACAGGGACCGCTGGTTCCGTTCCTGATTCGCAAAATCTACGGCCTCCAGGGCGTTCTCATTCTCGTGGTGTCGCTGCCCGTCCAGTTCGCGATGTACGAGTTTCGCGCCCTCGGAGTCCTCGGCGCGATCGGCATCGCGGTCTGGACCGTCGGCTTCGTCTTCGAATCGGTTGGAGACTACCAACTTTCCCGCTTCAAAGCTGATCCGGCCAATGCCGGGAAGGTGATGGACCGTGGGCTCTGGGCCTGGACCCGCCATCCCAACTACTTCGGTGATGCATGCGTCTGGGTCGGACTGTTCATCCTCGCGCTTGGTGATCCATTGGCGCTGATCACGATCGTCTCTCCGATCGTCATGATCAAACTGCTGGTGAGCTACAGCGGTAAGGCCCTTCTCGAACGCGGCATGCGCAAGAGCAAGGGGCAGGCCTACGACGACTACGTAGCCCGGACCAGCGGATTCTTACCTCGTCCACCCCGTCCGGCACGAAACCACGCGTCGTGAGCGCCCCCACGAGTGGTCTCGCCGACGTCTTCGATCTGGAATCGACCGGCCCGGACCGGTGGCAAGGGTCGAACGACGGTGTTCGGCTGCCTCAGCTGTTCGGCGGCCAACTGGTAGCCCAGTCGATTCTCGCAGCCGGGCACACGGTTACCGACGGCAAAGCGATCAGTTCCGTCCACACCCACTTCCTTCGCCCGGGGTCGACGAATCGCGCGACCGAGTTCTCGGTAGATCGCCTTCGGGACGGAAAACGCCTGTCCACCAGAGGCGTCGACGTCCACCAGGACGGACGACTCGTCTGCCGTTCGACGGTCTCTGCCTCCTCGATCGACGAGGGCATCACTCACAGTCGCGCAGTACCCGCCGCACTCCCGCCCGCTGAGTGCGTGACGTTGCAGGAGTTGGCCGAGGCAGACGGTGGGTTGGGAGAGGTGTGGGAGGAGTTCTCCGCCATCGAGATTCGTGTGTCCCCCATCGATTCGCAGTCCCCCACGACGCATTCGGCGGCGCCTCCGCGCAACATCTGGATGCGTTCGGCTCAGCGGCTGAGCGACGATCCACTGATTCACGTGGCTGCTCTCGCCTATGCCAGTGATCTGATGCTGATGGCAACCGCGCTGACTCCGCACGGCTACGACATCGGGCAGGAGCACTCGCTCGACACGGACTGGACTGGTGTGTCCCTCGATCACACGATGTGGTTTCAACGCCCTGTGCGGGCGGACGAGTGGCTGCTCTTCGAGCACTCGACCCCCACAGCTCACACCGGCAGAGCAGTAGTGAATGCGGCGGTCTTCGATCGATCCGGACTCCAGATCTGCCAGATCACTCAGGAAGCGTTACTCATTGCCCGCACCGAGTGATTCCCGACTCTTTCTGCAGACCATTCGGTACGGTCTCGCGGTGCCGCAGGGTGCGCGGCCTATGATTTCGGGGTGGTACGAGTGAATGCAGCCGGATCTTCGACACCCACCGCGTCGGCGGGCGTCACCGAGTTGCCTGCCGGCGGTCCGAACGCACTGGCCGTCACGCTCGGGTTGTTGGGGGACGAGTGGAACCTCTGGATTCTGCGATTCGCCCTGTTGGGGTCGCGGCGATACAACGACTGGCTCGCCCTCGGGGGAATCTCCAACTCCGTATTGTCCTCACGGTTGGCGGTCCTGACGGCCGGCGGAATGCTCGAGCGTCGTGAGTATCAGCAGAACCCGCCCAGGCACGAATACTCGGTCACCCGCAAAGGGCAGTCGATCTGGCCCGTCCTCATCACCATGTGGTCGTGGGAGAAGCAGTGGGCGCCCAATGAAACCCAGCCGCTTCCACCACTGCGGCACAGCACCTGCGGAAACGACTTCACCCCGATCCTGCGCTGCAAGGAGTGCGGCGAGGACGTGGACGTACGATCCCTGGACTCCCAAATGGGTCCGAGTGGGGACTTCTCACGCAGTGTCCCGGAAGCAACATCGCGGCGACGCTCCACCAAGTCCGAACGCCGTCCGGAGATTCTGGCTCACACGATGGAACTTGTCGGCAATCGCTGGTCAGCGGCGATCATCGGTGCAGCTTTCCGAGGCGCTCGCCGCTACGGAGAGTTCGCCGAGATCACCGGTGCACCACCGGCGATAGTCGCGGATCGCTTGAAGCACCTCACCGAGATCGGTGTAATGGAAACGCGTCCGCTTCCGGATCGCCCACAGTGGTCGGAGTATCGACTCACCGCCAAGGGCACGGCGTATTTCCCCGTGGTGATGTGCATGATCTCCTGGGGTCAGCGTTGGTTCAGATCCGCGGACGGCCCGGACATCGTTCTCCATCACAAGGCCTGCGGTAAACGGTTCGAAGCGCGCTTGGGTTGCAGTGTGTGTGGTGAAGAGTTGAGGTCTTCGGACATCGAGGCCGTCGACCTCACCACCTCGGTTCACGTACCCGGGTCCGGTTGGTCCTGAGGTCCCCGCTCAGCCGGCAGTGCGGATCCGGTCGAAGCTCCGGCCTCGGTGTTCGAGCGGCAGCCTGTCCCCTCGCCCGAACAGTTTGTTGCGCAGCGTTCCCTCGTCGTAGTCGCCCTGGTAGGCACCTCGTTTGGTCAGCTCCGGAATCACATGCTCCACAATGTCTTCGAAGGTTCCAGGAGTCACCGCGTACGCGAGATTGAAACCGTCGACGTCGGTCTCGGACACCCACTCCTGCAACTCGTCGGCGACCTCCGCGCCGGAACCGACAACGATCGGGCCGAGCCCGCCGATGCCCGCCCACTCCGCGATGTCCCCCACCGTCCATTCGCCGCCTTTCTCGTCGGCCTGACGAAACGATGCGACCGCGGATTGAATGGCATTGCTCTCGACGTTCCCGATCGGCTCGTCCGCTCGGTATCCGGAGAGGTCGATTCCCATCCACCCCGAGGTGAAAACGAGCGCGCCTTCACTACTCGCGTAGCTGCGGTAGTCCTCGAGCTTCGCCTGGGCCAACTCAGGGGTTCGGTCGGTGATGATCGTCAACAGTGTGTAGATGCGGGCCGAGTACGGATCTCGCCCGACCTTCGTCAGTTCGTTTCGGATTCGAGCAACGGTGTCTTTGAGAATCGCCTTTGTCGGTGCACCCACAAAGATCGCCTCGGCATTCTCAGCGGCGAACCGCACCCCACGAGGCGACGCGCCGGCCTGGAAGATGACCGGCGTCCGCTGTGGAGAAGGTTCGGAGATGTGGATGCCCGGAACCGTGAAGTGCTTGCCTTCGTGCTCGATCGGATGAACCTTGGCGGGGTCCGTGTAGACCCCGGTGGTTCTGTCACGCACCACCGCGTCGTCTTCCCACGACGTTTCCCACAACTTGTAGAGAACTTCGAGGTACTCGTCCGCGTGGTCGTAGCGATCGTCGTGCTGGAGTTGGTCGTCCTCGCCCATGTTCCGCGCGGCCGAGGGGAGGTATCCGGTGACCACGTTCCACCCGATTCGCCCGTTCGTCAGGTGGTCGAGGGTGCTCAAGCGCCGAGCGAACGGGTAGGGATGCTCGAAAGCTGTA
Source organism: Rhodococcus sp. OAS809 (assembly GCF_040546695.1). Lineage (NCBI taxonomy): Bacteria > Bacillati > Actinomycetota > Actinomycetes > Mycobacteriales > Nocardiaceae > Rhodococcus > Rhodococcus sp. OAS809. Next base: position 5,683,509 of record NZ_JBEPOI010000002.1, on the reverse strand, counting down.
CCTGCGGTGATCCCGAAGCCCAAGTGCTCGGTCACGGCAGCCATCGCCGACGCCAGCAGTAGCGGGTCCGAGACCGGTACCTGCGCGCCCTGCCGCAGCGCTGCGTCGTGATTGCCGCCGTACACGTCATACGTTCCCAACACGTCGGCCAGGAACAGCCCGTCGAATCTTCCACGCTCGAGGAGCTTCGCCAACTCCGTCCAGTACGTCAGATCCGTGTACCTGGACGACTGGTCCTCCGGGTGGCGCCACAGACCTGGCGATTGGTGGGCGACGCAGTTCATGGCAAAGGCGTTGAAGCGGATTCTGCGGGTCATTCCCGCACGATGCCGTGCCTGCTCCGCGGTGAACACCATTGCGATCAGTGCGATCGGTTCGGCTCCTGCTTGCACCCGGCGATACCGTCGACTTCGCGACCTCGTCGGCGGGCCGCTACACTGACTAGCGCAGCTGTGACGCCCGAGGCTTCGTGCCGACAGGTCGAGCGGACGCAACAGCAGTATCGGGAAGCGAAAACCCCGGCAGCACAGGGTTTTCAGCGCTTGTCGGTACGCTCCCCGCCCTCGTAGCTCAGGGGATAGAGCATTCCTCTCCTAAAGGAAGGGTCGCAGGTTCGAATCCTGCCGAGGGCACCAGGTGGGACTCTCCCCACATCGGCGCGACCAACGTGCCATTCTTGAATTCATGACGACGCCTCACTCCACGGCTACTCCCCCGAAGAACATGTCTTTGATCCCGGGTGGGACGTACTGGATGGGCTCCGAAGATTTCTATCCGGAAGAACGCCCAGTTCACCAGGTCACCGTCGACGGATTCTGGATGGACACGACGGCGGTGACGGTCGCCGAGTTCCGACGCTTCGTGAAGGCAACCGGCCACGTCACCACTGCTGAAATCGCCCCGGATGCCGCCGACTATCCCGACGCCGATCCAGCCCTCCTCGTCCCGGGATCGTTGGTCTTCACTTCGCCACCCGGCCCGGTTTCACTTGACGACTACACCCAGTGGTGGTCGTTCACTCCCGGCGCCGATTGGCGCCATCCCGAGGGCGCCCACAGCAACATCGGGGGACGTGAACGGCACCCCGTCACCCACGTGTCGTACTTCGACGCCCAGGCCTACGCCGCGTGGGCCGGCAAGGAACTCCCGACCGAGGCCGAGTGGGAGTTTGCCGCCCGCGGTGGACTCGATCGCCAGGCGTACGTGTGGGGCGATCACGACTCTCCGGGCGGGCGGCCCGGTGGCAACGTGTGGCAGGGCCAGTTCCCCTGGGAGAATCTGCTCGAGGACGGTTACGAGCGCACCGCTCCGGTCGGAAAGTTCCGGCCCAACGGCTACGGACTGTTCGACATGGCCGGGAACGTGTGGGAATGGACGGCCGATCACTACACATCGGACCACGCCCGCAGTTCCAAGAACGTCGCGCCGGCCTCGTCGTGCTGCATTCCTCGTAATCCCCGAGCGGAGTTCGCCACGGAGGCGTTGGTGGGCGAACCCTACGCACGACGGGTGATCAAAGGCGGCTCACATCTGTGTGCACCGAACTACTGCTTGCGCTACCGCCCCGCCGCGCGGCAGGGCGAATCCGAGGAGTCCTCAACCTGCCACGTCGGCTTCCGGTGCATCATCCGCATTCCGCAGGAGTAGATCAGAAGGGCACGTCCCCCAGGATGGCCACCCGCTCCATGACGCGGCGATGAGGGAAGTAATCACTCGCTGCGTAGTGCTGGGTAGCCCGGTTGTCCCAGAAGGCAATGGAATTCGGCGCCCACTTGAAGCGGCACTGAAAGTCCGGGACCTTGACCTGCGCGAACAGCAGGTTGAGCAGATCGTTGCCTTCGACAGGATCCATGTCCGGAATGTGGGTGGTGAAAAGGCTGTTGACGAACAGAGTCTTACGCCCGGTCTCCGGATGCTTACGCACCATCGGGTGCAGGACCGGCGGGTACTGCTCCTTCATCTGTTCCAACTTCTCCGGGCTCATGCCGCGTCCGAAGGACGGCACGAAATCGTGGATGGCGTCCTTGCCGTCGATCAAGTCCTTGATCTCGTCGGGGAGGCAGTCGAAGGCGTTACCCATATCAGCCCAGAGCGTGTCACCACCGGCAGGCGGTACGTCGATCGCCCGAAGTACTGAACCGAGCGGCGGCGTCTTCGTCCAGGTGACGTCGACGTGCCAGATGTTCTCGGTTCCTGGACTGTCCTCTCCGCGTTCGAATCTGACGACTGCCGGGACCTCTCCCTGCGGGAGAAGTGGATGAACCTCGAGTTCACCCCAATGGGCCGCGAAGTCACGATGATTCACGCTCGAAATCGGCTGGTCCCGAAAGAACACGACCTTCCATTCGAGGAGGGCCCGACGCACGTCCTCGATCTGCTCCTCCGACGGGTCACGCAAGTCGATATCGCTGATCTCGGCACCGATGAATGGTGTGACGGGTGTCAGAGTGAACCGCTCGTACGGCCTCGATTCAACGCCTTCCGGGTTTCGCCTCATTCCGCGTGGTCCGAATTCGATTGTGTGATTGCCGATTTGGACTGTTCGTGAGGATGTAAGGGTAGCCATCGAATGACTCCGTCCTGTCGTGTCGTGTCGCGGGGTCACACGTCAGTCGACGCGTGCACCCGCTTTGCTCGTGTGCGTTTGTGTGCGCTTTGGGGCGCGGTCAGTGCTCCTACCGCGAGATCGACCAGATGATCCACTGTCGTATCGAAATCTGCCTGCACAACCGGGTTTTCGTCTTCGCGGCGCTGCTCGAAGATTGCCAGAGCGGAGACGCTCATGTTGAACGTCAGATCGATCCGTTCGACCGCGACGCGGCGAGATAGATGCGGCAACGCCCGCGTCAACCTGACGACAACTTCGTTGATCCCCTCGCTGACCTCGCGGAACTCAGCACTCTGCGTATCCACCGACGGTGAGATTCGGGCAATGAACCTCGCATAGTTGGAACCGTCGACCGTCGCCAGAAAATCTGCCAGCGGGTACAGAAAGGCTTCGACCAAAGCACGGACCAAGTCGGTCCGCCCACTGGCGTCGATGTCGTCGAGATACGTCAGTCGCGCTGCGTTGATCTGATCCATCCGATGCCGGAATACGGCCAGCACCAGACCGTCTCGCCCACCGAAGTGATACTGAACTGCAGAGTTGTTGCGCTGCCCGGCCGCAGTCGCCACGTCCCGCATGGACACTTCGTGAATACCTTGCTCGGCGAACATCCGCTCGGCGACGGCGATCATGGCGTTCTTGGCATCCAACGAGGCGGGCATACACCGACCATATAAGTCACTGTCTTAATTCCGCAAGCCCCATCCCCTGTGCGCGGTTAGGGAGTGCAGGGACTCCTTAACCACTCACGGGGGTAGTTGTCCCAGTCAACGAGACATACGCCGCCAACTGAATTCCGATCGATACGCTCCAGATTAAGACGACAGCTTAATCCGCCCGGTTTTGCACACGCCAAGGAGCCTGCTGGTGAATCGCCATTCCATTCCGATCATTCCCGAGACACCGAACGTCGCGGCCGCCGTGTACTACCCCGATCAGAATCCCCCGTACACCCGCCCGGAACCGCTTCGCCCGCCGGCCGGGGCCCCGAACGTGCTGCTGATCATGATCGACGACGTCGGATTCGGCGCACCCTCCGCGTTCGGTGGCCCGTGCCGCACCCCCACCGCCGAGCGTTTGGCCGAAACCGGCGTGAAATACAGCCGATTCCACACCACGGCTCTGTGCTCGCCGACGCGTGCCGCCACACTGACCGGGCGCAACCACCACAGTGTCGGTATGGGTGTCATCTCCGAAATGGCCAACGCGGCACCGGGATACAACGGGACCCGCCCCGCCTCTGCCGCCACGGTCGCACGCGTCCTACAGGGAAACGGCTATGCGACAGGTGCTTTCGGCAAGATGCACCAGACCCCGACGTGGGAGACCACCGCTGCCGGGCCGTTCGATCGTTGGCCGGTCCGTGAGGGTTTCGACAAGTTCTACGGTTTCCTCGGTGCCGAGTCCGACCAGTTCACCCCGGTTCTCTACGAGGACTTCACGATGGTCGACTTACCCAAGACACCACAGGAGGGTTACCACCTGTCAGAGGATCTCGTCGACCACGCGATCGAATGGGTCGAGGGCGTCAACACGATGGACCCCGACAAGCCGTGGTTCTGCTACCTCCCCTTCGGCGCGTGCCACGCTCCACTCCAGGTCCCGGACCGCTACCTGGACAAGTACGTCGGCGAATTCGATCACGGGTGGGATCGCCAACGCCAGATCACCCTCCAAAAGCAGAAGGAACTGGGCGTCGTCGCTCCTGACACCGAATTGGCCCCGTGGGCTCCGGGGCTCCCACACTGGGACGAACTCGACGACGACCAGAAGAAGGTCTCGGCCCGTCTGATGGAGTTGTATGCGGCATTTCTCGAGCACACCGACGACGAGGTAGGCAGGCTCGTCGACCGGTTGCAGGACATGGGTGTACTCGACAACACTCTGGTGCTCTACATGATGGGTGACAACGGCGCTTCCGCGGAAGGCGGAATGGAGGGCTCGTTCAACTACCTCGCCGGCCTCAACGGTTACAAGAGTGCGACATCCGACGTACTGGCGCGCTACGACGAATTGGGGACCGAAACCAGCTACCCGCACTATCCGGCGTCGTGGGCTCTGGCTCTCGACACCCCGTACCAGTGGGCCAAGCAGGTTGCGTCCCATTACGGCGGTACCCGGAACGGCCTGATCGCCCACTGGCCCAAGGGGATCGACAAGCCAGGCATCAGGGAGCAATGGCATCACTGCGTCGACATCACGCCGACGATCCTGGAAGCTGCCGGTATTCCGGCACCGTCCAGCGTCGACGGGGTGACCCAGAAACCGATGGAAGGCGTGGCGATGAACTACACCTTCGCCGAGCCCGACGCCGAAGAGCGCCACACCACACAGTATTTCGAGATCTTCGGCAACCGCGGAATCTACGATTACGGTTGGACCGCAGTCACGGCCCACCGCGCACCCTGGCTGATGGCCACTCACGGCCTCGAGCTCACACCGATGAGCGAGGACCGTTGGGAGCTGTACGACACCTCGGTCGACTGGTCGCAGGCCCGCGATCTCGCAGACGAGCATCCCGAGATCCTGGCCCGGCTCAAGGAAAAGTTCCTCGTCGAGGCGGCCAAATATCAGGTGCTGCCGCTGGACGACAGAACGGTCGGTCGCCACGCCACCGCGGAATCACGACCCCCGCATCCGATGATGGGCCGCAAGACCCTCACTCTGTACCCACACATGAACGGTCTGGTCGAGAAAGCCGCGCCGACGTTCTTCAACCGCTCATACACGCTGACCGCGAGTCTGGGTAGCGTCGCCGACGGCATGCTGGTCAGCCTCGGTGGCCGGTTCGGCGGATTCGCTTTGTACATACTCGATTCCGTCCCCGTCTACTGCTACAACTTCAGCGGCGGTGGTCGGACCTTCGTGCGTGGGCGCAACCCGCTGGCACCCAATGCACGCGAGGTGTCCGTCCACTTCGAGTACGACGGCGGCGGAATCGGCAAGGGTGGAACCGCAACCCTGAGCGTCGACGACGAGGTGGTCTCCGAAGGCCGGATCGAGAAGACCACTCGGGCGATCTTCAGCATGAACGAACAGCTCGACGTCGGCATCAACCGGGGAAGCCCGGTCGCGGAAGAGTTCGCGGACAAGGGCACGTTCCGCTACGGCGGCAAACTCCACAGCGTGACCGTCGACTTACGATCCACCCGAGAGGTGGTGTCCGCAGAGGAACGGGAGAAAATCTCACTCGCCGTGCACTGATCGACCAGGCGACGCTCGCCGATTGTGCAGCCGCGCAGGCCATCTGCCGCGCGGCTGCACAATCGCCCTGCGTCTATCCGACCGTGTACATCTGCAGGCACGGCCCCACCGGGCGACCTTCCAGGATGTCGCGGGCCTTCTCACGCGCTGCGTTGAACTCCCAGGGCGCAGTGGTGCCCGGCACTCCGAATCGATATCTGCTCAAGGCACATGAACGCTGCGGTTCCGGTAGACGATCCAAGGCAGGTACCGCGTCGACGGAGAGTCCGTGTAAGTAGGAAACATCGATGCTCTTGCCGCCCTCGAACCGTTCCACGTTCTTTTGCGCGATGTACGCGTCGGGGTTGAACACCGCGAAGGCCAGCAGCGCGACGGCCGAAGTGGCGAGAACAGCTGTGGGCAGCCACTTCCCGGACATCCGAATACCTGCGACGAGCAACAACACGAACACGAAGCCAAGAAGCAGCTCTGTCGCGAAGACGCTGACCCGGAGCACCGTGAAACCGTACTGATTCTCGTACAACCACATCCGGTGCACAGCGGACGCCACGATCACCAGGCTGAAGACACACAGGGCACCCAGCAGTCCGCGGGCAAGACGCCTCGATCCAGCGTCGCGGCGGTCGATGTACCGCACTGCGACGGCGATGACGAGCAGCGTCAGCACGGTAACCGCCATGAGCTGCCAGAAACCCTCACGCGCATAGTCCGCATAGGTCAGTCCATCGGTCACCTGTACGTGCTCGTCTCCCCCGAACAGCGTCTTCGTCTGTACTGCGACAAAACCGAGGAACAGCACGTTGAGTACTCCGAGCGGGACCGCCCACTCCCACATCGGCAACGGCGTCGCCGGCGCAGGTGCAAACGCGTCCACCGTCGGCGTTCTGCGGCGCAGATACACCGCAACCAGCGTGCCGAACGCCATCACGACGCCGGCAAAGATCCGTGCCCCCGGGTTCGACACCGAGATGGCCGGAGCGAAGCCGCCGAAGATCTTCGCGAACTCCGGATCCGCACTCACGAACAAAGATCCGAAAATCAACAGGAGAAGAATCGACACTGCGCCCACGACGACAACTCGCGCCGCCGGCACCCGCGGAGCAGAGCGGGTAGCGAGCTTTCGACGACGAACGAAGTTGACCGTCCGGTGCGGTGCCCGCCAGGGAGCAAGCGTTCCCAGAAGTATCCCGGTCCACGTCCGCCCGCCGATCAGAGTCCACGTGAACAGAACCCATGCAACCACGACGCAGAGGAACACCAACCACTCCGCACCGCGAACGGCGGCAACACCCAGCAGTGCGAGCATCCCGATGGCGGCGACCCACTGCGTCACGGTCATCCGCGGCGGCGTCAGAATCCCGAAGACGATCACCACACCGGCACCCACGATCAAGTACGCGATACTCGCGAACCCTGGGTCGAGGATCAGGGCCGCAAGCACCCCTACTGCGGCCGCGCCGAGGAGCATCGAGCGGGTGGCCATCGAAGTGCGATCGGGACGCCAGAACCGGCTGGAACGCTTGGGTTTTACGGCCGGCATCGGCGGTTTCGGTGGAATTACTATCGGAGCGCTCATGTGATCTCCTATGTGTCTGGTTCAATTTTTCAGGGTCGGAAGTACAGACGAATGCCGATGAAGACATGCGCCATCGCGAGATCTCTCGATCTCGTCAGGGACTTTGATTCAGTTCTGCGGCAGCACTACTCGAATGCAACAACCCGACGGGGCATCGACGACGGCAATCCTGCCGTCATGTAATTCGACCGCCCACTTCGCGATCGCGAGGCCGAGTCCGGTGCCTCCGTCGGTCGAGCCGCCGCGGATGAAGCGGTCGAACACTCGCTCACGGGCCTGTGGTTCGATGCCGGGGCCGTCGTCGTGGACGTCGAGCACCAACTCCCCCGCGCTGCCGGTACGTACTCGGATGACAACTTTGGTGTCGACGTTCCCGTGCTGAACCGCATTGTCCACCAGGTTGGTCACCACCTGGTGGAGGCGATCCGGATCGGCGACCACGGACAATTGTGGAGGCTTGACGTCTATCTCGATGTCGCCCGCACTCACACTCGACAGCTCGCGTAAGAACGGCTCGACCTCGAAACGGCGGCGTTTCAACGGCATTGCGCCACCCTCGAGTTTCGAGAGATCGAGAAGGTCGGCTACCAGCGCGCCCAGTCGTTCCGTTTGCCGCAGCGCCGATTTCATCATCGCCGGATCCGGTTCTTCGACACCGTCGACGACGTTCTCGAGCATGGCTTGCAAAGCGGTGATGGGCGTGCGCAGTTCGTGGGAGACGTTGCCGATCAACTCGCGGCGGTACCGGTCGTCGGCCCCGAGGTCCTCGGCCATCCGATTGAACGCATGGGCGAGTTCGCCTACTTCGTCTCTGGAAGTCGCTCGTACTCGCCGCGAATAGTCGCCGCGCGCCATCGCCTTCGCCGCGGCCGTCATCTCGCGAAGCGGTGACGTCATCCCGTGTGCGAGCACCTGAGTAACGCCTAGAGCGACAACCAACGCCGTCAGTAGAGCAAAACGAAACGGTTGTTGCGACGTCAGCCAGAAACCACCCGCGGCGAACACCAGTGCTGCGACAACCAGGAGGCCGACCTTCACCTTGAAGGACCGCATCGGGTCCAGCGGCCGCGGCCACCGTGCAAAAAGACGGTCGACGACGCTCATCGCGGCACGTCCCAGGCGTACCCGACCCCGTGAACGGTCCGGATCACGGAAGGTCCGAGCTTGCGTCGCAGCGCCTTGACGTGGCTGTCGACGGTCCGACTGCCCGCTCCCTCACCCCAGCCCCAGATCTCCTCGAGCAGCGACTCCCGCGGGATCGCGGCTCGCGGCCGCTCCGCCAGATAGGCGATGAGATCGAATTCGGTGCGAGTCAGGTGAACTTCTTGCGCATCACGGCGCACTCGACGTTCGGTCAGGTCGATCACGACGTCACCGAACTCGAGGAGGTCGGCCACCGGGCGAGCAGCGTGCTCCGCGCGATCCGCACGCCGAAGCAGAGCCTGCACCCGGGCGACGAGCACACGCATGCTGAACGGCTTGCTCAGATAGTCGTCGGCCCCGACGCCGAGACCGATCAGCATGTCCGTTTCATCGGCGCGAGCGGTCAGCATCAGCACAGGCACCGGGCGCACGGCCTGGATGCGGCGGCAGACTTCGAGTCCGTCGAATCCCGGCATCATCACGTCGAGTACCACCAGGTCTGCGTCCATCTGCTCGCAGCGGGCCACCGCGCTGGGACCGTCGAACGCCAGCTCGACGTCGTAGCCCTCGGCACGCAGCCTCGCCGCGATGGACTCGCAGATGCTGACCTCGTCGTCGACCACGAGCACTCTTCGCTGACTCATGGAACTGACTGTATTCGGCCCTCGTGGATGAACCTGGGAGGACTTGTGAAGGTTCTGTGCAGGTTCTAGAACCTGCGGATGTTGTTGATCGGCAGATCCGCCAGGGGCGTCAGTCCGGTCGGAACACCAACTCCGTAGGCGTTGAACACCATTCCGAACCCAGCGTAGATGCCGACGTGCGTCGCACCGGGGTAGAAGGTGATGACGTCGCCGGGGGCGAGGGCCCACCGGGGAACCGGCTGTCCGACGTTGGCCTGCTGTTGGCTGGTCCGTGGCAGATTCACGCCGGCCTGCCGAAACGCCCATTGCACCAGCCCGGAGCAGTCCCACGAGTTCGGCCCGACGCCGCCCCACTGGTAGGGCTTTCCGGTCTGAGTGCTCGCCGCTGCCAGCGCGATCAGCCCTGCCGGACTCGGAATCGGAAGGGCGGCTGATCCGCTGCTGATGCTGCCCGTGCTTCCCACGCTTCCGGAACTCCCGCTACTGCCACCGCTACCGAGGCTTCCCGGGTCGGCTGAGGCAGGGGCAGCGGAAAGCAACAGGACACTTCCGGTCAGCAAAGCCGCGACCGTTCCCGTGCGGAGTGTCGACTTCTTCATGCATCCGTCCTTCGTGGGAGTCGTTTCGGCGCGCGGCAGCGCACCTCGATAGCCGTGAACTGGTAAGACACGTGAAAACAAACACTTCGTTCGGATGTTAACGGCGTAGACGTGGTGTTCGGACAGGAATCATTGATCCCATTTGTCGGTTTTCGACAAACAGGCCTTACGTCCCGGCCTGGCAAAGATCAGGGAATGATCGGGGATTTCCTGGATCCGTCGGAGCCGGCGGATCCCTAGATTCGAAATCATGCGCTCATACCTCCTTGTCGCCGCGGTCATCATCGGAGCCACCACGGCGCTGATCGGTTGCTCGACGCTCCAGCGCGCAGTGGAGATTCAATCGGATCTCGACGGACTCACCAGGTCGGGTGTCGTCGGGTCGATCGCAACACTCGACGACGGCACCACGACGGCTGTCATGACCAGCGGCGTACCCAATCGGACCAACGGCGATTCGATCGGCAAGAATGATCGGGTCCGGATCGGAAGTGTGACAAAGACATTCACCGCTTCACTCGTCCTGCAGTTGGTGGCCGAAGGCAAGGTCGACCTCGACGCACCCATCGAGCAGTACCTCCCGGACCTACTGCACGGCAGTGACATGGACGGCAGTGGCACAGACGGTAGCGCAATCACCGTGCGGCAACTGTTGCAACATCGCAGCGGCCTACCCGAGTTCGCCGGAGAACCCGGCGCCGACGAATGGATTGCCGCAAACGAGGACCGAACGCTGACGCCGTCCGCCGCGGTCGCCATCGCCCTCGGCAAACCGGCGCAATTCGTCCCCGGAACGTCGTTCGTCTACACCAACACCAACTACATCGTTCTCGGAATGCTCGTCGAATCGGTGACCGGCCGCAGCTACGCCGACGAACTTCAGTCTCGGATACTCGACCCGCTGGACCTGGAAGACACGTACCTCCCGGCGGCCGGTGAGCGCGATATCAGGGGCGATCACCTGACGGGCTATCAGGATCTCGACGGTGGCCTGACCGACGTTTCCCGCACGGAACCGTCGATCCCCTGGTCTGCCGGAGCGATGGTCTCGACGGGCACAGACCTGAACACCTTCTGGCGTGCACTACTCGACGGGCAGGTGGTGCCGGCCGAGCAGCTTGCTGAGATGACCACCCCTCAGGTCGCCGCCACCGAAGCCGAGGGACTCGGGTACGGGATGGGCGTCGGCGCCACCGAACTTCCCTGCGGCGTCACCTATACCGGCCACAGTGGCGGGATCTACGGGTACTACACACTGTCCGGTGCGACGCCGGACCGCGCGTTCACTGTGACGCTGACGTCGACGCCGAAGGACCAGCCGGACACCGTCGCGATACTCTCGCACGCGCTCTGCCCCTGACGCTGTTACCAGTACTGATGACGCTGCCCGTCGGTATCCGCGACGAAGATGACCGCGTCGGCGCCGTCCAACTCCGAAGGTTTCAGCGGCAGATGCCCTGGCAGGATCGCTTCTCCCGCGGTGATCGACGGGCCGAGCGCGGCTCGCAGGGCCGGAGTCGAGAACAGGGCACGCCGACCGGTCGCATCGGCCAACGCTCCCTGCAGAGTGCCCGGATCACTGTCGGGGTTGGCGTCGGTTGCCAAAAATACGTAACGCTCCCCGAGGACAAGTCCGACAAGTGAGCCGGCGCTCCCCCAACTGACCACGTCGCCGTTGACCGGCATGTCGGACGGCACTCGCAAGAGATGGGCATTGTGTGCGAACAGCAGGCTAGGCCCGCGTCGCTGCTCCTGGGCGACGACCGCCAGCAGGTTCTCGGCCATCATCTCGGCACGCAGACTGAGCAGTGTTCCAATGCGATCAGGAGCGGAACTCGCCATCGCGGAGTGATAGCGCAAGAGCCCCAGAGCGGTGCGTGAATGTGCAAGGGCCAGGTCGTACCCGGCCGGGTCGTCGGGTCGCAGCACTGGTGCGGCGCGCCGCAGGACGCTGCCGAGGTCGTCCGCAATGATGCGCAGAGCGCGAGCATGATCGGAGTTGCCGACGGACGCAGCCGGATCGAACATCGCCGCCGGGTTGGTCCAGTCGGTGTCCTGCCCGAGCAGAAGGTCGATGCCGTCGAACGAGTGCGGCCGCATCGCAGCGGGCAGGAAGTCACCTGCTGCAGACAGCGCGCCACGTGGGCTCGGTGCACCGGAGTACTCCACCGGAGCGTCGAAGCCGTAGAAGCGAACTCGGTCGGCCGGAGCGCGGCCGTGGTTGTACTCGCGTAGCCATTCGACGAGTTCGCGGTTACCCGGTACCGCACCGAATCCGTGGCTGAAGCCTGTGGCGAGCACCTTCTCGATGTCCGCCTCTCCCCCGTTCACGTAGTCGTTCACGAGCAAAGCCGCAAAGACATCTGTTTCGAGCACGATCGACCGATATCCTCGTTCGACCAGTTGGCCGAGAAGTTCGTTGCGCAGCAACGGAAAAGCCTTGATCCCATGAGTCGGCTCGCCGAGAGCGAGCAGAGCCGGCACCTCGGTTCGCGCTGCGAGCAGTTCGTCGACGGCACGACCAAGACTTGCCGCGTCTTCGAGTTGGCGGCCGAACTCACTCAGCGCTGGGGCAGTGGACATGATCATCCCTTTCGAAGGTGGACTGCCTTCGACAGTATCGTTGAAGATTCGAGTGAAACTTTCACTGGCAATTACGTGGGGTATACCGTGAAAAGCCTCAATCGGAGGTGATCAGTGCGGCCCATAGACCTTGCCCGTGAACACGGGTTGTCCGCACAGGCGATCCGCAACTACGACGATGCCGGCATCCTCCCTCCGACCGAGCGCAGCACTTACGGCTACCGGCGATACACCCCAGTGCACGCGCAAGCCCTGCGCACTTTCCTCGCATTGCGCGGCGGTCACGGGCACCAGCGGGCCACGGAAATCATGCGGGCGACCAACCAGGGCGACACCGAGTCCGCCTATCGCCTGATCGACAGTGCGCACATGACGCTGCTCGCCGAGCGAAAAACTCGCACCGAGGTAGCCACAGCGCTGGGGACTCTGTCCACCATGGCACCGGCACTGGTGCACGGTCCAGCGCTGACGGTGGGTGAGCTGGCGCGCCGTCTCGGCGTTCACCCGGCGACACTGCGCACATGGGAAGAGCACGGCATCCTGCGCCCCGAGCGCGAACGAGCAACGGGTTATCGCGAATACGGTCCGGAGTGTGTGCGCGACGCCGAGATCGCACGGCAGCTGCGGCGCGGTGGCTATCGGCTGTCGCAAGTCGCTCAGTTTCTCGATTCGCTGCGCGAGGCCGGCGGAGCAGACGCATTGTCAGCGTTCCTCGAATCCTGGCAAGACCGGCTGACCACACGCAGTCGCAACCTTCTCGCCGGCGCAGCTCAGCTCGATGCCTATCTCACGATGCTGGATCAGACCTCGCCTGGTTGCCGATCAGCAAACGGTTGAGGCGTCAGTTCACAAGCCGCGCAAGGCTCCTCACCATCTCACCGACGGTGTCGGTCGACGGCCACGGGAATTCCGGGAGATCGGCCCGCAACATCACCTGTCCGTGCAGCGAAGTCCAGATCGATACCGCATCGACAAAAGTGTCTGTGCTGGCCGACCTCCCAGCGGCGACGCACGCGTCGAGGTTGGTCACCAGTGTGTTGAAGGCGGCCAGTCCTCGCGTATCCGATTGTGGTGACTGACCTTTCGGCCTGGACCACCCGAACAAGACCCGATACCGAGCGGGCTCGGAAATGCCGAACTCGACGTATGCCGAGCACCCGGCATACAGACCCTCGACCGGGTCGGGGTGTGCGGAAACGGCGCCGGCCACGGCGAGATGCAACTGCTCCAGCGATTCGGAGACCACCGCTTCGACAATGGCATCGCGATCGGAAAAGTGTCCGTAGATAGATGGTGCGGATATCCCGACTTCGCGAGCGACCGATCGGAGCGTCACCGCCTGATCCGATCCGGTGCGGGCGATGAGCGTCGCCGCTGCGGCGACGATCTCTCCGCGGAGCCGTGCGCCGCTTCCTCTCGGATTTCGGGCGCGAGTACTCCGAGAACCACTCGTCCCAGTTTCATCGGCATCTTCGGAAACATCACTCACCCGACAAACTTTACACATGTAAGGCGAGGGGGTCCGTTCTCATCACTAAACATTCGTAAGGTTACATTCGTAAGGACATGATGAATTCCCTCGAACCCACTGACCGGCGACGATGGGCAGCACTGGGCGCCCTCTGCACATCCCTCGTCGTAGTCACGATCGACAACACCATCCTCAACACCGCTATCCCGACCCTTGCCCGCGAACTGCGGGCGACCACCGTCGACCTGCAATGGATCACCAACGCATACACATTGGCGTTCGCCGCCTTGCTCATCACGGCAGGTGGACTCGGCGCGAGATTCGGTCACCGTCGGATACTTCTGACCGGCCTCACCTTGTTCGCCCTCGGGTCAGCCTTCGCTGCCCTCTCTCACACGTCAATGCAGCTGATCGGATGGAGAACAGTGATGGGGGCAGCCGCCGCACTGGTCATGCCGGCGACGCTGTCACTTGTCGTCTCGATGTTCGCCCCGCACGAGAGAGGCCGGGCGATAGGAATCTGGTCTGCAACCGCCGGACTGGGAATCGCGATCGGCCCCGTGGCCGGTGGCGTACTTCTCGAACATTTCAGTTGGGGAAGCGTCTTCTGGATAAACGTCCCACTGGTCGCCGGTGTGATCGCCGCGACGGTTTTTCTTGTGCCCCCGGCAAGAGGGATCACGAAGGGTTCGTTCGACATCCCCGGACTCCTGCTGTCCGCCGGCGGACTGGCTTTGATCGTGGATGCCCTCACCCAGGCAAGCCTTCGCGGATGGTCGTCGCCCGTCACGGTGCTGGAGATCGTCAGCGCAACAGCACTTCTCGCCGGATTCGTCTGGTGGGAGCTGCGGGCCTCGGCGCCGATGACCGACGTGCGCATCTTCACCAGTCGAGTGTTCAGCACCTCCAATGCCATCTTGGCCGTAACATTCTTCGCCCTTTTCGGAGTTCTCTTCACGTACACGCAATACCTCCAATTAGTTCGTGGTTACGGTCCATTGGTCGCCGGCGTCGGTGCAGTTCCGTTTGCGATAGTGATGGCGACTGTCGCCTCCAGCAGCGATCGTATGGTCGGCCGATTCGGCGTGCGCAGTTCGATCGCGACCGGTCTCGCAGTCATGTCCGCGGGACTGTTGGTCCTGTCGATCGCAGCAGATAGGTACGCACCGTTCGGAATCCTGGCTGCGATCATGGCACTGGTCGGCGCGGGGATGGGGTTGGTCATGGCTCCGGCCACAACCACGTCGATGTCTTCGGTTGCGCCCCAGCAGGCTTCGATGGCCAGTTCGATCAACAGCGTCGTGCGAGAGTTGGGTGGAGTTCTGGGCGTCGCCGTCATCGGGACGGTCGTAGCCACCGTTTTCCGGTCCCGCTTCGAACCCGGAGTCGGCACTTCCACAGCCGATCCGGCGCAGATCCATGCCGGCGCTCCCCCCGCGAGTGCCTTGACCGACGCAGCGAACCAGGCTTACACCTCGGCGATGAGTACCGGAATCCAAATCTGTGCCGCAGTCGCGTTCGTCGGTGCGTTGGCCGTCATTGCACTGTTTCCCGCACCACGTCGCCCGGTTTCTTGTCCTCCCGCAGACCTCGCCAACTCGGATGACGCAGACGCTCGGTCTTCGTCCAATCCATGAACCGCACCTCACCGACGAGTTCCGGCCTCACCCACACCGCACCCTTGCGGTCATCTGCTGGAAGTTCCTCCCCGAACGGACTTTCCTTCTGACGCAGCGGTTCCAGTGTCGCAAGTAAAGACTCCAAGTCGCGATCACTGAAGCCGGTACCGACGCGCCCAACGTAGGTCAATCCATCCTCACCCGGAATTCCCATGAGCAGCGCCCCGATCCCCTGTGCTCGATTGCCCTGCCCGGTGCGCCACCCTCCGATCACCACCTCTTGAGTGCGCCAGTTCTTCACCTTGATCCAACTCGACCCACGCCGCCCCGGAAGGTAGACCGATGCACGACGTTTGGCGACAATCCCTTCCCATCCGGCATCGGTACTCACCTCCAACGCGTTCTCCGCCGTGCCCTCGATCTGTGGAGGTACCTCGAGCTCACCGACCTTGCCCGCCAACGCATTCAACACGGTGCGCCGGTCCGAGTAGGATTTCCGCAGCAAAGACACTCCGTCGAGGTACAGAAGATCGAAGGCCAGGAACACCGGCTCCCCACCTCGCTGGAGAAGACCGAAATCGGTGACCCCCGCGTCGTTGTACGCCACCACTTCACCGTCGAGAACCACGTCATGACCGTCCAGCACCTCGGCCAACCCGGCAAGGGAGGGATAGTCCCCGGTCTTGTCGTTACCCGCGCGACTGCGAAGTGACATTGTGCCCGAATGATATTCGAGAATCACTCGGATCCCGTCCCACTTTCCTTCGAAAGCCCACTCCTGCGAGTCGAGACCTTCGAGCGTTCGAGCGGTGGCAAGCATCGGCTCGAGATTCTTGGGAAACTCCGTTCCGAAACTCGCGTTCTGATCCTTCATCAGATGCATCAACCACTGGTCACCCTTCGTCCGGATCAGCGCGAAGCGTCCCTGCACCCGTTTCCCACTGAGGCGCACGATCACCTCGTCTTCACGCCACTTCTCGGTCTCGTACGTCCCGGAATCCCAGATCGTCATCGAACCGCCGCCGTACTCCCCCTTCGGGATCGTGCCCGAGAACGTGGCGTACTCGAGCGGGTGATCCTCGGTGTGCACGGCCAACCGATTCTCTCCGGCACTGGTCGGCACGCCCTTCGGAACAGCCCAGGACACGAGCACACCATCCCGCTCCAGGCGAACGTCGTAATGCAATCGTCTGGCGTGATGTTCCTGAATCACAAAGGTATTGCCCGCTGTCTCCTTGGTCACCGCAGCAGGGATCGGCTCCGGCGTCCGGTCGGCCGACCGCTTGTTGCGATAGTGCGTCAACGTGTCGGCTACAGCCGCCGAGACCGGCGGATCCAGATCGCCCAGCAGATCACCATCGGATTCGACGCGCTCCAGAACCTCGTCGAACAACAGATGTCGTAGTTTCGGATCGTCGAGTTCGTCCCAACTGCGCGGCGCGGCAACATAGGGTTGATCGCGACCGCGCATCGAGTACGGCGCAATGGTTGTCTTGGCTGCGTTGTTCTGACTCCAGTCCACGAAAATCTTGCCTGCCCGCACATTTCGAGCCATCGTCGCGGTGACGAGATCCGGGTGAAGCTTCTCGAGTCCGGTGGCGATCTGCTTGGCGACAGTCGACGCACCGCTGCCGTCCAAGGCTCGATCCAGTGGAACGTAGAGGTGAATTCCCTTGCTACCACTGGTTACCGGATAGGCAGTCCACCCCAGAGTTGCGACCAGATCTCGAATCGACCTCGCCACCTCGGCGCACTCGGTCAATCCGACGCCTTCGCCCGGGTCGAGATCGAATACCAGTCGTGTCGCCGGACCACGCTCGGAACCGTCGAATCGCCATTGGGGAACGTGCAATTCGAGTGCGGCCTGCTGCCCCAGCCACGCCAGGGATGCAACGGAATCGAAGACCGGGTAAGTGACGACACGATCAGAATGTTGCAGCGACGCACGCGTGAGCCACTGCGGGGCAGACGACGCAAGGTTCTTCTCGAAGAAGGACTGACCGTCCACGCCATTGGGCCAACGCTTACGAGTGCCCGGTCTACCGACGACATGCGGAAGCATGACTGCGGCGATACGGGTGTAGTAGTCGATGACTTCGGCCTTCGTGGTGCCGCTCTCGGGGTAGAGGATCTTGCCCAGATTGGTCACGGACACCGTTGTGCCGTCGAGCGTGATCTGACCCCGATCCGTCGTTGCCATTTCCTCATTGTGCTGGATAGTGCTGCATCTGGCAGTAGAAATCTGGTGGATCGGAAACCTGCCGCTGCGCCAGGCCACGGGCAAGACTGGATTCTCGATGGGAGAGGAGACCACGATGACAGTTCGCAGTTCCGTGGAGCCGTTGGTCGACAACAACTGGCGGATGTTCGCCACCTGTAAGACGGTGGACCCCGCCGTGTTCTATTCGCCGGGTGAAGAACGCGGACGCAATCGGGCTGCACGGGAAAATTCCGCAAAGCAGGTGTGCTTCCGCTGCCCGGTCATTCGGGACTGCCTGACGTTTGCACTCGACACCGCTGAACCACACGGAGTATGGGGTGGGACGACACCGTCGGAGCGCCTCGCACTACGACGCTCAGCTGCGTGAACTCCGCTCACACGAGACCCCCGTCACGTCCGTACCGGACAAACAGGCAAGATGACCTTGTGCCTATGACACGACGCGCTGTTGCTGTGACCGCGATCTTCGCTTGCTCGATCTTGTTGGGCTCGTGTTCGTCGCAGCCGGAGGCACCTGCGGCAGCGGACACCACGACCACGGTTCCCGAGGCATTCACCAAACTGCCCTCGACCACCGCCGTGGACAAGTGCGGACCCCAGAGCGGGACCACCCTCGAAGACGGTGTCTTGACCATCGCCACCGATTCGCCGGCGTACGCGCCGTGGTTCGTCGACAACACTCCGTCCAACGGCAAGGGCTTCGAGGGAGCGGTGGCCCGGGCCGTCGTCGACAAGCTCGGGTACAACGCCGATCAGGTTCGCTTCACCACGGTCGCCTTCAACGACGCACTGAAACCAGGCCCCAAGGATTTCGACTTCGACGTCAATCAGTTCACGGTTTCCGGGGATCGCCGCGAGAACGTCGACTTCAGCTCGCCGTATTACGCAGTGGCGCAGTCGGTGATCGCCTCGCGCGGGAGCAAAGCCGCTGAGGCAAAGAATCTTGCGGATCTGGCCGGCTACCGTTTGGGCGCTCAGACCGGTTCCACCAGCCTCGCGGCGATCACCGACACGATTGTTCCGACCACTGCGCCACGCGAGTTCGCGACCACGGACGACGCGAAAGCTGCGCTGGCCGCGGGCGAGATCGACGCATTGGTCGTCGACATCCCGACCGGATTTCACATCACCGAGAACGAACTGCCCGGGTCGGTCATCGTGGGTCAGTTTCCGCGGCCCAACGCGGTCACCGAATTCTTCGGGTTCGTGCTCGAGAAGAACAGTCCTCTGACGGCGTGCGTCTCTGCCGCCGTGGATGCGCTCTACGCCGACGGCACCCTCGAGAGACTCGCAACCGAATGGATCACGGACAGCGCCGACGCGCCAGTCCTCGAGTAGTTCAGCCGGCGCGCCCACTGATCGCGCCGACGAAGACCTTCGGGATGTCTGCCGGTGTCGGAGCGAAGTGGCTGTTGCCGCCGGTGAGAGCCGAAATCTGCTCGAGCACATCGGTATCGGCGTCATCGGTGACACCGATGGTGATGATCGGTACCGGCCGCGTCGGGTCCTGCTCGCGAGTCAGGGTGTCGAGAAGTTCCTGCAGCGAGATACTCGACGGATCATCGTTCGCACCGTCGGTCAGTAGAATCACCGAATTGATCGAGGCCGGATCGTAAGTCTGTTGCATGGACCGATACGCGGCGAGAACGCTGTCGTACAAACCTGTTCCGCCGCCGACGATCGAAGAGAGGCTGTCGATCCGAGACAGCAGTTTGCTCCGATGATCCGTGTCGCCTTCAGTTGCATCCATACGGGCGACAGGTGCGAGTTCGCGGTAGTCCGTGCCCTCGCCGAGGTCTACGGAGAATGCCCAGAGACCCAATTGTGCGTTGGCGGGAAACATTCGGATCGCAATGTCACCAGCCTGTGCAGTCGCGGCCATTCGAGTGACCCCGTCCTGCATGTAGTCCATGGACCCCGAGACGTCGACAACTGCCAGTGCACGGGAAGGCCTGGACAGAATCTCGTACCGCGCAAGCGCTTTGGTGACCACAGTCGGATCGGACGGCACCAGCGAGCCAACTTTTCCCACTCCACCGGCGACCGGCGGGGCCTGATCCGCGCCGCGGAACCCGAGGCCGGCAAGTACGGAGCGCCCGGTGTCCGATGTCAGCGCTGCCGCCAGCAGTTTGCCGGCGTCGTCCGCCGCCGACGAGTCTGCACCCACACTTGCCATCGGGTAGTCCATGAAGACCGAACCGGACGACGGTACCGACGCGGTGAGTCGACTGTCCGCATGTGCGGCGAGATAAGCCTCGAAGGTCTGCTCGGTCGTCACCGCGGTCCCGCCGGACGCGTCCACGGTTTGGATGCGTCCGGTCGAACCGGTTTCCTTCAGATTTCCGTACTGCGCTTGCGCCACCGGGACCAGGGCTGCCGAAATGGACGTGAGGTCCCCGCCCCGCGACTGGGCCTCGGCAAAGGCTGCCACGATCGGTGCGCTGGAGACGGCACTGGTGAGGGGATCGCCGATGTGCAGTGCTGGAGCGCCGAGGACATCCGTCCAAGCGGTGGGTGCCTCGCTACCCGGCGCCGAGACAGTGACAACAGGGGTGGACGCGACCGAGTTGCTGATCCGGCGAATCTCCTGCCCGCTAGCCGAAACCTTGTCCAACCATTCGCTCGAATCAGGGATCCATAATGCGGGCGCCGAACCGTCGGCGATCGCCGCGACGGTGAGCACGGGATCTTGCGGCGTCACACTGAGCGAGCTGCACCCGAGTTCCGTAGCGGGGATGGCAGCGGCGACAGCTTCGAGTCCCGAGGCGATCGACGGATCGGCGGCCACGGTCACGGTTTCCGGGTTCTCACAGCTGGTTGCCGTCGCAGCTGTGACAGCACTCGCACCGAGTTCTCCCTTGTCGCTGACGCTTTTGAACGTCACGGCGAATGCTGCGGTTCCACCGACTGCGACTACTGCCAAGAGTCCGATCAGAACCTGCACGGATCGAGGCATGGACGCAGGTGGTGCGCCGTACCCATGACGAGACGACATTGATCGAATCCTTTCCGGCGGGACCCGCATCAATAACCAACCGATGCCCGGTTTATCCCGCCGAAAAGAATCCTAACTCACGTTAGCGGTGAAGTAGCTCGATGTGGAAATCTCCACAACTAGGTGTAGATCTGGACAAACTGGGCCAGCGACTTCTCCACATCGCCTTTGAGCGCCCGCGCCACACTCGAACCGATCGGGCCGAACAACGGCGCGCCGCCCAACTCGACTGTCAGCGCGAGTTCCGACCCGTCGCCCTTTGCCTTCACGTCGAGTTCGAGACCGAGCTTGACCCCGCCCTTGCCGTCTCCCTTGAGCGAGATCGCCTTCGGAACGTCGTACTTCTTGATGGTCCACCGAACGCGGTTGCGCAGGCCCTTCACGGTCACGACCGAGCTGATCTCGGTGCCGACACCCAGTTGTTCGGGAAGTTCACTGCGCCATCCGTCGTGAACCACGAGCCAGTTTTCGTATCCACTGAGATCGGACGCCTTGTCCCACACTTCCTGAGGAGGAAGCGGAACGTCGATTTTCACTGTGAGCTTTGCCATGGCAGAACAATAAGCCCCGTGCGCCTTTTCCGTAACCAGAGGTACCAGAAAGACGCACGGGGCTTTGCCCCTCTTAGTGGCTGACAGCCTTTTCGACGCCGACGCCGGTGAGGGAGCGAACTTCCATCTCCGCCTGCTTTGCCGGATCTTCGATCTTGTTACGTCCGATGTACGTACCGACGATGCCGAGGACGAATGCCAGCGGAATCGAGACGATGCCGGGGTTCGAGAGCGGGAACCAGGCGAAGTCGGAGTTCGGGAACATCGACGACGGCTTACCCGACACCGCCGGGGAGAACACGATCAGCGTCAAGCAGCTGATCAAACCGCCGTAGATGCTGAAGAGCGCACCGGTGGTGTTGAACTTCTTCCAGAACAACGAGTAGAGCAGGGTGGGCAGGTTCGCCGAGGCCGCCACCGCGAAGGCGAGAGCCACCAGGAAGGCGATGTTCTGCCCCATCGCCATGATGCCGAGAACGATGGAGACGAGTCCGATGACCACGACGGTGATTCGAGAAACTCGAACCTGCTGCTCCTCGGTTGCGTTGCCGCGCTTGATGACACTGGCGTAGATGTCGTGAGCGAACGACGCCGAAGCAGTGATCGCGAGACCGGCAACGACGGCGAGGATGGTCGCGAACGCCACCGCGGAGATGATGCCGAGGAAGATGGTGCCACCGAGCTCGAAGGCGAGAAGCGGAGCGGCCGCGTTCTCCTTACCAGGCGCTGCCAAGATCTTGTCCGGTCCGACCATGCTGGCCGCGCCGTAGCCGAGAACCAGTGTGAACAGGTAGAAGGCACCGATCAGCGCGATCGCCCAGGTCACCGAGCGGCGAGCTTCCTTGGCAGTGGGCACCGTGTAGAAGCGCATCAGCACGTGCGGCAGGCCCGCCGTGCCGAGCACCAAAGCGATTCCGAGAGAGATGAAGTCGAGCTTCGTCATTCCGGAAAGACCGTACTTGGCACCGGGGCCGAGGATGTCGCGTCCCTGCACACCCTTGGTGGTGGAACTGTTGACCATGTCCTGCGCATTGGCGAGCAACTGAGAGAAGTTGCCGCGCACTGCCCACAGAACGAGTACGAACATGATTCCGGCTCCGGCAACCAGCAGAACTGCCTTGACCATCTGTACGTAGGTGGTGCCCTTCATGCCGCCGACCAAGACGTACACGATCATCAGCACACCCACGATCGCGACGACGATCGACTGTCCCACCTTGCCGTCGATGTTGAGCAACAGGGCGACAAGTCCACCGGCGCCGGCCATCTGGGCAAGAAGGTAGAAGAGGGAAACCGCCAGAGTGGACAGGGCCGCCGCCATGCGCACCGGACGCTGCTTGAGCCGGAAGCTCAGGACGTCGGCCATCGTGAATCTGCCCGTGTTCCTGAGCAATTCGGCGACCAGGAGCAGTGCAACCAACCAGGCGACAAGGAATCCGATGGAGTACAGGAATCCGTCGTAGCCGTACACGGCGATCGCACCTGCGATACCGAGGAACGATGCCGCCGAGAGGTAGTCACCGGCGATGGCGAACCCGTTCTGCGGGCCGGTGAACTGCCCACCGCCGGTGTAGAAGTCGGACGCCTTCTTGGTGGTCCGGCTGGCGCGGATCACCAGCGTCATGGTCACGACGACGAAAGCGAGGAAGATCGCGATGTTGAAGGCTGGGTTTCCTACGTCCGTTCCGGACGCGGCGAGTGTGGTGATCACTGTGCGGGACCTTCCAGTTCTTCACGGATGGCGGCGGAGCGGGGATCGAGCTCACGACCGGCGAACTTCACGTACCACGCGGTGATGGCGAAGGTCGTGACGAATTGCCCGAGGCCGAGGATGATGCCGAGATTGATGTTGCCGAGGACCTTGGTGGCCATGAAGTCGTGGGCATAGGTAGCCAGGACGACGTACACCGCATACCAGAGCAGGAAGAATGCAGTGATGGGGAAAACGAACTTGCGCAGACGCGTTCGGAGTTCCTGGAATTCGGGACTCGCTTGCATGTCTATGAATGCCTGGGCATCCGGGGTGCGTCGCTCTTGCGGCGACCCCTCACTGATTTCTGCTGTGGACACTGCCGGCTCCTCGCCTCGCGTGTGAAGTGAACTACGCACAGACGTTAGTGAGATCGGAGTCACATGAAGACGCTGTGGCGTCAGTCACACGGTGAGCAGTCGCGCGCTGCGCCGAACGGTCAGGCAGGCGCGACCAACGGCAGAGGGTTCGGGCGGTGAAAGTCAGGGTTGGCGGAGATCGTCTTCGCGATCGGAGCCCATTCCGAGCCGTTCCGGGGCGTGCATCCGCGTGAAGATTCGCGCAATATCTGCCGGTATCTGCTTCGACGACACCTTGCTCACGACGATCATCGTGAGGAACGCCAGCGGCACGCTCACCGCGGCCGGGAACGCGAAAATGGCTGCCGGCCAGCCACCGAGGACGTCCTCCGACAAACCACCCAGGACGGCGACAGTAGCGGCAGTGCCCGCAACACATCCACCGACAACCATCCCCGCCCCCGCGCCGACGGCAGTCAGACCGCGCCACCAGATACCCAATACGAGCAGTGGGCAGAGCGTCGACGCAGCGACTGCGAACACCAAACCGACGGTTCTCGAGAGGTCGACCGACACCACCGCCAGCGACAGCACGAGAGGAACGACCCCGGCCAGTAGCGCTGCAATACGGAAGTCTCGAACTCGACCACGGAGAACATCGGTACTGACGACGCCGGCGATGCTGACGAGCAATCCGGACGACGTCGACAGGAAAGCGGCGATGGCACCGGACGCCACGAGGGCTGCCAGCAGTTGTCCGCCCCACCCCGAGAACACCGAGCCCGGCAACAGCAGCACCGCCGCGTCAGAGGTGCCGGTGATCAGAAGTTGCGGGACGTACAGTCGAGCGAAAACACCGAGGAGTGTCGGAAACAGGTAGAACACGCTGACCAGACCGACAACGGCGAGCGACGTCAGACGGGCTGCCCGGCCGTCGGGGTTGGTGTAGAACCGGACGAGAACATGAGGAAGGCCGAGCGTTCCGAGGAAGGTCGCGAGCATCAGCGAGTACACCTGGTACATCGGGTGCGGCCCACCGAAACCCCAACCCGGGGTGATCCAGTCAGAGTTCTGCGCGGGCGCTCCGGCGACGACAGGGACGGCGGCTCCCGCGTCGAGGACCATGGACATGCCTTCACCGAGAGTGTGCTCCCCCGGCCCCAGGGTCATCGTGCCTTCGACCGCTCGCCCGTCGACTGTGCCGCCGCTGACCGTCACCGGCTCGGACACCTGGACGACGACGTCGGTGGTGATGTCGACGGTCGTCGCAGTGGTGACCGTCGGCGGCATCGACGCGCCGACGTCGTGGTGATCGCCGAAGAAGTAGAAGGTCAGTGCCACAGCGGGAATCGCGACGGCAGTCAGTTTCAGCCAGTACTGGAAGGCCTGAACGAAGGTGATCGAGCGCATCCCGCCGCCGACGACGTTGGCGATGACGATGACCCCGACCGCTACGCCGCCGATCCAACTGGGAACCCCGAGCAAGATATTGAGCGTCAGTCCCGCGCCTTGGAACTGTGGAATCAAATACAGGATGCACACCATCGCGACCACGAGCATCGCGAGCTTGCGCAATCGCGGTGAGCCGAGACGGAACTCGGCGAAATCGGGGACGGTATACGCACCGGAACGCCGAAGCGGCGCTGCGACGAACAGCAGCAGGGCGAGGTATCCGGCGGTGAAGCCGATGGGATACCAGAGTGCGTCGGCGCCGTACTTGGCGACCAGCCCCGCAACACCGAGAAACGAAGCAGCAGAGAGGTACTCGCCGGAGATGGCCGTCGCATTCCACCGCGCACTGACGGTTCTGGACGCGACGAGAAAGTCCGAGGTGGTACGAGCGAGCCGAACGCCGTAGATTCCGATAGCCACCGTCGCGACAGCTGCTGCCACGATGCCGAGCACCGTCAACACCGGGATAGGTTGTCCTCCCACAGTGCCGCGCTCAGTCGTCCACGATGTCGTTGAAGTCCTGCTCGTTTCGCTCCGCACGACGCACGAACACCCAACCGGTCGTCAACAGCAAGGGATACACGGCGCCGCCCATCACGAGCCACGGCAACCGGATGCCAAGGACCGCGACCTCCGAGAGCGTCGGGAAGAGGTGCGTCAGCAGCGGCACCGCACACAGGAGCCCGGCTGCGACGACGGCAAGGCGAATCGCCAGTCCCAACTGCGCGCGAACGAGACCGCGGATCATGGCGTCACCGACTTCGGTCTGTTCCTGCACCTCCACCCGTGTTCGCACGATCCGTGCGCCACTACGTTGCGCCAACACAACGCGCTCACGCTGCGGAGGATCGGACTGCGACGTCACCGCGACAACCAACTCTGCTTGGGCGCACGAACCAGTCGATCCTTGAGTTCACGGGTGTGTCTGCGACTGACCGGAAGCTCGACGGGAGGCTTGTCACCGTGCGGGCGCAGACAGACCACCAATCCACTGCCTACTGTTCGGATGCCGGTGACCAGCGCCAGCGACACCAGGTAGGAGCGGTGCACACGCAAGAAGCCCGCGTCGGCCCAGCGTGATTCGAGCGTCGAGATCGGGATGCGCACCAGGTGCGACTTCCCGGCGGTGTGCAAACGCGCGTAGTCCCCGTCGGCTTCCACCCACTCCACCGAGGAACGCTGAACGAGCGTCGTGACACCGCCCAGTTCCACCGGGATCACCTCGTCCGTGGGCGCAGCTTCGGGTTTGCTCTCACTCTTGGTGCGCCCGGCCAGCCCCACGATCCGCTGAACGGCCTGAGCGAGACGCTCCTCCCGGAGCGGTTTGAGTAGGTAGTCGACGGCGCCGAGATCGAATGCGTCAACCGCTCGATCGTCGTGCGCTGTCACGAACACCACGGGCGGTGGCGTCGCGAAATTGGAGAGGATGCCGGCCAGTTCGAGACCGTCGAGTCCGGGCATGTTGATGTCGAGAAACACCGCGTCGATGCTTCCACCGCGCAGGATCCGCAACGCTGTCGTCGCATCCGATGCCGTGTGAACGTGCGCCACCGAGTCCTCGGCGCGCAGCAAGAAGGCCAGCTCGTCGAGGGCTGGTTTCTCGTCGTCGACGGCAAGGACGGTCAGCTGGGCATCAGTGTCAGTCTCGTTCACAACAGGTCCATGTTCCCACGACGGTTTCAGCCTGATCATCGAAGGCGAGAATCAGACGTGAATACCCTGCTTGAACTTGGGAACACGCATGCTGACCTTCGTACCGGCACCCGGCGCTGTCTCCACCACGAGTCCGTAGTCGTTGCCGAACGCGGCACGAAGTCTGTCGTCGACGTTGGCCAAACCGACGTGAGCAGCTTCGCGTGCGCTGGGTCGTCCCGATCCCGACTCGATGGCGTCAAGTGAGCCGGAACGCAGTAGTTCAGGGTCCATCCCCACACCGTCGTCCTCGACGCTGATGATGCAGTCCGGTCCCTCGTCCGCAGCCACGATGCTCACGGTCCCGCCCTCCGGCTTACTCGAAATGCCGTGACGAACCGCGTTCTCGACCAGCGGCTGGAGGGCCAGGAAAGGAAGAACCACGTTGAGCACTTCGGGTGCTATCTGAAGGCGGACGTTCAGAGCCTCCCCGAATCGCGCGCGTTCGAGGGTCAGGTAACGATCGATGTTGCGCAGCTCGTCGGCAAGCAGGGTGAACTCACCCGCAGATCGGAACGAGTACCGCGTGAAGTCCGCGAACTCGAGGATCAGTTCTCTGGCCCGCGCCGGATCGGTTCGAACAAACGATGCGACCGTGTTGAGCGCGTTGTAGATGAAATGGGGACTGATCTGTGCGCGCAGGGCACGCACTTCGGCTCGATCCAACAGGGCTCTGGACGCGTCGAGGTCGGCGAGTTCGATCTGACTGCAGGCATATCGTGCCACCTCGGTGACCGCTCCGAGCATTCCCGGCCACGGGTCTTCGCTGGTGACGATTCCCAGTACGCCGACCACGCCGATGTCCTCGATCAGCAGGGGCTGAGCGATCAGCGCTCGCACATGGTGATCGCTCGGTCCGCGCACCAGGTCCGAGTGCGTGACGAGTACCCGGCGTTCGCCTTCGATCGCACGAATGGCGGCGTCGTGGAATTGTTCGGACAACGCTTCGTGACGGCCGTCCCACGCCAACAGGTTTCCCGACGCGTCTGCCAGGCCCAGACCGGAGCCGCCGGTCAGCTCACGTAGGTGAGGCGCCGCCTCGGCGGCCGAATTCTCGTCGAGTCCACGCCGAAGTGGCCGCGCGGCAAGCGAAGCCGTATGGAGAGCGGCATGGACTGCACGTTCGGTGGGGGTGGTCACCTCACGTCTGGTGCGCATCCACACAGCCGTCAGCGCCCCGGCCACTGCGAGAATCAGCACGCTGAGAAGCGCGACCACGGCCGGACTCACCGCGAGTCCTCGTCCAGTTTCCGTATCAGTGTTTTCGGAGCCACCGTGCGGTACGCATCTTCGACGACGTCGGCTACGTCGTTCCAGAATTTCTCGTCCTCGGTCTCGTCGGCACTCGGAACGTCGAGGTACACGCCGATCCATCCCCGGCCACCCACGTACGGAGGGACGAAGAACCTCGACGGATCACGACTGACCCAATCTGCCTGCGCCCCAGGTGGGGCCGCGGCCCAGATCGCGACGCGATCGTCGTGGTGGTGATCTGCCATGGTGACGAACTGCGGCGCCTTGCGCACGAACCACGACGCTTCACCGTGGCTGACCCGCTCGGTCGCCTCCGGCAATGCCAGGGCAAGAGCGCGGATTCGTGCCGACGCCGTCATCGATTCACGACCCGCAGGTATTCGGTGCCGGAACACCTGCAAATCGATCCTTCACCCACGCGACAGCTCCCGGCACAGCGGCGCCGTCCGCATGACCTTCACCCGGTCGCGCCTGGAATTCGATGACGTCACCGCCGGCGCAGGCGCGTTCGACTGCCGCCTCGGTCCATTCCGGACGGATCAGGTTGTCATTGGTACCGACGACTACGTACATCGGACCGCTCGCGCGTTGACGGGGAAGAGCAACATCGCTGAGCCACGCGTGAATTCGGTCCGCATCCTCGGCGGTAGCCGGCCGCGTGTCGGCGGGCGTCACCTTTCCGACCAGACCCAACTTCTCCGTCGCCCGAGAGGTCAGGCACGAGGTGAGCAGGTCGTAGTTCTGCTCGAATGCGCCGCGCACGTAGTCGGTTCGTTCGAGGTCCGGATGGGTGAGGGACAGCCCTTCGAGTACATAGGGCAGCAGCAGTTGCTGAGGCAGTGACAGATTCACCTCGGAATCACTCGAGATGATCGGCGAGATGTCCGCTGCCGGGGACAGGTTTGCTGCACCGACGAATTCGAGTCCGTCGCCGTAGGTGTCGGCTTCCTCGGCTGCCGCCCAGGATGCCTGCCCGCCTTGGGACAGCCCCAGAGTTGCCCAACGAGTCGAGGTGTCCGGAACGACGTTGCGCGCCGCTCGAACCGCGTCGATGACGTTGAACGCCGCGGTGTCCGGTTGCAGGTAAGGATGCGGGTCCGGAGTGCCGAGGCCCTCGAAGTCGGAGACAGCGACCACGTATCCCGAGTCGAGGAACGGCGCGACCAGGCCGATCGTGCCGAACAGGGTCGGCGAGGCCGACGGCGCGCAGTCGTCCGAAATACCCGTCGTGCCATGGCCGATGGAGACGATCGGCCAACCGCCCTCCGGCGGAGTTCCAGGCGGCGTGAACACCGTTCCCGACACCTGAGTCTCTCGGCCGTCGATACCGGAGGTGGAGCCGTACAGGATTTTCACCGCGCTTGCTCCGGACGGCGCCACTTCGGCTGTGCTGGTGAAGGGTTCACTGTCGAACACGACGCCACGTTGCGCACTGCTCTCGACCGACGGGGTTGTCGTGGTCGAGGTGTCGGTGACGGAGACATCCGGCGAGGCATCCGATCCGCAGCCGACGCTCACGAGAAGTGCGCTCGCCACCACGACTCCCCAGACTGCGCGAACCCTCGAACTCCGAACAGTCATACGCAGTGTTCCCCTCTATTTGCCCGCACCGCTACCTGCTCGGCGACGCCTGACACGTTCCTCTGCTGCGGCCTCTTCGATGTCGAGTCCTTCCAATACGGTACGCAATACCTCGTCGTCGAGATCTCCGTCGTCACGTGCGGCGATCAGCGCAACTCGTTGCGAGCGCAGTGACTGATGCCGGAACTTGTCGAACAGAGCTCCCGCATTCCACAAGGCGGCTTCGCGATCGGCGTCCTCGTCGACCTCCTGGAGTTGAAGCCTCGCCTGCATCGAGCGTCGTACGCGTTCGACGATCGCCTGCAGTTCCTTCCCGTCGATCCCCGGCGGAGGGTGCGCGGCCGCGTCTGCCAACGCCTTCTCTCCCGCCTTGCGAGAAATGTTGCGGGCCAACTCCATCTGTTCCTGCGTGCGCAACTGCTCGTAAGGATCCGCGACGTCGAGGCGACGGATCATGAACGGCAAGGTAGATCCCTGGATGAGCAATGTCCCGACCGCGACGATGAACGCGATCGCCTGGATGACGCCGCGTCCGGGGAACGGCTCGCCTGACGAGAGTGCAAACGGGATACCGCCGGCAGCAGCAAGAGTGACGACGCCGCGCATTCCCGCCCACGAGACCACCAGATTCTGTTTCCACGTCAGTTGATTCTCGCGATCACGGCGCAGGGTTACACCGAATCGCACACGCGAGTAGCTCAGGAACAGCCACACCGGCCGAATCACGATGACAACGGCCAGGACTGCGAGACCGTACGCGAACACGTGAAGCACCGGAAGTCCGTCGGCGACAACATCGTCGATCACAAAGCTCAGCTGGAGCCCCATGTATGCGAAGACGAACATCTCGAGAAGAGTGTCCAGGCTCGACCACACCGAGCGCTCCTGCAATCGCGTCATGATCGACGCGTCCGTCGAATAGTGCCCGATCACCAGACCAGCGACCACAACGGCCAGAACACCGGACGCGTGTAGTTCTTCGGCGGCCAGGTAGGCAGCGAACGGAAGCACCAACCCCAAGCCGGTTTCCAGTGGAGAGTCGTACATGCGGGCACGAACGAACTTGACGACAAACGCGAGCACCAAGCCGACGACAACGCCGCCGATCACTTCGTACGCGAAGAACAACAGGGGCGAATCGGTGGCAATTCGCGTTCCGGTCACTGCTGCGACGGCGACGGTGAAGAGCGTGAGCGCGGTGGCGTCGTTGACGAGCCCCTCGCCCGTCAGGATGGCGATCACCCGTTTCGGGAGCCCGAGCTTCTGACCGACCGCCACCGCGCTGACGGCGTCGGTCGGCGCGATCACGGCCCCGAGCACCAGGGCGGCGCCGATCGTGAACTCGGGCACCATCCATTCGGAGAAGAAGGCAACCACGAACGCCGTCACCAACACCATTCCGACGCCGAGGCGCAAGATCGGGGCCAAGTTGCGTTTGAAGGTCGCCACCGAGAATTTCAGAGCGGCCGAGTAGAGAAGCGGCGGCAGGACCACACCGAGAATGACGTGGGGATCGAGTTCCGGCCGCGGCATACCGGGTATGAAGGATGCGACCGAACCTACCGTCACCAAAACCAGCGGAGCCTGCAGGTTTCGTCGATTGGACAGCCCGGTGACTGCGATGGCGGCAATGACGACCAGCAGAATCCAGGTGAAGTTCACGCGTTCATTCTGCCCGCCGACCCTGGGAGTTCACCCAGCGGACGCACAGAAGCCCGCAACCTTTTCGGTGACGGGCCCCTGAGCAACGGTGCTACCGAAAAACGGTATGCCGAATCCGGTATTACTGCTTTTCGGGAACAGCCTTCTTGGCGGCCTCAGCTGCCTTGTCGATCTGATCGCCGTACTTGTTGCCGGTCTTGTCGTCGGCGATGTCGGCGACCTTGTCGATAGCGTCGTGAACCTTGTCGGAGTTCTCCGCTGCGAGCTCCTGGCCCTTTTCGACCAATCCCTTGACGTTGTCCAAGAAACCCATGTCCGTGTCCTCTCCCGGTGCTGACGCACATCCTTCGGCGGAATCGTTCCTCCGCGCCCTTCGATTCTCACAGGTCGACGGCCTCTGCGCCAGAAAGCAGGTCCGTGCGTTCGAGCCGTGCGCAACTCGAGGTAGCGTTAACCCGCCAATAGCTGATTGACCACCCATCGACATCGACAGGTGCCCGGTTTGAATGCAGGACTGCGCGGGACGGGGAGCGACCCCTACCCCACGCGTGAACTGCTGTCCCGGTGGTGGTCGGATCGCACCGATTACACCTGGCTCCCCCGATTCCTCGACACTCGCGGGCTGACCGTTCCCGGACGCAAATTAGTCGCGGTGTGGTGTTTTCTCTTCGCCCTGATCGCGGCGACCATGCAGTTGAGCCGCTTCGGTTCCGACACCGCCCTGGCGCGGTCGATCTTCGCCCTCGGAACTATCAGTGGCGCCTATGCGGGCTACCGCTGGGCGCGTAATGAATCGTGGCCAACTTGGCGACAATCCGTGGCCTTTGTCGTCTGGGCCGACCTGTGGCTCGCCGTCACTCTCTTCTTCGCCGTGCGCACCGCTTTCGTCGGAACCATCGGCTGCATCTTGTTCATCATGATCGGCTTCTATGCGGCGATAGTTCACAGCCCTCGCGTTGCCATCAGCCACATCGGTTGGGCTCTTGCTGTCTGCACGACGCTCGCTGCCATGGCGATGTCCGAGCCGGTCAACGACGACTGGGTGGTCGTGAATCTCTATCTGATGGTTGCCGGTGTGGTTTTCTCCACCGCATGGATTCTGCAGATCGTCTGGCTGCGCCTGACCGACGACGCACGCAACGCCCACCGGGACTACCTCACCGCGACACTCAATCGCCGCGGACTCCAGGACGAGGCACAGCATCTGCTGCGCAGTGATCGAACGCAGGCTCTGATCGCACTACTCATCGACGTCGACTCGTTCAAAAACCTCAACGACACACACGGGCACGTCGCGGGCGACGACGCGTTGACCGCTGTCGCCGACCGCCTCATCGCTGCCGCCGGCCCCGATGCGGTGGTGGCTCGAATCGGTGGAGACGAGTTCGTCGTCCTGCGCGGAGTCGATCGAGGAGATATCGAGCAGGTCGCCACCGAGATACATTCGGCGGTTTCGTCCGACTCCGATCCCTATCCTGTGTCCGCCAGTACCGGCGTCAGTGTCTATCTGAGTCCCGAGACGGACTTACCGGATCGGGCTGTCAACGAACTGATCGAGCACGCAGACAATGCGATGTACCGAGCCAAGAAGCGCGGCGGCGATCGCATTGCCTGGGTGCAGATGTTCAGGCGCTGAAACTACTCACTCACTGTGGGCATGGTGATGCTCGCCGGGCAGGTCGTCGGGTGTCGCGAACATCTTTCGTTTCTCCCCGTGCAGGCGTGCGCTGATCCACCACGAGAGTTCCACGAGTACAACGCCGATCGCGCCGAGGGTGATCGCGAGCGTCGTCGCAGCGACGTTGCTCGGATCCAGTTTGAAGAACTCGCGGGTGAACGGCAGCGCGAACAGGATGAGGTATCCGGCCACCGACCCGCCGATCAGAACGAGCTTCCACCAGACGTACGGCCGAGCCACGACGGCCAGAACCCACACGGCGATCATGATCAACGTGATGAGCGCACTGGTTCCGGCCTGGATCTTCTGGGTTTCCGTCTGGTCCGGGCCTTGGTAAGCCAATACGTAGGAGATGAACGTGGTGATGCCGATGATCAGGCCCGACGGCAACGCCAGACGCATCACGCGCGAGACGAAACCGGTTCGCGCGCGCTCGTTGTTGGGTGCCAGAGACAAGATGAAGGCCGGGATACCGATCGTGAACCACGCTGCGATCGTGACGTGGCGGGGCAGGAACGGGTACGGCAGCGGTTCGAAGTCGAAGACCTGGGACAGGACGCCGGTGATGCCGATCAGGAACGCAAGCACCACCGAGTAGACGGTCTTGGTCAGGAACAGATTCGACACACGCTCGATGTTGCCGATCACTCGGCGGCCTTCCGCGACGACGTACGGGAGCGTCGCGAACTTGTTGTCCAGCAGCACGATCTGGGCCACGGCTCGGGTAGCCGGGCTGCCCGAACCCATCGAGACTCCGATGTCGGCGTCCTTGAGGGCGAGCACGTCGTTGACGCCGTCACCGGTCATCGCGACGGTATGTCCGCGAGACTGCAAGGCCGCGACCATTTCCCGCTTCTGATCCGGTCGCACTCGACCGAACGTCGTTGCTCCGTCGAGAGTGTCCGCCAGCTTTTCCTGATCGCTCGGCAGCTCTCGCGCGTCGATGGGACGGTCGCCGCCTTCGAGTCCGAGGGATCCGGCAACGGCGCCGACGGAAACCGCGTTGTCGCCGGAAATGACCTTGACCGCGACCTTCTGGCTGGCGAAGTACTCCAACGTCTCCTGGGCGTCCGGGCGCACTTTCTGCTCGAGCACGACCAGAGCTTCGGGGGTGACGGTGCCAGGGGCGTCGGCGTCGTCGACGGGGAGGTCGCTGCTGCCGAGCATGAGGACACGAAGTCCGCTCGAACCCACTTCCTCGGCCTTGCGGGCCATTTCCGAGTCGGGATCGAGCAGCACGTCCGGGGCACCGAGTACCCAGTTGCCGTGACTGCCGTACGACTGGCCGCTCCACTTCTTCGCCGAGGAGAACGGCGCCACCGCTGTCGCTTCGCCCCACCCGGAGTCGTCGGAGAGAGACTCGCGAATCGCCAGGACACTCGCGTTGGGGCGAGGGTCGGACGCGGCCATCGCGCTCAACGCGGACTTGACCGCAGTCTCCCCCGATCCACCCGGTGCGACGTCGACCTCGGACAGCCGCATACCGTTCTCGGTCAGCGTTCCGGTCTTGTCCGCGCACACCACGTCGACACGAGCCAGACCCTCGATCGCCGGCAACTCCTGAACGAGGCACTGGCGCTTGCCCAACCGGATCACACCGACCGCAAATGCAATGGACGTCATGAGCACAAGGCCTTCGGGAACCATCGGAACCAGAGCTGCCACCATGCCGTTGAGTGCCGGTCGGATCGGCAGGCCGATCGTGAAGAGCTGATTGAAGATGATCAGCGCACCCGCCGGAATCATCAGGTAGGTGATGAACTTCAGGATCTTGTCGATGCCGCTGCGCAGTTCGGAATGCACGAGGGTGAACTTGCTCGCCTCTT
Source organism: Rhodococcus sp. OAS809 (assembly GCF_040546695.1). NCBI lineage: Bacteria > Bacillati > Actinomycetota > Actinomycetes > Mycobacteriales > Nocardiaceae > Rhodococcus > Rhodococcus sp. OAS809. Next base: position 5,649,101 of record NZ_JBEPOI010000002.1, on the reverse strand, counting down.
CGGCCAGCTTGGCCGCGTATGCATCGCCGCCGACCTTGGTGGCGCGGTATGCACCGCTGCCCGCGGCAACAAAACTGCCCGACAACACTTGCTGGCCACTCGCCTTGTGAACCGGATCGGCCTCACCGGTGAGCAGCGATTCGTCGACCTCGAGTGCAGCCGAACTGACCACCTCACCGTCGACGACTATCTGGTCACCGGATCCGAGTTCGATAATATCGTCGAGCACAACATCTTTGGGCGCCATCGCCACGGCGACGCCGTCACGCCTGACCATGGGCTTGGCCTGACTCACGATGGCCAGAGCGTCGAGCGTGCGCTTGGCGCGGATCTCCTGGATGATGCCGATACCGCTGTTCGCGATGATCAGCAGTCCGAACATGCCGTCGATGATCGAACCCGTCGCGAGCACGATCACCAACAACACGGTCAGGATCGCGTTGATGCGAGTGAAGACGTTGCCGCGAATGATGTCCTTGACCGAGCGGGACGCCCGGTCCGGTACATCGTTGGTTTGTCCCGACGCGATCCTTGCTGCAACCTGATCGGCGGTCAGACCGCGGGCGACGTCGACGTCGTCCGGCAATCGCTCAGGCGCTACCGCCACTGCTGTCTCTTCTGAACTGGTGTGCTCGTGAGCCATGGTCAAAGATTACGCACCCGGAGCAACTAATCAGGGTGCGACTCGACAGGCAACCACGTCCGCGACACTTCGCCGCTCAGCCCAGCGGTATCCACCACTTCGACGGCGGTGTCGGTGACAACGCGTCGATCCTGCCGCCCGGCATCGGGACCGACACTGTTGTGCCCGCATCTGCAGCCGACTCGTCGAGGCGAATGATCGGCTCCGACCACGAGTGAAACGCGAGGTTGAACGTCGCCCAGTGAATCGGGACGAAGACACCGCGCGACCCGTCGCCCTTGTTGAGGTCGATGTGCGTCTGCACTGCCTCTTCCGGATTCATGTGGATGTCCGGCCAGCGCACGTCGTACGCACCGACGGGGAGAAGCGTCAGATCGAAAGGCCCATAGGTTTCACCCAGCTGTTCGAAACGCGATGTGTATCCGCTGTCACCACCGAAGAAGACCCGGTGCTTCGGCCCGGCGAATACCCACGACGCCCACTGCGTCGTGTTCCGGACGAGGCCACGACCGGAGAAGTGACGAGCCTCCGTGCACGTGAGGACCAGGTCGTCGATTTTTGTCGACTCGTCCCAGTCCAATTCCACGATCCGGTCCTCGGGCACCTTCCAGTGCCGCAAGTGAGCCCCGATACCGATCGGCACGACGAACGGAGCCGTCTGTGTACGAGTCAGGGTCTTGACCGTAGCCATGTCGAGATGGTCGTAGTGATCGTGAGAGATGACTATCGCATCCACTGCAGGCAGTTCGGTCAAAGCCACCGGAGTGGGGTGCATGCGCGCGGGACCTACTGTGGCCGAGGGTGATACGCGTTCACTCCACACCGGATCGGCGAGAACGCGGTAGCCGTCGACCTCGACGAGAACGCTCGAATGGCCGTACCACGTCACCGCCGCGTCGCCGGCTGCCGCCGGTGCCAGCGGAGTGGCCAACGGAATCGGCCGACGCGGCCGACCCGTCGACCCTCTCGTAGCCATCGACTTGAACATTCCGACATCGGTGCCCGGAACCAGTGTGCTGCTGGGCTCCGAGTTGTGGAACTGGCGGTCCCGGTATCGCGGGGACATCGCCGCATACGGTTGCACCGTGCTTCGCGAGGCCCCGATCTGCGTCGGGATGCCCCATGCGGCTCGCGCCACCCACCCCGTCGCCGCGGCAACAGCAGCAACTCCGAGAACCGTCGTCTTCTTCATTCAGACGAGCGTAGCCACTATCTGCCCTGCGTGCCCGGCGCCTGTTTTCCCTGCAACCAGCTTTACTTACCCTTGAATACGGGAGGGCGGTTCTCGATGCGGGCAGCGCGGGCTTCCTGGACGTCCTCGCTGAGCCAGGCGGCGTGAAGCGCGTCGAGCTGCTCGGGAGACTGCTCCTCCATGGTGCCGTCGTCGTTGAGAACCATCTTCATGTGCCGCAACGACAGCGGTGCGAGATTCGCGATGCGGTGTGCCCATTCCTGAGCGTCGTCGAGGGTTCCGATTTTGTTGGCGAGGCCGCGAGTGAAGGCTTCTTCGGCGCCGATCTGTTCGATGCCGAGCAAAATGGTGCGCGCGGGACCGCCGCCGACCAGCGACGCGAGCCGACGCATCGTCCACTTGTCCACCGAGACACCGAGGGTGGCGGCCGGGATTCCGAAGCGAGCGCTCGGCGCCACGACGCGAAGATCCGACGCGATGGCCAGTTGCGTGCCCGCGCCTATAGCCGGACCGTTGACGGCAGCGATGACGGGGATGGGCGCCGTGTCGATAGAGCGAAGCATCTCGAACAGGCGATCGGTGAAGCCCTCCATGTAGACGTCGCCGGAAAGGTCCGCGCCTGCACAGAACGCCGATCCCTCACCGGTGATGACGACGACATGCGCGTGCTCGGCTACCGCCGCGTTCATCGCGTCCCGTATTGCGATGCAGAGTTCCGCGCTGAGCGCATTACGACGCTCGTGACGCTGCAACTCGATGGTCACGACGTTGCCGTCACGGGAGAACCCGATCATGTCCGCTCACTTTCGTTTCTGGAAGGCTCGACACAGGGATGTTCCGAGGCGCCGATACCGTCCGCATACTTCTCTGCAGCTAAGTTCTGTACATCAGGAGGTTAGATTACCGATGAGTACAGACGACCTTGCCGCACAGCAACCACACCCGGTTGACGTGGTGGTGATCGGCGCCGGACAGGCCGGACTCTCCGCCGCCTACTACCTGCGCAAGTTCGGAATCGAGCCCGAATCGGGGTTCGTGGTGCTCGATCATGCGTCCGGTCCGGGCGGGGCGTGGCAGTTCCGTTGGCCGAGCCTGACACTGAGCACCGTCAACGGCGTCCATGACCTCCCGGGAATGTCCTTCGCGGAAACCACCGGTACAGACGCCGAACAGGTGCCTGCATCGGTGGCGGTCCCCCACTACTTCGAACTGTACGAAAAGCAATTCGAACTTCCCGTCCACCGCCCGGTACACACGCGAGTGGTGTGTCCGAGGGAAGAGCGCCTGCGGATCGAGACCGACCAGGGAGTATTCGCGGCGCGAGGCTTGATCAACGCGACGGGGACCTGGGAGCGGCCCTTCATCCCCCACTATCGCGGGGCCGAGTCGTTCCGTGGCCGACAACTGCACACGAAGGACTATCGAACCGCTGCCGAGTTCGAAGGCAAACATGTCGTCGTGGTCGGCGGCGGGATCTCGGCTGTCCAACTGCTCGACGAGATCTCACGCGTCACGACCACTACCTGGGTGACGCGGCGCGAACCCGAGTTCCGCGACGAGCCGTTCACGCCGGACATCGGCCGCGCTGCGGTTGCCATGGTCGAAGATCGTGTACGACGCGGCCTGCCACCGGGATCCGTTGTCTCGGTGACCGGCCTCCCGGTAACGCCTGCCATCCGGGCAGCACGTGAGCGTGGTGTGATGAATCGACTGCCGATGTTCTCCGAAATTCTTCCGAACGGCGTGAAATGGGCCGACGGTACCGTAGTCGACGCCGATGTCATCTTGTGGTGCACCGGTTTTCGTAGCTCACTCGATCACCTGGCGCCGTTGCACCTGCGCGGACCGGGTGGCGGAATCCCGATGACCGGGCGCCTCGCCACGCAGGTCGAAGCCGACCCTCGCGTGCACCTGGTGGGATACGGACCGTCGTCGTCGACGATCGGAGCCAACCGCGCCGGCCAAGCGGCAGCGCGCGAACTGACCGCGTACCTGGGAATCGGCGAATGAACAGAATCCTTGTTCCGGGCGAAACCTGCTGGCGCATCGAACCGGCGGACAATCTTGCCTGCATCGTCGACGCCGCTGACTACTTTCATCATGCGAAGTCCGCAATGCTGCAAGCTGAAAAGCGAATCATGTTGATCGGCTGGGACTTCGACACGCGCATCAAACTCGAACCAGGCGAGCAGACTCTCGACGGCCCCAACCGGTTGGGAATGTTCCTCCGCTGGCTCGTCCGCGAGAAACCCGACCTCGAAATCCTCGTACTCAAATGGAACATCGGCGCGTTCACCGCAATCGGCCGCGGCATGACTCCCGTCTTCGTGTCCAACTGGCTGACCGACGAGCGCCTACGGTTCGAGATCGACGGCGCCCACCCGGTTGGTGCGGCGCACCATCAGAAAATCATCGTCATCGACGACGCTCTGGCGTTCTGCGGCGGCATCGACATGACTGTGGACCGCTGGGACACCTCGGATCATGTCGACCGAAACGATTATCGAATCACGCCGAGCGGAAGGCGTTACGGCCCTTGGCATGACGCAACCACGGCGGTCGACGGCAATGCGGCTGCGGCCATCGGCGAATTGGCGCGGGCACGCTGGAAATCCGCAACCGGCGAGGATCTGACACCGGTCAAGAGCACTGCGACTCCGTGGCCCGTCAATTTGGCTCCCACCTTGCGGGTGGTCGACGTAGCCGTCGCCAGAACATTGCCGGAACTCGGCGAGCGCGCGGAGGTTCGTGAGATCGAGGCGCTGTATCTCGCCGCCATCGCCGGCGCCGAACACACGCTGTACATCGAAAGCCAGTACCTCGCCTCACGCACTCTGGCCGAGGCGATTGCCGCGCGCCTGCGTGAGGACGACGGACCGGAGATCGTTCTGGTCATTCCGCGCAACGCCGACGGTTGGCTGGAACAAAAGGCGATGGACGGGGCGCGCCACGACCTGTTGCATCTGCTGTGGTCCGCCGATATCCACGACCGGTTCGGGGCGTTTTATCCCGTGACCTCTTCTGGCGCACCTATTTACGTCCACGCCAAGGTTCTCGTGATGGACGATCGCCTCCTGCGAATCGGGTCGTCGAATCTCAACAACCGTTCGATGGGCTTCGACACCGAGTGCGACATCGCCGTCGAATCCGACGACGACGCAGATGTCGAGTTGCGCGCCTCGATCATCGGATTGAGGCGCCGCCTACTCAGCGAGCACCTCGACGTCACCGAGGAAGAAGTCGACGACGCGTTGGGCGAGCAGTCACTGTTGTCGACGGTTCGCGCTCTCGCGACCTCCGACGCTCGCAGTCTGCGCGAATTCGACCGGAACACAGTCGACGGCGAAGACCACGTGCTCGCTGAAAATGCACTGATGGATCCCGAGCGCACGCCACCCAGACTGAGCGATCGAATCGAAGGATTGCGCCGCCTGCTCGGCAAACGCTGAGACTCTAGAACACGCGCACGCAGTGCCCGGTTGCCAGCGCGAGTTCGACGAGCGTTGCACCGTGAACACTCGGGACGAGCGCGAGGAGAAACGTATCGCTGTCGCTGTCGAGCCAGGCAAGTGAAACGCCCGTATCGGTGATGTTGTCGACGATACGGGCGAGAAGCGATTCGAGTCCGGCAGCTCGATCGAAGCCCATGGCAAGACTGTCCGCCCACTCCCACGATCCTGCCGGCGCCGACGTGAGCACTCGCAGCTGACCCAGAACCTCGGCAGCGCCCTCGTTCCAATCCACCCAGACCAGGCGTTCTTGTTCGTGCAATGCGTCGACGAGAGCAAACCACGCCATTTCCGGGTGCGGCTTCTCGAGCGTCTGTGAGTACAACTCGTTCTGTACTTCGACATACCGTTCCGGCTGGTCGATCGCGAGAGTCACACGATCGATGACAACAGCGCTGTCAGGGGCGAGCAGTTCGGCGATCGCGCGCAACGCGTCGCGAGCAGTTCCACTCACTATGGCTCCAAGTTCAATTCGGTCATCGGTGCGGTTTCCACATTCTGACATGCGTGTGCGCCTCGTTCGGACGTGTCCTCGATGTCGGGACACGAGCCAGATGCTTGCCGTGAGTTCCACGAATTCCCGGGCAACACCGCTCGCCGAGCTACCAAATTGGACTTTCCGGCTATCCCATTCGCCGCACTTGTCCGTTTACCCTTTCACCTGGCCTTACAATCCGGATATAGTCATCGGCGATCCAAGAAGCCAACTGGGATGTAGCGAGCCAGCGAACAGTCTGTTACCGTTCAGCTAACTACCCCTTCTGGTCAAACCGGATCGAAGGGGTTCGGGCAATGACCCACGGGGGGTTGACGTGAAGGGGCCATGTTCCGCATGAAACACGATTCACACACGACAACCTCTTGGTGGTCGATCGGCGAATGGCGCCTGGGATGGAAGGTCATCGCCGTTCTCGCATTGCCGATGATCGTCGCCGTCGTCCTCGGAGCCCTTCGCGTTCAGACGGAACTCGAAGAAGCCGCACAGCTGAGTTCCTCGTCCGAGCGCGCCCTCGCTGTGCCCGCCGCGATCAATCTCGAATCCGCGCTGTACGAGCTCGCCGAAGCCGCATCGGCACGCACTGACACCGGCCCCGCCACACAAGCGGTTTCGGACGCAATGGATCAACTGGTCGACGCCGCGCGCGCGTTCCAGTCCGACGACGACCTCAACGACCAAGTGACTTCGGCGCTCGCAGAGAGCCGTTCCATCACGGAAGAGGTCGCCGCCGGCGCGGTGGCTCCCGCACGCTTGGTTTCGCGGGTCGGCGAAGTCTCTCGCGCACTCTCGAGCACCTTCACCAGCGTCGTCGAGCATTCTCAGCGTCCGGCGCTGCGCGAAGAGGGTGGCCGACTCTCAGCACTCTGGGATGCGCGACGAGCACTGGCCGAACAACGAATCCTCTTCGGCTCAGGTGATCCGGACCAGCAGGCTCGTACCTCGATGGTCAGTGCCGCCGGTGCCGAACTGGTCGCTCTGAACAACATTCTCGCCATCGACGGGAGCAACGACACCGTCCGGACCCTCAGCAACTCTGCTCAGAACCGGATCAACGCACTCGGATCAACCCCGTCGACCTCTCCTCTGGGGAGCCGCGTCGGTACCGATCTGAAATCCGGAAACGACCAGTACAACAGCCTGACCGACACCACCGTCACCGAGTTCGGCGATACCGTCACCGCTGAATCCAATGCAGCACGAACCGCAGCACTTCGTGACACTGCAATCGTGCTCGGCGCGGTCCTGCTGGCACTGGCCATCGCCCTCGTCATCAGCCGATCGCTCATCGATCCGATCCGTCGGCTGCGATTTGCCGCATTGCAAGCAGCACGACGCGGACTCCCCGACGCGATCGAACGAATTCGCGCAGGTGCCAGTATCGACGACGTCGACTTCGCCCGTGTACCGATCCGCACCCACGAGGAAATCGGCGAGCTTGCACGCGCGGTGGACGACATGCACGGTCAGGCCATCACGCTGGCCGGCGAGCAGGCCACCCTGCGGCGCCAGGTCAACGACATGTTCGAAACGCTGTCGAGGCGTAACAAGTCCCTCGTCGACCAGCAACTCGGTTTGATCGAACAGTTGGAGCAGGACGAAGACGACCCTCGTCGCCTCGAGAATCTGTTCCGGCTCGACCACATCGCCGCGAGAATGCGTAGAAACGGCGACAACTTGTTGGTTCTCGCCGGAACCGATGTACGCCGCGCCAGAACCGCCCCCGTCGCTCTCGGCGATATCCTTCGTGCGGCGGTATCAGGCGTCGAGGAATATCGACGCGTCGAACTCGGGCAGATACCGCCCGGAGTCGTCACCGGTCATGCTGCCCCGGACGTCGTTCACCTCATCGCTGAACTGCTCGACAATTCTCTGCGGTACTCCCCGCCGGAGACCACCGTCTCCATCAACGCTGCCCGCACCATCGACGGCTCCATGATCGTCGAGATCGCAGATCTCGGTATCGGCATGTCGCCTGCCGATATCCTCGATGCCAACGAGCGCCTCGCCGCCGGCGGCGAGATGAGCGCGGATACAGCGCGTCGCATGGGTTTGTTCGTCGTGAGCCGAATCAGTCGTCGCTACAACATCTCTGTGCGCCTGCGCCCGACGGCAACGTCGTCGACGCACAGCGGCATCACCGCAACGGTGCTCCTACCGACGTCGATACTCGATTCTTCTCGGGGACCCGAGATCCGCACGCCGCGAACCGGACCCGTGCCCACGCTCGATCGGACTCCGCCGCCCGCACCGTCTGAACCGTCCTGGTCAAAGCCCGTCCCGACCGAATTGGCACCCCCGCAGCCTGCGACCAGAAGTTTCGCAGATCTCCCGCGTCGAACGCCCAGCAACAGCACCGACCGGACTGAGACGTTCGCCCCGATCACACCGCAATCCATTCCCACGACAACAGCGCCTTCGGGGTTGCCACGTCGCACTCCGGGCACAAGTGGAGTACCGGCGGTCAGTACCTCGACTCCGACCACTGCTGCACCCGCCACCTCCGTGTCGTCCTTCGCTCCTCTGCCCGATCCCGAAGGCACAAGCGCATCGACGTCCCTTCCCGTGCGTACTCCTTCGCCGGAATTCACCTCGCCGGCACAGGGTCCCGAGATCCCGGTGGGTCCACACCCGTCGACAACCCCGCCGCCACGGCACCGGCTCTCAGCCCCGACGCCGACAAATACTGCGGCGTTCTTCTCCTCGCGCACCCGTGACGGGCTCTCTGCTCGCGCATCGGCGCGCGCTGACGGCGCGGGAGAGGGCAACTCGAACGGCGTACTCGCTGCCCCGACCACGATGCCGATTTTCGCCCGGATGGTGTCCGAGTGGCTCGTGGACCCGACGGCGGAGACGTCAGCTGCTTCCACCGGCAGTGCGTGGACCACCGACGCGGATCAAGGCTGGCTGGCCGCTCGGACCTCGTTCGAGATGCCGGTCACCAAGATCGCCGATTCCGGACTTCCCATTCGAGACCGCGGAGCCCGCCTGGTTCCCGGCGCAGTCGGGAGAGGTGGAACGACACAGCGCCATGCATCCAATCCGGCGGACGTCCAACGTGGTTGGAGCAGTTACCAATCCGGAGTACAACGAGGGCGTCGGCGCGCTGCCGACCATCAGCCCGATGGCGGACAGTCTTTCGAAGCGTCCACGATGTTGCACAACGATGAAGGAGAACAGTGAACACTGTCGGAGCCCAAGAGACTCCCCGCGCACTCGACTGGCTGGTTTCGGCTTTTGCCCGAGACGTGCCGGGTGTGAGTCACGCGATCATCGTCTCAGCCGACGGGTTGTTGACGGCCTCGAGCACGCATCTTCCGCTCGATCGGGCCGATCAATTAGCCGCTGTCACTTCCGGACTCGCCAGCCTGTCCGCGGGGGCGTCACGCCTCTTCGACGGTGGAGCCGTCATGCAGTCCGTCGTCGAGATGGAGAACGGCTACCTGCTTCTCATGGGCGTCGGTAGTGGCGCTTACCTTGCTGCTCTCGCTGTCGCCGGATGCGACATCGGCCAGATCGGTTACGAAATGGCGACTCTCGTCGATCGCGTCGGCACCACCATGGACATTGCCCCGAGAACATCGCAGGGTATTTGAGTTCGATGCCTCACCATCAATCCGAGTACGACGACGCCGAACCGAGCTTGGTCCGGCCGTACGCGCTCACCGAAGGTCGGACCCTGCCGTCCATCGACCTCCCACTCGAAGCGATCATCGCGACGATCGAAGACGCGGTCTCGAACAATCTTGCACCGCAGGATATTCGTGCATCGATCGTCGCACTCTGCGAGCAGCGGATCTCGGTTGCCGAGATCGCTGCCCACCTGGGTGTTCCGATCGGAGTCGTGCGGGTACTGGTCGCCGACCTCGTAGTAGCCGGATCACTGGAAATACATGCCACTCTGCGAAGCGACGCATCTCGAGTCGAGCGACGCGAACTGATCGAAAGGACCCTCAGTGGACTTCGGGCACTCTGACTCATCGTCTCGCGTGAAATCGACAAAAATCGTGATCGCCGGGGGTTTCGGTGTTGGCAAGACAACACTTGTGGGGACCGTCTCCGAAATCGTCCCCCTTCGCACGGAGGCCATGGTCACCGACGCCAGCGACGGTATCGACAATCTCGGATCCACTCCCGACAAGAGCACCACGACGGTCGCGATGGACTTCGGGCGCATCACTCTCGCCGACGACCTGGTCCTCTATCTGTTCGGAACCCCGGGACAGCGCCGCTTCTGGTTCATGTGGGACGACCTGATCACCGGTGCGATCGGTGCGGTCATTCTGGTCGACACGCGTCGCCTGGAAGACAGCTTCGCCGCAGTCGACTTCTTCGAGGCGCGAGGCCTCCCGTTCATCGTGGCGGTCAACCGTTTCGACGGCGCGCCAATCCATTCGGCGAGCGATCTCCGCCAGGCGTTGGCTCTACCCAACCGGGTTCCCATGATCGAGATCGACGCCCGAAACCGCGAATCAGCCAAACGCGCGCTGATCGCCGTCACCGAATACTCCCTCGAACGACTTGCAGCTGAAGCAGTCGTCTAGATGAATCACCAGATGCGAATCGTCGCCGAAAGGAACTGGCATGTCGGATGAAATGCACCATTTCTCGATGGGAATCTGGCTGCTCGGACTCGCCTACGTCGTGTCCGTGGTCGGGTCGGTAGTCGGCCTGGCGTGCACCAGGCATTCAGCGTCGGCGACGACAACCGCCACACGCATGCGATGGCTCGCCATGGCTGCCTTGTCGATCGGTGGCGTCGCCATCTGGCTCATGCATTTCATCGCCATGCTCGGATTCGCAGTCCCCGGCAGTCCCATTCGATACAACCTCGGATGGACCGTGATCTCCGCGATCATCTCAGTAGGGGCCGTGTTTGTCGGCCTGCTGATCATCGGGACCGAATTTCGCTGGACGCGGCTTCTGATCGGGGGCGTGGTAACCGGTCTCGCCGTGAACATCATGCATTACACGGGTATGCGCGCCTTGCGCTTTCAGGGCGAGATCCACTACGACCTGCTCTTCGTTGCACTGTCGGTTCTCATCGCAGTCGTCGCCGGAACCGCTGCACTGTGGTTCACCATGGTGCTCGAGTCCACGATTCTGCGTTTTGTCGCCGGAATCATCATGGGCATCGCCGTCGTCGGTATGCACTACACCGGAATGGCCGCTGTCGAGGTTGTTCACGACGCGGCAGCCCCGGCGCCACAGGGACTCGAAGTGTTCTCGTTCCTCTTCCCTGTCTTCGTTCTCGGCCTGCTGGCGTTGGCAGTTCCGATTGTCGCAGTGCTGACAGCACCCAACCGCGCGACGGCACGAATGGAATCCGCCGCCGACGATCTGGCGTTCGAAGCACGAGAGTTCGCGATCTCGAACTGAGCAGAGTACGGGGCGAGTTCACGTAAATCGACAACGCCCCGTACATTTCGGGGATGGTGGATGCCGGACACAACCCCCAGCCATCGACCCGCGCAACGCTCGTCGTGATCGGTGGTTTGCCGGCCACCGGCAAGTCGACGATCGCGCGGGCGCTTGCGCAGCGTCACCAAATCCCCTTCGTGCGGATCGATACCATCGAACAGACGCTGATCCGCAGCGGTATCGCTGACGCGTCCGGGACCGCTGGATACATCACCGGGTACGCGCTCGCCGCCGAACAATTGCGACTGGGACTTTCGGTCGTGGTCGAATGCGTCAACCCCGTCGAGGCGACACGAAACGCCTGGTCCGCTACCGCACAACATAATTCGGCGCGCCTGCTCGGTGTCGAGGTCATCTGTTCGGATCCCGACGAGCATCGCAGACGCGCTGAACGGCGAGTCGTCGACATCCCGGATCTCGTACTACCGACGTGGCAGGAAATTCTGGATCGAGACTACGAGCCGTGGACTACGGAACGGCTGGTGCTCGACACCGCAATCATGGACTCCGACAGTGCAGTACGACGCATCACAGCCAAGATGCTGTAGCGTGCGAGCTGCTCACAAGGTGAGAACGAAGAATGCGCTGTTCGGGTCTTCGCGGTAGTTCCCGAACGGTGGACAAGGCACGAACCCGAATTTCGCGTACAACCGGCGAGCTGGATCGAAGAACTCTTGCGTACCGGTCTCCAATTCGAGTTGCCGGTAACCTCGTTGTCTCGACTCGTCCACGACGTGTTGAAGAAGTCGCGTTCCCACGCCACGCCCCCTTGCTGCCGATGCCGTTCGCATCGACTTGATCTCGCCGCCCGCCGACGACCGTTCCTTGAGTGCGACGCAACCGAGTAACTCGTCACCTTCGCTCCACAGCGTCCACATGGTCACAGAGCTATCCATCAGCCCCGTGACGTCCAGCGCGTGAACGCTGTCCGCGGGCGAGGTCGCGTGCATGTCGGCGAGATGTTCGGTGAGTAGAGCACGGACCGCATCCCGACTCAGGTCGTCAATTTCGATTCGCACAGATCCTCACTGTCCTCTTCGCTTCCGGCAGTACCGAATGAAAGTATGACTGTCCTTCACTTCGCCGAAGGCTTGGCCCGAACGTGGATGCGTTCTCCTTGGGGGCCGAACAGACTCAGTACCTCGACCGGGCCGCGCCCGTCACTGCCGAACCAATGCGGGTTTCGGGTGTCGAATTCAGCAGCTTCACCCGTACCCATCACGATGTCGTGATCGGCCAACACCAACCGCAACCTCCCCGACAGCACGTACAGCCATTCGTAGCCGTCGTGCACTTGGGGATCCGGTTCCGTCTGGCTTGCCGGGATGGTCATCTTGAATGCCTGCAACCCACCCGGTTGCCGAGTCAGCGGCAATACCGTTCGCCCACTGACGCTTCGAGGCGCACTCTGGATGCGTGGATCGGCGACCTGCGGTGCCGCCACCAGTTGGTCCAACGGCACTTGGTGGGCAAGCGCGATCGGAAGCAGCAACTCCAAGCTCGGGCGACGCTCCCCCGCTTCGAGCCGCGACAGGGTGCTCTTCGAAATACCGGTGGACTCGGACAGCGCTGTGAGCGTGACGTTCCTCTGTGTACGAATGCGTTTGAGGCGCGCGCCGATCTGCGAGATGGCGGCATCGATGTGCGGACCGTTGACATTCATGGTGCCGAGTCTGACGACGATTCCCAGAAATGGCAACATTAGTTGCTGATGAACCTCCTCCGCGAGCAATCTGTGCTCATGCGAACACACACTGAAACTGAGATCCTCGACGCCGTGATCGTCGGCGGTGGCGCCGCCGGACTCAGCGCAGCCCTGGTGTTGGGTCGTGCTCGGCGCTCGGTCGCCGTCATCGATTCCGGCAAACCGCGCAACGCACCGGCAGCACACATGCACGGCTTCCTCTCGCGCGACGGCATGGCGCCACGTGAGTTGCTCGCCGTCGGACGCAGCGAATTGCAGACGTACGGAGTGGAATTGACACAAGATGACGTAGTCGACATCTCCTGGCGCGGTATCGAACCCGGCTTTGTCGTCGAACTTTCAGGAGGCACGACGCTCGAAACTCGTACTGTGCTGGTTGCCACCGGTCTACGGGATTCACTCCCGGAAATACAAGGCATCCAGGAGCTTTGGGGACAAAGCGTGCTCCATTGCCCGTACTGCCATGCGTACGAGATCAGCGACCAACCGATCGGCGTTCTCGGCGGCGACGCTCGCGAGATGTCACTTCACCAGGCGTTTCTACTCCGACAGTGGTCGTCGGATGTGACGTTATTCCCCGACAAGATCTCGCTCACCCCCGACGAACGCGCGCGACTGGCTGCCCGAGGAGTGACGGTTGCCGACGGATCGGTATCTGGATTGATCGGTGAGAGAGGCGAACTGAGGGCCGTCGAACTCGACAACGGCCAGTTGGTCCCTCGCTCAGCATTGTTCGTTGCGCCACGTTTCAATCCGAACGACACACATCTGACGCGACTCGGGTGCAAAACCGGCCCTACGGGATTCGCGGTTGTCGACCCTTCCGGCGCCACCAGCGTTCCGGGCGTCTGGGGCGCCGGCAACGTCGTCGACCCTCGCGCCCAGGTAATCAATGCTGCGGCGGCAGGTTCGACCGCGGCAATCGCGATCAACGGATATCTGGTCGAGCAAGACGTCGAATCGGCTCTTCGTTCGACCGAGCCGGAAGGGGGCTTCTCGGCGACCGTGGAGCAACGCGTCTGCGAGTTGAACGGCGGCAGCGCCCTCCACGGCATGTGACCGAGGTGTCTACGTCGCGGGGCCGCCGTGCAACTTCTCGTAGGCGGCCTTCTCGGCGTCGTGGCGCGAGATCTTCTTCGGGTTCTCGAGGTCGGAAGGCAAACCGTGACGCTCGAGGCGACGCGACCTGTTCTGAGCCATGTAGGAGACCGAATAGAACAGTGCCAGAAGCACTCCGAGCAGCACCATCGATGCCCGCAGGGCCCACGGTCCGGGGAAGAGCATGAAGGCCGCGAACACTGGAATGAACGGCACCATGCTTCGGATCAGGTGACGCGGCACGGCCCAGTCACCGATCAGGTCGTTTCGTACCCAGTCCTGCATCGAATCGGGCAGCTTGCGCCCCACTGAATAACCCAACCACTGAAGAGGATTCGGGCTCGTACGTTGCTTTTTGGAAGTCACGGAAGTCACCTGTTCGGTACGCATCGACGGTACTGACGCAGTCATCACGTTTCTTTCGGATGCAGTCATCACATTTCTCTCATTGGTCCAAGGCTCCGGCGCGGAGCGCGGCCTCGTTGACCCGCGTCAGAACATTGTGGAGTTCTTCGAGTTCGGCGAGGCTGACGCCGAGCTTCGCGACAACCGCCGGCGGGATCTTCTCCGCCTCCGCGCGCAGTGCCACACCGGCTTCGGTGAGGTCCACGTCCAGTTGCCGTTCGTCGGCGCGGCTACGGGTTCGCGTGATCAGCCCGGACGCCTCGAGTCGCTTGAGGAGCGGCGACAGCGTCGGCGAATCGAGTTGCAGTGCCTGCCCGATTTCCTTGACCGCCATCGGCGACTTTCCCCACAGTGCCAGCATCACCAGGTACTGGGGATGCGTGAGGCCCATCGGCTCGAGCAGTGGCCGGTAGACGGACAGCACCGCCCGGTTCGCGACCGCAAGTGCAAAGCACACCTGCCGGTCGAGAGCCAGCGGATCATCCATCTGCGTCTGCGGAGCCTTCGTCGTCATGAATCCGATGTTATCAGATTAATTAGTGCAGCAACTATTATTGCACTAATCAATCTGGCGACGATCGTCACTCTTCTCCAACGTCGACGTGGGTTGCCCGGTGAGACCCACGTGCGCTTCCGCCCTCATTCGCTCCACCATGTGCGGGTAGTGCAGCTCGAACGCCGGACGCTCACTGCGGATGCGCGGTAACTCGGTGAAGTTGTGACGCGGCGGCGGGCAGGTGGTTGCCCACTCCAGCGAGTTTCCGTAACCCCACGGATCGTCGACGGTGACAACTTCGCCGTAGCGGTAGCTCTTGAAAACGTTCCAGATGAACGGAAGCGTCGAGGCACCGAGCACGAAGGCAAAGATCGTGGACACCGAGTTCAGCACCGTGAACCCGTCCGAGGGCAGGTAGTCGGCATAGCGACGCGGCATCCCCTCGCCGCCGAGCCAGTGCTGAACGAGGAACGTGCCGTGGAAACCGACGAACGTGGTCCAGAAGTGCCACTTGCCGAGACGCTCGTCCATCATGCGACCGGTCATCTTCGGGAACCAGAAGTAGATACCGGCGTACGTGGCGAACACGACCGTACCGAAGACCACGTAATGGAAGTGGGCGACGACAAAATACGTGTCGGTGACATGGAAGTCGATCGGCGGGCTCGCGAGAATGACACCCGACAGACCACCGAATAGGAAGGTGATCAAGAAGCCGACCGAGAACAGCATCGGCGACTCGAAGGTCAACTGCCCCTTCCACATCGTGCCGATCCAGTTGAAGATCTTCACACCTGTCGGCACGGCGATCAGGAACGTCATGAACGAGAAGTACGGCAGGAGAACAGCACCCGTCGCGTACATGTGGTGAGCCCACACCGCGATCGACAGAGCTGAAATCGCCAGTGTCGCATAGACCAATCCGGTGTACCCGAAGATCGGCTTACGGCTGAAGACCGGGAAGATCTCCGAGACGATGCCGAAGAACGGCAGCGCGATGATGTACACCTCGGGGTGACCGAAGAACCAGAACAGGTGCTGCCACAACAGAACTCCACCCGACGCAGGGTCGAAGATGTGTCCACCGAGGTGACGGTCGACGAACAGACCCATGAACGCAGCGGTCAGCAACGGGAACGCCATCAAGATCAGAATGCTGGTGATGAAGATGTTCCACGTGAAGATGGACATCCGAAACATCGTCATACCTGGTGCGCGCAGGCAGATCACGGTGGTGATCATGTTGACCGCACCGAGAATGGTGCCGAGGCCACCGACCGTCAGACCGAAGACCCACAGGTCGGCGCCGACGCCGGGACTGTGCACCGCACCCGACAACGGGGTATACGCGGTCCAACCGAAGTCGGCAGCGCCGCCCGGCGTAAGGAATCCGCCGAGAACGATGAGACCACCAAAAGTGAAGAGCCAGAACCCGAATGCGTTCAGACGCGGGAACGCCACGTCCGGGGCACCGATCTGCAGCGGAAGTATGTAGTTCGCGAAGCCGAAAACGACGGGCGTCGCGTACAGCAGCAACATGATCGTGCCGTGCATGGTGAACAACTGGTTGAACTGCTCGTTCGAGAGGAACTGCATCCCGGGGACAGCCAGTTCCGCACGCATGAACAGGGCCATCAGGCCGCCGATCAGGAAGAACACGAAAGCCGTGATCATGTACATGATCCCGATCTTCTTGTGATCGGTGGTCTTGATCATGTCGAACATCCACGACCCCTTGGGATCACGGCGCTTCGGGTACGGCCGCTCCGGAATCGGCTCCAACTCTCCGGTCCGCTCGTCCGGCACCGTTGTCGTCATGCTCGCGCGTCCTCTTTCGTGCTCGATACCGCCTCAAGAACTTTCCGCACGACCATATCGCATGTTAATAGTTAATGCACAAACTAAGTGTGGTCGACGTGAGCATCTATCGAAAACCGAACGTACGCAACCTTTTGCAGATTTCGGTGAGATAAAGTCAGGCGGCGGAATAGGTCGAGGGTCCGCCGCGTTGAACAAACCCGTGACTCTTCCCGACACATCGACAGCACCCGAGGCCTCCGCGTTGCGCGGCCTCTTCGAGCCTTTCGAGGTCAAATCACTCTCGTTGCGTAACCGTTTCGCCATGGCCCCGATGACGCGCGCCTTCTCGCCGGACGGAATCCCCGGCGCCGACGTAGCCGAGTACTACCGTCGTCGCGCAGCAGGTGGTGTCGGCTTGATCATCACCGAAGGCACGTACATCCCGGACCCGGCAGCCGGCCCGCACACCCGCGTACCGCGCATCTACGGCGATTCGAGCCTGGGTGGCTGGAAGTCGGTTGTCGACGCCGTCCACGCCGAAGGCGGATCGATCATTCCTCAGCTGTGGCACCTCGGAGTCGAACGCGGCGAGAACTCGCGCCTGAACCCCGAGGTCGAAACCGTCAGCCCCTCCGGCCTGGCACTGGACGGCACCCGCCTGGGACGAGAATTCACCACCTCTGACCTCGACGACTTGAAGCAGTCGTGGGTCGACGCCGCACTCAACGCGAAGAACACCGGCTTCGACGGTCTCGAGTTGCACGGAGCACATGGCTACCTGCTCGACGAATTTCTCTGGGCGGGAACCAATGTCCGAACCGACGGATACGGCGGATCACTCGAGGCCCGCACCCGTTTCCCGGCCGAGGTCGTCGCCGCAATCCGAGAGGCCGTCGGGGACGAGTTCGCGATCGTCTACCGATTCTCGCAGTGGAAGTCCGGCCATTACGACGCTCGTATCGCCCAGAGCCCGGCAGAACTCGGCCGCATCCTCACTCCCCTGGTCGACGCCGGCGTCGACGTTCTGCATCCGTCCACGAGGCGTCATTGGGAACCGGCATTCACTGAACTCGACGGTGAAGACGGCACACTCGGCCTCGCCGGTTGGACGAAGAAGCTGACCGGGTTGCCGACCATCACCGTCGGTTCGGTCGGACTCGATTCCGTGTTCACGACGGCATTCACCGGCGACGCTGCATCTGCCGTCACCGGGCTGGAGCGTCTCGAAGCTCAGTACGAGAGGGGTGAATTCGACATGGTTGCCATCGGGCGCGCGCTGCTCGCCGATCCCGAGTGGGTCGAGAAGCTCCGCACCGGACGCGCGGACGAGCACATCGCATTCACCGCAGAACATCGCACGCACCTGAACTGACCTCGCACGACAAAACGGCACTCCCGCAATTGCGGGAGTGCCGTTTGTGGGTCTGCCGGAAGTACTAGCTGCCGAGCGTGACCGGGTCGGGGCCGATGCGGCCGGCCGGGTCGTCGAGAGCACCGATCGCGTTGATCTGTTCCGGTGTCAGTTCGAATCCGAAGACATCGAAGTTGGCGGCGATACGTTCGGGGGTCACCGACTTCGGAATCACCACGTTTCCGATCTGCAGGTGCCAGCGAATGATCACCTGAGCCGCGGTGACGCCATGAGCGTCGGCGATAGCGGTGATGACGGGGTCGCCGAGAACGGTTCCCTGTCCGAGCGGGCTCCACGCTTCCGTCGCGATTCCCTTGCCGGTGTGAAAGGCGCGCAGTTCTGCCTGGTTGAACTTGGGGTGAAGCTCGATCTGATTGAGGACCGGCACCTCACCGGTTTCGCCGATGACGCGCTCGAGGTTCTCGATGGTGAAGTTGGAGACGCCGATGGATCGAACCCGTCCGTCGGCCTTGAGCTTCTGGAATGCCTTGAACGTCTCGACGTACAGGTCCTTGGACGGAACCGGCCAGTGGATCAGGTACAGGTCGAGGTACTCGAGACCCAACTTGTCGAGGCTGGCGTCGAATGCCGCAAGCGTCGAGTCGTAGCCCTGATCGTCGTTCCACAGTTTTGTCGTGATGTAAAGGTCTTCGCGGGCGATGCCGGATTCGGCGATCGCGCGGCCGACGCCCACCTCGTTGCCGTAGATCTTGGCGGTGTCGATACTGCGGTAGCCGGTCTTCAGGGCTGTGGAGACGGCCTCCTGCGTCTCGTCGTCCGGAACCTGGAACACACCGAATCCGAGTGCGGGGATCGTCTTACCGTCGTTCAGAACAATGGTCGGTACAGAGGTCACATCGTTGGTCTCGGTCATATATGGATCCAACGCGCGAGGGCCGGGAGGCATTCCCCGCCGAACCTCCGGGCAGTGCCCTTGTACCGCCCGAAATGCCGGTCTACCTTGGAAGACAAGTATTGGAATCGCCTCGAGAAAAGAGAGAGCGATGAATCTTTCATATCGTCTCGCCTACAAGGTCGGCGTCACTCCGTGGGAGCACACCGGGCACGGGTTCGACGCTCAACTGTCCGGCCTTCTGGATGCGATTCCCGTCCCGGAAGGTGGCCGTGCACTCGATATCGGTTGCGGCACCGGACGCCATTCCATCGAGCTGGCGCAACGCGGGTGGCACGTCACCGGCGTCGACGCCGAACAGGAACCGCTGGACAAAGCGCGCATACACGCGCGTGAAGCACACGTCGACGTCCGGTTCCTCCACGAGGACGCGGCAGACCTGCACATCGCTGTCGACGGCGGGCACCTGCTGGTGCTCGACATCGGCTGTTTTCACGGGCTCACCGATCATCAACGGCGGGACTACGGGAGATCCGTAAATGCGATCACCGCACCGGGAGCGTCCATGGTGATGTTCGCATTCGGACCGGGGCACCGTTGGCCGATGCCACACGGCGTCTCGGAGGAGGACGTCATGCGTGCATTCGACGGTTGGTCGATGGCCTCGAGCATGGCCGCGGACGTGAGTGAATCGCCACTTCCGGTCCGTGCGGCACATCCGTGCTGGTATCACCTGGTCCGTGGCTGACTGCTGTGCGCCTTTATTAACCGCCCGCGGTTAATAAAGGCGCACAGCACCGGGGATACTTCTCAGGTGACTGCAACACTGCGCATCAGCGGCCTCTCTGCTTCCCGGGGAGAACGCACCCTGTTCTCCGACCTCGACCTCACCGTTGCCCCCGGCGACGTCATCGGCCTCGTCGGCGCGAACGGCGCCGGCAAGTCGACGCTTCTCACCGCACTGGCCGGAATCGGAACTGCCGACGTCGAAGGTTCGATCATCCTCAGCCCGCCGGATGCTGCGGTCGGTTACCTCGCGCAGGAACCCGATCGCATCGAGGGTGAGACCGTCCTCGAGTTCCTCGGCCGCCGCACCGGCGTCGCCCACGCCGAGGAAGTCATGAACGCCGCAGCCGAAACCCTGGCCGAAGCCGAAGAGGATCTGTACTCCCCGGCACTGGAACGCTGGCTCGCTCTCGGCGGCGCCGACCTGCTCGAGCGCGCCGAGAAGGTGGTCGAAGAACTCGGTCTCGGAGTTCCACTCGATGCACATATGACGGCATTGTCCGGCGGTCAGGCCGCGCGCGCCGGCCTCGCGTCACTGTTGCTTTCGCGCTACGACATTCTCTTGTTGGACGAGCCCACCAACGATCTCGACCTACGCGGTCTCGAGCAGTTGGAGCGATTTGTCGCCGAGACGCGCGCAGCACTGGTTGTCGTGAGCCACGATCGCGAGTTCCTCTCGCGCACCGTCACCGGAATCGTGGAACTCGATCTGGCACAACAGGACATCGCCGTGTACGACGGCGGCTACGAGTCGTACCTCGCCGAACGCGAGATCGCCCGCCAGCACGCACGCGAGGCGTTCGAGGAATACGCAGGCACCCGCTCCGATCTCGAAGATCGCGCACAGATGCAGCGCAACTGGATGGAACACGGCGTCCGCAACGCGCGTCGTAAAGCCAAGGACAACGACAAGATCGGACGCGGATTGCGGACCGAGTCGACGGAGAAGCAAGCCGCGAAGGCCCGCCAGACTCAACGCCGCATCGAGCGACTCGAAGTCGTCGAGGAACCGCGCAAGGAGTGGGAACTTCGCATGGAGATCGCGGCGGCGCCGCGGTCCGGTTCCGTTGTCGCAACCACGAACGGCGCCAAGGTAACTCGCGGTCAGTTCACGTTCGGTCCGGTCACGACGCAGATCGACTGGGGCGATCGGATTCTCGTCACGGGCGCGAACGGGGCAGGCAAGACCACCCTCCTGAACGTCCTGCTCGGCAAACTCGTCCCGGACGAGGGCATCGCGTCGCTGGGTTCCGGTGTCGCGATCGGTGAGATCGATCAGGCGCGTGGATTGTTCGAAGGTGATCAACCAGTCGTGGAGGCCTTCGGTGCGCAGGTTCCGGACTGGCCCGATGCCGATGTCCGCACTCTCCTCGCCAAGTTCGGCCTGCGCGGACACCACGTACTCAGATCTGCCGCTTCCCTGTCCCCCGGCGAGAGAACAAGGGCTGCACTTGCTTTGCTCCAGGCTCGCGGCGTGAACCTACTGGTACTGGACGAGCCGACGAACCATCTCGACCTTCCGGCGATCGAACAGCTCGAGCAGGCAATGGAGTCGTTCGAGGGAACCCTCCTTCTGGTCACTCACGATCGACGCATGCTGCAGTCCACCCGAAGCACGCGCCGGTGGCGAATGGAGAACGGACAGCTCTTCGAGGAGTAGCCGATCGACTCTGCTTGCGCAGACAACCCGCGTGTGCAACTATTTATCAGGCGCACGCAATAGTTGCATGCGCGGCATAGGTGGCCCGCGGATGACATGATCCCCCGTCGAGCTGCCACATCCCAGTCCCGAAAGGCACTCTTCAATGTTGTCGATCCCCGACCGCACACTGACTCACGGAACCACCGGCGAGCCGATCACCATCCCGCAACTCGGGTACGGCGTTTTCCAGGTACCGGACGCACAGACCGAAGAGGTCACTGCCGCAGCTCTCGAGATCGGCTACCGCCACATCGACACGGCCGCGATCTACGGAAATGAAGCCGGGGTCGGCCGCGCCATCGCAGGTTCGGATATCCCTAGGTCAGAGCTGTTCGTCACCACCAAGCTGTGGAATGACGATCAGGGCCACGACCGAACACTCGCCGCTTTCGACACCAGCCTCGACAAGCTCGGACTCGACTACGTCGACCTCTATCTGATTCACTGGCCCGCGCCGGCAAAGGGCCTGTTCGTCGAGACCTGGGCGGCATTCGAGCAAATTCTCGCCTCCGGCCGCACCCGGGCGATCGGTGTGTCCAACTTCCTGCCCGAGCATCTCGAACTGCTGGCCGAGCACAGCTCGATCACCCCGGCCGTCAACCAGATCGAATTGCACCCCAGACTGCAACAGCACGCGTCACGGGAGTACGCGCGAAGTCGCGGCATCGAAATCGAGGCTTGGAGCCCATTGGGACAGGGAACCATCCTGGACGACCCGGCCATCGGGAAAATTGCTGCAGCACACGGCAAGAGCCCGGCACAGATCATTCTGCGTTGGCATCTCGAACAGGGCCACACCGTTCTGTCGAAGTCGGTCACGCCTGCCCGCATGCGCGACAACGCCGCAATCTTCGACTTCGCACTCGATGCCGACGAGTCAGCTGCAATCGCAGCGCTGAACACCGACAGCCGTGTCGGACCCGATCCAGTCGAATTGAACTGAATCGAAACGGCTTCAAGAATTTTCGTGGGGAGTCAACGTCAGCAGCACAGAATCGACGGACTGCTCGGCCAGGAGCGCGTCCAGCGGTAAGTGACGGAACAACGCTCGGTAATAGATCGGCGACGCCAGCGCGTCCAGGACGAAGTCCAGGTCGAAGTCGCTCCGTATGTCGCCGCGTAGGCGCGCCGATTCCAGCACTGCCGCAGTGGAATCGCGTCGAGGCTGAAAGAATGCCGACTGGAAATCCCGCGCCAATTCCGGGTCCGCCGCCAGATCCGCGACCAACGCGGGCAGGATCCGACCGACTACCGTTTCGCTCAGCCCCACAACCAATGTCGTGATGCCGGCGACCAGGTCTGCCCTGAGATCGCCGGTGTCCGGCGTTGGATCAGTGCCGATGTGCGCCACGACAACGTCGACCACCAGATGCCGCTTCGACGGCCATCTCCGGTAGATGGCGGGTCGATGCACGCCCGCTCTCGTCGCCACCGAACCGATCGACAGCTCCGCATATCCGTTCTCCCCCAACAACTCCAGGGTTGCCGCCAGAACGGCGTCGTCGATCCGCTCGTCGCGGGCGCGCACCATCTACAGCACCGGCCGCGGCATGAGCACCAGACGCCAGCCGTCGGGATCTTCGAAAGTCATCCCCGCATTCTCCTCCCAGTACGGATTCTCGGCGCCAACGGGTTCGTGCCCTGCTTCCCCCAACCTCTGAACTACCTCGTACATCGCCGACTCGCCGGCGAAGTAGAGCACCAACAGGTTGTCCTGCGTCGGCGCCGGGCACGGGCTTCCGTCTTCGTGGGTCGTGAATTCGAGGTGATAGTTCGAATCCGGCAGACCCAGCATGATTCCGTCGTACCCGGCATGACCGGAGAACCGGTAGAGCTCTGGCAATCCCAGACAGTCGCGATAGAACGTAATCACGTCGTCGAGCCTGTCGGTGGGTCGCGCTACGCGCACTTGCACTACTGCGAGGTCGTTCGGCCAAGCTATCATTCCAAAACAGTACAGTACGTACCGTAATGTTTCGAGAAGATGGCTGCCAGCCTCCCGACGGCAGCTCGCTGCAACTACAAGCGATCATTCTCCGGAAACGCCGCCTTGGGCATGAACTTCGGCCTGGCGAACAGCACAGACAGTTTAGTGGGCTGCGACTCCACCGGGCGATCGGACCGGTACAGCAACGCCTGCTGCGGGGTACTCAACCATTCACTGGCGAAGATCTCACCGAGGCGCGAAACCGGCACGTGCGACCCGTCCTCGAGTCGAACGGTGACGTCCGCCCCGATGTCCGACTGGCCGTACACGACCCACCACGATTCGCCTTCCACATCCCCCGGAGTGTGCTGCCCGATACCGATGACTGCACCCTTCTCCATCGGATCGCGCCAGACCGCGTCGCGCCCTTGCGGTCCCACGCAGTAGCTACCATCCTCGCGCACCTGCACGACCAGGCCGGACTTTTCGAGCACCAACTGTTCGACCACTATGCCAAGCCCCTTCCGTTGCCCGAACCTTATCCGCCGGCACGCCCCAGAAGCCGAACAATCGCGGTTCGTGTTGACAAACTGTTGGGTTTTTACAACACTTTGATGCATGAGCCCAGTCCGGCGGGGAGACGCGCTCCCCATCTTCAATCGCATCGGAGTGCTTCGCGCCGAGCGGAAGATGAGCCGGGCACAGCTTGCGCAACTCGTCGACGTGAATCCGCAGACGGTGGGGGCACTCGAACGCGGTGACCACTACCCCAGCCTGGATCTTGCATTCCGAATCTGCTGGGTGTTCGACCTCCCGGTGGAGGCGGTGTTCTCCCGGACGGAGTTCGGGCCGCTGTCGACGGAGGTCTACCGGAATGCACCGTCGACGGAGGTCTACCGATCTGACCGCACTACCGAGGGGAGTGAAAAGCCAAGTGCCTGAATCAAATCTGATCGACCGCTACCAGGCCCACCGCACTCGGCGGTTCCTGCAGAACGAGGAGACGTTCCGACATTGGCTCCCGAATTGGCGAACCCGTCGACGTCGGCGCGTACTCGTCGTCGCCCTGGCGGTCCTGTTCACCACGATGGTTGCCGTCAGCACAGCATGCCTGTTCAATCCGCTCTTCGCCGTGGCATGGCCGGTCCTCACCCTGCTGTTCCTGCCGACGTGGTCCTCACTTCAAATCGTGTCGGGCCGGCAAGGGGATGCTCCGCGGCAGGCGTTGGACGAATGGGAGATCCAGCAACGCAACGACGCTCGCTCCGTCGGGCTCAGCGTGACCCAAACGTTGGTCTTCATTGTCGCCATTTTCCTCATTTTCACCTCGTCGGTGCAGTGGAATGTAGAGAGGCTGCCTTACACGGGAGGTTTATTGGCACTGACTGCAATGCTGATCGGCGCGTGCACGCCCGCGATGATTCTCTCGTGGACCAATCCAGACCCGGATCCGATTGATTCGGAAGAGTTCGATCTCTGACCCGTATTACCGAAGCGCACCACTCGACCGATGGGAAGGACCCATGTCAGCCACCCTCACGATCGACGGCATCTCGAAACGCTACGGCGACGTCGTCGCACTCGACAACCTGAGTTTCGAAGTGCGTCCAGGCGAGATCTTCGGATTCGTCGGCAGCAACGGCGCCGGCAAGACGACCACGATGCGCATTGCGCTGGGTGTGCTCGGAGCAGATTCGGGAGAAGTTCGCCTCGGCGGCAAACCCGTCGACCTCGACGTGCGTCGCACTATCGGATACATGC
This sequence comes from Rhodococcus sp. OAS809, assembly GCF_040546695.1. Classification (NCBI taxonomy): domain Bacteria; kingdom Bacillati; phylum Actinomycetota; class Actinomycetes; order Mycobacteriales; family Nocardiaceae; genus Rhodococcus; species Rhodococcus sp. OAS809. The sequence continues at coordinate 5,623,896 of NZ_JBEPOI010000002.1, read as the reverse complement.
CGGAGGAACGCGGCCTCTACCCCAAGATGAAGGTGGGAGCGCAACTTTCCTATCTGGCCGAGCTACACGGACTCTCGAAGGCCGACGCGCACGCGGCCACTGAGCGGTGGACCGAACGTCTGGGCATCGCCGAACGCGTCAAGGACACCGTCGATTCCCTGTCCCTCGGTAATCAGCAACGTGTGCAGCTCGCGGCGGCGCTGGTTCACGACCCATCGGTACTTGTTCTGGACGAACCGTTTTCGGGCCTTGACCCCGTAGCGGTCGATGTCATGAGTGACGTGTTGGTCGAGAAGGCTCGCACCGGTGTTCCCGTAATCTTCTCCAGCCATCAGCTGGATCTGGTGGAGCGCTTGTGCGATCGCGTGGGCATCATCAGCCGCGGCAGCATGCGAGAGATCGGAACCGTCGACGAGCTACGAGGCAAGGGTGACGGCCGAATCGAAGTCTTCGCCCCTGACGCGCCGGTCGGTTGGGCACACCATCTGATCGGTGTCACCACACTGAGCCACCTCGACGGCCGAACGCTCCTGAGCGTCGACGGCACGGCCGACGATCAGCAGATCCTGCACGCAGCATTGAAAACCGGACCGGTGCACGAGTTCACGCTACGACGTCCGTCACTGACCGATCTGTTCCGAGAGGTAGTAGCCGCATGAGCAACCAGTTGAGCGGAGGTCGAGCCATCGGGTTGGTCGCCCGACGCGAATTCATGACGCAGATCTCGAAGAAGAGTTTTGTGATCAGCAACGTCATCATTCTGGTCGCGATCATCGGCGGCATCATCGCCTTCTCGCTCTTCTCCGGCGGCGACGAGGACAAGTCGAAGATCGGCTTGGTCGGCAACCAATCACTCAGTGCCACGATGGTGTCCATCGGCGACACCCTCGGAAATCCGGTGACGGTAACGGAGGTTTCCGACGACGGCACCGCGCGTGATCAAGTCAAGGACGGCGACCTCGACGTGGCCGTGATCGCTGGATCGGGCGGCGGCGTCACTGTCGTGACCAAGAAGGAAGTAGCCACGAATCTGCGGGCCGTCATCGAGAGTTCCGTTGCACAGCAGGCACAATCGAATGCGCTTTCCGCTGCGGGGATCGACCCGGCTCAGCTCGCCGAAGCCACGTCCACCGCAGTGGTCACCATCGATGCCATCGATCCCCCGGATCCCGAACAGGGCCAACGTATAGCGATGTCGATCGCTGCTGTGGTGCTCCTGTACATGCAGATCCTGCTGTTCGGAACGTACGTGGCGATGGGCGTCGTCGAGGAGAAGTCCAGCCGTGTCGTCGAGTTGCTGCTCTCCACTCTCCGTCCACTGCAGTTGTTGTGGGGCAAGGTTCTCGGAATCGGTGCTGTCGGCTTGATGCAGATGGCCGCTTACGCTGTCGCGGGCGTCGCCACCGGACTGGCGACGGGCGTCCTGACCGTGACGGGCACCGCAATCGGCGTTCTGTTCGGCACACTGGGGTGGTTCATTCTGGGCTTCCTCTTCTTCGCCGTGCTGTACGCCGCGGCCGGGTCCATGGTCTCGCGACAGGAGGACGTCAACGCCACCGCGATGCCTCTCGCGCTGCTCGTCATGGCAATGGTCAGCGTGGCTTTCGTTTCGGTGAGCAATCCAGAAGGAACCCTGAGCAACGTGTTGAGTTGGATTCCGCCGTTCTCGGCAATCCTCATGCCCCTGCGCATTTCCGCCGGTGTTGCTTCTCCGTTCCAGATCGTGGGAACGATTCTGCTGATGCTGGTCGTGACTGCTGCGCTGTCGATGATCGCGGCAAAGATCTACCAGCGCTCCATCCTTCGCATCGGCAAGGTCGTTTCGTGGAAAGAGGCGTTCGGACGCTGATTTATCCGGCGCACAACTGACGCCACACGATCACGGCAGCACCCCGCCCAGGTAGGTTCATCCTGGACGGGGTGCTGCTTACTTGGAGGACGTTGTGCGAATCTCGGCCGAAGAACTACTCACTGCGGTACTCGATCCCGAGAGCTTCGTCTCCTGGGACTCCCCGCCCGTCGACGTCGGACCTGGCGCGAAATACGCGGAAGACCTGGCGAAGGCCCGCGAGAAGAGCGGAGTTGACGAGTCCGTCGTCACCGGTGTCGGTACCGTTCGGGGACGTCGGGTCGCGGTAATTGCCTGTGAATTCAGCTTTCTCGCCGGTTCCATCGGAGTCGCTGCGGCCGAGCGGATCGTGACCGCCGTCGAACGTGCTACGGCAGAACAACTCCCGCTGCTGGCCTCGCCAACCTCCGGCGGAACGCGGATGCAGGAGGGCACCGTGGCGTTCGTTCAGATGGTGAAGATCGCTGCGGCAGTGGCTGTTCACAAAGCGGCACACCTGCCCTACCTGGTTTACCTGCGCAATCCCACCACCGGCGGGGTCTTTGCCTCGTGGGGATCCCTCGGCCACATCACCGTCGCGGAACCCGGTGCTCTGGTGGGATTCCTCGGACCCCGTGTCTACGAATCCCTGTACGGCGAAAAGTTTCCCGACGGTATCCAGACGTCCGAAAACTTGTATCGCAACGGCGTTATCGACGGCGTCGTCCCCGTCGACCGCCTCCGTCTGCTGGTCAACCGAGCGTTGTGCGTGCTCACCGATCCCCCGTCCCCGGCGGCCACGGACCCGATTCCCTCACCCGAGATTCCCGATGTTCCCGCCTGGCAGTCGGTGATGCTCTCGCGCCGGGCCGATCGACCCGGCATCCGGCAGTTGCTCCGCCATGCCGCAACTGAACAGGTACCGCTCAGCGGCACCGGGCAGGGTGAAACCGACAAGACGATCTTGCTCTCGCTCGCCCGCTTCCGGGGCTTTCCGTGCATCCTGCTCGGCCAGGACCGCAGTGGCCAATCCGCGCTCACCACGATGGGACCGGCCGCGCTCAGGGAAGCGCGACGGGGCATGAAACTTGCCGAAGAACTACAACTCCCGCTTGTCCTAGTGATCGACACATTGGGCGCGTCGCTGTCCAAAGAAGCTGAAGAACGTGGACTGGCCCCTGAGATCGCCCGTTGCATCGCCGACCTCGTGACGCTGAAGACCCCGACAGTGTCGGTGTTGCTCGGCCAGGGAACAGGCGGTGGGGCTCTCGCGCTGCTGCCCGCCGATCGGGTACTCGCGGCACAGAACGGGTGGCTCGCTCCCCTGCCACCGGAAGGCGCAAGCGCGATCGTCCATCGCGACATCAGTCACGCACCGGAGATGGCGGCAGCGCAGGGCATTCGTTCGTTGGATCTGCTTCGAGACGGCGTGGTCGACGCGATCATTCCCGAAACGCCTGACGCGGCCGATGAACCCGTGGAATTCTCCAAGAGGGTAGGGGCTGCGATAGCGCACGAACTCTTCGTGCTCGCCGAAGAGTCGGACACCGATCGCCAGTCCTCCCGTATCGCGCGCTATCGAAACCTGGGAGTTCCGCAATGACGACGAAGGACCGGAATGCGCTGACGCTGCCGCACAGTTACGACCGCGCGGCACTCGCTCGTTTCGAATTGTTCCTGTTCGCGGGCATCGCCACCGTGCTGATCACCCGCGCTTATCTGGCGGCAACGGGCTATCCCCAGATCGGGGGCGGCGCCCTCCACATCGCACACGTTCTCTGGGGCGGATTGCTGATGGCCGTCGCCATCGTGGCGACCGCCATCACCGAAGGTTCTCGCACGCGTGACCTGGCCACGCTCGTCGGCGGAATCGGGTTCGGTCTCTTCATTGACGAGGTCGGAAAATTCGTCACCGCCGACGTCGATTACTTCTACCAGCCTGCCATCGCGATCATGTACGTCGTCTTCGTTCTCTTCTATCTTGCCGCGCGCGAGGTGGTGATTCGGCGCGGAATGAATGATCGTCATCGGCTCGCCATCGGGGCGCGAGCGCTCTCGGACCTCGCTCTCGGTCAGCTCGACGAGATCCAGTACAACCACGCCCTCCGCGTACTCGACGGCGTCGAAGACCGCAGCCTCACCGACCTCGTCGATTCGATCAAGGCCGGCCTGCATTCACAGACTCCGCCGACCGGCGGTATCGAATCGAAGATCACTCGTGGCCGCAACGCGTTCTTCCACCGTGCTGAGGAACTGCTCCGGCACCGGGTCGTCCGCCGACTGGTTCTGACCCTGTTCGTACTGCAGGCTCTTCTGGCGATTGTCCAGGTGATCTACGCGTTGGTTTCCGAGAACGTCGTCGAGGCCGACGACGTCTCCGACCTGGTGGTCCAGATCTCCACCGTCACAACCGGAGTTCTTGTGGTTCTGGGAGTGTGGTTCCTCTTCCGAGGTCCGTACCTGCGAGCATTAAGGCTCCTGCGTGCATCCCTCATCGTGAGCCTCCTGGTGACGCAGGTTTATCTGTTCACGCAGGACCAGTTCGGCGCGCTTTTCGGTTTCGCAGTGTCACTGTTCATGCTCGCGACACTTCGCATCGCGATTCGAAGCGAAGAGGCCGCCGCGGCTCTACCGCAGTAATCCCCTACCGCAGCGATTCTCTACCGCACTGAGATCGCCGGCCGACTCGGTAGATCGCGGATTCCGCGGAGGGGGCTGAAGAGCAAGACCAATCCGCACGGCGCGATCAGGCAGGCCATGATCCACATCGTCCCGCGCGGTCCCACTGCGTCGCCGAGGTAGCCTGCCGTCAGAGCACCGAGCGGAATGCTGCTGTGCAGCAGGAACATACTCGTTGCCACCACTCGTCCGAGGCGGTCCGGCGGACAGTAACTTTGACGGAAACTGCCGAGCACCACGTTGCACGACACGACGCCCGCAACCATCACCATGCCGCCGATGCAGAACCAGAACAGGCCGGCACCGTACGTCGTCAGAGGTGCTAACAGGATGAACGGTCCCGTCACCAACTGACAGATGAGAACGCTTCGGGCAGTGCCGAATCTGCGGCCGAGCGGGCGCGCGATCATCGATCCGACAATTCCGCCCACCCCGGCAATCGCCAGGAGAAGCCCGAGTCCGAACTCCCCCACGCCAACCGTCTTTTCCAGGAACACGATCTGGATCGTGGAGTACCCGGTGAGACCGAAATTGAGCAGAGTGCCGTAGACGACGATCGACCGCAGATACGGATCACCGGCGACGAATCGCAGTCCGAGCGCAATCTGCCGTCGCAACGGTTCTCGCTGATTCTGTCCGCGATGGACGGTCTCCTGCACACGAATCAGCCAGATGCATACGAAGCAGAAGGCGAACGTGAACGCGTCGACAACCAGACCGGCCGCGAGCCCGACAGTTGCAACCACCAGCCCACCGACGCTTGGGCCGATCACCCGAGTTGCGGCCTCGGCGCCCTGAATCTTCGAGTTCCCTTCGACAAGATCCGCTTCGGCGAGCACCGTGGGGAGATACGAGTGATAGGCCGCCTGGAAGAAGACGGTGGCTGTACCGGTGAGCAGCGCGACCAGGAGCAGGTGGCCGTATGTCATCGCCTCCAGGAAGCCGGCGATCGCGAGGCTCGCGAAGAACAGCGCGCACGCAGCGTTCGCGATCATCATGATCGGGCGCCGAGGCAGCCGGTCGATCCAGGCACCGGCTGGTAGTCCGACGATCAACCACGGCAACCACACTGCTGATGCCAGCACACCGATCTGGAAGCTACTCGCGTCCAGTTCGCGAAGCGCGATCAGCGGCAGTACGACGGTCGTGACACCGTTTCCGATACCGCTGACTGCGTCGCCGGTCCACAGAAGTCGGAAGTCACGCAGAGCGAGGACTCCCCAGAAGCCTGCGCGTTGCGCTGCACCTGTCACATCGATCCCCCCTTTCAGTCCCTGCCCTATCCCACCCCTGCGCGCCACTGGCCGACGGGACAGGCCCGCCCGGCGCAAAGGGACGGTACCCCCACCGCTACTGAGGCGCACCGCACTGACGGTGACCTAAGGTGTTTCAGGTCACCGGTAAGCGAAGTTCACGAGAGGACACACGTCGATGAGCTCTTCCGAGCAGGCGTCCCACACCACGTATGCCGACGCATATCGCGAGAGCATGGATCAGCCGGAGAAGTTCTGGCTCGACGCTGCGCGGGCCGTCGACTGGGATGTCGCGCCCACCAAGGCTCTCGACGACTCTGCCGCGCCGATCTATCGCTGGTTCCCGGATGCTTCGCTCAACACCAGCTTCAATGCCCTCGATCGGCACGTCCGCGACGGCCGCGGCGATCAGACCGCGTTGATCTTCGACTCCGCGATGGTCCCCACCAAGGCCACGTACACCTACGCCGAATTGCTCGAGCAGGTCTCACTCTTCGCCGGCGTCTTGAAAGATCAGGGTGTGGTGGCGGGCGACCGCGTGATCATCTACATGCCGATGATCCCCGAGGCTGCGATCGCGATGCTCGCGTGTTCGCGAATCGGCGCGGTGCATTCGGTGGTGTTCGGCGGCTTTGCGGCCAAGGAGCTCGCAACCCGTATCGACGACGCCGGTCCAGTGGTGCTCGTGACGGCGTCCGGCGGCCTCGAACCCGGACGAACAATCGAGTACCTGCCGATGGTCGAGAAGGCTCTGCAACTGTCCGCCACTCCCGCGCACACCGTGATCGTGAAGAATCGCGAGCAGATTCCCGGTGCAGCTTCCGACTACAAGTCAAGTGCCGCAGCCTGGTTCGACTGGGACGAGCTGATCGCCGACGCCACCCCGGCCGACCCGGTGTCGGTCGCCGCGACGGATCCGCTCTACATTCTCTACACCTCGGGAACGACCGGTAAGCCCAAGGGCGTCGTCCGGGACAACGGTGGCCATGCCGTTGCGCTGACGTGGACCATGAAGAATCTGTACGACATCAGCCCAGGACAGGTGTGGTGGACCGCCTCCGACGTCGGCTGGGTGGTCGGCCACTCCTACATCGTCTACGGACCGTTGCTCGCCGGAGCCACGACGGTCATGTACGAAGGCAAGCCCGTCGGCACCCCCGACGCCGGTGCGTTCTGGCGCATCATTTCCGAATACAACGTGTCGGCACTCTTCACCGCTCCGACAGCGATCCGCGCGGTCCGCAAGGCCGACCCGGACGCAAAAGAGCTTGCCAAGTACGACATCTCGTCGCTCGACACACTGTTCGCGGCCGGCGAGCGCTTGGATCCCGACACCTACGAGTGGGCTACTCGGATTCTCGATCGCCCGGTGGTCGATCACTGGTGGCAGACCGAAACCGGTTGGGCCATCTGCGCGAACCTGCGCGGCCTCGAACCGATGGAGATCAAAGCAGGCTCACCCACCGTCGCCTGCCCCGGATACCGCGTCGAAATCGTCGACGGCAAGGGCGAACTCGTGGGTCCGGGCACCGAGGGCAACATCGTGATCGGCCTGCCGCTTCCTCCCGGAACACTCGCCGGACTGTGGCGTGACGAGGACCGGTACGTGAAGTCCTACCTGTCGACTTTCGAAGGCTATTACCTCACCGGCGACTCCGGGTACATCGACGAGGACAACTACGTCTTCGTGCTCGGACGAAGTGACGACGTGATCAATGTTGCCGGACATCGCCTTTCGACCGGAAGCATGGAGGCCGTCGTCGCCGGCCACCCGGCTGTCGCCGAATGCGCGGTCATCGGCATTCACGACGAACTCAAGGGGCAACGGCCGAGCGGTTATGTCGTGCTCAAGTCCGGCGTCGACATCGATCCCGAAACACTCCGACAAGAACTGGTCGCGCGGGTGCGAGACCAGATCGGTGCCGTCGCCACGTTCCGGGACGTCACCGTCGTCGCCGCACTACCGAAGACTCGTTCCGGCAAGATCCTCCGCAAGACCATGCGGCAGATCGCCGACAACGAGGAGTACACGGTCCCGTCGACCATCGAGGACGCGAGCGTATTGGACGAGTTGTCCAAACTCCTTCGCGGATAAGGATTCAGCGAATTCCCCTGCCCCTCTGCCTCCGGACGTAGCAGTATGAACACGTTCCAGTTTCGGCGATTCACACGGACAGGGGAAGTTCGATGGGCAATTTGGACGGTCAGGTCGCATTCATCACCGGAGCGGCGCGTGGTCAAGGGCGCGCGCATGCCGTCAAGCTCGCGTCCGAGGGCGCGGACATCATCGCGGTGGATCTCTGCGCGCCGGTCGCAACGGCGGGGTACGACATGGCCACCGAAGCCGACCTCGCCCAGACCGTCGCCCTGGTCGAAGCTCAGGGCCGGCGTATCGTCGCATCCGTCGCGGACACTCGCGACCTCGATGCCCTGAAATCAGCGGTCGACGCCGGAGTCGAGAAACTCGGCCGACTGGACATCGTGATCGCCAACGCGGGAATCGCGGCGTCGGCGAAATTGTCCTGGGACCTGAGCGCCGAAGAGTTCCGCGAGCTGATGGACATCAACGTCACCGGCGTCTGGTTGACGACCAAGGTGTCGATTCCGCACATCATGAACGGCAATCGAGGTGGATCCATTGTGTTGATCAGCTCGATGGCCGGGCTTCGAGGCGTGCCGGGGATTGCACATTACTCCGCGTCCAAGCACGCCGTTCGGGGGTTGGCGAAGTCTCTGGCCAACGAACTCGGCTGGGCAGACATCCGAGTCAACTCCGTACACCCGGGCAATGTGCGAACGACGATGATCGACAACGAACCGATGGTTCGTGCGTTCCGTCCAGACTTGGAGAATCCTGTCCTCGCCGATACCGCTCCGATCATGTCGAAGCTGAATCTGCTGCCCCACCCGTGGGTCGACCCCGAAGTGATTGCGGATGCGGTGTTCTATCTGGTGGGGCCGGCCGGGCGCGGGATCACCGGCATCGCGTTGCCGATCGATCTCGGCACCTCGGAAAAATTCGCCGGCGGCTGAAGGCCCGAACTGATGCAGAATTGCCTCTGCCGGATGGGTCTCGAGCACCATCCGGCAGAGGCAATTCCGGCTTGATCAAGCCTTCGTAGCAACAGAACAAGTAGTCGACAACCTCATAGGCGCTCCTCGTCTGGTGTGGGAAAAACCGTTGTGGGATGCGCAACAAACCCAAGACCCAGCGTAGAAGCATTTGGCCGCAAACGCGCGTCATTCGGCACTATTTTTTTGGATTCGGGCATACTGGGCAACGCTCCCACCACGTATTATTGACCCGAGTTCACACTTACAGGGGGTAGGCACAGTGACGGTCAAATACGCCGTAATGGACCCGATTCACGGAAAAGTCGAGATCTCGTTCGATGTCGACACGGGGGTCGTCGACGTCCGAAACGGCAACTCACACGCTCTGTTGACGCGTCGAGTCGATGCCCCGCGCCGTGAAGGCACACCCATCGGAACGCGCGCCGCCGCCGACTTGTTCTTCACTGTCGGTGGCGACGAAGTCGAACTCACTGTCGGCAAAGGGTTTCTGTCCCGTCGCTCGTACTCTGTCTCGGCACTCGTCGACGGCGTGAGTTTGAACTTCGCCCCAGTCAACTACGCGAACAGTGCATTCACCCGCGACGGATTGCGGATCGGGCACTTCTCCAAGAACGAGGAATCCGATCCCAGACAGACCGACGCAGTCTGGTCGAGCACGCCGAGCACCGACGAACTTGTCATCGGTTACGCCCTGGCCGAAGCCTTCGATTGCGGAGCACTCAACGGGGCTTTTGCGTTGATCGAATCACTGGTGCTCGGCGGCGGATAGAGACCACTCAAAGCAGGTGGATTACCAGCAGAACAACGGCAATAGCTGGGAAAAGCATCTGTACGACGGCTGCGCGGGCTTTGTCGGGAGACGAGAGAATCAGCACCAATCCCGCGGCAACCATCGATCCTGTGCCTGCCAGTACGAGGGCAATTCCGACCGACGCGGAGCCGGTCGCCGCAATCACGATGCCGACCGCCGACACGATCGCCAAGAAAAGATTGTAAAAGCCCTGGTTGAAGGCGAGCGGCTGCGTGGCGATCGCCTCTTCCTCGGACTTCACGCCGAACGTGGCGCGGGTCTTCGGGGCCGTCCAGAGAATCGATTCGAGGACAAAAATGTACACGTGCACTGCTGCGGCCAGTCCCGCAAAGATGTAGCCGGCGACGTTCATCGGTGAACTCCTGTTGCTTCGAGTGAATTCTGTATCGTTCGGTCCAATATATACTGGACCGAACGATACAGAAAGAGCGAGGCTTTGATGGGCAGATCACAAGAATTCGACACAACAGCCGTGGTCGCTGCCGCTTTGGACGTTTTCTGGGCACGCGGATACGAAGGTGCCTCACTCGGCGACCTCGAATCCGCGACGGGGCTGAGTCGGTCAAGCCTCTACAACTCGTTCACCAACAAGCGCGGATTGTTCGACGCCGCCGTGCAGATGTACCTCGACCATGTCATCCGGCCACGTCTGCGCAGCCTCACGACAAATCCCGGGGCAGACGCAGTCGACGACTACCTTTCCTCGCTTGCGCAAGCAATCGGCACCATGACCGCCGACTCGCCTCGGCGCGGTTGCCTACTTCTCAATACGGCTGCCGGACTCGGCGCGCACGACGATGCGGCGGCCGCAGTGATCCGCGCGTACCGCCGAGAACTCGCCGACGCGATCAACAGTGGATTACACGCCGCGTTTCCAACCGAGACAGACGCCACGCTCTCAGATCGCACTCGAATCCTTCTCTCCTGCACGGTAAGTGCATTGGTACTCGCACGAGTTGACACCGAAGAGGCCATCGCAACTCTGGAATCTGCGCGCCGACTGAACGCAGAGTGGCAGGGATAATGACCGGAAAGCTCACGCCATTGCCCGCCATCAGGCGGGTAGGCGATGATGCTTCACGTGCCCAAGTTGACCACGCCCGCTATCGCCGCTGGATATCTCCGGGGAATGGACCAACCCTCGATCCACGTCGGGACTTTCGCGATTCTCCGACCCTGGACCCGCGACGACGCACCGGCCGTCATGGAAGCCTTTCGCGATCCGTCGATTCAGCGTTGGCACATCCGCCGCGCCGACTCGATCGACGAAGCACGGGGTTGGCTCACCCAGTGGAGAGACGGGTGGGCAAGCGAATCCGAATGCCATTGGGCGATCGCCGCTCCCGAGACAAATGAACTCCTCGGTCGAATCGCAGCAAAGGGGGTGAATTTGTGGGACGGCACTGCCGAGCTCGCGTATTGGGTGACCCCAGCGGCGCGCGGCCGCGGACTGTGCACCCAGGCTGTAACCGCACTGTCCGAGTGGGCATTCCGCGAAGCGGGTTTTCATCGACTGGAACTCGAGCACTCGATCCACAACCCACGATCGTGCCGAGTCGCCACCAAAGCAGGGTTCAGCGAAGAAGGTGTTCGACGAAGCTCCGCCAGGCACGCCGACGGCTGGCACGACATGCACGTCCACGCCCGACTACGTAGCGATCAGCCTTCGGCAACGACTCGCGCCGCGAGGGCAAGCGTCTGATCCACCAATTCCGCAACTCGCTGCGGCACGACCGGTTCGAGGTCGAACAGAATTCGGTAGATGATCGGCGCCACTACATGGTCGACCACCGAATCACCATCCACGCCGGCAGCTTCCGGCCAACGCGCGAGGATCACGTCGATCTGCGTCCGACAGAAGAAGGCACACTTGAACTTCTTCGTACCGTCCGGTGCATGCGTCTGATCGTCGCTCATCAACACGTCACGCAACGAAGCACGACCGACAGGCGCAGACATCTCCTCGAGGTACTCCTGCGCCCAAATCGTCAGATCCCCTCGGAGCGAGCCCGTTTCACGCGGGTCGGCGTCCGGGCGCAATCTCTCGATCGAGACGTCGGCAAAGACTTCGTTGATGTCACCCCACCGCCGATAGATGGTCGACGGGGTCACTCCCGCATCGGTCGCGATCATCGGCACCGTGATCTCGGCTCGATCACGCTGTTCCAACAACTTGCGCGCCGACGCATGCACGGCCTGTTGGATGCGCGCACTACGGCCACCGGGGCGCGGACCTGCGGACGGACTCATAAATCCAATACTAACGCAAAGATGTTGCATTAGGCTACGGCCAGGCGTAGCGTCCCAAACGCAAAGTATTTGCGTTTGAAGTCTTCACCACCCGCACGGGAAGCGCTACGACAATGACAACGACCGTTTCACCACAGACCGAGAGCACTTCACGCCCACGCCTTGGGCGAGGCGTCGCTTTCACACTCATCGCCGTCATCATCGCCACGTTCCTGGGCGCATCCGCGACCCCGACACCGTTGTACGAGCATTATCAACAGTTGTGGGGATTCTCCTCGCTCGCGTCGACGCTTGTGTTCGGCATCTACGCTCTCGCATTGCTCGCCACGCTCCTGACCGCCGGATCCCTGTCCGATCACATCGGCAGGCGCCCGGTCCTGCTCGGAGCACTCGCGCTCGAGGCAGTCTCGCTCGCGCTGTTCGCCTCGGCCGACGGTTTGACCATCCTGCTCATCGCCCGGGTCGTACAGGGTGTTGCCACCGGCGCTGCAATCAGTGCTCTGGGTTCGGCATTGATCGACCTCGAACGCACTCCGGGCCGAGGATCGATCATCAACAGCGTCGCTCCGACGATGGGGCTTGCAGTCGGAGCAGTGGGTTCGAGCCTCATCAGCGAGCACCTGCCCCGTCCCACCAGCACTGTCTACCTGGTCCTTCTCGTGCTTGTCATTCTCGAGATCTTCGGAGTATGGGCCGCTCCCGAGACTTCGGGCGGACGCCCGGGAGCCTGGCAGTCCCTGCGCCCCACACTGGCCGTTCCTCGTCAGGCGCGCACGATGATTGCCCTGACCGCACCGTGCCTGATCGCGGTCTGGGCACTGGGAGGTTTCTACCTCTCACTCGGACCTGCATTGGCGCGCAACGCACTTGACGTTCACAGCTCCCTCATCGGTGCCATCATGGTCGCAACACTGACAGGATTCGGAGCGGCAGCAGTGCTCACCTTCCGCAAACTCGGCGGCCGGACCGTGATGCTGATCGGAACCACCGCCTTGGTGCTCGGGGTGGCCGTCACACTCATCGGTGCTGAAACATCCTCTGCCGTATTGATTCTGGTCGGTACGGCTGTTGCAGGTATCGGCTTCGGAGCAGGATTCCAAGGAACTATCCTCACCGTCATGCCGCTGGCCGAGAACCACGAACGCGCGGGTTTGTTGTCCACCGTCTACGTCATCGCATATCTGGCCAACAGTCTTCCCGCCTTGCTGGCCGGCTACCTGGTCGGCAAGGTCGGATTGGTGGATACGACGCGTGGTTACGGAGCACTCGTCATGGTGCTCGCGGCGGCCGCACTGATCGGACTGCTGGTCACCGGCGAGCGAAAGGTCGAAGCCGTCTCGGTGTCGGAGTAGGTGTCCCCCGATCGGTGGACACACCGTTCCGCCTGCACAGGGTCCGGGGAGTGGACATACGACATCGATCTGCTCCGACATAGTTGTCTTCGAGAGAGCCAACCGAACGCTCACCCGGACAAAGGACACCGACGATGACGAACCCACGCTACGTAGTTGCCGCAATCACAGCTCTGGCCGCCGGCGCCCTCACGTTGGGATTGAGCGGAATCGCCAGTGCCGGAACCCTTCCCACAACCGGCAACAGCATCACGATGACGATCAGCAACGACACCGAACAGACAATTCATCTCGAAGGCGCCGACAACCCCTACGGACAGTGGATGCAGAGCCCACGCCAGTCGCTCGCGCCTCACGAGACCGAGATCGTCACGGCATACAACCAGGACCCGCGCGGCCTGACGGTCGACGTCGTCTATTCCACTCCCGACGGCGGACAAGCAGTCTTCATGGCCAACGACTATCCGCAGTTCGACACCGACGGAACTCGCACCACCGACCCTGATCACTACTTCATCTCGAGCTACATCGACGGCTACTACCCGAACCTGAGCGTCGGGTACCACCTCAGTGCGGTGTGACTGCAGCAGTCGTCATAAGTAATCCATCTGCCTCTCAGACGCACTTGTTCTTGGACATTCGTCCGGCGCGCGGGGATTGTTGAACGCAGCCCCGCACGACCAGGCACACGCCCCGCTGCCGGTGGCCCGAACATCAACGGGAGAGGGAAAACCACAGTGCGACTACCCAACCAGTTTCTGATCTACGTCAGCGATGCCGCCTCCGCAGCAGCGTTCTACGGCGAATTGTTCGACGCGAAGCCTGAGGTCCTCAGCCCTCGGTACATGACCTTCGACCTCGGCGGCGGTGTGGTCCTTGCACTGTGGAGCGGCAAGTCCCGCGACCTCGATCCCGCGACACCGCGCAATTTCGAAGTCGGCATCTTGGTCGACGGCGGGAGCAACGAAATTCGGGCGATCCACGACGAGTGGGTGGCCAAGGGAGTCGAGGTCGTCGAAGAACCCAACGAAGATGTCTTCGGTCTGACGTTTGTCATTTCAGATCTGGACGGAAACCGCGTCCGCGTAGCGCCCGCAGATCACTGAGCACTCAGCCTTTGATCTCGCCGTACCGGCGCAAGGCCTCCTCACGCTCGTGCGCGTGATCGACTATCGGGTCCGGGTAGTCGACTGGGCGCATCGCCTTCAACGAGTGGACGGCCTTCCCGGGAACATCGCGAAGTTCGGGGACCCACCGACGGACGTATGTGCCGTCGGGATCGAACTTCTCCCCTTGCGTGATCGGGTTGAAGACGCGGAAGAAGGGCGAAGCATCCGTACCCGACCCGGCAGTCCACTGCCACCCGTGCTGATTGGAGGCCAAGTCACCGTCCACCAGTTGCGACATGAAGTACCGTGCGCCGCGCCACCACGGAATGTGCAGGTCCTTCACCAGGAATGACGCGACGATCATTCGGACCCGATTGTGCATCCAGTTCTCGGCGGCGAGTTGCCGCATACCGGCATCCACGATCGGGAAGCCGGTCTTGCCTTCACACCAGGCCGTGAAGGCGGCGTCTGCGTCGACTCCCCCGTCGTGACGTAAACGGTCGAACTTGTCGTCGTAGTTCTTCCGCGCGCTGTCGGGGCGCTGAAACAGGATGTCTGCGTAGAAGTCTCGCCAAGCAAGCTGGCGACGGTACGCCTGAGCGCCGTCTCCGAGTCGCTTGGAGAGATCTGCCAACATGGTTCTCGGATGAATCGTGCCGTACTTGAGCGGGATCGACATCCGACTCGTGGTGTCGAGGTCGGGTCGATTTCGTTCGTCGTCGTACCGGTCAAGATCGTTCTCGCAGTATTCTTTCCACTGTTCGAGCGCACCGGCCTCACCGACGACATCGCTGACGGTGCCGGACTGCGCGGGGATACTCACCCGGCGCGGGCCACCGTCCTTCTCGCTCGGATCGAACCAACGGACCGTCCCCGCATCGGTCGACGCGGGGCCCCGCCAACCATGTTCCATCCACTGACGGAAGTACGGCGTGAACACCTTGTACGGATCACCGTCCGCCTTGGTGACGCGTCCGGGCGCCACGGCATATGGTGACCCGGTGGCGATCAACTCCACCTTCTCGGCCACGGCCGCGTCGCGCCGTCGGCCGTAGGGCCCGTAGTCGCCACTGATGTGAACTTCTTCGGCGCCAACGGATTCCGCCACGCGGGGCACCACGTCTGCCGGATCACCTCGAACAACCATCAATCGTCCGTCGAGCTGGTTGTCGAGTGCCGACAAGTTGGCGAACAGTTGATTCTGGCGGGGTGAGCCTGCCGGTCCGAGCAACTTCTCGTCGAGGACGAACAAACCCAACGTCTGTCCGCCGGCATCCGCCGCTGCAGTCAGAGTCGGAAGATCACCGACCCTCAGATCGCGTCGAAACCAGATCACAGAGTTACTCACCCAGTCGAGCCTACCGATCAGATCTCAGAACGCATCCCACCGCGCGGGCCGCCAGTTGCGCCGCTCTTTCGGCTGTCGGTTCGGAGGTGAGCCCGAGCAGTCGCCGCCGGTGCTCCTCCCCGAGCAGCAAGGTGTACAACTGATCCGCGCACAGCGCAGCCTTCTGGCCGTGCTGATCGATCAAAATCTTCTCCAGAAAGGCAATCGACTTGGCCGGGCCGGATTCGTAGAACGCTGCGGCCAATTCAGGGAACTGCACGGCCTCGCCGATCATCATGCGGTGCAGCGCAATCGAGTTGTCGCTGTGCAGGGCGATGACGATGTCCACTGCAGCGGCGAGCAGGTCGGACTGGCCCTCGCCGGCATCGTCGACGTACGCGTGCTGACGCGCAACCGCAGCTGCAAAGACCGCAGACTTGTCGCCGAAGTAGCTGTACACGGTGCGCTTGGCGACGCCGGCCACCGTGGCAATGCCCTCGATGGTAGTTCGGGCGAACCCGACATCTCGAAACGAGTCGACAGCGACGTCGAGAATCTCGTTGCGTCGTTCGGCGCGCTCGGCGTCACTGGTTCTCCCACGTCTGCGCGGTTGCTCCATCAAGTCCCCTGTTACCGTGCCGGTAAATTAATGCTACGTTGACGTTTCATTAATTCGAATACTACAGGAGCACTGCATGACCGGACAACGACTCGTCCACGTCGCTATCGCCGACGACTGGGAAGCATGCAAGCGTTTCGGTGAGTACGAGGTCTCGACGCGCGGAATCAGTTACGACGAGGCAGGATTCATTCGCGCAACGAACCCGGACGCACTCGCTTCGGTGCTCGATCTGGTGTTCGGCGACCTCACATTGCCACTGGTCGTCGCCGTCATCGATCAGGACGCCCTGACCTCCGCAGGCATCGACGTCGAATGGGAGGCGGGAAAGCCCCGAATCCTCCGACCTCTACCGATGGACGAGGACACCGTGGTCGCCGAACTGGCCATGGAACGCGTTGACGGGGTCTGGCCGATTCCCGACCTGACCCCGTACGCAAGCCGCACCGACTAGACCAGCGCAGCCTCGGGTTCGACCACGGGGGTCGACGCCTTCTTCCGACCGGCAGCCACGCACAGCGCGATCCCGACGGCAATCCAGCACACCAGCACCAGAAGTGGCGTGGTGGCGCCATGGCCGTCGAAGAACGCCATCGAACGGACGGATGCTCCTGCGGCGCCGGGTGGGAGCAGCTGCCCCAAAGCGCCCCAACCCGCGGGCAACCACGCGGCAGTTGTCGCCATCCCCGAGAGTGGGTTTCCGATGAACATCATCGTGACGGCGCCCAAAGCGAACCCCTTCATCCCGAGCAGGGATTCGAGCCCCAAAATGGGAAGCGAGATGGCCGAAATACCAACGGCGAGTGTGAGCGCGGTGAGCAGGTAGTTTCCGTCAAGACTGTTGGTGCCGAACTGCAGAATGGCAGTCAGTGCAAAACCCGCGACCACCGCGACGCCGGCAGCGCCCAACACTCGCTTGACAATGCTGCGCGGAAACAGCTGCACGAGAACAACAGCAGGCATGATTCCACCGAACACCAGAGGCAAGGCCAATGCCGTGAGCCCAGCACAAGTCGGGTCGTCCGCCGTCAACGGCACAACGTCTTCGACGGGAACCTTTGCCCCCGAGGCCTCCGAGAGGCCGTTGGCCACCCCGGTCAGGGTCTGGGCGATCGGGGTTCCGCCTGCAGTCGCGATCAACACGTGAGGACCGTTGGCATCAACGGCGATTCCGCCGACCACGTCGCGATTCCGAATCGCGTCACGCAGGGCGTCGGCGTCGGCGAATTCTCGAGTATCGAAGGCGCCTTGCTTACTCGCCTCGAGCGAGGTGCTGATCTGTTCGGTTGCCGCAGCTGGACCGGTGATGCCCAACTTCAGTTCGTGCGGGCCACTGTTGACCGAGGGCAGCACGAAGGCAAGCAGCATCAGCCCGATCACGGCGGACAAGCCCAACACCACAGCCACCAACTTCTTGCGGTCCCGTGCTTCGACTTCGGCGTTCATAACTACCCTCCCTAAGTGGAAGTTTTTCCTCCACTATTTGTGGAAGATATTCCTCCGGTTATGATGAACTGTCAATACCGGAGGTGGATGTGCGAGCCGATGCACGTGAACGCAGAAACGCAATAGTCGACGCCGCACGAGCGGTGTTCACCGAACGCGGGCACGACGCGCCGCTCGATGCAGTCGCAGAACTCGCGAAAGTGGGCATCGCCACGCTGTATCGAAACTTTCCGACGCGCGAGGACCTCGTGACCGCCGTCGCCGTCGCAACACTGACCGATGTCCGCGAGGCTGCCGACATCGCACTCACGGCAATGTCCACCGATCCGATAAACGCGTGGCACACGCTGGTGGACCGCCTCGTGGAACTGCGCCTGGGTGCGCTCATTCCTGCACTGGTGGAACGCAGTTTCACCGAGCTGGCGCCCGAAGTTCTGGCGGTGCGTGAGGTGACGAAAACGAAGATGACCGCGACGATCGGCGCCGCTCAGAGCGCCGGACTGGTTCGCGCCGATCTGCAACCGCTCGAATTCGTCATGGCTCTGGCCAAACTGACGCGCCCGCAAATCGAGTTGTCCGACGAGGCCATGCCGAACCTGGTCCCGCGGTTGGTCGCGGTGTTCATGGCCGGTCTGCGTCCGGACGGTACCGACTTGCCGGTCTGATCGGCGAAACCCGACGTACCAGGCAAGGCACAATGGGGCTGTGACCGAGATACCGAAAATCCTCGTAGTCGACGACGACGCAGACGTCCTGACCTCACTCGAACGCGGATTGCGGCTCTCGGGATTCACCGTACTGACGGCGGTGGACGGCGCCGACGCGCTCCGAGTGATCTCCGACAAGCGACCGGACGCGGTAGTCCTCGACATCAACATGCCGGTGCTCGACGGCACCGGTGTGGTGACGGCGCTTCGTGCCGCCGGCAACGAAATCCCGATCTGCGTGCTCAGTGCGCGCAACTCGGTCGACGATCGCATCGCCGGGCTCGAATCCGGTGCAGACGACTACATGGTCAAACCGTTTGTTCTTGCCGAACTGGTTGCCCGGATCCGCGCAATGCTCCGTCGCAGCAACACTCCGGCCGGCGATCACTCCGAGGGTACGAATACCCTGCGGGTCGGAAACCTCGACATCGATCTCTCCGGTCGCCGGGTTCGTGTCGACGGCAAGGAAGTACCGCTCACCAAACGCGAATTCGAGCTACTCGAAGTGCTCGCACACAATTCCGGCATCGTGCTCACTCGCGAACGTCTCCTCGAACTGGTGTGGGGCTACGACTTCGTCGCCGACACGAACGTCGTGGACGTCTTCATCGGCTATCTGCGTCGAAAGTTCGAATCCGGCGGTTCACCTCGTCTGCTGCATACCGTTCGCGGCGTCGGGTTCGTGCTTCGGGAGAACCCGTGAAGCGTCGCCGCTTCTCACTACGAACTCGCGTTGCCGCGGCCGCGGCACTGGGGGCGACGTTCATCGTCATCGCACTCGGTGTGGTCGTTGCACTGGCTATCGCACGAAACAATTTGGCGCAGTTGGACCGTCGATTGGAGACGGCATCGACGGTCATCGTGGCCAATGCGGCTACAGCGGGACCTTTTCTCGGCGCGTTCGGAGACGGCGGCGCCTTTTCCGTGACCATCCGCTCCGACACCGACGGAACCGTCAAATCCAGTACCCCGACGCGACTGCCCGAACTACCGGTCGGCTCGGCGACCGTCGACGTGGACGGTACGAAGTACCGGGCATATACCGCCGAGGCCGACGGGATCAATGCCCTTGTCTCGCTGGCGGTTCCCTATGCCGAAGCGCGAGACATCACAGTCGACCAACAGCGACAGGTTGCGTTCTTCGGCGTCGGGGCCGTAGCGGCCGCAGCTGCGTTGGGATGGTTGTTCGGTGGCCCGGCGGTGCGCCCCCTCGTGGAGTTGACCCGCCGGATCGCCAGGCGCGATCCCGATCTCGCCACCGAGGTTTCCGGAATCCGTGAAGCGGACGAGCTTGCCGCAGCAGCAGAATCGATGCTCAGCGACGTCGCTCGAGCGCAAGCCGCAACCAACTCCGCCCTTGCCGCCGCCCGAGATTTTGCGTCCGCCTCGGCTCACGAACTCCGAACTCCGTTGACAGCAATGCGAACCGACATCGAAGTGTTGTCCATTCACGACCTCGATCACGAACAAAGACGCGAGATCCTCACAGATCTGGCCCGCGCGCAGGGCCGCGTCGAGTCAACTCTGAGAGACCTCGAGCGCCTGGCGAAGGGTGAACTCTCGACGGCCGAGGATTTCAAGGACACCGATTTGACCGAGGTCTGCGACATCGCTGCCGACGACGCACGCCGACATCATCCTGGGCTCGACGTCGGCGTCGTCACGGTGGATTCCCCACTCCCCTATTGCATCCGGGCCCTTCCCGGCGGAATCCGGTTGATCCTCGACAACGCGATCACCAATGCAGTCCGCCACGGCGGCGCGAGCGCGGTGCGCATCACCCTCGCTCGCCCGGCAGATTCACCGGACACCGTCACGATCACGATCGACGACAACGGTTGCGGAATACCGGCCGAGGAACGCTCGAGCGTGTTCGAGCGCTTCACTCGCGGATCGACGGCAGGCAAGACAGGCTCCGGTTTGGGCCTGGCGCTGGTGGCGCAGCAGGCGGCCCTGCACGGCGGACGGACGACATTTCACGACAGTCCACTCGGCGGGGCTCGCCTGCTGGTCGAACTCAGGGATCAGCCCGGACCCGAATAGCCCCTTCAGGTCTCGATCAACTGGCCGATCCCTGACGCTGTCACTTCGATGACCCGAGCCGAGCCGATGTCGAAGAACAGTCCGGCGATACGCAGGCGACCATCCACACGGGCCTGACCGACGAGAGGATGGCGTTCGAGAGTCTGCAATTGGACTGCGACATTGACCATTCCGAGCTGATCGACCTCCGAGAAACCTGCCTCGGCCGCAGCACGCGCGACCGGATGGCCACTCGTATAGGCCTGCAAGCTCGTCTCCGCATGCCGCAGCCATTCCCCGACGACTCCCGATTCCGACGAACCGTTCGTCAGGAGTGCTTGCATCGCGCCGCAGCCCGAATGTCCGCACACGACCACCGAGCTGACACCCAACTCGTCGATCCCGAAGGCCAGTGCCGCTTCCACCGACGTATCGCGGCCGCCGGCAGGAACCAGGTTTCCGACATTGCGCACGGTGAACAGGTCGCCGGGGCCACTGCTCGTGATGATGTTCGGCACCACTCGCGAATCTGCGCAGGTAAGGAAAAGAGAGTCGGGGTTCTGCCCGTCGCGCAACTGATCCATGTGCGGCCGTATCGCTTCGGCGCGATGGCGATGATAGTTGGATACCCCGTCGAGAATGGGCCGCAAGGCCGGCGGGCTGCTCAGATTCCTCCCCGAAGCCTGTGGTTGCCAACTGCCCCACGGCGCGAGCAAGCCGCGCAGGTCGGTGACTGCGGCGCCGCGCTTCGGCGGACCGGTGGTCGCGCTCTCCATACTCACCGAGCCGACTTCGTCGATGACCACCGAACCACCTGCCAACTCGTACTGCCTCGCCCACTCTTCGATGACGTCGAAGACGGCATGGTCGAGGAAGTCGACAGACAGCTCGACGGTGACGTCCGACCGCGGTGGGAGTCCGGCGAGCACCGACGTCAGCTTGGGCAGCACCAGGAAGGTGCACGAGCCTTCGACCAGGACGCGCCACTTCCCGGAATCGTTGTCGCCCAACTCTTCTGCGGTGACAGTTGCGCGGATGACACGCCACACCAGGAGGGCGATGGCCAGCGCCAACCCGATCAGGACGCCCTCGAGCAGATTCAAGAACACGACGCCGACCACCGTGATGCCGTACACCCACAGATCACCGGTCCGTCGCGCCAACCGAATGTGCGCCAGCTTGACCAGTTGAATACCGATGACAATCAACAGTCCGGCCAGTGCAGACTTCGGAATCTGCTGGACCAACCCGGCGAGCGCAGCCGAGAACAGCAGAATCCACAGGCCGTGCATGATCGACGACGCGCGGGACTTCGCCCCGGCCTCGACATTGGTCGCACTGCGCACGATCACCCCGGTGACCGGAAGGCCGCCGATGGCCCCGGACACCATGTTCGCGGTGCCCTGGCCGAGCATCTCGCGATCGAAGTTCGACCGCGGGCCCGAGTGCATCTTGTCCACGGCCACGGCCGAGAGTAGACTCTCCACACTGGCGATCAGGGCGATGGTGAGGATGCCGGTTGCGACGCCGAGCCACTGGCCGTCGGGCAGAGCGGGGAGTCCGATCGAGTCCAGCAAAGATCCGTCGAGAGCAATACGCTCGACGTCGATCGGCAGCGCCAGCGAAGCGAGAGTTGCCAATACGATGCCCACCAACGCCGCCGGAACCTTGCGGACACCGGCAGGGAGATAGCGCCACCCGAGAAGGGTGGCGATGACGACGAGTCCGATCATCAGGTCCTCGACATGCAAGGCACCGATCTGTGCGGGCAACTGCCGTAGATTGTCCAGCGCCGAGCTGGCCGAGCTTCCACCCAACAACACGTGAACCTGTTGTAGCGCAATGGTGATGCCGATACCGGCGAGCATCGCATGCACCACCACTGGAGCAATAGCCAGCGCCGCACGGGCAATTCGGCTGAGCCCGAACACGATCTGCAGAATTCCGGCGCCGACGGTGATCAGGCAGGTGACTTTCCACCCGAACTTGCCGATCAGTTCGGCGACCACCACGGTCAGGCCGGCTGCGGGACCACTGACTTGCAGCGGTGAACCTCCCACAGCTCCGGCCACCACTCCGCCGACGATTGCGGCGATCAGACCTGCCATGATCGGCGCCCCGGAGGCGATCGCAATTCCCAATGACAGGGGAAGCGCCACCAGGAATACGACCAGCGACGCCGGCACGTCGTATCTGATCAGTTGCTCGAGATATCGCCGGCTTCCACCACCCGGCGGAGACGAATCCCCCACGACGCTCTCGTCTGCGGATGATTGTGCGTGCACTACGGACTGCGTCGACATAGATCTCCTCGCCGGACCCCGGATCCGGCTGCTGGGCAACATGTTCGAAGCGAATCGGCGATCGGTATCGCCGATCGACTGTGACCATGGTAACCGCGATTCCTTACCGTTCCCTTAGATGCGAGCCCAGACGTGGTCGACGTCACCGCCGCCCGGCACTGTGACTCGAACCTGAACATCGGTCCAAAAGATCGATCGAATTGCTTTAAACCGCAAGCATTTTGACTGACACACCTCCAGCGGCCGGCACACCTGAGCGCCGTCGGCGATAATGGTCGGGAGTGAACGCTCAACCGCAAACACAACGATGTGAAGGCAGGCACCATGTCCGATCAGTACGTCGCCGCGCAGGACCGCTACGAAGCCATGCCGTACCGCCGAACCGGTCGGAGTGGTCTCAAACTCCCGGCCATCTCGCTGGGCCTCTGGCACAACTTCGGCGACGACGTACCGATCGAGAACCAGCGCGCAGTTCTGCGGCGGGCATTCGATCTCGGAATCACCCACTTCGATCTTGCGAACAACTACGGACCCCCGTACGGAAGCGCCGAGACGAACTTCGGCAGGATCCTGCGTGAGGATTTCTCTTCGTACCGCGAGGAATTGGTCATCTCGTCCAAAGCCGGCTGGGACATGTGGCCCGGCCCCTACGGATTCGGTGGTTCCCGCAAGTATTTGCTGTCTTCCCTCGATCAGTCGCTCGGACGACTCGGCGTCGACTATGTCGACATCTTCTACAGCCATCGCCCTGACGCCGAAACTCCGATCGACGAGACCGCAGGCGCCCTGATCAGCGCTGTCCAGCAGGGCAAGGCCCTGTACGCGGGTATCAGTTCGTACTCGCCGGAGCGCACCCGTGAAATCGCCGCACTGCTCGCCGCTGCGGGGGTTCCGCTCTTGATCCACCAGCCGAGCTATTCGATGCTGAACCGCTGGATAGAGCAGGACCTGCTGTCGGCTGTCGACGATCTCGGCGTCGGCGTCATCGCGTTCTCACCACTCGCTCAAGGCATGCTCACCGATCGCTATCTGAACGGCGTCCCCGAGGATTCCCGTGCAGCTCAAGGTAAGTCACTGGATCCGTCGTGGTTGACCGACGACGCTCTCACCCACATCCGCGCGCTCAACGACATCGCGGCAGACCGCGGCCAGTCGCTGGCTCAGCTGGCACTGAGCTGGGCACTCCGCGATTCGCGGGTCACCTCGGTACTGATCGGTGCGTCCAGTGTCGCCCAACTCGAAGCCAACGTCGGCGCGCTCGACAATCTCGAATTCAGCGCAGCCGAGCTGGCCTCCATAGATCAGCACGCCAAGGACAGCGGCATCAATCTGTGGGCAGAGGCCAGTTCGATCTGAGCGATCACCTGCGCTAGAGCTGAGGCAACTCCACGTTCACGTGCTCGCCCTCTTCGAATACCGCCGACGCCGGCCCGACGATCAAGGGATCCGGAGTACCGACAGCCCGGTGATCCTTGTTGGGATAGTCGAAGCTGGCGAGCACGTGACGCATCGCCTCGAGGCGAGCGCGCTTCTTGTCGTTGCTCTTGATCACCGTCCAGGGCGCATCCCCGGTATCGGTGTAGAAGAACATGGCTTCCTTGGCCTGGGTGTAGTCGTCCCACTTGTCGAGCGAAGCCAGATCGGTCGGTGAGAGCTTCCACTGACGCACCGGGTCCGTTCGGCGGGCCGCGAACCGCGCCAACTGCTCTTCGCGGCTGACCGAGAACCACAGCTTGTGCAGATGAATCCCGGAGTTGACGAGCATCCGCTCGAAGTCCGGGGTCTCTCTCATGAACTCGAGATACTGCGTCGGCGTGCAGTAACCCATCACTCGTTCGACGCCGGCGCGGTTGTACCAGGACCGGTCCATCATCACTATCTCGCCGCCGCTGGGTAGGTGTGCGACATAGCGTTGGAAATACCACTGCGTCCGCTCGATGTCGGTGGGCTTCTCGAGCGCGACCACGCGGGCTCCACGGGGATTGAGATGCTCGGTGAATCTCTTGATCGACCCGCCCTTACCGGCAGCATCGCGACCTTCGAAGATGATGAGCACCTTCTGACCGGTTTCCTTGACCCACAACTGCAGCTTGAGCAGCTCGATCTGCAGACGCCGCTTCTTCCGCTCGTACTCGCGGCGCGACATCTTCTTCTCGTACGGATAGCCCTGCTTCCAGGCATCCGCGAACTCCGAAGGCTCCAGCACGCCGAGCTTGTGCTTGAGACTCGACAGCTCGTCGATCTCGGCCGCGTAATCCTCGGTGACGGAAATTCTGGTCGACGGGGTCGGCAGGTCAGGAACCCGACCGTCCACACCGCTGGCGTCGGGGCTCATGAATACGCACTCCCTGTCGTCGAAATGAACGAACGTCCGGAAAGTGAATTTTACGCGCCGAAGCCCGCTCCCGCGGGTCCGAAGAGAATGTTGCTTGGCATCGAGGAGGTAACGACAGGTCCGGCTTCCCAGTCGCCGAACCCTCACGCGGTACCTTGATCGAGGTAACTGAGACGGTCGGTAACCCCGAGAGAAGAGAGTTCTGGCGAGATGCGAGTAGACGGACGGGAGATCCCGGTAACGGGAAGCCTCCTGCCACCACTGCACCGCCGTACGAGCGACATCATGCGGGTTGCGATCGCTGCTGTGCTGCTCGGCGGCGTGATCGCGGGATCTCTGATCACTCGAAGTCAGTGGGACGCCCTCGAAACGTCGGTGTCCAACATCGTCGGTGTTCTCTCGCCGAGCCTGTCCGACACTGTGTACCTGCTCTACGGCATCGCAATTCTGGCGCTACCGTTCGCCATCCTGATCGGCCTGATCGTCGGGCGCCGGTGGAAGTTGCTGGCCGGATACGCCGCCGCCGGCCTGTGCGCCGGTGTCGCGCTGTCCTTCACCGGAACAGGCCTGGCGGCACCGAAATGGCACCTCGACGTGCCGGACCGACTCGACGCCACCTTCCTGTCTCAATTCCTCGACGATCCGCGATGGATCGCGATGCTCGCGGCGGTGCTCACCGTCTCGGGCCCGTGGCTTCCGAAGAAGTGGCGACGAGCCTGGTGGACGCTGCTTCTGCTCTTCGCTCCCATCCATCTGATCGTCAGCTCGATCGTTCCCGCACGATCGATGCTGGGTCTCGCCGTCGGTTACCTGATCGGCGCGGTGATCGTTCTCGCCGTCGGCACCCCTGCCCTCGAAGTGCCGTTGGACTCGGCAGTACGCGTACTCGCGCGGCGCGGTTACCGCGTCACCGCGTTCCGCGTCGTGAGTCCCTCGGGAATCGGGCCTCTTGTCATGTCCGCAGCCATCGATCAAGCACCGGACGACGAACCTTTCGACGAACTCGTCGTCGAGTTGTACGGACAGAACCAGCGAAGCAGCGGAGCAATTCGACAGACGTTCCGTTGGATCTCGTTCCGGAACCGTGAAACTCCGCCGCCCTACGGATCACTTCGTCGCGCCGTCGAACACCGAGCGCTCATGGGTATCGCGTTCGCCGACATCGGTCTGGCCAGTTCCAAGGCCGTCGCAATCTCGGTACTCGATCGCGGGTGGGAGATGTACGCGCGCCCGAGTCCTCGTGGCATCCCCCTTGCCGTCGCCGTCGAGAACCAGGCGGGCGAGGAAGAATCCACCAAACTGATCGACGCGCTGTGGCAAACATTGCATACCGCTCACGTGCACCAGATGGCGCACGGCGACCTGCGCGCTTCCGAGATTCGTGTCGAAGGCGGAACCATCCTCTTCGGCGGGTACGCGTACTCCGAATTCGGCGCCACCGAAGTTCAGATGCAGTCCGACAACGCACAACTTCTCTTCGCCACCGCATCATTGTTCGGGGTCGATGCAGCGGTGGACGCCGCGATTCGAGCGCAAGGCGCAGACACGATTCTCGCCGCCTCCGGCCGATTGACCACCGCTGCATTGCCCAACCGAATTCGGCGGACGGTCACGGATTCCGCGAAACTGATGACCGAGATCCGAGACGAGGTCGGTGCCAAGAACGGGATCGAAAAGGTCGCTCCCGCACAGGTCACCCGATTCAGTCGCAACCAGCTGATCCAGCTCGTTCTGCTCATCGGTCTGGTCTACGTCGCCTACCCCTTCATCAGCCAGGTCCCCGCGTTCATCACCGAGCTGAAGACGGCCAACTGGTGGTGGGCACTGCTCGGCCTCGGCGTCTCCGCACTGACGTACGTCGGCGCGGCAGCGGCCCTGTGGGCCTGTGCGTCGTCGATGGTCAGTTACCGCAACCTCTTGATCATGCAGGTGGCCAACACCTTTGCGGCGACGACAACTCCGGCCGGAGTCGGCGGGCTCGCGCTGAGCGTGCGGTTCCTGCAGAAGGGCGGGCTCGGTACCGTCCGTGCAACGGCCGCAGTCGCGCTGCAACAGACGGTTCAGGTGGTCACCCACGTCGGCTTGCTGATCTTCTTCTCGATCGTCGCCGGACGTGATACGAACCTCTCGCACTTCATCCCGGGATCCACTGTTCTGTACCTGGCGGGCGGCGTCGCGCTCGGAGTTCTCGGTGCATTCATGTTCATCCCGAAACTCCGTGGGTGGCTGCGCGACGATCTGCGTCCTCAGATCACCGAGGTGTTGGGTGAACTGAGCCAACTCGCGCGAAATCCCACGCGCTTCCTCATCATCGTGGGCGGCAGCGCCGCAACAACTCTGGGTGCCGCCCTGGCTCTGTGGGCGAGCGTCGAAGCATTCGGCGGCGGAACGACGTTCATCACCGTCACCATCGTTACGATGATCGGTGGGACGCTCGCCTCGGCGGCTCCGACACCGGGTGGCGTCGGAGCCGTCGAGGCCGCCCTTATCGGTGGTCTGTCCGCATTCGGACTGCCGGCAAGCATCGCGGTCCCGTCGGTCCTGCTCTACCGAGTGCTGACCTGCTGGCTCCCGGTGTTCTGCGGTTGGCCGACACTGCGGTGGCTGCAGAAGAACGACATGGTCTGAGCCGTTCCGCTACTTCTGGCGAACGACGTGAGCCTGCAGTGCTTCGCCGTCCTCGTCCACCCAGCCTTTGCTCTGGGCGTAGTCGACCATCGCGGCAACACCTTCGACGTCCGTGGTGCTCTCGCGAACGCGGGCTACCGAGATGAATGCACTACCACCGCTGACGTATCCGTAATCCTGAAGGCGCAAGAGTTCGTCCAGTTCGGTTTCGGAGATGTCGGCACTCACCTCGACGTGAAAGTCCTTCAGGTTGTCCACATCGTGGATGCTGACGCGGCCGTCGTCCACCAGTACATACATGGCTCTCCTTCCTAGAGCACTGACGTCGGTGCGTGCGTACCGAATACACGCCGGTGGTAGGTCAGTGGATTCGACTCGCGGTGCTCGACCTCGTCCACCGATCCTGTCACGATCTTGTGATCACCACCGTCCACGGTGCACACGATCCAGATGGGAGCGTCCGGCAGTCTCGGTGAGCACACGTGCGCCATGGCTTCTCGAAAACACAACGCCCGGTTGCCCTGTGGGACATTCACGATGTCAGCCCTTGTCTGCCAACTCTTGTGCGTACTTCTTTGTCATGTGGTCGACGGCGTCGACTTGCGCCTTCGCATGCCCCTCCCTGACGGCGCGCGCGTGAGCGCGGACAGCATAAACACTACTTCGAAAAAACGGACAACTTCGCCGCCTACCAGCACTGATGATGCCGATAGCCGATACTGAGCTGTATGTCGGAACTCGGAAATGAACCAGACTCGAAGCAGAAGGCGGTGCTCGAGCGACACGCGTCGTGGATCGAATTGTTCTTCGACCTCGTCGTGGTTGCCGGTATCGGTCAGTTGGCTCACCTGCTCCACGGTTCGCCGTCGTGGTCGGATGTCGCGCTCTACGCGTTGCTCTATCTCGCGTTCTGGACCGCGTGGGCGACGTTCACGATGTACGGCAACGTTGCCGGCGACCGGGTCCGAATTCCGAGCATGCTGATCGCCATGTTCGGACTGGCCGTCATGATGGCGGCCGTGGCCGGCATCCACGACAACCATGCGCTGGCCTTCGCTGTCGCCTACGTGGCCGTACGTCTGCTGGCGAGTCGGGTGTGGCACAACGGCCAGATAGTCGTGGACTGGCCGATCGCCCAGATGTCTCTCGGTGTGATCCCGTGGATCGTCTCGTTCTGGTTCGAGGGCGAAACTCGGTTCTGGCTCTGGACCGCCGGTGTGACCATCGACCTGCTGATCATGTTCGTCGTCTCCGGCAGCGCGATCATGGAAGACGCGCAGGAAAAGCTCGACCGCATCATCAAGGTTCGGGGGTTCAAGGACGACCGGATGCCCGAACTCGAAGCCCTGCACTCCGATCGGGCTCACCTTGCCGAGCGCTTGGGCCTGTACGTCATCATCGTGCTGGGCGAGGGTGTGATCCTCGTGATTTCTGCGGCCTCGAAGCTCACCTGGGACTCGACGGTGGTCAGCCTCGCAGTCGGATCGTTTGTCCTGCTCTCGGGCATGTGGGCACTCTCGCTTCTCTACGGCCACGCCGGTGTTCCGCACCTGCAGGCCGAGAAGTTTCCCGCTCGCATCGACATGGCGCTGCACTGTTTCACCACCGGCGCTATCGCGGTTCTGGTCGCAGGGCTCGGAGCGGCAACCGAACACGGCGCGGAGCACACGCCCGCGAACCTGCGGTGGTTGTTGTGCGGAAGCATCGCAGTCTATTTCGGAATCAGCCTGGTGGCAGGGCTGTTCGCGCGATCGGACCGACGGTGGCTGCTCGGCTGGGCGCTCCCGTGCACCGCCGTCCCCATCGTCATGGGCATCGTCGGCACGCACATGAGCGCCACGTGGATCATCTGGGTGCTGGTGGCCACCGTGACCTGGCAGAACGGCTACGAGTACGCGCAGGTGCGGCGTTCGCGCCGCTCTGCTGTGCGCCTTTATTAACCCCCCGCGGTTAATAAAGGCGCACAGCAGGGGCGGTTTTTACCCTCACCGCCGGGTCGAAGCGATAGGGCTGAGCCAACAGGATTCCGGCCAATCGCTTACGCAACCTCGACATCTCGGCCCGGACGGTCACCGTCTTGCGCGGATCGCCGAACAACTGTGAGGCGAGCTGCGAGGCCGTGAGGCCCTCGGGCGCCTGTGTCAGAGCCACGAGGATCTGCGAATGGCGCGGGCTGAGGTCGATACTCCAGCTCCCCATTGCCGAGGAGTACCGCAATTCCATCGCATTCGGATCTTGCACATCCAATTCGACTTCTGCACAAACCGTTCCGGACGCCGGATCCATCTGAGGGCGGACGAGCCAACCACCCGGAAGCGGCTCGCACATACATAGTCCGAGCGACGGGAGCCAATGCTCGCCGCTGCTCATCACTTTCGGCAGTGCGATTCTGTAGATCGGCGCCATCGAGTCCACCGCCGCGACCCAGCCACTGCGGTCCACGACCACTGTCGGCTGACTCGCGCGAGCCAGCGTCGATGCCGAGATCATCCGGAGCTGATCCAATCCGATTCGATGCTTCTCCCGCAGTGCGGATTCCGCCAGCCTGGCCACACTGTCCACCAGAGCGAGAGTCGACGGGTGGACCGTCTCTGCTGCGCCGGCGACGTTCACGACGGCGATGGCCCGGCGACTACGCGGATCTCGAACCGTCGCCCCGGAGCAGGTCCACGGATGCTGCGAGCGCGAGTAGTGCTCGGCCGAGAACACCTGCACTGCCGAACCTGATGCCAAGGAAGTGCCGATCCCGTTGGTACCAACAGCTTCCTCGGTCCACGACGCACCCTCGATCATCCCGAGCCGTTCGGCCCGATCCAGCATTCGACTGGCCCCGTGTCGCCAGAGGATACGTCCGTAGCGGTCCGCCACCAAGATCAGATTCGCGTCGTCCGGGCCGACGAGTGGTGCCAGACCGTGCACCGCCTCGCCGAAGATCTCCGCCATGCCGGCTGCGCGTCTGCCTTCTTCGATCTCGGATTCGCGGCCCGTCTCGGTGATCGAGCACCGGTCCGGATCGAGTCCGAGCGCACGCAAACGCGACCACGAATTCGCGATGACGGAGCGCGGACGCGCAGGCGGCTTGCGTCCCGACATCGTTGCTTCGTACACGGATTCGAGAACACGTGCGTACTGCGCCGGGTCTTCACCACTGGCCAGGGCCGGTTCGAGTCGATTCGTTTCGCCGATCACACTCCAGTCCTATGTGACGGGGTCATCGAAAGCGAGCGTTGCACCCGGTTGCAGAGTTGTTCGCGTGCGTGAACGAAAGGACGGCGTTCACGCACGCGAACGGTACTCACGCGTTGAGGGGTCTCCCCAGCGCCGAGAGCACAGACTCGTGCATTGCCTCCGAGAGCGTCGGATGAGCAAACACGACCTCGGCGAGATCCTCGCCGGTGGCTTCGAGGGATCGAGCGATCCCGAAACCCTGAATCTGCTCGGTCACATCCGGACCGACCATGTGCGCGCCGAGAAGTTCCCCGGTATCGGCGTCGAAGATCGTCTTGACGAAGCCTTCGGCCTCGCCGATCGCCAGTGCCTTGCCGTTCGCCTGCAGGTCGAAGTGTCCGACCCGCAGCGCGCGACCAGTACCGGCGCACTGCTTCTCCGTCAGACCCAGGCTCGCCACCTGTGGGCGGGCATACGTGCATCCCGGAACGTAGTCGCGATCGAGCGGATGAACGTCGGGCACGCCTGCCAACTTTTCGACGCACAGGACAGCTTCGTGGCTTGCCTTGTGCGCCAGACATGGAGCGCCCGCGACGTCACCGATCGCATAGATCCCGAAAGCGCTGGTACGGCACCACTGGTCGGTGACGATCGCACCGCGCTCGATCTCGACGCCCAGAGCCTCCAACCCCAGATCCTCGACGTTGCCGGTGATTCCGGCCGCCACCAACACCCGGTCCACGGTCAACGACTCGACACCGTCGCTCGTCTGCACATTCACCTGGACGGCGTCGTCGCCGACGGTCACCGCCGACACCGAGGCTCCGGTGTGAATCGTGATGCCACGCTTCTCGAACTGCTTGCGAACGAAGGCCGAGATCTCTTCGTCCTCGACCGGCATGATGTGTGGTGCCATCTCGACGATGGTCACCTCGGTTCCGAGATCGCGGTACAGGCTGGCGAATTCGACTCCGATCGCGCCGGACCCGATCACGAGCAGCGACTTCGGCAGTTCCTTCGGGACGAGCGCGTCGAAGTAGGTCCACACCCGATCACCGTCGGGGGCAACCCCGGGAATCGAACGCGGCCGGGCGCCGGTTGCAATGATCACGTGGTCGGCTCGATACGTCTGACCTTCCACGGACACGACGCCCTTGTCCACCAACTTCGCGGTGCCTGAGATGACGTCGACGCCGTTCTTCTTCATCAGGTAGGCAACACCGCCGGACAATTTCTCCGAAACCCCTCGGCTGAACGACACCAACTTCGAGATGTCGAACTGGACAGACGCCGAACTGAATCCGTATGTGTCAAGTTCACTCAAGGTATGCGCGACGTCCGCGCCGTGCAGCATCGCCTTGGTGGGGATACAACCCCAGTTGAGGCAGATACCTCCGAGGCGATCACGTTCTACCAGCGCGACGCTCAACCCCAACTGGGCAGCCCGGATCGCCGCCACGTAACCACCGGGGCCGCCACCGATGACAAGAACGTCGTACTTATGCGACGTATTGTTTTCCACCACAGCCCCTTACACCAACATCAGCGCGGGAGAAGCGACAAAGCGCTGGAGCTCCCGAAGGAAGGTCGCACCCAGGGCTCCGTCGATAACCCGGTGATCGCACGAGAGGGTCACGGTCATCACGGTCCGGGCAGAAACACTGTCACCGACCACCACCGCGCGCTTCTCCCCCGCACCTACGGCAAGGATCGCTCCCTGGGGCGGATTGATGATCGCGTCGAATGCCTTGATCCCGAACATGCCGAGGTTGGACACCGTGAAGGTTCCGCCCTGGAATTCTTCGGGACGAAGTTTGCCGGTCTTCGCCTTGGTGGCCAACGAGAGCACCTCACCCGAGATGTCCGCCAACGACTTGGTATTCGCGCTACGCACGATGGGCGTGATCAGCCCGGTCGGAAGTGCAACTGCCACCGAGACATCCGCCGACGCGAATCGAAGAACCGATTCGTTCGCGGCATCGAACTGGACGTTCACGTCCGGCACCTTCATCAGTGCAGCGGCGCAAGCCTTCACGATGAAGTCGTTGACCGACAGCTTGACCGCCGGGACGGTCGAATTGATCTCCTTGCGCAGAGCGAGAAGCGCATCGAGCTCGAGGTCTGCGGTGAGCCGGAAATGGGGTGCCTGCTGCTTGGACGCCTGCAACCTACCGGCGATTGCCGATCGTATGGGGGTGAAAGGAATTGTGTCGTACTCGGGTTCGGCCGCAACAGATTCGGTCTCAGCCGCCGCCTCCGGCAGGAGCTGCGCGGAACGAGCGGCGTCGTGCACGTCGGTGACGCAGACGCGCCCCCGCGAACCCGTCGGGCGACAGTCATGCAGGTTGACGCCCAGTGATCGGGCAGTTCTGCGTGCGACCGGGGTGGCAGGCACGGCACTGTCGTCGGCGGTCGATCGCAGCGGGAGGCCGGATCTCGCGGCCGGCACTACCGGCGCAACAGTGCCACCGGCGTCACGAATCGCGTCGTCGATGTCGCGGACACTGATCCGCCCGAGGGGACCGGTACCCACTACGGCGGCGAGATCGATTCCGAGCGATTCGGCACGTCGGAGTGCGCGAGGACTCGCAAACACGTCGCTCTGCGTCGTGCCCTGCAGAACACTCGGTACGACGGTGGAACCGGTTGGTGCAGGTTTCGCTGCAACAACCACCTTCGCAGCCGGTGTAGCCGCAGGTGTCACGGGAGCCGCCGGCGCAGCAGCTGGTGACGGTGCCGGCTCTTCCGCCGGCGCGGTTGCGCCGCGGGCGGCGAGGAACTGCTCGATCTCCGCATCCGTCGCGGACGCATCGGCGGACACACCGATCACGGCGCCGACGGGCAGAGTCTGCCCCGGTGTGCCGACGATCTTGCGGAGAACACCGTCGAACGGCGCCTCCAGCTCGTTGGTGATCTTGCTGGTCTCGATCTCACAGATCAACTGGCCCTTGGTGAACAAGTCACCTTCCTCGATGAGCCACGCGTTGACCAACCCCTCCTCCATGGAGAGCCCCCATTTGGGGATGTCGATAGCTTTGATGTCAGCCATGATCAGGCTCTCACCAGCTTGCGAACCGACTCTTCGATGCGCGCCGCGTCAGGCAGCCAGGCAGTTTCGAGGGTCGGGGAGAACGGAACCGGTGTGTGCGGCGGCGTGATCAGTTCGATCGGCGCTTTCAGGTAGTTGAATCCCTTGGTGGCGATCAGCGCGGCTACGTCGTGCCCGAAACCGCAGCGGGCGGCGGATTCGTCGACGATCACGACCCTTCCAGTCGATGCGACGGATTCGAGGATGCCGTCCTCGTCCAATGGTGAGACGGTACGAGGATCGACAACCTCGACCGAAATACCCTCGGCGGCCAGCTTGTCTGCTACGTCGTTGGCGCGGTTCACCATTGCGGACAACGCGATGATCGTGACGTCGTCGCCCTGCCTGGTGTAGTTGGCGACGCCGAAAGGAATCGCGTACGGCTCGTCCGGCACTTCGTCCTTGAGGTCGTAGAGAACCTTGTGCTCACAGAAGACGACGGGATCGTCGTCCCGGATGGCTTGGATGAGAAGGCCTTTGGCGTCGTAGGCATTGGACGGAGCGACTACCTTCAGACCAGGCACCGCCGCGAACACGTTGTACGGAGACTGAGAGTGCTGCGCAGCGGCGGAGAACCCTGCGCCGATCATGCCTCGCACCACCAGCGGGGTTCTGGCCTTGCCACCGAACATGTAGCGGAACTTGGCAGCCTGGTTGTAGAGCGCGTCGTAGGAGACTCCGAAGAAGTCCATGAACATCAGCTCGGCGACCGGCCTCAGTCCGGTCAGTGCGGCTCCGGCAGCCATTCCGATGATCGCGGATTCGGTGATCGGGGTATCGATTACACGCTCCGATCCGAACTCCGTCCACAATCCCTTGGTGACACCCAGGACACCGCCAAATGCCTCGATCTTCTTCGTCTCCAGATCGGGATTGGTACCGGCATGCCCACCCCGTACGTCCTCACCGATGAGAACGACGCTCGGGTCGCGTTGCATTTCTTGGGCGATGGCCTCTTTGACGGCCTCGCGGTAGGTCTTCTTCGACACGTTCTCGGCTTCCACGCTTGTCATCTCGGGCTCCTCAGTACGACACGTAGACATCGGTCAGCAGATTCTCGACGGGTGGATACGCCGCGGCACGCGCCTTCGCTACCGCCTCGTCCACCAGCACTCGCGACTGCTCGTCCACCGCGTCCAGATCAGCGGTGCTGACCTTCTTCACATCCACGCTGCTACGGAAATTCTTGAGCGGATCCTTGGTTTCCCGTAGTTGCGCAACCTGTTCCGCCGTGCGGTACAGCTGCGCGTCACCCTCGAAGTGGCCGTGCCAACGGAATGCGGCCGCCTCGATCGTGGTAGGGCCACCGCCGGTCCTGGCTCGCTCGGATGCTTCCGCCATCGCGTCGTAGACCGCGAAGAAGTCGGTGCCGTCCACCTTGACGGCAGGCATTCCGAAGGATGCAGCGCGGGCGGCGATGTCGGGTGCGCCCACCGCGTAGTCGGTTCCGGTGGCCTCACCGAATCCGTTGTTCTCGATCACGAAGACGATCGGAAGATCCAGCACCACAGCCATGTTCATCGCCTCGAAGACGGTTCCCTGGTTGGATCCACCGTCTCCCGTGAACGACGCTGCGATGACGCCGTTTCGAAGTGTCTTGCCACTCAGTGCAGCGCCGATCGCCAACGACGGGGCTCCGCCGACAATCGCATTGGCACCCAGCATTCCCACGGACAGGTCGGCGATGTGCATCGACCCACCCTTACCGCGACACAGGCCGTCGTCCTTGCCGAAGATCTCGGCCATCATGCCGTTCAGATCGCAGCCCTTGGCGATGCAGTGCCCGTGACCGCGGTGAGTGGATCCGATGTAGTCGGCGT
The DNA here is from genome assembly GCF_040546695.1 of Rhodococcus sp. OAS809. NCBI lineage: Bacteria > Bacillati > Actinomycetota > Actinomycetes > Mycobacteriales > Nocardiaceae > Rhodococcus > Rhodococcus sp. OAS809. Next base: position 5,588,076 of record NZ_JBEPOI010000002.1, on the reverse strand, counting down.
CGCTCAGGTTCTCGCACACTCCCACCGCGATGGCTTCCTGGCCCGAGTACAGGTGAATGAAGCCGGGGATGTCACCGGTTGCATTCTCTTCGTGCAATCGATCCTCGAACGCGCGGATGCGCGACATCTTCTCGTACGCCTTCAGCAATGCATCCCGGTCCAGCCCTGAATGAGGCTTGGCGCCGGTCCTTTTCGATCCTGGGGTTGTCGGCTTCTGCGCCGTCCGTTGAACCACAGTCACACTCCTCGTTCTCGATCACTCGTCGCCATGCAGTGTCGTGTAGGTCACGGGCGAAGGGAAAGAGTTGCGTGAGGTTGCCGGGAGTTGCGAAGGGTTGCAGCTGTTGACTTTCGAGCGTTGATTCAGGCGCCGCTCAGGCTGCCGCGTCTGATCTTGGCCAGCGCGCGGTGTTGGGCGAGTTCGACGGCGCTCGTTGTCGTTCTCAGTGACAGCGCCGTCTCGCGCACGTCGAAGCCGACAACGATGCGAGCTACCAAGACGTTGCGTTCTGCGGCCGACAGATCACCGAAGGGCAGAGTGAGTCGACTGGAGGCGGGTAGCGAATCGATTTCGCGACTGATCGCGTCGTACAGATGCGCGAGGAACGCTTCTCCGGTACGTCTACGTCGCCGAATGTCGGACAGGACGGATCGGCAGATACCGACGGCAATACGATCAGCGTCGAGCGGTCGCAGTTCGGCACGACAGCGCCGCGTCACCAGAGGCACGATTCGTTGAAGGAGTTCTGCAATCGCGTCCCGATCCCCTCGGGACGCATCGTCGGCAACACTGTCGATCGAACGTCCACCTGCCCTGCTTGTCATTCCGATCTCCCCCTGCTTCGGCTCTTGGTCGAATTCCCGACTACTGCTCAGGTTTTGAACTCGCTAGGGGCGTATCGGCTCGGGGCAGATCCCGGTTTGTTCCCCGATGATGTTGATCTCGGCGTTGGAACGAGGGTCAGCGCCGTAGTTGATCTGGTCGGTGCACTTCTCGGAGGGCTCGACGGCATCGGGCGGGAGCGGCGCCGGGCATGAACCCATCTGCTCTCCGATGCTGTTGATCTCCGCATTCGAACGAGGGTCACCCACATAATTGATCTGATCGGTGCACTTGGTCGACTCGGTAGCCGGACCAGGGGCCGCAGGGGCAGCCGCGCTGGTCGAGACCGGGGTCCAGGCCGGCGCAGCTCCGCCCGCCGGGACTCCGGGGGTGGATGCGTCCGTACCGCCGCCCACCGAGTTCGAGCCTTCGACTGTCTCCGAAGTGGTCGCTGCGGTCAGCGGCGGTGGGGTCGTAGACGCCGCAACCACCGATGTAGTCGTCGGTTCGTCTCCTGGAGCGCTGTTGTCATCACTCGAACACCCTGTCATCGCGCACACCACCCCGATCGTCAGTACGGCGAGCAGCACTCGCGGACGCCGAGTCTTATTGGTCAGCAATACTTCACGCATTTGCTCTCACACTCCTCGATACGCGGATCAGCTCGTTCCGCCCAAGCGGTGAACACCGACGTGACTCACTCTAGGAGCCTGATTCCATCGGTTTCGTAACAGAATTCCGTCGGTCGCGTACCAACTCTCGACGGTCCTGACATTCATACGATTACGTAACGGTGGGTGGCAAAACTCCGATATCGAGATCACCTGTGATCGTATGAAAACGCACATGCCGATGAGAGGGTTCGCAGCGACCGGGGAGGGGAACGTGTTGTATCGGAGTGACATCTGCGGCGGTCGATCAGACCGTACTCGCAGCCTGTTCGGTACAGCGCTCGCGGCAGCAACCCTCGGAGCGTCCGTGATCACCGGCTGCGCGTCCACCCAGGGCGTTGTGATCGAAGGCGATGTCGCTTCCACCGGGTTGCCCGTCACACAACCTGCAGACCTGGCCAGACGGGTTGCCGAAAACTCGAGGTTGGGCCGGGCGCTCCTCGACGATCCTGGGGTGTCCGAGGGAGTGAAGACAGAACTTCGGTCGTGCCCTGACTGGTATCCGATCTCGGTCGGGTCCATCCTTCTCGATCCAGGCGCACCGCGTATCGTGCCGGAGACGGAACTCGTCGTCATGAATGTGTATCCGTGCCAACCGGCCCACCAACCCGGGACCGGAGTGTCGATTTCGGTCAACCTTGCCGGCTACGTCTACCGCAGCGGCAAGGCCGGTTCGAGTGAAGACGATCCCGAACTGGGTGAGCGCCTGTTCTCCGTCGAAGAGCGCGGAAAGTTCATCGTCAGCGGTCAACGCGCCGCGAGTTTGTCTGTCCTGGAAACGGATCCGCGGCCACCGGAGTTCGAATGTTGCCCCCGTCCACCGCTTCGGACCGAGTTCCACTGGGATGGAATGGAGTTCATCCGTGATTGATCGCCGTCGCCGCGCAATGCTCGCCGGTGTTTGCCTGCCGGTCGCGTTTGCTCTCGCCTCCTGTTCCACCGAGCCTGAATCAGAACCCACTCCGAATATCGCAGCATCACTCGCCCCCTCGGATCTCTCACAGGGCTTGAGCATCGATCCTGTTGCCCTCCTCAGAGCAGACCCGGAAGTGTCCGATGCGGTCAAGGACAGTCTCCGACTGTGCGGTGATGCGAACTTCCCCTTCGAAATCCGGTATTCCCCCGTGACAGGCGCCGTTTGGCAAGATGCCGTCGTCAATGTCTTCACCTGCGAGTCTGTCGGCATCTGGGGACGACCGGCCCCACCGGTCAGCTTCATGGTCGCCGGATTCGTCTACCAGATCGACGAATCGGGCGCTCACAAAGTCTTCGGAGTGCAAGACCCAGGACGCTACGTCGTCGGCTCAACCGGAGGATTGTCGGTCATGGTCGACCTGTGCAAAGACCCCGGCATTCCGGAGTTCTGTCAATCGTCGACTGCATACAAGTGGACCGGTGAAGGGTTTGAGAGTGTTCCGTTCCCATGAAAGCGAAGGCCGATGACCGATCCGTTGATTTTGCTGGTCGAAGACGACGCTGTCATCCGCGAAGCAACGCAATTGAATCTCGAACGCAACGGGTTTCGGGTGATCACCGCATCGGGTGGGTTGACCGGAATGGATATGGCGGTCGACGCCAAGCCGGATATCGCCGTCCTCGACGTGATGCTTCCCGACCTGAACGGAATCAGCCTGTGTCGGCGCATTCGTGAAGAACTGTCGGTGCCGGTCATCATGCTGTCCGCGCGCGACGACCCGGTCGACATCGTTCTCGGATTGGAAGCCGGTGCCGACGACTACGTCACCAAGCCCTTCGACAGCGGTGTCCTGGTGGCCCGTATCCGAAGTGTGCTCCGGCGGGTCGAATCCCATTCCGGTACGGAGAAAGACATCGTGACTCTCGGCGATCTGGAGATCGATCGCGAGTTGGTGACCGTCACGCGTTCGGGCGCCGAAGTGGCTCTCACGCCCACCGAAATGAAGCTGCTCCTGGTCATGGTGAGTGTGCCGCGCAAAGTCTGGTCTCGCTCCGAACTGCTCTCGGACGTCTGGGATTACGACTGGGGCGGCGATACGCGCATCGTCGACGTTCACGTTCAGCGATTGCGCACGAAGATCGGCTCCGAACAGATCCGGACCGTCCGGGGGTTCGGCTACACGATGGACAACCATCGGTGAGATCGCGGGATCTCGCCGCCAAGCTCCCGTCCACCGGGAGGCGGTTGTCGTTTCAGTGGAAGATCGCGGCGGCCATCACGTTCGTGATCGCCGTCGCCTCGATCACGCTCAGTACCGTGATGCATCAAACCTTTTCACACAACCAAGAGGATGCAGCGCGGGCGGCAGCTGATCGCAATCTCCAACTGGTGCTGCAGGACGAAACGGGCAGCATGCGTGCGCTGTTCCGCGCCACCACAGATGGTCTCGACGTTCCGGAAGAGTTGCGTCAGGCCGTGGTGGGCGGCAAACGTGCCACCTACCTTGTCGACAGCGGGGACCAGCCATTTGTCTGGGCTGCTGCCGACGTCAACACTCAGGTGGTGGCGATTCGCGTCCCGTACACCGCGCAGCGGGAATCGATCGCCAGCGTCGATCGGACACTTCGCAACGCCACCATCGCAGTGATCGCAGCGGGTGCCGTCCTGGGTGTGCTGCTTGGACTCGCGATGTCGTATCGATTGCGCTCGGCCGCCCGTGCGGCTCGCAAAGTGTCTACCGGAGCGGACATCCGCGTCCGCTCGGTCACCTGGTCGCTTTTCGACGACGAGATCACCGAGCTGGCGGATGCGGTCGACGCGATGTCCGATGCTCTACGGGGACAATTGGACGCCGAGAAGCGCGTGACAGCCAACATCGCGCATGATCTCAGAACACCCATCTCCGGACTGGTCGGCGCCGCAGAGCTCCTGCCACCCGGTAGGCCAACCGAATTGGTGCGCGACGGCGTCCATAAACTCAGGAGGCTCGCCGAGGACGTCATCGAAGTGGCCCGCCTCGACACCACGTCCGAGCAGGCTGACATCCAATCGGTGGAACTGGCACCGGTGGTGCGTCACGCGATTTCCACCACCGGGGTGGAGTGCGAAGTGAGAGTTCACGGGACCCCTGTGTCGCACACCGACGCACGTCGGCTCGAGCGGATCATCGCCAACCTGATCTTGAATGCTCGAAATCACGGAAAGCCGCCGATCAATGTCGACGTCGACCACTCCCGCATCACGGTGCGGGATCGGGGCATCGGGTTCACTGAAGAGTGGCTTCGCCAGGGGCCGAGGAGATTTCAGACCAACTCCGTCGAACGCGGCCCGAACTCGGGCCTGGGCCTCGGCTTGACGATCGTAGTGGGACAAGCGGCGGTCATCGGCGCTCGTATCGACTTCGCGAACCATCCGAACGGGGGCGCGGTGGTGACGATCGACCTCCCCGAATGTTCGGCAGACGAGTTCGATTGACACCGAGGCAGTTCGGTCGATCGGCCGGGACACAGGGTCCCGGCCGATCATTGGTGGTGTCTCGGACTCAAACCTGTCCGACAGCGACTCCGGTGCGAACGTCCGGTGCACCGAGGCGCGCCGCATCAGCGGTCAGGTCATCGGGCTGCTCCTGAGATTCCCGCTCGGCTGCGACACGCAACCGGTAGTGTTCGATCTCCTCGGCAATGTGCTCGGGAGTCCAACCCAGCACCGGCGCAACCAGTTCGGCTACTTCCGCTGCTGCCGCGTCGCCGCGATCGGTAACCTCGATGGAGATGCGGGTACGACGGGTAAGGATGTCGTCGAGATGCTGTGCACCCTCATGGCTCGCAGCGTAGTGGACCTCCGCCTTGAGGTACTCGGGGGCGGAGTCCAACGGCTGCCCCAGTTCCGGTCGCGCCTCGACGAGTTCGAACAACTCGTCAGCCAGAGTGCCGTACCGACCCAGTAGGTGCTCGATGGTCGAAACGTGCAGTCCCGTGCGCTCAGCGGTGAGATGCCGATTGTTGTGCGCGGCAAAGTAGCCGTCGGCACCCACAAGTTGGATACGCTCGGTGCAGGACTTCGGCACCTTCTGTTCCAATCCGTGCACCGCGGAATCGACAGCGTCCTTGGCCATCACGCGGTAAGTGGTGTACTTGCCACCGGCGACCACCGTCAAACCTCGGACCGGACTCGACACCGCATGCTCACGCGAGAGAGTGCTGGTCGAATCCGATTCGCCGAACAGCAACGGACGCAACCCCGCGTACACACCGACGACGTCCTCGTGCGTCAACTCGTCCTGAAGGAGCTTGTTGACATGTCCGAGGATGTAGTCGATATCGCTTCGGCTCGCTGCCGGATGGGCGAGGTCGAGGTTCCAGTCGGTGTCCGTCGTACCGATGATCCAGTGGCTTCCCCACGGAATCACGAACAGCAGACTCTTCTCGGTCCGCGTGATGATTCCGGTCGCAGAGTTGATGCGGTTTCGCGGGACGACCAAATGCACACCTTTCGAAGCGCGAACCTGGAATTGTCCTCGACCACCTACCATTTCCTGAATCTCGTCAGTCCACACACCGGCGGCGTTGATGACCTGACGAGCACGGATCTCGAACGCGCGACCTGTTTCCAGATCCACGGCCTTCACCCCGACTACGCGGTCCTCCTCACGGAGAAAGCCGATTACGCGGGTGCTGTTGACGCACAGCGCGCCGTACTCGGCCGCCGTGCGCGCCAGCATCATCGTGTGGCGGGCGTCATCTACCTGACCCTCGTAGAACTTGACCGAACCCCGGATAGCAGAGCGCTTTCCGGAAGGGAACGATTCGAGAGTCTTCTTCTTGCCCACATGCTTGTGGTGTGAGGGAACCCCGCGGCCTGCGCCCATCACGTCGTAGACGCCGATGCCCAGACCGACGTACGGCCGGTCGATCAACTTCTCGAGTGGGTAGATGAACGGCACCGGCTTCGCGAGATGCGGGCACAGCGAATTCAGAACCAGCGACCGCTCACGCAGTGCCTCGAACACGAGCGCAAAATTGAACTGCTCGAGGTAACGCAGTCCGCCGTGGAACAGCTTGCTCGACCTGCTCGAGGTTCCGGACGCGAAGTCACGAGCCTCCACCAAGCCCACCTTCAGACCGCGAGTTGCGGCGTCGAGCGCGCTACCCGCTCCGACCACGCCACCGCCGATAACGAGGACGTCGAGTTCGGTTTCTTCCAACTTCTTCAGCGACTCCGCCCGCGAGGACGGACTCAATGCTTGTGCTGTGCTCATGAAAACTGTTCCTTCACTTGAAAATAGGTAGAAATGGGGGCGCCGCGATCAGTCTGCGTCGACCCAGTCGAGTGTCCGAGTGACGGCTTTCTGCCAGCCTGCATACAGGCGCTCACGCTCGGCCGAATCCATCGACGGCGTCCAGCTCTTGTCCTTCGCCCAGTTGCTGCGAATGTCGTCCTCGCTCTCCCAGTACCCGACCGCGAGACCAGCGGCGTACGCAGCGCCCAATGCCGTGGTCTCCGCAACGACAGGGCGGATCACCTCGACGTCGAGCAGATCGGCCTGGAATTGCATGAGGAGTTCGTTCGCGACCATTCCGCCGTCGACCTTGAGAACCTTCAAGTCGACACCCGAGTCGAGGTTCATCGCCTCGATCACCTCACGACTCTGGTACGCAGTCGCTTCGAGCACCGCCCGGGCAAGGTGCCCCTTGTTCACGAACCTTGTCAGACCGACGATCGCACCGCGTGCATCCGCGCGCCAATGCGGTGCAAACAGGCCCGAGAACGCGGGCACGAAGTACGCGCCACCGTTGTCGTCCACAGAGCGCGCGTTCACCTCGATGTCGGCCGCGTTGTCGATCATGCCGAGGTTGTCTCGAAGCCACTGGACCAGCGAACCGGTCACGGCGATCGATCCTTCCAGTGCGTAAACCGTTGGCTGCTCACCGATCTTGTAACAGACCGTCGTCAACAAGCCGTTCTTGCTCATCACCTTTTCGGTGCCGGTGTTGAGGAGCACGAAGTTGCCGGTTCCGTAGGTGTTCTTCGCTTCTCCGGGCGAGAGGCAGGCCTGACCGAAAGTCGCTGCTTGCTGATCGCCGAGGATTCCGGCGATCGGCACGCCGGACAACGTTCCGCGTTCGCGCACGAATCCGAAAGTTTCGGACGAGCTGCGAATCTCGGGGAGCATCGATTCGGGGATGCCCATGTCGGCGCAGATCGCCGAATCCCAAGCGAGAGTGTCGAGATCCATCAACAGGGTGCGCGACGCGTTGGTGGGGTCGGTAGCGTGCACTCCGCCGTCGACGCCGCCGGTCATGTTCCACAGCACCCAGGTGTCCATCGTGCCGAAGCACAACTCGCCTGCTTCGGCCTTCTCACGCGAGCCCTCGACGTTGTCGAGAATCCACTTGACCTTGGGGCCCGAAAAGTACGTGGCCAACGGCAATCCGGTGACTTCGGTGTACTTCCTGGGGCCGTCTTCGCCGGCGAGTGCAGTACAGATTCGATCGGTGCGTGTGTCCTGCCAGACGATGGCGTTGTAAACGGGCTTTCCGGTTGCTCGTTCCCAGACCACTGCCGTCTCACGCTGATTGGTGATGCCGACGGATGCGATGTCGGCCGCGGTCAGATCTGCGTTGGCCAAGGCGCCCGCGGTGACGTTGCGGACGTTGTCCCAAATTTCGATCGGATCGTGTTCGACCCAGCCTGCCTGCGGAAAGATCTGTGTGTGCTCGTGCTGTTCGACAGCGACTACGTGCCCACTGTGATCGAAGATCATGCATCGCGTGGAGGTGGTTCCCTGGTCTATCGCGGCTACGAACTGCGCCATCGTGCTACCCCTTTGGTGTCGAAGAAAGTGCGAAAGATTTACTGTCAGAGATGATGATTCGCCATCAGGCCGGTATCGTGGCCGGCTCCTCGGCTGCCTTCTCCACCGACTCGTCAGGCAGGAATCGACCAATCAGCTTGTCGTAGAGGAACACCCCGATCGGAGCGCCGATCAGCGGCCCCACGATGGGCACCCAGAAATACAGGCTCCCGTACTGATCTCGCCAGGCGCTGCCGTAACCGGTGAGATACGACGCCAGCCGCGGACCGAAGTCACGGGCCGGATTGATGGCGTAACCCGCGTTGGTCGCCCATGCGAATCCGATTGCCACCACGATCAAACCGACGACGAAGGGCGCAAGATTCGCGAGCGGCGGAGTTCCCCCGAGTATCGGTCACCGCAACGATGAGGAACAACAGGATCGCCGTGCCGATGATCTGATCTATCAGCGCTGATCCCAGACTGACCGGGAGCGTTCCGTTTCCGGGCATCGTCGAGAAGATCGTCTGAGTCGCCGTTGTGTGTCCGGGATCGATGGCATTGAGCATGTCGTTGTAATTCCACCGGACGATCAGGGCCGCGACAAAGGCTCCAGCGGTCTGCGCCAGCGTGTAGGGCAGGACCTTGCGCCAGGAGAATCCCCGGAAGATCGCAAAGGCGAAGGTCACTGCGGGGTTCAGATGAGCACCCGTCACCCGGCCTGCGACATAGATGCCGAACATGACGCCGAGTCCCCAGGCCCACGCGATACTGTCGTGTCCGCCGAGACCCCCACCGCTCCCGCCGGACACAACCTGCGCCACAACTCCGACGCCGAACAAGATCAAGATCATCGTTCCGGCGAACTCGGCTGCCAACTCGCCTGGAAGCCCTAATCGCTTGGCTTTCTCCATCCCCACCCTCACTTCGTTGTGATGCATGTCATAGTTTGGATTGCTGCACCCGTAGCGTAAGGCCGTTTGCACATTCACGCATAGCTCGTGCACATATGTGCAAATGCCCCATTTGCGCACCGTAACGCGGGTAACAGACACACTTCTGGGACTTTGCGTGATCGAGCGCCTCAGCCTGGGCCTACTCGGATAAGATTCGGTTCAATGCTCTTGCACGTACGTGCAGACAGGACGAACCCATGGAAACTCCCACTTCGGACTCCGCTACCTCCGATCCGGCGGACCCGCGCATCGCCGACGCAGTTCAGGCCGCACGCCTCTACTACTTCCAGGACCAGACCATGGCTGCCATCGGCCGCGACATGGGGGTGTCCCGATCCACCGTCTCCCGATTGATCACCTACGCGCGCACCTCGGGTCTCGTCGAGATCAAGATCAGCACCCCGCACGGCCAGGCTCCTCGCATCGAACGCGAGTTCTCGGAACGGTACGGAGTGCGCGCCCACGTGGTGACCGTGCCGGAACTGGTGGGAGATCTCGAGCGACTCGAAAAGGTCGCAACCTTTGCCGGACGCCTGCTGGCGTCGTTCTTCGACAGCGACATGGTGATGGGGATCGCCTGGGGAACCACACTCAGTGAAGTCAGCAAGCACCTTGCCCCCAAACGCACGTACAACTCGTACGTCGTGCAACTCAACGGCGCCGCGAATACTCGCACCACCGGAATCTCTTACGCCAGCGACATCATCAGAACCATCGCCGACGCCTACGGTGCTCTGCCACAAGGATTTCCGGTGCCTGCCTTCTTCGACTACCCGGAAACTCGGGAGCAACTGTGGCGCGAACGAAGCATCAAACGCGTCTTGGACATGCAGAAGCGAATGGACCTGGCAGTCTTCAGCATCGGCGTACCAGGCGGCAACGTACCGAGTCACGTCTACACCGCCGGATACCTCGAACCCGATGAAGCAGAAGCACTTCGACGCGACGGAGTGGTCGGCGACATCGCAACCGTCTTCTTCCGGTCGGACGGGAGCTACCGCGGAATCGAACTCAACGAGCGCGCGAGCGGCCCGCGACTGGACCTTTTCGAGAAGGTCGCCAGGCGCGTGTGCATCGTCGCCGGAACAGCAAAACTGCCGGCCCTGGAGGGAGCACTACGGGGCGGGCTGATCACCGATCTGATCATCGACGACGTCAGCGCCACCGCGCTGGTGTCCTGACCGCTGCACCAGCTTCTCGATTCCGTCGAGAAGTAAGCCAAGCGAGAAACTGAAATCGAAGGCATCGTCGCCGGCGGCCTCACCCTCCGGGCTGCCGTCCTCGAAGCCGCCTTCCTCGATTGCGGCACTCAGGTAGGGGAATCCCTCCCGATTGATGACACGAGCAATGAGAGCGCCGTATGCGACGTCGTCGTCTGCCGACTGCGCTGAACGAGACGCCAGGTCAGCCGAGAATCGAGCGCGGCCGATGACGAACAACGACACGTTGGTCACCACCTGGAACTTCGACGCGGCGCTCAGGGCGACCCCGTCGAGGGCGCTCAGACCCGCGTCGAGCCACGCCATGTTGTTGGGCCCGGTCGGTGGAGCCGTGATGGGCAGCTTGAGCCACCACGGTCGACTCAGCATCGTGGCGTACTCCTGATTCGCCCACGCCTCGAGCTTGACGCGCCAGGTCACGCCGTCGGGAATTACCGGCGGCGGCCCGATCACCCGATCCGAAATCAGTTCGATCAGTTCGTCTTTGCTTGCCACGTAGCGGTAGAGCGACATGGTCGTGAACCCGAGCGCTTTGGCCACGCGGCCCATCGACAGAGCGGTGACGCCTTCTGCGTCGGCCAATTCGATCGCGGTGTCGAGAATTTGCTCGAGACTGAGCCCCTTCTTCGGACCCCGCGTTCCCGGCTGGTCCAGTCCCCAGGCCAGTTCAACTGCTCTCGGTAGCGCTCCGCGATCCATAAGCTCCCACTCTTCACTCTTGCCATCATCCTAGAACTGTGTACGCTATAAACACGAGTTTATGACATACACAGTTCTTACTTGGAGGTCTCGATGTCAGGAACGATCCCCGCAATCTCGGTCCGCGGACTCCGTAAGCGCTACGGCGATCAACAGGTACTGGCTGGACTCGACCTGGCGGTCTCGGCCGGATCGGTGTACGCCCTCCTCGGCGCAAACGGCGCCGGAAAGACCACGGCCGTAAGAATTCTCACCACCCTCATCCCCTTCGACGGAGGCGAGGTCATGGTCGCGGGGCATTCACTGCCCGGAGATCCACAGAACGTTCGGCGGCGCATCAGCGTGACCGGGCAGTACGCAGCCGTCGACACCTTGCTGACCGGATTCGAGAACCTCACCCTACTGGGCGAACTGAATCACCTGGGCCGGAAGAACTCCCGTCGCCGTGCCGAGGAATTGCTCGACCAGTTCGTTTTGACGGACTTCGGCGACAAACGCGCCGGCAACTACTCGGGCGGCATGCTCAGACGACTCGACATCGCAATGAGCCTCGTCGCCCGACCGGACGTCGTCTTTCTCGACGAACCCACCACCGGCCTGGACCCGCGAAGCCGCCACGACATGTGGTCGATCGTTCGAGGACTCACAGCGTCAGGCGTCACCATCTTCCTCACCACCCAATACCTCGACGAGGCAGACGAATTGGCCGATACGGTCGGCGTGCTGAGCGGCGGCCGCATCGTCGCCGAGGGAACACCGGACGAACTCAAACGCCTTGTTCCCGGCGGCCACGTCGCACTGCAATTCGAGAACCTGGCCCAACTCGAACTCGCCGCGGCGTCACTGCCGCAGGCGCATTCGAATGCCGAGACCTTGACCCTGCACATCCCTTCCGACGGGGCAGTTCCGTCGATCAAAGCGATCCTCGACTCGATCGACGATCCGTCGATCACCGTCGAGAAGTTCTCCGTTCACACTCCGGATCTGGACGACGTGTTCTTCGCGCTCACCGGATCAGGCCAACCCGAGATTGCGAGCGTTCGATGACCTCCACCATTGCAATCGATTCCGCGGTGATGCTCCGCCGGAATCTCAAACACGTTCTGCGCAGTCCGGATTCGATGATCACCGCGATAGCCCTTCCGGTCATGCTCATGCTGCTGTTCGTCTACGTCTTCGGCGGCGCCATCAACACCGGTAGCGAGTACATCGACTACGTAGTGCCCGGAATCATCCTTCTGTGCGCCGGTTTCGGCGCCTCGACCACCGCGGTCAGCGTCTCGAGCGACATGAAGGACGGGATCATCGACCGTTTCCGGACCTTGGCGATATCTCCGCCGTCGGTCCTGACCGGTCATGTACTGGCCAGCGTCGTCCGCAACGTCCTGACTACGGCGATCGTGGTCGTGGTTGCGCTGATCATGGGATTTCGCCCGACCAGCGATCCGTTGCGCTGGCTCGGCGTCGCCGCTGTGATCGTCGCCTTCGTCTTTGCCATGTCGTACCTCTCGACAGCTTTGGGACTCTTGGCCAAGAACCCGGAGGCTGCAAGCGGATTCACCTTCGCCATCATGTTCCTGCCCTACGTCAGCACTGCTTTCGTACCGGCTGAGACCATGCCGTCCTGGCTGCAGGGGTTTGCCCGGCACCAACCGGTGACTCCGATCATCGAGACTGTGCGCGGACTCCTGATGGGCACGCCGATCGGGAACAGCGCGGCCATCGCCCTCGCGTGGTGCCTGGGCATCGCCGCCGTGGGATTCGTGTGGTCCAACTGGCTCTACCGACGAAAGACCGCGAGCTGACCACACAAGAAAGCCCCACACCTGACGGTGCGGGGCTGCTTGTGCTGTGCGCCTTTATTAACCGCGGGGGGTTAATAAAGGCGCACAGTGGATTACTTGGCGTCCAGCAGATCGATCACGAAGACCAAGGTCTTGCCGGAAAGCTGGTGCCCTGCACCGGCGGGGCCGTATGCCAGCTCCGGCGGAATGGTGAGCTGACGGCGTCCGCCGACCTTCATGCCCGGGATGCCGTCCTGCCAGCCCTTGATCAGGCCACGAAGCGGGAACTGAATGGACTCGCCACGGCTCCAGGAAGAGTCGAACTCTTCGCCGGACTCGAACTCGACACCGACGTAGTGAACGTCGACGGTGCCACCGGGAACGGCTTCGGCGCCTTCTCCGACAACCAGATCCTTGATGACCAGATCGGTCGGCGCGGGGCCTTCCTGGAACTCGATTACGGGCTTGCTACTCATGGGTCCTCCTCGTTGAGGCGAAATGTTGGGTACAGAAGACTAGCGGGTGGTGATATCGCTAGGTCACGCGTCAGCGGGACGTGATGTCTCTGTAGTCACGCTCGGTGTAGCCGGTGTAGATCTGGCGCGGGCGGCCGATCTTCGTAGCCGGATCCTCGTGCATTTCACGCCAGTGCGCAATCCAGCCGGGCAGACGGCCCATGGCGAACAGCACCGTGAACATGCGCGGCGGGAAGCCCATCGCGCGGTAGATGAGGCCGGTGTAGAAGTCGACGTTCGGGTAGAGCTTGCGCTCGATGAAGTAGTCGTCCGTGAGGGCGGCCTCTTCGAGTTGCATTGCGATGTTGAGCAGTTCGTCGTCGCCGCCGAGCTTGGCGAGGATGGTGTGCGCGGTTTCGCGGACCAGCGCAGCGCGCGGATCGTAGTTGCGGTAGACGCGGTGCCCGAAGCCCATGAGCTTCACGCCGTCTTCCTTGTTCTTGACCTTGCGGACGAACTCGGCTGCGGTGCTGCCGCTGGCCTTGATCTCGTCGAGCATCTCGAGCACTGCCTGGTTGGCGCCGCCGTGCAGCGGGCCCCACAGTGCGTTGATGCCGGCCGAGACGGAGGTGAACAGGTTGGCGTCCGACGAGCCGACCATACGCACGGTCGACGTGGAGCAGTTCTGCTCGTGGTCTGCGTGCAGGATCAGCAGCATGTCGAGTGCCTTGGCGACCTCGGGATCACCCTGGTACGGCTCGGCGGGGAAGCCGAACGTCATACGCATGAAGTTCTCGACCAGGTTCAACGAGTTGTCCGGGTACAGGAACGGCTGTCCGACGGACTTCTTGTACGCGTACGCAGCGATGGTCGGCAGCTTCGCGAGAAGACGGATGGTGGACAGTTCCACCTGCTCCGGATCCTCGGGATCGAGCGAATCCTGGTAGTACGCCGACAATGCGTTCACTGCGGACGAGAGAACCGGCATCGGGTGAGCGTTGCGCGGGAATCCGTCGAAGAACCGCTTGAGGTCCTCGTGAAGCAGGGTGTGTCGACGGATGCGGTCCGTGAAGGACTCGAGCTGGGCGTCGGTCGGCAGTTCGCCGTAGATCAGCAGGTAGCTGACCTCGATGAACGTCGACTTACCTGCCAACTGCTCGATGGGATATCCGCGGTAACGCAGGATTCCCTTCTCACCGTCGATGTAGGTGATTGCAGAACTGGTGGATGCAGTGTTCACAAAACCGGGGTCAAGGGTGGTGTACCCCGTTGTGGCCAGCAGCTTTCCCAGCTCGATGCCGTCATTGCCCTCTGTTGCCCTGGCAATGGACATCGTGTACTCACCACCGGGGTAAGTAAGCGTGGGCTTTGTGTCATTGTCAGCGGGCACGAAGGATCCCTCTCAAGCTCGAACCAACGAGTAACTACATGCGATCAACTAGAAACTAGTCGCACGGGAGAGATCGTGCCGAAGGAGGGTCGCTCCACGGCTATTTTTCGGGTACTCACGAACCCGACATACCCACCGAAACTGAAACATGTTCCAGTCTGGGCTTTCCCACTCGCGTGACCGGTACTCCAGTCTACGGAATCGCGCATTTACCCACACTGATCTGCAAATCTCGGCTGCAATTCGCAAATGGGAGCAACGTCGGACCTTCCGGACCACTGACACGGGGTACCGAAAACCGATCGTTATCGGCTGATGCCTACTTGGTGTTACACGATCCCACGGTATGAGAGCCGGATCACAGCGCCTTGATGCCCCAGCTACCCGTCCACGTCTGACCCGGATGAAGCACCAGGAGATCGATGCCCGAGTTGAAGGCGTCAGGCGGGCAGGTCATCGGCTCCAAAGCCAATGCGCGCCCACGGTCGGGATACCCCTTGTCGTTGGCGGGATCTGCGATGAAGGCCTGAATCCACGGGAACTCGCGGTTGGTCCACAGGGCAGTGCCCGTTCCATCCGGAGCCAGCAGCTCGTGTTGCGTGCGACCACTGCCGTCGACGACGTCCAATGCGCTGTACGGAGTGTCCAACTGCACCCCGGCAAGCAGTCTCGGTGTCCGGAAGTCGTAGTCCGTACCGGCGACTGCCTGCGAATACGCGTTCGGCAGCATCCTCGCCGGATCGATCGGCAACCGCGTGCCTGCTGCCAGATGCAGAGCACATTCGTCGAGCGGAAAGTCGCCGGCGCGAATGAAGGTGTGCATTCCGAGCCCGAACGGCGACGAGGTCGCACCCTTGTTCGTGGCCGTGTGCGTGACGGTCAGTCCTTCGGCACCGACCTCGTAGGCGACCGTCAGCTGCAACGGATAGGGCCAACCCTTGTGAAGTCCCACGTCGACCGACAGTTCGACGCGCTCGTACGTGTGGTCCACGAGGCTCCAATTGCGACGCCGGACGAACCCGTGGCTCGCGTTCCCCAGCGCAGGTTCGGTGATCTCGAGTTGATGCTCGATCCCGTCGAACATGAAGTGCCCGTCGCGAATTCGGTTGGGCCACGGCGCGAGAACCAATCCGGCCGACAGCGGTGGCTTCGATCCGAGTGCCCAGGTCTCGGTCAGCGCGCGCTGACCGTTCGGTCCTTCGTGATCGAGTAGCCGCAACCCGGCACCGGCCGCGGCGATCTCGGCTCGATAGCCTCCACCACGGATCTCGAACCCTCCCCTACCCGTGCTGTGCGGCGCAGTCATACGTACCAGTTTCCACCACGAGCGACCGGTTAACCAGGACGTCAGACGGCGCGTCCCACCTTGTAGCGAACGAATGCCGGAAATGCGAGGGCAGAAAGGACAACACCGACAATCACCAGGAAGCCGCCGCCCGCTGCAGCGACACCGGTCCCGAACAGGAAGGCTGCACCCCCGTGCAGCACGTCACCGATACGCGGACCACCCGCCACGACCACGATGAACACGCCCTGCAGTCGTCCGCGCATGTCGTCGGTTGCCACTTGCTGGAGCATCGTGCTGCGGAAAGCCGCCGAGACCATGTCGACGGCTCCGCCGAATGCCAGGAATGCGACCGCCACCCAGAGCAGAATCACACTGGAACCGGGACTCGCGAAGTACACGGCAACGCCGAAGCCGACCATGGACAGCCCCCACAGCGCGATGCAGACCAGAACGGCTCGCCCCTGGTACTGAACCCGTGGCAACCAACCCGAGAAGACTCCGCCCAGAACGGCTCCCACCGACATCGCCGCGAACAGCAGTCCCAGCGCAAAACCGCCGCTGGCGGGGTCACCGAAGGATTCGTGAGCGATCTCCGGGAACAGTGCTCGCGACATCCCGAACACCATCGCGATGATGTCCACCACGAACGACGCGAGCAGAACCTTCTGCGTCGCGAGATACGTGAAACCGCCGAGGACCTCGCTCAATCCGGCTCGCCGAGACGTTCCGGTCGGCGGAATCGCCGGGAGCTTCCATACCGCCCACAGTGTGGCGAGAAGAAAGATCGAGTCGAGCAGGTACAGCAGTTGCAGACCGGCCGACGGTATGAGGACACCCGCCAGTAGCGGGCCGGCTATCGCACCGAACTGCACGACAGTCATGTTCAGCGAGTTCGCGGCAGGTAACTGCCTGCCCGGAATCAACCGAGGGATGATCGCCGCTCGCGTCGGCTGGTTCACCGCGAAGAACGCCTGTTGAACCGAGAACAATCCGAGCACCAACCACACGTTGTTCACGTTCAGGGCAGCCTGGATCCAGAACAGCACCGACGTGACGCCGAGTCCGATCGAGGTGATCATCAACAGCCGTCGTCGATCCATGACGTCGGCCAGTGCGCCGCCCCACAGACCGAAAACGACCAGCGGGACCAGACCGAAGATTCCCGTCAGACCGACGTAGGCCGAGCTTCGGGTGATCTCGTACACCTGTTGCGGTACGGCGACCACGCTGAGCTGAGCGCCGATGACGGTGACGATGCCGGCCGTCCACAGCCGTCGATAGTCGCGATTCTCGAGCGGAGTCGTGTCCGCGAGTAGCCGGCTCACGGCTGGAGACGGACGGCGGACCACTGTCCGTCGACCAGGCTCGTGCGAACTCGATTGTGCATGCGGTTCGCGCGTCCTTGCCAGAACTCGACAGACTCGGGCCGAATCAGAATCCCGCCCCAGTTCGGTGGCACCGGAATCTCACCGTCCACGCCGAATCGAGCAGCGACCTCACGCAGTTGCTCGTCGAGATCGGCACGCGAGTCGATCGGACGAGACTGCGACGACGCCCACGCGCCGAGCTGTGAACCGCGAGGCCTGGTTCGCCAATACTCCTGCGTCAGTTGAGCACTCACCCGCTCGGTGGTGCCGCGGACGATCACCTGCCTGGCAAGGGTCAGCCACGTGAAGTTCGCCGACGCGTACGGGTGGGCGTCGAGGTGACGAGCCTTGTCGGATCCGTAGTTGGTGAAGAAGAGGACGCCGTCCTCGCTGAGCCCTTTGCAGAGCACGGTGCGCGACGCCGGACGGCCAACGTCGTCCACCGTCGACAGAGTCATGGCGTTGGGCTCCGGCGCGTCAGCTTCGACGGCGTCCACGAGCCATTGGCGCATGAGGGGCAGCCAACCGGTTTCGACAACCGAAGTATCCAATTCCGCACTCATGCGGTCCTCGACGGACTCCGATTCGCTGCCTGCTTGCGGATAGCCCACACGCATGGCCGCGAGTTCGTTGTCCACCGCCTGCGGGTCCTGACGTTCATTCGACACAGCCGAGAACGCTACTCCCGGGTACTCACTGGCCAACGGCTACGCGGCACGCGCTAAAGTTTGCCGTGGCTAGACCCGACCCGGACCGCGAGCCGCACCAGCGACAGCAACCGAATCGGGACGAGACGATTGCGCAGTACAAAACACGGTGCGTGCTCATCCCTGCGAGCACCGAGGCGCAGTCACTGAAGCTGAGGCAGTGCGACTGTAGACCTGGCGCACTCGAACGAGGAGAGTCCACGAGAATGGCAGCGAGCGCAGCAATACCGGACGATTTTGTGAGCGGACTCGAAGGCGTCGTCGCCTTCACCAGCGATATCGCAGAACCTGACAAGGACGGCGGCGCACTGCGCTACCGCGGAGTCGACATCGAAGACCTGGTCGGCCAGAGGGTCACCTTCGGCAACGTATGGGCCCTTCTCGTCGACGGCCGCTTCGGCCCCGGCCTCCCGCCGGCCGAGCCGTTCCCCCTCCCCATTCACACCGGCGACGTCCGTGTCGACGTTCAGGCCGGACTGGCGATGCTGGCTCCCATCTGGGGCTACCAGCCGCTCCTCGACATCGATGACGAGACCGCCCGCGACCAGCTCGCCCGCGCATCCGTCATGGCGCTGTCGTACGTCGCGCAGTCCGCTCGCGGCATCTACCAGCCGGCAGTCCCGCAGAGCCGCATCGACGAGGCCAAGACCGTCACCGAACGCTTCATGGTTCGCTGGAAGGGTGAGCCCGATCCGGCACACGTCGAGGCAATCGACGCGTACTGGGTCTCGGCAGCCGAGCACGGCATGAACGCCTCCACCTTCACGGCCCGCGTCATCGCCTCCACGGGCGCCGACGTCGCGGCTTCGCTTTCCGGCGCCATCGGCGCGATGTCCGGCCCGCTGCACGGCGGCGCACCGGCCCGCGTTCTTCCGATGATCGAAGAGACCGAGAAGACCGGCGACGCCCGCGCGCTGGTCAAGGGAATCCTCGACCGCAAGGAAAAGCTCATGGGCTTCGGACACCGCGTCTACCGCGCCGAAGATCCCCGTGCACGCGTGCTCCGCGCCACGGCCAAGCGCCTCAACGCTCCCCGCTACGAGGCTGCCGCAGCTCTCGAGCAGGCTGCACTGGCAGAACTGCGTGAGCGTCGTCCCGATCGCGCGATCGAGACCAACGTCGAGTTCTGGGCCGCCGTCATCCTCGACTTCGCCGAGGTTCCCGCGCACATGATGCCCGCCATGTTCACCTGTGGCCGCACCGCCGGCTGGTGTGCACACATCCTCGAGCAGAAGCGTCTCGGTAAGCTGGTACGCCCGGCCGCCATCTACACCGGCCCGGCGCCCCGTACTCCGGAGTCGGTCGAGGGCTGGGACCAGATCAGCCACGCGTAGTACCCCGCTCGAATTCGCCAATCACGGTAGTACAGAACACAAGTGAAGGAACAGAAAGAAGCGATGACCTCCACACCGATCATCCCCGCCGACCTCAAGCCCGCCGACGGACGCTTCGGCTGCGGTCCTTCCAAGGTTCGCCCCGAGCAGCTGCAGTCCCTGGTCGAGGTGGGCGCTTCGGTGTTCGGCACCAGCCATCGCCAGAAGCCGGTCAAGAACGTTGTGGCCAGCATTCGTTCCGGCCTCGCCGATCTGTTCTCACTGCCCGAGGGCTACGAGGTCGTCCTCGGCAACGGCGGAACCACTGCGTTCTGGGATGCGGCCGCATTCGGCCTCATCCGCGAGAAGTCGCTGCACCTGACCAACGGCGAATTCAGCTCCAAGTTCGCTTCGGTCGCCAAGGCCAACCCGTTCATCGGTGACCCGATCGTCGTTTCCGCCGATCCGGGCAGCGCACCGGTGCCGGTCTCCGACCCGTCCGTCGATCTCATCGGCTGGGCGCACAACGAGACCTCCACCGGTGTGTCGATCCCCGTCTCGCGTCCCGCGGGTTCGGAGAACGCACTGATCGCCATCGACGCCACCTCGGGCGCCGGCGGACTTCCGGTCAATGTCGCCGATTCCGACGTCTACTACTTCGCTCCGCAGAAGTGCTTCGCTGCAGACGGCGGACTGTGGATCGCGCTGATGAGCCCGGCCGCCCTCGAGCGCGTCGCGGAGATCAAGGATTCGGGACGCTGGACGCCTGACTTCCTCTCGCTGCCCATCGCCGTGGACAACAGCTCCAAGGATCAGACCTACAACACCCCGGCCCTGGCCACCCTCTTGCTCTTCGCCAACCAGATCGAGTGGATGAACAGCAACGGCGGCCTCGACTGGACTACCGCTCGCACCGCGGATTCGTCCTCGCGCCTGTACAACTGGGCCGAGGCCAGTGAGTTCGCAACGCCGTTCGTCGCTGATCCGGCACACCGCTCGCAGGTTGTCGGCACCATCGACTTCAACGACGACGTCGACGCTGCCGAGGTGGCAAAGATCCTGCGCGCCAACGGAATCGTCGATACCGAGCCGTACCGCAAGCTCGGCCGCAACCAGCTGCGCGTCGGCATGTTCCCGGCCATCGACCCCGATGACGTCACCGCTCTCACCAAGAGCATCGACTGGGTCGTTTCTCAGCTCGGCTGATTTTCACATTTGCTTCACCGCTCGGCCCCCGGCATGACGTCGGGGGCCGAGCGTCGTTTGCGCCAGGCCTTGTGAGCTACCACACCGGTGGGCGGATCCGAGGTCATCTCGCCCTGCGTGTCCTGCCGAGTCCATGGTCACGAATGAATTACAGTTGAGCGCGGCGCAAAGTCGCGAGCCGGCGCGATAAGGAGGTCAATGTGCGAGAGCTTCGAGTGATCGGACTTGAACCCGATGGATCGCATGTGGTGTGCGCAGATGCTGAAACCGGCCAGAAATTCCGGCTTCCCGCCGATGACAAACTTCGTGCAGCTTCCCGCGGAGACGTGGCTCGACTCGGCCAGATTGAGATCGAAATGGAAAGCCAACTCCGTCCCCGCGAAATTCAGGCGCGCATTCGTTCCGGTGCTTCCGTAGAGCAGGTCGCCGAAGAAGCGAAGATCCCCATCAGCAAGGTCGAGCGCTTTGCGTACCCCGTTCTGCTCGAGCGCTCCCGCGCCGCGGAAATGGCGCAGGGCGGACACCCGGTGCGCGACAACGGTCCGACAGTTCCCACCCTCTCCGAAATCGTGACCCACGCATTCCGCGCCCGCGGCCACAGTATCGACGAGGCCACCTGGGATGCCTGGCGCGACGAGGACAATCAGTGGGTCGCGCAGTTGCAGTGGCAGGCCGGCCGCACCACCAACGCCGCGCACTGGCGCTACCAGCCAGACGCGCACGGCGGAACGATCGTCGCACTCGACGACGCGGCATTCGACTTGATCGATCCCGACTTCGGTCGCCCGCTCCGCGGCCTGGTACCGGTGGTCTCGAACGAGCCGCAGCAGCTCGAACTGTCCCGATTCGACGTCGAACCGGTGGCGGAGATCGAGCCCGAGCCCGCAGCAGTTTCCGAGCGGACAGCAGTTTCCGAGCGGACAGCAGTTTCCGAGCGCACAGTAGTCCCCGAGCGGACGGTGGTGGCGGAACGGATCGTGGCGCCCGAACCGATTGCTGTCGAGCCGGAAACCGACGTCACCGAAGAGGTTCCCGAACCCGCACCGGATGTGACCCCGAAAACCGCTCCGCAGCAGACGCAGACCAAGGACAAGCGCGGACGGCCTGCTCTTCCCTCGTGGGACGACGTACTCCTCGGGGTCCGCAGCAGCGGTCGCTGACCCGAAGGAAAGTATTCTTCTTTCGAGCGAGGCTGAGGAGAGAGGGCTGCCGGTGGCTGCACGGGTATCGACGATCTGGTTTCTGGGCGGCGCAGACGCTCGCACCGAATTGAGCAGGTACCCACAGCCGGATCAGACCGAGGCCCTGAAAATCGCCATGTCGCTGTACCCGGACAAGGAGTTCGAGTCGCTCGGGCCTCAGCCGCTGTCGATGGCCGCGACGGTGAGCCCCGGCTACGTCTTCGTCGGCGCGTACGGTCGAGTGAGTGTCGTCTGCAGCTCCGAACTCAGCACCTTCGTCCCCTCGAAACTGCCTGATTCCTGGAACCTTTCGGCAGAGGGTGGCTCGACGCTGTTGATCAGCTCCGTCCCCGAAACCGCGCAGGGTTCGTTTGCACTGTGGGAGGACGGCGAGCTACGACGCTCGTTCAGTGCCATCCCGATCGACATCGTCGAAAATCTGGGGATCCCACAGACCTGGGAACTGGAATTCTGGGCCGGCAACCATCCCCTGCGTTACCCGCCCGGGATCCTGCCTGATCCGCAGTCACTTCCGTTCCACCCGCAACAGTTCGCGGAGTCCGCCAACCTCGAGTGGCTGGGATTTCGATACACCGGCGCGCCGCGAGAACACGAACTCGACACAACGCAGATTCTCCTGTGGGGCTTCAAGATTCACCGACCCGGCGAGGCACCCAAACCTGCACCCCCAGCCCCCGCGCCGATGCCCGAGCAGGCGCCGACAGAGGTACCCATGCCCGAAAACATGCCGCCGATCCACGACGCACCGGTGGCCAAGCCGCGCGGCCGCCTCGCTCGGTACTTCGGCTTCAAGTAGCGCCGAGCAGCCTCACAGGTTCACGCGGCTATCGCTGCGATCCACCCGAGCGGTACGCCGGCTACCGCGCCGTAGACCACCCATCGCCAGACGGGGACGGCTCGCCAGCGCCAGACGGTCGGCGCAAGTCCGCCTACCGCAATGACATTGACGACAACCGCCAGGAGCACGTTCACGTTGCCCAGCGCGACACAGAACGCCGCGACGGCACTGGTCGAGAGCATGGCTGCGAACACCGACACCGCGATTCCGGTGAACCAGGGCGTGCGGTCCTGAGTCACCGGCCGGTCCTGACACGTTCGTAGAAGGCCATCGCCGCTGCGGTCGCGACGTTGAGCGAGTCGGTGCCGGGCGCCATGGGTATCTTGGCACGAATATCGGTGGCCCGCATCGCATGTTCGGTCAAACCTGGCCCCTCGGCGCCCAGCAGTAGCGCTACCTTCTCCCCGGTCATCGCTTCGGCCAAAGTGACCGCTTCCGGATTCGGAGTCAAGGAAATGAGCTGAAAACCGTTGCCACGCAGCTCATCCAAGTCGTGTGGCCACTTTGCCACATGCGCGAAGGGCACTCGCAGCACGTGCCCCATCGACACACGGACCGACCGCCGGTACAGCGGGTCGGCACAACCCTTCCCGAACAGAACTGCATCGACACCGAGCCCCGCCGCGTTGCGGAACATCGAGCCGAGATTCTCGTGATCGTTGACGCCTTCGAGGACCACGACGGTCTTCGCGTCCTTCAACACGTCCGAGACCGCGAGCGGTGCCGGGCGTGCTGCTGCAGCGAGGACGCCGCGGTTGAGGTGAAATCCGACGACCTCGGCCATCACTTCGGCGCTCGTACGGTAGAACGGCACGTCCACACCGTCGAGATCGTCAGCGAGCTCCAGGAGCCGTCGTTCGACGCCGAGGAGACTGATCGGCTCGAACCGCGAAGTCAGCAGTCGCTGAGTGACGAACACTCCCTCGGCGATGACCAGTCCCTTGCCCTCCGGGAGGTCGGGGCGCCGATCCGAAGAGTTGAGATCGCGAAAGTCATCCAGCCGGGGGTCGGCGGGATCTGAGATGTCGATGACGTGAACCACGGGTCTATCGTGCCGTACGCACCGCGAGCCCCCACCACTACTCCCGACCTAACGCAACAGCGTGACAAAATGCGCGTCGAGCACCTGGCTGATCACCTCTGGATTGGTTCGCTCGGGATTGTCGACGCCGTGCGACGCGAGCCCGTCGGCGAGCGCATGCAATCTCATCGCCTCGATGTCGACCGAGGCACCCGGCCGTAGAAAACCCGCTCGATGCGCCGCTTCCACGAACGAACGAAAGTGCTCGAACAAGGTCCGGTCTGTCTCGTCACGCACCGCCGTCAACGCCGAATCGGTCTGGGCGGCAGCAGCAAAGGCCTCCCAAACCTGCATTTCTTCACGCCGATCTTGGTCGAGGGGAACGAACTGATCGGTGAACTGACGGATCGCGCGGCGGATGTCGGGATCGAAGTCGATGCCGGCAATCCTTTCCTCCACCCGGACGGTCACGAGCGTCATCGCGAACAGCAAGAGTTCGGACTGCGTCGCGAAGAAGTGCCGTAGCGACCCCGTCGACATCTTCGCCTCGTCCGCGACCGCCCGGACGCTGGCGCTCGCCACACCGTCTCGACGGATCACACGCCACACGGCCTCGGCGATCTCTTCACGCCGCTCATCCGGACTGCTACGTTTCACCACTTCACAAAACTAACACAGCTGTGCTAGTTTTCAATCACTAACACAGTCGTACTAGAAATGAGCTGATGTCATGATCGTCCACTTGATCATCGCGTGCGAAATCATGTTCTGGGTGTTCATCGCCGCAGGTCTCGCGGCCCGCTATCTACTGCGCCGCAAAACGCTGGGCGCCGCACTGCTCATCTGCGCGCCCCTGGTGGATGTCGTACTGCTCGTCGCCACAGCCCTCGATCTTCGTGGCGGTGGCGAGGCGAACTTCACCCATGGGCTTGCCGCGGCCTACATCGGATTCTCCGTCGCGTTCGGACACAGCCTCATCTCCTGGGCCGACGCCAGGTTCGCCTACCGATTCGCCGGCGGCCCGGCTCCCGTCGCACCACCCAAGTACGGGAGTGCGCGAGCACTGCGCGAATGGCGCGAGTTCGGCAAAGCCGCGATCGCCTGGGCCGTCGCGTGCGGACTTCTCGGCGCGGCCATCTTCCTCGTCGACGACCCCACCCGCACTGGAGCCCTCGACGGATGGATCAGCAAGCTGACAGTGGTACTCGCAATCTGGGGAGCAATCGCCCTGAGCTACACGGTGTTTCCCAAGCGTGAGAAGGTCACGGCGCGCGGCTAGCCTCGACTGCCTGTTCGGTCGCGTCGCATACGATCACCGGACGCAGGACGAAAACCGGCAGCCTGCCACCGTCTTCCGGTCGCGCAAGACGAAGTTTCAGCCCTTCGCTGCGTAGCAGGTACACCCCGGCCACAGTTCCCGAGACGAGCGAGATCACTCCGCCCACGATCAAGGGCGCACGTGGGTCCACGGAGTCGGCGAGCCAACCCAGCAACGGGCTTCCCAGCGGTGTGCCACCGAGGAAACTGAGCATGTAGATACCCATCACCCGCCCGCGCATCTCGGAAGGCACCGACATCTGCAGGATGTTCATCGCGGACGTCGTGAACGTCAACGTCAGTGCGCCCGTGGGGATCAACATCAGCGCCACCAACGCGTAGGTGGGCATCAATCCCACCGCGACCTCGAACACACCGAAAGCCACGGCGGCACCGAGGAACGTCCGCAACCGCGGCGCTTCCTTCCGTCTTGCGGCGTACGCAGCGCCGGCAAGGGTGCCCACGGCGAGCGTCGTGGACAGCAATCCGTAACCGTCGGCCTCGAGGCCGAACGTGTTGCGCGCCATCACCGCCAGGCTGATCGCGAAGTTCAGGCCGAAGGTCGAGACCATGAAGACCGACACCATTATCACGCGAAGGTCCTTGCGGCCCCATACATATCGGAACCCGTCGCGCACCTGCCCCTTGGTGCGCGGGGCCGGTTCCGACGGGATCAACTCCTTCTTGTTCATCAGGTAGAGCGCGATGAGCACCCCACCGAATGTCGCGACGTTGAGCAGGAACACCCACCCTGTTCCGATCAGGTTGATCAGCACACCCGAGATGGCCGGACCGACGATGCGGGCCGTGTTGAACGTCATGGAGTTGAGCGCGATGGCGTTGGACAGGTGTTCCTTGCCCACCATTTCGATGGTGAACGATTGACGCACGGGTGCGTCGAGCGCCGAGACACAGCCGAGGGCAAAGGCAATCAGGAAGACATGCCACAACGCGACGAGCCCACCGACGTCCAGCAGACCCAACACCAGCGCGCATACCGCACTCGCCCACTGCGTGAAGATCAGGATCCGACGCTTGTCGTACCGATCGGCAAGCACCCCACCCCACACCGACAAGAACAGCGTCGGGCCGAACTGCAAGGCCATGACGATGCCCACCGCCAGCGCATTGCCGTCCGAGAGCGTCAGTACCAGCCAGTCCTGGGCGATGCGTTGCATCCACGTGCCGACCAGAGAAACGATCTGTCCGGAAGCCCAAAGGCGGTAGTTGCGGTTGTGGAGCGCGGCAAACATGCCGGAATCGGGGTCTCGGGGCACCCCACTATCTTGCCCCTCGAGTAATTCGTTTGGGCAACGACCTCTAGGTAGCGGAGCTACGCGACCTCTAACTCACGGAGCTACTCCGTCTTGTTGACCATCTCGGTGATGATCTCGACGGCACCGCGCAGCGTCGCGAGTTCTTCGCCACCCAGCCCGGCCAGCTGCTCGTTCATCCACGCCTCACGCGCATGGGTTTCGTCCGCGAGCAACGCCTGCCCGGCGTCGGACAGATTCACGATGATCTGACGACCGTCCGTGGGATGCGGCGAGCGCTCGACCAGACCGAGCTCGGCGAGAGAAGCAACAACGCGCGTCATCGACGGCGGCTGCACTTTCTCACGTGCTGCGAGTACGCCAGGAGTCATCGGGCCGTACTGATCCAGGCTCGCCAAGGCGGACAGTTGCGTCAGCGATACCTGAGCGTCGACTCTGCGGCCGCGCAGATGCCTGGTGAGACGCACTACAGCCAGGGAAAGATCGCTGGCCAGCGCACGAGTTTCGGTGGTCACGCGTCAGACAATACGTCAAGAGCTGGCCGGTAGCTCACGTAATCGAATACCGGTCAACCCTGATTTCACGTAAGGGCGTCGGTAATGGGTCCGACAGTGAAGTAGGCCACAAAAAGTGCCGCCACGATCCAGAGCAACGGGTGGATCTTCTTGATACCACCGCTGGCAGCGTGCAGGACCACCCATGAAATGAAGCCGACGCCGATGCCGTTGGCGATCGAGTAGGTGAACGGCATGACGATCATGGTCAGGAACGCCGGGAGAGCAACCGAGAACTTGGTGAAATCGATGTCTCGGACCTGCCCGATCATCAGCGCACCGACGACGACGAGGGCAGGCGCAGCTGCCTCGATCGGCACGACGGAGTAGAGCGGCGTCAGGAACATCGCGACGAGGAAGAGCAGTCCGGTCACGACGTTTGCCAGGCCCGTGCGGGCGCCTTCGGCAATACCCGACGCGGATTCCACGAACACGGTGTTCGACGACGCCGAAGCGCCACCGCCGACGATCGCGCCCGCGCCTTCGACGACAAGCGCGCGACCGACGTTGGGGAGGTTTCCGTCCTTGTCGGTCAGGCCGGCTTCCTTACCGAGACCCGTCATCGTGCCCATGGCGTCGAAGAAATTCGCGAGCACGAGGGTGAAGACAAGCAGGCTGGCGGCCAGAACACCGATGCGGGTGAATGCGCCGAAGATGCTGACGTCGCCGACCAGGCTCAGATCAGGCATACCACCGAGCATCTCCGGGATCGCGGGGATGCTGAGGTTCCAGCCCTTGGGGTTGGTTCCGAGCGAGGGTCCGACGTCGGCAACTGCCTCGATGATCGCGGCGAGGATCGTCGTGACGACTATGCCGATCAGCAGTCCACCACGAACCTTGCGCACTACCAGAACACCCATGAGCAGCACACCGAAGATGAACACCACGGTCGGCCACGAAGCGATGGAGCCGTTGATTCCGAGTCCGACGGGAACCGTCGTACCGGCGGCATCGGGGATACGGCGGACGAATCCGGCGTCGACCAGTCCGATGAAGGCGATGAACATGCCGATACCGGCCGCGATCGCGGACTTCAATGCCGAGGGAATCGCATTGAACACCGCAGTTCGGAAGCCGGTGAGTGCCAACAGAACGATGATCACACCGTCGATGACCACCAGGCCCATCGCCTCGGGCCAGGTGACCTGAGGTGCGATTGTGACGGCGAGCAGGCTGTTGATGCCGAGACCCGCGGCGATGGCAAACGGATAGTTGGCAACGACACCGAAGACGATGCTCATCAGGCCGGCAACCAGAGCGGTGACCGCAGCCACCTGGTTGACCGGAAGGATGTTGCCGAGAACGTCGGTCTTCGCTGCAGCGTCGTCAGCCGAGAAACTGCCGAGGATCAGGGGGTTGAGGACCACGATGTAGGCCATCGCCACGAAGGTGACGACACCGCCGCGAATCTCGGTCGAGATCGTCGACCCTCGTTCGCTGATCTTGAAATAGGTGTCGAGGATCTTGCCGGGTGCCGCCATGTTTGTTCTTTCCCCATCGCTGTAGGTCGCCGTGTGCCGGCGCACATGAAGCCGGTCGCACTAGGGAGAGTAGGCCACCGGGGTACGGGTAGCGTTAATTTTGTGACGGAGACTCGCAACACAACAGGCCTGATCGGCAAATTGTCCGCACCCGCGCCGGCACTGATCATCGGCACCGCGTTGTGGGTGATCGCCACGATCGTGGTCGCGGTGAGCGGCGATCGTTGGTCGGATGCACTCCCGATCTGTTACGCGGGTATCGGAGTCGGCTTCCTCGGCTTCGCTCTGTTCTCCATTCAACGACGCGCAGCTGTGCGCGGTGACAAGGGCGCACAGCAGGGCGCCGGTCTGGTCGACTGAGCAGGTCGATTCACCCTTTCAGTATGGTAAGCCTACCCTGCACTCCAGTGTCGGTCTTAGCTTGTCAATGCTGAAAGGAACCACGTAGCCGTGAAGATCTCCCACCGAAATCGTTGGAAAAGCCGAGGACGTTGGACGAGACTGACATCCGTTGCTGTGGTCGCCCTGGTCGGCACAGCACTCGTCTCCTGCAGTTCGAACGACGACGCAGCAAGTAGTCCGTCGAGTTCCGGTGGTGGCGCCTTCCCCGTCACGATCGATCACGCTTTCGGCAGCACCACGATCGATTCCGAACCACAACGGATCGTCACCGTCGGTTACAACGACGAGCAGGCTCTGTTGGCTCTGGGCATCAAGCCCGTCGGAATGGTCAACCAGTACCCGGGCGAACCGGACGTCAACCGCACGTGGCCATGGGTCACCGGCCCTTGGGGCGGAACCGAACCGACCGTCGTCGGCAGCAATCCCGAAACCACGATCAGCGTCGAAAAGATCGCTGCGCTCGAGCCCGACCTGATCCTCGCGCTCTACTCGAGCATCGACAAAGACCTGTACAGCACACTTTCCGCGATCGCCCCGACCGTCGCGAAGGATCCGGCCTACGGCGACTACGCAACTCCGTGGCAGATCACGACGAAGACCGCAGCGAAGGCAGTGGGTCGCGAAGCCGACGGCGAGAAGTTGGTCGCCGATATCGACAAGCAGTTCGCCGACGCCAGAAGCGCTCACCCGGAATTTGCAGACCAGACCGCGGTGATCATCAGCGTCGACGCGACCCCGGAGTTCTACGCCTTCTCCTCCGAGGACGCCCGCGGACGGGTTCTCGGCAGTCTCGGATTCAAACCTGCTCCCGCGGTCGAGGCCTTGATGAACGGTGAGTTCTACGCGCCGATCTCCACCGAACGACTGGATCTTCTCGACGTGGACCGTCTCGTTGTCATCGGCAATCCCGATGCCGCACAGGCGGTCCGAAACAACCCTGGCTTCCAGCAACTCGACGTGGTCAAGGACAATCGCGTCGTCTACGTCAACGACGATCAGGCTCCGCAGGTCGGTGCGGCCTTGACCGCAAGCTCGGCACTGAGCTTGCCGTGGGCCACGAGCCAACTACTCGCCGAGCTCACGAAGTAACCAGCGCCCGGCGCTTTCTGATCTGCGCGGTTCCCCAGATCCACACCCCGGCCCACATCATCCCGAACGCCCAACCTGCTAGTACATCGGTCATCCAATGGGCAGCCAGGTAGACGCGGGAGAATCCGACGGCGATCGTGTACAGGCCGAGGCTCGCGAGCATTGCCGTCTTCGCGAGCCTCGGCAAGGCAAGACGAAGGATCACGGCGGCAACCGAAGTCGCCAGGATCGCGCTCATCATCGCGTGGCCCGACGGGAACGAATACGAATCGATTTCGATCAACCGCTCCGGCAGGGGTGGACGGGTTCGCGTGAAGATGCGCTTCAATCCGCTCATCACGAGCAGACCGGTCAACATCGATCCGGCGATCAGCAGAGCTTCGGTACGCAGTCCCCGAACCAGAAGCACGATAGTGAGCAGCGTCGCGATCAGCCACGACGCGAGGGTTCCGCCGCTGTCGGTGATGACGTCGACGACGTCCACGAGCCACGCCGTCCGCTGACTCACTGCGCTGTCGAGTACCCACTGATCAAAAGACATCTGCCCTCACATTCCTTGCGGCAGAGTCCACGTACGCATCACGTGATGAACGCCGTCCGAGTCCACCCACCACGGCACGATCACCGTCGTCTCGACCGCCCCCGTCAGTTCCACCGACAGTTCGTGATGGATCACTACCTCGCCGCCGGGAACCTCACGGCCGAGGGCTGCGAAGCCGAGAACTGCCTGCGGTTCGTTCGCCCACGTCGTCACGACGCCGGTGCTGCTCACTCGTCCGTGAACGGATGCAGACGCCGTCGCGACGTCGAGCAGATCTGCCAGTGCGTCGGCCGTCTCGAAGCTGCCGAGCACGACTCGTTGTGCAGGCAGTGCCGCTCCCAGCCACGGTCGGTCGAGAACAAGGGCGTCGCCGGGATCGACCAGATCGCCGGAAAGGCCTCGCACGAACGGCGGCAAGTGCAGTTCCTCCAGGTCGAGAACCCGTCGCTGCGCTGCCTCCCCCAGTAGCCGGTGCGTCCGCGCGACGACGGCGGAGGCCGGCATCCGTAGTGGGTCGGCAAGCCGATCGAGCAGCAGCTGAGCCAGTTCCGGATCGTCGACGGTATCCGATGCCAGCAATCCGGAGAAGAATCCGGCGTCGGGGTGTTCGGCAGCATCGAGCAATCCCTCGAAGGTGCGATCGCCCGGAGCGCGCAGCAAGCCCAGCACCTCACCGCCGAGTTCGGCATTCGAACGCAACCACCACGCCGTGTATCCACGACGGTCGGTGAGCAGCGCCCGCGTCGCCGGCGACTCGACCAGCAGCGACAACGCCTGCGGCCAGCGGTCTTCGTCCACGAGGTCGAGATCGCGCACGGCTTCGATGTATTCGGGGTCCTCGTCGAGGGTGTCCCACCATGCGTCTTCGGCGTCGAGATCGTGATCGGGGCCGGAAGGCAATTCCTCACGGACCACCGTGAAACCCCACCCGACACCGACTACCCGTAGCGCCTGCTCCCCCACCTGCTGAACAAAATCAGCGTCGACGATGCCGAAGGGAGAATCCTCGACCAGGACGCTTGCAAGGGGAGCTCCCGGAAGCAGAAGTTGGTCGGCGGACCGCAATTCGCCCTCCGAATCAGGAAGCAGCACTTCACCGATCCACGACGGCAGCGCTCCTGGCGCCACGTGGGCCGCCAATCCGAGTACAACCTGCGCCAACTCCGTCGCTACCGAATCATCTTGGTCCGCAGCATCTTCGATCAATGCGCGCAGCGCCGGATCGGACAGCAGGTCGGTGGCACTCGCGGTCTGCGCTCCCAATCGAGACAGCAACGGGTGAACCGCGACGGGATGAACCAACCTCGTCCACTGCACCGACGGCGCGTCTTCGCCCAGTTCGACGCCGACGACGACGGTCCGCGGCCCGGTCACCGTCCGTCCGTCGGAGAGCGGAACCGGCAGTGTTCCAAGCTCTTCCACCGCAAGAGTGTCGATCACCAAGGGCTCGAGAGCCGAATAGAGTCGATTCCACCACTTCGGTTCACGTTCCGAACCGCTGAGCAGTTCCGCGATGCGCGCGAGCCCGATGCGGTGCGTCGACACTGCCGCGAGTGCTCGCTC
Source organism: Rhodococcus sp. OAS809 (assembly GCF_040546695.1). Lineage (NCBI taxonomy): Bacteria > Bacillati > Actinomycetota > Actinomycetes > Mycobacteriales > Nocardiaceae > Rhodococcus > Rhodococcus sp. OAS809. Next base: position 5,556,205 of record NZ_JBEPOI010000002.1, on the reverse strand, counting down.
GTGCTTGGGGCCGGAGAGCTCGGGGACAACCAGGCCGCCGATGATGTCGGTGAGCAACTCGGCAAGGTCATCACCGAGCCCGGGCACCACGGATGCTCGCTGCGGCGCGCGGTCGGGTTCACCGACCACCGGAAGCCACTCGTTTTCCTGCAGCTCCTTCAGAAGCGCTTCGCGCAGAAGCGAATCGGTTTCGCTGCGGGCAAAGGCAGGGATCGGGACGAGTGCCGTTCGCTGCCGAGGAGGTAGTGCAGCAAGGAACTTCGCGTACCCCTCGGCAAGCGGAGCGATCGGTGCAGCGGGCATGATGCGTCGCCGATCGGGTTGCATTGCAATGTCGGCAATGATGATCGCGGGGATCGACAGCTCCTCGTCGGATCGCGTCGGCGCCCGCAGGACGTCGTCTGCGACCGGCTCGACGACCCCGTCGCGGACCGGCACCAACCATCGCGCGTTCGGCGCGGTGTACTGCCACCACGTGCGATCACCGATCGCGATCTCGACGAGGCCGGAATCCAGCACCCGTTCCGATCGCCGAAAAGTTTTCTCACCCAGACGAATTGACCCGAGAGCCGGGAGTTCGAGCAGCAGGTCGACTGCCTCACGTGTCATCTGCGAAAGCAGCGCCGCGGCATCGACGTCCGGCCGAAGCGTCAGCACCACTTCCGAATCAGCACCATCGCTCGGCAATTCGCCAGACGGCCACACCAAACGAAGTACGGGGACACTGGTTTCCGGTACCGGGAGTTCGCGAGACTCGATCTCGCGCAGAGTGTGCGAGGCAGAGAATCGAATCGATCCCGTCGACGAGCGCAGTTCCACCTCGTCACTGACCGAGAGAACTGCCGAGAATCCGACGCCGAACCGTCCCGTCACACCTTCGTCGGCGTCGACCTTGTTCGACGCGCGCAGCGCGGTCAGCGCATGTACACCGGATTCGTCCAGTGGACGGCCCGTGTTCGCCACCGTCAGCGTCCGACCGTCCACATCCACCCACAAAGAGCCCTCGACGCCCTCGCGTGCAGCTGCATCGGCAGCGTTCTGCGCCAGTTCGGTGAGCAGACGGTCGCGGTACCCGGCCTTTGCGAGGTCGGATTCCGCAGCCGCGTCTTCACGCAATCGCGTCGGAGATTCCGACCACGCGCGCAGCGTCGCCTCGCGGAGTGCGTCCGTACCGAACGGATCTTCTACTCGGTGGATACCGAATCCTCAACTGCAACAGCGCTCGACGGGCGAGCGGGCACCGCAATCAGCTCGACGGCCCCGTCGTCGAATGCGTCGAACTGCGGCGAGCCCGCACCGAGCGGCAGGCTGGTGTCCGAGTGCGCGCCACAACCGTAGGACACGCTGACCACACGGCCGTCTGCGGAGAGTTCGTTTCCGCACACACCGAACGCTGCGTGCAGCGAACCGGCGAGTGGAAGGAAGAATCCACACAGTCCACACGTCGACGGCGCGGCCTTCGCCATCTCCGACTCCGGGCCGAAGTCACCGTCGAACCAACGCTGCGCGGCATCGAGTCGGCCCTCGAGGCTCATGACCTGTTTGCGGCCGAGCCCGATTTCGAGAGCTACCTCGTCGACTTCCGGGTCACCGGTGGCGACGTAGCCGGGAACGAGGCGAGGATCCTCGGCCGGCGGGGCGAGTAGGTCACCGACGGACAGATCGCCGGGACGAATCCGCTGATCCCATGGGAGCCATTCCGGCGCAACCAACGCGTCGGGACCCGGCAACAGCGCCAACTCACTGATCGTGGCGTGGGTGTCCTCCGGTCCGGCAGCGACGACAACCGCCCACTGCCAACCGCGGTATCCCGGAATGTCTGCTGCAAATCGATGGGTGGCGGCGAATTCGTCCTCCGACGTCACGCCGAGGTATGCCCCCACACCGCCTTCATGCAGGTCGACGACTGCCTTTCGGGCAAGCTCGACCGCATCGGCCAGTACTGGGCGCGGCACTGCACGCTCTGGAGAAGTAGCAACACTCACTCCTCCAGTTTGCCGCACCACCGCAAGTCCGCAACGCACTGGGCTGCCATGCTGGGCAGATGAGTAGGTCACACGCCAATTCCGTGCGCACTTTTGCAGTGGTCGCGGTGATCGCCTCGGCCTTGGCGGGGTGCTCCGATTCCCCCGGCGCTCCCGACAACCTCACGTCCGAAACCGGCTCCGTCGAGATCGTTCGAGTGTCCGCGCACGATCCCGACGCGTTCACGCAGGGCCTCGAGATCGACGGAAACCGGTTGTACGAAAGCACCGGACGCGTCGGGCAGTCCTGGGTGCGCTCGAGCGAGATCTCCGACGAGCAGTCCCCCGCTTCGGGACCGGAAGTTGCGCGTGCCGATCTCGACCCGCCGTTGTTCGGTGAGGGCATCACGGTCGCCGGAGACACACTGTGGCAACTCACCTGGAAAGACGGCGTTGCCATCGCCCGTGACAAGGACACCTTGACCGAACGGGGGCGGTTCCCACTCGACACCGAGGGATGGGGAATCTGTTCGCTCGGGGATCGGATTGTCTCGAGCGACGGTTCGGCCACGTTGACCTTTCGCGATCCCGAAACCTTTGCGCCGATCTCGACCGTCGACGTCACCAGATCTTCGGAGTCCGTCGGCAAGCTGAACGAATTGGAATGCGCCGAAGACGGCTCCGTCTACGCCAATGTCTGGACCACGGACACCGTCGTCCGAATCGACCCGTCGGACGGCAGCGTCACGAACGTGTACGACGCATCGGCGCTACGCGAAGAACTCGTCACGGATGGATCGACCAGCACCGTCGACGTTCTCAACGGCATCGCGCAGATTCCCGGTACCGATCGATTCCTGCTCACCGGCAAGTATTGGCCGCAGATGTTCGAAGTCCGTTTTGTTAACTGAGTCCGACATGACACAGGACTCGCAGGGGTGTGCGTGGTAGCCGCGCCGACACTAGGACAGAATTGAGTGGTGACCGGACCGCGCGAACCCTACGACCCCGAAACTCGGCGAATCCACGACGAGCCGGAGGGGCAACAGGTGCACCCCGGTTACGACAATTACCCACCCGCGGCCCGCCCGGACAATTACCCACCTTCGGCCCGTCCCGCTGCCCGTCGCACGCCTTTGCCACCGCTGCATCCGATTCCCGAATCGCGGGGAGACTCCGAATCCGCGGCCGGTTCGAAGACGCCGGGGGCGGACGCTCCCAAGGCTCCACCGATGCCTCGCAAGCTCACCGTCACTCGCGTCGCAGCGATGCGCAGCCGCGAACTGACGAACAAGGGCATCGCGACCTTCCAGCGCGCGGCGAAGGCCGACGGCGCGGACAAGTCCGGTCTGACCGCTCTCACCTACGCGGTGATGACGAACAACGCGACCGACGCGGCGATCTCCGTCGCTCTGGCCAACACCCTGTTCTTCTCGGCGGCGACGGGCGAGGACAAGACCAAGGTCGCGCTCTATCTCCTGATCACGATCGCACCGTTCGCGGTCATCGCACCGCTCATCGGCCCCATGCTCGACCGGTTGCAGCGCGGACGCCGCATCGCACTCGCGTCGTCGTTCGGAATCCGGACGCTCCTCGCGGTGATCCTGGTCTTCAACTTCGACAGTTGGATCCTCTATCCGGCCGCGCTCGGCATGATGGTGCTCAGTAAATCGTTCTCGGTGCTCAAGAGCGCAGTGACACCACGCGTCCTACCACCGGAAATAGACCTGGTGCGCGTGAATTCGCGTCTGACGGTCTTCGGGCTGATCGGTGGAACGATCGGGGCCGGCGCGGTCGCAGGTGCGCTCGCGCTCGCTTTCGGTTCCACCGGCGCCTTGTGGTTCGCGGTCGCCGTCACCGTGTTCGGCGCATATCTGAGCATGCGAATCCCGTCGTGGGTCGAGGTCACCGAGGGTGAGGTTCCCGCGACCATCACCTACCACCCGGACGAAGCGCATCACGCCGGCAGCGCCCCACCGCAGCCGGACGCCAAACCTGCCAAGGTCCGTCAGCCTCTCGGACGCGCCGTGATCATCGGACTCTGGGGCAACGGCACCATTCGCGTGCTCACCGGCTTCCTGACGCTCTACATCGCGTTCGTCGCCAAATCACGCACCGATCACGAGCCGCTCCAGCAGGCCATGATGCTCGGCCTGGTCGGCGCAGCAGCCGGTCTGGGTAACTTCGCCGGAAATGCCACGGGTGCGCGCCTCAAGCTCGGCCGGCCTGCCTTGATCGTGCTCCGGTGTACTGCGTCGGTGTGGATCATCGCGGTGATCGCAGCGCTGACGGACAACCTCATGACGGCCGCGCTTGCCACGCTCATCGCATCGGCCGCCAGCGCGCTCGCCAAGGTCTCACTCGACGCGTCACTCCAGCACGACCTGCCCGAGGAATCGATCGCGTCCGGATTCGGTAGATCCGAGACGGTTCTGCAGCTGAGCTGGGTACTCGGCGGCGCATTGGGGGTTCTGCTTCCGACCGAATACTGGATCGGGTTCACTGTTGTATCGGTGTTCCTGACGATCGGGCTTCTGCAGACCTTCCTGAGCTACCGAGGAAGCAGCCTCCTGCCCGGCCTCGGCGGGAAGCGACCCGATCTGGCCGAACAAGAAGTGACCGAAGTGATTTACACCGGTAAATCCAACCGAGGACAAGGAAGTACTCCGCAGTGATGATGCGCTCAAGAACAAAGAAGATCGTGGCAGCGATCAGTGTCCTGATGGTGGTGGCACTGGTTGCTTACGTCTCCGTTCTTTTCGTGATCATCAAGAACATCAACGACGACCCCGAAAAGCTACCGGTCATCACTGCATACGCACACGGCAAGACGATCGAAACGAACCCTGCCGGTTTCTGCACCATCGACCTGTCCCAGTGCGCCCAGGTGGGCGACATCTACGCACTCGACGTTCCAGCGGGCTACCCGCTGCAGCTGTCGTTGTCGACGGACGTCTCGGATGCGCAGTGGGCACTGCTCGCCGTCTACGAGGATGCCGACGGCAACCAGACCGGTGAGCCCCGAGTCTTCGAGCCCGGCGAGGCCCTGGCAGTGACGGTCGAGTCTTCGAGCGATCCCGTCAAGCAACTGGTCGGCGTCGAAATCCACCTCGCCGTCGGTGAGGGAAGCGAACAGGGACTGCTGATCTGGTCGATCAAGACCGCTTGATCCCCGGAACGTCGAAAATGCCCTGCACACCGATTGGTGTGCAGGGCATTTTGTTTCGAAGCCGTGTACGGCAGCTCGTATCGAGCGATCAGGTGTCGAGCTCGCGAGCGACGGCCCGGACGACCTCGGAGATCCGCTGAGCGGTCTTGCGGTCCGGGTACTTGCCGTTGCGCAGATCCGGCTGGACCTTCGCCTCGAGCAACGTGATCATGTCCTCGACCATGCCGTGCAACTGATCAGGGGTGTGCTTACGCTCGACGGGCTCACGACGCGTCGCCGTCGCGCCGCGCAACGACGGCGCCGGCTCGAGTACCTTCAGGCTCAGTGCCTGCGGACCGCGGCGGCCCGCAGCCATTCCGAACTCGACGCGCTGGCCGGCCTTCAAGCCTTCGACGCCCTCGGGGAGAGCGGAAGCACGGACGTAGACGTCCTCGCCCTCTTCCTGCGACAGAAAGCCGAAACCCTTTTCGACGTCGTACCACTTCACCTTGCCGGTCGGCACCGCGTTCACCTGCTCATCACTCGACTGGGGCGTCTGCCCCAATGTGCTCGGGAGGCTCTCGGAAGAGCCTCATGGCCTTGCTCGCATCGCTTCCGGTGGAAGAATGCAAAAGAACGCGCCCCACACTTGCTTCAGCGGGGCGCGCAGTCTGTTAACAGTCTACCTGTGACGAACCCGGGTCGGCACCCAGGTTTACAGGCACTATCCTCGTAGGTGTGGACCCTCAACCGAACCCGCGCACTTCCGGCACCGGAAACGGTCTGTTCCGTACGGCGATGGCACTGTTCATCGTCGGATTCCTGGCGATCGTGGCCATCTTCGCAGTCCATATCTTCAGCGACACCCCACCCGGCCTGGCGTTGTACCTGGTAGCACTCGCGTGCCCGATCGGCTTCCTTCTGGCCATCGTCTACACGCTCAGATCCGGTCGACGCGTGCGCTGATCACTCCCGCCTCCAACCGAAAGGTCACTGACCATGAGAATCCTCCTGAACGTGATCTGGCTGGTCTTCGGCGGCTTCTGGCTGGCGTTGGGTTACTTCGCCGCAGGCATCATCTGCTGCATCCTCATCATCACGATTCCCTTCGGAATCGCGGCATTCCGCATCGGCATCTACGCACTGTGGCCGTTCGGTAAGACCGTCGTCGACAAGCCGACCGCTGGTGTCGGTTCGATGATCGGCAATGTCATCTGGGTGATCATCGCCGGTATCTGGTTGGCGATCGGACACATCGTCACCGCCGTCGCGATGGCGATCACGATCATCGGAATTCCGCTCGCGGTCGCGAACCTGAAGATGATTCCGATCTCGCTGATGCCGCTCGGCAAGGAGATCGTCGACGTGGACCGGGTGAATTACGCATAGTCGTGGACCGCGTCGATTACGCATAGCGGGCCCGCGGACCGAAGAACCCGACCACAGCAGTTGCTGTGGTCGGGTTCTCTGGTATCAGGTCGTATCAGCGGCCGAGGCTACCGAGTCCGGGAGGTTACCGAGCGAACCGGTTCCCGTTCCCGGGTTGCCCGGATCGACGGGGCCGACCGGCCCCTCGGAGACCACGATGGTCACGCTCGAAGCACGCGAAAGCACGCTCTTCGCAGTGATCTCGACGGTGACGCTGCCGACAGCGGTGGGGGTACCCGAGATGGTGCCGTCCTGTGCGAGGGACAGTCCGCCGGGCAGAGTGCCACTGGTGAGTGCAAACGTTGCGCGCGCATCGGCGGCAGTGAGCTTCTGCGAATACGCCTTACCTACCTGAGCGGCAGGCAATTCGACGGTGGCGGGTAGCGGGTACGCAGCAACGACTGTCACCTTGCCCCCGTTGGTCGTCGACGCGATGGCGCCGGTCGAGGTGTCGAGCGCGAGGTTTTTGACCTTCTCCAGTGCCGGAACCTTGGTATCGGTCAGAGCGGTGGTGGCGCGGGTCGTCAGATCGACCGACCACAGGTGTCCGTTCATGACGTCCGCGACATATGCAATGCCTGCCGCAGCGTCGACGACCACGCCGTTGGGAATCGCGGTCGGAGACAGCGTGGTCTTCGACAGAATCGCGCCGGCCGGGGTGATCGCCCACAGGTTGGTTGCCCGGGTGTCGGTCATGTAGATGTTGCCGGTGTTCGTGTCGACATCGACGTCGACCGGGTAGAGGTTGTCGGCACGCACGATCGACTTGAGTGCTCCGCCCTTGCGTACGTCCGCCTGCCACAGCGTGCGGCCGTAATTCTCGTCGAAGAAGTTGGTGTCCGCGATGTAGAGGAAGCCGCGGACACTGTCGAAGGCGAGCTTGGTCGGCGTTGCCGACTTGTGGACCAGAATGCTCGACACGGCGTCGGCGGCGTTGGGGTCGACGACTCGGATGTTGCCGGACTTGTAGTCCGAGAAGTACGCGCGGTGTGTTGTGGGATCGACGACGACATCGTTGATCTGCGGACGCGAGCCGTCGGGGTTCTTCTCGCTCAGCGTGACCGTCTTTTCGACCTTCCCGGTCTTCGTGTCGACAATCGAGATCGCGCCGCCGTAGGAGGAGGACACGTATGCGCGTCCGAGGCCTGAGTCGACGGCAAGTGCCGACGGGTAACCGACGACGCCGTCGATGGCGCCGACGGACTTGCCGGTGTTCGTGTCGACGACGGACAACGAGCTGGTCGGTCCGCCGTACTGCGTGATGTATCCGCGGTGGGTTGCCGCGTCGACGACGATGTCGCCGGGCTGGGTTGCGGAATAGCTTCCGACAACACCGTGTGTCGGATCCTCGGGTGAGGCGTGTGCAGCGGGAGCAGTGACGGCCAGGCCGACAGCAGCAGCGGCAACGGCGAGTGACGCGGTGACCGCACGCCGACGGTATTGCAGTTTCATGAGGGGTGCCCTACTTCTTTGGAAGACTCTGCGAAACCTGCCCAAGCGAGGCAAGTCAGGCAAACCTAACCTAAGTTCCAAAGTCGATGTTGAGACACGGGCCACAACCTTGGGTCCGGATCGACGCACCTCTCAATCGCCCGAAATTCTATTTCCGCATAACGTGTGACCTTGCTCACATTACAGATGGATAACGGAACGGACACAACCGGACATTCACTCGGGCACCCCCACCTACCTGGGAAGAGTCTCCTGCGCTTTGTGTGACGCGTTGTACGTCTTTCGCCACGCCGCGTTATCAAATGGTGACACGAGCGACTCGAGCCGTTACCGTCGTTTTCGGCCGGGAAACTCGGCCACCTCCGGCCCGCCGCGCCAAGCCTTGTCCCGCGGGTACCGGACTTCCGACAGAGCATTCCAGGGACGAGGACGGGGGACCCAAAGTCCTCTGTGAGAACAGAAAAGTTCTCCAGTGGACACCGGTTCGATCGCAAGACCGAATCTTGGGGTGAAGCCAGACCCTTTCCAGCCAGGAAAGGCGAGGCCGGGCGACCTCTCAGCCCGAACCCGACAGCTGACCTCGCAGGCGCGTGTGGAGAGGATTTCGACCATCATGAGCGGACGCCATCGCAAGCCCACCACCACCGGCCGCACTGTCGCCAAGGTCGCCGTCACCGGCGCCATCATGGGCGTAGCAGGAATTGCAGCCACCGGAACCGCAAACGCTGCCCCCGACTCCGACTGGGATCGTCTCGCCCAGTGTGAGGCCGGCGGAAACTGGGCCATCAACACAGGCAACGGTTACCAGGGCGGACTGCAGTTCTCCCCCAGCACGTGGAACGCACACGGCGGCGGACAGTACGCAGCCACCGCAAACCAGGCCACTCGCGAGCAGCAGATCGTTGTTGCCGAGCGTGTTCTCGCAAACCAGGGTTGGGGCGCATGGCCGTCCTGCTCCTCCAGCCTCGGGCTGAGCAGCGGCGCCACCGAGCGTTCCGCTCCGGCCACGACGGCTCCTCAGGCAGCTCCGGCTCCGGCGCAGCAGGTCGCACAGACCGTTGCACACCCGGTCGCCGACGCCATCGATCAGGCAATCGCATTCGCCGAGGCCAACGGCATCCCGGTCGACCCGCAGATCCTCGCAGTCGCCGACACCGCGAAGTCGTTCCTCAAGTAACACCGGCAAGACTGTCCGCTCGGACGCTCGAACATCAAGAAGGCCCGCACCGATTCGGTGCGGGCCTTCTTCGTGTCGAGTTGTTATCGGTTGATGACGGTGTGCGGGTGTACGTAAGGAAGTGACTCCACCGGAACCGGAAAGGTGGTGTCCTCGCCGAAGGGTGAAAGTCCACCTGCGCGGGTCGATGACAATTCGGTCACTGCGTGATCTCCGTCTGCAGTTTCCGGCCATCCTGGATCTACATAGTGTTGCTTCGAATTGTTGGCCACGAAGTCATTTTGACAGGACGCCGTTACGCCGTACAGACCAGGTCTCTAATCTGATACCTGATGACCGAAACACGTGGCACCCCGGCGGGCAGTTCCGCAGCCGAAAGTCTGACCGATTGGCTCTCGGCGCGCAGTGACGCCGAGTTGACGGAGTTGCTGCGTCTGCGCCCCGATCTGGCCGTACCGCCGCCGAGCACGATGGTGGTTCTCAGCGGTCGGGCACAGCAACGCGCGTCGGTCAGCCGAGCCGCGGACGAACTCGACACCCTCGATTTCGGTCTTCTCGAATTGTTGGCACTGGCCGGCGCCGAGGAAACTCCGATGACGCGGGCGGAGCTCAACAGTGCGATCGCCGAACGCGCCCTGACCGGCAAGGGCAAGGTCACCAAGAAGGCCGTCGACAAGTCTCTGTCGAAGATGCGCGCGTCCGCCCTCATCTGGGGTGTCGATCCCATCAGCGTCGTCCCGGCAGTCATCGGGATGATTCCGTGGCGTGTGGGGCGCGCCCTCGAACCTGCCGAGGCGATGACCGAGACCGAGATCTCGGCTGCGCTCAACGCTCTGGACACCCGCGAGCGGGATCTCCTCGAGACACTCGCCAACTCCAGCCCGATCGGTCGCACCCGCGACGCTGCCCCCGGAACGCCGCCTGAGCGCCCGGTTCAACGACTGCTGGCGGCCGGCCTGCTGCGGTGGCTCGACGAGCAGACCGTCGAGCTTCCGGCGACGGTTCGTCAGGTCATCCGCGGCGAGCCGGTTTTCGATCCGACGACGCTGACCGCACCTGTCATCGGGGGCGACAAACTCAAGCCGGCGGACGTGAACGCCGCAGCAGCCGGCGAGGCGCTCGAGTTGGTACGCCAATGCGAGAACGTGATCGCTGTTCTGGGCGCAGCGCCGGCCCCCGCACTGCGAGCCGGTGGGCTCGGTGTTCGAGAACTACGACGCGTGGCCAAGACGGCCGATCTCGACGAAGCGCGCGTGAGCCTACTTGTCGAGTTGCTCTCGGCAGCCGGACTCATCGCCAGTGGAACACCAGACCCGGCGCCGGTCTCGGACAACGCGGACGAATACTGGACGCCCACGCTTGCGGTCGACGGCTGGCTGAACGCATCCACAGCGCGACGGTGGGAGGTCCTGGCGTCCGCCTGGGTCGACGTACCTCGAGTCCCGTGGATGATCGGGCTGCGCGATTCCACCGACAAGCCGATCGCGGCGTTGTCCGAGGAGGGCCGCGCTCCGGCGGCTCCGCGAGATCGTCAGGCCATTCTGGGGCTGCTCTCCGAACTCGACAGCGGCCAGACCGCGTCGGCCGTCGAGGTAAGTCGGCTGCTGGCGTGGCGACGCCCGCGATGGAGCGGGCGCCTGCGGACGTTCGCGATCGAGCGGACTCTGGACGAGGCCGCTGCTCTCGGGCTGGTGGCCCGCGGCGCGTTGTCGTCACCTGGACGAGCCTTGCTGCACGGCGGGGACGCCGAAGCCGAAATGCAGTCCGCGCTACCCGAGCCCATCGACTACATCCTGGTCCAGGCGGATCTGACTCTGGTTGCGCCCGGCCCGCTGGTACCGGACCTGCTCGAGCAGGTGAGCCTGGTCGCAGACATCGAGTCGGCCGGATCGGCGTCCATGTACCGCATCAGCGAGGACAGCGTGCGTCGTGCGCTCGACGCCGGTCTGACGGCCACCGAACTGCATGCGATGTTCGCTTCGAAATCGAAGACTCTTGTCCCCCAATCACTTTCGTATCTGATCGACGATGTCGCCCGTCGACACGGACGACTGCGTGCCGGAGTGGCGGCGTCGTTCATTCGATGTGAGGACGCGTCACTGCTGGCGGAGGTCCTCGCATCCGCAGTGGCCGAGCCGTTGGCACTGCGCGCCTTGGCTCCCACCGTCGCGATTTCGCAGGCCCCTCTCCGCGAAGTCCTGACCGAGCTGCGAGCCGCCGGATTCGCGCCGGCAGGTGAGGACTCCTCGGGCACGTTGGTCGATCTCCGCCCACGCGGGGCACGTGTACCCAACCGTCGCAGCCGACCGGCGTCGAGGATGCCGGCGAGCCCGTCGGCGGATCAGCTGGCGTCGTTGGTCCGCACGATGCGGGCCGGAGACCGTGCTTCCGCCCCGGGCCGCGGCGGAGTGCGAACGGACGGTTCACGGGAGAACAACGCCGCCACCATCGCCTTGCTGGCCACGGCGGCCCGAGACAATTCGAGCGTCAACATCGGCTACGTCGACGCCCAGGGGGTCGCGACGCATCGCATCGTCGACCCCGTCAGCGTGGGCGGCGGACAGCTGGACGCCTTCGACCCCGCGAGCGGCGCGGTTCGCCGTTTCACGTTGCACCGAATTACTTCCGTCAGCCCCGTCGACTCCGGAAAAAAGTAGCAAAAAAGAAGCAACTGGCTTTTTTCTGTAAATGAAGTATGGTCGAGGTCAGTTTGTGATTGCCACTTCGAAAAATGAGGAGCGACAATGGCTGACAAGGCGCCGGGTAAGAACATGAAGAAACCCGCCCAGTCGATCAAGGAACGCCGCGCGGAGAAGCGGGCGAAAACTGCGGAGTCTTCCGAGTTCATCCGTAAGCGGAAGCGGAGCTGACAGCAAAGTCCAGAGAAGACGAGCTGATTGCGAAGCTGACCAATGCCTGCCTCCACCGACACCCTCGTGCACCTGCACGAAACGTTCAACCTGTTCAAGTCACGTAATCGAGGAACTGACGCACGCTCGCGCGGGTACGCAGCGGGCATGACCCTCGCTTCACTCTGCGTCCTCGACGAACACGCTCGGCAATCCGGAATACTTCTATCGGATTTACCGCAGAAAGAGAATCAACCATCGTGAAAAGAACAATCCATACCCTGGACCGCATTCAAACGAGACTCGAATCGGAGCTTGATTCCACTCCGGGTGATTCCGAAAAGAATATCGGTTACCGGTCCGGAATTTCCGAAGCTATTACTCATGTAATGGAAATGCGGAAGTCAGTGGTCGCGCAGAAATAGGAGACGCATCGATTAGGCGCTCACCCCAATAACTGCCGCACACCACCCACCAGAAAGACGACCTGGTCCTCGTAGAAGTCGGCAAGCCGCTCCGGCGCGAGCGGCTTGCCACTTCCGCTCCAATCGTCCGCCCGGCTCAACGCCTGGAGGAAGCCCATCAAGGCAATCGCCCAGCGAGTCTCGAGCCGTTCGGGATCGGTAGCAGGAAAAGTACGACGGACCTGGTCGAGAAGATGTTCACGCAGGTGCAGCTCGGTCGCCTCGAGGGCTGGATGGCCCGGTCGTGACATCTGCGGCTGCGAGATCTGCGTGACGATTCTGATCCATCGCATTCCCCGCGTGCGATGGCGAAGGAGCAATGCCTTGTAGGGCGCAGTGACGGCCCGTACCAGCGCCTCGACCGTCGGCGGCGTCTTGTCGGCGGAGAGGGCGTCGACGTTCGCGCTGATCTGATCTCGCACCGACGTTCCCATGTCCAACAGCACCGCTGCGACCAGATCGTCCTTGGTTCCGAAATGGTAGTGGACCGATGACGGCCCGAGACCGGCCGCGGCGTTGACCGAGCGCAGCGAAACTGCATCCAATCCCTCTGTCGCGAAAAGCCTTTCAGCAGTTTTGAGCAAACGCAGACGCGTCGCGTCGCCTTGACGGTTCTGCCGGGAGTCGGTCATACGAACGAGCTTCGCACGGGCTCGACAAACGTCTCAACCGTGGCGAACGCGGAGTCAGAGTGATTCACGGTGTGCTCGCACCCTGTTGTCGCGATCCACCCAGCCGTGGGCGCGTGCGTAGTCCACCATCGCGGAGAACTTCTGTCTCCACTCGGTGTTTCCGATCCGGGCAGCGACGGCTTGCTCCAAGTGGCCGATGTCGAGCCAGACGTGATCCCCCTCGAGTTCCCCCCACGGTTCCAGTACCCGACTCAGAGTCTCGGATCGATCGTCGCCGCCAACGACGACCGAGAGACTGGTGAAGTCGTCGACACTGTTCAGTTCGACGGTCGAGGAGTCGGGGGTGATTGTGACGTCCAGTTGCATACCTCTTCAATACTCCTTCGGAAAGTACTTGGTTCAGTCGATCGACTTGCAACAACGATATCCGACGTCATTGCACCAGATAACGTTGAACTACAGGTGATTACAAATCTCCCACTGTGCGGGAGGCTCAACTTATTGGATCAGTTGATCCATGTTAGACATCTCGATCAGAGCGAGTGATCCAAATCACTCCCCTGTCGACAGGAGTTGTCATCGTGTGGTCCGCATCGTCCATCCGCTTCGGAGCCTTCCTCGCCCCGTACCACCCGCTCGACGCCGATCCCGCCCTGCAACTCAGACGCGATATCGACCTCATGACACACCTGGACCACCTCGGATTCGAAGAAGCGTGGATGGGTGAGCATCATTCGACCGGCGCCGAGATCGTGCCTGCCCCGGACATGTTCATCGCGGCCGCCGCAGAGCGAACCGAGCGCATCCAGTTCGGCACAGGCGTGACGTCTCTGCCCTATCACCACCCGTTGATCACGGCCGACCGCATCACTCAGCTCGATCTGCAGACCCGCGGACGGCTCATCTTCGGCACCGGCCCGGGCAAGATCCCCCTCGATGCACACATGATGGGCATCAACCCGTCGGACCAGCGTCGTCGCCAGGGCGAAGCGCTCGAGGCCATTCTCGCGTTGCTTCGCGGCGAGGTCGTCAACATGGAAACCGACTGGTTCACGTTGCGTGACGCACGCGCACAGCTGCCCACCTATCGCGCGGACGGCATCGAGACAGTGACAGCGTCCACGATTTCTCCCAACGGTTCGGTGCTCGCAGGCAAGAACGGCCTCTCCCTGCTCTCATTGGCGGCGAGTTCACCCAGCGGCTTCGACGCACTGGATCGCAACTGGGATGTGTACGAGAAGGTCTCGGCCGAACACGGCCACCGCGCCGACCGAGCGACGTGGCGTGTGGTCAATCCGATGTTCCTCGCCGAGACCCGAGCCGAGGCCGAGCGCGCCGTGAGCCGACGGATCGGATCGATGGCTTCTTACGTGAATCGACAGACCGGCCAGAGCCCGGCCTGGGCAGATACACCTGCCGGAATCATCGATCAGTGGCGCAACGACACGCTCGGCGAGTTCGGTCAGGCGATCATCGGTACCCCCGAAGATGCGATCGCACAGATCGAGCGTCTGATCGAGAAGACGGGAGGGTTCGGCACGTTCTTGATCCTTCACGTCGACATGGCGAGCTGGGAGGACACCAAACGCAGCTACGAATTGTTCGCCTCCGAGGTGGTCCCGCACTTCCGGAAGCGAAATGTCGGGCGTCAGGCGAGCATGCAGTTCGCCGAGGACAATCGCGAATACCTGATCGGCGGGCTGGTCGGAGCGATCACCAAAGCCCATACCGACTACTACGGCCAGCCGGCCGAGACGGGAGCCGTGCGCGCATGAGGGCCGTCCGTTTCCAGCAGGGAGAATTCGCGGTCACCGAGATCGCCGACCCGCCGCCGTTGGCACCCCATCAGATCCGCATCGACGTCGTCGCCTGCGGGATCTGCGGCAGCGACCTGAGCATGTCGAAGGACCCGTGCCGATTCGTCGAGGTCGCGCACGACGGGGGCTACCCGCTCGCCACCTTCGATCCGGACGCGCCAGTGGTGCTGGGGCACGAATACGCGGGTATTGTCTCCGAGACCGGTTCTGCAGTAGACGATTTCGCGATCGGCGATCGGGTGGCCGGCATCGGCTTGGCCACCGACACCGCTACCGGGATCCCGACGATCATCGGCTACTCGAACGAGTACCACGGCGCGTTCGGCGATCACATAGTCGTCGACGCGTTCTGGGTCCGCAAAGTTCCCGACCACCTGTCACTCGAGCACGCCACACTTGCCGAACCTCTCCACGTCGGCGAGATGCATCTCCAACAGTCCGGCCTCACCTCGGCCGATTCGGCGCTCGTCATCGGTTGCGGAACGATCGGACTGGGCGCCATCGTCGCCGCGAAAGCGCGCGGAGCGCAGATCGTCATCGCGTCGGAGCCCTCCCCCAAACGACGCGAGCTCGCCGCGAAGATGGGCGCGGACATCGTTGTCGATCCGGCCGAGCAGGATCCGATCGAACTGTGGAATCGAATGATCGCCGAAGGCAACCAGCTTGTCGGCCAGGCCGCGAACGGAGTTCTGATCGCCTACGAATGCAGCGGTCGGGCGGGAGTCATCGGAGAACTGATGCACACTCTGCCGTTCAACTCGCGGATTCAGGTTCTGGCTGCGCCGTTCGGCGACGAGACGATCATTCCCGTCGTCGGGCAGTTCCGGAGGATCTCGATCAACTTCGGTCACGGTCCTTACGAGAATGCCTACGACATCACCCTGCAGAGGCTCGCCGACGGCGAGATCGACGCCGAAGCGATCATCACCGGCAGGGTCGGTCTGGATGGAGTCTCGGACGCTTTCGCAGCTCTGCGCGCACCCGACGAACACGTGAAGATCCTCGTACTACCCGCGGGCCTCCCGGAATAGCGGTCGATCCTGCCCTGTTGACGTAGGGGTGCTCGCACTCGGGCACCTCTACTTCGGGCTGTGCGAGCGTCGCCTGTTGGCGTCTGCGCCCCGATACCAGGACAATGGCAGGGTTGGCGTCAGCCGACAACGCGGCGCAACGCTCTGTGGCTGCCGCGTTTGCTTCACTAGGAGGATTCCGTGACCGACGGACCGTTGATCGTCCAATCCGACAAGACGCTGCTGTTGGAGGTCGACCACGAGCGCGCCGGCGATGCCAGGCAGGCAATCGCCCCCTTCGCGGAACTCGAACGGGCCCCCGAACACGTCCACACGTATCGCATCACTCCCCTGGCCTTGTGGAATGCCCGCGCCGCCGGACACGACGCCGAGCAGGTTGTCGACGCGCTCGTGTCGTACTCACGATTCGCGGTTCCACAACCGCTGCTGGTCGACATCGTCGACACGATGGCCAGGTACGGACGCTTACAGCTGGTCAAGAGCCCGGTGCACGGCCTCATCCTGGTCAGCCTCGACCGCGCAGTCCTCACCGAGGTGATGCGACACAAGAAGATCTCGCCGATGCTCGGTGAGAAGGTCGACGACGACACCGTGATCGTCCACCCGAGCGAACGCGGCCGCCTCAAGCAGATGCTGCTCAAGGTGGGCTGGCCGGCCGAGGACCTCGCCGGCTATGTGGACGGCGAAGCGCACCCGATCGATCTCGCTTTCGAAGAGGGCCACTGGGAACTGCGCGACTACCAGCAGATGGCAGCGGATTCGTTCTGGGCCGGCGGCTCGGGCGTCGTCGTGCTGCCGTGTGGCGCCGGCAAGACGATGGTGGGCGCCGCGGCGATGGCAAAGGCCAAGGCCACCACCCTCATCCTCGTCACCAATACCGTTGCCGGTCGTCAGTGGAAGCGTGAGTTGATCGCGCGTACATCGTTGACCGAGGAAGAAATCGGCGAATACTCCGGCGAGCGCAAGGAGATTCGGCCGGTCACGATCGCGACCTACCAGGTGATCACACGTCGCACGAAGGGCGAGTACAAGCACCTCGAACTTTTCGACTCCCGCGACTGGGGACTGGTGATCTACGACGAGGTCCACCTGTTGCCCGCGCCCGTCTTCCGGATGACGGCAGATCTGCAGTCGCGCCGCCGTCTCGGCCTGACCGCAACGCTGGTTCGCGAGGACGGCCGCGAAGGCGACGTCTTCTCGCTCATCGGCCCCAAGCGCTACGACGCTCCGTGGAAGGACATCGAAGCGCAGGGCTGGATCGCGCCGGCCGACTGCGTCGAGGTGCGAGTGACGATGACGGACGCCGAGCGCATGTCCTATGCCGTCGCCGAACCGGAGGAGCGCTACAAACTGTGCTCGACGGCTCACACGAAAATTGCGGTCGTGAAGTCGATCCTGGCCAAGCACCCCGATTCTCCGACTTTGGTGATCGGTGCGTATCTCGATCAGCTCGACGAACTCGGCGAAGCCCTGAACGCCCCGGTGATCAAGGGATCCACCAAGAACAAGGAACGCGAGATCCTGTTCGATCAGTTCCGTAACGGTGAGATCCAGACGCTGGTGGTGAGCAAGGTCGCGAACTTCTCGATCGACCTTCCGGAGGCATCTGTCGCCGTGCAGGTTTCGGGAACCTTCGGGTCGAGACAGGAAGAAGCGCAGCGACTCGGACGCCTACTGCGACCCAAGCACGACGGCGGTCAGGCTCACTTCTATTCGGTGGTTTCCCGCGACACTCTCGATGCGGAGTACGCGGCACATCGTCAGCGATTCCTCGCCGAACAGGGCTACGCCTATCGGATCACCGACGCCGATGACCTGCTCGGACCTGCCATCGGCTGAGCATTTCTGCAACACGTTGCAGAATCAAATGGACATACGTCCAGTTATCTGTAGAGTGTCCCCTGTCACAGTCGTGTCCATCGGCCGGGGGTCACCAGCACCATGCGCTCAGTTCCACGTCTACGGGGTCGGCTCGCCGGAACCATCTCGCTGCTGACTGCCGCCGTCGTCGTCGCCGCGACCGGCGTCAGCGCCGCGGCACCGAGTCCTGCTCCTACTGCGCAGAACTCGGTGTACGCACTTGCGAACGGTTGCTTCGCGCTGCGCACCGAGTCTGGTGATTTCGTCCGTCGTGACGGGTCGGCGTACCTCACCGACGTAACGAAAGCCGCAGACGCCGAACCGTTCCGGCTACATGCGGCCCAGTTGGGTCGTTTCATGCTGTACGGCCCGGACGGGTCGATGCTCTCGCACGACGGCGCGGACTCGGTACTCGCCACTTCCGAAGCAACTCCCTCCACCGACTGGACCGTGATGTCCACCGGTGAATCGTTCGTTCTGACCGCGACCTCGAACGGCCGTCAACTGATCTCGCGAGATTTGATGCTCACGATGTCCGATCCCGGTGACGTTCCCGAATCTGCGTTCACGCTGATCCCGCGCGATGGCTGCGCCGATTTCCCCGAAGCGGAGGTGGGCGCAAACGGCGTTCCGGGAGAAATCGGACCGAACGGTGAAGTCACCGGATTCATCGACACACACGTGCACATGAATGCTTCCGAGTTCATGGGCGGAAACCTGCACTGCGGCCGACCTTTCGATCCTCAGGGCGTCACCGCAGCGCTCGTCGACTGCCCGGACCATCAACCTGACGGGATACCGGCGCTCCTCGAAAACGTTCTGTCGTACGGCAATCCCTTCGAAACTCACGACACCACCGGCTGGCCGAGTTTCGCCGACTGGCCGGCGCACGATTCACTGACGCACGAGCAGACGTACTACAAGTGGGTCGAGCGGGCCTGGCGTGGCGGGCTGCGAATCTTCACCAATCTCTTTGTCGCCAATCGTGTCCTGTGCGAGCTGTATCCGAGCAAGCGAAATCCCTGTGACGAGATGGAGACCGTCCGGATCCAGGCGCAGCAGACACGCGAACTCCAGGACTACATCGACGCCCAGTACGGCGGTCCCGGCCGGGGTTGGTTCCGCATCGTGAGCTCGCCGGAACAGGCCAGGCAGGTGGCCGCCGACGGAAAGCTGGCCGTCACCCTCGGGGTGGAGGTGTCCGAACCCTTCGGTTGCTCTGTGCGCAACGGTATTCCGCAGTGCACCGAGGACGACATCGACCGCGGCCTGGACGAGTTGTACGACCTCGGTGTCCGGCAGATGATCGTCACGCACAAGTTCGACAACGCCCTCGGCGGTGCCCGTTTCGACGGCGGCGTCACCGGAGTGGCCGTCAATATCGGCAACTACCTGGGCACCGGGGAGTTCTGGCAGTCGGAACCATGCACCGGCGTTGCCGAGGACAATGTGCTGCCCACCAAGGTCGACGGCGCACAGAATCTTCTCGCGGTACTCCCACCCGGAGTGACGCTTCCGGTGTACCCCTCTGGTCCGCAATGCAATTCGCACGGCCTGACCGACCTCGGCGCGTACACGATCCGAGGTTTGATGGACCGAGGGATGATCGTGGACATCGATCACATGAGCGTCAAGACCGCCGAAGCGGCTCTCGATATTCTCGAAGCTGCGAACTACTCCGGCGTCGTTTCCAGTCACAGCTGGAGCGACCCGAGCCTGTACAAGCGGATCTACGCACTCGGCGGATTTGTCGCCCTGTACGCCGGACAACTCGACGCATCGGACGAAAAGCCCGAAGAGCGTGGGTTCATCGACCAGTGGCGGGACGCACGGGCGATGCGAAGCGAGAACTACTACTTCGGTTTCGGCTACGGCGCCGACACCAACGGCTTCGGGCCGCAGGCCGCACCGCGCGGCGACGCCGCAGAAAATCCGCTGCAATATCCGTACACCGCCTTCGACGGCACGGTCATGGACCAGCAGCGCGCCGGCACCCGGGTTTTCGACGTGAACACCGACGGCGTGGCGCAGTACGGGATGATTCCCGACTGGATCGCGGACATGCGCATCGCCGCGGGAGCCGACGGCGACACCATCATCGAGGACATGAGCCGCGGCGCCGAGGCTTACCTGCAGATGTGGGAGCGCGCGCGAAACTAGCTACGCTGGTGGACGGTCCCCGGGCGATCGGGGGCCGGTCCTAGATCGTCCGGCACCACCCGAAGGAATTTTTCGTGGCTGACTTCCAGTTCACCGTCGACAAGGCTCACGCCAAGTCGGTCAACGACACACTGGCCGATGTACGCCGCCTGCAGATTTCTGCGGTGATCTTCGCGATCGTCCTCGCCGCGGTCGGGGCCTGGTTGATCAGCATGGGCGAGGTGTGGTCCATCATCATCGGCGCAGTCCTCGCCATCGGTGCGGCCAGTTCCCTGTGGGTCGCCGTGTGGGCACCTCGCAAGGTGGGAAGCGTCGAATCTCTGTATGCGGACAACCCACTGGTTCCCGCGATCGTCACCGAGGTTCATCCTCGAGCGGCGACCTTGACGGCATTGATCGACATCGCGAAGCCGGCGGCCGGAGCACCGCAGTACGCGCTCGTCAGCCGCAACGTTCGACTCAATCCGAAGTGGCGAGTCGGCGACCGCATTCCGTCGGTCGCACTGCGTTCGGATCGTTCCACCCGCAGCAAGGCTGACACGTGGCAGATGGTCAGTCCCATGCCGATCGAGTGGGGGACCAAGGACTCGGCAGTGCTGGCACGCGCGATCGCTGCTGTCAGTGCGAGCGAGTGGAACTTCCTGCAGAGCCGGATTCCCGATTCCGAAGAAGTTCGCACCCACCCCGATCGCCGGGTCCTGATCAACCCGGCCGATCTTCCTGACTCGCTGCGCTAGCCCCAACGGTTACGCGAGCGCGGGCAGCACTTCCTTCTCGAACATCTCGATTCCCGACGTGTCGTACGCGGCCTCGGGGAAGTAGAAGATTCCGTACTCGAGTCCCTGCGCCGCGAGCGCCGACAGGTTCTCGATGATCTGCTCGGGCGTACCCACGGCAGGCATTCCGCGGAACGCATCGAGCGACGCATCGGCGGCAGCTTCGCCGACCAACGGCGTCAGTCGGGCCTTCAGTGTCTCCAACCGCTGAGCCACCTCGGATTCCGTCGCGCCGATGGCCACGTTGTAGTTGGCCGAACGGACGATGGCGTCGAAATCGCTACCGACGGTGTCGCAGTGCTTCTTCAGGATTTCGGACTTGTGCGCGAAGCCGGCCGGGGTGCCGTCGAAGTTCGTGTACTGCGCGTACTTGGCCGCGATCTTGAGTGTGACCTTCTCGCCGCCACCGGCAACCCAGATGGGAATTCCGCCCTCTTGCAACGGAAGTGGACGGCACAGCGCTCCGTCGACCTGGTAGTACTTGCCGTCGAGCGTCGAGCTGCCGGTCGACCACGCCTGCTGCATGATCTGGATTCCTTCGTCGAGGCGGCCCAGACGCTCACCGGCAGAGGGGAAACCGTAGCCGTACGCACGCCACTCCTGCTCGTACCAACCGCCGCCGATGCCCATCTCGACGCGTCCACCCGTGATGAGATCGGTGGTCGCGGCGACCTTGGCGAGGTACGCCGGGTTTCGGTAGCTCATGGCGGTACACATCTGGCCGAGTCGGATACGCGACGTCGATGCACCGAGTGCGGCCATCAACGTCCACGCCTCGTGAGTCGCTTCTTCCGTCGGCTGGGGAACGGTGTGGAAGTGGTCGTAGACCCACACCGACTCCCACGGCCCTGCCTCCGCGCGCAGCGTGAAGTCTCGCATCACCTCCCACTGCTTCGCGGGGTCGATGCCGACCAGGTCCAGACGCCAGCCTTGAGGTACGAACAGTCCGAATCGCATGTAGCGAGCCTACCTACAGTTTCCCGACGCGCGACCGGGGTGACACCCGCGGAGAGTAGACCGGAATGAAGCGGAACATCATCGCCGCGCCGGCGAACGACGTCGCGCCCAGGGCGGCGAATGCCCACCCGAGTGGGAGCACCGCGGCGAGTAGACCGATCGCGAGCGGCCCACCGAACATGCCGGTGTCGTGAGTCAATCGCCATGCAGCGAGGAACTCGGCGCGTTCTTCGGGCGGGGCGATATCGGCACCGAGGGTCATGATCACGCCGTTGCCCAGTCCGTTGCCGATCCCCATCACGACAGCGACCACGGTCAATCCCACTGCACCCGTCGAGAACGGCAACAGTAGGTACGACACACCGATCACCGTCAGCGAAGGCACCGCGACCAGCCTGCGGCCGTATCGGTCCATGATGTGTCCGGCCGGGTACGAGCACAGCAGGTCCACGGCCGCACCGATACCGAAGATCACACTCACCTGGGCTGCATCCAATCCGAGGTGCAATGCCCACAATGGAAGAACGGCCTCACGCGAAGCGCGGGCGGCGCCCATCAGAAGGGAGCCTGTCCCGAGCGTCGACAGAGCGGCACGATGACGGCGAAGGATCTCCGGGAGCGTGACGTGTCCGTGATCGCTGTTGCCTGCCTGCACCTTTCGTGGCGGGTCGGGAACGCGGGCCATCAGCGCCCCGGCGAGCACGACGCCCACCAACTGGACGAGGAATCCTCCGCGCGCTCCCACCAGGAGAATCACGCCGGCCCCGATGAGCGGTCCCAGGAAGAAACCCAACCGCCACATCGCGGCGAACGACGACATTGCTCGGGCCCGAAGACCGAGTGGCACGGTCTCGGCGAGGTAGCTCTGCCGCGCAAGGCCCCACACCGCATTCGCCAATCCGGTCAACAGTGCGCCGATACCGAGCATCCACGGAGTCTGCGCAAGGAGACAAATCACCACTCCTGTTGCACCCAAGGAACTTCCGCCGATGATCGACCTGCGCTCACCGAAACGCGACACGATCCTGCCGGCGGGGAGGTCACCGAGTACGGCGCCCAAACCACCGAGTGCAACGATCAGGCCGGCGACGGCAACCGATGCACCCAGGTCGCGCGCGGTGACGGCCATGATGGGGGCAGCCGCTCCCTGACCGATCCCGAAGATGGCCGCCGGTACGAAAACCGTTGTGACGAGTGGCTTGAGACCGGCAATCGCCGGCTGTTCCTTGGGCAGTGTTTCCGTCACGCGCTCACTTCTGCCGCGTCAGCGGCCCGCGAAAACCGATTCGCCGGACGATCGAGGCCGTAGTGACCCCGCAGGGTGGATTCCGTGTATTCGGTCCGGAAGATCCCACGCGCCTGCAGAATCGGCACGACCCGGTCGACGAACACCTCGAGCCCTCCAGGCAGATAGGGCGGCATGATGTTGAAGCCGTCCGCGGCGCCCTTGTCGAACCATTCGGTCAACTCGTCCGCGACCTGCTCCGGTGTCCCGGCAAATGTCCGATGCCCACGGCCACCGCCGAGTTTGCCGATCAGTTCACGGACGGTGAGGTTTTCGCTCTCTGCAAGGTCTTTGACGAGCTGGTATCGACTCTTGTTTCCTTGGATGCGATCGATGTCCGGCAACGGTGGCAGCGGGGCATCCAGCGAATGCTCGGTGAGGTCGACGCCCACCATGTTCGAGAGTTGGCGCAGTGAGTACTCAGGTGAGATGAGATCCGTGAACGACTGCTCCAGTGCCTTGGCTTCGTCTTCCGTATCCGCGATGAAGGGAACGATGCCTGGCAGCACCTTGATCTCGTCGGGACTACGCCCGTACTTGATCAGCCGCGCTTTGAGGTCGGTGTAGAAATCCTGCCCCTGCTCGAGTGTTCGTTGAGCGGTGAACACGGCTTCGGCATACCTCGCCGCGAAATCCTTACCGCTCTCGGAGGAACCGGCCTGTACAAGCAGCGGACGTCCCTGTGGAGACCTCGGCGAATTGAGCGGGCCAGCCACCGTGAATCGTTGACCGTCATGGTCGATGCGATGGACACGATCAGGATCGGCGAAGATTCCGGTCTCTTCGTCCAGGACAACTGCCCCCTCTTCCCAGCTGTCCCAGAGTCCGAGCGTCACGTCGAGAAACTCCTCGGCGCGCTCGTAACGACCGCTGTGCGTCGGTACCGCATCGAGGCCGAAGTTCGCGGCCTCGTCGGCGCCGGCCGACGTCACGATGTTCCACCCGCCTCGTCCGCCACTGATGTGATCGAGGGAAGCGAACTTCCTTGCGAGAGTGTATGGATCGCTGTAACTGGTCGACGCGGTTGCAATCAGCCCCACCTTGTCGGTGGCCGCCGCGATCGCCGACAGCAAGGTGACGGGTTCGAAGATCGCCTGGGTGTTGTACTTGACCCGCGGGCCGACTGCTAGACCGTCGGCGAAGAACACCGAGTCCAGCTTTCCACGCTCGGCGATTCTCCCCAATTCCTGGAAGTGCTTGACGTCCAGGAGGTTGGCCGCATTTGTGCGTGGGTGGCGCCACGCCGCCTCATGATGGCCGACGCCCATCAGGAAGGCGTTCAGATGAAATTGTCGTTCGGACATGAGTTCGCAGAATCTTTCCGTGAATGTGTGGTCAGGTGGTGACGCGCCAGCGCGAGAGCCGACGTTCGATCAGGACCAGAATCGCGTTGATTGTCAGACCCAACAACGAGATCGCGACGATGCCCGCGTACATGTTCGGGATCTGGAAGTTGAGTTGTGAAGCGGTGATCAGATACCCGAGACCGGCTTTGGCCCCGACCATTTCGGCGGCGATCAGCACGAGAATCGACGACGCGGCTGCCATGCGGATACCCGTGAAGATCGTGGGAACAGCGGCGGGCAGAACCACCTTCTGGAACAGCCGAATCGAGGAGAACCCCAGCGAGGCAGCGGACTTGATCAGCAGGGGGTCCACTGTTCGCACACCGGAGATCGTGTTGAGCAGAATCGGGAAGGTGCAGGCGTAGATCACCAGGGCGATCTTCGATTCCTCACCGATTCCGAGAATCAGCACGAAGACGGGAAGCAGAGCCAAGGCTGCTGTGTTGCGGAACAATTCGAGAATCGGGTTGAGGAAGTCGGAGACCGGGCGGTACCAGGCGATCGCGATTCCCAACGGAATCGCGATCGCGATGGCCACGAAGAATCCGGTCAGCGCACGCGTCAGACTGGCCGAAACATGCTCTTGCAATTGTCCGTTCTCGGCGAGAGTGAAGAATGCGGACACAACTTCGGTGAAGGGCGGGAGGAAGACCTTGTCCACCAGCCCGAGCCGAGGTGCCGCTTCCCAGATCCCGAGGAAGATCGCGATCGCAATCGACGGCTTGGCAATCCGCCAGGCGGTGGAACGAATGTAGCGCGCCGCCTTGCCGCCGGCCTGGCTCCGCTGCGCAATGTCAGGTGTTATGTCGGCCAACGGTTTCGGGGTGGCGACCACCTCCGGCGTCGCCAATGCGCTAGACATGTGCAACCTCCTTGGCAGGATCGAGTTCGCCGGCCCGAGCGCGCTCGACTTCACCGTGCAGCAGCGTCCAGATCCGGTGCCGGAACACTCGGAACTCCTCACCTGATCGCACGTCGTCGCCGGACCGGTCGATGTCGATGTCGACGATCGTCTTGACGCGCCCCGGCCGCGAAGTCAGTACTGCAACACGTTGCCCGAGGTAGATGGCCTCGTCGATTCCGTGGGTGATGAACAAGATGGTCTTGCCGGTGGCCTTCCAGATGCGCAGAAGCTCGTCCTGCAGCGACTCTCGCGTCTGTGCGTCCAGCGCAGCAAATGGTTCGTCCATCAGCAACACTTCGGGGTCGAATGCCAGGCTGCGGGCGATCGCGACTCGCTGCTTCATTCCACCGGACAACTCGTGCGGATAGCGATCCGCGAAACCTTGCAGACCGACCAGTTCGAGGTAATGCTCGGCGAGCTCGCGTCGCTCGCTCTTCTTCACGCCCTTCGCTTCGAGTCCGAACTCGATGTTGTGACGTGCAGTTCGCCATGGAAGTAGCGCGTATTGCTGGAAGACGATTCCCCGATCCAAGCCTGGGCCCGTGATCTGCTTGCCGTCCAGAAGGATTCGACCGGAAGTGGGCGAACTGAGTCCTCCGAGGAGGTCCAGCAGAGTCGACTTGCCGCAACCACTCGGCCCGACGAGGACCAGGAACTCCCCCGGCGCCACGTCGATGTTGATGTCCTCGACCGCGGTGAAAACTTCGTCGGTCCCACGAATGTCGAACTGTTTGGTGACGTGCTCGAGCCGTAGTTTCGGTTCTGTGCTCATTTTGCTGCCTCCAGTGCCTGTCCGTCAGCGCCGCTGTCGGGTGAATACGTTCCGTTGGCGTACGGGTTGAATTCGTTGGTGTAGATGTCCGACGGCTTCAACTTTCCTTCTTCGAGTTCACCGTTACGGGTGAGCCAGTCGATCCACGTGCTGATCTCGGTATCGGTGATCGTTCCGCCGGGGCCGGCGACTCCTGGGCTCTTCCAGTAGCTGATGAGCTTGGTGTCCTCGTTGCGTCCGCGGCTGTTGATGATCGACGTCAGCTTCGCGATCACTTCTTCTCGTGGGTGCGTCTGCGTCCAGCGGATGGCCCTCGCTGTTCCCTGCACGAAATCGGTGACCGCCTCCTTGTTCTGCGCGATGTAGTCGTCACGGAACACCAACGTGCCGTAGGTGAACGAGCCGAACAGCGATTCGTCGGTGAACAGCTCGCGAAGGCCACCACGTTCGAGCGCGGAGTCACGGAAGACCGAGCCGAGGGTGGCGACGTCGATCTGTCCCTGCCGCAACGCTTGTTCCGTGTTGACCGGCGGAACCACGATCAGTTCCACCTGCTTGATCTCGTCCGGTGTAAGCCCCTCCCGCGCAAGCCATTCACGCACGACGAACTCGTGGTGCGCACCGAGGGTGTTCATCCCGACCTTCTTGCCGATCAGGTCCTTCGCCGATTTGATCGGACTGTCGTCGAGAACGTAGTAACCGTTGAAGCTCTCCTTGTCCGAGCCGTAGTACCCGATGACCGAGGTGATCGGTGAACCCGCGGAAGCCAACTTCACCACCGCACCGTTGAACGCTCCCCCGAACTCGGTTTGACCGGTCGCTGCGTTCTGAATGCTCTGAGGGCCGCTGGTCGTATCGCCGATCCAGTTGAGCTCCACGTCGTTGAAGTAGCCGAGGTCAGCGGCCAGTTCGGGGTAGATGACCTGTCCGGTGCTGCCCTCGTACCGCAGGACGGTCTTGCCGTCGGCGGTCTTGACCACTTCGTCGGAGGAGCCCGAGCAGGCAACGGCAAAACTGGACAGAGTGACAAGAGCGACGACCGCGGCTACCGAGCGCGCGAAACGAGGGCGAATCATGAAGTTGCTTCCTGTAGAAGATGATTGGTTCAGTTCTCGGCTACACCTGTCCGGAGCGCCGTGTGCGGCGCTCGGCACAGGCAGGTGTGGGGAATGTCAGTTCAACGACAACAGTTGAGCGACATGAGCGGGAAAGACCGAAACACGTGAGACTCCAATGAATGTGCAGACAGGATCGAGCCGTGAGCAGTGCCGAAACCATACGTCGGCACCCACTACCTGGGTCAACGGTTACATTCATGCCGGATTTAATGTGTGAGGTCCGTATCATGAGGGCATGCTTTCGCCGACGACTGCGCAGGACTTCGAGCAACACCGTGGCCACCTGACGTCGGTGGCCTACCGTCTCACCGGAAGTTTCAGCGACGCTCAGGATGCGGTGCAGGAAGCGTGGATACGGCTTCAAGTTGCCGAAAACACGCGAGGCGACGAATTGCAGATCCGCGAACTGCGCGGATGGCTCACCACAGTTGTCGGCCGAATCTGCCTCGATCATCTCAAATCGGCCGCGGTCAGACGAGAAAGCTATGTCGGACAGTGGCTTCCGGAGCCGATCGTCACGCCCCTCGACGCCACCTCGGGCACACCCTCAGCGACACCCGATCCGCTGGAGTACGTCGTGACGCAGGAACAGAATCGTTTTGCTGCCCTCGTCGTCCTGGACACCCTTACTCCCGCTCAACGCGTTGCCTTCGTCCTGCATGACGGCTTCGACGTGCCCTTCGCCGAGGTTGCGCGCATCCTCGACATCGAAGTAGCCACTGCCCGTCAGTTGGCCTCGCGGGCCCGTAAAGCCGCAGCGTCGGCGCCGGTCCCGGTCAGTAGCGAGGAGCATGCTGCTGCCGTCGAGCGATTGGTGACGGCTATCGCGAGTGGAGATCTGAACGCCGTGATAGGTGCACTCGATCCCGATGCCGTCCTGATCGGTGACGCAGGCGGAACTACCCGCACGGCTGTCAACATTGTGCGCGGCAGCGATCGTGTCGCGCGGTTCTATCTGGGATTGGCCCGCAAGTACGGACCGGCAGCGGTGTTCTCGATGTCACCGGTTCTCGTCAACGGACAGCTCGGCGGTGTATTCGCCGGCTCACCGGGGGACGACCAGTACCCGCAGTTCGCCGCTCGCGTTGCCGGCTTCACTGTCCGCGACGGAGTTGTGTGCGCAGCCTACGACATTGCGAATCCAGCCAAGTTCAGCGCTGTGCCGATGCTCGATCACACCGAACCCGAACGCAAGTAGCGAGACTCCCATTCCTCGAGGTGTGATCTGGACACCTGCGTGCCGAACCACAGTCGGTGCAGTACATCCGATCCCAGATGATGCAATTCGGTGTGCGTCCTCCACTGCTGCGACGCCCACTCGGGTTCGTTGTGGGCGGCGTCGATCCCGGCCATCGCGCTACCTCGCAGTTCGAAGTCCAGGTCCCGACGAAGCTCCGAAAGCTCCGACCAATTCGCCTGTGGTGCATAGTGCCTCGCGCGAATTTCGGTCAGCAGCTTGAACAGGACGCTACCCGCCCGTTCGTCGACCCAGATCAGAGTGCGTCGATGCGCACCGCGCCCCACCGTCCACAGGACCACCAACGCCACGACGACGCCGATTGCCGTCTCGAGCATGCGGCTGAGGATCAGATGTCGGACGGTCCCGTGCGCACCACCGGCCGCGCCGAGGAGAATCGCGAGGGCGGTGATGAAGATGACGGCTATCCCGTAATTCCGCACCAGGAACAGCTCGATCCCCGCCATCAGGACGGCAAGTACCGCCACCAACCACAGACCGGTCGGACTCCAGGCGTAGATGGCACCCAACAGAATCAACCCGAGGACGGTTCCGCCGATGCGGTGGATTCCGCGATAGGTGCCCAGTATTCGATCCGGTCCTTGATGAAGGACCATCGCCGCGGCGATCACCGCCCAGTCCGGGCGATCGATGCCGAGCAGGACGGTGAGGGTTCCCGCCGCCATACAGGCAATGGACAGCCGAAGTGCCGTCACCGACGCTCGGCTGGACGGATTGCAGGCGCGGAGGAACCGATATCGGATCGTCGGGTCGGGCAGAGGCGGGTGGGCCCCGACCTCGTCGACGTCGAACGCGGGGTCCGCCATGAGCTCCGGATCGTGGTCGTCGGAGATCGCTCTGGCCATCGAGATCTGCGCTCGTTCGAGTTCACGGGTCAACGGGTGGTCTTTCCCGACGATTGCGCCGCGGTAAAGGCACTGCCACGCGTCATGCAGCCGAAGTGCTGCAGCGTGGCGTTTGTCTCGCGTGAGTTCGGGTGGGGCGTACCTCGCCTGAGCGTCCGTGTACTCCGCAACGGCCGAGACGGCTGCCTGTACAGCACTGCGTTCGACAGCTCTCGGTGCCCACAGGATTCCCGTCATCGAGACGACCACCGCGCTGATCCCACCGATTGCCGTCCACATCGCGACCTCGACCGGCGGCTGACCGGGAGTGGCGATCACGGAACTGATCTCGGTGGTGAGCAACAGAAAGAACGCGCCCGGTGGACCCAATCGAAGCGCGTCGACGGTGAAGGCGCAGGTCGACACCACGACGGCCATGATCAGCACGACAAAGACCAGCAGCACCGTCGGCGCTCCCTCAGCGATGGCTCGGTGGACGGGCTCACCCACCGATGCCCCGACGAAGGACAGGATCGTCAGCGCCGTCGCAGCGATACCGACTGCCTTCCACCTGCTCCGGTACGGACGACCCTCACCGTAGATCGATGCAAATGCACCGAGGCCGACCAGGAGCGAAGCAGACCCGAATCCGAGCAGTGTGGCGATGGCCGCCGGAATCGCCAGGGCGAGGGCGACGCGAACCGCTCCGGGGTACCTGTTTCCCACCGGCGGCAATCCGAACAGGACGCTGCGCGCCGGCCGCGGAGCCGGGAGGTTGGACTCGTGACCCGCTGATGTTTCTTCGGGGTCCACTGCCCATCCTTCGCGCCGGCCTGTTCGTGTCTGTGTCGTCCCATTCTTGCGGGCGGCCGACGTGGAATTCGAGGCGGGTCCGGAGGTCGATTCGACCACCCCTTTATTGACACTATGTCAACAGTGTGGATGATAGGTGGAGTCGGATCCGCTCGCGGGTCGCACTTCATCGATCGGGAGAATCACGATGACGCAAGGATCTACCGCAACCCGGACCGCAGAACGACGGTCCCCGTGGATGGACGACGAATTGGAGGCCGTGGCCGACCTGGCAAGGAACTTCTTCGCCAAACACGTCACACCGCATCAGAAACGCTTCGCGTCCCAAGGTTTTCCCGACAAATCCGCATATCGAGAACTCGGGGCGCTCGGGCTCGCCGGCATGTCGATCCCCACCGAGTACGGCGGCGGAGGAGGAACTTTCGCGCACGACGCCGTGCTGTTCCACGAGCAGGTCATGGCGGGTGATCATTCACTCCAACTCGGCGTGCACTCGGGAATCGTGCCGCACTACCTCAATGCCTACGCCGATCACGAGCACAAACTGCGCTGGCTACCGAAACTGGTGAGTGGCGAGTGGGTGGGCGCAATCGCCATGACCGAGCCCGGCACCGGATCCGACGTGCAGAACATCACCACCCGAGCCGTCCGCGACGGTGACGACTATCTGATCAGCGGCGCAAAGACCTTCATCTCCAACGGTCGCAATTGTGATCTGGTGATCATTGCCGCCAAGACCGATCCCAGCCTCGGAGCGCGTGGAGTGTCGCTCATCGTGGCCGAGGTCGATGACAACACACCGGGTTTCGAGCGCGGGCGAATACTCGAGAAGGTCGGACAGAAGGGCCAGGACACCACCGAGCTGTTCTTCGACCGCTTGCGGGTGCCTGCAACAAACCTGCTCGGGGACCGCGAAGGCACAGGGTTTGCCCAGCTGATGCAGCAGCTACTGCCCGAACGATTGATCTGCGGAGTTGCAGCCACTGCGGCAATGGAGCGTGCAGTCGCCCTCACCGTCGAGTACACCAAATCCCGAAACATGTTCGGGCAAACGCTCTTCGATCTGCAGAACACGCGCTTCGAACTTGCCGAGTGCGCGTCCATCGCTCGTATCTCACGAACGTTCATCGACGACTGCATCGTCAAATACCTTGCCGGGCAGCTCGATGCGACTATCGCCGCGATGGCCAAGTACTGGCTCACCGATCAGCAGTGCGCCGTGATCGACCGCTGCGTGCAACTACACGGCGGGTACGGCTACATACTCGAATATCCCATCGCTCAGATGTATGCCGACGCTCGTATTCAGCGAATCTACGCCGGATCGAACGAAGTCATGAAGGACCTCGTGGCGAGATCACTCTGAGCAATCAGGAATCCGCCTCGCACGCCGGCAGAACGTCACGCACGATGGCGAGCAAACTGCGTACCAGCAGAAGGTGCACCTGTTCGCGGTCGAGCGCTCCCGTCACCAACCACTGCTTACTGGCGGCCTTCGCCAAGCCTCCGTACGCCACGATCATCGAATGAACAGCAGCCTCACTGCCTTCACTCGGTCGAATCTCGAGCGCATCCATCATGCGTCGCGCAGCAACGTCGTCAGCATCCTGCAGGATCCGATCCATCTCGGGATCACGGCGGAGGTCGTCGGACATGACTGTCGAGATCCACATGTCGCGATGACGCCAGGCGACGTCGAGCCACCGATCGATCACGGCGCCGATCCGCTTCTCCTGGCTCGCCGATCGCGGAATGCGGTCCACCGCCACTTCGGGAATGAAGACGAACCGCCGCACGACGTCGAGATACAACTCCCGCTTGGAGCCGAAGTAATGATTGAGCAGCGGACGTCCGACCCCAGCCGCCTTGGCCAACTCGGTCATCGAGACGTCGGCAAAAGACTTCTCCTCGAAAACCTTTGCCGCGCTGACAATGATCTGCTCACGCCGGTCTTCGGGACCGAGACGCCTTCCGCCTGTGGCCGACGCGGACGTCATTCTTTTCTCGCAGGCGTGCTGTTGACCGTCGCCTGCGCCTCGACCATGAGCGAAATGTGCTCCACCAAACGCTTTCGAGAGATCTTGGAGGACGGGGTGTGCGCCTGATAGATGAACGCGAGGGCACCGAACAGCCCCACTGAATTGAGTTCGGAGTTCGCGGAGTCGGTTGCCTCGCCGCCGTACATCAGCTCGAGCGACGCGGAAATCGGATTCGTGAACTCCGCCATCAATTCTCGCCCTCGATCCCACAGCGCAGGTTCCGCCTGGGATTCGACGAACATGATGCGTCCACGTCGAGGATCTTTGAATACGTAGTTGGTGAAGGCCTTCACCACGTGGCGGATCAGGGCCGACGGTTCGGAAGGCGCCGCCTCGAGAGCGTCCAGAATAGTGTCACGCGCACCGAGAACGACCTCGTCGAGCACGGCGACCAGCAGTTCGTCACGGTTGGCGAAGCTCTCGTAGAAGTACCGTTCGGTCAGCGCGGCCTCGCGGCAGGTCGCACGCATGGTCGCGGCGGCCGCTCCCTCGGTGCCCATGATCTGCAACCCGGCTTCGATCAGCTGTGTCCGGCGCGCGGCGCGGCGATCTTCCGGTTCCTGCCCACGCCACCTGCGCGGGCCGGTGCGCCGAGCCTCGGTATCCGTCATGTCCCCATGTTCTCACTGACCGGCAGCGCTCTCGACCTCAGGTTATCGCGGCGACCTCCGCAAGCGAACTGACATCGCCCGATGTCAATCAGTTGAATTCTGACATCAACCGCTGTTGACATCACTTGATGTCAGACTTACTCTTCGTTCAGTTGTTCACGCACCAATCAGGAGGCGTCACACATGGTCGACATCGACCCAACCTCGGGGCCATCGGCCGGTGACGAGGAAACTCGAACTCGCCGAACACGAGTCGTCGTCATCGGAGCCGGTTTCGGCGGCATCGGAACGGCTGTCCGCTTGAAGCAGTCCGGGATCGACGACTTCGTCGTTCTGGAACGTGCCGCGGAGCCCGGGGGAACCTGGCAGGTCAATACCTACCCCGGTGCACAGTGCGACATCCCGTCGATTCTGTACTCGTTCTCGTTTGCGCCAAATCCGAACTGGACGCGGCTGTATCCGCTACAGCCCGAGATCTACGACTATCTCCGGGATTGCGTCCATCGCTTCGGACTGGCCGGTCATTTCCACTGCAATCAGGGCGTGACAGAAGCTTCGTGGGACGAGCAAGCCCAGATCTGGCGGGTACACACTGCGGAAACCGTGTGGGAGACACAGTTCCTGGTCGCGGCCACCGGCCCGTTCAGTGCCCCCGCCACACCCGACCTTCCCGGGCTCGAATCGTTTCGTGGTCAGATGTTCCACACCGCGGACTGGAACCACGACCACGACCTTCGCGGTGAGCGGATAGCCGTGGTCGGCACCGGTGCCTCTGCGGTGCAGATCATCCCCAGACTGCAACCGCTCGCGGACACGTTGACCGTGTTCCAGCGGACACCGACGTGGATCCTGCCGCACCCGGATCAGCCGATGACCGGCTGGCCGAGCGCTCTCTTCGAGCGGGTGCCGCTCACCCAACGACTGGCACGCAAGGGACTTGACCTGCTCCAAGAAGCCCTGGTACCCGGATTCGTGTACAAGCCGTCACTGCTCAAAGGGCTGGCCGCACTCGGCCGAGCACACCTTCGCCGGCAGGTGCGGGACCCGGAGCTTCGCGCAAAGCTGCTCCCCCACTACGCATTCGGATGCAAGCGTCCGACGTTCTCGAACACCTACTATCCCGCGCTGGCGTCACCCAATGTGGAGGTGGTGACGGACGGAATCGTCGAGGTGCAGGAGCGCGGAGTCCTCACCGCGGACGGCGCCTTCCGGGAAGTCGACACCATAGTCATGGGAACCGGCTTTCGTATGGGAGACAACCCGTCGTTCGACATCATCCGGGGCAAGGACGGCCGCAGCCTCGCGCAGACGTGGAACGGCAGTGCCGAGGCCTTCCTCGGCACCACCATCAGCGGGTTTCCGAACTTCTTCATGATCCTCGGCCCCAATTCCGTGGTCTACACCTCGCAGGTCGTCACGATCGAAGCGCAGGTCGAGTACATCGTGAGCTGCATTCTTCAAATGGACGAGGGCGGCATCGGCAGTATCGACGTCCGGGCAGACGTGCAGAGAGAGTTCGTGCGCGCGACCGACCGCCGACTCGCCACCAGCGTATGGAACGCCGGCGGGTGCAGTAGTTACTACCTCGTCGACGGCGGCCGCAATTACACCTTCTATCCCGGATTCAACCGATCCTTCCGCACCAGGACCAAACGAGCCGACCTCGCTCACTACGCGCAAGTACAACCCGTCTCGTCCGAATCACTCACCACTGCCCGAGAAACCGTGAGGAGCCGATAATGCTCGGCATCAACGCCTTCCGAGGCACACCCGTCGTCGCACCGTCCGGCGCGCGCCGCTACACCGACGAAGCACATGCGATCGCCGCCCGTGACGTCGAATTCGACTGGGACGGCGTACCACTGCATTACGTGCCGAACGAACCGATGGTCACCCACGTCATCAACTTCATGCATCTCGTGTTGCCCGAGGGAGAGCGGGCCATGTCCGCAACGCTCGCCGAAGCGCTCCCGCTCATCGAGGACCCCCGCCTGCACGAAGAGGTGGTGGGATTCGTCGGACAGGAAGCAACACACGCGTCGTCGCACAAAGGTGCACGCGAGCATCTTGCGGACCTCGGCATGGACATGAAACCGATGTCACGCCGGATGGACTGGCTCGTGGACAAGATATTGGGCGACAAAGGATTGACCGGAAAAGCCAAGCACGCCTGGCTCTGTGAACGTCTCGGCTTGTTTGCCGCGATGGAGCATTACACGGCGGTGGTCGGGGAATGGCTGCTCACCGATCCCGCCCTCGAAGATGCCGGCATGCACCCGACGATGCTCGACATGGTCAAGTGGCACGGCGCCGAGGAAGTCGAGCACCGCAACGTGGCCTTCGACGCCTACATGTACGTGGACGGTAGCTACGCCAGACGCGTTCGCACGGCGCTGCTCGCCAGCTTCACGTTGTTCGTGTTGTTCATCGCCTCGATGAACTACCTCTTCCGGCAGGACCCGTCGAAGGCGAAGGGCCGCCTGTGGCCTCTGCAACTGATCAGCGCCACTCGCCGCGGCCTGGTCCCGAACATGAAATTCCTGATCACCGAGATTCCTCCGTATCTGCGGCCGAGCTTCCATCCGTCCCAGATCGGGGACATGGACGTAGCCATGCGCTACCTCGCTCGCTCACCTGCCGCCAATCGTTCTTCCGAAAAGAGTGAAGGATGAACAAGACGACTGCCGACCGTCCTCACGACGCACAAGACTTCACACCGACCCGGTCGTTGAGGATTGCCGCACAGGCGACGAGCGCATACCGTCGAATCTTTGCGTCAAGTCCTGCAGCGCAGATACTTTCGCGTCCCAACCCGGTCCGCTACAGCGGATTCGACATGACGCTGGACGTGAAGTCCGTCCGGTTCGAGTGCGCAGACGTCCTGAGTGTCACCTTGACCCCGAGGGAAGGAATCACCCTGCCGTCGTGGATTCCCGGCGCTCACCTAGACGTCATTCTCCCCTCGGGAAGGCAACGACAGTATTCGTTGTGCGGAGACCCTGACGACTTGACCTCGTATCGGATCGCCGTCCGGCGGATCGACGAAGGCGGGGGCGGCTCCCGCGAGATACACGAGTCGCTGAAACCCGGAATGGTTGTCGACGTACGAGGGCCGCGGAATGCATTTCCTTTTGTCACTGCTCCGTCGTACCTCTTTGTTGCGGGCGGAATCGGGATCACTCCGATACTTCCCATGGTGCAACGCTGTCACCGCCGCGGAGTCCCGTGGCGATTGGACTATCTCGGACGAACTCGGGCAGCTATGCCATTCCTGAACGAGATCGAGGAGTATTCCAGCGGCCGGGTAACCATCCGACCCGACGACGAGCTGGGTCCGACGGATATCGGAACACTCGTCGCTGCTGCGGATCCCGGTGCCGCGGTGTACACGTGCGGACCGGTTCCGCTGATGAACACGGTGCGTGCGGCAACTTTCGCCGCCAACCCGACCGGATCGGTGCACAGCGAGAGGTTCTCCCCACTCCCGGTAGTCGACGGCAAGGAGTTCACGGTGCATCTGGCGCGCACCGGTCTCACCGTCGATGTGGGCGAGTCCGAAAGCGCCTTGGCTGCAATACGACGCGTACTTCCCGGAGTAGCGTATTCATGCCAACAGGGCTTCTGCGGTACATGCAAGGTCCGGGTGCTCTCCGGGACCGTCGAGCATCGAGACACCCTCCTCACCGAATCCGAACGTACTGGTTCGATGTTGACCTGTCGATCACGTTCCACCGGTGGGCCTTTGGTGGTGGACCTGTGAAGGGAAAATTCTCTCTTTCTGCGGCCGACGCAGCCTTCATCCGCTCCGCTCCGCTGGTGATCACTCACCGGATCGAATCCGAAGCGACATGTGAAAGCTTGTGGCAGACGTTGACCTCGGACGGAGCGCTCACGTCGTGGGCGCACGGGATCACCGGAGCCGACTGGACCTCGGACAGACCATTCGGCGTCGGGACTACGCGAACCGTGCGAGCCGGCGCTTTTGCTGCACTGAACGAGCGATTCTTCCGCTGGGACGAGGGGCGCCGGATGTCGTTCTACGTGGAGTCGGCGTCACTTCCGGGGTTCAAACGCTTCGCTGAAGATCTGGTGTTGGAACCGACTTCGACTGGCAGCCGCCTCACCTGGACGTTCGCTGTGCAAGCGCAGCCGTGGTTCGCCCCCATTCTGACTCTGTCCCGACCGATCCTCCAACGCGTCACCCGCGGCTGGGCCGACGGCGCCGTCCACCACACACTTCAAGGAACTCCACGATGACGGCGACCGAGATCGACACGACCACACAGGCGTCCGACGACACGGTGACACAGGCAGTGCGCGACGCCCGTACTGCTTCCGAATGGTGGGCAGAACTGACATTCGAGCAACGCGCTCGTCGACTGGATCGGTGGCGAGGAATCATCGCTCGTCGCGCATCCGAACTCGCCGACGTCGTGCACCGGGACATGGGCAAGCCGCACCCTGACGCGATGCTCGAAATCGCCATGGCACTAGAACATCTCGCGTGGGCGTCGAAGAATGCCCGAAAGGTATTGGGCAGGCGCAGCGTCCGCTCCAGTTTGTTGACGGTCAATCAGGCCGCCTCGGTGGAGTATCGACCTCTCGGGGTGATCGGTGTGATCGGTCCGTGGAACTATCCGGTCTTCACCCCACTCGGTTCGCTCTCGTTCTCGCTGGCTGCAGGCAACGCCGTGGTCTACAAGCCGAGTGAGTTCGCACCGGCAGTCGGGCAATGGTTGGGCCGCGCCTTCGCCGAGGTCGTCCCTGAACATCCTGTGCTGCAGGTCGTCACGGGCGATGGTTCGGTCGGCGCGGCACTGTGCCTGGCCGGTGTCGACAAGATCGGGTTCACCGGATCGACCGCGACGGGCAAGAAAGTCATGGCAGCGTGCGCCGAGACCCTCACACCGGTATTGATGGAATGTGGTGGTAAGGACGCGCTCATCCTTGATGCCGACGGAAATGTCGGTGCCGCCGCGGATGCTGCGGTGTGGGGAGCATTGTCCAACTCCGGTCAAACCTGTCTGGGCGTCGAGCGTGTATACGTGCACGAACATGTCTACGGCGAGTTTATCGACAAGACAATCACTTTGGCTGCCCGAGTTCATGCGGGTCCGGGTGCCGAAGACAAGATCGGTCCGATCACCATGCCCTCGCAAGTGGCTGTAATCCGGCGCCACATCGACGACGCGATGTCGCGGGGTGGACGTGTCGTTCTCGGAGGGCTCGGCTCGATCTCCGGCCAGTACGTGCAACCGACCATCATGGTCGACGTCCCCGAAGACAGCCTCGCCGTCACGGAGGAAACTTTCGGCCCGACGATGACGATCACCAAGGTCGCCTCGATGGACGAGGCGGTGGAGTTGGTCAATGCGTCGCCATACGCATTGGGAACAAGCGTGTTCGGCAAGGACGGAGCGGCTGTTGCCGATCGGCTCCGATCCGGAGGAGCGTCGGTGAACTCTTACGTGATGTATGCCGCGGTTCCCAACCTGCCACTGGGTGGGGTCGGAGCATCTGGTTTCGGACGCGTTCACGGCCCAGATGGTCTGAAGGAGTTCACCTACGCTCGTTCGACGACTCGGCAACGATTCCGTTCGCCCCTACCACTGACGACGTTTCGAAGGACCGCCCGAATCGACTGGCTGGTCAAGGTTCTCATCCGCGCGCTACACGGAAGGCACTGAAGCAATGACGGGACGCTTGTCCGCAATTGCGGGAACAGTCCGCGATCTGGGCATTCCACTGCCCGGACGCCGAATCGACTACGACGTCGCCGGGAAGGTCGTACTGATCACCGGTGGAGGCGACGGTATCGGTGCAGCGCTGGCGCGCACTCTCCACCGGCGTGGGGCCACCGTGGCACTGGTCGACGTCAACGAGAGTTCATTGGCAACGGCCGAGCGCTCATTCGAGTCACAGCGAGTCGTGACGGTGACGGCCGATGTCCGAGATCGGGACGGCATGACCGCAGCCGTGCAAACGATCATCGAGCAGCTGGGCAGAATCGACGTCGTAGTGGCCAACGCCGGAATCACCCCTCCCCCGGCAACATTGCGCCAGATCGATCCCGACGCCTTCGATCGTGTGCTCGACGTCAATCTCACCGGCGTCTTCAACACCGTGCATCCGACCATCGACGAGGTGATCCGCAACAGTGGGCACATCGTCGTCGTGTCATCGGCGGCGTCGTTCGCCCCCGGTTTGGGCGGCGCTTCGTACATGATCAGCAAGGCTGGGGTCGAAGCGCTCGGCCGGGCGCTGCGTCTCGAGGTTGCCGGCTACGGCGCTACTGCCGGCATCGCGTACTTCGGGATGGTGGATACACAACTTGCACGCGCCACACTCGACGACGACGAGATCGGCCGCAAACTCGACGCTCGACTACCCGGTCCCCTCCGTCATCGAATCTCCCCGGACCGTGCCGCCACCGTGATCGCCGACGCGATCGCGCGCCGCGCCGCCCGGACCCTTGCCCCCGCTGCCTGGGAACCCTGGGCGTGGGGACGCGGATTCATCAATGTCCTTGCCGACGGTTACCTGGCAAAAGACAAACAGGCACACGACCTGATCCGCGAACTCGAAGACAGAACCACCGCTGCGGCCCCGACGAATGCATCAGCCCTGCCAAAGGCATCCAGGAGAACATCATGACTACGTTGTGTGCAGCCTTCCAGCGAGTGTCGGCGGTAGCGCCCGACGCGGTGGCTTTGCGAGACATCGGCGATGCGCGAACACTGACGTGGCGCGCGTACGGCGAACAGGTTCGCGATGTTGCCGCGGGATTGGCCGGAATCGGCGTGGGACATGGCGATACGGTTGCATTGATGATGAGTAACCGCATCGAGTTCTACCCGATCGACGTCGGCGCCCAACACCTCGGCGCGACATCCTTCTCCATCTACAACACGTCGGCACCCGAAGCCATCCAGTACATCCTCGCCAATTCCGGTGCGCGAGTGCTCGTCTGCGAGGCCCAGTACGTGGATACCGTTCGCCGCTCCGGTGCCACACTCGACACGATCGTGGTCGTCGACGCGCAACCGTCTGCCCAGCAGTCCGGCACCCTGACGCTGGAGCAGATGAAGTCCTCTGCTGCCGCCGATTTCGATTTCGAGAG
This sequence comes from Rhodococcus sp. OAS809, assembly GCF_040546695.1. Taxonomy (NCBI): domain Bacteria; kingdom Bacillati; phylum Actinomycetota; class Actinomycetes; order Mycobacteriales; family Nocardiaceae; genus Rhodococcus; species Rhodococcus sp. OAS809. The sequence continues at coordinate 5,516,400 of NZ_JBEPOI010000002.1, read as the reverse complement.
CACCTGGCGTGCGGTGAAACCGAACGACGTCGCCACGTTGATCTACACCTCCGGCACGACCGGCAACCCCAAGGGCGTCGAGACGACTCATGCCTGTCTGTTGTTCGAAACCACCGCCGTCAGTGCTGTACTCCCCGTCGAGTTCGGTGACCGCATCACCTCGTACATGCCGTCGGCGCACATCGCCGATCGGCTCACCTGCCTGTACATGCAAATGGTGTTCGGCACCCAGATCACTGTCGTGCCGGATCCGAGCCAGGTAGCGGCTGCGCTTCCGGACTGTCGCCCCACGATCTGGGGCAGTGTCCCCCGTGTGTGGGAAAAGCTGAAGGTTGCAGTCGAATCGGCCGTCGCCAACGAACCGGACGACGCGCGGCGAGCGGCATTGCAGTGGGCACTCGACGTCGGTCGCACTCGGCTCGCACACTTGCGAGCCGGTGAAACAGTCCCCGCCGAACTGGAAGCGGACTACGCCCGAGCCGATGCAATGGTCCTCTCCGCTCTGCGTGCGAAACTCGGTTTTGCCGAACTGAAGTGGGCCATCTCTGGCGCTGCACCGATTCCGCCGGACACCTTGGCATTCTTTGCAGCCCTGGGAGTTCCGATCTCGGAGATCTGGGGAATGTCCGAGCTGACATGCATTGCGAGCACCGCACCGGCCGAGCCGACCAAGCTGGGAACGGTCGGAAAGTTGCTTCCAGGCATGGAAATGCGCATCGAGGCGGACGGTGAGCTACTGGTTCGAGGACCGTTGGTCATGAAGGGGTACCGCGGCGAACCGGCAAAAACGGCCGAAGCGATCAGTGCAGACGGTTGGCTTTCGACCGGAGACATCGTCACGGCCGACGCAGACGGATACCTCACGGTGATCGATCGCAAGAAGGAGCTGATCATCAATGCGTCGGGAAAGAACATGTCCCCCGCTACCATCGAGACCGCAGTGAAGACGTCGTCGTCGTTGATCGGTGAGGTCGTGGCAATCGGAGACGGCCGAAAGTTCAACACAGCGTTGATCACTCTCAGCGCCGACGCCGCGGTCGGAGCGGCACGCTCACTGGGACTTGCGGCCGAGGCCGCGGTACTCGCCAAGGACGCTCGGATCGTCGACATCGTTGCAACTGCTGTCGCCGAGGGAAACTCGCGTCTGTCGAGGGCCGAGCAGATCAAGCGGTTTCACGTACTCACCACGTTCTGGGAGCCAGGCGGCGACGAGCTGACACCGACGATGAAGCTCAGGCGCAAGCCGATAGCCGAGAAGTACGCGTCCGAAATTGCAGCCCTCTATGCGGATTCGGTCATAGAGGACGTCTACGAGCCTGCGCCCTGCGCATAAATCAGCGTCTCGGTGGCCTTGACCACAAACGTAGCGGCCGATCCCGGAACCAGATCGAGCTCGGCCGCTGCGCTCGCCGTGATGTCGGCAGACAAGCCCGGCTGGCCGGCTTCGTCCTCGGCTCGGACTCGGACGACATCGCCTCGATTTTCGATCTCCGCGATCGTGACCGCAAACGCGTTTCGTGGGCTCCCGTGAGGCGGATCCAGGTAGACCGACACTGCTCGCGGCTCGAAGACTGCCACGGCGGCACTGCCGGCCGGTAAGTCGGTCTCCGTCTGGCCCGCGATATCCACCCCGACCGGACTTCTGAGCATTCCGTCTCCGGCGATCGTGCCGCTGCGCAAGTTGATCCCTGCGATGCGTGCTGCAAATGCACTACGCGGGCGAGTCAGAACTGTTCGTACGTCACCACGTTCGACGACCCGGCCGCCGTCCAGCACGACAACGGTGTCGGCAAGGGCCAGCGCATCCAGAGCGTCGTGCGTGACGAGCACGGCCGTGCGATCTCCTGTTCGGAGCACTCTACGCAGCAACGACCGCAATGCCGGGGCGGAGGCGACGTCGAGCGCAGACATCGGTTCGTCGAGCAGGAGTAGTTCGGGTTCAGCAGCCAATGCCCTCGCCACTGCGACTCGTTGCGCTTGACCGCCGGAGAGCTGTGACGGCTTGCGGTCAGCCAATTCGGCGGCGTCGACTGCGTCGAGCCAGTGGCGCGCGGAATCGGCGGAATCGCGACGCGACCTCCCTGCACTGCGCGGCGCGAACGCCACGTTCGCGGCCGCACTGAGGTGGGGAAAGAGAAGTGCCTCTTGCGCGAGTAGAGCAGTGCCGCGCCGATGCGGCGCCAACGCGACTCCCCTACCGGTATCGGTGAGAACGCGAGAATTCAGTTCGATCAACCCACGCCGCGGGTGATGTAGTCCGGCAACCGCCGCCAGTACCGTCGACTTGCCTGCGCCGTTCGGTCCGAGGACAGCGGTCACCTCACCGGCCGCGACGTCGAACATCGCAACGACATCGCGCTCCGGAATCTCGATGTCGACGTGGAGGCCACTCACAACGAACCCGCCGATCCGCGTCCACGCACCGCAACCACGATGACCACCGCGACTACGACCAACACCAGCGAAAGCGCTACCGCTGCATCCGGATCGGTCTCACGCTGGAGATAGATTTCCAACGGCAGGGTACGCGTGACCCCTTGCAGACTTCCCGCGAACGTCAGCGTTGCACCGAACTCCCCCAGTGCGCGAGCGAAAGCCAGCACTGCCCCTGACACCAGACCGGGAAGCACCAGCGGCAAAGTCACCCGGCGAAGCACGGTGGTCGGGCGGGCTCCGAGCGTCGAGGCTACAGCCTCGTATCGTGTGCCCGCAGTGCGTAGCGCACCTTCGAGGCTGACGACGAGGAAGGGTAGCGCGACAAACGTCTGCGCCAGGACCACCGCGGTTGTCGAGAATGCTATCTGGATGCCGAGCACTTCCAACTGCTCACCGATCAACCCTTTGCGCCCGAACGTGTACAGCAACGCGATACCGCCCACCACTGGCGGCAGAACCAGCGGGAGCAGAATCAAGGATCGAAGAACGGACAGTCCCCGAAAATGACTGCGCGCCAACACCGCGGCCATCGGTACCCCGAACAGGATGCACAGCAGCGTGCTCATCGCTGCTGTCTTCAAACTCAGTTTCAACGCGGCAACCGACGATTCGGAAGTCACGAGTTCCCAGAACTGCGACCACTGCACGGTGGCCAGCATCGCCGCCAAGGGCGCGATGACAAACGCCCCGCCGATCAGCGCGGGAAGGTAAATCCATACCGGCAACCCGAGCGGGGCTCGGGCTGACGGTCGTAGGCGTGTCACGGAGCAGCGAATCCCGCGTCACCCAGAACTGCCAAGCCCTTGGGGCCCTTCACGAGATCGACGAACTTCGTTGCCGTTTCCGAATTCTTCGAATCCTTCAGCACCGCAATCTGGTACAGGTTGACCACCGTGGTGGCTTCCGGGAACGCGACGGTCTGAACCTTGTCACCAGCGGACTTCGCGTCGGTGACGTAAACGATGCCGGCATCGGCCTGCCCGGACGTCACCTTGTTGAGAACGTCGGTCACCGACGATTCTTCGCTGACGGGCGAGAGGGTCTCGCCTGTGGCCGTCTCGACCTTCTTCGTAGCCGCGCCACAAGGGACCTGCGGAGCGCAGATCACCAGTTGCGTCCCCTCCTTTGCCAGATCGGCGAACGACGCGATGCCCTTCGGATTGCCCGGCGGCACAACAATCGTCAAGGTGTTGCTCGCGAAGTCCGAGGGCGACCCCGCGACGACGCCGGCGTCGGTGGCCTTGGTCATGTTGGCGGCGTCAGCCGAGGCGAACACGTCAGCCGGTGCGCCCTGGGTGATCTGAGCGACGAGGTCCGAGGACCCGGCAAAGCTGAATGTGACCGATGAACCGGGGTTCTCGGACTCGAATTCCTTGCCGAGTTCGGTGAAGCTGTTCTTGAGTGACGCCGCTGCGAAGACGGTGATGCTTCCCGTGGCACTATCACTGGAAGTGGTTGTGGTCGGAGCGGCCGACGACGTCTCCGACGAAGAATTATCGGAGGAACTACAACCGGTCACCAGGGCAAGCGAAAAGGCACCTGCTGCAACAAGTCCGACTACACGCTTCACGAATTTCCTCCAGTATGTTCAAAAACTACGGCGTTTCCACGATGACCGTGGTGGCCTTCACGATTGCGACTCCGATACTCCCGACCTCGAGTCCGAGCTCCCGAACCGCGTCGGTACTCATCAACGAGACGACAGTGAAGGGCCCACACTGCATTTCGACCTGAGCCATCACCTTGTCGGTGACGACCTTGGTGACGAGGCCGGCGAACCGGTTGCGGGCCGAACTCGCACCCGTGAGCGGATCGGCCGGTGCGGGTCCGGCGTTGGACCGGGCGAAGCCCGCCAACTCGGCACCGTCGATGACCTTGCGGCCGGAGTCGTCCGTCGTCGCGGTGAGAAGCCCACCGTCGACCCACCGCCGGACGGTGTCGTCACTAACACCGAGCAGGCCGGCAGCTTCGCGGATTCGAATGTTGGGCACCAGGTGATCGTAGGTCGCAAGTGCGGACCTAACAAGCCGAAATGCTCCGCAGATGCGTGAACTAGTCAATCATGATCACGTATCTGCGGAGCATTGTCGATAGTTGCCGTAGACGAATCAGCGCATCATTCTTCTGCCCAGGGCACACGGCAGGAGTCGGTGCTGAACCCCTGCTCGGTAATCCCCAACGCCGAATACATCCGGGCGCGCATGTTTTCGAGCCCGATCTGATAGGTCAGTTCCACGACGCCCGCTCGCCCGAACCTGCGCTCGAGATCCGCGACCTGTTCGTCCGTCACCCCGTTCTCCCCATGGGGGTCACCGGTCATGGCGTCGGCGTAGGCGATCGCGGCCCGCTCGTCTTCGCTGTACTTCGATGAATCCCGGTAGTTCGCGATCTCTTTCAACTTGTCGATGTCCAAACCGTCCAAGCGCGAGAGCATCGTCCCGAAGTCGACACACCACGAGCAGCCGACAGTCCAGGCGACGCGATAGACGGCCAGTTCACGAATGTTCGACGGCAGCACCTTCGACGCCTTCTGCACAGCCATTTCGTGGCGGGCAGCCGCTACGAACAATTTCCGATGGTTGGCCAGGACGGCAAAGGGCTCGGGGACTTCGTCGTACTGCCTGGCGGCGAATTTGTATGCCACTTTGATCAACGGACTGGCTTCTGACGGTGTCACTGCGGGAATGCGAGTCATGGCAAGCCTCCGTATGTTCTGGGGCACCGGATTCGATGCTCTCTACAGAGTTGGACGATGGCGGCGATTCAAACGTGACAAGCACCGCGTCCGAGCGGATGTGAGGATGCGGTGTCAGCCGACTAAGCTGCAAAGATGCCTTCGACGCCCCGCAACCGCACCGTCTCGCGTCTGCAGCCGTTCGCATCCACGATCTTCGCCGAGATGACAGCGTTGGCCACACTTCACGACGCGGTCAACCTCGGTCAGGGCTTTCCGGATACCGACGGTCCTGCGGCCATGCTCGAGGTAGCGCGCCGAGCCATCGCCGAGGGCGTCAATCAATACCCGCCCGGTCCGGGCATGCCCGTCTTGCGTCAGGCCATCGCGGAGGATCGGCGCATCCGCTACGGACTCGACAGTGATCCCGACTCCGAAGTTCTGGTCACCGTCGGCGCCACCGAGGCGATCAGTGCTGCGATTCTCGGACTGGTCGAACCCGGCGAAGAAGTAGTGCTGATCGAGCCGTACTACGACTCCTACGCTGCATCCGTCGCGTTGGCAGGCGCTGTACGTCGCACAGTTCCGTTGGTAACCGCGGGAGACGGATTTGCGGTCGATCTCGATGCATTGCGCGGCGCGATCACCGCCAAGACGAAGATGCTGATCGTCAACAGTCCTCACAACCCCACCGGCACCGTATTCACCGATCACGAACTTCGAGCGATCGCCGAACTCGCATGCGAACGCGACCTGATCGTGTTGAGCGACGAGGTCTACGAGCACTTGGTCTTCGACGGCCTCACCCACACACCGATGGCGTCGCTCCCGGGCATGCGTGAGCGCACCGTCACGGTGTCCAGTGCCGCAAAGACTTTCAATGTCACCGGCTGGAAAACCGGCTGGGCGATCGGCCCGCGCGAACTCATCGACGGAGTCCGTGCCGCCAAGCAGTTCATGTCATTTGTTGCCGGTGCACCGTTCCAACCGGCCGTTGCCTACGCGCTCACCAACGAACAGCCGTGGGTCGTCGAACTTCGACAGAGCTTGCAAGGCAAACGCGACGTGCTCGGTAAAGCTCTGACCGAGGCCGGTTTCACGGTGCATTCCGGTGGCGGCACGTACTTCCTCCTTGCCGACATCAGACCGTTGGGCGAAACCGATGCGGGAGATTTCTGCCGCGCACTGCCCGAGCGGATCGGCGTCGCGGCCGTTCCGGTCGACGTGTTCGCGGACAACCGCGACGATTGGAAGCACCTGGTGCGCTTCGCCTTCTGCAAGCAGGACCACATTCTGTCCGAAGCTGCACGCCGTCTCCACCTGCTCCAAGGAGCAGCGCACCCATGACAGCGCGGACCATCCCGACCGCATTCGTCCACCGCTATCTCGCGTTCTCGCCGGACAACGACGTCGATTTGTCGGGTGCACTGCGCGCTGCCGGGATCGACCTCGAGACACTGTCCGACCCGCGCGCCCGGCTGACCCCGACTCAGGTCACCACGTTCATCCAATCCACCTGGCAGATCACCGACGACGAATTGTTCGGCCTCGGATCCGCCCCGGTCCCCCGTGGCACTTTCCGATTGATCTGCCTGACGTTGATCCATTGCCCTGATCTCGGATCGGCCTTCGCTCGAATGTCCGACGTGATCCGTGCGCTACCGGCTCTGGCCCCACTGTCGATCGAGAAGGGCGAGGAAAGCACTCGGGTGAGTTTCGCTGTCCGAGCTCGCGAAGGCGTCGCCGAACCTGATGTCGCAGAACGTGTCACAACCGATTTCGTCCTGATCTTGCTGCACCGATTTTCCGCATGGTTGATCGGAAAGCGCGTCCGACTTCGGGCGGTCGAGTTTCCGTACTCGGCACCGGATGCACGGTTGGCGCAGGACTACGACTACATCTTCGGAGCGCCGGTCACCTTCGGCGCGAAGCGCGCGGCACTGGAGTTCGACAACTCGGCCATGCGTGCACCGATCATCCAAACCGAGGAGACGTTGGAGGAGTACCTCCGAGAATCTCCGATTCAGCTCATGTCCGAACGTGATTACGACAGCACTGCGTCGGCGCAGGTACGACGGGTCCTGGAACTCGGGGTGAAGGGGCGAACCTCCACGGCCGAGGAGATCGCGGAGATGCTCTCGATCAGCGTTCCCCATCTGCGTCGACTGCTGCGGCGTGACGGAACATCACTCAATCAACTACGCGAGGAAGTGCTCCGCGACGTAGCCATCGCTGGTTTGCGGCGCGGAGAATCCGTCGAAGTACTCTCGGCGCGATTGGGGTTCTCCGAGCCCAGCGCCTTCCGTCGGGCCTTCAAACGATGGACCGGCGACACTCCGAGTTCGTACCGCTAGCTGACGCAGAACTCGTTTCCTTCGGGATCGGTCATCGTGATCCACACGCTCGGCCCCTGCGCTCCTCGGTGCAGGATCGTCGCCCCCACCGTCTCGAGGTGCGCTGCGACATCCTCGCGCTTGTCGCCCACTCGTATGTCGAAATGGAGCCGGTTCTTCACCGTCTTCGATTCCGGAACCAGTTGGAACAGAACGCGGGGACGTTCGGGATGCTCCGGATCGCTGATGGCCGCACCTTCGCGCCAGACGAGGACTCCCTCGAATGTCGTGGTGTCGGATTCCTTGGCGTGACCAGCGGCGACGAGGCCCCTGATGAAGTCTTCGTCGCTGGGCTCCGCTGCCCACCCGAGTGCTGCGGCCCACCACTTCGCCTGTTCGTGCGGATGTGCCGAATCTACTGTGACTTGAAATTCGTATCCCATGTTCCGACGTTAACGCCGACCACCGACACCTAGTGAAGGTTCAGCCGAGCCCGGGCATCAGTCGACACTCTTGATGGTCTTCATGGTGATCAACGATGTCACCCGCGAGACAGCCGGAAGCCCGCTGAGCTTGGTGACCATGAAGTTCTCGTACGTCGCGAGATCTTTCACCGCGACGCGAATGAAGTAGTCGGGAATTCCGAACAATCTCCGACATTCGATCACTTCGTCGAAGGCGGCGACCTGGGATTCGAAGTCCTCGATGGTGGCCTGGTCGTTGACTCCGATCTCGGCGGTGACGATCACTTGAAATCCTCGGCCAAGCGCTTCCTGACTGACGATCGCGCGGTACCCGGTGATGATTCCGTCGGCTTCGAGCTTTTTCACGCGGCGCAGGCAAGGGGACGGTGTCAGACCCACCAGATCCGCCAACTCGGTATTGGTCAAACTCGAGTCCTGGCGTAGGTGAAACAAAATTGCGTCATCCATGGCATCCATCGCACTATTATTGCGCACCGTTCAATATGTGGGCATTCTGAGCAATCGATCACCTCGATCTTTGTTATAGATTTGCGTCGTGATCGAACCAGCATCGTCGACGGCCGCACCGGCCGTCGAACTCCCACCGCGAACCCCGGCGTGGCGGCACGCCTTCCAGCTGTCGCTACCGGTTGGATTCGGCCTGCTCCCACTCGGGATCGCACTTGGCGTTCTTGTGGTCCAACAAGGGCTCAGCCCTTGGTGGGCAGTCGCTTTCACCTCGCTGATCTACGCAGGATCGCTGGAGTTTCTCGCGGTCGGAATGGTCGCGGCCATGACACCGCTGCCGTACGTCGCTCTGACCGCACTGCTGGTCAACTTTCGACATGTGTTCTACGCCTTGAGTTTTCCGCTGGAAAAGATTCGCAACCCCTTCGCCCGCTTCTACAGCATGTTCGCGCTGACCGACGAGGCCTATGCGATGTCGGTAACTGCCGATCCCAAGGCACTCACCGGACGCGTCATCGTCTACTCCCAGCTGTACCTGCACGGCTACTGGATCGGTGGCGCGATTCTGGGCGCGACAGCAGGACAGTGGATTCCGGACTCGATCGTCGGCCTCGACTTCGCCCTGACGGCGTTGTTCGTCGTCCTCTCGATCGAAGCGATTCGCGCACAAAACGGATTCGCGGTGCCGGTCGCCGCGGTCACCTGCGCTCTGGTCGCCCGGCTCGCAGCGCCGGACCACATGCTGCCAATTGCGATGGGCGCCTTCGTGCTCTTCCTGATCGGGCGCTTTGTCTACGACTCACGAAAGGCGAAGATCGATGCCTGACACCTCGTACATCTTTGCGGCGGTCGCAGTCATGGCCGTGGTCACCTTCGCGCTGCGCGCAATCCCCTTCGCCGCGCTCATGCCGCTGCGCTCCTCCGCCCTGGTCGGCTACCTCGGCATCTACATGCCGGCAGGCGTCATGTTGATTCTCGTCATGTATTCACTCAAAGGGGTGTCGATCACCGCCCCTTCTCATGGCCTACCCGAACTGATTGCAGTGTGCGCCACGATCGCCGCGCACCTCTGGCGAAAGAATGCCGTCCTGAGCATCGTCGTCGGAACGACGATCTACGTCGCGCTGGTCAATACCGTGTTCGCCTGAGCATTTCCCATCCGGGAGCAAAGCAGTTTTACCCCCGGATGGGTGATTTGTAACCTCCAGGCGCTTATCTGAACAGTTGAACACTTATACGATTTCAGTAGCGTGGCCGCCGGCCGCGACTGAAGGATCGGTGAGGTTCGATGTCCACGACAATGACCACGACGGGCACTCGAATCGCCGGTGCTTGGCACAGTCTGGATCGAGGCCAGCGTCGAAGCATCATCGGGATGACCGTCACCGTCGTAGCGCTCAACGTCGTCGGGTGGGCAGTTCTTCTCGGCCTGGTTGTCCCCGGCCACTACACGATCGAAGGCAGTGTCTTCGGCGTCGGACTCGGCGTAACGGCGTACACGCTCGGCATGCGCCATGCTTTCGACGCCGATCACATCGCCGCTATCGACAACACCACTCGGAAGTTGGTGGCGGACGGCAAGAAACCGATGTCCGTCGGGTTCTGGTTTTCGCTCGGACACTCGACCATCGTCTTCGTACTCGTCGCCCTCTTGGCTTTGGGTGTGCGGCAACTGGCCACCAGCCTTTCCGACGACAACTCCGATCTGGAGAAGTGGACCGGCTTGTTCGGCACCACCATTTCCGGCACGTTCCTGATCTTGATCGGCCTCCTGAATCTTTTCTCTCTCATCGGGATTCATCGGGTGTACACGAAGTACAAGGCCGGAACCTTCGACGAGGAACAACTCGAGAAGGAACTCGACAGCCGCGGCGCCTTGAACAAGATTCTGGGCCCGGTGATGAAGATGGTTCGCAAGCCCTGGCACATGTACCCGGTCGGCCTACTGTTCGGATTGGGATTCGACACCGTCACCGAAGTCGGGCTGTTGGTGATCGCCGGCGGCGCGGCGGCGACAGGGCTCCCGTGGTATTCGATCCTCGTTCTGCCGATCCTCTTCTGCGCCGGGATGTCGCTTTTCGACTCGATCGACGGATCGTTCATGAACTTCGCCTACGGTTGGGCATTTGCTCAGCCGGTCCGAAAGATCTACTACAACATGGTGATCACCGGACTCTCGGTGGCAGTGGCACTGCTGATCGGGTCCCAGGAAATCATCTCGATCTTCACCGACAAACTCGACATCCACGACGGGATTCTCGGCGCAATCGGGAACTTGGATCTCGGCGCGATGGGCTTCATCATCGTCGGACTCTTTGTTGTCACCTGGCTGATCGCCCTCCTCGTGTGGCGGTACGGCCGCATCGAAGAACGGTGGCAGGCTCAGTCCGGTGCAGCAGTAGCCCGACGAGCGACAGCAGACGAAGCGATGTGAGTTCGACTCGGTCTACGCAGAATCATGGGCCACCCGAAAGCGAATAGCTGATGTACGTCTCGCCCCATTTCAGGTACGCGCTCGACGTCGCCTGGCCGCGGATCTGGTCGTTCTGCCACTGGTAGACAGCGCGCCACGGAAATACGGAACTCACTTGTTCCAAGGTGTACTGCTCACGATGGCCCTGCGCGAATCGCTGTTCGAGATCTTCACGAGTGCGCGGCGGGAAATTGCTGATCAGGTAGGTCCGGCCGAGAGACTCGATGCGCCCTGGCGGCGCAAAGACATCAGCGCTGCGATAAGTGAAGGCCAGATACAGGTAGGCCGCCACCACAATCGTTGCCAGCGCTACCGCGCCGATCTTGATTGCACGTCGAAGCAGGGTCGGCATGGCTCACAGTACAATCCAATTCTCCTGTCGAGCACATTCAGTGCGTTTCCCACATTTATCGAAAGACGCATCCCGCGGAGTTGGCGAGATGCAATAGTGGAGTTCGAACGGGGTGAGCCCCGGCTAGGAGAAAACGGTGCGGATACGTCATGCGGTAGTGGGTGTGGCAATCACGGGACTTGTTCTTGCAGTGGCAGGCTGCGGTGGCGGCGACGGCGAAGCTGCCGAAGGACCAGGCATCGCCGTGGCGGCGGAAACCAAGCAAGTTCCCGACCGGGTGACCGTGCATCGACCTGGCCTCATCGACACCAGCATTTCCCCGTTCGACGTGCCTGCATGGCCAGGCCCGCACCCCTCCGAATTCCTCGAGCCCAACCCGCCGTCGGGCGAGAGCGGTGAGATCGCCGGCGACCAAGCCGCGACAACGTACGCGGCCTCGCTCGACAACCCCGACGCACTATGGAATGTCGGTGGCACGGTGCAGTGGCTGGTTGTCGAGCCGATTCCCTGAAGGTCTTCCATCTAGGTCTCCGCTCTGACCGACTCCAGACGATCTTTGCGAGTTCAGTCCCGCGACAACGCTGCACAGAATTCGCCGGGTTGGTCGACATGCAACCGCAGCCCACCGATCGTGGTGGGAGTGGCCTTCGAGAGCCGTTTCGGGAGCGTGACCGAGAGCGGTTGATCGAAGTCGACATCCACGACAGTGCCGTCGGGCCCCGGCAGAACCAAGCGATCGTCGACAATCGCATTTGCTGTCTCACCGAATCTTCGGACCATGCTCGCCCGCGAAATCCGTGATCGGTCCACCTCGACTCGAATGCCCGTGCCGGAACGAAACACCACCGTTCGAGCGGACACGAGATGCGGGTGCACGACGCGTCCGGCAAGCCAACCGCCAATCGCAATCAGCGACAACACCGTTGCAACGAGCAGCACGACGCGAAGCCACTGCCACGGCACCAGGAAGTGAATCGCCACGGCCTCGATCACACTCGCCGCAACAAATGCCACCGGTATCGACATGGTCCCCCCCGCGTAGCCGAAAGTCGCTGTATCACTGGAACCTCCGTCTCTCCTGCCCGTCGAGAACAACCACAGTGATCGGATCACGCCGTACCGCCTGACATGAGACGTGTTGCGACGCGCGCAACCACTTCACGTTGCGCTGGATCAGGCACCAGATCCGCGATCGCGACCGAAAAGCCGACACCTGCAGAGTCTCCGTCTGAGCACACGTCGCCGAGCACCCCGGCCAGCGATTCCTCCAGCTCGCAGGACAGACACGCGATCTCGTCTGCAACGTCGACTACCTCACGCCCAGCCAATGCAGCGAAACGACGGTACAGATCGACAATTCGATTCCGGTCGCTCTCGTCGGACAGCAATCGCGCAGCTGTGGAGAACAGTTCGTGCGGCGCTGCGCCCGAGATCGCCACCAATTCCCACATGTCGCGTTCGCGCTCGAACAAGCGTCGCACCGAACCCGTGGGGGACGACGCGATCAACTCGTCGAACACCGACAGCAGCTCCATCGGGAGCGGCGAGACCACCCTCCCAGCACCTCGCGCCGTGAGCATTTCCTCGAGGCGCACTCGCTGGTCTGCGAGGACGCGCTGCTTCCGGTCTATCTCCGCGATCAGGGAGGAAAGATCTTCGGCGAAGTCGTCCGGTTCTCGTGCATCGATCGGCGTCGGTTCGATCATCGCGGCAATGGATCCGAGTGGAATGCCGGCGGCGGAGAGCCAACGAATGCGCATCAGCCTGACCAGATCGGGAAGTTCGTAAGTTCTGTAACCGTTGGACAGTCGTCTCGGCTCGGCCAGCAACCCCAGTCGGTGATAGTGCCGAACGGTCCGCGGAGTGGTGCCTGCCGCACTGGCCACGTCGCTGATTCGCATACGAACAGCATTAACTATGACGCTACGTCATAGTCAAGGCCCGGCATGTCGGGCCTTGAGGCATAAGGTCCTGTTCTTCCTGTGTGGAGTTTCGCAGACGAATTTCGCGGGTATTGATCACTTGCGGCGGCGATTTCCAGAGCGAGGGGTCAGCCGCGCAAGGTCTGCCCCCGGCTGTCACTCGCCGGGCGGCGGGCCGCCAAAACCAGCGGGCCGCCAGAAACTATCTGTGCCAGGCGATGATTTCGATGCAAACGACACGACTCGACACCATCCTGATTCTGATCGTCGGGACGGCAATCGGACTGAGCGTCTGGCTGGCTACGCAGGAACCATTCGCGTCGATCGGACTCGGAATCGCAACGGTAGTGATCTGCTGGATCTCTTGCTCGATGATCCATGGCTTCCCACACCGATCGACGAAGGACATGCGTCCGCGCGAGAACCAGGATCGCGAGTCACCGAAACGGCGCTGACGCCGCGTAGGGATGAGGCCAACCGTGGAGGCCCGGACACAGCGAAGTGAGTGGTTCACCTACCGCAGGTGAACCACTCACTTCGGTCAGAGGATCACACCTCGTCAGGTCGCCAGGTCGCGACGGCCCAGATCACAGCGACGTCGAGGGCGATGATCACGATCGACCACAGCGGGTAGTACGGCATCCACAGGAAATTCGCCACGATCGAAAGTGCCGCGATGACGAATGCCATCCCGCGGGCCCACGCCATGCCGACGAACAATCCCAGCGACACCGCGATGCCGATGATTCCGAGCACGATGTGGATCCAACCCCATGTCGTGACATCGAATTCGAAGGTGTAATTGACTCCGACGATCAGCAGATCGTTGTCCGCGAGAGCCGCGATGCCCTGCAGCAACGCGACGATTCCCGCGACGAAGAGCAGACATGCTGCCGCCACCGTGGTCCCGATGGCAAAGCCTTGTCGGACAGGGTGGTTCGCATGAGATTGGTGCGGAGCAGTCATGACATCCCCTTCTTCGGCGAAATAGCGTGAGAACAGTATTCAAAGGTTCACGCCGCCGGACATCACCCAGCAAGGATGAACAGCCGTCCAGCACTGCAATCAAATTTCATGGGAACATATGTTCGATTTCGGTGTACGGTGGAGTCTATGACCGCCACGATGCAACCGTCTCTGTTCGACAACGGTGACCTGGGCGTCTCGTTGGGCGATCTCGAGGGCACGGTGCAGAGACGTATCCTCACCGCCGGCGCATGGGTCGACCATCGCCCGGCCTGGCTGACCGGATCGGAGGCCGTGTTCGACAATCTGGAAGCTACGGTGCCGTGGCGTTCCGAACGGCGTCAGATGTACGACCGCGTTGTCGACGTCCCTCGTCTGGTGTGTTTCTACGCAGAGAATCAACCACTGCCGGACGCACTTCTCACCGAAGCCAAAGACGCGCTGAGCAGTCACTACTTCGACGAACTCGGCGAACCATTCGCCACGTCGGGTCTCTGTTTCTATCGCGACGGTTCCGACAGCGTTGCCTGGCACGGGGACGATACGGGACGAAGTCGCACCGAGGACACGATGGTGGCCATCCTGTCTCTCGGTGCGGCTCGCCCGCTCCTATTGCGCCCTCGTGGGGGCGGCGAATCCATCCGCTTCAATCTCGGACACGGAGATCTACTCGTCATGGGCGGATCCTGCCAACGCACGTGGGAACACTGTGTCCCGAAGAGTGCGCGGGCCCTCGGGCCGAGAATCAGCGTTCAATTCCGCACTCGCGGAGTTAGATAGCGTCGCGGAGTTCGTCTCGCAGCGCCTTCCGATTGAGCTTGCCGACGGCCGTCTTCGGTATGGATTCTGCGAAAACAACCCGACGCGGCTTCTTGTACGACGCCAGTCGCTCGCCGACGTGCGCGACCAATGATGCTTGCAGTACGTCGTTTTCGACGGTCCCGTCCTCGAGTACCACCACAGCCGTGACCGCCTCCACCCACTTGGCGTCGGCGGTACCCACCACGGCGACCTCACGGACAGACGGATGCGTCAGGAGTGCATCCTCGACTTCACGGGGGTAGACGTTGTATCCGCCGCTGATGATCATGTCCGAAGCTCGGTCCTTCAAGAACAAGAATCCTTCGGCGTCGAACTGACCGATGTCACGGGTGTGAACCCAGCAGTCTTCGGTGAAGGTCTCCGCATTCAGTTCCGGTGCATTGAAGTATCCGGCGATCGCCGATGGCGATCGGATCACGATTTCACCCGGTTCTCCCTGGGGCACTTCGTTTCCCTCACCGTCGAGCAGCCTGATCTCGACGTCGATGGCCGGCTGACCACAGGACAGCAGGCGATCTTCCGTGTGATCTTCGGGCCGTAAGACTGCAATACACAGCGGTGCCTCGGTCTGCCCGTAGTACTGGAGAAAACGGTGTTGCCCCCACGCCTGCATCGCCCGTTCGATGGTGGCCAGCGGCATCGGCGACGCACCGTAGATCACGGATTTCAGACTCGAGATGTCTGCGCTCGCAAAATCAGGGCGTTCGAGGAGCATCTGAATCATCGTCGGCACCAGATTGATTGCCGTAGCCCGATGCTCGGTTATCGAGTCCAAGAAGGTCGACGGGTCGAAACCGGGGAGGATGACGGTCTTACCGCCACGGAGCCAGAACGGAAGCACGAAGACACCGCTGGCGTGAATCAGTGATGCTGCGTGCAACATCGTGTCGTCCTGAGTCGCCGGAAGCAGATTGAGCAGAACATTGCGGCAGATTCCGGCGTAGCTGCGCTGAGTGTGCTGCGCGGCCTTCAGCGTTCCCGTGGTCCCGGAAGTGAACAGCGTCAGGATCACGTCGTCGGGATCTACCTCGACGTCCGGAGTGGCCGAAGACATGCCCTGTGCTCGATCCAACAGCGAAAGCTGCCCCTCCGCACCTGTTTCCAGCCCGACGAACGTCCGATCCGGGAACCTGGCGGACAGTTCAGCAGCTCGGCCGGCAAGGTCAGTACCGAAAACGACGTGCGAGGTGTCGGTGTCCTCGAGCATTCGTGCGTGCTCGTCGAGCGAGAGTCGCGAGTTGAGCGGAACCCTGTTGATGCCGGCTTTGACACACGCAAAATCGACAGGCACGCTGGCAAGAGAGTTGTTGACCAGCAACGCAACCCGTGCGCCACGCCCGATACCGAGCGCGATGAATGTATGCGCCAATCGGCTGCTGAGTTCGTCCACTTCCGTGAACGTCATCGATCGATCGCCGAAGACGACGGCTGTTCGCGGTCCGTGCTGTCGCGCACCACGGGCGATCAGATCTCGGGTTACGGGCATCATGGTTCAGTTTCCTCGTTCGAATTCGGGTTGTTCTCGAATCGGCCGTGTCGGCCGGCGCCCGCGGCGAACGCAGCAGCGCCGCGCACACCTTCGGCGATGACAATGGGATTTCCTGCGACACCCTCGGCGCGCAGTGCTTCGGCAAGTGGTAGATCAAAAGATCGGTAGGCCGATGCGCGATCCGCGAGCATGCAGAGTTGTGGGAAAGCGGACAACTGGTGCGCAAGCTCCTTGGCTACCTGGAGTGACTGCCCCACTGGAACAACACGATTGGCCAGTCCGAAGGCCAACGCCTCCGAAGCGTCGACCGGGCGACCGGTCAAGATCATGTCGAGCGCTCGCCCCTGCCCGACGATTCGCGGCAGTCGCACGGTCCCGCCGTCGATGAGAGGAACTCCCCAGCGCCGGCAGAAGACTCCGAACACGGAATCCTCCTCGCAGATCCTCAGGTCCGCGAGCAATGAAAGCTCGAGCCCTCCGGCCACTGCGTATCCACTGACGGCGGCGATCAACGGTTTGGACAACACCAACCGACTCGGCCCCATCGGGCCGGTGCCGCCGCCTTCCGGATGCAACTCGTGCACGCGCGCGGGGTCGGAGACTGCGGTCAAATCCGCACCGGCACAAAATGTGCCGCCCGCACCCCACAGAATTGCCACCTTCTGACTCTCGTCCGACTCGAATTCCAGGAAGGCATCACGCAACTGCGCCGCCATCGGCCCGTCCACCGCATTCTTGCGATCAGGGCGATTCATCACGATGACAGTGACGCCACCGTCACGCTCCACATAGACATCGCCACCTGGTCGATCGGAGTCGGTCACGATATTTCCTCACTGCTCGCGGATAAGGTTTCCCGGTACCAACCATGCCACTTGTAACAGAATTTGTCAGGAGTTGTTCAAAAGTTGTTACAAACTGATCGAGGAATGTCCGCAACCCGAGTTGTGCTGGACCTCGCAACAGCGAGCCCGGACACCGAGTTCAGCACCGCTGTGCTGACCCGGGCCGGCGAGATCGTCGGCGTCAGCGCATCGAGCATTCGCGTGGCAACGGGCCGCCTGTGCCGAGAGAACAAACTGCGTCGTACCGCTCGTGGAACGTACGTCCTCAACCCGGACGGCATCCCCACCTACAGCGAGGTCGAGGGGTGGCGAACTCGTACCGATCGCATACGCCCCTGGGACGGCACCTGGATCGCCGTCGAGCACTCGGGGCTCAAACGAAGCGACCGCACTGCCGCCCGCCGGCACGATCAAGCGCTGCGACTGGCGGGTTACGAGGAGTGGAAGCCCACACTCGCAGTCCGTCCGAACAATCTCCTCGGCGGCACGGACAGCGCCCGCCGCACTCTCCGCCGACTCGGCGCCGCCCCCGAATCGGCCGTCATGGAAATCGCTCACCTTGCCCCCGAGGATGATTCGACAATCCGCACACTCTGGAACTCGGAAGCACTGTTGGCCGACATCGCCGAGGCCCGTGAAGCACTCACACAGGCGCAAACACGCCTGGCGACAATCAGTCGCGAGGAGGCGGCCCGCGAATCACTTGCTCTGGGCAGCGCGGTGATCGCGGTCATCGTGCGCAATCCGCTCCTTCCGGAAGAACTCGAACCGACACAGCCACTGCGCGAACTGATCTCGCACATGCTCGAGTACCAGGACGCATCTCGCGAACTGTGGCAGTCACTGCTCCGGTTCTGATCGATTTCTCCCAGAAGGTAATTCAGTATGTTGCACGGCCGCCGCTGGCGTCGTACACGGCGCCGGTCGAGTAACTTACCGCCGACGACGACAGCCAGGAGATCAGTTCGGCAATCTCGTCGGCCCTCCCCATTCGCGCCATCGGCGTCAAAGACTGCGAACGGGCGAGGATGGCCGGATCGGTGCCGGCATTCATAGGACTTTCCACGGCCGCCGGAGCTATCGCGTTGACCAGCACACCGGTGGTGGCGACTTCTTTGCCGAGTGATTTCGTCAGCGCGACGACGGCCGCTTTGGACGCGGAATATGCACTCTGATTCGGGTTTCCGTCCTTGGCCGCAATACTTGCGAGGTTGACGACCCTCCCCCACCCCGACGCAACCATCCCCGGCACGAACGCCCGGCACATCAGGAATGTCCCTTCGACGTTGATGCGGAACGTACGCTGCCAAGCCGCGAGGTCGACGTCGACGAGTGGCGCTGATGGTCCGACGATTCCCGCACTGTTGATCAAGATGTCGACTCTGCCGAGCCTGGTTCGAAGCGCATCGACTGCTGTCGGATCACTCACGTCGAGTTGTTCGTCCGCGCCGTCGGCAAGATCTGCCGTTACCACCCGAACTCCCCTCTCCGTCAACAGCTTTGCACTGGCGGCGCCGATTCCGCTCGCACCGCCGGTAACGAGCGCTGTGACACCCTCTGGGTAACCCCGCATCGCATTCACTCCTGAGTTTCTGTGCGCTATGCACTCAATTTATGTTGCAAACAGGCATAATTGCCGTCACACTGTGTAGAAATTCTGAATATATGGCGTTTGTTGTCAACGTCAAATACCTGGAGGCCTTGGCGATGGAAACCCGCTGGTTGCACGCGTTTGTCGCGGTTGCGGAAGAACTTCACTTCGGGCGGGCCGCATCACGGCTCCAGATGGCCCAGTCGCCGCTCAGCCAGATGATCCGAAAGCTCGAAAAGGACATCGGCGTCAAGTTGTTCGAACGAAGCACTCGCAGCGTCGCACTCACATCCGGCGGACATGCCTTTCTCCCCCACGCCTATCGCGTCATCGAGAACATGGAGACGGCACGACACGCTACGCGTGCGTCGTCGGGAGGCGTCTACGGACGAGTCACAATCGGGTTCACCGGAGTGCTCAACTATCAAGCACTTCCGCCACTGACACGCGCGTTGCGTCAGCGTTATCCGGAAGTCGAACTGACACTCCTCGGCCGGATCATGACGCGCGACGCGGTCATCCAACTCGAGAGCGGCGCCCTCGATCTCGCCTTCGTCGGACTACCCGTGGAATCCGCATCACTGTCTACCCGGCTCATCCGACGAGAGGCATTCGGCGCTGTGCTTCCGATCGACCATCCCCTCGCAGAGAGAGACGCGATCGACCTCCGCGAATTGGCCGACGACGGATTCGTGACCACCCCGCTCTCGGCCGGCTCGGCCCTCCAGGAAACCGCGATGCGCGCCTGCATGAACGCAGACTTCAGGCCTCGCGTGGTTCAGGAGATCACCGATCCGTACATGATCCTGATGCTCGTTGCCGCCGGCGTCGGTGTAGCGCTGATGACGTCCGGTATGGCTGCTATCACCCCACCTGGCAGTGTGTTCGTCCCACTCACCGGCGAGCCGACGTTCATGAATCACGGAATTGCCTGGTCACCGCGGCACATGACCGATGCGCTCGCCGTCGCATTGGAGACATCCGAGGAAATTCTGCCGACGCCGGAGATTGAGACCAAAAACGTCATTATCTGAGACTCATTTAGTGTTGGACGCGCCATAGTCCTTCGTGGCACTGTCGTCTCAGCCGCCGAAAGGTGAGGGACGTCACCGATGCGTGGTGCATCTCCAAACGTGCCGCCACGGCCGGCCCATCGGGACGAAAGGACTTCACATGGCACCTCCGATCACCTCCACCGGATCCACGAACTCGACCGAGGAACATCCGAATGCGAACGCGCGCCGCGCCGCCGTTTCGGGCTTCCTCGGCAGCACCCTCGAGTACTACGACTTCTTCATCTACGGCTCCGCGGCCGCGCTGGTGTTCCCCAAGATCTTCTTCCCCGGCGGCGGATCAACGGCAACCCTGCTCTCGATCAGCACCTTAGGTGTCGCCTACGTCGCCCGCCCGCTCGGCGCGGTGCTTTGGGGACACCTCGGCGATCGGTACGGACGCAAGAACGCGCTTCTCGCCTGCCTGCTCCTCATGGGTGTTGCGACGGTCATCGTCGGTTGCCTGCCGACCTACGACCAGATCGGCATCGCCGCGCCGATCATTCTCGTCTTGCTTCGCCTTCTTCAAGGGCTCTCTGCGGGCGGTGAATCACCCGGCTCTTCGGCACTGACGCTCGAACACGCACCTGATCACCGTCGTTCGTTCTTCACCTCGTTCACCATGAGCGGGATCATGTTCGGCATCGTCGTCTCCAGCCTGGTATTCATCCCAGTGGCGAGCCTGCCCGACGAAGACCTCTACTCGTGGGGTTGGCGAGTTCCCTTCTGGCTCAGCATCATCGTGACCGTCGTCGCGCTGTGGCTACGTCGCGCCCTGGATGAGCCGGAGGTATTCGAGGAACTCAAGGAACAGGACGAGACGGCCGGAATTCCCGTCGTCGAGATGTTCCGCTCGCACTGGCGCACCGTGATCCGCATCAGCATGAGCTCGACCTTCGCGATGATCAACACCATCGTCAACGTCTTCGCTCTGGCGTACGCCGTCGAATCCGGCTTCGAACGCTCCAC
Source organism: Rhodococcus sp. OAS809 (assembly GCF_040546695.1). Taxonomy (NCBI): domain Bacteria; kingdom Bacillati; phylum Actinomycetota; class Actinomycetes; order Mycobacteriales; family Nocardiaceae; genus Rhodococcus; species Rhodococcus sp. OAS809. The sequence goes on along the minus strand of NZ_JBEPOI010000002.1, from coordinate 5,495,544 downwards.
GATGCTGTGGGCTATCGCGACCGCCAATTTTGTTGCCGTACTGACTCAGCCGCTGTTCGGCATCCTCTCGGATCGCTACGGACGCAAGCCCATTTTCGTCGTCGGCGCGATCGGAGCCGGCCTGATGATCTTCGTCTTCTTCCATTCGATCGGAACCCAAAGCGTTCCCATGGTCTTCGCTTCGGGAATCGTCATGATCGGAATCTTCTACGCGATGCCCAACGGCACGTACCCGGCGTACTTCCCGGAGCAGTTTCCCGCGAAGGTCCGATACACCGGAATGGCCGTCAGCCTCATGCTCGGACTCCTTGTTGCCGGCTTCACACCGGCTATCGCTCAGGCGATTTCAGCCGGAGACAAGAGCAACTGGACACCGGTTGCCTGGATGTGCCTGGGCTTCGCCGTCGTCTCCGCCATCGCGGCAATGACCGGACCGGAAACGTACCGCACGCCCACAGCTGAACTGGGCCAACCGAAGCCGAGCCTGCTAATCAAGCAGGACTCGGAGCTCACCAGCAACAACGCTTGACCGGACCGGCCCCTCGCGCTGAATTGCCGCGAGGGGCCGTCCCCACTTATGCAGGAGAATGTCATGACTACCGAATTCACACGTCACCGAATCGGCCTTGTCGGAGCCGGGATCTCGACTTCCCTCTCGCCGGCGCTGCATTCGCACGAAGCATCAGCACTCGGACTCGACGATTACAGCTACGAACTGGTAGACCTCGAGAACCTGACGGTCTCGGTCGAAAAGACCGGCGAGGTGGTGCGGAGCGCCGTCGCAGCCGGCTTCACCGGACTGAACATCACCCATCCGTGCAAGCAGGTTGTCGTGGACGCACTCGACGAACTGTCCGACAATGCCCGACTGCTCGGTGCTGTCAACACGGTGGTCGTCCACAACGGCCGTTTGATCGGCCACAACACAGACCACAGCGGATTCCTCACAGCACTGCAGCGCGGTTTGCCCGACGCCGCCTTGGACCGAGTGGTGCTTGCCGGGGCAGGAGGGGCGGGTTCCGCTGTGGCATACGCACTCGCCGCCGCCGGCACCACGGATCTTCGCATCGCAGATATTGATCCCGCTCGCGCTGCCGATGTGTGTTCTCGCGTCGCCTCGGCCTTCCCTGGCACGCGCACAACGGCTTTGGCGATCGATGAGATCGCCGTCAACCTGACTACGTGCGACGGCGTCGTCAACGCATCTCTGATCGGGATGGTCGGCCATCCCGGAACTCCGTTCGACCCCGCGGCGCTCCACGCGGGCTTGTGGGTCGCGGACATCGTCTATCGGCCGATGCGCACCGAATTGCTCGACGCTGCAATTACTCTCGGATGTCGAGTCCTCGACGGTGGCCAGATGCTGGTGGCTCAAGCCTCTGACACCTTCACACTCCTGACGGGTGTCGAAGCCGATACGGATCGCATGCGCAGCCATCTGAGCGAGCTGCTCTCCGAGACGGCACGCGCATGAGCACAACCGAACACCTACTTTCTCGCGAAGTACCAGGAGCACTGATGAACGTGACTGCGCCGTTCGCCGAACCTCTCGACATGGGCAGCGTCCGCCTCCGGAACCGGTTCGTGTCCGCCCCGATGGAACGCAACTACTGCGAAGTCGACGGCACCATGACGGACGAGTACATCGCGTACCTCGCCCGCCGCGCCGAAGGTGGTGCTGCACTGATCTTCACCGAAGCGAGCTACGTGCGTGCCGACGGCAAGGGACGCATCCGGCAGATGGGCGTCGACGTCGACGAACGGATTCCCGGCATCAAGAAGATGGCCGACGCGATCCACGCTCACGGCGCCCTCGTCGGAGTCGAACTCAACCACGGTGGACGTACGGCGCAAGGTTCTGTCAGCGGGTTTGTTCCCGTTGCCCCGACACCGATTCCGTGTTTGGTTGTCGGCGGCGAGATGCCAGAACAACTCGACGGCGACGACATCGAGCACATCATCGAATGTTTCGGTGAAGCCGCGGCACGCTGCCAGCAGGCCGGCGTCGACGTCATCTCCCTGCACGGTGGCCACGGGTATCTGATCCACCAGTTCCTCTCCCCTGCTTACAATCACCGCGACGACGAGTGGGCCGACCCCACCTTGTTCGTCAACAAGGTCATCGCCTCCGTCCACGAGCACGCACCGGGAATCACTCTGGGACTCCGATTCTCAGCCTTCGAAGGCATCGACGGCGGACTCGACGCCGAGATGACTCGCGCTCGCGTCGGCGCCATCGACACCGACCGACTCGATTTCCTCGACGTCTCGGCCGGCAACTACGAAGCGGGACAGTGGATCATCCAGCCCGGTGAATGGTCGCGCGGTCTCCTCGCGCCGTACTCCGAGCAGTACCAGCGCGACTTCGACATCCCGGTGGGAGTGGCCGGACGCATCACGTCGCCGGAGATCGCTGCGCGGATCATCGAATCCGGGCAGGCGAACTTCGTCAGCATGGCTCGTACGCTGCACGCAGATCCGGACTTCCCGAATCGTGCCATCGACGGTGGCCGGTACCGCCCTTGCATTGCCTGCAACTACTGCATCGACAGCCTGGCCGCCGGCCCCATTCCCTGCTCCGTCAACCCGTGGGTCGGCCGCGAATTGGATCAGCCTACAAAGCCGGCTGATGCCACCGTGCGGGTCGCCGTCATCGGTGCCGGGCCGTCGGGAATGGCCGCTGCCCGCGACCTCGCACTTGCCGGTCACCGCGTCGACCTGTACGACGAGCGACCCAGCCTCGGTGGCGACTTCGCTCTGGCATCGAAGCTTCACGAGTATCCCGAATATGGACGGATCGTGGACTGGTACGCCGCGGAACTGGCTGAACTCGGGGTCCACTGCCACACCTCGACCCGGGTAGATGCTGCTTTGCTCTCCGGTGTCGATTTCGACGCCATAGTTCTTGCCGCCGGCGGCGTCGGCCCCGTGGTCGATCTCCCCGGAGCAGCTACCCGTACCGTTCGCGACGTCCGCGAATTCCTCGTCTCCAGCGATCCGACTCCTGCCGCTGTCACCATCTTCGGCGCCGACCGTGAAGCTGCGGCCGTCGCCGACGATCTCCTTCAGAAGGGCACCCAGGTCGTGATGATCGGCCCGCAGGAAACCATCGCGCACGACGTCGGACGCCGCGGAAAGATCGTGCTGCTGCCGCGCCTGGCCGCAAGTGAGAACCTCACGACCTACCTCAGCTCGATCGTCACCACAGTCGCCGCTGACCGCGTCACGATTTCGACGGCCGGTGTGCTGAGCGAGGTCGATGCTCCCGGCGAACTGCTGATCTCGCAAGGCGTCGAGCCGCGTTCGGAACTTCTTGCCGAACTCCGTTCACTGGCACCACGACTCGGAGTACATACCGTCGGCGACGCGAGCGGTGACGGCGGGTCCATCCATGCCGCACTCGTGACCGCAGCCGACGTTGCCGTCGCGATCACCGCCGCCGCTGCGGCACGTCAGGAGGTTCACGCATGACCACACAGGCAGCCACACCCGTGGCAACTGCATTGCCACCCATTGGACTCGGAACCTGGCCCCTGGTCGGTGCCGACGCCACGAACTCGGTTCTCTCCGGCATCGAGGCCGGATACCGGCTCGTCGACACCGCCGCGATCTACGGCAACGAGGGCGCCGTCGGTGTGGCGCTGGCGGAATCAGGTGTGCCGCGAGAAGAACTGTTCGTCACCACCAAACTTCGTGGCAACGACCAGGTTTCCGGCGACATTCGGGGCGCCCTCGAGCAGAGTCTGGAACTACTGGGACTCGACCAGCTGGATCTGTTCCTGATCCACTGGCCACTCCCGCGAATCGATCGCTATGTCGCGTCGTTCGAGTCGATGCTGGCCTGCCGCGACGCCGGACTGGTTCGGTACGTGGGTGTGTCGAACTTCCTGGAGCTCCACCTGCGCCGCGTCGTCGCCGAAACCGGCGAGGCACCGGCAGTCAACCAGATTCAGATGGACCCGTCGCTCGCTCGGATCCCGGTTCGCCGCGCCAACGACGAACTTGGCATCTTCACGCAGTCGTGGAGTCCGCTCGGCCGGGGTGACGTGCTCGACAACGCCGTTGTGAGCGAGATCGCCGGTCGAATCGGTTGCACACCAGCTCAAGTGGTCCTCGCTTGGCACGTCGCGCAGGGTGTGGTTCCGGTCGCGCGATCAGCGAACCCGACGCGTCAGGCCGAGAACCTGGCAGCACTCGACGTCACCCTATCCGGCGAGGACATCGAAGCACTGAACAGTCTCGACCGCGGCGAGTCTGCAGCGCGGGACGTCGAAGCAGAGGAACATTTCTGATGACGTTGAAAGTCGGAATCGTCGGCTGCGGCAAGATCGCCGGCAACCATGCCCGCGCGCTGCAACAAGTCCCCGGTGTCGAGGTGATCGGCTGCTGCGATCCCGATCTCGGACGCGCCCAGGAGTTCGCGGCAGCGCACGGCATTCCCGCAGCCGTGAGTTCAGTGGAGCAACTTCTCGCCCTCGGACTCGACGCCTGCACCGTTTGCACGCCGCACCCGGTACATGAAGAGGTAGTCGTGGCCGCTGCCGAAGCGGGTGTACATGTTTTGTGCGAGAAGCCCATCGCAGTCGATGTTGCTGCCGCCGACCGCATGATCGAGGCCGCCGACCGCGCCGGTATCACGTTCGGGGTGCTCTTCCAACGCCGATTCTGGCCGGCAGCACGTCGGATCCGCGACGCCATCGACGACGGGCGGATCGGACTACCCATGCTCGGTGAGGCGTCGGTGATCCTGCACCGCCCGTCTAGTTACTACTCGGCCGATGCGTGGCGCGGACGCTGGGACACCGACGGCGGTGGCGTGCTCATGACACAGGCCGTGCACCAGATCGACATGCTGGCCTGGTTCATGGGCGAGGCCGTCTCGGTCAGCGGCTTCATCCGCACCCACACCCACGGTGAGCACATCGAGACCGAAGACAGCGCGTCAGCTGTGATCTCCTTTGCCTCGGGCGGCACCGCCACCGTCACCGCGACTACCGGTGCCAATCACAATCTGGGTAACCGCGTGACGGTGATCGGGCGCACCGGCGCCATTGCCAGCGTCCTCGAATTTCCTGAAGGGCACGAGGGTGTCAACGAAATCTGGACCGTGCCGGGCGAAGTCGAGTTCCGGTCGCCGTACTCCGCCGACATCGACGCCAATCTCGATGTGGGAGCGGTCAATGCGGCACTGACCGACTTCCACACCCTGCAGGTTCAGGACTTCGCCGACGCGGTCCTGACCGGGCGCGAACCCGCCGTCACCGGTCGAGACGCGCGCGCGTCACTTGCCATCATCGCCGCAATCTACGAATCGTCACGAACGGGCAAGGTTGTCGAGCTGACATCGACACCGACCCTCGCAACAACTGCCAAGGAGCAGAAATGAGTAGCAGTACCCCCCTCACCTACGACGTGGTTGTCGTGGGCTCCGGCGCAGGCGGGCTTTCCACAGCAATTGCCGCAGCACATGGCGGCGCGTCGGTACTCGTTGTCGAGAAGGCCGACACCTGCGGCGGCGCAACGGCCTGGTCGGGCGGGTGGATGTGGACCCCACGCAACATGTTTGCCATCGCCGACGGGGTTGTCGAGGATCGTTCGGCGCCGCGGACGTATCTGGAAAACCGACTCGGCGACAACTTCGACGCCGCCAAGGTCGATGCACTCCTCGACGGCGCCCCGGAGATGGTCGAGTTCTTCGAACGCACGACTGCTCTGAAGTTCGTGCCCGGAGCCAAGATCGCCGATATTCACGGTGACACACCGGGCGCCGGCACGGGTCACCGTTCCGTCGGACCGAAACCGGTGAGTCTGCGAAAGCTCGGACCAGATGTCGCGGCGCTACTGCGTCGGCAGCTGTACGAAACGTCGTTCCTCGGTATGGGCATCATGGCCGGGCCCGACCTGCAGGCTTTCCTGCACTCGACCCGCTCACCAAAAGCCTTTGTGCACTGTGGTGTTCGGGTGACTAAGCACATGTTCGATCTCGCCACCAAGCGTCGTGGCCAGCAACTCGTCAACGGCACCGCGCTTGTCGGCATGATGCTGCGCTCGGCACTCGATCTGGGCGTCGAGTTTCGGGTGAAGACGTCCGCGACCGCGTTGCAGACCGATGACGACGGCCGCGTTGTCGGCGTCCGCCTCGAAGGTCCGGATGGCGCGTACTCGGTAACTGCCACGCGCGGCGTCGTACTAGCCACCGGCGGCTTCGCCCAGGACATCGACCGCCGACGTGAACTGTTCCCCCGTACCCCCACCGGAAACGAGCACTGGTCACTCACTCCGAAGACAACCACCGGCGACGGCATCACCCTCGGCGAATCCGTGGGCGGCCGACTCGACCGCACCCTCGCCTCCCCCGTCGCGTACTGCCCCGTCTCCATCGTTCGCTACCGCAACGGCAAGGAAGGTGTGTTCCCGCACATCCTCGATCGCGGAAAGCCCGGTGTCATCGGAGTTCTCGCGAACGGCAAGCGGTTTGTCAACGAAGCACTCGGCTATCACGACTACACACTCGCGATGGTCGAGCAGGTTCCCGAGGGCGAAGAGGTGTGCTCGTGGTTGATTGCCGATCAACAGTATGTGCGATACCTCCCGCTGGGCATGGCGAAGCCCTTGCCGATCCCGATCCAGCCGTACCTGCGCTCGGGGTACCTCACGCGTGGGCGCACTCTTCGGGACTTGGCCGAGAAGATCGGCGTCGACCCCGTGCAGTTGGAGAAAACCGTCGCAGCTTTCAATATCGGGGCCGTGGCCGGTGAAGACCCCGAGTTCGGTCGCGGTACAACACCGTTCAACCGAGGTTCCGGAGATGCTTCCAATCCGTGGCCGAACCCGTCGCTCGCGCCCTTGCAGAAGGGTCCGTACTACGCGGTGAAAGTCGTGCCAGGGAGTTTCGGCACCTTCGCCGGACTGGTCACGGACTCGTCGTCGCATGTGCTCGACGACAACGACCGCCCCATCGAGGGGTTGCTCGCCGTCGGCGTCGATCAGGCGAGCGTGATGGGCGGGCACTACCCGTCCGGGGGCATCAACCTCGGACCGGCCATGACATTCGGTTACCTGGCCGGCCGGGAACTGGCCGGAGCCGAGACAGTTGGAGCGCACGCATGACACTCTCACTCGGACTGGCAGCCCTCACAGTGCTCGACACCGCACCGATGCAGCACGTCGACTTAGCTGAAAAGCACGGCTTCGACACCATCGGTATCCGTCTGATGCCCGCGGCACCAGGTACGACGGCCTACCCTCTGCACGAGGACAAGCAGTCGTTGGACGAACTGGTGCGTCGACTGGGCGATTCACCGGTCGAGGTATTCGACCTCGAAATCATCCGTCTTGCAGCCGACTTCGACCCCACCGACTACGCTCCGCTGCTCGAAGCCGGAGCACAGCTCGGAGCCAAAGCCGTTCTGGTGGGCGGCGACGACCGCGACCGCGCTCGGCTCACGGACTCCTATGCCCGCCTCGCTGAACTGTGCGCGAACTACGGCATCGTCGCTTCCCTCGAGTTCATGCCGTGGACTGCGGTGCCCGATGCACGTGCGGCCATCGAGATCGTCTCGGCGGCAGACGGTCCGGCTCGTAGCGTCCTGGTCGACGCATTGCACACCGACCGCTCGGCGACAACGCTCGAGGATCTTGCGTCCATCCCGCGCGAGTGGTTGCACTACGCCCAGATGTGCGACGGTTCGACCCCCGCTCCCACTGGGGACGCAGAGCTGATCCGTCAGGCCCGCGAGGAGCGTCTGGTGCCCGGCACCGGCGGCATAGCCCTGGCCGACATCTGGTCGACTTTGCCTGCCGGACTGCCGGTCAGCATCGAACTGCCCAACGAGCCACTGCGCCGCGCCGTCGGCACCGACGCCTGGCTGGAGCACCTGGTCGAGGCCACGCGAGAAGTGTTGGCCTAGCGGCCCTGTGCGCCTTTTTGGTAGTTGGCGCTACCAAATAGGCGCACGGGGGCGTCAGCCCCTCCGAGCCGCAACGGCCTGCGCCAGACGATCCAACTGCGCTGCGGTGGTGGACCAGTCGATGCACGCGTCGGTGATCGACTGGCCGTAGGTGAGCTCGTCCGCCTTGCCCAAGGTCAGGTCCTGACGGCCGGCCTCGATGAAACTCTCCAACATGACGCCGGCGATTCCCTGCTCGCCCTCGGTCAGACGTCGGGCAATGTCGTCGAGCACGATGACCTGACGCTCATGGTCCTTGCTGCTGTTACCGTGGCTCGCGTCGATGACCACGCGCTCGGGCAGGTTCGACTTACGCAGGCGGGCAAGGGTGTCCGCGACTGTCTCGGCATCGTAGTTCGGTCCGTCGCTACCGCCACGAAGAATGACATGGCAGTCGGGGTTGCCCGCGGTACGGATCAAGGCAGCCTGGCCGTCGAGGTCCGTTCCGGGGAACACGTGGCTCGCTGCCGCGGCGCGGGTGCCGTCGACGGCTACCTGCACATCACCTTCGGTGGAGTTCTTGATACCGACGGGCATGGACAGCGCGCTGCACAGCTGACGGTGAACCTGACTGGCGGCGGTCCGGGCGCCGATCGCACCGTAGCTGACCAGGTCGGCAATGTACTGAGGCATGATCGGATCAAGGAACTCGCAGCCGACAGGCAGGCCCAGGCTCGACACGTCGAGAAGCAACTTGCGGCCGATACCGAGCCCGGTGTTGATGTCGAACGTGCCGTCGAGGTGGGGGTCGTTGAGCAGGCCCTTCCACCCGAGTGTGGTGCGCGGCTTTTCGAAGTAGACGCGCATGACGATGTGCAGATCGTCCCGCAGTTCTTCGGCCTTGGCGGCCAACCGGCGGGCGTAGTCCATCGCCGCTTCCGGATCGTGCACAGAGCACGGACCGACTACGACGATCAAACGATCGTCGTCACCGTTGAGGATGTTGATGGTGTCGGCCCGACCGGTGCGCACAGTGGCGGCCGCGACCTCGTCCGGAGCGTGCTGAGCACGAACAGTCGCCGGTGACACGAGCGGACTGATACTCACAGTGCGCTGATCGTCGAGGCTGTCCGAAGCTGCGGTGGTGTCGATGGTGACAGTCATGGGGTTTTCGGTTTCCTGTTCTCAGGCCGACCCCAGAGATGAAGAGAAACTCCAGCGAGCCGGTCTGTAGTCCGGCTCTTGGGTGGAGGTTGTCAGCGCGTGGTTACGCCGGCAGGCCCACCCGGGGCCGGCCTGCTAAACCAGAAATAGACGCGCTGCATGTCGGCCACGATACCTCGAGTTCGGATCAGATGGGCGCGCCCCTCCACAACGAGCCGAATCCGAGGGGAGAGTCCCGTGGCACGAGCCCGTGACGAATGGCCAAATCCGCTGAGCGATTGGCGCTTTCGAGCAAGGCTGCGGCTACGGAATTCGAATACGTTGGTCAGGCACCTGCCAATGCCCGGAACATCAGATGGAGCTGCGCCTTCTCATGCCTGTGATCGAATCGACCGAAACCTTCCACCCGACGGTGTCCCCTTTTGCGACCGATACCCCCTTGCAGTCGACAAGAGATGTGGACGGCGAGTTCACCCGTCTGATCGATTCCTTGACACGACGCGGATTCCTGGCCGGTGCGGCGGCGCTCGGTGCACTAGGCGCACTCTCTGCATGTTCGAGCGAATCCAGCGGCACCGAAGCCTCCGACGAGTGGGTCGACATCGTCGTCGCGGACCAGGCCTACCGCCTCCCGCGGGACCCCAAGCGCGTCGTGGTACTCGAAGCTCGAGGCGCCCTCGATTTTGCACTACTTGCCGAGTACCCGATCGTCGCGACCAATTGGGATCCGAAGTCTCAACTCATGCGCCAGGTACCCGCCGGCGCGGCTCGCCTCGGTGGGACGAACAACGAACCGAATGCCGAATCGATACTGAGCCACGACCCCGATCTTTTGGTCGTCGGGAAAGGCTGGTGGGATTACTACCAGGACAAGGGCCTGCTCGGCACTGACATCGCACCGGTGCTCGTCGTCGACGAGGGCACGACGAGCTCGTCGTGGAAGCAGGCCATGACCGCGCAGCTCACGGCTCTCGATCGCCGCGAAGTCGCCGAACGCGTCATCGCCCGATACAACGCCGAACTTGCGCAAGCGCGGGCCAAGATCGGTGGTCTCCTCGAAGGCAAGTCGATTGCGATCGCCGGCGCAGACAGCGGTCAGATCTGGCTGCAGAACAACACGTTCGCCGTCTCGGTTGCGCAGGACCTCGGCTTGAACGTCTTGACCGACGCTGCCCATGCCGCACCTGATCGGAAGGATTCGACTTTCTACAGCCTCGAGGAGCTTGCGATCTTCGACCAGGCCGACTTCGTCTTGCTACAGAACCCCGACGCTGTGGAAGCCGAGTCGCCCACGTGGAAACGAGTCCGCGCTGTCCAGGACGGCCATGTCGGGCATCTGCGATATGACCTCAACAACGGCCTCGCTCTGACTGCGATGGCCCTGGCCGCTGATATCGCCGAGCAGGTACAGGTCATGCGCTGACGTCTTCGGGATCGCCTTCCGAATCAGAAATCAACCGGATTCTCTGTCATACGAACAGTCGATACTGACTCACTCGGAAACGGATTATGTTGTCACCTGCCCGTGCTCTTCGCACGTCAGAGGGTGTTTCTCCGAACGCCCTGTTTCTCCGAACGCTAGGTGACCAATGACGCAGAACCCGTACTACGGCCAGCAACAACCGGTCGGCCCTCCGCCGGACAACAATCTGGTCTGGGCGATTCTCGTGACAGTGTTCTGCTGCCTCCCGCTCGGCATCGTCTCGATCGTCAAATCAAGCCAGGTCAACACTTTGTGGGCGCAAGGTCAGTTCGACGCTGCGCAAAAATCAGCTGACGATGCCAAGAAGTTCGCCTTGTGGTCAGTCGGCGCAGGTGTTGCCGTCGCTGTTCTGTACTTCCTTTTTGTCGTCGTCCTTGCCGGATCGAGTTCCCTGTGACCGCCGACGCCGACCGGCGACACTGATCGACGGCCAAACACCGAACTGCAATGACACCGAATTGTGGTGACACCGAGAACGATGACATATCACGACTCGCCGCACTGAAGGCGCCAGCGGCAGTTGCGTTCACGGCAATTGCGCTGTGCGCCTTCATCTCCTGGAGTGACCCCACCACACCTGGTGGGGTCATTCCCGTTTGTCCGACCAAAGCGCTGTTCAACGTCAATTGTCCCGGTTGCGGTAGCACTCGGATGGTGTACAGCCTCATCCACGGCGATTTCGGTGCAGCGATGCGTTTCAATGCCTTTGGCCTCGTGATGCTGCTTGCACTGGCGTTCACGTACGTCTCGTGGACGACCGCCCGCACCCGTGGAAGACCCGTCGTGCTCTGGCATCAGTTGCGCTGGTCACCGGCTGTGATCTTGACACTCGTGTTGATCTGGACGACGGTCCGCATAGCCCCGATCCCGATATTTGCCGGTCTCCGCGTCTAGGCCGGATCTCCTCACACGTCCAAACGGAATACACCTCGCACCTGGCGTACGCCGTTGATCTGCACCTCGACGGCATGTTCGCCGGCGTAGTACTTCCGGGTGCTGATCGGTTTGAAGGAATGCCTCTTCGCGATACGGGCCGGCACCCCGGGTTCCAGCGTTCGTGTTGTCAGTTTGAAGACCTTGGGCGTCGTGGTCCCGTTGGCCTTCACGTGGTGGACGATGTAATCGATCACGACGGTGACGGACTCGCTGCCGTTGTTCGTGACGGCGAAGTCGAAGGTGAGTTCTCCACCCGCATGAACTGTTTCGCGGTCGATGACGAACCCCTCAACCACGACGTCGGTGGGCGGCGAGAACCCCAAGAGGGACAGAGCATCTGGATCGCCGGCCTTGATCAACGTCCGCAATGCATGTTTGACGATTTTCAGTGTGTTGGCATCCGGTGTCTGCATCCAACGCTTCGCAGTCGATACTGCGAGCGCAGCGTCAGCACGACTGAGATCGTTGAGATGGTTTGCGACCGAACGTCGTACATATTCCGAATCATCCCGATACAGCTCGTCGAGAATGACGATTGTCGACTCGGGACGCGCCGTCAATTCTTTCACTCGTCTTCCCCAGGGCAAACGAGTACGAGTGCCTTCGGTCGCCAAGCGCCGGACGTGTTCGTCTTCATGGCCGGTCCAGGTGAGTGCGATCGCCAGCGAACGGTCAAGGTTCGTTTCGAGAAATGTGCGAATTGCGAATTCGGCCGTCAGACGCGACGTCAACTCGGCAAGCAGAGCCATTCCCTCGTCGAAATCCGACTCGGAGCCACTTCGTGTCGCCGTGACGGCGACGGCTTCGGTCACCGGCCAGATCATCCAACCGGTGAAGGTCTCTTCTGAAAGCGCACGGCGGATGATCTCGGCGAAGGCCGGAAGATCCTGAGGCAGTTCGGCAGTCATCGCGTCCCGCACAACGCGCGTACGTTCGCCGAGACTCATACCGTCGAATTCGGATGTACTACCCGAACGAGGGCGAGGCGTGTGTGACCGGAGGCTCGCTCTAGACAGCCTGCCAGATCGGCGACGACGGATTTCCCGAGCAGTTCGTCAGCGGTGGGCATCAGGGGCACACCGTGAGAGCGGAAATCCGATCACCGTCGAGAGTGAAATGGTGATGTAACTGGACGGGGCTTCCGGGAAAATCACCCTCGACCTTCACCGACACGACAACGGCCGAGCCTGGGGTGTTGACCGACTCGATCTTCTGGGTGAAGGTGAACGCCGTCGACACGGCGGACTTCCACGCCACGATTTCTTCGATCCCGACATACGTACGGCCGTCGTCACGAACCACTGCGTCTTCGGTGAAAACGCCGCGGACGTCGCCGCCGTCGAAATACGCGCGCGCTGCGCCTGGCACCTTCGCTGAGTCGATCATTCGCGAAGAGTACTGCTGGGGTCCGACAGGTTCGGCGAACTCACTGCCCGAGCAGACGCCGCCAACTGAATCTCCATCAACAGCCTGGCCGACGGCTCGGAGAGGTCGGTATCCGTGATCTCCTCGACCCTCTTGATCCGATACCTGAGGGTGTTCGGGTGAATCCGAAGCTGCTCGGATGCACGTCGGACATCGCCCGAATGTGCGAGGTAAACGGAGATGCTTTCGCGCATGTTCGACCCGTTGCGTCTGTCGTAGACGTCCAGGGCGTCGACTCTCGGATCGTGCAGTTGCTCGTCGGCCGCAATGGTGTCCATGATTTCGCCCAGCAGCACCGGTGTGCGCGAGTCCGCGAGGGTGGTCACACGAACATCCCCCGACGTTCCGTCCAAGACCCGATCCACTTCGGCCCGAGCCTGGGCCACCTCCGCAAGCGTCGAAACCGGCGACGAGACCGCGGCCCGTAGCCCCGAAGGCGACACCTTGTCCAAACGCGCGACAACTTCGCGGGTCCACGAGACTGTGGATTTCACGGATTGGGTTCGCGGAAACAGCACATAGATCCGGGTGCCGACGGCACTCACCAGCGATTCACGCTGAAAGGCGCTGGCGTGCAGTCGCAAAGACGACACGAGTTCGCCCGAAGACGGCAGCCCACCGTTTCCGATACTCGCCACTCCGACCACCATCGCCGGTCCGGACATCGGGATGGTCAACGAGGCCGCGAGCGAAGGAACGTCGACACCGCCGCCGCGAACCCCGAGCAACCGCTGAATCTGTATCGCCTCGTTACTCGGCGCGTCTCGGATGCGCGAAATCAGCCGAGCAGCAACGGCCGCGGCACCGCGGAGCACGCTGTCGGCATCGCCGGCAATGGGAACCGGGCCTTCCTGCACCCAGATCGTGCCGAGAAGATCAGAGCTGAAACCGCTCTCCCCCTTGACATTGTCGGATATTCTCCGAATCGGAACCACCAACCGTCGCCTGATCGCAAGGTCGTCGTGAGCGGGCACCTCCACTACGTCGTCGCTTCGCCGCAGGCTCTCGAAGACGCCCCACTCCTGTAGCTTTCTGAGGTATTCGCGAGGTCCTTCGCGGCCGAGGATTGATTGCCGACGTAGCTCGTCCGCAGCATCTCCCGATGCCGAATAGGCCAAGACGTGGGAATGCTCGTCCTCGATGCTGACCATCCCCCGCGTGATTGCGGCGACGTTCTGCGCCAGCTCGAACAAGTCTGTGTCACTACCGAATACGATGTCGTCCGAATCCTGTCGGGACACCGAATGATCGAGCACGCCCCGGATGGTCGTGAACAATCGATCCCAACGAGCATCCGGATGGACCGCTATCAAGGCGATCCCGGCGCGCTGTGCCGCCGCACGCACCGACGTGTCCGAGGCCTCCTTCGACATGACGGCCCGAGGCGCTGATCCCTTCTGATCGAGGCGGTTCAGCCAGGCCGCCAATTCGGCTGCGCCGATACCGACAGCGAGCCAGAGCTCAGAGGATTCGACGGCCGCGGTTCTGGGGCGCGTGAGGTCCCCGACCTCTGCGAACACCACGGAGTCGACAAAGACGTCATCACCTGACGGCGCGAGGACGAGCTCGACAAAAGCTCCGCCCAGCGCCCGAAGGACCGCGTCGAGCCTGACCCCACGGATAGACACGTACCACCCACTCTCCGGACCGTCGCAACGCCTCAACTTCGAGAATAGTGCATTTTCCTGCGAAAACGGTTCAGCCGATCGGACAAACACGGACACCGATGTTTGGCCGCTCAGCGGATTACTCGCCGACGTCTTTCGACTTGACTGGTTCACGACACGACAACTGCCCACTCCTGAGTCTGCCGAAGGATCGTCATGGACGCCGTTACCAATGTCCCCCACCCAGCCAACGAACCGGTGAACAATTACGCGCCGGGAAGCCCGGAACGATCGCGCCTCCGTACGAAACTGACCGAACTGGCCGAATCGCCGACCGACATCAGGCAGGTCATCGGCGGCATCCACCGAACTGCGGGAGGTAAGCGACAGAACGTAGTTCAACCACACCGTCACAGCTCGGTCATCGGATCGTTTGCGGGCGCAACGCACTCGGATGTTCGTGATGCCATCGACGCCGCTACACTCGCCGCCCCGACCTGGCGCGACCTCTCGTTCGACGACCGCGCTGCGGTCTTCCTCCGCGCCGCCGATCTACTTTCCGGCCCGTGGCGCGAAAACCATCGCCGCCGCAACAATGCTCGGCCAGTCGAAGACCGCATACCAGGCCGAGATCGACGCGCCCTGCGAACTGATCGACTTCTGGCGTTTCAACGTCGCGTTCGCACGTCAGATACTCGCCGACCAACCCGTTTCCGCTCCGGGAGTGTGGAATCGCGTCGAATATCGTCCACTCGAAGGTTTCGTCTACGCGATCACTCCCTTCAATTTCACCGCCATCGCCGGAAATCTCCCCACAGCACCGGCCCTGATGGGCAACACCGTGATCTGGAAGCCGTCACCCACGCAGGCCGTCGCGGCGTACCTGACAATGCAACTACTCGAAGCTGCCGGCCTCCCGCCCGGGGTGATCAATCTTGTTCTCGGCGACGGCCCCTTGGTGTCCGAGGTCGCGCTTGCCGACCCCCGACTGGCGGGTATCCACTTCACCGGATCCACCGCAACGTTCCAGCGTTTGTGGCGTGAGGTCGGAGCCAACATCTCGAACTACCGGACGTATCCGCGTCTCGTCGGCGAAACCGGCGGCAAGGATTTTGTACTCGCACACAGTTCCGCTGACCCGGACGTACTCACGACGGCATTGATTCGCGGGGCCTTCGACTACCAGGGCCAGAAATGTTCGGCCGCATCACGGGCGTTCATCCCGAAGTCGGTGTGGGCCAAGATGGGCGACACGTTCATCGACACTGTGTCGACGCTGAAGTACGGAGACGTCACCGACCTGACGAACTTCGGCGGCGCCGTCATCGACCAACGTTCGTTCGACCGAAACGCCGCCGCGATCGTCCGCGCCAAGTCGACCAGCAGCCTCACCATCGCAGCAGGCGGCGACTACGACGACCGTGAAGGATTCTTCATCTCACCGACGGTCCTACTCGGTGACGACCCGAGCGACGAAGCCTTCAGCACCGAGTACTTCGGTCCCATCCTTTCGCTTCACGTCTACGACGACTCCGCACCGAATGCCTACGCCGACATCCTCGCGCGCGTCGACAGCGGATCCGCTTACGCCCTGACCGGCGCCGTGATCGCCACCGACCGTGCGGCCGTCGATCAAGCTCATCATGGTCTGCGGTTCGCCGCCGGAAACTTCTACGTCAACGACAAGCCGACGGGAGCGGTAGTCGGACAACAACCCTTCGGAGGTGCGCGGGCTTCCGGTACCAACGACAAGGCCGGTTCGCCGCAGAATCTGCTCCGTTGGGCGTCGACACGCACCGTCAAGGAAACCTTCGTTCCTCCCACCGATCATCGTTACCCCCACCAGGACGTCGATCCAGCCGAGAGCGAGAACCGTTGATGAGTGCCGTCTCGCTGAGCAACCCACTGCGCCCGGTACTCCTCGCGGCGGCACGCTCGTCGCGACTGGAGAAGACAGTCTCCGGGATGACCTTGACCCGCAAGCTTGTAGACAGGTTCGTCGCCGGGGACGCGGAACCCGCAGCGATGTCAGCGGTGCGCAACATCCTCACCAGTGGCCGGTTCGTGACGGTCGACTACCTCGGCGAGGACACCACCGATCCGGCTCAGGCAACAGCTACCGTCGACGCCTATCTCTCCCTTCTCCGCTCGTACGCAACGCTTTCCGAGATTGCCGGGACGCAACACTCCCTGGAGGTTTCGCTCAAGCTCTCCGCGTTGGGGCAGTCACTTCCCGGTGACGGCGAGAAGATCGCCCTGGCGAACGCTCACCGAATCGTCACAGCGGCAGACGAAGTGGGCGCGTGGGTCACCGTCGATGCGGAGGATCACACCACCACCGACTCGACACTGTCCATCGTCGAAGAGTTGCGCCGCGACTTCCCGACGCTCGGCACGGTCCTGCAGGCGTACCTACACCGCACCGAGGCCGACTGCCGGCACTTCTCCGGATCAGGTTCACGAATTCGGCTGTGCAAGGGTGCATACAAGGAACCGGCCGGCGTCGCGTTCCAAAAGGCCGCCGAAGTCGACGCGTCGTACGTGCGTTGCCTGAAGGTCTTGATGGAAGGTGACGGATACCCGATGGTGGCCTCCCACGATCCCACCATGATCGACGCCGCCCTCGGACTCGCCACACTGACCGAGCGGACAGCCGCGGATTTCGAGTTCCAGATGCTCTTCGGCATCCGCGACGGCGAACAACGCAGATTGGTAGCCGAAGGCAATCACCTGCGGGTCTACGTTCCCTACGGCAGCCAGTGGTACGGCTACTTCATGCGTCGCCTCGCGGAAAGACCGGCCAACCTCATGTTCTTCATGCGCTCACTCGCTTCCAACAACTAGACACCGGAAACCGGTGGCAGCGGTGGCAACTCGAGGTTCTCGCGAAAGGTATCGCCGACGTAGTCGGATCCCACGATTCCGCGCTTGCGCAGCTCCGGCAGCAGCCCGTTCGTGACGAAATCGCGTGTACGCGGATCCGCAAGGTCACCGAGCGTGATGACGTCGAGTACGCCCGCGTCGTATCGTTCCTCGATCGCGTCCGCGAGCTGTTCCGGGGTGCCCGCCGCTGCCCAGTGGCCGGTGTCCTTGGACGCGATGATCAACTCACGCAGAGTCTTTCCTTGTGATGCGAGCTTGCCGAAGATCTCGACCCGGCCCCGCCGTCGATTCACCGACGACGGGTCCGGCAACAACGACTCCGGGATCGGCCGATCCAGCGGCAATTCCGAGAAATCCACGCCGCCGCCGAACATATCGGCAAGCCTGGTGCGTCCGGCGTCGAAGTCCGTCGATTCCTCGGCTTCTCTGACCAATCGTTCGACTTCGGCTTCGGTAGCGCCGTACGTTGCGTGGAACGAGCTGAAAATCAGTGGCAGTTCGTCCCCACGCCCCAACTCTGCCGCCCTGGCGCGGATCGTCTTCGTGTAGGTGACCGCGTCCTCGAAGGTTGCGAGAGAAGTGAATACGACCTCCGCGAAGCGAGCACCCAGTTCGATACCCCCGGCAGATTGGCCTGCCTGGAATTGGACCGGACGACGCTGCGGCAGGGATGGAATGTTCAACGGCCCCTGTACGGTGAAGTACTTGCCTCGGTGCTCGATGGGGACCACCCTCGACGGATCTAGCACCGCAGAGCCCTCTCCCCGGATCAAGGCGCCGGGCTTCCAGCTGTCGAAGAGCGCGTTGACCACCTCGAGCGATTCGGCCGCTCGGGCGTACCGCTCCTCCGGACTCGGCAGGTCCAGGTCGCTGTAGTTCTCTTCTCCGAGTGAGGAAGTGACGGCATTCCATGCGGCTCGACCATTGCTGACGTGGTCCAGGGTGCCGAACAACCGTGCCAGGTTGAATGGGTGATGAAACGTCGTCGTGACGGTGGCGATGAGCCCCACATGGGTGGTGACCGCACTCAGCGCGGCAAGGAAGATCAACGGCTCCTGCGCACCGATCGCGCCCTGCGCGCCGAAACTCAGCAGGTCGGCGGCAAACAGTCCGTCGATCTTGTTCGCCTCGGCCGTCTTTGCGACGTCGATCGCGGACGCGACCGTCGACGTCGTCGGATCGATCGCTGCGTCGTAGATACTCACCGCCCCGCTGACACCGGTCACCGTCTTGAGTGGACGCCTACGATCGGCCACCGACCATCCTCCTGGCTTCGCGAAATCTGTTCCGAATTCACAACGCTAGACCGATCCTGGCTCCCGACAAGGTATTCACTCAGCCTGGTTCTATCCCTCCGAACGCCGCTTGGTCACGCCCCGGATTTACGGGCACGATAGGCGGCGACGTGCGCCCTGTTCCCACAGTTTCCGGTGTCGCAGTATCGCTTCGAACGATTGCGCGACAAATCCACGAAGACCGCTTCGCAGTCCGGGGCCTCACACCATCGCAACCTCGAGAATTCGTCGGTTCGGATCAGATCGAGCACACCCATCGCCGCTTCTGCGGCCATCCGGTCCACCAGTGGCGAATCGTCAGCGGTGACGTGCAGGTGCCAGCCGAGGTCGTCGTGCCTGGTGAGCCGAGGCCTCGCGCCCGATTCGAGTAGCAGTGTGTTCACCACCTCGACGGCGTCGTCCACTCCCGCGGCTTCCCAGAACTTTCGCAGTCGTGGACGCAGCGCACGAACCGCCGTCAATTCCTCCGGTGTGCCGTCCCGCCTGCCGGTCCAGCGATCCGCGTCGAGAAACCGTGTCAGCTCCTCTTGATCCGGAAGCAGTTCGGCCCCGCCGCGGGCCGTGTTGACCAACGACGCGGCGAAGACGAGCGCCGATTCCGTGTCACCAGCAAAATGCACTTTGACTCCTGAGCCGTATCAACCTAATGTCAGCATCGTAATCGCTTTTACTCCTGACGGGTGACGACGTGAACTCTCGCAACGGCTTGATCTTCGCTCTGCTGTCCGCGGCAACGTTCGGCGTATCGGGCCCGTTCGCGAAATCTCTCATCGAATCAGGGTGGTCCCCCGGCGGCGCAGTGTTCGCGCGCGTTGCCGGCGGCGCACTGGTGATGATGGTGATCGCCGTAGCCACCCAATGGCCTCGCCTACGACAGGTGAGCACCCACACGCGAACGGTACTGCTGTACGGGGTGTTCGCGATCTCGGGCGTTCAACTGTGCTTCTTCAATGCCGTGCAACATCTTTCGGTCGGCGTCGCATTGCTTCTCGAGTACCTTGCACCGATCATCGTCATCGGGTGGGTGTGGATAACCAAGGGCGCACGTCCGAGCGTGCAGACGCTTCTCGGTGCGGCGGTGGCCTTGATCGGCGCCGCCGTGGTGATCGACGTCTTCGGATCGGCAGAGATCAGTGCCGTCGGAGTCGCCTGGGGACTGGCCGCCGCGGCATGCCTTGCAGTCTATTTCGTCATTTCCGAACGTGCGGACGGTGATCTCCATCCTGTTGTTCTCGCGGCATCGGGGCTCACGGTCAGTGCAGTGGTCATCGGCGCGCTCGGACTCGTAGGCGTCCTCCCCCTCCAGTTCTCGGCCTCGAACGCCGTCGTGGCAGACCATTCGGTGAACGTGTGGCTGCCGGTGGTGGTCCTGGTCCTGGTCAGCACTGTCATTGCCTATCTCACCGGCATCGCCGCGATCACGCTGCTGGGGCCGACAATCGGGTCTCTGGTAGCGCTGACCGAAGTGCTGTGCGCGGTCGTCGCCGCGTGGATCCTGGTCGGGGAATCCGTCACCGCACTCCAAGCTGTAGGTGGCGCAGCAATCATCGCGGGGTTGGTCCTCGCGCGCCTCGGTCAGGTTGCACCGAAACAGATACCGGCCGACCCGATGACAAATGTCATGGCAGAAGAATGACGGACGGACGAGGGATCACGACCTCGAAGCGAGCAGATTCTATGTATGACCTCAACACAGGCACGGCATTCACCACAGGCACTGCACACACTCACTGAAGGATCGGCACACGACGCCGTCCGGTTGACCGGACTTCGCAAGAGTTTCGGAACCGTCGACGCCGTCAAAGGTATCGACCTGAGCATCCGCCCCGGCGAGATCGTCGCGTTCCTCGGCCCGAACGGCGCAGGCAAGACGACAACCATCGACATGATCCTCGGCCTGTCCCGGCCGACGTCAGGCGAGGTGAGCGTCTTCGGAATGTCACCTCGATCGGCGATTGCCCGCGGACTCGTCTCGGCAGTCATGCAGACCGGCGGACTACTGAAAGAGCTGACGGTTGCCGAGACTGTGCAGCTGACCGCCAGCCTGTACTCCCAATCCCGTCCGGTCGACGAAGTGCTGGGGAGAGCCGGAATCCTCGACATCTCCGATCGCCTGGTCAGCAAATGCTCAGGCGGACAACAACAGCGGTTGCGATTTGCGATGGCGTTGCTGTCGAACCCGCAATTGCTCATTCTCGACGAGCCCACCACCGGCATGGACGTCGAAGGGCGTCGGGACTTTTGGTCCGCCATCCGCGCCGACGCAGATCACGGTCGCACTGTGCTTTTTGCGACGCACTACCTCGAAGAGGCCGATGTCTACGCCGACCGCATCATCCTGGTCAGGCAAGGCACCGTGGTCGCAGACGGGACCACCGCCGAGGTCAAGGCGATGGCGTCCGGACGCACCCTGCGCGCGACTGTTCCAGGCATCACCGACGAACTCCTGCGAGCCATACCGAACTCCGACGCCGTCGAGGTGCGCGGTGAGTCACTGCTCGTGCACTCGGGTGACACCGATGCCGTTGCACGGTTCCTGTTGACCAATACCCAGGCTCGCGATCTCGAAATCGTCTCGCGTGGCCTCGAAGACGCATTCATCGCACTCACGTCGAACAACTCCGAAGGACAGAAGTGATGACCACTGCAACCGAAGCGAATACCTACGGAGCCGAGCGAACCGTCGTACCTCTCGGCGGATTCAACACGACGCTACTGCGACTGGAATTTCATCGCCTGACTCGCAACCGGCGCACGATGATCTTCACGCTCGTCATGCCGGTTGTCTTCTTCCTCGTCTTCGGTCTCGGTCAAGGCGACGACGACCACGGGATCGGGCACGGCAATGTCGCCGCGTACATCATGATCAGCATGGCCCTGTACGGCGCGATGCTGGCCACCACCAGCGGCGGCGCGATGGTCTCGATCGAACGAGCGTCCGGGTGGAGCCGACAACTTCGGCTGACTCCCCTGACCCCGGTCGCCTACATCGCCGTCAAACTGATCATGGCGATGCTGCTCGGTCTCGTCTCGATTCTCGTGGTCTACGTCGTCGGCGCGTTCACCTCGGCGCAGATGGACGGATCACTCTGGTTCACAACGGCATTGATCGCCTGGCTGGGATCGTCGATCTTCGCGGCCTTCGGCCTGTTCATGGGGTACCTACTCCCCAGTGAGAACGTCATGCAGTTGCTCGGACCGGGACTGGCTCTGCTCGCATTCGGCGGCGGACTCTTCGTACCACTCACCGACGGTTCCGTATGGGCGACCATCGCACAGTTCACCCCGATGTTCGGCATCAACGCCCTCGCCCACGCACCGTTGACGGGCAATAGCATTCACTGGACCTGGATCGTCAATATCCTGGTGTGGTTCGCCATCTTCGCCGGCGGAGCGATCTGGCGGTTCCAACGAGATACGGAGCGTGTGTAGTTGTCGCAAACGACTGACCGAGAAGATTCCGTCGCGCTCCCGCGGCGGAATCGTTTCGGCGTTCTCTTCGCGGCGGTCTGGATGGTATTTCTCGGCGGGCCGCTGATCGAGGGATGGAATCTGCGCGACGAACTGCGCGGCTGGACAGGGATTCTCGCGACGGTCGCCTTCAGTGCGCTCTATCTCTACACGTTCGCCACAACGCAGCAGCGGCGTCGAATGACAATGACTCGGCCGACGATTCGCGAAGCTGCACTGGCTTTGGCCGCCTTGACCGCGTTGGCCGCCGTGATGATCGTGAGCGTCGGGCCGACAGGTTTGGCAGCAGCACCGTACCTCGCGGTGACAGCGGTGACACTGTTGCCGACCGTCGCCGGCGGCATTCTCGCCTTGGTGTTCGCGGCCTCCGTGGAGATAGTCAGCCTCTCGTCCGGATGGGGGAACTACTCCGGACTCTCACTCGGAGTCTGCGCGGCCGCGTTCGCGACCTGGGGAATCATGTCCCTGATCAGCCGCAACTTCGCCATACTCCACGAACGCGAAGAGCAGGAGCAGCGGGCAATCATGGAGGAGCGAACGAGGATGGCGCGGGATCTGCACGACATCCTCGGGCACTCGCTGACCGTCATCACGATCAAAGCCGAACTGGCCAATCGCCTACTCGATGTCGATATCGAACGTGCGCGCAACGAACTCGACGACCTCGAAAGGCTCTCTCGAGACGCGCTGGCGGACGTGCGCTCGGCCGTCGAAGGATTTCGTGGGATTTCTCTTCCCGTCGAGATAGCCCGAGCGCGAGAGGCATTGCGTGCGGCTGGTATCGAAGACGACGTGCCGAGCAGCACCGACATGGTTCCCACGCGTCTTCGGGAACTCTTTGCATGGACGATCCGTGAGGGCGTCACCAACGTCGTTCGACACAGCGGTGCGACCCACTGCCGGATCACGGTCGACGAAAATAGTGCGTCGGTCGTCGACGACGGACGAGGGGCCGAGTCGACGTCTTCCGGAAACGGTCTGATCGGATTGCGCGAGCGCGCCGGAGCGTCGGGCGCACGAGTGATCATCACTCATCCCCAGCCGCAGGGGTTTGCACTTCAGGTAGTCGAACAGGAGACAGAGTGAACAGCCAGGGCGATCGAGCAACCATACGGCTGCTCTTGGCGGACGATCAGGCGCTCGTGCGAGGAGCTTTGGCCGCGCTGCTCGATCTGGAATCCGACCTGTCCGTGGTGGCCGAGGTCGGTCGCGGCGACGAGGTGGTGTCCGCCGTTCTCGAACACCGCCCGGACGTCGCGCTTCTGGACGTCGAGATGCCCGGCATGGACGGAATCGCCGCGACGGCGGCCCTCCGCGAGGCAGCACCCGACACCCGGGTTCTGATCGTCACCACGTTCGGCCGTCCCGGATTTCTTCGTAAAGCCCTGCACGCCGGGGCCGGCGGGTTCGTCGTCAAGGACACCCCCGCCAGGCAGCTTGCCGACGCGGTCAGGCGTGTCCACGCCGGACTGCGCGTCGTCGATCCCACCCTTGCGGCCGACAGCCTCGTCAGCGGCGAGTCGCCCCTGACGGAGCGTGAGACCCAAGTACTGCGCGCCGCTCACGACGGCGCACCCGTGGCAGCCATCGCAGGGGCGCTCTTCTTGTCCGCAGGGACAGTTCGAAATCATCTGTCATCCGCGATGGGTAAGACGGGTGCGTCGACGCGCGCGGAAGCCGTCAGAATCGCCGAGTCGAACGGCTGGCTCTGATCCGCGCGTCTGGAATCGCCTTCCCCGGCAAATAGTTCGCCGTTCGATTCGTGATGGCGATTTGTCCAGATCACTCAAAGTAGGGACCTTCTACCCTAGGGATTTTCCCTGCAAACGACCGCTTCGCGAGAATCCGAAACAGCTAATCGTTCGATACCTGGCTATGATGCAGTTAATTGAACCGACGGAGCCTGTGCGTAGCGGGGGAAGGGACGTCTCATGTCGAACCAGTTCAACGATCGCTTGAACTCGCTGTTCGAGACTGCCGACTTTCACGTCACCAACGCGATGGTCGTTCGCGGCATGACCGAGTTCGGCTGCCGCATCTCGACGCCGTACCTGTCGCAACTGCGCACCGGCGTCCGAACCAATCCGTCACCCGAAGTGGTTGCCGCCCTCGCCCACTTCTTCAAGGTCCATCCGGACTACTTCTACGCCCCGTCCGATCACACTCCGCCCGCGATCTCAGGTGGCGAGGCAGACCTCTCCCTCCTCGAACAGCTGCACAACGTGCGCCTGCGGAACCTCACCTCCCGTGTCGTCGACCTCTCACCGTCTTCACAGGATCTGCTTGTCGAAATGGCGGAGAATCTACGTTCCTCCGAAAATCTTCCGCGCGTACCACCGGACTCGAATTCCTACATGTCACGCGCATAGCGCCCTTCGCCGACTCTCCTTGACTGCTCAGGGAGGGTTGGCCTTATGCTGGTCGATGCAGCTGGTTCGCCCGGCACGGTCATGAGGAGCCCCGAAGACCGGTCCCGGCGTCGAAGCTCCGTCAGCGCAAGCTGTCGGGGTGAGAGGGAACCCGGTGAAAATCCGGGACTGTCCCGCAGCGGTAAGCAGGAACGACCGCCGTTCATGTGCACTGGGCATCCGCCTGGGAAGCGACGGCCAGTAGGTTCGATCCAACTCGATCGAGTGCCCGCGAGTCCGAAGACCTGCCGACTGTGTCGGGCACGCCGTGCCCGACGGTCCACCGCCTCGTGGAATGGGCGTGTAGATCTCCATCGGACCTCGTGTGCGGTGCGGGCAGTGCTGCCCGCTGAAACTCGGGGTCTCGTGAGGTGTACCCGTCTGCCGGCAGTGGCCATCAGTGCATTGGCAATCTGGAGAAACTCCGTGACAACAACATTCACTTCGACCGTGCTGGGCTCACCGCGCATCGGTCCTCATCGAGAACTCAAGCGGGCAACCGAAAGCTACTGGGCAGGGCGCATCGACGCCGACGCCCTGCAGGCTGTCGCCCGTGACCTCCGTCGGCAGGGCTTGGCCGACCTCCGTGACCTGGGCCTCGACTCCGTCCCGGTCAATACCTTCTCCTTCTACGACCAGATGCTCGACACCGCAGTTCTTCTCGGCGCGCTGCCCGACCGCGTCGCGTCGGTCGCCGATCCGTTGGACCGCTACTTTGCCGCTGCCCGTGGGACGGACACCATCGCGCCGCTCGAAATGACGAAGTGGTTCGACACCAACTACCACTACCTGGTGCCGGAGATCTCGCCGTCCACCACGTTCGCACTCGACCCGTCCAAGGTCTTGTCCGAACTGGCAGAAGCACTTTCCGACGGCATTGCAGCCCGCCCGGTCGTCATCGGACCGGTCACCTTCCTGCTGCTCTCGAAGGCTGTCGGCACCGACGAGCCGCTGCTCTCGCGACTCGAAGAACTACTCCCCCTCTACGCGGATCTACTCGGTCGGCTCGCGAAGGCCGGTGCGAGCTGGGTTCAGCTCGACGAACCGGCCCTCGTGGGCGATCGCACCGACGAGGAAATCGAAGCGGCACGCGCTGCGTACGAACAGCTTTCAGCGCTGTCCGAGCGGCCGTCGATCCTGTTGGCGTCGTACTTCGGTTCGCTGCGTGAGGCGCTGCCCGCGCTTGCGTCCACCGGCGTCGAAGGATTTGCCGTCGACCTGGTGGCCGGTCAGGATTCGATCGGCTCCGTCCCCGAACTCGCCCGCAAACTGGTCGTCGCCGGCGTGGTCGACGGACGAAACATCTGGCGGTCGGATCTGGATTCGGCACTGAGCACGTTGGGTGCTCTGTTGGGCAGCGTGGATAATCTTGCCGTCTCCACATCGTGCTCCCTGCTGCACGTTCCGTACACTCTCGACGCAGAAGCCGATGTCGACAAGGCCCTGCGCTCGTGGCTCGCGTTCGGCACCGAGAAGGTCAAGGAAGTAGTAACTCTCGCAACCGCTCTCACACAGGGCCGGGAGTCGGTGGAAGACGAGTTCGCTCTGGCACGAGCGGCCGCGTCGACCCGCAAGGACGATCGCAGACTCAATGATGCGAGTGTTCGGGGACGCCTGGCCGCCGTGCTGAACTCGGCGACCGGTCGCGCGCCCGCCGCCGAACGTCGCGCTGCCCAGGACGAACTGCTTTCTCTGCCGCCGCTGCCCACGACGACAATCGGTTCGTACCCGCAAACCTCGAAGATCCGCATCGCTCGCGCAGCACTGCGCAAGGGCGAGATCGACGAAGCCGAGTACGTCAACCGTATGCGCGCCGAAATTTCCGAAGTTGTTGCGCTCCAGGAAAAGCTGGACCTGGACGTTCTTGTTCACGGTGAGCCGGAACGCAACGACATGGTCCAGTACTTCGCGGAGCAGTTGGACGGATTCTTCGCCACCGCCAACGGTTGGGTCCAGTCGTACGGCACCCGCTGCGTGCGTCCGCCGATTCTGTACGGCGACGTCTCCCGCCCGAAACAGATGACCGTCGACTGGATCACGTACGCGCAGTCCCTGACCGACAAGCCGGTCAAGGGCATGCTCACCGGACCCGTCACCATTCTGGCCTGGTCGTTCGTCCGCGACGACCAACCCCTCGTCGACTCGGCAAATCAAGTCGCACTGGCCATTCGAGACGAGACCGTCGACCTGCAGGCCGCCGGAATCGGAATCATCCAGGTTGACGAACCGGCTCTACGAGAACTACTCCCACTGCGCGCCGAGGATCAGCGTGCCTACCTGGACTGGTCGGTCGGCGCCTTCCGGTTGGCTACCTCGGGCGTCGCGGATTCCACCGCGATCCACACGCACCTGTGCTACTCCGAGTTCGGAGCGGTGATCGGCGCCATCGCCGGCCTCGACGCGGACGTCACGTCCATCGAGGCGGCGCGCTCACACATGGAGGTCCTCGACGATCTCAGTTCGGTCGGGTTCGACCTCGGCGTCGGCCCGGGTGTCTACGACATCCACTCGCCGCGGGTGCCGAGCGTCGACGAGATTGCCGAATCCCTGCGTGAGGCACTCAAAGCTGTTCCTGTCGAGCGGTTGTGGGTCAACCCGGACTGCGGTTTGAAGACCCGCGGTTCCGTCGAGGTCGAGGCGTCACTGCGTAACCTCGTCGAAGCCGCGAAGTTGGTACGAGCGGAGCTATAGGGGCAAAGCCCCTGTGCGCCTTTTTGGTAGTGGGCACTACCAAAAAGGCGCACGGGGGTCAGCTCAACCACGTATTGCCGAAGAGCAGAATCCCGTCCGCACTCGGGGTCACTCCGTGCACGTTCTCGCGCCACGGGATGAAGACCTTGCCGGAGTTGACCACGGCCATCGGCGCCGTCTCGTTGACCACGGTCTGAATATCGTCGATGACGGCTCGCCGCTCATCCTCGCCCGACGCCGTTTGCAGCTTGCCGAGCAACTCGTCCATCCGAGCGTTCTTGTAACCGAGAATGTTCGACGGCGATTCGCTGAACAGGTTGCCGTACATACGCACGAACGGTGACTCTTCCAGCACGTTGAACGCGAAGTAGGACACGTCGTAGTCATGCTTTGCGTACAGCATGGAAATCAGATCGTTGATGCTGGTTGCGTAGGTGATGTCGACCGTGAAACCCACTGCCTGCAAGAGCGACTGAAACGTCAGTGCGCTGCGCTGCGTCGCCGGATCGTTCATCCCGACGTACGTCAGTTTTCCGTCGTAACCGTCCGCCTTCGCCTCGGCGAGATACTTCTTGGCCGCCTCGGGGTCGAAGCCGTTCCCGGCCACCGATCCGTGCCACTGCGACCACGACGCGAACATGTCGGTGCCGGGTTCGCCGAAGCCGCCCTGAACTCGCTCGTTGAACGTATTCGGGTCCACCGCAGCGACAATCGCCTTACGCACGCGCTCGTCCTTCGCTGCCCGATCGTCGCGCTGATTGATTGCCAGAACTCCGGCCATGCTGGCCGAGTACACAAATCCGGGATCACCGGCTTCGAAAGCCTCGTGAATGAAGTCGGGAGACTTCAGATAGGCAACCTGGATTCCGTCGGTGTGCAATCCTTCCAGTTTGCTCTTCTCGTTGACGATTGCCGGAAAGCGCAACTTCTCGAGGTACGGCGCCCCGTCCCAGTACGTCGGACGGGCAGCGAGCACCAATTCGTCCTGGGAGGCAAACTTCTCGACGGTGAACGGGCCTGCCCCGATCGGGGTGAACGTGCCGGTAGCCATCGACGAGGGCGCGACGATCATGCCGGGACCGGTGGTGAACATGATCGGGAACTCGTCCCACGGCTGCGCCAATGTAAAGACGACCGTACTCGGATCCGGTGAATTCGTCTCGCGCACAGCGGTCTTCCACACCAGCGCGTGAGTTCCCTTCTTCTGCAGATAGTGATCGATGCTCCACAGGACTGCCGCACTGTCCATCGGAGTGCCGTCGCTGAATGTGACGCCGTCGCGCAATTTCAGTGTCCACACCGTGTTGTCGCCGTTGGCCGACAACGACTGAGCCAAGTAGGGAACATACTCGCCCGCCGACGTATCGAAGCGCATGAGAAGGTCGTAGATGGCTGCCATTTCGCTACCACCGGTAGCGCCGCCGTCCTGACGGTCAGCCGGATCGAGACTGCTGATCCCGTTGTAGGTGGCAAACGACACGGTGCCACCCGATCGCGGCTCTCCCCCGTTGTTCTGGTCACCGACAACTCCGACCGTCACGTCCGATGCATCCGTGGTCGTACCTTGGCTGCTACCGGCGCACCCCGTCACCACCAGCGTCGCCGACGCCAGGACAACCATCCAGATTCGAGCGCGGACTCGGTACGAGCGCTTCATTGCGACTCACTTTCACAGTTCACGGATACGTCGATCCCTGGATCGGACACCCCGACATATTTGTAAGTGAATTCTAGGTAAGGTCTCGTCCTGCGTCTTCGTTTTCACAAAGCCGAAGCGATAATTCGCGTTCATGACAGCAGAAACAAGAACTGAATTCTAGGTTGCAACCGTTCAGCGAATTACCAGTCCGATGACGTCTTCGACGTTCCGCTGGGCCTCTGCGAATCCGATCCGGCCACTGGTCCACAGCGCAAGGGCCGTCAACATCGTCCCGCCTATTGCCACGGCCGCAACCCTCGCCGTCTCGGCCGGGACGCCGTCCATCAACTCGAACAGCATTCTCCGATGTGCCGCTGCGCGCAGATCCAACGACTCGATCACGAACTGATCCGAGGACGAATGGAGTTCGATCTCCAACCGAGCGAAGTAGGGCCTACGCTCGAATGCCTTCATCTCGCGGCGATGAAGTGCCAGAACCCGCTCGTACGCGTTGTTCTCGCCACCGTCTGCCCGCAACTTCTCAGGACGACGGACCGATTCGAGACCGCTCCACGCCGTCATCGCCGCAGCCAGAAGTTGCTGTTTGGTCGGAAAGTAGCGATACAGCGTTCCGAGTGCGACGCATGAACGCTCCGAGACGTCTTTCATCTGGATTCGATCCGACGGCATCTCGGCCAGCATCTCGACCACCGCCGTGGTCAGTCGTCCTCTCCGCTCGAGTTGCCCCACCGACATGAGGTCGACGTCCAAGGGAAACTCGTCGCTGCGCGCAGTCACGCGCGTCACGATAGTTCAGAATCCTGACCGCAGTGCCGGGTTGCGAAGTTTCATCGTAACCCCGAGATCTAATACACGGATTAATCAACTGCAGATCGCGCTAGGGTTAGTCCATGACTGACCGGACAACCGATGACCAGCCAACCGTCGGCGTGCTGAACTTCTGGTCGTTCATCGAACTGGCCAACAAGCGACTGGCCACCGAACACGGCTTTCGCGACCAGCTGGCCACCGAGGTACTACTGACACTCAATCGGGCTTCCAACGTGGTCACCTACGATCTCGAGTCGTCGATCCACCGCCCTCGCGGCTGGTCATGGTCCTCCTTCAGGCTGTTGTTCGTCACCTGGCTGGCCGGTCCGATCGAGCCGAAGGCTGCCGCCGAGCTCACCGGCATGAGTAGGGCAGCGGTCTCCAATCTGTCCAAGTCGCTGCTGGCAGACGGATTGATCGATCGTCGGCCCACCGAGAACGACGGCCGTTCCGTCCAGCTGTACCTGACCGACAAGGGCCGAGAAGCCATGGTCGAAGCCTTTCGCGAGCAGAACGAACGCGAACACGCCTGGGTAAGCGTCCTGAGCGAGGCCGAACAGCGAATTCTTGTCATGCTCCTGGACAAACTGATCACCAACCGCAGCCAGTTCGACGTACGCGGACGTAACTGACATAGACCCCAACCCCCTTGGAGGGTTGCGCTCATCACATCATTTTAGTTAATGTGTTTACTATCTGGTGGAGGTGAGCCAGGCAGAACAGCACAGAAGGAGCCCCGTCATGGCGTTCTATCGACAACTCGGCAACATCCCACCGAAGCGTCACACCCAACACCGTGACGAGTCCGGCAACCTCTACTACGAAGAACTGATGGGAGAGGAAGGTTTCTCCTCGGATTCTTCGTTGCTGTACCACCGCGAGATCCCGTCGGCCATCGTCGACGCAACGGTCTGGGAACTGCGCGATCAGAGCACAACCCCCAACCATCCCCTCAAACCTCGCCATCTGAAACTCCACACGCTGTTTCCCGAAAGCACCTGGAACGAGACCGACGTGGTAACCGGCCGTCGTCTCATCCTCGGAAATGCCGACGTGCGATTGTCCTACGTCGTTGCGGCAGCGCCATCTCCCCTGTATCGCAACGCAATCGGCGACGAGATGGTCTACATCGAATCTGGCGAGGCGACCGTCGAGACCGTCTTCGGTGCACTCGAGGCCAGTGAAGGTGACTACGTACTGATCCCGATGTCCACAACGCATCGATGGATCCCCAAGGGTGACAAGCCACTTCGTGCCTACGCCATCGAGGCGAACAGTCACATCGTCCCGCCCAAGCGCTATCTTTCCCGCTTCGGCCAGCTGCTCGAGAACGCACCGTTCTGTGAACGAGACCTGCACGGACCGATCGCGCCCATGATCGCCGAAGGAACCGACGTCGAGGTACTGGTCAAGCACCGAACGTCGGCGGGCATCGTCGGCACCCGAATGGTTTATCCCACGCACCCTTTCGATGTCGTCGGCTGGGACGGCTGCCTGTACCCGTACACCTTCAACATCTCCGACTACGAGCCGATCACGGGCCGTGTTCACCAACCGCCGCCGGCGCACCAGGCGTTCGAGGGGAACAACTTCGTGATCTGCAACTTCGTTCCGCGCAAGGTCGACTACCACCCCCTGTCGATCCCGGTGCCGTACTACCACTCGAACGTCGACTCGGACGAGATCATGTTCTACTGCGGCGGTGACTACGAGGCGCGCAAGGGTTCCGGCATCGGACAGGGTTCGATATCTATTCATCCCGGCGGCCACGCCCACGGACCACAACCCGGCGCCTACGAGCGGAGCATCGGCGCCGAGTTCTTCGACGAGCTGGCCGTCATGGTCGATACGTTCCGGCCCCTCGAATTGGGTGAGGGAGCCCTTGCCTGCGAGGACGAAGCGTACGCCTGGAGTTGGGCAGGGCGGGGGCCTCGGCAATGACGATCATCTCCCCACTCCTGCGTGGCCTGTGCGACGACGCAGCACTCTTCCCACCCGGCAATGCTCCTCTCGCCGAGGCAATTCCGGCCCACGCCGCCTACCTGCAGGCGGATTACGACGCACTGGTCGGGCCTTTCGTTTTTCCCGCGCCGCGACTGAGCGAACTGGCTGCGTACGTTTCAGCGGACAGCCCGGTGACGCTGAGTCTGACCGTGCCGGCCGGCCCATCCGATGCGGTGGCCGCACTCTCGAACGCGCGAGCCATCCCTGGTGTTCACGTCGCCGCCGTCGAGGTGGGAATTCCTGACGGGTTGGACGCCGATGCGGCCTTCGAGGAACTCTCTCGTGTCCATGCCGCTCATCCCGACGTCGACATTTTTGTCGAGGTGCCTCGAGGTGATCGGCGCGCGGGCTATCTGGCAGCTCTCGAAACTGCCGGGCATTCCGCAAAGTTTCGCACCGGCGGGATTGTCGCCGAGGCGTACCCGAACGAGGAAGAGCTCGCCGATGCGGTGATATCCGTTGTCCGAGCCAATATCCCGTTCAAGGCGACTGCGGGACTGCACCACGGCGTGCGCAACACCGATCCGGAAACAGGCTTCGAGCAACACGGCTTCCTCAACATCATGGTGGCCGTCGACGCGGCGAGGCGGGGCGCCGATCGTTCGGAAATTGTTGCTGCACTGTCTCAGCGCGATGGAAAATCGATCGCGCAAGCCCTGGCCGACCTCACCGAGGACGAGGCCGGCGAGGTGCGTCGCCGATTCCTCTCGTTCGGTACCTGCAGCATCTCGGACCCTCTGACCGAGCTGGAAGGCCTCGGGTTGATCGTCCGCTCCGACAAAACCGAAGGAACTCTCGTATGACTGTCACGACCATCGACATTCCCGCCGACTCACTGTTCGGTCTCGACAATCTGCCGTATGGGGTCTTCTCCCCCGCGGGAGGGTTACCGCGTGTCGGTGTGCGCGTCGCCGAATCGGTGGTCGATCTCGCAGCGACACTAGGTGATTCCGTCTTCTCCGAACCGACTCTGAACGCGTTCATGGCTCAGGGACGAGATCAGTGGGTATCGGTGCGAAACCGGATCACGGAGCTCGTGACTAGCGAAATAGACTCGAATGCAGTGTTTTCCGTTGATTCGGTGACAATGCATTTGCCGATCGCAGTGGCCGATTACGTCGACTTCTACGCCTCGGAGAATCACGCAACCAACCTCGGGCGGTTGTTCCGCCCGGACGCAGCCCCCTTGATGCCGAACTGGAAGCATCTTCCCGTCGGATACCACGGGCGCTCGAGCACCGTCGTCGTCTCCGGCACCGACATCGTTCGTCCCTGCGGACAGCGGAAGGCACCCGATCAGGAAAGCCCGGACTTCGGACCGTCCCGGCGCCTCGACATCGAAGCCGAGATGGGATTCATCGTCGGAACTCCCTCGAAGATGGGCGATTCCATCACCCCGGACGAATTTGCCGAGCACGTCTTCGGCGCCGTCGTCGTGAACGACTGGTCTGCCCGAGACATCCAGGCGTGGGAGTACGTGCCCCTCGGTCCGAACCTGGGGAAGAGTTTCGCGACCTCCATCTCACCGTGGGTCGTACCCTTGCTCGCTCTCGAAGCAGCCCGAATCGACACTCCGGTGCAGGATCCCGAACCGCTTTCCTATCTGCGTGGTGAAGAGAAGTGGGGGTTGGACATCGACCTGGCCGTCGAATGGAACGGTCACGTCGTCTCCCGGCCGCCCTACGCCCAGATGTACTGGTCGCCTGCGCAGATGCTCGCGCACACCACCATCAACGGCGCAGCAGCGAGCACCGGCGATCTCTTCGCGTCCGGAACCATTTCCGGACCAGACAAAGATCAGCGCGGCGCCTTCATCGAGCTGACGTGGGGCGGCAAGGAACCCGTAGCTGTGGGCTCCGAGACCCGTACCTTTCTCGAAGACGGCGACACCATCGCCATCTCAGCCACCGCTCCCGGCGTCGGCGGATCACGAATCGGCTTCGGGGATGTTCACGCTCGGATCCTGCCTGCAACGCAGACCGAAAGATAGTGATTGACAACTGTTTGATTCACGCTGATCTGATGTCCGGAATTCCTTGCCTCACGATTCTCCGAAGATAAGCTGGACTAACCATCCAGAGCGATCGAGAGTCCTGGCTCCGTGACGTTCCAGCAACCCCCTCTGCTGAGGTGCGGGTGCTTTCTGCCAGGTCCGATGGAGGACTCGTGCCAGGCGATCGACCCCGTACCTCAGTGGGGACAGCAGCTGTCATCGTGATCGTGGGCGGTGGACCCCGCGGGACCGGCGTACTCGAGCGGATCCTCGCTCACGAATCGGTGAACGCCGATCCCACACCGATCGACATTCACGTTGTCGACCCGTATCCGCCAGGCGCCGGCCGTATTTGGCGAGGCAGCCAGGCGCCGCTTCTGTGGATGAATTCGACAACCGCGGACGTCACGATGTTCACCGACGAGACCACCGCCGTGATCGGCCCGGTGCTGCCGGGTCCGACCCTCGCGGAATGGGTCGCCGAGCGCTCGGCTGAGCTTGCCGAATTCCCAGAAATCGCAGCAGAAGTTCCGACGATCACCCCGTCGTCGTTTGCATCGAGGTCACTGCAGAGCCGATACCTGAACTGGGTGTTCGAGACTGCAGTCGACTCCGCGCCAGCGCACGTCGACGTTCGAGTTCATCGACGATCCGTGGTCGACATCGTGAACGTCGGCGAGACACAGACGGTTCATCTGGACGACGGAGCTGTCATCGACGCGACGACCGTCCTTCTCGCACAAGGGCACCCCGATGCGTTGCCTGCCCCACGTGAAACCGCGCTGACCAGCTTCGCGTCCGATCACGGGTTGACGTATGTGGGTCCGGGCTACACTGCCGATCTCGACGCCGATGTCATTCCCGAAGGCGAACCGGTTCTGATCGCCGGACTCGGGCTGGCTTTCATCGACTGGATGGTTCTCCTCGCCGAGAGCCGTGGCGGCATCTTCGAACGCGGTGAAGACGGCGTCCTCACTTACGCTCCCTCGGGTCGGGAACCCCTGTTGTATGCCGGATCTCGTCGCGGAGTGCCGTATCATTCCAAGATTTCGTACTCGATCGCTGACGCGCGGCCACCGCTACCGCGGTTCTTCACCGCTGATCTCGTTCCCGGCGACGGACCGTTGGATTTCCGAAACGACATCTGGCCCTTGGCGTCGAAAGAACTGGCAGGCGCCCACTATTACGAGCTGTTTGCATCTCACCCGGATCGGACAGTGGGCACCTGGGAGGAGTTCGACGCCGAATTCGCCTCGCTGGCTTGGGGATCGCCTCGATTGCAGGAACTGGTCGAGAACGCAGTCCCGAAGCCGGAAGACCGTATCGATCTCGAGCGGCTGAACCGCCCACTCGGCGGTGAGCGCTACGACGGGCTTGCCGAGGTCCAGTCCCGGATCACCGAATACATCTCGGCGGATGTCGCGCGGAGGTCGGACCCGTATTTCAGCGCCGACGCGGCTGTCTTCTCAGCGCTGCTGTCGACGTACATGACCGTCGGAGAATTGTTGCGGCGCGGCAGAATCCCGGCCGAATCCGTCGCCAAGGACGTCGAGGGTTGGCTTCATTCGTTCTTCAGCTTCATCGCCAGTGGTCCGCCGCCCGAGCGACTGGAACAGTTGATCGCCCTCAACGAGGCGGGCATCGTCCAGTTCCTCGGGCCGGATTCAGCGTTCTCCACCGAGATCGACCCGGCAACGGGGGCTGGGATCTTTGTCGCTCGCAGTGCGTCGCACACCGACATCGTGGCCGCGAACACCCTCGTCGAAGCACGCTTGCCGGTTGCGTCCATCAGCGCGAGCGGTGACTTGCTCCTGCGGACGCTTCACCGTCGGGGCGAGGCAGTCGAACTACGTGCCACCGCCGACAGTTCGGCGAAGCTCGCCGTCGACGGCACGTCACGAATTCTTCTTCAGGACAACAGTGCTCATCCCCGCCGCTTCGCCGCAGGGCCGTGGGTTGCAGGCCACAACTGGTCGGCGGCTTTCCCTCGTCCCCGTACCAATGCAGGGTTCTTCCGGCACAACGATGCCCTGGCGGCGGAGATTTTGGGCGCTACGCGCCTGTGAGCGGTTAGGGAGTCCTGGGACTCCCTAACCGCTCACAGGGGGCTGTGCCCCTAGCTGAACACCAACTCACCCTCGTCAACCGCGACGGTGATACTGCCGCCCTCTTCGAGGAGATCGTCGAGCAGCATGTCGGCGATCTTGTCGTCGACCACACGCTGAATCGAACGACGCAACGGGCGAGCCCCGAACTCGGGTTGATGCCCGTGCTCGGCGATCCAGTCCACCGCGTCGGCAGTGAACTCGATCTCGATGCCCTTGGACTGCAGCCGCTTCCGGCTGTCGTCGAGCAGCAGATCAGTAATCCGGTGCAGTTGCTCGGTGTCGAGCTTGCGGAAGATCACGATCTCGTCGATACGGTTGAGGAACTCCGGCCGCATCGATTCGCGCAACCTGGCCATCACGCGGTCGCGCAGTGGCTTCTCCGCCGACTCTGCGTCACCCGTGGTGAAGCCGAGTCCACCGGACTTGCTCGAGATGATGTCCGAGCCGAGGTTGCTGGTCATGATCACGACGGTGTTCTTGAAGTCCACCGTCCGACCCTGACCGTCGGTCAGACGCCCGTCGTCGAGCACCTGGAGCAAGGTGTTGAACACGTCCGGGTGTGCCTTCTCGATCTCGTCGAGCAGGATCACCGAGTACGGGTTACGACGCACCTGTTCCGTGAGCTGTCCGGCCTCGCCGTAGCCGACGTATCCGGGAGGAGCACCGACCAGTCGGCTGACCGTGTGCCTCTCACCGAACTCACTCATGTCGAAGCGCAGCATCTTGTTCTCGTCTCCGAAGAGTATGGCAGCCAGAGCTTTTGCGAGCTCCGTCTTGCCGACGCCAGTGGGTCCGAGGAACAGGAAGCTACCGACGGGACGATCCGGATCGCTCATACCGGTACGGCTACGACGCACGGCACGCGCGATTGCGCGAACGGCGTCATCTTGCCCGATGACACGACCGTGCAGTTCCTCTTCCAGACGGCGCAGGCGATCTTTCTCTGCCTGAGTCATCTGGCTTGCCGGAATACCCGTTGCGCGAGCGACAACTTCGGCGATTTGTTCAGCGGTCACGTCCGGCGTTTCCTCGGAAGGAACCGAGGATCCTGCCTTCTCGAGACGCTTTGCGACGCCGTTGATCTCGTCACGCAGGGTCGACGCCTTCTCGTACAACTCGTCGGCGACGGCTTTTTCCTTGTCGCTCTCGAGCTGCTCGAGACGCTGCTGCAGCGCAGCGGTGTCTACCGTGGCCGTCTTCAAGCGAAGCCTGGCGCCGGCCTGGTCGATCAGGTCGATTGCCTTGTCCGGCAAGAACCTGTCGCCGATGTAACGTGCCGACAGCTCCACCGCAGCGGTGATCGCCTCGTCGGTGTAGTGCACCTTGTGGTGATCCTCGTACCGACTGCGCAGTCCGCTCAAGATTGCGATTGCGTCCTCGATCGACGGCTCTCCGACCTGTACGGGCTGGAAGCGCCGCTCGAGCGCGGGATCCTTCTCGATGTTCTTGCGGTATTCGTCGAGCGTGGTGGCGCCGACGATGTGCAGTTCACCGCGAGCGAGCTTGGGCTTGAGGATGTTTCCGGCATCCATCGCACCGTCTGCGCCGCCTCCGGCACCGGCGATGGTGTGCATCTCGTCGATGAAGACGATCAGCTCGTCCTTGTGTGCGGTGATCTCGTCGATCACCTTGGTCAGCCGTTCCTCGAAGTCTCCGCGGTAACGGGTACCCGAGACCATGCTCGAGAGTTCGAGCTGGACGATCTTCTTGCCCACCAACGATTCCGGGACATCCCCGTCGACGATGCGTTGGGCGAGACCTTCGACGATGGCAGTCTTGCCGACGCCGGCCTCACCCACCAGGACCGGGTTGTTCTTGGTGCGGCGGGAGAGGATCTCGATGGTCTGTTCGATCTCGTCGGCGCGGCCGATCACCGGATCGACGCCGCCGTTGCGGGCGCGATCGGTGAGATCGATGCCGTACTTGTCGAGCGTCGGTGTGGTGGACTCGTCTTCGACTGGACCGGCTGCGGGATTCTGAACCGCTGCCTGCAGCTTCTCCGGCGTGATGCCGGCCGAAGCGAGCAGACGACCCGGAACATGATCGGGGTCACCGGCCAGGGCGATGAAGAGATGTTCGGGGTCGATGTACGTCGATCCCAGGGCTCGGGCCAGTTGATGAGCCTCGAGTAGAGCGGTTTTCACGGCACTGCTGAGCGCAGGAGCAGAGTAGGCCCCCTGCTCACGGCCTTGTGGCAGCCGCAGGTCGACGGCGTCGACCACGGATTTCGGGTCGGCTCCGGCGCGCTGCATGAGCGTGCGGACCGGATCCTGCTCCGCCATGACGCGGAGAACGTGCAGTGCATCGAGATCCGAATCACCGCGAGCAGCCGCTACACGTGCAGCGTCAGCCATGAGTTGCTGGGTGGCCCTGCTCATGAGCCGTGAAATATCGATGCGACCGGGACCCTCGGGCCCGAAGAATGCTGGCATTCCGAAGCCTCCTTGCAGAAAGTTGAGCGTTACTGACTCAATTAACGTGCATGGGGCTCGATCAATTCCCGCGGGCTCAGATTTGTTTCAACACCTTCGGGCCACAGATCGTTCTCAACTACCGAAGGATCCGGTAGATCGACCGACCGGGTACGCCTCGACGTGCATGATCACCGATCCCCCGCAGGGACCACTCGCGATGTCGGTACGCCACGAACCTTTCAGACTGCCATCGGGCTGAGGTGTGTAATACGCCTCGGAGTGCGCCGGTGCCCACACCTTGGGCACGCCTTCCCCCTGGTAGCAATCCCACTCCCAGTCATAGGGGTGCACCCAACTGGTTCCGTCCCAGGTGTATCGCGCAGGCTGCGGCAACGTCGGATTGGCGGGAGCCGGACCGCCGACCACTGTGGCGATACAGACTCCGCTCGAGCAGTCCGTCTCGAACGTGTATGTATCGGAGAAATCCGGCTCCCACTGGCTGGCGGCCAGACTTGTGCCCGTCTTGGTCGCGGCGAAACGCTTGAGCGAGTAATCACCGGACCAATTCGCATCCGCAGCCCCCGCGGGCATCGCTCCGGCGACAAACCACGTAGCAACGAGCGCAACCACCAGCAATGACTTTCGCATGCGTGAAGTGAATCACAAGCTATGTCCGAATTGTCGGATACTGGCCACAAGAACACCGACGACGATCAGCACCAGCGAAACCAACGGCAACGCTCCCGCACCCCTGTCCGCCAAGATCAGCCCGCCCACGACGCCGCCCGCTGCGATCGCCGCATTGAAGATCGTCACGAAAACCGATTGCGCAGTGTCCACAGCGTCGCCCGTCGTATCCGCGAGCGCAGTCTGAAGGAGAGTGGGAGCGCCTCCAAATGCCACGCCCCATGCCGCAACGCTGAGTGCGATCACTGCGAAGCTGTCACCGCCGACGCCCAACGCCGTCAAAGCTGCGGCAAAGACCACCAAGCTCAGCACGGTGAGACTTCGAAGGGCCCGGTCGACAAACACCCCGACCACACCGATGCCCACGAAGGCGAAAAGTCCGAACACGAACAAGACGATTCCCAACCGATCGCCGAAACCGATGCGATCCAGAAACGCCGCCAGATACGTGTACACGATGTTGTGCGCGAGGATCCACAAGAACGCGACAAACAGAATCGGTCGTACGCCAGGCAGGACCAGGACTTTCCGCACCGGCAGCTGCCGATCCGCTTGTTGCCCGGGAAAGTCCGGCATCACCGTGAGTATCCACGCGACCAGAAGTAGCGCAGCAACCGACATCACGGCGAAGACGACGCGCCAATCGGCCAGGGTCCCGAGCCACGCCCCCATCGGAACGCCGATTGCCAACGCGATCGGCTGTCCGACGGAGGCAACCGCAACGGCCCGCCCCTGCAGGTGAGGGGGCGACATCCTGCGTGCGTACCCGGCAAGCAACCCCCACACCACACCTGCCGCCATACCGGCCAGAAACCGAACACCCAAGGTGAGAACAAGATTCGACGAAAGCGCTGTCACCAGATTGAAGACACCGAACCCCAGAATCGCCGACACCAGGACAGCACGCCGTCGCAACCCTCGGGTCAATGCGATCAGTGGTACCGCCCCGACGACGGAACCCAATGCGTATGCGGTAACCAATTGCCCTGCGCCGGAGACTGATACGGACAACCCTGACCCGATCTGCACCAGTAGTCCGGCCGGCATGGTTTCGGTTGTGATCGCTATGAAGCCTGCCATTGCGAGTGCCGACAACCCGGCCAGCGGTAGTGTCCGGACGGAATCGGTCTCCGTCAGTGCCGAAGTCGCCGTCCCGTCCGAGTTCGAGCTCACCTCGTCGGTGTTTCGGGACTGCCTTCACCCGACTGGCCGGAACGGACCAGTTCTGCAATAGACGCCCAGTCCATCTCGCCCTGACCGTTCGCCAGAGCCTGAGCGAGCACGCCTCGAAGTACGCCACCGAACGGCAAATCCAGATCGACGCTGTCGGCGGCGTCGAGCGCAAGCCTCAAATCCTTGAGGCCCAGAGCTGTGGTGAATCCTGCAGGCTCGTACTGACGCGTCGCGACGAGGTTTCCGTAGCTGGAGTAGACCGGCCCCGGGAAGATCGTCGAGGTCAGCAGTTCTACGAGTTGGCTTCCGTCCACACCTGACCTCTCCCCCAATGTGATTGCCTCGCCCAAGGATTGAATCGCGGCGAGGATGAGGTAATTGCCGATGATCTTGACGATGTTGGCCTGCTCCGGACGCTCACCTTGTGGCCACGTGCGAGCACCGAT
Source organism: Rhodococcus sp. OAS809 (assembly GCF_040546695.1). Lineage (NCBI taxonomy): Bacteria > Bacillati > Actinomycetota > Actinomycetes > Mycobacteriales > Nocardiaceae > Rhodococcus > Rhodococcus sp. OAS809. The sequence continues at coordinate 5,454,997 of NZ_JBEPOI010000002.1, read as the reverse complement.
GACGTCGAGGAAGGGTTGCACTCGCTCGAGGAGGGAACTGTCGCCGGCGGCGATGATGTTCAACTGGCCAGCCTGAGCAACAGAAACGCGTCCGAACACCGGCGCCGCGATGTACCCGATGCCGTACTCGGCGTGCAGTGCGGCGGCGCGCTTGGCAAGGTCGACGCTGACGGTGGCCATGTTGACGTGCACGGTTCCACTCGGAACGGATGCGAGGACGGCGGGATCCAGAATGGCCGAAGACACGGCCGAATCATCTGCCAACATCGACAGCACAACACCGGACTGGAATGCCTCGGCAACGGTTTTCGCGCCGATCGCCCCTTCCTCGACCAGTTCGGCTACCGCTTCAGGGCTGCGATTCCACACCGTCACGTCGAAGCCTGCGCCCAGTAGATTTCGAGCGATGGGACGGCCCATCGCGCCCAAGCCGACCACGGAAACAGAAGTCATGGATTTCCCTCTCGAAAGTGCTGAACCATCTAAGACGGTTCAAGACTCTCATACGGGTACAGTTGCTGTCGAACCGGTTTGAGATGGTTCGCCACGAAGGAGGACGAAAGTGAACGAAGCAGGAGCTGATCAATCCGCTCGGGACGTGTTTCGACTCGACAACGACACGCTCGCCTTCCGCTTCACCGCCACCCTCACCAATCGGAACGGCTCGAGGTTCGAACGACTCACGAGCCCGCAGCGACTCGAATTATGGTTACGCGCCAACGATCTGATGGACGCCCCCGCAACCGCGACAGAAGACGACCTCCTCGGCGCGCAGAATTTACGTGAGGCCATTCATCGCATCGGAACCGCCGTATGCGAGGACCGCCGCGTCTCACGCGCCGATGTCGGGATCGTCAACACCGCATCCGAACTCGGTGATGCCCACCTCGTCCTCGAGAGTGGCCGGGCCCTCTGGAAATCAGCCGGAGACAATCCGATCCGCGACGCTTTGTCGATAGTGGCTGCCGACGCGATCGCGGTGCTCGGTGGACCCGACCACGACCGCGTCAAAGCCTGCCAGGGCGACGGGTGCACCGGCCTCTACGTCGACACCAGTCGCGGCAACAACCGACGCTGGTGCTCGATGAACATCTGCGGAAACAAAGCCAAGAAATCCGCGATGACCGCTCGCGCCGACTAGCTCATCTCACCTTCACCACGACTCCATTTCGCCGCCACTCGGTTCCACAGCTTCTCGATCGGCGTCGACAACAGGAGAAGAAACAGCGGGAAGTACGACGTCACCGGGACGAGCACACTGACGAGCAGCGCCACCACCATGATCAGGAAAGTGACGATTTCAGCGGTGAAATGCGGCTTCGCATTCTCTTCGCTCAACGAAGGGTTGCGAACCAGACCCCACGCGACCACCGCCAGGCACGCAGCACTGGCTGCCATTGTCCCGATGTAGAGAGCCCTGGTTCCGAGATCCTGCGACGGCGCCGCAACGAGCGCTGTCGGGAAGGGCAGGAACGCGATGGTCATCACCCACAACCCCAGTCCGCGAACGACCACCTTGTCCGCGTCGACCACAAAACGAAGCAGCCGATGCTGCGACCACCAGAGCCGGAAGATCACCAGAAAGCTCAGGGCGAACGAATAGAACTGCGCAGCGTGATCGCGCAGCAGTTCCGACGTGGTGCCGTGGTGGTCACTGGTGAGTTCGACCAGCGGCAGTACGAGCAGCGTGATCGCAATGGCGACAATCGCGTCGATGAAAGTGACGTAGCGCTCGAAGTAGCGGGTGCGTTCCGCAATCTCAGCCATTGCGGAAGCATAAGCCTCACAACAGGAAACAGACCGGCGACGCCACTTTCCGGAAGCAGGTATCCGGAAACATACAATTAACGAATCAAATTCGTTAGATCTCTTGACCGTGGCGGAGCTCATCCCCATACTTAACGAATCACATTCATTAAGTGACTCGCATCACGACACCAGGGGTCGGTTCAGCCACCCCCTTCAGGACATGGGGTTGCCCTAGTGCCGATCAACGCTTCGACGAATACGCAGTCCGACCGGGTTCCACTCACCGCCAACCGCGGTATTGCCGTCTTCAGTATCGGCGTCATGGGGTTCATTACCGCGAACCTCATCCCCCTGATGATCGTGGCAATGGTCGAGGACCTCGGTGTCACCGAATCCGCTGCCGGTGCCGTTCTGACCGCATCGCTGCTGGTCTGCGCCGTCACCTGCCTCGCCACCACCCGAATCGCCTCGGGCCGGCATCGCCATCTCCTCGGCCGCGTCAGCCTGATCGCGATGGCAGCCGCATTCGGCGTTGCGGCCATCGCACCGTCCACGACGATCGCATGCGCCGCGATCATCGTCGGCGGTATCGGCGCTGGTGGATCCGCATCCGTTGGCGGAGCGGCACTGGCCGCGCTCACGAACCCGGACCGGGCGTCAAGCATCAGCGGCCTCGTGAACCGTGTCGTCGTCACAGCCGTCCTCGCTCTCATACCCATCCTCGGCACACACATGACCAACGCATTCGGCATCGTCGCAGTCCTGGCACTGGCTACCGCAGCAACGGTCACCTGGTTGCCGTCGTCCCCGGTGAAAGAGTCGCCGGAGACGGCGAAGTCCGCCAATACGACCACAGCTCTCCCCGCCGGGGTCAGCGCGAAACGACTCACTTTTGCCGGAACCGCATTTCTCGCGATGCTTGCAGTCTGGGCGATCAGCGAGGACTCGTTGTGGGCAGTACTCGGCATCATGGGTTCCGAGCACGCCGGGCTCTCGGATCAACAAATGAGTCTCGCACTGAGCGCATCAACGGCGGGTGGTGTGCTCGCGGCTGTTACCTTGACCGCGTTGGGTTCTCGGGTCAGTCGGACAGTATCGATCTCCGTGCTACTGATACTCGGGGCAATTCTGAAGCTGTCTGCCGGCCTCACCACCGATCCCACGATCTACCTGGTAGTGGTCATCGCTTGGAACACGATCTACGCGGCCACGTTCATCGTCCTGGTTGCCATCTCGGCCGCGCTCGACGCGGCCGGCCGATGGTCGGCGCCACTACTGGGCACCTACCTCATCGGCTCCGCGTTCGCGCCGCTGTTCGGAACTTCGGTGACGGCCGGCCTCGGGTATCCGACCTTCGGAGTCATCATCTCGGGGATCAGCTTCGTTCTACTGGTCCCGTTCGCCTTGGTTTCCCGACTCTCCGCACGTACCGAAGGTGCGTATCGTCACCACAGCGCCGCCATCACTACTACCGTCATCGCGTAAGGATCACGTAGAAGTCATGAATGACAGCATCACTCACTACCGCAACGGAAAGATCTTCACGGCTGCCGACGACGGATGGGCCGAGTCGATAGTCGTCGAAGGCCACAAGCTCAGATTCGTGGGCGAAACCGTCTATGCCGATATCCTGGCTCCAGACGCCGAGGTGATCGATCTCGAAGGTGCCGTCGTGCTACCCGGTTTCGTCGACGCCCATACGCATTTGGTGATGATGGGATTCGCGCTGCAGAAGTTGGATCTGCGTGATGCCGCCGATCTCGCCGACATTCAGTCCAGCATCAAGCAATTCGCGGAATCGAACCCGGACGCACCACGACTGCTGGGTCGCAGTTGGTTGTTCTCCGCGCTGGATGGAGGGCACCCGACGCGAGAGATGATCGACGCCGTCGTACCCGATCGCCCGGTGTACCTCGACGCCAACGACGTACATTCGGTCTGGGTGAACACTGCAGCACTGCGAGAACTCGGCATCGACGCGGACACTCCCGATCCGATCGGCGGTCGTATCGGCCGGGATCCGGACACCGGAGAAGCCACCGGAATGCTGTACGAGACCGCCATGATGCTCTACGTCTGGCCGAAACTGGCGGAGCTCGCATCCGACGAAGACCGGGACGCCGCCCTCGCTCTCGCCTTCCGCCACTATCTCGAGGACGGCGTGACCGGTGCGGTCGACATGGCTCTCGGCGCGGACGAATTAGCCTCGCTGGAAAGAGCATTGGACGCAGGAGACGGAACACTGCCGCTGCGCGTCGCGGCTCATTGGCTGATGACCCGCGAGGACAATGAGGCCGACAACGTCCGACAAGTTCACGACGTGATCGAACTCCACGAGCGTGTCCAAGGTCCGTGGCTCCGTATCGCCGGAATCAAGATCATCATCGACGGTGTGATCGACAGCTGCACTGCCGCAATGAAAGAACCGTACTCGGACGGCACCAACGCCGAGCCCATCTGGGATCTCGAATCCTTGATCCCCGTCGTGACAGCCGCCGACGCCGCAGGCCTGCAGATCGCGATGCACGCGATCGGCGACGAGGCGTCGGAGATCGGTTTGACGGCACTCGAGTACGCGATCGCCGCCAACGGAGACATTCCCCGCAGGCACCGAATGGAACACTTGGAGTCCATCACCCGGGACAACGTCGAAAGGCTTGCCCGCCTGGGAATCATCGCCTCGATACAACCGGTTCACGCTGACCCTGCAATCCAGGAGAACTGGCAGGCGATGCTCGGCGACTACCGGGTGAATCGCGCGTACCCCTGGCCTGAATTCACCGAGGCCGGAGCGGTTCTGGCCTTGGGTTCGGACGCTCCGACCGCTCCCCACCCGCCGCTGCCGAACATGTTCATCGCCACCACCCGTCGATCCGCAATCGATCCGTCACTGGCACCCAACCTGCCGAAGTACGCACTCCCCCTCGCGGACGCGCTGGCTCACGCAACTCGCGACGCTGCCTACTCGTGCCGGTGGGAAGATGTGACCGGCCAGCTGGTTCGGGGTAAAGCAGCCGATTTTGTCGTACTGAAACAAGATCCGTTCACCGAAGGGGTCGATTCTCTCCTGACCACGGAGATTGCGATGACCGTCGTTGCTGGATCCGTGCGATACGACGCGGCCGGGGCCAAGAGCACCGAAGCACGGAACACCGAGTCCGATAGCTGATCGTTACCGGTTGTTCGATAACGCACGCACGCGGCCCGGCGACAGAACGAAGGAGGGACTTGAACACGTGAACCCATACACTCTGGAGGACGCATGCGCAGGAAAGCTCCGATTTCGGCCGCCGTCGCAGCCGCTGCACTGGTGACGGCCACTGCCCTGACGGTCGCCGGTTGTGGGTCGACCGAAGGAACACCTGAAGCGGCGGCGAGTTCCACGGCAGCTAGTTCAACGGCGTCGGCGACATCGACGGCAAACGAAACCGAGACGACGGTAGCGAGCTCTCCCCCGCCACAATCGAACACCCGCACAAATGCATCCACGACGGCGACTACGACAGCAATCCCCGCTTCGGGTCCCTGTCTCGACGTCGGCTCCTCGCTCGTCACCGACGCCATCGGCACGCTGGGCACCGACATCAACGGGGGCAATTGGATACCGAGATCCGCGAGCGAAGAACAGATCGGGAATTGTCCTGACCTGCTCTGGGTTTCGGTGGACGGCGACGGCGTCGGCGATGCGACTTACCAGTCACACGTCCTGTTCTTCCACGACGGAACATACCTGGGCACGGCTACCAGTGAGCCGTACTCGTACACACACGTCATCGACAGCAACAAGGATTCGGTATCCGTCCAATACCGTTGGCTGCTGGACGACGATGCATTCTGCTGTCCCCAAGGCGGACCGAACATAGTGAATTTCACGTGGAACGGCAGCGCCGTGGTTGCCGACGGCCAGTTCCCGCCCTCCTGAACCTGCCTGGGTCCGAGAAGGCCCTGAATGCAACTGTGCCCCAGCGACGACGGTCACTGGGGCACAGTCTTGTTCGATCTACTCGCCGGCGCTCCTACTCACCGACACCGAGTTCGCGCAGGCGAGTCTTGTACAGCTCGATGTTGCCGAGCTTGATGTCTTCGTAACCGCGAACCACGTCCGGCAGTGCCGCGATCTCGACGGCGCGATCGTATCCGTCGGTTGCGAGCGTACGAGAGAGGTCAGCGATCATGGCCTCGTACTCGGCGAGCAGTTCACGCTCGACCTTGCGGACGTGCATGTAGCCGAAGGGGTCGAGCTTGGTACCGCGAAGCTTCTTACCCTTGGCCAGAACCTTCAGTGCAACATGCGACTTGGGTCCGAGACCGATCTTCTTCTTGCGGCCCATCACTCGAAGGATCGGCGGGTGGAGCTTGTAGGTCAGGTTCTCCCCGGCCGGCACCTGAGACTTGACGTCCTCGATGAATGCGGGGTCGACCAGCATACGAGCAACTTCGTACTCGTCCTTGTACGCGGTGAACTTGAAGAGGCCGCGGGCAACAGCCTCGCTGAAATCGGTCCGCTCGGTTGCGGCACGTTCGGCGGTCCAGACTGCCTGAACCTGATCGATGTAGCGCTGGGCGATCTTGACGGACTGGAACTCGATGAGCTGCGCCGCACGCAGTTCCACCAGTCGCAGGGTTTCACCGGTGAAGGTGGTTCCGGCGAACATGTGAGCCGGTGCGACAACGGGTTCGCGGACGGACTTGGCCGGCGTGGTGACGGCCGAGAACGCTGCGGTGTCGGCAATTGCTGCACGACCCCAACGGAATGCCGCGATGTTCGCGTCCACGGCAACGCCGTTGATGCCGATCGCTTCTTCGATGGCCTCTGCCGGCAGACGAAGTCCGCCGCTCTGGTAGGCCGCACCGATCAGCAGGAAGTTGGCTGCTGCGGTGTTACCGAACAACTCCTGCGCCGCGGCGAGTGCGTCGAACGAACGCAGGGTGCGCGACACCTTGTCGAGACGGGCGAGGAGTGACGTCTCCTCGGGGTAGCGAACAGCCTTGTCGTAGACCATGTCTCCGGTCGGCGTCTGCGACGTCGAGGCGATGGAGACCGTCTTCTCGGCGTTGCCGTAGTCGAGGTTCTTGTTGTCCGTCGCGGTCAGCAGGTCGAAGGCGACGATGCAATCCGCGCTGCCCGGAGTGAGGCGGTTGGACGGCTCGAGCGCGCTGGAGCTGAAACGCAGGTGCGAGACAACCGGTCCGGCCTTCTGGCTCAGTCCGATCTGGTCAAGGCTCTCCACCTCGAGGCCGGCGCGCAGTGCAGCCGTTGCGAGCACCTGGTTGACGGTCACGATGCCGGTGCCGCCGATGCCCGCGAGGAAAACGTTCTGCGTGCTGGTGAGCGGTCCGAAATCGGGGTCTGCGACGACGGGCGGGGCGGGACGTGCGGCCTTGGGAGCCTTCTTGCCCGGTACCAATTCGACGGTCACGAACGACGGGCAATCGCCGTCCATGCAGGTGTAATCGGTGTTGCAGGACGTCTGGTCGATCTTCGTCTTGCGGCCGTACTCGGTGTCCACGGGCTGGACCGAGAGGCAGTTCGACTTCACACCGCAGTCACCGCAGCCTTCGCACACTGCCTCGTTGATGACGACGCGAGTGTTGCGAGTGGGCAGCGTGCCACGCTTGCGCTGGCGACGAGCGTCGGCCGCACAGTGCTGGTCGTAGATCAACACTGTGACGCCCTTGATCTCGCGAAGCTCCTTCTGGGCCTCGTCGAGGCGATCGCGGTGCCAGAGCTTGGTGCCCTTGGCCAGAGCGCGCTTGTTGTGACGCGAAGGCTCGTCGGCGCAGATGATGATCTGCTTGACGCCCTCGGTGGTCAGCTTGTGGCTGAGCTGAGCAACGGAGAGGGCACCTTCCGCGTCCTGTGCACCGGTCATCGCCACTACTTCGTTGTAGAGCAACTTGTAGGTGATGTTCACGCCTGCGGCGATGCATGCCTGGACAGCCAACTGACCGGAGTGGAAGAAGGTGCCGTCGCCGATGTTCTGGAACAGGTGAGGCACGTCGGTGAACGGTGCCTGCCCGATCCACTGGCTGCCCTCGCCGCCCATTTGCGTCAGGCCGGTGACAGCGCTGTCCTCACGGCCGGACATGGTGACGAGTGTGTGGCAACCGATTCCGCCGCCGCCGATGGAACCCTCGGGGATAGCGGTGGAACGGTTGTGGGGGCACCCGCTGCAGAAGTACGCGGTTCGCTTGGCGGAAAGCACGTTGAGCGACAGCGGGGCCGGGAGGGTGCGCTTGAGCTCGACGTGCGGCTTCAGTACGCGGCGCAACGGGGCGAGCAGCCGGCCTGCGGTCAGTTCACCACTGGCAGGCATGAGCAGACGGCCCTGGCCGTCACGCTTGCCGATGATGCGAGGGGCATCGTCGGTGCCGTACAGGACTTCCCGGATCTGAGCTTCGATGAACGCGGTCTTGTCCTCGACCACGACGATCTGCTCGAGGCCTTCGGCGAACTCCTTGATCTTCTCGCCCACGACGGGGTAGCACATTCCGATGCGAAGGAGACGGATCCCGGCGCGGTGCAGTGCGGCATCATCGACGCCGAGGTCTGCCAAAGCTTGACGGACGGAGTCGAAAGTTGTACCGGTGGCGGCGATACCGATCTTCGCACCGGAGGGGTTGACCTCGATCACATCGAGCTTGTTGGCAGTTCCGTACGCGTGCACAAGATCCCATCGCGGGCCGTACAGATCGGCCTCGGCGATGACACTGTCCGGCGGCGCGGCCATCTGACGCTGCTTGTAGACGAAGGGCTTGCCCTCGAACTGCACTTCCGGAACCACGATGTCGAAGTCCGCGATGCTGCCGTCGATCGTCCAGGCACCGTCTGCGACGTCGGCGACGATCTTCAGCGCTACGACGCAACCGGAGACACGCGAGAGAGCAACGGCGTGCATACCCATCGTGATGATCTCTTCGGCATTGCGTGGGAAGAGAACCGGCACGCCCATCGCGGCAAGCGAGCGCTCGCTGACGGCCGGAACCGTGGAGGACTTCGACGCGGGGTCGTCGCCCACCAGGAGGACGACGCCGCCCTTGGGGTTCACGCCGTACATGTTGGCGTGGCGAATGGTGTCGGTAGCGCGGTCGACGCCGGGGCCCTTGCCGTACCAGACGCCGGTCACGCCGTCGTGGGTCGCGGTTCCGGCAGGGAGATCCGTCTGGCTTCCCCATACCGCCGTGGCGGCGAGCTCCTCGTTGAAGCCAGGGATGAAGGTGATGTCGTGCTCGGCGAGAACCTTGGGCATGCCGTGAAGCATCTTGTCGACGCCACCGAGGGGGCTGCCCTGGTAACCGGAGACGAAGGTGGCAATACGCTTACCTGCCCGAATGTCGCGAACGTGCTGCTCGACGAAGCCGCGTGCAATTGCCTGAACACCGGTCAGCAACACCGGTCCCGATCCCGACCGGTACCGATCATCGAGGTCATAGGGCTTGGCCTGGGCTACGCCCGACACCAGTTCAGTCATCGTGGACCACCGTTCCGTCTGCAGTGCATTTCAACTACCGTGCATTTTCAACAACCGCGTAACTCGATCTGTTCAGATGATCGTGGTCGAGGTATGTGAAAGCGTCAACAGAGGCTTGTTCAACTATTCAAATTGACAATTTGTGAGCCAAATCACGTGACCTAGGTCATCGAATCAATCAGTTGGAGACCCGTTCGTGGCGATACGGCGAAACGGACATAAAACGTTCCCGACAATGCACACCGAGAACTTTCTTGACATTGACGCAACGTCAACTTGCATGCTGAATGAGCACAACCGATCCGAGAGTAGGAACTCCACGTGAGCGAATGGTCCATCCAAGAACTCGCCAAATCCGCAGGTACCACCAGCAGAACGCTGCGTCACTACGGCGATTTGGGACTCCTGGAACCGAGTCGCATCGGCGCCAACGGCTACCGCTTCTACGACGAAGACGCCCTGGTGCGACTGCAACGCATCCTTCTACTTCGGGAACTCGGACTCGGATTGCCGGCCATCGCCGAAGTCCTCACCGGCGAACGCGATACGGCCGCCGCACTGCGTACGCACCTCGAACTCCTCGAGCAAGAGCGCACGCGGATCTCGAGACAGATCGAATCGGTCAACAGGACCTTGAACAAGACGAAGAATGGTGAATCACTCATGCCGGAAGATGTTTTCGACGGGTTCGACCACACCCGATACAAGGACGAGGTCATCGAGCGCTGGGGCAAGGACGCCTACACCAGCGGCGACAACTGGTGGCGGTCGATGTCGGAGCAGGACCGTAAAGCTCATCTGCAAGCTCAAGCCGACATCGCAGCGGCATTCGGAAAAGCACTGACAGCGGGGCTGTCCGCGGAAAGCGACGACGTCCAGACGATTACCCGAAGACAGTTCGAGTGGATAAAGATCGGTTGGCAGGGAAGGACTCCCAGCGCCGACGCCTTCACCGGACTCGGCCAGATGTACGTCGACGATCCCCGCTTCACTGCAAACTACGACAAGTACGGAGAAGGCACCGCTTCGCTGGTCCGTGACGCGATGAAGGTCTACGCCGAGCGCAATCTGCACTGACGCCGATCAGTCCTGCCCACTGCCGAGGAGGTTGTGTCGGTGCGCTGCCGCGACAGCCTCTTCCCGGGAATGTGCACCGAGTTTGCGATACAAGGCTCGGAGGTGACTCTTCAGCGTGTTGTTGGATACGAACAACCGCCGCGCGATCTCACCGATCGGAATGCCGAGACCCAGTTCCACGAGAACGTCCATCTCCCGTTTCGTCAATTGGACCCGAACGATGGCCGCCGGATATATCTGCGCCGCTTCGGATTCGAGAAAGGTCGCGACGGCACTGCTCGAGCCCTCGGCCCGATCTTCGAGTTGCCTGATCAGATCACGCGGTATCGTCGCCAGGGCCGACAGGACACCGGAGGTTTCGAGCAGTCCGCGAGCTTCCTCCCATGTACTCGCGGCAGCGGGGATCCTGCCCAGTTCACACAGAGCAGCGCATTCGATCAGCAGAGATTCGAGCCGAAACCTCGTGAGATACTGCCCGCTCCAGTCGATTTCGCGGCACAATTCCAATGCCTGGGACGGCGACCCGGTCAGGAGATGCGTCCGCGCCACGGAGACCGTGACAACTGCAAACGTATGTGGCGCAGCGACTGATTCTTCCAGCGCCTTGGTACCCTCCCCGGACGCCAACAGAAGATCGATACGTGCCGCGGTGAGAAGCGCGTCACCGAGCGATCGTTCACACGGATTCACGTGCCCGTGCGTTGCCACTGCGCGCTGGAGGGAAATCAGCCCCGAGAACGGGTCCGATTGCAGCAGTGCAAATCTGGTGTAAGTGTAGGCCGCGAACGCCCACAGGTCGCCCGGCGGTGTAACCTCGGCGAGTGCGTCCATCGCGGCAGCTCCGGCGTGCAGGTCCACGCTGTCGCACGCCACCAGTGCCCGCGCGATCGCTCCCCCCATGTGCGAGGGCGGTCCCAACCATCCCGAAACGTCCGGGTGTGTGCTTTCCAGGTGCAGCCAGTCCGTCGCGTGCGCGACGTCCCCGATCAGCGCGGAGTTGAGCGCGGCATTGCCTGCGGCGTGACGCAGGACGAACTCCGGACCATGTTGCACCGCACCTTGATAGGCGAGTCGCAATTCCACCGCGGCATCACCGAGGTCACCGGTCAATTGATGCGAGACCCCCCAGATCAGCCGCAGGGCGGGCAGTTGAGACCCCAACGCGCCCAACGACTCGTCGCCGAGGCCGTACACGACGTGCGCCAATTTGCGCGTGATCTCGGTAGAGCGTTGGTACTTACCGGATGTTCTCAGCACCACCGATTGGACAGTTCCGACGTTCAACAAGCTGTGCGCATGCGGACTACCACCTATCGCACGCAATTCCGCCGGTTCCGTCGGTAATGAATCGCCGTTGATCAACTGCGGCCGCAGACGTGATTCGAGCAGGTCACGACCCACCAGAATCGAAGGGTTCGAACTGAGTACGTCACCGGGTATGGATTGCAACGCAGTCCGGACCAATCCGGTGTGATCGACCAGAAGATCAGCCCAGTGGCGCTCGAGTATGTCGAGCACCCTGGTCCACTTGCGTCCGTCCAAGGCGTAGTGAACGGCACCGGCTATATCCGAAGTCCCGAGAGCGTGATCGACGAGAACCTGGAAGGGATCTTCGAATCCATCCCCTTGTTCGGCCCGTATCTGTATGAATGCCAGTCGAACTGACGGCGCGAAGTACCAGGACGGTTCTCCCTCGAAACCATTCCGGAAGATCAGACCGAAAGACTCGAGCAAGTCCAGTTTGCCCTCCACGTCAAGATCGTCGGACAAGACACGAGCGATCTCTGGTGTCACCGTGCGGGCAGCGGCGATCGTAGTCGCGAAGTCGAACAACTCGAGCGACTTGCCCGACCGAGGAGCGGTCCGACTGACGTACGCGTGGATCGCCTGGTCCACTCGCTGCTGAACGCGTTCGCGTCCACGGCTCGGTTCACTCAGCCCCGCAACCGCACTCAGAGCAACCTTCATCAGCACGGGAACGCCGGCGACGCGTTCACAGATCGAATGGACGATGCCCGAGGGAAGGTGAATCCCTGCCTCCGCGAACAGAACGGTGGACTCGTCGAGCGTGTATCTGAGGTCGTTCGCGCACAGGTACTCGTCCACACGGACGTCTTCGAGCAAGTCCGTCGCAGACCGATCCTGCAGCGTGACGATTACTTTCAATCCGGGAAGCCGCACGATCAGATCCACGATTCGGCGTCCCACCTCGTCACCCTCAACCAGGTCGATGCGGTTGAACACCAACACGAATGGTGCGGGCGACGAGTCGAGGAGTGATTCGATCGCGCCCACTGGATCCTCGCGCATTCGTGGCGGGGCCTCGAGTGATTCCAGCGAATCCTGAATTACTGCGAGCGCGGTGTTCCAGTACTCGAGGGGGGTCATCCGATGCGATGGCGCCGGCACCCAGACTACCGGTCTGCTCGGCACCTGCCCGAGAGTCGTGAGCCACAACGCGGCGAGTTCCGTCTTGCCGAACCCAAGCGGCGAATCGATGACAGTCAATCCCGCCGAGCGTTCCATCAATCCGAGGAGGCGGGGACGAATCGCCGTGGCTCCACGCCCGGCAAGCCGCCTTTGCAGCGTGCCCCTTCCTCGAGGATTTCGCTTTGCTCGAGATAGCTGCGATCGATTCGAAGTGGACGTCATGATGGCCGACAAACGAGCAGTCGATCCCCGCCGAACTCGAGATTTCGTTCGAGCATCGAACTCCCAACCTGTCCACCCATAACGAACAACATAGACAGCTTCGCCGCGACACGCGAGCACTGGCCGTCTCACAAATACGCCCGATTTGTCTCATTATGTGGGCTCGGTCACTATTGACGTCTATTTGCGGGAGAGTGACTGCGACCTGCGGGATCTGACATATCATGCCCGCGTGTCGATGAATTCCGCCCGCATCCGCGTGTCGACCCGATCGGTCGATCCTGCGGACGCCGACGACTTCTGGCGCAGTGTCACACGTCCGTTCTTCGTCACCGACCGAATTGACCCTGACACATCTCTCGAAGGCTCGATCACAGCGCTTTCCATCGGAACCTCGTTGATCGGTCAAACTACCTTCAACGCACAGAAGTACACCCGAAACAATCGGCTGATCGCCGAGAGCGGACTCGACGATGAATACATGGTCCAGGTCGTCCTCGACGGGCAGTTGAGCGGCAACGCCGACGGAGTCGATTTCGTCGCACGTCCAGGCGATGTCACATTCTTCGACCTCGGGCGTACCTGGACCGCCGACGCGGAGGCGGAATCGACAGGGCGCACAATCACGCTCCTCGCACCGCGTTCCCTCGTCGAGGCCGAGTCGAAGGGTCGTTCTCTACACGGGACGGTACTGCGCGGAGTTCCTGCCGTCGTGCTCGCTCAGTGCATGCAATCGGTCGTACTCGCGCTACCGCATCTCGATCCCGATGCTGCGGCCGGCTACGAGGACGTCGTCGCTTCCCTCCTTCGTGTCAGTTTGGGTATCGCCGAACCTGATCTGTCGCCGCGGCCCGATCACTCTCTCCGCGATCGTGCGTACGCCCACATCGCCGAGCATCTCTCGGAGACCTGGCTCGGCCCGACGAGCATGTGCGCAGCATTGTCCGTCTCCCGGGCACAGCTCTATCGCGCATTCGCATCCGACGGCGGAATAGCTCTTGTCATTCGGCGGAAGCGTCTCGAACTCGTCTACCGCGAATTGACCAGAACCGAGATGCCGAACGAAACGATCGAAGCGTTGGCCCTGCGATGCGGCTTCACCTCGAAATCCCAGTTGGCGCGAGCGTTCAAGGACTTCTACGGGATGACCCCGAGCCAAGCCCGAACCGACGGCAGACGCACGATCGGGGACCCGTCGATCGCACGCCTGCGCCGCAGACTCGAGTTCTTCAGCCCCTGAATCCGAGATACTCCACAGCCTCGCGAGCGTGCCTGTGTTCTAGTTGATCCATGAGCTGGGTCGACAAGGAACTGAGTCTGGCTGCGCTCACAGGTGCGGTCACAGGTGTCGCCGTGATGATCCCGATAGTCGGAGATGGAGCCTGGTCCTGGATAGGACTGTTCATGTCGGCTGTCGTCGCTACTGGTGACCCGGTGCGAGATGCCGCAGGGTTCCCGATGTCCTTGATCGTACTGGCGGTCATCGCCGCAGTTACGTACGTGTTCTCCTACCTGCTCGCCCCCGCCCAGGCCTCCCAGACGCCGTAAGAACCTCTATTTCATCGCAATTCATCACTCGAACCGCGGAAGCGACGACTGAACTATCCGCACCCGGCAACGAGCTCAGATCACTTCAGCTGGAAATGAACCGGAGAACAAACTGCTCGATGCCTTCCGATATGACCTTGGTCAGCGCGGTGAAGTCGTTCGACCAGCGTTGAATATCCAAGCTGCTCATCACTTTCCTCCGTTCTTCGTCCCGCTGCCCGTGACCGCACAACGTATGCGGGACGTTGGGGCGCGCTGGAACTATCTGCGACAACGCGGTTTCCGTTACCAATTGACCGGTCGAACAGCACAGCTTTTCGCTACCGCATCAGACGGTCACTTCTTCGACCGGTTTCTCCTCGTGGCTCGCCGCGCCGAAGACGGCCACGGCGACGGCGCCCGCGATTGCCCCGACGAAGCCGACCACGGCAAGCCATTCCAGGCCCGGTCTCGACGCGTCGCCGAGCACCACGACGCCGACGATTCCCGGAACCACCGTCTCGCCGACAACCAGAGCCGCTGTCGCTCCGTTGACGGATCCCAGTTGCAGCGCCACCGTGTGCAGATAGAAACCGCCCAGGCCCGAAACGAGGATCGCCCAGCCGGCCGGATCGCGGAGCATCGTACCGATTTCGAACGGATCGATTCCGTAGACCACGCGTACGGCAATGGCCAGACAGCCGAACAGCACACCCGAGATCAACCCGGCGACAACTGCTGCGCGTGAGCCCAACCATCGGATCAAACCGATGCCGATCAGCAAGATCAACGCCGAGCCCACGAGGACACCCCAATGGACGACGTCGTTGGAACTCCCACCGCCCGCGTGACCTGACGACAATCCGAGCAGCAGGAGCGATCCGATCACCGCAGCGATCGCGAACCAGTCGCGACGATGCAACTGGATGCCGAGGACCACGGTCCCCAGCACTGCCGTGATGACGAGATTGGCACTGACCACTGTCTGCGACAAGAACAGTGGAATGAGCCGCGCGGAGATGGCACTTCCGGCGAATCCGACCGCATCGAGCACGGTGCCCAGGATGAACGACGCCGTCAGCGCGGCCGCGAACGTCGAACGCAAGGTCGGGCCACCCGACGCCGTCACGTGTCCGGCCTCGCCACGCTGCTCGGCGGCAGCTGCCGACTTGCGCGCGCCGTAGGCTTGCAGCACGGATGCAACGCCGTACCCGACGCATGCCACGATCGCGGCAATCAGTCCGATCAGCATCGAAATTCCACACGAAGTTCCTGGGCAATGGTCATGGAGATAGACCCTGCCTTATTTCCCCAGGCCTGACATCACCCTCAGGTATTCGAACAAGTGCTACCCGAGAAGTACACCGACCGCCCCTGACCGGTACCTGGGGACACCCCGACCCCTAGTGGAATTGCTTGAGAGCCCTGATCTTGTTCATGACGTCGAGCGCCGCCACCTTGTACGCCTAGGACAGTGTCGGATAGTTGAAGACGGCGTCGACAAGGTATTCGACGGTCCCGCCGCACCCCATCACCGCTTGGCCGATATGCACGAGATCCGTTGCACCCGAGCCGAAGATATGAACACCGAGCAGTTTCAGGTCATCCGTCGACACCAAGATCTTGAGCATCCCGTAGGTGTCGCCTGCGATCTGCCCGCGTGCGAGTTCGCGGTATCGGGAAACCCCGACCTCGTACGGCACCGATTCCTTGGTCAAATCGACCTCGGTGGCGCCCACGTACGACACCTCGGGAATCGAGTAGATGCCGATCGGCTGCAGATCCATCAGCTTCGCGCCTGGTTCGTCGAAGGCATGATAGGCCGCGAGTCGACCTTGATCCATCGACGTCGCCGCCAACGCCGGGAATCCGATGACGTCACCGACGGCGTAGATGTGTTCGACCTTGGTGCGGAAATTGTCGTCGACGTAGATACGGCCACGTTCGTCGGCTTCGAGCCCGGCGTTCTCCAGCGCGAGTGGCGCCGTGAGGCCTTGCCGTCCAGCCGAGTACATCACGGTCTCGGCGGGAATCTGCTTGCCGCTGCGCAGCGTCGTAAGCGTTCCGTTCGCTCCGACGTCGACGGCCGTCACTTCTTCACCGAATCGGAAAGTGACCGCCAGATCGCGTAGATGGAATCGAAGCGATTCGATGACCTCGGGGTCGCAGAAGTCCAGCATCGACGTCCTCTTCTCGACGACGGTGACCTTGGTGCCGAGTGCCGCGAACATCGATGCGTACTCGATACCGATCACTCCCGCGCCCACGACGACCATGGTGGTCGGGATGGAGGTCAGATCGAGGATTCCGTCGGAGTCGAGCACCCGGTGACTGTCGAAGGACACCCCCGCCGGGCGAGCAGGCAACGTTCCGGTCGCGATCACGACGAACTTCGCCGTGATCGTCATCTTGTCTCCGCGCGAGGCGTCCTCGACGAGGATGGTGTGCTCGTCGACGAACGAGCCGACCCCTACCAACAATTCGACGCGGTTGCGCAGGAGCTGAGATCGAACGACTTCGATTTCTTTGGTGATGACATGCTGGGTTCGCGCCAGCAGGTCGGCCGGAGTGATGTTCTCCTTGACGCGGTAACTCGCGCCGTACAGTTCGCGTTGGTTCATCCCGGTGAGGTAGAGAACCGCCTCACGCAACGTCTTCGACGGAATGGTGCCGGTGTTGACGCACACTCCCCCGAGCATGTTGCCTTTCTCGACCATCGCTACCCGTTTACCCAGCTTGGCCGCCGCGATGGCAGCCTTCTGCCCACCCGGGCCGGAGCCGATCACAACCAGGTCGTATTCCATCGGATCAGTCATCGCTTAGAAATACCGTCTGCATACGACCGGCAGATGCCGAGCATGTCAATACTCGGTGAACAATCCGCGCGCCGAAACGACACGACGGCAGTACACGAACCCTGTTGCAATTAAAAGAGATACAGCCGAATCCATACGAAACTTGCTACACATAAACATATTCCGATGTTCGCATGCGCACATGCTTCGTCGCCGACGGAATTCACAACGGTCTGTTGAAATTTGTTTCACCACAGAGTGATTGATCGATCAACTGACAGGTGACCAGGGCCGTAAACCGGATGTCCAGTATTCGAATTGTCCGAAATAACGAGCGGAATGTTCCTCGTCACATCCCGCACCGAAGCAGTTGCGCGGAGCCTCGGGCCGCGTTCTACTTGCCTTGACTAATCATCTGTCACTCTCGGTTACAAACATCCGCCCCGTTCACGATCCCCACCTTTCGCCATCTCGAGAGATCAGGTTTGCCAATGGAATTCACGGAACTTGCCGACTATCCCCTACCTCCAGGGACCGTCACCGAGTGGACTCCCGCCGCGGTGAATCCGCCCGAGCTGTGGCCTGTCGACCAGCGTCCCGCCAGCTACATACACGAGGCACACTTGAAACATGCCCAGCAGGCGAAACGGCAGGTGCACCATCAGACCGACGTGTGCACTCCGTCGTGGCTGGGTACCTCGTTTCGCATCCACGACCGACTCGACCGAAGGATCTGGGCGGCCGCTCTCGATCACTGGATCGATCGCCACGAAGTGCTCCGAACACACGTCGCCGTGGAGGGCGAAACGATAGTCCGACGCACCGCGGCGTCTGGAGACGTCCGGATTCTGGGCACCGAGGTCGGACACCTTGCGTCCTCGATGTCTGTCTTCACGCATCTGCAGCAACTGCTCGACCGATCGACCGATCCACTTGTCTGGCCTGCGTATCAGTTCGCGACGATCGAAGGCCCCAACCACTTCACCGTGGTTTTTGCCGCTGATCATGCTCTGCTGGACGGATATTCGGTGGCGTTGACCGCGCACGAACTGCAGACGATCTACCGATCGTTGAGCGAGGGAAGCCCTCCCTCGCCGCCGGAGACCGGAAGCTACATCGACTTCGGCACCAAGGAACGAGATCTCGTGGGACACGCGGACCGCTCTCACCCGGCAGTGCAGACGTGGCGCGAGTTCTACGCGCAGGGCGAGGCTCCGTACTTTCCAGCGCTACCCGAACCGGTCACCGGACGCCGAGTCCCTCAGCAGAGCCTGTCTGCCTGGCTTCTGAGCGCCCGGGGAGCCGAACGCCTGGCAGAAGCGAGCAAGCGCAGCAACCAAGGATTCCTGGCCGCGATACTCGCGTGCGCGGCCAAGGTGACCGGCGATCTCACCGGTGCAGACGAATTCCGCGTCGTCGTGCCGCAACACACCCGTTCGGAGCTTCGATGGGCCGCGTCGCTGGGATGGTTCATCGGTGTTGTGCCGGTGAGGATTCCGATTGCCCCCGCCGCAACCGTGAGCGATCTGGCCAAGGTTGCCGGCACGGAGATACGGCGCGTCCGCCCCGCCGCGGCACTGCCGTATTCGAAAGTGTGCGAGCTGATCGACTCCCCGCAGCACCTGCCGTTCGTGCTCTCGTACATGGACGTTCGTCACGTTCCTGGTGCCGAGCAATGGACGAGCTGGCAGACCAGGGGCCTTCGTAGTCGAGATCATTCGGGAACCGACGTCTACATCTGGCTCACGCGGACTCCCGAAGGGCTCAATCTGGCCATACGCCACCCGGGCAACGCGCGCACGAGCCGCCACATCCATCAGTTCGCGGGACTCCTACGCCGCGAAATGGAGGACTTTGCCTTCTCGACCGACACTTTCGCACCTCCGACCAAAACCGCTGCACCGATCGAGGAGAACTCTCATGGAAATGACACCCATCGATCTCTGGGCACCGAAAGCCGGGACGCTCACCGAGTTCAGGCCTACTGAACAATCCCTGGCGGCGGCATCCGGGGCACCGCGGAGCGACCAACCGCTCTCGTTCCTACAGGAAGGACACATTCGTACCGCCGATCACAAGCGCGCACAAGGCGTCGACTGGTCACCGTGGATCGGATTCACGTTCACTCTGCCCGGTGATCTCGATCGGGAGGCACTGCGTCGGGCGGTCCAGGCGTTTGTCCTGCGGCACAACACACTGCACAGTTGGTTCGAGGTGAGATCATCCGAAGATCCCGACGGTAGCGGGGTCATCGACCGTCACGTGGTGGATGCGTCGACGATCGAACTCACGCCGCACAGCGTCGGTTCTCTGAACACGACAGATGCGGTTCGCGAGCATGTGAGCCGAAGTTTCGCCGGCGATACCAGCCCATTGCAATGGCCCTCGTTCATCAGTGGCGTCGTCGAGCACGGCGCCGGCTTCACCGTCTACTACGGCGTCGATCACTCGCACACCGACGGCCTGTCGTTGATGCTGGGCGTCGAAGAACTTCGTGCGCTGTACATCGCCGAAAGCGCCGGCATCGAGGCTCAACTTCCCTCTCCCGGCAGCTACGTCGAGTACAGCGGCGAGGAACGGACATCCGCGGGGAACCTCGACCTGGCCGCAACGCCTGTGCAGCAGTGGATTTCGATTCTCGCCGCCAACGCCGGCCAACTCCCGACGTTCCCCCTCGACCTCGGTGTCGCGCGGGGCGAACAGGCCCGGTCGACCCGCACACACATCGACGTTCTCGACAGCGACGAGTCAGCCGCGTTCGCAGCGCTGTGCAAGTCCAATGGCGTCGGCTTCTCCACGGGGATCTTCGCAGCCCTCGCCCTCACCGAGATCGAAGTTGCGGATCGAGCGAACTACTTCGCGCTCAACGCAGTCGGCACTCGCTCCGATCCGAGATACCTCTATTCCCAAGGCTGGTTCATCAATCTCGTCCCGGTCTCGTTCACGCTGAGCGGTGTCACGAACTTTACCGATGCACTCCCCCTTGCCCACGCTGCTCGCGCTGCGGTGAAGGGACTCGCGGACGTGTCCATTCACTCGGTGATCGCCCAGGTGTCGAAGTTGACCGGATCCGACATCGGTGGAACCTCGGTCCCGCCGATGGTGTCGTACATCGACATGCGCCTGATTCCAGGTGCCGAGCACCATGACGAACTCGAGGCGCGGGCACTGGGTGGGCCAGGAACGACGGGTGATCTGTCGATGTGGATCAACCGGAAGGAAGACCGTACGTACGTGATGGTCAGTTTTCCAGACACCGAGCAGGCGCACACATCGGTGAATCGGTACCTACGACACCTTCGCAACGTCCTGAGAACGGTCGCTGATACCGGCGACTACCGTGTCGTGCGTCAGGCGGATGCACGTCAGGAAGTGGAGACCGCCTGATGCACATCACGTTTCTCGACAGGTTCGAGGCACGGCCGGGCCGCATTCTGCAGTGGACGCCGAGCGAAATCTCCACCGGAACGACGTATCCGGTTCCCCCGACCTCCAATCAGCAGCTGCATCTTGCCGGCAGCCGCGGCGATACGACTTGGCTCGCTGCTACTTTCGACGTTCCCGGCCCCATCGACACGGACGCACTCAAGGCCAGCTTCGAGGAATGGACGTCCCGTCACGACGCCCTGTCGTGCTCGTTCTCCCAGGCCGAAGAATCGGGTGAATCCTCGGCACTGTTCGTCGACGTCGCCGACGTCGGCGATCTGCGCCTGCGTGAGGAAACAGTGGCTGACGCGAGAACACCGGAGCAGGTGCGAGAACTCTTGGGCGAGCGCTTGGATCGATGGTGCAATCCTTTCGCGTTTCCCGCGTACTTTCTCGGTGCCATCACCCGCGAGGACCAGTCGACAGTGGTCTGCGGGTTCGACCATGCCATCTGCGACGGCTGGTCCATGAGCATCGCAATTACCGAGATCAGCACTCTGTATCGCGAATACACGCGGGCGGACCGTGATCCGATCGCGTCTGATCTCCTTCCGGAGCCCGGGAGTTTCCTCAACTACTGCTTCCGGGAATCGGCAACCGCGGATCCAGAGCCCGGCGACCACCGGATTGCGGGTTGGCGGTCCTTCCTCCGAGCATGCGGGGGTGACACTCCCCATTTTCCCGTAGATCTGGGACTGCCCGCCGGGGCGATGTCGCCCCAGGGCACAGACACCCGAATGCTCCTCGACGCCGACGAAGCAGAGCTGTTCGACCAGAACTGCGCCGATCATCGGCACTCGTCGTTCGGTGCAATTCTTGCGTCGATCGGTTTGGCCACAACACAATTGACCGGCAAGAGGGACACGCACCTACTGTTCCCTGTTCACACGCGTCGGGAACCGCGACACAACCACACCTTCGGATGGCTGGTAGCCAATGCGCCCATCACCGTGACGAGCATGGACAATCTTCACAGCACTGCCCGGGCAGTCAATCTCGCTTTCCACGAGTCACTTTCACTGTCGTCCGTCTCGTCGAGGCAGGTGTTGCGGAGCTTGGGGCCCGAGGTTTCGCCCACTCGCAGAGACATCTTCTCGGTGTCCTACGCCGACTACAGAACCATGCCCGGTGGATCTCGCCCCCGTAAATCAAAGTCCAGCGAATCACAGCCTGCGCCGATCAATCCGCAGCAACTCAGTCGCGTCTCGAACGCCGACGACGTTCAGTTCTGGTTCTCACGAACTCACGACGGATTGGCAGTGCGGACCAGGTTTCCTGCGCCCGCTGCCCGGACAGTGCACACCTTCCTCTCGCATGTCTCCGAGATCCTGTCGACGCCGTAGACGAACGGCCGCCTATCCGTAGATCTATTTGACACTTCTTTGTTGTGCACAACTTAACTGTGCGCTACAGTTGTTCTCGTGACCAACCCACTCGCTCTCGAACGCCAGGTCTGCTTCGCCCTCTATTCGGCGTCGCGGGCCACTACGGCCGCGTACCGGGCAATGCTCGACGACCTGGGAATCACGTATCCCCAGTACCTCGTCCTGTTGACACTCTGGGAACGAGACGGCCGGGGCGTGCGTGAGATCTGTGAGGCACTCGATCTCGATACCGGAACTCTGTCGCCGCTGCTCAAGAGGCTGGAGGGTCTGGGATTCATCGAGCGCCGACGCCTCACCACGGACGAGCGTCGCGTCGAGATTCACCTGACCGAGGCGGGTTCCACCTTGCGTAGCAAGGCCGAGGACATCCCGGCCAAGCTCGCAGGCGCCACTGGTCTGAGTAACGACGAACTCACCGAACTCCGAGACGTTCTCACTCGTCTCGGTGAGTCACTTCAAGCATCCAACGCCCACTCCGACGGAAAGAAGAAGTCATGAACATCGTCTACACCGCAGAAGCACTTGCCACCGGCGAAGGCCGCAACGGTCACGCTCGCACCTCGGACGGACGCCTCGATCTCGGCCTCGCCATTCCCAAGGAAATGGGTGGCAGCGGCGAAGGCACCAACCCCGAGCAGCTCTTTGCCGCCGGATACGCAGCATGCTTCCACTCCGCTCTGCAGATGGTCGCCCGTGCCGAGAAGGCCAACGTGGCTGATTCCGCAGTCGGCGCGCGGGTCGGCATCGGCCCCAACGGTGCAGGAGGCTTCGGACTCGCTGTGACGCTGGAGGTTTCACTCCCCCATCTACCCCATGATCAGGCCGTCGAGCTGACGGAGAAGGCACACCAGGTGTGCCCGTACTCCAATGCAACTCGCGGCAACATCGAGGTCACCCTCGAAGTAAGTAAGGACGACGAATGAGCACTACCACTGTCAGCCGGGAAATCCGTCTCGCTTCACGCCCGAACGGTTGGCCCACGTCGGAGAACTTCGCCACCGCCGAAGTAGAACTCCCCGAACTCGAAGACGGCCAGATCCTGGTCCGCAACATCGCCATCTCCGTCGACCCGTACATGCGCGGCCGAATGAACGACGTGAAGTCCTACCTTCCGCCGTTCCAGGTCGGTGCGCCGCTCGACGGTGGTGCCGTCGGCGAGGTCGTCGAATCCAAGTCGGCTGATCGCGCCGTGGGCGACGTTGTCGTCCACGGCCTCGGATGGCGTGAATACGCCATCCTCGACGGATCCGCAGTGACTCCGGCCGACACGTCCATCGCGCCGGCGACGGCCTACCTGGGTGCCCTCGGCATGACTGGCCTCACCGCGTATGCCGGCCTCACCGCGGTTGCGGAGTTCAAGGAAGGCGATACCGTATTCGTCTCCGGCGCAGCAGGTGCCGTCGGATCGCTCGTCGGTCAGATCGCCAAGTTGCTCGGAGCGAAGCGAGTAATCGGTAGCGCCGGTTCACCGGCGAAGGTTGCCCGACTTCTCGAACTCGGATTCGATGCGGCATTCGACTACCACGACGGCCCGATCACCGAACTACTCGCCGCTGCCGCCCCTGACGGCATCGACGTGTACTTCGACAACGTCGGTGGCGAGCATCTCGAAGCCGCAATCGATGCCATGAACCAGGGTGGCCGGATTGCCCTGTGCGGAGCCATCGCTCAGTACAACACCACCGAGAAGCCCACCGCTCCCCACAACCTGGCACTGGTGATCGGCAAGCAGCTCACACTGCGCGGATTCCTCGTGGGCGGCTACCGTCATCTCGGTGGCGAATTCCGCACCCACATGGCAGGGTGGCTCGCCGACAACAAGATTCAGTGGGACGAGACCATCGTCGAAGGCCTGGAGAATGCACCGCAAGCGTTCATCGACCTGATGCGCGGCGCGAACACCGGCAAGATGGTTGTCACGCTGTAACCCGAACAACATCTAGCTCGAACGGATATGAAAGTGGCCGCGAACTTCTCGAAGTTCGCGGCCACCTTCATATCTGAATCAAATCCCGAACGAGACTCCGGTCAACTTCTCCGACAGTGTCCACAAACCCGAGGCTGTCTTCGTATCGTGTGACTTCTTGTTCGACCCCACGACCTTCGGATACCCTCGCTGCTCGAACGGACCGTCCGGTCCGATGTAACTGCCGCCGAAGGCATCCGGCGCGGTTGCCGCCCACAGTTCGGGAAGGGCGCCCATCTCCGCGGACTGCGCGAAGATCGAATTGCCGATTCCCATCAGCTTGTCCTGGATCGACTCGGTGTGCCCCTGCAGGTTCGTCGACGCGTATCCCGGATGCGAAGCGAGCGCTTTGAGCGAAGATCCCGACGCCGCGAACCTGCGTTGAAGTTCGTACGTGAACAACAGATTGGCAAGCTTGGACTGCCCGTAGGCCAACCATCGGTTGTACTTCCGACGCTCGAAATTGAGATCGTCCAGATCGACAGTTCCGAGCTGATGCAGGGCACTGGACATCGTCACGACACGATCGGTGAGCTTGTCCTTCAGCAATCCGGTCAATGCGAAGTGTCCGAGATGGTTTGTGCCGATCTGCATTTCGAATCCGTCGACCGTCCGGCGGAACGGAACCGCCATCACGCCGGCGTTGTTCACCAGGACGTCGACCTTCTCCGTTGCGTCGGCGAAGGCTCGTACCGACGACAGATCCGAGAGGTCCAATTTGCGGACAACCGCGTTGGGCCCGATCTCGGCGGCTACGGCGTCGGCCTTCGTGGTGTCACGACAGGCGAGGACGACGTCGGCCCCGGCTTTGCCCAGCGCTCGTGCGACTACCTCACCCAGTCCGCTGTTCGCCCCCGTGACGACAAATGTGCGGCCGGTCTGATCGACTACGTCTTCTGCGGTCCATTTGGTCATGCTTTCCAGCGTACGTGCCTTACTCGCCGGTAGGGAGGGGTCGCTTTCCGTCATCGCCTGCGCTTGGCGCGGATGGGCTTGGCGCCCGGCAGCGGCGGTGCAGCCACTCTGGGCGACGGGGGCGCGGTCATTCCGGGAGTCGGCGACGATTCGGCTTCCTTCTGCTCCGCAGCGATGCGTCCGTACACAAAATGCTGTTGTCCCAGCGTCCAGCAGTTGTTACTCACGAAATACAGCAGGATCGCCACAGGCGCGAACGCACCGAAAGCGATCACCCCCACCGGAAACACCCACAATGCGAGCTTGTTCATGATCGCTGTTTGAGGGTTGACGGTTCCGGTGTCCACTTGGCGCGCGATGGATGCCCGCGATGTGAAATGTGTAGCGACGGCGGCAAATATCATCAGCGGTACAGCTACCAGAATGATGGAGATACGGCTGACGTCGCCGAATGCTTCCAGTTGTGCTGCCGGGCTCGAAATCATGGCGGACAACGGTGCGCCGAACAGTTTGGCGTCGAGAAAAGACTGCACATCCGAGGCACTGAAGAAGTAGTTGGCCGTGTTCGCGTTGTCCGCCACCGACATCGGTTCGGTCGGGCTCAGAAACGGGACGTGCGATGCCGCTCCGGTCCGATTGAACGATCGCAGGACGTGATAGAGACCAATGAACACCGGTGCCTGAACCAGCATCGGCAGACAGCCGAGCAACGGACTGTAATTATGTTCTTTCTGCAGCTTGGCCATCTCTACAGTGAGTTTCTGCCGGTCACCCGAATACTTCTTCTGCAACGCCTTGATCTGAGGTTGCAGCTTCTGCATCACCAGTTGAGTGCGGACCTGCTTGACGAAGGGTTTGAACAGCAGGGCTTTGAGCGTGAAGACGAGAAATACGACCGACAACGCCCACACGACGCCGTTGTCGGGTGATCCGGAGACCAGTGAGAAGACCTTGTGCCAGAACCAGAGGATTCCGGACACGGGGTAGTAGACAAAATCGAGCATGACGAATGAACCTCACCGAGAGGCACGCTCAGAGAGATGAGAGCGCGGGAATGGTTGTGGACGCAAGACGTCTGACCGACCTACGACGAGTTCACACCCGTCGACTGCCGATCTACAGACCGATTCCCGGAGCTCGAGGTTGCGGACGACCGGGCGCGTCCGGGCTGCTCTGCCTGCGGAAAGCACCACGCAGGCAGCGTTCGTCATCAGACGGGCCAGTGGTCGAAACCGCGCACAGTTGCAGAAGTTCGTACTTCGAGGAAGTTGCGAGCGCAGCGACCACGAAGACGGCAATCGCAGTTCCCAGCACCGCGGCGCTACCCGAGGAACCAAGCGGAGGCACTGCGAGAAGAGCGATGAACGGCAGCAGAAGCAGCAACAGTGACCGTGTCACCGTTCCTGTGCTCCGCTGTTGCATGACTGCGAGAGTACAGAACGTCCGCCGAATCCAGCCAGACGCTTGCCTCACGTACTTGTTCGCGCAGCCATTTGTGCGCAGGATCGTGGTCCATCCGACCGTGCCACTGTTGAGCGTTCGGCGCTCCCGCTGCGAATCGCCTGACCGGAGCCGGGGTGAGGCCGGCCGCCGTGCCCTCCTTGATTCGGATCACGAAAGTCCGTCGAAGTTCTCGCGATCGATCAACAGGCCTTGCACCCACAATGCCGCTCGAAACAGGTATGCACCCCGTCCAACTGACCGATGCGAACACGTCGAGGCGCAACCAGGCTGAGTGTCGCAAGCCGAAGCCCGATCACACCCAGCTGGACACCTGCTTCGGGACGCATCGACGCAAAGGCAACACGAGAAATGTCGCACCACCGATTCACCGACCCCCGCACGAGGAAGCATGCACTCGGAAGAGCGCTTGTCGTCGGCGTTCTTTCCCTGACAACCCTTGCCGTGAGTATCGACACCGCGAACGCTCAGGCCCCCGTGCTTCGGGACTGGAACATCGCCGCAGTTTCCGTCGACACGAATCCGGCGAAGGTGTCAGCTTTCGCTTCCTCGGATACAGGCCGCGTATTGGCAGCCGCAGAGTCCAAGATCGGCGCTCCGTACGTCTGGGGCGCGACCGGGCCGGACTCGTTCGACTGCTCCGGTCTCGTTCAATGGGCCTATGCACAAGCGGGCGTTTCGATTCCGCGAACCAGCTACGACCAGGCGGTTGGCGGCACTCCAGTTTCCCGGGACGATCTACAGCCGGGTGACGTGGTCCTGTACTACGGCGGGGAGCATGTGGGGATCTACACCGGAGGCGGTGAGATCGTTCATGCCCCGACGTCCGGGGAGTCGGTCGAACGCGCACCCGTGGACTCGATGCCGTACTACCTCGCCCGACGTTACTGACATGAATCCCGCAAGCTCGATGAAACAGCGTGTATCGCGGCGATATTCGAATCGCTCGTCGCGAGCCGAACGATTGACACTCCCCCATTGCGCGGAATGTGATGTCATCCTCTCGCCCGCGAGCGCGGTCTGCGCCAGGTGCCGTGGGGCGCGGTTGGACGTGACGCGGTGTTGCGGAGACGGCACTGTCGTGTCCTGGCGAACGGTTCACGGCGACCCCTCGACCGTTCTCGCCATCGTGGAATTGGACGAGGGGCCGTGGCTGTACACTTTCCTCACCGAATCCCCTCGCGCGGATGCGCCTGGACCGCTACGAGTGTCGTTTCAGGGGCGTGAAGAAGGTAAGCGCTACCCGGTGTTCTGCTTGTGCGGCGACGACCGTGGTGAACTGCTATCGGACGTCAACTCCGGCCTGCTGAGCCATTGACCTCACGCGAGTCACGCTCCTGCGCGGTCGAGACGTACCACGCTGCGATCTGCGCTCTGGAACTGAATCCCAGTTTTGTCAGTACGTGTTCCACGTGTCCCTGAGCGGTGCGCAGCGAGATTACCAAGTGCTCCGCAATCGCGCGATTGGTCAAACCTTGGGCAACCAGTTCCGCAACTTGCTGCTCACGAGGAGTGAGGTGAGGCCCTTCAGCCGACGACGCAGTCGTGACACTGGAGCGCTTGTCGAGCGCATATGCGACAGCTTCACCCTCGGACATCGCAAACCCGCTGCGAAACGACTTGTCGAAAGCATCGTCACCCATGGCTTTGCGAGCAGTCTCTGCAGCAGTGTCGTGATGAGCTGACAAACCCGGCAGGCCCGCCAGCCGTCCCCCGACCTTCTGCCAATACATGGCTGCCGCGCCGAGCAGAACCGCTGCATGCTTCCAATCACGTTGCGCTGCAGCAATCCACGCCAACGGCTCGATACACCACGCCGAGTTCATCGGGGCATCGAGAATTCTCAGACTTCGAGTCAAATAGTCACTTGCGGCATCCAATTCACCTCGGAGCCAGCTCACGAGCCCGAGAGTTCCCAGCGCAAATGCCTGGAACATCATCTCGTCGGCGGGCACGGTGATCGCGAGAATCTCTTCGTTGCACTCCACAGAGCGATCAAGAGCGCCGGACAGGAAGTACGCGACTCCCAAGGTGTCCAGGCCGATCACAACATGCAGCAGATTCTTGTCGAGTCGAAACAGCGTCAACGCGGATTCCAGCTTGGCTGTAGCGGTATCGAAGTTACCTCTGAAGGTATCGACGTATCCGTCTCCCCACGTCGCCAAGCCGCGCGAGCGCACATCCGCCAAGTCGTTTGCCAGGCGCCAACTCTCGTCGACCAACTCTTCTGCCCGTTCGAGTTCCCCCTGCATCGCGTGATTCACGGCGTCGATGGCCAAGACATCCACTCGGAACGGATCCAGCTCTCGATCCTCTGCATTCAAGGCTCGATCCGTCCAGTAACGCGCCTGCACAAGTAATCCACCTGCAAGCCAGAATCTGTACAACGCACCGACCATTCGCGTTGCAGATCGCGCCTCTCCGGCAGTGGAAATCGAGTACTCCAACGCATCGTTGACGTTGCGCTGTTCACGACCGAGCCTTGCGATCCAGGCAGCTTGCCGGCCACTGATCCACTCGGCTTCCGCATGAACGACCAGTGCCTCGAACCAATCACGATGGCTTCGACGCAGAGCGGAATACTCACCGGCGGACTCCAACTTTTCATGTCCGTACTCCCGGAGTAGGTCGAGGAGGTGGTACCGAACATCCCCGTCGGTTTCCTCACGAATCAGGATGGACTTCTCGACCAACGCGGTGACGAGATCGAGCACTTCGGTCGAATTCATGTCCTGCCCACACACGCCCTCAGCGGCATCGAGATCGAACCCACCCGAGAACACCGACAACCTCCCCCACAACTGCTGTTCGGTTGGCGAGCAGAGGTCGTAACTCCAATCGATCGACAATCGCAGCGTCTGTTGACGACTCGGAACGTCGCGTCCACCCGTTGTAAGAAGTCGGTATCGATCCGAGAGCCTGTTCATGATCTGCTCAGCAGACATACCACGCAGGCGAGCTGCCGCCAGTTCGATCGGAAGTGGGAGTCCATCCAAGTCGTGACAGATATGCGCAACGGCGCGCTTGTTCTCCTCGGTGAGGGTGAAACCAGGTACGACGGAAGCCGCACGCTCGGTGAACAACGACACCGATTCGTACTGGGCAATTCCCTCGAATTCGGGCGGCTGTTGCTGCGGTGTGGTGAGTGAGGGAACGCGCATCGTCACCTCACCGCCCAGGCCCAGCGATTCGCGGCTCGTCGCCAGGATCTTGACGCCGGCACATCGCCGTAGGATCGCGCCTACGAACACAGCGACGGCATCGACCAGATGTTCACAGTTGTCGAGCACCAACAGCAGACTCCGATCGGCGCAGTAGTCGATCAATGCCTGCAGCGGGTCCGCCGACGAGACCGACCGGACACCAAGGGTCACGGCGACATGATCTTCGAGGAGATCCGAATCTGTCTGCTCCCCCAGTTCCACCAACCAGGCACCGTCTCGAAACACCCTTTGCAACGCGCCCGCAAGTCGGATCGCGAGCCGTGTCTTGCCCACGCCACCGATCCCGGTGAGTGTCAACAAACGGGACGTCTCGAACAATCTCCTGGCGTCGGCCAACTCACGCCGACGACCGACGAAACTCGTCAGCTCCAAGGGCAGGTTGCCGACAACTCGCTGGTCGGCTTCTGAGCGCACAGCGGATGCCATCGACCGACTCGCTTTCTGCCATACCACTACACAACAACGCTACCCCCACGATCGGCCTCCCGAGCAGCACTCACGCGAGCATGTGATCGGAGCCCACTTGTTCTCCCCCGAGTGCGAGATGCACGACGGCCACACCGGTGTCACGCAGACGAAACAACGTATTCCTACTCTGGCAGACAGACGAAGGGAGACCGACATGCCGCCGCGCCGTAGATCGGTACTGCTGACGCAACTGGTAATCGATGCTCCCGGAAGTCCACAACAAACGATCCTCGACGAACTGCGGCGAGTGATTCTGTCGGGTTCGGCGCCTCCGGGTACCCCGATTCCTCTCGGCGACGTGGCTGATGTGTTCGGTGTCAGTCGAATACCTGTGCGGGAATCACTGAAAACACTGGTCGGAGAGTCCTTGGTCGACCATCGACATCAATTCGGCTACACCGTTGCTCAGCTGACGCCGGCAGAACTGCGAGAGATGTACATCGTCCGCGAAACTCTCGAATCAGCTGCATTGGCCGTCGCCGTCGAGCAGGCAACCGAAGAGGATCACGAACACGCCGTCGAGGTGAACTCCCGTTTGGAGATCGCATTGCGCTACGACGACTCTCAGTCCTATCACTGTGAGAGCCGAAACTTTCATCTCGCACTGACCCGACCGTCTCAGATGCTTCGACTTCTGCACATGTTCGAAGCTGCCTGGAATATCACCGAACCAGTACAGCCGATGGTCCATGTTGCCGGCGTCGATCGCCGGGTTCTGCACTCCGATCACACCGCGATGCTGGACGCATTCCTGCGTCGGGACGCATCCGCACTTCTGAGCGCTTCCGAAATCCATCATCGCCGACTCGATACCGTGATCGCGACTCTACCGACAGACACCGGTCTATTGGCCGAAAAAGATATACCGATCACGCAATAGTCGTGCAACACAGCATCGATACCTTTCTCTCAACACAGTTTTCATCACTGACGCTGAGAGCTCGTGGCACCGTCCGCTGATTTCCTGCACTGATGCACAGGAGCTGTCATGACCGACATTCTTCCGTCCCGAACGACCACTACCCCCACTCCCCCAAAGGAAACCGGATCGGGTGACCTTGTCGAAGCCGCGGGTCACCCTGTCGGAAGCGGCCTGATCAAGCCGGGCTACGACCCTCGTTTGACCAACGAGGACTTGGCGCCGCTTCGCAAGCAGACCTGGTCGTCGTACAACATCTTCGCCTTCTGGATGTCCGACGTACACAGCGTCGGCGGATATGTCACTGCCGGTAGTCTTTTCGCACTGGGATTGGCCAGCTGGCAAGTACTCGTCGCCCTGCTGGTCGGTATCACGATCGTCTACTTCTTCTGCAATCTCGTCGCCAAGCCCAGCCAAGTTACCGGCGTGCCGTATCCGGTGATCTGCCGCAGCGTGTTCGGCGTCCTCGGCGCGAACATCCCGGCAATCATTCGTGGCCTGATTGCCGTGGCTTGGTATGGAATTCAAACCTTCCTCGCTTCAGCAGCCCTCGATGTCGTACTGATCAAACTCTTTCCGTCACTCGCGCCCTATGCCGTCGTCGAAGACTACGGATTCGCCGGACTCTCCGCACTGGGCTGGGGAAGTTTCATGCTCCTGTGGGTACTTCAGGCCTGTGTCTTCTGGCGAGGCATGGAATCGATCCGCCGCTTCATCGACTTCTGCGGGCCGGCTGTGTATGTCGTGATGTTCATGCTGTGCGGCTACCTGATCTACAAGGCAGGCTGGAGCGCCATCGATCTCACGCTCGGCGACGTCAAGTACTCGGGTTTCGACGCCG
Organism: Rhodococcus sp. OAS809; assembly: GCF_040546695.1. Classification (NCBI taxonomy): domain Bacteria; kingdom Bacillati; phylum Actinomycetota; class Actinomycetes; order Mycobacteriales; family Nocardiaceae; genus Rhodococcus; species Rhodococcus sp. OAS809. The sequence goes on along the minus strand of NZ_JBEPOI010000002.1, from coordinate 5,423,120 downwards.
TGCCGGTCATGCTCGGTGCGATCGCTCTGGTTGTCTCGTACTTCTCCGGACCGATGCTCAACTTCGGCGACTTCTCCCGCTACGGAAAGTCGTTCGCTGCCGTCAAGAAGGGCAACTTCCTCGGTTTGCCGTTGAACTTCCTCGTATTCTCGGTGTTGGTCGTCGTCACTGCATCGTTGACGCTGCCGGTGTACGGCGAACTGATCACCGATCCCGTTGCGACCGTTGCACGAATCGACAGCACCTTCGCCATCGTTCTCGGCGCACTCACCTTCACCATCGCCACGATCGGCATCAACATCGTGGCCAACTTCATTTCCCCGGCCTTCGACTTCTCCAACGTGAGTCCGCAGAAGATCAGCTGGCGCGCCGGCGGAATGATCGCAGCGATCGGCTCGATCCTCATCACGCCGTGGAACTTGTACAACAATCCGGACGTCATTCACTACACACTCGAAACCCTCGGAGCCTTCATCGGTCCGCTGTTCGGAATTCTGATTGCCGACTACTACCTCGTGCGCAAGCAGAAGGTCATCGTCGACGAACTGTTCAGCATGTCGCCGACCGGAACCTACTGGTACAGCAAGGGATACAACCCTGCTGCAGTGATCGCCACCGTGGTGGGAGCCGTCGTCGCGATGGTCCCGGTCCTGGGCAAGGACCTCACCGGGATGTACACCGCAGCGCAGTACAGCTGGTTCATCGGTTGTGGGCTCGGATTCACCGTCTATTACCTACTCGCCGCGCGCTCTTCCTCAGCTGTCCGGAATGCTTCCTCTCCCGACACTGTGACGGTCGACTGATCGTCATGAGAATCAAGGTGATCAACCCCAACACCACGTGGGCGATGACCGCCAAGATCGAGGAATGTGCCCGGACCGTCGCAGGCTCGGGCACATTCGTCGAGGCTGTCAGCCCTGCCATGGGTCCCGCGTCGATCGAAAGCCACTACGACGAAGCTCTCAGCGTCCCCGGAATCCTGACCGAGATCGCCGCCGGAGAAAAGAACGAAGTCGACGGCTACGTCATCGCTTGCTTCGGTGACCCAGGTCTTGATGCAGCCCGAGAGTTGGCCAAGGGCCCCGTCGTAGCTGTTGCCGAAGCGGCCATGAACTACGCAAGTTTCCTGGGTCGCGGATTCAGCATCGTGACCACTCTCGGTCGAACCCGCGGCCGCGCAGCCGATCTGGTGGACCGGTACGGCATGCAGGCTCGGTGCCGGGGTATCCACTCCTGCGAGATTCCGGTTCTGGAACTCGATCGTGATCCCGACGCGCGAAAGGTGATCTTGGAAGCCTGTTTCGACGCATTGGAGCAAGACGACTCGGACGTCCTCGTGCTGGGTTGCGCCGGCATGGCGGACCTGTGCCAGGACTTGTCCGACGAACTGGGTGTCCCGGTAGTCGACGGCGTTGCCGCTGGGGTCACGATGGTTCAGTCGTTGGTCACCCTCGGGCTGTCGACCAGTTCGCGCGGCGAGTTCGCACGCCCACTTCCCAAGAACTACACCGGTACACTGACACCGTTCTCGCTGTGAGCGTGCCTGAGCGAGAGTCGAACACCTGTCACCAGCAGCGCCAGGATCGCGAACAATACTCCAGCCCAGACTAATTGGCGGGTTTCGAAATGCGCGAGAAACAGTCCACCGACCGCAGTGCCGAGCGTGATCCCCAGGTTGGAGAACGAGATGAAAAGGCTGTTGCCGAATTCAGGCGCGTCGACTGCGTCTCGCCCCATCCAGCTCTGCGAAACCACCAGTCCACCGGAATGCACTACACCCCAAACCAACACGGCTACAACCATCGCGCCGAAGTACGGGCCCGCCAGATAGAGCATCACGTAGACGACGATATACAGCAAGGGAAAAGCCACAACCGTGCGCACCACCCCCTTGGCGAGCAGAGCCCCGAAGACGAAGTTGCCGAAGATCATCACGACACCGAAAGCCAATAGCATCGCGCTGATCCACGATCCGCTCATGCCGGTCACCTCGCCGAGGTATTCGGCAAAGTATCCGTACACCGAGAACATGGCTGCGAAGACGAAGGTGACGGAAAGAATGGTCAACCACACGCGCGGCCGGCGAAGTATCCCGACCTGTGCACCGTACGACAGGCGTTGTGTCACAGGAGCCGAGGGCAGAAGTACGACAATCCCGAGAAACGCGAGAATGTTGACCACGGCGCCGAACACGAATGCTGTCGACACCGAAAAGTTCTCGGCCAAATAGGACGTCAAGGGCACGCCGAACGCGAATCCGACTGTGACGCCTGCAAATACCTTGGTCACCGCGGCGGTCGCCTGTTCCGGCGATACCAGACGAACCGCACTTGCAAGCGCGACAGCGAAGAAGACCGGATGAACCACGGCGGGGATGATCCGAAATGCAAACATCACCTCGAAACTCGATGTGGTCGCATACACCACATTGGAGACCGCAAAGACTGCAATCGCTACCAACAGAACGGTTCTCCTGTTGATTCCCGAGGTGATCAGCGTTGTGAACGGACCGGTCACCGCCACGACGAGTGCAAACACACCGACCAACCATCCGGCAGTCGACGCGGTGATACCGAACTTTTCGCTGATCTGAGGCAGAACCCCGATAATGCCCATCTCCGTAGTGATGATTCCGAATACACCCAACGCCAGAACCGGTATCAACAATTTCGACTTCACGACACACTCCTCACTACTACGTCACACAAGACAGTTACATATCTAGATATGTAGATATATTTGGTTGAACAAACAGGCCGACGAGGGCAATTCGGCCGCTACAGCTTTTCGCGAACGAATTCCCTGAACTCGCCGATCACGGATTCGTTTCGTCGGTAATACGTCCACTTCCCGATGCGCTCGGACTCGAGCAGACCCACGTCTTTCATGCCCTGCAGGTACCCCGAGATCACCGACTGGGCAAGTCCCGATCGCCCCTGGATGTCACCGACACAGACTCCGATGTGAAACCCGAGATCCTGCTGCGTATACGAGTCCTCGTCGAAATACTTCGCCGGATGCGCGAGCCACTCCATGATCTGCAGGCGAGTCGGGTTGGACAGCGCCTTGAAGATCGCCAAAGCATCCATGGACCACACCCCTCTGCACGACAACCGGAACGCATCTACTTTTGTGGATATGTTTGGCGAAGTCAAGCCCGATTCGGACCGAAAGCCGTCTGCATCACATCGAAGCATTCGAAGTGAGCTGCGACACTTACGTTTCGACGACCTGCGGAAATCTCAGCGCCGACTTTCTATCTGTGACGACTTGTTTATAGTTATCGCCAACAACGAATTGCCGGAAGTTTCCGGTTCACCTCAGAACGTCCGTGGGTGAACACAATTCGCTCAACACCAGCCGTACCCGGCTTGTCATTCGGGAGTCGAACCATGAACACACCGCATCAGTTCAGGGTCCTCACCTCATGGTGATGTCGAAGCTCGCCAAATGGCAGCTGGTCGCCCTCGTCGTGGTTGCACTCCTGGGCTTGATCTATGTCGGAGCGAAATACGTACGGCTGGACAATCTTCTGGGATTCGGCCAATACACGGTCAAAACCGAACTGGCGACGTCCGGTGGCATCTTCACCAACGCCGAAGTGACCTATCGCGGTGTACCCGTCGGACGCGTCGGTGACATGTCGCTCACGTCCGACGGAATCGAAGTCGACCTGTTGATCGACAGCAGTGCTCCGCAGATTCCCGCATCCGCGCGGGCCGTGGTGGCCAATCGCTCAGCCATCGGCGAGCAGTACGTCGACCTTCAGCCCGATACCGACCAGGGCCCGTTCCTCGAAGACGGCTCGGTGATCGCCGTGGGCGACACAACCACGCCGATCCCGATCGAGAATGTCTTGACCAGCGCCAACGGTCTGGTGCACTCCGTTCCGGTCGACGCACTCCACACCGTCGCGAAAGAACTCGGCGCGGCATTCAACGGCAAGGGCGAAGATCTGCAGGTACTTGCCGACTCGCTGTCGGGGATCTCCCAGTCGGGCCTCGACACCCTTCCCCAGACCCTCGGACTGATCCGCGACAGCCAGACGGTGCTCACGACCCAGTCCGATCAATCGTCGGCGATCAAGCAGTTCAGCACCGACCTCGACGCACTGACGGCGCAATTGCGCACCAGCGACCCCGACATCCGACGCGTGATCGACAACGGCATACCGGCCAGCGAACAAGTCGGCTCTCTCGTCACCGAAGCCGGCCCCGCGCTCACGACCAACCTCTCCAACCTCTCCGCCGTTGCAGCGGCAGCCGCACCGACACTGCCCTCGCTGCAGCCATTCCTGCTCTTCCTGCCTGCGCTCGCCGGGGCGGCGCCCACCGTTGCACCGGGAGACGGCACAGTACATCTGGGCTTGGTACTCGAGACCAACAACCCGCTCTCGTGCACCGTCGGTTACGAAGGGACCATGGCAATCCTCGACGAGATGAAGCGCAAGGACCCGAACTTCGACGACACGACGCAGAACTTCCCGTTGAACACTGCCGCCAACTGCCAGGCACCTCAGGGCAGCGAAACGGGAGTTCGTAGCGCCAACCGCATCGCGTTCGCCGACCCGAACACCTCGCAACCGTGGGACGGCAAGCCCAAGGTGGACCCGGACAAGCTCAACCTGAACCCGATTGCCACTCAACTCGCACCGATGCTCGGCGCCACCCCGAAGTAGCCGTAAACAACTGGCACCATCGACCCTCCGCGACGATGATGATGTGATGTCGGAAGGAACGCCTGAAGGCGAGTCACAGAGCATGTCACGAGGTTTCGACGAACTTGTCGCCGAAGCGGAATCCGCCTCCGTCGACGGGTGGGATTTCTCGTGGCTCGACGGACGCGCCACGGAGCAGCGTCCGTCGTGGGGGTACCAGAGGCTGATGGGTGAACGTCTCGGCCGCGCCGGCGCCGCATTGGACATCCAGACCGGCGGCGGCGAAGTCCTCGCCGCTGCACCGTCACTCCCGCCGGTGATGGCAGCAACCGAATCCTGGCCACCGAACATCGCCAAGGCCACCGCCCTTCTGCGTCCCCGAGGTGTGGTGGTGGTCGCGGATCAGGACGAGCCGCCGCTACCGTTCGCCGATTCGGCTTTCGACCTGGTGACCAGCCGACACCCAGCGACGGTGTGGTGGACCGAAATCGCGCGGGTACTCGAACCGGGAGGAACGTACTTCGCTCAACATGTGGGTCACGCCAGCGTGTTCGAACTGGTCGAGTACTTTCTCGGTCCTCAGCCGCAGGCTCGTCGCGGACGGCACCACGAGGACGAAACTGCCGACGCGATTGCGGCCGGGCTCACCGTCGTCGACCTTCGTTTCGAGCGTCTGCGCATGGAATTCTTCGACATCGGCGCCGTTGTCTACTTCTTACGCAAGGTGATCTGGATGGTTCCGGGATTCACCGTCGCGCAGTATCGGGACCGGCTCCGCGAACTCGATCAGCAGATCCGTCGCGACGGATCTTTTGTCGCGCACTCGAGTCGATTCCTGATCGAGGCACGCAAGAGCTGAGCGCACCGCGACGGGCCGCACATCCCGAACGTGATCGATGCTGCTAGTCGGACTCGTCGGCGTCGCTCCGCGAGCCGATCGCAGCGGCAAGATAGTCGCCGAGTTCACGCTGAAGGTTCGCGTCGAGTGCCCGGGCCAGTGCCGAATGTACCGACGCCACACCGAGTTCACGCATCGTCTGGAGCATCTCGGCTGTTCCGGCAACCTCGTCGCCCTCCGGGAGCCAACCGACCCCGTGCTGATCGACGATGCGATCCTTTGCCGCCTGAATCAGGTCTTTGGCGATCCCGTCCACAGCGTTGTGAAGCTTTTCGTGCACATCGACCAGTTGATCGAGAGTGAAACCGTAGTCGAGGAGACTCGAAAATCCGCTGAGCAAAGCAGGATCGGTGAAAACGCAGTTCTCTCCTTCGATCTGTACCAGTCCGAGATCTACGAGACGATGCAGTTGACCATCTGCATCTCCCCCGAGAAACTCGCGTACGACGGCCATCTCGATACTCACGGTGTCGCTGCGGGACCATGGTTCGGTGACCGCGTGCTGCAGACCCAGCACCTCTGTCAGGTCTTTCCCGCTTTCCCACCCGGTGATGAAGTCGTCGATATGCGCAGTGGTGAAACCTCGTTGAAGAAGCGTGTCGATCAGCTTGAGGCGTTCGAGGTGCGCGTCGCCGTAGATGCCTACCCGCCCACGCTTCTCCGGCGGAGGAAGCAATCCACGTTCCTGATATGCCCGTACATTCCGCGAGGTGGTGCCCGCAGCGCGCGCTAGATCGTCGATGCGGTACTCGGTCACCGCCTCGTCTCCTCTGCCGCGTCGGTCGTCACGATTCCAACTTAGTGGCAACACCAGGCCGATCAGAACCCGGGATCAGGTCTGCGCGGTGTCTTTCTCGCGCACCGTGCTCGTGTAGTCCCGAAGATCCACCGATTTCAATTGGTTCACGTACTGGGTCGCGAAACCGGGAAACATAGTGGCATTGAATCCTTCGTCGGTGAGATACCAACTCGAACATCCCGAGTTCCACGTGGTCTTCGACAGCCGACGCTGCAACTCGACGTTGTACGCATCTTCGACATCTTGACGAACATCGAGTGCCTTGAGGTCGCGCTCGAGAACGATCTTGATCGCTTGGGCGAGATAGTCGAGTTGCGCTTCCATGTACACAAGGGCGGAGCTGTGCCCCGGACCCGAGTTGGGTCCGAAGGTGAAATACAGGTTGGGATAACCGGATACCGCAATGCTCTTGTACGCACGCGCCCCGGATTTCCACTCCTGAGCGAGCACACGTCCGTCCCGGCCGATGATCGGGACCGGTGTTCCGGTCTTGCAAACGTCGAAGCCGGTGGCGAAGACGATGCAGTCGAATTGATGCTCGATCCCTTCGACCGTGCGAATGCCATGTGGCGCCAATCTCGCGATCGGCCAGGTCACGAGTGTGCAATTGTCTTGCTGGAGAGCCGGGTAATACTCGCTGGTCATCAGCAACCGCTTGCACCCTGCCCGAAAGTCGGGAGTGAGTTGTCGCCGCAACCACGGGTCCTTCACCTGCATGCGCAGATGAAGACGCCCGACTGTTTCCACCACCCTCGTCAACGGGGATTCCCACACCACCCCGAGAGCTACCGATTCGTGTCCCCAGTACCAAGCCCGACGCGCCAGAGTCTGGACGACCGGATGACGACGGTACAGATCCTTCGTGCGAGATCGGGTGCGTAGGTTTGCTCGCGGCAATGCCCATCCCGGTGTTCGTTGGAAAACCTTCACTGATCGTGCAGTTTTCACGAGTTCAGGGACGATCTGGACGCCACTGGCCCCGGTTCCGATCACTGCGACCCGCTTGTCGGTGAAGTCGTAGTCATGGTCCCAGCGAGCACTGTGAATCTTGTGTCCTTCGTAGCTCTCCAAACCCGGAACAGCAGGAAAGCTGACGTTCGCCAGCGGACCGGACGCCATGACGACGGTCCGGGCAATGACCGCTTCACGGCCCTCGAGCGCGATCGCCCAGACACCTGTCTGCTCGTCCCACTCGACGCCCGTGACGTTGCACCGAAACCGAATCTTCGGCTCGAGGCCGAACTCTTTCACCATCGTTCGGATGTAGCCGAGGATCTCCGCGCTGGCCGAGTAGGTGTGCGACCAGTCCGGGTTCGGGGCGAAACTGTACGAGTACAGACGGGACGGAATGTCGCACGCAGCTCCCGGATACGTGTTGTCGCGCCACGTCCCGCCGACCTCCGTGCCGCGTTCGAGAACGACGAAGTCCTCGATACCGTTCTGCTTCAACCGAATCGCCGCTCCGATTCCTGCGAAACCTCCACCGATGATCGCCACTGACAGTGGCTCGGCAGTACTCATGCGAGTGGCTCGTACGTAAGTTCCTTGGCCCAGGTCGGCTCGGAATTGAGCCTGCTGCCGGAAAGTCGGCCAGTGACCTTGACCATCCGATCGGCAAGCAGATGGTAGGGATGGTTGCGATTGATGACCATGTTGCCGTGCCACTTCACCACCCGATACATCGGGACGCGGAGCGCGGCCGGACTCCGTTCGCCTACGTTCCTGAATCGCTTCATCGCGGTGTAGAGCCGTTCCTCGTTCACTCCCATGTCGACGATGTTGTCGCGCATCTTGTTCAGCAGCGGGATGTAGCGAAGTGTCCCGATGATCAACGCCGGATTCAACCAGGCGCCGACGGTTTCGACAACGAGCTTGCGCGTCGTCGAGTGCCCGAGCATCTCGATCACCGCAAAATCGACCGCCAGATGCCTGGACTCGTCTGCATTGATCTTCTTGAACACAGCCTGACAGACCGGATCCTCGATCTCGTCCATGATGAACTTGACCAGGGCTCCGTCGAGCGCCACCTCGAGCATCGGTATGACGGTCCCGAGAATCGAGAGCGACAAACCGTCGGAATGCTTGTCCAGCCAGTCGATGACGAGCTTGACGTTGATGTTGGGCTCGGGCATCTCGTCGCCGTCCAGCATTCCCCACCGACGCATCAGCGCGAGTTCGGCGTTGGCGTGCTTCTGTTCCTCGGCGTGGAAATGCCGATAGATGTCTCGGAGAGTTTCAGTCGGCGCCTTGAGAGCCATCGCAGCGAAGCCACGGGCACCGACGTTCTCGATCCACATCAGGTCCGACATGAACGGTTTCAGCTTCGCATGAAGCTCTGGACTGATCGTCTCGGCGCCCGGAGCATCCCAGTCGATGTCCACCAGAGCCCATTGGCGGTCCTTGATCTTGTGCAGCATGCCGTCGAAATCGAAGGACATGTCACGCTCCTTTCGTGCTCGGCGAGTTCGTCTCCGGCGCCGCCGAAGTTCCAGATGATCCCGACTTCTGTTTCGGTGCAAAGCGATTGAGAACTCCACAGCCCCTCGTGTATGCAACGGGTAGATACCGTTTGAGTCGCCAGATCACCTTCGCATCGAACTGCGGCACCACGTAGAGTCGACCCTTGTCGTAGGCGTCGAGAGTGGTGACGGCGATGCGCTCCGGCGAAAAGCCGGTTCGCCGCATCAACGCTTGCGCCAATTGTGTTGCTTCCGCGGTGATTCGGCCGTCGAGAGCAACATTTGTCTTGACGAAGGTCGGACACAGCACCGTCACCCGCACTCCCGTACCGGCAAGTTCAGCGGACAAGGTCTCCGAGAGCGACATCACGGCGGCTTTACCGACGTTGTAGGGCGCCATCAGCGGCGCAGCCGCAAACCCAGCAGCCGAGGCCACGTTGATGAATCCCCCGGCGCCGCTCGCACGCAGTTGTGGAGCAAATATCTCACAGCCGTGCACGACACCCCACAGATTGATCCCGAGTGCCCACTCCCAATCGTCGAAACCGATCTCGCCCACCGGTTTTCCACCGATACCCACCCCGGCATTGTTGATCACCAACGAAAGCGGACCCGCAAGTTCGAGTTCCGCGAACAACGCCAGGTCCTGAACCTGCTCACGAATTGACACATCGCATTTGACGGCGTGCGCGGTACCACCGATCTCATCGATGAGTGCCACTGTTTCCTTGGCCCGTTCCAGCGAGATATCCGCGCAGATCACCTCACCGCCTCTGCGCGCCAACTCCAATGAAAAGGCACGGCCGATTCCGCTGCCGGCGCCGGTCACCACTGCGCGGGCATTGTGGGACACCTTCGATCCGCGGTTCTTGGTCGGTTTCTTGGTCGGCACCGGTCGGCTCACCTTGAAGACGCTTCGACTGCTGTGTGTTTCTCCATCTCCAAAGAGTCATCCACAACCGTGCCAGTTGTCAATGGCCTAGAATTCGATGGCGGAATACGCGGCAGTCGAACCAGTACCCGGACTGCTCGAATGAAGTCTTTTGTCGACCGACCGTGATCTAAACGGGGTGCGCGGTCTTCCAGTGCTCGGCGATGTCGATGCGCCGCGCGATCCAGACCTTCTCGTGTGACTGCACGTGGTCCAGAAATCGCTCGAGAGCGGCCGCACGGGCAGGGCGGCCGACTATGCGGCAGTGCAACCCGATCGAGAGCATCTTGGGCGATCCGGCCGTCCCCTCCGCATACAGCACGTCGAAGGCATCGCGTAGGTGCGCAAAGAACTGATCACCGCTGGGAAATCCTGCGGGAGAGGCGAAACGCATGTCGTTGGTGTCAAGGGTGTACGGGACGACCAGGTGCTTCACCGATTCTGCGCCACGCGGAACGTCGACCCAGTACGGCAGATCGTCGGCGTACGAATCGGAGTCGTAGACGAAGCCGCCGTGCTCGACGACCAATTCGCGGGTGTTCGGTGAATCGCGTCCGGTGTACCAACCGAGAGGCGCCGAACCCGTCAGATCTCGCAGAATCTGCACTGCCTCGGCCATGTCAGCGCGTTCGCGCTCGATGTCCACGGATTGGTAAGACTTCCAACGTAATCCGTGGCACGCGATCTCGTGGCCCAACTCCTGAAAAGCACTGACTGCTTCGGGGTTACGCTGCATCGCCCGCGCCACCGCAAAGACCGTGAGAGGCAGGTTTCGCCGCTCGAAGGTTCGCAGTACACGCCACAACCCGGCCCGTGAGCCGTACTCGTACAGCGATTCCATGCTCATGTGTCGATTCGGAAATGCCTCTGCCGGAGTCATTTCCGACAGAAATGTTTCCGAAGCCGCGTCCCCGTCCAGGACGTTGTTCTCGGCTCCCTCTTCGTAGTTGAGCACGAACTGAACCGCTATCCGCGCGTCGCCGGGCCAGTGCGGATGCGGCGGATGAGGGCCGTACCCCACCATGTCCCGGGGATAGTCGTCGCGCGGATAGTCGCTCATGCCAACAACTTTACCGTCAGCGCCCGGAGATCACAGCGCGAGCAGCGTCGGTGAGTACGCCGAAGACTCTCAGCCGCGCCAGGCCACCGTCCGGGAAGATGTCCAGACGAACATCGGTGACCTGGACTTCGGAATCGATCGGAAAGCGATGGCGCGTATCCGGACGCAGCGTCGTGCGCGGCAACAGTTCGATCCACTCCCCCTCCGACGTCCGCCCGGTCAGAGCACCCTCACCTGGACTGTTTCCGAGGAAGTACGAGGTGTCGATCTCGACGAAACTCAGCACGCCTTCACCCGCGAGTTGTACTTGCACCCAGTCGTTTCCGTTGTCGCGGCGCCTGGCGGTCTCCCACCCGTCACCCATCGAAGCAGCACGTCCGGGAAACAGGATGTTCTGCGGTGAGCTGTAGAACATGTTGGAGCAATCGGTCACGCGGCCACCGTTTTCGAGTGCTGCGAGGTCCAACGGCCCGGCATCGAGGAAACGCGGGTCCGGCCGCGCTTCGCCGTGAACACGGAATCTTGCCACGCCGCCGTCCGGGTAAATGGTCAGCTTGACGTGCGTCCACCGCTGCTCCGACGCCACCGAGAACGGGTTCTCCGAGTCACCGCGCACGGTCGAGCGCTCGACGATGGTTGTCCACTCGCCGGATCCGGCCAGGTCGGCGGGATCCGGATACCCGTCGACCGAGATTGCTTCCACCGAGATCTCGGGCGGGTAATTGCCCTTGAACCACGCGGTGTCGACCACGACGCCTCGCACCACTCCGGGAACACCGAGTCGGACGATCGCCTCGTCATGGCCTGCCACCCGGCGGCGACGCGTCTCCCAACCGTCGTACACCTGCCCCTTGTGACCGAACGTCGCCGGCTGGTACCCGGCCTTGCCTGGGCGGATCAGGGCCTCACGCTCGGCAAACGCCTCGTCGTTCGCCCAGATGACGGCTCCGCCGAGGGTGCGCAGTGCGAGATCGGGCAGCAAGGTGAATTCGGTGGTGCTCATCGGTCAGTGTTCTCCTGTGATCGGTGTGGTGCGTCCTACGAGGTGACGGAGTGCGTTGGTGTCGGCGCTCGGGGCGAGTCGGAGAACTTCGGATTCCGGATAAGCCCCCGCGTCGAGCCCGCGCAGTACCACCGCTGCGAGCGCCTGGGCGGTTGCAGGTTCGTCCATCACGTCGCCACCTTGGCGCCCCAAGTACGACTGGATGCGCGGGGCAGCGGCGCCGAGCGCGTTGCGATAGAAGCCGAACGTGGCGAGCCAGCGGGTGACCAGATGCCCAGGGTGCATGTCCCACCCCTGGTAGTAACCGCGTTCCAGGGACCGCGTGACGAGGCGATGGTGCCGAGTGATCGCGTCGCGGATCGCCGTGGCGCTCCCGATAGGCGCGACCTGAGTCGACCCGTCGCACACCCAGACGCCGGTCTGCGCGGCAGCAGCCAACATGACAGCCTTTGCGTGGTCTGCCACCGGATGTTCGAGCGACTGATGACGCGATGCAATTCCGCAAGCTGCACTGTAATCGTAAGTGCCGTAATGCAAACCGGTCAGACGACCGGCACCACGATGGATGGCCTGAGCAACTGCCACCGTTCCGTCGGCCGCGATGACCGCCTGCGGGCTCTCGATCTGCAACTCGAACCGAAGCGAACCGAGCTTGAGTCCGTGCGCCTTCTCCAGCTCTTCGCAGAGCAACACCGTCGCCGTGACCTGCTCCACCGCGCGCAGTTTGGGAACGGTGAAGACAAATCCGTCCGGCACTCCGCCGGCCGCGTCGAGCACAAGCTCGAGCGTCCTGATCGAGCGCCGACGCTCACCGGCCGGCAACCCCTTGAACCTGATGCCACTCCAGTTCGGCCCGGCAGGATCAGCGCTGAGCGCGGCAAGCGTTTGTCCGGCCGACGTCGCTGCATCGTCTTCTTCTTCGTCGCTGCGGCGTCCGTACCCGTCCTCGAAATCGATCCGAAAGTCTTGGACCGGCTTGCGGCCGAGTTGAACTCGCACATCAGCGAGCGCATTCTCCGTGTCGAGATCGGCGAACACATGAGCATGGGAATCGAGAAGCGCGATCGCCTGCTCACCCCAGAGTCGAGGGGTGTCGACGGTTGCATCCGCGGCACTGACGTAAATCGTGTGCACGGGTTGGATCTCGTCACGGTTTCCCGGGTACTGCGCCGCGAGCCGCTCGTCCACCGGATCCAGAAGTCCGTCCAGACGATCGTGGACGGCGGCGGAGAGTCGGGATTCTGTCATCGGACGATCTTCTCAGAACGTCCGCGAGCCCGCAGGTTCTCACGCCGCCGATCCAATCCGAGTCAGCGGCCCCCGACGAACGGAACGTTGACGAAGCTCGGCCGGTCTGCAGCCAACTCGATGTGCTGCGGTTTGAGTTGGCTGTCGGCGAGCATCGGGCCGAGCGCCAGGTATCGCGGCACGCTGGCAGCGTAGACGTCGACGCGGAGCCGGTGCCCCGGTTGCAGCACTGCGTCCGTCGGGAGCATGTTGATGTCGACGGTGGTGACCTCACCGGGAACCACCGGCTGACGCGTGTCGATCGTCAGATAGTGGTGCGGTTCACTGTAGTCACCGTTGGCCGAGCGAGTGCTCTTCGAATCGTCGACTGCCCGCAGCGACGCAGTCAGAGCGCCGTTCGTGATCGGTGTCGATGTTCCGTCCGGTGCTACGTCGTTGACCGTCGCTGCCCAGAATCCGTCCGTCGCGTCCAGGACGGTCTCGAGGTGGACGTTGATCGGGCCCGAGAGTGAGGTCGGCTCCGTCACTGCCTCATCGGTGAACGTCAGGCCCTCCGCTTCCTGGAATCGGGAATCCTTGGAACACGTCGCACCGAGCACCACGGAGATCCCGGCAGTTCCCTGAGTTCCGTCACCGGAGCAGAAGCCTCGCAGTCCTGGTGCGACTGTCAATCGCGCTGCGGCACTGGGCGGGTCATTCGTCAGCGAACCGTCATACGATGCGTGGGCGGCAGTACCGCTGGGCGCAGAGTTCAGATACATACGTTCGTAGCTCGCACCGGCTCGCGGGAACTGATCGTCCGTGATCCATCCGCCGCCTTGCTGGAACATCGTCACCGGACCGTAACGATCGATTCCGTTGTCGATGCCCTTGAGCCACTTGTCGAACCACGCACGTTCGAGCACGTCGAGGCGCGGCGGCGCACCGTCCTTGCCGAATCCTCCACCGGGAGTGACGTGATAGCCGTTCCCCATGATCAACTGCTTCTGCCCGGGCGGCAGATCGATTCCGTTGTAGATCCGCGGCTCACTGTTGGCGAAGATGTCGTGCCAACCGCCGTAAACCATCGTCGGAACGGCGATGTTGCCGACGTCAGCGGCTCGGTCCTGATAGAACTGCCCGTCTTGCGCGACTTGCAGAGTCGACGGTGACACGTCCTCGATTCTCTGAGCCGTCATCGCTTGCACCAGTTCGGGAATCAGCGTTCCCGGATCCTCGAGGCGGCTCGCCAACCACAGGGGATCGAAGTTTCCTTGCAGGATGTCCTGAACGTTCGGGATGAGTTTGAGCCCGTTGACCGCGGTCAACCACAACGGCATGAACCCGACTCCGAGGCCGCCACCGGTTCCGACGATGTCGCGCAGCAGATCGTTGCCAGGTTCGACCGGGAAGATCGCCTTCAGTGCAGGTGGATTGTTGCTCGCCGCCTGCACCGAGTTGATCGCGGAGTACGAGATGCCCGCCATCCCTACTTTCCCGTCGGACCACCCCTGCTTGCTCATCCAGTCGATGACCTCGACCGAATCCTGTTGCTCGCGCTTACCGAGCACGTCCCAATTACCTTGGGAGAAGCCGGTTCCACGTGCGTCGACCACTACCTGCGTGTATCCGTTCTGGACCAGATCACGGTTGACGCCGAGAACCCTGGCGCCTCCGCCGGCGATGACGCCCGTCAACTCCGACACTCCGTCGAACGGCGCCGCGAGGTCGAGCGAGTTCGCAACGTCCATCAGCGTCTCACCGACCTGCGGGATCGACAGAGCTGAATCCACCAGTGTGTCCAGCAGTTTCGTGTACGGCGTGATGTTGAGGACCGATGGCGTCTTCGATTCCACGGCCCGCCCGGATGCATCCGCCGGTCGGTACACATTCGCTTGCAGAACTGTGCCGTCACTCATCGTGATGGGCACGTCCCACTCGATCGAGACCCCCGGATACTGCGGCGTCGCCTCCGTTGCCGCGAGCCAGGCCTGCCCGTCCGACCCTCCCGTCGGATCCGCAGAAGCGACGGCGCTCGGCACCGCCAATCCCACGACGCACAGCCCCACCGCAATCGTTGTCGACCTTCGACGTAGAAGTCGTGTCCTCACGAAAACTCCAATTTTCTGTTGTGATGACCCAGCCCTGCCCCCACGACAGTGACCGGTGTCACGAACTTACCGGATAGTAACTTCCGTCCCATATGTCGTCAATAGGTCTGAATGCCGACCGGACGGCTAGCTTTGAAGATGTGTCACGATCACCGCTTCCCGTCCGCGACGGCCTGAACCCGAGTCGCATCCGTCAGCCCGACGACGGCATGTGGACGACGACGCTTGACTACCTGCTCGAACGGTTCCCCCAGGACGCCGTCCGATTGCGGGAGAAGGTCGCAGCCGGGGAGGTCGTCGACGAGAAGGGTGTCGGAATCACCGAGACGAGCGCTTTTGCTCCCCGGCGGTTCGTCTACCTGTACCGCGACCCTCCCGTCGAAACGCGGGTGCCGTTCGAGATCGACATCCTCTACCGGGACGAGAACATCTTGGTCGTGGACAAACCGCATTTCCTGGCGAGCACCCCGCGCGGGCGATACATCGCCGAATCGGCGTTGGTCCGCTTGCGTCGGGACCTCGAACTACCGGAGCTGAGTCCAGCTCATCGCC
The DNA here is from genome assembly GCF_040546695.1 of Rhodococcus sp. OAS809. Classification (NCBI taxonomy): domain Bacteria; kingdom Bacillati; phylum Actinomycetota; class Actinomycetes; order Mycobacteriales; family Nocardiaceae; genus Rhodococcus; species Rhodococcus sp. OAS809. Next base: position 5,407,423 of record NZ_JBEPOI010000002.1, on the reverse strand, counting down.
TCGACCGCGTCACGGCGGGACTGCTGCTGTTCACCGTGCATCAGGCGGCCCGGCGCGACTACCAGACCATGTTCGCCGAGCGCCGCGTCGCCAAGGAGTACGAGGCCATCGCGCGTCACGACGCTCAGGTGAGCACCCCCGTGGTCGTGCGTAGTCGCATCGTGAAAGAACGCGGCGTGCTCAAGGCCGCGGAGATCGAGGGCGAACCCAACAGCGAGTCGCGGATCGAACTGATCGAAACGCGAGACGGCTTCGCGCGGTACCGGTTGACTCCCCATACCGGCAAGACCCATCAACTTCGGCTGCACATGAACTCGCTCGGGCTCCCGATCCACGGCGACAACTTCTATCCCGACTTCTACGACGTTGCCGCAGAAGATTATTCGAACCCGCTGCGCCTGCTGTCGAAGGTTCTCGAGTTCGAGGATCCGAAGACCGGCCGGCTGCAACGGTTCGAAAGTCGGCGGACCCTGTCCTGGCCGGACGAATCAGGCCGTGGCGACTCGCCGTAGGGACCCCGGACCCTTCCACTGCGCCTCCGATACCGGGAGGATGGAAGCGCAGACCGCACCGCAAGAGGAGACCAGATGAGCAAGACCGCCGTCGTACCCGAAGCCGTACGGGAGATCGAGCGCAAGTACGAGGCGCCGGCCGAGCAGGAAGTTCCCGCCTTGGGCGGACTTCCCGGTGTTGTCGGCGAACCGGTCCACGACTCGATACAGCTCTCTGCCACCTACTTCGACACCGCGGACTACCGGTTGCTGGCCGAGAAGATCACGCTGCGCAAGCGTGAGGGTGGCGACGACGCGGGGTGGCACATGAAACTTCCCGCAGGCCAGGACACTCGAACCGAAATCCAACTTCCCCCGGACGAGAGCACCGATGTGCCCTCGCCGCTGTCGAGTCTGATCCGGGCGATCATTCGCGGTCACGATCTGGTGCCGGTCGCCCTGATCATCACCGATCGGGAGCGCACCAGGCTCAACGGCGAAAACGGTGTGCTGCTTGCCGAAGTGGTCTCCGACACCGTCATCGCCTGCAAGGCAGACGGTTCCGGAGAGTCGACGTGGCAGGAAGTCGAGGTCGAACAAGGCGCAGGCGGGCAAGAGCTGGCCGATGCAATCGAGTCGGTTCTACTGGACGCCGGGCTGGAGCGCTCTGCGAGTCCGTCCAAACTCAAACGAGCACTGGGCACGTCGGTCACACCGTACGCCGGTCACGAGGTCACCTCGGGCAAGGCGTCGAATCCGCGGATCTTGTTGCGTAATTACCTCATCGAACAATTGCGCGCACTGGTCGCCGCGGATCTCGGCACGCGTCGGGCCGACGACGAAGCCGTTCACGACTTCCGGGTTGCGGCACGTCGCATCCGCAGCGCTCTGCAGTCGTACGCCGGCCACTCCCCCAAGACCGACGATCTCATCACGGATCTGCGGTGGATCGGTGGAAAGTTCGGTGACGCCCGCGACGTCGAGGTCCAGTGGGAGCGTCTTGTGGAACGCCTCGGCGAAATCGACGAGATGCCCGAGCGAGAAGCTGTGCGAGCTCGAATCGACGAGTTCTTCTCTGCACGTGGTGAAACCGCCCAGGAAACAGCCCTCGAGGCGCTCGATTCCGAGCGATACACCACGCTGCTCGATCGCCTCGACGAGTACGTCGGCGACCTCGAATTCGACACCGCCACCCACCGCGTCGGAAAGAAGGCATCGGCACGAGAGTTGGCCCATACCCTGCGGCACCTGGCACACAAGGTCGGTAAGCGGGTTGATCACGTCTTCGATGCCGATAGCCGCACCGAGCGTGACGAGCGAATGCACCGCGCCCGCAAGGGAGCCAAGCGGATGAAGTACGCGATCGAGGTCATGGAACCCGTGTCGAAGAGCCGAGCGAAGCGTGCACTGAAGCATTTCAGCCACTTCCAGGATGTTCTCGGCGAGCACCAGGATTCCGTTGTCGCCCAACATCATCTACTTGCAATGGCAGCCGAGCAGGAGCATACCTCGCTCACCAGTTTCGGATTGGGCATGGCCTACCGACGAGAACTGGAAATAGCCGACGGGCAATCGACCCTGCTACGCAAGACGTGGAAGGAAGCCGTGAAGTCAGCATCGTCACTCTGGTGACGTCGCTGTAACCAGTCGACCGATCTCGATCATTTCAGAGGGAGTAGACATGAACACACTTGCAGGACACCAGGATGTCGTCGCCGGTATCGACGGATCCGAGGCCTCGACGGCGGCGGCCCGGTGGGCGGCCTCCGTCGCGAACGCGGTGAACTCACGACTGATTCTGGCGCACGCCCTGCCGCAAGAGGGCCCGATCTACAGTCCCGCTGCAGTGATGTTGCAGTCACAGTTCCTCAGTCAGATCCGCGAAGACGGCGAAGCGATCGTCGATGCCGCCGCCACGGTGATTTCGGCCGAATTCCCCGAACTGACCATCGAATCCGAGATCGCGCCAGGGCCGGCGTCGACGCATATCCTCGAATCCTCGGGTACCGCACGCCTGATCGTGATGGGGTCGACCGGATCGGGCGCACTGCGCTCACGGCTGCTCGGATCGACCGCACTGAAGGTGGCCAATCATGCAACCTGTCCGGTCACCGTGTGGCGTGGTTCGGCGGAGAATCCCGGTCCGGATCAGCGTCCCGTCATCGTCGGAGTGGACGGAAGCGCGTTGAGCAAGAAGGCCGTCGAGTACGCGTTTCGTTATGCCGATCAGTTCGACGCGCCGCTCATCGCGGTCCACACCTGGCAGGGCTCGTCCACCTTCCGCGAAGGCGGAGCGGGAATCCTGATCGACTGGGAGGCTGTCGAGCAGGAGGAATCGGCGCTACTGGCGGAAAATCTAGCCGGTATGGCCGACCAGTACCCGGACGTGCCGGTCACCCGCATCAGTGAACCCGGTGCCGCTGCTCCCGTCATGCTCAAATACGCCGACGACGCACAGTTGATAGTTGTCGGAAGTCACGGCCGCAGTGCGATGGCGGGCGCCGTGATGGGCTCCACCAGCCAGAATCTGCTGCACCATGCGCCAGGGCCGGTCATGATCTGTCGCGCCTGAATTGCTGTGCGCCTTTATTAACCCCCCGCGGTTAATAAAGGCGCACAGCAGGGGTCAGGCGAGACCCGTGCCCACCAGCTGACCTACTCCGTACGTCACGGCCATGGCCAGCGCGCCGCCGATCACCACGCGTAGCACCGCTCTGGTCTTGCGGGCTCCGCCGAGCGTCGCGCTGATCGTCCCGGTCAGTGCAAGTGCGATCAGCACTGCGAAGAAGGCGATGGGGACGCGGATACCCGTCGGCGGCAACAGGATTGCGACCAACGGGATCGCCGCGCCGATCGTGAACGAGATTGCCGACGAAATCGCCGCATGCCATGGATTGGTGAGATCATCCGGGTCGATACCCAATTCGACTTCGACGTGTGCCGCGAAAGCATCGTGCTCGGTCAATTCTTCGGCGACGCGGCGGGCCGTCTCCGGACTCAATCCCTTGTTCTCGTAGATCTCGGTCAGTTCCTGAAGTTCAGCCTCCGGGGTCTCGAGGAGTTCCTTCTTCTCCTTCTGCAGGAGTGCGCGTTCGGTGTCTCGCTGAGCGCTGACCGAGACGTACTCACCCAGCGCCATGGACACAGCGCCGGCAACCAGACCAGCAAAACCCGCTGTGAAGATTGCTGAGCGCTCGGTTGTGGCTGCAGCAACACCGACCACGAGGCCTGCGGTCGAGACGATTCCGTCGTTTGCACCCAGAACACCTGCACGCAGCCAGTTCAGGCGATTGTTCAAACTCGGTGCGTGAGGTTCCGATTCCCCACCGGGCACCCCGTCGGTCAACTGCACACTGTCTCCGGACATGGCAACAGATTAGGACGATCAGTCCGGTTGCGATAGCAATCTGAGCCTGTCCTTCGCGCACTGATATATTCCGATTGGCACCCCAACCAAGCATTTGTTAGGTTTGGAATCGGCAGACACCTGGAGGCATTGTGAGCGCAGTACGCACCGCTTTTGTCAGCGGCGGAACCGGTGGAATCGGGTCGGCGATCGCCCTGACCCTCGCCGAACGCGGACACGACGTCGCCTTCACCTACCGAAACAACAAGGGCGCTGCCGAGCAACTGAGCGAGCAGATTCGAGCGCATGGTGTGCGCGCCCACTCGTACTCGCTCGACTTGACCGACGAGTTGTCGATCAGCGCCGCCGTCAACGATGCGGTCAGTGATCTGGGCGCATTGACGACCCTCGTCCACGCTGCGGGACCGCACGTCCCGATGACGCACCTCTCACGTGTGACGCCGGCGTTCTTCACCGAACAACTCAACCAGGAGGCCGCGGCGTTCTTCACCCTCGTCCACACCGCCCTGCCTGCGCTGCGTGCATCCTCGGGTTCGGTGGTGGCGGTGACAACCGCGGCAACGGATCGTTTTCCCGTGCGCGACGGACTCTCCGCAGGCACCAAAGGGGCTGTCGAACAACTTGTTCGCGGATTCGCCGCAGAGGAAGGACGCTACGGCGTCCGGTTCAACGCTGTCGGACCAGGCATGTTGACGGACGGAATGGCGGAGCGCCTGATCAGCTCCGCCGAACTCGACCAAGGCGCGCTCGACGTGACGATGAGCCGAATCCCGTTGAAGCGCTTCGGATCAGCTGCCGACATCGCCGAAGCAGTATGTTTCCTCGCAAGCGACGCGGCCGGATTCATCAGCGGTCAGAAGCTCAACGTCGACGGTGGCTACACCGTCTGAGCGCTATCCGCCCAACTTGCGAAAGACCAGTCGCACGGCAAGTTCCAGGTGCGCCATCACCTCGTCCGTCGTCATCCGGCCCGCAACCCACGAGACGAGACTCGACATCCAGACGTCGTCGATCACCTTCACCGCGTCCAACTGCTGCTGCGAGACTTCCTCGACACCGATCGCCTTCGCGAACATCTCGGTCACGACCCCACCGAGCGCGTTGAGTTCCGGAGTCGCCGACGCGTCCGCGAACATGTACGCCCGAACCAACGCTTCGTAACGGAGGTGATCGGTCTCGAGGACCTCCGTATTCTTGCGCAGCACAAACAGAATCCGGTCCGACGGAGTCTCGCCCGGGATTACAAAGTCTTGGAATCTGTCACGCAAACCCTCGAACATCCACAACAATGCGACGACAAGCATGTGGTTCTTGGACGGGAAATACCGGTAAACAGTGCCGATCGCGACGCCGGCGCGATCGGCCACCGATCGCATCTGCACCGCGTCGTAGCCGCCTTCGGAGGCGGATTCCATTGCGGCGTCGACAATCCGGCGAAAACGCGCTCGCTGCGACGGCGTCGTACGACGTCCGGTCACCGAGCTACGTTCGACCACCGACTGGTCTGCCTTGTCGCCACCTGCCATGTCCACAACCCTTTTTAGACGTCGTTTTGCCGACTCCCAATGTAGCCGCCCAACGCAATTGTCGGGTGCATGACTGCCCGCTTCCGAACTGCCCGCCAGTGGAACTGGCCCAGATCAGGAAGCGCGCCGCGGCCGATCGGATCGGCCGCGTCTACGTGGATCTTCCGACCAGTCGCGAGAGGGTGCGCGTCGGCCCGGAGCTGGAGCCCGGCGTCTGTCGGGTTGTGGTGCCCGTCGTTCCGGTCGGCGTTGCCCAGTTGGAGCAGGCTGGGCGCGGCGAGCTGGCGGCCTCCGTCGATCGGTCTGTGGCTTCTTGGCAATGCCGAACCGAGGCTTGCCGAAGACCAGAGGAATCCAGCCGCGACCGCTGCTCTCGGCCGAGGCGACAGCCTCGGGCTCACGGAAGGCTGCGTGCGCGATGAGCCCGAACATCAGCAGGGTGGTGATCATCGACGTTCCGCCCGCCGAGATGAGCGGTAGTTGCAGACCGGTCACCGGAATCAGGCCGACGACGTAGGCGATGTTGATGAACGCCTGCACGACGATCAACGTCGTTGCCGTCGCTGTCATGACTTTGAGGAACGGATCAGTGGACCGTTTCGCGATCCGCAGCCCGACGATCAGAACCGCGGCAAAGAGAGCGACGACGATCAGCGCGCCGACCAGACCCAACTCTTCACCGATCACGGCAAAAATGAAGTCGTTGTGCGCCTGCGGGAGATAGCTCCATTTGGCGTCGGACTGTCCTAGACCGCGCCCGAAGATGCCTCCGTTCGCCAGTGCGTACTTGGCCTGAGTGCTCTGGAAGTTCAAACCCTGCGGGTCGAGATCAGGATTGAGGAAAGCCTTGATGCGATCCGAGCGGTAACCAGCAGTAAGCCCGAGCACGAGAAATGCGACTGCGGAACCGAGCGTGAGGCTGATGAACGTCTTCATCCGGAACAGCCCGAACCACAGCACCGACATGAAGATGATGCCGATGGTGATGGTGGTTCCGAGGTCCTTCTCCAACACCACCAGAACCAGAACCAGCAGCGTCGTACCGCCGATCACCGGCAGCGCGCGGTTGACGTCCATCCGCGCCTTCATGAACGACGCAACCGTCGCTGCGGACCAGATCGCCAGAGCAAGTTTGGCCAGCTCCGACGGCTGGAAGGAAATGCCCGCGATCACAAACCAGCTGCGAGCACCCATTTGTTCCGAGCCGATACCTGGAATCAGCACCAGGACAAGCAGAACAAGACACAGGATCAGCAGCCACGGGGACGCTCTACGCATCGTTTCGGTCGGCAACCGCACGACCGCCACGAACATCACCAAACCGATCGCTGCGAACATGCACTGCGGCCAGAAGCGGGCGTAGGACGTCCCGGACAGAACATAGGATTCGACGCCCGAAGACGACAGCACCATCAGCAGTCCGAACGCGACGATCAGCACGACCAGACCGACGATCATATGGAAATCGAACAGTGGCCGATTCGTCCACATCGCCGTTCGAGCGCGGAAGGGTGTCGATGTGCGGTCACGTTTGTCCGACGCTCCACGGGGTGAGTTAACTGGCTCTCCACTCCCGCGACCGTTGGGCTTGTCTTCACTGCGACCGGTCACCACACAAGTATCGTCCCACGACTCCTAACCCATGGGTAACACAAGTCCCATGAGTCACACGGGCTCGGCCTCCCGAGGTCCATGTAGACCCACGAAATACCAGGTCACGTCCTTCGCCGGCGTCGGTCTGCCACCGCCCCCGCCAACGAGAGCGTCAACATGACCACGCAGACGGCAAGCGCGATCCCGAACGCACGTCCATATCCGTCGGGCGAGCATCCGAGTACACCGAGATACAACCCCGATACCGCGGCCAGCGAGATGGTCGCTGACAGGCGCTGAGACAGTTGAAGGAAACCCGCCGCAACACCGTTCGCGCCCGGCGGTGCATATTCGAGAGTCAGCACCCGATTGGGCGCGTCGACCAAACCGCTGGCAACTCCCGACAACACCGCCAGGACCACCAGCACCGGGATCAGATGTTCCCGCGGAATCAGATTGACCGCTGCGATGTACCCGAGGATGACAAGGATCTCGCCGACTATGGCAAAAACCACTGCACTTCGGCCGAACCTGGCAACCAGCCGCCATCCGAAAGCCGACGTCAATGCCATCGCGAGTGAGCTACCGGTCATGATCAACGCCGCACTCAGCGGGGCGAAGCCCAAACCCTCGATCAGATAGAGGCTGAGCACCGCGTTGACGGCGAGGATGGATCCGAACCAGAAGAGTGCAACCGTCGTACCCAACCGGAAGCCCCTCGAGGCGATCAACGACGGAAGCAGTACCGGCGTCCCGCCGCGCTCGGCGTACCGACGTTCCCAGAACCAGAAGGCAACGGCAGCGCCGAACGCACCGATCAGGAAAGCCGCAGCCACAGTGACACTGGTTCGGGTCACGATGGGCCACAACAGGAGCCCGGTCGTAGTCGCCAGCAGACACAGCCCAACCGGATCGATCGATGCGCCCGATCGGGTAGTTCGATCACGGCGCAGAAAGCGAAACGCCAGAATCAGTGTGATCAGAGCAAACGGCACGTTGAGAACGAGAAGCAACCGCCATCCGAAGTCGGCGTCGGAATACTTCAGCAGAACGCCACCGAGGATCGGTCCGGAAACGCCGGCCAGACCACCCGCGGTGCTGTACGCGCCTAACGCCTTCGCCCGAGCCTTTCCGGACACCCGGTCGGTGATGATGCCGAGCACCTGCGAACTGATGGTGCCTGCGCCGATCCCTTGCCCAAGACGAGCCAACACGATCATCGACGGATCCGACGCACATGCCCCGAGGATTCCCATCACAGCGAAAATGCTCAGCCCCGCCAAGAACAAGCGTCGACGCCCGACGACGTCACCGAGTCGGCCCGCCGGCACAAGGGCCAAGCCGAAAGTCAGCGAATAGCTCGCAAGGATCCACTGCACCTCGGAGGTCGACGCGCCCAGCGACGCCCGGATCGACGGAACCCCGATTCCGAGCACCGCCGAATCGAGAAGAGTGGTGAAGCCCGCGGCTACGCAGACGATGATCTCCCAGCGGACGGCCGAATCGAGCTTGGTGGATTCGGCCGCCGCTGTGACCGTGTGGGACAGGACCCGTTACCCCGCAGCTTCAGACGCGGCCCGACGCGTGAGCGGCGGTCGCAACCCCAAGTGCTCTCGCAGCGTCGACGTGGAGTACTCGGTGCGGTACGCCCCACGCTCCTGCAGTTCCGGGATCAACCAGTCCACGATCTCGTCGAGGCCGGTCGGCACCAGGTACGGCGAGATGTTGAAGCCGTCCGAAGCTCCGTTGCGCACCCAATGGACCAACTGATCTGCGACCTGCCCCGGAGTGCCCGCAAAACCCGAACGCTGCGAGGTCTCGATGGCGACCTGACGTAGGGACAGATTCTTTGCCTCGGCGAGAGCCCGCCATTCACGTGCGATCGCAATGGGGTCGTTGCCGTCTCGTGCGGAACCGCGCGTCTCGGACACCGGGCGGGCAACCGGATCTTCCTCCGGTAATGGACCGTCCGGGTCTCGGTCGGAAAGGTCCTTCCCCCACACCAATCCGACGAGGGACAGTGCGGTTTGGCCGGTGAACTGACCTTCGAGGACCCACCGCGCCTTCTCTTCGACCTCGGACTCGTTCTCCGCCAACACGATCTGCGTGCTGGGCAGGATCTTGACGTCGTCCTCCGGTCGCCCGACGCTACGCAACCGAGCCCGAATGTCGTCGGCGAAGTCGAGTGCGCCGTCGAAATGCGTCCCGTGTCGCGAGAAGATGACGTCGGCGTGCGTCGCCGCGAAATCGCGTCCACTCGGGGAATCACCCGCTTGGAAGATGACCGGATGCCCCTGGCGGCTTCGGGGAAGCGTCGGCGTCACGGAGATGTCGAACTGTGAAGTCTGCCTGCGCACGTCGCCGACGGCACCCGGAGTAGACCAGTTCTCGGACGTGCGAGAATCCGAGATCGCGTCGTCGGCCCACGAATCCCACAGTGCCCGCGCGGTTTCGATGAACTGCCCGGCACGCTCGTAGCGCAGGGAGTGGTCGAGGAAACCACCGCGACGGAAGTTCTCTCCCGTCCACGCGTTGTCGGTGGTCACCGCATTCCAGCCGGCCCGTCCGTCGGAAAGTAGGTCGAGGCCGGAGAGTCGACGCGCAAGGTCGGCCGGTTCGTTGTACGTGGTGTTCTGTGTCGCGACCAACCCGATCTTGTCGGTGATACCGGCGAGGGCGGCCAACTGCGCAATGGCGTCGGGGCGGCCGGCGATATCCAGATCGAGAATCTTGCCGTTCTGCTCGCGAAGCCGCAGGCCTTCACCGAGGAAGAAGGCGTCGAACAGACCTCGCTCGGCGGTGAGTACCAACCGCCTAAACGTCTCGAAGTCGATCTGGGATCCGCTCGCGGAATCGGACCAGATGGTGGTGTGGTTGACCCCCTGGAAGAAGACACCGAAGTGAACGTGAGCGTCGGGTCGAGGTACGGCGGAGCGTGATGCAGTCATGGCCGAAATATCCTTAGCGCGAAGTCAAGTCAGGAGGAGTGGGCGAATCGATTTGAGGGCCGCTGCAGACCGAGGTTGCCCCTCAGGGTCGATCCCGGAACCGGGCGTCGCGTCAACCCGGCCTTGGACAGCGTCGGAAGCACGAATTTGGCCAGCACCGGAAGGTCCTCGTCGATCACGAGAGCATGGAAATGAACACCGTCGAGGTGTCCGGCCAATTCCTTCAGAACCACGGCCGCTTCCCCCGGATCTGCAGCCAGGAGCAGTCGGCCGGTGACGACGGCATTCCCGTACGAGTTCAGCTCGGTCCTCCGCTGCGCCGCAGACAGATTCGGCGTATCGAATGCCACATCGAGCTCGGCGACCACCAATGACGCGCCCTCATCGCGCGCCTTGGCAGCCGACTGTGCAATGGTCTCCACCGAATCACCGGAAACGAGAACAACATCCGGCTGGCGTGGATCGATTTCGCCGTAGCGGCCGAACACCACCAACTGGCCTTGAGGCGGCCGCGGAACGATTGCGGGCCCCTTCACCGAGAACGTGTCGCCCTCGAAATTGACGTAATGCAGACGATCACGCTCGAGGAAACGCCCACTGAGATAGTCACGAACGACGGCGTCGTCCTCCCACGAGTCCCAGAGATCGGTCACAACGGTGACCGAATCCCGCTGCTCTTGCTGACGCGCCGACTCCGTTGTTACCGGAGCCCTCCCCCACGCCCTCGCCGCGGCATCGTCTTCGACCGGAACAGCAAGCCAGCCGCCACGCCCACGCGAGGAGTAGTCCAACGTCGCCAATTGCGAGGACGTATGAAACGGTTCGGCGTACGTGGTCCCGACGACGGGGACCAGCCCGATCGTGCTGGTTGTCGCCGCCACGTACGACGCCCTCGAGACGGCATCGATGCGGCCGACGACGTCACCACTCGGGGGGAGGATGGAATCGTCGAACGTCGCGAACGTGAAGCCGGCATTCTCGGCAGCCGCGACGCGATCGCGCACGGCTTTGCCCGTGAGCAGCTGGTCCGGGCGGTGTGAGCTTCGGCGCCAGGCAGCGGGGTGAGTGCCCTCGCCGTCCAGTTCGATACCCACGGCAAATACAGTCATGTGTCCTCCATCGGTCCTGGCGGTAGCACCCACACTGCGGTTAGGTAGCGGGTTGCTGCGGCATCATCGAGCCAGGTCTCTCAGCCACTCTGGATGGTGGATGCAATCTATGCGGGCCACGCTGGGCAAGTCAAATCGCGCTTGTCGAATCATATTGACCTACAACATATTTCAATACAATCATCCTGATCGAAAGGGTTGCGCAACGCTAGCCGACGTAGACACGAAAGAGCCCCGCCCGACTCGCGTCGGACGGAGCTCTCGGTGTGCGCTGGAACGCTACTTCGCGCCCATCCATGCCTGATCGAACAGCATGATGCCGGTTGCAGTCGGAACCACACCGTGCACGTTCTTCTGCCAAGCCCAGAACGACGTGAGCCCGCCGATCGGCGCCGACGGAACCGTCTCGTTCCACAGCGTCTGAATTTTGCCGATGATCGCAAGAGTCGACGAATTGTCCTTGGCCTGTTGTAGATCTGCGATCAGCTGATCCATCGCCGGGTTCGCATATCCAGCAGTATTCGCCATCGAGGTGCTGTTGGTCGTGGAGAACAATCCGAGATCGAGAATCGACTCGTACATTCCGATGCCCGCGTGCGCGAGGTCGAAATCGTGCTTGACGTAGACGTTCTGCACGATGTCGCCGGCGTTGTTGGCCAAGATCAAGTTCACCTCGAACCCGACGGCCTGCAACAGTGACTGCACGGCGAGGCCGATCGCGTGGTCCTTCGGCTCACTGAGAACGACGTAGTCGAGGCTGCCGTCGTACCCGTCTGCCTTCGCCTGATTCAGAAGTTCCTTCGACTTTTCGGGGTCGTAGGCAATACCCGGTGTGTCTACATGCCATTGAGACGTCGGACCGAACAACTCCGAGCCCGGCAGTCCCTCACCGTTTTCCACTCGCTGATCGATCAACGTGGTGTCGAGCGCGTAGCCGATAGCCTGACGGACGCGAACATCCGAGCCCGGTCGGCCCTCACGGTTGTTGATAATCTCGGCACTACCGGCATTGAGCACGTCGATGTAGCCGGGGTAGCCAGCGGACTTGGCGGAATTGATCGCCGACGTGAGGCCGCGAATGTAGGCGACATCGAGCTGACCGCTGTTCAATGATTCGAGATTGGCCTGCGGACCGTTGAGCGCAACCATCCGCAACTTGTCCAGCTTGGGGGCGCCGCCGTAGTAGGACGGGTTGGCCTTGAAGATTCGCTCGACGCTCGGTGTGAAGACATCTTCGGTGAAGGGTCCGGCTCCGACGGCGGTGAACTTGTCGCCCTGCTGCGAACTCGGGGCGACGATCATCCCGTGCCCGAGAGCGAGCATCGACGGAAAACGCATCCACGGCGTCTTCAGCTTGAATTCCACTGTCGTCGGACCGCTTGCCTGCGCCGATTCCACCGAAGCCAGCCACAGTTCGGCGCCATTGCCCTTGCCCGCGTTGTACCGATCGATGCTCGCGATCACGGCGTTGGCGTCGAGGGTGGTGCCGTCACTGAACTTCACACCGTCGCGAAGTTTCAGCGTCCAGGTGGCTCCGTCGTCAGCTGTCTCGAGCGATTGAGCCAACTTGGGCTCGAACTCGCCGCTCGCAGTGTTGTAACTCATCAGGACGTCGTACACAGCAGCGAAGGCCTCACCGCCGGAACCGCCGCGCGCGGCCGTCTTCGTCGGGTCGAGTGAGGGAACGAGCACCTGTACGCCGTACGTCATGGTCCCGCCGGCCACCGCAGTTCCCGGATCGGGCTGCTCGTTGACCATGCCGGTCACGACGTCCGCCGACGCGGTCGTCGTATCGGTCCCGCTGTCGTCACCGTTGCTCGCGCAGCCCACCAACAGAACCCCGGTGCCGAACAATGCGACGGCGACCCGGCTGACTTTCCCGATGCGCCAAGATCTCGAGTGCGACACGGAGATTCCACCTCACTTTCAGTAGACGCAGCCACGGATCGGCCGCAATCGGCTAATAGTGATGTCCTCTGTGGAGTGACGCCCAGCACGTTCCCGGTGACCGGAAACATTCACGGAGACAAAGGATGCGCATAACTGAGATGATCGGGCCGAGTGGTTGACGGCGACTGACATCCGAACACGAAAAAGCTCCAACCTTATGTTCGAAGAACATGAGATTGGAGCTTTTCGATAAGAATTATGGTGGCCAGGGCCGGGATCGAACCGGCGACCTTCCGCTTTTCAGGCGGACGCTCGTACCAACTGAGCTACCTGGCCGGACGGCACCCGAACCGAATGCCTATCGCATTGCTTTGTTCTCAACCGATTGATTGAGAACAAAGCTTTGCGACCCTGACGGGACTCGAACCCGCGACCTCCGCCGTGACAGGGCGGCGCGCTAACCAACTGCGCCACAGGGCCTTGCTTTTTCCTTGCTGTGAAACCGTACTACATCTTCGAGCCGCTCCCAAACCACTGTCCTGGCCTGGCATTTGTGCATCTCAAAGCGTGTCGTGCGGGTCAAACCATACTGCATCGTTTCGCTTTCGCAAAACGTACCCCCTACGGGATTCGAACCCGCGCTACCGCCTTGAAAGGGCGGCGTCCTAGGCCGCTAGACGAAGGGGGCCCGCCGGATCTCTCCGAACTAGTACCCCAACGGCGTTCCGTTGGGAGCTTGGATAGCTTATGGCACGGCATTCGGAAATCACAAATCGCCTGTTCACGGGCAGAAAAGTGCACTATTCAGTGTCAGGGAACTCGACTTGGGGCCACCCGTCACGATGGAACGTCTCCAACCACTGCGGCGTAGCCATGGCTTCGAGGACTACTTCGAGAGACTCCTCGAACCACTCGCCCAGATCTCCACTGGAGGCAATCAGGTCTGCCATGTACCGCTGGCCGGCAAGGCTCGCTGCCAGTACACGCGTGAATTTGTCCGGGTCGGCGTCTTCTCGGAGCAAACCGTCGTCCTTGGCACGCAATGCCAACTCATAGGCGGTCTTTCCCCAGACCTGCCCACCACCGGACTGCACATCCTTGTAGAACTCGGGCTCGATGATCAGCCGGAATTCCGCCTGCACGATCACCTCGGCACGGAAGACCTCGGCAATGTCGAGCACGAGACCGTGCAAAGCGACGAATGGATCGAGGTCTGTTCTCTTGGCCCAACGATCAGTAATTCCAGTGAAGGTTTCGATAGCCGAGGTCAGAACCGCTCGCGCCAACTCTTCCTTGGACTGGAAATGGAAATACATGGCGCCTTTGGTGGCGCGGGAGCCCTCGAGGATCGTGTTCACCGACGCAGCTGCATAGCCGCGCTTGGCGAATTCGACTGCAGCCGCTTCGACCAGGGCGGCGCGGGTACGCCGCGCACGCTCTTGTTGACGTGCCATTTACGGTGTTGTGCCTCTCGCAGAGTTGGTACGCAGAGCCGCCGTGATCGGCGCCTGTCATCCCCCGAAACTTCACAATATCCCCTCCAACACACCCTACGTAAGGACTAGAGCCATACCCGCCAAAAGTACTAGACGCAATCGGCTGTTCAGGGGACAAGAACCGACTTTATGCCCAAAAGACACCAAGTGGTATGGTTTTGGCCGCTCGGGTGCGCCGCAGGGGGTGCGCATCCGAGCTTTTTCGTGCCCGAGATTCTGATAATTCGACCTCGCAGACGGAACTGCTTCGCCGACCGATGGACAGCAGTTCCAAGGTTTTAAACAACTAGTGCAATTGTTTATTCCCCCTTTTCCGTCGAAACCGTACTGGCAGCATCGAAACAACACAGTTAGACTGTCTAAATGAACGATGGAGAGGGTCGCAGCAAGGCTCGAGACGAGATCGACGTACTTTGGGACGATCTGGGTGCCTTCGTCCGACGTCTACGCACCAAACGCAACGACCGCAAGCTCACGCCGAGCCAGATCCAGGCCCTCGGCCACCTCGACCGACAAGGTCCGTCGACCGCCAAAGAATTGGCAAAATTCGAGCGCGTCACGCCGCAATCAATCGCAAAGACCGTGGCCGCGCTCGAAGAGCAGGGCATGGTGACGCGAAGGGCGGATCCATCGGACGGCCGCGCGGTCTTGGTCACGATGACCGAACTCGGCACATCGACCCTTCACGAAGACCGAACGAAACGAACAGAGTGGCTGGCCGAGGTCATCGACGCCGAGTGCACCGAAGCCGAGCGTGACTTGCTTCTGATCGCCGGCCGAATCCTGCGAAGACTCGGCCAGGGCGAGTCCCCAGCATCGACATCGATATCAGAGGAGTCACTGATGAACTCGTGACCACCGTCATCGAAACGCCGACCCCCCAAACTCCCGTTCCACTGAAACTGAGTCTTGCTCTCGGCTCCGGAACCGTTCTTCAAGCGCTGAACTCGTCGATGATTGCGGTGGCAATCGTCCCGATCGCCACATACTTCGGTTCCAGTTCAGGCACAGCGTGGGTCATCTCGGCCCTCTACATCGCGACTGCGGTCACGGCACCGGCGGCTGGTCGACTCGGATCGATCCTCGGCGCCAAACGCGTCTACCTCGCCGGATTGGGCCTGATCGCTGCCGGATCGATCCTCGGCTCGCTCGCCCCGTCGCTGGGCTGGCTGATCGCCGCACGAATCCTGCTCGGAATCGGCACGGCGACACAGTATCCGAACGCGATGACCGTCATCCGCGAATACGCTGACCGCCACCGGACTCAAACCCGTTCAGCTATAGCAACACTCACCATTTGCGCTCAATCGGTCGTCGCGCTGGGGCCCACTCTCGGCGGGTTGTTGGTCGGCACACTCGGTTGGCAATCGATCATGTGGGTGAACCTCCCACTTGTCGTCGTCACTGCCGTATGGGTCTTCTTCGCCGCCCCGAGCGACTCCGCCCTGCCCGACCGGGCCGGCGCCGCTGCGTTGTTCAAGTCTCTCGACCCACTCGGTATCACCCTGTTTCTGGCTCTGACGACATCGACGATGCTCTTTCTCCTCTCTCTCGCCGAGCACGCGAAGTGGTACCTCGTCCCGTCGACGGCCCTCTTCGCGTTCCTGTTCGTCTGGTGGGAACGTCGAACGGCCTCGGCGTTCATCGACGTCCGCGCCGTCGTCCGAAACCGCGCACTGAGCATGACTCTCGGCCGGACCCTGCTGACTTACACAGCGTTCTACTGCATCTTCTTCGGACTCCCCCAGTGGCTACAGGTAGCCCGCGGAATGTCACCGATCAGCGCCGGGCTCTTCATGCTGCCCGTCGCTGCGGTCGGGATCTTCGCGACCATGTCCGCGTCCAGGGTGTACGGGAAATTCGGCGCACGGATCACCCTCCTGATCGGCACCGCCGCGTTGGCTGTCGGCGGGATTCTGATCGCCTTTGTCGAATCGAGTTCGACTCCCCTTGTGGCACTCCTGCTGATTGCGGCGATCCTGGGCATTCCCAACGGCTTCAACAACATGGGAAACCAGAACCTGATCAACTCGGTGACCACCTCCGCCGACGTCGGAACTGCGATCGGTCTGTACCGAACAATCCAGTACATCGGCGCCAACCTTGCTGCCGTCGTCATCGAGTTGACCATGCGCGGAACCATCGACGACGCGGGTCTGCATCGCACGGGCGGGACCATCGCCGTCATCGGAATCGCCCTTCTGGTGGGGGTGGTGTTTTCACGGACTCTGCGGTCCCGTTAGACTCTGCGCCGCGCCCCTATAGCTCAGTTGGTAGAGCTACGGACTTTTAATCCGCAGGTCGTAGGTTCGAGTCCTACTGGGGGCACAAACACAGACCCGGCGCCTCATTCAGAGGCGCCGGGTCTTGTGCGTTCATGCCACATCAATTCGTGCCACATCAATGCATCAGCAGGTCATCGAAGCAGGAACTCGAGGGTCACGCGCTCGAATGCCTCCTTGGCTTCGATCATCACCCAGTGCCCGCAGTTCGGGAATACGTGCAGTTCGGCGTTCGGAATCAGTCGCATCGGAATCATCGGCATGTCCGGTGGACACTGCCGATCATCGAGCCCCCATGTCAGCAAGGTCGGGCATTGCACCTTGTGCATCATCGACCAGTACGGCGGCACATCCGAGTTGGACATCATCTGCTGCTGAGCGGCAAAGGCTTTGGATCCGTACATCGCGGTCAATGCCTGGTGCGAGGCCGGATCGTTGGCCGTTTGCCATCGTTCCTCGATCCGCTCCTCGGTGATCACGGATCTGTCGTAAACCATGCACTCGAGCCAGCGAACCAACTTCTCACGGCTGGGAGCGTCGGCGAATTCCTGGAGGAGACGCGTACCTTCGCTCGGGTTCTGACTGAAGATGTTCGGGCCCACGCCTCCGATGGTGACCAATCTGCGGACGCGGTCAGGGAACCTCATCGCGACGTTGACCCCGACAACTCCGCCCATCGAATTGCCGATCATCGCAGCGGATTCGATTCCCAGCGCATCCATGAATCGAACCACCGCCGAGGTTGCCGTGAGAACTGGATGACCGTCGACGGGATCGCTCACGCCGAACCCCGGGAACTCGAGGAGGTAGCAGTGGAAGTGCTTTGCGAACACCTCGAGGTTCCCCCGGTAATTCCGCCATCCACTCACGCCGATCCCGGAGCCGTGCAACAGGATCAACGGCGGACCATCGCCCGCCTCGTGATAGCGCAAAGTCCCCCTGTCGGTAGCGACTTCGCGTTTGGTCCCTTCGTAAGTCACGTCCATACTGCAAGATTAGAACGTGTTACAGATTTGCGACGGCTGATTGCGGAACTTCGCAATCACTGTCAGAAGCATCCCCCGCTGCCTCGACGCCCACTGCGATTCGTGGACTTCTGCTCGCTCGGTTTCGACTTCCCCGTCCCGGCCTTCACACACCGGTTGGGGCGCCGCACCTGCTCGAAGTGCCCGGCGCTCACCACATGACCGGCCACGCTGACCTTGACCGGCGCATCCGCGCGGGCGGTTCCGACTTGCGCCGATCCCAACGTCAGGGCGCAAGCAGCCACAACGACCAGCGCTACCTTCTTCGAGATCTTCATATGCACGGCCACTTCGACACGGGTCCACTCCAGATGCTGAACAGGTGCGCGCACCGAAGGAACACGCTCGGCGTCGACGATATTCAGTCAGGGTGGCCGGCCGCGATCCTTTTGCTCACCAGCATCTGAACAGTCGACGACAAAAGTTTTGGCGGCACGTCAACATCCCGAGGGCGTCAACGAGCCGACGCCCAACGTACGCACCGTTACTGAGAAATCCGTAAATCCGGGCAACCACACAGCGACGGGCGTGGACGTTCGCGTTTGGACTCGCTACGCCACAATCAAACGCCGAACCGCCTCGACTGCCGCCTCCCGACGTCGAGGGATGGAACGAGTCGACTTGAGCGCGAGCATCCGGGCGATATCCGTGATCAGCAGGATCAACTCCGTGGGATTCCACGCGGGGTCGATGTGTCCCTCGAGCTGCCCCTTGCGGATTTCCGCAACTTTAGGCCGGAAGGTCTTGCTTCGTATGTCGTCCTCGCTCATGACGTCCGGCGCTTCGAGATCCGCCCATTGCTGCAATCGGGCGTTCTCGGGATGGGCAACGTAGTTGTCGAAGAGGCGACCTGCATAGCCCGGCAAGTCGTCACCTCGAAGTGCTGTCTCCGCTGTTGTTTCGGACGTCCACTGTTCGGTCACGGCAGCGAACAACTCTTCCTTGCTTGCGAAGTACGCATAGAGACGGTCTTTGCTGGCACGCGCTTGCGCGGCGATCCGATTGATCCGCGCGCCGGCCAGCCCGTACGTGGCAAATTCGTCCTTTGCGGCCGCCAGAATGCGGTCCCTCGTAGCTTCCCCTGCTGAGCGCATGTTCACAGCCTAGAACGAATCGACCGTTGCCGAACCATCCGGTTCGGCGTAGCGTGCAGAGTTGACGAACAATTTGGTTCGCGAACAAGTCGTGCCACTTACCGTCAACTCGAGGAGAGACATGAATCTCAACGAAGCCCGAACTGCTTTCGCCCGGCTCCGTGCAGCGGAAAATGGTTTATCACCAGCAGAACTCGACGAAGTGTGGGCCGCGCTGGAAACCGTCGCCGCTGAAGAAATCCTCGGTGAGTGGAAAGGTGACGACTTCGCCACCGGTCATCGTCTGCACGAAAAGCTGTCCGCGAGCCGCTGGTACGGCAAGACTTTCAATTCCGTCGAGGATGCCAAGCCGTTGATCTGCCGAGACGAAGACGGAAATCTCTATTCCGACGTCAAGAGCGGCAATGGCGAGGCAAGTCTGTGGAACATCGAGTTTCGTGGTGAAGTGACCGCGACCATGGTCTACGACGGCGCGCCGATTTTCGACCACTTCAAGAAAGTCGACGATTCGACGCTCATGGGCATCATGAACGGAAAGTCGGCGTTGGTCCTCGACGGCGGGCAGCACTACTACTTCCTGCTCGAGCGAGCGTGATTCGCGCCGAACAGAATTCGAGATCCTCCATGCAGATGACAGCGGCGCTCTCACACGGCCCGCACTCCCCCTTCACGCTCGACACCGTCGAGATCGACGACCCCCGCGCAGACGAGATCCTGGTTCGCATCGTCGCGACCGGCCTGTGCCACACAGATCTGTTCACGAAGTCGGCGCTACCGGAAAGACTCGGCCCCTGCGTGTTCGGGCACGAAGGGGCGGGGGTGGTCGAGGCCGTCGGCTCGTCGATCGACAGCATTGCGCCCGGTGATCACGTGTTGCTGAGCTACCGCAGTTGCGGTGTGTGCAGGCAGTGTCTCAGCGGCCATCGGGCGTACTGCGAAAGCTCACACGGGCTCAACAGCTCTGGCGCACGCACCGACGGCTCGACGCCGATCCGGCGAGACGGAACCCCGCTACGGTCCGCCTTCTTCGGCCAGTCCAGCTTCGCGGAATACGTCATCGCCTCTGCCGACAACACCGTCGTCGTCGATCCTGCGGTGGACCTGACCGTCGCAGCTCCGCTCGGCTGCGGGTTTCAAACCGGCGCCGGCGCGGTACTGAATCTGCTTCGCCCCGAGCCCGACTCGACGTTTGTCGTTTTCGGGGCAGGCAGCGTCGGACTCGCAGCGCTGCTGGCGGCGAGGGCTGCCGGCGTTTCCACCCTGGTCGCCGTGGACCCCGTTGCGCAGCGGCGCGCACTCGCCGAGGAATTCGGCGCCGTCACTGTCGATCCCTCGAATGAAGATGTGATCGACGCGGTCCACGCCGCCACCGACGGAGGTTCGACGCATTCCCTCGACACCACCGGAATCGGCTCCGTGATCAATCAAGCCGTCACATCACTTCGAGCACGGGGAACACTGGCGGTAGTCGGACTCGGAGCATCCACGGTCGAGGTGAACATGGCCGACATCATGCTGAGCGGAAAGACAATTCGAGGATGCATCGAAGGAGAGTCGGAAGTCTCGACGTTCATCCCCGAACTCGTCGAACTCTTCACTGGTGGCCGGTTTCCGATCGACCGCTTGGTGACGCGCTACGCATTCGCCGACATCAACAAAGCCGTCGAAGATCAAGCGTCGGGGCGCGTCATCAAACCCGTTCTCGTGTGGTGAGGGGCGAAATGTCTCATTCGTCGACCCGACGGAATTCGCCCTAGACTGCGCTCCTGCACTAGACGTCGGAGCAAGGTGGGGACGATGACAGAACACACCAGTACAGGCGCGGGCCACGGCCGGGCCGTAATGCCGATCATCCGGATGCGCGCACGCAGCCGCGACGAGGACCATCGAGCATCGACGCCACTCGAACTGTTCTTCGACCTGTGTTTCGTGGTTGCAGCCGCACAGGCCGGAGTTCAACTGGTGCATGCTGTCGCCGAGGGCCACTACGCCGACGGCATCGCCGGCTATATGTTCGTCTTCTTCGCGCTGTGGTGGGCGTGGGTGAACTTCACCTGGTTCGCGTCTGCCTACGACACGGACGACGTCCCCTACCGGGTCGCGACCTTCGTACAGATTTGTGGCGTGCTCGTCTTCGCCGCCGGAATCCCCGACGCATTCGACGGAACCGACCGTACGACGGCCATCGTCGGCTACCTCATCATGCGAATTGCGCTCACCTGCCAATGGCTTCGAGCCGCCAGCGGTGAATCCGGTGCAGCGCGAACGACTGCTCTGCAATATGCCGCCGGGCTCGTGATCGTCCAGGCCGGCTGGATCGTGCTGCTCCTGATGCCGGCGTCGGCGTGGATACCCGGCTTCTTCGTTCTCATGATCGCCGAACTCGCGGTGCCGGCGATCGCCGAACGCAACCACCAGACGCCGTGGCACCCGCATCACATCGCCGAACGCTACGGCCTCTTCACCATCATCATGCTCGGCGAAACCATTGCTGCCGCCACCATCGCGGTCCAATCCGGCATCCGGGATTTCGACGCCGCCGACCTACTGATTCCGATTGCTGTCGGCGGAGTTCTGATCGTGTTCTCCGCGTTGTGGATCTACTTCGCCGTCCCGATCCACGAGTACCTCGCAGACCAGGGCAATCGCGCCGTCCTGTTGTGGGGATACGGGCACTACTTCGTATTCGGATCCGCTGCGGCCATCGGCGCCGGCATCGAAGTAGCCGTCGAGGAAGCAGTTGGCGAGGCGCACATTTCGACGTTCGCAGCATCTGCCGCGGTCACGATCCCCGCCGCGATGTTCCTGATCTTCGTGTGGCTCATGCACTCACGACATTTCAAGCGCGACAGGATCGAGCAGGCTGTTCTACCAGTGAGCGCAATCCTGGTTCTCGCCTGCACATTTGCCGGACACTGGGCTGTCCCGCTCGCCGGACTGGTGGCGGCGGGAACCGTCGGAGTCGGTGTCGGCCTGAGTACTCGGTCGAAGAGCTGACTCAGATTTCCGGAGCCGGAGCCTCGCCCTTGCTCTGCGGCTCGTGCTGCTTGAGCTCACCGCGCATCTTGTCGAGATCCTTGCCACGCTTTTTGTACATGTAGCCGAGCGCGACAAGTCCAAGGAACAACGCAACGCCCAGGACGGCACCGACAACGGATGCTCCGCGGAATCCGGGGCCGTCGACGTCGAGGATCCGCTCGCCCGCATGCGCAGCGTTGTTGTTGCCGAGAACAACTGTCAGAGAGAGCAGATTCGGCAGCGCGAAGATCACACCCAACGCGAGAGCCGTGATCTGCATGATTCGAGCATGCTTGCGCTTGCGCACCTGCCAGACCGCCCGGAAGAAGATGAGCGGGACCAGGGTGCACACGAGACCGAACAGCAGCCCCCACGCGATTCCGGCGCTGAAACTGCCGTTCGCCAACGACGCAATGCGCTGCGCCCACCAACGCGGAAGGAAGGCGGCAAGGATGAAGTAAGCGATGACCAGGACCACCGCCATCACTGCGATCCCGATGGCCTTCTTCGCCCACGGCGGCATGCCCGGTTTTGCGGTGGCCGGTGAAGTTTCCGGTGTCGTCATGACAATTCCTCGTCTAGTCGGCGTCTGTACTGACGAATCTATCCGTTACGGGCGTTCCTCATCCGCATCGAGAACGATCCGGGCAAGCCGCTTCGGCGCAACGAGGGTGAACGAGGTGTAGATCCACTCCTCCAGTTGCGACCATTTCTCCTCGGAAACGTCGGTGCCGATGTCGAGTGCAACCCACCCGTGTCGACCGAGTCCGTAGCCCGCAGCACTTGCGCCTGGTTCGGTGGCCACCACCGCTTCGGCTTCCTCCTTGCTCAGCTTGACGGTCAAGGAGGTGGCTTCGAGGTTGCAGAACACGAAGTTCTTGCCTCGGACCCGGAACGTCGGGTGGCCGTCCCACGCTTCGATGTCGACGCGCTCCGCTTCCGGCAGCGACAGCGAGATCTCTTCGAGTCGACGCATGTTGTCGGGCATGGAGACGATTCTGCACGCCCGATACCGAGCTTGACACCCGCGACACAGCTAGGCTCGGCGACGACCGCGTCACCGAACTCCGAACACAGGGAGACTGGCATGCGCACGTTAGTTCATCTCGTTCTGCTCATTTGTGGAATCGCCGTTGCCGTCGGCTCGTTCATGTACGTACTGGCCGGGGTCAAACCCGACAACGTTCGCCTCGAGGACCTGCGGGACGGCTTTCCGGCCGGGTGGGCAATCGAGCAACTCGGCGATCAGTCCGTGACCTTCTACCGGTCGATGGCGATACTTCTGCTCGCCGCCGCCGTATTGATTCTGATCGCCGCATTGTTCGGTTCTCGCATCGCAGCATGGATCGGAATTATCGTGGGATTGGGGACTCTTGGCACGTTCTACTACCGCGTGAACGATCAGTTCGACAATGTCATCAGGGAAAACTACTCCACGATCCTGACAAATCAGACAGGATTCATTCTGACGGCCGGCGGACTGATTCTCGCTCTCCTAGCGTGCCTGGTCCCCCGCGAGAAGACCCGAGCCTGACCGCTCGGCAACCGGAGGGTTACCGTCGACGCCGACATTCACTAGTGTCTGCAACAGCCGGGTACTGACGAGTAGTACCCCAGAAGAGGTAGGGCATCAATGGCATCGCTTGACGACCTTCTATCCCAGATCCCCATCGACCAGATCGCGCAGCAACTCGGCGTCGACCAGGCAACTGCCGAATCGGCGGTCAAGACTGCACTTCCGACCCTCGTCGGTGGCCTCGGCGCCAACGCGCAGGATCCCGCCGGTGCAGCCTCGCTGGAAAGCGCGTTGCAGTCTCACGCCGACACCAGCCTTCTCGACGACGGCGTCGACATCAGCAAAGTCGACACCGCTGACGGTCAGAAGATCGTCTCGAACATCTTCGGCGGCAACACCGATCAGGTCGCCAGCGCACTGGGCGGTGTCGGTGGCGGCGGTGGAAACGATCTGGTGAAGCAGTTGCTGCCGATCCTCGCTCCCATCGTCCTGGCCTACCTCGCCAAGCAGTTCACCGGTGGCGGTGCCGGCGCGCAGACTCAGGCCTCCGGTGGCGGCGGGCTCGGGGATCTCCTCGGCGGAATTCTCGGCGGCGGCGGCAATTCCGGCGGCGGCATCGGCGGCGCACTCGGCGGCATCCTGGGTGGATCCGGTGGCGGCGGCCTCGGAGACCTGCTCGGCGGCCTCCTCGGCGGCGGCAAGAAGTAAGACGCTCGACAGAACGCACTGCGGCGATCCCGTTCGGGGTCGCCGCAGTGCTCTGTTCAGTCAATCGTCGAAGATCGAAACATCCTCAGTGACAAGGCAAACGCAACCAACAGCAGCGCGCCCACAAAAGTACTGACCCCGACCCAACCGCCACCCGCGTATGCAAGACCCGCGAGGGCGCCCGCCACGGACGAACCCGCGTAGTAGGCAAACAGATACAACGCCGACGCCTCGGCCCGGTGATCGGTAGCGATCAGCCCCACCCAACCGCTGGCCACCGAATGTGCGGCGAAGAATCCTCCGGTGAAGAGCAGCATCCCCACGAGCGTCAACGCCAGATTGTCCGGAACGGTCAGTGCCAGGCCGATACCGATGACGACAACCGACCCGAGCAGCACGCTGCGCCTACCCAGTCGGTCAGAGGCCCCGCCGGCTACCGCCGAGGTGAAAGTTCCGGCAAGGTAGAAAAGGAACACCAGGCCCACAAGCGCTTCAGGAAGGCCGAAAGGTGCTGCCGTGAGCCGAAACCCGAGGAAGTTGTAAATCGACACGAAGCCGCCCATCAGGATGAATCCCAAAGCGAAGAGTGTTCGCAGCGACGGGTTCGCAAGGTGGCGTCGTAGATTCGACGCGATCGTGCGCGCCGATATCGGTTGCGGGCGAAAGAACTTCGACGCGGGAAGCCGCCGGATCATGTTGAGCGCGAACAATGCCGACAGCGCGGACGCAGTCAACAGCGCCCAACGCCACGTACTGAAATCGACGACGGCCGACGGCACGAGCCGTCCGATCAGCCCACCGATCGTCGTGCCGGCGACGTACCTTCCCATCGCTGCACCGAGGTCCTTCCGATCGACCTCCTCGGCCAGATAGGCCATCGCCACCGCCGGGACACCGGCCAGAGCCAATCCTTGTGCTGCGCGTCCGACCAGCAGAACCTCGATCGTCGGACTTAGCGGCAGAAGTAAACCGATCACACAGGACGCCGACGCCGACGCGATCATCACCCGCGTGCGACCGAAGCGCTCGGAGAGCGCACTGGCCGGAATGATTGCCAACGCCAACATGCCCGTCGTCGCCGAGACGGACAGCGCAGACACCGCAGGCGAGACGTGGAAGTCTTCGGCGAACGCAGGCAGCAACGCCTGTGCCGCGTACATCGAGATGAACGTCGACAGCCCGGCCGCGAACAACGCAACGGTCACGGTTCGATATCCCGATGTTCCGCGGCGAAGCGGCATCACTTCGGATTCGATCACATTCTCGACAGTCACCACGTACCTCCAGGCATCACTTACCTCCGGCAAGAATCCTCCCGCCCAGACTCGGCAAAAGAAAATGCATAAACTTGGTGTTCTATATGCTCTGGGGGTATATAGATTGGGTTCGTGATGCTGACCGAAGACCTCGAATGGTTTGTCGTGCTCGCCGAAACCCAACAGGTGACCGCTACCGCGGATCTGACTCACCTGTCGCAGCCGACCCTTTCGCGCAAACTCGCTCGCCTCGAACGACAGATCGGCGTGACACTCTTCGACCGTCAGGCACGCCGACTCGAACTGAACCGGTACGGCGAGATCCTCTATCGACATGCTCGCATCGCACTGCGTGCCCTCGACGCCGCGCAGACCGAAATCCAGTCGCTGGCGAGCCCCGAGAGCGGCACGGTCCGACTCGACTTCCTCCACTCGTTCGGCACCTGGTTGGTGCCGCACATGCTGCGCGGATACCGCGTCGAGTATCCCGGAGTGCGATTCGAACTGCATCAGGACAGCGCGCAGTTCCTGGTCGACAGAATCGCCGCCGGCACGTCCGACCTGGCCGTCGTCTCGCCTCAGCCGCGCGATCCGCAGGTGGCGTGGATGCAGATCGCCCAGCAGTCACTGGCATTGGCTGTTCCGGCTGATCATCGCTTTGCGAAGTTGCATTCGGTCGAGCTTGCGGACGCGGCCGACGAACCGTTCATCGGTATGCATCCGAACTTCGGGATGCGAAGAATTCTCGATGAACTGTGCGCGGCCGCAGGATTCACTCCGAATTTCGTCTTCGAGAGCAGCGAGCTGGCAACGGTCGGCGGACTGGTCTCCGCGTCCTTCGGTGTCTCGGTCATGCCGGTTCAGGATCCACCGATCTGGGCCGAAGGAGTCGTCTACGTACCGATCGAAGGAGCACAGCGAAAAATAGGGCTGATCTGGTCGAAGAGCCGCGAGCTGTCCGATCCCGCCCGGACGTTCCGCGACTACGTCGAAAGAACGACTTGGTAGTGAAAGTGCCCCCGGATAACTACGGATCGGTAACATCCCTCGAGGGGAGCAATTTTCATGCCATTCTTTTCAAACCTACGGTGCCGTAGGCTGGGGCGAAGTCGCGCATTCACTCAACATGGAGGCAAGAAATGACGAGGATTCTGACGCAGCTGGAGCTGCTACAAGAGCTGCAGCCGGTTGCCGAGGAGAACGTCAACCGCCACATCTCCATGGCCAAGGAATGGCATCCACACGACTACGTTCCGTGGGACGAGGGCCGTAACTTCGCAGCCATGGGTGGCGAAGACTGGAGTCTCGAACAGTCACAACTCGGCGAGGTAGCTCGCGCCGCGATGATCACCAACCTGCTCACCGAGGACAACCTGCCGTCGTACCACCGTGAGATCGCCGAGAACTTTTCGCAGGACGGTGCCTGGGGAACGTGGGTCGGCCGGTGGACCGCCGAGGAGAACCGCCACGGCATCGTGATGCGTGACTACCTCGTCGTCACGCGCGCAGTCGACCCCGTCGAGCTCGAGCGCTTCCGCATGGAACACATGACAAACGGTTACAGCGCACCCATCGACGAGGGCGACGCCGGCCTGCTGCACTCGGTCGCCTACGTGACCTTCCAGGAACTCGCGACGCGCGTCAGCCACCGCAACACCGGCAAGGCCTGCGACGAGCCGATTGCCGACAAGATGCTTCAGCGCATCGCGGCCGACGAGAACCTGCACATGATCTTCTACCGCAACATCTGCGCCGCCGCGCTCGATCTTGCTCCCGATCAGGCGCTCAAGGCTGTGGCGAACATCGTCCAGAACTTCCAGATGCCCGGTGCCGGCATGCCGAACTTCCGCCGTAACGGCGCCCTCATGGCCAAGCACGGCATCTACGACCTTCGCCAACACCTCGACGAGGTCGTCTGGCCTGTCCTGCGCAAGTGGAACATCTTCGAGCGCAACGATTTCAGCGCCGAAGGCGAGAACACGCGCGAAGAGTTGGCGGCCTTCCTCGAGACACTCGCCGCCAACGCGACGAAGTTCGAGGAACAGCGCGATCGCATGCTCGCACGCGAAGCCGCCAAGCGCGAACAGCAGGCTTCTTAGTTTCACCAGCTATTCTGTGCCCGGTACCGGATTCGGTACCGGGCACTTCCAATTGTCACAAGTATTTGTTCAGAGGTAGACATGTCATCCCTTCGTATCGGTTCACTCGAGCTGCACAGCCCCGTGGTTCTCGCACCCATGGCGGGCGTCACCAACGTCGCCTTCCGCACGCTGTGCCGTGAACTCGAACTCGAACGTGCAGGCAGCACGTCCGGGCTCTACGTCTGCGAGATGGTCACCGCCCGCGCGCTCGTCGAACGCCAACCCGCCACGATGCACATGACCACGTTCGGTCCGACCGAAACGCCCAGGTCGCTGCAGCTGTACACCGTCGACCCGGATACGACTTACGCCGCGGCCAAGATGATCGTCGACGAGAACATGGCCGATCACATCGACATGAACTTCGGCTGCCCGGTACCCAAGGTGACCCGCAAGGGCGGCGGATCGGCTCTACCGTACAAGCGTCGACTGTTCGGTCAGATCGTCGCGGCAGCCGTGCGCGCCACCGAAGGCACCGACATTCCGGTCACCGTCAAGATGCGCGTCGGCATCGACCCCGAACATCACACGCACCTCGACGCCGGCCGGATCGCGGCAGCTGAAGGCGCCGCTGCCGTCGCACTTCACGCACGTACCGCGTCGCAGCGCTACTCCGGCACTGCTGACTGGAACGAGATCACGCGCCTCAAGGAACACGTCACCGACGTGCCGATCCTCGGCAACGGCGACATCTTCGACGCCTCGGATGCTGCCCGCATGATGAACGAGACCGGCTGCGACGGCGTCGTCGTCGGACGCGGCTGCCTCGGACGGCCATGGCTGTTCGCGGAACTCAGCGCAGCTCTCAACGGACAACAGATCGCCACGCCGCCGACGCTCGGCGAAGTCACCAAGATCATCGCCCGTCACGCCCAACTGCTCGCCGCACATCACGGTGAAATGAAGGGTCTGCGCGAACTTCGCAAGCACGTCTCCTGGTACATGCGTGGGTTCCCGGTCGGATCGGATCTGCGGGTCTCGATGGCTCTGGTCAGCACGTTGTCCGAACTGGACGATCTGCTCGGACAGCTCGACCACGACGTCCCGTTCCCCAAGGACGCCGAAGGCCCGCGCGGACGCCAAGGCTCACCCGGTCAGGTAGCACTCCCGGAAGGTTGGCTCGACGATCCCGAAGACGACCTTGTGCCGGTGGGAGCTGACATGATGCACTCTGGTGGCTAGCGAAAACACGCCGTCGGATTACTCACATCACTTTCTGAGTGAAGCACTCAGGATTCACCAGTAATATGGCTCCAGCTTCGTCGACAACCGGTTGACGCCGGCATCTGAATGACGAGTTACTGACAGTCGACGACGGGACAGGTTGCATCGGTGGGTGATGATCACGATTCGGGCCCACCTCCGCCCGAGAGCCGCGCCCCCTGGGAACGTCCGCTCGCAGACAAGCGCTTCCGCAACGCCCGACCGGACCAACCGGCAACGCCCCAGCGCCCTGCCACACCCCAGCGACCAACACCGCAACCACCCAGTCCCCCGGAGCGTCGCAGCAGTGGACGTACCGGGCGACGGGACTCGCCTCCGACCGACGACTCTGTTTCGGTCGCCGAGTTGGTCCGTCGGGTAGGCGACAAGAAGCCGCCACCAGCCCCGGCTACGCCGCCCAAGCCGGCGCCGAACAAATCCGTACCACCCAAGACTCAATCTTCAGCAGCGTCGTCGCCGCCCCCCGCCCGGCCGATTCCCGCCCGTCCGACCGTTCCGCCCGCCGCTGCGGACTGGATCACCGAAGAACATCCCGTCACCTCCGCAGTGCCGCGGGTAGTCGGTGACACCGGCGCCACTCGTCTGGCGCAAAGCAAGATTCGCCGCCGCCATCGCGCAAAAGTGATCGGCCGATCGGCAGTAGCGTTCCTGGCCGTCATGTCTCTCGCATTGACCGGCGTCGTGTGGGGCTATCTGCGCTCGGTCGAAGGCGGATTCGATCAGATTGCGGCACTCGACACCGAGTCCGACGACATCATCGACGCCGGTGGTCAACTCGGCGACGAGACGTACCTGATCATCGGCACCGATACCCGCGCCGGTGCGAGCGGTGAGATCGGCGCCGGAACCGTCGAAGACGCCGAAGGCGCCCGAGCCGACACGGTCATGCTGGTGAACATTCCCGCCGACCGAAGCCGCGTCGTCGCCGTCTCCTTCCCGCGTGACCTCGACGTCGAACGTCCGATCTGTCAGGGATGGGACAACGACGCCGGCAAGTACACCAGCGAAACCTTCCCGGCAGCGAGCGGGGACAAACTCAATGCGACGTACGCACTCGGTGGCCCCAAATGCCTGGTCAAGGTCATCCAGAAGATGTCCGGCCTGAAAATCGGGCACTTCGTCGGAATGGACTTCGCCGGTTTCGAGCGCATGGTCGACACCGTCGGCGGTGTGAACGTCTGCTCCCCCGGACCGATCGAAGACGGCATCCTCGGAACCGTCCTCGCCTCCGGCGGCACGCAGATGCTCGACGGCCGTACCGCCCTCAACTACGTGCGTGCTCGCCACGTCGAAGCCGAGGGCAACGGCGACTACGGGCGCATCACCCGTCAGCAGAAGTTCCTGTCAGCGCTGCTCCGCTCGGCCCTGTCCAACCAGGTCCTCCTGAATCCGAGCAAGCTCAACGGATTCATCAACGCCTTCACCAGCGACACGTTCGTCGAAAACATCGACACCAAGTCACTGGTCACCCTCGGTCGCTCGCTCCAGAACGTCGACGCAGGCGCGGTCACGTTCTTGACGGTCCCCACGGACGGCACCAACGACTGGGGCAACGAGATTCCTCGCACGGACGAGATCAAGTCCCTCTTCCAGGCGATCATCGACGACGATCCGCTTCCGGGCGAAGAGCGCGAGGACACCACACCGTCGTCGACCAGTTCCACGACAACCGCGCCTACGTCCAGCACGCCGCCGGCCGCCACTTCCGTCGAGGCAATGAGCGCCTACAACATCTCGGTCGACGTCTCCAACGCGTCGGGAATCGCCGGGCAGGCCGCGACAATCGCCGACAGCCTCGCGGCTTACGGTTTCCAGATCTCCACAGTCGGTAACTTCAGCGCAGCCACCGGCCTGGCGAATGCTCAAGCGTCGACCACCGTCGTGCGCTACGCCGCAGGTTACGAGGCTGAAGCGGTGACCGTCGCGTCGTCGATTCCCGGCGCGGTTCTGGTTCTCGCTCCGAGCATGGGAGACATGATCGAGGTCGTCGTCGGAAGCAATTTCGCCGGCACCGTCGTCGCCCCCGCGGACCCGGGAACCATCCTGGCGGCAAATCCGACGTCGGTCGACACCAGCACCTCGACGGCTCTGCCCGCCGACATCGCCAGCGTCAACGCCGGCGACACCACCTGCGACTGACACGCGTTCATTCACCTTGCGTTCACCTGGTGCTTGTGACTTGGTCTTTCACGGCACGTAGGCTCTGACCTCATGCGCGTGGCTTACAACGAACAGATGACCGAGCTTGCAGACACGCTCGGCGAGATGGCAGGACTGGCGGGTGCCGCTATGGAGCGCGCCACCCAGTCCCTGCTCCAGGCAGACCTGTCCCTGGCAGAACAAGTAATCGGCGAACACGACAAGATCACCGAACTCAGCACCATCTGCGAGGAGCGCGCGTTTGCGTTGCTCGCCTTGCAGGCTCCCGTTGCCGGAGATCTGCGCTCGGTGGTCAGCGGAATCCAGATCGTCGCCGACATCGACCGCATGGGCGCACTCGCCCTGCACGTCGCCAAGATCGCGCGCCGCCGACATCCCAACCACGTGCTTCCTGAAGAGGTCAACGGCTACTTCGCCGAGATGGGACGCATCGCTGTCTCCATCGGTGCGGCCGCCAAGGTCGTCCTCGAGACCCGCGACCCCGAGCGCGCTGCCCGTCTGCGCGAAGAAGACGAAGCGATGGACGACCTCCACCGCCACCTCTTCACCGTCCTCATGGACCGTGAGTGGAAGCACGGCGTTGCTGCCGCAGTCGACGTCACGCTGCTCGGCCGCTTCTACGAGCGATTCGCCGACCACGCCGTCGAGGTCGGCCGACGTGTCATCTTCCTGGTGACCGGCAAGCTGCCCGAAGAGCCCGAAACCACCGAGAAGGTCGACAACCTCACCTCGTACCCGGATCTCTGAACCCAACCGTCCACGTGAGTAAAAGGCGGCCGCGCACTTGCGCGGCCGCCTTTCCTATTCAGTTCTCGTGCAACCAGGTTTCCAACGTGGGTCCTGCAGTTGTGGATCCCGGCGCGGGCAGCAGCGCCCCACCCTTCATCGCCTTACCCGCTCCCGGCATCGAGATCGGGATCAGCCACTTACGTCGGCCACGGTATTTCAAGATCTCGCGCGTCATGGCCGGGATCTCGAGGACCTCGGGCCCGGCCAGGTCCGGAGCCCTCCCGGTCGGACCGTTCTGAGCGCAGGTCACGAGCGCCTCGGCAACGGTCTTCGCTGCCACCGGTTGTGACCGCATCCGAGGAACCATCGCGATCGGCCCCAGTCCGAACAGCGCGATCGTCTTCTCGCCGAACTCGAACCACTGAGTGGATCGCAGGATCGTGAAAGGAATACTCGACGCTTCCACCGCGCGTTCCTGCGCAGCCTTCCCCTGGTAGTAACCGAAGGACTTCAATCGCGGATCGTCGCAGTTCACGATCGAGAGCAGCACGTGATGCTTAACGCCTGCTCTGGCTTCGGCCGCGGCGATGTTCTTCGCTGCCGTCTCGAAGAACTCGATTGCCTTCTTGGCACTGTTGGTGACGTGATCACTCACGTCGACGACCACGTCGGCACCGACAAATGCTTCGTCCAACCCCGCACCCGTGGAGATGTCGACTCCCGTCGATCGAGCGGCGGCGACGACGTCATGGCCCCCGATTTTCGCCTGCTCGACGACCAGCTTTCCCATCTGGCCGGTTCCGCCCAGAACAACAATTCGCATGATGCCTCCGTCAAACCTGTGCGCCCGGCTCTCTTCGGCCTGGTCACATACTGGACGACGCAGCCTCCCGAAGTGTGACGGTAGGGCGAATCAGTCGGTGTACTCCTGCGAAACCCGCCCACGCCACTGCGACCAGATCGGATCCAACGCTGCGCTCGCCTCATGTGCGTGATCGGCAGCGGCCCGTGCCAGCATCCCTGCTCCCGCCAGCGGCGTCACGTGCCCTTCGACGTCGTCGGTAGTCTTCATCCCCAACAGCATGGTCGTACCGAGCACGCGATGGCCACCGAGAATTCCCGGCAGCGAACGGCCAGGAACGCTACGCAGGTCGAGAGTTTCCACGAGCAGCGCGTCACCGTCGACGGTAATGCGCTGATCCGAGCGAAGCGCACCGCCGGTTTCGCCGGTCCGGCCGAATATGATCATCTCGTCGAGCAGCGCAACGGCATCGGATTCCAGTGAAATATCCACGCGCCTGGTCACATCCGCGCCGCCGGCGACGACAAACGGTGCCGCACGCCAGATCAGCGCCGCACCGGCACCGACGCTCGCCGAAGCCGACCACGACGCCCGGCCACCGCGTGCGTTGTACGCGACGGTCCCGGACGGCTCGATCACCTCGAGACACGTACCGGGTGCGACCACGAACTCGATACGCAGGTCGTCGCCGGCCAACAGCGTTGCGCTGTGCCCTACCAGGGCAATTCGCACGGTGAGCCCGCGAGCGTCGACGAACCGCGGGGCCAGGAAGTCGCCCGAGATCAGCTCTCGCGCAACAGCGGTGTCACCCACTCTCTCGACGACGACCCGCGTAGCTCCAGTGCGCATCAGTGAGCGTGAGAGTGGCTGTGCCCGTGACCGTGACCGTGGTCTTCTTCATCGGCATGGAAGTGCGGCGCCATCGGCCCCGGATCCTGCGGGGTGTGACTACCCGCGCGATGAGATGCGATGACCTGGCGGAGCCACGCACTGAGCTGGTCGATCGTTGAGTGATCCTTCTGGCTGAGCGCGAGAACGGGAAGTCCGTCACGCGCGGCCGTGGCATCGGCAACCATCTGGACCGCGTCGACGTCGACGTACGGGGCCAGGTCGATCTTGTTGACCACCAACAGATCTGCCCGCTCGATTCCGGGACCGCCCTTGCGTGCGACGTCTCCGCCGCCCGCGACGTCGATGCAGAAGATCTGGGCGTCGACCAGTGCCGGGCTGAACGTGGCGGTCAGGTTGTCACCGCCGCTTTCCACGATCACCATGTCGAGGGGATGGAACTGACGCTCGAGGTCTTCGACCGCAATGAGGTTCGGCGTGACGTCGTCACGAATAGCCGTGTGCGGGCACGCACCGGTCTCGACTGCGACGATGCGCTCGATCGGCAGAACGTTGGCCGCGCGCAACAGTCGCGCGTCCTCGTCGGTGTAGATGTCGTTGGTGACCACCGCGATCTCGTACTCCGCCGCGAGTTCGCGGCAGATGGTGGCGATGAGGGTGCTTTTGCCGGTGCCGACGGGGCCGGCAACGCCGAGCCTCAAACCTCTTGCAGCAGTGGTGGTGTTGTTCAGGTTGTCAAGCACGGAAAATCCTCCTGGATCGAGCGTGGTGTTCGAGTGACCATTGTTCGACCAACGGCCCTGTTGTTGCGGGTATATCTGCGACGCCCTCGACGGCTACGGCAGCCGCGGCGACGGTTTCGATGGTCGGGGCTGCTCGGAGCAACCATTCGACCGGTTCTGCCGGATCCACCGGCAGTAGCTTCAATGCCGCCGACGCCACCGTTTGGGCGTCGTCGTACAAACAAGATCTGGCTGCCTGCAGGTCGTCCATCCCGGAGACCGCCGTGAAGACGCCCAACGCGAGCGGACGCATCGGATGCCCAGGCAGCGCCATGAGCATCTGCACCGCGGGGTGCTGCGGCCACAATCGCGACGCCAGTCTCGCCAGCCCACGGCCGAGCTGAATCGACGCCTCACGCAGCGGTGCGCTGGGAGTCCGAGCGAGCAGTTCCCTCGAGATGTCCTCGAGCTCGCCTGCACTACCCTCACTTACGGCCCAGCGGCGCGTGACCACCGTTGCAGCGGCCTCGACAAGTCCCACTGTTTCGAGTCGACCGCGAATGAAGTCAGGGACCTGACTCTGCAGGAGTCCGCCCGCCAGTGCCGGTTCCAACCCCGACGAGTGCGCGTGACCGCCGGTAGGCAGACGCCCGTCTGCCAAGAGCATCGATGCTATCTCGGCAGACGCCGTCTCGATCGACATGACTTCAGAACAGCATGTAGCGCTGAGCCATCGGCACCACGTCAACGGGGTTGGGCGCGATCAGGTCGCCGTTGACCTTGATGGCAAACGTCTCCGGATCGACGTCGATGGACGGCAGCGCCGTGTTGTTCGGCATGTCCGCCTTGGTGAGGTGTCTCGTCGGACGAACACCGGTAAGGGTGCGGGTGAGACCGAGACGATCGGCCAGACCGTCCTCGATGGCCATCGGAGAGACGAACGTCGTGGACAGGTGCGGGGCCGATCCCGGAGTCGCCGCGATGGCCGGGCGAACGAACACCGGCTGCGGGGTCGGGATAGCAGCATTCGGATCACCAAGCGGCGCAGCAACTATCGCCCCGCCCTTGATCACGGCAGAAGGACGGACTCCGAAGAACGCGGGATCCCACAGCACCAGGTCCGCCATCTTCCCGGCCTCGACCGAGCCGATCTCGTGATCGATACCGTGCGCCACCGCGGGGCAGATCGTGTACTTGGCGACGTAACGCCGCGCACGCTCGTTGTCGGCCGGCATGCTGGTGCCCAGCTTGCCGTACTGGGCCTTCATGACGTGAGCCACCTGCCATGTCCGCAGGGTCACCTCACCGATACGGCCCATCGCTTGGGCGTCGGACGAGGTGATCGAGATGGCTCCGATGTCGTGCAGAAAGTCTTCTGCTGCAATCGTTGTCGGCCGGATCCGGGACTCGGCAAAGGCAAGATCCTCCGGAACCCGGGGATTGAGCGCATGACACACGATGAGCATGTCGAGGTGCTCGGCAACCGTGTTGACGGTATGCGGCAACGTCGGATTGGTCGATGCCGGAAGAACGTTCGGCTCACCTGCCGTCACGATGATGTCCGGTGCGTGCCCGCCGCCGGCGCCTTCCGCATGGAACACGTGGATCCCACGTCCGGCAATCGCATCCAAAGTGTGCTGTACGTAACCGGTTTCGTTGAGGCTGTCGGCGTGCAGCGCTACCTGGAGGCCGAACTCGTCGGCTGCGCGCAGCGCTGCGTCGATCGCAGCCGGAGTGGAACCCCAGTCCTCGTGGACCTTGAATCCGCCTGCGCCGGCGAGAGCTTCCTGACGCATGGCCTCATGGCTGACGGTGCTGCCCTTGCCGAGGAGAAGAACGTTGAGCGGGATGTGGTCGAGGGCGCGGTGCATCATCGTCAAGGACCAGGCGCCGGGTGTGACGGTGGTTGCCTTGCTTCCCTCGGTGGGGCCCGTTCCGCCGCCCGCCACCGTCGTCGTACCGGTCGCGAGCGCCTCCATCATCTCGATTTCACTGAGGAAGTGCACGTGAGTGTCGATCGCACCCGCGGTGAGGATCTTCCCCTCGCCGGCGATCACGTCGGTGCTCGGCCCGATGAGCAACTTGGGGTGCACGCCATCCATGATGTCGGGGTTACCGGACTTGCCGATCGCAACGATGCGTCCGTCGCGAATTCCGACGTCTGCCCGGACGATTCCCCAGTGATCGAGAATCACCGTGTTGGTGATGACGACGTCGAGAGCGCCCTGGTCGCGAGTGGTCAGGCCCTGGCCCATCGACTCGCGGATGCTCTTACCGCCGCCGAAGACCATCTCGTCGCCGGTCGCGGTGTAGTCGTGCTCGATCTCGATCCACAGATCTGTGTCGGCCAAACGGATCTGGTCGCCTGCGGTCGGGCCGTACAGGGAGGCGTAGCCGCGTCGATCGATCCTGCTCATTCGGCTGTCCTCTCAACTGTCGTCGCGGCGTCGTCCGGTGAATCCGCCTCGACTGGAACATCACTCACACGCACGTTCACCGAGGACGCTCGCAAAGGTTCTTCGACCTCGACGCCGGGCGTGCCGAACGGCATGACGGTCTTGGGCTCGCGCGCATGTGTCGGTAGGTCTTCGTCCGGCACGATCTGCAGGCCCGGAACCCTTTTGAGTCCGCCGAGCGCGATCAGTGTCACCGTTCTGCTGACCCCGGGTTCGAACCGAACCGACGTTCCCGAGGGGATGTCGAGCCGGAAGCCGTCTGCCGCTTCGCGATCGAAGGTCAACGCCGGGTTGGCCGCGGGAAGGTGGAGATGTGAACCGATCTGAATGGGGCGATCGCCGTCGTTGACGACGACCATCGTGATCTTCTCCGCGTCCGTGCCGAACTCGAGCGGTTCGGTGGACACACGTACTTCGCCGGGAATCATCGAATGGGCTCCGTCACGGTGACCAGTTTGCGACCGTCCGGGAAAGTGGCCTCCACCTGGACGTTTGCAATCATCTCGGGTACCCCTTCCATCACGTCGTCGCGGGTGAGCACTTGCCGACCGGCGTTCATCAGTTCCGCAACCGTCATTCCGTCACGCGCGCGCTCGAGAATCCAGCACGAGATCAGTGCCATCGCTTCGGGGTAGTTCAGCAGTACCCCGCGCTCGCGGCGGTCACGGGCGACCATGCCCGCGACGCTCAGGAGCAGCTTTTCGGTATCTGAAGGGGTGAGGTGCACTGACAAGCCCTTCCGGTTGTGAAACGACATCGATCGACAGCGTGCTGTCGGGCCGAGATTAGCATTGTCCGAAGCGTCGTCAGTATCCACGAGATTCACATCGTCGGCTACTTCAGCGCCCACTCGGCGCACTTGCGCTGCTCATCGAATTATTCGGGCGCCCAACGACGCTCAGCTCTGCGCACCGGAGTGGGAACTATCACCACAACCAAAAAGTTTCACCCCCGTCTCCTGTTGGAAACGGGGGTGAAACATGATCGTGCAGGGTTGATCCCGGGACCTATCCGAAGCGGCCGGAGATGTAGTCCTCGGTGGCCTTCTGCGTCGGGTTCGAGAAGATCTTCTCGGTGTCGTCGATCTCGACGAGCTGACCGGGCTTGCCGGTTGCCTCGAGGTTGAAGAATGCCGTCTGGTCACTCACACGCGCAGCCTGCTGCATGTTGTGCGTGACGATGACGATCGTGAAATCCTTCTTCAGCTCGGTGATCAGGTCTTCGATCGCGAGAGTCGAGATCGGGTCGAGCGCGGAGCACGGCTCGTCCATGAGCAGGACGTCGGGCGAGACCGCGATGGCACGCGCGATGCACAGACGCTGCTGCTGACCGCCTGAGAGGCCGCCACCGGGCTTGTCGAGGCGATCCTTGACCTCGTTCCACAGGTTGGCACCGCGCAGCGAACGCTCGGCCACCTCGTCGAGCTTCTTCTTGCTGCGCTCGCCCTGCAACTTCAAGCCCGCGACGACGTTGTCCTTGATGGACATGGTCGGGAAGGGGTTGGGTCGCTGGAACACCATGCCGATGGTCTTGCGAACACCGACCGGATCGACGTTCGAGCCGTAGATGTCCTCGCCGTCGAGCAGCACCGAACCCTCGACGCGCGCACCGGGAATCACTTCGTGCATGCGATTGAGTGAACGGAGAACGGTGGACTTGCCGCAACCGGACGGGCCGATGAAGGCGGTGACGCTCCGGGGCGGGACGGACAGGCCCACATCGGCGACGGCGTGGAACTTGCCGTAGTAGATGTTGACGTCCTTGAGATCCAGACGCTTGGCCATTACCGGCTCCCTACTGAGTTGTTGACGCTGTTGAGTACGAACATGTTCCGAGGCCGCATCACTTACTTCTGACCTGTGAGAAGTGACCGATCAGCTTCGCGACGATGTTGAGGATCGCGATCAGCAGGATCAGGGTCAGTGCTGCGCCCCAGATGCGGTTGGTGCCGGCGTCGGTGGGGTTGTTCATCTCGGCGACCATGACGGAAGGCAGTGTGCCCATTTCGCCGTTGAACAGGTCGAAGTTGATGAACGGTGCGTAGCCGACGAGGATCAGCAGCGGTGCGGTCTCACCGAGCACGCGGGCCAGGGCCAGCATGACGCCGGTGATGATGCCGGGAAGTGCCGTCGGCAGAACGATTTTCGAGATGGTCTTCCACTTCGGCACACCGAGCGCGTACGACGCCTCTCGCAGATCCATCGGGACGATGCGCAGCATTTCCTCGGTGGAGCGGATGACGACCGGGACCATCAGAAGGACCAGAGCCAGTGACACCGCAAACGCGGACTTGGGGAAGCCGAAGGTCGCGATCCACAGGGCGTAGATGAACAGCGCAGCCACGATCGACGGAACACCGCTGAGGATGTCGACCATGAACGTGGTCAGCTTGCCCAGCTTCGACTTCCGGTCGGCGTACTCCACCAGGTAGATCGCGACGAAGATACCGAGCGGGATGGAGAAGACCGCGCACACGATGCCTTGCAGCAGGGTGCCGATCAATGCGTGATAGATACCGCCGCCGTCGGCCGACGCCGTCAATCCGCTCAGCGAGTTGGTGAACCAGGTAGGCGACGTCAGAGCGGGCAGGCCCTTGGCGATGACCGTGAAGAGCACCCAGACCAACGGGATGAGCGCGATGACGACTGCCAGGCTCACCAGGATGGTCGCGATGACGTCCTTGGCACGACGACGAGCGCCGACGCCTTGGAAAGTGGGGGCCTTGACCGGCCGGTCCAGAGTGGAGGTCATGGGTCAGTCCTTCTTTCCGGCGATCACTGCGCGGGCAGCCGCGTTGACGACGAAGGTCAGTACGAACAGCACCAGTCCGGCCGCGATGTACGCGCCTGCCTGGATGTCGTTGTTGAACTCCGCGTAGCCGAGGGCGATCTTGGAGGCGATGGTCGAGCCGCCGTCGAACAGCGACCAGCCGAAGGCCTGAGAGGTGGTTCGCAGGATCAGGTAGAGCGCCATCGTCTCACCGAGTGCGCGTCCGAGACCGAGCATCGAGCCGCTGATGTAGCCGGACTTACCGAACGGGATGACCGTGGTGCGCACAACTTCCCAGCGCGTGGCGCCGAGGGCGAGTGCGGCTTCGATCTGTGATCGCGGGGTCTGGATGAACACCTCGCGGGTCACTGCGGTGATGACCGGAAGGATCATCACGGCGAGGACGATGCCTGCGGTGAAGATGGTGCCGCCACCGGTGATCGATCCGCTGCCGTCGGCGAAGAGCGGGAACCAGCCGAGAGTGTCGTTGAGCCACACCGCGACCGGGGTGATCGCCGGAGCGAAGACGAGAAGTCCCCACAGGCCGTAGACGATGGACGGCACAGCTGCCAGAAGGTCGATCGTGTACGACAGTGGCCGCGTGAGCCACTTGGGTGAGTACGAAGTCAGGAAGATCGCGATGCCCAGTGCGATCGGCATCGCGAGCACCAGTGCGAACAGCGAGACCAACACCGTGACCTGGAAAAGGTCGAGGACACCGAACGCCATCGC
Source organism: Rhodococcus sp. OAS809 (assembly GCF_040546695.1). NCBI lineage: Bacteria > Bacillati > Actinomycetota > Actinomycetes > Mycobacteriales > Nocardiaceae > Rhodococcus > Rhodococcus sp. OAS809. The sequence goes on along the minus strand of NZ_JBEPOI010000002.1, from coordinate 5,367,520 downwards.
GTTGATGTTCTGCGTGACCCATTCACGGCTGGTCAGGAAGTTGACCTGGTTCCGGCTCAAAGCAGGAACAGCACGCCAGATCAGGAACGCGCCGATCGCCGCGATGACAACCGTGATGAAGATTGCCGAACCGGATGCGAGCGAGCTGAAGATGCGGTCACCCGGACGGGTCACCGTCTTGCTGTTGCCGCTACCCGGACCGTCACCCTTCGGAGGATGCTCGGTTTCTGGAGCCTTGGTGGAAGTAATCGTGTCCTCCGTGGTGCCGTTCGGACCGCCCACCCCGGCCCCGCTGGTTGCGGGGCCGGGAGAACGAGATGTCGAGGTGATGGGCGCGTCACTCATGCGCGCTCACTTCCTTCACGTCTGAATGTAGATCCATGAGCTTGTCCGCACGAGTCTCTAGGTCAGCTGATTGCCGTGATGGACGCGTTGAGGCGATCCTGGACGTTGGACGGCAGCGGGACGTAACCCTGCTCGGCCAGGTTGGCCTGACCCTCGTTGGCCGCGCTCGTCAGGAACGACTTCACTGCTGCGGAGGTGTCCGCGTCGTAGCCCTTGGAGCAGACGATCGAGTACGTGGCGAGAACCAGCGGGTAGGCGCCGGCTTCGTTGGTCTTGAAGATCGACGCGAGGTCGAGCGTCAGGTCGCCGGTTGCGTCGGACTTGAACTTCGCGCCTGCGATCGACTTCGCGGCCGTGTCGTTGGTCAGTGCGACTGCCTCGGAGCCGGTGTTGATTTCGGCAACCGAGAGCTTGTTCTGATCGGCGAACGACTTCTCGACGTAGGTGATCGAACCCGGTGCCGTGGCAACTGCCTGTGCAACGCCCGCCGAACCCTTGGCGCCCTCACCGACGCCACCGGTGAAGTCGGACCCTGCGCCCGACGTCCAAGCACCGTTCGATGCCGCGTCGAGGTACTTCTGGAAGTTGTCAGTGGTACCCGAGGAATCGGAGCGGATCACGGTGGTGATCTTCTCGTCGGGAAGCGATGCACCGGAGTTGAGCGCGGCGATTGCCGGATCGTTCCACTTGGTGATGCCGCCGTTGAAGATCTTCGCGAGAACCTCTGCGTTGAGAACGAGCTTGTCGACGCCGTCGAGGTTGTATGCAACTGCGATCGGGCCGAAGACGAGGGGAAGGTTCCAGGCTTCGCCGCCGACGCAACGCTCCTTGGCCTTGTCGGCCTGCTCGTCCTTGATGGCCGAGTCGGAGCCGGCGAAGTCGATCTGGCCGGCGATGAACTGTGTACGACCGTCGCCCGAACCGCTGGGGTTGTACGCGACGTTGACCGTCTTGCCCTTTTCCTGGCACACGGAGATGTAAGTGGCGACGAACTGGTCCATGGCGTTCTTCTGTGCCGAGGAACCAGCGGCAGAGAGGTTGCTCTTGCCTTCGCACGTTGCGTTCGATGCGGACGCGTCCACACCCGTCGACGACGAGTTGTTGTCGCTGCCACATGCGGCCAAGGTCATGGCGCCCACGGCCACTACACCGAGCAGGGCACCACTGCGCTTGAGATTCACCAAGATCCTCCGGAAATCGCTACCGCCACGCCCACGATCGGGCGGCGACATGAGACGCAGAATGATTGAAATCTGCATCAGGCAACACGGCGCTGCCCACAGAGAAAAGTAGGCGGGCGCGGTGTCCGGCTGGACCACACATGGTTAACGGAGAATGAACAGACTGGACATTTCTGCGTGTCCGACTGTGACGTCAGAGCGCGCGGGCGTAAGCCATGTCCACGTGGAAGCGATCGAAGCCGAGTCGTTCGTACGTGTGGAGGGCGGCCGTGTTGTCGCCTTCGACGTACAGAAGGACGGTTCCGAGGCCGCGATCACGCAGGTAATGCATGCCAGCGAGAGTCAGCACTCGGCCGAGGCCGCGTCCCTGCGCCGCGGGATCGATCCCCACGACGTACACCTCCCCCAGCTCCGGATCGTCACCTTCGGGTGCGTGCACCTTGGTCCAGTGAAAGCCGAGAAGAGTATCGGGATCGGTGTCCGCGAACGCCATGAACAGACCAGCAGGGTCGAACCAACCTTCGGCCGTTCTCTCGTCGATCTCCGCCTGGGTCCAGCCACCCTGCTCGGGATGCCAGGAGAAGGCCGCATTGTTGACGCGAAGGATCTCGGAATCGTCTTCGGGTCCACGATACGTCCGAATCGTCACACCTTCGGGCACAACGATTTCCGGAAGCTGCGGAGCATCGAGTGGTCGACGCAGCTGCAGGAGTTCACGAACGCTGACCAGATCGAGGGTCTTGGCGAATTCGACTGCGGCGTCGACGTTTCCGTGCGCCCAGACACGCGTGCCCGGCCGGCCCTCGTCGAATACCGCTGCAGCAAGCCTGGTTCCGATGCCGCGACGCCGCGCCTGCGGGTCGACCACCAACTCGGCCATGTCGGGATGCTCGTCCGAACCGGCTTGCAGCTGCGCATAACCGACGATTGCATCGCCGTCGAGTTCGAGGAAGTGTCGCGCGCCGCCGCGCCCGGCAACGGCATGGCGCCCCTGTTCCGACACGGGCGCCTTGCCGTCGAACTCGGTTGCGCGATCGAGAAGCGCGGAAACCTGCTCGGCGAATCCAGCCGGCAGTGAATCTGTCCAACCCACGTCAGACCACCGATCCGTCGGCCGCGTCGTAGTCGACGTCCTCGTCGTCCTCGAACTGAACGGGAGCAGCGGCGCCACCCTTGGCCCTGGTCGGACGCACTGCCTTATATCCGACATTTCGGACTGTACCGATCAAGGACTCGTATTCGGTGCCGAGTTTCGCCCGCAGACGACGCACGTGGACGTCGACCGTCCTGGTGCCACCGAAGAAGTCGTAACCCCACACTTCCTGCAGCAGCTGCGCCCGGGTGAATACCCGTCCGGCGTGCTGCGCGAGGTACTTGAGCAGCTCGAATTCCTTGTAAGTCAAATCAAGGGGCCGTCCACGCAGTCGTGCCGTGTACGTCCCCTCGTCGATAACCAGTTCGCCCAGCGTGATCTTTCCCGACGCTTCCGGACTGGCCACACCGCCGCTGCGGGCGACCAACAACCGCAATCGGGCGTCCACCTCAGCCGGACCGGTACCGGGAAGCAGGATGTCGTCCAACCCCCAGTCGGCGTTGACGGCAACGAGTCCGCCTTCGGTGAGGACGGCGACCACAGGTACTGCGGATCCTGTGCTTCCGAGCAATCGACACAACCCGCGTGCGGCAGCCAGATCGGTGCGCGCATCCACCAATGCCACGTCCGCGGAACTTGCCTCGAGTAGCGAGGAAACCTCTGTGGGGGCAGGCCGAACCGAGTGCGCCAGCAACGCCAACGCCGGTAGTACAGCTTCCGGGTTGGGGTCGGAGGTGAGGAGGAGCAGTTCCACACGGCCTCCTATCTAGTAGCCCGCGCAACCCGTGAGGGCAACGCTCGAGTAGTTCGACGCTTTTGGTCGGTCCCTACATTAGCGTGCCTGGTACCGGGGCCGTCGCATCGAACCCCGACCGGAGTCCGTCACAATGGTGCGGTGCGCAAACTGATCATCGGCATCGTCTTTCTCCTCGGCCTCGGACTGGTGGCCGATTTCGGCGCGGCCGCGTACGCCGAGTACCGGGTTTCCCGCGAGCTCCGAACCGGCGCATCACTCGAGTCGGATCCGGAGGTCACCTTCAACGGGTTCCCCTTCCTCACCCAGGCACTCGGCGGGAAATACAAGGACGTCTACGTCAGAGCTACCGGCGTCCAGAGCGACGTGGTGGGCGAAGTGACCGTCGAGGCCGATCTGCGCGGGGTCACCGTTCCCTTCTCCGACATCGTGAACGGCAATGTCACCCAACTCCCCGTCGACAAACTCGACGGCCGGATGGGAATCAACGCCACCGACCTCGGAAAGCTGCTCAATATCCCTGACCTGCAGGTATCTTCGCCGCCGGCCAACAAGTCGGATGGCACCGGGGGCAGCGGCGGAACCGGAGCGAGCACCGCGGGCGCCGTCGTGCTGACGGGAACGGTTGCCGTCGGTCCGGTCGAGACTGCAGTGAGCGTGCAGGCCAACCTCGTTCTGGAAGGTGGGCAGGTCAAGATCGTCGCCAGCAATCTGTACTTCGGTCCGGAGGGCAAAGCCGATTTCTCGATCCCCGCAGCACTCGAACCCGTCGTCCTCGGCTTGTTCAGCTACACGATCGATCCGCAGGCACTTCCCTACGGAATTCAGCCGAGCCTGGTCTACGCGGAAGGCGGAAGAATCGTGATCGAGGGCAGCGCCGAAAACACGACGATCGATCTCGCAGAGCTGCAGAACCGATGACCGGGATCACAATTCTGCTGGTCGCGCTGGTGGCCGTCGTCGCGGTCGGGCTCTTTCTCAAGTCGCGCAACGGAAAGGTCCGAGTCACCACGCCGGCCGCGACCGGCGCGGCGGACAGTCGCCTCGAACTGCTCCGCGCCGCTGGAGTCTCTTCGCCGAACGGCGGACCCGTCGTACTGCATTTCTCTGCCGACTGGTGCGGACCGTGCGCGGCAGTACGCCGCGTCGTCGGTCAGGTCGTGATCTCGATGGCCGACGCTCCCCGTCCGCCGGTGGAGATCGAGCTCGACATCGACAAGGAACCGGCTCTGGCACGCGAGATGAGTGTCCTCTCGCTGCCCACCACCTTCATCCTCGACGGTGGCCTGGAGGAACAGTTCCGGGTGTCCGGAGTGCCATCCGCAGCCGATCTGAAAGCTGCACTCGTACCACTATCCGGACCCCACGAGCCAAAATCCGAGAATTCGGGGTAAACTCGCCGACGTGCAAACCCGCCACGAGCTGATGCTCACCCGACGCCGCGCAGTAGACCTGTGCCGCCTCGGGGGCTGTTGCTGTACCTGTTGCTGATCACCTCATCCGTCAGATCTCTCTGACCTTCGAGCTTTCGCTCATGTGATCAATCCACCGAGTGGGACTTTGACGTCCCGTTTTCTCGGTCCAGGCACAGCATCATGCAATCCAGCGCAGGAGCACTCCCGATGTCCACAACCACACCCCAGCTCGAGCAGGTCGACGTCCGCGGACCTCGATTCGCCGCGTGGGTCACCACCGGCGTTCTCGTACTCACGCTCATCCTCTCGACCTTCTCACTGCCCGCCGCCACCGTCGTTCTCGCACTACAGGCCATCGTCTTCGCGGTCGGAGCGGTACTCGGCCCCAAGCGCAGCCCGTACGGCCAGATCTTCGGCAAGCTCGTCGCCCCGCGACTCTCGCCGGTCAGCGAACGCGAACCCGTGGCGCCGCTGCGCTTCGCGCAGTTCGTCGGCTTCGTCTTCGCACTCGCCGGCACGGTCGGTTTCCTGGCCGGGTCGACGATCGTCGGCACCGTTGCCACCGGCTTCGCCTTGTTCGCGGCCCTGCTCAACGCCGCGTTCGGCATCTGCCTCGGCTGCCAGATCTATCCACTCGTCGCAAGGCTGCGAAATACCGGCCGCGCTACCACCGCGTGAAAACGCTTGCCCCACAACCCTGCTGAACCCCTGCTAGATAACGACCGATGCAAGACCACATCGAAAGGAACACCATGGCTCGCTCCGACGTCCTAGTCTCCGCTGACTGGGCTGAGCAGAACCTCAACACCCCCAAGACCGTTTTTGTCGAGGTGGACGAGGACACCAGCGCATACGACGGCGGCCACATCGAGGGTGCAGTCAAGCTCGACTGGCGCAAGGACCTCCAGGACGGCGTCCGACGCGACTTCCTGAACCAGGAGCAGTTCTCGGATCTGCTCTCCGCCAAAGGCATTGCGAACGACGACACCGTCGTTCTCTACGGTGGCAACAACAACTGGTTCGCCGCTTACGCTTACTGGTACTTCAAGCTGTACGGCCACCAGGACATCAAGCTGATCGACGGCGGCCGCAAGAAGTGGGAACTCGACGGACGCCCGCTCTCCAAGGACGCAGTCAACCGCGAAGCCACGCAGTACAAGGCCGAGACCCCCGACTTCTCGATCCGCGCATTCCGCGACGAGGTCATCGACGCCATCGGCAGCAAGAACCTCGTCGACGTTCGTAGCCCTGACGAGTTCTCGGGCAAGATCCTCGCTCCCGCCCACCTTCCGCAGGAGCAGGCGCAGCAGCGTGGCCACGTCCCCGGAGCCATCAACATCCCGTGGAGCACCACCGCCAACGAGGACGGCACCTTCAAGTCGGACGACGACCTCGCCAAGCTGTACGCGGAAAAGGGCTTCGACGACACCAAGGAAACGATCGCCTACTGCCGCATCGGCGAGCGTTCGAGCCACACCTGGTTCGTCCTGCAGGAGATCCTCGGCAAGAACAACGTCAAGAACTACGACGGCAGCTGGGTCGAATACGGCTCACTCGTCGGCGCACCGATCGAATTGGGAGCCTGATCATGTGTGGAGCACCTACCCAGGGCCAGACCCTGCCTGCCGGCGTCGACGTCGAGAAGGAAACGGTCATCACCGGCCGCGTTCTCGCAGCTGACGGCCAGCCCATCGGCGGCGCATTCGTGCGTCTGCTCGACGGCTCCGGAGAGTTCACGGCCGAGGTCGTGGCATCAGGAACCGGCGATTTCCGCTTCTTCGCCGCTCCGGGCGAGTGGACCGTGCGTGCACTGTCCAGCTCGGGCAACGGCACCTCCACCGTCGCTCCCGAGGGCTCGGGCGTGCACAACGTGGACGTGACCGTCAGCAAGTAATTCCTGCTTTGTCAGGCGGCCCCGCACCCCTCCGGTGCGGGGCCTTCTGCATTCCGGCTCCCGATTTTTCCGGTCGGTCGCCGCGGTCTAAGATGTACCCGTGGTCATTTTCTTCGAGGTACTCCTCGCACTCGCATCCGTCATGATCGCTTGGTTCTCCGTGTACGTCGTGTACCGCTTGGTCACCGACGAGTCGTGAGTCAGGCTCCGGATTCAGGGTCCGACGCGACCGCTGACGATTCCGCCGCTGCAGGTGCCGTGAGGCGCGGCAGCGGGGACGAAGCTGTCGCCATCGCCGTCGAGCGCTCCAAGTCGACGGCGTCGCTCAACATTCCGACCCTGCCGGACCTTCCGTTGCCGGAGGACACCGCAAACCTGCGCCTCGGCCCGGATATCAATCCCGAACTCCTCGCGCTTCTCCCCCTCGTCGGTGTCTGGCGCGGCGAAGGTGAAGGACACGACGAGAACGGCGACTACGCCTTCGGTCAGCAGATCGTCATCTCGCACGACGGCGGCCCGTACCTCAATTGGGAGTCCCGGTCCTGGCGCCTCGACGCCGAGGGCAAGTACGTGAGCCCCGATCTGCGCGAGAGCGGTTACTGGCGCATGGGCGGCGACGGCATCCCGGGCAGCGTCAACCAGGAAGTGGTCGAACTCCTGCTCAGCCACAGCTCCGGTGTCGTCGAAATGTACTACGGGCGCGCACTCACCCAAGCGTCGTGGGAACTTGCCACCGACGTGGTGATCCGCAGCCAGTCCGGTGCACTGTACGGCGGCGCGAAGCGTCTGTACGGCATCGTCGAAGGCGGCGACCTTGCGTACGTCGAAGAGCGGATCATGTCTGACGGTGGCCTGGAACCGCGTCTCTCGGCCCGCCTGACGCGCTACATCGGCTAGCTCTGCTGTGCGCCTTTATTAACCCCCGGCGGTTAATAAAGGCGCACAGCAGATTTATCCACAGGCACCGACAAATTCCACAGGCGGGCTTCTGAGCGGCATCTTCGACCGGTTCTTGTCGGTCCGCGATCTGACGGTATTCGCATGAGCTGCGACTACATCGATCCTGATCTCCGAAGACTCTTCGACTTCCAACACGGACTCGCGACCAATAAACAACTACGCCCTTTCGGCTATTCACCGCGGCGCATCCAACATCTGGTCGAATCGGGTCAATGGACTTCCGTCCTCCACGGCGTTCAATCCAGCACCAACGGCCCGCTCAACCGAGCAATGATTCTCGAGGCCGCCCTTCTGTTCGGCGGCGGAGAGACCTACCTGAGTCACCGGACGGCAGCTGAAGAGTGGGGACTCACGCACATCGAGTCCGAACTGCCGGTCCACATCACGGTCCGATACGGCAGATCCTCGCGCTGTCAGAGTCCGACGGTCAGACCCGAACGCTCCCCGGCGCGCCCCGTTCCGTTGGGGTGGTCCACTGCCCATCCCGGAGTGATCGTTCATCGTTCACGCGCTCAGGCCCACATCGGCGTTGCCACTCAGCCTGCTCGTACTTCGCTGGCCGACACCGCAATTGACCTGGCGGTTGCAGAGCCGTCGGCTCGCGACGCCGCTCGTTCTCTGGTTCGCTCGGCCACGGCGTGCAAAGTGTCACGGATGGAATTGCGCACCCGAATGGAATGCCGACGGCCGAGGCGATATGTCAAAGCGCTGTCCTCGACATTGGACCTGTTGGATCGCGGTGTCCAGTCGGTACTCGAGCATCGCTACGCAATCGAGGTCGAGCGAGCACACGGTTTGCCGGAAGCACGACGGCAATCGCCGGTCCTCGTCGATGGGAGAACTTTCTACGAGGACGTCGACTACCGCAATTGCGGTGTCGCACTGATCGTTCGACTCGACGGATTTGCCTTCCACTCTTCTCGGGCGACTGCGCTGCGGGATCGTCGGCGAGGAAACGCATCCGAACTGTCAAGCAACGCCACACTGGTCTTCGGTTGGGAGGAGGTGGAGGGGGCCTCGTGCCGAACTGCAGCCGAGGTCAGAGCGATCCTCGAGCGCGGTGGATGGTGGGGGCCTAATCCTTGTCCACGCTGTGCGCCTTTATTAACCGCCGGGGGTTGATAAAGGCGCACGGCACGAAGCGACCCCCGAGCCACACCCACGCTTTCGCGCGGATCCCGGTCGGACTGATCGGGGGCTCGGGGGTCGGGTGGCTGCCTGGGATTCGCCGGCCGCTCACGCGGTAAGTGAATTCCATCAGCGATTGCGGCTAGCTGGCAGCCACCTCACGCGTCCGTCTGTACTTCAATTTCAGACCACCTCCTTCCTTGTGTACAGGAGAAAGTACGCCCACTTCACGATGACGGCAACGTATTTTCCACAGAAACTTTTCCGACGCATATCACCTGGTCAGCTGCTGTGCCGTCCGGAAGTTGGTGGGTGACGACAACAACGGTTCGCGAAGAATCGACCAGCGTTGCGTCGCGACTGAGCAACTCGCGGAGCAACTGATCGCCCGCCTCCGCGTCCATGTGCTCGGTCGGCTCGTCGAGCAGCAGCACCTCCGCGGGCGAGACGATCGCGCGCGCCAACAGCAACCGACGACGCTCACCGCCCGAAACCGCTCGCGTGCCGCCGACCAGGTAGGTGTCGAGCCCGTCCGGCAGTTCCGACAGCCAGTCGCCGAGACCGACTGCGGCAAGTGCCTTCTCCGCGTCCTCGGCGGTGAGGTCACCCCGCGCGACGCGCAGGTTCTCGAGGACCGACGTCTCGAAGAGGTGTGCGTCTTCGGCGAAGTACCCGACGTGCCTGCGCAGTTCGGCCGGATCGACTTCCGAAACATCCACTCCGCCAACGCGCACTGTTCCCGCGATAGGCGGCAGCAGTCCCGCCATCGTCATCAGCGCGGTGGTCTTTCCGGATCCGCTCTCGCCGACGACGGCAACACGAGCACCGCGAGGAAGATCCACCGACAGCGGTTCGGTCACCTTTCCCCCGGGCCAACCCGCCCGCAACGCGTGCACACTCAGGACCCCGTCCTCCGGCCACGCACGATTTCCTTCAACGTGTTCGGCGTCGGCTCGATCGAGTACCGCCATGATGCGTGCCGACGCCAGCCGCGCCTTGGTCAACGCAACTGCCGCGCTGGGCAGTATCGCGGTTCCCTCGAAAGCCGACAGCGGAAGCAGTACAAGGATTCCCATGGACATCGGTGACATGTCGGTGGTTCCGTACAGCGTAATTCCGATCAACAGGGCACCGAGGACGCTCACGCCGATTGCCAGGGGCGTCGCCGCGGCGGCAAAGGCACTCGGTACCGCCGCGCGATCGGTTGCATCGACCACCTCGTTCTCGGCGGACACAGCCTCGCTCACCGCCTGATCCAAGCGACCCGATACCCGGAGCTCGGCGGAATGGTCGAGGGCGGTCACCGCGGACTCACTGAATCGCGCTGCGGCAGCGGAACTGTCGGCCTCGGCGAGACGAGCAGCACGAGCCGAAAGCCAGGGTGCCGCGATCCCGGACACCGCCAGCGCAACAGCCAGGATGAGCGCGGCCGGAACCGAGATGAACAACAGGATTCCCACCGCAGCAAACGCGAGGACAATCGAGACCGCAATCGGGATCAGTGCTTTGACGACGACGTCGCCCAGTGCATCCACGTCGGCGCCCGTACGTGAGAGCAGGTCACCGCGTCGTAGTCCGGCTGCTGCCGCGGGATCTCCTGCGGCCAACTGCTGGTAGATCCTCGATCGCGCCGCGGTGGTTCCGCGCAACGCGACGTCGTGCGTCGTCAATCGTTCGAGATAGCGGAAGACACCACGTGAGATTCCCAATGCGCGTACGGCAACTACCGCAACACTGAGATCGAGAACGGGGGGCATCTCCCAAGCACGCGTGATCAACCATGCGGACAGCGCGGCCAAGGCGAGTGCGCTACCGAGTGTTGCCACACCCGCCGCTACCGCCGTCAGTACGCGTCGTGGCCGAAGTTCCAGTAGCCGCAGAGCACGCAGAAGCGGATCGTGAGCGTCACTTCTCATGAGCGCGCACCTCGACGATCCGGTCAGCTGCGGCAAGCACACTCGGACGGTGGCCGATCACGACAACGGTGTCGCCACGCTCCGCCCGTGCTCTCAGAGAAGCCAACACTGTCCCTTCCGAATCCGAGTCGAGGTGAGCGGTGGGTTCGTCCAGGACAAGAACTACGCGGTCCGAGGCAAGCACGCGTGTCAGTGCCAGCCGTTGCCGCTGCCCCAAAGACAGACCTGTACCGCCGACGCCGATCACGGTCTCGACGCCCGCAGGCAGCTCGGCCAGTACCGCGTCGAATCCCGTCGCAGCAGCGGCGCGAGCCAATGCTTGCGCATCGACGACCCCGGTGAGATCGAGATTTTCACGAACGGTGCCGGGCAGGAGGACCGGATGTTGCGGTAGCCAGGCCAACTGACTCCACCACGCGTGCTCGTCCAGGTCTCGGACATCGACGCCGGCGACCGTCACGCGCCCACTGCTCGGTTCGATCAACCCGAGCAGCGCGTGCACTGCCGTCGACTTGCCGCAGCCGTTGGGACCGGTGAGCACGGTGATCGCCCCTGGCGATGCCACGGCGGAAAGTCGAGACGGTGCGACTCCCCCACGAGAGGTCACGCCGAGTCCGTCGAAGACGATGTCGGCACCGCGAGCGACCACCGTCGTGCTACCACCCTCCGGTGCGGCAGAATCCGCCTCGATAACCTCGAATGCCTTGTCGGCTGCCGCCATTCCGTCCTCGGCGGCGTGGAACTGGGTTCCCACCATCCGAAGTGGCAGGTACACCTCGGGGGCGAGGATCAACGCGACTATCCCCGGCTCGAGTGACATGTCGCCGTACACCAGTCGCAAGCCGATACTCACGGCCACCAACGCGACGCAGAGCGTTGCGAGCAGTTCCAGCACCATCGAGGACAGGAACGCGACGCGGAGAGCTGACATCGTCGTTCGCCGATGAGCGTCACCGAGTTCACGGACGCGCTCGGCAGGACCTTGCTGACGACCGAGCGCCCGCAGCGTCGGCAAACCGGCAAGGAGATCGAGCAGTTGCGAAGACAACGTGGTCATCGCTGCCAGCGTCTTCTCCGACTTACCCTTTGTCAGCAGGCCGATCAGAATCATGAAGATGGGGATCAGCGGCAGCGTCACGAAGATGATGACCGCAGACGTCATGTCCTGCACCGCAATGACTATCAGGGTGATGGGTGTCAGCGTCACCGACAAGACCAGGGCCGGAAGGTATCCCGTCAGGTACGGACCAAGGCCGTCGACACCTCGGGTGACCACGGTCGCGATCTCGTCACGCCGCGGATCCAGATCGCGAGGACTCATCGCCGTCGCCGACGTCAGCACGCCGTTCTTGATCTCGGCAACGACGCGAGTCGACGCCCGGTGCGCATACCTGGTCTGCAGCCAGGTCCCCAGAACTCGGACCGCCACAGCTGCGGCGAGAACAACCAATTCGGTTGTCCACGAGGAAACATCCACAGTTCGAGTGGTGATCACTCCGGCCAGCACCCGGCCGATCATGAGCGCCGCGACGATGACCATCACGACGTTCACCATCGACAGAGCAACAGTCAGGATCAGATAGCCGCGCGCAGAAGCGGAATGTCGCCACAGCCGCGGGTCGATCGGCCCCCGGCGACGCTCCCGAGTGGTGGGAGCGTCGCCTACTTCGATAGTCACGTGAATTCGACCGTCAGTTCTTTCGTGATTCGAATGTTTCGTGATTCAAGGTTGGTGACTACCACGTCTTCTCCTTGAATCGCAGACCGATCGACGCCGGAATCTGCTTGGAGGAGATGCGCTGTCGGAACACCCAGTACGTCCAACCCTGGTAGATGATCACCACCGGCGTCATGAATGCCGCGGCCCACGTCATCACCTTGAGCGTGTACGGACTCGACGACGCGTTCTCGATGGTCAGGCTGTACGCCGGATCCAGCGTCGACGGCATGACGTTCGGGAACAGCGAGGCGAACAGCAGCACGACGGTGGCGATGACGGCCACACAGGTGAGAACGAAGGCCCAGCCTTCGCGCTCGGCCCGCGTCAGGAAGACGACGCCGATCAGTGCCGCAGCAGCGGCAGCTACCAGAATCCACGTCCATCCCTTGCCGTAGGCGAGTTGCGTCCACAGAACGAATCCGCCGGCAACAGGAATAGCTGGAATTGCCAGTCGTGCAGCAATTTTCACGGCATCTTCACGAACCTCGTCGGCACTCTTGAGTGCCAGGAACACTGCACCGTGGAGAGCGAACACCAGCGCGGTGGTCAGACCGCCGAGCAGCGCGTACGGATTGAGCAGATCGAAGAATCCCGACTCGACCTGCTTGTCTGCGTTGATCGCCACGCCCCGAACGATGTTCGCGAAAGCCACGCCCCAGAGAACTGCCGGGACCCAGGAGCCGAAGATGATGCCCCAGTCGCAACGCTGACGCCATTTGTCGTCGTCGATCTTGCTTCGCCATTCGATGGCACAGATACGAACGATCAAGGCCACCAGGATGATCAGCAGCGGTAGATAGAACCCGGAGAACAACGTCGCGTACCACTCCGGGAATGCCGCGAACATCGCGCCACCGGCGGTGATCAGCCACACTTCGTTGCCGTCCCACACCGGGCCGATCGTGTTGAGCGCTACCCGTCGACGCGTATCGGCCGGGAGGTCACTGCCTCTGCCGACGATCGGCATGAGCATTCCGACACCGAAGTCGAACCCTTCGAGGACGAAGTAACCGATGAACAGTACTGCGACGAGCACGAACCATACTTCTTGAAGTCCCATGATCGCCTCCTAGTACGCGAACGACAGTTGTTTGGGCTTGTCCGGATCTTCCGGCTCATCATGATCTGTATCGCCCGGCGGATGCATGTCGTGCTCCAACGGGCCTTCCTTCGCGTACCGCACGATCAGCTTGAACCAGACGACTCCCAGCGCTCCGTACAGCAGGGTGAAGGTGATCAGCGAAGCCCAGACGGTAGCCGACGCGTGGTCCGAAACACCTTGGTCGACAGTCAGTCTGATCATGTCGACGCCGGTCGGGTTGGGATGCACCACCCAGGGCTGACGGCCCATCTCGGTGAAGATCCAACCGGCGCTGTTCGCCATGAACGGAGTGGGGATCGCGACCAGGCTGAGTATTCCGAACCACTTCTGGTCCGGGACCCGCCCCTTACGAGTGACCCACAGTCCCGCGAGAGCCAGTGCTGCCGAACCGGCGGCGAGGCCGATCATGGCGCGGAAAGACCAGTACGTGACAAAGAGATTCGGTCGGTAGTTACCCGGTCCGAAGTCCTGCTCCGCCTGCTCCTGCAGTTGGTTCACGCCTTGCAGTTCGACGCCGGTGAACTTGCCCTCGGCCAACCATGGAAGAACGAACGGCACCTTCAGAACGTGCGTCACGCTGTCACAGTTGTTGTGAGTGCCGATAGTGAGGATCGAGAAGTCCGGATCCATCTCGGTGTCGCACAGCGATTCCGCCGACGCCATCTTCATGGGTTGCTGCTGGAACATGAGCTTGCCTTGGACATCACCGGTATAGATGATGCCGATTCCGGCCACGATCATGACGAGCAACGCGAATCGTGTTGCCGGGCGGTACATCGTCCGTGCGTCGGCTTCGAGGCGCTCGGCTTCGGCGGCCTCAGCCTGCTTGGCGCGGCGCATGTTCCGCACCATCCACCAACCACTGATGCCGGCGACGAACGTCGCCGCCGTCAGGAAGGCGCCGGCAACCGCGTGCGGGAAGGCAGCGAGAGCGGTGTTGTTGGTCAGCAGCTCCCAGATACTGGTGAGCTCGGCACGACCCGTTTCAGGGTTGTACGTCGCACCGACCGGATGCTGCATGAACGAGTTGGCCGCGATGATGAAGAATGCCGACGCGTTGACGCCGATCGCCACGAGCCAAATGCACGCCAGGTGTACAAGTTTGGGCAGCCTGCCCCAACCGAAGATCCAGAGTCCGATGAAGACGGACTCCATGAAGAAGGCGACGAGGCCTTCCAATGCGAGCGGAGCTCCGAAGACGTCACCGACGAATCGCGAGTACTCGCTCCAGTTCATGCCGAACTGGAACTCCTGCACGATGCCGGTGGCTACACCGAGTGCGAAGTTGATGAGGAAAAGCTTGCCGAAGAACTTGGTGAGCCGATACCAGTGGTCCTTTTTGGTGACCACCCACATCGTCTGCATGATCGCGATCATCGGCGCAAGTCCGATGGTCAGCGGAACAAGGATGAAGTGGTAGACGGTAGTGATACCGAACTGCCACCTGGAGACGTCCAAAGTATCCATTGGCTACTCCGAGAGTAGGGCCCTGGGACAGGCTTCGGGGTTCGAGACGCGGGCAGTCGCTCGGCCCCTGCGGACACGGTACTGCTGTCCGGTTTGGACCGCAGGACTTTGCTACTACCAAATGTAGTAGAGACCTGTCGCGATTCCTATTCGCCTATCGCCCTGCTGAATCCGAATCAATTGCACGTTCAACCAATTCCGCGAATTCCCCGGAGACCTTCGGCTCTGGCAATGTGAGCCCGTCGAGTGTATGGACGCGTGCGGCCAGCGTGACGCTCGAAACCATCCACACTCCGTCGGCCGCAATCAAATCCGCAGGTCGGAGGGTTTCGTATCGGCAATCGAAGCGAGCACTGCCGGCAACGTCGAACAGGGCGCGCTGCGTAGTGCCCATCAAAATGCCCTGTGCGGGAGGCGGTGTGATCAAAGTCCTGTCCCGAACGATCACCACCGTCGAGCGTGGCCCCTCCAACACATTGCCCTCGGAACTGACGAAGATCACATCGTCAGCACCCAAATTCGCCGCATATCGAAGCGCTGCCATGTTGGTTGCGTACGACAACGTCTTCGCGCCCAGTAGCTGCCAGGGTGCCCGGGCAGAGAGATCGACAGAGAAACCTCGCTCGAGAGTCATCACCGACAACCCCGATTCGCGGACCTGTCTGACCCGATCGGCCACCGGACCGACCATCACGAAGGCTGTCGGCTTGTCGCCGCTCTCACGGCCGCGGGTCAGAACGAGACGAAGAGCGCCTTCCTTCTCGGTCCCCCACTCCTCGGCAGCCATCTCGATCGCCAGACGCCAATCATCGAGAACGGGAGCGGGCAGGCCGAGTGCCCGTGCGCTCAGAACCAGTCGACTCAGGTGTCCCTCGACCACCCGGGCGCGGCCGTCGCGTACCAACAGCGTCTCGAAGACTCCGTCGCCGCGCACCACCGCCAGGTCGTCGGCGTGCAGAAACGGTGCGTCAGCATCGAGCACCTCATGGTCGAGAGTCACCAATACGCGATCAGGCATGCCATCAACCCTAACGATCCGCCAAGCCGCCGGGGCCGCCCTGTAACCGCGATCCCGCCCACACTCCTAGACTGGTCTCGTGGTCGACAACGCTCTTGTGCCCAACAGCCCACTTCTGACTTCCCCCGGCGCGGTCACCGCACCGGACGGTTCGTCCGACATCGGTGTCGCGTGGCACTACGGCGATCCCCTCGGCGAACAGCGAACCGCGCAGCGCGCAGCAGTGGTGGTCGACCGCAGTCACAGATTCGTGATCGCCATTCCCGGCGACGAACGCCTCACGTGGCTGCACACGATTTCGAGCCAGCACATCGCCGCGCTCCCCGACGGCAAGAGTGCCGAGAACTTGAGCCTGGACGTCAACGGACGCGTCGAGCACCACTTCGTGCAGACGGACCTGGCAGGTGTCACCTGGATCGACACCGAGGCCGACCGCGGACCCGACCTCCTCTCCTTCTTGAAGAAGATGGTGTTCTGGTCCAAGGCCGAGCCTCGAGACGGCAACGAGCTCGCGGTCCTGAGCCTGATCGGACCCGAAGCGTCAACTGTCCTCGCCGCACTCGAGGTGCAGACACCCACCGAGGCCTACGACGCTCTCGCCTTGGCCGACGGCGGATTTGTCCGCCGCATGCCGTGGCCCACCGAGAACTCTTTCGATCTCCTCGTCCCACGTGAGCAACTGGCAGCGTGGTGGACCAGGCTCACCGATGCCGGCGCGAAGCCCGCCGGAAGTTGGGCCTTCGAGGCACTGCGCGTCGAAGCGACGAGGCCACGCCTCGGACTGGACACCGACGAGCGGACGATCCCGCACGAGGTCCACTGGATCGGCGGGCCGGCCGAGCACGGCGCCGTCCACCTCGACAAGGGCTGCTACCGCGGTCAGGAAACCGTCGCCCGGGTTCACAATCTCGGCAAGCCGCCGCGCCATCTCGTCATGTTGCACCTCGACGGCAGCGCCGAAGCCGTCCCGGAACCGGGTGACCCGATCACGGCGGGCGGACGGGCCGTCGGACGCGTCGGGACCGTCGTCAATCATCACGAGCTCGGCCCCATCGCACTCGCCCTGATCAAGCGCAACATCCCGG
The DNA here is from genome assembly GCF_040546695.1 of Rhodococcus sp. OAS809. Taxonomy (NCBI): domain Bacteria; kingdom Bacillati; phylum Actinomycetota; class Actinomycetes; order Mycobacteriales; family Nocardiaceae; genus Rhodococcus; species Rhodococcus sp. OAS809. The sequence goes on along the minus strand of NZ_JBEPOI010000002.1, from coordinate 5,350,442 downwards.
TCGACACCGAACTGATGGCCGGCCCCAGCGCTGCGTCCATCGATCCGGATTCGATCGTCGCGGACGACGCACCCCAGGCCGGACGTGAGGCTGTCAACCGATTGCGCGGAAAGTGACGGGCATGGTCGACGCGGTCTGCGTCGTCCACACCGAACGTGACAGTGGCGTCAGGCGAGTCCCCCGTACCGCGATCGACAAGCGTCCCGTCGACGGCCGCGTCGCGGTCGGCCGACTCGGTCTGGGGGGCGACTACGTCTGCGACACCGAGTTCCACGGCGGCGCCTTCCAAGCTGTCTACGCGTATCAGCGCGAAGAAGCGCAGCGTTGGTCGGACGAATTGGGCCGACCTCTCGGCCCCGGATGGTTCGGCGAGAATCTCCACATCAGCGGGATGCTCGTCACGGACGCCGTGATCGGCGAGCGTTGGCACATCACCGGAGCCGAGGCGTCGGACGTTCTCGAACTCGAAGTGACCGCTCCCCGGGTCCCGTGTGGCACCTTCGGCATCTGGGCCGCGGAAAAGGGCTGGGTCAAAAGATTCACCGAGCGGACCGACGTCGGCGCCTACCTTCGCGTCAACCGGACCGGCACGATCGCCGCGGGCGATTCGGTCACCCGAGTCCACGTACCGGATCACGGAGTGACTGTTCGAGAGGTCTTCGCCGGAACGGACCCTGAGCGGCTTCGACGGCTACTCGCAGAACACACCGATCTTGCACCGAACGTCACCGCGCGTGTCCAGAGGTTCATCGAACAAGCAGAAGCGCAGGTGCACTCGTGAGTATCGAATTGGTGGAAGTGGTCCGCTCCGGATTCCGCGAATGCGTGCATCGCGGATCGGCCGTCATTCTCGGCGCCGACGGCGAGGTCGTTGTCGGACTCGGGGAAATTCACACACCCATCTACCCGCGCTCGGCGAACAAGCCGCTGCAAGCCGTCGCTGCGCTTCGTAACGGCTTTGCACCCACCAGCCCGGAAGAGCTGGCCGTCGCGTCGTCCTCACATGCGGGCGAGGCCGATCACATCGAACTGGTCGCAGCGCTTCTCGCTCGCTACCAACTCGGTGTCGACCAGTTGCAGTGCCCCTCCGATCTGCCAGGCAACGAACTGGCCCGAGCCGAACTGATCGCAGCGGGCGAGCTTCCCAGCCCGATCTACATGACCTGCTCGGGCAAGCACTCCGCGATGCTCGCCACGTGCGTCGTGAACGACTGGCCGCTCGAGACGTACATGGAGCCGACTCATCCCCTCCAACTCGCGATCCAGGAGACGATCTTCGATCTCAGCGGCGAGGAAGAGCAGGAACTCGGCATCGACGGTTGTGGTCTCCCGATCGTGCCGCTCTCGCTCACGAACCTGGCTCGGGCATTCGGACGCCTGCCCTCGGCTGAGCCCGACTCACCCGAACGAGCTGTGGCCGACGCGGTCCGCGAGAACCCCTTCCTCGTCTCGGGCACCGGCCGCAACGATCAGCGCCTGATGTCCGCAGTGCCGGGTCTGTTCTCCAAGACCGGATACGACGGCATCTACGCCGGAGCGCTTCCCGACGGTTCCGCTTTCGCCCTCAAGATCGACGACGGTCACGAGCGGGCGCTCCTGCCCTTGGCGGCAGCTCTGCTCAAGCGGATGAACACCGAGTGGACCGAGGAGTTGGCGGCTCTCGCATCCGCTCCGGTCTTCGGCGGCGACGCCCGAGTGGGGACGATTCGCGCAATTCCCGGAAACTTCTGAGCAGTTCTCACAAAGTTCTGACGAGTTCTTTCAGCATCCTGGCAGCTCGCGGCCATAGTGAGAGCAATCAGACACGGCGGTGAGGCCTTCGTGGAAGCGGAAGCGACTTTTCCACGCTAGAGTGTGTGTCAGGAAACTTACACACTCAAACGGGGCCGCCAAATTCCCCAGGCCGCCCCGCGAAAGCGCGAGGGGGTCAGCCATGGGCCGCGGCCGGGCTAAGGCAAAGCAGACCAAGGTTGCACGCGAATTGAAATACAGCGTACCGACCACGGATTTCGACAGCCTGCAAAGAGAGCTCGCAGGTGGATCGACCAACTCGCATCGGAGCAGTGTCCGATCGGACCAGACTTCCGATAGGGAAGGGCATGCGCGAGAGGACGACTACGACGACTGGCGGCGTTGACCGCGCACTGCCACCGCGCAGACTGTGAAATGAGGAAGAGCTGATCGCTCTTCCTCATTTTTGCGTTCCATTTTCCGCCTCGCGCCTGCTTGTACGGACACACAAAACTGCCCCACCGGATCTCTCCGATGGGGCAGTTGACGTTGCGATCTAGAAGCGCGGGTGGTCTCCGGCCAGGAACGCACGCTCTGCAGCGGCGTCCGACGCCTTCTTGACGCTACCGAGCGTCCAGCAGTCGATGTGGCGTGCGGTGAGGACGGCAAGTGCGCGGTCGACGTCCTCGGGTGCGACGACGGCGACCATGCCGACGCCCATGTTGAACGTCTGCTCCATCTCGGCGCGCTCGACGCGTCCGCGTTGCGCGATCATGGCGAAGACCGGAGCGGGGCTCCAGGTTCCGCGATCGAGTTCGGCGACCAAGCCCTTGGGCATGACGCGCGCGAGGTTGTTGGCGAGGCCGCCACCGGTGACGTGGCAGAACGTGCGCACGTCGGTCTCGGCAGCGAGTGCCAGGCAGTCCTTGGCGTAGATCTTGGTGGGCTCGAGCAGTTCCTCACCGAGCGTGCGGCCGAACTCGTCGACGTGTGCGCTCAGGTTCATGCGGTCGATCTCGAGCAGGACCTTGCGGGCCAGTGAGTAACCGTTGGAGTGCAGTCCCGAAGAACCCATCGCGATGACGACGTCGCCGGGGCGAACGCGATCCGGTCCGAGCAGCTTCTCGGCCTCCACGACACCGACGCCGGTGGCGGAGAGGTCGTAGTCACCGTCAGCCATGATGCCGGGGTGCTCGGCGGTCTCGCCACCGAGGAGAGCGCAACCGGCCTGGATGCAGCCCTCGGCGATGCCGCTGACCAATTCCGCGACGCGCTCGGGGATGACCCGGCCGACAGCGATGTAGTCCTGGAGGAACAGCGGCTCGGCGCCACAGACGACGAGGTCGTCGACAACCATGGCGACGAGGTCGAGTCCGACCGTGTCGTGCTTGTCCATCGCCTGCGCGACAGCGAGCTTGGTTCCGACGCCGTCGGTCGATGCGGCGAGCAACGGCTCCTTGTAGTCACCCTTGAGGGAGAACAAGCCGGCGAAACCACCGAGGCCACCCATGACCTCGGGGCGGCTGGCCTTCTTGGCCAGAGGGGCGAAGAGTTCCACCGCCCGGTCGCCTGCGGCGATATCGACTCCTGCTGCCGCGTAGGAGGCGCCTGCGGTGCGGTGACTGTCCTCGGTCATCGGGTTACTACTCCAGCCTTGTATTTCTCGCGAGCACGTATTGCTCGTGCACAGGTAAGTGGTCTTGCAATGTGAAGTGTTTGCAATCCTCGTGACGCGAGATGGATCGTTCGACTCGAGACCCAGAGCGCGCACACAAATACCGACGATTACGCCCATACGCTACCGGACCGGCCCCCTCGGTGAGACCTCGCGTACCCCGAGACGTCAGTTCTGCAGCCGCGCACCGATCGAGGCGTGCAGTGCGCGCAGACTGTTCTGCCCGAGTGCGACCGTCTCGGATTCGATGTGTTTGAGGAGGTGTCCGTCGTGGACGACCTTCTCGCTCGACTGGATCAGTACCGTCCCGGCTCCGGTGAAATCGAACTGGCGTTCTTCACCGGTGTTCGCGCCGAACATGCTTCCGCGAACCGCGCCCAGGAAGCTCTGCATCCAGTCGGCGTCGAAGTGGTGGGACGGCGACGGGCAGTCGGCCCAACCCACCAACGCCTGCGGGTCGATGCGCAGCGGCGGCTCCGCGAACATGACCGGGCCATTGGACGACGCCAGGAACTTGCCTGTCCCCAGTAGCGTCAAAAAGCCTGGGACGATGGACTGTTTGAGGTCCAGGCTCGTCTCGAAGGCGAGGAGATTGGCCGCGCGAATCGTGAGGTTGCCGTCGTCGAGGTCATAGGAATTGATGTTGAATCCGCGGTCCCCGAGGATCAACTTGCCCTGTCCCTGAGCGAGCACCCAGTCGTCCGCGTAGAGCGGCGAAGAGAACCTGGCCGCGACGATCGCCGTCATACTCGTGCGCCCGAGCGGCTCGAAGTTGATGTTTCCGTAGTACGCGATCATCGCGCCCTTGGACGTGAACCACGGCTGCCCGGCCATCTCGACGCAGAAGGCGTAGTCGTTGCCCGGGACGTTGTCGTTGGCGGGCAGAGTTGCCGGATTGTGAATTTCGATACCCATGCTCTGTGCCCTCTCAGAACTTCTGCTCGGACGCCTGGACCCAAACGGTGCCGGCGCCGGTCATCTTCAGCTGGATGGACTCCCCCGAGCCCTTGCCGACGGCCTCGCGCCAGCCGACGTTCGCGGAGATGTCGACGTTGATCTGACCGATGTGGCACACGTATGCCTGCGGGTCGACGACGACCTGAGGATTGTTCGGACCGACCTGCAACGGAATCGCGCCCCCGTGGGAGAGGACCGCGACGCTTCCCTGTCCGTGCAACTGCGTCGTGAACAGCCCTTGACCGGTCATGGCGCCGCGTACTGCTCCGCGCACACCGCCCTGCGACGTGAGAGCGACTATCGAACTCTGGAGGTAACCGTCGTGTGCGAGGAGTCGGTCGGCTTCGACCGTGAGCATCGACGAACCGTCGAGGTGGATGACCTCGACATACAAGCCGGCATGCCCGTAGAAAACCTCACCGTTTCCCTCGGCGGCCATCATGCGTGCGTGTTCGCCGGACATCATGCGGCCGGCCATCCCGGCGATACCGCCCATGTTCGGCATGGCGCCGGGCCCACCGCCCATGCTGTGCGGGATGAAGCGGACGTCACCGGTGTAGTAGAGCATCGACCCGGTGCGGGCAAGAACGTTCTGGCCCGGCGCGAGGGTCGACTTGACGACCTTGCTGTTCACCAATTCCAACGGCATGGTTCAGCGCTCCTCGGGCTGGATGTAGACGACTCCGGATCCGTCGAATCGCAGCGAGAACGCTTCACCGCTGCCACCGCCGATCGCGGAGCGCCAGGTGACGTCGGTGACGAAGCTCTGGTTGAGCTGGCCACGGTGAGCGACGAATGCGTCGGGATCGGCAACCAGCGGATACTGCGGGCTGACTTCGAGCGCGATGATCGGTCCGCCCTTCGACAGCACGGCCACCAGACCGGTGCCGCTGACGACAGTCGTGAACAATCCCTGTCCGGAACCTGCGCCGCGGAGGCCGGCAAATTTCACGTCGGTTCGCAGTTGTCCGACCAATGCGAGCAACTGTGACGCTTCCACGTGCAGAGCGTCGTTGTTGAGCTCGATGATCGTGATGTCCTGGGCATCGACCGCGAAATAGACGGTGCCTTGACCACTGACTTCCATCAGGGACAGTGATTCACCTGCCGCCTTCTGTTTCAGCGCGGCACGCAGCCCGCCACCACCGCCCATTCCGGCGTTCTTGAAGGCGATCGCACCCTCGTACGCCACCATCGAGCCGTTGATCGCTTTGATGGTGTCCCCCACCAGGTCTGCGACCAGGACCCGGTGCCCATCCATTCTCAGTTGCGCCACGGAGGGCACTATGCCAGATGCTCACGACGTATGCCGTGTCGTGGAACAGAAAGTCGTGAACAGAAAATCTGCCGCCCACATGCTGTGGACGGCAGATTCTCGGCTGTCGAATTTCAACGATTCTGATGTTCAGGGGCGGCTGAGCGCGCTCGCATTGTCGTTGTCGCGAGTGGCCGTCGAACCTGCGGTGCTCTCGAGCATCCCCTCGAGGACGTTCTTGCCGATCGACGTTTCCTTGGGAAGCGCGATCGGGTAGGTCCCGTCGAAGCACGCGGCGCACAGACGGCTGGCCGGCTGCTCGGTGGCGGCGATCATGCCCTCGGTGGAGATGTATCCGAGGGTGTCCGCTCCGATGGAACGACGCACACCGTCGAGCATCTCCTCGAACGTCGCATCCTGTCCGCCCGCGCCGTTGGCAATCAATTCGGCCGGTGAGGCGAAGTCGATGCCGTAGAAGCAGGGCCACTTGACCGGCGGCGAGGCGATACGGACGTGAATTTCAAGGGCGCCGGCTTCGCGGAGCATCCGGATGAGCGCACGCTGGGTGTTACCGCGGACGATCGAATCGTCCACCACCACAAGGCGCTTGCCGCGGATGACTTCCTTGAGTGGGTTGAGCTTGAGCCTGATACCGAGCTGACGGATCGTCTGCGACGGCTGGATGAAGGTACGGCCCACGTAGGCGTTCTTCATCAAACCCTGGCCGTAAGGAATGCCTGAGCCCTGTGCGTACCCGACTGCTGCGGGGGTGCCGGACTCGGGAACGGGGATGACCAGGTCACCTTCGGCGGGATGCTCGCTGGCGAGCAGACGGCCGATCTCGACGCGGGTCGAGTGGACCGAACGGCCACCGATGACGCTGTCGGGACGGGCAAGGTAGACGTACTCGAAGACACATCCCTTGGGCGTCGGATTCGCGAAACGTGAGGAGCGAACGCCGTCGGCGTCGATCGCAAGCAGCTCACCGGGTTCGATGTCGCGAACGAACGACGCACCGACGATGTCGAGGGCTGCCGTCTCGCTAGCGACTACCCAACCGCGGTCGAGTCGACCGAGGCAGAGCGGGCGGATGCCGTGCGGATCGCGCGCTGCGTACAGCGTGTGCTCGTCCATGAAGGTGAGGCAGAACGCGCCCTCCAACGTGGGAAGCAATTCCATTGCGGCCTGTTCGATGGTGCTGTCGCCGGCAGCGTGTGCCAGGAGACCACCGATGAGGTCGGAGTCGGAAGTCGCTGCGTTGGGGCGCTTGTCGTTGACCAGGCCGGCTGCACGGGTGCGGCTCGCGAGTTCAGCGGTGTTGACCAGGTTGCCGTTGTGGCCGAGCGCGATGCCGGTTCCGGCAGTGGTGGTACGGAAGATGGGCTGCGCGTTCTCCCACGTCGTGGAACCGGTGGTGGAGTAACGGCAATGTCCGACGGCGACGTGACCTGGCATCGCTGCGAGGGTCTGCTCGTCGAATACCTGGCTGACCAGGCCGAGATCCTTGAACACCAACACCTGGGAGCCGTCGGCTACCGCAATGCCGGCAGCTTCTTGACCACGGTGCTGAAGTGCGTACAGGCCGTAATAAGTGAGCTTCGCCACATCCTCTCCCGGCGCCCAGACGCCGAATACACCGCATTCTTCGCGGGGCTCGTTCTCGTCCTCGTCGGACGGGTTCGAAGCGAGGAGATTTGGACTGTTGACCGACAGATCGGCACGAGTCACCGGGCGCTCCCTTTGTGGGCAGGGGTTGGGGGGCATCCACAGTCTACGGCCATTTTGGGACTCACTTCCCCTGAGGGCTGCCTTGGCTCTCAGATCACGCCGAAGCGAACCGGATGGTCTCTCACTGTTACTGCGTCAACCACTCTGTTGCTGCGCCAACCCCTCTGTTGCTAGGTCAACCGCAGCAGTGGGAGCCAGTGCGCAATTTCGGGAGCGCGGCTACCTGAGGCGTCGACTCTTCCGTCACCTGAGGCCTCGGAGAACTCGAGCAATCCGGTGACCATCTGCAACCACGTCCGAGCGTCCGTCTCGACGACGTTGGGCGGGGTTCCGCGCGTGTGACGCGGACCTTCGATGCATTGCACCGCAACAAACGGTGGGACCCGCACCTCGACGCTCGATCCGGGGGCGATCTGTTCGAGAGTGCGCGCACTCATCTTCACTGCCGCACCGAGTTCACTGCGCGAAGGCTTCGGCAGTTCCGGATCTCGAAGCCACGGGCCGACGGCCAGGACGGCGGCACGAAATTCGGCGGGGTCGACGGCGCGGCGGGGCGGCATCAGTTCACTCCCTGTCTGCGAGTAGCGATACGAACGGCAAGTGCGCCACCGGCATTCGTGGCCAGGTGCAGCAGGGCGGGGGCAAGTACGCTGCCGCCACGGCGGTGCAGCCACTCGAACAGCAATGCCGAAGCGCCGGTGAACGCCACTGCTGCGGGAACGTTGTCGCCGGCACCGCGAGCGGGAGCGACGTGCCACAGCCCGAAGGTCAGTGCGTGAACAGCCTGCGCGGTCGGCCTGTTCAGTTCGCGGCTCCAGACGGCCGACATCGCGCTACGGAACAACAGTTCCTCGGAGAGCACCGTCCCGAACGGGATGTGCAGGATGATCCATTCGAGGAAGTCTTCGCGGCCGTCTGCTCGCTCGTCGGCAGCGAGAGTCGCGCGCAAGGACGGAACGGCCAAAGCGACGCTGTAGCCGGTAAGGACCGCCCCCGCCGCGGCTCCGCCGAACTGAGCACCACCACGAATGCCGGTGTGCGCCAAGCCGAGTTCCTCGCGGGTGTAACCACGTGCGAGTAGGACTCCGATGGCCGACAGACCGGCCGCGGTGTTGACCACGGCGCGGGCTCGGGGCGAAAGACCGAATGCCGGAAGCACGACGTTGCTCCAGGTGATCGCGGTAGCGGAGAGCGCGATCGAGGCGACTCCCCTCACTTCTCGGGGCCCTCTGATTTCACGGCGACAACCAATGCCGACCGCACTCGCTCGGTTTCTGCGGCCGTCCACCCCTCGGGCTGGGCAACGCTGATCCAGGCGTCCAGAACGGAGGTTCCGTAATTGTGACCATGGCCGTCCGGAACTCCCGCGGCGTTGCCGAGGTCGGCCGACACCTGCCAGAACGTCACGACCGGGAACCATTTCATCGACGGCGAGCGGTCGAAACCGGGCACTTCCTTGAGCCACTCGGGCCGATTGAACATGAGGTCGGGTGACCACCAAACCACTGGATCGGAAGGGTGCTGGACAAACAGAACCCGCGGCTGCGGCCACGTCATCCCGTCGGTCGGAATGTCTTCGGAGCGATCCGCGAACCGCACGCCGGCCAAGCCGTCCGCGTAGACAGGAGCTACTTCGGGAGTGCCTGGATCGCGCCTCTTCTCGATCGAACGCCACAACTGCGTCGCGTTCGGCGGGCCCACCCACAGAATTCCGTCGGCGGTATCGCGCGCCGCCTGCAGTGTGTCGAAGGCTCCGGCGCCGGCCATGACGCCGAGGCTCTCGCCGTAGACCATGAACTTCGGCCTGGTGGCTTCCGGTTCCTGGAGCCATCTTTCGTGTACCCGCTCGATCAACAGGCGTCCGGCAGCTTGCGCCTTCTCCTGGTCGGCGAGGAACGAGATCCAACTCGGCAAGTACGAGTACTGGCTGGCGACAAGAGCAGTGTCGCCGTCATGCACAAGTTCGATTGCCTGTGCCGCAGTGGGATTGACCCATCCCGTACCCGTCGTCGGAATGACCACGAGGACCTTGCGTTGGAAGGCGCCGGTTCGCTCCAGCTCCTTGATGACCAGATCCATGCGCTCTTCGGGATCTTCGGCGCTTTCAAGTCCGGCATATACGCGAATCGGATCCATCGCAGGCTTACCGGTTGCCGCTTCGAGTTCCTGCGCGTCGAGTCCGCGCGAGACGAAGTTTCGTCCCTCGAACCCCAATGTGTCCCAGGGAGCGGCTGATTCGGGGCTACCCGATTTCATCGGATCCTGCGGTTCGACGACGCCGTCGCGAGTGGTCGAGTTCTGCAGACTGAAGATCGAGTTGGTCGCTGCATAGATTCCGCGGACCAGGACGCCGTCGACCAGCATGAAGAACAGGACGGTGACAACCAGGACACCGACGCCATTGGCCACCGACCGTGACCAGTGGAACCGCCGCATCAGCTGTCGGGCAATCAGTTTCACCAGATCATGGAGGACCCGCCAGATCGAGATGAGCAGGCCACCGACGAGCAGGCTCAGTCCGAGGGTTCGGATGTAGCCGGAAGTGGTCGTGCCTTCGGCATCGGTCAGTGCCGCGATTTCACGTTGCCACCCGGCCGCGTAGACCAGCATGATGATCGCCGCGACGATGGACGCGACCGGAACGAAGACCTTGATCGCGGAAGGCACCGGCTCGGGCAGTGGCCACCACCGTCGCCCGCTGAGCAGGTATCGCTCGACAGCCCAACCGATCGCAGTACCGACGCCGTAGCCGATGGCCGAGTTGATTCCGCCGATCAGACCTTGGAAAAGCCAATCGCGCGGCAACAGCGAAGGGGTCAACGACCAGCAGAAGAAGAACGCGGCAAACGCGATGCCGGTGAAGTCGAGTTTGAGGAGCCCCCACGCCCACTCGGTGAAGCGGTTGTCGAGCTTCTCGAGGGGTGCGGGAACAGCCAGCCGCAGGTGGTGTTCCTGCGGCTGGCTGTCAGAAGAAGTCAGTTCTCCGGAATCGACCATCTATCACCCGAACAGTGCGGGCAGCGTTCCCTCGAAGGCCTCACGGAGCTTGGCCATCGTGACGGAGAAGTGTCCCTGGACCTCGACGGAGTCGCTGCCCTCGTCGACGACCCCGATACGCGTCCACGGCAAGCCGCGGGCGGTGCACATACCGGTGAAACGAGTCTCCTCGGTACGCGGAACTGCAACGAGGACGCGTCCCGACGATTCCGAGAACAGGGTCACGAACGGATCTGCGCCCTCGGGAATCAGGATGCGGCAACCGGTTTCGCCGGCCAGCGCGGCTTCGACGACAGCCTGGGCCAGTCCACCCTCGGAGAGGTCGTGGGCTGCGGTGACGAGACCGTCACGCGAAGAGGCGAGCAGAATGTCGGCGAGCAGTTGCTCACGGGCGAGGTCGACCTTCGGCGGCACGCCACCGAGGTGACCGTGCTCGACCTGCGACCAGATGGAGCCGTCGAACTCGTCGTGGGTGTCGCCGAGCAGGATCAGCGTCTCGCCGGGCTCGAGTCCGAGGCCCGTCGGGATGCGGCGGTGAACGTCGTCGATCACACCGAGGACGGCAACCACCGGCGTCGGCAGGATTGCCGTGGATCCGGTCTGGTTGTAGAAGCTGACGTTGCCGCCGGTGACGGGGATGCCGAGGGTGGCGCAGCCGTCGGCAAGGCCGCGAACGGCCTGCTGGAACTGCCACATGACACCCGGGTCCTCGGGAGAACCGAAGTTCAGGCAGTTGGAGACGGCCTTGGGCGTTGCGCCCGTGACTGCCACGTTGCGGAAAGCCTCGGCCAACGCGAGCTGCGCACCGGTGTACGGGTCGAGCGCGGTGTAGCGGCCCGAAGCGTCGGTGGACAGTGCGATTCCGCGTCCGGTCTTCTCGTCGATGCGGATGACACCGCCGTCGGCGTTCTCGGCCAGGACGGTGTTTCCGCGGACGTAGCGGTCGTACTGCTCGGTGATCCACTTGCGGCTGCACAGGGCAGGCGAGGCGATCATCTTCAGCAGGGTCGCTTCGAGCTCGGCGTCGGTTTCGGGACGCTTCAGTCCGGCGGTCGTATTCGCGATCAAGGCATCCTGCGTTGCCGGACGCTCGACGGGGCGGTGGTAAACCGGACCCTCGTGCGCGACGGTGCGCGGGGGAACGTCGACGACGGTCTCGCCGTGCCAGGAGATGGTGAGGTGCTCACCGTCGGTGACCTCGCCGATGTCGGTGGCCAGGACGTCCCACTTCTTGCAGACCTCCATGAACGCATCGACGTTCTCGGGCGTGACCACGGCGCACATGCGCTCCTGCGATTCGCTCGAGAGCACCTCGGCCGGGGTCATTCCGGTGGCGCGCATCGGAACCTTCTCGAGGTTGATGTGCATGCCGCCGTCGCCGGCCGCGGCCAGCTCGGAGGTGGCGCAGGACAGCCCGGCGCCGCCGAGGTCCTGGATGCCGACGACGAGGCCGGCCTTGTAAAGGTCGAGACAGCACTCGATGAGCACCTTCTCGGTGAACGGGTCGCCGACCTGAACCGCGGGCAGCTTCTTACGTCCGCCGGTGTCTCCACCCTCGTCGTCGAACGTCGCCGACGCGAGGACCGAGACGCCGCCGATTCCGTCGAGACCGGTGCGAGCACCGAACAGAATGATCTTGTTGCCCGCGCCCGAAGCGAAGGCCAGATGCAGATCCTCGACGCGCATGACTCCGGCAGCGAGGGCGTTGACCAGCGGGTTACCTGCATAGGACTCGTCGAAGACCGTCTCGCCGCCGATGTTCGGCAGGCCGAGGGAGTTTCCGTATCCACCGACACCACGCACGACACCGTCGACGACGCGACGGGTATCGGGGGCGTCAGCAGCACCGAACCGAAGCTGATCCATGACGGCGATCGGACGAGCACCCATGGCCATGATGTCGCGGACGATGCCGCCGACACCGGTCGCCGCACCCTGGTAAGGCTCGACGTACGACGGGTGGTTGTGGCTCTCGACCTTGAACGTGACTGCCCAGCCGTCACCGATGTCGACGACGCCGGCGTTCTCACCGATACCGGCCAGCATGTTGGCGCGCATCTCGTCGGTGGTGGTCTTGCCGAAGTATCCGAGGTGGACCTTCGAGGACTTGTACGAGCAGTGCTCGCTCCACATCACCGAGTACATCGCCAGTTCGGCGTCCGTGGGACGGCGGCCCAGGATCTCCTTGATGCGTGCGTATTCGTCGTCCTTGAGACCGAGCTCCTTGAACGGCTGAGCGGCATCGGGATCAGCCGATGCGTGCGTGACGGTATCGACCTGGTGAGCAGACACTGGAGAGTGGTCCCTTCCCTACGGGAGTCAAGAGGCAAGCCGGCGCGGAGCGGGACACCACGAATGTGCCCAACGAAAGAACGTGCCGGGGGACAGTCTATCGGTGTGGGCCGACGACTTCCGCAGACGGCAGCACCCGCAACACCTCCGGGCCTGCGAAGTATCGCCCGTCACACCCGCCCCGGTTGGGTGATCCGGTCGGTTTTCCTAAAGTCAGGGCCGGCCCACTCTCTCCCTCGAAAGGCCTCGCATGCCCCAGGATGTTCGTCAGTCCGACCTCACGGCACAGTCCCAGTCGGTGACCACTCCCCTCACTCCGGCTGCGATTTTCCTGGTCGCGACCGTGAATCCGGGTGGCGAGAACACCACACGAGAACTACTCGCCGACGTCGCCGGCCTGCAGCGCGCCGTGGGGCTGCGCGTCCCCGGATCAGGTTTGGATGTGGTGACAAGCATCGGTTCGTCGGTTTGGGATCGACTGTTCGCCGGTCCGCGCCCCGCGCTACTGCACCCGTTCACCGCTTTGCAGGGCGACGTTCACTCGGCGCCGTCGACTCCCGGCGATCTGCTCTTCCACATCCGCGCGATGAGCATGGATGCGTGTTTCGAGGTGGCTCGGCAGATCACGAAGCGACTGCACGGCGCAGCCACGGTGGTCGACGAGGTTCACGGCTTCCAGTACTTCGAGAACCGCGACCTCATCGGCTTCGTCGACGGCACCGAGAATCCGGTGGGCCGCGACGCCGTCGCCGCCGTGACTGTCGGAGACGAAGATCCTGCGTTCACCGGAGGAAGCTACGTCCATATCCAGCGCTACATCCACAAGATGCGGGACTGGGAAGCAATCACCGTCGACGAGCAGGAACGTGTGATCGGACGCAGCAAGCTCGAAGACATCGAGATGACGTTTGAAGTGAAGCCGGCCAACTCGCACGTAGCCCTCAACGCGATCAAGGACGAGAACGGCAAGGCCCTCGAGATCTTGCGTGCCAACATGCCGTACGGGCGCCTCGGCGACGACGAGATCGGCACCTTTTTCATCGGCTACTGCCGCACGCCGGCGATCACCGAACGGATGCTCGAGAACATGTTTCTCGGCAACCCTCGCGGCAATTACGACCGTCTGCTCGATTTCTCGACGGCCGTGACGGGCTCGATGTTCTTCACTCCGAGCGCCGACTTCTTCGAGGATCTACCGGCTACACCCGCTGGGCTCTCTGCCCGTTAACTGCCCGCTCCCCCAGCTACCCGCCCTCTAACTACGCGGCGTGAGGAACGCACCGAGCGCGTCGGCATACATGCGGACATCTGCCGCGCCCATCAGCTCGCGGGCAGAGTGCATCGCGAGCTGAGGCGCGCCGACGTCGACGGTGGACAGTCCGGTGCGTGATGCCGTGATCGGTCCGATGGTGGAGCCGCACGGCAAATCGGCGCGGTGGACGTAGCGCTGCATCGGCACTCCCGCCTGATCGCACGCGAGCGCGAATTCGCCGGCACCGGCCGCATCGGTGGCGTAGCGCAGATTCTGGTTCACCTTGAGTACCGGCCCACCGTTGATCTCGATCCGATGAGCGGGCTCGTGGCGGTCCGGGTAATTGGGGTGCGTCGCGTGTGCCATGTCGCCCGACGCGCATACCGAGCCGGCCATCGCCTGCAGGAATTCTTCGCGGCCACCACCGCGTCCCAACACGATCCGCTCGAGCACGGTGTTCAGCAGGTCCGAGAAAGCTCCGCGATCGGACATGCTGCCGACCTCTTCATGATCGAAGAGTGCAAGCACTGGGACCTGCTGACCGGGCGACTCGACTGCGGCCAGAAGTGCTTGTGTCCCTGCATAACACGTGCCCTGATTGTCGAGCCTGGGGGCGCTGACCAATTCCTTGTCCACCCCCACGACTGCGCTGGGCGCAAGGTCGTGTGTCATCAATTCCCAGCCGAGAACCGACGACGCGGCTACACCCGCACGCTCGGCGACAAAGCCGATGAAAGACTTGGGCTTCGAACCCACGCCCCAGATTCCGTTGACGTGCCTCTGCGGATCCAGCGTCACACCCTTGCGATCTTCGGACAGGTGGATAGCCAGCTGCGGAACACGAAGAATCGGGTCGTCGATGCGAACCAGCTTCTGCTCCACAGTGTTTCCCACCCGGACACTCAATCGTCCGGAGATACCGAGATCGCGGTCGAGCCAGGAGTTCAGCCACGCACCGCCATACGGTTCGAGGCCCACCATCTGCCACCCGGCCGAAGTGAGGTCGGGATGCTGTTTGACCCGCAGGTTGGGGCTGTCGGTATGACCTCCGACAATCCGGAACGGAGCGGCGTTTCCCACGCCCTCGGTGCTCCAGGCGATCAGCGAACCGCCTCGCACGAGGAAGTACCGTCCGGGCTCGGCTGGCCACGACTGCGTTTCGTGGACTTCGACGAACCCGCCGGCCGTCAGCTCGGTCGCCACCGTCGCGCACACATGGAACGGCGACGGTGACGAATCGACGAAGCTGCACAAGCCGTCTGCGTCGGCCCCGGTCAGAGAAGCCGCCCCGGCCCGAGCCGCCCGAGAAGTCTGAGAAGTCATGCCTCTCATCATGCCCGAACAGGTGTCCGGGATATCAGTGGCCACGAATCAGGTGAGCACAGAATCGGTTAGCTCAGGCGTGAGGACCGGATACGCAGAACTGATTCCCATCAGGATCGAGGAGCGTCACCCAGCGGAAACCGTCCATGTTCTCGCGGTGGTGCTCGGTTGCTCCGACCTCGACGAGCCGCGCCACCTCGGCGTCGAGATCCGGACTCCCCAAATCGAGATGGATGCGATTCTTGCCGGCGGTGGGGTCCGGGACCTTCTGGAATGCGAAGTTGGTGGCGCTGTCAGGGACCGCGACGATGTAGAACCAACCGTCGTTCTCCTCGACGATGTTTCCGCCCAACTGCGCCGCCCACCACGTTGCGAGCGGACCGGGATCGAGACTGTCGAAGGTGATCATGCCGAGTGTGAGAGTCATGCGCACACGCTAATGGAAGCCACCGACAAAGACTCTCGATCTCGGGCTGAGATGAGACGATCGTCGAATGCGACTCACAACGCTGCGCGACCGTGTTGCAGAACCACTCTTCGCAGTTTTCATCGCGACCGGCTTGCTCCTGAGCATCCTCGGAGTGCTCGCCTGGCGATTTGCCACGCCATCCACGCGAACAGAACATGTCGGAATCCAACCCCCACCACCGCCGCCGATGGAGGACGGCAAGACCGGATACATGTGGGTGATCGACGGCTACAGCTACTCTGACGCACCACATTGGTTCCCCGCAACTGCGTGGTTTCTGACAGTCGGAACCGCTGTCGCCGTTGCCGTCTCGGCGATACTGAACGCGACGGGATGGCGGCTGGCCCGTGACACACGCGGTAGAAAATTTGCTCTTCCGCTTGCACTTTCAGCTTTCGGCACAGCCTACGGAGTCGCGGTCGCCGTTGTCGGACGAATCTGGCCGCCCACCTTCTATTCGGTGGTCCTTCCCGAACCTCGTGACCCGCAGAAGCCCTACCCCGAATCGGCCATCATCCACTTCGACCTCGAGCCGAACCTGATCACCTTCACCGCAACAGGTCTTGCCGTCGGCCTTCTCGCGGCCGCCCTGCTTTATGTCCGGAACTACTCGCTCACTCGATCGAACTAGCAGATCGGTAGATCACTCGACCGCTTCGAGTTCCGCGACACTCCCGTCCGAGATCACCCGGACGTGGCGGGTGATCTTCTCGATCGGCCAGTCCCACCACGCAATTCGCACCAACTTCTCGATGTCTTCGGCACTGAAGCGGCGCTTGATCTCCGTTGCCGGGTTGCCGCCGACAATTGCGTAGTCCGGGACGTCGCGCGTTACGACGGCGCCAGTGGACACGATCGACCCGTGACCGATCCGGACACCGGGCATGACTGTCACGTTCCCGCCGAACCACACGTCGTTCCCGACGACGGTGTCACCGCGTGACGGCAGATCCTGCACCAAATCCATGTGCCTGGCCCAATCACCGCCCATGATCGGAAACGGGTAGGTGGAGACACCGTTCATACGATGGTTCGCGCCGTTCATGATGAAGGTGACACCGGTGGCCAGGGCGCAGAACTTGCCGATCACCAGTTTGTCGGGACCGTAGTGATGCAACACGTTTCGAGTCTCGAACTCTTCGGCGAACTCCGGATCGTCGTAGTAGGTGTACTCCCCTACCTCGATCAACGGGTTGTCGATCAACGGCCTCAGCAACACCACTCGCGGTTGCCCGGCCATCGGATGAACATTTGTGGGATCCGGCGCAGTGAAATCTGACGCAATGGGATCTGACGCGTTCACTGCTTACTCCGATCCGTCGGCGCGGTGTCGCCGACCGCAGCAAGACTATCTGGTTCCTGCTGCGATCGACCGACAAGCGAAAACGTACCGGTGTCAGCCCAGGAGACCCTTGGCGATATGGGTGACCTGAATTTCGTTGCTGCCCGCATAGATCATGAGCGACTTGGCATCACGCGCCAACTGCTCGACTCGGTACTCGGCCATGTAGCCGTTTCCACCGAACAGCTGCACGGCTTCCATCGCGACCTCGGTCGCTGCGCGCGAGGAGTACAGCTTCATCGCCGACGCCTCCGCCAGGCTCACTTTGTCTCCGGCTGCGGTGCGCTCGATCGCATTGAAGACCATGTTCTGCACGTTGATTCGAGCGACCTCCATCTCGGCGAGCTTGAGCTGGATGAGCTGGAACTGCCCGATCTCACGTCCCCACAGTTTGCGGGACTTCGCGTATTCGATGCTCAGACGGTGGCATTCGTTGATGATGCCCAGTGAGAGCGACGCGATGCCGATGCGTTCGGCGGCGAAGCTCTCCTTGGCGCTGGATTTGCCGTCCGACTTTCCGCTGTCCTCGGTCTCGCCGAGCAGACGGTCCTTGGTGATGCGGACGTTGTCGAAGAACAGCTCACCTGTGGGTGAGGAGTTCATGCCCATCTTCTTGAACGGCGGGCTCTGGGTGAGACCCTCCATGCCCTTGTCGAGGATGAAGGCGAGCACCTTGCGATCGCGACGATCAACCGACGCATCGCCCTCGTCGAGCTTTGCGTACACGATCATCACGTCGGCGTACGGACCGTTGGTGATGAAGGTCTTGTTGCCGTTGAGAATGTAGTCGTCGCCGTCGCGGCGTACGTAGGACTTCATGCCGCCGAAGGCATCCGAGCCGGAGTCCGGTTCGGTGATCGCCCAGGCGCCGACGGTCTCGAATGTCACCAGGCCGGGGAGCCAGCGTTCCTTCTGCGCGAGTGTGCCGCGGCTGCGGATAGTTCCGGCGGCCAATCCGAGGCTGACACCCAACGATGCGACCAGGCCGAGGCTGACTCCGGCCAATTCGCTGTTGAGCACGACGCCCATGCTGCCGGCGCCGCTGAAGGCGCTCGACTTCTCACCGTCACCGGAGGGCGCATCGCCGCGCTCGCGTGCCAGCGACTTCTCGAGGCCCTCGCGTGCCATGTCGGCCAGACCAAAGGTCGAGTACAGCTTGCGAATGATGTCGAACGGCGGCAGCGCACCGCTTTCGAGCTCGTCGACGTGAGGTCGCACCTCTTTGTCGATAAAGCCCCGCAAGGCGTCGCGGAACATCAGGTCGGTGTCGGACCACTCGTACATGTGCCTGAACTCCAGTCGGTGAACGATCGAGAGACTGCCGAACGACAGCCACACACCGAATATAGAACACGTTCCAAAACCGGAACAGGATTCAGCTGATCAGTCCCATTCGCTGCGAGATCCACGTCAGCTCCTGCTCGACGCCGGCCGACCACACCGAAAAGCTGTGACCACCGGGAAGCTCGAGATACCTGGCGTCCATTCCGGCCGCTTTGGCCGCTTCGTACACCTTTTGCTGACCGGGCTTGAACTCATTGTCATCTGTTCCGACGACGAACACTCCGCCCGAGTTCGGGAACTTCCGAGTCGCCAGCAGGTCCATCGGATTCACCTTCACGAACGCCGCTTCGTCGCCGCCGAATATCTCGTCGACGGTTCGCTGTCGGTCACCGAGCGAAGGCTCCAATTGACCGGACAGATCGAGGAATGTCGGGTACACCTCGGGGTAATTGGTCGCCATCTGCAGTGAGCAGGTGCCACCGTAGGAGAGCCCGCCGATTGCCCACGCTCGCGGATTCGTGTCGATCTGGAACGCATTCGCCACCGCAGCGGGCAAGTCCTTTGCCAGATACGTGCCGACCTTGCCCTGTGACGAGTCGGTGCACAGCGGATTGGCCATCTGCGACCCTGTTCCATCGGCTATCACGACGACTGGAGCCAACCCCTCGTGATCTCGTGCAAAGGCATCCATTGTCGCGGTCAGCTTTCCGCCCTGGAGCCAGTCCTCGGGCTTGCCAGGCTGACCTGCCATGAGCACGAGCACGGGAAGAAGCGGACGCGGATTGGTGAAGTACGACGGCGGCAGATACACCTGCGCGTCGCGCGCGGAGAATCCTGAAATCGTCCCGGGGGCAGGCAAAGTCGTGACCCGTCCGCGAATCGGCATGCCCTCCGGCGCTTTCCACACAGTGTCGGTGGGATCGCCGGTGACAACAGGATCGGTCGGACCGGGAACTTCACTGAGTGAGATGCGGTCGAAATCGTCGTGTCCGAACGCAATTCCCACAGTCGGATACGCGGCGAAAACCAGATTGATCTGCGTCGCGGCAGTGATGACGACCAGAACCGTCGCGATCACGGACAGGAGCGCTTTCGCGGCGGTTCCGCCCGCCTTGATTCGCGGCCCGAGAAGTAGCAACGCGTAGATACCGATTCCGATCCACACGTAGATCGACATCTCGATGGGATCGGGGAACGGCACGATCACCTTTTCGACGGTGATACACACGGCGATCATGATCACCAGTGCAATCAGCCCCGCGATCGGCACCGCTCTGCGGTAGTACCAGCGCACGTTCGAACCGAGCAGCCACACACCACCCAGGACCCCAAGGACAGTCAGGATCACCGGCAGCGGTCCCGAGATCAAACTGATTCGGTAGAGCCAGTCCACGTCAAGCCTCTCGCGCGTAGAAATGTCGCACGCACGAGGCTAGACGACGACGCTAGTACTCTGTATCAGGTGACATTCATCAAGGTCTGTGGCCTACGCGACGTTGACACGGTCGACCTCACGGTGGGCCTGGGCGTCGACGCCATCGGTTTCGTCTTCGCCGAGAGCGTCCGCAAAGTCGACCCCACACTCGCAGTCGCTCTGCTCGCGCGAGTTCCCGATCACATCCGTGCAATCGGAGTCTTTCTCGGCAACCCGATCGGACAGATCCTCGAGATCGCGAAGATCACCGGGCTTCGCACCGTACAGGTTCACGATCTTGTCGACGCCGAGCAAGTGCAGCGGCTGCACGATGCCGGCCTCACCGTCATCCGCGCGGTCGTCTCCAGCAACGTCCGCGACGGTTACAATCTCGACCTCGGCGAGGACGAACTCCTGATCGACGGCGCAGACGCCGGATCAGGGGTGCCGTGGAACTGGGCCCAACAGCAATCGCGCCCGCAAGGCAAGTGGATCCTGGCGGGCGGACTGTCCCCGGACAACGTTCGCGACGCACTCGATGCCACCGGAGCCTGGGGCGTCGACGTCTCCAGCGGCGTCGAATCCTCCCGCGGCGTCAAGGACCACGCGTTGATCGAGAAGTTCGTGAGCGCTGTCCGCCAGACCGATCACTCGAAATAGGACGCGTAGTCGCTGAAAGCGACTTGGCCGGTGGGACTCGCTTTCACGGCGTCGGCAACGGCCGGCGGAATGGGAGCCCAGTGTGCAGGCATCGCTGCCGCCAGTGACGGCTTCAAGATGTAGAGCAGTGCGAAGTTCACTATCCAGAGCGGCGGCGCCATCGACATGCCGACTTCCGAACTCACATTGCCTTTGGTGTTGGTCACCAGCTGCGCTGCTCCCGAAATCTGCTGCGCTGCAAATCCGTAGACTGCCTGCACCGTGTATGCCGACTGATAGAGCGCAATCAGAGTGTGCGTCGCACCGTTGTTGCGCAACCAGGTGCCCACGAAACCGCCAGGGGCGATCAGCGTATTCACCTGTCGCGTCGGCGCATCCGCGTTGGCCGGACTCTCCAGCAATCCGTCTGGATTCACGTACAACCCGTAACTGGCCAGAACCGACGGCGTCGTGCCGGAATAGAGGGGCCGCCCGTTCGTATTGGTGAGAATCCGGGCGCATTCGTCGATCACCGCGGCGTCCTCGCGATTTCCGCCGACCCCTCCGCCGGAGATGAGATCGCGATACTGCTCCTCGGTCAAAGCGTCGGCTGGCTCGAGTCCGATCTGCGCGGCAATCTCTTCCGCAGTCTGCTGACCGAGTGGCTGGTTGAGTTGATCCGGAGTAGTCATCTGCGTGGGCGCGACGCTCTCGTAGACCGGTGCCCCGGCAAAAGGGATCACGAACCCGGTATCGACATTCTCTGCAACCGGTTGCGCGCCGGCCATCTGAGTGGTGGCAAACGAAAGTACGCACACCCCAACCAAAGCCAGAACCGAGACGGTCCCGCGATGAGACCGTGCTCCACGTCTACAGCCCTCGCCTGAGAAAGCCTTGCCTGCAATTCCATTGCCGCGCATAGGTCAACCTCCCGGAACGCAGTCGGGCGAATCAACTCGAGCTTGCATCTCAGTCAAACGCTGTGACCAGCGCCGTGTCAAGACACAGGTCAGGTCGAGGCACGGCGACAGCTCGCTCGATACAGGCGACAGCTCGCCCGCTACAGTGATGCTTCCATCTGAAGTGACCTCACCCCATTTGAATTGCAGGACATCTCTGGAGGCGAGCAGTGTCTGACAAGCGCGGGACCGTATTGATCACCGGTGTCGGTCGGAGCAAGTCGATCGGAGCGAGCCTCGCATTGGGCCTTGCCGAGGATGGTTGGGATCTTGCTATCGGCTACTGGGAGCCTTACGACGAACGCGTCGGGTTCGGGCGCGGAGCGCACGATCCGCAAGACATTGCCGAGAAGTGTCGCGCACTCGGAAGCCGTGTCGACCTGGTTCCCGGAGATCTGGCCTCGCCCGACGTGGCCGATCATCTCGTTGACGCTGCCGCAGCGCGGAACGACCTCCGTGGGCTGGTGCTCTCACATTGCGAAAGCGTCGACAGCTCGATCCTCGATACCACAGTCGAGAGCTGGGAACGACATTTCGCCGTCAACGCTCGCGCCTCCTGGCTGCTGATCAAAGCGTTCGCTGAACGGCTTCCGGAACAGCGCGACGTCAGTCAGGTGGCCGGGCGGATCATCGCACTCACCAGCGACCATGCGGCCCACAATCTTCCGTACGGGGCCAGCAAGGGCGCTCTCGACCGCATCGTCATCGCCGCCGCAGTCGAACTTGGATCACGCGGCATACGAGCCAACGTCGTCAACCCAGGACCTATCGACACAGGATGGATGACACCCGAGATCAGACAGGCCACAACCCTCCAGACTCCTGCCGGCCGGCTGGGTACTCCCGGCGACACTGCAAACCTCGTCCGGTTTCTGATGTCCGACGCCGGAGGCTGGATTACGGGACAACTCCTTCACTCCAACGGCGGATTCAGTACGAACTGAGCCTTGGCCGGACTCAGTTCAGGCTTTGTAGGTCGGTAGCGTCTGCCCGAGCCTCTTACCCATTTCGGCAGCCAAAGCCGCGAGCCCGCTGGCCGGACGCACCATGACCTCGAAATCGACGATCTTGCCGTCCTCGTCGAATTCGACCATGTCGATTCCCTTGAGACTCTTGTCGCCGATGTTCGCACTGAATTCGAGCACGACCTGTCGACCGTTGGCTCCGGCGAACTGACGGTGGTACTCGAAGTTCTCGAACACCTGGATCACCGTATTGAGAATGAGCACAACGGCATCCGCGGACTGGTACGGCTTGAATCCCGTGGGCGATCGGAACTGCGCGTCGGGCGCGACGATCGTCGGTAGCGCCGACAGATCGCCGGTTTCGATCATGGTGTGCCACAACTTCAGTGCAGCTTCGACTTTCGGTTCGAGCGTCCATTCCGTGCTCATGCTTCTACCCTTCCCTCGACGTTTCCTGCCGCTTGATCTACCGGCTCTTGACTTGCGACGGACCACGCACTCAACACAGTTCGCACCCCGGTCACGAGTTGCAACGGCTGATCGATCATGACGTGATGTCCGGCTTCGGGAATCTCCGCCACGATGGCCTCCGTTCCGAACAATCCGCGCATGTGCTCCATGAGTCGATCGGACACGATGCCGTTCTCGGCTCGGAAATAGGCTACGCGGCAACGTGGTTCGCTGTCGAGGACATCTTCGGCGCCTACTCGGAGAAAGAAATTCGGATCGAACTTCCACGACCAACCGCCCTCGACTTCCTCCATCGACGTGGCCGCCACATGGTCACGCACCGCAGGCAGACCCGAATCCTGCGGCGGAACGAAGCGGAAACGGCCCATCGCGTCTTCCCTGGTGGGATAAACCTTCTTGGGGCCGAACGCATTCTGGCGTCGAGCCGCCTCCTCTTCGGGCGTACGCGCCTTGAGCGGAGAATCGATGATGACAACCCCGTCCAACAGTTCGCCATGCAGATGCGAGGCCACGAAAGAAACAATCCCACCCATACTGTGCCCCACCAGAATCGGCTTGCCGTCGATTCCCCCGGCCTCGGCCGCCGCCAGCACCTCGCGAGCCCACTGGGACATCGCGTAGGCGTCGCGAGTGTCACTGTCGCCGTGGCCCGTCAAGTCGAGAGCGACGACGCGGCGCCCCTCGGCGAACTGCGGCGCAATGTGATCCCACCAGCGACTGTGGGCGGCGCCGCCGTGAATCAGCACGATTCCCTGCCCCGCCGGCCCCCAAGCCCGAAAGTGCACCGAGGCGCCCTCGACCTCCACCGAGCCCGTCTCGACCGGCGCTGCCAACGCCCGAGTGAACCAACCAGGCGCGTCTTCGACCACATTGCTCATCGATCGAACATACATAGTCGTCAATCGGTTCATCCAACTCTTCCCAGTTCGTGATCCATCACCTATATTGAATCCGGCCTCAAGTTCAATTCGTATCGCCGAAGGGGAGAGATGACCAACCGCCAAGTACGCCTCGCCGCCCGCCCGACAGGACTTCCCGACGCTTCCACCTGGGAATACGTCGATGCCGAGATCCCGTCCGCCGGACCGGGCGAGTTTGTCGTCAAGGTCGAATACCTCTCCCTCGACCCCGCGATGCGCGGTTGGCTCAACGACGTCAAGTCGTACGTTCCGCCGGTCAAGCTCGGTTCCGTCATGCGCGCCCACGGCGTCGGACGCATCACCGAATCACAGCACCCCGATTACCAGGTCGGGGACATCGTGGCCGGATCCTTCGGCGCTTCCGAGTACGGCGTTTCCGACGGTACAGACGTCACTCGGGTCGACGAATCGATCGCTCCCCTACCGACCTGGCTCGGCGCTCTCGGTTTCCCCGGCGTCACTGCGTATTTCGGATTACTCGACGTCGGAAAGCTGAAAGACGGTGACACCGTCGTCGTGTCCGGTGCCGCGGGTGCGGTCGGCAGTCTGGTCGGCCAGATCGCAAAGCTCCACGGGTGCAAGGTCATCGGCATCGCCGGCGGTCCGGAGAAGTGCGCGTGGCTCACCGAGGACCTCGGCTTCGATGTCGCCATCGACTACAAGAACGAATCCGTATACAAGGCGCTCAAGTCCAACGCTCCCGACGGAATCGACGTGTACTTCGACAACGTCGGCGGAGAAATTCTCGACGCCGCTCTCTCCCGTCTGCGCCTCGGCGCTCGGGTGGTCATCTGCGGCGCCATCGCGGGCTACAACGCCACCGAACCTCAGCCAGGCCCTGCTCACTACCTGTCACTTCTCGTCAACCGCGCCACGATGGCCGGCTTCGTGGTCTTCGACTACCTCGATCGCTACGCAGAAGCACAAGAGCAGATCGGAAAGTGGATCAAGAGTGGCGAATTGACTGCTCGCGAGCACGTCGTCGACGGCGGTATCGACGCGTTCGGCGACAGCCTCAATCTTCTCTTCGCCGGAGCGAACACCGGAAAGCTGGTCTTGAAGGTCAGCTGAGTCGGCCACACACGCAGATCGGCCACCGGTATTCCGGTGGCCGATTCGCTTGGGTCAACTGACTCCGGACGGAGTGGGAACGCTGTCCTCCCCCAACCGCGGCGGGGCCGACCGATAGGTTGCCGGCGTGCCGCTCATCCGAATCGGATTGGCTACCTGCCGAGTCGGTGCATCGCGACGCGGGTCGTCGATGGACACCACCGGATCGAGATTCAGCCGTTCCGCCAGCGCTATCGCGTCGGCGATGTCGTTGAGAGGCCCACACGGAACACCTCGCTCGGTCAGTGCCTCGAACCACGAGTCCGCAGAGCCCTTGGCCAATGCAGCAGTGACGGCGTCGAACAGTTCTTCTCGATGCGCAACCCTGTCGCTGTTGGACGCGAAACGCGCATCAGCGGCAAGTTCGGAAACTCCGAGAACCTCTGTCAACGAACTGAATTGCCGATCATTGCCGACCGCGAGGACCAGCGGACGGTCCGCGGTGTCGAATACCTCGTATGGTGCGATGCTCGGATGCCGGTTGCCCATTGCCTGCGGCACCACGCCCGCGGCCACGTAGCCGGACGACTGGTTGGCCAGTGCGGACAGCAACGAGGACAACAGATTGACCTCGACGTGCTGCCCTTCGCCTGTGCGATCGCGATGGCGCAGCGCTGCAAGGATTCCCACGCTGGCATGCAGGCCGGTGATGACGTCGACCACCGCGACACCGACCTTGGTGGGAGTCTTGGGATCGGGTCCGGTGATACTCATCAATCCGCCGACCGCCTGAATCAACAGGTCGTATCCCGGCAGAGAGTTGTTGCCACCGAAGCCGCTGATCGAGCAGTAGACCGCACGCGGATTCATTTCTCGGACAGCGTCGTAGCCCAGCCCCAGACGGTCCATCGTTCCCGGCAGGAAGTTCTGCACCACGACGTCCGCATTGCGAACCAGCTCGCGTGCACTCTCCAGATCCTCGCGCTCGCGCAGGTCCAGAGTGACCGACTTCTTGTTGCGGTTCACCGACAGAAAGTAGCTCGACTCGTCCCCCACCCACGGTGGGCCCCAGCTGCGAGTGTCGTCCCCGACACCCGGCCGCTCGATCTTGACGACCTCGGCACCCAGGTCGGCGAGAATCATCGTGGCGTACGGACCGGCGAGGACGCGGCCGAAATCAGCGATCACCAACCCGTCGAGCGCTCCGACAGCGTCTGCCGTCACCGGAAAGCTTCTTCACCGGTGAGAGCGCGGCCGATCACGAGCTGGTGAACCTCGGACGTGCCCTCGTAGGTGAGAACGGATTCGAGGTTGTTGGCGTGCCGGATCACGGGGTACTCGAGCGTGATGCCGTTGGCGCCCAGAATGGTTCGGCATTCACGGGCGATCTTGATGGCCTCGCGGACATTGTTGAGCTTGCCGGTGCTGACCTGCTCGGGGCGAACCGTCCCGGCGTCCTTGAGGCGCCCGAGGTGGATGGCGAGCAACTGCCCCTTGCCCAATTCGACTGCCATGTCGGCGATCTTGGCCTGGGTGATCTGATACGCGGCGAGCGACTTGTCGAAGACCTTGCGATCACGTGCATATGAGATCGCAGTCTCGAGGCAGTCACGTGCTGCACCCATTGCCCCGAAGATGATGCCGAAGCGTGCCTCGTTGAGGCAGCCGAGCGGGCCGGACAGTCCGCGAGCCTTGGGCAGCATCGCCGAGGCAGGCAGACGCACGTCCTCGAGCACCAGTTCCGAGGTGACCGACGCCCGGAGCGACATCTTGTTCTTGATCTCGGGGGCGGAGAATCCCGGAGTGTCGGTGGGAACGACAAATCCGCGCACGCCGTCGTCGGTTCGAGCCCAGACCACGGCGACGTCCGCGATGGAGCCGTTGGTGATCCACATCTTGGTGCCGTTGAGGATCCAGTCGTCGCCGTCGCGCTTGGCGTTGGTTCGCATACCGCCGGGGTTGGATCCGAAATCGGGTTCCGTGAGACCGAAGCAGCCGATGGCTTCACCCGCCGCCATTCGCGGGAGCCATTCTTCCTTCTGCTCTTCACTTCCGTTGTGGTGGATCGCGAACATGGCGAGCGAGCCCTGGACCGAGACGAGGCTGCGAATGCCCGAATCGACAGCTTCGAGTTCCTGGCAGGCCAACCCGTACGCCGTGGCGCTCATCCCGGCACAGCCGTAGCCCTCGAGGTGCATGCCCAGTACGCCGAGCGCGCCCAGTTCCTTGGCCAGCTCACGAGCCGGCAGTGCTGCCGCTTCGAACCATTCACCTACGTGCGGGCGAATGCGATCGTCGACCATCTTGCGGACCGTGTCGCGGATCGCGATCTCCTCGGCGTCCAGCAGGGTGTCGATGGCAAAAAGCTCGGACAGGGACTGCGGCGTGGTCACGGGGCCTCCAGTGTTCTCGGGCGCAATCCTTTGCGAGAACGATTGCGCAATCGTTTGCATCGCCTAGAGTAGAGCCCGGTTGCGCACCCGTCAATCCCCGAACTGCCGACCGACACCGAATCAACTCAGGACCGACGCACACCAGGAGCCACGACGCAGATGACGCCCGATCCGTCGAACCGCAGCAACGGCCGTCCGCCGACGTTGCGCGAAATCGCCGACCAGGCCGGGGTCCACATCTCGACGGCGTCGCGGGTCCTCCGTCAGCCCGAGCCCGCCGACGGCTGGTCCGACTCCGCACTCCGAGTTCGTCAGGTTGCCGAGGAACTCGGTTACCAACCGAATCTGTGGGCAGCCAGCCTTCGTACCCGCAAGACCACCACCATCGGCGTCGTGATGCCGAGACTGACAGACGTTGTAGTGGCCACCATGTTCCAAGGCATCGAGGAAGCCGCCACCGCAGCCGGGTACTCCGTCTTGCTCTCCAGCCCGCCCGACGATCTGGAAGCGCAACGCAAAGCGGTCGAGTTCCTGGTGAGCCGACAGGTCGACGGTCTCATGCTGAGCAGCATTCACCTGCCGGGTACCGATTTCGTCGACTCGCTCCCCCTGCGCTCACTGCCGATCCTGCTGCTGAACCGGCACATCGACTCGGCGACGTCATCCGTCAACCGAAGCCTTCCCTTTGTCAGCGGCGACGACCGCCTCGGCGGCTACCTCGCGGGGAAGCATCTACTGGACTGCGGCTATCGCGATCTCGGAGTGATCGCGGGGCCGGATCACGCCAGCACGTCGCGGGAACGCGTCGCGGGTTTCCGCGATGCCCTGGCCGAAGCCGGTCTGGAACTGCCGCCGAACCGAATAGTGGCCTCCGAGTTCGAAGTTCAAGGGGGTGTCGATGCGGCTGCCACACTGCTCAGTGGGAACACGCGCCCTGACGCCGTCTTCACGGTGAGCGACACCATCGCGATCGGCGTACTCGGTGTGGCCCGTGATCTCGGGTTGAGCATTCCCGACGATCTTGCGTTGGTCGGCTACAACGACATTCCGGTTGTCTCCCAACTCCCGGTGCCCCTGACGACGGTCAGGTCCCCCGCTCGAAAGATCGGTGCGACCGGGCTCGAGCACCTACTGGCACTGATCTCCGGCAAGAGCGTCGAATCCGTGAAGCTTCCCGTCGAACTGATCGCGCGAGCCTCCACCAGAAAGCCTGCCAGTCGCAAACTCTGAGCAGCTACCAGACCTGAGATTCGTCGATGCCCAACTGTCGCGCGTAACCGGAGTTGAGTGCGTCCCAGCCGTACTCGCGCGCCCGTTCACCCACAATCGGTCCGAAGGGCTCGCCTGCCAGAAGGGCATCGAGTACGTCGAAGCACAGATGCCACCCCGCAGCGAGCGCCGACGCCATCCCCTCGGCGCGCGACCTCTGCGTCAGCACGACGCGGGTACCGCCTTCGATCGGGGTCAGGTCCCACACCAATTCGTCCGGGCCCCACTCGTGTTCGAGCCGCCGAGTGGTCTCCACGACGTGAACGGTGACCGGCAGCGACATTTCGGGGGCGCCGTCCTCGGTGAGCATGGTGATCACCGCATCACCGGTACGGCTCAGATTCCGATCGGCGGTGTACGGCGTCCATTGCGCCAACATCTCCGGGTCGGTGATCGCCTCCCACACCTTCTCGACGGAATACGGCAGAACCCGAGGAAAGCTGACGACTGTGTCGTCACCGTCGACGCTCACCATGACGTCGGACAGGGCACTGGGCTGATACGGCTGGGCACTCATGGTTCGATCTCACCAGGAACCACCGACACGGGCAACCGCCCGCTCGGCGTTCAGAACGCAAACACCGCCGATGCGGCCGCGACTGTCTCCTCCACCACCGGAAATTTCACCACGGACAAGTCGTGTCGAGCTCCTTCGAACTCCACCAGACGCGTCGCGGCGGGAATCGAGGCGAGTGCTGCCCGCATCTCCTCCGTTGTCGCGAACTCGTCCTTCGAACCGTGGACGACAACGGTCGGTGTGTTCAGGTCGGGCAGGTGTTCGGTTCTGAGCTTCTCGGGCTTCTTCGGTGGATGCAGTGGATAGGAGAGAAGGACCAGGCCGTCGACAAGCCCCGGGTTCTCCGCCGCAAGCATCGACGTCTGCCGACCGCCGTACGAATGTCCGCCGAGCAGAACGGGTCCGGTCACCGAGTAGTCCTTGCGAAGAGCAGCAATCACCTCGGCAATGCCCGCGCGATCCTCTGCAGCACGCGACGGATGCGGAGGCCCCGAAGCTCGACGCACCCGAAACGCGAGATCGAAGCGCAGAACTTGCACTCCTGCCGCAGCAAAGCCGTCGGCAACAGCACGCGAACAGCACGGTGTCGCAGTTACTTCCTGCGCCGTGAGTCAGTGCAAGCGTGGCGACGGGCGACGCGAAGGACACAGAAGCAGGTCGATGAAGGAAACCGTGCACCGCACCTTCGTCGACCGTTTCGACAGTAGTCATGGACGCATCCTTGTCCGACCCGCTCGGGCCTGTTCGACCGCGGCAGTCATGCTGCCCTCGTAAACCGGACCGTGTCCGGGAAACAGCACGCCGGCAGGTGCAGCGGCGATATTGTCCAACGCCTGGTCGGTCGCTTCACGGTCATGATTGAAGGGGCACACCAGAAACTGTGGTCCGGCGACGCTCGACGTCGCGTGTCCGGTCACCAGAGCGTCACCCGACGCGATCACTCCTGCGTCGGGAACAAGGTAAGCGCTGTGGCCGTCGGTATGCCCATGAGTGGGAATCGGCACGATCCGACCGGGAACGTCCAGCGCACCACCGGACGCAAAGGACTGTGCCCGAGGCAGTTCCGCACCTTTCAACGCGCCGACTCCGATCACGTCGCGAAGCCATTTCGGAGCACCTCGCCGCCACAACAGCAACGGAACTCCGGCCGGCGACAACTGTTGCAGATACTCCCTCTTCGCATGCGGCACTTCCAACGGATCCATCAGGACCGGAACCTCGAGCCGAGTCACGATGTCCGCGATCCCACCGATGTGATCGATGTGCGCGTGAGTGACGAGAATTGCCCGAACATCCCCGAGCTGGTGACCGATCTGTTCGATCGAGCGTTCGACGTCGGTGCCGTTGGCCGGATATCCGCCGTCGATCAAGGTCAGATCGGACCCCTCTTCGACCAGGACCCAATTGGCGTGACCGCACCGAACCAGATGTGTGTTCTCGATCTGCGTGATCGACAGTGCCGCAGTAGTCATGCTTGGTAGTCTGCGCCACGTGTCGGAATCCGTGAAGCAGGCCAGCAGCCGCAGCATTCGAGATCGCGCCGAAGCATCCTTGGTGGCAGCCGCATTCGCACTGCCCAGCGCGGTGAAACGTCGAATCACCGGACCACCCGTCGTCATCGAGGGCAACACGCTCGACGCCGACGCACACCTTCTGCTCACGCTCGCGAAGACGCGGCCACTCCCCTCGCATTCAACCGATCCCCAGTCACTCGCCGCTGCTCGCGCCAATCTCACCCGAACCGCGATCATGATGGGCGGCAGGCCCACGCCCGTCCACACCGAGGAGATCTCCGTTTCGGGTGCCGACGGCCCGCTTCGCGCCCGGCTCTACGTCCCGACAGCCGACACCGGCGCTCTGCTCGTCTACTTCCACGGCGGCGGGTGGGTACAGGGCAGCATCGAATCCCACGATGCCCCGTGCCGCCTGTTGGCCGAAACCTCCGGCGCACGGGTCATCTCGGTCGACTACCGGCTCTCACCCGAATTCGCTTTCCCCACACCGGTACACGATGCCTACGCCGCCTACCTCGATATCGTCGACCGCGCCGACGAGTTCTGCGCAGACCCGACGCGCATCGCTGTCGGGGGCGACAGCGCGGGCGGGCATCTTTCCGCAACGGTCGCGCTGCGTGCCCGCGACGACGGCAAGACCCCACCGGCGGCGCAGCTGTTGATCTACCCCGCGACCGACTTTCACGAGAAGGCCCCCTCGCGAACGACGTTCGGTGAAGGTTTCTTCCTGACCGAGGCCAACATGAACTTCTACGAGTCCAGCTTCCTCGGCAGCAATGCCGATCGACTCGATCCGATGGTGTCGCCGCTACGCGCCCCCGACGCGACCGGACTGCCGCCGGCCATCGTGATCACGGCGGGATTCGATCCACTCCGGGACGAAGGCGAAGCCTACGCAGCTCGATTGCGCGACAACGGTGTTCACGTGACCGATCGACGCTATCGCGGGTTCATCCACGGCTTCGTCAACGTTCTGGGACCGAGCGTGGGTTCGCGCACCGCCGTCGCCGAGATCGGCGGAATGCTCCGCGTTCTACTCACCCACCCAGCAAAATCTCCCGCAACGTATCCACCAGCGGATCAACCGGCAGCTCAGGGCTGATCGCACGCTGTAGCCCCAAACCGATTCCGACGCTGAGTATGCGCAGTGCCGCGGCGTTCGGGTCCAGTGCCGGCGTCACGCCGTTGGACTCGGCAAGATGTTGCACCACTCCGGCAATCAGTCCGCGCACCTGATCGGCACCCGTCGCGATCTTTTCGCGGATCTCTTCGCTGTGCCGCGATCGCACCGAGAACTCGACTTCGAGCAACGTCCATCTCTTGTCCCCGATGGTTCGCTCGGCCCATCGCGCGAACTCGGCCACCGCGTCGTCGAGCGTCGAATTGGCTCCGAGCTGTGAGGTGATCTCGCCGACCTTGGTCAACCTGATTCGGCCGAGCACCTCGGCGCACAACTCGTCCTTGTTCTTGAAGTTCGAGTACACCGCACCTTTGGAATAACCGGCATCCTCAGCGATCTGATCGAGCGACGCGGCGGCGTACCCGCGATCGAGGAAATGTTCGACGGCCGTCGCCAACAAGGTCTCGCGGGTCATCGCCTGCGCTTCCTGCCTGGTCAATCGCGCCATCGGAACCTCCTCGCGGTTCTGAGTATCGAGATTCCAACGGTAGCCGAATACCGGAAGCGCACCGCAGGCGCACTCCCGAAACCCAAATTTGGGGTACCCACGTTATTCAGATACTGATAGTCTCCGAAATATGACTTCAGAAGTGACCGGCACCACCGCGCCCGGGTCCGGACGACACAGCGCGCCTAGACGGGGATTGGCAATCGGATGCGGCGGCACCCTCGGCTTCGCCTGGACCGTTGCTGCCCTCGCCTCGGTTCGGGACGCCCTCGACTGGGATCCCCGCGAAGCCACCGCCATCATCGGCACGTCCGCCGGAGCCGAGTTCGTGACAATGCTCGGCAGCGGAGTCGGCGTCGACGAGTTGGTAGCCATGCAACTCGGAGAGCCCGCCGCACGTCCCGAACTCCTCGCCCACACAGCATCGGCGCCCGGAAGAATCCCGCCACTTCCGAGTTTGGGGATCGGCAATCCACGACTGGTGACGCGTCGAGATCTTCCCGTTCTGAGCCGGATGAGCGGTATCGCACCGCGTGGTGGCGGCGACCCGTCCTGGCTCACCACGCTCGCCGAATCTCTTGCCCCTGGCGATTCGTGGCTCCCACATCCGTGCGCGTACATGGTATCCATGGACTACAGAACCGGGCGACGGGTCGCGTTCGGGGCACAGGGGGCTCCGAAAGCGACAGTCGGTGAAGCGCTTCGAGCGTCTTGGGCGATTCCCGGCTGGTTCCCACCTGTCACCATCGACGGCGTCAGGTACATCGACGGCGGCGCGGCGTCCACGGCATCGGTAGACCTCCTGCTCCCCCTCGAACTCGACGAGCTGGTTGTACTGGCGCCCATGGCATCTCGAACACTGAAGCCGGCGCGCGGCGCCGCCCGTATCGAACGCGGCGCCCTGCGGAACTCCATGTCCAAGGGCCTCGACCGGGAAATCGAACTGGTGCGCGCTGCGGGAACCAGGGTCTTGCGCATAGACGCCACCGACGACGATCTCGCCGTCATGGGCGCCAACTTCATGGACGGCCGACGGCGGCTCGCCACCTTCGAATCATCCCTACGTACAACACGTGCGAGCGTGAAACGCGAACTCGATGCGCGCCCGTTCCACTCCACCCCGTCCCACCAGTGAAAGCGCAGACTCAGTGAACAACAGAACTGACCACTTCGAGGTCGTGATCATCGGTGGCGGGATCTCCGGGATCGGTGCAGCAATTCACCTGCAGCGCCTCGGGATCGACAATTTTGTCCTGCTCGAGAAAGCGGACTCCCTCGGCGGCACCTGGCGCGCCAACACCTATCCCGGTTGTGCCTGCGACGTCCCGTCCGGCCTGTACTCGTA
This sequence comes from Rhodococcus sp. OAS809, assembly GCF_040546695.1. Taxonomy (NCBI): domain Bacteria; kingdom Bacillati; phylum Actinomycetota; class Actinomycetes; order Mycobacteriales; family Nocardiaceae; genus Rhodococcus; species Rhodococcus sp. OAS809. The sequence continues at coordinate 5,317,053 of NZ_JBEPOI010000002.1, read as the reverse complement.
TTCCTTTGCCGCCAATCCGGATTGGACCCGACTGTTCGCGGAGCAGCCTGAGATCCGCGAGTACATCGAGGACACGGCCGTCCGCCACGGGGTCGACAAGCACGTTCGCTTCGGGGTAGAAATGCTCTCCGCACAGTGGGACGCATCGCAATCACTCTGGAAGATCACAACTTCCAGCGGTGAACTCACTGCTCGTTTCGTGATAGCCGCCGCCGGCCCGTGGAACGAACCCCTGACGCCGGCGATTCCCGGGCTGGAAACGTTCGAGGGCGAGGTGTTTCATTCCTCGCAGTGGAATCACGACTACGACTTGACCGGAAAGCGCGTCGCCGTCGTAGGTACCGGCGCTTCCGCAGTCCAATTCGTGCCGCGCATCGTCTCCGACGTGTCCGCCCTTCACCTTTACCAACGCACCGCTCAATGGGTCCTTCCCAAACCCGATCACTACGTACCGCGGATCGAAAGGTCCGTCATGCGATTCGTACCGGGAGCGCACAAGGCTCTACGCAGCATCGAATACGGAATCATGGAAGCGCTTGGATTGGGGTTCCGCAATCCGTGGATCCTGCGTATCGTGCAGAAACTCGGGTCGGCCCAATTGCGCTTGCAGGTGCGCGATCCGAAGCTACGCAAGGCGCTGACTCCCGACTACACCCTCGGTTGCAAGCGACTACTCATGTCGAACTCGTACTACCCGGCCCTCGGCAGACCCAACGTGACCGTCCATGCCAACGCAGTCGAAGAGATCCACGGCAACACCGTGATCGGCGCCGACGGAGTGGAATCGGAAGTGGACGCCATCATCTTCGGAACCGGCTTCCACATCCTCGACATGCCCATCGCATCAAAGGTATTCGACGGAGAAGGTCGATCACTCGACGATCATTGGCAGGGAAGCCCGCGGGCGTACTTCGGTTCCGCCGTCAGCGGATTCCCCAACGCGTTCATTCTGCTGGGCCCGAGCCTCGGCACCGGGCACACGTCGGCCTTCATGATTCTGGAAGCCCAACTGAACTATGTGGCACAGGCGATCGGCCACGCTCGTCGGCACGGCTGGAGAACCATCGACGTGCGCCCGGAAGTACAGGCAGCCTTCAACTCTCAAGTTCAGGAGGCATTGGGTACCACGGTCTACAACGCCGGTGGTTGCGAAAGCTATTTCTTCGACGTCAACGGCCGCAACAGCTTCAACTGGCCGTGGTCGTCAGGAGCCATGCGTCGACGGCTACGGGCCTTCGATCCATACGCCTACAACCACACGCTGTCCGACAACCCTGCGTCAGACGACACCCCCGCTGAGCCCACCACCACCCCCGAACCGGAGTACACCACATGAGCCTTTTCGGCACCACCTACCCGCCGATCGATCTCGACGGAGCAGTCGTCGTCATCTCCGGAGGTGGCCGCGGAATCGGCCGGGCCACAGCGGAGTTGTTCGCAGCTCGCGGCGCACTCGTCTGCGTCGGCGACCTCGACGAGGAGACGGCCGTCGACACCGCCGCATCCATCGGCGCACGGGCCCGCGGGTACGCTCTGGACGTCACCTCACGCGAATCCTGGGATGTGTTCGTCTCCACAGTGATCGGCGAATTCGGTCACATCGACATTCTGGTCAACAATGCGGGCGTGATGCCGCTCGGCAGCTTCCTCGACGAGTCCGACGCCACCAGTCGAGTAACCCTCGACGTCAATGTCTGGGGCCCGATTCACGGGATGCGCACCGTGCTTCCCGGCATGGTGGATCGGCGACGCGGCCACGTCGTCAACATCGCATCCATGGCAGGCAAGCTACCGGTGCCAGGAATGGCCGTGTACAACGCAAGCAAGTTCGGTGCGGTGGGCCTTTCCGCCTCTGCTCGTGTCGAATTCGCAGATTCCGGCGTCAGCGTCAGCGCCATCCTGCCCAGCGCGGTGCGCACCGGGCTCTCCTCCGGTGTGCCACTCGGAAAGGGCATGCCGACGGTTGAACCCGAGGTCGTGGCCAAAGCTGTCGTCGACACGGTCGCGCACCGGCGAGCCGAAACTACTGTTCCGCGTTACCTTGCGGGCTGGGACCTCATCGACGCTGCAGTACCCGAATGGATGATAAACATCGGACGCCGGGTGATCGACGATCGCCGCGCGCTGACATCGGTAGATCCGAACGGGCGTGCGGACTACGAAAAGCGAGTGGCACGTCAGGCCGAAAACGAGGAGCACGATCGGAGATGAAGCGGGTAGTTTCGTGGCCATGTACATCCGCCGCGAAACTTCTTCCGACCGTGACGCAATCTATTCACTGCTCGGGGCGGCGTTTGCCGACCAAGCGCCGCCCGGCGAGTCTCCCTACGAGATCGAACTGACACGTCAGCTCTTCGCCTCGAACGACTACTTACCGAAGTTGTCCCTTGTCGCCGTCGCCGGTGATGAGATCGTTGGTTTCGTGATCGGAACACGCGGATGGGTCGGTCCCGTTGAGGCGGTTGGCCTCGGCCCGTTGGCAGTCACACCGGACAACCAACGCAGCGGCGTCGGTTCGGCGCTGATGCACGCGGTGATCGGTGCGTCCGACGCTCTGGACGTGCCACTGCTCGCCCTCCTGGGCAGCACCGAGTACTACCCGCAGTTCGGGTTCGTCACCAGCACGGACGCCGGGATCGAGTCTCCGGAAGCCGAGTGGGGCGAGCACTTTCAGATCAGGACCCTCACCACGCACCGCCCCGATCAGACGGGGAAGTTTTCATACGCAGCGCCTTTCGGGGTCGCTTGACCCTCAGCGCGATGTAAGAGTTCTTTGACATCCAGCGCACGTAGACCTACGCTCAGGCATGTCAAAGAACTCTTACACCTGGGAGGCTTCATGAGCACCACGGCACGGTGGAGCCTGATCATCGGTATCGGCGTCGCAGCAACGCTAGCCTTCAGCTTTTTCGCAGCATTGACCGCCGATGATCGGAAGACGTTGGCCTTCATCGTCTTCGCAATCGTCATGGCACCGGCTTGTATCGGGTCGGCGTGGGCCCTTTTTTCATCGGAGAACGACAAGGCCCCCGCCTACCCCGAGGACACCGTCGAAACAGAATGGAGTCGCAAGGCCGGCTTCGGCGCGTTCACCGACTTGATCACTGCCATGGGGATCGCGCTGATCGCGCACAATGTCTTCGGCGCTCCCGAACTGCCGCTCGTAATGTTTACAGCCCTCGGGCTGGCCGACTTCGGAATCCGGTACTGGGCAGTGTCGAGGGACCGCACCCCACAATCGAGATCTGACAAGATCTGATGCGCAACAACCTTCAAGAACTTCGTACGGCAGCCGGATTGTCACAGCAAGCGTGCGCCGACGCGCTCGGCATCACACGCCAGACCGTCATCTCGATCGAGAAGGGACACTTCGACCCGCGTCTGTCACTGGCGTTCCGAATCGCCGAATACTTCGACAAACGCGTAGACGACATTTTCTCCAGCTGACGCCGTCTCGAACTGACGGAAGATCAGTCGAGCTGCGGTTTCAGTCGAGCTGCGGTTTCAGTCGAGCTGCGGTTTCAGTCGAACAGAGTTGGCGATCCGTTTTCGTCGTTCCCGTCTTCGACGGCCGTTGCCTTCTTGCCCGAGCCCTTGCGGACGACGGTCAACGTCGTCGTTCGACGCGACAACCTGTGCCCGTCACTGTGTTCGAGCAGCGCCATCCCCTGGCGAACTTCGACTACCGTCCACGGACCCGCATGGCCGGCTGCCTGCACGAGGTCACCGGACTCCACCTCAGTTGCCATGACCACTCCTTGTTCGTCGTGTCCTGCACGTTCTCCTTCCTATTATCGACGCGGCCACCTGGTAGTCGACGCGCAGGGTACCTACGCTGCAGCTGCAACCTTGACCGCATGGCCGACTTCGGCTCGGAATGCCGCGTATTCGGGTGAGCCTCGGAGATCGTCGGGATCGACGCCGGTTCGTGGCAGATCGATTTTCAGGTCGAGCGCGACCTTGCCCGGTCGGCTTGTCAGAACTACGACGCGGGAGCCGAGAAAGGCCGCCTCGTCGGCACTGTGAGTGACGAAGACACTTGTTCGCCCCGATTCGGCACTGACACTGCGCAGGTCCTCCTGCAGACGCTCGCGAGTGAGGGCGTCCAGCGCGGCAAAGGGTTCGTCCAACAGGAGCAACGACGTTTCGGCCGCCAAGGCACGAGCAATTGCCACCCGCTGCTGCTGCCCGCCGGAGATTTCCCAGATACGCCGGTCCGCAGTGCCGACCAGACCGACGCGGTCGAGAAGCTCGTCACGCCTTTGCCCGCGTTCGCTCTTCGCAACGCCGGCGTATTTGAGTGCCAGATCGATGTTGCCGCCCACCGATTTCCACGGAAAGAGCCGTGGCTGCTGAAACACCACTCCCGCACTCGACCCGGGAATCGGGTCGGATCCGGAGACCTGAACCGTTCCACTGGAAGGACTTTCGAAACCCGCGATCAGCCGCAGCAATGTGCTCTTGCCGCAACCCGACGCTCCGACGAGAACCAGAAACTCACCAGGTGTGACGTCGATCGATACGGGCCCGAGTGCCGTGACGGACTCTCGACCGTGGCCGTACCTGTGCGAGACGGTGTCGATTCGGATCGCGCCCGGGCGGTCGGCAGCGAATCCTCCCGAGGCCTGCTGTGCGGTCACGCTACTGGTCAAGGACATCGGGAAGCCCCTTCACATAGAGAGCATTCTGAAAGACCGCCAGATCAGGCACACTGTCGATCTGCTTCTGCTCGGCCAGGAATTGCGCTGCACTCTGCAGGTTCACTGCCAGATTCCCGGGAGCGCCCTCGGTGCCCAACCATTCCGGCGAGGAGATCTGCTCCGGAGTGAGGAACACACCCTGTTTCAACTGCGCTGCCGCGTCGTCCTTCGAGGCGCCTAATTGTGCGGCAACAGCTTCCGCTGCCGCGTTCGGATCAGTGGCGATCGTCGTGAGCGCGCGGGCCTGAACCTGGCGCCAGGTGTCGACGATCTCGGGGTGATCCTTGGCAAACGCAGTCGACACCACACCAAGATCGAGTGTCGGCTTCCCTGCTGTCGCGAGCTCACGGCTGGCGATCAACTGTGTTCCGTCCTTACGGAGTTCGTCGAGCGTGGGCAGCCAGGTGTAGACGGCATCGATGTCACCGCGCTGCCAGGCTGCGAGGGATGCTTGCGGCTGGAGATCCACCAATTGGACGTCGTCGGCACTGAGTCCGGCCTGGTTCAGCGCTGCCAGCAGACTGTAGTGCGCGGTCGAGGCGAATGCCGTGGCCACTTTCTTGCCGCGCAGATCTGCGACGGTCTTGATTCCGGTTGCGTTGCGCGCCACCAGGGCTTCGTTGTCGCCGGCCACGTCCAGAACAAACGCGACCTGATACGGAATGTTCAGCGGTGCCGAGAGGCCACGAGCAACCGGGCTCGAACCGATTGCGCCGAAATCGATTTCACCGGCGATGAAGGCGGTGTTGATGTCGGCTCCCGAATCGAACTTCGTCCACTTCACGTTGTACTCGGGCAGTGCGTCTTCGAGCCAGCGATTGTTCTTGACTATCAAGTCGCCGCTCGGGAACGACTGGTAAGCGATACGGATCGTTTCCTTGGACGAATCCTGGCCCGAATGATCCACCGAGCACGCACCGAGAACAAGGGCAAGGACGCCGATCAGCACCGTGAACGCCGTCCGGGCAGCCCTTCCTTCATTGGGCGTCGAATTACTGCTGCGCTTCAGATTGCTGCTGGCGTGTTTCTGATTGTCAGTCATACTTTTCCCCTCCAGGGAACGGCGCGGCGCTCTGCAGCCCGCAGCAGTCCGTCGATGATCAGGCCGGAGAATCCGATGGCAAAGATCCCCACCAGCACGACCGGTGTGTTGTTGTAATTGCTTGCATCCTTGACCATTCCGCCAATTCCGGGGATGCCGTTGAACAGTTCGGCCGCGACCACCGACGAGTACGCCATACCTACCGACAGCCGAATGCCCGTGAAAGTTTCCGGTAAGGCCGACGGGACGACGACGTCCCGGATCACTTGCGCCCGTGAGGCTCCCAGGGCCCTGGCCGCTTCGACCAGTCCGACCGGCGCCGCGACCACAGCAGCTGTGGTGGCCACCGCTGCCGGCGGAAGAGCAGCGAGCGCCAGCAATGTAATCTTCGGCGCCTCGTCGATTCCCAGCCAGATCACCAGCAGGAAGAAATACGCCAGGGGCGGCAGTGCGCGCAGGAACGTCAACCACGGTTCGAGCAGGCTCCGCAGCCATGTCACCGATCCCATGGCCAAACCGAGGATCACGCCCAATCCGACGCCGATGATCACACCGACCAGCACCCGTCGCAGCGTCATGTAGAGGTGCTCCCAGAGCAGGTAGCCCTGGTAGCCGCGCACTCCGTCGTGCGTGGTCATCGTGTTGACGAAGGCATGCCAGACCGTGCTCGGGAACGGCACGAAGGTCTCACTCCAGGTGCCGCTCGCGGCAGCGACCTGCCACAGGGCCAAGAATGCGATCACGGAAAGCACCGGCAGTCCGACAGTGGTCGCACTCGAAGTCCACGGCCGACGCGGCTCACGGTTCGGTTCCGTGACTGATGTTGGTTCTATTGCTTCGACAGGAGTCGACATCGCTGTTCTTCCTCGACGTACGGAAAATTCCGGCACACATGCAGCAACGGGCGCATATGCAGGGGCGAAGGCGCACAGAGCGGCGCCATTCTCACTCAGGAGAGTCGGAAGGAATCAACAGCAACAGCAGTTGGCACCAAGACGGCACAGGTCGACGGCGATGCGTCGTGTCAGTGGCGTCGAGGGCATGGGGGTAATTACTACCTGTGTCTGCAATTACCCGCAAATGCGGGGGAAATAGGCGTCAGTCGGCCAAGCGAACCGACAGCGAATACATGAGCGGGATCTCGGGTCGTCCGGCCGGGACTCCCCAACGCTTGCCGCCGAGTTCAGCCATCTCCTCGAATCCTTGCCAACCGTTGGCGTACGGGTACTCGTCGAAAGACTCGAGCGTCAATCCGGCGCGCCGCAAAGTTCCTAGCACCTCGGAAATGGACCAGTTGAATTCACATGAGGGGAAAGGATTTTCGAAGTTCTCGACTCCTTTTCCCTCAGCGCCTGGCAAGACGAGATCGGCCGAATCTGCCACGTAGTCGCCCACGCCACGGGGTTCGGTCACGGGAGTCCCGCCTCCGTACGGGTATGTCAGCGACCACTTCTCGTCGAAACACATGGCAAACGGATGAAACTCCACCAGAACGAATCGACCGTTCGGCGCGAGAACACCGGCAATCCCCTCGGCCCACTCGTCGAGATCGGGTAACCAGATCACCGTTCCGTACGAAGAAAAGACTCGGTCGAACTTTCTCTGGCCAGCGGCAGCAGCGCGGAGCCACGCAGATACATCGGCACGCTCGAAATCGGCGGCAATTCCGGATTCCGCGGACAAGGTTCGGGCGAAGTCGATCGCGGAATCCGCGATGTCGACGCCGGTCACCGCGGCACCGAGAGCGGCCAAACTCAACGAATCCTGACCGGAATTGCACTGCAGATGAAGAATCGAGGAGCCGTCGATCTCGCCGAGCAGCGCCAGTTCTTCCGGATACAAGGTCGACCCGCCGTTGCGAAAGAACTGTGCCTGGTCTCCTTTGTGACTGTTGTGAGCGACGGTCGCCGCATTCCACGACAACCGATTCATCTCCGCTGCATCCATCACTACTGCATCCACCTCTACTGCATCCACTTCTCGACCCACAACAAAGTCCGCCCGAGTTCACCACGTCCCCGGTCACGTCGGCAATCGATTTACTGGGCTGGAAACCTATCCGAACGAAGATGCAACAGGTTACAGTTTTTCGACGGACCATCGAAGGAGAACCAGTGCGCTACGGACTCAGCCTGTTCACCAGTGATCGCGGCATCCGCCCTGCCGATGCAGCAAAGGCTGCGGAGGCGAATGGATTCGACGCCTTTTACGTTCCGGAGCACACTCACATCCCCGTCTCGAGGGATTCCGATCACCCCGGAACCCAGTCGGCCGAATTGCCCGACGACCGTTACATGCGCACACTCGACCCCTGGGTTGCCCTCGGCACCGCCGCGTCGGTCACGAACACCATCCGATTGGGCACCTCCGTGGCCCTCCCCCTCGAACACGATCCGATCACTCTCGCGAAAACCATCGCATCGCTGGACCATCTTTCCGGCGGACGCGTGGTCTTCGGCGTCGGATTCGGCTGGAATGCAGAGGAACTCGCCGACCACGGCGTACCGCCCAACAAACGCCGGACCGCACTCCGCGAGTATCTCGAAGCCATGGGCGAACTGTGGTCGAAGGAAGAAGCGTCGTACGACGGCCAATTCGTGAAGTACGGACCCAGCTGGGCGTGGCCCAAACCAGTTCAGAAGCCCCGTCCTCCCATCCTCTTGGGCGGCGGCGGCAACGAGAAGACTTTCAAGTGGATCGCAAAGTCTGCCGACGGGTGGATCACCACACCCATCGAGCAGGAGATCGACGGAAACGTGGAACTGCTCCGAAAGATCTGGGCCGAAGCAGGTAGAGTCGGCGAGCCTGAAATAACCGTCCTGGCAGGCAAACCCGATTCGGAGAAGCTCGCCCACTGGGCAGACATCGGTGTCACCGAAGCAATGTTCGGCACTCCGGACAAGAGCCCCGACGAGGTTGTCGGATACATGGAACGTCTGGCAGCCAAGCTCGGACGGTGAGGTCCGCCACAGCATCTTGACCTCAACTGCACTCGAGGTTTTAACGTCGGTATTGCACAAGACAGTGCAACGGCAGCAAAACCCGAGACAGAAGAGGGGCGAGGAGTGACCACAAAACTGGTTGGCACCCAATCTGTTTCGGATGACTCTGTTGATGCGGAGCCGTCCATCCGAAACTCCTTCGTCGAGGCGTTCCGGAACCATCCCGCCGGCGTCTCGATCATCACCGCAACGGGCGATGACGGCCCGGCCGGCATCACGTCATCGTCGGTGATCTCGATCAGCGCCGATCCTGCAGTTCTGGCGTTTTCACTGCAGTCGTTGCGAGGCTCTGCGAGCGTCATCGCTTCCGCCCGCAGTTTTGTTGTTCACCTGGCAAATTCGGCGAACGAACGACTGGCTTCCACGTTCGCAACCCGCGGCGCTGTGCGCTTCGGAGACGATATGCCCTGGTCGTTTCTCTCGACGGGTGAACCGTTCCTACATGGGACAGGCCACGCCCTGCGTGCGGTTCCCTTGAATGCCACTACATGTGGCGCCGCAGTGATCGTCACTGCACGCGTCGTCGACGTCATCGATCCGCAGCACATGTCAGCGCCGCTCGTCTATCACAATCGAACCTATCGAAATCTCTCGACTCACAACATTTCCTCAAAGGAAGGCATGTCACATGACTGAATACGTTCTCCCCGAACTGGATTACGACTACGCCGCTCTCGAACCGCACATCTCCGGCGAGATCATGGAACTGCACCACAGCAAGCACCACGCCACGTACGTGGCGGGCGCCAACAGCGCAATCGAGCAGTTGGCTGCTGCGCGCGAAGACGGCACGATCACCGCGAAGGCGCCGCTGCTCAGCAAGAACCTCGCCTTCCACCTCGGCGGCCACACCAATCACTCCATCTTCTGGAAGAACCTCTCCCCCAACGGCGGTGAGCGGCCAGAGGGCGAGTTGGCAGCCGCAATCGACGAGCACTTCGGCACCTTCGACGCATTCGTCAACCACTTCTCCGCTGTAGCAACCACTTTGCAGGGGTCCGGCTGGGCGGTACTGGCCTACGACACGGTCGGGCAGCGCCTGGTCATCGAGCAGCTCACCGACCAGCAAGGCAACATCAGCATCGGTATCGTTCCGTTGCTCATGCTCGACATGTGGGAGCACGCTTTCTACCTGCAGTACAAGAACGTCAAGGCCGACTACGTGAAGGCCTACTGGAACGTCATCAACTGGGAAGACGTTGCACAGCGATACGCGACGGCCACAGCCTCGACCGGCTTGATCGTCCCCGCCTGATCGTCCCCACCCGATCACTGCCATATCACCCCGATCAGCCCAGCTCGGCACGGTGGCTCCGTTGCCGAGCTGGGTTTTTACACCCCCGAGATCGATGTATGTGAAGGCAGGTAACATACACCGAGCGCGGCTGACTCGGCCGTCCGCCGATTCGACTCCGAGGGGAACCAGTGCTCGATATCAGTGGTTTGATCGCGACGTGGCGTCCGACGCTGGACACCGCAGCACGCAATGCATGGGGACTCTCGTTCGGCGACGGTGTCGAGAAGACCGAACGCACCCCGTCCGTACTGATCAGCGAAGGTCCACACCGCGATCTGTATCGCTTCGGCGCATTGTGGAGGCCAAGAGGTAATCCGGTTCTCCTCGTACCGCCCCTCGCGGTTTCAGCCGACTGTTACGACCTTCGTGCGGGCCAAAGCCTCGCCGCGCACCTACTGGATGGGGCGAACACGCCCTACCTCCTCGACTACGGGACCATGCGGTACTCCGACCGCGGGATGGGTTTCGAGGCCTGGGTCGACGACATCATCCCGGAAGCGATCCGTACGATCTCGGACCTACATGACGGCGCACCGGTTTCGCTGATCGGGTGGAGCCTCGGCGGGACCATGTCTCTGCTCACGGGCTCCGCTCACTCCGACCTGCCGATCGCATCGATCACGGCAATCGGAACGCCAATCGATTACACGAAGATTCCCGCTATCAGCCCCTTGAGGCTGATCGGCAAATACACGGGCGACACCCCACTCACGTCCGCGACCAATCTTGTCGGCGGACTACCTGCTCCACTCGTTCAGGCGAGTTACAAGGTGACGGCGTTGCAGCGCGAAGTTCTCAAGCCATGGTTCATCATGCGCAACCTCCACAACACCGAGACACTGGCTCGCATGGAATCGATAGACAAGTTCATGGCAGCCATGCCTGGATACCCTGGCAAGGCTTTTCAGCAGATCTGCGAACAACTCATGCTCGGCAACAATCTCTACAACGACGCCGTCACGCTTGCCGGACGCGAGATCAAACTGTCAGCTCTGAGCGTTCCCGTTCTCGCGGTCGGCGGCACCACTGACGTGATTGCACCCATCGCTTCGGTGGAAGCGATCACGTCGGTCCTCACCGGAGCGCCGTCGGTCCGGTTCGAGAAGGCGCCGGGAAGTCACCTCGGGCTCGTTGCCGGCCCCACCGCGAGAGACTCCACCTGGGCGCACATCGACGAATTCTTGAAAGAGAATGCACTGCAGTTGGTTTCGACCAGCTAAATCACGGCGTTGTGATGCCCGCGGCTACAGCTGCCTTGTGCCAATCCGGGAATTCACTCAGCAAACGGGTGTACAACTGGGCGTCGTCGACGGTGTCGATGTCGTCCAGCGCGAAGAATCCGGCATTGTCGACCACCCTGCCGTCGAGGTCGTCGAGCTTCTCCAGCACTCCGTAGTTGGCCTTGCCGATTCCGACGAACTGCCAAAAGGCCGGGAGCCCAGACGCTTCGCGCATCAATTTCGTGATTTCCTTGCGCTCGCTGAAGCCACCGTCGGTGAAGAACAGGACGAGCGTCGGCGCCGAACCACGTGTCAGGCCGGAAAGAATCTCAGTCATGATCGGCACTTCACGATTTGCGGCGCCGATCTTGTCGTAGTTGAATCCGCCGTGCGAGCCGCGCAAGTGCAGGTAGGTATCCGACCACTCTTCCGCGTCATGGACAGAGATCTCGGGGAGTTTGACGAAGCTGACTGCATACAAGTACGGCTCCAGCTTGCCGTCGTCATCGAGTTGGATCGCAACGGGAATCATGCGTTCGACAACACGATGCACCACTCTGGTGCGGTACTGCTTGGCCATACTTCCGGTTTTGTCGATCACCAGGACCACCCGTGCCCGAATTCCGTTGCCACCCTTCGTCAGCAGGACCTTGGCCACTTCGCGCTTTCGGAGGTCCAGCTTCTCCCGCTTCACCATGGAGAGTTTGGCTTCGTCGGGCACGGTCCGAATGCCGTCTGTCGTTTCAGCAGAGCCGGCGGGTCGAGCCGGCGGTTCCTCGTCGACCGACACTCCGAATGCTGTTACCAGGTCCGCCAATCCGCTGTCCCAGCCAGCTGACACGTTTCGCAGCTTCCAGCCCGCGCCGCGGCGATAGATCTCGACGAGAACCGCTGCCCTCTCACTCGTCAACCCCAAAGCCTGAGCCACGATGGCGGTGGAACCAACCTGCTCCACCACGACACCAAGGCCCCCGACAGCAGACAGGGTTCCGTTTGCCGCCGCATCAAGTGCCACGGCAACACTCAGCTGATGGATGTCAGCGGGCAACCTCGCAATGTCGATTTCGATGACGCCGCCGGACTCCAAGCGCACCGCGCCTTCGGGTGAGACCGGCTGATTGAAGAAGACAAAATCTGCGTCGTCCCGTACTTTGTTCCGTTCGTCGAGCTGGAACACCATCAGGTCTACCGTGCCCGGGGCGCTACCGTTCACCGCCACCTTCAGCGAAGTTCCCTCAACGACTGTGTTCGCTCCACGCGCCAGCTCCATACCGGAAGATTAGCTGGCCACCAAAGAATCAACGGCCCCGCGGTCGGAAGAATCACAGCACACTTTCAGCAATCGCGAGGATTCTCGAGGCAGACTGTTCGTGGAAGATATGTCGCACGCGGGACCAAGAGCCTGAACATCGACAGAATCCTAGGGTCGATCAGGAGGTCAAAATGCCGCACGGCCAGACGCGCACCATCCCGATGTTGCCACTCTTGCCACCTCTGACGAATTTCGACGACGCAAGTCGCTCGGTCGTGTCCTACCTCGACGAATATCTTCCGCTGGCACTGTGGTCGATCACGCGGTTCGACGGGTCCAATCAAATCTTTCTCACCGTCTCACCCAACCCACTTCACATCGAAGTCGGCGAGACCCGGGCTTGGCCAAACACCATGTGCAGCGGGGTGGTACTCGGAAATGCGCCGCCAGTCTCATCGAATCGCGCGCTCGTGCGCGCACTGTCCCGTGATGGCAGGTGGGAAGGCATTGGCGCATACCTCAGCATCCCAATCCTCCACAACGACGGCAGTCTCTTCGGCACTCTGTGTGGCGCCGACCCGAGTGCGGGCGACTCCGCACTCGAGGACAACCTGGCCCTCCTCAATCTCCTGTGCCGACTTCTCGGAACCATTCTCGATGTCGACTATCAGCGCGCGCAGTCAGTCCGACTGGCCGAAACTGCGCAACTCGATGCCGAGACCGACCCGTTGACAGGTCTTCTCAATCGGCGCGGGTGGAATCGCATCCTCGAGGCCGAGCAAACTCGGTACCGCCAATTCGCCGATCCGGGAGCTATCATCATCGTCGATCTGGACGGCATGAAGACCATCAACGACGAACTCGGCCACGCCGCGGGCGACGAATACGTTCAAAGGGCCGGCAAGATCTTGGCAGCGTGCGCGCACCCTGGTGCGGTGGTTTCACGGTTGGGCGGAGACGAGTTCGGAATCGCTCTGCCCGATACACAGCCGCGCGCCGTCGACTACCTGCTCGAGTGTTTGGAGAAGGCGTTCCGGAATGCCGACGTCTGTTGTTCGATCGGTCGAGCCGACTTTTCCATGACCCAAAGCCTTTCCGAGACTTGGGATACGGCCGATGCGGAGATGTACCGCCACAAGCGCTCGAAGCACTGATTCGACTCCTCCACGGCCGGTTGGCACCGCATCGGAGGATCCCTTCGATGCGGTGCTCGGTCCGTGTTCTGTTGTCGCCAAAGAGGTTTGACCTCTCAGGTTTTGAAGGTGGTGTTCGCCGGCCTCGGTTGCTGCTGCGGGTCGATCGAGGGCGGCGGAATGAACCACGGTTTGTTGTCGACACCGATACGGATATCCCATTTCCCGACGAACCCTGATTTCCGGTGCATCAACCGGTGATGTGAACGGCACAGCAGGACCAGGTTGTTCATCACCGTCGGCCCGCCGTTCGCCCAGTGCCGGATATGGTGCGCATCGGTCCAGGCGGGCACGCATGTGCAGCCCGGGAACGCACAGCCTCTGTCTCGGGCAATCAACGCCACTCGCTGTTCGGCGGTGACCAACCTCTTCCCTGGTTGCGCATCCAAGGGCGCGCCGTGATCATCGAGCAGCACCGTGGACAGGAAACAATCGCACCCAAGGAGTCTGGTCTGCGAGACCGAGAGCGGCCCCAGCCACGGCATGTGCCCGACATCAAGATCAGACACAGCCACTCCACCACCATCAGTTGGTGTGGCGGCGCAGTCCCGATGCTCCGCCAGATCGCGGGCGTTGATGTGCACGTTCACGTGCGGCCGCTGACCGCCGTCGGTTCCGGTCTTGGCGCAGTCGAGATAGCGGCGGATCAGTTCGGTGAACCCGTCCGCGGTCCGCTTCGCTGCCGACCGAGAATCCGGGGTTCCATCCGGTGCCGGGGTGGGCATCGTCAAATTCGACAGGGCCGACAGCAGCATTTCTCCGGTGAGGGCGTCGAAATCACCACGCACCACCACCCGACCGTTCAACGTCGACGCGATCCGCAACTCATTCCGATCCACATCCTCGGCGGGCGGAATCTCATCCGATTCGAAAATGCGCTCTAACGTCGCGATCACGTTCCGCACTTTCGTGGTTGTCGCTTCCACTCCGGACGCGGCAGCCAACAACAAATCGATACAGCGAGGGAGCGCTTCCTCCGGCATGCCCTTCGGTGGTGACTCACAGAACGCCACGATCAACACGGCATGATCGAACGAGCAATCCCCGCCATCGAACCGAGCAGCCACCGCCGGAAACGGCCGCAACGCCGCACCCAACGCGGCGATCTTCTTCCCGTCCCGAACCTGCAGCATCGTGTTAGCCGCCAACCAGGACCCCACACCGCGGCTGGCAATCACCTGATCATCCGGGCGCAACGACAACTCGTCCACCACAGCCACACGCACAGCTTCGAGGCGCAGAATCTCCGCACTCGCCTCGACAGCAGCAGCGCGCAACTCAGCAGCAGACAACTGCCACAGACGTCCGCGTAACCCCACCGCAGAACCAGACACCACATCCGACAACAAGACACTCATTGAATCCCCCGATCCCCTCCCCAAATCATACTCGAACATGCGTTCGAGTCAATACCTCACTACCAGCGCAAATAAGAGCAGGGAATAGTTCGACGGTCGCACGCGTATTATTTGAGTAAGCAATACTTGCGGTCGCAAATAAATGGAGGGCGTCACCGATGACAACTGATGAACACGTACGTGGTCGTGTGTGGCGCGACCTCGTCGTCTCCCACAGCGTCATCCTCGGCAAGATGGAGGCGGACCTTCGAACCACCACCGGACTCACCCTTGGCCAGTACGACGTTCTGCTCCGACTGCACCAAGCTCCGGGAAACACGATCCGAATGGGCGATCTGGCCGAACTGGTCCTGGTCACCACCAGTGGCGTGACGCGCGTCGTCGATCGATTGGTCGAGGCCGGATTAGTGGAGCGCGTTAGACCGGACAACGATCGACGCGTCGTGACGGTATCGATGACGCCTGCAGGCAAGAAGACGCTTCGAAAAGCGTCCGCCATACACACGCGAGGGATCGCCGAATATTTCTCCGATCTCATTGAAACCGAGGAGCTTCCGGTACTCGAACGCTTCTCCTCCCGACTTGCCACACATCACACCAATCAAGGCGGCGCATGCGATGCGCACGTAGGACAGCTTTCCATCACCCCCACGAACAGATAGCGAGAAACAACATGGCTTTCGAATTGGGCGTCTACCATTTCGGTGAACTCACCCCAGATCCCACTACCGGCGCGATGATGAATCCCGGTGTCCACCTTCGCCATTTGGTGGAGCAGGCAACCGTTGCCGATCAGGTTGGACTCGATGTCTTCGGCGTCGGCGAGCACCATCGCACCGACTTCGCAGTCTCAGCCCCGGCAGTTGTGCTCGCGGCAATGGCTCAGGCTACCGACAACATCAAGCTGTCCAGCGCCGTAACTGTACTCAGTTCCGACGATCCCGTCCGTGTGTTCCAACAGTTCGCGACAGTCGACCTGCTTTCCGAAGGCCGTGCCGAGATCATTGCCGGCCGAGGTTCGTACACGGAGTCATTTCCGCTCTTCGGGTACGACTTGTCCCAGTACAACGAACTCTTCGCCGAAAAGCTTGATCTACTACTGAAACTGCGCGACGAGAACCCGATCAACTGGGAAGGACAACTTCGCCCACCACTGATCGACGGTGACGTGACGCCCCGCCCGGACCGTCAGATTCCGGTGTGGATCGCAGTCGGAGGTACTCCGGCCTCTGTCGTCCGTGCCGCGAAACTGGGCCTGCCCCTCTCACTGGCCATCATCGGTGGAAGTTACCAACAGTTCGAACCGTTCGTCGGTCTATACCGCAGGGCTGCAGCGGAGTTCGGACACGATCCGAAGAAACTGGCTGTCTCGATTGCTTCGCCAGGATTTGTCGATACCTCGAAGCAAACAGCACTCGACACGTCGTACCCGTACTTCCAGGCCGGGTGGATGCAGAATCATCATCAGCGCGGAAACGGAGTTCCCATGCCGCGCAGGGCATATGAAGCGCAGGCAACCACCGCGGGTGCGTTCTTCCTCGGCGGCCCGCAGGAAATCATCGACAAGACGATGGCGCAGTACGAACTGTTCCATCATGACCGCATCATGATCCAGATGGGGTTCGGCAACGTGCCACAGAAGGACATGCTGCGTGCGATCGAGATCCTCGGCACCGAAGTAGCCCCCGTTGTGCGTAAGGAAATCGAATCACTGAAGTCGTCCCAAAAATAGGAGTTTCGATGAGCACACCGCTCAAAATTGTTGCCGTTGTCGGCAACCTTCAAAAACCCTCCAAGACTCGCGCCCTCGTCGACCTGATCGTCGAAACCTTGGGAGACTTCGAGCAGATCGACACACGAGTTTTCGAAATCGTGGATCTGATTCCAGGTCTTGCATCTGCTCTGGATCGCGATCACGTCGACTCAGTGACCGCCGAAGCGCTGGCAGCAGTCGAGTCCGCCGATATCGTCATCGCGGCGTCACCGGTGTTCCGAGGCTCGTACACGGGAATGTTCAAGCATTTCTTCGATCTCGTGGACCAGTACGCGCTTGCCAACACTCCGGTGATTCTTGCTGCGACAGGTGGCAGCGACCGCCACGCTCTCGTGTTGGACCATGCCCTGCGTCCACTGTTCGCTTTCTTCCAAGCGCTGACCGCTCCGGTCGGGATCTATCTCAGCTCAGGTGATTTCGACGGAACGACTATCCTCAACCCCGAGGTATTCGAGCGTATCGAGATGGCAGCAAAGGACGTCCTGCCGGTAGCGAGGATGCTCGCGGAGCGGGATCGAGTTGCGCTGACGTGAACACCCCTCATTCGCACAACACGGCAACAGTTGCCGGTCTGAGGATGATCGAACAGCTACGTCAGGTTCACGAACCTCTGCGAGCCGATATCGAGGTACTCGAGAATGCCCTGCAACTGTTTTCGGACGAAACCGCCGATCTGACTCGGATACCCGAGATGATCGACAATCTGACGATCGCGGATTTCGTCTGGCAACTACGGGTCAACTGCGACTTCTACTGCAACACGCTGACTCTGCACCACACCATCGAAGATCAACGAATGTTCCCGGTAATGACCAGGAACTTTCCCGAGTTGGCCCCTGCGGTCGAACGACTGCAGGCAGAACACAAGCTTGTCGGGGAGATCGTGTCGGAAGCCAAGCGTGCGTCGCTCGCGCTGAGCACCGAATCCTCCACGGTCAATCGGGCACACGCCGCAATCTCCGAATTGGCGGATCATATGCAGTCGCACCTCGATTTCGAGGAGGCCACACTCTTTCCGTACTTCCGACGGATGGATCGCGACTGGCATTACGGCTGATCGCGCACACTCAGTGATTCTTCAGCTCCATCGCAGTAGCGTCGAAAGGGCCACCTCATGTCAGGAGCCCCCCATGACCACCCCGGATCAACCCACTGTCCAGCAATCCGTTCCTCAGCACCCGATTCGACCACCCGTCAATGCGGGCTGGGCAGTGGTCTCGCTGCTGTTCTTCTGGCCGCTTTCCTTCTCCGCTTTCACGCACGCCTTCAACGTGTATCCGCTGTGGGCTGACGGCGATATGGCCGGGTCGCGGTATGCGTCCGATCGAGTGAAACGGCTCGGTCAGATCTCGCTGTGGATCGCAGGCGGCCTACTACTCCTGGTCTGCATCCTGTACGCGATTGCGGCAATCGTGTGGTTCGCCAACGGTGGCCACGATTACGGTCCGCGGCGTATGCGCTGAACAGCCACCCTGGACAACCACACCACCAGGACATCACCTCATCAATCGATCGACGAACTCCATGGTCTGGTCCATCGAAGCGACCGTCGTTTGACCGTGGCTGATTCCGGCGAGTTCTTGATACTCGAACTGCGTTCCCCGCGAACGCATGTCGACCAGTTGCGCCCAGGTAAGGGCGACAGGAACCGTTGTGTCCGACACGCTCTGCACCACGCGCAGTGGACGGTCGTAGCCGTCGACCGGCACCTGCATCATCTCGCGAAACAGATCGTGGAAGCGTGGCGTCCATACCGACCGAGAAAACAACGAGCTCAATTGGATTCGTTCGGCGCGAATGTGGCGGCCGAGATCTCCGGCGCACAGTGTCCGAGCCTTTTCCATCCACTCGATCCCCTGCGGCGAGAGAACCTCGCGAATGTTCTCTTCGGGTCGTTGATCGTCGATCCCGGCCAGAACGTACAGCGCGTATCCCACCAGCCCGGTGATGCCGAAGTCGGGAAACAGCGGTCCGCCCAACGGAAACAGCCCTTCCATGTGTGTGGGGCCGGCAACAACGACCGAGCCGCGGAAATCCAATTCCGGTGCACGAGTGGTGGCCTCGTGTCCCGCGAAGTACGCCGCATGACCACCTTCGGACAAACCCGCGACCATCCACCGCGGACTCAGCACATTGCCGTACAACTCGTGCGCGGCCCGCACGATGTCGACGGCATTCGCCCCGGCGGCATGTCCGTCGAGATAGGCCAGCACCCCGTCGGTACCAACTCCCGAGTAGTCGGTAGCGACCACCGCGTACCCCTGCTCCAACCAGCGTTCGATCGGTTCGATCTCGCCCGGACCGAATCCGGTCGACGAGGGTGCACACTGATCCGCACTGCCCAAAGTTCCGTGGGCATAGGAGATGACGGGCCAACCGCCCGCCGGTGGGGCGCCTTCCGGCAGAAACACGGACCCTGACGACTCTCCCCATCTGTCAGCGGTACGCAGAGTTCGATAGACGACCCGCTGCGTCTCACCGGCGCCGACCGGAAACACTGCGGCCGAGAGTTCGCCATAGGACTCCAGCGCGCCCGCGACTTCCGGTTCGTCCGCCGTCGCCACTGCAACACCTGACCCCCACCCGAGACCCGACAACAGAATGCTCGCCACCACGGCCGCAACAGAGGTTCTACCCGAACGACTCACCACGCCAACCCCTCCCGACCTATGCAGAGCATGATGTCGATATGCAGATCATCATCACCGGTCACAGCCTGCCCGGACGTGAGTGTTCCGAAACCGCAACCTTCGAAGAGCGCAGCAACATCCACGTCGGCGTTCAGCGCCGAGGCAAGCCACACGAAATCCTCGACCTCGTACCGGGAGATACCGAGACAGTGCGATGGGAACTGACAGCGAGTCTGGAGCGAAAGTCCGGTGCCTGGGACTTACTCGGTCCATACATCCAGGGTCCACCTCGCGGACGCTTCATCTACCTGTCCTGGGTGACGGTATCCGATGACCAGACGTTCGAGATGTTTCGGCGCGCAAAGCTGATGCTCGACGCGATCCCCGAGCACATCGCCGAGGAGGCCGACGCTTCCGGCATGCTCCACGGAGACCTCGGCCTCACCGACGCCGCAGGTAAACCACTGTGTGCGGCTATCCGACCGCCGACGATCACATGGTCATCCTCGCCTTACTGAGCATCGTTCAGTAGTGTGGAGATCGAACACTTAGTCTGCCCGGTGGCCCCACACGATCGATACGGAGTCCGAACTGATGAGCACCGAACACCTCGATGTCCTGATCGTCGGCGCCGGCTTGTCCGGCATCGGTGCTGCGTATCGACTCCAGACCGAGCTTCCCGGCAAGTCGTACGCAATCCTCGAGGCCCGTGCGAACAGTGGCGGAACCTGGGACCTCTTCAAATACCCTGGCATCCGATCGGATTCCGACATGTTCACGCTCGGCTACCCGTTTCGGCCGTGGACAGATGCCAAAGCAATCGCCGACGGTGATTCGATCCTCCGGTACGTGCGCGACACCGCGCGAGAGAACGGGATCGACAAGAAGATTCGGTACAACCGGAAGGTGACGGCCGCATCATGGTCGTCAGCTGACTCGACGTGGACGGTCACTGTCACGACCGGTGACGAAGATGAAACCCTGACCTGCAACTTCCTCTATCTGTGCAGTGGTTACTACAGCTACGAAGGCGGATACACCCCCGACTTCCCTGGACGTGAATCATTCAGCGGCGACGTAGTGCACCCGCAGTTCTGGCCCGAGGATCTCGATTACTCCGACAAGAAGATCGTTGTGATCGGAAGCGGCGCCACCGCAGTCACTTTGGTCCCCACGATGTCGCGCGACGCGAGCCATGTCACCATGCTCCAGCGATCACCGACATACATTCTGGCTCTGCCGTCCAGCGACAAGGTATCGGACACCATCCGCGCAGTATTGCCGAATCAACTCGCGCACAGCATCGCTCGATGGAAGAGCATCGTAGTGAACCTGAGTTTCTATCAACTGTGCCGGCGCAGTCCAGCGCGTGCAAAGCGGTTGCTGAACCTCGCGATCAGTCGCCAACTCCCGGAAGAGATCCCACTCGATCCTCACTTCACACCCACCTACGATCCCTGGGATCAACGCTTGTGCGTCGTACCGGACGGCGATTTGTTCAAAGCCCTCCGATCCGGCAAGGCCTCGATCGAGACCGATCGCATCGACACTTTCACCGAGACCGGAATTCGTCTCGCGTCAGGTCGCGAACTCGAAGCTGACATCATCGTCACTGCAACAGGATTGAAGATGGAAGCGTGCGGCGGGATGTCGATCGAAGTGGACGGCGAACCCGTCACCCTCGGTGATCGTTACGTCTACAAGGGCATGATGATCAGCGACGTACCGAACTTCGCGATGTGCGTCGGCTACACCAACGCCTCGTGGACTCTGCGAGCAGATCTCACGTCGATGTACGTCTGCCGACTGCTGACGGAGATGGACAAGCGCGGCTATTCGAAGTGCGTGCCGCACGCGAGCGAAGAGATGGACCAGCGGCCGATCCTGGACCTGGCGTCGGGGTACGTCATGCGTGCTGTGGAACAGTTCCCGAAGCAGGGATCGAAGTCACCGTGGAACATGCGTCAGAACTACATCCTTGATCGTCTTCACTCGACGTTCGGGAGCATCAACGACCACATGACGTTCTCGAAGGCGCCAGCTCGACAGTCGACGCCGGAACCGAGCAAGAGTTGAGCGGACCACGAACAACCAGGTAGAGCAATCGGGCGAAGCCACCAATCGATCCGACGACAAAGAACACACCCGAACCTGCGACTACTGCACAGAGCGCACCGAGAACGATGATCGCCGACGCCTCTACCATTCGACCGGCGGACTCCGATCCGAGAACGTGTATTTCATCAACTCCTTCGTCCATAAAACTATTTTCAGCCGACCGTCCAGCCGGTTTGTAGGGACTTTAGTCGCGAGTCGGATCAAAATGGACTCATAATTGCAGGTCAAGCGTTCAGTTGGCCATTCCGGCCGGATGATCTCCAGTCCGTTCCGTTGTGATGGTCGGCAACAGAGTGCTGGTCGAATACATGGACGATTCACGAATCGACACGGTCGTATCAAATCTCCGTGCCTCTCCACCCACTCTTACGCAGGGTGTGGCCCAGCAGCGTGACCACCAGTGAAAACATCGGCAGGGCAATGATCACCCTCGCGGCAAACACCCCCGATCTTCCCGGCCGCGTCCTTCGCAGCGACAAGATCAACGAACTCGCGCAGGCCTGACAGCTTGACCTCGAAAGACGAAACCGCGGGCGACGAGTTCCAACGCCACGGCCACCGAGCAGGTTTGTGCCAACAACAACCCTGCCAATACAAGAATTTGCACAGCACCGGCCTGAACGGCCGATCCCGTCGCGAGCAACACACCGACAAAGGCTCCGGGCAATGTCACGAGGCCGACGGTGCGTGTCTGGTCGACTCCAGGCAGCAGAGCATCGGAGGCAGCGGTGCGGGCTACCTCCCACCGCGCATCGCGTTGGGAAAATCCAAGGCTCAGTGCTGCTTCCACTTCCCCGTACCGGTCGTCGACGGCGTCGAGTCCGCGTTTGGCTGCCATCGATGTTGCAGTCATCGCGCCACCCAGAACAATGCCGCCGATCGGCACCAGAGCGACGCCTTGCAGCGGAACCACTCCGGACAGCAGCATCAGTGGCAGAACCACACCGATTCCCGACGCCAACGCGATGGTCAGCCAAACTCCGGACGTCCCCGCGTTCGAGCGTCGTGCCGCGGTGAAAGACGCCGCAACGAACATGCCGGCGAGCACGAGGAGCGCCGACCAGATGTGGGCCAAGGCGGCGGCAAGGATCAACGAAATCGCAGCCAGCTGAAGAGCGCCACGAGCGAGGGCACCGGGGACCACCCGAACGCTACCGAGATAGGTGAATCGGTAGACGAGCGTGGCGACAAGTGCCATGACGATGCAGAGCACAGCCAGACGGATGCCGGAGTCGGCTATCGAAAGGCTCATGGGTCTCAGTGTTCCCTACGAGCCGAGTCCGATCCGAATTCGAGAACCGCTCAGAACACCCAACCGCGAAGGGCGACGAATCGCAGGCCACCGACAATTCCGCTCACGGCGATCACAAGCCCGGCTTGAAGAAGCCCGTCGGCGCCTGGGAGAAGGAAGCCGAGCGCACTGATGGCGGCAGAACTGGCGATCAACCCGACCAGTGCGAGTCCACCGCCTTCCCACTGCGCGGTGAACCAGTTGACGCGATCCGCGGCGTGGAAGGTGAGCCGGCGATGCAGTTCGTTGGCCAGAATGGTGCTCAAGACCGCACCAACTGCGTTGGCGACCAGCGCTCCGTCACCGCGCAGCGCCAGAAAAGCGGCAAAGTACAAGATGTTGCTGGCTCCGCCGACGAGGGCAAAACGAACGAGCTGAGCAAAGGCGCCGTCGCCGGCAAGGGCGCGAAGCCTCGTTGCCGCGAAACCTGCACTCCGCGTACCCACCATCGAGATCGGATTGCTCCCGACCCAGATGTCAGACGTGCTCATATCGGCTTCTCTCATACGGACAATCGGAACCACACGTTCCGCTTAGTAATATAGCACTAACGGAATCGATCATTCCGCTTAGTGCCGTAGACTGTGAGGATGCCGACAACACACCCCGACGCTTCTCATGCGGGGACCTCGGCCGACTGCTCACAGCCGCGCCTTCGGTCCGACGCCAAGGCCAACCTCGAGCGCATCCTCAACTCCGCTCGCGAGGTGTTCGCTGCCCAAGGACTCGACGCCACGCTGGCGGACGTCGCGAAGCACGCCGGCGTCGGCGTCGGCACCGTCTATCGCCGGTTCGCCAGCAAGGACGAACTGATCCAGGCACTGTTCGACACGCGGTGTTCCGAGATCGAAACGATCGCCGCCACCGCCCGAGAGATGCCCGACGCCTGGGAAGGTCTTGTCTACTTTCTCGACGTGATCTCTCTGCGCATGGCAGACAACCGCGGATTCGGCGATCTCCTGATGGACGGACGCTTCACATCCGACACCTTCGCTCGCGCGCGCGCCGGGATCGCTCGACACACTGCAGTACTTGTCAATCGCGCCAAGGAACAGGGCACCCTGCGCAGCGACTTCGAAGTCAACGACATTCCACTTCTCATGCAGGTCGTCAAGATGGCCCAGAAGTTCGGTGGCGACGAGGCCCCTCAGGCTTACCGCCGCGCACTCGGGTTCATGATCGACGGACTCTGCGCGTCCCGCACCGACCATCGGGAACTGCCCGTGCCGGCGCTGTCCTCCGAGCAACTCGATCACGTCCTTCATCGGTTTCAGGCAACGCCCGGGAAGAACTGCTGAGTCGATTTCGGGGTCGACGCCATTGCGGCGTCGACCCCGAAATTTGCTGTCAGTGGGCGATTACCGGTTCACCTTCCGGCGAATCCGGAAGCAGTCCACTCCGAAGAACCAGTCCGGTCAAGACCGCACCGACCGCGAATATGCCTGCGGCCCAATAGAACGTCGTGGTGTAACTCTCGACGGCGGCCTGCGCCTGAGTCAGCGGATTCATCTCGCGGCCCACCAGGTAGTTGGTGGAAGCCGAGGCGGCAATCGTGCTGAGCAGTGCAGTTCCGATCGAGCCGCCCACCTGCTGCATCGTGTTGACCGTGGCAGATGCGACGCCGGCATCTTCGTGATGCACGCCTGAAGTTGCTCCCTGCATCGACGGGGCGAAAATGCTGCCCATGCCGAGTCCGGTGACGACGAGCCCCGGCAGAATGTGGACTGCATAGGTGCTGTCCACCGAGATCTGGGCCAGCAGAGTCATTCCGATCGCCGCGATGACCATTCCGCTCACGATCAGCACTCGCGGACCGACGCGCGGCAGCAAAACCGCTGTCGAAAGCGTTGCCGCTGTCACGATTCCGAACACCATCGGCATGAATGCGAGGCCGGTCATGATCGGGCTGTACCCGAGGATCAGCTGCATGTAGTACGTCAGGAACAGGAAGACTGCGAACATGCCTGCGCCGGAAAGGAAGATCGCCAGGTACGAGCCCGCCCGGATTCGGTCGAGGACCACCCGCAGCGGAAGAAGTGGGTGCTCGGACTTGGTCTGCCAGTAGATGAACGCCGCCATGAACACGACGCCGGCAACGAGCCACGAGATAGTGGGAGTTGCACTCCACCCGTCCGACTCGGCCTTCGAGAATCCGAAGACGATGCTGAACAAGCTGATCGACACCAGGATCGTTCCGGGGATGTCGAGCTTGGGTCGCGAGTCACTGGTGTGCGGCGCGAGCAACAGGACTGCTCCGACCAGAGCGATCGCCGCGAAGAAGAGATTCACGAAGAGGCACCAGCGCCAGTCGACCCACTCGGTGAGTGCGCCGCCGAGCAGCAGTCCGATGGCGCCACCACCACCGGCAACGGCACCGAAGATACCGAACGCCTTGGCACGCTCACCTGGATCCGTGAATGTCACGGACAGCAGCGACAGGGCTGCCGGGGCAAGGAGCGCACCGAATACGCCTTGGCCGGCACGAGCGGCAACAAGCATTTCGAAGTTGACGGCTGCGCCACCGATGGCGGAAGCGACTGCGAAGCCGATCAGGCCGACGATGAAAGTTCGCCTGCGCCCGAACAAGTCGCTCAATCGACCGCCGAGTAGCAGCAAACTGCCGAACGCCAATGCGTATGCCGTGATGATCCACTGGCGGTCCGAATCACCGAACTCCAGTGAGCGCTGCGCAGCAGGCAGCGCGATGTTGACGATGGTGGCATCCAAGACCACCATCAGCTGCGCAATTCCCAGAACCGCGAGAACCAGCCACCGCTTTGCGTGGTTGTCCCCTGAAGGCGCTGAGGACTGCTCGAATTCAGTCCGTTCAGCAATGTCTGACATAGTCCCTCGCCCAACCTATGCGGAGATGGCTTCTCCGGTTAGCAAAAACGCTACACCAAAACGGAGAGGCTGTCTCCACTTGGCGGGTAGAGTGGGGACATGAGTACCGCAATGGAGCGCCCCCTTCGCGCCGATGCTGCACGTAATCGGCAGTTGATCATCGACGCCGCACGTGAATTGTTCGCCGAAGAAGGGATCGACGTCACACTCGACGACGTCGCCCGGCGCGCGGGGGTCGGCGTCGGAACGGTCTATCGGCGGTTCGCCAGCAAAGAAGAATTGATCGACGGAGTCTTCCAGCAGAACTTCGCCGACATGGCAGCGGCCGCGGACGCGTCACTTGCCAATCCGGATCCGTGGGACGGACTTGTCACCTTTGCCGAATTCGCCTGCAGCCGTATGTCGGTCAACCGCGGACTCAAAGACGTCCTGAACGGAACCGACGAGGGATGCGAGCAAGTCGCATGCCAACGATCCATCATCGAACCGTCGGTCGAGAGGATCTTCTACCGGGCCCAGGAGGCCGGGATGCTGCGCACCGACGCCGTACCGACGGACCTGTTCGGCCTCATCTTCATGGTGGGCGCAGTCACCGAATTTGCTCAGCCCGTCAACCCGACCGTGTGGCGTCGATACCTCTCGGTAATGCTCGACGGCCTACGCACGGAGGGCTTGCACCGTGACGCACTGCCCCTTCCTCCACTGAGTTCGGAGGAATTGCACGAGGCCAAGCAATGCCTGAAAGACCGCCGCCGTTGAGCGGTTCGGTCAGATCTGCTCACGAGGAATGAAAATCCACATCACGATGTAGATCAGAAACTGCGGGCCGGGCAGCAGGCACGAGAGTACGAACAGCAAGCGGACAGTCGACGACTTCCAACCGAAGTACCGAGCGATTCCGGCGCACACCCCACCGAACATTGCTCCCGAGCGGGCGCGGGTGAGCTTGCGGGTATTCATCGGGGAGGTCATGTGTTGTTTCCTTTCAACGGAACTCGCGGTTCATCCGCGTCGACCTCCACTATCCGCTGCCGATCCACCTGTGCGCATCAGGCCATGGACCCATCTTTTCCGACGCGGTGTGTCCTCAGGTACGAGTCCGTCCCCGCGTCGGACTCAGGGTTCTCCCCCACACCCCGGCCTCGGACCTCAGCCTCGCACCTCAGCAGGGAAACATGCGTCGAAGCCGTTTCGGAGCCGCAAAAGGTTGCCAGTTGTCGACGTCCTGCGCCAGACGATCGGCAACGGTCCACAACGCCGACGGGTTGTGGGTCAACCCCATGTGACTGCCTTGCACCGCAATGCTTTCCGACAGGCCTGCCGAGGTTTCACAGCACGCTTGCCATGGAACGATACCGTCGTGCCTGGAGTAGACCGACGTGGCGGGAACGGAAATAGGCGATCCCTGTTCGGATTCGATGCCGTCGACCGGAGGCAGTATCGCGTGATTGCCGGACAAACGAGCGTAGAGAGATCCGACTCTCGTCTGCTCCAGACTGGTGAGACCGAAAGGACTTCCCAGTGTCACTACCTGACGCACCGAATCCGGCAGGTCCCTCGCCAGCTTTCGAGCGTAGATACCGCCCAGACTCCAGCCAATTACCGACACCTTCTGCTCGTATCGATCTGCTACCTCGGCCAATGCGGCAGGCAGTCCGTCGACCACCGTCGCCGTCGGACCGGTGTTCAGACCCAGATTCCAACCGTGAACCCGGTATCCGAGAAAGCTCAAGTATGTCCTCAAGGCGAGAGTCGAAACGTCCGAAGTCAGCAATCCGGGGAGAACGAGGACCGGATGCCCGTCCCCACGCGGTGATCGAAGCAACCACGGAGCCGCGAGAAGCAGTGAAGCGATGTCGACCAGTCCGCGCGTCGGCTCGCTCAGACACATCGCCAAGGATGGTGGCCCCGGAACGAGTGGGTCGACTTCACGAATCAGCGTCGATCGCTGCGCCCAATCGAATTCGGTCTCCGCGAAATCGATCGCCGGGACTTCCGCAACTACGGACACCTGAACTCCTGTCGGCCGGTGCCCTCGTCGGGGCGTGTGGTGGGGCGGTTCCGCGAGCTGTGTGCTCAACCCGCGGAACCTTGTCCTCATCCACCACCGGTAGCGAACCAGGACCCGTTCTGCCCACAGATTCGTGACCAAAGGCCTCTCGACCACACGAACACTGTGTGATCCAGAACACTAGTTTTGGTTACGTTGCATCTACGTTGCGTAGATGTTTCGTCGCTACCAAGGAGAAGCTCGACAAGTCTTGTCAAGCACTGCGGCAGGCCGTTTCCTCCGGCAGAGCCGTCGGCGCTGCAGGTCCGAAGGGTCTGAGTGAAGTCACGCGGCCAATCGGTTGCGGCTCGATTGATCCCCTTTTCCAGTCGCTGCAACCAGCCTGGAAGCCATGATCGGTACAGACAGCGGTACCCAGATCCGACAGTTCGCATGCCGGATCTGTTTGTCGCGACGTTTGTCGGCGCAGACATTCCCACCGATCCGCAAGACAGCTGTCAGCCTGAAGCCTCGAAAGTCCAGTTCCGGCAGTGGGTCAGGCGCCTACGGCGATGTGCCAGGCCTGGCGTCCCGGCGCGTGACTGATTTCCATTGGCGACCGGATCGGGGCAACGAGAACAGCAGCAGCACAACTACTCCAGCGAGCACGATACCGATCAGATTGACACCGAGCTGAGCCAGCGAACTCAGCACGACATTCCACTTACCTGCGAAGACCGCAACGACCGCCAATCCCGCAGCTGGCACCGTCGTCACCGAGATGAACACCCCCACCAGGACCGTAGAGGTAGAGGTGACCGTTGCCAGCATGCCAGCCGCTCCCGCCAGCAGTGCTACCACCAGTGAGAACGGCCCCACCTCGTAGATGAAGTCGAATGCGCGGGCGTTCTCGACATCGCCGATTCCGACCCAGCCCAGACGAATCCACAGCAAGGTAGCCAGGCCGGTGAGGGCCATCGCGGCCGGAAACGAGATCGCGAGTGTACGAATCGAATTTCGCACGAGATCTTTGTCTCGACGTACCAGACCCACTGAAAGCGCTGCCAGCGGCCGGAACTCCGGCCCCACCACCATTGCACCGACCAGGGTCAGCGGCGACGCCGTGGCAACACCGACTGCCGAGAGCAAAAACGCGATCACCAGGAAGGCCAGGAACGCCGGAGTCAGTCGGGCACCTTCGCGCACCTGACCGAGCAACTGCTCCCACACCACTGTCTCGTCGGGACTTCTCGGGGCCGCAGTGTCCGCCCGTTCTGCGGAGAGGGACAGCATGGTTCCCGCCGGCTCGAACGAAATACCGCCAGCCCTCACCAGGTCCAGAGCAGTCAACGCGGCAAGCACGTCGTTCGCGCATGCGCGGGCTACATCGGCCTCGATCACATCTCCCGGCGGATCGACAGCGGCTCTGAGTGCGAGTGTCACATGAGTAGCCCCAGGTTCGGCGGCCAACATGTTCAGCACATCTCCGGTCCGCTCACTCGGCGAGATGACACGCAGATGCAGCACAGTATTGTCTCCTTCAGCCGGCGGTGGCCTCGGGTGCAGGCAGCATCGACGGCCGGTCCATCACCGGAAACCATAGCGGGCTCGGACATGTCTCAACACCGTGGATTCTCAGCGCTACGAGCCACACTCCCCCGGCGCACATACATCTACCGCACTGCGTTAGTCGCTAGGGCGCTCACGCAGCCGCGGCGGTAGTCGGTCCAAGTTGATAGATCGCGTTATCGCGGAGGAGCGCCCACCACACGTTCAGTCTCCGCCTCCCAACGCAAGAACCGCCTGCGTATGACACTGCCCCTCGGCCCGTTTGCGGGTACAAAAAGCCTACGACTGAGCGTTGTGCCGGATACTGTGCTGCGCGGACAGATAGAAGGCCCGCAACAGCCTGCGGTCGTACCTGCGCGGCCGGCGCAGATTTCCACTGACTCGGCCCGAATCTCGCGGCACAGGCGCTAGACCCTGAGATGCCGGCCAATCTGTCTGCGCTTCCGAACGCAGACACGTCACCACCCGTGGCGGCGACATCTGCCCAGCCACCCGCACCAACTACCCGTTTGCGGCCTCGACCGCGGCGTCGTCAATCCGAGAGGCGTTGTATGCCTTCTTGTTCCGGAACCACACTTCCGACTTCGTCCGGCCGAATTTTCGAAGTCCGTCAGGCGATTGATAGATCGAGTCGTCGAGAACACCGGGCGGCCGTTCTCCTTCAGCCATGCGAACAGCAGCACAAAAAGAGCCATACCCGGCGTCCCCAGGCAGCCCCGAACCGACAAATGTTCGGCCAGTATCGCCCGGGAAAAACGGTAAGGAAATAACAACTGGCAGAAACAGGACCCGCGCAGTCGCTGAACTGCCGTTCGAGCTAGCGCTCAGTTCGAGCAACTCTCGGGTGGCAGATTTTCGGCGGCCCACGTTGTCAGTTCACTGAGAGCGGGGAGCAGCGCCTGCCCCGACGCTGTGAGTTCGTACTCCACGGCGATGGGCGGACCTGCATCGACGCTCCTCGTCACCAGGCCTGCCCCTGCCAACTCCGTCAGGCGTTCCGAGAGCACCGAATCACTGATCCCGCCCACCGCGCGCTTGAGTTCGGAGAATCCCGCCGGCCCGTTCAGCAGCGTGCCGAGAATGACGCCGTTCCACCGTTTGCCCAGGAAGCCGAACGCGCGGGCCAGAGCCCCGTCACATGCGCGGGGCTCGTGTCCCGCTTCGCTCTTGCTTGCCACCCCACCATCCTAGCCACAGTGCTAACGTATCCGTAGGCACTATTTTTTTACTAGCAACTAGCTTTACCGGGTGTTGCTCGGTCGAGCTACCACGGAACGGAAACCCCCGATGTCTCTCGACGCAGCCACCCCATTCACCGCCCAGCAACTCGACGAAGCCGGCCGCGAACTCCTCTTCACTGCGGCTCGCACCGCCAACTCCTTCTCGAACGAACCTGTGACCGACGACGAACTGACTGCGATCTGGGAGCTCGCGAAGTGGGCACCGACCGCGGCCAACACCAATCCGCTACGTGTGCTGTTCGTCCGTACCGAGGAAGGCAAAGCACGCCTCGTCGAGCACATGGCAGACGGCAACAAAGCCAAGACCGAGGCCGCTCCTGCAGTTGCCGTTCTGGCGGTGGACACCGAGTTCTACAAGCACATCCCCAACCTGTTCCCCATTCGCCCGGAGATGAAGGACTACTTCGAATCCGACGAGGCTGCCGCCAGTTCGACGAGTCGGTTCAATGCCGCACTTCAGGCCGGCTACGTGATCCTCGCGATTCGCGCACAGGGTCTGGTCGCCGGCCCGATGGCCGGGTTCGACGCCGACGGCATCGACGGCGAATTCTTCGCAGACGGACGTTTCAAGACGATCCTCGTGGTGAACATCGGCCATCCCGGTGAGAACCCCTGGTTCGATCGTCTGCCGCGCCTCTCCGATGAGGATGCGCTCAGCTGGGCCTGAGGACAATTCGGACAAACCAAGCAATGCGGGAGAGTTCTGCGGAACTCTCCCGCTTTGCCATCTCCAGCGCGTTTCAACTCTGCCCGCAGTGGGTACATACCCGCGTCTCGCAAAATCTCACGTCCAGAACAACATCCGACACGCTGCAATCGGAATTAGTTGCAGTATCTCAGTTTTTGGACGACAGTCGAGGGAAACCCCTCGGCCTACGGAGGCTGCGGGGAAAGCCCTTGTGCGCCGGTCGGTGTCGAGGGAAGACGTTCGAGCGAGCAGAAGTCCGAAGAAAGTGGGTTCGGAAATATGGGCGCCCTATGGGATTTTGTCGTTGCACGACGACAACAATTGATGACCGACTCGTACCTACATGTTTCAGCAGTTATCCAGTCCGTGATCATCGCGACGATTGCCGCCGTGATCATCGGCATTCTCGTCTACCGGAGCCCGGCGGGATCCTCCATCGCTACGGCGTTGGCCAGCACGATCCTGACGGTTCCTTCATTCGCCCTCCTCGGACTGCTCATTCCGATTCTCGGCCTCGGCGTCGCTCCCACGATCACCGCGTTGATCTTGTATGCCCTGCTCCCGATCATTCGGAACACGATCATCGGTCTGGATGCAGTCAACCCGGCGATCACGGACGCAGCCCGCGGTGTCGGAATGAATCGCATGCACGTACTGAGTCGAATCGAGCTACCGATCGCGTGGCCGTCGATCCTCACCGGCATGCGGGTCAGTACACAGATGCTCATGGGCATCCTCGCCATCGCGGCGTACGCCAAAGGTCCTGGTCTGGGAAACCTGATCTTCTCCGGACTCTCGCGTGTCGGTAGCCCGAATGCTGTTCCGCAAGCGCTGGTCGGCACCGTACTGATCGTCATTCTCGCTCTGATTCTCGACGGAATCTACGTCGTCATCGGTCGTCTCACTACTTCGAAGGGGCTGCAATGACTGAAACCATTCCGTCTGACGTATCCACAGATCAGAAGGTATCCGGGGTCGAGATCGTCCTGGAGTCCGTCACCAAGCGGTACCCGGGCCAGAAAGCTGCAGCGGTGGACAATGTTTCGCTGACTGTTCCGGCCGGTGAAATCGTGGTCTTCGTCGGACCTTCGGGTTGCGGCAAAACAACGACGATGCGCATGATCAACCGCCTGATCGAACCTACCTCCGGCAAGATCACCATCGACGGCAAGGACGCGCTGTCGATCGACCCGGACAAGCTCCGCCGTGGCATCGGGTACTCGATCCAGCAGGCAGGCTTGTTCCCGCACTTCACGATTGCGAAGAACGTCGCGACTGTCCCGGGTCTGATCGGTTGGGACAAGAAACGTATCGCAGCGCGCACCGACGAGATGCTCGACCTCGTAGGCCTCGATCCCGATACCTATCGCGACCGCTACCCTCGCCAATTGTCCGGCGGGCAGCAACAGCGTGTGGGCGTGGCGCGGGCGCTGGCTGCCGATCCTCCGGTGCTGTTGATGGACGAACCTTTCGGTGCCGTCGATCCGATCACCCGCGGCCTGCTCCAGGACGAACTGATGCGTCTGCAGTCGGAGTTGGGTAAGACCATCGTCTTCGTCACCCACGATTTCAACGAGGCAGTCAAACTCGGTGACCGTATTGCCGTGCTGGGCAATCAGTCCAGCATCATGCAGTACGACACTCCGGAAGCGATTCTCGCCAATCCCGCAAACGACATGGTCGCCGGATTTGTCGGGGCGGACGCCTCGCTCAAGCAGCTGACCCTGACACGCGTGCGCCAGATCAAACTCAAACAGTGCCTCACCGCCCGCGAAACCGATTCGGTCGATGATTTGAGAACCGCACTCGCAGCGCGTAAGTGGAAGTGGGCCCTGATTCTCGATCAGCGCGGACGGCCGCTTCGCTGGGTCTCGCCCGGCCACCTCGCCCATGCGTCGACTCTTCGAGGTGTCGGTAACGAGATCGGCGAAGCCGTGTCCATCCAGTCCACCCTGCAGGATGCGTTGGAAGCTCTTCTCGCAGAGAGCAATGCGTCCACCGTGGTCACCGGACGGCGTGGCGAGTACGTCGGTCTCATCACCATCGACACACTGGTCAGCCATCTTTCCGAAATGCGCGAGGAGCATGCGCACGACCACGACGAAGAGCCAGACACCGAGAACGTCGAGGGTTGAACATGACTGCCACGACAGAGGAGCGCGTCTCCGCGCCTGAGATGGAACCGGACGCCCCCGATCTGGGTGCGGCCGAGAACGCCGCCACGCGCCGTGCGGAACGGATGCGACTGTATGTCCAGCCGGTCATCGTCCTGATCCTGGTTGCGGGCGTGTTGATCTGGGCATTCAGCCGAGATCTCAACGCGACGCAGAAGGCGAGCATCAATCTCGACAACATCGTCACACTGACCTGGCAGCACGTACTGATCACGGCCGCCGTGGTCATCATCGTCGTCGCCATCGCGGTTCCACTCGGAACCCTGCTGACCAGGCCGAAATTCACCCGGCTGGCACCGTTCTTCGTGGGGATAGCCAACATCGGAGCCGCAGCGCCTGCCATCGGCCTGCTCGTGCTGTTCTATCTCGCGACAAGAACGACCGGCTTCTGGATCGGCGTGTTTCCCATCGCGTTCTATTCGTTGCTTCCGGTGCTGCGCAACACCATCCTCGGCTACCAGCAAGTGGACAAGACCTTGATCGATGCCGGGCGCGGGCAGGGAATGTCTTCGCTCACGGTCCTGCGTCAACTCGAATTCCCGATGGCCGTCCCGTACATCCTTGCAGGACTGCGTACTTCGCTCGTTCTGGCCGTCGGTACCGCGACGCTGTGCTTCCTGGTCAGTGCCGGCGGACTCGGCATTCTGATCGACACCGGATACAAGCTCCGCGACAACGTCACCCTCGTTGTCGGTGCCGTACTGGCGGTGTCGCTGGCCTTGCTGATCGACTGGCTCGGCGCGCTCGCCGAAACTTATCTCGGGCCCAAGGGATTGCGATGACCAAGACTTCGATCACCAGAACGTGGGGCTGGAAACTCGCGGTTGCCACGATCGGCCTCACACTTGTCGCTTCGTGTGGTCTCGAGTCCGGTGGCGCACTGCCCCTGGCCGTCGGCCCCGGCAGCATCGAGCCGGTTCCGGAGCTCGAGGGTGTGAAGATGACCGTCGGCTCCAAGGACTTCACCGAGCAGATCGTGCTCGGGTACGTCATCGAATTCGCGATGGCCGCTGCGGGCGCGGATGTTCGAGATCTCACGAACATCCAGGGCTCGAACAGCACCCGTGACGCACAGTTGAACGGCCAGATCGATCTTGCGTACGAATACACCGGAACCGGCTGGATCAACTACCTCGGCAACGAGACACCGCTTCCCGATTCGCAGGCGCAGTTCGAGGCCGTCCGCGATGCGGACCTTGCTGCGAACGACATGGTGTGGACCGATCCGGCGCCGATGAACAATACGTATGCATTGGCGATGAGCAAGGAGACCGCTGAGAAGACCGGTGTCAAGACCGTTTCCGACTACGCGAAGTTGGTCGAATCCGATCCCGGAGCTGCGGTGACGTGCGTCGAGACCGAGTTCAACGTCCGCCAGGACGGATATCCCGGCCTGGCAGCGAAATACGGTTTCGACGCCTCTCGTGCCCAACGCCAGATCCTGCAGACCGGCATCATCTACCAGGCGACAGCCGATGGCGATCAGTGCAAGTTCGGCGAAGTGTTCACCACCGACGGTCGCATCATCGCACTTGATCTCGTTCTGCTCGACGACGATCTCCAGTTCTTCCCGAAATACAATCCGGCACTGGTGATGAAAAAGGACTTCGCGGAAGCACATCCGCAGGTAGCAGAAGTCATGGCACCGATCTCGGAGCGACTGACCAACGAGGTGATGACCGAGCTCAACCGGCAGGTCGACGTCGACGGCAAGGAGCCGGCGGACGTGGCCCGCGACTGGCTGGTCTCGGAAGGCTTTGTCACGGCGCAGTGATCGGCTGACCGCAACCCAGCCGAGTAGTTACCGTTTGCGTCCGACGCAGAACACCCGCCGGAACGGAAAGAGCGTTCCGGCGGCTGTTGCGGGGTAGGCCTCCCTCAGCAGATCGGAATACTGACGCTCGAACTCCGGAGCGTCAGCTTCGCCGAGAACGTCGAGCACGGGTCGTAACCCCGTCCCCCGTACCCATCCGAGCACCGGGTCGGCACCTGCCAGCACGTGTACGTACGTCGTCTCCCAGGCGTCGACGTCGAATCCGTGTTCTTGGAGACGCTGCGCGTACTGAACTGGACTGTCGACGCCTTCCGGGCCGCGTAGGACGCCACCCAGTCGCTCACTCCATTCCGCTGATTCCGCGAGATCTCGCATGAGCGCATGGGACGGAGCATCGAAGTTACCCGGCACCTGCCACGCCAGCCACGATCCGGATTCCAGGGTGTCCGCCCACTGGTCGATCAGCTCGCGATGGCTCGGAACCCATTGCAATGCAGCGTTACTGACGACCACGTCGTAACCGGTGGCGTCGAAGGACATGATGTCCCCCAACTCGACGGTGACGTTTCCCGGTAGGTCTGTAGGGGCCTGCGCGACCATTTCGGGAGACGAGTCGAATCCGGATACCGAGGCGTCCGGCCATCTTTCCCCGAGCATCGCGGTCAGGGTGCCTGATCCGCAGCCGAGGTCGGCTACCCGCGTCGGGTCTTCGGTGGCCACCCGTGACACCAGGTCCACGAACGGGCGTGACCGCTCACCCGAATAGCGGCCGTAGACTTCGGGATTCCACGTGACAGTGCGCATGAACCCATCCTGCACCCTGTTCCTGAGAATTGCCGCCCGTCAGATCTCGCTCTTCACGATCCGGCCTTTCGAAAATCACCGACGCGGCACCACGGTGGACAGTACGTTCGGCAACCTCGACCAGTCCGCGGTGATGTAACTTGCGTGCTGCCCGGCCAACAGGTCGAGACGCTCGCTCGCCTCGGTTTCGGTGGCATGGGTTCCGTCGATCTGCGGAGCGACCTTGTGCGCGTCGGTCATGACGAGCAGGTAGCCGCGATCGTGGTACCAACTCGGATCCACGACTCCGGCGGTGTAGTCGAGAGCGTCGCCGTCGAAAATCACGAACCACGGACGGATCCCCGGGTCGGTATAGCGGTCGAGACGTGGGTCTCCCGGTGATGCACGGTGAACAGCGGGAAAGGCGGCGCTGAGTTCGACGAGCCCGGCGGAGGACAGATCTCGCAGGTGCGTCGCATACTGCCGGTCCGTCCACTCCGTATCGAGAGGGTTTCCCTCCTCGATCGTTCCCGGTATCAGCTCGAACAGAAATTTCCCGGTCATTTCGGAATTGCTCGGCCATCCACGCTCGGTGACGGCGGCATCCGGGGTGGAGTAGGACTCCCCCATCAAATCGGCCGGCGTGAAAACCGCGTCTCCGAGTGTCCCGAGAATCAGGGCGTCGAGATCCGCGGGCCCACGTCCGTACCCGGCAGTGAACCCGTCCTTGATTTCCAACTTGATCATCACCGGCGGGTGCTCGGGATTGGCCTCGTGCCACGCCCGCATATCTGCCAGGCATCCACGGAATCCCTGATCTCGTAGACCGCTTCGCAACCCGGATGCGTCCTGAGCGCCGACGCAGTTGCTCTCGCTCGCCACCGGATTCATGTGCGACACACGCCAGTCCGGACCGCCCCCGTTGGTCCACAGGTCCAGCTCGAGCAACGACGCCCCGGAATCCAAAGCGTCGGCGAAGTACGGAAACGTCGCCTTCTCGTAGGAATTGTGGACCCCGACTGACGTGGTCTCGGAAAACGAGCGCACTTGGTTCGTAGTCGTTTCGGCGCCGGCAGAGGGCGCCGAGACGACCGCCACGAACGCACTCATACCGGCTACCAGGATTGCTCGCATGTTCGACACTCTCGCAGAAATCACCCCGCGGCAGGATGGAATCGTCAGAGTTAACTGGACGATCGTCCTAGATTGCATCGGAGTGGGGCATGATTTCAGGCGGTGGGTGAGGGCAATTGTCAGGCCAATAGCATCAGTGCCGGAACTGATCCGAGTCAGAGCACTCGCCGCACACTCGCAGGAGGAATCGCATGCAGCTGACTCAATTCGTTCACCGATCCCTACGAGCGTCGCCCGAAGCGGTGATGACGATCTCCGACGGCCGAGTGCGCACGTCTCGCGAATCGGTCGACCGGATCAAAAAGCTCGCGGGCGGGCTGCAGACGTTGGGCCTGCGCACCGGTGACAGAGTCGCGATCTTGGCATCGAACTCCGACTATTACCACGAGGCGCTCCTGGCCTGCTGGTGGTTCGGAGCAGTGGCCAGTCCGGTCAATTCTCGCTGGAGCACGGCGGAAATCAGGTACGCCCTGGAAGATTCAGGGTCGACGGTATTACTCGTGGACGAGAATTTTGCTTCCGTCGGATCTACCCTTCGCGAGGCGTGTCCAGGGCTGACCACTGTCGTCTACTGCGGCAACGACCGAGTTCCGGACGGAATGCTCGACTACGAACGGGTGATCGCGGAGGCGATTCCGGTCGACGATCTGCGCGTCGGCGGCGACACGCTTGCACTACTCCTCTACACCGGCGGGACCACCGGAGTGCCGAAGGGCGTGATGATCAGCCATCAAGCGCTGATGACCTCGGCGCTGGGCACTCTCGCGGCAGGCGGCGTGGCAATCAGCAACGGAACGAACCTCGCGGTGAACCCTCTGTTTCACATTGCCGGGATCGTCGGATGGTTGGCTCAGTCGCTGATGGGTGGAACCCAGGTCTTCGTACCGAACTTCAGCCCACGGACGTTCCTCGAGGCCGTGGACCGCTATCGCCCGACAACCGTGGGTCTGGTGCCGACAATGCTCCAGATGTTGGTCGCCCACAAAAACGAAACGGGCGAAGACGCAACCACCTACGATCTGTCCAGCGTCAGGATCCTGAGATACGGCGCATCGCCCATATCTCCGACGCTTCTCGCGCAGGTCATGCAAATGTTCCCCAACAGTTCCTTCGCTCAGGGCTACGGGATGACTGAAACCGCGCACATCAGCATGCTGAGTCCAGCCGATCACCTCGAAGGTGGTGATCTCCTCCGCAGCGCTGGTCGCGCGCTCCCTCATTGCGAGGTGAAAATCGTCGACCCGGCCGGCTCGGAACTCCCACCCGGCAAGGTGGGCGAAATCGTCACGTTCGGCAGCCACGTCATGCTCGGATACTGGAACAAACCGAAGGAGACCGCAGAAGTGCTCCGCAGCGGGTGGATGCATACCGGCGACGCCGGATACCTCGACGCCCGCGGTTACCTGTTCATCGTCGATCGCATCAAGGACATGATCGTCACCGGTGGCGAGAACGTCTACTCCACCGAGGTCGAAAACGCTCTGGCACAACACGAATCCGTCGCGGCCTGTTCCGTGATCGGTCTGCCCGATGCCCAGTGGGGCGAGCGTGTCCATGCCGTGGTCGTCCTTCGGCATGGTTTCGACGCCGACGCCGACGAACTGCGCGCTCACGTGAAAACGCTGATAGCCGGATACAAATCTCCGCGCACCTTCCAATTCGTCGATGCATTGCCGCT
This sequence comes from Rhodococcus sp. OAS809, assembly GCF_040546695.1. Classification (NCBI taxonomy): domain Bacteria; kingdom Bacillati; phylum Actinomycetota; class Actinomycetes; order Mycobacteriales; family Nocardiaceae; genus Rhodococcus; species Rhodococcus sp. OAS809. The sequence continues at coordinate 5,278,301 of NZ_JBEPOI010000002.1, read as the reverse complement.
GTCGGCAGCAGGCAAGGTGCTGAAGCGCGATCTTCGTTGCAACGCAACGTAATCCTTTACGACGGTCAGGATTACAGCTTCAATGTCGGTTCTGGGTCGGTGATCAAGCGGTGCAGTGACGGCGACGCCGCTACGGCCTCTCCTAGTTGCGTCGCACTCGCGACTTCGTCGCCGAACTCCGATCGCCAGGCGTGCAGTCGACGCGTCAGTTGTTGCAATCGGTATTCGCGGGTCATGCCGATTGCACCGTGTGCCTGGTGGGCGGCGCGGACGCTCACGAGCGCATTCTGCGAAACCACCAATTTGGTTGCGCTCACTTCGAAGTCGGCGTCGCCTCTGATGAGTGCATGTGCAGTGCGATCGACGGCCAGCGTGGACATCGAAGCCATCTGAGCAAGCGTCACGATATGCTGCTGGACTGCTTGAAACTGCGCGACGGGCCTACCGAATTGCACCCGGTCGGACACATAGCGCCGGGTCAACGTCGACGCCGACTCCATCGCTCCCGACATCTGCACCGAGCGCAAGAACGCGCCGAGCTTGCTGAGAATCCGGGCATCGACCGGGTTGTCGCCGTCAATGGTCCGCGCTTCGGAGAACGTCAGGCTCTCACGCGGTTGCCCCGCAAGATCCGTCCCGCCACCGATCTCGGCGTCGGAGATGTCAAGGAGTACGACGCGATCACCGAGAACTGCTGCCAGCACTGATGCGGCACTACCCCACGGCACGTCGTGAAAGGTTCCCGACAGGAAACCGTCGTCGGTCCGGCGCACATCGTCGCGCGGCGAACCCGGGGCGACCGTTGCGATTCCGGAGGGCACGGGTAACCCGCCCGCTGTTGCCAGCCTGCCCGCGAGGTACGTCTCGGCGAGCGGCAGCGGCGCAGCGTGCCTCGCCGCCGCGCGCTGGACAGTCACGGCGTCGAGGAGCGAGCCACCGGAACCACCAACCGATTCGGGAAGACCGACCAGAGGTAACCCTAGTTCGACTGCCGCGCTCCATAATCCGGCGGGCAGACCGCCGATCTCCGCCTGCGCTACCACCTCGGTGCCGGACTTCTCGGCGAAAAATTGCTCGACCATCGATTCGAGGTCGGCGTCGAATGTATACGCGTTGATCTGTGACCCCGAATTCATCGGTCCAACCCTTTCATGATCACGGTGCGGAGAATTTCGTTGGTACCGCCGCGAATCGACCACGACGGCGCCACCAGCACGGCCCGGGCGAGCAGCGACTCGTACGGATCGTCGGATGCAAGGTCCGGAGCCCGGCCGAGGTGCCGCGCGACGGTCGCAACACAGTCCTGTTCGAAGCGTGTTGCCATCTCCTTGATCAGCGCGGCCTCCGTGACCGGCGAGCGACCGGCGTCGACCATCCGTGCGATGGACAGCGACATCCCGCGAAAAGCCCAGCAGCGTGCGGTAATCGAGCCCAGATCGGCGAGGGCAGCTGGACCGCCTTGCGCTGCTTGGTTGGCCGCGAAGTTCTCGAGGACCGGCATCAGCGACATCCAACGGTCGACGCCACCTCGCTCGAGTGCGAGTTCACCGGTGTTTTGTCCCCAGCCCGCTCCGACGTCTCCGAGGCGACGCGAATCCGGCACGAAAACATCCTGGAACGACACCTCGCAGAAGTCCTCACTACCGTCGATGAACGGAATGGGTGAGACGGTCAGGCCCTCGCTGTCGCGATCGACGATCAGCTGAGTGAGTCCGTTGTGCTTGTCTGCCGAGGTTCGAAGCAGGGCGAGTATGTGTGTGGCGTGGAAGGCGCCGGTGGTCCAGATCTTGGTGCCGTTGACTTTCCAGCCACCATCGACACGTTCGGCGCGAGTGCGCACCGATGCCAGGTCCGAACCCGAGTCGGGCTCACTCATCCCGATCGAGAACGAGAACTCACCGCTCGCGATACCGGGAAGGAAGGACCGCTTCTGTTCTTCCGTGCCGTTGGCGGCGATGCTCGGACCCGATTGTCTGTCTCCGATCCAGTGATAGCCGACCGGCGCTCCCCGCGCGAGAAGTTCTTCGACGACGACCAATCGATCCACTGCTGACCGTCCGCCCCCGCCGTATTCCTTCGGCAGCGACATGCCGAGCCACCCACGTCGACCCAGATCTCGCGAGAACACCGGATCCACCGCCCCGGCCATCCCGAGTCCGAGCGAGTAGGTACCGGGGGTGAGTCGCTTGTCGAGGTACTCCCGCACTTCAGCCTGAAGAGCAAGCTCCTCGCTCGTCAGTTCTGTTGCATCGAAACGCATGACGTCTCCGATCAGTTTCGTGAGTCGATCCGCCGCCCGTGGCGCTTACCCGAATTTTTCATGCGCCCAGCAGCAGGGCGCAGCCGATCTCGAAGAGTCTGTCCGACAGGTCGTCGCGACGGCGAAGCCGGCCGATTCGGACGGCGTTCTCCACAACTGTCAAAGTGGCATTGACGGTGATCCTGGCGGTGGCGGACTCGAGGCCCGGACGGACTTCTTCGAGCATCTTGACCCATAGCGCGACGTACTCACGTTGATTCTGTTCACACGTGCGGCGGAACTTGTCCGGTAATTGGTCGAGTTCGCTGATCAACAACCCGATCAAATGACGCTCGTTGATCGCGAAATCGATATGTGCGGCAAGCAATCCGGACAGCGCGTCCTCCGGGCCGGTTGCGGCGCCGAGAGCCTGTGCAACGCCGAGCCGGCGACGCTCGCCGCCCCTCGAGACCGCGGAGATCAGCAGGTCGATCTTGGCATCGAAGTGGTTGTACACATTCGGGCCTGTCGTTCCTGCAGCCTCACCGATGTCCTCGGTATTGACTGCTTGATATCCACGCTCGTCGAACAGCCGAATTGCTTCGGTCAACAAGAGTTCACGTCTGGGTATCACAACGGGCAGGTGACCCGTTGCCGCCACGACTTTCACTTCTGAGCGACCCAGTTCCGCGTATGCAGCGCGGTCTGCCAACTCGACAAGCAGCAGTTCCATCTGACGCCTCGGCAAGGACACTCGATGCGAAGACACACTGTTGAAGACTGCGATGACAGCCCAGGCGAGCAGATAGCTGTCTTCCTCGTCGAGGTCGGGACGCTCAATTCGGATCAGCACTGCATCGCGCGAAGCTGCACTCTTGAGGGTCGAACGCATTTCCTCTCGTTGCTCGTCAGGCAGATAGCGTGCCTCTCGCTGCCACAGGAGCGACAGACCCCGACGTTTGGACACCGATGCCGCAAGTTCGGTGATCAGTGTTTTCAGATCCTCGGCACCTGCGACCCGATCGTAGAGCGATTCGATGCCTGCGTTGACCGCGGCGTAGAGGAGATCCGGCTTGTTCTTGAAGTGCCGATAGAGCGCAGGTGCCGTGATTCCAACTGCAGCAGCCACCTGAGCGACAGACACGTTGTGATAACCGTGCTCACGGAAAAGCTCACCTGCAGCCGCAAGAATCTGCTGCTTACGGTCGCGGGGCCTGCGTACGACCATCGTGACTCTCTCCTTCGCGGCAGCGGACAAGCTCAGAGTACCGAGCCGAGGAATGAAGCAATGAACCGAACCGTCTACAGCAGCGACGATCCGATGCACCGTTCACGAACACGGAATCCCGCTCAGGAGTAGATGAACGACTCGACCATCCCTCGTTCGGCGGCCCTGTCTGCAAGAGGCCACGCCAACAGCATCAACACGATCCGAACCACCCACTGCGACTCTTGACCTTCAGGATCCAATCCTGCAAGTTCCAGTGCAGTACGCGGGAGCAACGGCGAGGACACGAGATACTCGTCGATTCCGTTGGCCCGCGCTGCCGCAAGGCCGTGGCTCATGGCAGCGTCGGATCTGATCGCGTCGACGGCGACGAGGATCGACTCCACGATGCGCTCGTCGCCGTGCAGTGATTCGACGGCAGTCGCGACCTTGCTCGCCACGGATGCCGCGCCTCGTGACAACAACCCCTCGCGGATCGCGGACTTGCCACCTACGTAGCGGTAGAGCGTTGCCCTCGAACAGCCTGCGCGGGCAGCGACGTCGTCGGCGTTGAACCGATCGAATCCCTGTTCTCGAATCAGCTCTGCCGCAGCCGCGAAGATGCGCTCGGTTGCGAGTTCACGGCGGTTACCGCCGGCCAACCAGTCGGCGGCGCGGCGCTCGTTTGCACCGGTCACTCTCCGTCACCTCGTCTCACTCTGAGACAGATTCAATCAGAAATCTCAAGGCTACGGAAGGCCGCGAGCCTCTGAACTGGGAGAAGTACGAGGGGGTTGAAGTGCGTGAGATTTTCTCAAAATGCCAGTTCAGAGGCATTTTCCACCTGTTGACTTCTCCTCGACGGCCGTGAAATCTTCCCTTCGTGACACTATCGACGCTCGACATCAACCCTTTCCTGCCGTCGAACATCGACGACCCGTACCCGCTATACGACGTACTCCGGCGCCGGCACCCCGTGTACCGCATTCCTGATACCGACTTCTATCTGGTGTCCACGTGGGAATTGGTCACCGAAGCCGTTTCCCGTACCGACGACTTCTCCAACAACCTCACCGGCGTGCTGGTTCGTACACCGGACGGTTCGGCCGTGACCTTCGACATGAACGGCGGCGGCCAAGCTGTTCACGTTCTCGCGACTGCCGACGAGCCCGACCATCAGCACCAGCGCAAACTTGTCTTGCCGACACTGGTCGCCAAACGTATACGAGCACTCGAGCCGGTGATGACCGAGTACACGCAGCAGTTGTGGGACAACGGCTTCGACGGTCGACGGATCGAATGGGTCACGTCGGTAGCGGACACGCTGCCGCTGCAGATGGTTGCCACGCTGATCGGCCTGCCGGCACACGACGTCCCCCAATTGCTGGCGTGGTCGTACGACAGCACCGAACTTCTCAGCGGCATCGTGACCGCAGAACGGTTGACAGGCGTCGTCACCTCGGCGGCCGAACTCACCGGGTACCTCTACAGCAAGTTTCGTGAGGCACGGGCTCACCCGGTGGATGATCTACTCGGAGACCTCGTCCGTTGCTGTGACGCAGGCGAACTCAGCGAAGACGTGGCCGTGCTGATGTTGGTGCAACTCGTCGGTGCGGGTGGCGAATCGACCGCCGGACTGATCGCCAACTCTGCACGGTTGCTCGCCGAGCGCCCTGAGATTCAGACGCAGCTGCGCGAGGACCCTCTACTCGTGGGCGCGTTCCTGGAAGAAACGCTCAGGCTCGAGTCACCCTTTCGCGGACATCACCGACATGTCAACGCGGACACGACACTCGGTGGCATGACACTGCCCGCCGGCAGTCATCTCATACTGCTGTGGGGTTCGGCGAACCGCGACCCCGAGTCGTTCGTCGAACCACAGGTGATGAACCTCGACAGAGTCAATCCCCGAGCACATTTCGCCTTCGGCAAAGGAGCACATTTCTGTGTCGGGGCCGCGCTGGCTCGTCTGGAAGCAAAGATCGCGATCGCAGTCCTTCTCGAAAACAGTGCGCACTTCACAATCGATTCCGAATCCCCACCCCGTTGGGTCCCCAGCATGTTCGTACGCCGCCATCAGCGTGTGCACCTGAACGTCTCACCACACCGAGAGGTCACACCATGAGTCCCGAAGAACTGGTCACTGCTTTCTGCGCCGAGTGGAAGATGGGTAGCGCCGAGACAATCGCGTCGTACTTCAGTGAAGATGCTGTCTACCATAATATTCCGATGGCCCCGATCGTCGGACGCACCGAGATCCTGAATTTCCTGGAAGGCTTCATTTCGGCCTTCGGTGGGATCGAATTCACGATTCATCACCAGTACGCCAACGGTGCGACTGTACTCAACGAACGGACCGACCGATTCGACCTCGGCGACAAACACGTAGTCCTGCCGGTTATGGGGATCTTCGAGATCGTGGACTCGAAAATTGTTGCATGGCGTGACTATTTCGATCTTGCACCGATCAACAAACTGCTGGCCGGGTGACTCGCTCAGTTGTCGAAGTTGTGCGCTATCCAGTCGATCGCCTGCATTCCGAACAGATCAGTTCCCCAACCGTATGGATCCGTGAATGCGCGGTCCATACTGCAGTCGGTGGGCTGGTAGCTCACGTCGGTCCCTCCACTCCTGTACGTGTCCGCCAGTTCTCGCGCATCAGCTGCCGGTACAAGTGACATCGGGGAGTCGTCCTTTGCGCACGACGTTATCAATACCTTCGACGCCGGAGCACCGTGGCCCAGTACGTTGTCGTCGTACGCGCGCTGGAAACTGGGTTCTGTGATCGGATCGATCCCCGGCTCGAAAAGGCTCGCCAGCGGTACGAACGGAAGCGTGAAGTACGCCGGCATCTGGCACTCATCCCGGTACACGTCGGCAATCGCTCGGCCCACGGGATTGAGCTTGTCGTTCAACTTCATCTCGGGGTACCAGGGTTCGAGGCCAAGGAGCGTCGCAAATCCGAAGCCTGCGCCGACCGAGGAATCTGTTGTCTCCATGAATGTTCGGGGCTTGATCACCATGCCCTCGAGGACTGTCGAGACGATATCGAGTTCCGGCGCGTAGGACTGCGCAGATTCTGCGGCGAATGCCGAACCAACTCCACCACCAGCGATTCCGAACAACGCAATCTCCGCATCCGGATTCAGCTCGGAATCCTGCAGCTGAAATGCTGCGCGCACAGCATCCAACTGCGCGTGCCCCGCGAACTTGCCCGCGAAGACGCCGTGAGGATCACGGTCTCCGTTGTTCCCGACGTCGGAAATTACTACGGCATAACCTTTTCCGAACATCAGCGCCAGCGGACCCAAGGCCGACCAGGAGGCGCCGTCCAGCGGATCACCGCCCGTCCAGTGCGAACTCGGATGACAGTAGCCGCCGACGCTGTCGTTGGCCTCCTGGTAGCTGATGACTTTCTTCTCCGATGCCGGTGTTCCGTCGATCGGGATCATCATGATCCCGGTGCTCACCACCGGCGTCGAACCGTCGATTCCAGTTGTGACGTACATGATCTTGTAGGCGTCGAGCTGTCCCGGTTTGTATCCCGTGAACAGTACATCCACCTTCTTCGACTTCAGGAGGTCACCGGGACGCTCGACGCCGGTCAACACCGGCTCGTCGTAAAACGGATCATCGGCGGTGAGCGCAGTGAAGATCTCCTCTTCCGATGCGAACTCCCCCGACCTGAGCGCACCGACCGTGAACCCGTTGAAAATCTCTCCCAGAGTTGGAGTATCGGTCCGAAACTCCTGGGATACCGGAGCTTGCGCGTCGTCTGGAACACCACTGTCTGGGGCCTCGGCCCCAGCAGTCGCAGGCAGAACCAGCGCAACGGTCAGCGCTACCAGCGGGGCAAACCTTCGAAATCTGGCACCCGACATCACTGAACCGTCACTTTCAAACTGGAGAGGGCCGATTCGAGCGTTTGTGGGAGGGTCACCATCGGGCGGTGACTCTCCAATTGAATTTCGTAGGGAACACTCAATGTGGCTACGAGCCGTGGCCAATCTTCTTCGACCATCGCTCGGTACTTCGGCAAGAGCTGCGAGGTGATGTAGTCCCACCGGTCCTCGTACACCGACCAGTTCCAATCCGGTAGGGGCAGTGTCACTGTCGCGGTGCGTCCGTCCGCCAGTGTTGTCGCGAACTCGAGAGACCGAAACGAGCGAGGCGGTACGACGCCGGCGACCGAAGGTGAACCGGCGACAGTCGATGCGTAAGTGATCGCCTCTCCCACATCACCTTTGTAGGCGCGCACGGTATCCCACTGGTCGCGGATGATCATCCCTTGCTCACGTTGGAGCAGTGCTACGTTCCCACGTGCAATCCGATTCGAATCGCCAGAGGCTACATCACGCCAGGCGTCCATGACATCCTGACCGAACAATCCGGCACTCTGCATTTCCTCCAGCGCGGGAAGTCCTTCATCCACGTATGCCTGATGCATCGGCATCAGATCCGAGAAGATGTTCTTCTGCATCACCAGGATCATCCCCAGCACATAATCCAAGTCGTCCGCTGTGACGTTCCTGCCCACCGCGGCGAGTGCGCGCAGCCCTGCCGGCAATTGGTTCAGCGCTTGCACGCCAACCTGATCCGTGACCTGAGAAACTATCGAATTGGAAACATTTTGCAGATTCGGAAACGAGTACATGTCCGCCATCAGTTCGAAGTCGATCAGTCCTCCGCCGAAGTCCGCACCAACCTGTCCGCCCATGCCCGCCCACTGCAATTCCGGGTGACCGAGTTGCAGATCCTCGTAGAAGCGGTACGACTTCACCAGGTTCGTGCGATTGGCCGACACTCCGGCGCGCGGATTCCACGATGACAGATCGATTCCGGCGGCTTCCGTGGCAGCGACCAATCGATACTGAAACAGCAAGGCCGCATGGGATTCCGGACTGCGACCACTGGCGCGGGCTTCTTCCACAAGGGCTTGCAAGGTGCCGAGATCAGTCGGCAACGCGGGATGGACACCGCCCGGACCGTGTTCGGCATTCCGATTCACCAAAGGCAAATTCACGTACTCGTCCAGCTCGGACGCCGACGCTGAAATCTGTACCGAGAGCAACGCGGACATCGCCAGCGCACATGCCGTCGCGGCTGCCAATACGTCGCGCGCCCAACGACGTCGCCGAACACCTGCCCCCAGGTTCATCCGCATATCGATCCCTGTACTCAGGTCGGCATAGCCCCAATCGACGCCGACACCAAACACTTACTTTGCAGTAAGATAACTCGAGCCCCGAATAAGTGCCAATCCACTGCGAACGCTTCAGGCATCTCTACACGTCGTTGCCGTCTGCAGTTGGTTATCCAGTTCACGGGCGGCCGAAACCTCTCCAGCGGGCGACCAGCCGGTTACCTGATTGCCCGACACCGTCGGAACATGCGCAGCTACGACTGTGCCCCCGGGTCCGGAAACTCGGGGGCACAGTCCAGACGTCGAGTGATTGGCCGCTACCCGAAGTCAGGCATGTTCTGCCCGCTGTCCTTGTAGAACTTCCATGTGCCGTCCTGCGGTGACTCCATGATGCGGTAGACCTCGGTTGCCCCGACAATCCACAACTGGCCGTTGTACCAATGCAGAGTGGAACCCGATTCCACACGGCCACTTGCGAGTTCGTTGCCGTCGGCGTCGACCACTGCAACCCTGTTACCACCCGCAGTCCAGCCGCCGGTGAGGCCGCCACTCTCGACTGTGTCCGTCAGAACCGGCTTCGGATCAGCCGAGGGAGTGGTCTCCGGCGACGTGGTTTCCGGGGTGGTCGGTGCCGGAGTTGTCGTGCTCGGTGCCGTCGTGGTCGTGGCCTCGGTGGTGCTGGTCGGCTCGGTAGACGTTGTCGGATTGGCGGTCTCGCTCGTGGACGGAGCTTGGGTGGTGGTCGTCTCCAACGCATCAGGCTCGTTCGGCACCATCGCTTCGGCCTGCATCCTGCTCAGAGGGTTCGCCCCGTTGGGTGCCGGTGTCGCCGGATTCCAGGTGTTGGTATTTTCCCAGGCCTGGTTAGCCAATTGCGGACCACGATTACCCTCGCATTCGGTCCTGTTACTTACGAGGTCCTTATGGGTTATCTCGACAGACGACATGAAACCAGATGAGATTGCCGGCCCGTTCACGGTGTACACCCGCGCCCACATCACATTGCGACTGCCATGGGTAATTCCACTGATGGACGTTTGGCTCGCCGACAGATTATCCGTTCGAACGATGTAGCTCGGATCGGATTTCCTCACGAAAACCACCTTGTACCCCGTGACACCTGGAACCGCGGGCCAGCTCAGGTTTGCTCTACGTCCCAATAGGTCTGCTCCTCCCGACGTCGAGCAGTTCACAGTCGAGGTCAACGGCGTCGGATAGAAGTTGCCCGTCGCCACCTGTGCGCCAGTCGAATTGACCACGTCAGTTGGATTTGCCAACGTCCCAGTGGCCTGAGCCAGACCGAAAGCCATTGCAGCAGCGCCGCCGACAGCGATCAACGACCGCAGCGACTTCATGCGGGTGCTAGCCCGTCGCATTTCAATCATTATGAGCCTCCTGAAGCTCCCCGCAGGTTTCGTCAGCATCGACGCGGGCGTCATTTGTAGTGGCGGCGCGGGCATTCTCCAGACGCCGGTCTTTAGTTCGTCCAAATGCGATGACCAGCACCGCGCCTACCAATCCGCCGCCAAGGAAGGTTGCGAGCGGGCTGGAAAGCCAAGCAACGACATAGCCGAGCCCGCCGACGCTGATGAACACTCGGTCGGCCTCGGTGATGGTGTAGGGCAGTCGATCAGCCACATTGTTGGCATCGCCCTTGAGCGTGGCGAGCACGGTGTCCGCTCCTGCCGATTCGAGTTCGACCACGCGGTGGGTGATGCGCACGCCTTGGTCGTTGTCGACGCTGATCACGTCGCCGACAGCCAATTCAGTTGCAGGCACGGTCTTCGCCAGCGCCAGCGCACCGGTGGAAATTGCAGGTTCCATCGAACCCGAGCGAAACACCAGTGGTTTGATCCCGAATATCAGGGACGCGAGAGTGGCGATTATGCAGATGAGCCCGGCGACCGCAGCCACATTCAAGGCAATTTCCTTGCCACGACTGCGTCCCACGCTCACCTCCTCATCGGTGCTGTCCATCGCGATGATCACTGCCCCGTTGCGGTGAAGTTGAAGCCCAGATCGGCGATCTTGAACTGCTCCGTCTGACCCGCGGTCGAATCGACGGTCACCTTGATGCACACCTGCTCCGAAACACCGGCAGCGAGTGATCGGCCAGAGACGAGTGTCGGGTTCCCGGAGAACGCTTGCTGCGTCCCGATGATCGGTCCTGAACAGGTACTGCCGTCGTTGGCGCCGGTCTGATGTAGGGAAACCTTGAGCTTCCCGATCAGCGCGGACGAACCCGTGGCCGTTGCCGATACCGCCCACTGGAAGTTGGCAGTTCCGGTGTTCTGAACCGTCAATGCCCCAGCCTCACTCTGGCCTGGCAGCATGCTGTTGCGCTTGAGTTCGGTGAATTGGTGTGCGGGCCGCTGGTTGTCGACTTTCAGCTGGACCGACGAAGTGCTGAACATGCCGGTGGTCGCAGTAGCGCTGTCGGACCACGCCGCCATCGTGCCGACCGCTCCGAGGCCCAGGACCATGCCCAGTGAGAGCACGGCCCGGGTCCGTATCCAACCGGTCTCGCCCAGACGGCTTCGCATCCGCGCCCCGAGACGCGCGTCGCCGCCCGATTTCTGTTCTGTAGACATTCTGCTGTCCTATTTCGATTCGGAGGTTGGTGCCGATGGATCGGCGGGCAATACCGGCGCGCCGAGTTCAGGGCCGGAAAGAGTCGGGTCTGTGCCACTTTCGTCGTCACCGGCCTTGCCCCGCTTGTCGCGGATGCCACTGACGACCATCCACACGGCATATACAGCCAGGCCCGCAGCTACGCCTGTGGTGAGAATCGAACGCGATTGCCCGTTGATCACCGAGTTCACCCGGCCCAGATACGGCACCGAGTAGATGACCCGACCACGGATCTGCTCGGGCACCAGCGACCACGAGTCGGCGACGGGGTTGTTGTCGCCGCGAGTGTGGATGCGACGCTCCCCTTCCCCCGTGTAATAGATGCCTTCGATGCGGTGGGTGACCACCGCTGGATCGCCGGAGACGGGCTGGAACGTGATCACGTCCCCGGTGGTCAGATCCTCGTTGGGGGTCGGCTTGACCACGATGAGCGTGCCAGGGGGCATGGTCGGTTCCATCGAACCGGTGAGAACCGTGTACGCGGTGGAGCCGGTGAGTCGAGGGATAACGACCATCACCGCGAGAATGCCGACCATCAGCAGCAGCAGTACCCACGAGACGATGGTGCGAGTCCACCACCATAGGGTGGTCTTGTCGTCTCCGCCTTGTTCGGGATCATGTTGCCGCTCAGATGTTTCCACGTGTGCGCTGTGCCGGGGTCGATACTCGGCACGTTCGCCTGCACGCCGGCTTCTCGCGGTGACGGTCATGACTGGCTCACTGAGCTTGCGTCGAAAGTGAACGTCGCGTTGGACTGCTGGCTCGCTGCCGCGCCCTGGCCCAGCGTGGCCCGCAGGCACAACACCTGCATCTGCCCGGCCGGAACCAGCTGTTCGGAAAAGGCCGCGCCGTCCATCGCACCGTTGTAGAGCTCAGTGCCCACGTCGCCAGTGGCGGTGCAGGCCGCCTCGTTGGCTACCTTGGCCACGCGCAGGCTCAGCGGCGGTGGGGTCGCGCCGTTGAGTACAACATCGGAAAGCACGTAGTTCATCTGCACGTTGCCGGAGTTGATCACCGGCAGTGGCATCTGAATGCTGTCGCCCGGGCCCTTGTTGTCCAACTTGAACCCATCGAGGTTGAACTGCTTGACCCCTTCTCCGCCGGCAGAGATATCGAGCATGCCTGCCTGGATAGTGCCGCCGGTCGATTCTGCGGTATCGCGCCACAGCGCGCCGGTCTGCTGCACCGAGACGAACCCGATGAGCAGAACCGACGACGCTGCGATCGCCCATTTGTATTGGGTCTTCACGTGACCTTCTTCTGGTTACGGATTAACTACGGGGTGAGCGTCTGCTCGAGGGTGACCGAGGCTCCCGACAGCGTGGCTGCCTGGCCAGCGCCGTCCGTGTTGGTGGTGTCCGGCTTGAACGTGATCGTCGTGGTGATATCGCGCGTGCCAGTGCCCGCGGAGACGCTCGCGTTCTGACCACCGGCAGTCGCGACCTCCAGCTTGCTCGCGAGAGCCCCGGAGATTCCGCCGACGGTAGGTGTCAGCGTCGCCTTCAGGTTTGTGCCGACGAGGGTGTAGTTGTACGTGGCGGTGTAGGTGAGTACGTCACCGGGGACAATTTTGTCGCTGGCCGGGTTGAACGTGTTCGCGCCGAGCTTCCATACGCCGGAGCCGGCCGCTTCGCTGATCGTCATCGAGCCGGCATTGACGGTCTGGCTTCCGCCAGCGCCGGTCGACGCGTTCCACGCAGCCATGGTTCCGGCACCACCTGCGAGCAGAACAGCAGCCGCACCTGCGGCGATCGCACCCTTTGTGGTCTTGTTCATCTGGTATTCCTCCTGTGCAGTTCGCGGCGGGACATCCGACGCGCTTGGTTGAGCCCGGGCCGTGCGGATGTGCACTCCGGTGAAACAGCCCCAGGAAGGGGCATGGGAAATGAAGCCGCCGAATTGAATTCGGTGACCGAGAAGGTTGGCGATGCGCGGAGATGGTCGAGATCGCCCCGTGCATCGCGAGGTCTAAGTGGCCGGTTGGGCCGGAGTGGTTATCCGCCGAGGCTGCCGAACAGGTCGAGACTTCCGAGCGAACCGGTGCTACTTCCGAGCGAACCGCTGCTGCTGCCACCTGGATCGGTGGTTTTCGCCGTGACCTTGACCGTGACCGCCGTGGAGGCGGGGCTGGTCCCACCCGCATTTGTCGCCGTGGCGGTGATCGGATGACTGCCGGGCGTGGTGATCGTCAGGTTGCAGCTGAAGTTCCCACTCGTATCCGCGGTGGCGGTGCAGGTGGCGCCGCCTCCGGTCACGGTGACGGTACTGTTCGGCTCTGCCTTGCCGGAGACCTTGACGGGTGTGCCCGCCTCTACTTCGGCCGAACCCAGAGTCAAACCGGTCGGCGCACTGGGAGCAACAACGACGGGCTCGCCCTCCACCAGGACGAGACCCCAGCCGGGGTTGATCTCGTATCCCTGCAAAACTTCGCCGGCAGGGATGCCAATCATGAAACCAGCCATCACGTTGGCGTTCTGTGCGAGAGGCGTTTTCACCAGCTCGATCCGCGTCGACGAATTCGCATTCGGCCCGATCACGAACTGCTGGCCGACCTGGCCGTCGAGCTTGCCCCGCACTGTCGCAGTGCCGCCGCCCGAGACGGACCAGCTCTCACTGAAAAGAGTGAGCGTGGCAGGAAGGTCGCAGACATTACGAACGTTGAAGGCCAACTGCGTGCCCTCGTCACCGGGGATCGGGATGTAGTCGGTTCCACTGGGATCGAAGGCCGCCGGCTTCACCCAGGGTCCACCGTTCTGGGACATCTCCAGGCACTGGTCAGTGATGTCGTCGCCCGGGGCGGCCGCGGCGCTACCAGGTGCAAGCAGCGCACCCGAGGTCGCGAGGAGCAGTGCAGCCGGCAGAGCCGCCAACACAGCAGTGGCGCGCCGGGGGAGACGGGATTCTCGTCCGTCCCCGACCGGGAAAAATCGAGGCATGTGAAGACTCATTTCGTCTGTCCCGTTGCCGGGCATTGGGTGAAGAGATGGCGGAACGAGGTACATCCGCCATCGGTGCCAAACATGTTGCAGAAAGCTTGCGAGCCGAACCGTGACGCTGTGCATGCCCTCGCTCATACATAGCAACCGCTCCGCTTCGGATCAATTTTTATCACACGTATCAGCTTTTGTGGCGGTTTTACTGGTCAAACGTTCAGAAGGAACTTCGACATCCCTCAAGGGCTAATTCTGCACCCTGACCAGTACCGTTAGAAATAGTTAGCTGTGCATCGCAACTATTTACCAAAAAGTGTTCTGCGATCGAACGGGCGATTCATTCCGATCCAAACAAGAACAAGTTCTAGATACTCTTGGTATGTCCGGGAGTCCACGAACGAACTCGCCGAGAACAGCGACCCTCGAGCAAACAGAAGGATCGAGCCGTTTCGAGACCCCCGCATTTCGTCCACTAGCGCCACGGACACGGGCGCCATCGATCGCTGCGCCCCGCCGGATCGGCCGGCCAGGACAAACTCTCGCGCGCTCCGAAACCAGCACTCCACCAATAACTTTGTCCGACCATCGAATCGCGACTGCCCGTTCTGCATCCAAAGCTGTGGGCCGGGAAGCAAATTCGCTCCCCGGCCCACGTGCATCTACAGTTGCGAAGCCGGTAAGGAGTTGACTACCGGCACCCAATCCCAAGGTAAAACGACGAGCATCTACGCCCCGAAGACGGTCTCACCTCCGACAACCGTGCGCAGGACCGACAGTTCATTCAAGTCTGTCGATTCGCTGCGCAGCGGATCTCCGTCGAGCACAACAAAATCCGCCAAAAGTCCCACCGCTATCCGACCTTTGTCCGATGACTCACCGGTGAGACGAGCGGCTGCGCTTGTGTAGCCGGCCAGCGCCTCGGACGCGGAAACCCGTTGCTCCGCACCCAGAACATGACCTTCTCGCGTCACACGATGTACGGCGGTGTTCATCGTGAAGAGCGGGTTCACTGGAGTGACAGGGCAGTCGCAATGCAGCGCGTAGGCAAGCCCCGCCGCCACGACCGACGCCACGGGGCTGATCCGCTCGCCGCGACCCGGTCCGAGAAAACGATCGCGGTGCCGGTCACCCCAGTAGTAGACGTGGTTCACGAAGATCGACGCCACCACCCCGAGTTCGACCATCCGCGCGATCTGATCTTCCCGCAACGTCTGAACGTGCTCGAGGCGATGCGAAACTTCGATGTCCGGGTGCGCCGTCCGTGCCGCTGCAATTGCGTCCAATGCAAAATCGATGGCCTGATCACCGTTGGTATGAATCGCAACCTGTCGGCCGGCGGCGTGATGTTCCTCGACGAGTGCCCCGAGCGCGCCTGCCGGGATTGCCATTCCGCCGCAGTGGCATCCGCCCAGATCGTGGTACGGCGCGGTCAGCGCAGCGGTGTGCAACTGAATCGACCCGTCCGAAATGAGTTTGACGCCGCCCACACGAACTCGCTCGGTCGGACCGGCGAGTTCACCCAACTGATCGTGAACCCCGTGGCCGAGATAGAGGCGCGCACGCAGCCTCAAGTCACCATCGGCGTCGAGTTGCCGGTACGCCTCGTACATCTCGGCCGTGACGTACATGTCGTGGAAACTCGTCACGCCCACCGACGCCATGACTTCCTGCGCCCGCAGCATCGCGATCTTGGACGCATCCGGGTTCATATCCGGAACAAGTCCGTGCACCAGAGACATTGCCGGAACCTCGCACAGTTCACCGGTGGGTACACCGTCGCTGTCCCGAACGATGACACCACCCTCCGGATCGACCGTGGTGGCATCGATCCCGGCCTTCTCCAGTGCGACCGAGTTGACATAGATTCCGTGAGCAGACAAGTGCCGCACCAGAATCGGATGATCGGTGGAAGCCTTGTCCAGATCAACCGCGGTCAGGCCTCGATCTTCCGCCACGAGGCTATCGTCGAAGCCCCACGCTTCGATGGGCTCGCCAACTGGTGTGATCGCGGCCCGCGCGGCCAACGCCGTGATCAACTTTTCGATGGTCGGGCACGTATTCGTCGTTGCGTCGACCCCACTGAGCATCAAACCCCACATCATCGGATGGAGGTGCATCTCGATGAACCCCGGAACAACCACCGCTCCGGCGAGATCGACAACGGAGGTTTCGGAATCGGTCAGCGCCGCGATCTCGGCGTCAGTTCCGAGGGCGACAAATCTGCCGTCCTTGACTGCCACAGCGGTCGCGTTGTCGCCGACCGCACCGTCCATGGCCCTGATGTCGCCGTTGATGTAGATGTGGTCAGCCGCAGTGGTCATACGCTTGTCTCCATTCGTTTTCCGACAACAGTCGTCGAGGATTTCTTCGCGGGTATCCGCGTCGCCACAACCACTCCGGCCAAAATCATTCCGGCACCTGCAAGTTGGACGAGAGTTGGGGTCTGCGCAAGCATCACCGCGCCGAACAACAGTGCTGACGCCGATTGCAACACGAGGCTGGCGGCGACTGCACTGGCAGGCAGACGCTGACTGGCGCTGGCTACCAGCAGCCACCCGATCACCTGAGATACCAACGCGAGCAGCACAAGCCAACCTTGAGCTACCAGTGACGGTGTCAGATCCAAAGTTCCACTCACGAGGCCGTATGCACCTGCCGTGAGGGCAGTGGCTCCCGTCGAGACGAACATCGGCAACGCCGTTCTGCCCGCCGCCCGAGTAGCCAGACCCATGAGGAAGATGTAGACCGCGTACGCGCCTGCGGCGATCACGGCAAACGACACTCCGACAGCAGGATTCGACCCGGTGAGCGTTGTGCTCGTCCCGGCTACCAGAGCAACTCCGACGAAGAGCAACGGAAGGCTGGCGACCAGTTCCCGGCCGATCCGTTGGCGCAGGACAACGTAGCCGAGGATTGCGACGAACAGCACCTGCAAATTCAGGATCACAGTCGAAAGACCTGCCCCGATCGAATGAATCGACTCGTGCCAGAGCACCAGATCGATTCCGAGGAACGCGCCGGCAAGTAGAGACTTCACGATCCAGGGCGCCGAGATCGCAGACCGGGGTGACCGACGACGCTGAACGAGCACGAGCATGCCGAGAGGGATGAGCGCATAGAGACACCGAAAGAATGCACCCGTCGACGGAGACACTCCTGAGAGTTCGTAGAGCACCGAGGTCAACCCGAGGATGCATGCACCGGTGACGACTACGCGCAGGTCACGACGGCGTAGTTGATCGCCGGACGGCTCGCGTGGCGATACTTCATCACTCATGGTGATAATGTATCACCGACGCGAAGCCTGTCATACAGGGAAGATGCGTGCATGAGAACTCCGGTTACCCGTGAACGCGTGATCGCTGCCGCAGCCAATCTGGTCGACAGCAAAGGCGCCGACGCTCTGGTACTGAGTCAACTCGCCGAGACCCTCGACGTCCGGCAGTCAGCGCTGTACAAACACGTCGACGGGGTCGACGACGTCCACCATCAACTCAGCCTCCTCGCACGCAACCTTCTCGCCGAACAACTGCGTGCCGCCGCGGTCGGTCTCTCGCGCGACGACGCCGTCATGGCGCTCGCGGACGCATGGCGTGCGTTCGTCCGAGTACACCCCGGGCTCTACGCCATCACCGACCGCTACCCCACTGCTCCGCATCCCGATCTGGTCTCCGCCGTCGGCGAGGTGGTCGAGGTCATCAACCGGGTGATCGCGGGATACGGTCTGAGCCCGGATGATTCGGAGCAGGCGGCGTGGTCTCTTCGCAGTGCGCTGCACGGCTTCTGCATCCTCGAATCGGTAGAGGGACAACCGGCCGGCACCGACCCGGATCGGGTGTATCGACGACTGGTCGAACTTCTCTGCGCCGGTATTGCTCGTATGTAGATACCGGCTCCTGTTATCGTCGGATGAAACAACACAGACCAAAAAGGATCAGACATGGTTGGTGAACTCGACATCTCCGGATAAAACCGGGCATGACGGCCACCGGCAGACGCCTCGGAGCGCTGCCGTCGTGGCCATGTTGTCGTTCACTTACCCGACTCTTCGCGGAGCAGCGTTGCCGCGCCCGCACGACACCTGAGGTCTATTCATGTCCGATACCTACATCGTTTGCTCGAATCTGTCTTTTGCCTGGCCGGACGACACTCCGGTCTTCGACGAATTGTCATTCACCGTGCCCGGCGGCCGAACCGGGCTGGTGGCCCAGAACGGCGTCGGGAAAAGCACTCTGCTCAGATTGATCGCCGGCCAGTTGCGGCCGCGCGCCGGCAGTGTGTCCGTCGACGGCGTTCTCGGATACCTTCCGCAGGACCTGCCACTGACGGGCGATCTGACCATTGCCGAGGTCTTGGGCATCGCCCCGACGCTCGCTGCGTTGGACGCAGTCGAATCCGGGGACACACGAGAAGAACACTTCACGACAATCGGGTCCGACTGGGATATCGAGGAACGAACGCGAGCCCAACTCGGTCGACTCGGTTTGGCCGACATGACGTTCGATCGTCGCCTCGACACTCTGAGCGGCGGGCAGGTCGTCTCGCTCGGACTGGCCGCGCAACTCCTGCGACGCCCCGATGTCCTTCTCCTCGACGAACCCACCAACAACCTCGACCTGGACGCGCGCCGCAGACTTTACGACGTTCTCGACGACTGGAGTGGTTGTCTGTTGGTGGTCAGTCACGATCGAGGACTACTCGACCGCATGGACCGCATCGCCGAACTTCACAGCGGCGAGATCAGCTTCTACGGTGGCAATTTCACCGACTACGAAGCCGCGGCACACTCGGCTCGCGAAGTGGCGGAGAAGAACATCCGCAACGCCGAGCAAGAGGTCAAGCGCGAGAAGCGCGAACTGCAGCAGGCCCGAGAACGTGCTTCGCGACGCGCAAGTAACGCTGCCCGCAATCTCGGGAACGCGGGCTTGCCCAAGATCTTTGCGGGGACTATGAAGCGCAATGCTCAGGAGTCGGCAGGCAAGGCCAACGAGACACACCTCGCCCGGGTCGACGCGGCGAAGGACCGACTCGACAAAGCGGGCCGCGCTCTTCGAGACGACCAGACGATTTCTCTCGAATTGCCTGGCACACATGTACCCGCCGGCCGGAGGGTGTTCCTCGGTGAGCGAATGCAATTCGCGTTCGGTGATCATGCGATCTTCGCCGACTCCGGAATCGACCTGGCCATTCGAGGACCGGAGCGTATCGCGTTGACCGGGCCGAACGGCGTCGGAAAGTCGACGTTGCTACGCATCGTCAACGGGGATGTGGCGCCGACTTCCGGTGAGATCACGCGAGCCGACGGTCGAGTGGCATACCTGTCGCAGAGGCTCGACCTACTCGACCCCGCACGCACCGTCGCAGAGAACTTTGCCTTGTCTGCTCCAGGCCTACCGGCACCGGAACGCATGAACATCCTGGCGCGCTTCCTCTTTCGGGGTGCGGGTGCTCATCTTCCCGTCGCTGCACTCTCGGGCGGTGAACGACTGCGGGCTACATTGGCGTGCGTTCTCTTCGCCGATCCGGCCCCGCAGCTGCTTCTTCTCGACGAGCCGACCAACAACCTCGACTTGGTGAGCGTTGCTCAACTCGAAAGTGCCCTGAATGCATATCAGGGGGCGTTCGTGGTGGTCAGCCACGACGAGAGATTCCTGGCCGAGGTCAAGGTCGAACGCTGGCTCAGGCTCTCGGACGGCCGTTTGACCGAGGTCGCCGCACCAGGCGCAGTGGGCTGACACGAGAAGTGAACAGGCGAAAGGCCTTCACACACGATGTGTGTGAAGGCCTTCGTCTGCACTACTGGTCAAGGCGTCCTGGTGTACACCGGATCGTCGAAGGATCGACGTTGCGTCACCCAGTCCGTGGACAGGATGTTCTCGATCACGTCTTCACGGGATTCGTCGAACACGACAATCCGATCGGCGATTCGCCATTCACCGTGGCGCCTTTCGAACCTGTCGACGTAACGGCATTTGATCGTCGCAAGCGTCTGCACCGTATCCGTACCGGAACGCTCTTGCCGCAGAAAGCACAAACAGTACGACTCGCACTGAGCGACATCGCCGTTGACGTCGATCAGTATGTTGGAAATGCAGTGAATCGACGAGTCGATCGTCTTGTGTCTGAGCTTCATGTCTTCGATCAGCCCGTCGACGGTTCCGATGTAACCGCCGTGGTTGTCTATCGCGTCGTCGAAGTAGCAGAGGGCCACGCTGTCGAAATCCTTCCGATCGACGGCCCGAGCGTAGCGATACAGAACTTCGGTGATTTCTTGCTTGTCAGCGAGGGACACGGTCAGGCTCCTGTTCTACCCGATGATCAATCAACCTGCAGTTCAACACCCTTGGTCTCCTTGATGAAGAAGACCGTGACGAGGGTGATCACCGCACAGAAGACGAAGTATCCAGCCGGAGCGAGAGAGTTGCCGGTCAAGCTGATGAGATAGGTGGCGATGAAAGGCGCGGTGCCACCGAGGAACATGTTGGTGACGTTGTTACCCAATGCCAGACCGCTGTACCGCACAGATGCTTTCAGCATTTCGACATAGGTCACGTACGAAGCACCGTTGACAACGGAAACGCAGATGAAGAGCACTGACTGACCGACAACCGCCTGCCAGATGCCAGAACCGGCCATCATCATGAACATCGGGATTCCGAGAACCACTGCGGCGGCACTACCGCGCGAACAGCACCGGCCGACGCCCGTACTTGTCTGCCATGTATCCCGAGATCGGCAACGTGATGACGCCGAGAACCAGTGCAAGAGAAGTGGAAAGGAAAGCAACGCGCGACGAATGACCGCCGGTGGTCTGCAGGTACGTCGCGGCATACACCGAGGCGATGTAGTAACCGCCGGTGATGAGTGCGCCCAGCAGGATGATCTTGACGACGCTGCCACCGGAGGTGCTGAGCAACTCACGGATGGGAAGCTTCTTGGTCTCACCCTTGTCCTGCAGTTCTTCGAACTGAGGAGTGTCTTCCATCTGGCTGCGGATCCAGATACCGATGCCACCGATCAGCAGGCTGAGCAGGAACGGGATACGCCAAGCCCATTCGAGGATCTGCTCTTGCGAGAACACCGACGTCAGGCCGAGGGCCATGAGCGAAGCTGCCAGCGAACCCAGGTAGGTGCCGGTATTGACCATCGAGGTCTGCGTCGCACGCCACCGTTTGGGAGCGGACTCGGAGACGAACGCGTTGGCGCCGCCGAGTTCACCGCCGGCCGCGAAGCCCTGCAGGCAACGAGCCAGAACCAGGATGGACGTCGCCCACACACCCAACGTGGCGTAAGTCGGCAGCAGGCCCATTCCGGCTGTCGCGAGAACCATCAGGAGGATGGTCCAGGACAGCGCGTTCTTGCGGCCGTACTTGTCGCCGATGTGGCCGAAGAAGATGCCGCCGGGCACGCGTAGGAAGAAGGCCACGGCGAATGCTGCAAAGGTACCGAGCAGCGCTGCGTTCGGGTCATGGGAAACGAAGAACAGCGCGGCGATCGTCGTGGCCATGTATCCGTAGATACCGAAGTCGTAGTACTCGACGACGGTACCGACGATGGCCGCGCGAATTACCTTCGTCGTCGACTGTCGTTCGGTTGCCACGCTGCTGCCCTCGGTGGATTCGGCTCTCGCCATGGTCTCATTCTCTGACATGTTGTTCCCTGCCTGGATTGGATACTGACTGGATTCGGTGCCGCGCAGACGTCGGACGTCAGGAGTGCGCGATGGAATGGACCGGTGCGCTCTCAGCGCTGGTCCTGGTGTAATTCGCCGCATTACGTCCCGCTACGCGGCCCATGGTCAAAGCGTTGGCAACCGCATTGCCGCCGCCCACGTATCTCAGTCCGAGGATTCCGGCGCCGGCCTCACCTGCGGCGTACAGACCCTCGATAGGTACTCCGGTGCTGCCGAGCACGGCCGCATCGGTGTTGATCTCCATTCCCGCATGCGTACAGACGAGCTCTGCCGGAAGGATTTTCGCGGCATAGAACGGAGCTGTCGCAATAGGATCCGGATTGCCGACGGCACCCTTGTTCCGCAACGTGCGATGGCGGAGGAAGTCGTCGTCGTGACCGCTGGGCAGTTGGTCGTTCCATCGACGCAGGGTTTGCGCCAACGTCGCAACCGGAACACCCGTAGCCACTGCGAGGTCTTCGATCGTGTCCGCACGAATCGT
Organism: Rhodococcus sp. OAS809; assembly: GCF_040546695.1. Classification (NCBI taxonomy): domain Bacteria; kingdom Bacillati; phylum Actinomycetota; class Actinomycetes; order Mycobacteriales; family Nocardiaceae; genus Rhodococcus; species Rhodococcus sp. OAS809. The sequence goes on along the minus strand of NZ_JBEPOI010000002.1, from coordinate 5,255,974 downwards.
GCCACCGGCGGCAACTTCTTCCTCGATGCGTTCGGGATTCCAATCCGCATATCCTGGAGCCAGATTCACGCGAGCGTTCTCGTCGAAGATCATCCAACCGTATCCACCCTGATGGTCGATGATGCCGGTCGAGACCGCGTACGAGCTGTCCTCGTCCATGAAACGACGGCCGTCCTGGTTGACGTAGATCCGCGACTTCGGCGGAAAGCCGGCCTGCCAGTGGTGGAATCGCTGGAAGTAGACGGTGGGCAGCATCAGACCCCAGCCGTCGCCCGCCAGGGAAGCACCGAGGTCTTCGGCAAAACGAAGATGGTCTCCGCGGCTCCCCTCGGCGGCGACGACGAACAAGGCCTCTCCGGCCTTGTTCGCGTCCGGGAAGTGGCGTTCCACCAAACCCGGATCTTGCGCGAATCCACCGGAGGCAACAACGACGGCGCCCGCAGGCACCTCGATGTCGTCGGCGACAACGCCGACAACCCGACCGTCTTCCTCGATCAGCTTCTGCACCCGTGTTCCGAAGATGACCTCGATCCCGTGCTTACGACGAGCCTTGTCCAGCACCTGAATCAGTCCGTATCCCTGATCCTTGGGCACGTGGCCGCGCCAGACGTCCTCGACGCCGGCTTGGGCGAGTCCCGGCTGGTGAGCGTTACCTGAGATCGCCGCCGGAATCTCGACGCCGAGTCCGATGAGCCATTCCAGTGTCGGACCGGCGTTTTCGCAGAATGCACGAATCAATCCGGGTGAGAGCATCCACTGGTTGAGGTCCATGTAGTGCTGGAAGAACTTCTCTGCCGAGTCGTCGACTCCGAGGCCGGCCTGCACGCTCGTTCCGGCGGCCGTGAAGATGCCGGCCGACAGCGCGGTGGATCCACCGAGTTCGGTTTCGGATTCGAACAGCAGAACGGATGCGCCTTCTTCAGCTGCCGACACCGCAGCGGCGAGACCTGCTCCGCCGCCACCGATGACAACGACGTCCCAGTGCTCGGTCATGAAAGTTCTCCAGTCTCCGCGATGATGCGGTGGTAAAGACCGTTCGACACCAACCCGCCGTCGACAGTGAGTTCCGTACCGGTGGTGTAGGTCGAACTGTTCGAGAGCAGGAACAGCACTGCTTCGGTGATCTCGTCGAGAGTTCCCATGCGTCCGAAGGGAACCGACTTCAGTGACGCGGCGACGAAGTCGTTCGCGCCGCCGAGCAGCGCCGTACCGACCAGTCCCGGGTGCACCGAGTTGACGCGAATCCCCCACTGCGCGAAGTTACCTGCGGCCGACTTCGACAGACCGGTCAGACCCCACTTGCTCGACGAGTAAGCCGGAGAGAAGTATCCGATCTGACCGGCGATGGACGAGATGTTGACGATCGATCCGCCACCACTCTCGCGCATCAGCGGCGCCACCGCCTTCATACCGTAGAACGGGCCGAAGAGGTTGATCTTCATGGTCAGTTCCCAGATGTCGTTCGGGGTGTCCATGAATTCGAGCCGACGCGAGATGCCGGCGTTGTTGACCAGTCCGCCGAGTTCCCCACGGGTGGTGCGAATTTCGTCGACAACCCGGTCCCAGGCATCGACATCGGTGACGTCGAGAATATGAGCGGACGCCGATCCGCCTGCGGCGACGATGTCGTCGACCACGCCGGATGAATCCGAAACATCGGCAATGCAGACATGCGAACCGCGCGCGGCGAGAGTGCGCGCGTGATGCGCCCCCATCCCGGCAGCACCGCCGGTAACGAGAACGACGCCGGGATATGTCGTGGACTCAGACATGCCGCGAACCACCGTCCACCGCAATGCTGTGCCCGGTGACGTAACGCGCGCTGTCCGAGAGCAGGAACAGCAGCGGGCCGAAGACCTCTTCGGGCGAGCCCAGACGATGCAGTGGTACCGCGTCGAGTGCGTTCGCGAGCGCGATCGGATCTTCCTGGACCCACTTCGTCATCGCCGTGTCGATGTAGCCGGGTGCAATGGAGTTGACCCGAATACCCTTGTCGCCGAACTCCACTGCGAGAGACTCCGTGAGGTGCGCAACGGCAGCTTTCGACGTGCAGTATGCGCCTCTCCCCTTCCGCACACGCAGCGCAGACACCGAAGACATGTTGACGATGGCGCCGCCGGGACCGAGGTGACGTGCCGCCGCCTGAGCACCGTAGAGCACTCCCTCGACATTGACACTCAGCGTTGCGCCGATCTGCTCCGGGGTGATCTCCTCGGCCAGCGCAAACGGGAAGATACCCGCATTGTTGATCCAGAAATCAACCCGGCCGAACTCCTTCAACGCCAACTGCGCAAGCAATTCATGCTCGTCGGGCTTGGTGACGTCGACCCGAGCTCCGACGACGCGACCCGGCTTGTCCGCCAGTGCATTCGATTCGAGGTCCGTGTTGATTCGTGCGGCCGTGGCGAGCATCTGCTCTTCGTTGATGTCGGCGCCGACGACATGTACGCCGCGCGTTGCCAGTCCTTCGGCGAACGTCGCACCCATACCCTGAGCCGCGCCGGTCACCACTGCGACCTTGCCTGCCAACTCCGGGTACACCGCCGACATCTGCGTCACAACGGTACGGCCCGGGTTCGTCTGGTCAGAGCTTTCGGTCATGATGTACTTCTCCTACTGAATATTGTTGTGCAAGAAACATTTCGGTACTTCAAGCTTGTTCGGACGCTCGGGGCGCGTCGTCGCGGGAGACGGTGCGGCGGGCGATCTTCCACCCCTCACCGACCCGAACCACGTGATCTGTGACAGTTGTCAACCGCACCAGTCGCGAGTCTCCGCCGCGAGCGGTGGCAACGATCTGCAGGTACCCGTGCACTGTGAGAGCACTCTCGTCCACCGCCTCGACGACGAGATTGGTCAGAACGTGGCGATGCACCTCGTCGGCAGCTTCCGCCGCAGCGAAGAAGCGAGCAGCAAAAGCCGCAAGGTCGTCGAAACCGACCACAGGTTCCGGATAACTGGGGGAATGAAACTCACCGCCATCGGTGAATGTCTGCGCCCAATCCTGCTGGCGCCCAGAGTCTATGCAATGACTCTGGTGGCCGTACAGCTGGTGAATTGCGGCAACATCCTCCGTTGCCACGACGCTGCAGTTGCTCATGAAGGTTCTCTCCGAACACGCTGTGCTGCATCCACCCGAAGGTTGTGCAGCTCCGTAAAGTGTGCGATAATCGCACACACTGTGCGATATATTCAAAGCGTAGGTGGCATACCTCACAAACGTCAAGAAAGGGATTTGATGTCAGAGCTGAGCGAGGAACACCGACCGCGCAAAAGTGCAGTTCAAGTGGACTCCAGCATGTCGAAAACGCTGCACCACGGACTCGAGATCCTGGAACTCCTGACGTCCTATCCGCACGGCTTGTCGGTCACCGACATCGCCGACGGAGTGGGAGTCCACCGAACCGTCGCACATCGGTTGATCCGCACGCTCGAGGCTCATCACCTGTGCCGCAAGGACTCCTTCAAGCGCGTCACTCTCGGCGCCGGCCTGGTCACCCTCGCCGAACCGGTGGAACAGGATTTGCGCACTCTCGCTCGCCCGATACTTCAAGAACTTGCCGAGGCCACCGAGGCGACAGCGCACCTGGTGGTCCGCGAGAGCGATACCGAAGTGCGCGCGCTGATGGTGGTCGAACCGCGCAGCGCCAAGGTTCACGTCGCGTTTCATCCAGGGCAGGTCGATCCGATCGACCGCGGCTCCGCCGGGCTCTCCATCCTTGCCTCACTCCCGCCGACGAGCGGGGAACGAGAGGAAGTGACGGCGGCACGCGCACGCGGCTACGCAGTGACCGTCGGCGAGGTCATCCCGTCGGTCCTGGGAATCTCGGCGGTGATCCCCGGCCGACGCCGCGACGCCATCTCCAGCCTCGGAATTTCCGTCTTCGACTCCGAGGACCAAGCAGCGCTGGGCGCCGAGGTCATGGCAGCGGCAAAAACCCTCGGCAGCATGTTGCGCTGATCCGAACACCAGTCGAGCCCCGGGAATACCCGGGGCTCGACTTTGTTGACTCCGAATGAGATAGTTGAACAATCAACTACCTGACATCAGCTTCACGGATACAAGGAGTACGACATGCCTGCTGTGACAGTCGAGAACATCTTGGCCCTGCCCCGTCTCGACGAGCCGGCAGAGTCAGCAGTCGACCGCCCTGTCAAGAGCATCACCACCGCACCGGTCGGATACGAAGGTGAAGGCTTTCCCGTTCACCGCGCCTTCGCCGGCATCGACCTCTCCGCCCTCGATCCCTTCATCCACATGGACCAGATGGGCGAAGTCAACTACGCACCCGGAGAACCCAAGGGCACACCGTGGCACCCGCACCGCGGCTTCGAAACCGTGACCTACATGATCGACGGCATCATGGAGCACCAGGACTCCAATGGTGGCGGTGGCATTATCGGCGGCGGCGACACCCAGTGGATGACCGCGGGTGGCGGCATCCTCCACATCGAAACTCCGCCGGAGCACCTCGTCCTCAGCGGCGGCCTTTTCCACGGCGTCCAACTGTGGGTCAACCTGCCTCGCGACAACAAGATGGCATCTCCGCGGTACCAGGACATCACCGGTAACAAGGTGGCCCTGCTTTCCTCGCCGGACGGCGGAGCCTTGGTACGCGTCATCGCCGGAGACATCGCCGGCCACGCCGGACCTGGTTCGACGTACACACCGATCGCGCTCTCCCACACGACTGTGGCCCCGGGTGCGAGCCTGACGCTTCCGTGGAACCCCGAGTTCAACGCGATCGTCTACGTGCTCGCCGGCGAAGGCACGGTCGGGGCAGAGCGTCGGCCCATTCGTGTCGGACAGACAGCTGTCTTCGGACGCGGTGACTCCATCACCGTCGCCGCCTCCGATCGCCAGGATTCACGGACCGAATCTCTCGAGGTATTCATCCTCGGCGGCAAACCGATTCGTGAGCCCATCGCGATGGCCGGGCCGTTCGTCATGAACACCAAGTCCGAGGTCATGCAGGCCTTCGAGGACTTCCAGGCCGGACGCCTGGGATCCATCCCGGCGGCACACGAGACGCTGAGCTGACATGTCGTCGGTAGTCGTCCAGCGAGCTGACGAACGCGCGCATCTCAACTACGGCTGGCTCACGGCGCGTCACAGTTTCCCCTTCGCCGGAAACTTCGATCACGCCGCGTACGCGCATGGACTTCTGTTGGTGAACAACGACGACATCATCGAAGCCGACTACGGTTTCGACACTCATCAGCACCGCGACACCGAGATCGTGACGTGGGTGCTCAGCGGATCTCTGGTTCACCAGGATTCCGCTGGGCACTCCGGGGTCATCCATCGCGGACTCGCGCAGAGAATGAGCGCCGGTACCGGAATCCTGCACTCCGAGCGCAACGATCGCTTCCGGGCCGACGGCTCGCGTGTCACCGAGCCCGTTCACCTCGTCCAGATGTGGATACCCCCGGACGAATCCGGAGTGACTCCGAGCTATCAGGAACTCGACATCAACTCCGAACTCGACGGCGGTGGCCTGATCACCCTGGCGTCGGGGATGCCCGCGCATCGCGACCACAGCGCGATCAGCTTGCACAACAAACATGCGGCACTGCATGTTGCTCGCCTCGAGACCGGTGGGTCGGTATCTCTCCCGGATGCGCCGTACGTGCACGGCTTCATCGCCGGTGGCACTGTCGACGTCGAGGGAGTCGGATTGCTCGGTCCGGGAGATTCGTTGCGACTCAAGGATACTGGCGGTCAACGAGTCGAGGGAATCGGCGATGCGGAGATACTCGTGTGGGAGATGCACGCGTCGACGAACTGACGACACCACCGAGTACGCCCAATGTTCGGACTACACAGCAGGTTCGTCGTAGGGTGGATGCCGGTAGTGGCGGATCCCGATTGTGGTGGATCCCGGTGGTACAGAAGGAGGAGCCATGGCATCTGGTCGAGCACAGGCCCCACGGACGACACCGCACATCGATGTGCACCGCTCCGGCGATCGCTTGAAATCCCGCGTCTCCTGGCTGGATTCGAAACATTCGTTCTCGTTCGGACAGCACTACGATCCGGACAACACTCATCACGGATTGCTGCTCGTCAACAACGACGACACCGTACTGGCGGGAACCGGTTTCGACACCCATCCGCACAAGGACATGGAAATCGTGACCTGGGTGCTTCGCGGTTCGCTCGTGCACCAGGATTCCATCGGCCACACCGGCGTCATCTATCCGGGACTCGCCCAGCGCATGAGCGCCGGTACCGGAATCATGCACAGTGAGAAGAACGATTCGTGGCGTATCGGCGGCGAACAGCATTCCGACCCCGTGCATTTCATTCAGATGTGGGTGGTACCGGACGAAGGTGGACTGACCCCCGGTTACGAACAGCTCGAGATCGACGACGAACTGCTGCGCGGCGGTCTGATCCCGGTTGCCTCCGGGATGGAGCGCTACAAGGATCATTCGGCGATTCGCATCAACAACAAGAACGCCGCCATGCATGTCGCACGCATTCTGCCGGGCACCTCCGTGAATCTTCCGGGCGCACGGTTCCTGCACGTCTTCGTCGCGCAGGGCACTGCCGAGATGGAGGGCGTCGGCACACTGTACGAGGGCGATGCTGTCCGGTTGAGCGATTCGGGTGGCCAGCAGCTGACCTCCGACGCCGGGGCCGAAGTCCTCGTCTGGGAGATGCATTCACGTATCGGTGGTTGAGACCCGGTCTCGGCAGGACTCGGCGCGCTGGAGATACTCGACGGATGAGCATCGACAACTCCGCCGCGCCCGTCAAGAAGCTTGACCCACTCAACACATTGATGGGTGTGCGCGCCGTTTCGGTCGAGCCCGGGGACCTGGCCTTCGCGCAGGCCGTCGGCGAGCGATTCCACGATCACCGTGGCAAGACCGTGCTCGGTTCCATCGGAGTCATGATCGACGGTGCCATGGGTGGCGCGGTGTACTCGGGACTGACCTCGGGCCATCAGTCCGTGCTCGCGCAGGTCACGGTCAGTGCGGGCGCCGACATCCCCGACGTCGCGGACGTCGGTGCCACCGGAACACTCGTGCATCTCGACGACGGCGTCGGACTCGCATCCGGGCAACTTCGCGACGAGAACGGCACCCTTCTGGCAGTGATGGCCGGTCGCGCCATGGTGGTCTCGCGTCCCCCCGTCGTGGGAATCGACGACTACGTGGAGGGCGAGCCGCTGCCCGTCCCGACGCCGGAGAAGACAAGCAACCTGAGCGGGTTGTCCGGGTCCGACGTCGTCGAAGGAATCCGCGACGGCAAACTCGAACGCGGTCCACTCGCCGGTCTCCTCGATCTTGCTGTCGTCGACGTGACCCCGGGTTCCGTCGTCGGTGAGTTCGCACCCGTGGCCTGGATGGCCAACCCGTTGGGCGCCGTTCAGGGCGGTGTCCTCATCTCGGCAGTCGACGCCATCACTGGCCTGTCTGCCCAGACCCTGACCCGCGTCGACCAGGACTATCGCGTCCTCGACCACAAGATCGACTTCCTGCGCTCACCCGACATCGGCGGGCCGGTCTTGCGCGCCGAGGCCTCCGTGATTCGTGCCGGGCGCAGGCTCGCGCTGATCGAAACTCGCATCGTCGACGCCGGCGGACAGGTCTATGTGCGGGCCACTTCGAGCATTCAGATGCTCTCCCAGCAAGTTCACAGCGGATAACCAGTTCCGCACCAGGTCGCCCGTCCACCATTGAGACAACAGCCCACACAATGGAGGTACAGCGGCGTGAACAAAGACATCGAAGCGAGCAGGCTGCGCGTGAGCCGTCGGCGGGCTCTCGCCCTCGGCGGAACCATCAGTCTCGGCGGGCTCATCGCAGCGTGCTCCGGCAACAGTGGCACCGCCACGACGACTTCGGCTGCGGCTGCGTCGACGACAACCACTTCCGGCACCTCCGCCGCGGCCACGTCCGGCGACGCTGTCACCGCACTTCTGGCCAAAGCACCGCAGTGTGTCATGAGCAAGGAAGAGACGCAGGGTCCCTACTGGTTCGACGTCGACTCCATTCGCGGCGACATCCGCGAGGACCGTCCGGGCACCACGCTGCAGGTTGCGATGCGCGTGCAGGACAACAGCCAGTGCAACGTCGACGGCAGCATCGGCGCGGTCAGTAACGCCGTCGTCGAGATCTGGCACTGCGACGCCGGCGGCGTGTACTCCGGCTTCGAATCCGGTTCGCTGAGCGCCAACGGCGGCGGCGGTGGCGGAACTCCCCCGGCCGGGGGGATGGGTGAACCTCCGTCAGGTGCACCCGGAGGCGGAATGGGCGAACCACCGTCAGGCGCCCCCGGCGGAATGGGCGGCGGCATGGGAGGGTCCGGTGAGACCTCCGACGGTTCGTACAGCGTCGGCGACACCGAAGCCACCACCACCGACGACGGTACCTATCTGCGCGGGGCGCAGACCACCGATGCAAACGGCATCGCACAGTTCACCACGATCTTCCCCGGCTGGTACATGGGCCGCACCACCCACATCCACGTCAAGGTTCACATCGACAAGAAGACGGTCCTCACGTCGCAGACCTTCTTCGACGAGACCCTTCTCGACGAGGTGTACTCGCAGTCCCCGTACAGCGAGCACACCGGTCGTGAGAACAACACGAACAACGCCAGTGACGGCATCTACGACGACACCGGCCTCATGACCGTCGAAAAGCAGTCGGACGGGTCCTACCTCGCCGTCATCAACCTGGGTATCGACGCCTGAGGTAGGAGCCCGGTCAGCTGCCGACGTATGCCGCGAGGTGCTTTCCGGTGAGGGTGGAGCCGTCGGCGACGAGCTCCTCGGGAGTGCCCTCGAAGACGATCCGACCGCCGTCGTGACCCGCACCAGGGCCGAGGTCGATGATCCAGTCTGCGTGTGCCATCACCGCTTGGTGGTGCTCGATCACGATGACTGACTTGCCGGAATCGACCAGTCGATCGAGCAGGCCGAGCAACTGCTCGACGTCGGCCAGGTGCAGTCCGGTGGTCGGCTCGTCGAGGACGTACACGCCGCCCTTCTCACCCAGGTGGGTTGCCAGCTTGATGCGCTGACGCTCACCGCCCGACAGCGTCGTCAACGGCTGGCCGATCGTGAGGTATCCGAGCCCCACGTCGACCAGTCGGACGAGGATCTTGTGCGCAGCGAGGGTCTTGGCCTCACCGTCGCCGAAGAACTCCTCGGCCTCGGCCACCGACATCGTGAGAACCTCGTTGATGTCCTTGCCACCGAATTTGTATTCGAGTACCTCGGCTTGGAAGCGCTTGCCCTCGCACTCCTCGCAGAGAGTGGCAACGCCGGCCATCATCGCCAGGTCGCTGTAGATGACGCCGTTGCCGTTGCACGTCGGGCAGGCGCCCTCGGAGTTGGCACTGAAGAGCGCCGGCTTCACGCCGTTGGCCTTGGCGAATGCCTTGCGAATCGGGTCGAGCAGCCCCGTGTACGTCGCCGGGTTGCTCCGACGCGAGCCGCGGATCGCGCTCTGATCGACCGACACCACGTCTTCGCGTTTCGCGAGCGAGCCGTGGATCAGCGAACTCTTGCCCGACCCGGCGACACCGGTGACCACGACCAGGACGCCGAGCGGTACGTCGACGTCGACGTCCTGCAGGTTGTGTGAGTTCGCTCCACGAATCTCGATTGCTCCGGTGGACTCCCGCACGGTCTCTTTGATTGCGGCCCGGTCGTCGAAGTGACGGCCGGTTACGGTGTCGCTGGCACGCAAACCGTCGACGGTGCCCTCGAAGCAGACGTTTCCGCCGGCGCTACCCGCACCCGGACCGAGGTCGACGATGTGGTCGGCGATCACGATCGTCTCCGGCTTGTGCTCGACCACGAGCACGGTGTTGCCCTTGTCCCGCAGGCGCAGCAGTAGGTCGTTCATCCTCGCGATGTCGTGCGGATGCAGGCCGGTGGTGGGCTCGTCGAAAACATACGTGATGTCGGTGAGCGAGGAACCCAGGTGACGAATCATCTTGGTGCGCTGAGCTTCACCGCCGGAGAGGGTTCCCGACGGCCGATCGAGACTGAGGTAGCCGAGTCCGATCTCCACGAACGAGTCGAGCGTTTCACCGAGCGTCGTGAGCAACGGCGCGACCGAAGGCTCCTTCAGTCCGCTGACCCATTCCGCGAGATCGCTGATCTGCATCGAGCAGGCGTCGGCGATGTTGACGCCCTTGATCTTCGACGACCGCGCCCCCTCGCTCAGTCGCGTCCCGTCGCATTCGGGGCAGGTGGTGAACGTGATCGCCCGCTCGACGAACGCCCGGATGTGGGGCTGCATCGCGTCGACGTCCTTGGCCAGGAACGACTTCTGAATCTGCGGAATCAGACCCGTGTACGTCAGGTTGATGCCTTCGACCTTGATCTTGGTCGGCTCTTTGTAGAGCAGATCGTTCAGTTCCTTCTTGGTGTACTTCTTGATCGGCTTGTCGGGATCGAAGAAACCGCAGCCGCGGTAGATCCGGCCGTACCAACCCTCCATGCTGTAGCCGGGGACCGTGATCGCACTCTCGTTGAGCGACTTGGTGTCGTCGTACAACGCGGTCAGATCGAAATCGTTGACCGCCCCTCGTCCCTCACACCGCGGACACATGCCGCCGGTGATCTTGAAGCTGCGACGCTCTTTCGTCTGACGTCCGCCGCGTTCCATCGTGACCGCGCCTGCTCCGGAGATCGAGGCCACGTTGAACGAAAACGCCTGAGGCGAACCGATGTGAGGCTTTCCGAGACGGCTGAACAGGATGCGGAGCATCGCGTTGGCGTCGGTGGCGGTTCCGACGGTCGAGCGCGGGTCGACTCCCATCCGCTGCTGATCGACGATGATCGCGGTGGTCAGGCCGTCGAGAACATCGACGTCCGGCCGCGCGAGCGTCGGCATGAATCCTTGAACGAAAGCGCTGTAGGTCTCGTTGATCATCCGCTGCGATTCCGCGGCGATCGTACTGAACACCAGCGAACTCTTCCCCGAACCGGAGACGCCGGTGAATACCGTCAGCCTCCGCTTCGGGATCTCGACACTGATGTCTTCGAGGTTGTTCACCCGCGCGCCTTGCACGCGGATCAAATCGTGGCTGTCTGCGGTGTGCAAGGCAGTCATCGTGTCTCCATCTGTCAGTCGATCGCCGACGGTCTCAGCGCAGTTGACGGGCTCAGCGCAGTTCTTGAATACGGATCAGGTTTCCCGCTGGGTCCCGGACGGCGCAATCGCGAACGCCGTACGGCTGCTCGGTCGGTTCCTGGACGACGTCGATGTCGCCGGCCTGAAGCCGCTCGAACGTGTCGTCCAGATCTTTGGTGGCCAGGAGAAGTCCGCCGTAGGTGCCCTTGGCCATCATCTCGATGATGGTGCGGCGCTCCTCGTCGGTGATTCCGGGATCGACGGCCGGCGGATGCAGCACGATGGAGGTGCCGGGCTGGCCGGGCGGCCCCACCGTGATCCAACGCATCCCGTCGTAGCCGACGTCGTTGCGAACCTCGAAGCCGAGCGTGTCGCGATAGAAGTTCAGGGCGGCTTCAGGGTCGTCCTGCGGAAGGAAACTCGAGTGAATGGTGATGTCCATGGCGATCACGTTAATTGCGGCTGCGCGGTCTGCGCTTCTCGATTCCTGATCGGTCTGGTGACTTGTTTGGACACGCAGGACGGCATTCCTGCCGTCGACTGCTCGGCCTCGCGCCGATAGACACTGGGCGGAACCCCCACCAATTCGGTGAACTTGCTGCTGAAAGTGCCGAGAGAGCTGCAACCGACCTCGAAGCAGACGTCCGTGACACTGAGGTCTCCGCGCCGCAGTAACGCCATCGCTCGCTCGATTCGCCTGGTCATCAGGTAGGCGTACGGCGGTTCTCCGTATGCCTGACGGAATTGGCGACTGAGATGCCCCGCAGACATGTTCACTCCCCGCGCGAGCGCCTCCACGTCCAGAGGCCGCGCGTACTCCCGGTCGATACGGTCTCGCACACGTCGTAGTCGCGCGAGGTCCTGCAGGTGCGGATCTGCGGCAGGTCTGCTGGTCACGTATTCGATCGTGCCATGCCATACCGACGTTGCCCAGCACAAGAGATGAACTCGGCGTGGAGCGATCGCGCACACACCGAGCAGTTCGTCATGATCGTGTAAGGATGGAGAAATGACCACGGCTCATCGCTCAGGCATCGACCTCACCCACCTCGACGGCGACACACGGGCGCAGGACGATCTGTTCGTCCACGTCAACGGAAAATGGCTCGCCGAATACGAGATTCCGGCAGACCGCGCAGTCGACGGGGCCTTCCGGACGCTCTACGACAAGGCCGAAGAAGACGTACAGACCATCATCACCGAAGCCGCGGAGTCCAACTCGGCCGCCGGTACCGATGCACAGCGCATCGGCGACCTGTACTCGAGTTTCATGGACGCCGACGCCGTGGAGGCCGCAGGCCTCGGCCCCATCGACGACGAGCTCGACGCCGTCGCCGATGCGCCGGACCGGTCGTCGCTGGCCACCGTGATCGGACGCCACCAGCGCGTCGGCGTCGGCGGTGCCATCTCGCATTACGTCGACACCGATGCCAAGAACTCCGAGCGGTACCTGATCCACTTCAGCCAGTCGGGAATCAGCCTCCCCGACGAGTCGTACTACCGCGAGGACAACTACGCGGAGATCCGCGAGAAGTACGTCGCGCACATCGACAAGATGTTCACCCTCGCCGGCGTCGGCTACGACGCCCAGCGTGTGTTCGAGCTCGAGAAGAAGATCGCGGCCGGGCATTGGGACGTCGTCAAGCGTCGTGACGCAGATCTGAGTTACAACCTGGTGGGCTTCGAGGAACTGACCGAGCAGAACCCCGGTTTGGACTGGGCGGCATGGCTGTCCGGTCTCGGCGCCGATTCGGAGAAGTTCGCCGAGATCGTGGTCCGCCAGCCCGAATTCCTGCACACCTTCACCGCACTCTGGGCGTCGGAGTCACTGGACGACTGGAAGGCATGGGCGGCGTGGAAGGTGCTTCATGCCCGCTCCCCTTACCTGCATTCGGCCCTGGTCGACGAGACCTTCGCTTTCTACGGCACCACACTGTCCGGGACCGAAGAGAACCGTGAGCGCTGGAAGCGCGGGGTAAGCCTGGTCCAGGATCTGCTCGGCGAGGCCGTCGGCAAGCTCTACGTCGATCGACACTTCCCCGCAGAGGCGAAGACCCGCATGCTGGAACTGGTCGCAAACCTGCAGGAGGCGTACCGCCGCAACATCTCCGACCTCGAGTGGATGAGCCCGCAGACTCGTGAGGCTGCATTGGCCAAGCTCGAGAAGTTCACCCCGAAGATCGGTTACCCCGACAAGTGGCGCGACTACGCCGGACTCGAGATCTCGGCAACCGACCTGGTGGGCAACTACCGTCGCGGATACGCCGCCGAGTACGACCGTGACCTGGCCAAGCTGGGCGGCCCCGTCGACCGTGACGAGTGGTTCATGACGCCGCAGACCGTCAACGCCTACTACAACCCGGGCATGAACGAAATCGTCTTCCCCGCAGCCATTCTCCAGCCGCCGTTCTTCGACGCGGCAGCCGACGACGCTGCCAACTACGGCGGCATCGGCGCCGTCATCGGCCACGAGATCGGTCACGGGTTCGACGATCAGGGCGCCAAGTACGACGGCGACGGCAACATGGTCGACTGGTGGACCGACGAGGACCGCAGCGAATTCGGCAAGCGCACAAAGGCTCTCATCGAGCAGTACAACGAGTTCGAGCCCAAGGAACTTCCGGGCCACCACGTCAACGGCGAGTTCACGATCGGCGAGAACATCGGCGACCTCGGCGGGCTGTCGATCGCGATCGCGGCGTACAAGATCGCGACCGAAGGTACCGAACCTCCGGTCATCGACGGACTCACCGGCTTGCAGCGCGTGTTCTTCGGGTGGGCGCAGGTATGGCGCACGAAGGCCCGTGAGGCCGAAGCGCTTCGCCGTCTGGCCGTCGACCCGCACTCGCCGCCGGAGTTCCGGTGCAACGGCGTCGTCCGCAACCTCGACACGTTCCACGAGGAGTTCGACGTCAAGCCCGGTGACGCACTGTATTTGGAGCCGGAGAAGCGTGTGAAGATCTGGTAGCAGGGGCAAGCCCCTGTGCGCGCTTAGGGACCCCCTGGACTCCCTGAGCGCGCACGGGGCCGAAGGCCTACCGGGCGTACATGATCACCCCGACGCCGACCAGACAGATCAGCGCACCGGCGATGTCGAAACGATCCGGGCGGAATCCGTCCATCACCACCGCCCACAGCAGTGAACCTGCGACGAAGATCCCGCCGTACGCGGCGAGGATGCGCCCGAAGTTCGCATCGGGTTGCATGGTGGCGACCAGACCGTAGAGGCCGAGCGAGATGACGCCGAGCCCCACCCAGATCCATCCCTTGTGCTCGCGAATTCCCTGCCACACCAACCACGCGCCCCCGATTTCGAGCAGCGCGGCGAGTACGAACAGCAACAGCGAACGTGCGACGGTCATGCCGCACACAGTATCGCTACAGACGTACTCCGGTCTCCGCGGAAAAGAAGTACACCTCGCCGGCCTTGGGCAGCAGATGAAGCGACTCCCCCGGTGCCACCGACATCTTCCGGTCGACGCGAATGACGATTCGACCGGATCGGCTCTGCCACTGCGAATCCGGGGCACCCTTTGCATAGACGAACGATTCGGCTCCCAACTCTTCGAGCAGATCGGCATCCACGGCCAGCGAGCCCTTTCGCCACGCTCCCACCAGATCCCACGATTCCGGGCGCACTCCCACGACGACCCGCTCCCGCTCGGACGCCCCGGTGGGCAGCGGAATCCGCAGATCACCGAGCACTGCGACGGTTCCCTCGACCGGCGCTTCGATCAGGTTCATGCCGGGCGATCCGATGAAGGCGGCCACAAAGGTGTTGACGGGGTTGTCGTAGAGTTCGCGCGGCTTCGCCACCTGCTGCAAGCGACCGTCCAGCATCACCGCCACTCGGTCCCCCATCGTCATCGCCTCGACCTGATCGTGGGTGACGTAGACCGTCGTGGTGCCGAGTCGACGCTGTAAGGCGGCGATCTGCGACCGTGTGCTGACGCGTAGTTTGGCATCCAGATTGCTGAGCGGCTCATCCATGCAGAACACCTTGGGATGGCGAACGATGGCTCTACCCATGGCGACTCGCTGGCGTTGCCCACCGGACAGCTTGGCCGGTTTACGTCCGAGCAGCGGTTCGAGCTCGAGCATCCGCGCTGCCTCGAGTACCCGCTCCCGTCGCTCGGCCTTTCCTACTCCGGCATTCTGCAGCGCGAAGCCCATGTTCTGCTCGACGGTCATGTTCGGGTACAGCGCGTAACTCTGAAACACCATGGCGACGTCACGTGCTCGCGGAGCGAGGTGCGTGACGTCCGTGCCGCCGATCTCGATCCGGCCGTCCGACGCGGACTCGAGACCGGCGAGCATTCGCAGGCTGGTGGACTTACCGCAACCGGAAGGTCCTACGAGTACCAGGAACTCACCGTCGGCGATGTCGAGGTCGAGACGGTCGACTGCCGGTCGATCGGTTCCTTCGTAGCGGTGCGTGACTCCCGCGAATTGCACGTTGGCCATGAGTGTTCTCTCCTACTACTTCGGCAGCTTGGGGGTGATCTGCCGGTCGATGATCTGCTGCAACTGCGTGGCAACGCCGGCGAATGTCGATGCGACGTCGGCCTTCTGGAGAGCGATCTGCTCGAGTCCGGTGCCGATGATCTGATCCCCACCCGGGACGAACACGCGTGCGTAGTCCTGCGAGCGCGTACGCGAGAGCTGATCCACAGCGGTACGGGAGTTGGGGTTCGCGTCGAGGAACGCCTTCATGCTCGGCTCCGAGGTTGCCGACTTGCGGACCGGCATGTAGCCGACGTTCTGCGAGAAGTACGCCGTGTTCTCACCATTGGTGATGAAGTCGATGAACTTGAGCGCGTTCTTCTTACGCTGATCGGAGATCTTGGACGGGATGGCAAGCCCGGCACCGCCGGTGGGGCAACCGGGAGTTCCGTCCACTGCCGGGAGGAAAGCGGTGCCGAAGTCGAAGTTGGCAGTCTTCTTGATGCCGGACAGATCGCCCGTCGACGCGATGGTCGACGCCAGAATGCCGGTACCGAATTCGTTCGCGATGTCAGTGGAGACCGCGGCGTACTTCTTATCGTGAATCATGCTGGAGAGGAACTGCCCTGCGGCAATGGTCTTCTCGTTGTCGAGCTGCAGATTCCACTGGTCGGAGTACGAGCCGCCGAACGTCCAGATTGGGCCTTCGTAGGTCCAGCCGAGGTAATCCTTCGCGTTGCCCCACCCGTGTGCCAACTTGCCGTTGCCCACGACCTTCTGCAGCTCGGGTCCCCACTCGTCGAACTCCTGCCATGTCGCCGGCCCACGGTCGGGAAGACCTGCCTGCGACCAGACCGCCTTGTTGTAGTAGAACAACGGCGTCGACCGCGCGTAGGGAAGCGCATAGTGCTTGCCCTGGAACAGGTAGTCGGTGAGCAGTGAATCGACGTAGTCGGCCGAGTCGACCCCCACCTCGGAGAAGAGTCCGTCGAGCGGCTCGATTGCCCCGGCCAGTGCATAGTTGAACCACCAGACATCCGACAGCACAACCACATCGGGCACATCTCCACCGGAGAGGGCAGCGTTGAACTTCTGTGCCACCTCTTCGTAGTTCTTGCCGCCGTCCACCAAGTTGACCTTCAGGTCCGGGTACTTGGTCTGGAAGCGGTTGATCAGTTCCTTCTCCACGTCGGTGGACTTACCCGGATGGTTCGACCAGAAGGTGATGGTGTTGGAATCACCCGACGCACCGGATGTTCCCGCAGCATCAGCGCTCGACCCGCCGGATCCCGCGCACGCGGTCAGTGCGGCGCCGGCGGCGATTGCACCGCCGAGGCTCAAGAATCCGCGCCTGTTCATGTTTGCCATTACTGCTCCTCGAGAAAGAAATGTGACGGGAAAGCTGTCAGCCCTTGACCGCACCGGAGGTGAGGCCCTTGATCATGTGTCTTTGCAGCAGAAGGAAAATCACCAGGATCGGTAGCATCGTCAGCACCGTTCCTGCCATGACCGGACCCCAGTTGGTAAGTCCGTCGTTGTTCTGCAGTTGGGTCAATCCGATCGGCAGCGGTGCTACCGAGGAATCGTCGGACATGAGGAACGGCCACAGGTACTCGTTCCATTCGTTGACCACCGTGATGATGCCGAACGCCACCATCGTGGGTCCGGAAACGGGGAGCACCACGCGCCAGAGCAACCGCCAGTGGCCGGCTCCGTCCATCCGCGCCGCCTCGACGATCTCCGAAGGGATCGAGAGGAAGTGGTTGCGCATGAGGAACGTACCGAAGGCTACACCCGCGAGCGGAACTATGATGCCCTGGAACGTGTTACGCCAGCCCCACTCTGCCACGAGCGCGTAATTCGAGATCACGGTGATCTGGTTCGGAACCATCAATGCGGCGATGATTCCGAGAAAGACGAAGTTCTTCCCCGGGAAGCGCAGGAAAACAAGCCCATAGGCGCTGAGAGTCCCCAGAACGAACTTCGCCGCCGACAGAATCGTCGTGATCACTATCGAGTTCCGCAAGAACATCCAGAACGGGACCGATGTGGTTGCTTCCGAATAGTTTTCGGGATGCAGCGACGACGGCCACCACGTTGCCGGCTGCGTGTAGATCTCCGGGCGCTCCTTGAACGAGGTCATCACGATCCAGTAGAGCGGCAGGACGATGATGACCAACGCGATCACCATTGCCGCATAGCCGAGGATCTTCACACCGACCTCACGCCGGTCCACGTTCTTGCGGTCCGGCCCCGGCCTAACGACGGAAGTCGGAGCAGCGCTTTTCTTTTCCTCTACCGCTGTCATTTCTCTTCTCCCCGATCCATGGCACGAACCTGGTAGACGGTGATGATCAGCAGGATCAGGAACATGATGGTGGCAACCGTCGCACCGTAGCCCGCCCGGAAGTTTCGGAACGTCTCGTTGTACACCTGGTAGACCATCGTCGTCGTCCCCGTACCCAGCGGGCCACCACGGGTCATGACGTTGATGATGTCGAAGACCTGGAGCGAGTTGAGCATGACGGTGATGGAGAGGAAGAACGTCGTCGGGCGCAACTGAGGTAGGAGAACCCGGCGGAACTTGGTCCACGGCTTGGCACCGTCGATTTCGGCGGCTTCGTTCAACTCTTGCCGAACTCCTTGCAGCGCAGCGAGATAGATGACAAACGTGTAGCCGAGGTTCTTCCACATGTATGTCACCGTCACCATGAACAGCGCCCAGTGGGGGTCCTGATAGAAGTCGGGCGATTGGAGTCCGACGCGGTGCAGGAGATCCTGGATCAGACCGAAGTTGGGGTCGAAGACGAACTGAAACGCGACACCGATCGCTGCACCGGAGATGACGAACGGAGCGAAGATGGCCGACCGGACCAGGTTTCGCCCGACGAGCTTGCGATCGAGCAGCATGGCCAACGCCAAACCGATGACCATCGAACCCACCACTGTGACCAATGTGAATACCACTGTGTTGGTGACGATCTGCCAGGTGTCGCTTCGTCCGAACCACTCGCGGTAATTGCTCAGCCCGATGAACGTCGCCTTCGGGTCCGCAATGTTCCAGTCGAAGAACGAAAGTCGGATGTTGTCCACCAGCGGGCGATAGGTGAACAAGATCAGCAACGCGAGATTGGGACCTACCAAGAGCGCGAACAGCGCGTAATCACGCCATGGTCTGCCCCACAGACCTGGCTTGCCTGAAGTGGGCAGCGTTCTTTCCGGACTCGATCTCACTGAGGCAGTCTGACCGCCCGCAACGAATGAATGGTGAACGTACAAGACACTCGAGCTGAACGCGACACGAAAAAGGCCCTGCGCGAATACTTCTCGCGCAGGGCCTTCCTCGTCGATGTCTAGCGGTTCCAGTCACCCAATCCGTCGGCGCCGCTGAGGACTCCACCTGCGGTGTTCTGCACGATCACCGGGTCGCCCTTGCCAGCGTTCTCGAAGAACCACTTGGCATCCTCGGTGCTGACATTGAGGCAGCCGTGGCTGACGTTGGTGAAACCCTGTTGCGCAACCGACCACGGAGCTGCATGGACGAAGATGCCACTGTAGGAAATTCGCGTCGCGTACTCGACGTAGGTGCGGTACCCCTCGGGAGAATCGATCGGAACGCCGTACGTGGACGAATCCATGTACATGTCGCGCAGCTGCTCGCCGACGATGTACGTGCCGTTCGGTGTTTCGTGGCCCGGCTTGCCGAACGACGTCGGCATGGTGCGCACGACCTCGCCGTTGCGGGTGACCGTGACCTGCTTGGTGTTGTCGTCCGCGACGGTGACGAGTGCGTCACCGATGTTGAACGTGGAGTGCGAATCACCGGCGTCGACGGTCACGGAGATGTTCGCCGGCCAAAACTGTGCCGGCTTCCAACGGACCTGACTGTCGTTGATCCAGTAGAAGCTGCCCTCGACCGGAGGATCGGTGGTCACGCGAATCGCGCGCTCGGCCGTGGCACGGTCGCCGACTGCCTCGTTGAAACGAATGATGATCGGCTGAGCGATACCGACGGTCTCACCCGCGGACGGGTTGAGCGACGGCGCGGAGAAGTTGGGGACGCCGATGGGCGCCTGGATCGGCGTACCCGGGATGCCCGGAACCGGAATTGCCGGATCGAGGTACGGAACGCCGGGAATGACGGGCAACGGAATGTCGGGTCCACCGGGAAAGAGCGGAACAGCCGCGGAGGGTCCGGCCAGAGCGAGGCCGGCGGCCACTGCTCCGACGATTGCCACGGCAACCCGTGACGTCCGACGACCCTTTTTGCTGCCCATGTCACTACCTTCGCTCGACTGACCACGTACTCACGTGGATCGTGCGCGGCCGGCATCGATACCCGCCTGGTACCGATGCCGATGCACCATTCGCACGCACCCGCTCGGAGCACACCTACACACCCGAGCACGCCGAAGAGAGCAAACCGCACATTTCCATAGTCATTAACACACAAAAGCGGCAATCGAGCAATTCGGATGTTCGCCCAAACGTTGCTATCCGTCGCTGCGGGCAGCCGCCAACATGGATTCGATGGAGATGAGTTTGGTTCGCGGTCGTCCGGTTGCGGCACCGGATGCGCGTTCTGCCTTGTCGATACGCTGCCAACCTTGATAGTCCACCTGATCCGGCGACCGGTCTGCCAACAAAACCTGCAACTTGTCGGCATCCTCGGTCGGGGTGGCGAGGCGCCCACCAGCGAAGTCGTCGAAGATCATCGACACGGTCTCGGCGGAGCAGTACTTGTTGGTGCCGATCACGCCAGTCGGTCCGCGCTTGATCCAACCCGCGACGTAGACACCCGGGATCGGCGTGCCGGTCTCGGTGTCGATTACTCTGCCGTTCTCGTTGGGGATCACGCCGCGAGCGTCGTCGAAGGGCAAGTCGGCCATCGGTGTGCCGCGGTATCCGACCGACCGAAGCACCAGTGAAGTGTCGATCGTCTCCTCGGTCTCGGTAGGCCGGGCGGAGAGCTGACCGGTCGGCGTTGCCACCAATTCGTTTTTCACGATCCTCACCTGTGAGACTGCACCGTCGCCGAGGACCTCGACGGGAGAGGTGAGGAACCGGAGAACGATCCGCTTGCGAGAAGGATCTGCGGTACGCGAAGCAAATTCCTGCGCCTGCTTGACCTTGAGCAGGACGGACGGCTCGGCGGCATCGCTTTCCACGAACGCCTGACTGGCCTCGTCGAGTTCGGCTTCGATCGGGTCGACGACTACGTCCACGTTCGCCATCTGTCCGAGCGCCAACAGTTCGGGATTGGTGTACGCGGCCTGCGCCGGCCCACGACGCCCGAGAATGACCACCTCACGAATCTTGCTGTTCCGCAGCGCTTCCAATGCGTGCTCGGCGAGGTCCGTCTTCGCAAGCTGGTCAGGGTCGGTCACCAGGATGCGTGCGACGTCGAGTGCGACGTTGCCGTTTCCGACGATCACCGCTCGCTCGCCGGACAGATCGAAAGTCCGATCGGCATATCCCGGGTGGCCGTTGTACCAGGCGACGAACTCGGTGGCGGCGTGACTTCCCGGCAGATCCTCGCCCGGGATCTCGAGCTTGCGATCCCCGGCAGCGCCCACCGCGTAGATCACTGCGTGGTGATGGTCCAAGAGTTCCGAATGCGAGATGTGGGTGCCCACCTCGACGTTGAAGTGGCAGCGCACAGTCTTCTTCGCGACGACGGCGCGGAACTGATCGGTGACCCCCTTGGTTCCGGGATGGTCTGGCGCCACGCCGGCGCGCACCAAACCGTAGGGAGTGGGAAGTCGATCGAACATGTCGACCTCGACGCGAGGCTTGCCGGTCAGTTCCATCGCCGCGTAGCAGGCGGCCGGGCCGGAGCCGACGATCGCTACTTTCAGCGTTCCCAGTTCGGGATCGATCTTGGCCATCGTGATCGGCTCGGGCCAATCCGGGCCCATCGGATGCTTCTCGAAGTACGACGCGTTCATCTGCAGGTACGGCGCGTCGTCCTCGTCGAGTTCGTTGTCCGGGAAGATCGCCTCGACCGGGCATTCGTCCACACACGCACCACAATCGATGCAGGTGTCGGGATCGATGTAGAGCATTTCGGTGGTCGCGAACGGGGCTTCGTCCGGTGTCGGGTGAATGCAATTGACCGGACACACGTCAACACACGAGGCGTCGTTGCAGCACGGCTGCGTGATCACATACGCCATGACATTCCCCTATCCCTGAAACACGAAGCTCGAACTGGTTCCCAGACTATAACGTGTTCCAATTTGGCGCGAGAATCGTTTTCAGATCACCCCATTGCGCTTCAGCAGCCACACCGCCTGCACGGTGGCGTGACCTCGCCATTCCAACGCCGCGACGGGCGAATAGCTGTCGAAATCCACCGCCCAACCGCCGTCGCCATGTTGTCGCGCAGCGAGCGCAGACAGTTCGGACTCGATCACTGATGCGTCGAACAACGCGCGGGTCGGGCCGCCGGGAAGCGGTGAGAAATCGAGGGGCCGCATGAATTCGCCCTCGGCTCCCCCGTCCACGTGAACCAAGCCGTCAGCCGGGATACGCGAACCAAGAGTGCTCACCAACGACGACGCTTCGGGACTGTTCCGGTGAACCGCGTCGAGAAACTGCAAGGCAAAGGCCAGCTCGAGGGCATGCAGAGAATCCGCCCCGTCGATCGCGTCGAGGCAATATCGAACGGCAGAGGCGAACCACGGATGTTCGGCGACGGCCTCGTCGAATTCGGCGACGCGAGCCGCTGCAGCACACACGATGCTGGTGATCTGCAACGACGGCGCCAACGGATCCGCATCCACCCAGAAGGGCGCACAACCGGCCGGGTCGGCGATCGGGAAGGCGAACGGCAAACCGCCGTCTGCCAGCGAATTGGTCTGCAACCAGTCGCACAGTTCGACGGCTCTGGGCGTCGGCGTTCCGATGTCGGCAAAGGCTTCGAAGGCGTGCAGCGCGCCGCCAGGTTGGCTCGATGCCGAGCGAAGATCCGGTTCGAGTCCCCAGCCGTACCCACCGTCCGGGTTGCGATAACTGTCCACAGCCGCCAATGCCGCGGTCCGGTCACCCTGTCCGAGAATCAAATTCAGTCGATGCCGATCGAGAGTTCTGGCATGTCCCGCCATGAACCCGACGGCCGCCCTGAGATCAACACTCATGAACGACGACTCAAGATTCGTCGCCGTCGAGCCGGAAGCCGACCTTCAACGTGACCTGGAAATGCGCCACGGCGCCGTTCTCGATGTGACCGCGAGTTTCCACCACCTCGAACCATTCGAGGTTGCGCACCGTCTCGTTCGCCCGGGCGATGGCGGTGCGAATTGCCGCGTCACTGCTCTCGGTGGACGAGCCGACGATCTCGGTCACCCGGTACACGTTGCTGCTCATGGCATTCCCTTCGTGTCAGATTCGACGAACCAACTCCTGCGCCTCGGCGCCGAGCCTCGCAAGGCGAAGATCACCGAGAGCTGTCACAGCACTACCCAACCTGTTGGTGGTGAAACCGAGCGAGAGTCCGCTGGACAGGTCCGCATACGCGCCTGAACCGCCGACTCCGTAGTGGCCTATCGCATTCCGCGGCTGCCGCCGCGCGGCAATGATCGGCGGGTGGTAACCGAGAGTCCAGTTAGGCCGCACCGCCAGCACGTAATCCCGATCGCGAGTCTGGATGGTCGACATCTGGTCGATGGTCGATTCCTTCAGGAACCGCTTCCCGTCGATCACGCCGCCGTTCGCGATGGCGCCGTACATCTTCGCGAGAGCACGCGCGCTGAACACTCCGTTCCAGCCCGGCATGACGGCGTCGTGGACAGCCGGGTTGCGCACCATGACGTCGAAACCGTCCGGCATCGCGGCCTCCGCGAGTCCGCGAGTCGGACCGACGTGTGAGAGCACGGTCGACGCGAAGGCCCAGTTCAAGCCGGCAGGGTTGATATGTGGGAACAGCTTCGCGATCCGTGGACGCCCGGTTTCGGGTACGCGGGGTACCAGAATTCGTCGACTCCGAGGGGCTTCGCTATCTCCGCTTGTACGACGTCGATGAACGGCTGACCGGACACCCTGGCCACAAGTTCGGCTACCAACCAGCCGTAGGTCACAGCGTGATAGCCGGGGCCTCGAAGCCGACGCGGATCCGGTTTCTCGGCAGCCAGGGCGGCAACGACCGCGTCGTAGTCCATCAGGTCGAGAGGATGCGGCATCAAGCCGCGAACTCGGTGAAGGCCCGCGCGATGTGACATCAGTTCGCGGACGGAGATCTTGTCCTTGCCGGCCGCCGCGAATTCAGGCCAGTACCGAGCAACCGGGGCGTCGTAGTCGATCAACCCACGTTCGGCGAGTCGGTGAACGACGGTGCTGGCGACGCCTTTGCCGGTCGAGAACGACAGCGACACCGTGTCGTGGTCCCAGCGCCGATCACGATCGGCATTGCCGGCCCAGATGTCGAGCACTTTCTCACCGCCCAGGTACACGACCAGCGCGCCGCCGCCTTGTTGCGGTTGGCGATACATCGCGAAAAAGCGGTCGGCCAAGGGAAGGAATCGCCGGTCCACGTACAGCTCGGTGCGCGAAGGCACCTCCACCCGGGCGAGCGAACCCCGTCGTGCACTGGGAGTCATCGCGTCCTCCGATCCCCGCTGATCAAGTTGCCCGGTCACCCGATCGGTGGCAGGAGCTTGACACCATTGTGACCACTGTCACGCAAGAGGCTCAGGGCCGGGGTGCCCTCACGGGGTGACCCACGTCGAAGTGCCGTCGCTGAAACATCCCTGACCTGTGGCGATATTGAAAACAAGGGTGGGACCACCTGAGCAGATCGCCCCGACGTCCGCGTCACCCACTGCCGCTCTGCCACCAGGCCCACTGAGCACGACGGCAAATGGTGAGGAGTCGGTGCGACCGAGTGCGAGCGAACCCGGGCCGTACGCGACGGCGGCAAGCAGCCCACCGCGCGACTCCGCTGCAGCAACGCCGCCGAAGAGTCCGACGCCCGCCGACCGGCCACCGTCTCGCGAATCGGCGACGCCGACGCCATCGCCCTCCACGTGTGAAATCGCGTAACTGGAGGGATCTGCCACCGCTCGGCATGCGGATGACCCGTCGACGATCGTCTGATCTTGGCCGCGCGCCGAACAATCCAACGTCGCGGCCGACGCTGTTCCGCTACCGAGTGACAATCCGAAGGCGGCAAGAATCACGCCACCCGCCGCTAAGCTTGCTGCTCGCATTTTCCGGCGATCCATATCCAACCCCCACAGTGCATTCGACGTGACCGTACATTCGACGTCTGATCGAATTACCCGATATGTCCGCCTCTGACGCTACCCGTCTTTGTTCTTCCGATCGCGGTCCTTGCTCGGTTGAACACGTTTGGGTTCACCGGGCATTTTGGGATAGTTCGGCGGGTACGGCAGATCGCCCAGTCCTGCCGCCAGATCCTTCTCCCACATCTCCAACAGAACATCGAGGGCAAAGGCCTTGTCGTGCATGGCTTCCATCGGATCACCACGATCGGCGAGCAAGCCGGGAACCGTGGCGATGGTGCAGTCGTCTGGATGCACGTCGCGCAGTTCGTCCCAGGTCACCGGCGTCGACACAGTTGCGATCGGCGTCTTACGAGCGGAATACGCCGCCGCGATCGTCCGGTCACGGGCATTCTGATTGAAGTCGATGAAGATCCGTTCACCCCGCTCTTCCTTCCACCACGCCGTGGTGGCGCGATCGGCACTACGACGTTCGACTTCACGGGCGAGGGCGATACCCGCGTGGCGGACCTCGACAAAATCCCAGCGCGCCTCGAGCGGGATGTAGACGTGAAGGCCTCGGCCACCGGACGTCTTGGGAAATCCTTCCAATCCCAACTCGGCGAGCAGAGGGCGAAGGACCTCGTCCGCGATGGCAACGGCCTCGTCGAACCCGGTCCCCGGTTGCGGATCGAGATCGATGCGCAGTTCGTCCGGGTGGTCGGTGTCCGGGCACCGCACGGCCCAGGGATGAAACGTGACAGTCCCGAGATTGGCGGCCCACACGATGTTCGCAGCACTTCGCACTCGAAGGACGTCAGCCTTGCGACCCGACGGGAACGTGACCTCGCAGGATTCGACGTGCTCGGGCCGCTTTGCCGGCAGCCGCTTCTGGTAAACCTCTTCGCCCTCGATGCCGTCGGGGAATCGCTGAAGATGAGTTGGCCGATCTTGGAGCGCCCGCAACGCTGCACCCTGCAGCGCCACCGTTCGGTAGTACTCGACAAGATGCCGTTTGGTTCCGCCGTCCTCACCCAACTGCGGATAGTAGATCTTGTCCGGGCTCGACAATCGGACCGCGATCCCGTCGACGTCCAGTTCCTCTGCCGGGCTCGCCATCACTTACCGCCTGCAAGAACATCCGCGAAGTCGTATCGCACCGGAACCTCCAACTGATCGAATGTGCATTCGTCGGGCACCCTGTCCGGACGCCAGCGCAGGAATCGTGCAGCGTGCCGAAAGCGTTCCCCTTCCATCTGGTCGTACGCCACTTCGAGCACCCGCTCAGGACGAAGCGGAATCCAGGAGCGGTCTGCGGCCGATCTCCACCGGCTGGCCTCTCCCTCGGCTACAACGTCGTCCCCGAGGCGCAAAGGTTCGAGTTCGGCCAACAACTCGATCCGCCGCGCCGCGGTGAAAGCAGAAGCGCCACCGACCATCTTCAATTCGGAACCGTCGTACAGACCAAGAAGCATCGACCCGATACCTGGCTGACTCTTGTGGGGACGGTAGCCCAGCAGTACGACATCCGCGGTCCTGGCGTGTTTCACCTTGATCATCTCGCGCTTGTTCGGCAGGTACGGTCCCGCCAGCTTCTTGGCGACAACCCCGTCGAGACCCGCGCCTTCGAAGGTTTCGAACCAGGCCATTGCTTCGGCGCTGTCTGCCGTCGCTGCCGTGACGTGGCAACTCGGCCCGCCACCGATGCAATCGAGGAGCAGCGCACGTCGGACCCCGAAGTCCTCGATCGAGACGTCGCGATCGCCGAGCGCCAGTAAATCGAACCCGACAAATTGCGCTGGCGTCTGTTCCGACAACAATGCGACGCGGCTCGCGGCGGGATGAATCCGCTCGGAGAGCGCTTCCCAACTCAGACGCGTCACACCGTCGATCTCACGGGGAACCACCAGTTCTCCGTCCACGACACATTTTTCGGGCAATTCAGACTTGACAGCTTCCACCGCTTCGGGAAAGTACCGCGCCAGGTCCTTTCCTCCTCGCGATCCGAGCACCACTTCGTCACCGTCACGAAAGATGATTGCTCGAAATCCGTCCCATTTCGGCTCGTACGACCACGTCGGGTCACCGGACTCGGGCTGAGGCGGCACAGTGGCCGCAGCCTTCGCGAGCATCGGGGCAAGCGGCGGCATCAGGGGTAGCTCCACCTACCCATACTGACAGTCCGGTTGGCAATTCGACTACCGATGTATTGGAATAGGTCCCGAACAATCCACGAACCAACAGAATTATCCAAGAATCAACAAAGGGGTCCTTATGTCCGGAATCGTCCGGCGACTTTGCACTGCGGTGATCGCAACTTCTGCAATCGCCGCCTTCACCGTCGGTTGCGGTTCCGACATCGAGCCGAAAGCCATTGCGGAATCATCTTCCTCGGTTGCCGATTCGACCACTACCTCCGCGGCCCCGACCACCTCGAAGATCACCGGCCAGGAGGGCTCGGACGACGGCGGCGACGTCGACATCGACGTGTCGATCGGTGATTGCGTCAAGCTCGGAGGCACCACGACGGCCGCAGAAATCGACAACGCGGACTGCGGTAGCAAGGATTCCAACTACAAGGTGGTCGCCAAGGTTCCCACCTCTGATCTGTGTGCCTCCGATGTCGACTCGTACTACTACGAGACCCTCGCGGGTGACGAGCAGGGCGCTGTCTGTCTCGACGTCGACTGGGTAGTCGGCGGATGCATGGACCTCGGCAGCGGAATGGATGAGCCCGCCCGCATCGAATGCTCGGATACCAGCGGCACCAATGTAGTCGAGGTCGTCGAAATCCTGCAGAACTCCACGTCGATCGACGAATGCGGTTCGGGGGCAGACTCGGGATTCGAGCACCCGGAACGTAAGTTCACGGTCTGCGTCGCAACGCTCTGATTCGAGCGCCCTCCCGAAAAACACCTGTGCGCCTTGCCAACCGATCTCGGTTGGCAAGGCGCACAGCGCTTTCTACAGCCGGCACTTTCTACAGCCAGCCCCGACGCTTGAAGATCGTGTAGAGACTTCCACAGGTCAGGAACATCATCGAGAGCGCAAACGGATAGCCCAAGTGCCAGTGCAGTTCCGGCATGTCGTCGAAGTTCATCCCGTACACGGTTCCGATGAGCGTCGGCGCGAAGAGAATTGCCGCCCACGCCGAGACCTTCTTGATCTCCTCGTTCTGCGCGTAGCTTGCCTGCGTCAGATTGCGCATCTCCTCGTTCTGGTTCTGCGACACCAGAGTTGCGTTCACCGTGAGGATGTTTCCGAGCAACTGACGAAAGCCGTCGGCCCGCTCCACCACAGTCGTCGCATGGTCGGTGACGTCGCGCAGGTATCGCTGGAGTTCCTCGTCCGTGTGGTACTTGTCGAACCCTGCCGACAACCCACGCAGCATTCCCAGCAGCGGACGCGTCGCCCGCTGGAATTCGATCACCTCACGGGTCAGTTCGTAGATGCGACGCGAAACTCCGGGATCGCCACTGAATACTTCGGTTTCGATCTCGTCGATGTCGTTCTGCAGTCCGGCCACCACCGGGGCGTACCCGTCGACGACTGCGTCGAGAATGGCATAGAGAACGGCCTCGGTACCCAACCGCAACAGGTCAGGATCGTTCTCCATGCGAGTCCGCACCGCCGACAGATCCGGCGATTCACTGTGACGGACGGTCAGAATGAAGTTCGGACCACAGAAGATGTGCAACTCGCCGAATTCGACCCGCTCGGTCTCGTCGCGGTACCGCGCAGCACGCAGCACCACGAACAGTGTCTTGCCGTAGCGCTCGAGCTTGGGGCGCTGGTGCGCGACGATCGCATCCTCGACCGCCAGTTCGTGGAGGTCGAAATGTTGTGCAGCGGCATACAACTGGGCGTCGTCGGGCCGGTACATGCCGATCCACGCCATCGACTGCGAATCCGGAAGGCATGACAGCGCTTCCGCCAGCGTGGACGGCGACGCTATCCGCTCGCCGTCGCGGTACACGCCGCTGTTGACGACGGTCGATTCGACGGGCGCCACCGCCTCGGGCGGGGCAGCCTTGACGACGGTGCGTGCGGCACGCGAGTGTCCGGGATGTGAGTCACCGAGCCCCGCGGAACGACGTGGCAGTACCGAACGTGAACGACGAAATTCGCGCATGCTGAACAGCTTTCGAGGGAAGAGTGAACGACGACGCTTGCTTCACAGCAAAGCCGAAGCCGATGAACACACGATGAAGCTGCAGCAAAATACCGGATCAACCCGGGCGGCTACAGCTTCAGTTGGTACTCGGAGGTTGGCCACGCATTACAGCCACACCTCCTCTTCCCTGAATTCCTACGCAAGTCCGCGCACGACGCCAACATGCTACCCCGACTGTCAGAGCACGACAAACCGAACGACAAGCCGCAGGACAGCACGAACCGGTCGGAGGAAACCCGCTCGACGAATGCAGCTTTCAGTCAGTTCGCAGCGCGCAATCCGCCGATCAACAGTTCGACGATCTGGTCCGCCAACGACTCCGTCTCCGCCAACGTCTGCCCTTCACGTCTTCGGTACCAGAGGTCGATGCCGTTGAGACTGCTGAGGAGTACTTTTGCCGCCATCCGTGGTGAGCCCACGCGAATGGAACCATCCGCGACGCCTTCCGTCATCACGTCGACGAACAGATTCTCGTAGTCGAGTCGCAGCGAATTCAGCTCCACGAGGACTTGCTGTTGCCTCGGCTTGAGCGCGGAGTTCATCTGGCCCCGGACACCTTGGTGGATCGTGTGGTGGTACCCGAGATGCGTCATGAGATTGACCAGGTGGGCGTGCGACATCGCTTCGAGACGCGCGAGGCCGCTTTCTGCCCCGCCCATCCGAGACTCGACCTCAGCGCGGAGCAGGCTCATCCCGCGCTCGTAGATTGCCAGGTAGATGTCGAACTTGGAACGAAAGTGGTAGTAGACAAGACCTTTGGTGGCGCCGATTCGATCGGCCAGTAAATCTACAGTCGTGGCTGCGTAACCGTCTTCGGCAAAGGCGTCGGCGGCGCTGGTGATGATCGCGGATCGCACGTCCGGAAGATCACTACTCATTCGACTTCCACTCCCATTCACACTGCCTGCCGGCCCTTGACTGTTTCCACGCCATCGCATAGTAATACTGAGTAGTATCCCAGATCAGAGAGGTTTTCCAATGTCGTTGGATTTTTCCGGCAAGGTAGCGATCATCACGGGCGCAGGCGGCGGACTCGGCCGTTCACACGCATTGGCCCTCGCCGCACGCGGCGCACGCGTCGTCGTCAACGACATGGGTGGCTCGGTCAACGGCAGTGGCGGCGCTGATACCGCAGCAGCCAAGGTAGTGGCGGAAATCGTCGAGCTGGGCGGCGAGGCCATCGCGGACCACTGCGACATCACCGACGTCGACGCCGTTGCCGCCATGGTCGCGACGGCCGTGGACAAGTGGGGCCGCGTGGACATCCTGATCAACAACGCCGGAATCCTGCGCGACAAGTCGTTCATCA
Source organism: Rhodococcus sp. OAS809 (assembly GCF_040546695.1). NCBI lineage: Bacteria > Bacillati > Actinomycetota > Actinomycetes > Mycobacteriales > Nocardiaceae > Rhodococcus > Rhodococcus sp. OAS809. Next base: position 5,225,724 of record NZ_JBEPOI010000002.1, on the reverse strand, counting down.
AGGCCGAGCTCGACGACTTCCGCAAAGTCATCGACGTGCATCTGATGGGTTCCGTCATCTGTTCCAAGGCAGTCTGGCCGCACATGGTCGAACAGAACTACGGACGCATCCTCATGACTACGTCAGCATCGGGAATTTACGGCAACTTCGGCCAGGCGAACTACGGCGCCGCGAAGTCCGGCGTCGTCGGCCTGATGAACGTTCTCGCCATCGAGGGCGAACGCAAGGGCATCCGCGTCAACTCGCTGGCCCCGACCGCCGCGACCCGCATGACCGAAGACCTCCTCGACGAGAAGACTCTCGCTCTGCTTGCACCCGAATCGATTTCACCCGGCGCACTGTTCATGGTCTCCGATGACGCACCGACGAAGACCATCCTCAGCGCCGGCGCCGGCGTCTTCGCGATCGCTCGCATGGAAGAGTCGCAGGGCGTCTACATCCCCGAAGGCGCACTCTCGCCCGAGGTCGTCGCCGAACGGTGGTCCGAGATCAGTGACATGACCGATTCCGTCCAGGTGCCCGCGGCGTTCGATCAGACCCGCCGGTTCGTCGAGAAGGCCGTGGCGGAGCAGCCCAGCAACTGAGCAGGGCAACCAGACAACTGATCGACCCCGCTCCCCCTAAGGTGTGGTGGTGACCACACCTACGGGAGTATCGATCGTCGACATCGTCGACAGACTGGGAATGACGTTCCTCAGCGGTGGCGACACCGTCGACGGCGCCCGCACTGTCAGCCGCGTGACCCTGCACGAAGGGTCCGAAGCTACCCAGGACAGTGCGGGCGCCGTCGTACTCGGCGCAGGTCTCGCAGGTTCGGCCGATATCGCAACGGCGGTAAGAGAATACGGCTCGGCAGGTGCGGTAGCGCTGATCGTCAAAGAGCCCCTGGACTTCGACGGCCTCGTCGAGAAAGCGGTGGCCGACACCGACGTCGCACTCCTCGGAATGGTCAAGGATGCAAGCTGGCTGCAAAGCGCGTCGTTGATCAACGAGATCCTCGAATCCGGCAACAACGGGGACCGCACGTCGGCCGCCGACGCCGACCTGTTCGATCTTGCCAACTCGATCGCTCAGGTATTGAACGGCCCGGTCACCATCGAGAATCAGTCGAGCCGGATCCTCGCGTTCTCGGCGGATCAAGCCTTCGGCGACGAGGCACGTAAGCAGAGTGTCCTCGGACATCAAGTGCCGCAGCACTATTCCGATCGGCTCAGGTCAATGGGGTATTTCAACAAGATCTACGGCTCTACCCTGCCGGTATTTCTACCGGGTATCGGGCCGGGCATCAGGCCCCGCGTCGGCATGCGAATACATGCGGCATCGCAGATCCTCGGTTCGATCTGGGTGATCTTGGACGAGGAGCCGAACGAATTACAGGTCAAAACGCTCGTCGAGGCTGCGGGCGTGGCCGCCATGAGTTTGCTTCGCGCCAAACTGGCCGCGGATTCGGCACGACGACTGAGGTTGGGCGAGGTGATCACGTTACTGAGTGGCGGCACTTCAGCGAAGGAAGCGGCCGAGCGACTGGGCTACGGCCGTTCGAAAGCAAACGTGCTTGCGGCCGGCTTCCGTAGCGGCGCCGGTGCATCGTTGGAGGCCGAAGCCGACGTCGATCAACTGGCCCTGACACTCAATACCTATCTCGACCAAGTATTTCCGCTGTCGGTGGCGGCAGCGATCGGCGGCACCGTCTACGCCGTAATCCCACACACCCGGCACCAGACCGACGACGACTACGTGCGTCGGATCGCGTCGGAGTTTGCAGACCGTTCCCGTTCGGAAAAGTCGGTGGTCATCGGAATCGGTGCGACAGTGGCCGACGTGATGACGCTGGAGAAGTCACGCGACGAAGCCGACCGAGCGCTTCGCGTTCTGAGGTCGACGTGGAATTCTTCGGGCCGGACCGTCGCGCGCGCCGACGACGTGCAGATCAATTCCCTACTTCTGCGCCTCTCCGACGCCCTGGCGGACGAGAACGAGACCGCATCGGGTCCGCTCGCGGTACTGCGTGAGTACGACCGCAGTCACGACATCAACCTTGTCGACACGCTCCGCGCCTGGCTCGACACGTTCGGCGACATTCCGGCTGCTGCGTCCTTGGTTCACATCCACGTCAACACGTTCCGGTACCGCCTCAAGAAGCTTGCCGGGATTGCCGGCATCGATCTCGATGATCCGGAAACTCGATTCAGCCTGATGCTCCAGCTTCGTCTCTTCCATCCGACAATGTTGTAGCGATCTACCAAGTCTCACGAAACATTCGTAAATCCGGACGATGTTCTCGTTCTTTTGTTGGGTGAAGATTCAAGCAATCGTCTTTTGCTCCTGACCCGACAGACCTCGCGTCACTCGGGCGGGACCACACCTTCCGGAGGCACCATGAAACAACGGTCCTACGCACTACTGGCTGCGGCAACTGGCACCGTTCTTGCCCTGACCGCGTGCTCAACGGGTGGCTCATCGGGTTCGGGTGGGGGTGAACCCGTCACGGACGGCACCTTCAAATTGGCTCTCGTGGCCGACCCCGGCGCTCTGAATCCGCTGATGACCGCCGCTTCGCCGGCGCACCAACTGGCGCGTCTGAGCTACGACTATCTGCTCCATCCGGATCCCGATACCGGCGTAACCAAGCCGTGGCTCGCCGAGAAATGGGAAGAGACAACCACTTCCGCGTCCTTCACCATTCGCGACGGCGTCACCTGTAACGACGGATCCGCTCTGACTGCCCAGACCGTCGCCGACAACGTCAATTTCATCACCAACGCAGCAAACAAATCCGCTCTCCGCGGGGTGTACGCACCGGCAACTGCAACTGCCACCGCCGACCCGGCGACCCGGACCGTAACGGTCACAACTCCGGAACCCTCTCCGTTCCTGCTTCTCAACCTGGCGCGAATACCGATCATGTGCGAGGCCGGGTTGAAGGATCCGACGGCGGCAAACAAGACGACCTTCGGGTCGGGCATGTTCCAGATGACCGAGGCAGTCGCCAACGATCATTACTCCTACGTTCGGCGCGACGGATACAACTGGGGACCGGACGGCACTACCTCCGACACTGCCGGTGTACCCAAGAATGTCGTCGCATCCATCATCACGAACAACAGCACAGCGGCCAACCAGGTGTTGTCCGGTGATCTGAATGCCGCTGCCGTCTCCGGCCCCGATCAGGACCGCATGAACGCCGCGAACTTGGATACCGTCAAGCAGCCTGCTCCAGCGGGCGAGATGTTCTTCAACCACAGTCCCGGCAATCCGACGAGCGATCCTGCCGTACGCAAGGCGCTGGTCCAGGCTCTCAATCTCGACGACCTCGCCGAGATCTTCACCGCCGGCCGCGGAACCCGATCGACCACGATGGTGTCCATCGAACCGCGGGCCTGCATCTACGACTCTGTCGCCGGAAACCTACCGGACTTCGATACCAGTGCGGCCGCAGCAACTCTCGAGTCTGCGGGCTGGAAGGTCGGCGCGGACGGTAAACGCAGCAAGGACGGCACACCGCTCCGAATTCGGATGGTCTACGAGACGTTCGGCGACGCGACCGATGCTGCCGCCGACGTCGCAGTCAACGCGTGGAACGACCTGGGCGCCACCGTTGAACTCACCAGTGGAGACTCGAACAAGATTCTCGATGTCGCACTCAGCGGCAAGGACAACACGGCGTGGGATGTCGCGTGGGAGCCGATCAACGTCGCGCTGCCCAGCATGCTGGTCCCCTTCCTCTCCGGTCCGGTGCCCGCTGCGGGAATGAACTTTGCGTCGATCTCCAACCCGGCCTACGACGCAGCCGTCACCAAGGCTTCCGGGCTGACGGGCGAGGACGCTTGTGCCGCTTGGGCAGACGCTGAGTCCGAGATCATCAAAGCAAACTCGGCGGTACCTTTTGCCGACAAGATCACGACTCTCTACTTCAACAATGCGGGTCTTGCATTCGGCCGCAATTTCATCGGTTCGGCCCTGCGCCTGTACCAGTAGACCGCCGGTAGCGACCGGGGAAATCGTCGTGTTTCGCCGGTCGCTGTCGGTATACGGACAGGTATTCACTGATCCTGACGGTTTTCGTGGGAGCGGACGAAAATCGACCCGATTTTCGTGAGGATCGACAGAGATGCGCGTCACGTCATGCGCCAAGATTTAGCAGTCAACACTCAACCGCGCCCTCACGTTTTTCGCTCGGGCCCCTGCTCCATCACGGAGGCACCATGAAACACCGCTTCTATCCAACACTTGCGGCAGCCGCAGGGCTCACGCTTGTGTTTGTCTGCTTGTGGCTCGGGAGGCACGTCCTCGGGCGCCAGTGGCGGTGAACCGGCCACCGACGGGACCTTCCGTTTCGCCCTGCAGGCCGATCCGGGTGCTCTCAACCCGATCATGTCGGCCGCCTCGGCGACCGCCGAGTTGTCGCGTTTGGCGTACGACTACCTGATCTACCAGGATCCCGATACCAGTGAAGTCGGACCGTGGTTGGCGGAGAAGTGGGAGGAGACCCCGACCTCGGCGTCCTTCACCATCCGTGACGGGGTGACCTGTACCGACGGATCGACGCTGACACCGCAGACCGTCGCGGACAACATCAACTTCGTGGCCAACCCGGACAACGGTTCACAGTTGCGCGGGTCCTCCGTGCCGACCGGCGCCACTGCGACTGCCGATCCTGCAACGCGCACTGTCACGGTGACCACTCCGGCGCCGAGCCCGTTCCTTCTTCTCAACGTCGGTCGCCTGCCGATCCTGTGCGAGGCCGGATTGAAAGATCCGACAGCGTCGAACAAGAAGTCGCTCGGCACCGGCATGTTCGAAGTCACCGAAGTTGCCGCCAACGACCACTACACGTTCCAGCGTCGCGAGGGCTACAACTGGGGCCCCGACGGCACGACCTCCGACACCCCGGGCGTCCCCAAGACGGTCGTCGCCGCCATGTCGCCGAACGTGAGCACCGCCGCAAATCAGCTGCTCTCGGGTGAACTCAACGCAGCTCCGATCGCCGGTCCGGACAAGGACCGCGTCGCGGCAGCCAATCTGGACTCCGTCGGTCGGCCACTGCCGGCAGGCCAGATGTACTTCAACCAGATCGCGAGTAATCCCACCAGCGATCCCGCAGTGCGCAAGGCCCTGATCCAAGCGGTCGATCTCGACGACCTCACTCAGGTCATCACCGCCGGACACGGGGTCCGGGCAACCAGCCTCGTCGCCGTCGAACCGCGCGCCTGCGTTTACGACTCTGTCGCAGGCAACATTCCGGACTTCGACCTCACTGCCGCCAAGGCAACACTGGACGGCGCTGGTTGGACCGCCGGCGCTGACGGCAAGCGAAGCAAGGATGGCAAGCCGCTCAATCTCCGTCTCGTGTACGACGGCACCGACGATCCGCGCAACGCGGCGGCCGAACTTGCTCAGTCGGCGTGGTCCGAACTCGGCGCAAACGTCGAGGTGACCGGGGGCGACTCGAACAAGATCATCGACGTCATTCTGAGCGGCAAGGACAACTCTGCCTGGGACATCGCCTGGGTCCAGGTCAACTCCTCGCTGCCCAGCACCTTCACTGCGTACTTTGCCGGGCCGGTTCCCGCAGCAGGCAAGAACTTCGGATCGGTCAGCAACCCCGCCTACGAAGCAGCAGCCACCAAGGCTTCCGGTCTGACCGGTAGCGACGCTTGTGACGCCTGGGCCGACGCCGAGTCGGAGCTCACCAAGACGATCGCGGCCGTGCCCTTCGCAGACTCCGTCATGAACGTGTACTTCAACAAGGCCGGACTCTCATTCGGCAAGTCGCTCAACGGTTCTGCGCTGCGTCTCTACCAGTAGGCCGTCCGCCCACTCTGAAATATCTTCCCGCCCCAGCATCCCGCCCTCCGGAAAGACAGCCCATGAGTCAAACTATTGAAGCCGCGAAACCAGAAGCGGCGCCTCAGGCTCGAGCAAAGTGGCTCGAGTCCGACAGCTGGCCCACATATCTTCTGCGTCGTTTCGGCACCTTCGTGATTTCACTCTGGGCGCTGGTGACTGCGGCGTTCCTGATGCTCCAACTGATTCCGGGAGACCCGGTTCGGTTGGCACTGGGAATGAACGCACCGGTCGAACTGGTCGAGACAACGAGGTCTCAGCTCGGTTACGACCTTCCCTTGTGGCAGCAGTACTTCCGATTCGTCGGCGGGTTGCTGAGCGGGAATCCCGGTGACTCGATCACCTTGAGGACTCCGGTCTTCGAGGTGATCGCGTCCCGCCTACCGGCAACACTCGAACTGGCTGTACTCACAGTCGTCACGGTGCTGCTAGTGGGCATTCCGATCGGCCTCATCTTCGCTGCACTGACCCGCAACGGTCGACGACGCGGAGTCGAGATCGGTTACACCGCAACGTCGGGCACCATCGCCGTGATCCCCGAGTTCATGTTCGGTACGGCGCTGGTCTACCTCTTTGCCGTCACGTTCCCTGTTCTGCCCGTCGCCGGCCGAGGTGGACCGGAAAGCTACATCCTCCCGGTCGCGGCCATGTCGATCGGTGCCATCGCCTCGATGTCGCGCATCGTCCGTGCAGAGGCGCTCGGCGTGTTGGACATGGACTACATCCGTACGGCGCGCGCCAAGCGAATGCCCGTGGCACGAATCTACTTCCGTCATGCAATGCCCAACCTCATGACGTCGACGCTGACGCTCGCCGGACTCCTCCTGGGTGGTCTGATTGCCGGCACCGTGCTCATCGAGAGCATCTTCGCCTGGCCCGGCATGGGCATGGCGCTGGTCAAGTCCATCACCGAGAAGGACTACCCGCTCGCCCAGACACTGGTCGTGATCTACGGCGCCATCGTCCTTCTCATCAATTTCATCGTCGACGTGGTGCTCGCTCTCATCGACCCACGATCCACAATTCGGGAGAACTGAGTTGAGCACCTCACCTACGGCCCCCACTGCGGCCCCCAAGACGCCCCCGCGACGACACTGGATCGTCGGAACGTTCCGCACCCCATTGGGAATCCTGGCCCTCACCTTCCTGACCGCTCTGATCGCCCTCGTCATCTTCGGACCGATGATCTGGGGTGACGCCGCTGTCGCGGCCAACCCGAAGGCACTGTCTCAGGGACCGAGTTCCGAGCACATCTTCGGCACCGACGCCGGCGGGCGTGACGTCTTCGCCCGCACGATGACCGCCGCGAGACTGTCGGTGCTCATGGCTCTCGGAGCCGTCGCACTCGGTGTCACAATTGGCCTGATACTCGGTACGCTCCCGACGCTCGCTCCCCGCTGGGTCGGACGAATGGTCGTGGCATTCCTCAACTTCGCCATCGCATTCCCCGGACTGCTCCTCGCGATCTTCCTGTTGGTCGTTCTCGGACAGGGTGCTGGCAGCGCGGTGATCGCCATCGGTCTCGCCCTGGCCTCGCCGTTCGCGAGGTTGACGTACGCACTGGCTTCGTCGGTCAACGGACGCGACTTCATCGACGCAGCACGCATCCTCGGGGTTACCAAGCCGGGGCTGCTGTTCCGCCACATTCTCCCCAATATCCGTGAACCACTCATCGTCAATGCCAGCATCGCTGTCGGCAGCGGCCTCGTGGTCTTCGCCGGACTCTCGTTCCTCGGCTTGGGCATTCAGCCGCCTGCATTCGACTGGGGCCGGATGCTCAACGAAGGTCTGTCGAAGATCTTCGTCAACCCGGCCACCGCACTCGCCCCCGGCATCGCCGTCGTGCTCGCCGGCTTGACCTTCACGCTGCTCGGCGAGGCCATTGCTCGCGGCGCGGGAGTTCGCAGCCCGATCAGCAGTCGCCTGCCGAAGTGGAAGCCGATCAACCGGAAAACTGCCCAGGCCGATTCGGCGCCCACCGACGAAGACGCGGTACTGACCGTCCGCAACATGTCCGTCGCAGTCCCCGCGGGTGACGACTGGCGTCGCCCCGTCGACAACATCAGTTTTACAGTTCACCGCGGCGAAACCGTGGGCATCGTCGGTGAATCCGGATCCGGAAAGTCACTGAGTTGCATGGCAATCGCGCAGCTGACCGACCACCCCACCGTGGTCGACGCCGGGCTCATCGAGTTCGACGGCACCGTGCTGATGAAGGACGGCAAGCGGCCGGACGACGCGGCTTCGCGCAAGGTTGCCCGCCAACTCGGCACACGTATGGCGATGGTGTTCCAGGATCCGATGTCGTCCATGAATCCGTCTCTCAAGGTCGGATATCAGGTCGCCGAGATCGGTTGGCTCCACGAAGGTATGAGCAAGGCCGACGCGAAGAAGGCGGCAGTCGAGCGACTGAACGCCGTCAAGATCCCCGACGCGCCCAGGCGTGCGAAGCAGTACCCCCACGAGTTCTCCGGCGGTATGCGTCAGCGCGCGATGATCGCCATGGGTCTGATGGGTAAGCCCGCTCTGATCATCGCGGACGAACCCACCACTGCGCTCGACGTGACCGTTCAGCGTGAGGTCCTCGGGCTGCTCCACGAGGTTCGCGAAGAAACCGGCGCCGCAATCCTTCTCATCTCGCACGACATGGCCGTCATCACCGGCATGTGCACCCGTGTCCTCGTCATGTTTGCCGGCGAAATCGTCGAAGACATCGCAGTCGACGATCTGATTGCCGGCCGTGCAAAGCATCCGTACACCCGCGCGCTGATCGCCGCGGTCCCCACCATGAGCACCGATCGCGACAAGCCGCTTGCCACCGTCGACGAAGCCTGGCAGGTGGAGAGCCTCGACGCCGAGGAGAGCACCGCCGACATCGAGTTGGAAGAACTGTTGGCTGTTGCAGAGGAGATCCGATGAGCAGACTCGAATTCCGTGACGTCAACGTCCACCTCGGTAGCGGTTCGAAAAAATTTCACGCCGTCAAGAACATCAATCTCGACATCCCCTCCGGATCGGTGGTCGGTCTCGTCGGTGAATCGGGTTCCGGAAAGTCGACACTGGCGCGAGCAACTGTCGGCCTGGCCGAGCCCAGTTCCGGCCAGATCCTTCTCGACGGTGTGGACGTCGCTCACGCCCGCGGCGCGACGGCTCGTCTGCGCCACCGGATCCAGATGGTCTTCCAAGATCCGTACTCGTGCCTCGACCCGCGAATGACCATCGGCCAGTCACTCGCCGAGGCGCTGCGGTCCACCGAGCGTCGTGACAAAGCTCGGCGCAGCCGCGGCGACCGCGCCGCCGAGGTCGCTCGACTCCTCACCACCGTCCAACTGCCGGTGGAGAAGGCGCACGAATACCCATCGTCGTTGTCGGGTGGTCAGCGCCAACGCGTTGCCCTCGCGCGGGCTTTGGCAGCCGCACCGGCAGTTCTGCTTGCCGACGAAATCACCTCCGCTCTGGACGTGTCCGTGCAGGGCGCGGTTCTGAATCTGTTGGTGGATCTGCAGAAGCAGCTGGGTCTGACGGTTCTGTTCGTCAGTCACAACCTGGCGGTGATCCGCTACGTCTGTGACCACGTCGCAGTCATGCTCGGCGGCGAGATCGTCGAGCACGGGCCGGTTCTCGACGTGATCGATTCGCCGAAGGAGCCGTACACGGCAAAGCTGTTGTCCGCGATCCCGACATTCGGGGAGCCGATGTTCCAATGACAACGCCGACCACTCTCGACTCCCCCGCTGCCGTAGCCCGTGCCGAAGAACGTCGTTCGGCGAGAATCCAGGATTACGCGTCCGTGGTTACACCGACCAGCATCGCCGTATCGGCGTCGGGACGCATTGCATACGTACGTACCGAAGCGAATCCGGCTGCGGATACCAACGAGCACTCGATCTGGTTGGCTTCCCCGCAACTACAGCTCACCGCGGGACCTGCCGACACCTCGCCGGCTTGGCATCCCGTTTCGACGCTGTTGGTCTTCGTTCGGCCGGATTCCTCGGGCACACCACAACTGTGGAAGGTCGACGCCACCGGGGGCCCGGCAACACAGCTGACCACCACGGCGCAGCTCCCGCTCGGCGCGGGGGCACCGGTGTTCTCTCCCGACGGCGCTCGGATCGCCTTCAGCGCCCCCGTCGACCGCACTGCCGCCGGATCGTCATGCCTCTTGGTGGCGAAGCGCCTCAACTACAAGGTCGACGGATCCGGTGTCCGGGGCAGCGTTCGGGCGCACTTGTTCGAGTTCGATCTGGCCGCCGGCTCACTACGGCAGCTGACGGACGGCGATTGGGACGCTTCGCATCCCGCGTACAGTCCCGACGGCACCGAACTGGCTTTCACCGCGGCGATGGACGGCGACGCCGATCTGACGCGGGCGAGTTCCGCCTGGACCGTATCGCTGACTGATCTCGCCTCCGCTCCGCGGATGTTGGGGCACGCACGCGGCCTCGCAGGACCACTTGCATGGACACCTGCCGGCGACGCGGTCGTAGCCGTCGGTTGGCACACACCGATCATTCACAACAACGAACTTCTTGTCCTGCACCGCGACCAGCGAGTGGAAGACCGCAGCCTGACGTCCGGACTCGACCGAAACGTCATGCCGGGCGGGACCGGTTATCCCGGTGGCGCACCGAGTTTCACCGCCGACGGCGACATCGTCTTCTGCATCCGCAACCACGGCTCCACCGAACTGCACAAGGTCGATTTCGGATCAGGCTCCGTCTCACCACTTCTCACCGGCGAGCAGACAGTGGTCTCAGGCCTTGCCCTGACGTCCGGGCGAGCCGTCGTCGCGCTGGCAACGGCGACATCCTTCGGCGAGGTCGCCGTCATCGACCTCGAGACTCGTGCAGTCGAAACCGTCACCGAATTGAACACGGAACTGACAACTTCCGTCGCGTTTCCAGTCGCCTCCGAGCGTTGGTTCGACATCAGCGACGGCACCCGTGTTCAGGGTTGGATCCTGCGCGACCCGAACGTCACGGGCGCCGGCCCGCTGGTTCTGGACGTCCACGGCGGACCACACAATGCCTGGACCGGAACGCCCACCGTGATGCACGCATACCACGCGGAACTGGTCGCGCTGGGATTCACGGTCTTGATGATCAATCCGCGCGGAAGTGACGGCTACGGAAACGACTTCTTCGACGGTGTGCGGGACGGCTGGGGTGAGGCGGATCGTGCCGACCTGCTCGAACCGCTCGAAACCCTTGTCACCGAGGGGATGGCCGATCCGGAGCAACTGGTGCTCACGGGCTACAGCTACGGCGGATTCATGACGTGCGCCCTGACGTCCGTCACCGATCGGTTTGCCGTCGCAGTCGCCGGTGGTCTCGTTTGCGACATCGCGAACACGGCCGGCCCCTCAGACGAGGGCATCTTGCTGCAGACGGTCGAATTCGACCCGCAGTCATCTCGGGTACAGGAACTTTCGCCGCTGGGGCGAGTCTCCCAGGTGACGACACCGACGCTGATCCTTCACGGCGGCAGCGACGTCCGTTGCCCGGTCAACCAGGCCGAACAGTGGTTCGGTGGACTGCGTTTGGCCGGCACCCCGACCGAGTTGGTGGTTTTCCCGGACGCGTCACATGCCTTCGTGTTGACGGGTCGGCCGTCCCACCGACTGGAGTACAGCACTCGTCTCGTCGACTGGATCGAACGGCACCTCTCCCCCAAGCCCGCACTGACCACGGTCGATCCCGACTACTGGCAGTACCGACTCGACACCCTGAGTGCGAAGTACGGGGTGCCCGGCGCCTCACTGGGAATTCTGACCACAACCCGCAGCGGATTCTCCCGCACCGTGGTCACGTCTGGTGTCGTCAGTACCCGCACCGGCGTCGCGGCTACGCCCGACACGCTGTTCCAGATGGGTTCGATCAGCAAGGTCTGGACGGCCACCCTGATCATGCAGCTCGTCGAAGAAGGATTGCTGGATCTCGACTCACCTGTCCGGAACATCCTGCCGGACTTCGCAGTTGCCGACGCGGTAGCCACCGAAACGGTCACGACTCGCCACCTGTTGACTCACACCAGTGGCATCGACGGTGACGTTTTCATCGACGGCGGGCGCGGCGACGACTGCGTCGAGCGATACGTCGCATCACTGAAATCAACGGTGCAGCTCTTCGCCCCCGGCACCGATTGGTCGTACTGCAACACCGGCTTCGTGATCGCCGGACGAATCATCGAGGTTCTCCGAGGTAAGAGTTGGGACGCGGTTCTGCGCGAGCGGATCATCGAACCGCTCGGCCTGACCAAAACCACGACCCTGCCTGAGGAGACGGCACTGCACCGCGCTGCAGTCGGGCACGTCGGCGCTGCCGACGACCTCGAGCAGACACCACAATTCCTCATCCCTCGCTCGATGGGCCCCGCCGGTCTCATCAACAGCACCGCCGAGGACCTTCTTCTGTTCGCGCAGGATTCGATGCGCGAGGATCCGATTCTGCTTCAGCGGTCCACCCATCTGGCGATGCTCGAGGAGCGCCGCCAGATCGGTGACGTGTCGTCAGCGGACATCATGGGAACCACGTGGCTGCTGCATAATTGGGGCGGGGTACTGGCTCATGGCCACAATGGCGGAACTCTCGGCCAGCAGTCGTTCTTGCGAGTGGTGCCGTCGTGCGGTCTAGCCGTGGTCCTGATGGCCAACGGTGGAGCAATGGACGCTCTCTCCGGCGATCTTCTGGCTGAAGTAATCGGTTCCATAGGCGGCGTCAGTGTGACACCGGCATTCTCGCCTGGTGACCCCCACACCCGCGTCACGTCCTCACCTGAAGAACTCGATGCGCTGTGCGGCCTGTACCGCGATGCCGCAGCCGATTTCGTCTTGGAAAGGACCGGCGGTTCCCTGACCGCCCGCCGCACCGATCACATCGACCCTTCGGTCACCGCCGAAAGCGCAGAGTCCGTCTCTCTCAGCCTGATCGAAGTTCACCCTGGAGTGTTCGGGACCCGACTCCCTCAATCAGCAGGTTGGATCCGGATCACTTTCTCCGACAACGGGAGTACACAATTGCTACACGTCGGAAGCCGCGCGTATCCGCGAGTGAACAACCGATGACCATTCTCCGCGATCTGGCCGAGCGCCAACTTCCTCAGATCCTCGAGGACGCCATCGCACTCATCGAAGTCGAGTCGCCGTCACACGATCTCGAAGCTGTTGCCCGCAGCGCGAAGTGGACGTCAGACCTTGTCCACGAACGACTCAGCGTGACACCGGAGTCGATAGTGACGGAAGGCCGTACCCATCTGGTGACCCGTTTCGGCAGCTCACCGACGCGGCTGATGCTGCTCGGTCATCATGACACCGTGTGGCCGATCGGCACCCTGACACGCCTGCCCGCAGCCGTCACCGACGGAGCGCTCCGAGGTCCGGGCGGACTCGACATGAAACTTGGTGTCGTTCAGGCAATCCACGCCCTCGCTATCGTCCGGGAGCTGCACGGCGACGATGCACTCGACGGAATCACACTCCTCGTGACCGGTGACGAAGAAATCGGTTCACCCACGTCGCGGTCCCTCATCGAGGAACTTGCGGCAGGCGCGGTACTGGTTCTCGAGGCCGGCGGTGACGGTGGCGAACTGAAGACTGTCCGCAAGGGAGTGTCGCTGTATCGGATCCATGTTGCCGGTCGCGCCGCCCACGCCGGGCTGGAGCCGGAAAAAGGCATCAACGCTGCAGTAGAACTGGCTCGTCTCGTGATCGCGATCAACGACTTGTCCTCGCCGGCGCAGGCAACCACCGTCACCCCGACTGTCATTTCAGCCGGAACCACAACCAACACCGTTCCGGCAGAAGCCTTCGTCGACGTGGACGTGCGCGCGACCAGCGCTGCCGAGCAGGAGCGCGTCGATGCGAATATCCGAGCCCTGCAGGCAATCCACCCCGCAGCCGTAGTCACGGTCTCGGGTGGCGTCAACCGTCCCCCTCTCGAAGCGACGATGTCCGCACCGTTGCTGGCGTTGGCGGAACGCGTTGCGCTCGAGCATGATCTGACTCCGCTCGTCGGCCTCGCCGTAGGCGGAGCCTCGGACGGAAACTTCACTGCCGGTATCGGTATCCCCACCCTCGACGGCCTCGGTGGCGTCGGCGGCGGTGCACACGCCGAGACCGAGCATGCGCTCGTGTCCGCAATCGCTCCGAGGACGGCGTTGGTTGCGGGCCTTATTCGTTCGATCACGTCTGAAGGGGGCCCTCGTGTCGAAAAGCAAAGCGGTTGAGTTTCGAGAACTGGTCGATACCCGCGAAATAGCCGATCTATCCGCCGTTTTCGACGAGATCTGGGCTACCAGTCCCGGACCGGCTCATTTCGGCACGGCGATGTTGGTTGCGCTTCACCACGGTGGTCACTACGTGGTGGGAGCCTTTTCCGAAGGCGAAATGATCGGTGGTTGCGTCGGATTCTTCGTCGAGCCTCTCGGCGAGGTTCTGCACTCACACATCGCCGGAGTACTACCGGGACACGCAGGCAAGGGAATCGGCCGCGCCCTCAAGCATCATCAGCGAGACTGGTGCATCGAGCGCGGCGTCAGGACGATCCGGTGGACCTTCGATCCACTGGTCGCACGAAATGCCTATTTCAACATTCAGCGTCTCGGAGCCGAACCGGCCGAATACAACCCGGATTTCTACGGGTCGATGGCAGACGGAATCAACGCAGGCGACGCCAGCGATCGTATGCTAGTCAGTTGGGACCTCGACGTCGATGGATCTCCGAGTTCTACTGTAGCCGTGAATGATACATTCAAAGTGCTTCAACCCACCGAAGACGGTACGCCTCGAATGCTCCCGATCCCACCCGACTGCGTCGATATCGCAGTCGGAATACCCAGAGACATCGAGCATCTGAGAACAGTCGACCGCGCCTCTGCCTTTGCCTGGCGACACGCGCTTCGCGAGTACCTCGAACCACTGATCGCCTCGAAGGAATGGCAATCGACCGGCTTCGACCCCAGCGGCTATTACATGTTCACGAAAATCTGCGAGACAACCGGAGAAGAGCAAGTCCATGCACATTGAGTCCGTCGAATTGCGCGAACTGCGCATCCCTCTCGTCTCCCCCTTCACCACGTCATTCAGCACCCAGCTCGAGCGCAACACCCTCGTCCTGAAAGTGAGCGGCACCACCGACGGCCCCAACGGTCCGGTGGAGACCGTCGGCTGGGGTGAGTGCGGCTCGCTCAGCGATCCGTACTACAACTCCGAATACACCGCTGGTGCGCGGGCGATGCTTCGCGAGTATCTTGTTCCGACGCTGCGTAAGTCGCAGTCGGATCAGCCGCTCTCGGCCGAGACGGTCGGCAGCGTACTTCACCACGTCGTGGGTCACCAGATGTCGAAGTCGGCTATCGAAATGGCAATCCTCGATGCTGAATTGCGGGCTCGTGGACAGTCTTTCGCTCGGTACCTCGGTGCCACTCGCACTCGGGTGCCCTCGGGAGTGTCCGTCGGCATCCAGGACAGCATTCCGCAGCTACTCGAAACCGTCGGTAATTATCTGTCGCAGGGTTACGTGCGAATCAAACTGAAGATCAAGCCGGGCTGGGACATCGCTCCCGTCGCTGCGGTGCGCAAGGAGTTCGGCTACGACGTTCCTCTGCAGGTCGACGCGAACGCCGCGTACACCCTCGTCGACGCGCAGTTGCTGCGCCGCCTGGACGAATTCGCACTGCTCCTCATCGAACAGCCGCTGGCCGAGGACGATTTGGTGCAGCACGCCAAACTTGCCCAGTCCCTTTCGACTCCGATCTGCCTCGACGAGTCGGTCGAGTCGGCCAAGGATGCGGCGGATGCCATCACGCTGGGCGCCGCTTCGGTCATCAACATCAAGCCGAGCCGTGTCGGTGGATATCTGGAAGCCAAGCGCATCCACGATCTCGCCTCGGCACACGGTATTGCGGTGTGGTGCGGCGGAATGCTCGAGACCGGAATCGGCCGCGCCGCCAACGCAGCCCTCGCGGCGCTGGACGGATTCACGCTGCCCGGCGACATCTCGGCGTCCGATCGCTTCTACAAGGAAGACATCACCGAACCTTTTGTCATCGAGGACGGCCACATCGCCGTGCCGCAGGGACCGGGCTTCGGTGTGACTCCGCGCGAAGACGTCATGGATCGCTTCACGGTCGGAACCGAGATTCTGTAGGTCCGTCACACAGTCACGCAGCAGCCACCTCCACCGTCACCCCGGAGGTGGCTGTTCGTCGTTTGTGTCGGTAGGGAGGTGCATAGTGATTCGGACATGACGTTCTGCACCGAAAGGCCCCCGATGAGTAGCTGGTCCGATCGCCCGATCTGCGCGTTCGACCTCGAGACCACGGGGCGGGATCCGTCGACCGCTCGTATCGTCAGTGCCTGCGTCGCGGTGATCGACGGTTCGAGTGTCGAAACACGCACGTGGCTACTCGATCCCGGCGTCGACATCCCCGCCGGCGCCTCGGCTGTTCACGGCATCAGCACCGAGTTCGCGGCGCAACACGGCCAGGATTATTCCGAGGGCTACGAAGAGATTCGCGAGGCTCTGCACAATTCCTGGGCGCGCGATCACGCCGTCGTGGCGTTCAATGCCTCCTATGATCTGACGGTCATGCATGCCGAGGGTCTGCGCATCGGCAAGCCTGCATTCGTTCCGGGGTTGGTGATCGATCCGTACGTGATCGATCGGGCGATGGATACGTTCCGCAAGGGCAAGCGAACGCTTGCGGCCGTGTGCGAGCACTACGGAATTTCATTGGAGTCGGCGCACGAAGCCGAGGCCGATGCCAAAGCTGCGGCAGCGTTGGCCCGCGAGTTGGCCGTGCGGTTCCCCGACATCCTGGGGCTCGATCTCATGGTCGATCAAGCCGATTGGCACGCAGAGCGGCAACGCGATTTCGCCGAGTACCTTCTCAGCCAAGGGAGGGACGTGGCAGATGTGAACGGCCAGTGGCCGATTCGCATCATCGCCTGACGTCCTCCCCGGCTCGGACGACCGCGCGCTACGCCGGGACCGGCGGCCACACCGGCGCAATGGACCACGGACGGGCTGTTTCGAGCTGCGACGCAACCTGAATCAGCAGATCTTCACGGCCGAACGCGCCGACCAACTGCACGCCGATCGGAACGCCGGCCGAGTCATGACCCATCGGCAAGGAAATCGCCGGCTGACCTGAACTGTTGAACGGACTGGTCAAGCCGCTGTACCCGGCCGAATGCTCCCAGATCGACATAGGATTCGCCGTATCGAGCAGACCGAGCGGAGCTGCCGGCCGAGCCATCGTCGGAGTCAGCAACAGGTCGTGATCGACAAAGAACGCACCGATCACCTGGGCGGCCCGCTCGAGTTCCTGCAGCGCCTTGACGACGTTCGTCGCACTTTCGGACTTCGCGCGGTCGTAGATCATCCGCGCCATCGGCTCGAGGTCGTCGTCGCGGATCGCGCGGTTCAGGGCGTCGAGTCGTTCGTCGACCTCGATCGTCATCGGAATGCCCATCAACACCGACAGCCCGGCAGTGAGCGCATCGAGCGGAAAGTTCGGGGCACTCTCGGTGACATCGTGACCGAGTTCTTCGAGCAGGCCGGCAACACCGGTCGCGACGGCCGAGCACTCCGGGTCCACCGGTGTGCCGTCAGGAAGAGCGTTACTCAGACCGATCCGCAACCGTCCGGGATCGGCACCCACTTCCTCGATGTACGGCCGCTTCGGCGCCAGGATCACGTAAGGATCGCCCACTGTCGGCCCGGCGGACAGATCGAGAAGCAGCGCAGTGTCGCGGACACTTCGGGTGAGCGCGTGATGAACACTCATCGGCGACGAGAAGAGCGTGCGCGCCGGTGCCGTCGGAGTACGTCCTCGGCTCGGCTTGAGGCCTACCAGGCCGCAGGCCGATGCGGGAATACGGATCGATCCACCACCGTCGCTGGCATGCCCGCCTGGCACGATCCCGACGGCAACAGCTACAGCCGTGCCACCCGAAGATCCGCCGGGCGAACGATCAAGGGCGTAAGGGTTACGGGTGGGTCCGAACAGCGCAGGTTCGGTACTCGCGTTCTTGCCGAACTCCGGGGTGTTCGTCTTGCCGATGACAACCAGACCAGCCTGGCGGTAGCGCTCGACGAGCGTCGAATCTTTTTCTGCCACAGCGTCGGCGAACAATCGAGATCCATTGGTGCTCGGCAATCCTGCGACGTCCATGCCGAGGTCTTTGATCACGAACGGGACGCCCTGCAGTGGACCATCCGGCAGGCCGCCTGATACCTCGTTGCGCGCTTCCTCTCGGCGCTCACTGATCACCGCGTTGACTGCCGGGTTGCGCTCGTCGAGCCTGTCCAGACTGAACTCGAGGACTTCCTTGGCGGAGACGTCGCCGCTCTTGATCGCTTCGGCCAGGCCGGTCATGTCGTTGTTGTCGAACAAATCCTGCATCGATGCCCTCATCACTCGTGTCGAACTCTGCCGATAGTGAGGTCCGTCATATCAACCGGAGTGGCGACGCAGTTCCGAAATTCCGCTTGGCGGGACCGATCAGAGAATCAAGCCCTCACAGAATCAAACCTTGCCGCCGCGCTTCCACGACCGCTTCGTGACGACTGCGGACGTCGAGTTTTCCCATCAGATTCCTCATGTACGTCTTGATCGTTTCGACGCTCAGGGACAACCTCTCGGCGATCTCGGCATTGCGCAGTCCGAGAGCGACGTACCCCATCACCTCCCGCTCGCGTGGCGACAGGACAACGGTGTTCGCGACTGGAGTGTTCGCGGAAGGTTTCGGCGACGCCAACGACCGCAACTTTGCCTCGACCGCGAGGACCTGCGCGCTGAGAGCCATGTCCTCGAGGTTCGCCGCGATCTCGCCGAGCGCCAGGACGCTCTCGGTCAACCCTTCGGATATCTGGGCATCGCGGTTCGAACCATGTTCCACCGCAGCGGTATCGAGCATCGCCACCCGACGATCCACTTCGTCGCGAATCTCGAATTCTCGGGCCAACGCGTACGACGATCGCATCATCGTCTCTGCGATCACGTCGCCGATCGGCAGGTTGGCACGCAGTCCTCCGTAGATCGCTCCGCGAGTAACCCCGCGAACGACGATCGGGACTGCCATCAAGGATTCGATCGCTTCGGTGCCCACTTCGTAGTCGTAGTCGTGAGTGATGTGCGACGAGTTCGCGTAGTCCTGGACCGCGCCCGGTCGTTGTTCTGCGATCGCCCGACCGCCGAGTCCGCATTCGGCGTCGATCCGCAGGTTTCGCAGGATGTTGCTGCGCGTGCCGACGTGACCGGTGATGGTCAGCGACCGGTCGCTGACGCAGCCGCCGAACAGAACCGGCAACTCGGTTTTGGGGTGCAGCCGACGCAGTTCGGCGCGCAACGCGTCGTCGTCGCTCGGTCTCAGTACCCTGCTCACTCTCACCTCCACGTACCCAATTCAGAGGGTAGCGGCACCTTTGGCTGGGCAATAGCGTGCATCCAGGCCATTTGTAGTGCCGATCACACTTATCGTGACACCAACCGTGCCACGTCGCCTTCGGAGGAACCGTGTCTGTCCCGACAGCTGTCGCAGCCAACAACACCCCGCTCAGTCCGCTGCGCTTTCTCGAGCGCAGCGCCGCGGTGTTCCCCGAGCGCACCGCCGTCGTTCACGGCGACCGGACCTACTCGTACCGAGAGTTCGGTGACGAGGTCGCGGCTCTGGCCCGCGTCCTGCGTGAACGCATTCAGCCCGGTGACCGCGTTGCATACCTGGCGCCGAACGTACCCGAGATGCTGTTCGCGCATTTTGCCGTCCCCCTCGCCGGCGGGGTCCTGATCGCCCTGAACTCACGCCTCGCCGGTCCCGAACTCGAATACATTCTCGATCACTCGGGAACCACGATCCTGTTCGTGGACTCCGAATTCGTCGGTTCGGTCACCTCGTCCAAGGCAAACGTGGGGAGCCTGCGTGAGATCGTCGAGATCCCGGACTCCACCGTCCCCTATCCGGACGTTCCCACCGGAATCGTCACCGGGCAGTACGCCGATCTGATTGCCGAAGGCGAAGCTCTCTCCGATCAGCCACTGCACTGGGGCGTCGACGACGAGCAGCAGTGCATCGCCATCAACTACACCTCGGGTACCACCGGAAAACCCAAGGGCGTCATGTACTCCCACCGCGGGGCGTACCTGAACTCGCTCGGCGAGACATTCCACAACGGCTTCGACGGAGCGACGAAGTATCTGTGGACACTGCCGATGTTCCACTGCAACGGGTGGTGCACGCCGTGGGCCGTCACTCAGGCCGCGGGCACACACATCTGCCTGCGCGCGGTCCGCGCCGATGCGATCTGGGACGCCATCGACAATCTGGGCGTGACACATCTGTGCGGCGCTCCTACCGTCTGCTCCACCATCGCCGACGCAGACCAGGCCCACAAGGTCGACGCCTTGCGCATCACCACCGCCGGCGCTCCCCCGTCACCGACGATCATCGGAAAACTCGAAGACATCGGTGTCACCGTCGTTCACGTCTACGGCCTCACCGAGGTATACGGCCCCTACACGATCTGCGAATACCAGGAAGCCTGGGACGACAAGCCGCAGTCCGAGCGCGCCGCACTTCTCTCTCGTCAGGGAGTCGGCATGGTGCAGGCCGAAAATGCTCGCGTTGTCGATGCCGAGATGAACGACGTCCCCGCCGACGGCCAGACCATGGGTGAGATCGTGCTCCGCGGCAACAACGTGATGCTCGGGTACTACCGCGACGAGGCCGCGACAGCCGAAGCATTTGCCGGTGGTTGGTTCCATTCCGGCGACCTCGGCGTCATGCATCCCGACGGATACATCCAGCTCAAGGACCGCGCGAAGGACATCATCATCTCAGGCGGCGAGAACATCTCCACCGTCGAGGTCGAGCAGGCGATCATGAGTCACCCCGCGGTGATCGACGTGGCAGTCGTCGGCGTTCCGGACGAGAAGTGGGGCGAGCGCCCGAAGGCATTCGTGGTGCTGGGCAAGGGATTACAGGCATCCGCCGAAGACATCGTCGAGCACACCCGCACTTTGCTGGCCGGGTACAAGGTTCCCCGCGACATCGTCTTCCCGCTCGACCTTCCTCGCACCCCCACCGGCAAAGTTCTCAAGTTCCAGCTACGCGCCGACAACTGACGCCGACGAAACCTGGATACTTGCATCCATGACCGAGCGCTCCGATGTACCCGGAACTGACCCCGCACAGTTTCGGGTACACGTCGCGTCTCAAGCGATCCGGTTGTTCTCGGAGAACGGGTACGAAGCCACCACCGTCGAGCAGATCGCCGCTGCCGCCGGTGTGTCGCGTCGGACGTTCTTCCGGCAGTTCCGCTCCAAGGAAGACGTGATCTTCGCCGATCACGAGTCCCTCCTCGAACACGTCGCAGAGTTCCTCGCGTCCGATTCCGCCGACCCCTGGGCGTCCGTGTGCGAGGCCGCGGGACTGGTGTTCGATTTCTTCCGCAGGAACCGAGACCTGTCGATGCGGCGATACCGCGTCGTACAGCATGTTCCGGCTCTTCGCGACCGCGAACTCGTCACCGGATTCCGCTACGAGCGCCTCTTCGTCGACTACCTGCGCAGCGCTGTGCCCCGCGAACCTGTCCTCGAGGTTGTCGGTTTTGCCGCAGCTGTCACCGCGTGCCACAACTACCTCTTGCGAAGCATGATCAAAGGCGACGAGGACGCCACAGCTGATGCACTAAGTCAGGCATTGCTCGACGTTCGGCGGACGTACGGCGTGGCACCCGGGTCCAAGACCAGCACGCCAGAATCGAAGTCCGTGCTGGTAGTAGCCTTTCCCCCGGGCACGTCCGCTGATGAGATCAGCAGAAAAATCCACGAACAACTCGGCTGACACTGCTCGTGCACCGAAACTTCACACACCCATCCCTTGACCTGGCACTCAGTGCCGTGTTTGACTGGGGTCATGGGCACCGGTCTGTCCGCGAATCTCGCTGGTAACGCCGGAGCCGCACCGACCGCCTTCAAGCCACCTTCACCAAGGAGCGTTCCCATGGCAGGAAACCCGGATTTCAATCTCTTCGCACTGAACGAAGAGCACGACGAACTGCGGGCTGCTATCCGCGGACTCTCCGAGAAGGAAATCGCGCCGTACGCCAAGGACGTCGACGAGAACGCACGTTTCCCCGAGGAAGCGCTCACTGCTCTCAACGCGTCGGGCTTCAACGCCATCCACGTTCCCGAGGCTTACGACGGCCAGGGCGCCGATTCCGTCGCCACCTGCATCGTCATCGAGGAAGTCGCCCGCGTCTGTGGCTCCTCCTCGCTGATCCCCGCTGTGAACAAGCTCGGCACCATGGGCCTGATCCTCAAGGGTTCCGAAGAGCTCAAGTCCAAGGTGCTCCCGGACCTCGTCAACGGCGGAATGGCGTCGTACGCACTGTCCGAGCGTGAAGCCGGATCCGACGCCGCTTCGATGCGTACCCGCGCAAAGGCTGACGGCGACGACTGGATCCTCAACGGCTCCAAGTGCTGGATCACCAACGGCGGCAAGTCCACCTGGTACACCGTCATGGCTGTCACCGATCCCGACAAGGGCGCAAACGGCATCTCCTCCTTCATGGTCCACAAGGACGACGAGGGCTTTGTCGTCGGACCGAAGGAAAAGAAGCTCGGCATCAAGGGCTCCCCCACCGCTGAGCTGTACTTCGAGAACTGCCGCATCCCCGGCGACCGCATCATCGGCGAACCGGGCACCGGCTTCAAGACGGCACTCGAGACCCTCGACCACACGCGTCCCACCATCGGTGCTCAGGCTGTCGGCCTGGCCCAGGGCGCACTCGACGCGGCGCTGGCGTACACCAAGGACCGCAAGCAGTTCGGCAAGTCCATCAGCGACTTCCAGGCTGTTCAGTTCATGCTCGCGGACATGGCGATGAAGGTCGAAGCCGCACGTCTGATGGTCTACACCTCCGCTGCTCGCGCCGAGCGCGGCGAGAAGAACCTCGGTTTCATCTCCGCTGCGGCGAAGTGCTTCGCTTCGGACGTTGCCATGGAGGTCACCACCGACGCCGTGCAGCTGTTCGGTGGCGCCGGCTACACCACCGACTTCCCGGTCGAGCGCATGATGCGCGACGCCAAGATCACGCAGATCTACGAAGGCACAAACCAGATTCAGCGCGTCGTGATGTCGCGTGCGCTGTTGAAGTAAGGCACTTCGCGCCCCTGTGCGCCTTTCTGGTAGTTCTGACTACCGGAACGGCGCACAGGGGCTTGCCCCTAATTTTTGAGGAGAATCGTGGAACTTGTAGGCGTAATCGGCGGCGGCACCATGGGTGCCGGCATCGCCGAGGTATGTGCAAAAGCCGGTAGCTCGGTATTGGTGCTCGAAACCAAAGAAGAATTTGCCGCCGCTGCCCGCGAACGGATCGCCAAGTCGATCAACCGCGGCGTCGCCAAGGGCAAGATCACCCAGGAAGAAGCCGACGCCGCGATCGCACGCGTCCGCGTCACCTTGGACATGGAAGAGTTCGCCGATCGCGATCTGGTGATCGAAGCTGCTCCCGAGATCGAAGCTCTCAAGTACGAGATCTTCGGCAAGCTCGACAAGATCGTCAAGCCTGCAGGCATTCTGGCGACCAACACGTCGTCGATCCCCGTCATCAAGATCGCCAAGGCCACCTCGCGCCCCGGCCAGGTTGTCGGCGTTCACTTCTTCAACCCCGTGCCGGTCATGCCGCTCGTGGAGATCGTGGTCAGCCTGACGACGTCCGAAGAGACCGTTCTCGCCGTCACCGACTACGCCAAGAACACCTTGCGTAAGAAGACGGTTCGCGCGGGCGACCGCTCGGGCTTCATCGTCAACGCTCTGCTCATCCCTTACCTGTGCCAGGCAGTTCGGATGCTCGAATCCGGCTACGCCACAGCAGAAGACATCGACGAGGCCATGAAGGGCGGCTGCGGCTACCCGATGGGTCCGCTGACGCTGCTCGACACCGTCGGTCTCGACATTGCCCTCGCAGCGGCAGAGTCCCTGTACGCGGAATTCGCAGAACCGCACTACGCTCCGCCGGCGCTGCTTCGCCGCATGGTCGACGCCGGTCGTCTCGGCAAGAAGACCGGTCGCGGGTTCTACGAATACGCCTGAGTCCGACCGCTTCACTCTTCCGGCCCCTCACCTGTTGCAGGTGAGGGGCCGGAGTTGTTTTCGGGCAGATCTAGCCGAATCCATTGACAAATTCGCGCGGCGCAGCAAAAGTCATCATTTGACAACAACCGTTGTCACATGAGCGCAGGCGGAGGGTCAACCAGATGAGCAGCGATCCGGACACCGATACTCGTCGACCTAAGCCCCAGGCGCGACCAGAGCCCCGGGAACTACGAGCCGATCCGATCGGCCCCGGTTCCCTGACGTGGACACACTTCGGCGACGTTCGCGGTCTGCTGTATCTCGGACGCGCAGGCACGCTGCAGAACATGCATCCCGCGGTAAGTGGAGCGCTGCAGGATCATTCGAATTTTTTCGACAACCCGCTCGACCGCCTGTTCCGCTCACTGCCGCCCATCTACGGCGTCGTGTACGACCGGACCGAAGAGGGCACAGGCACGCTCGTTCGCAACTTCCACACCGATCTCAAAGGAATCGACGAAACCGGCGGGCGTTACCACGCCCTCGCTCCTGACACTTTCTGGTGGACACACGTCACGTTCTTCGAGGTGATACTCGATTTCAACGAGCGATTCGCGTACAAGAAGTTCACGGCGGAGCAGAAGGACCAGCTTGTCCGTGAGGCCGTAACCTGGTGGCGCTGTTACGGACTCACCGACCGACCGGCTTTCGACGACTACGCCAGCTTCCGCACGTACTGGGAAGACATGCTCGACAACCACCTGATCAACACCCACACCACAAAATGGTCGACGCGCATCGCCGAGCACGACATCGCACCGGCTCCGAAGGTTCCGACGTGGCTGTGGCGTCTGACCTCACGCCCCACGATGGCCGTGGCGAACTGGATCGGCAAGGCACTGATGCCGGAGAAGGCGCGCGAAACTCTCGGATGGGAATGGACGCCGCGCGACGAACGAATGTACTTCTGGTTCGCCCGCTTCCTGACATTGACAGATCGGTTCTGGCATCTGCTGCCGTTACGACTGCGGTATGCACCGCGCGCCTACTCGGGCATCCGCGCGCAGGGTCTGTGAGCACTCGTCGGTAGGCTGGAGTGCGTGCCAGCCCAACTCCCCTCCGACGCGATCAGTGTCCGCGTGGACAGCTGGACGTGGGCGGTTCGGCTGTTCAAAACACGCTCGCAGGCGGCGACAGCCTGCCGATCGGGACACGTTCGGGTCAACGGAACGTCGGCAAAGGCGGCTCAGCAGGTGAAAGCCGGCGACGAGGTGCGGGTGCGTGTATCCGGCATCGAACGCATTGTCGTCGTGGTCAAGCCGATCACGAAACGAGTCAGCGCCGTACTGGCCGCCGATTGCCTGCAGGATAATTCACCACCCCCACCGCCTCCCGAACTGATCGCGTCCATTCCGCGACGTGATCGTGGCGCCGGCAGACCGACCAAACGCGAGCGACGCGACCTCGAGAAGTTGCGCGGCCTCGAGCCGTAATCGCTACCTCGAAACAGGCTGACGCAGAACCGTCTTCAGTTTCTCGGGCGGCGTCCGGCGAGCGTCGCTGAGGTAGATCTCGTGATGATCGCCGTTGAAGCTCAGGCCGTTCGACGGGATGAACGTGTTGTGCAGCCGGTCCAGGGTGGGAGCTTCGTCGTCGTACGAGCCGACGTGAAGAATCTGGACGGACAGACCTTCCTCCAACTCGAGAAACCTGACCTTGTCGAGAGCGGCAATCTCCTTCTTGGCCCGCACTGCCTTGGCCCGGACTGCGTCAATCGACGCAGACAGTTCCGTCTCCGTGATCCACTCCGGTTGCGAGATCATCATCGTCCAATCCCACGACGACTTGTCCCGCGTCACGAACACCTCGGGGTCATCTGCCCGCCACAACCCTTCCAGCGGGCCCACGACGAAGTCGCGATCCAGTTCCTTCTTGCTCGCGAATTTGGTCGCGTAGGACACCGAATACAGCGCTTCGAGCGCCTCGGAGTACTCGGTGGCAGTGTTGGGATCACCGTGACCGTCGACGGCGAAGTAGCCGAAGCGCGGGACGGTCACGAGGGCAAAATCGCGGCGCCCGGGGGAATAGAGATCCTTGTATGCCTTCTTGACGTCGTACTTCTCCATGCGCCACCCACCTGATCACTGGCCGAGTTTCAACGTTCGGAAACCTATCCGAGAACACCGACATTCCGATAGCGGACCACCGTCCCCTTGTTAATAGACCAGTGGACCTTTACTCTGGACGGGGTGACTACACCCCAGGCGACCGACGTCGCTCGAGTTCCGCGCCGCAGACCGTTGCGGATCGTTGCCATATCCTCGATTGTCGCGTCGATCTTGGCTCTGTTGTTCGTGTACCCGTGGTGGAGCTTGTTCGTCCGGCCGGACTGGCCGACAGCGGTGGCAGTTTTCGGCACCGTTCTATTTGCCGCCCTCCTGATCACCCTGCCTGCCACCATGATGCTCAGCCACGGACACACTGACCGCGATCCAGTTCGCCTGGTCGGCGACGCCCTCCTCGGAATCATCTGGGTCGTGTTCGTGTGGACCCTGCTCGGTGAAGTCCTGAGGCTCGGATTGCTCGTCGGCGGCGTGGATGACCCGCTTCGATCGAGAATCGTCGCCGTTGCGGCACTGATCACCTCGGCCGTTCTGCTGATCTGGGGCTATCGGGAAGCCATGAGACTGCCACGGATCAAGCACGTCGACGTCACCATCCCTCGCCTCGGAGCGGGAATGGACAAGCTTCGGGTAGTCGCAATTACCGACACCCATTTCGGCCCGATCAATCGCGAGAAGTGGTCCGAGCGCGTGATCGCGGCAGTCAACGAACTCGACGCCGACATCGTGGCCCACGTCGGCGACATTGCCGACGGAACAGTGGAGCAGCGCCTCGGCCAAGCCACCCCACTCGCGTCGGTGGAAGCCAGACTCGCTCGTGTCTACGTCACCGGGAATCACGAGTACTTCCACGAGGCTCAGGAGTGGCTCGACTACATGACCTCGATCGGCTGGGATGCCCTGCACAACCGGCACCTCGTCGTCACCAAGGGCGGCGACAACCTGGTCATCGCCGGAGTCGACGACGCCACCGCTCTGGGATCAAAGCTCGACGGTCACGGCGCGAACTTCGATATGGCCCTTGCCGGCACCGACCCCGATTTGCCGATCCTGATGCTCGCCCATCAACCGAAGCAGGTAACTCAGTCCGCTTCCGCGGGAGTGGATCTGCAGCTCGCCGGTCATACCCACGGCGGACAGATCTGGCCGTTCAACCTTCTGGTCAAACTCGATCAACCGTCGGTGCACGGGCTCACCCGTCACGGCGACCGCACGCAGTTGTACACAAGCCGCGGAACCGGGTTCTGGGGTCCACCATTCCGCGTGTTCGCACCGAGCGAGATCACCGTCCTGACGCTGCACAGCGCCTGAACGGGCTCAGCTCGTTCGGGTTGCCGCTCGCGCCGACAGCCCGACGAGCTGATTGATCAGACCTTCACGTAGGCCGGTTGCGAACATGTCGGCAGCAGGGGGCGCCTGCATCTCGTTCAGTACGACGACCATGGATTCGGCAGGCTCGGCAGTCGGCCACAAGCCTGCAACAATCACCAGGGTTACCTTGGCGAATTGAGCCGCGTCGCCCTCCGAGAGGTGAGGCAATTGCGAATGAATCAGCGACGCAAACCTTCCCGAGTTGACCGTTGCCCGCTTCTTGAAGTCACGGGCGAAGTCGACGGAGATGTTTCTTTCGAGGACACCAGCCATGACGCTCATCAACTCGCACAGCAACCGCTGTGAGACAAGCGATTCCGCAACCGCGGATGCCACATGAATTTCAGCGGCAAACGGTGAGTCGTCACTGGTCGGAGTCAACGACTCGGACAACCCGTCCAGCCACGCTACCCAGTTCTCGTCGAGCACTTCGAGAAAGATGGCCTCGCGACTGTCGAAGTAGCGAAGCACGTTGGACTTCGCCAGTCCGACGCTCTCACTGAGCTCACGCAGGCTGATGTCGGCGACGGGCCTGGACCCGAGCATCGCGCGGGCCGCATCGAGAATCGCGCACCGACGCGCTTCGATCTGCTCAGGCCTGCGCGCGCGCTGAAATCCGTGGGTCGCCACCATCACGCAAGATTATCAGACCATCGTTCTATTGTTTGCTGTACTGCGGGTCAATTGTCCGAAGGTGCATGCTGCGCCACGACTCCCCTCGACGCCAGTTCGCGACGCAGCGAATCGGTATCGACGGACGCGAGATCGACTCGGTGCGTGCGGGTGGCCAAGGCTCGGACTTCCTCGGACAGGTCCGCCACCTGCTTACGCGTCGCGGCCTGGGATGCCTCGTCCTGTTTCCGCCACGCGCTCGACCAACCAGGAAGCGAGTGTGGCAGTCACGATGCCCAGCAACGCAATTCCGCCGATCATCAATGCTCCGGCGATCATGCGCCCGGTCGTGGTAACGGGCGCCATGTCTCCGTAACCGACGGTCGTGACCGTCTCCATCGCCCACCACAATGCCGTTCCGTACGACGTGATGGCAGCGCCCTGCGCGTGACGCTCGGCATCGAGCATGGCCAGCGCCGCGACACCGATCAGCAAGGCCGTGGCACCAGTGGCGTAAATAACCACCCGTCCACGCAAGCTTTGCCCGCTCGAGCGGTGAACTATCGCAAGCAGTGTGACCAACCGAAGTAGGCGAAGCGGACGCAGCATGGGCAACACCACCATCGCCAAGTCCAAGAGATGCCTGACGAACCAGCGACCGCGGGCAGGTGCCAACCACAGGCGAACTGCGTAGTCGACGGCAAAAACGACCCACGCAGCCCACATCGTCCATTCGGTCAGACGATGTGGAAGGCCCGTCGGTTGCGCCAGCACTTGGTACGCGTACGCCACCAAGAACAGGCAGGCCGCAGCGGTCAACGGGATGTCGATGGCTAGCTGCCATTTCTCCAAGGTCCACGCAGCGCGGCGGTGCGCCGACTTCGTCGATTCGTTCATCCGAGAAGTCTGACACCACCGCTACCTAGTGCCCGGCAGAACCGACTCAGATCCGAGTGTGCGTCAAGATGTTGAGCGCCATGGGAACTGCCTCGATCGTGATGGGCAACGGCCCCACCCGATCGCCGTCCGCGTAAGCGATGATGCCCTCGGAGACCAACCGAACCTTCTTCGATCGGTACGTCTGCACCGCATCCAAGGAGACGTGAGTTCCCTTGTACACCCGCGGAAACAGGCGCACCAGACGCAACCTCGAACCGTGCCCGACGACGGTCAGATCCAGCAACCCATCAGACTTCGACGCTCCTGGCGTGATGAGCATGCCGCCACCGTACGAGCGCCCGTTGCCAACAGCGACCAGCGTCGCGTCCACCGTGATGACCTCGTCGTCGAGTTCGATCCGGTACGGCAGCGGCTTCATCTTCGCCAACTCGGCGAGCATCGCCAAGTTGTAGCGCATCGGTCCCTTGGGCCACGACATCCGATTGGCCCGTTCACTGACCAGCGAATCGAATCCGCTCGCGATGATCGTTCCCGACCAGACGACGGAACCGTCGGCCAGCGTGATCTTCGCCAGGTCGGACTGCTGCACGACACCGTCTGCGATGACATCGGCTGCTGCTTCGGGATCGCCTGTGGGAATACCGAACTCACGGGCGTGATCGTTGCCGGTGCCTGCCGGAATGAGCCCGATGGGCGTCTCGGTCAACGCGGCGGCCTGCAGTCCGATACTGATGGCACCGTCGCCGCCGACAACCACGAGTGCGTCGGTACCGTCCTCGATCGCACGACGCGCCAACTTCTTGGCGTCGTCGGCGTCGGTTCCGATGATCTCGGTGACGGCAACTCCCCGAGCGCGCAGTCGCGCAACACCTTTGCGTCCTGCCGCAGGCGCGTGACCATGTCCCGCCATCGGATTGATCAGGACGGTAACCTTCTCGATCTGACTGCGGGTTTCGGTCACGGAATCAGCTTTCCAGGATTGAGGATGCCGGCAGGGTCCACTGCATTCTTCACTGCGCGAAGGATGTTCGCGCCCAGTTCACCGATCTCGTCCTTCATCCATGGGCGGTGATCGGCGCCGACAGCGTGGTGATGGGTGATCGTGCCACCGGCGGCGATGATCGCATCGCCAGCGGCAGTTTTCGCCTTGTGCCACTGAGCGATCGGATCCTCGGTCTGCGCGCTGACCACGGTGAAGTACAGCGAAGCACCGGTCTTGTAGGTGTGCGAAATGTGGCACATCACGAGCGGCTGAGTCCCCTGCTCGACGAGAGCCTTGGTCAGCGCCTCGGTGACCGAGGAGCGCAGGTTCGCGAGGTTACCCCAGGTGGTTGCCGTCTCGAGGGTTTCACACAGCGCACCGACATCGAGGAGAGCGTCACGCAGATACGGTGCATCGAATCGCCCGTGTTCCCAGCTGTTTCCGGGCTCCTCGCCGAGCGATGTGCCGCCGTGAGCGGTGAGAATTGCTCGGGCCTCCGCCATCCGTTCAGCGGTGTGCGAAGCGGTGCCCTCGTAGGTAGTGATGCCGAGGCAACCACCGGTGAAGGCGTTCTCGCCGATCTTGTCGGTGGTCGCCAAATTCACGCCACTCTCGGCCTCGTCGGACAACCGCAGCACGGTCGGAGCCGATCCTTCCTGGACCAGCTCACGCAATGCAGCTGCGCCGGTGGCGAAGTCGGGGAAGCTCCACCCTTCGCGCACGGTGGTCTCGGGCAGACGGTGAACCCGCACACGCACGTGCGTGATGACGCCGAAGGTGCCCTCGGAGCCGACAAAAAGCTCACCCAGATCGGGGCCTGCAGCGGATGCCGGCGCACGCCCGGTCTCGATCACTCCACTCGGGGTGACAACGGTGAGGCCCTGAACCATGTCCTCGAAGCGCCCGTATCCAGCCGACGCCTGCCCCGAAGACCGGGTGGCGGCAAACCCGCCCAGAGTGGCGAACAGGAAGCTCTGCGGGAAGTGCCCGACCGAGAAACCGTGCTCACGCAGAAGCTCCTCGGCCCGTGGGCCGGTAGTTCCGCCGCCGAACGTCGCAATGCCCGATTCCTCGTCCAACCCGACAAGCTGATCGAACCTGCGCAGATCGAGAGATAGAACTGCGTCGAACCCGTCACGAATGGGATCGAGCCCGCCGACGACGCTGGTGCCACCACCGAACGGGACCACTGCGATCCGGTTGGCAGAGCAGTATCGGAGAACCTGCTCGACCTCTGCGTCTGTCCCTGGAGTGACGACTGCGTCCGGTGCGTCCTGCGGCTCGACGCTACGGCGGCGAAGCAGATCCGGGGTGCTCTTGCCACCGGCCCGAAGGATTCGATCGGAATCCTTGGTACTGACGTACTCGGCCCCGACCAGCCCAGCCAGCGCTTCGACATGCGACTGGGTCATAGCGGACGGAGCCACCTGGACGTCTTCGATGGCGAGACGCGATCGAGTCGGTGCGGAGACACCGAGAAATCCGGTCAACAATGATGTGACTGCGTCCGACAGTTCACGCTTCTTGGCCGGATCGCCCCAGGCGTCCCACTGCATCGGCGGTTGCAAGGCAGACTTTTCGGTGCTCATAGACACTAGTGTTACATATTTGTGTGATGTGTAAACATCCCGGTGGATCAATCCATCCATCAACCCATCGTCTTGGAACCGTCGATGGCTTCGCGAAGCATGTCCGCGTGGCCCGCATGCTGGGCCGTCTCGGCGATGATGTGCAGCAATGCGCGCCGCGCTGACCAGCGAGCTCCCGCTTCGAACCACGGCGCCGACGGCAGTGGATGCGAGATGTCGAGGCTGTCCAGCGAGGCCACCAACTCGTCGGTCCTGGCCGCGATCCCCTCGTACTCGGAAACGATGCCTGCCAAGGTTTCACCCTCGACCATCGCGAATTCGTTCGCCCGTTCCTGTTGCATCTCTTCCGACCACTGGGTCGGGTCGAAGTCCCCACCAAGTCCGGCCGGCCCTTCCAGAATGAAGTCGACCCATCCCTTTTCCGCCTGACCCACATGCTTGATCAATCCGCCGAGGCACAGTTCACTCACGGTCGGCCTCGAAGCGGCCTGCTCGTCGGTGAGGTCCTTGACGGTGAAGAGAAGGAATTCACGATGCCGACGCAGGCTCTGGAGGAGATCCGCGCGCTCGCCGGTGACGGTGGTGATCGGTGCGTTCATGATGTTTTCCTTCGCTCGTGGGTTCGTGCCCTGTGAGAACTACGTTAGAAGTTATTGCGGACAGAAACGGTCCTCATTAGAAAACGATCAAGAAAAAACTCCCGGCACCCACCGATGAAGGTGAGTGCCGGGAGTTCGAGCGAGCTAGACGAGATCAGACTGTGCGAGCCAAACGATCGGCCAGCAGGCGCGTGAAGTGCGCCGGATCGCTCAGTTCACCGCCCTCGGCAAGCAACGCCATGCCGTAGAGCAACTGAGCCGTCTCCGTCAGGTTCTCTGCATTGTCATTGGCGGCCTGCGCCTCCCGCAGACCCGAGACAAGCGGATGCTCCGGGTTGAGCTCGAGAATGCGCTTGCTGTGTGGAACAGGCTGACCCGAAGCCTTGTACATCTTCTCGAGCGTCGGAGACATGCTGAACGCGTCGCCGACGATGCAGGCAGCCGACGTGGTCAGTCGCGTCGAGAGACGCGTTTCCTTGATGTCTTCGGACAGGGTTTCGGTCAGCCACGTCAGTAGCGCGCCGAATTCCTTTTCCTTCTCTTCGCGCTCGGCCTCGGCCGCCTTCTTCTCGTCCTCGGTGTCGAGGTCGACCTCGCCCTTGGCGATCGACTGGAAGGTCTTGCCGTCGAAGTCCGAGACTGCGTCGACCCACATCTCGTCCACGGGATCGGTAAGTACCAGAACCTCGAGGCCCTTGGCCTTGAAAGCCTCCATGTGCGGCGAGCTTTCGATGAGGTGACGAGATTCGCCGGTCATGAAGTAGATCTGTTCCTGACCGTCCTTCATGCGCTCCACGTACTCGGCGAGAGTGGTCACGCCCTCTTCACTGTTGGTCGAGGCGAAGGACGAGATGTCGAGCAGCGTCTTGCGGTTGTCGGCATCGGCCATCAGGCCTTCCTTGAGCGCGCGTCCGAACTCGGTCCAGAAAGTCGAGTACTTCTCCGGCTCGTTCGCCTTCATGTCCTTGATGGTCGAGAGGACCTTCTTGGTCAGACGACGACGGATGGCAGCGATCTGCCGGTCCTGCTGCAGAATTTCACGAGAGACGTTGAGCGAGAGGTCTTGTGCGTCGACCACGCCCTTGACGAAGCGCAGGTAATCGGGCACCAACTCTTCGCAGTCGTCCATGATGAAGACGCGCTTGACGTAGAGGTGGATCCCGGCCTTGCGCTCACGCATGAACAGATCGAACGGCGCCGTCGACGGAATGAACAGCAGCGCTTGGTATTCGAAAGTACCTTCGGCCTTCATCGGGATGACCTCGAGAGGCTCGTCCCAGGCGTGGCTGACGTGCTTGTAGAACTCCTTGTACTCGTCCTCGGACACCTCGTCCTTGGCGCGAGTCCACAGCGCCTTCATCGAGTTGATCGTCTCGGTCTCGATGGTGACCTCGGGCTCCTCGCCCTCGGCCGGCGTCGACGTACGAGCGACATCCATGCGGATGGGCCACGCGATGAAGTCGGAGTACTTCTTGACCAGTTCCTTGATCTTCCATTCCGACGTGTAGTCGTGCAGGCCGTTCTCGGAATCCTCGGGCATCAGGTGCAGGGTCACGCAGCTACCCTGCGGTGCCTCGTTCACATGCTCGAGCGTGTACGTGCCTTCGCCGGTCGATTCCCAGCGCGTCGCGTGATCTTCACCGGCGCGGCGGGTCAGCAGCGTGACCTTGTCCGCGACCATGAACGTGGAGTAGAAGCCGATGCCGAACTGACCGATCAGTTCTTCGGATGCCGCTGCATCCTTGGCTTCCTTGAGCTTGCGACGGACCTCGGCGGTGCCGGACTTGGCGAGCGTGCCGATCAGGTCGACGACCTCGTCACGCGACATGCCGATGCCGTTGTCGCGGATGGTCAGGGTGCGTGCTGCCTTGTCGATGTCGATCTCGATATGCAGATCGGAGACGTCGACGTTGAGGTCTTTGTCCTGGTAAGACTCGAGGCGGAGCTTGTCCAGCGCGTCCGAAGCGTTGGAGATCAACTCACGAAGGAAGCTGTCCTTGTTCGTATAGATTGAATGAACCATCAGATCCAGCAGCTGACGTGTTTCTGCTTGGAACTCGAGCTGCTCGGTATGCGCGGTCACTTCGATCCCTTTCTCTTCTCGGACTGATCACAGGAATTTTACTTGACCGCGAATACCGCGGGTCGGCCCCCGCACAGACAAGGGAGGCCACGCGACCTGCGCGTGACCTCCCGTTATCTTCACCACCGATCTACTCGGTGACGTTCACCATCGAATAGTTCGAGACGCCGGCGGCCAGCACCCTGAGGTGATCGTCAGATGCGCCCAAAGTGTGTTCGATGGCCACCAGCCGCGAGACGTAGTGCCCGACCGGATACTCGGCTGTCATACCGATACCACCGTGCATCTGAATTGCTTCCTGACCGATCTGATGCGCGGCGCGACCGACAGACAGCTTCGCTCGCGACGCGATGGTCGGATCGATCACTCCGTCGGCGATGGCCATGGTGGCGTACAGACTCATGCTGCTCGCCAGTTCGAGCGCCACGTACATGTCGGCCGCACGATGAGTCAGCGTCTGGAACTTCGCGAGCGGAACACCGAACTGCTTGCGCTGCTTCAGGTATTCCGTCGTCAGTCGCAGAGCTTCGGTCATGATCCCGATCGCCTCGGCGCACAGAGCTGCCTGCGCCCGAACCTCTGCTTCGACGATCGCCTCCGTGACATCGCCGCCCTCACCAAGCTGTTCGGCCGCGGCATCGGTGAACGTGAACTGCGCACCGCGACGGCCGTCGTGGGTGGCGTACGTGCTCCGTGTGACACCTGAGCCCTCCGCATCCACCAGGAAGAGCCCGGTGCCGCCGCCTGGAAGTGTGGCGCTGACGATCACGACGTGCGCGCTGTCGCCCTGCAGAACCGGGTTCTTGACGCCGGTGATCGTCCACCCCGATCCCTCCTGCGATGCAGTGGTCGTGACAGTGGCGACCGGCCAGCGCGTGCCGGGTTCCGTATGCGCGAAGGCCGACAGAGTGGTCCCGTCGCTGAGCGCCGGCAGGAGCCGCGCCCGCTGATCTGCCGAACCGACAGCCGCGATCAAACCGCCGGGGATCAGAACACCACCCAGATACGGCTCGGGTGCAAGCGCGCGGCCCAGTTCGGTCATCACGACCATGGTCTCGACCGGCCCAGCGCCCATCCCGCCGTCGGCCTCCGCGAATGGCAGGCCGAGCAGCCCGAGCTCGGCGAACTGCTTCCACACCGAGGCATTCCATCCCTCGTCAGTGGCCGAGGTGGCGTTACGCTTCTCCGCGTCGTAGCTGCGGTTGAGCAATTCACGCGTCGTGTCGCGAAGCATCGTCTGCTCGTCGTCGAGTTCGAAATTCATGTCAGATGCTCACAATCCGAGAATCGAGGAGGCAATGATGGAGCGCTGCACCTCACTTGATCCGCTGTAGATGGAAACCTTCCGGTAGTTCAGGTAGCGCGGCGCCGCCTGCTGCGCCCACTCCGGCGAGTCGATCTCGACCGTATTCACCGGCAACGAGTCCGGACCCGCAACATCCATCAGCAATTCCGTTGCGGCCTGCTGCAATTCGGAGCCGCGGAGCTTGAGCAGCGAGGACGCCGGGTTCGGCTTTCCGTCTGCCGAACTCGCCACAACTCGCAGTTGAGTCAGATCCAGCGCAAGCAAATCGTTTTCCAGCTCAGCCAACCGAGCCGCGAACAACGGATCATCGAGGAGGGTGCCGGTTCCGACGCGAACCTCCCGCGCCTTCTCTTTTGCCGTGGCGACAAGAGTTTTGGAGAACCCGACCCGCGTGACGCCCGTGCGTTCGTTGCCGAGCAGGAACTTGGCGTAGTCCCAGCCTTTGTTCTCTTCGCCGACAAGATTCTCCGCAGGGACGCGGACGTTGTCGAAGAACACCTCGTTGACCTCGACGCTGCCGTCGATCAGTTTGATGGGGCGAACCGTGATGCCGGGAGTTGCCAGATCGATGAGCAAGAACGAAATTCCGGCCTGCCGCTTCTGAGCACTTGCATCTGTACGAACCAGACAGAAGATCCACTCGGCGTGCTGCGCGAGAGTAGTCCACGTCTTCTGACCATTGACGATGTAGTCTGCGCCGTCACGAACAGCGGCCGTCTTGAGTGAAGCGAGATCCGAACCGGCTTCGGGTTCCGAAAAACCCTGGCACCACCAGATATCGGCGTTGGCCGTAGCGGGGAGAAATTTCTCCTTCTGCTCCTGCGAGCCGAAGGCCGCGATAACGGGCCCAACCATGCTCACGTTGAACGGCAACGGGTTGGGTACCGACGCCAACTGCATTTCCTCGGAATAGATGTGGCGCTGTACCGGAGTCCAGTCCTTGCCACCCCATTCGATCGGCCAATGCGGAACCGCCAGTCCGTGTGCGTTCAGAATCTGCTGGCCCGCAACGATGTCTTCACGCGTCAGCTTTCCGAATCCCGCTGCACGCGCACGAAGTTCGGGCGAGAATTCGGTGGTGAAGAACTTTCGCATCTCCTCGCGGAACGCAACTTCCTCACCGGTCAATTCGAGATTCATATGGAGTCTGCTTTCTTCTGGCAGGGTTTCAGAACAAGATTCGCGCGACGGTCTGCGCAACGACGGCAGGTTTGCCCACGCCTTCGATCTCGACGGTGTTGGTGATCTGACTCTGTAGTGAACCGTTCGGCAATTCTTCGATTGCGGAGAGCACTGCGGTATTTCGAACCTTGGCCCCGACTGGCACCGGACTCGGGAATCGAACCTTGTCGGACCCGTAGTTGATGACCATTTTCGCGCCGTCGATGCGATACACGGACTTCGACAGAAGCGGCAGGAGTGAGAGCGTCAGATACCCGTGCGCAATTGGTCCACCGAAAGGTGATTCGCGCCTGGCTCTTTCGTCGTCGACATGAATCCACTGATGGTCACCGGTCGCGTCGGCAAATTGATGGACCATCTCGCGGGTGACCTCGACCCACTCGCTCGAGCCCAGCGTTTCACCGACCGCCCCCAGGAGATCGGACTTGTTCTCGAACACCCGTGTCATCTGATCCTCCACGTTCCCGAACACTGTTAGGTTAATTGGATAATAAACTCACAGTGTAAGGTTGTCCAGTACTTTCAGACGAAAGGGTTCTGGCCGATGGCGCGACCGCGGGTTCCACTACTGAGTAAGCCGATCATCAGGGACACCGCCCTGAAACTGGTGGACGAGCACGGTTTGACCGACTTCTCGATGCGCAAACTCGCCACTGTTCTCGGCGTACAGGCACCGTCGCTGTACAGCCATTACGCCAACAAGGACGAGTTACTCGACGACGTCGCGAACGTCATCATGGAGTCCGTCGACGTGAGCGGCTTCGACTCCGACGATTGGCGCGGCGCGCTACGCACGTGGGCGCGGTCCTACCACGCCGCCCTGGGCAAGCATCCCAATATCGTTCCCTACTTGGCCTACGGTCCGAGCGTCAGGCCCATCGCCCTCGATCGCGCGAACGCCATCCATGGCGGACTGGTGCGCGCCGGATGGCCACAGCGCACGGCAACGCTGATCGGCGCTTCCGTCAAGTACGTGGTCATGGGTGCTGCGACGGCGACGTTCTCCGGCGGATTCGTGGACGATCCTGCGATCTACGCCGAGCGTTACCCGCACCTCACGCGAGCACATCTGTTGCGTGAGCGTGCTGCGGAAATCGACAGTGCCAGTTTCGAACTCGCGCTGGAATCCCTACTGGACGGGCTGGACGCCAAATATGCACTGCTGCAGCGTACTTCAGAGTAATCCCCTGAAAACTGTAGGTCGCTACTTTCGGTCGAGCACGCCGAGCATCGCAACGAAGGCCGCCTGACGATCCCCGAGAGCGGCAAAGAATTCCCGATCCGATGCTTCCACCGCACGGTTTGCCTTGCCGGCCAGGGCCGCACCCGCCTGGGTCACCACCACCGAGCGTGCCCGAGCATCGGTCGGATGTGGACGGCGTTCCACAAACCCCTTGGATTCGAGGGTCCGTACCACCTGCGATGTCATCATCGGGTCGGTGCGCGCGTACTCGGCAAGATCGCGTTGAGTTATCGAAGTCTCCGCGTCCAGCCAGGTCAGTGCGGCGAGCAGAACGAACTGCACGTGAGTCAGGTCGAAAGGCCGCAGCGCCGCGCGAATCGAAGCCTGCCAAGCATTGGTGACACGCCACAACATCAGACCCGGACTGTCGCCAGCATCCTCGAAGTCGGTTTCCAGTTTCTTCACCACAGCGTCAGTGTGTCAGCTCGTTGCCGAGCGCAGAATCTCGACGTCGTTGTCATCCAACGGAATCAAGCCACGCCGGAGTTGATACCCCCAATTCGGTGCCGAGGTCAGCGCCAATCGACTCCGGACTGCGTCGAGAGGAACGGGGTTGAACTGTTCGTACCGAACTCGCCGCCGAAACGGCTTGAAACACCCCTCGTCCGCCTGCCAGATCTCACCCTCTTCGATCACACCGAGAGCTGTGAACTCGCGCAACGGATCTCGGTCGCCCATGGACTCGACCGGCGAATAATAGACAAGCACGTCACCTGCTTTCATCCGTACCAAACCAGCTCTCTTTCCGTGCCCGATCTGTGCGATACCGAGATCCACTGCGCGACGCACATGTTCGGCACAGACAACCCCTAACCAGGCATTCATCGCCGGCCCCCTGGCGAACCGAAAGCACATTCATTCATACATTTAGTATGCGCGCTTATTATATTTCACGCAACAGATCCACTCTTGAACGTGTTCAACTCCAGGGCGTACGCTGCACTTGAACATGTTCAAAGAAGGAGTGTCGATGAGTACTCGCGGGATCGAGACCAGGGAAAAGCTGGTGGAAACAGCATTGCGGCTCTTCCGCGACGAAGGCTTCGCAGCGACGACCATGCGCAAGATCGCAAATGAGGCAGAGGTCTCGCTCGGGAACGCCTACTACTACTTCGCCAGTAAAGACGAACTGGTTCACGAGCTGTATCTCGTCATCCAACGCGATCACCGCGCGCGGGCGCTTCCACTCCTTCGCGAAGGTGGGTCACTGACAGAAAATCTCAGGATTGTTCTGCACACCGGACTCGATGTCATGGGGCCCTATCACGGCTTCGGCAGCACGTTTCTGCACGTTGCCCTGCCCACCACATCACAGTCCAGCCCGTTCTCGGCCGAGTCGACCGATGCGAGATCGATGGCCGTCGATCTGATGCGTGAAGCACTGGCGGCGTCGAAGCAGAAGACGCCGGCGTCATTGGAGACCCAGCTCCCCACGCTCTTGTGGCTCAGCTATCTGGGCGTGACGCTGCACTGGGTCACCGACGCGTCTCCGGGGCAAACTCGTACCCGATCCCTCGTCGACGGCCTGGTACCGATCATCGCGAAAGCGCTCACCCTCGCCCGGCTGCCAGTGGCACGAGGTCTGGTCGGCGATGTCGCCGCCCTGATGACAAAAGTCGTTTCTGCAGAGGGGAACACAAAACCATGAAGACCGTTGTTGTCTGTGGTGCGTCGGGTTACGTAGGCCAACACCTTCTTCGAACGCTCGAATCCAACGGGGTCGACGTTCGGACGATCGGCCGGGGAGGAACGAGCGATGCCACGTGGTCCGACGAGCACGGCGTCGCCGATGTACTCAGCGGCACGGATCTGCTCGTCAACCTCGCCGGCCGCTCCGTGAGCTGCCGCTACAACAAGCGCAATGCCGACGACATCTTCTCCTCCCGAGTGGAAACGACTGCACTGTTGGGTCGTGCGCTGACCCGCACGCCGCAGCCACCCTCACTCTGGGCGAATGCCAGTACCGGCACGATCTACCGAGACGCACGAGATCGACCGATGGACGAGAAGAACGGAGAGCTGGGAAAGGGATTCTCCGTAGCGGTCGCGCGAGCGTGGGAACACGAATTGTTCTCAGCCCCAACGCCTGTTCGCAAAGTGGCACTTCGGATGTCGATCGTCCTCGGAGCCGGCGGTGGGGCGATCAATCCGTTCGTCAACCTCGCCCGAATGGGCTTCGGCGGACGAATGGGCGACGGCCGACAGATGTTCAGCTGGATTCACATCGCCGACGTCATTCGCGCGATCATCCACGTCCACGAGAATCCGGAGATCTCAGGCCCGGTCAATATCGCATCCCCGTATCCGGTAACCAACACCGACATGATGCGGATGGTACGAGCGAAACTTGGCCGACAATATGGGTTTCCGACGCCGGGCTGGATGCTCGAGTTCGGCGCACGAATCATCCGCACCGAGGCTGAACTGGTAACGAAGAGTCGCTGGGTTTCACCAGGGGTGCTCGCGGACAGCGGCTTCCAGTATCAATTTCCGACGTTGGAGTCTGCGCTGAACCAGATCGCTCAAGAGACCCCGCGAGGGTTGCTTCCGGTTTCACTCGGCAAAATATCCTGCTCTCCGGTCCGCCCGCCGTACGTCGCAATCTTGTACTCCGTCGCAGCCAAAGACAACGTGAGCTCCTTGATCTGCCGACGAACGGTGTCCCGGTGCTCGAGCAGCATGTCGAGCCTCTCCGGAATTGTCCCTTCACCGGCGTCGACCAGTTCGACGTAGTGCTGCAGGTCGCGAATCGCCATACCTGAAATACGCATGCGGGTCAGAAACACCAGCCTGCGAACAGATTCCGGACCGTACACACGATGTCCGCTCGAGTCACGATCGACCTCGACCAGACCGATCTTCTCGTAGTAGCGCAGCGTATGTGCCGAGACATCCAGCAGGTCCGAGACTTCGGCGATCGACATCGGCTCCTGAACGTCCCCTGCATCGACGAGTCGGTGAATCACCTCGATCGACATTGGCCCGTCCACTTCCCCAAGTGCCTCGAGTGCCTTACGCATCAAGTCTTCCGTAGCCATGACTCTCAGCCTAGAACGGGCGGACAGGGCCGGCAGCATCCGCGAAGTCTGCACTGCGAGCCAGGTCGGCCCAGACGCATACCTCGGCGAGATTCTTCCGATACGACGCGGAGACACGCTCCACGGCTTCCTTTCCGAGTGGCAGACGAAGTGGCACATTCTCGCTGTGCACAAGCGAGGTGATGATCTCTGCTGCTTTCTCCGGATCACCCTCCTGAACACCGTCTGCGGCCGCCATGTCCCGCAGAACGGGATCCAGCAAATCACGGTATTCCGATGATGATTCGGCGAAGCTCAGAACGCCAGGCGTGTTGAATGCTGTACGGAATCGGCTGGGCTCGACGATCATCACCCGAACGCCGAACTGCGCGACCTCACCGGCGAGAGCCTCCGACCAACCTTCGAGAGCGAACTTCGACGCCGAGTACGCCCCGACGCCGGGAAACGACATACGGCCGCCTTGACTGCTCATCTGCACGATCGTCCCGCTGCCCTGCACTCGCATCGACGGGAGGACGGCGCGCACCAACGCGGCGGGTCCGATCAGGTGCAGTTCCATGAGATCCCGCAAGGTCGAATCGTCCACCATCTCCGCCGCACCGACCATCCCACGACCGGCATTGTTGACCAGCACGTCGATGCGACCAAAACGCTCGAGCGCATATTCGACGACGCCCGGAGCCGCTGCGGTATCTCTGACGTCGGACGTCACCGCCGAGAACCGATCCGGATTCGCCGACGCAATATCTGCAACGGACTCGGGACGACGAACTGCAGCGACTACCGCGTCCCCCGATCGAAGTGCAGACAGTGCGAGTTCACGGCCGAAACCCTGAGAAACTCCAGTGATGATCCAGGTCTTTGTTGTCATGGTCGGCAACGCTAGGGGTTAGAGCGCGCTCCAACGCAAGCCTGTGGTTCTACCGCCGAACTACACGCCGGCCCAGAGCGGTCGTTCTCCGCGAAGGAAACCGTCGACGCCGGCTTTGAAGTCGTCACTGCTGTAGATCATGCTCATCAGATCATCGTTGTCGGCAATCACTCGGGTTCTGATGCGCCGCAGGGACTCCCGAATAGTCCAGACGGTCATCGGGGCGGCGGCAAGTAGATCGCGAGATACCTGGGCAGTCAGGGTCGCGAACTCGGACTCTGTTGCACAGTCGCTGAGGAAGCCGCTCCGCAGAGCCTCGCCACTCGACATCACCCCAGCCCGAGCGATCAACGACATCAGACGCGAACTGCCGATCCTGTCCGCCAGCAAAGCCACGGAATGGATCGACAACGAGTTTCCGAGTGTGCGCGCGATCGGTAGGCAGAAGCGTGACCCCTGCGTCGCGATCCGCACATCGCACGCTGCCGACAGCAACAGCCCTGCTCCCGCGCACACACCGTCGATGACCGCGAGGGTGGGAACCCTCACTTTCTCGAGTTCGGTCAGTACGCCGACGAACCGGCTTTCGTAGTCGAGCCCGTCGTGAAAGCTCGAGAAGGTTTGAAAGTGGCCAATGTCGGAGCCCGCCGAGAACGCCTCTCCCCCAGCACCTCGGAGAGTGACTAACCGAATCTCGCGGTCGGAGTCGGCGCGCCGGCAGGCTCCGGCAATGGCGTCGTACATCTGCGGGGTCAATGCGTTGCGCTTTTCCGGCCGGTTGAACACGACGTCGAGGGTCTCGCCACGACGGATGATCAAGATTTCTTCGTGCGTTTCAGTCATGACACTCACGTTATTTCCGGTAGAGAAAAGTCGAAACACATTGCACTTGAATATCTTTGCGAATTCTCGATGCAAAGTTGCAGATAGTGCGAACGGAGAAGCGTCGACGAGGCCAGGAGACGGTGATGCCAGAACCGAACCTCGCCGACGCAGTATCAAAGGGGTGTCATGCCACGACAGCAAAAAGTGTCATGCCACGACTGTGCGCTGTGGCACGCCCGAATACTGGCTCAGCGGCCTGATCAGTGCATTCGACTGCCCCTGCTCGATGATGTGCGCCGTCCATCCGGTGATGCGGCTCATCACGAAGATCGGCGTGAACATCTCGACGTCGAAGCCCATGAGGAAATATGCAGGGCCCGTGGGGAAATCGAGATTCGGCTTGATTCCGGTGGCACTGACCATGGTCTTCTCGAGGATCTCGTACATCTGCACCCACTTCTCGCCGTCGGTCGCTGCCGCGACGTCGAGGAGGGCCTGCTTCATGGTCGGAACACGCGAATCACCGTTCTTGTAGACGCGGTGCCCGAAGCCCATGACCTTCTCCTTGGCAGCCAACTTCTCCG
Organism: Rhodococcus sp. OAS809; assembly: GCF_040546695.1. NCBI lineage: Bacteria > Bacillati > Actinomycetota > Actinomycetes > Mycobacteriales > Nocardiaceae > Rhodococcus > Rhodococcus sp. OAS809. Next base: position 5,182,490 of record NZ_JBEPOI010000002.1, on the reverse strand, counting down.
ACATCCAGGCTTCGGCGCGGTCGGGGTCGTCGATCTCGAGCATGTCGTGCATGACAGCTTCGTTTGCACCGCCGTGCAACGGGCCCTTGAGCGTGCCGATAGCAGCGGTCACTGCGCTGTAGATGTCCGAAAGTGTGGACGTCACAACACGAGCGGCGAACGTCGAGGCGTTGAAGGAGTGCTCCGCGTACAGGATCAGCGAGACCTCGAAGGCCTTCACGATCGCCGACTCCGGAACAGCACCGAAACACATGTTCAAGAAGTTTTCGGCGAAACCCAGGTCCGACTGCGGCGCGATGGGATCCTGACCGCGCCGGCGGCGGAAATCGGCTGCGACGATGGTCGGCAGCACAGCCGTCATCCGCAGCGCCTTGGCCAGATTGGCCTTCTCCGAGTTGTCGTCCTCCGCCGGATCCTCGGCGCCGAGGTAGCTGATCGCCGTGCGGACAACATCCATGGGGTGGCAGTTGTCCGGCATCTTGGTCAGGAGTGAGAGCAGTGAGCGGTCGGCACGACGGGCCGCACGCTCACGCAGGCAGAGTAATTCGAGCTGCTCGGGAGTCGGCAGTTCGCCGTACCAGAGCAGGTGCGCAACTTCTTCGAAGCTGCAGTTCGCGGCAAGGTCCTGCACTGCGTAACCGCGATACGTCAACGAATTCGTCTCGGGCACTACCTTGGAGATAGCCGTCGTATCGACGACAACTCCGGCCAAGCCCTTGTAGATCGTCGGAATCTGTTCGGTCATGTCCTACTCCCCTCCAAGCTGAAATTGAAAATGCCACTGTCGAATTCGTTGTAGCGCTCGTACTCGAGAATCTCGTACAACCTGCTGCGATGCTGCATTTCGCCGAGCAGTCCTTCTTGCGTGCCCTCCGCAAAAATCTCGCGCAGACCCTTTTCGATAGCGAACATCGCCAGCCGAAGGGTGGTCACGGGGTAGATGACGGCGTTGAAACCGATCTCTTCCAATGTCTTCGCCGAAATGAGGTTCGACTTCCCGAACTCGGTCATGTTGGCGAGGAGCGGAGTGTCGACTGCTGCGCGGAACTTCTCGAAGTCGGCCTCGGTGGCAAGAGCTTCGGTGAAGATCAGATCGGCACCGGCATCCACATAGGCCTTTGCTCGCTCGATCGCCGCGTCGATACCGTCGATTCCGGCAGCATCGGTGCGCGCGCAGATGACGAAGTTCGGGTCACGACGCGCCGACACTGCAGCACGAACACGGCGAACCATGTCTTCGGTGGGCACAATTGCTTTGCCGTCGAGGTGCCCGCAGCGTTTGGGGTTGATCTGATCCTCGAGGTGCAGACCGGCTATTCCGTCGTCCTCGAAGATCGTGACCGTGCGGGCCGCGCTCATAGGTTCACCGAAACCGGTGTCGGCGTCGACGAGCGTCGGGAGGTCCGTGACGCGCGCGATCTGCTTGCTGTGGCCGGCGACCTCGGTCAAGGTGGTCAGTCCGATGTCGGGAAGCGCCAATCCGGCGGAGTACGCACCACCTGAAACGTAGACACCCTCGAACCCGATTTCCTCAATGAGCTTGGCTGTCAGCGGATTGATCGCACCCGGGAGTCGTTGAATCTTTCCGGACGTCAGTCCGGCCCGGAAGGCAATCCGCTTGTCGGCTGCAGACGTCGCGGCTGCGATGAGGCCCGACATCAGAAAAGTCCCTTGGCGACCTTGGGAGCCCGAGCGAGAACGTCTTCGGAAACGGTGAAGGTCAGCTGATCGAGTTCGCCTGCCTTCAATTCGGCGGTGCGCTGAGCCGCATCGAGGAAGCGGTCCTGTTCGCTCGGCTCGATGACGCCCTCGGCGAGGGTGCGGAATTTCGCGACGTACTGATCGCGAGCGAACGGACGTGCGCCGAGCGGGTGCGCATCGGCCACCGCAAGCTCGTCGACGATGACTTCGCCGCTCTTCAAGGTGATCTCGGCGCGAGCACCGAAAGCCTTCTCGTCCGGATCCGTCGAGTGGTAACGGCGTGTCCATTCGGGATCTTCGCGCGTGGAGATCTTGTTCCACAGCTCGATCGTGTCCGCGCGCTGTGCACGCTCGGACGCGTAGGAATGTTCATGGTGCCACGTACCGTCCTGTAGCGCAACGGCAAAGATGTACATCACCGAGTGGTCGAGGGTTTCACGCGAGGCGGTCGGGTCGAACTTCTGCGGATCGCCGGAACCGGTGCCGATGACGACGTGGGTGTGGTGGCTGGTATGCAGGACGATCGAGGCGATCTGGTCGAGATCACCGACACGAGAACGCATTCGGCGAGCGAGGTCGATCGGCGCCTGGCTCTGGTACTCCGCGGAGTGTTCTTTGGTGTACGAGTCGAGGATGGCGCGCTTCGCCTCACCCGAACCGGGCAGCGGAACGTGGTACTCCTTGTCCGGGCCACCGAGTAGCCAGGCGATGACGCCGTCTTCGCCTTCCCAGATCGGTGACGGTGCGCCCTCACCGCGCATCGCGCGGTCGACCGCCTCTACGGCAACCTTGCCTGCCAGCGCAGGCGCGTACGCCTTCCAACTGGATATCTCGCCCTTGCGGGACTGACGTGTCGCCGTCGTGAGGTGCAGCGCCTGGCCGATTGCCTGGTAGACCGTCTCGGTGCCCAGGCCCAGCAAAGTTCCGATACCTGCCGCAGCCGAGGGGCCGAGGTGTGCGACGTGGTCGATCTTGTGCTCGTGCAGGCAGATAGCCCGAACCAGGTCGATCTGGATCTCGTAGCCGGTCGCCAGACCACGAATCAGGTCTCGACCGTCACGGCTGGTGTGCTGAGCGACGGCGAGGATCGGCGGGATGTTGTCTCCGGGGTGCGAGTACTCGGCGGCGAGGAACGTGTCGTGGAAATCGAGTTCACGAACCGCGACACCGTTGGCCCAGGCGGCCCATTCAGGCGAGAACGTACCGGGGATACCGAACACGGTGGAGCCCGGCGTATACGGATGCGACTGTGCTTGCGCCCGCGCATTCACCACGGGACGGCGCACCAGGGAAGCTGCGGCAACTGCCGCGTTGTCGATGATCCGGTTGACGATCATGTCGGATGTGGCGTCGGTGACGTCGACGGAATCCGTCGCAACTTCCGCGATCTTCCACGCGAGGTGGTCTTCCTTGGGGAACTCTTCGGCAGAGCGGTGAGTGCGTACGAGATGCGTCTTCATCGGTCCTCTTCTCACGTTCTTCGGTATCTATTTGCACGCTACGCAGCTCATTCACCTCGGGATAGGCCCTCGCAATTGCCTATTTGTGCAATGACAATGCTGCAATGTTGCGAATGTTGCGAATAGCTTCTCGGTAGGGTGAACGCGATCGGCACCGAGGAGATTCGATGAAGAAGATGTACGCGGGAGCGCGGCTGCGACGGCTGCGGGAGGAACGAAACCTGTCACAGTCCGCACTGGCGAAGGCACTCGAACTCTCCCCCAGCTATGTCAATCAACTGGAGAACGATCAACGACCGCTGACGGTGCCCGTCCTTCTCAAGCTCAACGCCGAGTTCGATCTCGACGTGCAATTCTTCGCCTCCGATTCCGACGCACGCCTGGTTGCGGACGTTCATCACGCCTTGGCCGAAACTTCGGAATCTGGAGACGTATCTCTGGCCGAGGTGGACGAATTGGTGGCCCGCATGCCGGCGGTCGGACGCACCCTCGTGATGTTGCACCGCCGCCTTCACGCCGCGACAGAGCAGTTGGACCAGTTCTCGACGCAGTTGTCCGGCGAACCAGCGTCCGATGTGTCACTCGTACCGATGCCCTACGAGGAAGTTCGGGACTTCTTCTACGACCGAAAGAATCACATCGCCGTTCTGGACGACGCTGCCGAGCAGATGTTTCTGGACAACGGATTGTCCGTGGGCGCAGTGGATTTGCAACTGGCACGACTACTTCGCGATCAGCACGGCGTCACCGTGACGATCCGTACCGACGAACCCGACAAGCTCGGCCCCAAGCGTTACTACGATCCGAACAAGTCGGTCCTCACACTCGCCCGTCGTCTGTCGGCAGGACAACGCGCGTTCCAGATCGCAATGCAGTTGGCCTTCTTCACGCAGGCCGACGTGATCGATTCCCTTGTCGCCGAGGATGAATCATTGAGCGCCGAGTCCGCAGCGCTGGCTCGCGTCGGACTCGCACACTACTTTGCCGGCGCACTGCTACTCCCGTACACCCAATTCCTGCAATCCGCTGAGGCCTTGCGGTACGACATCGACCTGCTCAGCCTCAAGTTCGAGGTCGGCTTCGAGACAGTCTGCCACCGGTTGTCCACTCTCCAACGACACGGCCAACGCGGCATCCCTTTCTTCTTCGTCCGAACCGATCGCGCCGGAAACATCTCGAAGCGTCAGTCTGCTACCGCCTTTCACTTCTCCAGAGTCGGAGGCAGCTGCCCGCTGTGGGTCATCCACGAGGCATTCGCGAGCCCAGGTCGCATCCTCACTCAGGTCGCGAAGATGCCCGACGGCCGGACATACCTCTGGGTGGCGCGCACTACCCACAGCGGCGGACTCGGGTACCTCGCACCCGAGCGCAACTTCGCCGTCGGACTCGGTTGCGACATCGGCTACGCCGATCGCATGGTCTACTCACACGGAATTCAGACGGACGACCCCGCGACCATCGTGCCGATCGGCGCGGGGTGCAAAGTCTGTGACAGGCCAGCGTGCTCTCAACGCGCCTTCCCCCAACTCGGCCGCTCGATCTCCGTCAGTGAGAACAGCAGCAGCCATCTTCCGTATCCGCAACAATAGGGCGCAAACAATAGGGCGCACCGACTCCACCTGCAGTTTCCCGGAGCTACGACGCTCTTCTGCTTCCATGGACGTCATGCAACCCGATGCCGTGACCCCTCGTCGACTGGTTCTTCGCCGCCTTTCGGCCGTGGCCGGTGTGGCCGGCATCGTGACTGGTTTGGTTGCCTTGATCGCAACTCAGTTGGACGTCGATCACAACATCGTGATCGTTCTCGCGTCAGTGGCGCCCTTGTTGATGATTGCTCCGCTGATCGGTGCCGTCGTCTCGGGTATCGGGCGTCAGTGGATCGTGTGCGCCGCCTCGATCCTCGTCCTTGGGTTGTTCGGATGGTCTGTGAGCCCGCTGTACATCGGCGGAACTGGGGAGTCGACGTCTGCGAACGGTCCACCGATTCGAATCATGCAGGCCAACTTGATGGTCGGTGCAGCGGATCCGGAGTCGCTTGTGGCGATGGTCCGCGAACGCGAGGTCGACGTGGTGACGGTCCAGGAGTTGACGTACCAGGAAGCCGACGCGCTCAAAGCCGCCGGGCTTGACGAGGTTCTGAGCCACCAATTCCTCGTCCCGTACACCGACGGTGGTGGCGGGGCAGGAATCTACAGTCGCTTTCCACTCTCCAATCCGCGTAGCCTCGACGGATTCTCACCCGAAACGCTGTCCGCAGAACTGAATGTCGGCTTGGCGCAGCCAGTCACATTGTTCGCCGTGCATCCGGCACCGGCGTACATCTCACCGGCTTCGGTGTGGGCGGACGAGCAGCGAAGGCTTGGGTCTTACATGGACAAAGTCGCCGGGCGGGACAACGTGATAGTGAGCGGCGACTTCAACGCGTCGTACTCGAACAAACAGTTCCGGAATCTTCTCACGAACGGATATACCAGCGCCGCCGACCAATTGGGTTCCGGCCTGATCCCGACCTATCCGACCGACAAGCGGTATCCGGCGGTGGTCGGTATCGACCACATCATCACGAAAGGCGCCGTGGCGACATCCTTGGAACGGATCGAGATCGAGGGATCCGATCACCACGGCCTGATTGCCGACATCACGTTGTCTTGAGTAAATACTGGATTGAGCAAGCACCGGGGCATGGTTGTGCCCCGGTGCTCACGTCTTCAGTTGTCGCGGTTCACGCCGCTGTGGGTGGGCTGTTCCCGCCGATCGGCTGCTGATACGGATCCACCGACATCGGCGGATAGAACACCGTCTTCCGATCCGGTCCGATCTCCACCCGCCACTCGGTGTGATGCAGCGTCCGGTAGTGATGGCCGCACAACAAGATCAGGTTGTCGAGATCCGTTGGGCCACCATCGTTCCAGTGAACAATATGATGGGCATCGCACCACCCCGACGGTGTCCCGCACCCCGGAAACGCGCAACCACCATCACGAACCGCCAACGCCCGCCGCTGCGGAACCGTCGCCGTTCTCGCTTCCTTGCCGCAGTCGAGCGGAACACCATTCTCGTCCAACAAAATCCGCGTCACGGTGCAGTCGCACGCCAACATCCGCGCGGTATCGATACTGATGGGGCCCACCCAATCCGCCCACGCGAAACCCAACTCCTCCGTGGACGGCAACAGGTCTTTCAACGCCTTGAGGTCCGTCATGTCTTTCGCCGACGCAGTCACCGTGATGTGCGGTTTCACCCCGCCCTCGATCGGACCCAACCCCGCCCGCTAGTACCGCCGCAACAACTCGCAAAACCCATCCGCACGCCGTAATGCCGGAGTACGCGTGTCCTTGACCCCGTCCTTCTCCGGCGTCGGCGCAGACAGGCTCGACAGCAACGTGATCAGACGGGCCCCGTTCACAGCATCCAGATCACCCTTCACGGTCACCCGCCCGTACAGGCCCTTCGACGCGTAGAACTCGTTACGCTCCGAATCCTCACCCACCGGAACCCCGTCTTCGCGCTTGCCGTACTGCTTCTCGATCCGCCGGATCGCCGCCCGCACCGCATCACAATCGGCGATGTTCTGCGACGCCAGGCCAAGCAGGATTCCGCGGGCCTTGTCCACATCCGCCAGGGTCATGTTCTTCGGCGGATGCTGACAAAACGACGCCACCTGCCGCGCCTTCAACGCGTCAACCTCACCGCGATGAAACGCATCGCCCACCACGGGTTCGAGCATCAACAACCGCGCCAACCCGACCAACAGACTGCACTCACCGATCTCCAAATTCGTCGAACCATGCAACCACTGCGCGATCGCCCGAAAACCCTTCCCACCGAGAACCTCACGGGAAAACATCTCCACGATCAGCAACACCAACCGCGACTGCAACTCGTGCCGGACACGCACCAGATCCAGAACCTCACCCTTGAGGTCCTCGCCATCCAGCTGCCACGCATCCCGACTGTCCATGCCCAAAGTTTAATCGAACACACTTTCGAGAACCAGAGACAAAACGGACAACTTCAAAAAGGTGCGCGACTCGAGACCTGTTGAAGTACAGGCTCGTTCACGACTGATACAGCGCTAGGTCGGAGTGACTATCGCAAAGTTCGGATCCGGCTCGTCGAGGTATCCGGCAAGTTCTGCGAGCTTCGCCGGGTCGCCGGAAACCGAGATGGTTCCATTCGCAATCTCGGCACCCAAGTCCACACCACCGAGCAGCACACCGAGTAAGTCGCGCCGACTCAAACTGAACATCGCATCCACAGACCCAGCATCTGCAGACCCACCTTCCACGTCGAAATGGATCAGAACTCCGTTGCTGAGTTCCGTTCGGTGAACGATGTTTTCGTCAGTGATGTTCCAATCGACGACGATGTGCGAGCCCGCTGCGCGCACTCCATCCACGCGCAGCGATACTGCATCGAAGACTTGACTTACCGACAGCGCTGCGGTGATGTCGGGCGCCGCGGCAACCGTGGGCGTCCCCACTGAGCCGTTGCGCAGTTCGTATGCACCGGTGAGGTAGAAGTTCCGCCATGTGCCGTTCTCGGCGCCGTACCCGAGTTGCTCGAAGGTATCGGCCTGCAGATTCTTGGCCTCGACGTTGTCCGGTTCAGCGAAGACCACGTAGTTCACCACCTGCGCAACCCAGCGAAAGTCGCCGCGCTCGTACGATTCCCGAGCTTTCCGTAACACTTCTGCTGATCCGCCCATGAACTCCACGTGACGCTTGGCCGATTCGACGGGTGGATGCTCCCACAGATGCGCAGGGTTACCGTCGAACCAACCCATGTATCGCTGGTAGATGGCTTTGACGTTGTGACTGACGGAACCGTAGTACCCGTGCGTGTGCCACGCTTGCGCCAATGCAGTTGGCAGCTCGATCGATTCGGCGATCTCGAGACCGGTCCACCCCTGATTGATTCGACGAAGTGTCTGATCGTGAAGGTACCCGTAGAGGTCGCGCTGCAATGACAGGAACTCGGTGAGCCGTTCGGTCCCCCACGTCGGCCAGTGGTGGGACGCAAACAGAACGTCGGATCGTGAGGCGTAACGATTGATCGATTCCGTCAGGTACGCAGACCAGACGTGAGGATCTCGTACCAGGGCACCGCGAAGCGTGAGCAGGTTGTGGAGAGTATGAGTTGCGTTCTCCGCCATACACAGTGCGCGCAAATCCGGGAAGTAGAAGTTCATCTCGGACGGGGCCTCGGTTCCGGGCGTCATCTGGAATTCGATCCGAACGCCGTCGATCGTCTCCGTGTGACCTGTCTTCGAGATCGACACCGTCGGCGAAATGAGCGTCGGTGTGCCGGTTGAGGTGGTCTGCCCCAACCCGGCTCCGACGCTACCTCGGGGACCTCGGGGTAAGGCCGCTCCGTACATGTAGGCCGCACGTCGAGCCATTGCCGTTCCCGCATAGACGTTTTCCTCGACCGCGTGCTCCACGAGCCCGGTGGGTGCGACGATCACGCATCGCCCGGCGGCGACGTCGTCGTCGGTGGTCACTCCTTTGACCCCGCCGAAGTGGTCGATGTGCGAATGCGTGTAGATCACCGCGACAACCGGTCGATCACCACGATGCTCCCGATACAACGCGAGACCAGCGGCAGCGGTTTCCCGGGAGATCAGTGGATCGATGACGATGATTCCGGTATCTCCCTCGATCAACGTCATGTTCGACAGATCAAGTCCGCGAATCTGATAGATCGAATCCGTCACCGCAAAGAGTCCCTGCTTGGCGACCAACTTCGACTGACGCCACAAGCTCGGATTGACCGTTGGCGGGCAGTCCTCGTCAAGGAAGGCGTAGGAATCGTTGTTCCACAGGACTTTCCCGTCCGAATCGGCAACCAGCCCCGGATCGAGTGCGGCGACGAAACCCCGCTTCGCCTCGGTGAAGTCGGCGTCGTCGGAGAACGGTAGAGTCTCGGCGACTCGGGCGTTCGCGGCTTCGATTGCGGCCGATGCCGCACGTGGGTCGATCATAAGTCAGCCTTTCACGCCGAATTGCGGCAATGCGCATTGCCGCAATTGAAGAGAACAGCAGGGCTAGCTCAGCAACTGCGCCTTTGCCGCCGCGAACTCGGCATCGGTCAACACGCCGGACTGATGAAGCTGTCCCAACTCCTGCAGCTTGGAGACCAGATCGTCCGCGCCTGAAGGGGGAACGGACTGCACGGGGGCGACCTGCTGCTGCGGCGGCGGCTGTTGCTGCTGGTACTCCTGCTGATATTCCTGCTGCTGCTCGCTGGCCTTTCGTTGACTCCGTCGATCCATGGCGTTGGACGTCGCCTTTGCGGTTCCAGCCACTACCGCCGTGCGCGCCACCGTGCCGAGCAACCCCGGCCGCCCTCTGCGTCCACCTCGAAAAACCATGCCGAACTCCTTGGGTAATTGTCGCTACTGAAATGCTGCTTCGACCGCTGCGACGACTACCTCGCGCGGTATCTGAACGTGAAGGACTACGTCGCCGCCGCCACCGCGAACCGTCGACGCGAGCTCACGCGCCCACGTCTGCTCGTAGACGATGACTGCGGCGGACGTTCCTGGTTCGAGTGACTCACGGACCACGTCCAGGTCCTCGTCACTGATCAATGCCTTGGCTTCGATGGACAGAATCGCCAGTCCGATGTCGGTGAGATCTTCGTCGACATCGATCTGCGACACCTGTCCGTCCGCGTCCTTGGCGATGTACACGAGGTCGAGCAGAGTGACAAAACCTCGTTCCACCACGTTCTGCAGCGCGGCGACAGCTTCAGGATCCACAGTTGAACCTGGGAATGCCAGCACCACGAGCTCGACCGGTCCGATGTTCATTGCGTCGTTCATCCATCAAGCCTGGTGGCTCGGACGCTTGGGAACCTCACCCGCAGGGGATGAATTACCCGATGCGATCGAGTTATTTGTTGCGACGAATGACTTCGCGAATCGGCCGTACGTGTACGCCTTCTGCTGCGAGGGCTCGCCGGGCTTTGCCTCGGGTGACGAGCACACCGACGATACCGAGAATCCAAACCGGATATTGCACCATCCAGGCGACACGGAATCCGTCGAACGTGTACCCGCCCATGTGTCCGAGGATGACGCCCATCACTTGAATCACGATGAGGGAAGCGAGGAATCCCCCGATGTTGACCATGCCTTGCGCGGTGCCCATCGCCGAACTCGGGTTCGACGTACGCGCGTAGTCGAAGCCGATCACCGAACCCGGTCCACCCACCGAGATGACGACCACCAGGATCGTCAACAACCAGAGCGGAGACGGTTCGCTTCGTGAAAGCACGATCGTCCACATGAGCGCGCTGGCGACCATGATGGTGAGAACCAACCACGATCGACGCATGGGATAGCGACCGGTGAGAATACCGAGGATCGGGCCGGCCACGATTGCCGAGATGACTGACAGCGTCAGCAGCGAGCCGACCGTCGTGGAGTCGAGGCCTTGAGCCGATTTCAGGTACGGCACACCCCACAGCAGCGCGAACGTCGTGATCGAGAACTGAGTCCCCATGTGGCTGAAGAACCCGAGTCGGGTGCCGGGCCGCATCCACACCGTCTTGATCTGTCGCCCGATCTCCTTGGCGCCGGCCGGCACGGCGACCACGTCGGCACCGGGAGGCGCGTCGCGGATGACACTCAACGCCAGCGCAAACGCCAACAGTCCGACAGCGGCAGCGCTGCCGTAGGCAAAAGTCCAGCCCGGTCCGGACAACAGCAACATGAACGGAAGCGCAGACATCACCTGGCCCAGCTGACCGAGGATGCCCGTGAACTGCGAGACCAACGGCACCTGCCGGGGCGGGAACCACTGCGGTACCAACCGCAACACCGAGATGAAGGTGAGTGCATCCCCGGCACCGACGGCAATACGTGCACCGATCGCGACGGGCAGCGATTCGGTGAAGGCGAGAGCCAACTGCGCGGACATCATGATGAACGCACCGACTGCGATCATGATCCGCGAACCGTAGCGGTCGAGGAGGACTCCCGCCGGAATCTGCATGCCGGCGTACACGACGATCTGCAGCACGACGAAGCTCGACAGAACGCTGGGCGAGATCGAGAACCGATCAGCAGCAGACAGACCCGAGACGCCGAACGAAGTGCGGTGAAGCACGGCGATCACGTAGGCAAAAACACCGACACCCCAGACCAACCACACTTTTTTCATCGGGTCTGTATGTTACTCCTGTCTTTCGCAAGGCTCAGGACATGATTATTCGCGGCCCTGAGACACCCAATTCAGATCGGCCGAACGGAAGCCTTCGGTGATCGCGGCGAGGGAGTCGAGGCGAGCGATCTGGTCTTCGCTCAGAACGATGTCCAACGCTCCGGCGTTTTCGGTGACTCGTGCAGCGAACCGAGTGCCGGGAATCGAAACGGAAGGCAACCCGTACTGGCGGCCCTTGGCATCGAGCCATGCCAGGGAAACCTGTGCAGGCGTCGCGCCGAGCTCCTCACCGACGGCGCGGACCACGTCGAGAACCTTCTGATTGGCGGGAAGTGCGGAGTCCGAGAAGCGGGGGAAGCGTCGGCGTAGGTCGTTGTCACCGAGCGTCGCCGCATCGAACGATCCCGCCAAGAAGCCTCGGCCCACAGGTGAAAAGGGCACGAACCCGACTCCGAGTTCCGCCGCGGTGGGTACTACCTTGTTCTCGACGTCACGGCTCCAGATGCTCCATTCCGACTGGATCGCCGCGATCGGATGTACCCCGTACGCACGACGCAGTTCGTCACCGGTCGCCTCGGACAGTCCGATGTTGCGGACCTTGCCCGCCTTCACCTGCTCCGCGATCGCGCCGACGGTGTCTTCGATCGGCACGTTCGGGTCGACCCGGTGCAAGTAGTAGAGGTCGACATGATCGACGCCGAGTCGTCCCAGAGACTCGTCGAGTGCCCGCGGCACGTAAGCCGGGTCTCCGTTGATCCCGCGCTGACCGTTGGCGATGTTGCCGACCAGACCGAACTTGGTCGCCAACTGCACTTCGTCCCGGCGGTCTTTGAGAAGCTCTCCCACCGCACGCTCACTCGAGCCCTCGCCGTACACGTTCGCGGTGTCGATGAATGTGATCCCGATGTCCACCGCATGGTGCAGCGTGGCGAGCGCCTCGGCCGGATCCACCGGGCCGTAGACCGGGGCGACGGACATCGCGCCGTATCCCTGGGCGCTGACAGTGAGACCTTCGGCCAGAGTGACGGTGGGGACGGTCATGAAAACTCCTCGATTCGACTGAGCGACAACCCCGACAGTCTTCACCGAATCGAAGCCTCACGCACCGATTAACGTCACGCTGATCGGGTTACCCTCGAGTGATGGCATTCGATTGGCTCGAACTCGTACTCACCGCCCACCGCGAATTCGGTTCACGACTCGCTGCGGTCGAGGACTGGAACGCACCCACGCCCGACTCCGACTGGCACGTCGAACACCTCGTCCGCCACGTCATCGAGGAGCAGCAGTGGGTACCGCCGCTCCTGGCCGGACTGACGGTCGGCGAGGCGACACCGGACATCGTTCCCGTCGGGGACGACCTGTGGACCGAATGGCAGAAGTACTCCGATGCCGCAATCAAAGCGTGGAAATCGACGGACCTCAGTGCCCACGTTCACCTCTCGTACGGCACGGTGAAGGTGGAACCCTATCTGCGCCAGCAGACCTCGGACGTCACGATCCACACCTGGGACCTTGCGCGAGCGGTCGGAGCAGACGAGCGGCTCGATCCAGACCTCGTCGAGGCCGTCTGGTCCGACCTCGACGGGCAGCGCGACATGCTCGCCGAGAGCGGTCTGTTCTCCGCTCCCGTCGATCTTCCTGACGATGCGTCGTTGCAGGACAAGCTGATTGCCCTGACCGGTCGCGATCCTCGTTAGACGTTCAGCGACACACCCGTCGTGCGAGCGACGCCGTCCCAGCCGCCGGCAGGTGCACCGAGGCCGAGCAGAGCCGCAACCGTCGGCGCGACGTCGATCGTGCGAGCCTGCGTGTCGATCTTCCGTCCACCGTCCAGAACGGGATGTCCGCCGCTGAGGAAGAACGGAATGGGCAGTGTCACGAAGTGGCCGTGGTTGCCGGGAATCGGGTTGGACAGTGGAGTCGGATCACTGAACCGCCAGCCCTGAGCGCAAAACGCAACGACGTCACCGGCATTGGTGCCGAGATCGAATTCGGCGGGGAGGTGGCTGGATTCGACGCCGTCCACACCATCCACGATCTGCTGAATCCGGCTGACGGCTTCCGCCCGTTCGCCATCGGGTCCGACGAAGTAGATCAGGTCTGCGCCACCGTTCTGGGCGATTCGAATCTTGCCTGCCAGCAACGGGTCCGCGTTCAGCGGTCGATCCAAGCCGATGAGCCGCGCGGGCTCCGACCAGTCCATCGAGTGGTCGGCCAACACGATCAGAATGCTCCGATTCCAGCGCCCCGTGTCATGAAGGAAGTCGACGAAGCGGCGAACCTGGTTGTCGGTGTTCTGAAGTGCAGCCGTGCGAGCGATCCGGACGGACGGACCGGACAGATCCAGGTGCCCGACCCGATCGACGTCACCGAGGTTGGTGAACGAGAGCCGCGGCGAGTTCCCGCCGACGATACGGATCAAGGCGTCGATCGTGAAGTTGTCCGGCGCATGCTCGGTACCGGGAACGAGCGGCTGCGGATCCCACACCAGTGAGGCGCGGTCACCGAACAACCCGTGCAGGTAGCGCTTCGACAGCACACTCGCAGTGGTCAATCCGAGTTCGGTGCGCACCCGATCCAGAACCGTCGATGCCTGCAGGTCGGAAGGCCGATCGAGGTCACGCTTCTTGTCGATGGCCGGATCGTAGACGGAGTTGGCGGGTACACCCGAACGCGCCGGCAGCACTCCCGTCATCATCGCCGTGTGGTTCGGCAGCGTCTCTGCGATCGTGATGGCACTGGCGTCCGGGTAGTGGATACCGCCGGCCGCAAGCCCGGTCAGCGTCGGGGTGAGCTCCGATCGCAGCTCGTCCGGCCGCATGCCGTCTACGACTATGACATGCACGTCCAGGTCTGGGATTCCGGCGCTGGTGGGAACACTCGCGCGAGCGGGCGTTCCGAGCAATGCCGTTCCGGCGACAACACTTCCACCGATCAGAACGCTACGACGCGAAACTTCGATACTCACTGGTCGACTCCTGGTCGGTACGAGGCCTGATCGAGGGCGGCCGAGGTGGGTGAGACTCTACTGCCCGCGCCTGCCGGAAGACGGTAGCTCACGGCGTAGTGCGCATTGCTCTGCGGATTGGTGAGATCGTCGACGTAGTACCAGTCCATCTGAGTACCTTCGCGGGCGATTTCGAATACGCCGTAGCCGTGCGAATCCAGTTCGACGTACCGCACGTGTCGGTTCACGGCCTTGAATGCTTCTTCTGCCGCAACGGTTACCGTGCGCGGTGGCACTTTCAGCATGTCGTCGATATTGGGCGACGTCACCGACGGGACGACGAACTCGGCGCCGACGGTCGGCCCACCCGGATAGTTGGCGGCGTTGGTCGGTAGGTCGCAGGCCCACGACGTGTGGATGTCACCGGTGATGAAGACGGTGTTGTCCACACCGTTCGAGGTGATCGCGTCGAAAAGCCTGGTGCGGTCGGCGGTGTACCCGTCCCACTGATCCGTGTTGTACGGGACACCGGCCTGCGGCACACCCACCAGTTCGGTCAACGCCGCGGTGGTCGCCGGTTCCAGCGGCGGGAACACGCAGGGCGTGATCATGACCGGATTGCCGACGACCTTCCACTGCGTCGGGGAGGTGACGATTCCGTTGGTCAACCAATCCATCTGTGCGCGTCCGGTAATGGTGCGCGACGGATCGTCGACCTGCTTCATGGTCGGTTGCTCGTCGCGGTAAGTACGCAGATCGAGCATCGAGATCTCGGCCAGATTCCCGAAGCGGAACCGACGATACAGCTGAACGCTCGAACCACTACCCGACGGGCGGACGGGCATCCACTCGAAATATGCCTTGGCCGAGTTGGCCTTTCGATCTGCCCAGTCACCTTCGACACCGGGAGTGTGGTTTTCGGCGCCGTCCCGGTACGCGTTGTCGGCCGATTCGTGATCGTCCCACGTGGTGATGAACGGGAGCTTCAGGTGCAGAGCTGCCAGATCCGGGTCTGTCTTGTACTGCGCGTGCCGAATTCGGTAGTCGGCCAGCGAAATGATCTCGTGGGCCGGCTCGTGAAGGCGAACGGATCCGTTTCTCGCGCCGTACTCCCCCTGCCCGTACTCGTAGATGTAGTCACCGAGGTGGATGATCGCGTCGAGGTCTTCGCGGAATGCCAGGTGACGATAGGCACCGAAATACCCCGCCTCCCAATTGGAGCAGGACACCACGCCGAAGCGGAGACGATCGAGATCTGCCGAGTTCGACGGAGCCGTGCGGGTGCGGCCCACCGGAGAAACAGCCGAACCCGCAGTGAATCGGTACCAGTACGTCGTCGACGAATCGAGTCCGGTGACGTCGACCTTCGCGGTGTGATCGGAATCCGCCGAAGCAGCAACACTTCCGGACGCAACGACGCTCGCGAACCCCTCATCGGTCGCGACCTGCCAGTTGAGAGTCACCGCCGGCCCGACGCCGGAACCGGGCGTCGCGTCTGCCGTCGGGGTGATGCGGGTCCAGATGATCACCGCATCCGGCAACGGGTCACCGGATGCCACGCCGTGCGCGAAGCCCGGGCTGCCACCCGGAACCTCGGCACCGGCGTGGCTCGCCGAAGCGACACCGAGACCTACTGCGCCGGCAAGGGCCGCCGATCCCTGCAGCAGGCCACGTCTGGATATTCGATCGAAGGCATTCGTGTGCACGCTAGGAGTGAACCCGCACCTGAACGGGCGTTCAAGAGAGCTTCGGGATGTTCACCCAGGCTTCGCCTGCGCTTCTCTGGAAGTTTGATCGAGTCGATCCCGATCACAACCGGTAATCGAGGGCCGAGCCTCGAACCACACCGACCTTGACTCCGATGTAACCGCCGAGTGCACCCCCGGCCGCGATCAGGATCCAGAACGCCGGCGGAAGCAGAGCC
This sequence comes from Rhodococcus sp. OAS809, assembly GCF_040546695.1. Lineage (NCBI taxonomy): Bacteria > Bacillati > Actinomycetota > Actinomycetes > Mycobacteriales > Nocardiaceae > Rhodococcus > Rhodococcus sp. OAS809. Next base: position 5,166,287 of record NZ_JBEPOI010000002.1, on the reverse strand, counting down.
TCGGACCCGTCGACCTCGGAGAACGCGGAATAGCCTGCGATCAACGCGCCGAACAGGATGGGCAGTATCAGCAGAGCGGCAAAGAAAGTCACCCACACCGATACGAAGCGGCCCTTCCACCGGGCAATCTCGTGCAGAACCGTCAGAACGACCAGGAAGACACCACTACCGGTCAAGAAGGCGGCCAGAACTGCAAATCCGAAAGCCGAAGTCAGTTCCGACTCCACGTGAATCCCCCTGTACGTCAATCACCTGCACACTCAGCCCCAACTGCGATGCGACGAGTCTATTCACGACGGACGGCGTTTGTCGGCAAGTCGAGTCGCTCGTCTGCCGGAAACACACCCCGCTGACGCCTATGCTTGGAAAATGACCGAACCCGACATCAAGCCCAGAAGTCGTGACGTCACCGACGGACTCGAAAAGACCGCAGCGCGCGGCATGTTGCGTGCAGTAGGAATGGGCGACGACGACTGGGTCAAGTCGCAGATCGGCGTCGCCTCGTCCTGGAACGAAATCACGCCATGCAACCTGTCCCTCGATCGCCTGGCCAAGGCCGTCAAGGAGGGCGTACGGGAAGCCGGCGGGTTCCCTCTCGAATTCGGCACTATCTCCGTCTCCGACGGCATTTCGATGGGGCACGAGGGCATGCACTTCTCCCTCGTCTCCCGTGAAGTGATCGCGGACAGCGTCGAGACCGTCATGCAGGCCGAGCGTCTCGACGGATCGGTCCTTCTCGCCGGCTGCGACAAGTCGTTGCCCGGCATGATGATGGCGGCGGCCCGCCTCGACCTCGCCAGCGTGTTCCTCTACGCCGGCTCCACCCTCCCCGGCGTCGCCAAACTTTCCGACGGCAGTGAGCGGGAAGTCACCGTCATCGACGCGTTCGAGGCGGTTGGCGCCTGCTCGCGTGGGCTGATGAGCCGCGCCGACGTCGACACCATCGAACGGGCGATCTGCCCGGGCGAAGGCGCGTGCGGCGGCATGTACACGGCAAACACGATGGCCAGCGCCGCCGAGGCCATGGGAATGTCGCTGCCCGGCAGCGCTTCACCGCCCGCACCGGATCGTCGCCGCGACGGCTTCGCCCGCGAGAGCGGCAAAGCCGTTGTCGAACTCCTGCGTCGAGGTATCACCGCGAGGGACATCCTCACCAAGGAAGCGTTCGAGAACGCCATTGCAGTAGTCATGGCATTCGGCGGATCCACCAATGCGGTGCTCCATCTCCTCGCGATCGCGCACGAAGCGTACGTCCCGCTGACGCTCGACGACTTCGCTCGCGTCGGCGCGAAGGTCCCGCACCTCGCCGACGTCAAGCCTTTCGGGGAAAGCACGTCATGACGGACGTCGACCGTATCGGCGGCGTCCCCGTGATCATGAAGGCATTGCTCGACGCGGGACTCATGCACGGAGATTGCCTGACCGTCACCGGTAAGACCGTGGCGGAGAATCTCGCGCACATCACCCCGCCCGATCCGGACGGCAAGGTCCTGCGGGCGATGAACAAGCCCATTCACCCCACCGGAGGCATCACGATCTTGAAGGGGTCACTCGCGCCCGGCGGCGCGGTGGTCAAGTCGGCAGGATTCGAGTCTGATGTATTCGTCGGCACTGCACGGGTTTTCGAACGCGAGCGCGCCGCGATGGATGCTCTCGAGGACGGCACCATCACCGGCGGTGACGTTGTCGTCATCCGCTACGAGGGCCCGAAGGGTGGTCCCGGGATGCGCGAAATGCTGGCCATCACGGGCGCGATCAAGGGCGCGGGTCTCGGCAAGGACGTCCTGCTGCTGACGGACGGACGATTCTCGGGCGGCACCACCGGCCTGTGTGTCGGACACGTTGCGCCCGAGGCGGTCGACGGCGGTCCCATCGCGTTCGTTCGCGACGGCGATCAGATCCGACTCGACGTGGGTACCGGACAACTCGAATTGTTGGTCGACGACTCCGAATTGGAAGCCCGCAAGAAGGGCTGGGAGCCGTTGCCGCCTCGCTACACACGTGGTGTGTTGGCCAAGTACTCCAAGCTCGTGGGATCAGCCTCGGGTGGAGCAGTGTGCGGCTGATCCCAGCCCGCCGCTAGATCGGCCGGTACCCGGCGCCGACACCTCCGTGGGCATTGATCGTGTCCACGATGGAGGTCATGTTGGTGCCGAGTTCCGGCCCCAGGCACGGCACCCAGAGGTAGGCGTTGACCATCGCGACCAGCGTCGTCCCGACCGTGACCGGGGCTCCCGAATCACCGTGGTCGACGCAGATCTGAGTCCAGGTGGATGCGTCGGCGCTCAGGTCTCCCCAGACGACGCCGCAGGTCGTGCCCGTCGTACGGCCTTCCTTGCAGGCTGTAGCCGGGAAGCTGGCTGGAGCGCCGATCGAGGTGATGGTTGCCGCGCCCACCGTTCGAACTGGTGTGACCTTGCCCGGATCGAACTGGATGACCCCGTAGTCCAGGTCCGGGTTCGACTCGACGAACGTGCCGACCACGCCTGCGTCCTCGTTGCTTTCCGGGATCACGAACGATCCAGGACCACCGCAGTGACCTGCGGTGATACCCACGAGTCTGCCGCCGTTGTCGTGACCGATAGTGGTCAACGTACAGACCAGCTGATTGTCGATGATGATGCCCGAACCACCACCCATGGGCGTGGGTGCAGCAACAGCGTTGCTGCTGACGATGAACCCGAGTCCGAGTGCCAAGACCAACGCTGCCAGAGCCGAAACAATTCGCTGCAACATCACAATCTCTCCGCCGGTAATCTCCCCGCTGCAAAAAACGCATACCCCGGAAAGTGCGGACCTACGCAGCGTTTCTAGTCGGTAGCTCCGAGCGCTTCGAGCATCTTGCGTGCCTCCTCGAGCTGACGACTCAACTCGTCGACTCGCGCTGCAGCCATGTCCCGTGCAGCGACGATGATGGACTCGACAGCCTCGATTGCGGTGGGCTCACCCAACTCGCGGACAGCTCGCTCGACCGCATCGGGTGCGACCGGAACTGCTTTGCCCGGACGCTTGGCGCCCTGTGTGACCGTCACGCTCCAGTCGTTATCCGCGCCGGCATGGATGGTGACGCTGATACCGGCCGGCAGTTTCTTCGCACGCTTGACGGCCGGACGAGGTGTCGCGGCAGGGGCAGCAGTGGTAGTCGGTACCGGAGCGGGTGCAGGCTGCGCACGCGGCTTCGGTCGAACAGGCTCTACGAGTGGCTCCATCAGGGGCTCGGACTCCACAACTGGTTTGGGCCGTGGCGCCGGTTTGGCCGGTGCCGCGGAGACGCGGTTGATGCGCAATTCCTCTGCCTCGAAAGGCAATTCGTCGTTGACGCCTTTGGGGCGGATCATCACGGTGTTGCCGTCCACCGACACGACTTTCGCCGAGGTACCGGCTTCGATCCCCAAGCTGGGAGTCGCCTCGCGCAGATAGACGGTGGCGCGCTTGCCTTCGGCGACAGCCGTGGCGAGCGCTGCCAGATTGTCCGCAGTGAGGTGATCCGGCGTTGATGCGGCAGCGCCGGAACGTCTACGGGGTGGCATGCGCAGGTCCTTTCAGAAGTATCTCGTGCATTTCGGTATCGACAGTGCTTTTCTCGGGGCAACTCTTGCACAAGCCACCGACGTGTTGACTCTCACCGCCCGCCTGAGCCCGAGGATCCGTAGACGGTTCGGCCAATTCAGTACTGTTCTCGGGGCACCGCGTGGAAGATGGTGGACAGAAATTCGTTGCGGCAATAAGGAGCACGGTGAGCAGTTCGGAGTCAGAGTGGATCGACGAGGTCACCGAACCCGCCCCTGCTGAATCTCACGTTGCCGAACCTCACACCGCTGATCCGGTCGACGTCGATGCTCATCTGCTCAGCCGGATTCAAGCCGACATCGAGGAGTCCCTCCTCGGCGGACCGCGCTGCTTCACGCAATCGCAGATCGCGGAATTCGCCGGTGTGACACGCGAGCGTGCCGATCGTTTGTGGGTCGCGATGGGCTTTGCCGTCGACGAGGATCCCGACGCCGTCATGTTCACCCAGCAAGACGCCAACGCCCTCAAGACGATCATCGACATGGTCAATCGAGGAGTCATCTCGCAGAGCAGTGAGGTGGCTGCCGCCCGTTCACTGGGGCAGTCGATGTCGAGGTTGGCTGAGTGGCAGGTCTCGCTGATCAGCACACACATCATCGACCAGCTCGCCGACTCGGCAGATCACGAGCCCGAAGCGATCCGGAAGATCGTTCTGCGCCTCGGCGCCGAGATCATTCCCGCTGTCGAATCTCTGCAGACGTACGTGTGGAAGCGCCACGTCGCGTCGTCGACGGGCCGCAACGTCGGAAACCCGGGCGAAGAAGTAGCGAGTCGTGTTCTGGTCGTGGGTTTCGCCGACATCGTCGGGTACACCTCGCTGACCCGCGGCCTCGACTCCGCCGAACTCAACGATCTGCTCGAGCGGTTCGAGTCCGCGTCCACCGAAATCATCGGTCGCAACTACGGCTGGGTGGTCAAGACCGTCGGTGACGAGGTCATGTTTGCCGCTGAAAGTCCCCACCACGCCGCCGAGATCGCTTTGCAGATCCAGCAGGCGGTCCTCGCCGATCACGACGATCCGCAGCTTCGGGTGGGTCTGGCCATGGGGCCGACATTGGTTCGCTTCGGAGATCTCTACGGTTCGGTGGTCAACAAGGCCGCGCGTCTCACCAGCTCTGCTCGTCCCGGCACCGTGCTGATCGACTCCGAGTTGGCCACCCAACTCGGCTCGGACGCCAATTTCAAACTGCGGCACCTACGTCCGCGACGAGTGCGCGGCATCGACAGGCTCGAGCAGTACGTGCTACGCCGCAATCTGGAGCCGTGAGCTCTCAGCTCGACACTCCGCGTGCAGCCAGAAAGTCGTCCACGATCTGCTCACACGCAGCCTCCCCGAGAGGCGTCAGCGTGGCCAGCTTGGTGAGCACCAAAGGTCCGACCAACTGAGCAAGTGCGACGTCGTAGTCGTACTCCCCCAACGCGTCGATCGCGTCCGGCGAGCGCAGGATCCGATCGAACGCGTGTCGGTACTGCTCGAAAACCGTCTGGCGCAGCGATCGCAATTCGGGCTTGTCCGTGGACAGGGCATCGACGCTCGAATAACCCTTCAGTTCCGGCCCCAAGCCGAGCCAGCACATCGCCGTCACCTGGATCGGTGCGCTTTCGATGGCCTTGGCCTGACTGGTCAACAACTCGAGCAACTGCGCGCGGAGATCGCCTTCACCGGACATCTCCGGCACCGGCGGCAGTAGACGTGCAAATGCCGCGGCGAGTAACTCCGTGCCGCTGTCGAAATGGCGGTACAGCGTCGCACGCGCGACGTTGGCCAACTTGGTGACGGCATCGATCGTCACGGCGTCGACGCCGCCTTCTGCCAGCAGCGTGGTCGCTGCGTCGAGCAACCTGGACCTGGAACGCTGTTTGCGCGGGTCCTCGTCGTTTCCCTGCTGTTCGATTCCCTGCTTGTCGATTCCCACCGTCACAACTTCAGTTATACCCACTTGGGGGTTGTGGAACTGCTGTTCTTGTAACGATACTGATGGTCTTGTTTCTATCGGGAGGTTTCGTGAGTAGCGATACGACGCTCGAACAGTCCACGTGGACCATCCGACAGATCTGGATGCTGACGGTCGCGTGCTGCGCCGTCGCGCTGGTCGTCGCAGCGATGGCCGCTCTCAACACGGCCCTTCCCGACTTGGCCCGCGATACCGGTGCAACACAGAGCCAGCTCACGTGGATCGTGGACGGGTACACGCTCACGCTGGCTTGTCTCTTGTTGCCGGCGGGCGCACTCGGCGATCGATACGGTCGACGAGAACTGCTCATGTTCGGACTACTCGTTTTTGCTGCCGGCTCGTCGATTCCGGTCTTCGCGGACGAACCGTCGTGGGTCATCGTCTCCCGCGTGATATCCGGCGTCGGCGCCGCATTTGTCATGCCGGCGACGCTGTCTCTACTCACTGCAGGTTTCCCGCCGGCGCAGCGTGCCCGCGCCGTCGGAGTCTGGTCCGGCGTCGCAGGGTCCGGTGCAATCGCCGGACTCGTCGTCTCCGGGCTACTCCTCGAAAAATGGTCCTGGCATTCGATTTTCGTCAGCCTGGCCGTCGTCTCGGTCCTCATCCTCGTGGTGTCGTTCACGATCGTGACGTCGAAGGACACGGAGGCAACTCCACTCGATCTACCTGGTACAGCGCTGATCGCCGGCTCGATCGGACTGTTCGTCCTGGGGATGATCGAGGCGCCGGCCCGTGGTTGGCTCGATCCGGTAGTTCTCGCGTTGCTGGTCGGCGGAATTGCCATGACAGCAATCTTCAGCTGGGTCGAATTACGCACTCGCCACCCACTTCTGGACGTCAGACTGTTTGCCAATCGTGCATTCGGCAGCGGCGCAGCGTCACTGACCCTGCAATTCCTGGCGACTTTCGGCTTGTTCTTCCTGATCGTGCAGTATCTCCAACTGGTGCTCGACTACTCCCCCCTGCAATCGGCGCTCGCCCTCATGCCGATCGCCGTGCCGGTGATGGCCCTGTCCGTGGTTGCGCCCCTACTGATTCCGCGTATCGGCCTTCGCGCCCTCACCGCAACCGGTGTCGCCTTCCTCGGAACCGGAATTGCACTCCTGACGCGCTTGGATGCCAGTTCGACCTATGCCGAAGTCTGTGTTCCCTTGGTAGTGGCCGCCATTGGATTGGGTTTGTCGACAACCCCCGCCACTGCTGCCATCGTCTCCAACGCACCGGACTCCAAACAGGGGGTTGCCTCAGCAGTCAACGACGCAACCCGTGAGATCGGCTCCGCCATCGGCGTTGCACTGGCGGGAAGTATCCTCGCCGCCGGCTACGGAAATCACGTCCAGCCCGCGGTCGACTTGCTACCCGAACCGGCCAAGGAGCCGGTATCCGGTTCTCTGGCCGCCGCTCTCCACGTCGCCGAAGCAGCCGGGCCGCAGGGTGCCCAGTTGGCCGAATTCGCCCGTGAAGCCTTCATCAAAGGCATGGATCAAGGAGCACTCACGCTCGCTGCGATCATGTGGGTATCCGCGATCGTTCTGGGATTCTGGGCTCCGGGTCGTCAGCGAGACTGACCGCCTCGTCGGTACGCCGGGGCCTTGGTCGTCTGCTCCGACTGCAGAGTCTGTAGAAGGGGCATCGACCGGAGCGGCACCACAACCGAGAGAACCATGACGCTGGTCGACCGGGTGGCTATCCCCGACCGATTCAGTTCGAGCAGCGTCGCTTGCAAATCCTCGTGCGACGCAGCGGCAATCCGGCACAGCACGTCGCCGGAGCCGGTGGTGGCAAAGGCTTCGAGCACACCGGGGATTGCCTCGAGTTCCGCGGTGACGGTGTCGAGCGCCCCCTGGGCGATCTGCAAAGTCACGAATGCTTGTACTCCGAAACCCGCTGCAGCCAAATTGACGTGCGGCGCGTATCCGGCGATGACGCCCGCATCTTCCATCCTTTTCAATCTCGCCTGCACTGTCGCCCGCGCAACCTTGACCTGACGCGAAAGCTCCAACGCACCGGCTCTCGGGTGCTTGTTCATCGCGTCCAACAGAGCCAGATCCACTGCGTCGAGATTCACGTCCGCTCCACTCGTCGTTCAACTATGCAAATTGCCTACAAAACAGTGCCACCATCTTCGCATTCCGGCGCTGTGTCTACTTTCAACTACCTCCATTGACTACCCAACCTCTGAAGGACTTATCTGTTTGTACTGGCAGTGCCGAACATGACTCGAGCACCGCGCTGTGTACATCGCACTCAGAGGGGACTCACCATGACCGTCGAACAGACTCTCACCGACGACGAACAGTTGGCCGGCCTGGATCTGGAGCAATTACGCCAGCTGGTCGGACTGGTCGAGTACGACAGCGATCACGATCCCTTCCCGGTGAGTGGTTGGGACGGCCTCGAATGGATCGTCGGAAACGCCACGCAGACTTCACATTTCTTCCAGTCCGCATTCGGCATGGAATTGGTGGCCTATTCAGGCCCGTCGACGGGAAACCGCGACCACCACGCGTTTGTACTCAAGAGCGGTGCCGTGCGCTTTGTCGTCAAAGGTGCTGTGGATCCGACAAGCGAGTTGATCGCGCATCACAGCCGTCATGGCGACGGCATCCGCGACATCGCGCTCAGCGTCCCTGACGTGGACAAGTGCATCGCGCACGCCATCACCCAAGGTGCGACGGTGTTGAGCGAACCGCACGACGTCACCGACGAGCACGGCACCGTTCGCCTGGCCAGCATCGCGACGTACGGCGAGACTCGGCACACCCTCGTCGACCGTTCCCGCTACACCGGCCCGTACCTTCCCGGATACGTCGAACGGACGTCGTCGTACCGCAAGCGTGACGGCGCGCCCAAGCGAATCTTTCAGGCCCTCGACCACGTCGTCGGCAATGTCGAACTCGGCAAGATGGACCAGTGGGTCGACTTCTACAACCGGGTCATGGGATTCACCAACATGGCCGAGTTCGTGGGCGGCGACATAGCCACCGACTACTCCGCGCTGATGAGCAAGGTCGTCTCGAGCGGCAATCACCGAGTCAAGTTCCCACTCAACGAACCTGCCATCGCGAAGAAGCGGTCACAGATCGACGAGTACCTCGAGTTCTATCAAGGTCCCGGCGCTCAGCATCTCGCGCTTGCGACCAACGACATCCTCGGAGCAGTCGATGCTCTGGTCGACGAAGGAATCGAGTTTCTCTCTACTCCGGCTTCGTATTACGAGGATCCCGAATTGCGCGCGCGTATCGGAGAGGTTCGAGTTCCGATCGAGGAATTGCAGAAGCGAGGTATCCTCGTCGACCGCGACGAGGACGGCTACCTTCTTCAGATCTTCACCAAGCCGATCGGAGATCGTCCCACCGTGTTCTTCGAGATCATCGAACGCCACGGCTCACTGGGATTCGGACTGGGAAACTTCAAAGCCCTGTTCGAAGCGATCGAGCGTGAGCAGGCCGCGCGGGGCAACTTCTGAGGTAGGTCAGCTGTTTTCGGTCCACGCCCAGACCACCGCGGGTCGCCCGGTGGCACTGACCCGGACTCGTTCGTCCGTACGTTCCAGCCCTGGCAACGCTTTGAGCGTCCGGTTCAAGTTGCCCGGGTCCGGACGCACACCGGAAAGCTCCTCCGCCACCGCCAGCGCGTACGACGCCGGAAACGACGGACCCAGTAGTGCCCGCGTGAATGCCTGATCTCGCCACAACAGGGTGTCAGCAAGGATCGGGCGGGTATCGGCGACTATCCGATTGTGGTCGAACGCAAGGTCCCCCGGGTTGTCCCAGCTCACCCATTCGGCCGAACCCGGCACCTCGTCCGACGAGATCACTGCCCACATGGTCACCGAGAGCGTCGGACCGCGGGGGTCGCGATTGGGTTCGTCGAACACGGTCAATTGACCGCTGACGAGGATCTTCTCGTCGGGAATTCCGAGCTTGGTGGTCACGGCTCGCCTGGCGGCGTCCTGCAACCGCTCACCGGCGCCCAGCAGTACACCGGGCAGCGCCAACTGCCCGGTGTACGGCTCCGCTTGCCGCGGAGTGACGGCAAATCGCAACATCCCGGGTTCCGGATTGCCGAACCGGAGCGCGATGACATCGATCGAGACAAGTGACTGGTCCACACCGTCCATCATGCAGGCACTGGGCATCGCATCTGACGATCGACCCGGTCGGCACCGTTCGCGGTCAGCACTACCGGCGCACCCATTTCCTCGCTCAGATACCGGGCGAAATCCTCCGGGTCGGCCGGAAGTTCCTTCGGCACGACCCCTACGGCTTTCAGGGAATCTGTCAGCGCCTGCTGGTGATCGAGATCCTTCCACTCTCCGACGGGAACGAACGGCAATCCTTCGTACGCGTGCACCCCGTGGATCGGGACGCCTGCAGCCCGCGCGCGATCCATCGCGTCGAGATGAGTAAGCGCCAAACCGTCGACGCCACCGCTCACCTCGATTGCGTAGTGCAACAACAACTCGTCGAGGTGGCCCATCCGGAATCCGCCTTGATACTCACCCGTCCCGTTGTGCAGCTCGGGCAACACCTTCGCCAGCTCCGGATCCTCCGTCGGGAAGGGCCCAGCTCCGTGTCGTGTCATGTACGTGCGGGTGACGCCGAGTACGTAACTGTCCCGGCCCAACTCGTCGATCATCGCTCGCGCGTTGGACGGTTCGACCGTCGACCACGTGGTGTGTGGGTGAAACCCCCGCCACTCGTCGAGAAGGACACCTTGTGCCCCCTCGAATACCAGACGACCACGGGCACCCAACGCGCCCAGCGCATCCGGGTCGGCGATGTCCACGACGGCACCGAATTCCGCGTACATGTCGACCATGTCGTCGATCGGCGGAAAACCGTGGCGACTCTCCGCGATCAACGGTCCGTAAAATGTGGCCATCGTCGACAACTTACGACGCAAGGAGTCAGGTCGCCGGCAGTCTCCCACCGTAGGCGCATTCGCAACTTCGAGCGCATACGCCGCGGTCTCACCGATCCCCTTGCCGCACGAGCCGTGTCGGTTACCGCCGCGAGCATCCTCACGAGCCCTGTTGGCGGCCACGTGAATCGGCGTCGTCAACAATGCGCGCGCGTCGATCCGTATCAAATCGAACGGATTTCGAACTCCGAGCGCTTCCAGAGCACGCGCCTCCCGGGCGAGCGCGATGGGCTCGACCAACACGAATCTCGAGAGAAACGTCGGGACGCCGGACAGCGTTCCCGAACCGAACTGCGAAAACGTGTGGTGGCGCTCGCCGACCGTCACGTTGTGCGCTGCCTGTGCCCCACCGTTGAACCGGACCACTGCGGCCACACCCAAATCGGCTTGGTCGGAGCAAAGCCAATCGACGGTTGCTCCCTTCCCCGCATCTCCGAACCCGAGGTCTACGACGACGATATCGCGGTCTTCGAACGGCTCCATCATGCTCTCCTTCTATGCGAAATCGACATCGTCCGTATCGGTTCCGAGATCGTGGGGCAACCCGGCCACCGTCGCGGTGCTGCGCCCTGGGATCACAGCGAGAGCCTTGCCGACGGTCTCGGCTTCAGCTCTTGAACCGATGTCGCGGAGATCCGCCAGTCCGTCACGCAGGTCGATGCGGTCCTCACCGATTCCGACCGTCAGCGCGATCAGTTCGCACACCGCAGCGGGGTCGTCGAGTTTGACGAAGCGTTCACCGAGCAACTTCTTCCAGTGATCCGCGATTTCCGGATCGTTGAAGTACGACGACTGATCTGGCAGAACGAAGTAGACATTCCATCTTTCTTCGAGTTCACGGTAGATCGACGAGACCGATACGTCCTGACGTACCTTGTCGCCGATCACCGAACGGATGTGACGAGCCGAGAGCCGCGGCTTGTTCAGCTCGTCGCCGATGATGAAGAGGTAGCCTTTCCTTCCGCGCTTCTCCCAGGCATCCGTACTGGTGTGGCGCGCCATGAAATATGCTGCCAATTCATAGCTTTCCGACTTCTGTCCACCACCGTTGCCCTCGAGGAAGATGGTCCGAAGCTGCTCGTCCATCGCGTTACCCGACTCGAACTGGCCGACTTGTAGTGGCACCTGATCGGAATCGGCGTCGCCGATACCACCGAACAGAATCTGCGGATCATCCGCGTATCCCTTGCGTTGCAGCAGCCCGTGCAGCTTTCCGAGCTTGTCCTGCATGATTCGAGGAACAGCGCCCATCGAGCCGGTGACATCGAAAAGCACTGCTATCGGGAGAGAATCGGGGTGCCCGGCCGAGTCTCGGCATTCACGCTTGTCGACGCCGAAGGGGTCGAGGGTCGGGTCCGCTTTCCAACTGCTTCGCGGACGCGACCGAAGCGAATCGGTGTAACCGAAATCGTCGACACCGCGTGCGGCACGAAAAGTCTTGCCCGCCAAATAGGTGTTGTCGTCCCAGTATCCGTAGCCCATGACAATCACTGTCCTTTCGTGGATGGAACGGCGAACGGACGAAATGTCCGCTGGCCATAGAGAAGATCGAGGAGTTCGTCGAACTCACCCAGTAGGTCGACCGCGTCGGGACGCAATCTCGGGTTGTCCTGCATGCAGCCGTCGGCAAACACCTTCATCCGTTCGTGGGTCTGCTCGCCCAGCATTCGGAGCATCAAATGATGAGCCATGTAGACGTCCCAGGCCGGAGACGCTCCTTCGCCGAGTTCCGGTGGGTACGAATCACGATCGGAACCGATCGTCGCCACCGGGCGGCTGCCCGTACGGGTGGCAAAGGACCAGCCGACCAGCACCACCCCGTGCCGATCAGGCTCGATCAGCACGTTCTCCGCGGTAATCGCGGTGTGCACCCAACCAGTCGCATGAGCTGCTGCCAGAGCCCGAAGTAGCCGTCGGTGCATCCACGCCCAGTCCCGTGGATCGAGGCCACCCGGATACGCCTCACGGACGTCGGCGAGACTCACAAAACCTTCGGTCAGATCGTCCAGCACATCGATCTGACGTCTCGTGCCGCTGCCCACATGGGTGATTTGATCGATCAATCGCGGGAAGTACGAGACTGCCCAACCGGCTTCGCACGAATTCTCGATGTCCGTCAGCACATTCCGTTCGGCCTCGATCATCGAGTTCGCCCGAGGGTTTCGCGGAATCTTGAGTACGACACCGGCATCGGACCGGTACAGGTTAGCGACCGAGCCGCGCGCTACCAGTCCACCCAACATGTACTCGCCCCGCTCGCCGACATAAACGGGTCGAGAATCTGCCGGCTCGAACTCCGCTGTCCAACTGCGGTAAAGCTCGTTCAATCGAGATGTTGCGGCCGAGTATCGCACCCGATCTTCGGGCTTCGCCCGGTCCGGATGAATGGCTGAGGCGAGCCGATGAAAACGACGCTTTGCAGCGCGGCGGGAGTCGAGATCGCTGGAGTCTCCCCCGAACACATCGGCCGAAACTCGTGCTGCCTCGACGATTTCAAGTGCCGTGCTGATCGTTATCATGTTTTTAGTCTAACCGACTAAAACGAAGACGGCAAGAATGCATATTCCATCCGAGTACATGCGCATCACATCAGGACACGGCAATCACCTGTCGGCACCGAGGGCTGAAACAGCTTTGCGTAGCTCGATCACTGCCAGACTGCTGTCGCCCTCGCGGGTACACAGATCGATCGAACACTGCTCGATGTCGGAAATGCGCACGAAACTGATATCCGAGCGGGTGTAGTACTCGGCAATGGTTGCTGCCGTTATCACCACCGCCCGACCGTTGGCGACAACCTCGAGCGCTTCGTCCATCGTGCGGACAGAGGGACCGTACCGGACGGGTACACCACTCGGGCGCGGGTCCACCGACCACCATTTCACCCATTCGGGTGGCGCACCGTCACTCGAAACCTGCACAGTCCCATCTATTTCAGAAATCTCGATACTCGTACGGCCCGCCAGTCGGTGTCCTCGAGGCAGGGCCACCACCCGCGGTTCGACGCCGATCCGTTCGAGCACCACACCGTCGAGCACCGGCAGTGGAGGGCGCACGAAGGCGGCATCGACGGTCGCGCTCGCCACCGCGGAAACCTGTTGGGACCAGTCCAATTGGACCAGCTCCACCTCCGCATGCAACGAATCGATCACCGCACGTCCCAAACTTCCGGCCGCCCCGTTGATGAATCCGATCCGCAACCGCCTGGCCCGCCGACGCTCGAGTGCGTCGAGCCCGTTCATCGCGCGAACGGCGAACTCGAGAGCGGGCCGCGCATCCGCGACGAACACCTCACCCGCGGCGGTGAGCACCACCGGGTGCGAACTGCGATCAACCAACTCGACACCCACCTGTTCCTCGAGTCGACGAATCTGCTGACTGAGAGCAGGCGCCGTGACGAACAACCGGTCTGCCGCTCGGCCGAAGTGCCCTTCCGCCACGACGACGAGCAACGAGGACACCAACCGCAGATTCAGATCTTCACCTCTTCTCGCCTTTTTCATTACCGTCCATTCGGTTGTCTTAGGCCGCTGTTCGCCAGCAAAGTGATGACCATCACGGTATCTGAACAGCGGAGTTAAGCAAACCGGCAATTGTCGAACGAAGTTCTACATGTACAGCGAATGCCACGTCAGGTCACAGTTGTCGCAGATCCGGACAGCCCGCCGAATCCGCGAAACCAGGAGATGTGATGAGCAAGTACGAGCACGAATTCGTCCACATGATGGATGGCGTCGAAAAGCAATTGGAAACCATCGACAATCCGCGGCACCAGAAGATCCTCCGAAACTACCGGCGCCACGCATTGCTCGAGGTCTCCGGTCGTTACAAGGAAATCCTCTCGCCCGACATGACCGTCGAAGAACCCGTCTACCGGTTGTTCGAAGACGGGCAGTCGATTGTCCTCGACGGCATGGACGCCGTCACCAACTTCTACCAGTCACTCGCCGAGACGGACACCCTTGTCATGTGGACCGGACAGTCCGACTTCGCGGTCTCCGACAGCGGATTCTCGGGTGAGACTCTCTTCAGTCAATTCGTCCCAGGATCGATTCTGGGAGACGGGGTGTTCGGCGCGGTGCACGAATCGGGTGGATCCACCCCCGCAGCCCCCGAACAGTCGTCGGACATCGACCCCGACGGTTGGTATCTCGTGCGTCGGACCTTGGCATTTGTCTGGCCGTACGACGAGCAGGGGCGACTCATCGGTGAGCATGTCTACGAAGATTCTGCTTCGAAAGTCGTGACCAAGGTGGACCCGAGCGAGGTCATCACGGCGGCGCGCGCAGCCGAACTGCTTGCCCCACTGCTCGAAACGCACCTGCCGTGAGCGCGCCCGTAGCCATTGTCACCGGCGCAGCTGCCGGGTTGGGCGCCGCTATTGCCGAGCGCCTTGCGGAGGACTTCGGCACCCTGCTTCTCCTCGACATCGAAGAGGCTGCACTCGCCGACACCGCAGCACGCCTGGAAAGCCTTGGCGTAGCAGTCCACACGGCACGATGCGATGTTCGACGTGAAGGTGACGTCAAGAACGCCTTCGACGTGGCTGCATCGGCCGGAAGCCCGACTGCACTCGTCAACGGCGCCGGAATCGGCGTCTTCACTCCGTTCCTCGAGATCACCGAAGACCAGTGGGACAACGCCTTTGCGGTGAACACCAAGGGCAGCTTCCTGATGTGCCGCGAATTCGTGAGCAGAACCGAGGGTCCGGCAGCGATCGTCAACATCGCGTCGATCGGTGCCCGCTTGGGCGGTGACATGCTCGCGCACTACGGACCGTCGAAGGCCGCCGTGATCGAGATGAGTCACAGCGTCGCCCGGATCGGTGCGACTCGAGGACTTCGCTCGAATACGGTCATGCCCGGCCTGATCCTCACCGACATGTGGCTTCGAACCATCAAGGAACTGCGTCGACGCGATCCCTCGCTCACAGATGTTTCCGATGCTGACGTCTTCGATTCTTTTGTCGCACAGATGGTTCCGATGGGTCGAGCTCAGACGCCCGGAGACATCGCCGAGATGGTCGCCTTCTTGCTCAGTGACAAGGCTCGCAACGTCACCGGCCAGACGATTGCCGTCGACGGCGGCGCCGTGATGACCTGATCGGGTCGATGGCGGTCAGCCCCAGCGCGACTGGCCGCCGTCGAGCGGGATCGTGGCACCCGTGAGGTACCCGGCGTCTTCGCTGACGAGGAAGACGACGGCACGACCGATGTCGGTCTCGGGGTCTCCGACGCGTCCCAGCGGAATACCTGCGACAAATGCCGCTGCCTCTTCGGGATTCTTGTCCATCCACCACTGCAACGCGGGAGTCTTGGCGTGCGGGGCAACATTGAGAACGCGAATGTTGTCCTTGCCCCATTCACAGGCCGCAGCGCGGGTCAACGAGCGCATGCCTTCTTTGATGGAACCGTAAGCGCCGTAGTTACTGGCATCCCAGCGCACCGCCGCCGAGGTGACCATGTTGATGATGACGCCACCGCCACGACTGTTCATGTGGGGGTACGACGCCTGCATCATGCGCAGGGTGGCGAGCGGCCCCGTCGCGAAGGAACGCTCGAAGTCTTCGTCGAGCACGCTCAAGAGTGGGCCGGGCTTGCAGTCGTTGGCGTTGTTGACCAGGATGTCGATTCCGCCGAACAGTTCGACGGTACGGTCCACGGCGTCGGTGATGTCGTCCTTCTTGCTGACGTCGCAGACCACCGCCTCACCGCGCGCACCGATGTCAGCCAGTAGTCCGCACGTGGTGTGCAACTTGGATTCGGTGCGGCCGGCAACGGCGATCACGGCGCCCTCTTTGGCCAAGGCCAGGGCAATCCCCTGCCCGATTCCCTGACCCGCACCGGTGATGAGTGCGACTTTGCCTTCGAGCTTGCCCATGTGACTACTCCAATGTCCGTCGACGCAGAGGTCCCTTTTGCGGGAGGGACCGGTCGATTCTGGTGACTGCCGCTGTTTGTCGTCTACACTCGACCTACAAAACAACCAAGCACTTGCTTGACCCTAAGGTGTGCGACCACGTCGCGTCAATCACATTGGGCGCCAATTCAGCTCGGCACCGCACCAGGAAGGCTCCACCGTGACACTGCCCAACCCCGTCGATTTCAGCGGACGCTCGGTGATCGTCACCGGCGGCACCAAAGGCATCGGCTACGTCATCGCCGAAACCTTCCTCGCCGCGGGTGCGAACGTGCTGGTCTGTGGCCGTAACGAGCCCGAAAACCTACCCACTGCCGACGGTCGTAGCGCAGCCTTTCGCGCCACGGACGTCCGCGATCCCGCCGACGCCGCAGCCCTCGTCCAGGATGCCGTCGAGCGCTTCGGCCGTCTGGACGTCCTGGTCAACAACGCCGGCGGCTCCCCCGACGCCGACGCTGCGACGGTGTCACCCCGCTTCGTCGAGAAGATCGTGGCCCTGAACCTGTTGGCACCCTTCAACGTTGCCCAGGCCGCAAATGCAGTGATGCAGACTCAGGACGACGGCGGCGCCATCATCAACATCGGCAGTGTCTCGGCGATCGACCCGCAGCCCGGAACCGCGGCGTACAGCGCAGCCAAGGCAGGCCTCCTCGTTCTGACCAAGGCATTGGCCCTCGAATGGGCGCCGAAGGTCCGGATCAACCACATCACCACCGGCCTGATCCGTACCGAGGCTGCCGCCGAGGTCTACGGCGCCGACGGCGGCGCTGCGGTCACCAGGACCATTCCGATGGAGCGCATGGCCGTGCCGGCCGATATCGCCAACTCCTGCCTGTTCCTGGCGAGCCCGCTCTCCTCGTACGTGAACGGCGCCGACATCGCCGTTCACGGCGGCGGTGAGTACCCGGCTCGCTACATGGCGACCCACCAGGATTGAAACAAATACGAAGCAGCCCCTGAGCGGATTCGCTCGGGGGCTGCTTCTTCGTGTGAACAACTGCGGGGCGCGACGAGGGGTCAAGCACCCCGCAGTTGAGTCTGGAGGGACTAGCGAGCGGAGAAGCTCACTCGTGCACCGGAAATCGCTACCTGATCACCCTTGGTGACCTGGAAGGCCAGGTCGTCGGGAGTTCCCCACGCAACGATGGACGGCGCCTCACCCGGATGGATCGCCGCAGCGAATCGACCTTCGAGACTGACAAGATCAGCCGGATGCACTCCGGCGACCCGAGCAAGCTCGAGTGTGCTGGCGGCCAACGTGCACAGGCCGTGCATGATCGGACGCGGCTGGTTGATCCGCGCCGCAGCCTGGGGATCGATGTGGATGTGGTGCTTGTCGCCCAGGAGCCGGTACATCGCCGTCTGGTTCTCCGCTGTGGTCAGCACACCGGTCAACGAAGGCTCGCCGGTCGGCTCCGCCGGACGTGAGGGTCCACGTTCTCCGCCGAATCCACCGGCACCGGGGGCAAAAAGTGACCAGGTCGCGACGAAGTATTCGCACTCCACCTTCACTTCGAACACGGCCGCTGCGCCCTTGTCCCACACCTCGCCGACCGAAGCCTTCAAGGTCACGTCACCGCTACGCGGAAGCGGAGCAAGCACTTTCAGCTCTTGCGAGCCGTGCAGTGCCGTCGAGGTGTCGAAGGCGCCCGCCGAACCCAGAGCGTCGGGAGCCCACTGCGCCAGCGTCAGAGCAAAGGTCGGCAGTACCCGAAGCTGATCCTCGAAGACGAGGTCCAGCTCGGTCGCCTTGGCGCCCACGGCAAGTGCGTACAGGATCGCGTCGCGCTCGGTGTACGACACGGTGCGGGTCCCGAGATCGGCTCCACGCCAATCGCCGGCGGTCTTCGCAGCTTCCGAAGTTGTCACTGTCTTTTCCTCTCTCAAACAGCGCCGAGAACGAGACCGCTGGTGGGTACTGCTGTTCCGGCTGTGACCAATACGTTTTCGACGCCCTCGGGCTGGTTGGTCGACGTGCCTCGCACCAGTCGCACACCTTCGGCAATTCCGTTGACACCGTGCAGGTACGCCTCGCCGACCTGACCACCGTGAGTGTTGGACGGCAGGCGTCCACCGATCTCGAGGTTGCCTTCGCGGATGAAGTCCTTGGCTTCGCCTGGCTTGCAGAAGCCCAGTTCTTCGAGCTGGGGAAGCACCAACGGAGTGAAGTGGTCGTACAGGATCGCGGCGTTGATGTCGTCCGGTGTCAGGCCGCTCTGGCCGTACAGCTGACGAGCAACCAAGCCCATCTCCGGGATACCCGAGATGTCGGGCCGGTAGTAGCTGGTCATCATGTGCTGATCCTTGCTACTGCCCTGAGCGGCGCCCTTGATGACGACGGGCTTGTTGGCCAGATCCTTTGCGCGCTCGGCAGAGACGATGACCAATGCCTGGCCGCCGTCGGTTTCCTGGCAGCAGTCGAGCAGGTGCAGCGGCTCGGCGATCCAGCGCGAGTTCTGATGGTCCTCGAGCGTGATCGGACGCTCGTAGAACCAAGCAGCCGGGTTGTTGGCGGCATGCTTGCGCGCCACCACTGCAACTCGTCCGAAGTCCTCACTCGTCGCACCGTACTGGTGCATGTAGCGGCGGGCGAACATGGCGACCCACTGAGCGGGAGTCGACAATCCCTGCGGAGTCATCCACGCATATGCCGCGCGATCCGCGGTGCTGTCCATGGGGCGATCGTGCTGCCCTAGGCCGTAGCGCACACCGGAGCGCTCGTTGAAGGCGCGGTAACAAACCACGACGTCGGCAACACCCGTCGCAACTGCCATGGCCGCCTGCTGCACGGTGGCACACGCAGCGCCGCCACCGTAGTGAATGCGCGAGAAGAACTTCAGCTCGCCGAGACCACAGTTGCGAGCCACGATCGCTTCGCCGTTCGTCTCCGACGTGTAGGTGGACAGACCGTCGACCTCGGACGGATCGATACCGGCGTCAGCGAGTGCCGCGACGATGGCCTCACACGCCAACTGCAGTTCGGTGCGGCCGGAGTTCTTGGAGAACTCGGTGGATCCGATGCCGACGATGGCGGCGGCTCCCGAGAGTGGGCTGATCGCCATCAGGGCCTCTCCTCTTCCTTGAAAGCGACTGCGACGGTGCCGGATGCATGGTTGCCGAGGCTGTTTGCACCCTGCACCTTGACCACGACCACTCCGTCTTCCTTGGACACGACCTCACCGGTCATCGTCATGGTGTCACCCGGGTAGTTGGGCGCCCCGAGACGAATGGCGATGCGGCGCAGGGTCGATGCAGATCCGGCCCAGTCCGTGACGTATCGACCGACAAGACCGTTGCTCGTGAGGATGTTCATGAAGACATCCTTCGAGCCACGCTCCTGGGCCAGGCTCGGATCGTGGTGCACGTCCTGAAAATCGCGAGTGGCGATTGCCGTGGCGACGATCAACGTGCGGGTCAGCGGGATCGCCAACTCGGGCAATGCCTCTCCGACAACGACGTCTGCGTAACTGCGACCGGCAAGTACGGTCATGCGAGCACCTCCACACCGGATGCGAGCTGCGCACCCAGACGCGCTAGATCGGAGCTGGAACCACCGAGGGTGGCAGCAATCTGCTTGCCCCACAACAGGTGACGGTGAACCGGGTAGTCGGTGTCGACGCCCATGCCGCCGTGAACATGCGTGGTGCGATGCACGACGCGCTGTCCGCCGTCGGTAGCCCACCACTTGGCGACCAGTACCGAGGTGCCGAGATCCAGTCCCTCGGAGATGCGCCAGGCGGCCTGCCACA
The DNA here is from genome assembly GCF_040546695.1 of Rhodococcus sp. OAS809. Taxonomy (NCBI): domain Bacteria; kingdom Bacillati; phylum Actinomycetota; class Actinomycetes; order Mycobacteriales; family Nocardiaceae; genus Rhodococcus; species Rhodococcus sp. OAS809. The sequence goes on along the minus strand of NZ_JBEPOI010000002.1, from coordinate 5,146,168 downwards.
GTGTCACGCGCATCGCTTCGAGATCGATGTAGCAGTCAGCGAGTTGATGATTGACGGCCTGGAAGGTCGCCAGCGGACGGCCGAACTGCTTGCGGCCGTTCAGGTACGTGACGGCCTGCGCGACTGCACCCGAGCCGACGCCCCATTGGATTGCGGCCAATGCCAGCTGAACGCGGTCGATCAGCCACGGAACCGTGGTGCCGTCAGCCGCACCGATCAGCTGCGCGGGGGCACCGGCAAAGGTGACGTTGGCACAGATCTCCCAACTGGTGGACTGCGTCTGTTCGAGCGTCACTCCCTCGGCACTCAGGTCGACCAGCAGCAGTGCCGTACCAGTGGAAGCGGTTGCCGAAACGAGAGCAAGGTTCGCGACGTGAGTCATCGGCACTACTGCCTTCTCACCCGTCAGAGTCCAGTTGCCGTCGGCGTCCTGCTCAGCCGTGGTCAGTGGGTCGCCGCCAGTGTACGGACCGAACTCTTCGAGACCGACGGTCAGGAATCGACTGCCGTCGGCAACTCCCGGAAGGAGTTCGGCGCGAAGGGAATCAGAGCCGAATTCGTTGACAGCCAATGCTGCAAGGGTCGTTTCCCAGATCGGCACGGCCGCAACGTGACGTCCCTGCTGTTCGAGCAGTGCGTACAGCTCGGACAAGCCGAGGCCACCGCCGCCGAACTCCTCCGGCAGGGCGATACCGAGCAACCCGGTGCTCGCGAGTTCGCGCCACAGTTCACGGTCGACGCGCTCGGCGGAGAGTTCGATCTCCTTGGTGCGCTCGATCGTTGCCTTGCTGGTGAAGACCTCGTCGGCCAGTGCGCGAATTGCTTCCTGCTCTTCGCTGAAATTGAAGTCCATCAGTGCTCCTCGCGTACGGCCGGCCGGAACGCGGGAAGCGTCAGATCCGGGTCGGCGTCGATCCAGTCAAGTTCCACGGGCATGTCGACCACGACATCTTCGGGCGCGATACCCACCATGTTGGCGATCAATCGGGTTCCCTCTTCGAGTTCGATTACCGCAACGATGAGCGGGTAGTCGAACGCGTCGATCTTGGGGTGGTGATTGACCACGAAGCTGTACACCGTGCCACGACCCGACGCGTTGATCGTGTCCCACTCGAGTGACCGGCACTCCCCGCACATCGGGCCGGTGGGATGACGCAGCGTCTTGCAGGACGTGCAGCGCTGGATCACCAGACGGTGCTCCTTGGCTGCTTCGAACCAGAAAGCGTTGTCCGCGTTGAGAGCCGGACGCGGGCGCAGTGCACGAGGAGCTTCGGGCGCAGCAGATTCCTGAGGTTTGAACCGCAGCGTCCGCCACCGCTGGGTGCCGACAACCTGATCGTCACCGTTGCGGTAGGTCTTGAGCGTCGTGACGAAGTGTCCGACACCGAGGCCGGTCTTCTTCTCCGGCGAAATCGACTCGATGACCTCGGTGTAGTTAACGCGATCGCCTGGGCGCAGTTCGGCGAAGAACTCCTGATCGGAATCGGTGGCCACGACAGAGCTGTAGCCGGCTGCGTCGAGGGTGGCGATCAGATCGGTCCACACCTGCGACGGGTCGTTGCCCGCCATCTTGTCGGTAAAGGTCCGCATGATCCAGACCTGAAGCATCTGAGCGGGAGCGACGACGCCGTCACGACCGGTGGCGCGGGCAGCGTCGTCGTCGAGGTAGACGGGGTTGGTATCGCCCATGGTCTCGGCCCAATGCCGAATCATGGGGATGTTGACCTCGTCTGGCCCCCAGGTGGTGGGAACAAGCGTCTGGCCGACAAAAGCGTCGAGTTGCGCCGAAATGTCGCTCACTTGACCCTCTTTTCGCGAACGAGTCCCAAGCCGATGGTGCCGACCATGTCCCGCAGAACTTCGTTGACGCCGCCGCCGAAGGTGTTCACGACACCCTGACGCGAGATCTGCTCGATCTGACCGGCAAGCAGAGCGCCCGGAGACTCGGGGCGGATGCGACCGGCGGAGCCGAGAATTCCGAGCAGGGTGCGGTAGACGTCGACGTGAGTCTCGGTCCCGTACGTCTTGGTGGCACCGGCGTCGGCTCCGGAGAGCGTGTCCTGTGCGACGGCTGCCGTCATCTTCCAGTTCAGCAGTCGCATGGCCTCGAGCTTGGCGTGTGTGCGAGCGAAGTCCTGTTGCACCCACGGGATGTCGATGGCGCCGTTTTCCTTGGCCCAGTCCAGGACCAGGTTCCACAGACCGTACGTGCGACCACCGATGGCCGCCAGGCCGATTCGCTCGTGGTTGAGCTGAGCCGTGATGAGCTGCCAGCCGCCGTTGACCTCGCCCACAACGTCCTTCGACGGAACTCGAATGCCGGAGTAGTACGTGGACGTCACCATCAAGCCGCCGACGGTGTTGATCGGTGACCACTCGAAGCCTGCATCCTCGGTGGGGACGATCAGGATCGAGATTCCCTTGTGCTTGGGGGCATCCGCGTCGGTGCGGCAGGCCAGCCACACGTAGTCGGCAGTGTTGGCGCCACTGGTGAAGATCTTGTTGCCGTCGACGATCCACTCGTCACCGTCGAGAACCGCACGAGTCTTGAGTGACGCAAGGTCGGTGCCGGCCTCGGGCTCGGTGTACCCGATTGCGAAGACGATGTCGCCGGCCAGGATGCCGGGCAGGAAACGTTCCTTCTGTTCTTCGGTGCCGTACTTCATCAACGTCGGTCCGACGGTATTGACCGTCACGAAGGGAAACGGCAGACCTGCGCGCTGAACCTCGTCGAAGAACACGAACTGCTCTTCGATGGAGCGTCCCTGTCCACCGAATTCCTTGGGCCAGCCGATACCGAGCCAACCGTCCTTGCCCAGCAACTTCACGATCTCGCGGAAGTACTCGCCACCCACACCTTGCTCGCCGGCCGCGCGACGCTTCTCTTCCGGCAGCAGCGCCGCGAAGTACGCGCGCAACTCCTTGCGGAGCTCCTGCTGCTCGGGCGATTCCCTCAGATCCATCGCTGTTTCTCCTATGGCATTCATGGCTGGCAACTCTTGGCCTGGACGCTAACCAGATGCCCAGGTGGGCGCTGTGAGTGTCTCGATGAGCGGGAAGCCGAAACATGAGCGGCGTCACATAGGGTGAGATATGCGCATGGACTCCTCGGATCGCGTCGCTCTCACCGACTTGGCCGCCAGGTACGCACAGGCCGTCGACCGCCGAAACACCACTGCACTTGCGGCTCTCTTCACTGACGACGTGGCATTCGTCTTGCCGCCGGCACTGAACGGAACGGATGCGCCGACGGAGATACGTGGGAACACCGTCGTCAGTAGTTCGGTGGTCGATGCCGTCTCACATCTGCACTCGACCCGGCACATCGTCGAGCAGCAGATCCTCGACCTCGACGGCCCCACCACCGCACACGGTGAGGCTTACTGCTCCGCTCACCACATCTATCCGCGGGGCGAGGGCCACCGGGACAACCGGATCGAGATCCGTTACCAGGACAGCTTCCAAAAGGTCGACGGCACCTGGCTGTTCTCGCGTCGCGAACTGGTAGTCGATTTTGCCGAGGACGTTCCGGTCATCCTGCTCGGACAATAGGTACATGAAAAAATCGCGGTGATTCTGTATCTCCTCACGGGAGGTTTACCGGGCTAGCGTTCAGCAACTGTCACGCCATCTCGGCGTGCGTTCGGCTATGTCTTGGAGATTCACATGTCACGCTCGCGCACCAGAAGATTCCTCGCTGCCTTCGCAGTGGCCGCCGTCGCAGTCGGAACCGTAGCCGCGTGCTCGAGCGACAACTCCTCCGACGAGAACGCACCTCTTCGCATCGTCGCTTCTTCGGTTCCGCACGCCGAGATCCTGAAGTTCGTCGAAGAAAAGGGCCTGCTCGGTGACACCAAGATCGAGGTCAGCGAGATCACCGGCGATCTCGACGCCAACGAGGTGCTCGAAGCCGGAGACACCGACGCCAACTTCTTCCAGCACGTGCCGTACCAGGAATCGTGGTCGAAGGAAAAGGGTGTCGACGACCTGGTCGCCGTGGCGAAGGTCCACGTCGAGCCCCTCGGTGCATATTCCAAGAAGGTCACCAACGTGGCCGACCTGCGCCAGGGCGCAACGGTCGCTTTGTCCAACAACGTGACGAACTTCGCCCGTGGGCTGTACCTGCTGCAGCAGGCCGGATTGATCAAGCTCGATCAGCAGTTGGGCGCCCCCGGCACCGACATCACGCAGATCAGCGAGAAGAACATCATCGACAACCCCAAGGGACTCACGTTCACCCAGGTCGATCCCCCGCAGCTGCCGCGCACGCTCGACGACGGAAATGTCGATCTCGCAATCATCAACGGCAACTACGCAATCGAAGGTGGCCTCAACCCGGCCAAGGACGCCCTGGTGCTCGAGAAGGCCGAGGGCAACCCGTACGCCAATGTCCTGACCGTACGCACCTCGCTCGAAAACGATGCGCGAGTACAGAAGTTGGCCGAGGCATTGACGTCCGCCGACGTCGCGACGTTCATCGAGCAGACCTACCAGGGCTCGGTCATTCCGGCCAGCGCTACCTGATCGAGACCCGTCATGGTCTTCTCGATCGAATCGGTCTCCAAGGAATACCGCAGCGGCACACAAGTTCTGCATGCACTCGATTCCGTATCCCTGAAAATCGAAGACGGCGAAATCTTCGGCATCATCGGCAAAAGCGGCGCCGGCAAGTCGACTTTGCTGCGCTGCCTCAACCTGCTCGAACGCCCGACCAGTGGCCGGATTCTGTTGGGCGACACCGATCTGACCGCGTTGAGCCCAGCGCAACTGCGCGACACACGCAAGCGGATCGGTGTCGTGTTCCAGCATTTCAACCTGCTGCATTCCCGTTCGGTCGCCGCCAACATCGCCTTCCCTCTCGAAGTGGCGGGATACTCGCGGGCAGATCGCCGTGCCCGCGTCGACGAGCTGATCGAGTTGGTCGGCCTGGAAGACCGACGTGACGCCTTCCCTTCGCAACTGTCCGGCGGACAGAAACAACGGGTCGGGATCGCGAGGGCCTTGGCGGCTTCTCCCGATGTCCTCCTGTGCGACGAAGCCACGAGCGCCCTCGACTCGGATACGACCGATTCGATCCTCGACCTGCTCGCCGACCTCAATCGACGTCTGGGTGTGACCATTGTTCTGATCACCCACGAGCTCAACGTGGTTCGACGGATCTGTCACCGCGCCGCCCTGATCGACCAGGGACGCATCGTCGACGAGGGAACGCTCACCGAACTGGTCGCAGACCCGGACTCACCCCTCGGCGAGGCGCTACTGCCGGCCGGAACGGTGCGAACGTCCCCGACCGGAATTCCGGCACTCCTCACCTTTGTCGATTCGCTGTCGACCTCGCCTGTGATTTCCCAACTCTCGCGCGATCTCGATGTCGACGTCACCGTGATCTCCGGCGGTATCGAGGACATCGGATCCCATCAGGTCGGTCGCCTTCGCGTGGAGTTCGCCTCGCACACGGGACTCGTCAGCAACGAAGAGACAAGAAAGTCTGTCGAAGAACATCTTTCGCAGCGCGGAGTGAAGGTGACGTTCTCATGAACAAGACGTCCTGGCAGGATTCCCTGGGCGAAGCATGGGAAGCCCTACTCGACACGCTCTACATGGTCGGTGTCTCGTTCGTGCTCACCGTGATCATCGGTATCGCTCTCGGTGTTCTGTTGCACGCGAGCGCGCCCGACGGAATCCGTCCCAACCGCGTCCTCAATTCGGTTCTGGGCACCGTGGTGAACATCGGCCGTTCGCTGCCGTTCGTCATCTTGTTGGTGCTCCTCATCCCGGCAACGAGGGCGATCGTCGGAACAGCGCTCGGCGCCACGGCAGCGATCGTCCCGCTGACCATCGGTTCGGTGCCCTTCTTTGCGCGCGTCGTCGAGAACGCCTTGCGTGAAGTCGATTCCGGACGCGTCGAGGCAGCGCGGTCCATGGGCGCCACCGACAAAGACATCATCACCAAGGTGCTACTGCCCGAATCCGTTCCGGGATTGGTAGCAGGAGCAACCCTGACGGCGGTGATGCTGATCGGCTTCTCGGCCATGGCAGGTGCCATCGGCGCCGGTGGACTCGGCGACTTCGCAATCAAGTACGGCTACCAACGATTCAACACACCGGTGCTGTTCGTCGCAGTCGTGATCTTGATCGTGCTGGTGCAGGCAATCCAGTCGACCGGCGATCTCGTGGTTCGTTCAATGGCGCACAAGCGGTAACTGATCAGCTCGAGACCATCGCGATCGCTGTTCGCAGTCCGCGCCGCTTACCCGTCTGCGGATCGACGCCGAACACTTCCTTGATTCCGCCTCGGATGCGGAACTTCAACTCCGAGTGCGTCTCCGGAGCGTCGTCCTGGGAAGCCGAGAGAAACCTGTTGGGCAGCGACAACTTCCAGATGGTGCGCAGAGTCAATCCGTACTGCTTCCACAGCGGCCCGGTCGTGTACGGGAGGTCGTACTTGTCACACAGGTCGCGCAACGGCACCGCGATTTCCGAGTACCGATTGCTCGGCAGATCCGGGAAGCAGTGATGCTCGATCTGGTAGCAGAGGTTGCCGCTCATGAAGGCCATGACGGGACCGGCATGAAAGTTGGCAGAGCCCAGCATCTGTCGTAGGTACCACTGAGCGCGCGATTCGTTCTCGAATTCCTCGAGCGTGAACTTCTCGGCACCGTCGGGAAAGTGCCCGCAGAAGATGACGGCGTAACTCCAGTAGTTTCGGATGAGGTTCGCAACGACGTTCGCCGTCAACGTGGTCTTCCACGCGGGGCCGGTCAGGGCGGGGAACAGGATGTAATCCTTCGCCACCTGACGCGCGATCTTCTTACCGACGTCCTTGGCCATGTCCGATTTCTCGGACCACTTCACCTCACCCTTGCGGAGTTTGTCCGTTTCGAGGTGATGCAGTGCCACTCCCCACTCGAAGAGGGTCGCGAGCACAAAATTCGTGATCGGTTGAAAGAGATAGTCGGCGTGCCACTTTTGATCGCGCGTGACGCGCATGATTCCGTAGCCCACGTCGTTGTCCAGTCCGACGATGTTGGTGAACTTGTGATGGGTGAAGTTGTGCGAGTGCTTCCATCCCGAGGACGGGCAGGTGTTGTCCCACTCCCAGTTGCTCGAGTGAATCTCGGGATCGTTCATCCAGTCCCACTGGCCGTGGATGATGTTGTGGCCGAGTTCCATGTTCTCGATGATCTTGCCGACCCCCAGCAGCGCAGTCCCCAGAATCCAGGCAGGCTTCTTCTTGCTGGCGAACAAGACGATGCGGCCGGCCACCATCAGAGAGCGCTGAAACGCGATCGTCCGCTGGATGTATCGAGCGTCGTGCGCGCCGCGCTTCTCCTCGATGTCGAGCCGAATGGCGTCCAACTCGCGCCCGAGCGCTTCGACGTCTTCCTCGGTGAGATGGGCATATTCCTTGATGTCGGTGATCGCCACAGTGTTTCTCCGTATCGGTTTTCTCCGTGCCGCAGGACTGGTCCGTCGGGCGGTACCCCTGGGAGCCGGTGCGGAAACGTCAGCCCCGATATTCATGTGCGTCTTCACGCAATCTATGCCAAAGTCGATATACGTGAGCCCCGAAAACAAGATCACCATCCGCACCGCTACCGAGAGCGACTGGCCGGCTCTCCAACTACTCGACTCGGTGGGGTTCGGTTTTCACCCGTCTCCCGCGGTCAGCGAACTGACGAAGGCGCTCTACAAGCCCGAGGACATCATCCTCGCCGTCGACGGTGACCTACCCGTCGGCGTGGCCATCGAAATCGACATGGAATTCACCGTGCCCGGCGGACGCCAACTCCCCACGCGCGGAATCACCTGGGTATCCGTCGCCCCGACTCACCGTCGACGTGGTGTCCTACGCTCGATGTTCACTGCACTTCACGCCCACATCGAGTCGACCGGAGCACCACTTGCGGCCCTGACGGCCAGCGAGGCCGGCATCTACAACCGCTTCGGATACGGCCCGGCCACCTTCAGCGAAGGCATCACCCTCGATCGCCGCTTCGCACGATTCCGCCCCGAGGTGCCCGACAATGGTGGCGTGTCCATCGTCGACATCAAAGCTGCCTCGACGCTTCTTCCCGAGATCTACGACCGCTGGCGGCTGCAGACACCCGGCGCTCAGGTCCGTCCGCAACCGCTCTGGGACCATATGTTCGCCGACCCGTCCGAGGATCGTGACGGCGCCTCCGGACTGTTCTTTCTGACACACGCGGACGGATACATCGCTTACCGGCACACGAGCGAGGGCCGCGACAGCATCGCCCGGATCGACGAGTTCGTGACGATCACCGAAGATGCGCACGCGGCGCTGTGGCGCACGATCTGCGGCCTCGACCTCGTCACCCGGATCGAGACACGCCAGCATCCTGCCGATCCTCTCCGGCTGATGCTGACGGACTACCGTCTTGCCCGGACGACGACGCGCTCCGATCGACTGTGGCTGCGCATCATGGACGTTCCCGCGGCTCTCGAGGCTCGTGAATATGCTGCTGACCTGGACACCGTCATCAAGGTCGAAGATCCGTTCCTGAAGGCCGGCGGAACCTTCGCACTTCAGGTCAAGGGCGGCAAGGCCACCTGTGCGGCCACTGACGCGGTGCCTGCGATCACGATGCCCTCTGATGTCCTGAGCAGCTTGTACTTGGGCGAGCACCAGGCCAAGACCTTCGCGGCGGCGCACCGACTCCACGCGTCCGATCCGCAGGAGATCCTGAATTTCGACTTCGCTTTCAACGCGCAGAAGCCCGCAATTCTCGGGTACGGATTCTGATGATCTTGCCGACACGGGCATCGACGATTTGTGCCCTCCGTCGTATTCAGGGTTAGCCTCGAACAATGGCGTTTGTCGAAAAGATGGTCAATAGGCTTCCTGAGCGGGTTCTCGTGCGCGTCCTGCCGCACGCAGAAATGCTCAAGTTCCTGGTGGTCGGCGGCATCGCCTTCATCGTCACCACGGTGCTGTTCTTCGGCATCAAGTGGACGGTTCTGCCTCAGCACCCGGTGACGGCCAACATCCTTGCGGTCCTGATCGCGACGGTTCTGTCCTACGTCCTCAACCGCGAATGGTCGTTTGCGCAGCGCGGTGGTCGACAGCGCCATCACGAGGCCGCTCTGTTCTTCATCGTCGCGGGTATCGGTTTGGCCATCAACCAGGTACCACTCTGGACCTCCCGGTACGTGTTCCATCTGCGTCAACCCGAGGTGTCGGTGTTGATGGAAAACTTCGCGGACTTCATCAGCGGATCGATCATCGGGACCCTGCTGGCGACGGCCTTCCGCTGGTGGGCCATGCGTCGGTACGTCTTCCCCGAAGAAGCCACCGACAGCCAGGTCGTTCTCGACATCGAAGCGACTCCCGGCACCAAGACGCCGACAACCGACGCCACCGCCCTCGACTGACTCCCGGATCGACGCACCCGATCGCTCGCGCTTCGATCAGAGTTCGTCGATTGCGATCAACCCGTCCTGCAGCGCCCGCGCAAGCAGTGCCATCTTTGTCGGCGCGATGCTCCTGAACGGGCTGGCCCATCCCTGATCATCATCGGCGACAAGCACTCCAGCCTGCAGTTTTCCCGCTCTGCACAACACGGTCACGACACAGTGATCACTGGTGCGTAGCCTCCGATTTCCAATTGGATTCGGAGGACCCATGGCTACTTGCAAAACTCGAGTTCTTGCGCTGTCGGCGGCAGGACTCATGCTCGTACTCGGCGCATGCAGCAAGGCCGAGTCGGCGAAAACGCCGACCGACCTCGACGTGACATCAGCGTCCGCCGGACACTACTCACTGGTCTGGGAACACGGCGGCTCGGAAAAGGTGCGTGTATTCGCCGCCACCGACCCGAAAAACCCAGCCGCAGAAGGAAAGGAAATTGGCACGGTCGACGGCTTCTCCACTGAGGTCGACGGCCTCGACCCACTGTCACGCTGGTACTTCGAGGTCATAGACGAGGACGGCACTTCCACCATCGCGTCAACCCGCCACGTGACGCTGCAGGGCGCAGCCAACGTGCGTGATGTCGGCGGATACGAGACAGCCGACGGCCGATCAGTCAAGTGGGGCCTGGTTTTTCGTGGCGACCGCTTGAGCGATCTGACTGCTGACGATCAACAAACGATCGAGAACGCAGGCATCCGGACCGTTGTCGATTTCCGAGGTGACAGCGAGATCGCAAAGGACGGAGCAGACAAGGTTCCCGCGAACGTGAAAGTGGTCAACACGGCAGTCCTGGATGCCGGCACTCAGGCTCTTGCCACAGCGATTACGAGTGCCCTGAAATCTGGTGACCCTGCAATCGTGGAGCAGGTGCTCGGGGGCGGTGAAGCCGTCCGGATCAGCGACACCGGCGCCGTCGACCAACTGTCCAAGCCTGACGGAATGACTGGGTATTCCCAAGCCCTACGGACCATCGCCGATTCCGAGTCCGCAGTCGCTTACCACTGCACGGCAGGCAAAGACCGCACTGGACTGATGACAGCTCTACTTCTCGGCATTCTGGGTGTTCCTGACAAGACCATCGTCGACGACTTCGTCCTGTCGAACACCTACAACAAAGCCAAGAACGAACAGACCTACACGTTTCTGTCTTCGAAAGGAATCGATGTCGATCTGTTGAAACCGTTGATGGAGCAGCGTCCCAGCCAGATTCAGCCAGTACTCGACAAGATTCGCGACCAGTTCGGTGGGTGGGAGAAGTTTTCGCAGGACGTGCTGAAACTTGACGCCGACACGATCGCAAAGCTCCGGAGCAAATTGCTGACCAAGCAATAACTACAGCAATGACCGGCAGCCGCTCCGATGGCTGCCGGTCACGCCCGCACTCCTAGTTACTCAGCCCCAGCCGCTTCGAGCATTCGGCCATTTCGTCGATGATCAGTTCCAGCGACGTGCCACGACGACTCGCGGACAACACGATTCGATCGGCTCCCAACCCGCGTGCCCAGTCGAGTTTCGCTTCGTCGAGCCTGGGCAGTGTCGCACCGAGTACCAGCGATACGTCGGCAGGATCTCGATCTGCCTTCACCGCAGCCGCTTTCATCGCCGCTACAGCCTTGTCGAGATCTTCACCGGCCAGTCCCAGCGGCTGGAAACCATCACCCAACCGGCCTGCTCGCCGAGCAGCAGCGAGACTGTGTCCACCGATGTAGAGCGGAACTCCGGATTCGCGGTGCGGCTTCGGCCAGCTGTACGCACCCTTGAACGAGAAGTAATCGCCGTCGAAATCGACTGCTTCCTTGCCCGCCCAGAGTGAACGCATCACCGCGATGGCCTCATCGGCTACCTTGCCGCGGCGCTCGAAGTCACCGCCGCACGCCTCGATCTCTTCCTTCATCCACCCCAGGCCGAGGCAGATGCGCAATCGCCCACCGGAAAGGCGATCGAGCGTCGCCAATCGTTTGGCGAGCACTACCGGATTGTGATTGGGCAGCACCAGAACTCCAGTGGACAAGCCCAAAGTGGTTGTGGCACCCGCCACGAACGAAAGCAGTTCGAGCGGATCCGGGATGTCGCAGTCATCGGGAAGATGCGATTTTCCGGTCGGAGAATAGGGGTACTCGCTCTCGGTGTCGGCGATGACCACCGAGTGCTCCACTGCCGAGATCTCGTCGAAACCCAGCGACTCGGCCGCACGGGCGAATTGCAGAATCCAATCAGGGTCTCCGCTTCGACCCAGTTCGACCGGAACGACCACGCCGAGCTTCATACCGTTTCCTCCAGTGTCGCCATCAATTTCGGACCATCCACGACGCGACCGAGGTACCGGTCCGCATCGGGATCTGTTGCAAGCCACACCGCCGCTGCAGCGGGTACGGATGCCGGTGTGGCCGCAAATCCGGCGTCCACGATTGCGTCCGCGCCACCACGGGCTTTCCCTGATTCCGTGATGACAAATCCCGGACTCAGGTTGAACGCTTTGATTCCGGCGTCTCGGTACTCGGAGTTGATCGCTCCGGCAATACGTCCGAACGACGCCTTCGACGCGGCGTACGACAGACCCCAACCACCCTCGCCGGGAGGCGCAGGCGGATCCATGGTCGCCGAGCCCGATGCCAGATTGACCACTACGCCGTTGCCGCTCTTGATCATCGACGGGAGTATCACCTGGACCAGAGCGAGTTGGTGCAGATAATTCCCGATCGCCATCGCCTGAGCGTCGTCGATCTCGATGTCGAGCACCCGGTCCATGTTTCCGACAGTCTGCGCATAGGCGTTGTTCACCAGCACGTCGACACGTCCCCACTCGGCCAGCACCCGTTCACCGGCGCCGCGGACGGATGCCAGATCGAGCAGGTTCATCGGAACGGCCAATGCGCGCACACCGAAGGACTCGATCTCGGCAACCGTCGTCTCCAGGCTGCCGGGCACCGGAATCACTTGCTCGCCTTGCCTCGTTCGCGGGGCTGCCCGCCCCTCTCCTTCACGAACGGTGCGAGCAGTGATTGCAACGTCGAATCCGGCGCGCGCGAATGCCAGCGCGCACTCTCGGCCGATCCCCCGGGAAGCGCCGGTCACCAGCGCAACTTCACTCACAGGAACCGCGTGCGGCCGTGCGTCTCGAACTCCTTCTCCAGGTTCACCACGTCAGCTTCGGTCATCAACGTGTATTCGGGAGTGCCTCGGCCCACCCAGTGGAACACTGGTTCGTCGGTCCGCCAGCGATCGGCTTGAAGTTCACGTTTGAGTACCTTGTTGGAGCCCGTGACGGGCAGGTCGGTCGAAACGCGAACAAATCGTGGCGCTGCCTTGGTACCCAGATCCGCCTGCGCGGCAAGGTAGTCGGCGAACTCGACCGGATCGAAATCGGCGAGATCGGCGACCTCGATCGCAGCCATGACCTGATCACCCGAACGCGGATCCGGTACCGCGAAGACACCCGTGGCAATCACTTTGGGGTGCCGACGCAGGATGTGCTCGATCATCAGGGCCGAGGTGTTCTCACCGTCGACCCGGATCCAGTCGCCCTTGCGTCCCGCGAAGTAGATGAAGCCGGCCTCGTCGACGTAGCCGAGATCGCCTGTCCAGTACCAACCGTGGCGAATCTTCTCGGCGATCGCGTCTTCGTTCTTGTAGTACCCCTCGAACTTCTTCGATCCGGCCTTGTCGACCATCTCGCCGATGGATTCGTCGGGGTTCAGCACGTGACCGTGCTCGTCGAGAATTGCGCGGGGTCGCTCTTCGCGCGTATCGGGATCGACGATGACGATGTTCTCGCTCGCGGGACGGCCCAGTGCTCCGGCAGGTTGGTTCGGATCGAGCACTACTGAACCGGCACCTTCACTCGAACCGTATCCCTCGAAAAGTTGTGCACCGAAACGACGGATGAACTCTGCCTTGTCCCCCGGCGACGCCTCGGTCCCGAAGCCGTGGGTGAGGGTGTTCTCGATGTCGTCGGGCAGTTCCGGCGTCGCCATGAGATACCCCAAGGCCTTACCGACGTAGGTGAAATATGTTGCGCCGTAGAACCGAACGTCCGGCATGAATCCCGAGGCCGTGAACTTACGAACGAGGCAGACCGTAGCTCCCTGCGAAAGGGCCGGCGCCCACAGAGCCATCAACGCGTTGCCGTGGAAGAGCGGCATGCAGCAGTAGCAGACGTCGTCGCGGTCGATGTCGTACTTGGCGCAGTTCGCGTAGGCCAACCGCGTCAGACGCCCCTGGCTGCACCGCACTGCCTTGGACATTCCGGTAGTGCCCGAGGTGAAGAGAAGCAAGAACAGCGTCGACGCGTCGACACCGAGGTCGATCTGAGGCGACTCGACGTGATGTGCTGCAATCCTGTCCGGGTACGACGCGTCGTCGACCAGGACGAAACGATCTTCGGTCAGCCCGAGGTCCAGGCCGGCAAGCTTCTCGTAGCCTGCTTTGTCGGTGACGATCAGCTGGCAGTCGACGTACCGGACCTCAGCCTCGAGTTCAGCTCCACGCCTGGTCGGATTGATGCCGACGATCGTGGCCCCGGTCAGGGCCGCGCCGCCGAGCCAGAACAGGAACTCCGGATCGTTCTCGAGAAGTACTCCGATGTGAAACGGTCCGGGCGCGCGAAGCGACTTCGCCAGCGAGCCGCGCGCTGCGCTCTCGCGCACCACCTCGTCCCAGCTCCAGTCCTGCGTCCGCGTCCGCAGGCCCAGGTGCTGATCACCGAGACGGTCGATCAACATCTGCGCGACGTCCTCGCGCTGAGGAGCTGCAAGAGCTGCATTCGAAGATGCTTCGGTGGCGGTGTTCGTCATCGTGTCCTGTGTCCTAGTCGATATCGGAATGTCGATTACTCCAACTGCGATACGACTCGAACGTATCGACGCCTCAGAGCCGGAACCGTCCCAGTCTCGCTCAGTGGTAACCGCCGCCACAGATATGATTTTCTCGTGAGATTTTGTGACGTGAAAAGCGCCACAATACGAAAGGCCATTCCATGACTGCCCCCGCAGATCCGCAGTTGCTTCTGGACCAGGCGGTCTCACGCCTCACCGGTCCAGGTGGGCCATTCGAGATCGTCGAAGAAGAGGTTCTCGGCACCGTCATGCCTGTGATGAAGAACCGCGGTCACGCCATCGGTGAACTGATCTCGGCATCCCGGGCCTGGGGCGACGGCGACTATCTCGTCACCAGCGATCGTCGAATCTCGTTCACCGAGCATGCCGATTCCGTTGCCGCGCTGGCAACTGCTCTGCGGGACAAGTACGGAGTCCGCAAGGGCGACCGTGTGGGCATCCTCGCTGCCAACACTCCCGAATGGGTCATGACGTTCTTCGCGACGCAGGCGCTCGGCGCGATCGCAGTCGGTCTCAACGGTTGGTGGGTTCCGCGCGAGGTCACCCACGGGATCGAGCTCTCACGTCCGAAGGTTCTGGTCGTGGACGCCAAGCGCGGCGCCGCCCTCCCCGAACTGCCGGCAGACATCACGGTCCTCACCATGGAAGAGGATCTGCCCGCGCTCATCGCGGAATATGCAGGCTCCGACGTGCCGAGCACCGACATCGACGAGGACGACCCCGCCGTCATCCTGTTCACCAGTGGTACCAGCGGCCGCCCCAAGGGCGCACTCCATTCGCACCGCAACGTGATGGCCGTCGTCGACTACCACAAGTACAGCGACGCGATCGGCGCCGCATTCACCGGCCGTGAGTACGACGCTTCCAAGCCGAGCCCACTGCGTTATCTACTCACCTCCCCGCTCTTCCACATCGCCAGCCTGCACAATCTGGTGGTCCCCCGTCTCGCGACGGGCAGTGCCGTCATCCTGACCGAGGGCGGCTTCGACGTCGACAAGGTGCTCGGGTTGGTCGAACGCGAGCGCGTCACCAACTGGGGTGCTGTCCCCACGATGGCATCGCGGCTACTCGAGCACGGCAACATCGCCAAGTACGACGTCTCTTCGTTGACTGCATTCTCACTGGCATCCGCGCCGTCGTCGCCCGCGTTCAAAGAACGCCTCAAGGAGCAGGTGCCGTTCGCACGCAATGCTCTGGTCGACAGCTACGGCCTCACCGAATGCAGCACCGCCATTGCGGTCGCCGTCGGCGCCGAACTCGAAGAGTTCCCAGGCACTCTCGGGCGTCCGATCATCACCGTCTCGATGGAGATTCGCGATCCCTTCGGCGAATGGCTGCCGGACGGCATCGAAGGTGAAGTGTGCGTACGCAGCCCCTTCGTCATGCTCGGATACTGGGAGAACGACGAGGCGACCGAGTCGGCAATTGCCCCCGGACGCTGGCTCCGCACCGGCGATTTCGGCGTAATCGAGAACGGGCGTCTCCGTCTCACCGGTCGTCGTTCCGACCTGATCCTGCGCGGCGGCGAGAACGTCTACCCCACCGAGATCGAGCAGACGCTCGACGAACACCCCGACGTGATCGAGTGCGCTGTCATCGGCATGCCGCACCCCGACCTCGGCCAGGAAGTGTCCGCCGTGGTCGTCCTGCGTCCCGGAGCCGCCACAACGGAGGCGGAGCTGCGTGATTACGCCGCCGAGCGACTGTCCTACTTCAAGGTGCCGTCGAAGTGGCGCATCACCAGCGATCTGTTGCCTCGCAATGCAACCGGCAAGATGGTTCGGCGCGAGATCACCGTATGACCACGGAGCTGTCACGGATCGTCGCCGAGTCGGCGATCCGTGACCTGCTCTGCGAGTACACGCATCTGATCGATCAGGGCCGATTGCGTGAAGTCGCTGCATTGTTCGCCTCGTCCGACTACGGGCAGTGCGGGCCGGACGGGGTTGCCATCACGCTCATTTCGTCCGACGCCGACGCAGTGTTCGCAGCCTGCAGCGGCTTCATTCGAATGTACGGTGATCCGCCGGTTCCACGAACCAAACATCTGCTGACCAACACGCGAATCGCGGTCGACGGTGAATCAGCGACGGCACTCTCGTACGTCACGGTCATCCAAGGTACCGAAGATCTTGCCCTGCAACCTATTCTGGCGGGGCGCTACTTCGATCGCTTCACCTGCGTCGACGGGTCGTGGCAGTTCAGCTCGAGACTCTTCTGTCTGGACAACATGGGCGAGATGTCCGCGCATGCCAAGCGGGCACTGTAGAGGAACGACGACTGTGGAAATCGGCGTCAACATCTTGGGCCTCGAGGCCCTGTTCGACGGCAAGATTCGCCCGGTTCTGGACTTCGCCGCGCGTGCTGACCGTGCCGGGATCGATCTGATCTGCACCGGCGATCATCTCGGGTTCAATGCCGAAGCACACGCTCAGCGGGTAGCCGAACACAACTTCCTGTTCCCGTTGGATCACCCTTGGTACGAACCGATTTCACTTCTTTCCTCGATCGCCGCAGTGACCGAACGCGCTCGCCTCGGAGTATCGGTTCTGATCGCCACTGTTCGCCCAGCCGCCCTGCTTGCCAAACAGGTTGCAACTCTCGACTCATTGTCCGAAGGTCGAGCCGTCATGGGTTTCGGCGTCGGTTGGCAAGAAGCCGAATACACCGCTACCAACATGCCTTTCGACGCGCGATTCGGGCGCATGGAGGAGGCTGTCGCAGCGTGTCGCGAACTGTGGACCAATGCTCCGGCCACCTTCAAGGGACGCGACTTCGCCTTCGAGAACTACCACAGCCTCCCGCTGCCGATCCAAAATCGCGTACCGGTGCTCTTCGGTTTCGGACCAAGCCGGCGGAACTTCGACCGCATAGCACGCGTCGCCGACGGTTGGACCGTGAACCCGACCGACCTGGGAACGTTCACCGACAGTGTCACATTGCTGCGCAACACGTTCGAAGCCCACGACCGCGAGCCGGATACCGCACGTGTGCAAGTGTCTGCGGCGCCGGTTCGGCGCGACAATCGGTCCGTCGACCTCTCGGCAACCGCTGACAAGGTCCTGGACTGGTCCGACCGCGGCGCGTCTGCCGTGGTGCTTCGGCCTGCCGTATTCGATTGCGCTGCCGAAGAACTACCGGAATTACTCGACTGGATGACCAGCATCAAGGAGGCGTGACATGGACCAGGCACTGCAGGATCTCATCGACAAGCAGGCAATTCGTGAGGTGGTTCTGACGTACTGCCGCGGCATCGATCGCCTCGACTTCGATCTCGTCCGCAGCGCCTACCACCCGGACGCGATCGACCATCACACCGGATTCGACGGCACCATCGACGAGTACATCGCCTGGGCCACAACAAAACTCTCCGCGATCGGCGGCACGATGCACCACATCGGCAACCACCTGGTCGAACTGCACGGCGACCACGCGATCAGCGAGGCATATTCGATGTCCACACACTGGGGCGGGCCCGAAGACATCGGAATGATCAACTTCACCAGTGGTGCGCGGTTCATCGACCACATGGAGCGACGCGACGGCCGTTGGGCGATCAAGGAGAGATGGGCCGTACGCGAGTGGACTCGCTCGGACGAGGGCCGCTTCGTCAACCCCGAAGGGCCTGGTCCGCGTGGGCGTCGAGATGCCTCGGATCCGCTCACCGCACTACGAAGGTCCCTTGAATAACTTGGGGTTCAGTCTTCGAGGTCGAATTCAACTCGCGCTCTCGCGAACAACATGCGGATATCCTTCCCGAACGTGACTGCTGCCGTTCCCAATGCATTGACCGCTGCGGTCAACGGGTCCGATTCGATCGCGTCGAAAATCGCATTGAGAGCGTAGGACGGGACATGAATATTCCCGTGATCGAACGGATTGGACTCCGGTTGCGGCGAATGGTCCACTATCTCGATCTTGACTTCCAACTCCACATTCTCGGTCCCCGCACCAAATTCCTCCTCGCGTAGGTGCTCGAATGCCGCTGTGCGATTTCCGAAGGGTTCCGGAAGTTGTTGTCCCACATGCATAGCGTTGAGGGCCGGACGAACCCAATCCCTGTCGGCTAATCCCGCATGCTCATACGCCTGCACAGCGGCCCAAAACGCGAGTCGACGAAGAGTCGCGACGTTCATGCGGACGACCGCTTCGACAAGTGGTCGGTCCATACGAGCTAGATCTTTGCCGGACTGGAATCGTTCGAGTTCAGGCATCGGATCTCCTCCCCACTCCTGCCGCTCTCGTTCAGCAGCTTCGGCGCGGAGGTCACTGATTTGCACAACCCTGGACGGCTCGCCGTTCTCGCCGTAAATCGTTATCCATTTCGACTCGATGTCCCGTTGTGGACGAGGAATCGGTTCAGGTATCGGTTCGTCCACAGGAACGCCATATCCCGGCATGTCCCACTGCAGCGATGGCCGCACCTCGTCACCACCTGCAGGCCACATACGCACCCGCCAAACATCTCCGGGTTCCGTCGATCCGGGCCAGCCGTAGTTTACAAAACCGCGGCCGGCAATCTCGACCAGATATGACCCCTCGGGTACATCACAGACAATGAACTCCCCACCCGGAGGTGAATCAAAGCTGATTGACCCCTGCGGACCAACCGTCAGAAACGACTCACTGACCTGCTGCCATTTCTCGCGATCGGATGTGGGTCGGGAGGACCAGACTTCGACCGTTGTATGCATGTTGAAGTTGTTCTGGTGCGGGCTCAGGACAATCACAACTGTGCCGTCACTGTAAGCAGGGCGCGAAGCCATCGCGAGTTCGAGCAGGTCCGTTTCCCTCCCGAAACCGTCATCGTCGCCGTATATGTAAAACTGTCCATAGTCCATGAAGAGCACAAGCGACTGTTCACTGAGTTTCACCGCGTTGTCTGCCACAAGCCGATACTTACACAGTGGCACGACAATCACGTTCGAGTTTCGAATGAACAGGATCCAAAACGCAAGCACAATAAGCATTTCGGCCGATTCGGACTATTCCGACTGATTTGAGAATTCAGTTCGCATCGAACACACATTCGAATAGAATGGATGCATGTTCAACCCGACAACAGAGCTCTTCGGTATCTCAGCACAGCTGACCGGTACCGAAACTGATTGTGCGCTGGTTGATCTCATGACCGATCTGCATGCATGCGAGGCGATGCTGGTCGAACGCAAGCTCGCTGTGATTGCCGAGTTCTTTTCGCGGCGAAGCTCGGAGCATGTCGCCAGTGGTGCGTGGTCGTCGACCGCACACGAATTGGCTGAATCGGAAGTCGGTGCGTCACTGACGATGGGTCGCGCGGCTGCCGGCAAGCTGATCGGGTTGGGGTTCTCGTTAAAGACTCGTCTGCATCGCACTCGAGCGGCGATGGCCCGTGGCGAGTTGGATCTGTACCGAGTTGGTTTGATCGATTCCGCGACCGCGAACGTGAAAGACGAATTGATCGACGAGGTGGAACGACTACTGCTCGCGCAGGTTCTCGCCCCACCAGTAGCAGGCGGAACGGGCTTGACGGGAAGGCGACTGACAGCGGCGATCGATCGGATCGTGGCGATGGTGGACCCGGAAGGTATGCGAGAACGCCGACGCCGTGCTCTCACCGATCGCTTCGTCGGGGTCAGCGCTGCCGAGGACGGGATGGCAAAGATCTTGGGAAGCGTTCCGGCAGAGCAGGCTAGGGCATTCGACGGCCGACTACGCGAGTTGGCAGTGTCGGTATGCCGAAACGACTCACGAACGTACGAGCAGCGACGAGCCGACGCGCTCTTCGAGTTGACCAACGGATCACAATTCTTGCCGTGCAACTGTGGCCGAGCTGATTGCCCGCAGGATCGTAGCGGTGGTGTTGTCGTTCGTCGGCCCGTGGTTCACGTCGTGATGACTGATTCCACTCTGCACGGTGGCGGTGAGCCCGCCCACCTCGACGGGTACGGGGTGATCAGCGCTGAGCATGCTCGCGATATCGCCCGTGACGCCGTAATTCGAAACGTCCGCGCACCTGCTGATGACGTCGCAGAGCCGGTGCCTGCTTCGGCGCGCGTCTACCGACCGGGCGCCGTTCTCGAAACCTGGTTACGGATCATCGCGGGCAGCTGCCAATGGCTGCATTGTGATGTCCCGGCCTGGAATTCCGATCTGGACCACAATGAACCGTTCCATCACGGCGACCCCGAATGCGGCGGTAAAACGATCGCGTCGAATATGAGTGCGTTCTGCCGCAACCATCATCGCCTCAAGCATTCCGACCGGTGGCGGTTCACGTCGAACGAGGATCGGACCATGTCGCTGACGTCGCCGACCGGGCATTGTTACCGAACGCGACCCGCAGGATTGATGGCTGGATCGCACGAACCGACACCGCCCCAGGGCGGTCGAAATCGGCGGACCCAGGAGGAGAACAAAGCTGCCCGTATCCAGAGTGAACGCAATCGCCAGCGTCGACGGATACAGAAACGAGCAGAGAAATACGTTCAATGTAGGCAGTGGAAATCACCGCCGGCTCACCGAGAACCCATCGATTTCGGAGACGACCCGCCACCGTTCTGAGATACCGAGCGGTGTCGAGGCGCGCCGACGTGTCGCAGGGTCAGTCTGACGTCGGCTTGGTGCCGTCTTCTGGTGCCGGATCGTCGTCGGCAAGCGGATCTATGGTGTCGACACCTTCGAGGACGGTCAGCTCTTCTTCCGCCTCGGCGAGGAGCCCTTTGGCTTCAGCTTCGACCTTCTTCACCCAATCGGACATCCCGAGCCTCTTCTCTTCCGAAGCGAGTTCCCGCTGTAACTGAACTCAGACTACGTCGCCGGCGACGAATTTCGCCGTCCCCTCGGGTCAGTACTCATGACCGAGTAATCATGATTCACGACGGACGGAGCACGCATGCCCGGACAGTTGGAAGGCAAAACCGCACTGATCACCGGGGCCGCCCGAGGTCAGGGCAGGAGCCACGCCGTGCGATTGGCGCAGGAGGGCGCGAACATCATTGCGCTCGACATCTGCCGTCAGATCGAATCGGTGGCCTACCCGATGGGAACCGCCGACGATTTGCGGCAGACAACAGCAGCGGTCGAGAACCTGGGACGAAGTATCGTCGCGCGAGAAGTGGATGTTCGCGATCTGTCCGCACTGCGAACTGCGGTATCCGAAGGAATTGCGGAGCTGGGCAGCGTCGACATCGTCCTGGCCAACGCCGGTATCGGCATGATGTCCCCGGATATCGACGATGCTCGCGCCTTCCGCGACCAGATGGAGGTCAATCTATTCGGCGTCTGGAATACCGTCCAGGCAGCAGCGCCCGCGATGATCGAACAAGGTACAGGTGGCGCAATAGTCCTGACCGGATCAACTCTGGGACTTGTCGGTCGTGGAGGTGACGGCACCGGCGGATCCGCCGGCTACTGCGCGAGTAAACACGCCATTGTGGGGCTCGGGCGCACGTGGTCGCACTGGCTTGCTCCCCACAATATTCGTGTCAACTCCGTGCACCCGACTGGCGCGAATACACCGATGGTCGTCAACGATGCGGTCGCGAAGCTGTTTGCGGACTCCCCGACATCGAGCGGAGCCGACGTGGGCAACCTCTTGAACGTCGAGTTGATCGAAGCTGCCGACGTCAGCAACGCGATAGCCTGGCTGGTTTCGGATCAGGCTCGATACGTCACAGGTATCGCGTTGCCGGTCGACGCCGGGTTCACGGCCAAATAGATGCCGGATACACCGGCCGAGTCGCCGTCGATCAGTCGACGGTCGGCGCCCACTGCACGCCGTTGATGTGCCCACCACCGTCGACGAAGAGGGTGTTGCCGGTGACGTAACGGCTGTCGTCACTTGCCAGGAAGGCCGCAACGGGGCCGATGTCGTCGAGGGGATCGCCGATCCGCCCCATCGGGTTCTGTGCGGCCATCACTGCCACGTTCTCCGGATTGGCTTCGGCGACACGCTTGTACGCCGCACTCTGCGCACCGGGACAGATGACGTTGCAGTTCACCTGCTTGGGAGCCCACTCGCGGGCAGCAGTGCGAGTCAGGGTTCGCAATGCTTCCTTCGCCGCGTTGTACTGCACCGAGTACATGTGAGCATTCACGCCGTTGAGGCTGCACATGTTGATCACGCGGCCCGTGCCGTGACGCTCCAGTTCCGGCAGGGCAGCCTGCATCGCCCAGAATGCCGCCATCACTGCCATGTCGAAACCGCCGCGCAATTGCTCGTCGGTCATCTTCTCGAGCCGAGCGAAACCGAAAGTCCGCCAAGCATTGTTGACCAGGATGTCGAGGCGTCCGAACCGCTCGACGGACTTGTCGACCATGGCAACAACCTGAGCTTTGTCAGTGACGTCGGTCCGGACGAATTCCGCCTCCGCGCCCCATTCGTCCCGCAACCACTGGGTGGTTTCGAGGCCCGCCGCCTCGTCGATCTCGGCAACCAACACCGACGCGCCTTCACGCGCGAACGCGCCCGCCACTCCGCGCCCGATGCCCATACCGGCACCGGTGACCACTGCTACACGTCCGTCGAGCTTGCCCACTGGGCCCTCCTTCGTCAGAACCCCTGTGCGCCTTTTTGGTAGTTCCCACTACCAAAAAGGCGCACGGGGGCGAAGCCCCTACCTGGGGCGCGGCACGGTCTTGTCGATGAACAGTCCCTCTACCGACACACACAATTCGCCGTCCGCAGTTTTGATCTCACCGACGGTGTGAATCTTGCGGCCGTCCTTGGACAGGAATTTGCCGCTGATCGTGAGTGGCTCGAACAGCGGAGTCGGGCGATGGTACCGAGTGCTCAATTGTGCTGTCATGCCGGAAGTTCCACCCCAGGCGTTCGCGACGCCGAGAACGTGATCGAGCAGCAGCGCCGAAACACCGCCGTGCACATGGCCGGGAGGGCCCTGGTACGGCAGCGTCAACGTGACCACTCCCTGCACCGACCCGTCAGCGAGCCCTTCCAGAACGAGCGGCGGCGCAATGGCGTTCTCGGGGCCGGTCACGGGGTCGTGACGAGTCACGCCCTCACCGTTCCACATGTCGATCAACCGCTCGGCCACCTCGGGTGAGTGCTGTTCGAGATGCTCGGCAATGCTGTTGAGCTCCTCCGCAACCCGGTCCAGATTGGCGTTTCCGCGGTCGGTGCGCAGCATCGCGTCGACAACGCGACGCGCTGCTGCCGTGGCCCGGTCGACCGGGGCGTCCTGCGGCGGCGACGTCAGAATCGTGCCGCCCGGATGTGTCGCTGCTGTGGGGTGCGAACCGAGGTCCATCAGTTGATCTCCATTGTTGCGTGCGTGAGAACCGGGGAGTTCTCGCGTTCGGGGCACGTCGCCGCCAACGTCAGTGTGTTGCCGTCCTGCCATACCGAGGTGGTGATGGATTCGCCGGGGAAGAGCGAACCTGCAAACCGCACCGAGTAGTTCTTCACCCGCGTCGGATCTCCGTCGAGAATCCCGTCTACCACGGCCTTGCAGACGATGCCGTACGACGCGAGGCCGTGCAGAATCGGTGCATCGAAGCCCGCCATCTTCGCGAAGGAGGGATCAGCGTGCAGCGGGTTCATGTCTCCACTGAGTCGGTACACCAGCGCCTGTGAGGGACTCGTGCTCGACGTCAGTACCTTGTCGGGCGCTCGATCAGGCACCCCGGCAACAACTTCGGGCCCGGTGTTGCCGCCGAATCCACCTTCGCCGCGCGCCCAGATCTGCATTCCGGTGGTCCATAACGGATTCCCGTCCAGGTCCTCGGCCGCCGTCTCGAGAACGATCACAGCTGCCTTTCCCTTGTCCCAGACATCGGCGACCCGAGAAGAAATACGGGCAGCACCCGTCGACGGGATGGGCGCGTGAAGTGCCAGCGACTGCCCACCGTGCAGGATCTTTCGCAGATCGATGTCGATTCCCGGCATACTCATCGACGGTGCGGGCAGTACACCCGCCGAAACTCCCTGGCCTGCAACCATTGCAAACGTCGGGAGTACCTTCAGCCCCTTTTCGTACACCCAGGTCAGTTCAGCGGGATCGAGAGCATTCACCCCTGCCCCGAGTCCCAATTGGTAGAGCATGACGTCGCGATCGGTCCACGACGCCTCGCGCACAGTCGGTTCGGCGGCCAACGCCACCTCGAGATCGATAGCCATCAGTTCTCCAAAGTTCCGGCTCGGTAGACCGTCACGACGCACGCGCCGCCCAGTCCGAGGTTGTGTTGCAAGCCAATACGAGCGCCTTCGACCTGCCGCGCATCCGCGGTCCCGCGGAGCTGCCACGTGAGTTCGGCGCACTGCGCCAAGCCCGTCGCGCCCAGGGGGTGTCCCTTCGAGATCAAACCACCCGACGGGTTGACGACCCACTGGCCGCCGTACGTGGTCGCGCCGGATTCGACGAGCTTTCCGCCTTCTCCGACCGCGCACATCCCCAGGCCCTCGTAGGTGATGATCTCGTTGATCGCGAAGCAGTCGTGCAGTTCGATGACGTCGACGTCATCGATGGTGATCCCGGCCTGCGCAAAGACCTGCTCTGCCGCAGCTGCCGTCATCGGCGCGCCGACCACGTCGATCATCGACTTCTCGGCGAACGCTGCCTCGGTGTCAGTGGTCAACGCCTGTGCGACGATTTCGATCGCCCGGTCTTCGAGGCCGTGCTCACGCACGAACTTCTCGCTCACGACGATCGCGGCTCCGGCGCCGTCCGAGGTCGGCGAGCACTGCGAACGTGTCAGCGGCTCGTGAATCATCTTGTCGCCGAGTACCTGTTCGAGGGTGTACTCGTCACGGAACTGTGCGTACGGATTGTTCACCGAATGCTTGTGATTCTTGACCGCCACCGCTGCGATCTGCTCGACCGTGGTGCCGTACTTCTTCATGTGCTCGACGGCAGCGTTACCGAACAGCTGAGCTGTCATCGGCGATCGGGCGAACCCGTAATCCTCGACCATGATCTTCAGCTGAGAGTCCAAGGTCGTGACCTTGGGCATCTCACCGTTACCGGTCAACGCCGTTTTGGTCATCTTCTCGAAGCCGACGGCCAAGGCGCACTCGGCTTGTCCGGCCTGGACCCACTCGCGCGCCATCATCAGCGCCGTCGAGCCGGTCGCGCAGTTGTTGTTGACGTTGAAGATCGGAATGCCGGTCAGACCGGTCTCGTAGAGAGCTCGCTGTCCTGCTGTCGACGCGTTGAACACGTAACCGACCGCAGCACGCTGAATCTGGCCGTAGCCGATCCCGGCATCGGTCAGGGCATTCGAGACGGCTTCGGTCACCATGTCCGGGTATTCCCAGTCGCGGGTCTCGATCTTCTCGAACTTGGTCATGCCGACGCCGATGACGAAGGTGCGATTGCTCATGTGCAGGTCACTTTCCCGGTTCAGGGTCGCGAGGCAGACCCAGGATTCGCTCACCGATGATGTTGAGCTGAACATTGGTTGTACCACCCGCGATGGACATGCACTGCGAGTTCAAGAACATCTGGGTTGCAGACATCCGATGCTGTTCGCCCAGAAGTGAACTCGGTCCGGCCCACTCCATTGCCACGTCCCAGACCTGCTGGATGTGCTCGACACCGATCAGCTTCGCCACCGAGGATTCGGCACCCGGCTGCGCGCCGGTGAGCGAGCGCAGCGTGGTGCGCAGACCGAGCAGACCACCGGATTGCGCGTCGCACAGCACCTTTCCGAGCACGGTCAGCTGCTCGTCGTCGATGCCACCGGGCAGTCCGTCGACCAGGCTCAGAAGAGCCTCGCCACCCGATCCGAGCGACGAGTCGTTGGACAGCGAGACACGCTCGTTGGCCAGCGTGGTGCGAGCGAGCTTCCAGCCGTCGCCTGGCTCGCCGACCAGGCACTCGTCGGGAACGAAGACGTCGTCGAAGAAGACTTCGTTGAACAGTGCTTCACCGGTGATCTCGCGAAGCGGGCGAATGTCGAGGCCGCTGTTCTTGATGTCGATCAGGAAGTAGGACAGACCCTTGTGCTTGGGGGCGTCGGCGTCGGTGCGCGCGAGGCAGATTCCCCAGTGCGCGTCGCGTGCCATCGACGTCCACACCTTCTGGCCCTGCAACTTCCAGCCACCGTCGACCTTGGTGGCCTTTGTACTCAGCGCGGCGAGGTCGGAACCTGCGCCGGGCTCGGAGAAGAGCTGACACCAGACGATGTCGCCGCGCAGTGACGGCGGGACGAACTTGGCGAGCTGCTCTTCGTTGCCGTGCGCGATGAGCGTCGGGATGACCCAGTTGCCGATGATCATGTCGTGCGGCTTGATCTTCGCAGCGCGCAGTTCTTCGGCGATGACCAGCTGGCTGACGGCATCGGCGGATTTGCCCCACGGAGCCGTGAAGTGCGGTGCGGTGTAGCCCTTTTCCGCGAGATACGTTTTCTGGGCGGCGCCTTCGAGTTCGAGTGCAGGAGCGAGCTCGGCTCGGACGTCGGCTCGGATCGCCTCGGCCTCGGGCGGCAGCTCGACGCTGAGCACGCGACGGGTTCCGGCAATGGTCAGCTCGGCAACGCGACGACGCCAGGATGCCGTGGAACCCAGCAGAATTCGCAGGGACTGCGCGCGGCGCAGGTACAGGTGCGCGTCGTGCTCCCACGTGTAGCCGATTCCGCCGAGCACCTGGATGCAGTCACGCGTGACGGAGAAGCCAGCCTCGAGGGCCGTGGCTCCGGCGACGGCTGCTGCGAGAGAAGCCTCTTCGGCACCGACGCCGTTGGCGGGAGTCAGCGCACGCGCAGCGTCCCAAGCGCAGACGCGTGCCTGCTCGGCAAGCGCGAGCATACGTGCAGCCTTGTGCTTGACACCCTGGAACTGGCCGATCGGGCGACCGAACTGCTGACGCACCTTCGCGTAGTCGGCCGACGTCGTGACTGCCCAGTCGGCCAAGCCTGATGCCTCGGCCGCGAACAGTGTTGCGGCAATGTCCAGTACACGCTGGGTATCGATGGTGAGGATCTCGGAATCGGTGAGCACCAAACCGTCGACGGTGACCTCGGAGTTACGACGCACGACGTCGTAGCTGGCCAAGTCCGTGACCTCGAGGCGGTCACGTCCGAGCAGAACGAATCCGCTGTCCGTCGCGAGGAGGAACAGGTCAGCGACATGGCCGCCGAGAATAAGGCTGGACGTTCCGCTGAGGGTGGTGTTGTCGCCGTCGCGGGTGATCTTCAGCGAACCCGGCTGTAGTGCAACAGCTCCGAGCGTGCTGCCATCCACGAGCGTCGGCAGTCTGTCCGTTTCTCCGGCATCACTGAGAACAGCGCTGACCACTACCGTCGGCAGGAACGGTCCGGGAACCATCGAGCGTCCAAGTTCCTCGACGACGATGGCGAGTTCGACCAATCCGTATCCTGCGCCGCCGAATTCCTCGGCTACGTGTAGTCCGAGAAGCCCCTGCTCGGCAAGCCCGTTCCAGAGTTGGGGGCGAGTTTCGACCTTCGCCTCGACGGCTTCACGGACGACGGTGGGTGTTGCGTGACGCGCCGCCCAGCCCCGTACGGAGTCGCGGAGGTCACGATCTTCTTCACTCAATCCAATAGTCATGTCTACCTCGTCAATTCGACAGTGTCAGTACGGGTCAGATGCGTTCGATAATGGTGGCGGTCGAGAGAGCGCCACCGGCGCACATCGTGACCAGAGCCGTCGACTTGTTCGAGCGCTCGAGTTCGTGCAGCGCAGTGGTGATCAGACGAGCGCCCGTGGAACCGACGGGATGTCCGAGCGCGATCGCACCACCGTTGACGTTGACCTTGGACAGGTCTGCGCCGTGAACCTGCGCCCAGGAGAGCACGACCGAGGCAAAGGCTTCGTTGATTTCGACGAGATCGATGTCGTCCAAGGTCATTTTGGCCTTGTCGAGCACCATCTGGGTGGACTCGATCGGTCCGTCCAGGTGATAGAAGGGATCGGATCCGACCATGCCGGACGCGACGATCCGCGCGCGGGGCTTCAATCCCAGTTCCTGTGCGCGCTCTTCGCTCATCAGCAGTACCGCAGCCGCGCCATCACTGATCTGCGACGAGTTGCCGGCGGTGTGGATATGGCCTTCGATGACCGGCTTGAGCCCAGCCAGCGCTTCTGCCGTCGTCTCACGCAGTCCCCCGTCGCGAGTGACAGTGGCGATCTCACCGGTAGGCACGCCTTCCTTGTCCACCACGGGAGCCTTGACGGGCACGATCTCGCGGTCGAAGCGTCCTTCTGCCCAAGCCTGAGCTGCGCGGCGCTGCGATTCCAGACCGAACGCGTCGACGTCGGCGCGCGTGATCCCACGCTTCTCGGCAATTCGCTGCGCGGAGGTGAACTGGTCACCCATGTCGATGGTCCAGTCGTCCGGGTACGGGTTTCCCGTTCCCGGTGCGTTTGCCTGACCCAGGAACACACGGCTCATAGCCTCGACGCCGCAGCCGATACCGGCCGAGATCTGACCAGAAGAAATCAGGCCGGAAATCAAATGCACTGCCTGCTGGGCGGATCCACAGGCGCAGTCGATAGTGGTTGCCGCGGTGCTGTACGGCAATCCGGCGTGCAGCCACGCCTGCCGCGTGACGTTGTTGGACTGCTCACCTGCCTGGGTGACACAGCCGCCGATGATCTGTCCGATGTCTTCCGGTGCGACGCCTGCCCGTTCGAGAACGCCGAGCTGCGCTGCTCCCAGAATCTCGGCGGGGTGCAGTCCCGCCAGGGCGCCGCGACGACGGCCGATCGGTGTCCGAGCGGCCTCGACGATGACTGCATGACCCATGATGTTCGCTCCTTCGTGGAGTTTTCGGTCGGTGAGCTGGCTCACCGTCTATTTTTCTGTAATTTATTCTATTAATGATGTCAGGGCAATGTCCGGATTGACATCAACTCTCAACTGATGCGGATTCAAAAATAGAATTTATTTCAATTTTGCGAACATGACGAACCCTCCCCAGAGAGGGGCGAAGTCACGTCAGTGCCGTGAGAGATTCACCAGAAGCAGGTCGCATCCCTTGCGGATGTCGTACTCCGCATCGGGGATGGAGATTCGACCGTTGAGGCACGATTGGATGACCCCGAACCACAGCTGCATCAGCAGACGCAACCCGGTGTTGTCTTCCTCGGTGGGGTTCTCGATCCCGGCCGCGTCGAGGATGATCTGCCGGAAGCCGCGATCGATCTTTCCCACGTCCGGCACCGTCGCGACGTTGGCGGTACTGGACGACTGCAGCATCGCAGTCGAGAGAGCCGGCCGACGCAGTAACCCGCGAGTCGCGCGAACCAATACCTCGTACACCGCATCCTGCGGATTGTCCGACTGAACCTGATGCCTGACAAAGCTGGCACCGATCTGGTCGATCTGCTCGACCATCACAGCGACGAAGAGGTGCGTCTTCGAGGGGAAATAGCGATAAAGAGTGCCGATGGCCACGCCCGCCCGCTTGGCGACCTCGTGCATCTGTACCCGTGAGAGTTCCTTCTCGGTCCCCAATTCGGCTGCCGCTTCCAGCATCCGCACATGGCGCGCCCGCTGCTCGTCCGAACTGGGCTCTGCAGCGTCCCTGACCTCGGCAATTCTCGGCAACGTCGCCCCCATCATCGATTCTGTGTCCCGGTCGCGAACGACCTCGCCAATTCTCTCATCTCGACCACCCATCTCGGCATATTGCCCGCTCAGTGGGACCTGGCATGGCCTTCTCTCCCCGTGCGGTATTCCGTGGACACCCCACCCTCTTGGAGTTAGGACGCAATGATGCAGGACTGGACCACCGAGTGCGACGTGTTGGTAGTCGGCTCCGGCGGCGGCGCGCTGACCGGCGCATACACCGCGGCAGCTCGAGGATTGACGACGATCGTCCTCGAGAAAACCGATCGCTTCGGCGGAACTTCCGCGTACTCGGGCGCATCCATCTGGCTGCCGGGAACCCAAGTACAGGAACGTGCGGGACTCCCCGACTCAACGGAGAACGCACGCACCTATCTGCGCGCATTGCTCGGCGACGCCGAGTCCGAGCGCCAGGATGCCTATGTCGAGACCGCTCCCGATGTCGTCGCACTACTCGAGCAGAACCCGCACATCGAATTCGAGTTCCGTGCGTTCCCCGACTACTACAAGGCCGAAGGCCGGATGGACACGGGACGCTCCATCAACCCTCTCGATCTCGATCCCGCCGACATCGGTGACCTCGCCGGCAAGGTGCGTCCGGAACTCGACCAAGACCGCACCGGTCAGGATCATGCTCCCGGCCCGATGATCGGTGGGCGCGCACTGATCGGCCGACTGCTGGCCGCAGTCCAGAGCACCGGTAACGCAGAACTTCGTACCGAATCCATCCTCACCTCCCTGATCGTGGAAGACGGTCGGGTTGTCGGCGCCGAGGTCGAATCCGGCGGCGAAACCCAGCGAATCAAGGCGAACCGCGGTGTGCTGATGGCAGCGGGCGGCATCGAAGGCAACGCCGAGATGCGTGAGCAGGCCGGCACCCCCGGCAAAGCGATCTGGAGTATGGGTCCCTTCGGCGCCAACACCGGTGACGCGATCTCCGCCGGAATTGCTGTCGGTGGCGCAACCGCTTTGCTCGATCAGGCGTGGTTCTGCCCCGGCGTCGAGCAGCCGGACGGCAGCGCCGCATTCATGGTCGGCGTTCGCGGCGGACTCGTCGTCGACAACGCGGGCGAGCGTTACCTCAACGAGTCTCTCCCGTACGACCAGTTCGGCCGGGCCATGGATGCGCACGACGACAACGGTTCTGCAGTGCCGTCGTTCATGATCTTCGACTCGCGCGAGGGTGGCGGACTACCTGCCATCTGCATCCCGAACACGGCGCCCGCCAAGCACCTCGAGGCCGGAACCTGGGTCGCCGCCGACACTCTCGAAGAACTCGCCGCCAAGACCGGACTGCCGGCCGACGCATTGCGCAGCACTGTCGAAAAGTTCAACGATGCCGCAAAGCTGGGAGTCGACGAAGAGTTCCATCGCGGCGAAGACCCGTACGACGCATTCTTCTGCCCACCCAACGGCGGCGCGAATGCGGCACTGACGGCGATCGAGAACGGTCCGTTCTACGCGGCCCGCATCGTCCTCAGTGACCTCGGCACCAAGGGCGGATTGGTCACCGACGTCAACGGTCGAGTCCTGCGTGCCGACGGCAGCGCCATCGACGGCCTGTACGCCGCCGGCAATACGAGCGCGTCACTGAGCGGCCGCTTCTACCCCGGTCCTGGCGTTCCGCTCGGCACGGCCATGGTCTTCTCGTACCGAGCAGCCCAGGACATGGCGAAGTAACCAGCACAACGAGGACGTGGGGCAGGCAATGTCAGAATCACCTGCCCCACACTCTTTCGCACGGCGACGCGATTTTGTATCACTCCAGGTCGATACCGGGCAACCCGTCCACACTCTTCGCGTTCTTCTCGGCGCGATAGGCGATGAGCCGCTCCGGCCCCCTCTTCTCCGCTACGCGGTCGAGCACGTCACGATCGGATTGGTAGTCCATCAGCGGTACTGCGTATCCGCACGAATCCGAAATGCGCGTCAGATCGACCACGACGATCGACCGCAGCCCCGGGTGCTCAGGGAACCTACCGACAAGCTCGTTGAACGGTTCCGACCCTGCAAGCAGAACGTGTCCGTGACCGTGCAGTCGTACGATCTTCGGTGGTCCGTCAAACGCCATGAACATCAGTGTTATTCGGGAGTTCTCGCGCACGTGCGCGATGGTTTCCACACCGCTGCCGGTGAGGTCGAGGTACGCCACCCGGTTGGATGTCAGCACCACAAACGATCCGACTCCCCCTTTGGGTGAGCAATTGACCAACCCGTCAGCAGACAACGGTGCGGTGGCAACGACGAACAGCGGTTGAGCCTGCAACCACGTGGTGAGCTTTTCATCGATGCCTTCGTAGACGCGCCCCATGTCGAGAGTGTAGTTCGCGCCGACTGGACGTCACGGGGCAGACGCTGCGGCGGCTCGAATCTCCTCACACATCGCTGCGAAGACGCGGTCGTCGGCGGGATTCGCCGGCACCGCCAGTGCAATGCCGTCGCAGAGACTCGCGTATTTCGAACTCAGCACCTCGGGGAGTTCGGCGTAGGTGCATTGCGTGACCAGCCTGTCGAGAACATCGTCGGTGAGGACGGCAGGTAGTCGAGCCCAATCACCTGCCCGCGCCATCACTGTCAGTTCTTCCCCGACCTCGGATAATCCGAGGACCTCCAGCGCGACTCGGTACGCCGGAGTGGAGTAGAGAAAGGCAAGTTCACTGCGCACCGCTTCTCGTTGAGCAAGTATCGCGGCAGGATCTTTGCCGGTGATCATCTTCGGAACGGCAATCAGTCGCGGCTTCCTTCCTCCTGCCGTCAACGATGGAATGATCCTCTCCGCGAGCACCTTCGGATGGGAGCTGGTGGGGTGAGAAACAAAACCGTCGGCGACGGCTCCCGCCAGTGAGCACATGCGCAAGTTCACTCCCCCGGTCCAGATCTCCGGAGCCGGAACATCGAGCGGCCCCGGATTGAAGTAGGGCTGCAGCCGGTCGAAGGTGTAGTGCGTTCCGGCATGGTCGAGTTCACCGCCCTCCTGAAAAACTCGGAAGATCTCGCGTACAGCGCTGACGTAATCACGCAGTTGCGCAACAGGATCCGTCCACGGCATCGAGTACCGCCCGACGATGTTCCCACGCACCTGCGTCGCAAGCCCCAGTTGAAATCGCCCACCCGAGAAACCCGCAAGATCCCAGGCAGCCAAAGCCGTCACCATGGGACTGCGCGCAAACGCGACAACCATCGACGTCCGGACAGTGAGAGTACTGCTGTGCTCGACGGCCAGGGCCGCCACCGCAAACGGATCACGAATGGTTTCGGAGATGTGCACCGTGTCGAAACCAAGGTTCTCGATGCGTCGGACGTGCTGAGCTACCTGCCGCAGCGGAGTGTCGGCAGGTAGCGAGGTCACCAATTCCATATCAGATCAAAGGCTCCAGGCGAATCGACAGCAGCTTTCCTTCGGTAGCCACCTTGCGAGCGTGTTCATTGAAATCCGGGGCGGCACAAACGAACAGGGTACGACCGTCGGAACCGCCGAGTCCGCAAGCGAAGACACCGCTGTCGAAGGCAATTTCGTCGACTATCTCCCCGCTGGCGCCCACATGAAGAACACGGCTTCCGAGGGCATCGGCCACCCACATCGAATCGTCTCCGTCGATACAACACCCGTCCGCCGCAACGACGATCTGAGCGAGGGTGGTCTCCATCTCGGGTCCACCAGGCACCGGCCCGAACGACGCCCAGTCGCGGCGTTCACCCAGAGAGCCGTCGGCCTGGACGGCAAACGCACTGATTCGATTTCCCAGCGTTTCGTCCACGAGCAGATCTCCGGTCGACGTCAGAGCCATTCCGTTGGGGAAGTGGAGATCTCGCGCGACGACGTGCACCGATCCGTCCGGGTCGACGCGGAGGAGATCTGCCGTCTCGACGGGGGCCAGGTTCATCAGATCGAACCCGAAGTTGCCCACGTACGCTCGTCCCTGTGCGTCGACCAGCATGTCGTTGACGTTGGCACTGACGTACCCGGACAAGTCTGCGTGCACCACCAACTCGCCATCGGATTCTCGCCGCAGAATCTTCTGGTCCCGCATGGAGACGACCAGTAATCTGCCGTCCGGAAGCCACCCCAGCCCGGACGGCTGCCCTGGAACCTCCGCCTCGACGCGTATGTCTGTCCCGTCCTCGCAGGCCGAAATCACCTGGTAGGTGTAGAAGTCCGATACCCAGATCCGGTTCTCGTGCCAGCGCGGGCATTCGAAGTAGGTGTATCCCTCGAGAACTACCGCAACTTCTGGTGCCATCAGGCTCTCCTGCGTCGGTGACGAATGGACTATCAGCCCCATTCAATCACCGGCACCGCTGTCGCGGTGTCCGATTCCCGACTAGTCGCCGGCGCGAACTTCGTCCAACACGTCGAAAGCGGATTCCCATCCGTCGTACGCATTCCCGTCACCCTTGAATCCCGGAATTCCTACCAGGTGGAAGGTCATTTCGGTCTTGTCACCCCGTTCTGCGAGCGTGACCGTTATCCGAGGTGCGGCATCCACTGGATCACTCGGATTTCCCCAGGTGAAGACCAGCCTCTTCGGCTCGTCGACCTCGAGATAGGTTCCGCCGGTGGGGTACTCGGCTCCGTTCTCGTCGTTGATCATCAGGTAGCGGTACGTTCCGCCAACCCGGGGGTCGATCGTGACGTACTCCCGAGGACTGCTGACACCCTTCGGATGCCACCAGCGCGCCGCCTCGTCGGGGTCGGTCCACGCCTGCCAGACAAGGTCGCGCGGCGCATCGAAGATCCGGGTGATGGTGAATTCTGCAGTGGCATCGACGTTCTGGTCACTCATTGTCCTTCTCCTTCTTCGGTCGAGGTTGCTTCAGCTCACGTAGACGCTCGTCGAGGAGGTCGAAGCGTTCGTTCCAGCCTCGCCGGTGTTCGTCGACCCAGGCGCTGGCGTCGTCGAGACCCTCTGCGCGAAGGGTGCACGTGCGCCATTGCGCGGTGGCGGTTCGTTCGATGAGACCGGCTCGCTCGAGCACCTTCAGATGCTGAGAGATGGCGGGTCGACTCATTTCGAACGGCTCGGCCAACTCACCGACGGTCATCGAACCATCAGTGAGGCGAGAGAGCATTTCACGCCTCGTCGGGTCGGCCAATGCGCTGAACACTGCATCGAGTCGGCCACTTCGCTCGTCCATGTAAGCAACTCCTTAATTAAGGAATAGCTTAAACATAGGACTCGACATCTTGCGCGTCAACCCTTTCAGCTCCAGGTATATCGAAGCCGCTCGACGGTTGTCGCCTCGTCCATCTGGGAGAAAGTCTCGCGCTCAACTCCCTTCACTGACACCATCGCTTCGATGATCGACTCCCCGAAGATTTCCTTCGCCACCGAGGAGGAGTTGAACTTCTGCACTATCTCGCGCAGATCGGTGGGGACTCGGGTCACCCCGCGCTCATCACGTTCCGCCTCCGTGAGAGTCGACGGGTTCACCACAATTTCCGGCGGCAATGGCGAGGCATTGCCGATACCGATATGCGAAAGGCCAAGTATCGCAGCGGTCGCCAGATACGGGTTGGCCGATGGATCGACGATTTTCACTTCGGCGTTGGCGCCGTGTGGATTCGACGGTGACTCTGCGCAGAACCTCAGTGCCGCTTCCCGGTTCTCGAGCCCCCAACAGACGTAGGCCCCCGACCAATTGTCCGGTCGCAGCCTGACCCCGGAGAGCGGTGAGGACGCAAAGATGGCCGTGAATTCCGCGAGGTGAGAGAGGATTCCACCCAAAGCTGACGATCCTTTGTCGGTCATCCCGTACTCCTGCCCGCCACCGGAGAAGACGGGCCGCCCACCTGAGTTCAACGAAAAGTGCTGGTGTGCACCGTTCCCTGCACCTCCGACCGTAGGTATCGGTGAAAACGAGGCCGCCAATCCGTGGGCTCTGGCAGTGCGGCTGATCAAGATCCGGGCCAGTATCACCAGGTCGGCAGCCTGAACAGGAGTTGCCGGAGCGATGGAGATCTCGAATTGATCCGGTCCGTACTCTGCATGCACTTGCTCGATATGAAGTTGTGCGCGTTCGGCATTGCGCAGAAGGTCCTTGAGGAAGTCCTCGCGGAGCAGGACTGCACCTAACCCGTACGCCGACCACGCTCCGTTGCACGCATCACCGAAAAGAGTGAACTCGATCTCGTGACCCACCCGAGCTTCCAGTCCGTCGGCGGCAAGCCGCGCCACGACGGCAGTGAGTGCGGACCGAGTACACACGGCAGCCGTCGCACCGTCTTGCTCGTGCAACGTCGCCGGCGCCCACGACACGCCCCCGCCGAGATCACGGAGGTCGGAGCGGTCGATACGCAACCGGAGATCACCCACGACGGAAAAGGAATCGGTGAAGGCAATCCGATCGTCGCTACAGAAGACGTTCCAGCTCGGTGAGACTCCCGCACCGGCTTTCTCGAAGACACCGGTTCGGCCGGCCGGCATCACCTTCGCGCGCGCGACACCCGCCATGTCGACGATCGAGCCGATGGTCAGAGCCGGTACTTCCCTCATCCAAAGGCAAATACCCCACCCGGTGACGCGCCAACCCGTCAGATCAGGTTGTCCTCCACCGGCAGTCCGAACGCCGCCCGGCCGTAGAGCGCCAACGCGCGCTCGGGTTCGTTGGCAACGTGAACGCTGCCCGCATGAACGTCACGCCACGCACGCTCGATCGGGTTTCCGCGAGAGAGGGAGTTCCCTCCTGCCGTCTTGAAAAGCATGTCGATCGCTTCCACCGAGCGTTCCGTCGCACGAACCTGATCACGACGCGCACGCAGCCTCATCGAGAGTGGGAGCTCCTGACCGGCCACAGCAAGTTCGTACATCTCCCGGATATTGCGATCCATCTGCAGAATCGCAGCATCGATCTCCGACGACGCACGTGCGACGGCGACCTGAGCGAACTGATCCTCGCTGAACCGTCCACCACCCAAACTCAGACGGACGCGCTCACGCATCACGTCCAGGTACCCCTCGTAACAACCGGCGACGATGCCCACACACGGAGCGGCAACCGTCGAGGTGAAGATGCTCCCGAACGGAAGTTTGTACAGCGGGCCAGGATTGACCGCTTGGCCAGGCCCACGCAGTTGTGCGGTCTCGTAGTTGCGCTTCAATCGGTGCTCGGGAACGAAGGCCTTCTCGACCACGATCTCGTTGCTCGCGGTGCCCCGCATACCCACGACATCCCACACGTCACGGATTTCGTAATCGGTGCGCGGCACCAACACCGTCATGAAATCGACGGGACGACCATCCATGCCGACCACCATCGCTCCCAGCAACGCCCAACTCGCGTGGTCGCAACCGGAGGAGAAACCCCACTGGCCCGATAGCTCGTAGCCTCCGTCCACCGCCGTCAGTCGACCGACCGGCGCATAGGCGGACGAAATGAGCGTCGTCTGATCCTCTCCCCACACGTCGGCCTGCGCTCGGTCGTCGAAAAGTGCAAGATGCCACGGGTGCACCCCCACCACCGACGCGACCCAACCGGTCGAGCCGCAGGCAGCCGAGATGGCCCTGACCACTTCGTAGAACTGAACCGGGTCGCTCTCGGCACCTCCGTATCTTTTCGGCGCCAGCATGGAGAAGACGCCGGCTTCGGACAGCTCCCGGATGGTCCGTTCGGAGATCTTGCGCGAATCGTCGACCTTCTGAGCGCGGGCCGCGATCTTCGGAAGCAGATCACGGACTGAACTCAGAACCTTGTTGACCATGGGAGACACTCCTCGCACCGAACCGTGAGGGAGCGGATCGGCAGATAGACATAACGGCTGCCCCGTCACGATATGTCGGTCACGCGTTCCGGTGATCGGAAGTCCCGGAGGCCGGGATCAGCCGCCGGATCCTCGCGCTCGCCGCTGGTCCCGGCCAGTGAGACGAGACCCCAGAGGCAATTCACGCTCCCCTAGCGTCGGGCGTCGACACTGCCCCTGGAAAGGACGGGACTCATCGTGACGATCACTCAGTCCGACAACGACGAGGTTCGCGAGATCCAAGCTGGAACCGCGCCTACACGCTTTGCGCGTGGATGGCACTGCATTGGACTCACGGAGTCCTTCAAGGACGGCCAGCCGCACTCCATCGAGGCGTTCGGCACCAAACTGGTCGTCTTCGCCGACAGTGAAGGCAACGTCAAGATCCTCGACGCGTACTGCCGTCACATGGGTGGCGACTTGAGCCAGGGCACCATCAAGGGCGACGCCATTGCCTGTCCGTTCCACGATTGGCGCTGGGGCGGCAACGGCAAGTGCCAGAAGATTCCGTACGCACGCCGCGTCCCCCCGCTGGCCAAGACGCGCGCCTGGCAAACCCTCGACCAGGACGGCATGCTCTTCGTCTGGCACGACCCCGAGGGCAACCCGCCGACCGACGACGTGGCTATCCCCCGCATCGAAGGCGCGCTCAGCGACGAGTGGAGCGACTGGGTCTGGTACACCACGACCGTCGACACCAACTGCCGCGAAATCGTCGACAACATCGTCGACATGGCGCACTTCTTCTACGTGCACTACTCCTTCCCGACGTACTTCAAGAACGTCTTCGAAGGCCACGCCGCAACGCAGTACATGCGCGGCGTCGCTCGCTCGGACATGCGTCCCCACGCAGCAGGCACCCCGAAGATGGTCGGCAGCAACTCGGTTGCCACGTACTTCGGCCCCTCCTTCATGGTCGACGACCTGACCTACGAGTACGAGGACTACAACGTCGACTCTGTGCTCATCAACTGCCACTACCCGGTCAGCGCTGACAAGTTCGTGCTCCAGTACGGCATCATCGTCAAGAAGTCGGATCGCTTCCAGGGTGAAGCCGCCGACGCGATGGCCGCGAACTTCGGCACGTTCATCGCCAAGGGCTTCGAGCAGGACGTCGAGATCTGGAAGAACAAGACTCGCATCGAGAACCCGCTCCTGTGCGAAGAAGACGGCCCGGTCTACCAGCTCCGTCGCTGGTACGAACAGTTCTACGTCGATGTCGCGGACATCGCTCCCGAGATGACCGAGCGCTTCGAATTCGAACTCGACACCGCGCGACCCGTCGCAGCCTGGCAGAAGGAAGTCGAAGACAACCTCGCTGCAAAGAAGGCAGACGAAGATGCAGCCTCTTCAGTGCGCTGAGTGCAAGGCTCAGGTCCTGGTCCAGAAGAACAGTTGGGAACACACCACCGTTCAGTGGAGTGACCAGGCCCGCGCCCAGTGCCTCGAAATCGCCGACGACCGTGAATTCGGGCAACGCGAAGGACGACCCGGTGCTCCCCGCAAGGAGTGCGGCGCCTTGATCGCGTCCATCGTGAACGCTGCAACGGCCGGCAAGCTCGAGATTCTCAACGACGAGCCGGTGCCTCAGCCGATCGTCGACGACAGCGAACCCGTACCGACTCCGTTTCACTAGCCGAGCCAACATCTTTCGAAGAAGGTAGTAATGATCGATCCCCAGTACTACGGCCCGTGGGCAGTCATCGCCGGCGGTTCCGAAGGTGTCGGCGCAGGGTTCGCCGACGAGCTCAGCAAGATCGGCATCAACCTCGTTCTCATCGCCCGCAAGCCGGGGCCGCTCGAGGAGACCGCGGCCAAGGCACGCGCCAACGGCGTCGAAGTACGCACTCTCGCATTGGATCTGCTCGTTCCGGACGCGCTCGATCAGATCAAGGCGGTCACCGACGAGGTCGAGGTCGGCCTGCTCATTTTCAACGCCGGCGCCAACAGCTACGGCCACGAGTTCGTGACCGGTGATCTGACGGGATTTGCCGGAGTCATCGAGCTGAACATCAACAAGCAGCTCGAACTCTCGCACCACTTCGGCGGATTGATGAAGGATCGCGGACGCGGCGGCATCATGCTGCTCGGTTCGCTGGCCGGATTCATGGGCTCCGAGCACCAGAGCATCTACGCGGCGTCCAAGGCATTCGGGCGCATCTTCGCCGAAAGCCTGTGGCTCGAACTCCAGCCGTACGGCGTTCACGTCGTCGAGTTCATTCTCGGTGTCACTCGCACACCCGCTATGATTCGCGCGGGACTGAACTTCGACATCCCGGGCATGAACGTCGCAGAGCCCGATGATGTTGCACGTGAAGGTCTCGAACACCTTGCCGACGGCCCGATCTGGGTGGCTGCAGGAAACTACGAAGGCGCCAAGAAGCGCAGTGGCTTCCCCCGAGACAAGATGGTCAAGGGTGCTGCCGAAGCGATGCGCAAGCTGCTCAACCGCTGACATCTGCTGTGCGCCTTTATTAACCCCCCGACGTTAAGAAAGGCGCACAGCATGAGCATCGACATCACCACTCTTCTCGACGAACGCGAGATCACCCGCTCCATCTTCGAGTTCGCCCGAGCTATGGATGCGCGAGAGTGGGATGAACTCCACCGGATCATGACGCCGGACGCTACGGCAGAATTGGGCACCGGAACTCTGCGCGGACCCGCCGAGGTAGTGGCGTCCATCCGCTCGTTCCTCGACGAGTGCGGTCCCACCCAACATCTGATCGGTAACGTGCTGGTCGAGGTGGTCGGCGATCTCGCCACCAGCCGCTCCTATGTCAGCGACATGCATGTGGGCACCGGGAGCAAGGCTCACCTGAACTTCTTCACCCTCGGCGACTACCACGACTCATGGGCGCGGATCGACGGAAAGTGGCGAATGACGCACCGCACCAAGCATTCACACGCCAGTCAGGGATCCATCGAGGTTCTGGGCGCCGGCCCCAGCGGTTGGCGGAGCTGATTCAGCTCAACATCGACGAACGGCCGGTCGCGAGCGGACTCTTGCTGGTGAGTCCGCCGTCGACCACCAGGGTCTGCCCCGTCATGTAGCGAGATTCGTCCGAAGCCAGGTAGACCATGGCATGCGCGATGTCTTCGGGTTCGCCGAGGTAAGGCAGGGCGTTTGCCTGCTTCATGCCGTCGATGACATCAGCGGGGATGTTGTCCACGAGAGCGGGTGTCATGATCGCGCCCGGCGCTACGGCATTGCACCGAACACCGTTTGCTCCGTACTGGACTGCGATGTACTGCGTCAGACGAATGACTGCCGCTTTGGCGGATCCGTAGGCAGACTGCAGGGAATCCCCGATCAATCCACCTACCGAGGCCGTGTTGACGATCGATCCTCCACCGGCACTGTTCATGTGCGGAATGGCAAGTCGTGAAGCGACGACAGTGCTGCGGACGTTGAGCGACATCACGCGATCCCACTCGTCCAAGTCCATCCGGAGCAGGTCGAGATCCTTGCGCGGGTTACTACCGCCCACGTGATTACACAGGACGTTGATGCCGCCGAATTCGGCGACCGCCTTTTCGATCATCGCTGCCAGAGAGTCCTCGTTCATGACATCGACGCCGAAACCCAGTGCATTGCCACCGGTCTCGCGAATCGCCACCGCCGCTTCCTCTGCACGCGCAGGATCGAGGTCGGCGACCAACACCTTGGCGCCCTCTGCCGCCATGAGTTGTGCTGCTGCACGCCCGATTCCACTGGCGGCGCCTGTGATCACTACACTCTTGCTTTCGAGCCTGTTCATATCTGTTCCTTTCGCGGAGAATCGCCGTACCCGGATCTCACGTGCCCGGAGTTGACAGCTCGGCGATTGCCCGATCACTACCAGTCAACGCAGGATCGACAGCCTCGTCCAACTTTCTTGAATGAACTCACAAGTACGTGACCACGGCCCGCGCACCTGCTACACCGCCGAAATCGAGTGGCGACGGAAGACCTCACTGTGCTGAAGTGGCACTATGCAGAATTCTGTTCGACCGCTGTCCATCGACGACCTCGACCGTGCCGCCGAGGTTCTCGGCGAGGCGTTTGCCGACTACCCCTGGACGAACTGGTGCGTCGCCGAAGACTCCCACGTGGAACGCGTCGCGACTCTGCAACGGATCTACCTCGAACACCTGGCACTACCGTTCGGGCGTTCCTACATAGACGATTCCGGCAACGGCGTCATCGCAGTCCTGCCGCCGGACGCTCCAGAGCCTGATGAAGCGACCGTCGAGAAGATCGTCGAACTGCACGGAGATCGGTTCGAGCGCGTTCTTCAGGCTGACGAACAACTGTCTGCGCTTCCCGTCCCCGACAACGCGTGGTCGTTGGCAACGATCGGTACGACGCCGCGCTCACGCGGAACCGGATTGGGTTCTGCGCTACTGAAACATGCTTTGGCGGAACTGGATCGAACCGAACAGAATTGCTGGCTCGATACGTCGACCGAACGAAATCTACCGCTGTACCAACGGTTCGGTTTCACGATCGTCGGCCAGACCTCGCTCCCCGACGGACCGGACGTATGGCGGATGCATCGACTTCAGGGCTGATTGTTCGACTTCAGCACTCGCCGAATCATTTTCGACAACGACGCGTATTGGGTGATCGTGTTGACGGCGATCCACCTCGAGACCGGCCACGTCCGGGTCCACGAGAAAACCCCGACCGACAGCAGTTGATCGTCGTCAAGGGTCTCGATGTAGTTGCGCAATATCGCAACAGCAGCTCCCAAGCGGTCACGAAGCTCCTGAGCCGGAATGTCGATGCTCGCGTCGACAACCGACTGGTTCAGTGCGGGTGTTTGCGTCCACTTGTAACCCGCCGCCGGCGTCTGCGGAGCCTCGTCTCGCAGCCCGGCACCTATCCACTCTGCGACGGCCTCTGCCCACCAGACACGCACAGCGAGTACGTCGTGCACCGTCCACGCGTCGACGGCAACGGCGTCGAACGCATCGGCCTCGGCGACGCCGTCGAGTAACGCTTCGAGTTTCGAATACGCCGAGTCCAGCTCGCTCACCAGTTCTTCGCGTGACCAGGTCTGCGCCACAATGCCTCCGAACGATCAGTGGAGAAGAAAGAAGCGGGACCATCTCGACTCGATGGCCCCGCCTCCAACTTTAACGTCCTCCCGGATTCAGTTCAGCTCACCCAAGAACCTTCCGAGGTTCTCGGCGATTTCCTTCGACCTGGTGTGGTGCAGGTAGTGGTCTCCGTCCAGCAAGATCACCTCTCCGTGGTCGACGGAGGCTGCCTGCCCCTCGTGCAGCTCTGTCCAGCCCTGAACTTCTGAATTGTTCACGGCGAACAACAGAATCGGAAGATCGGCTGGGAACGTCTTGCCGATTGCTTCAGCGAAGTTACTGGAAAGATGATCCATCTCGTTGAGATAGGTATCGCTGAAGTTGTTCTTCGCAGTCAACTGTCGCATCTCGTCCTTCGCGGCGGGATCGAGGTACTCGTCCGAGGCTTCACCACCGACGACCTTGGACAGCAATTCCGCCAAGCCCAATTGCCTTCCAACTCGGAGTGCGTCGATCGGGAATTTGGTATCCATGTTCGGCTGCCCTGGAACACTGCTGTCGATACCCACGAATGCGGTGACCTCGTCACGGTACTTCGCGGTGTAGTCCAGCGCATAGAGACCAGTGATCGAGTGCCCCATGAGGATGTATTCGTCAATTCCCAGCGACTGTACTGCCGTATGAATCTCTTCGACGATGTTCGCAGTCGTGCGGTCCTTGTCCGTTCCATCACTGTAGCCGTAACCGAAGGGCTCGATCGTGACGACGCGGTAGTCAGGTGCGAGCTCGTTGACAAGCGGTGTGAAGTCGAGAATCGGTGCGGACGTTCCGAACCCGGGTAACAGCACTATGGTCTGATCGCCGTTGCCGCGGATCGAGTAGCTCATGTTCTTTCCGTCGACGGACACGAACTGGTTGCCCGTCTCCCCGGCCGGAACGCTCGCTTTGCTGGAGCCGACATTGAATACGAGCGCTATCGATACCAGCACAACCAGAACTACGGACACCGAAGCAACCAGCTTCAGTGCAACGGTACGAATCTTCTTCATTCTCATCCTCATCTTCTCGGGCGTCGATACGGCTAGGAAAGGCTCGACATCGAGGCCGCACTGGTCTCGTCGAGCACACGCAACACGTTGTTGCCCATCAGCTTTGCCAAGTCCTCCGCGGACCAACCGCGTTCCGCCAGACGGTCTATCAACACCGCGAAACCGGATACGTCCTGCATACCGTCCGGAAAGTCGTCGAACCCATCGTAGTCACTGCCCAAACCGATGTGGTCGATGCCCGCGACGTCTCGGGCATGCTCGACGTGGTCGGCGAGATGGTCCACTGTCATCGCCGGTCGTGGGCCGACTCGCCCGCCTTTGAACCATTCGTTGTACTCGGCAGAAAGGAACATGGGTACAAAGGCGATCATGATGACCCCGCCGTTGTCCGCGAGCAGTCGCATGACGTCGTCGGGAACATTACGGGGGTGACCGCATAGCTGAGAGCACGACGAATGGCTGAAAATCACCGGCGCCGACGACGTCTCGATGGCATCTCTCATCGTTTCCACCGAGACGTGCGACAGGTCGACGAGTACGCCGAGCCGATTCATTTCGCGCACGATCTCGCGACCGAAGTCGGTCAGCCCGCCGTGTACTCGAGTGTCCGTCGCGGAGTCCGCCCACCCGGTGTTGTCGTTGTGCGTCAGCGTCATGTACCGAAGACCAAGGCGCGCCATCATTCTCAGGACACCGAGCGAGCTGCCGATGCTGTGACCGCCCTCCGCGCCCAACAAGGACGCGACCTTGCCCTCGCTCCAGA
This sequence comes from Rhodococcus sp. OAS809, assembly GCF_040546695.1. Taxonomy (NCBI): domain Bacteria; kingdom Bacillati; phylum Actinomycetota; class Actinomycetes; order Mycobacteriales; family Nocardiaceae; genus Rhodococcus; species Rhodococcus sp. OAS809. The sequence continues at coordinate 5,101,792 of NZ_JBEPOI010000002.1, read as the reverse complement.
TGCGACGCACGTCGTCACCTGTACGCGCGAATTCGAAAGTATCCGGGTATCGCTCGATCATCCGGTACACGTAGTCGATCTGTTCGAGTGTGTACTGAACCGCCTCTGGCTCCGTCCGGTCACACGGGGTGTAAACCGACCAGAACTGCGCACCGACGCCGCCGCGACCGAGTTTGTCGATGTCGGTTTGGAAGATGGAATCCTTCTCGAGATTCTCCACCGAGTATGCGGCAGTTTCGCGAGCCGTCCAGGCCAGATCGTTGTGACCGTCGATGACCGGCGCAAGGCCGTAAGCATCCAGTGCCGCGGGGTAATTCACGTCCGGAAAAGGAGCGAGAGGTTTCATCATGAGTTTTCCTCGAAAAGTAGTGCGGGCAGGTCGAGGGCCCTCATCGCCTTCGACCTGCCCGAGATTTCATTCAGCGGAGAGAATCATCTCGCCGCGACTAGTCGGAAATCTTCTTGAAAAGCCTTGTCATGTAGAGATATTGCTCGCCATCGATCGTGAGATGAGCCATCTCACCCGAAGCGCTCTCGTTACTGATCAAGAACCGGGAGGCGGACAGAGGTACGACCTTGGTGGGCGGAGCCGGCGGCTCGCCGTCGATCTCGACCTTGGCGAAGTTCTGCACCTGGAATCCGCCGTCCTCGCCGCGCGTGAGTTCGATTCGCACGGTTGTCGATTCATAGGTTCCGAGAATGTGCGACAGGTCTATGTCTTCCGCATTCGGCTCGGACTTCGGCTCCGGCAGAACGAGATCGAGCTCCTGGGCGATCTCCTTCTCGATGTCGTGGGCCAGGGCGCCGCCGCCACGCGAGTTGGTCACCACGGCCATGGCGAGACCGAGCTCGGGGAAGGTGTGAAAACGAGTGATCTGGCCGATTGTCGCACCACCGTGCTGCGCGGACGTCACGCCACCCCAGTCGGACAGGATCCAGCCGAGACCCCAGGCCTGATCGACGCTCGAGACCGCGGTCAGGTCGAATTGCGGAGTGCGCATCAGGCGCGCGGATTCTTCGGACAGAATGCGTTCACCCGTCAATGCGAGTCCGTCACGCATGTGTGCAGCACCGAAGGTCAGGAGCGAGCTGACCGATCCGGTGATGATCCCGGCCGGACCGATACCGCGCGGAAGCAGCCACTGCTTGGTCGGAATCACCTTGTCCGGCGACGTCCGATCCGGGTTGGCCACGTGGCCGACGGCCGTGCGGAACAGCGGCGCGTCCTTGGCCTTGGTGATGATGTGCGTCAATCCGAGTGGCTTCCAGAGATATTCGACCAACGCCTCGTCCCACGTCATCTCACGAAGGACCTCGACGATGCGGCCGGCAACGGCAAAACCCGCGTTGCTGTAACTCAGATGCCCGCCGGGCTCGGTGACGCTGATCGCGGTCGCGAGTTCGTCGACGTACTTCTCGACGCAGTCGTCACCGTCACCGGTGTCGTTGAACAGGTCTCCGTCGATACCGCTTGTGTGCGTGAGCAACTGGCGGATCGTGATTTCCTTCGTGTTGGAAGGATCCGCGATCGTGAACTCCGGAAGCACCTCCACCACCAGGGTGTCCAGCGTCAGCTTGCCCTCGTCGACGAGCTGCATGATCAGCGTCGTCGTCCAGATCTTGCTCGCGGATCCGTACTGGAACAGGGTGTCTGCGTCGACGTCGACGCGCGTGTTCAGGCTCGTCACTCCGGTGGTGATGACACGGATGTCCGCCGCGCCGTCTTCGCCCAGCGCGATCACACCGACCTGCGCGCCCGGTACCGAATGCTTGGCTGCCAGTTCGTCGAGGCGTTCCTGCCACTTCGGGGCGACAAGTAGGTCCTTGGGCAAGTCGGTCACAGGTCGAACTCCTTCGATCATGGAAGCGAGCGGCGTAGACGGCGTTGCTGGGATCCGCTCAGGTCTCACTCGTCGGGAAGTGAGGTTGCGGAAGCAATAACCGTCCACCCATGATCTCAGTGTGCTCGCAGTCACGTCCTGGTCGATTGCACCGAAGTCGGCCCCGAAAATGGTGCAATCGGACGAGCGAGTGTTCAGGATTCGCCATTCGAAACGATCAGCGCTCGAAGGTTCCTTCCAAGCGATTGCGTGAACCCGGATGGATCAAGCGCGCCGCGCTGACCAATCCGTTAGCCGACCAGGTGCGGCGGCGAATCAGCAGGCACGGTTCCCCGCGATCGATGCGTAACAGCTCGCATTCGTCCGGGCTACCCAACACCGCTTCCACGACATGCTCGCCGCGAACCAGAGGCGCAACGTCACTCAAGTAGTTGTTGGGGGTGATCGCGGTGAAGTCCTGGCGCAGATAGTCGGGCGCCTCGTTCGGATTCACGAATCGGTCTTCCACCTGAATCGGAGTTTCGTCCTCGAAGTGCACCATCAGCGAATGGAACACCCGTTTGCCCACCGATTCACGAAGGAACGTCTGCCCGTGGTCGGTTTCTTCCTCACGAACGAAGACGACCTCGGTTCGATGACGGTGGCCGCGGCGCTGAATCTCGTCGGCGATGTTCTTGACTTCGAACAGCGGGGACGCGGTCTTCGTGGCGGCGACAAAAGTACCGACCCCCATCATCCGCACGATCAGACCGTCGCTGGTGAGTTCGCGAAGCGCTCGATTGATCGTCATTCGTGACAACCCCAGCGCACTGACCAGTTGATTCTCCGAAGGCAGCTGATCGCCTTCGGTCCACCGACCCGAGTTGATCTGCGAGACCACGAGGTTCTTGACCCGTTCGTAGGCAGGGGCGGACTCGCCGCCTGCCTCGTTGAACAGCACGGCGAGTTCTGCGTCCACTTCGGCAATCGCCATCGCCACCACCCGTTCGTCGAAAACCACCGAGTCGGTTCTCCCGTTCGGCCTCCGAAGTCTATCCGCCTCGTGCACCTTTCCGATCCATCCGCGAGCGTCCGCGCCGGACCTAACCCACCATGCGCCGCAATTGGCTCGTCGCAACCGAAAGCGCAGCAAGATCGTGTTGCCCGGACGCCTCGATCTCTGCGAGCGCGAGAGTGGACCTCTCGATTCTCGACGCATTCCTTTCTTCCCACCTCGAGAGTTTTTCCGCTGTCGTGTCACCCGCTTCCGCGTCGGCCAAGACGTCGAGGGTCAGGGCCCGCACCGTCGAGTACAACTCGTCCCGCAACGACAACCTCGCCAACGCGTTCCATTTTCCGTCCTTGCTCAATGCCGACACTCGATTGAGCATCGGGACGAGCCCAACATGCTCACCGAGCCGGAAATAGAGTTCGCCGGTCTCCGAGATCGTCCGATCGGCGAGGTCCGCGATCTCCACCACGTCGAGCAGTCCGAACTGATCGAGCAATATCTCCACTCGCCTGACCAGGTTCTCCGGCGCGCCCTTGTCCGTGATGAGGACCGTTCGCGCAGCCAGGTTCCGCTGATCTGCGCCTACCAGCCAGCCATCGAGCTCTGCCGACGCCTCCGCGAGGCGATCACCGAATCTGCTGATCTCGGCCCCGACGGCCAGCGGTTGCGGACGACGTGTCAGCATCCACCGTGACGCCCGGTCGAGCAGTCGCCTGGTGAGCAGGATCAACTCGTCGGATACGGCGGTCGAGATCGAGGCTTCGCTGATGTCGTGCCACAACTTCCACAGTCCGAACACCTCGGAAACCACGGTGAAGGCACGTACCGCGTCTTCCGGATCAGCGCCGACCTCTTCACCGAGCCGATATGCATAGGTGATGCCGCCCCGATCGATGACGTTGTTCGTCAGCACGGTCGCGACGATCTCGCGCCGCAGTGGGTGCCGGTCGAGGGCGTCGCCCCCTGCAACTCGAACGCCCTCCGGAAAGTAGTTCACCAGCGCCTTGCGGTAGATCTGGTTGTCGATCGAGCTTCCCGCCAACAGCGTGGATTTCAGATCGAGCTTGACGTGGGCCATCAGTGTGGCGAGTTCCGGCGACGTCAGCCCCGTTCCCGACTTCTCAGCCGCGGCGAACTGCTTCTTGGTCGGAAACCCTTCGATGACACGGTCGACGATCCCGCGCGATTCGAGGTTGGAAATCACTCTGCCGTGCACACCGATCATCGCCCCCGCATCCGCCCGCGTGGTACCCATCAGTTCGTTCTGCGAACGGTTGTCTGCGAGAACGAGTTCTGCGACCTGGTCGGTCAGCGATTCGAGTAGTGCGTCACGACGTGAGTCCGTGACGACGCCTGAGCTGATCAGGGAGTCGAGAAGGATTTTGATGTTCACCTCGTGGTCGGAACAATCGACTCCGGCCGAATTGTCGAGGGCGTCTGTGTTGATCCGTCCACCGCCGCGTGCGTATTCGATCCGTCCGGCCTGGGTGAGGCCGAGATTGCCTCCTTCACCGATCACTCGGGCACGCACTTCGTTGCCGTTCACCCGAACGGCGTCGTTGCTCTTGTCGCCGACTTCGAGGTCGGACTCACCGGAGGCCTTGACGTACGTTCCGATGCCGCCGTTCCACAACAGATCTGCCGGGGACCGCAAAATCGCCCGAACCAGTTGCGGTGGAGTCAGTTCGGTGACGCCGTCCTCGAGGCCCAGCGCCTCTCGTATCTCGTCACTGATCGGAACGCGCTTCGCCGAGCGTTCCCACACTCCGCCGCCGGCACTGATCAAGGTCGGGTCGTAGTCGGCCCACGAGGATCGGGGGAGCGCAAAGAGACGTGATCGCTCGTCGTACGAGCGCTCAGGCGACGGGTTCGGATCGACGAACACGTGCCGATGATCGAACGCCGCGATCAGGCGAATGTGCTTGCTGCACAACATACCGTTGCCGAAGACGTCGCCACTCATGTCTCCGATCCCCACCGCGGTGAAGTCATCGTGCTGGGTATCGACGCCGAGCTCACGGAAGTGCCGCTTGACACTTTCCCAGGCGCCCTTCGCCGTGATACCCATGGCTTTGTGGTCGTAGCCGACCGACCCGCCGGACGCGAAGGCGTCGCCGAGCCAGAATCCGTACTCCGCGGCAACCTCGTTCGCGATGTCGGAGAACTTCGCAGTTCCCTTGTCCGCGGCGACAACAAGATACGTGTCGTCTCCGTCGTGGCGAACGACCCGCCGCGCCGCGACAACGGCCCCGCTCTGCTTGTCGACGTTGTCGGTCAGATCGAGTAGTCCGCGAATGAAGGATCGGTAGCAATCGATCCCGGCCGCCAACGCAGCTTCTCGGTCTGCGTCTGCGCCCAGCCCTGGAACCGGTGGGCGTTTGACGACAAATCCGCCCTTCGCTCCGACAGGCACGATGACTGCGTTCTTGACTGCCTGCGCCTTCACCAATCCCAGTACCTCGGTGCGAAAGTCCTCTTTCCGATCCGACCAGCGCAAGCCGCCGCGAGCCACCGTACCGAAACGAAGGTGCACACCTGCTACATCGGGTGAGTACACGAATATCTCGAACTTCGGTCGAGGGAAAGGCAATACGGACAGCTTCTCCGAATCGAACTTCAACGAGAGCGCGCCGAGCGATTCAGTGGGATACACGAAATAGTTGGTACGCAACGTGTTACGGACCAGTTCGGACAACGCGCGCAGGATCCGATCGGCGTCGAGTCCTTGCACCTGCGCCACGGCCGTTTCCACGTCCGCTGCTGCACGTGCACCTCGATCTCCGTCGACGACGTCAGGATCGAAACGGCTCTCGAACAATTCGCACAATCTGCCGGCGATCTCGGGATGATCGGCAAGTACCTCGGCGACGCGACCGGTGCTGTAAGGAAATCCCGCTTGCTGCAAGAACTCCGCGTACGCCCGCAGCACCACTACCTGTTTCCAGCCGAGTCCCGCGATCGCGACCAATTCGTTGAACGAGTCCGGCTCGGCGTCACCGTTTCGAACCGCGGCAAACGTCGCCCCGAATCGCGCAGCAAAGTTGTCGAAGCCTTCGACCGGAGCACTCGGGTAGTAGAGCGTGAACTCGTAGATCCTGGACTGTTCGGTTCCCACCGGTGCGATCTCGTACGGACGTTCGTCGACCACTTCGACGCCCAGGCTCTGCAATACGGGCAGCACCTCGCCCAGAGAGAGCGGATCACCCGAGACGTACAGCCCGAGACGGTGAGTACCCGGTCCGTCGACAGATCGGGCCAACCGTGGACTTACTTCTCCGGGCGCGAGGCCCTCGAACACCGCCATGTCCTCGGCGGCTCGGACAGCGTCGAAATCCTGCTTGTATGCCGCCGGAACTCGCTCGGCGAACCGAGCACGCCTGCGCCGCTCGTCGTAGTGCGAAGCATCCAGAACGAATCGTTCGTCCCACGTCAGGCACGCGTCGACGACGAGGTCCCGAATCTCCCGTGCTTGTCGCGCCGACGCGAAGTTCGCGCCGCCGCCGACTGTGGCCGTGAAATGTACGACGGCCAAGGGGGATTCCGAGACTCGACTGGAGAACTCGATATTGTGGGCACCGAGTGCGTCGGCGAGTACCGACTCGGCCGTTGTTCTGATCGTCGTACTGAATTTCTCGCGCGGAACGAAGAGCAAAGCCGACAACTCTTGATCTCGCCCTGTCGCCGGGGAACTTCCCACCGGTTGCAAGAACAGATGGATCGATGTGCGGCCGTCCACGGAAGTGAGTTCGTCCAGCGCGTCCGCGATTCGGGCCGGCTCGGCCGCCAGGAGCACTGTGACCGGAATCGACTGAATCACTGCCAGCATCGATTGTCCGACAAACGAATCGACGGTGGATCCTGAGGCCTCGAAGATGTCTGCGACGCGTCCTCGCACGAGCGGGGTTAGCCTGACGTCGGCGACGATACCGGTCGCGGTGAAGAACCCGACGAATCGGTACGCACGGTCGCCGACGGACACGTCGATCTCGGTGGCGTATTCGGATCCACCGAACCCTTGCCGGAGGTACACCACTGCAATCGCGAGGGGCGCCGCTTTCGAATCCGAAGAGCCGGTTGGATCGGGGAGCACGCCGATGGCGTACGGCTCGTCACTGTCGACAGTTCGCGCACCACCGATGACACTGAAGTTTCCGGCGCTGCACCACCGGAGAAAGTCAGCTTCTTCGGCGTAGCCGTTCGAGTCCAGTTGCTCGCGCGCCTCGTCGACGAGGTCCCGCAGGGGCACGGAATCGCGGAAGGCACGCGCGATACGGTCGAGGATTCCGGCGACGTCGTCCGCGATCACCTGCGCCTGCGCGTCCGAACAGTGTGCGGGTAGTCCTATGTGGATCCATGATTCGGTGCGCTCCCCGGCCCGGGCGTCTTCGGTGCTGTGCGCCGGTTGTACGGCTGTGCGAAGCACGGGGTGCACCACGAATTCAGGTTCCACGCGGGCACGGGCAAGTGTCGCCAAGACCGCTTCGACGAGCTGCGGCATGTCGTCGCCGACGTATTGAATCGCGGGGCCATCCCCTAACTCCCCGGCCGGCGCGAGTCGCGAGATCGACGAGTTGTGTCCTCGTCGACGCGAAAGGTCCATGTGCGCGGCGACAATCGCCAGCTTGCGGTCTTCGGCGAGCGCAGCGTATCGATCCGCCGACAAGCCCTCGAAATACGTACTGGACACCCTCCTCACATTCTCGGAGTCCGGTGTCGTGTCGACTGAAACGAGGCTCATGTCAGCACCTTCCGTCGAAAGCCACGCTGCTTCCGAGTTGTAGTGGGTTCGATCCGCAATCAACTTGTCTATACAGGCTTAGACAAGTTGATCATTGCAGAACGTGAGCCGCGACACAACAAATTCACCCCTGGACAAATTCGCCACCCTCGGCCATAGTCAGTCCGTGCCAACTAGTGGCAATTAGATTTCATTAGATGAAATTCGTAACTATTCCGCCTCGAAGGAGCCCCCGTGACTACCCAGACCGCGCCCGACACCGACAGCGTCGATCTCGCAGAGTTCCGCAGCACTGTCCGAGCCTTCGCCAACGCCGAGATCCACCCAGGAGCAGCCGCACGCGACGAGTCCAAGGAGTTCCCGGCGCAGCTGGTCAAGCGCCTCGGGCAGCAGGACCTCATGGGCATTTCCGTGCCCGAGGAATTCGGCGGCCTGGGTCTGTCGACACGAACCCAACTGGTCGCCATCGAAGAAGTTGCACGCACCGACGCCGCGCTGGCATCGATCTACACCGCCCACTACCTGGGCCTCGAGCCGATTCTCGTCGGCGGCTCCGAAGAGCAGAAGCATCGCTGGTTGCCCCAGCTCGCGTCGGGCGAACTACTGGCCGGCTTTGCACTCACAGAACCCGATGCCGGCTCCGACATCGCCTCGATGCGTACCGTCGCCCGACGCGAGGACGACGGCTGGCATCTCTCCGGATCGAAGACGTACATCTCCAACGCCAAGGAAGCCGACCTGGTCGTGCTCTTCGCCAAGACGGACCCGAGCGCAGGATTCCGAGGCATCACCGCCTTCGTCGTCCCCAAGGGAACTCCGGGAATCAGCTACTCGGAGCCGCAGGACAAGATGGGAATTCGTTCGGCCCCGACGTACACCGTCTACCTCGACGACGTCGTTCTGCCGCTCGACTCCGTGATCGGCACCGAAGGTCGCGGCGGCAACATTGCCTTGACCGCCCTGAACCGAGCACGCATCGACGTAGCGGCAATGGCAAACGGCATCGCTCTGCGCGCTTGGGAACTGGGACGCGAGTACGCAACGGAGCGAAAGCAGTTCGGCACGCCGATCTTCGACTTCCAGGCAATCCAGCTACTCCTCGGTGGCTGCGACGCGCAACTTGTCGCATCACGCGTCACCGCAGACTGGGCCGCCGACGTCAAGGACGCCGGTCAGGACATCCGCCGCGCCGCATCGATTTCGAAGTACGTCGCCACCGAAGCCTGCTTCTCGATCGTCGATCAAACTGTACAGATCCACGGTGGCGCAGGTTTCATGCGCGAATCGGAAATCGAACGCCTGTACCGCGATTGCCGCATTCTCCGCATCTTCGAGGGCACCTCGCAGATCCAGTTGCTCACCATTGCCGGCAATGCTCCGTCGCCGCGTTCCACCGAGTTCTGAAAGGCGCGGACATGACTGCACTTCCCCCACTCGACGGCATCCGGGTCATCGACCTCTCGCGCGTCCTTGCCGGACCCTACTGCACCGCACTGCTTTCCGACGCCGGTGCGGACGTCGTCAAGATCGAATCCGAACACGGTGAAGACTCTCGGCACCTCGGCCCGTTCCGCGACGGCGAGAGCATCTACTTCAACGTGCTCAATCGCGGCAAGCGTTCGGTGGCACTCAACCTCAAGAACGGCGAGGACCGTGAGGCGCTGCTGACGCTCATCGAGACCGCCGACGTCGTCGTCGAAAACTTTCGCCCCGGCGTCACCAAGCGCCTGGGAATCGACTACGAGGCTGCGCGGGCTCGCAATCCGCGGATCGTGTACGCGTCCATCTCCGGTTTCGGACAGGACGGGCCCATGTCCGGAGCCGCCGCCTACGACCTTGTAGTCCAGGCTCTTTCGGGAATCATGAGCATCACCGGTTCGGAGGAATCCGGGCCGACACGATTGGGTGAGTCGTTCGGAGACCTGGTCGCCGGGCTGTTCGCCGCCTGGGGAATCAGTACCGCCCTGCTGAGTGCACGGGCGAGCGGACTCGGGCAGCACCTAGACGTCGCGATGTTCGACAGCATGCTCGCCATGCTGCCGACAGCACACAGCCAACTGCAATCCACCGGGCTCACTCCCCCACGCGTCGGCAACCGTCATCCTGTCTCCACACCCTTCGACACCTACAAGGCCGACGACGGACTCTTCGTCCTCGCGGTTGCGAGCCAGTCGGGTTTCGAGAAGCTGGCGCAGACGATGAATCGCGTCGACCTGATCGCAGATCCTCGATTTGCCGACGACACCGCCCGGACCGAGAACGAACCGGCACTGCGCAAGGAGATCGAAAACTGGGCTGCCGGAAAGACCGTCGCCGACGTGGTCGGTATTCTCGGCGACGCGGGCCTCGCCGGCTCGGAAATCTGGGACGTCCAGCAGGCACTCACCTCCGCGCAGGCCGAGTATCGCGGAGTCGTCGAATCGTTCGAGCACCCGGTAGCAGGAAAAATCTCCTACGTACGACAACCCGTCGTGTTCGGTGATAGCCGACGCCCCGATGTCCGCCGCAGTCCCCTGCTGGACGAGCACCACGGTGAGGTACTGCCGGGCTCGCGATAGATTCAGCGCAGACATCCCTCGGCACTTGGAGTAGGACATGGCCCCCGGCGACGTGACCCGCAGCGCGAATCGCACGTTCGAACTTCTCGGTGCGATCGTCGAGCACGGCGGGTTGACGCTCGGCGACGCCGCCAAGGCAACCGATCTGGCAACCAGTACCGCGCTTCGCCTGATCAGAAGCCTCGAACAAACCGAGTTCGTCGTCCGCGGCGAGGACAACGTCTATCGCGTCGGCCCGCGGCTACTACAGATCGGGGCTCGCGCACTCGGTGACAATCAACTGTTGCCGAGAGCGCGGCCCGCGATGAAGGCCATCGCCGAAACCACGAGAGAGTCGACCTACCTGTCGACGAAGGGACCGAAAGACACTGCGCTGTATCTCGATCAGATCGAGGGCACGCACGCGATCCGCCACATGGGGTGGGTGGGCCAGAGCGTTCCCCTGGACGGCACCGCCGTCGGCGCAGCGTTGAGCGGCAAGGTAGGCGAGAGCGGGTACGCCATTGCGCACGACACCATCGAGGATCACTCGACCGGAGTTGCCGCGCCGATCTACAACGCGGTCGGTCAGATAGCCGGAGCGCTCAGCGTCGTGGGCCCGACCTTCCGTCTGACGGACGAGGTCTGCGCCAGCCACGGCCGCGTCTTGGTGGAGCACTGCGCCCGGTTGTCCGCGGAACTCGGCAACCAGACTCCCTGACCACCCCGAGCACTTGGCGATTCAGTCTCGTATCCGAGACAATGTGGGTCCCCGCTCCCACCTCAGCCCTACCCGTAAGGACACACCCCATATGACGACGAGCCGCGTGAAATCTGCTGAGCGCGTGCTCGACGTGCTCGATCTCCTGGCCCGCCGGGGTGTGCCGCTGGCGACGGCAGAAATCTCCAGCGCCCTCGAGCTGCCGAAGAGTACGACGCATCACCTCCTCAATGTCATGCGGGATCGACGGTTCGTCTCATACTGGGCTGATCAACGCGCCTGGACCCTGGGTGTCTCGGCGTTCGAAGTCGGTGCGTCGTACATGCGGTCCGGCCCACTTCACCGTGAGGGCCAACGATTCATGCTGGCACTCACTCAGTCGACCGACGAGACCTCCCATCTGGCGGTACTTCAGGGTTCTGACGTCATCTACCTCGACAAACGTGAACCTCTGAAGCCCGGCGTTCGGTTGGTGACCGAGATCGGGACCCGCCTTCCGGCGCATCTCACCGCAGTCGGGCGGGCGATTCTGAGCCGTCTGGACGTGGAACAGATCAGCGCGCTCTACGAGGGGTACACCTGGCCGACGCGGACCGGAACGGGTCCGTCGACGCTCGCCGAACTGCGAGAACTGCTCGCCGCAGCACGTGAGAGCGGATATGCGGTCGAAGAGAATGCGACGACATCCGGGATCAACTGCATCGCCAGCCCCGTGATCACACGGGACGGTCGTCCGGTCGCAGCTCTCGGCGTCACCTTCCTCTCCGGCTCCAAATCGGCCGAGGAGAGTGCCCTGATCGCCGACCGAGTGCGCGCCGTCAGCGCCGAGTTCTCCGCCGATCTCGGAGATCGAATGGTGGAGACCCCGACCGCAGACATGTAACGAAATTCTCCGTTTCGCACTCTGTGGGCCTTGTTTTCGTCTCATATTCAAGACTAGAGTCTCGTATACAAGACTTTGTTAGATAGCCACGCATCATCATTGGAGTCCCATGAACGCCACCCCTGCCACCCAGACAGCCACCCGAACCATCGAGGTCGGAATCGGCGCTGTCACCATCGCCGACGTCGTCGACGTCGCGCGCAACGGATACGGCGTTGCATTGACCGCGGAATCACTGGCCGCGATCGCCGAAAGTCGTGCACGCATCGAAGCGCTGGCCGCAGACCCCACACCGGTCTACGGAGTTTCCACCGGATTCGGCGCACTTGCCACCCGGCACATTCCGGCGCATCTGCGGACACAGTTGCAGCGCAGCCTGATCCGCTCACATGCGGCAGGTTCGGGACCGGAAGTCGAACGCGAAGTGATCCGGGCCTTGATGCTTCTGCGTCTTTCGACGCTCGCCACCGGGCGAACCGGAGTGCGCCCTGTAGTCGCACAGGCGTACGCCGACCTACTCACCGCAGGCATCACCCCGGTGGTGCACGAATACGGCAGCCTCGGATGCTCGGGAGATCTGGCACCACTGGCGCATGTGGCGATGGCAATCATCGGTGAAGGTTCCGTCCGCACCGCCGACGGTGAACTCACCGATGCGGCAACGGCATTGGCTGCCCATGGTCTCGAACCGGTGGTTCTGGCCGAGAAGGAAGGCCTCGCACTGATCAACGGTACCGACGGGATGCTCGGCCAACTGGCCCTTGCGATCACCGATCTCGATCATCTGCTCAAGTTGGCCGACATCGCTGCCGCCATGAGCGTCGAGGGCTTGCTCGGCACCGATCAGGTGTTCGCCGCGGACCTCCAAGCGCTTCGCCCCCACCCCGGCCAGGGCGCGGCCGCATCGAACATGGTGCGTCTGCTTGCCGATTCCCCGATCGTCGCCAGCCATGCGGGCCCTGACTGCACCAGGGTTCAAGACGCGTACTCACTGCGGTGCGCACCGCAGGTCGCCGGCGGCGCACGCGACACCGTCGATCACGCCCGCCTCGTCGCCGGGCGCGAATTGGCCAGTGCTGTCGACAATCCCGTTGTCACCCTCGACGGACGGGTTCGATCCAACGGTAACTTCCACGGAGCTCCCGTGGCCTACGTCTTGGACTTCCTCGCCATCGTGACCGCGGATGTCGCGGGTATCAGCGAACGCCGAACCGACCGCTTCCTCGACGTAGCACGCAATCACGGTCTGACCCCCTTCCTCGCCGACGACCCCGGTGTCGACAGCGGACTGATGATCGCGCAGTACACACAAGCTGCCATCGTGTCCGAACTCAAGCGACTCGCGAGCCCGGCCAGTGTCGATTCGATTCCCTCCTCGGCCATGCAGGAAGATCACGTCTCCATGGGATGGTCGGGTGCACGCAAGCTCCGCCGGTCCATCGACGGTCTCACCCGAGTTCTCGCGATCGAGATACTGACTGCAGCAAGAGGAATCGATTTGCGCTCCCCACTCGAGCCCTCCCCCGCCACCGGAGCCGTCCTTCGGACCCTGCGCGAGAAGGTGCAGGGGCCGGGTACCGATCGCTTCCTGTCCCCCGAGATCGAGGCCGCGGTGGACTTGGCGGCATCGGGTGCACTTGTTGCGGCTGCGGAGAACGCGATCGGCGCCCTGGCATGAGCGCGCCCGGTGCGCTGAGGCCTCGCCCCCGACCCGAAATCGAAGCGCTTCCTCGATACTCCAAAGCCGCCGGCCTCGAGCAGGTTCGGTGGCGGGCGTCGAGCAACGAGTCGACGGTTGCACCCTCGGCGGCCATTCTCGAGGCCGTCAATCTCGCGGCCTCACACTCGCACTTGTATCCGTCGCTGTTCGGCGACACACTGATAGCCCGGTTGAGCGACCGTCTGGGCGTGGGCGACGACCAGGTACTGGTCGGCGCCGGGTCGTTGGCACTGCTCCAGCAGGTATTGACCGCATACACGGGCCCTGGCACCGAAGTCGTCTACCCGTGGCGCAGCTACGAGGCGTACCCGATACTGATCGGAATCGCCGGGGCGAGCGGTGTCCCCGTCGCACTCGATTCCGAACATCGGCACGATCTGAGTGCAATGGCGGCAGCCGTGACGCCGCAGACCCGCGCAGTACTCGTCTGCAACCCCAACAATCCGACCGGAAGCGAGTTCTCGACCGCGGAGTTCGTCTCGTTCGCCCGCTCGATCCCGGGTGACGTCCTCATCCTTCTGGACGAGGCTTACCGGGAGTTCGCGACCAGCGACGTCGACGGCGTCGACCTGCTTCGAGCCTTTCCCAACATCGTCGTCTTCCGAACCTTCTCCAAGGCTTACGGATTGGCCGGACTTCGTGCCGGCTATGCCGTCACCAACTCGGCGATCGCAGCGGATCTTCGCAGCGCTGCACCGCCCTTCGGGCTCAGCGCCGTTGCCGAGGCCGCGGCCTGCGCGGCCCTGACCGATCCGGCACACACCGATTCGATAGTCGAAACGGTGACCGCGGGTCGTTCTCACCTACGTGAGCAATTGGCTCTGCGCGGCGTCGAGACGGTCCCGAGCGGTGCCAACTTCGTGTGGATCCCTCTCGGCAAGAGAGCTTCTGCACTCGAAGCGGCCTGCGTCGCGCAGGGTGTCTCGGTCCGGATGTTCCCCGGCGAGGGAGTGCGGGTGACCGTAGGTGAGCGGGCAGCAGAAGACGCCGTGATCGCCGCTGTGGATGCACTCGCACACAACCTTTGACCGACTGGAGAAAAGAATGTCCGTCCACGAACTTGCTCGGTCGATCGGTTCGAGTCGCCTGATCACCGACCCTGCGGTAATGGACTCGTACCGCCGTGACGAGGCCCATCTCGCCGAACCCGGCCATCCGGTAGCCGTCATGCTCGCCGAAACTGCGGCCGACATTTCCGAGGCTCTGAAATGGGCTACTGCTCACCGTGTCCCGGTGGTAACCCGCGGTGCGGGAACCGGTTTGGCGGGCGGCGGGGTAGCCGTCGAGGGCTGCCTGGTCATCTCGACCACTCGCATGCGCTCGATTCTCGAGGTCAATCCGGACGATCAGCTCGCTGTCGTGGAAGCCGGGGTGATCAACGCTGACATCAGCCGAGCAGCAGACGAGTACGGGCTGATGTACGCCCCTGATCCGAGCAGTTTCGAGATCTCCACGATCGGCGGAAACATCGCCACCAACGCCGGTGGACTGCGTTGCGTGAAGTACGGCGTCACCCGCGATTCAGTCCTGGGTCTCGAGGTTGTGCTCGCCGACGGTCGGATCGTGCGGACAGGCCGAAGGACCGTCAAAGGTGTTGCGGGATACGACTTGACCAGTCTTCTTGTCGGTTCGGAAGGAACGCTCGGAGTCGTCACGAGTGCCACGCTGAAGTTGCAGCCCAAGCCCAAGAGAGCACCGGTCACCGTCGTCGGCAGTTTCGATTCTCTCCGCTCCGCAGCGGACGCGGTTGCCGCGGTCGTTCGCGACGGAATCGGGCCGAGCCTGCTGGAGCTGATCGATCGAGCAACGCTGCGCGCCGTCGACGACTGGAAACGAATCGGGTTGGAAGACAACACCGCCGCGATGCTGATCGCACAGGCCGACGGGGTCGATGCCGACGCAGCAGCCGCGGCGATGCAGAAACACTTCGAGAGGGCGGGCGCCGATTTTGTCGCCGTCTCGCAGGACGCGGCAGAAGCCGCACAGCTACTCGAGATTCGTCGACTCGCCTATCCGGCTTCCGAACGACTCGGGCAATGTCTCGTGGAAGACGTCGGGGTCCCGCGGTCGAAACTGCCCGACATGCTCGAGAGTATCGACCGAGCGGCCGCCGAGTACATGGTCAAGATCATGACTGTCGCGCATGCTGGTGACGGCAACGTCCATCCGACCTTCGTCTTCGACCGCACTGCCGACGGCTCGGTCCCCGAAGCCGTGTGGACCGCCGCGGACGAGGTCTTCCGGCGTGCTCTCGAACTCGGCGGAACTCTGACCGGAGAGCACGGCGTCGGCGTTCTGAAGCGTCGCTGGCTCTCTCTCGAGCTCGGCGAGGACAGCATGCAACTGCACCGATCGATCAAGGCTGCCTTCGACCCGCTCGGAATCCTCAACCCGGGTAAGGGTTTCTGATTTCTCGCGCGGTGTTACACAGCATTTACGCGAAAACGGGTCCCGGGTATTGACGCCTGTATATACAGGCATATACATTTATCCGCAGTGACAGTGACCCAGCGCACAAAGCACACGGCGCAAAGCACCAAGCACGAAGAAGGTGGGCAATACCCCGACGTCGATTCCGTCGCTCGACGGGCTCGCAGCAGAAAGACAGGCCTATGACTCACGATGGACCGGCCGAGGTCATCCTCACTCCGGAACGACGCACTATCGACGTCGTCCCGGATGCAGAACGACACGGCACCCCGCGCAGCCAGTTCACTCTCTGGTTCGGCGCCAACATGCAGATCACTGCAATCGTCGACGGCGCTCTCGCCGTCGTATTCGGCGCGGACGCCATCTGGGCGATCGTCGGACTTCTGATCGGCAACATCTTCGGTGGCGCTGTCATGGCGCTTCACTCCGCCCAGGGCCCGCGTATGGGTCTCCCCCAGATGATCTCGAGTCGCGCCCAGTTCGGCGTCAAGGGAGCAGTCGTACCGCTTGTTCTCGTCATCCTGATGTACCTCGGCTTCGCTGCCACCGGCACCGTGTTGGCCGGACAGGCCGTCAACAAGATCCTGCACATCGACAGCCCCACCGTCGGCATCGTCGTCTTCGGTCTCCTCACCGCATTCGTCGCGGTCACCGGCTACAAGCTGATCCACATCGTCGGCAGGATCGCCACCGTCGTGGGCATCGTCGGATTCTCCTACCTGGCCGTTCGACTGTTCCTCGAGTACGACGTCGCCTCGTACGTCGGCATCAAGGGCTTCGACATAGTCACCTTCCTGCTCGCGATCTCGCTGGGTGCCGGTTGGCAGCTCACCTTCGGCCCGTACGTCGCCGACTACTCGCGTTACCTGCCGCGCAGCACTTCCGAGAGCACCACGTTCTGGTCGACGTTCCTCGGTAGTGTCATCGGATCGCAGTGGTCCATGACCTTCGGCGCTCTCGTCGCGGCCTGCGCCGGCGACGCGTTCCTGGGTAACCAGGTCGGCTTCATGGGAGATCTGGCCGGACCCGCTGCCATCGCCTTCCTGATCTACTTCGTCATCCTGGTCGGCAAGTTGACGGTGAACGTGCTCAACGCCTACGGCGGATTCATGTCGATCCTGACCACCGTCACCGCCTTCAACGGACAGTCGCGAATCTCGAGCACAGCGCGCACCCTCTACATCCTCGGTTTCACTGCGGTCTCGGTCTTGATCGCCATCGCCGCCAGCGCCGACTTCCTGGACAACTTCAAGAACTTCGTCCTGGTGTTGCTGATGGTGTTCACGCCGTGGAGTGCGATCAATCTGATCGACTACTACCTGATCTCCAAGGAACGCATCGACATTCCGGCGCTGTACGACGTCAACGGTCGATACGGAGCATGGAACTTCACCGCATTGGCTTGCTACGCCGCCGGCGTTCTCGCCCAGATCCCGTTCCTCGCCCAGAAGATGTACACCGGCCCCGTCACGGACATGCTCGGCGGCGCCGACATCTCGTGGCTGGTCGGCATCGTGTTCACCGGGCTGATCTATTACCCACTCGCCAAGCGCACGAGCAATCCCCCTTCGTCGATGATCTACCCCGATCACACCGCGATGACCGACTCTCGCGTCTGATCCCCCAACGTCTTTCGAACTTCAGCAAGCTAGGAGAACACAATGGAAATCAGCACCCCCGGCCACGAGCCGCGCCCCGTCCGTGCTCCCCGCGGCCCCGAGCTCACGACGCTCGGTTGGCAGCAGGAGGGTGCCCTGCGCATGCTCATGAACAACCTCGACCCCGATGTTGCCGAGCACCCGGACAGCCTCGTCGTCTACGGCGGAACCGGTCGCGCAGCGCGTAGTTGGGCTGCCTTCGACGCCATGGTCGCCACGCTGAAGACGCTGAAGAACGACGAGACCATGCTGGTGCAGTCCGGCAAGCCGGTCGGTGTCTTCCGCACCAACGAGTGGGCACCGCGAGTGCTGATCGCCAACTCCAACCTGGTCGGTGACTGGGCGAACTGGGAAGAGTTCCGCCGTCTCGAAGACCTCGGCCTGACCATGTACGGCCAGATGACCGCAGGCTCCTGGATTTACATCGGCACCCAGGGAATCCTGCAGGGTACGTACGAGACCTTCGGCGCCATCGCGAAGAAGCGCTACAACGGCTCACTCGCCGGAACGATCACCCTCACTGCGGGTCTCGGCGGCATGGGCGGCGCTCAGCCTCTCGCCGTCACTATGAACGACGGCGTCGCGATCTGCGTCGACTGCGACATCACCCGCATCGACCGTCGTATCGCCCACAAGTACCTCGACACCAAGGCAGACAGCATCGAGCACGCGCTCGAACTGGCGACCGCGGCACGCGATGCCAAGAAGCCGCTCTCCATCGGCCTCGAAGGCAATGCGGCAGAGATCTTCCCGGCGCTGCTGGAGATGAAGGCCCCCATCGACATCGTGACCGACCAGACCTCGGCGCACGATCCCCTCGCCTACCTGCCGATCGGCATCGACTTCGGCGACATGAAGACCATGTCGGAGAAGGATCCGCAGAAGTTCACCGAAGATTCCCGCAACGCGATGGCCGCACACGTCAAGGCCATGGTCGGATTCATGGACGCCGGCGCCGAGGTATTCGACTACGGCAACTCCATCCGCGACGAGGCCCGCAAGGCCGGCTACGACCGTGCATTCGACTTCCCCGGATTCGTTCCCGCCTACATCCGTCCGCTCTTCGAAGAAGGCCTCGGCCCCTTCCGCTGGGCGGCGCTCTCGGGTGATCCCAAGGACATCGAGGCCACCGACAAGGCCATCCTCGAACTCTTCCCCGAGAACGAGCACCTGCGCCGCTGGATCACCATGGCCGGCGAAAAGGTTGCCTTCGAAGGCCTTCCGGCTCGCATCTGCTGGCTCGGATACGGTGAGCGCCACCTCGCCGGCCTCAAGTTCAACGAGATGGTGGCCTCGGGCGAGCTCTCCGCACCGATCGCCATCGGCCGCGATCACCTCGACTCCGGATCGGTCGCCTCGCCGTACCGCGAAACCGAATCGATGATCGACGGGTCCGACGCGATCGCCGACTGGCCGCTGCTCAACGCCCTGGTCAACACCGCGTCCGGCGCTTCGTGGGTTTCACTCCACCAAGGCGGCGGCGTCGGTATGGGACGCTCCATCCACGCGGGACAGGTGTGCATCGCCGACGGCACCGAACTCGCAGCCAAGAAGCTCGAAGCAGTTCTCACCAACGATCCCGGGATGGGCGTCATCCGGCATGCGGATGCAGGATACGACCACGCCATCGACACGGCAGCCACCCGCGGCGTCCGAATCCCGATGACCGAGAACTGAAACAGCCCCACCACCTCACCCTGAGTTAGGAATTACATTGACCACGAATGGTTCTCGAACCACAGTTCTGACCAACATCGGAACCCTCGTCACCAATGACCCGACTCTGGGTGAGGGCAAGCTCGGCGTACGACACGACGCGGCAATCGTTTTCGACGAGGGCGTTGTTGCTTGGGTCGGTGATTCCGCCGACGCCCCGGCTGCCGATATCGGTCAGGATATCGGCGGTCGGGCCCTGCTCCCCGGATTCGTGGAGAGTCACTCGCACCTGGTGTTCGGTGGCGAGCGGGCCGAGGAATTCGCAGCTCGCATGGCGGGCGAGAAGTACGCGGCGGGCGGTATTCGCAACACCATCGAAGCGACGCGCTCGGCCACCGACGAACAATTGCAGGCCAATGTTCGACGCCTACTCGACGAATCCCTGCGCTCGGGCAGCACAACCGTCGAATGCAAGACCGGATACGGGCAGAACACCGAGAGCGAACTACGCAGCGCACTGATCGCCGGACAGTTCACCGACGAGGTCACACTGCTGGCCGCCCACGTTCCACCACCCGAATATGCCGGCCGCGCCGATGACTACGTCGCCATGGCGTGCGACGAGATGATCCCTGCCTGTGCGCCACACGCGAAGTGGATCGACGTCTTCTGCGAACGAGGGGCGTTCAACCGCGAACAGGCACATGCAGTCCTGAGCGCAGGCGTCGCCGCTGGACTGATCCCCCGCGTCCACGGCAATCAACTCGGCGATGGGCCAGGAGTTCAGCTCGCCGTCGAGATGGGAGCCGCGTCCGTCGATCACGTCACCTACGTCACCGCCGAGGACATCGACGCCCTGGCTCAGAGTTCCACCGTCGCAACACTGTTGCCCGGCGCCGACTTCTCCACCCGCAACAAGTACCCCGACGCCCGCGCACTGCTGGACGCCGGCGTCACAGTAGCTCTCGGCGCCGACTGCAATCCCGGCACCTGCTACACCACCAGCCTCCCGTTCTGCATAGCAATTGCGGTGCGAGACATGCACATGACACCCGCCGAGGCAGTCTGGGCAGCCACTGCAGGAGGCGCCCGGGCGCTGCAGCGCACCGACGTCGGAACCCTTTCTCTCGGAACACGTGCCGACGCCATCGCGCTCGATGCACCGTCGTACCTCCACCTCGCCTACCGCCCGGGCGTCCCTCTGGTGCGCGAGGTCTGGAAAAACGGCGCACTCGCCACAAGCTACTGAAATACACTCACCGGGAGGCCGTCGTGGCACATCAGATCGCAGTCGACATCGAACCCAAGCCGTGGACCGGGCGCTCCGACGGCACCACTGCCGAGCATCTGCGGTGGCATCATGCCGTGCAACCGTATTCAGCCGAAACAGCTCCCGGCGACTGTGTTCTGATCGGATTCTCCAGCGACGAAGGAGTCCGCCGCAACAAGGGCCGCCGCGGTGCCGCGGATGGCCCCGACGCTTTGCGAGCCGGGTTGGCTTCCATGGCGCTGGCCGAACCACTGCAGATTCAGGACGCCGGAACCGTTGCCGTGTCGGGTGAAGAACTCGAGGCCGGTCAGGCCGCACTCGGGAACGCCGTCAGCGCTGCGCTTGATTCGGGACACTTCCCCGTGGTTCTCGGGGGAGGACACGAAATCGCCTACGGTACATACCTCGGCGTCGCGGGCTCCGAGTTGCGAACCGCCGGAGCCAAACTCGGAATCCTCAACTTGGATGCGCACTTCGACCTGCGGGGCGATCCGATACCCAGCTCCGGCACACCCTTTCGTCAGATCGCCGAGGACGAAGCCGCGGCAGGCACCTCGCATCAGTACAGCGTGATCGGAATCAGCCAACCGAGCAACACCACGGCACTGTTCGACACGGCTCACCGCCTCGGTGTTCGCTATCTGCTCGACGAAGAATGCGGAGCGATCGGCCGAGGCGTCGTGGATCAGTTCCTCGCAGACTTCCTCGACGACGTCGATCTGGTCTACCTGACCATCGACCTCGACGTCCTGCCTGCAGCTGTGGCGCCGGGCGTCAGCGCACCTGCGGCCTACGGAGTCAGCCTCGAAACCATCCAATACGTATGTGACCGAGTCACGTCCAGCGGAAAACTCGCGGTTCTCGATGTCGCCGAACTGAACCCGAGCCTCGACGTCGACAATCGCACTGCCCGAACGGCTGCTCGTCTGATCCACCGGATAGTCACGAAGCACGTGCCGGTTCAGCGCTAGCCTCGGCGCGCCTCCAGCAGATCTACGGGACTGCCTGAAAACTGATTCCACGAGTTCTGTCCGAGCACTCCAAACTATGTCCTTTGCCACCTCACAAGTGATGCCGCCTTGCAGATTGCCGATGGCGGCGACAACGCCTGTCTCGGGGTACGTGATCGTTCCGCACCCCTCGGATGTGGATGCCGTCGGCAATCGTGAAGTCGAAGTCGACGAATTGCCCGAGCAGTACTCGAAGCCGGGGACACCACCGATCACAGGAGGCCCGACCGTACCGTCGTGAATCGAAAAGCCGATCAACCCTCCGGGGTCGCCATTACCGACTTGCCCCGGATCACCGGTGGTGACGAAGATCGATTGGCCTGACTCAGTCTGAATCGTCCGTGTCGAATGATCGTTGCCGTAGGCCGATTCGATTTGAGCCACGGTGAGCCGTCACCGACGCCGCGGTCAGTCAGCGTTCCCGGCGGTGATTCGATGACGGTGACGCCCTCGCTGGTGAGAATTGCCCGTCCGGTGCCACCAGGCGTCGTGAACGGAACTACAGCGCAACTCGGAAACTGCATGGGCGTTCCAGCCTGATGCCAGACACAGGCCGGACACTACAACCGTGGTTGTAGTGGCTGCGCCGTTCCGAACTCGTCCAATGGGTGCGCGCGGTCGGCTTCTCGGCATGTCGGCATCCTTGGTCGGAACGGCTCGCCGCGAGGTCGAGGCATGCCTGACTTCGCGACGCTACCCCGAGCGGGGTCGAATCGATATCGTCTGTTCGGCCGACGACAAGGACGCCACCCCGGCCTTCGATCATGGCACCAGGGAGTTCTCCTGCAACCAGTCCTGAGCGATGTCACTCATGTCGTCGAGATCGGCAACGCGCTGGTTCATCTCGATGAGATCTTCGGTGGTCAGCGCCGCCGAAACCCCCGCGAGCACTGAGCGGACGTCATCGCGAGCCTTCAACTCGTTGATGATCGGTGTGATGTTCTCCGCGAGGAAGAGGTGCTTCGTATCCTCGAGTGCAACCAAGTTCTCCGAGCGCATCGCAGGATCGGTACTGAAGACATCGGCAACCTGTATCTGCCCGCTCAGAAGCGCATTGAGCGTGAGGGGTCCACCTGCATCGAGTGCCAGGAACTCCCGGAATGTCAGGCCGTATTTGGTCTTCAAGCCGGCGACGCCGTTTTCGCGCGTCTTCCATTCCGGCGGTCCGCCGAGAGTCAACTCGTCGGCATGCTGCACCAGATCCTCGACGGTCTCCAGCGAATACTTTTCCGCCGTCTCCTGTTTGACGGCAAGTACATCCTTGTCCTCTGCGGGCGAGGGCTCGAGAGCCACCAGACCCTTGGGCAATTTCGCATCGATTTCAGCGGATACTTCATCTGAAGCCGTCGCCGTTGTCTTGCTGTCCAGATATTGCAACAAGGCGCCGGAATACTCGGGGATCAGATCGATGGAACCGTCGCGCAGTGCCGGTACATAGAGTTCTCGGCTACCGATGTTCAACTTCTCGGTAACGTCGATACCGTTGGCACGAAGCGCTTCGGCGTAAATGGTCGCAATCAGTTGGCTCTCGGGAAAATCGGCGGAACCGATCACGATGGCGCCCTCAGCACTACCGCCGCCGTCCGTAGCCAAGGGGTCCTTGCCGATTCCGCAGCTGGACAACGCAACCGCTGTCACGCCGACCAACGCGGCGATCAATACCTTCTTCATGTCGAACGTCCTCAGATCGGTGCGGGCTCAGGCACAGCGGTGCGCTGTGAGGGGGCGGCGGTCTTCTCGGTCTTCTTCTTCCGATCGCGCCTGGTCAGGCCAGGCGAAACGACCCGCGCAGTCAGTGCTCCGATTCCGAGATCGAAAACCAGGGCAATCAGCGATACCAGTACGGCTCCGGCCGCCATCTGGCCGTAATCGCTCTGAGCTTTTCCGTCGATCAACAACCGGCCGAGTCCGCCCAAAGAAATGTAAGCGGCGACAGTCGCAGTGGAGACGATCTGAAGCACGGCACTTCTGATGCCGGACAACATGAGTGGTAGGGCACATGGAATCTCGACCTCGGTCAAGATCCGCATCGACCGAAATCCCATCCCCCGCGCGGCGTCGACTGCAGCCTGATCGACCGCTCGAACTCCGGCGTACGTGTTGGTGAGAATGGGAGGGATCGCGAGAAGCACCAGGACGATGAGGCTGGGGATCAGATACGCGAGTTTGTTCGGGAATGACGGCGCGATGATGAGAACCAGTAGGATCAGCAGACCGATGGTCGGCAGCGCTCGTAGCGAGTTGGCCAGTCCAGCAACAACAACGGAGCCACGGCCCGTATGTCCGATGTAGAGACCGAGCGGGATCGCGATAACCGCAGCCACCGCCAGCGCGGCGAATGTGTACATCAAATGCTGAACGAGAAGGGTGGGGATGCCGTCCGGCCCGGTCCAGTGGGATCCGTCGAGAAGGAAGCTGATCATGATGTAGTCACTTTCGGGGTCCACGGCGTCAACAGCCGATTCGCCAACATGATGAGGAGATCAAGGATCAACGCCAGCACCAGACACAGAGCGATACCCGCGATGATGGGCGTGTAGAAACGCAACTGAAATCCCTGGGTGAACAAGGAACCTATCTGCGGAATACCCAGGAGTGCGCCGAGTGAGACAAGACTGACGTTCGAGACGACTGCGACGCGCAAACCTGCACAGATCACCGGAACTCCTACTGGCAACTGTACTTTCAACAGCGTCTGATACGGCCGGTAACCCATCGCCGTCGCTGCCAGAACCGTCTCCGGCGGAACCGAATCGAGCGCGTCGGCCACTACCCGCACGAGCAGAGCAACGGTGTACACGGTGAGCGCCACGATGATGTTCATCGGATCCAGAATCTTGGTACCCAGAATTGGAGGCAGGAGCACGAAGAGCGCGAGCGAAGGGATCGTGTAGAGCAATCCGGCCGTCCCCACCACGTAGGGATGCAACCGACGACTGCGATAGGCGACCCAGCCGATCGGCAACGCGACCACCAAGCCGATCACCAAGGGAATCAACGACAGCAGAACATGCCATCCCACCAAGTCCATGATCCGGTCGGACTGACGTCCGAGCCATTCGAAGTTCATCGGAGCGCCCTCCCCGCGTCAGCCAGATCGGCAGCCTCGATGGCTTCCACTGCAGCATGCGCAGTGACGGTTCCCACCAGGCGTCCGGCGTCGTCCACGACAACGCCCCGCTTGCTCGGCGCTGACAGCGCCGCATCCAGCAGAGCGCGCATCGTCCCGGTGGAATCAGCAAGTGTTCCACTGAGATTCAAGTCATCCGGGCGGATACAATCCGTGAGCGCGTCCGGCCTCACCCATCCGAGCGGCTTGTTCGCGGGATCCACTACCAACAGCCACGTATCGCCGGTGAGTGCGCGGGCCGCCGCAGCGGAATCGCCCAGATGCGCAACGGGTTCTGACACCGTCGGTAGGTCGCCGTCCAATGTCGTGAACCCCAACGATCGGTACCCACGGTCACGTCCGACGAAGTCGGCAACAAATTCGTCGGCAGGTTGAGTCAGCAATTCGAGGGGCGTCGCCGCCTGCGCAAGAATGCCGCCGGTACGCAGAACCACCACTTGATCCCCGAGTTTCAGCGCTTCGTCGATGTCGTGGGTGACGATGATGATCGTTTTTCCGATTTCCTTCTGCAGACGGAGAAACTCGTCTTGCAGCTGGCCGCGAACAACCGGATCAACGGCGCTGAACGGTTCGTCCATCAGCATGAATGACGGATCCGCAGCCAATGCTCGCGCAACACCGACTCGTTGCTGCTGCCCTCCGGAGAGCTGCCACGGATAGCGGTCGGCGAAGTTGGTCGTCAGACCAACCGTTTCGAGCAATTCCATAGCGCGAGTGCGAGATTCCTTTTTACTCGCACCGAGCAATCGAGGCATGGTCGCTATGTTGTCGACGATGGTGCGATGGGGAAAGAGACCCGCGTGCTGGATCACGTACCCGATGCGTCGACGCAGAAGGGCCGGATCCATTCCCGCCGTGGACTCGCCGTCGAGCGAAATCGTGCCTGACGTCGGTTCGATCAGCCTGTTGATCATGCGGAGTGAGGTCGTCTTGCCGCAGCCGGAAGGACCCACCAACGCGGTGATCTTTCCCGTCGGGCACTCCAGATCGAGAGCATCGACGGCAATGGTTCCGTCTGGATACGCCTTGGTGACCTTGTCGAATTTGATCATCTACGAACTACTTTCGTGTCGACCTGAGTCCGGACGCACCCAGGAGAAATGGTCGAGTTCCGTTCGAGCACACACCTACTTGTGATTCGGTCCACCTGCTTACTGGTCGAGCGGTTGAGAAAGAAAGTTCACGGCGGCACTCAGATCTGCACTGAGTGGCCGGTCTTCGGTCCTCGTGTCCAGCACCAAACGCGCACGCGCGAGGTACGCGCCGAGCTCGGTCGCCGGATCCAGCTCACGCTGTTGTTGCGAGAGTGCGCGAACTGCCGAGATCAGTTCACACGCCAGCACCAATCGAGATTGGGCAAGAATGTCCGCCAATTGAGTTGCAGCTTGGGATGCGAAACTTGCGTGATCCTCGGTGCCGCGCGAAATTACCGTGTGGCCCAACGACCCCGGTGCCGCCGACGAGCGGATCTCGGCAATGGCAGCAGAAGTCGTGTATTCGAGAAGCATGGTTCCGCTGCTGCCGTCGGGACCGTCTGCAAGGAACGCACGAAGGCCGGTGACTGCGGGGTCGGAGAGGTTGGCGAGCCGACATTGCGAGAGCAGGGCAGCACTGGCGACCGCCAACTTCGCCTCGTCGACTGCAAGGGCTATTGGCATTGCGTGGAAATTTCCGTTGTGGAACACCATGTCGTCTTCGACCGACACCAGCGGATTCTCCGAAGACGAATTCATCTCGATACTCAGCGTGTTCTGCAGTCGATGCACCGCTTGCCAGGTGGCACCCAAGATTTGCGGTAGGGCGCGAAACCCGAACGAGTCCTGAACTCTCACGGGTGTGATGTCGTGTGGTGCCAGCAGATCGCGAACCCGCTCTGCGACTTCCGCTTGACCGAAGTGCATTCTTGCCGACTGTACTTGTGCAGCAAACGGTTCGATCGAACTACGCGACGCAAGCACGGAAAGAACACTGACAACCAAGCAGTGCTGAAGCCACCCCGCGACTTCGATACTGGTGTCGCCGGCGATCGCCACCGTCATCGCGTTGGTGGAGATGAACGGAAGTGCATCACCGTGGTGCGGAGTCCAACCGATTCCGGTGCGTCCGTCGCGAAGCGGGCTCTCACCGATCAGCCCCATGGCGATTTCGGAGAACGCACTCAGGTCACCCGTTCCGATCGCACCGCGTGCGTGCACTGTCGGCAGGTTCTGCGAAGCAACAGCAGCAACCAGACCGTCGATGATGTCGGGATGCATACCTGAGCCGCCGTTGAGGATCTGGTTGGTGCGGATGACGATCGCGGCGCGCACCACCCGGTCGGGGAGCCTGGGGCCCGATCCCGTTGCGTGACTTCTCAGAAGCCTCAGATCCTGCTGCACACCGTCGGAGACGGATGTTTCGCGATTCCCGCCCACCCCGGTAGTGCGCCCGTACACCGCTTGACGGGAGGAAACCCGAACCGCGGTCTCCCATGACCGCCGTGTGAGCTCGAGAGCCGCGTCGGCAGGTCGAATCACGGCCGGCTCTCGCGCGATTTCGTTCACCCGGTGAACCGACAACCCTTTCCCGTCGAGCAGGACATTGTCGTCTTCCGTCCGGTCTTCTCCAGGAAGACGTTCAGTCATCAGAACTCCATCGATCGAAGGACTCGGCCACCGCGGTCGGCGTGCATCACATCATCTACGTAATGTGCCTTGGGTCACTTTTGATGAATGTATAGTCCTGTATATACAGCCACCTGTCAATAGGACACTGCAGCTCATCCGCGTGCACACACCTTGCGTTACCCCAGTACGAGTGAGCAACTGGGCACGAATCGTTGCTATTCGAGGACCGGTGCCGCCGATGCGCGACGCGCCTCGAGCGCATCGAGGATGAGATCGAGACCGTAGGCGAACTCACTCGTGTGGTCGTAAGCCGGACTCAGACCGTGATCGACGATCATCTCGTGAAGGAAGGGCAACTCTTCAGCCGGAAGGCGCTCGAGGATGTCACTCGCAACTTCTTCGACGTCGACGGGCCCGCTGATCGGCAGATTCGCCTCCTGGAGAACATATCCGCCGATGTAGCTGTCGATCAGCGAGGCTCCGTGGGCGGCCATCGGGAGTGTGAACCCGGCCTTCCGGAGCACTCCGAGCACAGCGTCGAGATGACGCAGGGTCGCCGAGCCAGGGCTGCGTCGCGAATCCAGCAGACCGAGAGCCCAACGGTGCTGCGACAGGACTGTGCGAGCGGAAAAGGCGCGTCCACGGATTGCATCTCGCCAATCCGCACACTCACTGTCGGGCAGGTCGATCGCCTCGAAGACCGCATCGACGAGGCCGTCGAGGATCGCATCTTTGTTGGGCACGTGGTGGTAGAGCGACATCGCCTCGATGCCCAGCTCCTGGGCCACCCGTCGCATCGTGACGGCTTCGACACCACCCGCGTCGGCAACGCGGATCGCACCCTCGATTACGCGAGTCCTGTTCAGCGACTGTCGCGGTTGCCGTGACACACAGACTCCCCTCGGCGGAACGAATACGTTGACAACCTTACATACGTAAGTCACCCTTACAGGTGTAAGCCCGCCTTACGCTCGTAAGGCGATCGAGAGAGGAGATCACAATGCCGATGCCGAGATGGTGGGGACATGTCAACAAACGAGTGTTCAACCCGCGTGCAATTTCGAGCGGTAAATGGCCGGTACTGACTCACGTCGGACGCACATCCGGCACGACCTACCGGACGCCCCTCGACGCCTATCCGGTCGAGGGTGGCTACGTCTTCATTCTGGTGTACGGATCGGGCTCGGACTGGGTGCAGAACGTCTTGAGAGCGGGAAGCGCTCGACTGTCGGTCGACGAGACGGAGGTGAGCCTCGGCACCCCACGCCTCGTCGCGAAAGACGAAGCATTTCAAGCACTTTCCTCAGACGTGTCCCAACCCCCGAGGCTGCTCCGCATCACCGAGTACCTTCGGATGGATCTGATTACGGCCTGAGGGTGCCCGTCACGCGAGGACCTCACGCACGGCGGACCTGACTTCGTCCATGCTGCAACCGGATTCGATCAGTTCAGTACCCGTATGCACCAGCGAGTTGATCAACTTGGCGGTGAGCTTCGGGTCCGACACGCCACGGAGGCGAAGGGCCTCGACCAGCGGAAGCACAAGACTGTCGTGCATTTCCATGATCCGCGAATCTCGAAACGTTTGCGGGGTCAGCGTCGCCAGCGCTCCGACTATCGCATGCTCCCCGTCGGCAACCAGCTGGAGGTTTGCCTCGACGTACGCCCATACCGGATCGTCTGCGCCTGCCATCGCCTCGACGATCTTGTCGTTCCAGCGCGGGAACATGTCTTCGACGACGGCACTGAGGAGATCTTCTCGGGACCGGAAGTAGTGGTAGGCACTCGACCTGGCGAGCCCGGCCTTCGCTGCCACCTCACCGAGCCCCGGCGGCCGGTCCGGGGTCTCGGACAGAAGAGCGTGTGCAGCGTCGAGGAGGGCACGGCGCTGAGCAGCACGATGCTCGACCACAGTGGGGGCATCGATCCTCGGCACCGAATCTCCTCCAGCCCCCTTGCGGGCTTACTCGCTCTGACGCAATCGACCGTCAACCATTTCGAGGATGCGGTCGCAGTGCCCGAGCACGTCGTGATCGTGGGTCACCATGATCGTAGCGACGCCTGCCTCGTGAGTTTCGCGCGAGAGCAGTTCGACCACCTCATGGCTGCGTTTGCGGTCGAGAGCAGCCGTCGGCTCGTCGACGAGCAGTAGCGAGGGATTGCTCATCAATGCCCGAGCGATACCGACGCGCTGGCGTTCACCGCCGGAGAGTTGACCGGGTCGACGATCTGCACGGTGACTCATACCGACCGAGTCGAGCAACTCCTCGGGATCGCGACCCGGCCGCCCCGTGAGCTTGGGAATCAGCCGAAGCTGATCGCGCGCCGTCAGCGCTGGAATCAGGTTGCCGGACTGAAAGACGAAGCCGACCTTGTCTCGTCGAAGTTTGGCGAGAGCACGGGCCGGCATCGCCGACACGTCCACGCCGTCGATGACAATCGTTCCACTCGACGGCCGACCGAGTCCGCCGGCCACAGCGAGCAAGCTCGACTTTCCAGCGCCTGACGGTCCGACGATCGCGACAAGTTCGCCGCACGAGACCCCCAGGTTCACGTTGTCGAGGGCGAGCACGGTGGAGTCACCGTCACCGAATCGAAGACTGACAGCGGTCAATACCAATCCGGTTGTGGTCTTTTCGACTGTGGTCATCGGTTTTCTCCCAATGCGGTGAGCGGGTTGACACGGGTAACACGGACGATGGCAACGGCTGCGCCGACCAGCCCGAGTACCGCCAAGAGCACTGCGCCGTTGACGACTGGGCCGGACTCGAGGGCGAACGGCATCCCCCCGCCTTCGAGCCCCGAACCGAGCCCCAAGCCCAGCAACACACCGAGGCCGATGGAACCAAGCAGCACTACCAGTGCCTGCGCCATGCCGTCACGAAGCAGGAAGCCGGTAGAGGCTCCCATCGCGCGCAACACTGCGAGTTCACGACCGCGCTGAACCGTCCAGATACTGAAGAATGCACCGACCACCAGGGCCGAAATCGCGTACAGAAACGCCTTGATCATCGACATAGTCATCATTTCCGCGGAGAACCCTGGTGAGGAGTCGAAAGATTCCTCGAGCGTCTTTGCGGACGTTCCCGCCGCCGCATCGCCCGACACGAGATCCGGTAACGCGCCACCAATGCCCCGAATCGCAACAACACTTGCTTCGGAATAGGCACTGGCATTGGCGGTTTCGCCGATCTTGGCACCGGCGTGAACCTCCTGCCAAGTACGCAGGGGCAGGTAGGCGACGTCGACGTGACCGAAAGTGCGCTTGTCTTCGGTGAATCCGACAACTGTCAGCTCCGTACCGAGTCGATCGAGTATCACGGTGTCACCGATCGCAACACCGTCGTCACGGAAGGTAGAGCTGACGATGATGTCCGTGTCGGCTTGCAGCCCCCTCCCGTCGGCGGAGACGGGCTCGAGGAAGGAGCCAGGTTCGATGCCGAAGAGCGTGAGATCGACAGGCGTGCCACTGCGAGTTTTTGCATTGACGATCATGTTGCCGAAGAGCTCGGCGTCTTGGACATCGGGTTGCATACGCCATGCCTGCGCCTGCTCCTCGGTGACGACCGAGCGCGAAAACGCTGAGTCGGCTTTGGTGTCCGGCGCGAAGGCAAACGCCTGAATCGGCGTCCGCTGCAAAGCGGAGACACCGTCGTTTACCAGGCCGGACGAGAGGCCGGACAGAATCACCATCAGGATCGAGATGAGGGCAACCACGGCACCCATCAAGAGGAATCGATTTCGCGCAAACCACAGTTCACGCAGGGCGAGGAACATTCGGGAAGCTCCAAAGTCGTCGGTGCGAGTCACGCCGACTTTTATCGACGCCTTGTCGAAATCATATCGACATGGCGTCGAAAAACTATGTGAGGTGCGTTACTACTATCCGTAGTAGACACTCGAGGGACTGAGCGCCGCATCATCCCCCGACGCCCACCGGTCGATCCCCGACAATCGAGATTCGATCCATCACACGACGAGCCGGGAAGTAGTCACTGGCCGCGTAGTGCTGGCAGGTCCGATTGTCCCAGAAGGCAACAGTATTCGGCTCCCACTTCAAACGGACCTGAAATTCCGGACGATTGACGTGGCGATACAGCATCGTGAGAAGTTCGTTCGATTCTTCTTCTGACACACCCAAGATCCGTTGCGTGAAGGTCATGTTGACGAACAACACCCGCCTGCCACTTTCCGGAATGATCCGAACCACCGGATGCTGCACAGCGGGGAACTTCGGACGCAACATCTCGACCGCATCCACCGGCATCGACCTGCCGAACGAGTTGATCCAATCGTGTTCTGCAACAAGCGGGTCGATACGCTTCTTGATGTCTTCAGGAAGCAGATCGTAGGCAGCTGCAGTATCGGCCCACAAAGTGTCACCACCCACCTCCGGCACCTCCACCGCACGAAGAACTGCTGCGAACGAAGGAAACTCGTGCCACGTAACGTCGTTGTGCCAGTTGTTCTCGACTCCGCCGACCATCGCATCCTTCGCCAGTGTCGTGACATCGACGTCCGTCTGCCCGGGCTGCGTGTACTTGAAGAACGGATGCTGTTCGAGATCGCCCCAACGCTCGGCAAAAGCTCGATGTTCCGCTCGGTCGAGGTCCTGATCGCGGAAGAAGAGGACTTTCCATTCGAGGAGAGCTCGGCGGAGTTCCGCAATCACGGCATCAGACAGACCCCCGCCGAGTCGAATACCGGAGATTTCCGCTCCGATCGTCGGCGCGACCGCCTTGACCGCAAAGTGTTCGTACGGTGCCGGAACTACCGACTCGGGATTCCGGCGAGCAACGAGTGGACCGTACGCAGCAAGCGGGTCGGTGGGGATCGGAAAGATTGTTGCCGCAGGAAAAAGGGTAGCCATCAGGGCACTTCCTCGAAATCGACGATGTCGTAAAGGACAAAGGTCAGATTAAGTCCGCCTCCTTAAAGTGTCAACGGTCACGTTCTCCGGCGCGAATCTTGACCCTGACGCCGCGTCAAGGTTGGAGAATGGTTTTCACAGACGGAATCCGATTCGATCACGGGAGGGCAGGGCGATGATGACCATCGGCGAGCTGGCCAAATTGGCCGGCACCACCGTCAGATCCGTGCGCTACTACCACTCGAACGGCCTTCTCGAAGAACCACAACGCCAACCCAACGGCTACCGCATGTACCGGGCGGTGGACCTGGCACGACTGAGTCGCATCCGCCGCCTGCGCGATCTGGGGATTCCTGTCGCCAAGATCGCCGAACTACTCGACGGCGACGCTCACGACACTCGGTCCGCACTCGATGCCCTCGACAAGGAATTGGCGACGAAAGCCGAACAGATCGCTGTTCAGCGTGCGCACATCGAGTCGCTACGCCGCAATGCCGATCCTGAACTACCCGACGCGTTTTCGGAAGTGCTCGCACAGTACGTCGTTGCCGGTGCGCCGACAGCGTGGATCGACAACGAGCGTGAACTTCTGATCCTCGCACTCACGGTCTCCGGGGGCGATCCCGAGGTCTGCGATTCACTCCTGTCCGCCCATCGCCGGGTATTGGCCGAGCCGAACCGCGAGCAGGCCATCGAATTGATAACTCGCATGTATGCCCTCGCCGACGCACCGGCTGACGCGGACACGATTGCGGCCCTTGCCATTCAGTTCTGCGACTTCACCGAGAGCGTGCTACCCGAACAGGCTGCACCGGAGGACGCTTCCCCCACCCGGCTGGTAGCGGTACTGCGCGAACACCAAGCGGATCGACGAACCGTCACCCAGGAAAGATTCGCGAAGGCTGTGGCCGCGGAGTTCGCCGCCCGTCAATCCCGCCTCTGAAAAACCCTGATCAACCCCCACATTCGAAGTGGGGTGACCAACACTGCCCGAAAATGGGCTCAACGCAAGGACACGACAATGACTGGATTCACCATGCCCAGATCACGCATGCCTCGACCACGAAGGTGGCTGGCTACCACAATCGCCGCTGCCGCGCTCGCCGTACCTGCATTGGCGGCGTGCTCGGATCCTGCTACTCCGCAGGAAGATCCACAATCGAATCTCAGCGCGTTCTACGAACAGGATCTCGAGTGGGGGCCATGCGCCACAGATACCGGAACGTCGACCGCAAGTGAATGCGCCATGGTCACAGTACCTTTGGACTATTCCGTCCCTGACGGCAAAACGATCGAAGTGGCGATCTCGCGGGTCGCGTCCACCGACCCCGCACAGCGACGCGGGATCCTGCTCACCAACCCTGGTGGCCCGGGTGGCCGAGGACTGGGATTGCCCGAGATTCTGAATGCGGGCATGACACCGGAAGTCGCAGCGGCATACGACGTCATCGGCATGGACACCCGAGGACTCGGCAAGAGCACACCGATCGACTGCGGCGTCGAACAGATGACATGGATGCGGTCGCCGGGCACCACGGACGAGGGATGGAACGAGAGTGTTGCGCTCGCACGCGAGGCCGCTGACACATGCTGGGACAAGTACCCGGACTATCTGCCGCACATCAATACTCAAAACATCGCCCGAGACCTCGACGTGATTCGTGGCGCCCTCGACCAGGAGAAGGCGTCGTACTTCGGGTGGTCGTACGGTACATACCTCGGTGCAACCTATGCTCAAATGTTCCCGGACAGGATCGACCGTGTGGTTCTCGACAGTGCACCGGATCCGAAGAAATACGGATACGAGATGTTCCAGGACATGGGCCCGGCCAACGAGAAAGCGATCGACGGATTCTCGCAGTGGGTAGCAGAACACAACTCCACCTATGCACTCGGATCGACGCCCGCCGAAGTTCGCGCCCTCATCGAGAAGCTGATCTCGGACGCGGCCACCACTCCGATACAGATCGGTGATCATGCCGTCGACAATCACGTCCTTCCATTCCTGATGTACGTCAACGGAACCGGCGACACCGAGAAGGAGAGCGAGGCATTCGCACAGGTATTGGTTCAGTTGCGCGATCTCGCCGCAGGCAAGACCGTCGAGAACATCCATCCCCAGCTGACGGGATTGATGCAGGCATGGTTCCAGACCGAACTGGGAACCGGTCCTGACTATGCCGGGACAATCGCCATCGTCTGCGGAGATGTGTCGATGCCGAGCGATCCCCAGTGGTACCGCAACAAGTTGGAGGAGCACCGTGATGATCAGCCGATCTTTGCCGGCACACACAACACGATCATGCCGTGCGCGTTCTGGCGCAGTGAGGCCCCTACGCGGATCGACATCGACAACAACGTTCCGGCCTTGCAGATCCAGGCAACCGGTGACACCCGCACGACGTACGACGAAGGCCTCGGCATGCATGAGGCGATGAAAGGCTCACGGCTCGTGACAGTTCCAGGCCGCACTCATGCGGTGTTCCCGGGCTACGCGAATACTTGCGCGAACGCCGCCGTCAACTCGTACCTGCTCGACGGCTCACTGCCGGCCGAAGACGTGGTGTGCGAGTCGTGACCTCAGCCCGTCAGCTCGCTCTTGATCTCGTTCTTGAGAACTTTGCCGACCTTGGAGCGAGGTAGATCGTCCCAGACGATCACTTGCTTCGGAGTCTTCACACTTCCGATGCGAGCCTTCACGAAAGCCATCACCTCGGCGCCGTCGATGTCGGCGCCGAGGTGCGGTTGCACCACTGCCACAACGCGGTTCGCCCCACTTGTCATCCGGCAACCCGATCACTCCGCAGTCCTGAATCCCCGGATACGCCATGAGCGCCTGCTCCACCTCGACCGAATAGACGTTGAAACCGCCGGTGATGATCATGTCCTTCGCACGGTCGACGATGAACAGGAAATTGTCGTCGTCCAGGTACCCGATATCGCCGGTGTGATGCCAGCCGTGGGCTGACGCTTCCGCGGTTGCGTCGGGGTTCTTGTAATAACCCGCCATCACCAACGAACTGCGGATCACCACCTCACCACGCTCGCCACGTCCGAGCAGCGCGCCTTTGTCGTCCATGATCCCCACGGTCACCAGCGGCGACGGTCGACCCGCCGACGAAAGTCGTGACGTTGCGACAGTGCCGTCCGAGCCGAAGTGCTCCTTCGGTGACATCGTCGAAATCATCATGGGGGCTTCACTCTGCCCGAACAGCTGAGCCATGACCGGGCCGATCTTGTCGATCGCCTCCGCGAGTCTGGTCGGGGAGATCGGCGCCGCTCCGTACCAGAAGCATTGCAGCGAGCTGAGATCCGTGGCCGACAGGGCCTCGTGCTCGAGCAGCATGTAGATGAGCGTCGGCGGCAGGAAGGTGTGAGTCACCTTGTGCTTCTGAACGTTCGCGAGGAAGTACCCGAGGTCGGGCTTCGGCATGATCACTACTTCGCCGCCGAGGGCCATGATCGGGAAGCACAGAACACCGGCGGCGTGAGTCAGCGGTGCCAACGCCAGATACACCGGGCGCCCCTCGAACGGATAACTCATCAAGGTGATTGCGGTCATCGTCTCGATGTTGTGCCCGGTCAACATCACTCCCTTGGGCCGTCCAGTTGTACCACCGGTGCCGACCAGCATGGTGACGTCGTCGGGCGCAGCGACGTCGAGTTCTTCTTCCCCGAGCCAGCTTTCGAGAGATTGTGCCGATTCCGATTCGCCGTCGATGCAGACGAGCGTCACCAAATGGGGAAGCGCATCCTTGATCTGGTCGACTAGCGGCGCATAGGACTTTTGGAAGAACAGAGCGCGACAATCGAACAAATCCAACAGGTCTCGGTTTTCCGCAGCTTCGTTGCGAGGGTTGATCGGGCACCAGACGCCGCCGGCCCGGCTTATTCCGAATACGCACGAGAACGAGATCGGATCATTGCCGGACAGAATCGCGACCTTTTCGCCCGGCGCGATGCCCGAAGCCGCGAGCGAAGCTGCGAAGCGTCGGCTGAACTGTTGCACCTCGCCGTAGGAGAGAGTGCGCTCCCCCATCGTCAAACACGGTGCGGTGGAACCAAGAGAGGCTCCCTTGTCGAGATAGTCGGTCAAACGCATGGGGAGCCTCCAGGGCGGGGCTCCCGGCGCGCTACACGCCGGGAGCCGTGAACATGATGACGAGGGCGACGAGTTAGGCGTTGATGGTTACTTCCGGCTCCAGAGCCAGCCCGAAACTACGTAGCGCGCCGAGCAGTTCGCGATGGCCGAACGCCTGGCAAGCCGAGGCAAGCCCGGTCCGCTTCGGCGCCTGCTGGAGCAGAGAATGCGCTGCATAGGCGTGCAGGAGGCCCGTCTGCTTGTAGTTACAGTTTCCGTGGATCACGACGTGCGAGCGACCCAGCGGGCCCGACGCGTAGACGGAGTCGAGTGAGGTGTTGATGCGCGGATTCTCACGAGGGGGCATACCGGCCTGAACCGATCCGGCGATCTCGGCCAAGGCGGCTTCCTGCTCGTCGGCGGGCAGGGTCTTGATCTGCTCCTCCACGATCTTCTGCGTCGCGACAACGCCTTCCATCACGGTGCGGTCGAACACTCCGCCCGCAGCCTTGACGTTGGAAACTCGCGGATCGTTCTTGAACCACACCGGGTGGCATGTTCCGCCCCACGGCAATGCAAGCGCAGTTTCGTGCTGGCCCGGAACGACGACGTCGAAAGTCTGGCCGGGCGCCCACTGCACGTACTTGTTCTGCTCGAGGTAGTACCAGTTCGCCTTGAGGATGGTGAAGATCGTCTGAGTGGACGCGTAGGTGGGAAATCCCTTCCACAGCACGAGGATGTCGAGCGTATCGAGGCCCGGCGTTTCCAGTGCGATATTGGCCGCGATCTCACCGGTGGTGTACATCTGCGCGATACCGGGAGAGAGGAGCAGGCCCTTCTCCTGATACTTGTCGCTGAACTTCTCCTGGACGTCGAGTACCCAGTCCTGCTCACCGGTGGTATCCATGTAGTGGCAACCGGCATTCAGCGCGGCCTCGACGACGGTCCCGCCAAGCTTGATGAACGGCCCGACCATGTTGCTGACAACCTGTGCACCGGTGAACAATTCGGTGAGAGCCTCGACCGTGTGCTCGACCTCGACGACTTCGTGATCGACGGTGTCCAAACCAGGGATCTTGTCGAGGACCTCTTGGATGCGACCGGCGTCGCGGCCGGCTGCGATGAACGGGATGTTGAACTCGCGCAGGTATTCACACACCAGACGGCCGGTGTACCCGGAGACGCCGTAAACGATGACGGGCTTCTTTTCGGACATGTTCGTGGAACCTTTCGAAGACGTGAGAAGGGTGTACGTACGAATGAAGGGCGAGTTACATGCCCATGCCACCGTCGACCGGTAGGCCGATTCCGGTGATGAATCGCGCGGCGTCGGAGGACAAGAACACAACGGCGTCAGCCATGTCGTTCACTTCACCGAGGCGGCCGAGCGGGGTGAGGCCGATGACGTCTCCGACTGCTGCTTCGGCGCTGGGCCAGAGACCGAGCTTCTCCATGTCCGCCGCGAGTCCGAGACCCATCTCCGTGGCGACAAGACCCGGGTAGATGCAGTTGACGCGGACTCCGTAGCCGAGCTTGCCCGACTCGGCGGCGGCAACTCTGGTGAAGCGATCGACCGCGGACTTGGTCGCGGAGTATCCACTGATCCCGGGAAACGGAATGGTTGCGGCCACTGAAGAGATGTTGATGACGGAACCGCCGGTTCCGGCTACGCCACCCGGACGCATGCTGCGCAGTCCGTGTTTGGTTCCGAGCGCTGTTCCGAGGATGTTGACCTCACACATACGGCGGATGTCATTCGGATCGAGGTCGACCACCAGCGAGGAAATCTCGATGCCTGCGTTGTTGACGAGGATGTCGAAGCCGCCGAGGGTCTCCGCGGTGGCGGCGACTGCCTCTTCCCAGTTGGCATCGTCGGTGACGTCCAGCTTTACGAAGCCGGTTTTGACTCCGCCCGAACCAACAGCCTCTGCGGTGGCACGACCCTCGTCTTCGAGAACGTCGCCGATCATCACTGACGCCCCCGCCTTCGCCAACGCCTCAGCCATTCCGGCTCCGAGCCCCTTGGCACCACCTGTGACCAGTGCTTTTCGTCCCTCGAGATCAAACACGCTCATTTTCGACTGCCTCCATGACTGAAACGACTCTCGCGATGCCACCGTTCACAGCGACGCTGCCAAGTGGTGTGAGTCACAGAGTATTCAACTTTGGACGAGTGTCAAGAAAAATCTTGACGACTGTCAAGATTTTGTTACACGCTCGTCAAAGACCAGGGGTTACACTGATTCGGACGCGGTGATCGTGCCGCTGTGGAAACCGCAGGGAACAGGACGTGCCATCGTGACCACGACAGTCGAGAAGCCTAGTGAGGCAGGGAAAAAGGCTGCACCTAGCTCACCGGGCCAGCAGTCCGACTCCGCGAAGCGGTCCGACTCCGCCAAGCGGTCCAACGCAGACAAGGTGTCGCGTCGCCAGGTCGACAAATTCTCCGAGCGACGTGATCAACTCGCCGAGGCCGCACTGCAAACCCTGGCCGAATTGGGCTACGCACGCACGAGCCTGCGCGAAATCGCCCAGAATTCGGAGTTCTCCCACGGCGTCCTGCACTACTACTTCAGCGACAAGGTCGATCTCATCACCCACTGCGTGCGCCACTACAAGGCACGCTGCGTCACCCGCTACGACGGCATCGTCGCCACCGCGAAGACACCGGAGGAACTGAAAACCGGTTTCGGTGCACTGCTCGCCGAGACCATGATCGAAGAACCCACGATGCACCGCCTCTGGTACGACCTGCGCGCGCAGTCGATGTTCGAGGAGTCGTTCCGAGCCGACGTCGCCGCGATCGACGAGAGTCTCGAAAACATGATCTGGCGCATTGTTTCTCGCTACGCCGAGCTTCTCGACGTAGAGGCATCGGTCACCTCGGCGGCGATGTACGCAATCTTCGACGGCCTGTTCCAGCAGAGCCTGCTGCGCCATCTGTCCGGCGATCAGACTGCCGCAAACTATCTTTCGGTGAGCGTCCAGCAGATGCTGCCTCTGGTAGTGCCCACTCCCTGATCAGCGAGCAGCGATGCCTTCCGCGACGTACCTGGCTCCGCGATCGAATTCTCCGACCACGTCGTAATCGGCGTCTTGCCGCCAGAAGCGGACCAACGCTCCGTACGTGCCACCGATCATCTGTGCAAGAAACAGCGGCGGGTAGTCCGATCTCACTTCGCCGGCTTCGATACCGGCAGTGACGATCCGCAGAAGTTCCACGTGGAACCGATGATCGTGGGCCGCCCCCGCTCCGGAGGAGGCGAAGTCGCGCTCGAGTTCTGCAGTCACCATGCGCAGATAGCGCGGGTGCATGATCGCTTGCTGCGCAAAGTCCTGAAAAATCCGGGAGATCCGATCAGAAGTCGGCATCGGCGATTCCATGAGCTGATCCACCAGTGCCGCAAGCTGATCGAGATGATCACTGTGCAACGCCTCGAGAACCGAGTCCTTGCCCTGGAAGTAATTGAAGAAGGTGGCTCGCGACACCTCGGCTCGCTCGGCGATGTCGTCGACGGTCGTGCTGGCGAAACCCTGCGCCGAGAACAGAATTCGAGCAGCCGAGAGCAACCTGTCGTTGGTGTCGCGCTTGTTCTGTTCTCGTTTGGAAATCACGTCGACCTGCCCTTCTCCGCCTCAGAACACAGTCTTCGCCACAGTCCGGAATGTGTCCAATGTCCGTCCCGTCAGGTGACGCACCTCCGCCTCCGATAGGTGGACTACAGTCCAATTATGTCGACTGTTTCCACCGAACGCCATGACCGCGTTCTCATCGTCAGGATCGAACGCGAAGAACGCCGTAACGCGATCAACCGTGAGACTGCCGAGGGAATCGAAGCCGCGCTGAATATTCTCGACGACGACCCTGATCTGTGGGTCGGCATCATCACCGGAACCCCCAACATCTTTTGCGCCGGAACCGATATCCGAGAGCGGGCCGACCTCCGCATGCCTCGCGGCGGAGAGTACGGCGTCATCCGGCGCCGGCGGAACAAGCCCCTGATCGCTGCAGTCGAGGGCTACGCGCTTGGTGGCGGTTTCGAAATCGCACTGGCCTGCGATCTGATCGTCGCTTCCGCCACAGCGCAATTCGGCCTTCCCGAAACCAAACGCGGTCTGGTTGCGACGTCCGGAGCACTCTTTCGGGCGCCTCGCGCGCTTCCGATCAACGTCGCCCGCGAACTCTTGATCACCGGCCGCACACTCGATCCCGAACGGGCAAAGGACCTCGGCGTCGTCAATGCAGTCACTGCCCCTGGTAAGGCACTCGACGAGGCACTGGTGATGGCAGCGGAGATCTGCGAGTCCTCCCCCACCTCCGTGAGTCTGAGTCTGAAGGCCATCGAGGCTCTCTACGCCGACGCCGACGCCGACGGATGGAAGGTCACCGACGACGCCAAGGACGCAGTGTTGCGCTCTCCGGACATCGCCGAAGGACTCGACGCTTTCGCCAATCGTCGGACACCCCGGTGGAGCGGACTGCCGCCCGCATGACAGACCACAATCCGAGACAGATTTCCTATACGTCTGGTCGGAAAGGGTATGAACCGGTTACAGTCTCTCCTGTGACGGGAATCGGCGCATACGAGACGGGCACGCTGCTGACGCGGCGGCGCCATGTCGACTTTGCGCATGTCTGTACATCCGGGTGTCCGATCTACTGATCGGACCTACGACGTGAGCGCCGCTCACGTCGATACTCGTATGTACACCCAGATCAGGGGACATTTCTGTCATGACCACCGCCTCCATCTCACACCTGAGTTCCGTCGTAGCAGCCAACGCCGACGCCATCGACAAAGACGCCAGCAAAGCGCACGTCGTATTCAAGGCTTCCGCCCAGGCGCACGACGCCGTTGCCAGCACCATTTCTCTCGGTAAGTACAGCGTCGAGGTCGACGAGCCGCCGGCCCTCGGCGGCGAGAACACCGCAGCCAATCCTGTCGAGTACTACCTTGCTTCCCTGCTCTCCTGCCAGGTGGTCACCTACCGCGTCTGGGCGGACAAACTCGGTATCGCTCTCGACGACATCTCGGCCAGAGCCGAAGGTGACCTCGACGTTCGTGGATTCTTCGGCTTCGACGACGCCGTCCGTCCGGGATTCTCCGAGGTCCGCGTGGTCGTCACCCTGACCGGCCCCGAAACCCGCGAGCGCTACCTGGAACTGCAGGAAACGGTCGACGCCCACTGCCCCGTACTCGATCTCACCCGCAATCCCGTCCCAGTGCATACAGTCGTCGAAACCGCCTGACCCGCACCAACCCACCTTCACCACGGAGTATGAATTCATGAGCGAGAACACCCCCGTCGATACCGATCCGACCGCCGATTGGTCGTTCGAAACCAAGCAGGTCCACGCCGGACAGGGCCCGGACAGCGCTACCAACGCTCGGGCGCTTCCGATCTACCAGACCACCAGCTACGTCTTCGACAACACCGACCATGCGGCGGCGCTCTTCGGCCTCGCCGAGCCGGGCAACATCTACACCCGCATCATGAACCCGACGCAGGACGCCGTCGAGCAGCGCATCGCCGCCCTCGAAGGCGGAGTCGCGGCTCTGCTGGTTGCGTCCGGTCAGGCCGCCGAATCCTTCGCGATCCTCAACCTCGCCGAGGCCGGGGACCACATCGTCTCAAGCCCTCGCCTGTACGGCGGCACGTACAACCTCTTCCACTACACGCTGCCCAAGCTCGGTATCACCGTCGACTTCGTCGAGGACCCGGACAACCTCGATCACTGGCGTGAGGCAATCCGTCCGAACACCAAGGCGTTCTACGGCGAAACCATCTCCAACCCCAAGAACGACGTGTTCGACATCCCCGGCATCAGCGCAGTCGCCCATGAGCACGGCATCCCGCTCATCGTGGACAACACGGTCGCAACTCCGTACCTCATTCAGCCGCTGAAGCACGGCGCCGACATCGTCGTCCACTCCGCCACCAAATACCTTGGCGGACACGGCACCGCGATCGCCGGCGTCATCGTCGACGGTGGCACCTTCGACTGGACCCAGGGACGCCACACCAACTTCACGACCCCCGACCCCAGCTACCACGGCGTCACCTTCGCCGATCTCGGCGCACCCGCCTACGCCCTCAAGGCACGCGTTCAGCTTCTGCGCGACCTCGGCTCGGCCATCGCACCGTTCAACGCCTTCCTCATCTCGCAGGGTATCGAGACACTGAGCCTGCGCATCGAGCGCCACGTGTCCAACGCCCAGAAGGTCGCGAAATTCCTCGAGGGCCGCGCCGAAGTCACGTCGGTCGCATACGCCGGACTGGAATCCTCGCCCTGGCACGAGCGCGGAAAGCAGCTGGCTCCCAAGGGAACCGGCGC
Source organism: Rhodococcus sp. OAS809 (assembly GCF_040546695.1). NCBI lineage: Bacteria > Bacillati > Actinomycetota > Actinomycetes > Mycobacteriales > Nocardiaceae > Rhodococcus > Rhodococcus sp. OAS809. The sequence goes on along the minus strand of NZ_JBEPOI010000002.1, from coordinate 5,059,313 downwards.
CATCGTCGCGTTCGAGCTCGCCGGTGGAGTCGACGCAGGCAAGAAGTTCGTCAACGCACTGACGTTGCACAGCCACGTCGCCAACATCGGTGACGTTCGCTCACTCGTCATCCACCCCGCGTCGACGACGCACTCGCAGCTCACCCCCGAGGAGCAGCTCGCTTCGGGCGTCACCCCGGGGCTCGTCCGCCTTGCGGTCGGCATCGAAGGGATCGACGACATTCTCGCCGACCTCGAAACCGGTTTGGCCGCAGCAGCTTCCTGATCTATCGCACGAAAAAGCTCGGCCCCGATATGCATTGGGACCGAGCTTTTTCGTTGCGTAAGAGCTAGCTCTTGGGAGTGAACGCGGCCAGCGGTTCACTCTCGGACCAGTCATGGCCCCAGTAGCTGTCGGCCGTGATTTCCTCAGCGGTGTAGAAGGCTTCGTCAACAAGCATGCCTTCGCAACCGAACTCCAGATCCCATCCACCCGGTGCGCGCACGTAGAACGACACCATCTTGTCGTTCGTGTGGCGACCCAACGTCGAGGAGATCGAGAAGCCGAGCTTGGCAACACGATCGAGAGCCTGACCGACGGCGTCGAGAGTCTCGGCTTCCATCATCAGGTGCACGAGACCGGGCTCGTCAACCGGCGGCGCCGGGCACAACGCCAGGCTGTGGTGGCGCTGGTTGACACCCATGAAGCGAACGCGGCGAGCCGGCGGCGGCGCATCGATACCGCCGAGACGGATGGAACCGCGTGGGAGGAATCCGAGCACCTCGGTGTAGAAGGTGTATGCCTCGTCGAAACGCGTAACCGGAAGCACCACATGGCCGAGGCCCTGATCGCCGGTGACGAAACGGCCGCCGTGCGGGGTGACCAACGGGCTGTGGTCGAGTACCGGCCCGAAGAAGACCTCGACTCGGTTGCCGTTGGGATCGCCGAATGCGATGACCTGCTCGGCATCGCGGTAGCTGGCGTCGACCTCGGAAAGAACCTCGACCTCGACTCCGGCCTTCTCCACTGCTTCACGAACACGCTGGAGCGCGAACTGATCTCGCACTTCCCAGCCCACTGCGAGAGCCTTGTCCGTCTCACCGGGCAGGACGATCAGTCGCGCACGACGCTCGTCCAGGCGCAAGTAGAGGCCGTCGGCTTCCGGGCCACTACCGACCGCGAGGCCGAGTCCGTCGACCACGAGCTCGCGCCAGCGAGCCACGTCCTGCGTTTGGATCCTGAGATACCCCAGGCCCCGAATTTCAGTCATGCCTAACCGTCCTTGCTTCGAAAGTATTTGTGGGACTAGATCATCGAGCGGTGGATACCCTGCGGTTCGCCACCGAGCTGCGAGAGCGTCGACGCATGGAAAATGGAGCCAGGTACGTGGATCGCATGTGCCAAACCGGCATGAGCGTCACGCCAGAACCGCTGCATCGGCGTGTTCAACTGCAAAGCCCCACCACCGGAACGAGCAAAGATCTCGTCCACCGCACGCACCGCCCGCCACGCAGCAGCAGTCTGCGTACGGCGACCGATCGCACGAAGCTCGAACGAAACTTCCTGCCCCTTCTCCGTCATGTCCCAAAAACGATCCACCGTCTCCAAGATCGCAGCCCGAGAAGCAGCGATCTCGGCCGCCGCCTCACCGATCGCGAACAGCACGTACGGATCTTCCTTGATCGGAACACCACTGACCGTCACACGCTCACGCTGCGCCGCCATGTTGCACGCCAACGCACCTTCGGCGATACCGATCAACGACGAGGTGATCCCCAACGGGAAAATGCACGAGAACGGGAACTTGTACAACGTCTCCGTACGGCCCGCTTCCTTCCACGCCGTCCCGTCGTACACCTTTCCGGCGTCGATCGTGCGGTAGGTGGGCAGGAACGCGTCCTTGACGATCAGGTCCTTCGACCCGGTTCCGCGCAGGCCCACGACATTCCAGCTGTCCTGGTCGATGTCGTAATCCGAACGCGGCAACAGCACGTGCAGGTGCTTCGGCGGCATCAACGGCTTACCGGACTCGTCACCGACCATCGCGCCGATCATGATCCAGTCACAGTGATCGGTGCCGGACGAGAACGACCAACGACCGTTGAGGATGTACCCACCCTCGACCGGCCTCGCCACACCCATCGGCGCATACGGCGACGCCATCCACGTATCGGGATCGGTTCCCCACACCTCTTCCTGAGCCTTGCGGTCGAAGAACGCAAGCTCCCACGGATGCACACCGACGATGCCGCTGACCCAGCCCGTGGCACCGTCCATCGCACCGATAGCCATTGCCGTCTCGGCGAATTCACGCGGATGCGCCTCGAGGCCACCGAACTCCTTCGGCTGGAACATCCGGATGACGCCGGAGTCGCGCAAACGCTTCGCGCTGCCGTCCGTCAAGCGCATCAGCTTGTCGCCCTCGACCCCGTCGGCGCGGATCTCGTCGGCGAACTGTGAGATGTTGTCCAGAACCTGACCCATGATTTTTCCGGCTTTCTGGTTTCGCTACCCGGCGAGTGCCTGGGCAGAATGAAAATCTGTTGGTGAAACGGTGGCAGGTAGCCCACCGAAGTGCAGAAACGCTTCCCGGTGAGTGGGAGCACCCCTGTGCGCCTTTTTGGTAGTGGGGGCTACCAAAAAGGCGCACGGGCCTTACTTGCCTTCTGGACGCGTCAGAAATGCCAGAACGGACGCGACCCAGGCGTCGCGAGCTTCGATCATCGTCCAGTGTCCGCAGTTGGGGAAGATGTGAACTTCGCCGTTGGGGATGTCGCGCATCGGCAGAATCGCCATGTCCACGGGGCTGACGCGGTCATCGCGTCCCCAGGTCAACAGCGTCGGCGCCTTGATCTTGTTCAGCTGTGCCCAGTACGGCACGGCGGTCGACGCAGCGGCAGCCGCGCCCATGGCGGCCATGGCCTTGCTGCTGTACATACGACGGGCGATCTCGAGCGTCGTCGGCTCGGTGGCCAGGGCCCAACGCTCTTCGATGAGCTGCTCGGTGACGACGGCGCGGTCGAAGACCATCGAATGCAACCAGCGGACCAGAGCTTCGCGGGTGGGGTTGTCGGTGAACTCCATGAGGAGTTTGATGCCTTCACCGGGCCCCGGCGAGAAGGTGTTCTTTCCCATGCCGCCGATGGTGACGAGCTTGCTCACCCGGTGCGGCTCGTCGATCGCGACCTTGGTGGCGACGATGCCGCCCATGGAGTTACCGATCATGCGGACCGGGCCGAGGCCGAGGCCGTCGAGGAACATCCCGACCGACGCCTGCGCCATCATCATCGGATGGTCGGGGCCGGGATCGCTGACGCCGAATCCGGGGAACTCGAGAACGTAGCAGTGGAAGTGCTTCGCGAAGTCCGCGAGAACGCCGCGGTAGTTTCGCCAACCGGTGACGCCGGGGCCCGATCCGTGCAGCAGCAGGAGCGGCGGGCCGTCGCCGGCTTCGTGGTACCGGAGCACACCGAGATCGGTCTGCAGTTCCTTCAGAGTTCCCTCGTAGCTCAGTTCAGTCGTCATGGTCCGAACGGTGCCATCAGTACCGCTGAGCTGCTATGACTCGTCCCGATCAGCGAGACAAGTCGATCAAAATACGTCAGATCCAGTGGTCGGACGACGCTGCCAGCAGGCGATCCATCGTCTCCGCCGAGAACGTATTGGTCGGAACGGGAGGCGTTTTGCGGCCGCGGCGAGGAGCACCCAGTTCGGGGTACAGCGTCCGTGAGACCTCGCGAGCCGCGTCGACGACCAGCGGAGCAACTCGCTCGAGCTGAGCGGTCCGCATGTCACCACACAACGCGATGCTGCCGACGGGACCCTCGTGTCCGCGAATTGCCGAAGCCACACAAGCGACTCCACGCGCCGACTCCCCGCGTTCGAAGGCCAGTCCCCGACGCTGACGGATGCGGTTCAGTTCCTGGTGGAGCACAGCGACGTCGGTGATCGTGTTCTCGGTACAGCGGGGAAGAGAAGACCCGAACAGAGCGTCGACGCGCTCGGGGTCGATCCACGCCAGCATCGCCTTGCCACCAGCCGTCGAATGAGCGAGCACTCTGCCGCCGACGCGGGACGGGAGCGCCGCGGCGAATCGTCCGCCGACCTTGTCGAGATAGACGCTCTCGCGTCCGTCGAGCACCGATAGGTGAACGACCATGCCGGTCTGCAGGTGCAGTTCGTGCAGAAGCGGTGCAGCGGCTTCGCGGATCTGGCTGTGGCCGCCGTCGCCACCACCGAGGCCGAGCGCGCGACGCCCGAGGCAGTAGCCGAACGATGCGTGATCGACCCAGTCCAGCTTGACCAGCTGATCGAGAATGCGGTGGACCGTGGAGCGCGGCAACTGAGTACGGCACGCGACCTCTTCCAGCGTCAGCCGCGCGGCGCGGCCGTCGAAGGCGTCGAGAATCAGTGTCATCCGCTCGACCATCGACGGCGGCAGATCCTTCTTGGGTTGCCCACCGGCAGTCTGGACGGTGGACAGTGTGTCGTTCATGTCAACAATGGTCATGGACGCCTCCCGAAAACTGGAATTGATTCTACCGAATATAACCCAGGTCACAGTTTCTGGAAAGTGAATCGATCTTTTCGATCCCGATCAGCGGTAATTCACCTGCCACCGGGCGAGTGGGGACGCTATAAACGCCCGATGCACCTGGGAATCGTCACACCGGTCCTGATTCAGCACCCGAGCACGCGCTCGGAGTGGGAGGCAAGTGCTGACATCGGCGAGATCGCCACAGTGGCCGCCACCGCGGATCGACTCGGTTTCCATCATCTGACCTGCAGTGAACACGTGGCGGTCCCCGAGGAGATTGCCGCCGAGCGCGGCGGAACCTACTGGGATCCGCTCGCCACCCTTGGTTTTCTCGCCGCGCGTACATCACGAATCCTGCTGGCGACCCAGGTGCTGGTGTTGGGCTACCACCACCCCCTCGAGATCGCCAAGCGTTACGGAACGCTTGATCGCGTCAGCAATGGACGCCTGATACTCGGCCTCGGGGTGGGGACTCTGAAACAAGAATTCGATCTCATAAATGCTCCATTTGCCGACCGAGGAGCGCGCGCTGACGATGCCTTGGCCGCACTTCGGGCATCACTGTCGACGCCGACTCCGGAGTATCACGGCGAGTTCTACGACTACTCCGGATTTGTCGTCGAACCCCACGCCGTCCAGAAACGGGTGCCGCTGTGGATCGGCGGCCGGACCAAGAGATCGCTGCGCCGGGCCACCACACACGGCGACGGGTGGGTGCCGTTCGGGCTGCGATTCTCCGAACTGAAGGAAATGCTCGATGCCACGACGCTCCCCGACGGATTCGACGTGGTGCTTCCCGCCGGTGCGCCGCTCGATCCTCTCGGCAATCGCGAATCCACCCTTCGCGCCTTGACTCGCGTCCGTGACGCCGGGGCGACCATCGCCAGCTGCTCGGTCGGCGCTCGAAGCGTCGAGCACTACTGCGAACAACTCGAAGAACTTCACCGAATCGCCCTCACCGAGGGCTTCTCTTTCACCACTTCCTGATTCCCCGACAATCCAATGCAAAGGACGTACCGATGACCGACTCGACCGCCCTGATCGAATCCCTGCTCGCCCGAGTGGAATTGCTCGAGGACAAGCTCGCGATCACCGAACTGCTGACCACATACAGCCCTGCCGTCGACAGCGGATCAGCCGACGAGGTCGCGAACCTGTGGCTCGAGGACGGCGTCTACGACGTCGATACCGGTGCGATGCACGGCCGCGGCGAACTGCGCGCGATGGTTCACAGCGCCTCACACCAGAACTGGATCATGAACGGCGCGGCCCACATGATGACACCCGCCCACATCCGCATCGACGGCAACAAGGCCGTCGCGACCTGCCATTCGCAGTTGGTCATCAAAGATCCCGAGAACCCGACGGGATTCAAGGTCCTCCGCATCACCGCAAACCGTTGGGAACTGATCAAGACGGACGGCGAGTGGAAGGTCGAACTGCGTACCAACGCCCTCCTCGACGGCCGACCCGAGGCTCGCGCTCTCCTGGCTGCCGGCGTGACGGCCTAACCGGCCTGTGCGCGGTTAGGGACCCTCTGCGGTCGCTGACCGCGCACAGCTGTTGAAAGTTCGGCTCCCCGAACTCTATAGTTCACTTATTCGAACCAACAGGTCCGAGTACGTGTGACCAGGAGACCGATGAGCACCAGTACGCAAGAGCCGACGACTCCGCGCCGACGACCCACGGGGAGATCCATCGCCCTGCTCGGTCCGGCGTTCGTCGCGGCAATCGCGTACGTCGATCCGGGCAACGTCGCCGCCAACCTCACCGCCGGCGCCAAGTACGGCTACCTCCTCATCTGGGTACTCGTACTCGCCAACGCGATGGCCGTCCTCGTGCAGTATCTGTCCGCGAAACTCGGTCTCGTCTCCGGCAGATCCCTGCCCGAAATGCTGGGTCAGCGCCTGCGTAAGAACAACCGCCGCGCCTTCTGGCTCCAGGCCGAGATGATGGCGATCGCGACCGACGTCGCCGAAGTCATCGGCGGCGCCATCGCACTCAACCTGCTCTTCAACATCCCGCTCTTCCTCGGCGGACTGATCACCGGATGCGTGTCGATGGTCATCCTGACGATCCAAAGTCGGCGCGGACAGCGCACTTTCGAGTTCGTGGTCATGGGATTGCTGGCCATCATCACCATCGGCTTCCTGACCGGGCTCGCCTTCACCGACGTCTCCGGCAGCGAGGCCGTCGCCGGACTGGTCCCCCGCTTCGAAGGAACCGAGACCGTACTGCTCGCCGCCAGCATGCTCGGAGCAACGGTCATGCCGCACGCGATCTACCTTCACTCCGCATTGGCACGTGATCGCCACGGCCACATCAAACCCGGGCCACGGTTGCAGCGATTACTCAAAGTCACCCGTTGGGATGTCGTTGTCGCGTTGATCATCGCCGGTGGCGTGAACATCGGCATGCTGCTGCTGGCCGCTTCGGCGCTGCGCGGAGTACCCGGCACCGACACCATCGACGGTGCGCATGCCGCGATCGAGAATTCGCTCGGCCCGGGCGTAGCCGTGGTGTTCGCGATCGGCCTCCTCGCCTCCGGACTCGCGTCGACCTCCGTGGGATGCGCGGCCGGCGCCGAGATCATGCATGGTCTTCTGGCCATTCGGATTCCGGTGATCACACGCCGGATCGTCACGCTCATCCCGGCACTGATCGTGCTCGGACTCGGCGTCGACCCGACGCTGGCGCTCGTGCTCAGCCAAGTGGTCTTGAGCCTGTGCATCCCCTTCGCGATCATCCCGCTGGTGCGAATGACCTCGGACCCCGAACTCATGGGCGACGCGCGCAATGCCCCGCTCACGACCGTCGCGGCGTGGATTGCGGCGGGCTTGATCGTTGCACTCAACGTCGCTCTGCTGGTTCTGACGGTGACAGGCTAGAGCACCGGAGCCACCCAACGCGTCCCTCACAAACGCGCTGGACGGCTCCGGCCGGACTAGGAGACTTGCTCGGCGAGAGTGGCCTTGGCCCAGCGATAGTCGGCCTTTCCGCTGGGAGAACGCCTGATCGACGGAACGTTCATGACGGTGCGCGGCACTTTGTACCGAGCGACCTGCGACGCGCAATGCTCACCGATCTCGGCAGCGTCCGGGACGTCGAAGCCTTCGCGGGTCGTGATGACCGCAGCGACGCGCTCACCGAACTTCGCATCCGGAATTCCCGCGACCAGAGCGTCGAGCACCGCCGGGTGACTCTTGAGCGCCTGCTCGACCTCTTCCGGATACACCTTCTCCCCGCCGGTGTTGATGCACTGAGAACCACGCCCCAGCAGGACGATCGAGCCGTCGGCTTCCACGCGCCCGACGTCGCCGAGCACCGACATCCGCACCCCGTCGATCACCGGGAACGTAGCCGCGGTCTTGACCGGATCATTGAAGTAGCCGACCGGCACGTGACCGCTGCGAGCGATGTAGCCGGTCTCGGGCGATCCCGGCTCCAGCGGCCGCATCCTTTCGTCCACGACGCGGGTCTCGTCGCGAGCGGCGATGCGCATCAGGCCGTCTTCGCCGATCTCCAGATTGCCGTCGACGCCCGACTCCGAGGAGCCGAATCCGTCGCGGATCACCAGGTTCGGAAGCATCGACTTGAGCTGCTCCCGCAGTGAGAGCGAGAACAAGGCTCCACCCGACGAGACCATTCCGACCGTGCTGAGGTCGTAATCTGCTGCGTTTGCTGCCAATTCGTCTGCGAGCGGACGTGCCATCGCGTCTCCGACGACGGTGATGGAGACGGCCTTCTCACTTCCGGCGAGCTGCAGCGTCGTCTTCGCGTCGAACCGCGCCATGAGAATTGCGTTGGCGCCCATGAAGAATCCGGTGAACAGCGAGTACGACGCCGCACCGTGCATCAGGGGTGCGGTACTGAGCATGTTCATCGCGGGAACGTTCGGCACCGCGGCGAACAGAGCCTCAGCGGTCGTGTGCGGCGGACCGAACGGATTTCCGCCGGTGAGCGCCGCGAAGTAGAAGTCTTCATGACGCCACATGACGCCCTTGGGCATCCCCGTCGTGCCGCCGGTGTAGATGACAAAGAGGTCGTCGTTGCTGCGGGGCGCGAAGTCACGAGTAGCGGGCTGCTCCGCGGCAGCGTCGGCGTATCCAACGACGTCGACACCTTCGATATCGCGGACCACGGACTTGCCGACGACAACGACGTGCTTGATGCCGGGCGCGGCCGGGAGAACCGTCTCCACGACGGAAACGAACTCCTCGTCCACAATCAGTGCCACCGACTGCGAATCGTTGTACAGATAGGTCAGTTCGGCGTCGACGTAGCGATAGTTGACGTTGATCGGGACCGCACGAATCTTGAGGCAGCCGAGCAAACTCTCGACGAACTCGATGCTGTTGCGCATGTGCAGAGCAACGTGATCGCCGGGCCCGACACCGACGCTCGCCAGGTGGCGGGCGATGCGATTCGAGCCCTCGTCCAGCTCGACGTAGGTGCGACGACGACCATCGCACACGAGCGCCGTGCGGTCCGGAATCAGATCCGAGATGCCCTCGTACAGATCTGCCAAATTCAGTGACACTGCTGGTGCCTTCCTTGATGTCCGGCCCGGTGAATTCGGGGCCGACCGTACTGCGTTTTCGGTGGGAACTATCCGACCCTGGAGCCGACGAATGCGGCCGAGAACTGAGCGGATCGGTGGTGACGCAAACGCGTACGCGGTGGGATCGCCGCGTCGCCCCAAGGTGGCATGCAGCGCTCGTGACCCAGATCACCGCTCCCGCTGAGTGAGACTCCTCCTCAGTCGGCCAAACTTCTGTTCAAAACTAGAACTAATTCTGATTTCGCTCGAATGATTTTTTCGGAACCGACTACCGAACTCTCGACTTCAAATTAGAATGAATACTAATTCTGCAAGACGTACCCGACCGCCCGGATCGAAGGAGCACGACATGACGCAATCACTGAGCTTGGAAGGCAAAGTTGCCGCCGTCACCGGCGCCGGCGCCGGCCTGGGTCGCGCCGAAGCACTCGGACTCGCGGCTGCCGGTGCAGCCGTCATCGTCAACGACATGGGTGCAGCGGCCAACGACGTGGTCGACGAGATCAAGGCCGCAGGTGGACAGGCACTCGCCATCACCGGCGACGTCTCCGACTGGTCGCTCGGCGGGCGCATCATCGAAGAGGCTGTCAAGAACTTCGGATCCTTCGACATCCTCGTCAACAATGCAGGCATCCTGCGCGACAAGATGATCTTCAACCTGACCGAATCCGATTGGGACGACGTCATCCGTGTGCACCTCAAGGGCCACGCCGCCACCTCGCACGCAGCCGCAGTCCACTGGCGCGCAGCCAGCAAGGCAGCCGACGCACCGGTCTATGGCCGCATCATCAACACCTCTTCCGAGGCTTTCCTCTTCGGCAGCGCCGGGCAGCCCAACTACTCGGCAGCCAAGGCCGGTATCACCGCGCTGACGCTCTCGAGCGCAGCAGGTCTCTCCCGCTACGGCGTCCGCACCAACGCGATCTGCCCCCGTGCCCGCACCGCCATGACGGCAGAAGCCTTCGGCGAGAACAACACCGGCGTCGTCGGCCTCGATCCGCTTGCACCCGAGCGCGTCGCGACCCTGGTCAGCTACCTCGCATCCCCCGATTCCGACGAGATCAACGGACAGGTCTTCGTCGTCTACGGCAAGATGGTGGCGTTGATGGAAGCACCCAAGGTCGAGAACCGTTTCGACGCAGCCGGATCCGCGTTCACCGTCGAAGAACTCGGTGGCCAGCTCTCGTCTTACTTCTCCGGCCGTGGGCCGTACGAGACCTACGCCGCCTACAGCATCGCCGGCCTCGAAAAGATCGCACTTGCAGTCGACGAGACCGCAACAGTTTGAGCAGCACTTACGAAGAGGAGCGTTTCATGAGGTTGAACGGCAAGGTAGCGATCGTCACCGGCGGCGCCGGTGGAATCGGTCGCGCTGTCACCCGAGTCTTCGCCCGTGAAGGCGCGAAGGTCCTGTTCGTCGACATCAACGACGAGCAGGGCCAGGCCCTCGAACAAGAACTGGCCGGCTCCGGCAAGTTCCTGAACGTCGACCTTGCTGCCGCCGGTTCGGCCGAGCAGATCCGTGACGCCGCACTCGAGGCTTTCGGCAAGCTCGACATCCTGGTGAACAACGCTCACGCGTCCCGTCAGGCTCCGTTGCTCGAAACCACGCAGGACATGTTCGACCTGTCCTTCAACACCGGTTTCTACCCCGTTGTCCACCTCATGCAGGCGTGCCACGACGAACTCGCGAAGACCAAGGGTTCGGTCGTCAACTTCGCGTCGGGTTCAGGTTTGGACGGAATGCCGACCCAGACGTCCTACGCTGCGGCCAAGGAAGCTGTGCGAGGCCTGACGCGCGTCGTCGCCAACGAGTGGGCGCCGGAAGGCATTCGGGTCAACGTGGTCTGCCCGTTCGCCGCCACCGAAGGCGTCGTCAAGTGGCAGGAAACCTTCCCTGAGCGCGCAGCCGCATCGGTTGCCAAGGTGCCTCTCGGACGCATCGGTGATCCCGAAACCGACATCGCTCCCGTCGTGGTATTCCTGGCGAGCGACGATTCCAAGTACATGACCGGACAGACGTTGATGGCCGACGGCGGCAGCATCAAATTGCGCTGAGTCGAAATACTTCTCGGTGGGCTCAGCTCACCGAGAAGAGTTTCGCAGCGTTGTCGTGCACGACGGCTCGCAGCCATTCGTCTCCGAGATCGAAGCGCGTAACCGCTTGCAAGGCTGTGAGATACGGGTACGGAATGTTCGGGAAGTCGCTACCGAACAGAATCCGGTCCTGCATGTCGACGAGCCGTGATACGTCCGCCTTCGGGAAGGCACACTGCTCTTCCGTGAAGTCGGTGAACGCCATGGTCGTATCCAGGCGGACATTGCCGTAAGCCTCTGCCAGATCGAGGAATTCGCTGTACTCGGGCATCCCCATGTGGGCGACGATCAACGACAGGCGCGGGTACCGTGCGAGCAGCGAAGCAATGCGATCAGGTCCCGTGTACTCCCCCGGCGCCGGTCCCGATCCACAATGGATCACGATGGGCGTCTCGGAGTCCTCGAGCTGACCCCAGACCTTGTCGAGCAGAGGGTCGTTCGGGTCGTAGTTTCCGACCTGGATGTGGGACTTGAAGATTCGCGCGCCCGAATCCAGGGCCTTTCCGACGTACGACGCCGCCGACTCCTCGGGATAGAACGTGGCCGTGTGCAGGCAATCAGGTGTTTGCGCGGCAAATTCGACGGCCCACTGATTGAGCCACTCTGCCATCGCGTGCTTGTGCGGGTAGATCATCGACGTGAAAGCCCGGACACCGAACTCGCGGAGACGGTGTACCCGCTCCTCCTCGGCAAGTCGGTACGCGATCGGCCATGGTCGACCGATCATCGGTCCCGCCGAATCGAAGTAGCCCCACACCTTGTCCATGACGCTCTTCGGCATGAAATGGGTATGGACGTCGATCACGCCAGGAACACCCAACTCGCGCCAAAAAGCCCGAACCTCGGCGATCTCCTCCGGTCCAGTCGATGGGACCTCTTCGGTACACACGTCTGACACCCCTTTCGTTCGCTCGACCATACCGAGTGCCGTCGCGCTCACCGGGACAGGTCGTTGACGGCCCGCCCGGAGCACCCGAATGTGAACCCATCTTGCCGATCACCGTTGGAGGTTGAATGTCTCAGGCCGAGTCCGAAGTGGGGTCGATCAGTGCCGTCGAGGAACTGCTCGCAATCGAGGAAATCAAGCGTGTGTTCGCCGCGCGCCTACGCTGCATGGACACCAAGCAGTGGCACGTCTACCCAACCCTGCACACCGCAGACGTCGTCAGCGAGACGTGGGGCGGACTCCCGACAGACAAGCAACCCAAGACCGGCGACACCTCGAACCAGGTAGTGGGCATCGACAAACTCACCGCGGCAATTCGGAACATGCTCGACGGCGACATCCCCCTCACCACGGCGCACCACGCACACACTCCCGAAATCGTGCTGACCTCGCTGACCACCGCAACCGGCATCTGGGCGATGGAGGACATGCTGTGGTGGAACGACGGCGAGAAAGAACTGCACCTACACGGCTACGGCCACTACCACGAGAAATACCGCAAAGAAGACGGCAAGTGGCTGATCAGCTACCGAACCCTCACCCGGCTCCGTGTCGACCAGGACCCCGGATTCTTCCGATTCATGAAAGCGCTGTGACGAAGTGACCAACCCGCTGTTCCAACCGCTCCGCATCCGTTCGCTCGAACTGTCCAACCGCATAGTCATGTCGCCGATGACGCGCACGTACTCCATCGAGGGCGTGCCTGGCCGGGACGTCGCCGAGTACTACCGCCGACGAGCTGAGGGCGGCACCGGACTGATCGTCACCGAAGGCGTCGCGATCGATCACGAGACTGCTGTCGACCACGCCAACGTCCCCAACCTCCACACTCCCGCTGCTCAGGCCGGATGGCGGAAGGTAGTCGACGACGTGCACGCTGCGGGCGGCAAGATCGTGCCTCAACTCTGGCACGTCGGACCTCTGTGGGGCGCGATGACGCAGATGGACCCCTCACTCAAGCCGATGCGCCCCTCTGGCGAATGGGGCCCGCTCGGCGTCACCTCGTACTCCGCTGCCTACGTCGAACGCGCACAGGCGAGCACCGAAGCGATGACCGAGCAGGACATCCAGGACGTCATCGACGCGTACGTCCGTAGCGCGAAGCACGCCGTCGAACTCGGCTTCGACGGCATCGCGATCCACGGCGGTCACGGCTACCTCCTCGATTCCTTCTTCTGGGAGGGCACCAACCAGCGCGACGACGCGTGGGGAGGCGACCTGGAGCGTCGTACCAGGTTCCCGGCCGCCGTCGTCGCCGCGATCCGCGCGGCCATCGGACCGGATCTGCCGATCATCTACCGTTTCTCACAGCACAAGCAGCAAGATTTCACCGCGAAGATCGCCGAAACCCCCGAAGAGTTGGGCGTCATCCTGGGCGCGCTGGTCGACGCCGGAGTCGACGTTCTCGACGCCAGCATCAGGCGTTTCGACGTGCCGGCCTTCGAAGGCAGCGATCTCTCGTTGGCGGGTTGGGCGAAGAAGCTGACCGGCGCCGTCACGATGGCCGTCGGCAGCGTCGGTATCGGAAAGTCGCTGCGGGACAGCCGCATCGAAGGCGTCGCACCTGTAGTCGACAACATCCCACAGCTCGAGGAGCGCATCGGCAGCGGAGAGTTCGATCTGATCGCGATCGGCCGTCTCCATCTCGCCGATCCTGCATTGGCAACTACCCTGCGCGCCGGTGGCCCGCTACCGGCGTTCGATCGAGCGGTGCATGAGGGCAGCTTGATCTAGGGGCTCCGCCCCTGTGCGCCTTTCTGGTAGTTCGCACTACCAAAAAGGCGCACAGGGCCGAAGGCCTTTATGTTCGACCCATGACTACTTTCAACGCCTGGGTCGCCCGCGACAGCGACGGCACCATCGACTTCGCCCCCGAAACCGTCGACGAATCCTTCCTCCCGGCAGGTGAGGTCACCATTCGCGTCGAGTATTCGAGCGTCAACTACAAGGACGCGCTCGCGGTCACGCCGAAAGGCGGGGTAGTTCGCGAGTACCCGATCGTCCCCGGCATCGACGTCGCCGGCGAGGTCATCGCCTCCGAGTCCGACGCATTCGCCCCGGGAGACAAGGTCGTCGCACATGGCTACGAGATCGGGACCGCCCGCAACGGCGGCTACGCCGAGATCGCCCGTTTGCCTGCCGAGTGGGTCGTGAAGCTCGACGGCATTTCCACCGCCGACGCTGCCGCGATCGGCACGGCAGGATTCACCGCGGCCATGAGTGTCCAAGCCATTCTGGCCAGCGGAGTGAAGCCCGCCGACGGTCCCGTCCTGGTGACGGGTGCGAGCGGCGGAGTCGGCACCGTCAGCGTCGACCTTCTGGCAAGCGCAGGCTTCGACGTGGTCGCCTCCAGCGGTAAGCCAGGCGCGGCAGACCTTCTGACGTCACTCGGTGCGTCTTCGGTGATCGGCCGGCTTCCCGAGGATCCCGACGCCAAGCCTCGCCCGCTCGGAAAATCTCAGTGGGCGGCGGCCGTCGACTGCGTCGGTGGAAAGACCCTCGCTCACGTTCTGAGCACGATCAACTACGGCGGTGTTGTGGCCGCCAGCGGATTGACCGGTGGCGCCGCGCTGCCTACGACCGTGCTGCCGTTCATTCTCCGCGGAGTCTCACTGCTGGGCATGGACTCGGTATTGATGCCGATCGAGCCCCGTCGCGCGCTGTGGACCCGGCTGGGCTCAGACTTGGCGCCACGCCATCTGAAGGAGATCACGAACCTCGTTGCCGTCCGCGACGTCGTCTCGGTGATCGATCAGGTCCGCGAAGGCAAGTACACCGGCCGGGCGCTGGTTCAGGTTGCCGACGGGTTCTGAACCGCTCAGAAAAGTGTGAACAAATCTGCCGGTTCTTCGGCCGTCGTGGACTTCTCCTTGTAGGGGGAGTTCACGGCGGTCGGTTCCTTCTTCACCGGGGCAGCAAGCGGCACCGATGCGATGTCCCCCGAGACGATGGCGCGTGCGGCTTCGCCGGCCAGCTTGTCTGCCATTTCGTTGTAGTGGTTGCCGACGTGCCCGCGCACCCAGCGAAAGCGCACCGGACCGACTCGATCGGTGATGGCTCGATCGATACTCTGCACCAGTTCGAGGTTCTTGACCGCCCCGCCGCTCGCGGTCTTCCAGCCCTTGCGCTTCCAACTGGGCAACCATTCGGAAGCGCACTTGATGGCGTACTGCGAGTCGGATTCGATGAGCAGAGGATCAGCACCGGGATGGGCGACGACGGCCTCGAACAGAGCACGCAACTCGGCAATCTGATTGGTACCGGACGCTTCTCCGCCGGACATGCTCGGACCCTCGTGATTGACCCACGCCCAGCCGATAGCCCCACCGGGGTTTCGCAGACAGGATCCGTCGGTGCTCACGATGATCATGGCTCGGACAATACGTTGCGCCACCGACACACGCCTTAACGGAGGATGGACGGTGGCGATACGCTGACCTCGATGACGCCGCTATCTCCGGTCGACGAAGTCACGGTGACTTCTCAGCGACCGCTCGATGCCGCGCTGACGCTCAGCCCGCATCAGCGCGGACCCGGCGACCCCACACATCGACGGTCAGCCGACGGAGCGATCTGGCGAGTTTCCCGCCAACTTTCGGGTCCTGTGACCTACCGCATCACCCAGTCGGATCGCCATACGGTCCGGGTACAGGCCTGGGGTCCCGGCGCCACGGAATTCCTGACCGGCGCCGAAGCGCTGCTCGGTCTCGACGACGAAGCCGAAGATTTTGCCCCCGAACATCCCAAGCTCGCCGAAGCTCATCGACGCTTCCCTCATCTGCGCATCGGCCGCACCGGCCGCGTCATGGAAGCTCTCGTTCCCGCGATCCTCGAGCAACGAGTCCACGGCATCGACGCATTTGCCGCGTGGCGCCGCCTGCTGACCAAATTCGGGGAGCGCCCACCCGGCCCCGCGCCCGACGGAATGCGAGTTCCACTCACCGCGGACCAATGGCGTCGAATGCCGTCATGGGAATTCCATCGCGCGAACGTCGATCCAGCGAGGTCCAAGACGATCGTTCAGTGCGCTCGCGTCGCCGACCGCCTCGAGCAGGCATCCACGTTCCCCAGAACCGAGGCGACCAAACGGTTGCGAGCGGTACCCGGCGTCGGGATCTGGACTGCCGCCGAAGTGGCTCAGCGTGCATTCGGCGATTCAGATGCACTCTCGGTCGGCGACTACCACCTCGCTGCCGTCGTCGGGTGGTCACTGCTGGGTGAACCGATCGACGACGCCGAGATGGTGCAGTACCTCGCTCCCCTTCAACCGCATCGATACCGCGCCGTGAGGCTCCTGCAGGTCAGCGGGCAAGCCGTCAAACCCAAGTTCGGTCCGCGAACTGCCGTTGCCGACCACCGTTGGCACTGAGCATCAGGAGTTGGAAAATGTCGACCCGATACGCACACATCGCCTTCTCCCCCGCTGCGGTGGAGCGTCAGCGGTCGACCGGAAGTTTCACCGTGTACGGTTCGAAACTCGATCAGCCCGACGAAGGCCCGATGGAATTCGATTTCCGCGCGCAGGGATTCGTGAAATCCGTGGATTCCTTCTTCATGTCCACGGTGACGCCCGACGGTTGGCCGTACGTCCAACATCGCGGCGGCCCGCGCGGATTCCTGCATGTGTTGGGCCCGAATCGAATCGGATTCGCCGATCTCCCCGGCAATCAGCAATTCGTGACGCTCGGCAATCTGGAAGAGAACAATCGCATCTCGCTGTTCGTCATCGATTACCCGACGCGAACGAGATTGAAGATCTACGGGCGTGCGCAGGTGATCGAAGCGGACGAGGACCCTGCACTACTGCAACAGCTCTTGCAAGTCCCCGGCGGCACCATGACGGCAAAAGCCCAGCGTTCCATCGTCATCGACGTCGAAGCGTTCGACTGGAACTGCAGTCGAAACATCACGCCACGCTTCGACAAGGAGCGCATGGACGAATCCCTCGCTCTGGCACGCCAACCCCTGCAAGCCGAGGTAGATCGGCTTACTGCCGAGGTCGAAGAATTGCGTGCGCGGTTGTCGAAAAACGAATGAGACTAGGCGGTTTCAGGGCACTCGGAGTCGGGTAGCCACCAAACACGGCCCGTCGCGCGGAGACGACGGGTCCCGTTGTGCCCGAGGAGGTCCGCACGATCGATCCAGACGGTGGAGTTCTGGTTAACGAACTGCACCGCCACCATTCACGACTGGTTCCACACAGACAGATTGGCCGTCCCCATGAAACTGTCCCGAACTCTCACCATGTCCGTTCTCGTCGTCGCCGCAGTCGGCGCCGGAGCCGGCACCGCGGTCGCAGCGCCCCCGAATGCGGGCTTCGATCCGTCCCAACCCCTACTGACACCGACCGCAGAGTCGAACAGCCAGGCGGCGTTGATGCTCTTCCCCGGTAACGATCCGAAGCAGGCCGCGTTCGACACGATGGCCAACGAGGTCAATATCGGCTGGAACAACGGTGGTCTGCAGTCGACCCTGATCGGAGCCAACCTCGGCGTCGGAATCGGCTGCCTGTCGATCTTCCCGAACTTCATCGCCGGCTGCATCGTCGGTGGAGTCATCGGCACGGTTGCCGGAGTCGGCGCAGGAATCACCAACGGAAACCCGAACGCTGCGCCGGCCGTCGAGAAGTTCTTCGCGACTCCTTGAGTAGCGCTCAGCTGTGCGTGTGCCCGGGGGTGGGTGTCTCGTCGTGAAAATGTGTGGCGCCGATCGAATGCAGCAGCTGGTGAACGGTGTCGTCCGCCAGTTGGTATCGCATCGATCGGCCGTCGCGGGTCGCGCTCACCCACCCCTGGCTACGCAGTAGCCGCAGCGCATGTGAGACGGCTGTGCCGCTCATCCCCAGCGCCACGGACAAATCCGTGACGCAGATACCCGGTGCGTGATGAAGGCAGAGCAACAGACGCAGACGGTTGGTGTCGGAGAGAAGCTCGAAGCGACCGGACCAACTGGTGACGTCCAAACCCTCGAGTGCGGCCCTGGCGCGACGAACATCCTCGACGCTCAGCGCGCCACTGGTGTCTGCTGCGCCTGCATTCGTCAACCGACTGCCTCCGTAGAACTTCCGATCCCCCGCCGCAAGTGTACCCAGAAGCGAACCTCGTCAGGCAGACTCCACCACGGCCGCCATACCCTGGCCACCGCCGATACACATGGTCAACAGCGCTTTTCCGCCGCCGCGTCGGCCGAGTTCGTGAAGCGCGGTTGTTGCCATACGCGCACCCGTCGCTCCCACGGGGTGCCCGAGCGAGATGCCGGAACCGTTGACGTTCAGGCGATCGAGGTCCTCGAATCCCCATTCCTTCACGACGCCGAGAACCTGGCACGCAAACGCCTCGTTCAGCTCGACCAGATCGAAATCGGCAAAGCCTGCCCCGGTGCGAGCAAACAGTTTCGAGACGGCGGCAACCGGCCCGAGGCCCATCAGCGCCGGTTCACAACCGGCCGCGGCCCAACTGTCGAGGAACCCGATGGGTTCCAGCCCCAGCTCGTCCAGACGATCCTCGGCGACAACCAACATCGCTGCCGCAGCGTCGTTCTGTTGGCTGGCGTTACCGGCGGTCACGACGCCTCCCTCGGTTACCGCACGCAGCCGTGCCAAGGTTTCGAGTGAGGTATCCGGACGAATCCCCTCGTCAGCACGAAACTGTGTGACGTTCCCTTTTCGATCCGTCAGTTCGACGGCGACGATTTCGGCATCGAAGCGGCCGGATTCTCTTGCCAGTGTTGCCTTTCGGTGGCTGTCGACGGCGAAGGTGTCCGACTCTTCCCGCGTGATCCCGCAGCGTGTCGCGACGTTCTCGGCCGTTTCGATCATTCCGCTGATCCGACCGAATCGCCACTCGGGTTGCGAGCGCTCGCGGCCACGATCGAGGCGGTCGAACAGTTGCAGCCCACCGGATCTGGTGCCCCACCGCGCTCCGGTGGTGTAGTGCTCGATCCCGCTCATCGATTCGACGCCGCCCGCGAGAACCACGTCGGCCGCACCCGTCTGGACCATCATGGCCGCGGAAACGATGGCCTGCAGACCCGTTCCACATCGGCGATCCGTCTGGAAGCCGGCTACCGAAATCGGCAACCCGGCCTCGAGCGCCGCCCACCTTCCGATGCACGGTGCCTCCGAATTGGCATACGACTGCCCCATCGCGACGTCGTCGATGCGGGACGGATCGATTCCGCTACGACGCACGGTCTCCTTGACGACGGTGGCAGCCAGACTTTCCGCAGGCACGTCACGAAGTGCCCCTCCGAAACGGCCCACCGCGGTTCTGACCGGCGCGACCAATGCTGCTCGTTTCACAACTGACCTCGAATCTCGTTCTGGAAGAATGGAAAAGGATTCAGGAGACCAACAGGCGCACGGTATCCGCTACCAGCGCAGGTTTACCCGCTCCTTCGATTTCGATCGTGTACCGCACGACTATCGTCGCGCCCTTCGCGGTGCGCTCGAAGGAAAGAATCTCCGCACCTGCCCGCACCGAAGAACCGACCTTGACCGGTTCGGGGAATCGCACCTTGTTGCTTCCGTAGTTCACGGTCATGGAGATTCCGTCGACACGCATCACCTGAGCGCCGAGCACCGGCAACAACGAGAGAGTCAGATAGCCGTGGGCGATGGTGCCGCCGTACGGACCCTGCGCTGCGCGCTCGGGATCCACGTGAATCCACTGGTGATCCTCGGTGGCGTCGGCGAACTTGTCGATCCGATCCTGTGTGACCGGGAACCACGCGCTGTAGCCCAAGTGCTCACCGACAGCCGTCTCTACTTCGTCGATTCCGTTGAAAATTCGCATAGTTCTCTCCTGAAAGGTGTTGAACAGCAAAGAAAAGTGCAGCGCTAATGTGCGCCGCGGCGCAGCGTGACCCGATACGTGTACTGCTCCGGCAAGAAATAGCTCACCGACAACTCGTTGGCAACGCCCTGCGCGTTGGAGTACAAACGGTCCACCCGCAACATGGCGTGGCCGATTTCGCAATCGACGTCCCTGGCAACGTCCGCCGTGGCCGGGGACACCGTGATCGATTGTGCTGCTTCGACAATCGGACTGTCGATCAGCGGTTCCAGCAAGCCGATCACCGTATTGGCGCTCACCGCACCGGCCGCCATGGCGGGCAGGTCGATGATCTGCCGCGCGATCGCCTCCGGCAGATGCGCCGTCGTCTGCACGAACGGAACTCCCTCGTGTATCCGCCGGAAGACCACGGTGTACACGACGTCGGTGTCGAGCCGAAGCCGACTGGCCGCCTCGATGTCCACGCGCCGTTGCAGCGGTGACACAACTTCCATCGTCGTGTCCCGCGAAAGGTTCATGAGATCTTCGATGGATCCGAGATGACGGAGATAGCGGCCGCTGTTCTCGGTCACGAACGTTCCGCGCCCGGGTACTCGGTACACGATGCCCTCGGCAACCAGATCGTGAAAGGCTCGGCGGACCGTCTGCCGACTCACGCCGTGATGCTGCGCCAGTTCGGATTCGGTGGGCAGTTGAATGCCGTCGCGGTAGGTACCGGCAGAGATCTGCTGACGAAGCTCACGAGAGAGGCGTTGGTACGCCGGCTCCGTCTCTCTTTCCTTACCGCTCATAGCGACATGATCCTACTTGCTCACCGGTCCGTCACAGACCGCCGCGGGCAACCAGCTGCGAAACGATCACGTTGCGCTGAATTTCGTTGGTTCCCTCCCCGACGATCATCAGTGGTGCATCACGGAAATACCGCTCGACGTCGTACTCCGTCGAGTAGCCGTAACCGCCGTGGATGCGGACGGCGGACAAAGCGATTTCCATCGCCACCTCGGAGGCGTACAGCTTGGCCATGCCCGCCTCCATGTCGCACCGCTCCCCACTGTCGTACATCTGCGCCGCGTGCCACGTCAGCTGCCGTGCGGCCGTCAGCTTCGTTGCCATGTCGGCGAGGTAATTGCCGATCGACTGGTGCTTCCAGATCGGCTGGCCGAAGCTCTCGCGCTGCTGCGCGTAGGCAAGTGAATCCTCGAGTGCGGCCGTGGCGACGCCCAGTGCGCGGCAAGCCACCTGGATACGGCCGGTCTCGAGCCCCTTCATCATCTGACCGAAACCCTTTCCGGGAGTACCGCCCAGAATGGCCGACTCGGAGATGCGGTAATTGTCGAAGGACAGTTCACAACTCTCGACGCCCTTGTATCCGAGCTTCGGGAGGTCGCGGGAGACGGTCAGCCCTTCGCCGTGCTCGACGAGAACGATCGAGATGCCCGCATGACGAGGGCTTGCGCTTGGATCGGTCTTGCACAGCAAGGCGATCACGCCGGATCGGCGGGCATTGGTGATCCATGTCTTGGCGCCGTTGACGACCAGATCTGTGCCGTCGCTCTTGGCATTGGTTGTCATGGCCTGCAGATCGGAACCTCCGCCGGGCTCGGTGAGGGCCATCGTTGCCCGGATCTCGCCGGTTGCCATTCGCGGCAGGTACTTCACCTTCTGCTCTTCGGTACCGAACAGCGAGATGAGTTTCGCGACCACCGTGTGACCGCCCATCGCCCCCGCCAGGGACATCCATCCGCGTGACAGTTCCTGCGTCACCTGCGCATAACAGGGCATGGACACCGGCGATCCGCCGTACTCCTCGGGAATCGCGAGCCCGTAGATCCCGATCTGCTTCATCTGATCGATCCACTTCTCGGGATACTCGTTCGCGTGCTCCACCTCCTGGACCGTGGGCTTGACCTCTCGGTCGACGAACCGGCGCACGGTTTCGATCAGGAATGTCTCTTCGTCGTTGAGCTTGAGCATGAATCCGCCTCGACTTGAAATAAGTTTGTACGGCCATATTTCGATATTGTTCGCGCAATGTCAATACCGCGCCTTGACATCGAGACGCAGCAACTGCCAGCATCGAGGCAGTTCGGTGCACATCAACGCCGTTCACGGCAGCTCATCCACTTCACAACTGGCCGTACATTTGATTTCCAGATCGAGGTAATCGACACACTATGGACGAGAACCACTACCGCGCCACCAGACGTCGCGCGTCCCTGGTCGCGCCGGGTTCAGACGAGCGCAAGGCACGCAAAGCACTCTTCTCGAACGCAGACGAGGTGATTCTCGACCTCGAAGATGCCGTCACTTCGGCGAACAAGGACCTGGCGCGAACCCTCGTGAGCACCTTGGTGCACGAGTTCGGTAGGGCGCGCACCATCTCGGTCCGAATCAACGGCCTGACCACACCATGGGCCCGCGACGACCTGATCGCCTGTGGCGCCCTCGGAGAATCGCTGACGAGCGTGATCGTCCCGAAGGTCGAGTCCGCCGACGAACTACTCGAGGCCGAGCACATCCTCTTCACTGCCGGTGGGCACCACACCACCCTGCAAGCCCTGATCGAAACTCCGCTCGGCGTCCAGAATGCCGACTCCATCGCCCGCGCGACTCCTCGTCTCCAAGCCGCGATCATCGGATACGCCGATCTCGGTGCAGCGCTCGGCCGTTCACGCTCGGCACTGCCTGAACACTGGCTTGCCGTCCAGGACAGAATCCTGATCGCCTGCCGCGCAGCCGGCGTCGCAGCCATCGACGGGCCCTTTCTCGGCATCACCGACGACGACGCTTTCCGCCGCGCCGCGCACTGGACCAGCGCTCTCGGGTTCGACGGCAAATGGGTCATCCACCCGGCGCAGATCGACTCGGCCACTACCGCATTCACTCCTTCGGACGACGCCGTCAATGACGCCCGACGGGTACTGACCGCACTCGAAGAAGCCGAAACCCTGGGTTCGGGTGCCGCCCAACTCGACGGCCAGATGCTCGACGAAGCTGTGGCCGTGGCAGCGCGTCGTACGCTTGCCCGAGCCGAAGGAGTCACCGTATGAGCGAGCACTACGTGGGAGGCCCGTACTTCGACGAGCTCACCCATGGTCAGATCTTCGACGAAGCCCCCGCGGTGACGTTGACCAGTGGACTCGCCGCCTCCCATCAGGCGATCCTCGGTGACCGCATGCGCTTGCCTCTCGACGCACACTTGTCGTCGAGCGTCACGGGTTCCGTTGCACCAGTGGCGAATCCAGGACTGGTCACCGACATCGCCATCGGTCAGTCAACCGTGGTCACACACCACGTCAAGGCGAACCTCTTCTACCGTGGACTGCGATTCCACCGTTTCCCGGTACTCGGCGACACCCTGTACACGCGCACCGAGGTTGTCGGTCTACGCGAGAACTCGGCCAAGCCGGGACGCGGCGCCACCGGACTTGCCGCGCTACGGATGACGTCTGCTGATCAGAACGGCAACACGGTCCTCGACTTCTACCGCTGCGCCATGCTCCCCCTGAGCCCCGACCCGATCGAGGCGAGAACTCGCCACGCCGACGACCTCGGGGCGATCGGTCCGTCCGAACCGGCTCCGTACGTATCACCTGACGGTTGGGACCTCGACACGTATCGAGAGCGGGTACCCGGCAGGCACTTCGATTCCGATTTGGTGGGCTCCGTCTTCCACAGCAGCGGCGACGTCGTCTCCAGCGCACCCGAACTTGCCCGGCTGAGCTTGAACATCGCAGCGACGCACCACGACGATCGCGTCGGCGCCCACGGTCGCCTCGTCTACGGCGGCCACACCATCGGGATCGCACTCGCCCAGGCGACTCGCGCTCTGCCCAACGTGGTGACGGTTCTCGGGTGGCACTCGTGCGATCACACCGGACCCGTTCACGAGGGCGATACCCTCACGAGCGAACTGCACGTCGAAAACTCGTCGCCCCTCGAACACGGAACCGCAGTGCAACTGCGTTCGCTCGTGTTCTCCCACAATGCTTCTGCAACACAAACTCCGGTTCTCGACTGGCGTTTCACCGTGTTGATGGCATGAGCACACACTCTTCTATCACGGAGGACCACACATGACTCAGAGCCCAGGCCCGCTGTCCGGGCTTCGCATCGTCGAGGTCTCGAGCTTTGTCGCCGCGCCGCTGTGCGGACTGACGCTCTCCCAACTCGGCGCCGAGGTGATCCGGATCGACCCGATCGGAGGTGCCTCCGATTACAATCGCTGGCCCGTCACAGACAAGGGCGAGAGCATCTACTGGACCGGACTCAACAAAGGCAAACGGTCACTGTCAGTGGACATGCGCGCCGAACGCGGCCAAGAACTGATACGCCAACTGGTCACGGCGCCGGGACCTGGCGGCGGAATCCTGGTCACCAACGCCGGCGGCCGTAAGTGGATGAGCCACGACTCCCTGGCCCAGTTGCGTAGCGACGTCATCACCCTCGAGATCCTCGGACGCCGCGACGGCAGCCCCGGAGTCGACTACACGGTCAACGCCGCCTTGGGATTTCCACAGATCACCGGCCCCGCCGACTACGCCGGAGTTGTCAACCACGCACTGCCCGCCTGGGACGTCGCATGCGGGCTCTACGCCGCCCTGTCGATCACTGCCGCAGTGCGCCAACGTGACTCGACCGGACATGGATCTCGGATCACGCTCCCACTCGAAGACGTCGCATTGGCCACCGCGGGAACCCTCGGTTACCTCACCGAGGTACAAGTGAACGGTCGCAGTCGCGAGTCCGGCGGAAACGCCGTCTACGGCACGTACGGAATCGATTTCGTCTCCAGCGACAACGAACGGTTCATGATCGTTGCACTCACTACCCGCCATTTCCGCGACCTTGCGTCGGTCACCGGCACCACGGCGGCTGTCGACGCTGTCGAAGCTGCGCTCGGAGCCGACTTCTCCACCGAAGCGGATCGCTACCGTCATCGAGAGGTACTCACTGCTCTGTTCTCACATTGGTTCCGGGAACACAGCGGCGCCGAGATCGCTGCAGCGCTGGACACATCGTCGGTTCTGTTCGAGAGGTACCGCAGTTTCGAGGAAGTGGTGAAATCTGGCGAACTGGAGAACAACCCGATGTTCTCCGCACTCGATCAACCTCGAATCGGAAGCTACCTGGCTGCCGCCAATCCTGCCTCGTTCGACGGCGCACACCTGGGTACCGGACCCGCCTCCGAGGTCGGCGGCGATTCGATCGCGGTGCTCGCCGACATCCTCGGAACCAACGCCGATCACGCCTCGACGCTGATCGCGGACGGCGTGGTCGGGGTTCCGGCGAACTGACCTACCCGGAAGATGTTTTCGGCCTCGGAACACTTGTTCCGAGGCCGACAACATGTCGAGAGTGCGTCAGAGACCAAGATCCTTCGCGATGATGGTCTTCATGACTTCACTTGTGCCACCGTAGATTCGTGTGACACGCGTGTCTGCGTAAAGACGCGCGATGGGATACTCGGTGATGTAGCCGTACCCGCCGTGCAATTGGAGGCACTTGTCGATCACTCGACCTGCCGCCTCGGTGCAGAACAGTTTCGCCTTCGCTGCGTCGGGAATCGTCAGAGTGCCGCGGTCATGACATTCGAGTGCGTTGTCGGACACCAGCTGAATGGCATCAACCTCGGTAGCGCATTCGGCCAGAACGAATTTGGTGTTCTGGAAGGCCGCGACCGGCTTGCCGAACACCTTGCGGTCCTTGACGTAGTCGATGGCAAAGCGAAGCGCTGCACTGGCAGTGGCGGCCGCTCCGAACGCGATGGTCAACCGCTCCTGAGCCAGGTTGTGGGTCAGATAGCTGAAGCCGTCGCCCTCTTCTCCGAGTCGGTCCTCGACGGGCACCTTGACGTCGACAAACGAAAGCTCCGCAGTGTCGGAGGTCTTGAGCCCGATCTTGTTGATCTTGCGCCCCACCGAGTATCCGGGCGACGACGTATCGATCACCAGAATCGACAACCCCGTGCGCCGGTTCTCCGCTGTGCTGGGCGCGGTACGGCACACCACCAGGACGCGGTCGGCAAGTACTCCACCGGTGATGAACGTCTTGGAACCATTGACCACGTAGTGCGTACCGTCCTCCGACAGCTTGGCCGTGGTCGCGATGTTCGCCAGATCCGATCCTGTTCCCGGTTCGGTCATCGCAATCGCGAACATCAGATCTCCGGAAGCGAAGCCCGGCAACCAGCGGCTCTTCTGTTCTTCGTTCGCGTACTCGAGTAGGTAGGGCAGGATCAGGTTCGTATGCACCGACTGCGAGCCGAACGACGCCCCGGCGGCAGCAACTTCCTCGGCGACGACGACGTTGAACTTGAGCGACTTCTCGCCGCCTCCGCCGTATTCCTCCGGCACCTGAATTCCGAGTACGCCCAGCTCTCCGAGTCGTCGGTAGAAGTCACGGGGCGGGTGACCGTCCTCTTCCCACTTCTCGTGGACCGGGGTTACTTCCTTCGCGATGAAATCGCGAACGGTTGCCCGGAATGCCTCGTGATCCTCGTTGAACACGGTGCGCTGCATGTATGAACTCCAGTCGGTCAAGGGGACAGGGTGATCCTGATCTCACCTTGCCTCAATGTTCCGCATTCGATCCAACACTCATCGGCTATGCGTCCGATAGGGCGTACCAATATGGCCTGACCTGCGATACATAGGCAACCGCTATCGTTCCGATCATCGACGCGACATTGCTCAAAGTGATCCAGAACACGTTGAATGAGTCAGCCGGCAAACACACCACCATCGATCGCTTCGAGGCCGCGCTTCGAGCACGATCGCATCCGCCCACCAGTCTCGAAGGGACGCCACGTGACCCCCATCGCGCCACAGCGTAACGACGTCCAGCCCGAAGCAACAGCAACGCCAGATTCGTCAGCAGTTCCCATCTTCGGTACCCGCAAGCGTGCGTGGACGATGACCGGGCTCGTCGTTTTCCTCTACATCGTCAACTACGCGGACAAGGCAGTCCTCGGAATCATCGCTCAGCCCCTCGCTCGTGAGCTCGGACTGAAGTCTTCGCAAATCGGCATGGTCGGCTCGCTCTTCTTCCTGATGTTCTGCATCGGTGGATTCCTCGCCGGACCGCTCAACAAGTACCTGACCCTGCGTTGGGCGCTGTTGATCCTGGCCGCAATCTGGTCCGTGGTCATGCTCCCCCTCGTTCTCGGCGCCAGCCTCGCGATGTTGATCGTCTCGCGCATGCTCCTCGGATTTGCCGAAGGCCCCAGTTCGGCGCTGATGCACACCGCGGCGTACTCGTGGCACCCGCCGGCCAAGCGCGGCCTTCCCGGCGCAATGCTCGCCGGATCCGCCTCTGTCGCAAAGATCGCCCTCGCGCCGGTACTGACCTTCATCGCCGTTCATTACGGCTGGCGCGCAGCGGTTCTCTCGCTCTCCGTTCTCGGTCTCGTGTGGATGGGTTGCTGGCTGGCCGGTTGGTCCGAGGGCCCGTACACGAGCAAGGCCGTCAAGGCGACCAAGACTGCAGATACAGAAGCAACCGAGGCAGCCGGGACAGCCACGAAGGCGGTCACCGAGCCCAATGTTCCGTGGCGCAAGAT
Source organism: Rhodococcus sp. OAS809 (assembly GCF_040546695.1). NCBI lineage: Bacteria > Bacillati > Actinomycetota > Actinomycetes > Mycobacteriales > Nocardiaceae > Rhodococcus > Rhodococcus sp. OAS809. The sequence goes on along the minus strand of NZ_JBEPOI010000002.1, from coordinate 5,031,838 downwards.
CCTGCTCTCCCGCACCTTCGTCAGCTGCTGCTTCCTCATCGCGACCATCTACGCGCTGACCACCGTCGTTCTCACCTGGTTGCCGTCGTACTTCGAGGTCGGCCTCGGATACAGTGCGATGCAGGCCGGTTCGATGTTCGCGCTGCCCTCGATCGTCGGTCTCGTCCTCATGATCACCTCCGGTTCCGTCACGGACAAGTTGATCGGCCGCGGCTTCACCTCTCGTACGGTTCGCGTCATCGTTCCCTGTGTCGGCGTTCTGATCTGCGGATCGATTCTCCTGTTCCTGCCACAGATCTCCACCCCCATCGTCGCTGTCGCCATGGTCTCGATCGGCTACGGGTTCTCGGCAATCACCTTCCCGCTCATCAACGCTGCGATCTCGGAGCTGTGCCCGCCGCAGCAGACTGCCGGAACGATGGGATTTTTCCTCGCCATCATGTCGATCGGTGGCCTGATTGCTCCTTACGCAACGGGAGTCATCGTGGACAACGCTGCAACCCCGGCCGACGGTTACGCCCAGTCCTTCCAGGCAATCGGCGTCATCGGAGTGATCGCCGCGGTTCTGGTCCTCGTCTTCGCCAATCCCGAGCGCGATCGCAAGCTCATCCGAGGCTGAGTACTCCACGTATAGCCATTCGCTAACAAAGCCATTCACCGAAAGACATTGCCGGGTCGACCCGCTCGTGATCGACTCGAGACACGCCCCGACCGCACAGTCGCAGAACCGGGCACGAACAGCAGGAGAGATACATGCGAGATGCCGTCATCGTCGACGCAGTACGTACACCGATCGGCCGTCGCGGCCGCGCCCTCTCGGAGATCCATCCGGCCGAGTTGTCCGCCCATGTACTGCGTGCGCTCGCTGAACGGACCGGACTCGACGCGGCGACGGTCGACGACGTGATCTGGGGTTGCGTCAGTCAGGTCGGCGAGCAGGCCGGAAGCATCGCCCGCACAGCGGCACTCGCTGCCGGCTGGCCCGACAGCGTTCCCGGCGTCACGCTGACCCGGGCCTGCGGATCGAGCCAGCAGGCAGTTTCCTTTGCTGCGGCCACCGTCATCTCCGGTCAGAACGACGTGGTCGTAGCCGGAGGCGTCGAATCGATGTCACGAGTACCGATGGGTACCGCCAGCAAGAACGGTGAGCATTTTCCGGCTTCGGTACTCGAACGCTACGGGGTGGACGGTTTCAGCCAGGGGACCGGCGCCGAGATGATGGCCCGCAAATGGGCACTCACACGAACAGCTCTGGACGAATACTCCCTCCGCTCACACGAATTCGCGGCCCGTGCCACCGATGAAGGGGCATTCACCGGGCAGATCACTCCGATCGCGGGCTTGTCCCAGGACGAAGGCATTCGGCGAGGCGGAAGTGTGGAGTCGCTCGCGAAGTTGCCCCCGGCCTTCGACGCCGACGGTGCCATCCACGCCGGCAACTCTTCTCAGATCTCCGACGGGGCGGGCGCCACACTCGTCACGACCAGCGAGTACGCCCGGGCACGCGGGTGGAAGCCGCTCGTTCGTATTCACACCGCAGTGGTCGCAGCCGACGACCCGGTCATCATGCTCACCGGTCCGATTGCCGCCACCGCAAAGGCATTGGATCGCTCCGGATTGTCCATCGACGACATCGGCGCCTTCGAGATCAACGAGGCATTCGCCCCCGTCCCGCTTGCCTGGCAGGCTGAAACCGGCGCAGCCATCGATCGTGTGAATCCGCTCGGCGGCGCTATCGCGGTCGGCCACCCACTCGGCGGATCAGGTGCGATCTTGATGACTCGCCTGGCACATCACATGCGCGACAACGGAATTCGCTACGGTCTCCAGTCGATGTGCGAGGCCGGCGGCATGGCCAATGCGACCATTCTCGAATTGATCTGACCCGACAACGCTTTCGGGCCGACACGTCATCCAGCAGGAAAGAAGAATTGATTCATGAAACTCGAGGGACTTTCCACCGCGATCACCGGCGGCGCTTCAGGCCTCGGCCTGGCAACCGCTCGACGGCTGCTCGACTCCGGAGCGCAGGTCACGTTGATCGATCTGCCTTCGTCCGACGGTAAGCAGGTGGCGGCCGATCTCGGTGCTGCCGCACAATTCGCCCCGGCCGACGTCACCGACAGCGAACAATTCGCCGAAGCACTCGACGCGGCGCACGAGCGCGGCGGCCTCCGCGGCGTCGTCCACTGCGCGGGTGCCGGGCGTCGTATGCGCATTCTCGACAAGGACGGAAAAGCCGGATCGGTCGAAGATTTCGAGTTCGTCGTCAAGCTGAATCTTGTCGGTTCGTTCAACGCACTCCGTCTCGGCGCCGAGCGGATGGCGGAACTCGACGCAGTGGACGGTGAGCGAGGTGCCATCATCATGACGGCGTCGGTCGCAGCATTCGAAGGTCAGATCGGTCAGATCAACTACACAGCGTCCAAAGCCGGCATCGTCGGTATGACGGTCACCGCTGCCCGCGATCTCGCCAGCCGCGGAATCCGCGTAAACACCATTGCTCCCGGCATCATGGACACTCCCCTGCTGGCGCGCCTACGCGAAGACGTGCGCACGGCCCTCGAAGCCTCTGTTCCCAATCCCTCACGACTGGGTCGTCCGGACGAGTTCGGCCAGCTCGCCGTCTCGATGCTCGAGAACGGCTACCTCAACGGCGAGACCATCAGACTCGACGGCGCTATCCGAATGGCTCCCCGGTGACGGGCACCAGCGTGATCGCCAATCCACAACTGCGGCACAACATGCACTACCCGGATACCACCATGGCCTACTGGGCACCCAGCATGGCGGCGCTCTACGGTGACCGCCTCGCCGTCGTGGACGGCGAGCGTACGTGCACCTTCCGCGAACTCGGCCAGCGCAGTGCGCAATTCGCCGGCGCACTGCGGCAAGCCGGGGTGGGCGTCGGCGACGTGGTGTTGATGCACCTCGGGAACTGCGTCGAGTTCCTCCAGGCTTACTACGGATGCCTACAGGCCGGGGCGACAGTCACATTGGTCAACCCACTGCAGCCAGAGCTCGGCCTGCGCAAGCAGATCGAAGAGACGTCCGCCGTTGCTGCAGTGACTCAGAGTTCGCAGCTGCACGTACTGCTTGCGGCCGCTTCAGGAACCTCCGTGCGTACGATCGTGATGGTCCAGGACACCGAGGGCGCGCTCGACACACCGGAGTCGGTCGTCGCATTCGACTCCTTCATCGCCGATCTACCCACCGAATTCACCCCTGCCTCGGTTCGTAGCGACGACATCGCACACATCGCGTTCACCGGCGGAACCACCGGAGTCTCCAAAGGTGTTCGTGTTCTTCACCGCAACGTCGTCGGCAACATCACGCAGATGTGTGGGTGGAGAACCGGTCACGAGTTGGAAGCAGGTCCTGACGGTCTCGTCACGCCTCGACGCATCGACGGCCTCGACGTGCTCGGTCCGACGCCCGGGACCGGGGCGACCATCGTGGTCTCCCCTCTCTTCCACGCACATTCGTTGCTCAACACGTCGTTCCTGTTGATTTCCGGTCTCACCCAGGTATTTGCCGGTCGGTTCGAACCCGGCCGGATGCTCGAGCTGATCGAAAAGCACGAGGCCACCTATCTCACCGGGTCTCCCGCCATGTGGCACGCACTGTCGGTTCATCCCGACGCCACGGTGCGCAACACCGACAGCGTGTGCGTCGTGTCTTCGGGTGCTGCCCCGATCGACAGTGTCACGCTCGCCGCACTCCGCCGGGCATTTCCCAAAGCGCTCGTCGTCGAAGGCTACGGGCTGACCGAGGCCACCTGTGTGGTCACGGCCGCTCCGCTGATCAACGGCTCGGAATATCGGCAGAGCAGCGTCGGACTCCCGATCTTCGACACCGAAATCCAGATTCGCGATCAGCTCGACCGGAAGACCGTTCTGGGCGAGAACGAACGTGGCGAACTCTGGGTGCGTGGACCTCAGGTCACCGACGGCTATCTCGGACACCCGGAAACCACCGCAGAACAGTTCGTCGACGGCTGGTTGGACACGGGAGACATCGCGTACCTGGACTCGGACGGATACCTCTTCATCTGTGACCGGGCCAAGGACATGCTCATCTACAAGGGGTACAACGTCTATCCGCGGGAACTCGAAGAGATTCTGGTTTCGCACCCGGCGATCTCGACTGCCGCGGTTGTCGGCCGCGAAGTGGGGAGCAACGGCCAGGAACCCGTAGCCTTCGTGGTGATGATTCCGGGCGCCGAGTTCGACGCCGAGCAGATCAAGGCGTTTGTCGCCGAGCAGGTGCTGCCGTACAAGAAGATTCGCGAAGTCGTCGAGGTAGAACTCCTTCCGACATCGGCTGCCGGTAAGGTCCTCAAGACCGACCTCCGCTCGAGACTTCTCGAATCCGTCGATCAGAAAGGCGGTTCCAGGTGACGACCTTCGCAGACCTGACGTCGCAACTGCGTGTCCCGGTTCTCGCTTCACCGATGTTCATCATTTCGACTCCTGACCTCGTCATCGCGCAGTGCGCCTCTGGCATCATCGGGTCCTTCCCGGCACTGAATGCTCGTCCGCAGTCGGCACTTCGGGATTGGCTCAAACTGATCACCGTGGCTCGTGAGGAACATGATCGTGAGCACCCGGAGAATCCGTCGGCGCCATTTGCCGTCAACCTCATCGTCCACCGGTCCAACAACCGCTTGGAAGAGGACCTGGCGACCATCGCCGAGTTCGAGGTTCCGATCGTCATCACGTCCCTCGGCGCTCGCACCGACATCAACGACGCAGTCCACGCATACGGCGGAATCGTTCTCCATGACGTCATCGACAATCGCTTTGCACGCAAGGCGATCGAGAAGGGCGCCGACGGACTGATCGCGGTAGCTGCCGGGGCCGGTGGTCATGCCGGTAGGCAGTCGCCGTTTGCCCTGATTCGGGAGATTCGTGAGTGGTTCGCCGGTCCACTGCTGTTGTCAGGTGCCATCGCTCATGGTGATTCGATTCTCGCTGCGCTCGCGGCCGGGGCCGATTTGGCATACGTCGGATCAGCTTTCATCGCAACCGAAGAGGCTAACGCGGATCCTGCGTACAAGGAGATGATCGTGGATTCAGGGGCCTCCGACATCGTCTATTCCAACCTGTTCACCGGAGTACACGGAAACTACCTGCGGGGCAGCATCGTTGCCGCCGGCTTGGACCCCGACAACCTGGCCGAATCCGATCCATCCGCAATGAGTTTCGCGACCAACGACACCGATACCAAGGCCTGGCGTGACATCTGGGGCGCCGGACAGGGCATCGGAGCGATCGATGCAGTCCTTCCGACGCATGCAGTAGTAGAGCGTCTCGCCGCCGAGTACTCTGCCGCGCGAGAACGTATCTGCCGACTCTAGTGCTGTGACCGGCGTTCGTCGGACAGGTACTCGTGGATCAGGTTCACGAATACCTGTCCCACCGGCGACAACGTCGAGGGGTCGAAGGCGAGACCGTACGCACGCAGAAATCTCGGCTCGCAGGCCCGTTCCACCACCTGACCAGGCATCGATTTCGCCACCGAGCGCTCGACCAACGAACCGCCGAGTCCGGCGATGACCATCGGGAGCCGCGACTCCCGTTGCTCGGTCACCACCGCGAGTTCCGTTCTGGTACCGGCCTTTCGGATCGAATCTTCGATCGCGTCACCCATCGCTGCCCCGCGAGGAACGAATACCATGGGAATGTCCGGCATTTCCGAAAGGCGTACCGGCCCCTCGGGTAGTTCTGTTCCAGCCGGGTAGACCAGGCGGTATTCCTGCTCCCCCAATTCGACGATTTCGAGCCCTTCGCCCGCCTCGAGCGGCAGATGAGCCACCGCGAATTCGCAGTGGCCGTCCCGGATGAGACTTTCCAGATTGTCCTCACGCTCGAGTTCCGAGAATCTGACTCGTGCTTGCGGATACCGTCGACAGAACTCCGCAATCAGATCGACGATCGTCCCCGAAGTCAGTGCAGGGAAAGCCATGATGTCGAGGCGACCGACGATGGCGCCATCGGATGCCGTCAACTGTTCAGCCGCCGCAGCTACGTCTCGCAAGACCTGTCGACTCGGGCCGACCAGACTGCGACCGGCAGCACTGAGCACCATGCCGCGCCCGATGCGATGGAACAGCCTCACTCCCAGTTCACGTTCGAGCCCGCGCAACGCTTGTGACACGGTCGGCTGAGCAACGCCGAGAGCCGCTGCGGCGCCGTTGATCCCCTTGTTCTCGACCACTGCGAGGAAGTACTCCATCTGCCGGAACTCCACAGTTCACTCCTCTTCCGTGGACGGAACGGCGGAGGTGGCCATTTCCGCAGCCGTCGCGATGAATGCAGCGGCCGCCGGGGATTGCTCGCCCGAGCGATAGACGATACCGACGTCGCGTGTCAGCGGCGGATCGAAGGAGAAGGCGCAGACGTCTGTCATCTGCTGTTGTGCAACCCTTCTCGGCACTACAGTGGCGCCGATTCCGCGGCGAACCAGTTCCCACGTGGTCACAGGGTGGACACAGTCCACGACTACGTTCTCGGCGCCTTCGCTCAGTAGACCCCGGAACTGATTCGATTGATCACCGAGATCGACCACAAGCGGCAAACTGTGCAAGAGCGCTCGCGGAACCGGATCCGCCAACGGCGTTGCAAGTCGGCCGGACAACGACGCATGGGTGGCGAGCACCAACTCCTGAGTGGCAATCGGAGCCGTGACCAAACCTTCGTACCCGATACTCAGATCGGTGACGCCGACCTCGGCCGACCCTCGCCGCAACGCATTGTCGACCCCGGCCGGGCCGTACGTGTCGAGAACACGCACGACGATCTTCGGGAAGTTGGCCCGGAATCGCCGGACCAACTCGACCATCGGATCGATCGAGAACGCCGAGTACGAGACGACGTCGACACGACCGAACTCGAGTTCGCGAACGGCGGTCACTTTCGCCTTCGCGCGCTCGACGTCGGCAAGGATTCTCCTGGCCGCGAGATCGAACGTGCGGCCCGCGTCGGTAAGAACCAACCGCCTGCCCGTCCGGTCGAACAGCGTGGCGCCGAGTCGACGCTCGAGCGTACGAATTGCCTGTGACAGCGAGGGCTGCGAAATGTAGAGAGCCTGAGCGGCCTTCGTTATCCCACCGTGGTCGACAACAGCGACGAAGTAGGTGACGAAGTGCAGATCCACTCATCCATCATACGACCAGCGATCCGTCGCTCACTCCACCCGAGTTGCCCCTGGTACGGCCCACTCTCCGGTGAAGATCGGCTCCCGCTTTTCCACGAAGGCACGAACCGCGTCGGTGGCATCCGTCGCAAAATTGACCGCTTGCGCCCTCGCCTCGTTGTCCAAGGCCTCCCGCAACGAGAGGGAGGTGTGACGTTCGAGCATGGCGGCAGACTGACTCAGTGCGGCCGGCGGGCCGGCGGCGAGCCGCTGCGCCAGTGTTGACGTGTGTTCGTCCAGCTCGGCCGGTTCGACCAGATAAGTCACCAACCCGAGCTCGTAGGCTTCCTGTGCGTCGATCGTCTCGGCAAGCATCACCAGTCGCTTGGCTTGTTGGAGGCCGACCAGTCTCGGCAGGATCCACGAACCACCGAAGTCGACAGACAACCCCCGTTTGGCAAAGATCTGGCTGAACTTCGCACCCTTGGCCGCCACGACGAAGTCGCAGAGCAACGCCATGTTCCATCCGGCTCCGACGGCAAACCCGTCGACCTTCGCCACCAGAGGTTTGGGAAACTCACTCAGTGCGATTGCCGTTGCGTTGATGACACGCATGCGATCGAGCGGGTGCGACGAGCCACGCTTGTCCAGATCGGAGCCCGCGCAGAAGGTCCCATCCGCGCCGGTCAGGATCACCGAGCGAATCTGCGCGTCCTCTTGAAGTTCGAGGACTGCTTCACGTAGAGCGATCCAGGCGTCGAGATCGAGAGCGTTGCGGCGGTGCGGCCGACAGAGAACAATCGTCGCGACAGCACCGTCTCGTTCGATGCTTACGGCCGCGCGCTCGATCGTCTCGGCACTCATGAACCACTCCACACGGGAGAGCGCTTCTCGGCAAATGCCGTGGCGCCCTCCTTGGCATCACGAGAGGTGAAGACCGGATCGATGAATTCGCGTTGCGCGACAAAGGCATCCGGATCGGTGTACTTGGCGGACATTGCCAGTACCTGCTTGGTCGCGCGAACAGCCAGTGGACCGTTAGCCGCTACTCGGGCCGCAAGCTCGCGTGCGACGGTCAGCGCGTGTCCCGGTTCGGCGAGCCGATTGACCAAGCCGTGATGATGCGCCACGGTGGCACTGAGTGGATCCCCCGTGATCGCGATTTCCATGGCCAACTGATACGGAAGAATTTTCGGCAGACGTAGGAGTCCGCCGGCGGCCGCGGCAAGTCCCCGCTTCACTTCGGGCAGGCCGAATTTCGCGTCCGTGGACGCCACGATCAAGTCGGCCGCCAAGGCCAGTTCGCAACCGCCGGCGAGTGCCCAACCTTCGACGGCTGCGATCAGCGGCTTCGACGGCGGTGCCTCGGTCAGACCGGCAAAACCACGACCCGGTAGCGATGGCCGCTCTCCGCGCGCAAATCCCTTCAGATCCATACCGGCGCAGAAGGTTCCACCAGATCCGGTCAGAATGCCGATGGTGAGATCGGGGCGTTCCTCGAACTCGTCGATCGCGGCGGCGAGTGCCTGTGCGAGTTCCAGGTTGACCGCGTTCTTGGCCTCGGGACGATTGAGGGTGATGACGGCAACGCCGTCGGCGAAGTCGGTGAGCACGACGCTCATGTTCGGTTCCTACTTCCGTGATGAGATTCTTGAAAGGTCACTGCGCGCGAATGCTCCAGCGCACGGGTGTGCCGCCGGACGGTGTCACGATCTCCCGCTTGGCCAAAACAACAAGATGAGCATGGGTTTCGCGGACTGCCAAGCGAAGTAGTCGCGGCGACATCTGTTCGAACGGGCGAGACCAGGAGATCGTGCGTGAGAGTTCCCAGGCCGTGGATTCAGGCTCATCCTGCACCGCAGCCACGATCTCCGCCAATCGCTCCTCGTGATGCCCCATCAATTGACGTGCACGATCGGCGATCCCACGGAATCGATATTCATGTGCCGGAAGCACTTCGCACTCGCCCAGTGTTGTCGTCGCCTCGAGCGAGAGAAGATAACGATGAAGTGGGTTCTCGAGTTCACCGGGAATCGTGGAGATGTTCGGGCTGATCCTCGGCAGCATGTGATCGCCGCTGAACAACAAGCCTCTGTCCTCTTCCACGAAACAGAGATGTCCGGGAGTGTGCCCCGGTGTCCATTGGGCGCGGAGATTCCAACCGGGTAGGTCGAGTGAATCCCCTTCTCCCAGAACAATGTCGATGGTTTCGTGCTCAGCGAACCGCACCAGGTCGACCCGAGACGCGTCGAGCACTTCGGCCGGTGCGCCGAGTTCGGACAACTGCAGGTTCCAGCCACTGATGTCGTCGCGGGTCTGTTCGGGCCCGTGGTACCCGAGGAGCGTCGCGTCGGCCACGTGCATCGCAAGTGTCGCGCCGCTGACCTGCCGAAGACGCGGCGCCAGACCGAAGTGATCGGGATGCAGGTGCGTGATTGCCGCATAGCGCACTTCGGAAACGTGGTATCCGATCGATGCTATGCCGTCGACGAGAGCCTGCCAGGACTGTTCGTGATCCCAACCGACGTCGATGAGGGCAAGTCCGTCGTCGAGCGCGAGTGCGTAGACGAGTACGTAGCGCAAAGGGTTGTCCGGCATGGGAACAGGGATCGACCACAATCCGTCCCGCACCTGTTCGACCGGTGGAAGAACTTTGTTCGCCCACGCCTCACGTTGTGCGACACCGACGTCTTCGGTCACGATCATGATGCTTCTCCGCTCGCGTTCAGCATGGTCCGCAGGCTCGACTTGAGCAGTTTTCCGCTCGCGTTGCGAGGTAGGGAGTCCACGAAATGGATCTGGCGAGGTTTCTTGTACGACGCCAACTTCGCTGTGCTGAACGCGATCAACTCGTCGATGCTCGGCACGTCGGCACCGTCGACCAGTTTGACCACTGCGGTCACGGATTCACCCCAGCGCTTGTCGGGAACCCCGACCACCGCGACCTCGGCTACCGAGGGGTGCTCGGCCAGAATGGATTCCACCTCGATCGGATAGACGTTCTCTCCGCCGGTGATGATCATGTCCTTGAGTCGATCGGTGACGAACAGATACCCCTCGTCGTCCAGATGGCCGGCGTCCCCCGTTCGGAGGAAACCGTCGTGGGTGAACAATTCGGCGGTCTCACGGTCACGTCGCCAGTATCCGCGAGTGTTGTTTCTACTGCGCGCGACGATCTCACCGGAATTATTGGGCGGCAATTCCTCACCAGTGGTGACGTCTCGAATCGAGATCTCGACGCCGATCATCGGCTTGCCCGCAGAGCGAAGCAACTCCGAACGCGGCCCGCTCACATGATGGTCGTAAGCACGAAGGACGGATACCGAACCCGTCGTCTCGGTCATCCCGTATCGCTGAACGAATTTGCAGTTCAAGACAGTCATCGCGTGGGCGAGGAGCGCCGGAGTGATCGGTGACGCCCCATAGGCGACCACCTCCAGGCTGGTCAGATCGAAACTGTCGAGAGTCGGCAGATCTACCAGCGTCTGAATGACTGCAGGCACCAGAAATGCGTGGGTGACGCGGTGGGTCGCGATGGCATCAGCGACCCGAGCAGGCGCCATGTCTCCGAGCAGCACCAAAGGCACTCCGGCCGACAAGCATGTACTCATCCAGCCGGCACCGGCGATGTGAAAGAGGGGAAGTGCATCGAGTGCGACTGCATTCGAACCGAATTCGTAGACATCGAACCCCTCGGGCTCGTTGTACAGATTCCGGTGCGTGGCCACGACGCCCTTGGGCCGGCCGGTTGTCCCGGACGTGTACAGCTGCAGAACTGCTGCGTCCGGATCGTGCCCGTGTCCGGGGTCGACACCGGTCCCTGATGCCACGAACTCCGCCCAGGTTCGCGAATCCGGCAGGCCCCCTGCAGCTCCCACGGTTATGACCTCGATGTCCGGCAACGCTGCGGACATCGCCGCCGCCCCCGCGGCGAACTCGTCATCGACGATCAAGACGTCGAGCTCCGCGTCCTCGGCGATGTCGACGAGTTCGAGTGGGTTGAGCCGCCAGTTCAACGGTATGAACACAGCGCCTGCCTTCGCACATGCGATGAAGGTTTCCGCACCTTCGAGCCCCATACGCAGTAGCGCACCGACACGAGCACCCGTTGTGGTCACTTCTGCCAGCGCACTCGCCAAGGTGCTGGTCTCGCCATCCAGCTCAGCCCAAGTCAACGTTCGGTCGCCGCACGTGATTGCCGGATCGGACGGCCGTGTCGACGCCGAGTGGCGTATCCGGTTGGGTAGGTGAAGCTCGCTCACATCACGCTCCTGTGTTCCAGGTACTCACCGAGCACGAACCGCGGTCGGTGGTACTGGAACAGTCGACCATCGCTATGGCCTGCGCCACAAAGACGAGAAGGCGCACAGAGCCATAGCTCAGACCTATGTCCGCAGGTCGCAGCAAGTCACCGCCGCCAAGGCTCCGTCATCTGGGAGAATTCGTCAGATGCAGGCACCCGGCATGGACATACGCAGCGCGCAGTATCTCGTCGCGGTCGTCGATCACGGCAGCGTCACTGCCGCCGCGGACGTCCTGCGTATCTCGCAACCGTCCCTCTCGCAGGCCGTGCGCAACCTCGAACGAGCTCTCGGAGCCACACTCTTCGAGCGCACCACTCGCGGTCTGGCTCCCACCACGGTCGGACTGGCAGTTGCCGATTCTGCCCGTACGTTGCTCGCCGACGTTGCTCGGGCCGAGGCCGCGGTGGCTGCGGTAACCGCTTTGCGCGCCGGGGAACTCGCCATAGCAGTTCAGTCCGATCTCGCCATCGACCCTGTTGCAGAGGTCGCCGGACGCCTCCATCTGACGGCACCCGGAATTCGGTTCTCCACGAACGCCTCCGCCAACGCACAGGACGTGCGCGCGCTCGTCAGAGCAGGTACGTGTGAACTCGGGTTTCTCGAGACCCACCCGGGTGCCGAAGTCTCCGACGGGCTTCGAGAAATTGCCGTGAGCACCCAGGAAACGGTCTTGTCGATCCCCATTCGCCTGGCCACAGACCTCCCCGATCCGGTTCCGCGCACCGCGGTCGCGCGCCTGCCGATGGTGGTCGAGGCATCCGCAGTTCGGCGCGGGCACTCGATCGACGACGATCTGGAACTCACCGACGTCGTCGTGGAAGTGCCAGATCGCCTTGCTGTCCGGGAAATGGTCGGGCAAGGTGTAGGCGCCGCGCTGCTGCCCAGATCGATCGCCGAACAAGACTCCCCGGCATCTGAGGTTCGCTCGCTTTTCCCACCGATCACCCGGCAGACGATCTTGGTCTACCGCGACGGCCCGCTCTCACCGGCCGGGTCTGCGTACATCGAGAACATCTCCCCACGTCACAAGCCCTCCACGAACAGCCTGCCCAACGGCGAGAGCGTCTCCGGATCGAACTCGACGCCGTAATTCAGTGAGATCGCCGGCTCCACCGGAAATATCTCCGCGCCGGACGCGACCGACCTCTCGGCCAACGAACGCTCCATGAATGCCATGCCCAAACCAGCAAAGACGAACGCGCCGACGGTCTCCCGCTGCGCCAACTCCGTCGACATCCGAGTCCGGGCCCCGGCGGCCTGCAGAGACGACTCGATGGCAAGGCGAGCCCGCGAGTGTTTGAGCACACCCACCACGGGGAGATCGGGCAATGCCGTCAATGACACCGGCTCTCCCGCAGCGGGTTTCACACCATTCGGCCAGACGTCAGGATGAACCCCCGACGGCACTGCCAGCCAGTACTCGTTCACCCCCAACACTTTCGTGGACAGCGCCGACATGTCGGGTGGCCAGTAACTGAAGACCACCTCGCACGCGCCGTCTGCCAACACCTGCTCAGACGTTGCACCCTGCGGCAACTCACCGACCCGAACGGTCACAGCAGGCCACCGCTCACGAAAGTCTGCCACGATGCGTGCGATCGGACCTTCGAGACCATGTGCCGCGGAGCAGATGTCGAGCCGGCCACGAGGCTCGTCGGCCGTACCGATCGCGACGTCGAACGCGGCCGCGCTGCTGCGAGTCATCTGCCTCGCCGGCCCTACCAACGCCCGACCTGCTGCCGTCAGCACCAAACCGCGACCGACGCGGTGAAACAGTTCGACTCCGAGTTCACGCTCGAGGCCACGAATACCCTGCGACAGCGACGGCTTGGTGACCGACAGATTCTGCGCAGCCGTCGACAAGGACTCACCACCGGCAACGGCAAGGAAGTACTCGATCTGACGTAGGTCCACTCCATCGACTTTGCCATAAACGCAGCCGGGTATACCGGTACCAAGCACTGCAGGGTGTTCACACACGCTTCATTAATCGGACATTCAGGACACACCTTCTTCTACCCGGCGCCACCTACCGTAATTGGTCCAGACCAATTACGGATAGGTCTGAACCACCGCGTCGAAGACAAGGAATCCTCGTGAGACGTACGACCATCGCGATAGCAGCCGTGACAGCGGCTCTCGCCGTTCCCGGCATCGCCCCCGCCGAATCCCACGCCGAACCCGGCTGGGGCAGTTCGTCCTTCGAATGGGGCAGCTCTTCGGGCGAGAACAACACGCCGCCCGCAGCGCCCGGCGTCAGCGTCCCCGGCGGACGGTACGAGCACCCCGTCGACCTGACCTTCACCGCCGAGCGCGGCGCCACCGTCCGCTACACCGTGGACGGAACGACACCCACCACCGACAGCCAAGCTGCCACGCCGGGACGTCCGCTGCACATCGCGCAGGACACCAACGTCACTGTCGCAGCTTTCCGAGGCGATCACGCGAGCGCGGCCGTCTCGTTCGGCTACCTGATCAAGACGTCGGAAAAGCCGCTGGCTCAGGTCGTCGTGATGTCCGACGTCCACGTCGGCGATCACGCGAACAACGACAAGAAGTACGAAAGCTTCTTCGACACAATCGGTTCCATCTTCCCGAAACCCGACGCTATCCTCTCCAACGGGGACATGATCAACGACAACGGAGACGGCAAGGGGCCCGACCACAAGATCGTCGCAGAAATCTTCCAGGCAAACCTCGCCCGGAAGGGCATGAACGACACACAACTCCTGATCTCCAACGGCAATCACGATGCAAGTCTCGCGGCGATCAGAGCCGGGTACCCGGCGGAGTGGTTCCCGGATTCCGGTGGCGGATACTACGAATCCGACGTCAATGGTGTCCATCTCTTCACGGTCAACACCGAAACCTACAACAATGATTCAGCGCAACGCAATTGGCTGAAGTCCCGCCTGACCGAAATCACCGCGGAGTCCGGGAACCTGACCAAGCCGATCCTGGTCCAGGGACACCGGCCGGCAAGCAACACAGCCATGGACGGGCAGCAGGCGTCGAACCCTCGATTGACCGAAGACCTGAGTGCCTTCCCTCAGGCAATCTTCTTCTCCGGGCACTCACATCTGAACAACAACGACGACCGGTCGATCCATCAGCGTGACTTCACGTCGGTCAACGACGGCTCGATGTCGTACATCGAAATCGATCACGGCTACCAGATGGTGACCGAGTCCGGTCTCGCGAACCGTTTCGAATCACCCACTGCCCAAGCGCTCTTCGTCGAGGTCTACCAGGACCGCACGGAAATCAACCGAATCAACATGGCGGCAGACAAGCACGACATCTACGCCGGTGGCGCGTGGTCAGCCAACTGGCAGCCGCCGTACTCGAGCGCGGGCACGCTGAGCGGTTCGGGGTGGACGGTCGAACTCGACGGGTCGACCAACCAGCAGATCAAGGACAACTTCCGCTACACCTCGGGCGCACGGAACACGCACGCGCCGGAGTTCACCTCGAGCACTCCGCTCTCGGCGACGACCGGCGAAAACGGTGCGACCGCACTGAGGATCGCGCAGGCCAAGGACGATCAGATGGTGCACCACTACGCCGTCGAGGTCACGGACACAGCCACCGGAGCGAAGGTGGTCTCGTCGAAGGTGCTCTCGGACTTCTACTTCATGCCGCGGCCGAACAGCCTCGACATTCCGATTCCCGACGCCGCAGCGGGCACCGCATACGAAGCCCGCGTCGAAGCCGTTGACGCATACGGCAACCGGTCACCGGTGACAACCCTGGCCTTCACCCGCTGACCCGACACGACAAAGCGGCACCGCGCATATTCGCGGTGCCGCTTCTCGGCTCAGTTGTACGTGCGAAGCAGGCCCTTGCTGATGATCTGCTTCTGGATGTCGCTGGTGCCTTCACCGATCAGAAGGAACGGCGCCTCACGCATCAACCGCTCGATCTCGTATTCCTTGGAATAGCCGTATCCGCCGTGGATACGGAAGCTGTCCTGGGTGACCTCCGAGCAGAATTCACTCGCCAGATACTTCGCCATACCCGCGGCGACATCGTTGCGCTCACCCGAGTCCTTGAGCCTGGCAGCGTTGACCATCATCAGATGTGCCGCTTCGACTTTGGTGCCCATCTCGGCGATCCGGAACGCGATGGCCTGATGCTCGGCGATCGGCTTGCCGAAAGTCTCGCGTTGCTTGGCGTAGGTGACAGCCAGTTCGAAAGCGCGCTGGGCAATTCCGCAGGCACGCGCGGCGACGTTGACCCGGCCGACCTCGACGCCGTCCATCATGTGCCGGAATCCCGAGCCAGGGGTGCCACCGAGAACCTCCTCGGCTCCGATCTCGAAACCGTCGAAGATCATCTCCGTGGTGTCGATTCCCTTGTACCCCATCTTCTCGAGCTTGCCCGGAATGGTCAGGCCCGGGAGTACCTCGCCGAAACCTGCGGGTTTCTCGATCAATATCGTCGTCAGATTGTTGTGCGGCTTCTCCGCGCCCTCGTCCGTCTTGACCAGGACTGCCACCAAGGTCGAGGAACCCCCGTTGGTCAGCCACATCTTCTGGCCGGTGATCACGTAATCGCCGGAGTCCGTCCGCTTCGCCCTGGTCGATATGGCAGCAACATCGGAACCGAGGGCAGGCTCCGACATGGAAAATGCACCGGTGAGTTCCCCGGAAGCCAAACGCGGCAGGTACTTCGCCTTCTGTTCCGGCGTCCCGTGCGCCGAAATCATGTGAGCCACGATGAAATGCGTGTTGATGACACCGGACACGCTCATCCATCCACGGGCCAATTCTTCGACGCACAGCGCGTAGGTGAGCAATGATTCGCCGATACCCCCGTACTCGGGGTCGATGGTCAGTCCGAACAGACCCATGTCCTTCATCTGCTTGACGATGTCGGTCGGGTACGTATCCGAGTGTTCGAGTTCCTGCGCCGCGGGGATGACCACACGATCGACGAACTCGCGTACCGCCCCGACGATATCGGTCTGAGTTTCGGTCAATCCCGCCGTCTGCGCCAAACGAGTCACTGTTCCACCTGTCAGTCGGTACTTCGCGCCCTCCCGGTCGACGAAATTGATTCGACTCCAGGAACTTTCATCCCGCCGCGACGTGTGTGCGGCAGAGACGCTGTATCCATTCAATCCCCGAAGGGTATATGTGTCAAAGTCGATTTCGCATACGAACCGTATGGCGGAAACTATGTCCGAACAGGTCGTTCCTGCTGTTGACAACCGCGCCACGTGTGCTGGATATTCGAGAGGCCAGGTCGCGGTGGGCCCTTCGATCGGCCCGTTCACGCGACGCATTCCCCACTCTCCTCGAGACAGGCGCATTCCATGCACGACGCAGTCATCTGTGAACCCGTTCGCACCCCGGTGGGCGGATTCGGCGGAGTCTTCAAGGACGTTCCCGTCACCACACTCGCCGGCACTGTTGTGCGTGGCCTCGTCGAACGAACCGGCATTGCGTCCACCGATGTCGACGACGTCATCTTCGGTCAGGGGTACGCCAACGGAGAGGCCGCGGCCATCGGACGAATCGCGGCACTCGACGCCGGTCTCGACGTGTCCGTTCCCGGAATACAACTCGATCGCCGTTGCGGTTCGGGATTGCAGGCGATCATCTACGCCGCGATGCAGGTACAGACTGGGATGAGTGATCTGGTCATCGCCGGCGGCGCCGAGAGCATGAGCGGAACCGAGTTCTACTCCACCGACATGCGTTGGGGCACGAAGCGCCCTTCCGTCGAGTTCCACGACCGATTGGCCAAACCGCGCACGAACTCCGGCGGAGTCAACTTTCCGGTGGAAGGCGGCATGATCGAGACCGCCGAGAACTTGCGCCGGGAGTACTCGATCACCCGCGACGAGCAGGACCGATACGCGGTGCGATCGCACGAACGGGCCGTTCACGCCCAGGACAGCGGGTATTTCGACGACGAGACCATTCCCGTTTCGGTCCCCGGACGCCGTGGTGAGCAGACAGTCGTCACCCAAGACGAGCATCCGCGCCGAGGGATACAACTGTCCGATCTTGCTGCACTGCGCCCCATTCGAGGTCGCGTCGACCCCGAAGCAACAGTCACCGCCGGAAACGCCTGCGGCCAGAACGACGCCGGAGCCGCGGCCATCGTCACCACTGCGGCCAACGCCGAACGGCTGGGCCTGCGGCCGTTCGCGAAACTGGTCAGCTGGGGTGTGGCCGGTGTGGAGCCGAACCGGATGGGCATCGGACCGGTGCCTGCCGTGGCGAAGGCTCTCTCCCGTGTCGATCTGTCGCTGGACGACATCGACCTCATCGAAGTCAACGAGGCCTTCGCCGCCCAGGTTCTCGCGTGCGCCAAAGCCTGGGGATTGAGCGCGCAGGACATCGAAGAACGCTTCAACGTCAACGGTTCCGGAATCTCGCTCGGACATCCTGTCGGCGCTACCGGTGGGCGGATCCTCGCCAATCTGCTGCGCGAACTCGACCGGCGCCAGGCACGGTACGGGATCGAGACCATGTGTATCGGTGGCGGACAAGGGATTGCCGCGGTGTTCGAGAACCTGCGACGCTAGAAGCGTTAACCGATCGATCCGTCGCGGCGAAGTTCCGCGATCCGGTCGCCCGTAAGTCCCAACTCGGCCAGCAGAGAATCCGTCTGCTGGCCGAGTGCCGGAACGTCACCCATGCGCATTTCGACATCCGAATACGTCATCGGAGGCAGCACGGCATCGATCGGACCGTTCTCGGTGCCCACGGACCGCCATCTGGCACGCTTCTCCAGCTGCGGATGTTCCAGCAGACCGGCCATGTCGTTGAGTGCCGCGGCCGGAACACCAGCGGCGGCCAGACGCTGATCCAGATCTGTCGTCGAGTACAGACGCGTCAGAGAGCCCACCAATTCGTCTACCTCGCCACGGTTTTCGACGCGCACGATGTTGGTGCGGTAACGCGGATGATCGACCAGATCCTCTCGCTCGAACACGTCCACCATCAGCGCTCGCCATCCACGGTCGTTCTGGACGCCGATCAGGATTTCGCCGTCGGCCGTGGGATACGAATCGTAGGGAACGATCGCGGCATGGCCGAGACCGACACGTGGAATCTGCTTGTCTGCATACATTTTCATGTACATCGGATGACCCAGCCACTCGACGGTGGAATCGAACATCGAGACCTCGACGAGCGCTCCCTTGCCCGTTCGCTCTCTACGGAACAGGGCGCTCAGAATCGAAGTCAGCGCGTACATTCCTGCCGCGATGTCGGAGACCGGGATGCCGGTCTTGGTGGCCGTCTCCGGTGTGCCTGTCACGGAGATCATTCCGGTCTCGGCTTGGACCAACATGTCGTAGGCCTTGCGCTCGCGCCGCGGGCCGGCACTGCCGTAGCCGGACATGTCGATCACGATGAGCCGTGGGTATTTATCGCGCAGTTCCTCCGCGCCGAACCCCAGTCTCGCGGCTGCGTCGGGAGCCAGGTTCTGCAGGAACACATCGGCTCGCGCGACCAGATCGAGAAGGATCTGCCGGCCGGCGTCCGACTTCACGTCGACGGCGATCGATTCCTTGGAACGGTTGAGCCACACGAAGTGTGATGCCTGACCGTGAACCGCCTGGTCGTAGTGACGCGCGAAGTCACCCTCGCCGACGCGTTCTATCTTGATCACCCGCGCACCCATGTCCGCGAGATGTCTGGTGGCGAGCGGTGCCGCCACCGCCTGTTCGAGTGCAACTACGGTGATTCCGTCGAGCGGAAGATCCGAGTTCGGCTGTCCCATGTCAGTAGTCACCCCAGAAGTCTTACACCCAGAATTCTCACACTCTGAATTCTTGCACTCGAACAGGACGGATCAGATGTGGCGGCCGCCGGTGATCTCGAGAACCGTGCCGGTCATGTAGCTCGAGAGGTCGCTCGCGAGGAACAGCACAACCGAAGCAACTTCCGAAGGCTCGGCTGCGCGCCCCATCGGAATCTCGGCAAGCTTCTCGTTCCAGATCCGTTCGGGCATCGCCTCGGTCATCGCCGTGCGGACCAGTCCGGGCTGAACGGCGTTGACGCGAACGTTCTTGAACGCGACCTCTTTTGCCGCGGCCTTCGTCAGACCGACGATCCCGGCCTTCGCGGCCGAGTAGTTGGTCTGCCCGAGCATGCCCACCTTGCCGGAGATCGACGAGATGTTCACGATCGCGCCCGTCTCACGCTCGCGCATGCGGGCGGCGGCAGCGCGTGTTCCGTTCCAGGCGCCCTTGAGGTGAACGGCGATCACGTCGTCGAAGTCCTGCTCGGTCATCTTCCGCATCGTGGCGTCGCGCGTCATGCCGGCGTTGTTGACCATGACATCGACTGGACCGAAAGCGCTTTCGGCCAGATCGAGCATGGCCTCGACCTGTCCGGAGTCACGCACGTCGCAGGAAGCGAAACGGGCGACCGACTCTCCACCGAGTTCGGCGACCGCAGCCGTTCCCACGGTTTTCGTTGATGTCGCCGAGAACGACGGTCGCGCCTTCCTTGATGAAGGTGCGCGCAATTTCGAGCCCGATGCCCTGGGCTCCTCCGGTCACTACCGCAACCTTGCCGTCCAACAATCCCATGTCCACTCCGTTCGTGAGGTTAAAGCTCGTCTGGAAAATGTGTCAGCGCTGGTTTTGCTTTTTCGCTTGCGCCACGAGCCCACCACCGAGAATCAGACGCTGGATCTCGCTGGTTCCCTCGTACAGGCGCAACAGGCGAACTTCACGGTAGATGCGTTCGACCGGAACACCACGCATGTACCCGTTGCCCCCGTGGATCTGCACGGCGAGATCTGCGACCTTGCCCACCATCTCGGTGCAGAAAAGCTTTGCCGCCGAAGGCCCGAGACGGCGATCCTCACCGCTGACGTACCGCGCGGCCACCTCGCGCACCATCGCGCGCCCTGCCATCACACCGGCTTGCTGGTCTGCCAACATCGCTTGAACCAGCTGGAAGTCGCCGATCGCGGTGCCGCCCTGTTCCGTGACCACGGAGAACGCGACAGATTCGTCGAGCGCTCGCTGTGCTGCTCCCACCGAGAGCGCCGCGATATGGACTCGTCCGCGCGCGAGAGACGTCATCGCTGCGCGGTATCCGGTGTCCTGGTCGCCACCGACGAGGGCCGACTCGGGAACTCGGACGTTGTCGAAGGTGACCTCGGAGGTCCAAGCACCTTCTTGACCCATCTTCTTGTCCTTGGGACCGACCGTGACACCTGGCGTGTCAGCCGGAACCAGGAACACTGCAATTCCCGGACCATCGGAATCCGCCGGGCGAGTGCGCGCGAACACCACGAACAGCTGTGCCAGTGGAGCATTGGTGATGAACCGCTTGTTGCCGTCGATCACCCAGTCGGATCCGTCCAGCACTGCCTTGGTCCGAAGGCCGGCCGGGTTGGAGCCCGCGCCGGGTTCGGTGAGAGCAAAGGAAGCCACGACATCACCGGAGGCGATGCGCTCGAGCCACTGAGCCTTCTGCTCGTCGGTACCGAAGCCGACCAGCACCTGCCCGGCAATTCCGTTGTTGGTACCGAACATCGAACGCAGCGCCAGAGACGTGTAGCCGAATTCCATTGCCAGTTCGACGTCTTGGGTGAGGTCGAGTCCGAGCCCACCCCATTCCTGAGGGATCGCGTAACCGAAGAGCCCGATAGCTGCGGCCTTCTTGCGTATGTCCTCAGGAATGGCGTCGGTGTCGGCTATCTCCTGCTCACGCGGAACTACTTCCTTACGGATGAACTCCCGCGCAGTCGCCAAGATATCTGCGAAGTCATCTGCATCGACCTGCATTCCCACCACTCACCTTGCTGTTTCCGAAGTCCATGCCGTCCCCCGAAGTCAATACCGTGAGGCAATCGGAGTCAAAGACCTGAAAACGAACCGAAGGTAAGGCAGAACCTATAGCAAGCTTCAGACGGTGCGCAGTTCCCGCTTCAGTAGCTTGCCGCTCTGGTTGCGCGGAAGCTCGGCCACGAAACGGACATGCTTGGGCACCTTGAACGGAGCGATTCGCTCCTTGACGTGGGCAATCAACGCCTCGGGCGTCAACTCGTCGTTGCCGTCCTTGAGCACGACGATCGCGGTGACGGCCTCGATCCACTTGTCGTCGGGCGTACCGATCACGGCAACTTCTGCCACAGCTGGGTGCGTGTAGACCGCATCTTCGACCTCGCGTGACGCCACCAGGATGCCGCCGGTGTTGATGACGTCCTTGATCCGGTCGACGACCGTGATGAAACCTTCTTCGTCCCGCACGACCAGATCGCCCGAATGGAACCAGCCGTCACGGAAGGCCTCGGCGGTGGCTTCCGGATTCTCCCAGTAGCCGTTGCACAGCTGCGGTGAGCGGTAGAGAACCTCGCCGGACTCACCGTCGGCGACATCGTTTCCGTCGGCGTCGACGACGCGGGTTTCGACGAAGAACACCGCGCGACCACAGGAAGACGGGCGATCAGCATGCTCGCTGGGCTGGAGAACTGTTGCCAGTGGGCCGATTTCGGACTGGCCGAAGCAGTTGTAGAAACCGATGTCCGGGTAGCGCTCGCGCAGACGATTGAGCACGGTGACCGGCATGATCGAGGCGCCGTACTGCGCCTTCTTCAGCGACGACAGATCGCGGGTCTCGAGGTCCGGATGGTTGGCCAGCGGTACCCACACGGTCGGCGCCAAGAACAGCGATCCGATCTTTTCGGCTTCGACACGGCGCAGGATTTCCGGGATGTCCGGCGCCTGCATCAGACTGACCGTCGCGCCGACGGACAGGTACGGCAGCATGAAGACGTGCATGCCCGCGGAGTGGTACATCGGCATGCAGATCAGCGGGTTGTCGTTCTTGTCGAGGCCGAGCGCGATCACCGAGGACACGTACTCGTGAACCAGTGCACCGTGAGACATCATGGCGCCCTTGGGCTTCGAGGTGGTGCCCGAGGTGTACAGGAGTTGCGCCAGATCGGTCGACGTCGCACGCGGTTCGAAGACCGGCACCTCGCCTGCCTCACCGATCGTGACGACGGACAGTTCCGCGTCCCGCAGTGCGATCACGTGATCGAGATCGAGGTCGGAGCGTACCGAGTCGAGCGTCGGCGCCAATGCCGGATCCACCAACACCGCGCGGGCGCCTGACTGCGCCACGAGGTACCGGAGTTCCTCCCCCTTCAGTGCGTAATTGACCGGAACATGCACCAAACCTGCTCGTGCACAGGCAAGAAATCCGATTGCATAGGCGTCGGAGTTGGTTCCGTATGCCGCGACGCGGTCGCCGTGTTCGAGCCCCAGACCGAGCAAGTAGGCGGCGACCCGCGTCACCGCGTCGTCGAGTTCGCGGTAGGTGCGAGTGCGATCTTCGAATACGACGGCTACACGGTCGGGGTACTTGGCTGCCGAGCGCCGAAGCACTCCGTCGACAGTGTTGGTGCGTGGATCCAGGCTCATGCGCCTCAGGTTATAGGACGTCCAACTAAACCGGAAGAGCGATCGTTACTTATTGCGCCATTCGGGCTTTCGCTTGTCCACAAAGGCCTGCATACCTTCCTGAGCGTCGCAGGTCACGGCGTTGGTTGCCATAGTTTCCGCCATCGCCTCGTACGCCTGCGCTTGCGGCAGATCGATCTGGCGATAGAACGCCTGCTTACCGATCTTCACCGTCAAGGGGCTGGCCGTCGTGATCTTGGCGGCCAGTTCGCGCACCTCTCGGTCCAGGTCTTCGGGCGCGACGACGAAGTTCACCAGACCCCAGTCCGCAGCGGTGTCGGCGTCGATCGTCTGCCCGGTGAGCAACATCTGCATCGAGCGCTTGCGCCCTACTGCCCTGCTCAGCGCCACCATGGGCGTCGAGCAGAACAGTCCGATCTTGACGCCCGGCGTGCCGAAGACAGCATTCGACGCAGCAACAACCAGATCACACGACGCGGCCAGTTGGCAGCCCGCCGCGATAGCCGGGCCCTGTACTGCGGCAATCACCGGCTGCGGAATCCGCTGTACGGTCTCCATCATCTCGGTACAGCCGTCGAAGATCGCCCGCTCGTCCTCGAGGGTTCTCCCGATCATCTCCGTCAGATCGTGTCCGGCGGAGAACACCGGGCCTTCGGCGCGCACGATCACGACCCGCACGCGCTCGTCTACAGACAATTCGACAAGGGCAGCCGTCACCTCACGCATGGTCTCCGCCGAGAGCGGATTGCGCCGCGCCGGCCGATCGAGCGTCAGGAAACCGAGTCCCACCGATTCCTCGACGGAAATCTTCACTGCAGTGTCTTCTACCTGTGTCTGCGACATGTGTTCTCTCTACCAATCGAATCCGTCCCGGTCAACGAGACGAAAAGGACATCCACTCGCACCGCGTCGATACGGTCCGGTCAATACTTCGCCACTACGAGGAGTGCCCATGAGCACCGATGCCGCCGTCGCCACTGATCTCGAAGAGATTCTGCGCGCTCAGCAGGAAGCAACTCGAGCCGCTGGTCTTCCGTCCGCGCAGACACGACGCGAGCGCATTCAACGCGTCGTCGATCTCCTGGTGGCAAACCACAAGGATCTGACCGAGGCGATCAACGAAGACTTCGGCGGCCGAATCCCGGCCTACTCGGTGATGAATGACGTTCTCGGGTCGATGGTTTCACTCAAGCACGTTCGTGATTCGCTCGAAGAGTGGATGATTCGCTCACCGAGAGCAACCGGAGCGATGCAGGACCAGTTGGGTGCCACGGCGTACGTGTCGTACCAGCCGAAGGGTTCGATCGGCATCATCGGAACCTGGAATGCTCCCCTGTTCACTCTCCTGAGCCCGCTCGCCTGCGCCCTCGGAGCAGGAAATCGCGCCGTTCTCAAACCGTCGGAGATCGTGCCCAATACTGCGGCCGTCCTGGCCGAGGCGGCGCGTCGAACTCTCGACCCCGTGGAGGTCGCGGTGGTGACCGGCGGCCCGGAAGTCGCTGATCGGCTGACGTCCCTGCCTTTCGACCACCTCGTCTTCACCGGCAGCACGACCGTCGGAAAGCTGGTCATGGCCAATGCTGCGAAGAACCTGGTGCCGGTCACCCTCGAACTCGGCGGCAAGTCACCGAGCGTCTTGAGCCGCAGTGCCGATATCAGCTCTGCTGCTTCGCGTTTGGCTATCGCGAAGTCCACCAACGCCGGTCAACTCTGTGTCTCTCCCGATCTGATCTACGTTCCGCGCGAGAACACGGAAGCATTCATCGACGCGTTCACCGACCAGTTCACGGGACTGTTTCCCACGATTGCCGACAACAAAGACGTGGTCTCGATAGTCAGCGATCGTCACCTCGCACGCATCGAGGGGTACATCGCGGACGCCGAAGAACGTGGGGCACGAATCATCACCGTTCCCGACGAAGAACTCTCCGCAGACACTCGTCGTCGCCCACTGCGAATCGTGGTCGACCCTCCGACCGACGCGCAGATCATGAAGGAGGAGATCTTCGGGCCGGCCGTCGTCGTCTTGCCGTACGACCAACTCGACAACGTCGTCGCCGACATCAATTCACGACCGAAACCGTTGGCGCTGTACTACTTCGGAACCGATCTGGACGAGAAGGAATCCGTACTCGAACGGACCGTCTCGGGCGGCGTCACCATCAACGACGCGATGTCTCACCCCGGGCTGAGCGACGCACCCTTCGGCGGCGTCGGAGCTTCGGGCATCGGGCACTACCACGGCCGTGAGGGTTTCCTCGAGTTCAGTCACGCGCGAACGGTATTCGAAGCAGCGCAGCATGACCCACGCGGTGAATGGGGAATGCTCCCGCCGTACGGTGAGGGTTTCGAGCAGATGATGTTGGCTCAGGTAACGCCCTAGGGCCTCCGGCCCCGTGCGCCTTTTTGCTAGTTCGCGCTACCGGAAAGGCGCACCGGCAAGGCCGCGGCTGAGGAACTCCACCAGCTGACCCGGCTCGGTGTCCTCGGACTCGATCAGTTGGATCAACTCCTTCTTGTCTTCTACCGCAAGCGGTTCGATGCCACCGAACGTGCGCATCGTGGACCCGGCCGGAAGAACACGAGCACACACGAGCGTGCCTGGCTCGAGGTTCAGCGAGCCCCACTCGTCCGTGACCTTCACCAGATGCCCGTTGCGGACGTCGCTGAGGGTCACCAACTGTCCCGGCTCCGTCGAGGCGACCTTGTACACCGAGCGCGGAATCGACAACCACTGATCGGCCAGTTCGCGTTCGTCGGCAGGCAGCAGTTCTCCGCGGCGCTCGACAAAAGCTGCGAAAATACCCGCATCGAACAAGGCAGCGTCGACGGCCAAACCACCTTCGACGGCCAGCGTCAGTGCTTCTTCGCTGTTGAACTGCTCGGCACGGATGAGCGCAAGATCGAACACGGCGTCGAAGTACTCCGGCGTGCGCGAGAACAACTGAGCCTTGACGTAGAGCCAGCTGGCCCGGTCGTCGAACGTCACCTCGGACTTACCGAGATGGCAAACCTTGAACTTTCGACCGGAACCGCACCAGCACTTGTCATTTCGTCCGAGTTCGGGGTGCTCGGCCGGGGCGTAGCGCTGAAGAACCTCGTGCAGAACCTCGGACTCGCCACCTTCGATTCGGCCCAGCAAAGCCAGCGCGCGCGTCACATCGCTTCGATCGGCGGCCAGTAGCGCCAGATCGAAGATCGCGGGAGTCCAGTCGGGATCGAGATCGTGCGCTGATTCGTACGACGCCTCAGCGGCCAGGATCTTGCCGAGACGATCCGAAGCCTTGCCCGCCAGCCAGTGCGCTGCCGGCTTGACACGACGCGACCCTTTTTCGGCGAGAGCAGTTGCAACAGAATGCAATACGGAATCATGATCGTCGAGTTCGGACAACAGCTCCAACGCTGCCGCAGCCGCGGGCGGCTCGGCGAGGCCTGCGAAGGCCTGCGGATCCTCCTTGATCTTCTTGCGCGCCCAGTCCGAGACATCGTCGACGCCTTCGGCTTTCGCGGCCATGACCACATCGACGAAGGCGATCACCGACGCGGCTTCTTCGGGGTGCAGATTCTCGCGGACCTCGAGCATGCGAGCCCGGTTCGCCAGGTGGTACGCCTCGAAATCGAATCCGTCGACCGCAACGTAATCACCGTCGCGGACGTAACCTGCCGCCTCGAGCATTTCGCCCAGCGGTGCGGTCGGCTGACGGAACAGCGACGGCTCGTCGAGCATCAATTGCCAGACAATGGCATCGAGGGTGTCAGCACCGGTGTCTGCGAGGACCGTCCCCAGACTCTCGCCGAATCCGGGTGCGGGATCCAGTACCTCGGGGATGGTGCAGAGTGTCAGCTCACGGTCAGCGACGAACAATCCGATCAAGTCACCTACCGAGCACTCGGCAAGGGTGTCGGTGTCGAGCAGAAAGCCTTCGTCGTGTGGGAACTCCGGATCTTCGATCCCACGATCAGCCAAAAGATCGTCGTCGGTCCCGCGGTGCACGACGCTGATGCCGTGGATTACGTCGTCGTCACGATCGAGGAAAACCCGCAGCATCATCAGATCGGGGTTCGCGTCGAGAACGCCGGACTTGATCTCCGCTTCGGTGAGGCGATGGGTCAACACTCGATGCTCGAACAACGTGTCGAGTGCGGCGTACCGCTCCTCACTCAAGTATCCGAGCAACGGGTCCTCGACGTACTCGACGAATTCGGTCATGTCCTCGGCTGTACCGTGCCCGGCGTCAGCCAACAGGGTGCCCCAGTCCGCCGCTGTCTGCGGGCCGTGCTCACGCAACAACTCCATCGCGGCTTCGGCGATCAAGTCATTGGCATCCATCGGTTCGTTCACCTATCCAACTTTAACGGGGTCGACTCGATACATCGTCACCGGTCATCGGTCGAGTGATCGGCGCCTCCACGCAACTCGCGCACCAGTTCTTCGGCCTCGAGATCTTCGGAAGCGAGAACCTCGAGCACCCTCGCAGCCTGCGATTCCATTGCCATGACCACAACACCCACCGCAAACGCTCCAGTGGGGGCCGTCAGGACCCGAGCACTGATCACATCACCTGGCTTGCCTTCGACCGAGTGAGCAACCGTGACGGTCTCCTTGGATCCACGATCGAGCAGCACGACGCCGGTGTCGGACGTTTCGATCACCTCGTACACCGACCTCCGGATTCCGAGCCACTGTGCGGCTGTCACAACTTCCGCCTCCGGAAGTAGTTCGCTGCGTCTGGCCAAGAATTCGGCAAAGATTCCACCCTCGAACAGAGCGACGTCCAGTGCCGATCCGTCGAAGATCGTGGCCGCGATCAGTTCGTCCTCGGAGAGATTTTCGTTTTCGAGATCGTCGAGCCCGGTCACGATGTCGACGAATTCGGAGGCAAACGCAAACAGGCATGCCTTCTTGTACAGCCACCGACCGTCCGCCTTGACGGATTCATCGGCCTTTCCGAGGTGGCAGACCTTGTACTTGCGGCCGGAACCGCACCAACACTTGTCGTTTCGCCCGAGTTCCGGGTGATCGGCTGGGACGAAGTCCTGCAGTACGGCGTAGAGATTCTCTTCGGTTCCGCCGTCGATCCGCCCGAGCAGTGACAGCGCCCGGGTCGCGTCGCCGCGGTCCGACGCAAACTGAGCCAACTCGAACAAGGCCGGACCCCAACCGGATTCGGCAAGGAGCGCTTTCTCGTAGTGCGCCTCCGCTTCGAGGACGCGCCCCAGCCGATCGACGGCCTTACCGGCGAGCCAATGAGCCGCCGCCCGCACCGACCGTGGCCCTCGCTCGGCCAGTTCGGAGGCAAGCGCTTCGAGGATTGCGTCGGTCACCGGGTCCTGATTCCGAAATCCGAGATCGAACACGGCCACTGCAGCACCCGGATCTGCCAGTGAGACAAAAGAGTCCGGAGCAGCGCTCACATGACGGTGGGCCCAGTCCGCGATATCGAAGTCGGCGATGACCGCGTCGGTGTATCCGCGGTCCGCCAGATCGACAAACGCAACGGCAGAGACTGCCTCGTCGTGGGTCAGGTCGTAGGTACTGGCCACCAAGGCTGTCCGAATCTGCAGGTCGTAGGCGTCGAAGTCGAATCCCCGCCGAGCCAGTAGCTCACGCTCGTGCTCGTAACCTGCCACCTCGAAGATCTCACCCAGCGGCGCAACAGGAACCGTGAAGAGTGACGGATCCTCGATCAGGAGTTGCCAGCACACAGAATCCAGGGCCTCGACTCCGTCCTCCTCGAAGAGTTCGCCGAGCGCCGGAGCAAGATCGGGTTCGTCCTCGATCTCGACCAGACGAAACGCAAGTGTTCCGTCTTCGACAGCCAAGCCGACGAGATCACCGTCGGCGCACTCGCCGAGGGTTCCGGCCGGAAGTACCACAACTCGTCGACTCCGGAAGGGAGCAGCTCCGCGTTCGGAGGCTGCTTCTTCCGCCAGGGCCACCCGGATCGCCCCGTCGTCGTCGCCGAATGCCAAGATCGGTTCCAGGTCGGGGCTCGCGTCAAGGATGTCCGACGCAATTTCGACTTCGCTGAGCCGGTGAGTGAACACGAGCCCTTCGAGGACCGTGTCGAGAGCGACGTACTTTCCGTTGGGCAGGTACCCGAGCATCGGTTCGGACAGGTACTCGAGTACATCGGCCAACTCGGTCGCAGTTCCGTACTCCTCGAGATGGGTCGCCCACTCTTCGAGACTCAGCGGGCCTTGCTCGCGCAGAACAGCCAAAGCAGCGGAGGCAATGGAACCGGCAGCGTCGTCGTCGAAATCAGTCACCCGCCAATGGTAGGCGACCTATTGCAGCCCACTGAGCCCCTCGCCCAGCACGGTCGCACCGAGGATCGTCAGGATGACCGTCATCATCACCGCGTTGTTGGCGGTCATCCATGCCTTCGCGGACGCGAGGATCTCGTCGGCACGCTTGCCGGAGAACACCTTCACCAGGATCGGCGACGCGATGCCGACGCTCGCGATGACCGTGAAGATCACCGCGGCAACAATCTGTTGGGCAACGACATTCGTGGCGACCGCGATAGTGGCCGCACCGGATACCGCCAGCGCTGCATTCTTGGGATTGACCGCCGCGGACAAGAACGCCAACCCGAACGCCTTCCGCGGAGTCAACCCGTCGACGCTCTTCATCCACTTCGGAACTGTCGGCTCACTCCCGTTTCGCGGACGCGCGCGCCACTGCTTGTATGCCAAGCCGAACAGGACCAGACCCAACACGATTCGTACGACGCTCGACCACACGGAAGTCCGCGACGACTCCGACTCCGCAAACGAATAGTCCGCGATCACGATGGTCACCGCGACGACTGCCGAGATTCCGAGGACCCACCCGAGTAGAAAAGATGCCGCCCCTCGATGTGCTCCAGCGGTGATCATGACGAGCACGATCACCGCCATGGGCATCGAGACGAAAAGCAGGCCGAGGGCAATCGGAAGAGACAGACCGATCGCAGCTAGCACCGAAAACCTCCAGTTGAATGCACGATCGACGATCGATTCGAGGTCGAAATCACGACGTCGGAGGCAGCATGACCTCGATGAGATGCGGGCCGGGTTCCGCCAGCGCTGCGGCAAACTGTTGGGCCAACTCCTCCGCTGTGTTCGCCCGCGACGCGGGCACTCCCAACCCCTCGGAGATCTTGACGTAGTCCATGTTCGGAGATGACAGATCCAGCATCGACTGTGCGACGACGCCGCCACCTTCTGCGCCGACTCGTTGCAGTTCGCCACGCAGGATGGCGTATGCGCGATTGTTGAGCAGAATCGTCGTGACGTTCAACATCTCTCGCGCCTGCGTCCACAACGCCGTGATGGTGTACATCGCGCTTCCGTCGGCTTCGAGATTGATCACCGGTCGCTCCGGCGCTGCCACAGCGGCGCCCGTCGCCACCGGGATGCCCTGGCCGATGGCACCTCCGGTGAGCGTGAGCACGTCGTGGCGCGGCGCTCCGGCAAGGGCAATCGGGATCGCCCAACCGGAAGTCGCCGCCTCGTCGGAGATGATGGCGTCGCCTGGCAGCAGGGCGCCGATCACGTCGGCCCAATTTCGAACGTCCAGAGGCCCGCTCGGCAGCGCCGGCCGATTCGCTTCCTGCAAGACAGGTTCGACTCCCGGTGCCACGAGTTCGGCCACTGCCTCCAGTGCACCGGCAACATCGTCGCCGACGCTTGCCAGCGTTGTCACCGCAGCACCCTCCGGTGCCAGATCGCTCGGTTTTCCGGGATACGCAAAGAACGAGACCGGCGAAACCGCTCCGGCCAGAACCAGCTGAGTTGTTCCGCGAAGTTGTTCGGTGGCGTGCTCGGCGAAGTATCCCAAGCGCTCGAATGACGGTAGCCCCGCACCTCGTTGAAGCCTGGCTGGAAAAGTCTCGATCAGAATCTGGGCACCGGTCGCGACCGCAATTCGGGAAGCGGCGCGCAGCCCAGCTTCGGAACAGGCTGCGCCGCCCAGCAGTAGCGTGGCGCGACCCTCGGCATTGAGCGCGCCCACCACCGAGTCGATCTGTGTTGCAGAAACTTCCGCCCGCCCCGGTATGTCCCGAGGACCCGCAAGAACTCCACCTTCGCCCCACGAGACGTCGGCAGGGAGGACAAGTGTGGCAATGCGTCCGGGCGGATTCAACGAGGCGGCAACGGCGTCGGCCGCGTCGCTACCGACGGTCGCGGTGGATTCGGAACGTCGACTCCACCCCTCCAACCATTCGGTCAGCGCATCGATGTTCGATTCGAGAGGAGCGTCGAAACCGTGGTGGTAGGTCGCGTGGTCCCCGACGATGTTCACGATCGGTGTGTGGGCGCGGCGCGCGTTGTGAAGGTTCGCCAGTCCGTTCGCCATACCGGGGCCCAGATGGAGCAGCGTCGCGGCAGGCTTTCCGGCGATCCGTGCGTAGCCGTCCGCGGCACCGGTCACGGCGCCCTCGAACAAGCCGAGTACCGCCCGCATCTGCGGAACGGAATCGAGTGCGGCGACAAAATGCATCTCGGACGTTCCTGGATTGCCGAAGCACACCTCGACGCCCGAGTCGACCAGGCTTTGGATGAGCGACTGTGCACCGTTCATTTCGATCACCTCTTCTTCATGAAAAGCTGCGAATGCTTCCTGCGCTTCATCGTGAGCAACCGAACTCCCGGTGCGTGCTCCTCGATCCGAACAGTCATCCGTACCTCCGTCGTGGCCGAGAGTCTCGATTCAAGCTACTCGGTCGGGAGTTCAGCGTTCGTAGCCCTTGCGCATATCGTCGACGATGCGTGGCCGGTCGAGCGTCGAGGGTTCCAACTCCCGCCTCGGGCGATCGCGAGGAAACACCGAGGCCGACGCCAGCGTCGGCTCGTCGAGGAACCGCAGGTTCGGCACATCAGCGGGCAGACGAAGCTCGGGCGGCGTGGAACCTCTTTGCGCGAGCACATATCCCCAGTCACCGAAGCTCGGCACGAAAACGTGATAGGGCGAGACGCTCAGTCCGACAGCCGATACCGTCGACACCGTTCTCCAGTACGCATCCGGTGTCGAGTACGGGCTGCCGGACTGGACGACCATCAGCCCGCCCGGATTCATCGCGGCAGCGGCAAGTCCGTAGAACTCCATCGAATACAAGCGGCCAAGTGCGGGGGTGTCAGGATCCGGGAGGTCGACGATCACCGCATCGAAACCCGGTTCCGGACGCTCTCGCAGCCACCGAAACGCGTCGTCGAGTACGACGTCCACCCGTGGATCCTCGAGCGCTCCCTCGTTCAGATCACGAAGACGCGTGTTGGCCAACTCGATGACTGCCGGATCGAGTTCCACTTGAACGATCTGCTCGACGCTGTTCATTCGCAGCACTTCCCGTGCAGCGAGGCCGTCACCGCCGCCCAGAATCAGCACGCGCCGGGGGTCGTTCACCAGGGCCGGATACACCAGCGACTCCGTGTACCGATGCTCGTCGACACTGGAGAACTGCAGGTCTCCGTCGAGGAACAGGCGCACGTCGTTCCCCCGCTCGGTGACGACGATTTCCTGGTACACCGATCGCTCGGCGGCCACCACGGGATCGGTGTAGAGCCGCTGCCTCGACGTGGTCTCGATGTCCGACGCTGCGATCAGCAACCATCCGATCAAACTTGCTGCCAACAGCATTGCGACGACGGCGATCGATCGTGCGCGCAGGCTGAGCTGCCACCGAAGGAGTATCAGCGCGACCACTGCCGCAGCCACGAGATTGATCATGCCGGTGAGTGCGGCACCGCGAATCATTCCCGCCCACGGCAACAGTACGAACGGCCACAGCAGACCACCGATCAATGCGCCGAGGTAGTCGGCGGCATTGAGGTTGGCCAGTACCTTTCCGGTGCTCTGTGCGTCGTTGTCGCTGCGACCGGACTGCAAGAGCGTCATCAGCAGAGGCACTTCGGCACCGACGAGGATGCCGATCAGCGCGGTCGCCGCCACCAGAACTGCTGCGCTGGAACCGAAGAACGTGAAGGTCACGTACAGCGTGACGGCACTGAATCCGCCGATCAGCCCGAGCAGTATCTCGACCGTCACGAACGAAACGGCAGCGTGTCCCAGCAGAGGTTTGGCGGCCAGCGCTCCGATACCCAGAGCCGCAACAAATCCCGCGACGATCAACGACGTCTGGGTGATGCCGCCGCCGGTCAGACTCACGCTGAGTGTCAACAGGGCCAGCTCGTAGATCAGGCCACACGCAGCGCACGCCGCAACAGCCGCAAGGAGAAGGACGCGTGCGCGCGGGCCGAGCATCGTCGAACGCTCGTCAACTGTCACATCGGGATCAGCGGCAACCATCAGGTGAGCGCTGCGGCGTTCACCAAACCGATGGACAGCAAGCTCACACCCACAGCCCACGCGGCGCCACACATCTTCGGATCCTGCACCAGCGCAACCAACTTGCCGGGAAGGAATGCGTTCATCAATCGCAGCGCGATCGCTTGCAACACGATCGCGAACAGTCCGTACACCGCGGAGTCGGCGAGTCCCTGAGCAAAGCCGTCCGAACTGGTCAGGATTGCCGTCACCACGATGATCGCCAGCGCAAGATGATTGGAGGCCAACAGAATCGCAGCGTTCGGGTTCTTGTCGACGTAAACCTGGTGGCGGAGATTTCCGGGTGTCATGAGGTCGAGGACCAGGAATCCCGTCGCCAGAACCGCTGCACCGACGACGAAGTAGGCGAGGGTGCCGAGAACGCCCCCGACGAGCAATGCCGGATCCACCGTCCCGATCTCGACGGAAGTGGATGCAAAGATGTTCGTCACGCCGTTCTCCTCCTCATTGAGCATTACCGTCATTTGGCACTACCCGAGCCGCCGCTGCCACTGCTTCCACCCGCCGGGGATCCCGGGTTGAAGCCCGGTCCCAGGTACGCGTATCCGCCGCTGCGATACGTGCCGTCGATGTCCTCTACCTTGATGGTGCTGCCACCGCCCGAAGCCGAACTGACAGTGACGATGTCGTCGTCGTAGCGCAGGTATTCGTTGCCGCCGTCAGCACTTCGCGCCGCTGGTTCGTCCGCGTCGACAATCCGTGAGACGGTCGTGCCCACTGGATCTTTCGACGAGTACAACACGACGTCGCCATCCTGGGACGTCTTGGAATAGTTGTCCGCGATGAAGTCTTTGGCTCCACCACCGCACGCCGACAAGACAATTGCGGCCGCCAGCATCACCGGAGCCAACCACGTCCGCCCCCTCACGGCTGCCACCTGCTGCGTGTCTTCACGATCACTCCTGTCCCCTCCCCCGGGTACAAATGCCAACTCTGCCAACTCCACCCCTGGCGGTCTCGCACGCCATACAAAGCGGTCAAAGCCGTGTCGTCACCGGGAAAGGATCCGCAGATCCAACCGTCGTGGCCGGCGGACTCTTTCAACGACGCAGCTTCCGAGTCGAATTCGACCCGATCCATCACCAGTGAGGAAGACTCGAACCGGTAGTTTTGCGTGGACTCCACTGCGGGCAGTGGTTCACCGCCGACTGCAAGAGCATCGCACGAAACCTGTTCGGTCAGTTCCTTTCCCGACGCCCAGGCCGTCACCACGTGCGAAGCCCCCAGCACTCCGAGGGTCAGCGTCGCGTCGGAAGTTCCGATCACCAACTCGGCGAGGGTCGGTGGCGCAGGAGCTCCCAGTACCAACCCCAGTGCCGAGGCATCCACGTCGGTCGGCTCCACGTCGAGTAGATACAGGCTCATTCCGGGGGGCCCGAGTGGATGACAGTGAGTTCGCTGCGAGTGACCGCCCGTCCCGTGGAAACCTCCCACGACTGTCCGCGCGCCCACTTCTCGAATGCAATCAGGCCGGTCTTGTCTGCGGTCGCATAGTCCGCGTATTCCATCGAGCCGGAAGGGGCCGTACCCGTCGTACCCTCGGCCGTGAACTTCGCCGTTCCACTTTCGATCTTGCGGTGAACCTTGTCGTCGAGAATGACGTCGCCGTTCGGGACCAGGTTGGTTCCTTCTCGACGCATCCAGAGAGTCATCTCCAATTCGCCCTCGTCGTCCTCGACCGTCAGCCAACGACGACCGGTCGAACCGTCGAGAAGGTGCTCACGCCAGATGTACCCCTCTTCGTCGAGCGTGATGGTCCCTCGAACAACATGGTCGATACCCGCGTACGTGATGATGTCGCCGACCCCGATCTTGTGGGGGTCGTACACCTCGGGATAGTCGGCGAGCGGGTCGACGCGAGCATTCGGCTTGCCCTGGCGTCCACGCAGGACCACAAACACGACGGCAGCGATCACTACGAGTATCAGGACAACTATCAGCACGTTGGTCAACGGTTTCTCCGAAATCATCTCGGCAGGGTTGCCGCGGGCCATACCCTACCGATCCGTTCTCAGCCTTTTCGGATGAGACTGCCGGCAATCCGGCCTGTCGCCGACCGGACAGGTCTCCGGCGCCGCGGGCAGATCGAAAGACTGCCCCGGCGCACCTTTGCGTTTACGCTCAGCCCGAGGAACTCCGCGCGAACGAAAGCCGGTCGACTGACGATGAGCAAGAACACGGAGCCGTCTGCCCGCACCGTCATGCACACACCACGATTCTGGTTGACACCATTGATAGTGGTCACCCTCTTGATGTCTGCGCTGGCAGCGTTGTACATGGGCGGAATACTCGACCCCAAGAAACACCTGGACCAGTTCCCGATCGCCCTGGTCAACCAGGACGAGGGCGACACCCTCCCCGGTGGCGACCCCGCCGACCGCAAGAACTTCGGAAACGACATCGTCGCCGGCCTCGAAAGCGGAATCGACCACCAGAAGATCGACCTGCAGCAGATCGGTATCGCCGAAGCCCAATCGCGGTTGAACTCCGGCACGCTGTACGGCGCGATCGTGATTCCCAGTGATTTCACGAAGAGGACGATCATCCTGGCGGAGGCCAGCGTCGTCGCCGGTGACGTAGAGCAACCGATCATCACGATCTACACCAATCCTCGCGCCGGTTCCGTCTCGGCATCGCTGGTCCAGTCGATCGGAACCACAGCCCTCGCCTCGGTCAACAAGAACATGGGCGAGCAACTCACCGCCCTTGTCACCGCGCAGTTGGAAGCGGGAGGCACCGGAACCCAGATCTCCGGAGCGAGCCGCCTGCTGCTCGAAAACCCGGTGAACGTACTCACGGTTGCCCACGATCCGCTTCCCGACGGAACCGGATTCGGTTTGGTGGCATTCTATTTCGCGCTGCTGTTGGTCCTTGCGGGATTCACCGGAGCAACCGTGGTCAATTCCTTGGTGGACGGCATGCTCGGATACGCGCCTACCGAATTCGGTCCACTCTTCGTTCAGAACGACGTTGTGGGTATCAACAGGTTTCGAACGCTGCTCGTCAAATGGGCATTCATGATCGTGTTGTCCGGCATAGTCTCCGCGTTGTTCCAGTGGATCAGTCGCGCCCTCGGAATGCCGGTCACTCACGGGCTTGCATTGTGGGAGTACGGCGCGCTGGTCATCACAGCGGTGGGCATCACGGCGATGTCGGTGATGGCCGCGTTCGGCTCGTTGGGCATGTTGATCAACCTGTTCGTGTTCGTCATTCTCGCGCTGCCCTCGTCCGGTGGCACCATCCCCCTCGAAGCCAGCCCCAGGTTGTATGCCTGGCTGGCGCAATTCGAGCCGATGCACCAGATCTACATGGGCACGCGATCGATCCTGTTCTTCGGCGCACGCGGTGAGGCAGGCCTGCTGCATGCCGTCTGGATGACGTTGGTGGGGCTACTGATCGGCGTCGTACTCGGCATCGTGACCACCCGTTTCTACGACCGCAAGGGCTACGAGCGCACCCATCGTCCCAAGGTGGCGTGACATGGTACCCAGCCGGGATTTGATCGAAACCTGTTGAGCCGATTCAATGTGATTGCGCGTTTCGGGAATCTTCGAGCCCCTTCCGCACGTTGTACAACTATGGCTAATTACAAAACAGTCAATCCCGCGACAGGTGAAACCGTCAGGGAATTCGATACTTTGGATGACGCCGGAGTTGAAGCCGCACTTGCGAACACGCATCGCGGCTACTTGACCTGGCGCAACAGTGCGCCACAGCAGCGTGCGGCAGTCCTGAGCAAGACCGCCGAACTGTACACAGAGCGCGCAGACGAACTGGCCCGAATGATCTCCTTGGAGATGGGTAAGCCGGTCCGCGAGGCCAAGGGCGAAGTACAACTCTCGGCCGCGATCTATCAGTGGTATGCAGACCACGGTCCGGCACTGCTCGAGGAAGAACGACTCGACGTTCCCGGGGCCGAGGAGTCGGTTGTGTACCGGCGACCGATCGGCGCTCTCATCGGCGTCATGCCGTGGAACTTCCCGTACTACCAAGTCGCCCGCTTCGCGGCACCGAATCTGATGCTCGGTAACACGATCATTCTCAAGCACGCATCGAACTGTCCGCAGTCGGCGCTGCTGATGGAAGAGATTCTGCGACAAGCCGGATTGCCGGACGACGCCTACGTCAACGTCTTCGCGACCAACGAGCAGATCGCGGACATGATCGCCGATCCCCGAGTTCAAGGTGTGTCACTGACCGGCAGCGAACGCGCCGGAACCAGCGTCGCCGAAACTGCCGGACGCAATCTCAAGAAGGTCGTCCTCGAACTCGGCGGATCAGACGTGTTCATCGTCCTCGATTCCGACGACATGGATGCCACCGTCAAGTCCGCAACCAAGGCACGTCTGTCCAATGCCGGCCAGGCCTGCAACGCGGCCAAGCGTTTCATCGTCACCGAAGATTTCTACGACGACTTCACCGACAAGTTGGCGACGTCCTTCGAATCCGTCACTGCCGGTGACCCGTTGGACGAATCCACAGTCTTGGGTCCGCTCTCTTCGCAGAGCGCGGCAGACACTCTGATCGAGCAGATCGACGACGCTGTGTCCAAGGGTGCCACGCTGCTGACCGGTGGAAAGAAGATCGACGGCCCGGGCGCCTACGTTCAACCGACATTGCTCGCAGACGTGACACCGGACATGCGGGCCTACAGCGAAGAACTGTTCGGACCTGCCGGAGTCGTCTACAAGGTCAAGTCGGCCAGCGAGGCTGTGGAACTTGCCAATTCGTCGGTCTACGGCCTGAGCGGATCCGTCTGGAGCAGCGATCTCGATTCCGCCCGGTCGGTCGCTGCAGATCTCGACGTGGGAATGGCGTTCGTCAACGAGCACGGAACGACGTTGCCCGGTCTGCCCTTCGGCGGAGTCAAGCGCTCCGGAGTCGGCCGCGAGCTGGGTCCGTGGGGAATGGACGAGTTCGTCAACAAGAAGCTGCTCCGCGTCTCCAAGAAGTAGTTCGACACAGAAGTAGTTCGACACAGAAGTAGCTCGACACAGAAGTAGCTCGACACAGAAGTAGCGCGGCGCAAAGGAAGGCCCTGACCTCGATGGAGGTCGGGGCCTTTCCTCATAACCCACGGACCAGCAAGCGGGTCCGCTGCCTGGTCACTCGCTTGCCGGCGTGGCACCCCCATGAGTGAGGCTCCACCCGAACCTCGTCGCGATGACAGCTGACACCCAGCCCAACAGTGCACCCACCAGTGGAGCAGCGACGGCGGTGTAGATCGCCTCGTTGGAAACACCAACCGACACGGCGGAGTCACCGACGAAGGCGAAATCGGTTCGGGAGGCGAAGGACGCCCACTCGATCAGGCCGGAGACAACAATAATCAGGAACCCCAGCAGGAAGCCGAAGCCGGCCAGCAGAACGTGAAGTGCGCGCATCCGGTCAGTCTGTCTGTATCACCCACCCAGATAAAACCGACCTGCTGGTATGACACTTTCACGTATCGCTCGCACTTCCGTGATCGCCGCCGCCCTCTGCGCGGGCGCAGCCATCTGTTCCGCGACGTCAGCTTCCGCGGACGTAGTCGACGTCACGATCCTTCCGGGTCTCAGCAGCGGACCGACGACGCCGTACGGAGCGGGCTGCACGTATCTGGTGGTTGCCAGGACAGCAGCGTTGAACGAGCCGAACGTCTCGATTGTCGACATGAACCGGGCGTCGACCATGTTCCCGCAGGAACTGATCTGGGACACCGTCAATCCCTACTTCACCTTGCCGGTCGTACTCGGCCACGCCGTCACGCTGTGGACTCCGACTGCACCGGGCGAACACTCTCTGATGGCCTACCAGACGTCCGCGGGCGGGCCGGTCACAACGGTCGATGTCAATCCGGCGACACCGATCGGTCCGGGGTGCGTCGTCGCACCCTGATCCGCTAGCCCTCCAAGAAGTCGACGAGCACCCGGTTGATTTCATCGGCGGGAACCATCGGAATGCTG
Organism: Rhodococcus sp. OAS809; assembly: GCF_040546695.1. Lineage (NCBI taxonomy): Bacteria > Bacillati > Actinomycetota > Actinomycetes > Mycobacteriales > Nocardiaceae > Rhodococcus > Rhodococcus sp. OAS809. The sequence goes on along the minus strand of NZ_JBEPOI010000002.1, from coordinate 4,992,715 downwards.
TGATGCGAAGAAGCTTTCAGCACCTCGACACGCGCTGCGGGAACCCTCTCCCGCACTGACTTCGACACGGTTTCCGCATCATGCACCCGTCCGTCTTGTGCGAGGACCACCAGCAACTCGACATCCAGTGCGCTCAAGGCCTCCTTCGAAGGACGTCGAGGCACTACGAGATCGGGTCGCGGTAGATCCGAAGTGCCCACTTCCACAAGAGACAGCCAGTCGGAGTCGATACTCAACTCACCTGTCTCCCAATCCAACAGTCGCCGTCGGCGCGCTCGCGACGGGGAGAGCAACAGCGGAAGCGCACGCAGAAGGTAGCCCGCCTTCATGCCGGAGAAACTCGAATTAGGATCGAGCAGAACAAGTTTCCCGACACGATTCGGTCGATGCAGCGCAAAGGCCAACGCAATCATTGCGCCATAGGAATGTCCGATCACATCAACGGTGCCGGCCCCGGTGCAATCGACTATCGAGTCCATCCACTCGATCAGATCGTCGACGGACTTCATCGGATCACCATTCGGAACGCTCCGCCCGGCATCGCCCATGGTGTCGACAGCAAAGACACGCCGGGATTTCGACAGCGCCCCAACATTGTCGAACCACACCGTCGAAGTGGCACCTCCCCCGGACAGAAGGATCAACGGCCGCGAGTCTGCATGCCCACAGACGTTCACATGCGTGTTACCGAACCGCCCCGCGAGATCCACACCCAGCGGTTTCTGCGGCCATTTGGTCAGTACAGCGTCGTATGCGCGATTGAAGTCCATCCCCCACCCCCATTTCTCTCGATTATCGAGATAGTAGACAATCAAGAGACAACACACCAGGGCTGGAGGCATCCTTGAGCGTCGGCGATGCAGAAGACGAAGCGATGGCGATCGTCCACTCGCTTCGCGCACTTACCGTCGACTTGAACGTGGCGGTTTCCGGCTTTGCGAACAAGTACAAAATGCACTCCACCGACGTGCGCGCGTTGATCTGCCTTCTCGATGCCGAGCGCTCGGACGCACCGGCGACACCAGGCTGGCTCGGCGCACAGCTGGGTATCAACTCGGCGTCGGTGACCGCGCTCGTCGACCGGATGGTCAAAGCGGGCCACGTAGCTCGGGAGCGAGACTCAGCAGACCGCAGGCGGGTGCTCTTGCAGGTCACACCATCGGCGGTCACTCTGGGCGAGAGTTACTTCGGCCCACTCATTTCACGGGCGGTGAGCACCCTCGGCAATTTTACCGCCACAGAGCGAGCCACCATCGCGAGTTTCATCGCCGCGATGCGAGCGGACGTGGAGCGGACTCGAGTCGATAGGGAGCCCTCCCGGTGACTCGCATACTTCCCGCGGGAGAACGCGCATTGCTCGTGGACTTCGATTCCGAAGCTGGCGTTCTAGCGTTCACCGAAGCACTGACGCGTAACACCCCGGTCGGGGTCGAAGACTTCCTCCCCGCAGCTCGCACGGTCCTGGTCACGTGCACCCCGGCGGCAGATCTCACGTACGTCCGGAAGCGCTTGAACGATCTCGAGCAGACCGATTCTGCCGCGACCACAGACGAGCATTTCGAGACGGATGCACTCACCATCGCCGTCAGGTACGACGGGCCCGACCTCGACGACGTCGCACAGTCACTTGGTATGAGCCGATCCGAGGTGGTTGCGGCCCACACCGGGGCAATGTGGCGTTGCGCCTTCATCGGATTCGCACCCGGCTTCGCCTACCTGACTTCAGGCGACACTCGGCTCGACGTTCCGCGTCGAACGCAATCACGAACCGCTGTGCCTGCCGGTTCCGTCGCCCTGGCCGCTGGATACAGCGCGGTCTACCCGCGTGCATCACCGGGTGGCTGGCAGATCATCGGGAGCACCGATGCCGTGATGTGGGATCTGAACGCCACACCACCGGCCACCGTTCAGCCCGGCAGACGCGTGCGCTTCGTGAACGAGGAACAACGATGAACGGTCTGGAGATACTCGACACCGGGCCGCTGAGCCTGATCCAGGACCTCGGACGGATAGGTCATCTTCGCTCGGGTGTCGGGGTTTCCGGTGCGGCAGACAGGCGATCTCTCAGGCTTGGCAATCGGCTCGTCGGCAACAACGAGGGCGCAGCCGGTGTCGAGGTCCTCCTGGGTGGGCTGAGTCTTCGGGCGCAGCAACCGACAACGATCGCGTTCACCGGTGCGCCGGCACAGGCCTACCGCGACGGCATTCCGGTCGGGCATTCGAGCGTGATCGATCTGCGGGCTGGTCAGACCGTCCGCCTGGACTACGCACCGAGTGGACTGCGGACGTATCTGACCGTCCGAGGCGGCATTGTGGTTCCCGAGATCCTGGGATCGCGCAGCACCGACACGATGTCCGGGATCGGTCCGGCGCCTCTCGAGCCTGGTGTTTTTCTACCGATCGGGCCATCGCCGACCACGTTCTCAGCCGTCGACCTCGCACCGGTGCCGCCGATGGCAAACGAGACTCTCGCCATTCGAGTGGTGTTCGGTCCTCGCGCAGATCGATTCACCAACCCCGTAACACTCCTCCATGGCCGATGGGCGATCTCGACCGACTCGGACCGAATCGGCGCACGCGTCGATCGCGTCGGCGCCGACGAACTACTTCGAAGAACAGACGACACCGAACTGCCCACCGAAGGCGTGGCACTCGGATCGATCCAGGTCCCACCCAGCGGCCAACCTGTCGTGTTCCTCGCCGATCACCCCATCACCGGCGGCTATCCGGTGGTGGGAGTGGTCGCGGACGCAGATATCGACCGACTCGGCCAAGCCCGCCCGGGTCAACACATCCGGTTCGTCAGGGCCTGAGCACGCCGAGCGATGGCGTGTCGGACCCAGCCGTCACACTGATGTCGTGCGAGTTGTCCTGGTCCCCGGTAGTACGACGTCCACGGGAGCTGTGACGGCAACTGTCCTACGGACCGATCCCGCTGGAACGCCGCTCGCCGATCCCGTCGAATACCCCGACCTGATCGCAGCGGTACGCACCATCGAGGAAGCCGAGCACCCGCGGTGGGTGTGGCCGAGTACGGCGACCGTGTACCCACCTCTACTGCGGGCAGGCGTACGGGTTCAACGGTGCCACGACATCTCCCTGACCCGCGCGATACTCGGAATGCGCGCCGGCAAACCGTCACCGCCCGCCGACGAGTTCGACGACGATCGACTCGGACTCTTCGACACTGCACCCGTTCTCGATCCCCTCGCCGTCGTCACCGAATTCGCCGAGCAGCGCGCAACCATCGGCGCGGACGCTCGACTGGACTTGTTGATCGCAGCAGAATCGGCCGGCGCTCTCAGCGCCGCCGAGATGACGCACACGGGCCTTCCGTTCTCGACGCAGAAGCATCGCGAACTCCTCGAAGAACGGCTGGGGCCGCGGCCGACGGGATACGACCTCCCCGCACGCATGCAGGAACTTGCCGCCCAGATCAGCGAGGTCTTCGGGCGCACCGTCAATCCTTCGTCTTCGGTGGAGATCACCGAGGCGTTCGGACGTCAGGGCATCGAACTACCGTCGACGCGCAAGTGGTTTCTGCAGGAAATCGATCATCCGGCTGTGCCGCTGCTCCTACGTCACCGCGAACTCGCCAAGCTGTACAGCACCAACGGTTGGCAGTGGATGGACAGTTGGGTGCGGGGCGATCGATTCCGCCCGATCTACGTTCCCGGTGGTGTCGTGTCCGGCAGGTGGGCGAGCCGGGGCGGCGGGGCCCTCCAGATTCCTAAGACCATGCGCTCGAGCGTCGTCGCAGATCCGGGCCACGTGTTCGTCGTCGCCGACGCCGGTCAGCTCGAACCCCGAATTCTGGCCGCCATGTCCGGCGACCGCCGCATGATGGCTGCCGCCGGCGACGACGATCTGTACGCACTTGTCGGTGCAGAAGCCTTCGGCGGGGATCGCGCAAAAGCCAAGGTCGCAATCCTCGGAGTCCTGTACGGGGCGACGGCGGGTGAAGCCAAAGCACTGCTCATCTTGTTGCGGAAGCGATTCCCGGTCGCCGTCGAGTACGTCGAGCAAGCTGCCAAGGCAGGTGAGCGCGGCGAGGTGGTGAAGTCACTGCTCGGCCGGGCCTGTCCCCCACCGTCTCCCGACTTCTACTCCCACGGCGACGCTCACGCCCGCGGTCGTTTCACGCGCAACTTCGTCGTGCAGGCGACTGCGTCCGAGTGGGCGCTGTGCCTCCTGGCCGACCTCAGGCGCCGCCTCGCCGAAGATCCGGACGGCGAGTTGGTCTTCTTCCAGCACGACGAGGTAGTCGTGCATACCCGCAACCCCGAAACCGGTACCGCGCACGTGCTGGCCGCAGCTGCTTCGGCAACTCGATTGTTGTTCGGCGACACAGTCGTCCGTTTTCCCATGGACGTCGCAGCCCGCGAGACATACGGCAAAGGCACTTCGTAGCGTCGTCAATTCCACGCCAAGTGGTTCCACCGCGCCCGTATTGCGTGTTCTACTGGAAAACGTTGCTTTGTTGGTGCTGGTCGACTGCGTTCGAGGAGAACCATGACCAAGCTGGACACAACTGACGCAGAACGGAACGACAGCGGAGCCGTGAAGCGCCTTCGCGTGCCGATCTTCACCGTGATCGCCCTTGCGATCTTCGCCTTCGTCGCAGGCGGATTCGGCGGTTCTTTCCAGGGCAAACTCGCCGAGGTTCAAAAGAACGACAACGCCTCGTACCTCCCGAGTTCCGCCGAATCGACAATCGTCAGCAACCAATCCGCGAACTTCCTCGCAGTCGAGACGATCCCTGGATTTGTTCTGTTCCATAGAGATTCGGCCCTCACCGAGGCGGACAAATCTGCAATCAACTCGGCCTACGGCGCCATTGCCGGCATCTCCGGGGTAGACGCCGACGGTATGCAGCCCACTCAGTACTCCGCCGACGGCACAACTGCGTCGATCTTCGTGCCACTCGTCGCCAAGGACGGAGACACATCCGTGGCAGGCGATGTCCTGGCGACCACCGAGCAGAACGTCATCGACGCAGCAAAACAAGCAGCTGGTGATGTCGAGGTACTCCCAGCCGGGCCAGGTGGGCTACTCGTTGCGTTCATCGACGCCTTTGCCGGTCTGGACGGAGCGCTCCTTGGCGCGGCACTCCTGGTCGTGATCCTCATCCTGCTTGTCGTGTACCGATCGCCGGTGTTGTGGTTCTTCCCGCTGTTCTCCGCGCTCCTCGCCATCGGTTTGTCGTCGATGGTGATCTATTTTCTCGCGAAAGCCGAATTACTCACTCTGACCGGACAGTCTCAAGGCATCCTTTTCGTGTTGGTGATCGGTGCCGGTACCGACTACGCCCTACTCTTGATCTCTCGCTATCGCGAAGAATTGCACACGTATCCCAACCGCTTCGACGCGATGATCAAGGCCTGGCGCGAGTCTGCGCCGGCCATCACCGCTTCGGCTGTCACCGTGATTCTCGGTCTGCTTTGCCTGACGTTCTCTCAACTCAACTCCAACAAGAGCCTCGGACCCGTCGCCGCCATCGGGATCGCCTGCACCTATCTGGTGATGATGACGTTCATGCCGGTCGCTCTGGCCGCCACCGGACGGTGGGTCTTCTGGCCGCGCAAGCCCAAGGTCGATCACGCCGCAGACCTTACGACGCACGGGATGTGGGGCAAGATCGCCGAGGCCGTCGGTAGCAAGGACCGCCCACTGTGGATCGGCGCCACAGTGTTGTTGATCATCCTGTTCGCGGCCGGGATCGGCAGTCTCAAAACCGATGGCCTGACATCCACCGAAAGCTTCACCAATCGTCCCGACGCCGTTGTCGGACAAGAACTCTACGACTCGAAGTTCGATCCCGGAGCCGGCGCACCGGCCGTGATCACCGCAAACGCCGACCAGGCCGACGCCGTCATCAAAGCAGCCAGCGGCGTCGAAGGTATCTCGCAGGATCCCGGAGCCGTCTGCACCCAGGTGGACGTCGCGAAGGTCAGCGATTTGATCAAGACCAACCCCGCTGCCGTCGCACAAGCCGCCGCTGCGGGTTGCGCCCCTGCGGCTTTCACCGTTGCACCGATCGACGGCCGAACCATGATCAATGCAACCCTCGCCGACTCCTACGATTCGCCGGAGGCACTCGAAACTGTCAAGCGACTGCGGACTGCCGTCCACGACGTGCCCGGCGCCGACGCGCTCGTCGGCGGCAGCACGGCCACCACCCTTGATGTCCAGGCGGCCTCGGTCCGCGACAGAAACCTGATCATCCCGATCGTGCTGGTGGTGATCTTCCTGGTTCTGGCCGCTTTGCTCCGTGCTCTGCTGATCCCGGTGATTCTCATTGTCACCGTGGTGCTTTCATTCGCGGCGACCCTCGGTGTGAGCGGATTCTTCTTCACACACGTATTCGGGTTCGCCGGGGCGGATCAATCGTTCCCGCTGTTCGCCTTCGTCTTCCTCGTCGCGCTGGGTATCGACTACAACATCTTCCTGATGACCAGAGTCCGGGAGGAGACCGGAGAATTCGGCACCCGCGCAGGTGTACTGCGCGGTCTTGCGGTGACGGGCGGTGTGATCACGTCAGCCGGAATCGTCTTGGCCGCAACATTTGCCGTACTGGGCATCCTGCCACTGGTCTTCCTCGCCGAGATCGGATTTGCCGTGGCCTTCGGCGTGCTGCTCGATACGATCATCGTGCGCAGCGTCCTGGTGCCGGCACTCTCTCACGACATCGGGAAACGTATTTGGTGGCCGTCCGAACTGGCGCGCGCGAAAGACTGACCGACTACAGAAACGCTTCCTTGGTCCACAGATGAAAGAGCGCGTAGGCTCGCCAGGGTCGCCAGCGCTCGGACAACGCTGCGGCTTCTTTGGCCGTCGAGACCCCCAGCGCACGTTTCAACACCAGATCATCGGGCACGAATGCGTCGCGATCACCGAGAATCCGGACGGTGAGATAGTCAGCGGTCCACGGTCCGATCCCCTTTAGCGCCAACAGCTCTCGCCGAAATTGGACAGGATCCGCATTCCAGGAGAGGTCGAGGCCGTTCGCTGCCGCAGTTGCCAGCGTGTGCACTGTTCTTGCGCGCGCTGTGGTCAATCCGACGGCTTTCTGTATGCCCTCGGTTGATTGCGCTGCAACCACGTCCGGATCAGGGAAGGCAAGAAAATCCCCTTGCACCGGTACCCCGAATGCGCTGACAAAACGACCACCGAACGTCCTCGCCGCGCCGAGCGAAACCTGTTGTCCCAGAACAGTGAGCACTGCGGTCTCGAACCCGTCCACCGAACCGAGCACACGCAATCCTGGACGGGCGGCAACAAGTGGGGCCAACAACTCATCACTACCGAACGCCGCTTCGACAGCAGTGTGATCGGCGTCGAGGTCGAGCCAACGGCGCACGATCACCTCCAGCACTGCGGAATCCGTTACCGGCACATCGGAATCCACGACGACACCGTCGTCGGTCCACGACACCGACACGACAACGGGTCCGGAAGGCAACGGTACGACTCTGGTGTGAACACCGTCGTCGTGACGCTCGAGGCCTGCGACGCAGTGAGCCCGCAGGGCACCGGTGAGCGGTTCGACTGCATAGGGCGCCTGAAAGCGCAGCGTCACTGCGCTCACCGGCCGGCTTCCAGATCCAGCAGAATCGCTTTCAGTTCGGGGCCACCCGCGTACTGCCCGAGGCTGCCGTCGCTGCGCACCACCCGGTGACACGGGACCACCAACGGCAGCGGGTTCTTTGCACATGCGGTCCCTACGGCACGCACCGCACGTGGGCTTCCCGACGCTGCCGCGACCACCGAATAGCTTGCAGTGTGGCCGTATTCGATCTCGGGAAGATGACGCAACACTTCGCGTCGAAACCCTTTCGCGAGTTGGAAATCCAAGCGCAGATCGAATTCTCGACGCGCACCGGCAAAGTACTCGTCCAACTCGCGAGCGACAGTGTCCAGCCTGCGCGGGTAATGAAGCACACGAGGGCTGACGGTGTCCGCCAATCGTTCCAGAACGAGGTCGTGCCCTTCGACGGCAAAGGCAACCCGCACCAGGCCGACATCAGTTGCCGCCAGCAGCAGCTTTCCGACCGGCGAATCGACGGTTCGATATGCCACGTCGATCAATTCGGCTTCGGACGCCTGCGCAGCCAGGCGCGCCCGTAGGCGGATCATGGCGTCGGCGTCAACGGCTGGAAGTGCCTCGAACACATCGTTACTCATGAGTGACTCCCTTCCGCAGCGGTAGCGGACAAGTAGGTTCTTCGTAGGGTGGCGATACCGTCCGCACCCGCGCGTCTGGCGGCTGCCGGCGTGTTGCCGAGGATGTCCGCGATCTCTGCGTACGGCAGCCCACACAGAAAGTGATAGGCGACCGCCGCACGTTGTTTGAGTGGTAGTTGTTCGAGTGCGTCCCAGAGTTCGTGATCCCACGTGCCCGGCACGCCGATTCGCGTCGGCAACTCCGGAACGTCGTCTGTCGGCACGGCCACGCGGGCACGCACTCGGGTGATGTCGATCGCCTTGCGGTGCGCGATGGTGACCAGCCAGGCTTCGATGTTCGCGTCCGGGTTCAGATCCGGGTATGCCCGCATCGCCGCGATGAACGTCTCGGACCACGCGTCCTCGGCGTCGACGGGCCCGACCACCGCGCGGCAGACACGGAGGACCACTGCACCGTATTCGGTCACGACGTCTTCGAACGGTTTGAGTGTCACGACCGGTAGACGTTCCCGATCACCGAATTGTGAGCCGAGCGCATCAGAAGAGGACATCCGATTCGCCGCCGTGCTCGCGGTCGAGCAGGAACCGCTTACGTTCGAGGCCGCCGGCGAAACCGGTCAGACTTCCGTCGCTACCGACCACGCGATGACAGGGAACGATGATGCTGATCGGATTCTTGCCGTTTGCCGCGGCGGCAGCACGGATCGCAAGCGGGTTACCCAAAGTTTGCGCGAGCTCCATGTAGGTCCAGGTTTCGCCGTACGGGATCGTTCGCAAGGTGTCCCACACCCGCTTCTGGAACTCGGTACCCACGGGCGCCAGCGGCACGGAGAACTCCGTGCGATCACCCTCGAAGTACTCGGTGAGCTGCGATTCGACTTCACCGAAGACCGCCGAGGAACGATCACCGAACGTGGACTCGTCCGGCTTGTGGCGATGCTCCGCCATGTACAGACCGCAGAGGTCGTCACCTGCTGCTACCAGCGTCAACGCTCCGATCGGCGAGTCGATCACAGTGTGCGTACGGATAGCCGTCATGTCTCGATCCTTCCAGGTTGCGCGGTGCGGCAGGCAGCGGGTGAATTGATTGTCCGCGCCGGCACCGACACCTCGAAGACGCCGCGGGCCTCGTGAATGTGAGATTTACCTGTACTTTGACGTCACATCAGGCAGTATCGAGGGATGGCTCTAGTTTTGCCCGGCAGCTCCACCGTCGTCCGCTCCGTCGGCGACGTGGTGCACTGGTCCCTGTCCACGGTCGCTTTTGCGGTCACCCTGCCCACTCGACTCGAGGCGCTCCTCTTCTCGGTCGAGAGGTTGGTGGCGCGCATCAACCAGATCGCCGACAACGCCGACCGCGTCGTCATCGGAGCTGCCGCCGTGACCGTTCGCGCTGAGACACTGGTCGAGGCCGTCGAGCAGACGTCGGACATCGCGGGACAACTCCTCGAGATCTACGAGCCCATCGCCCTACAGCTCGCGCCGCTGGCCGCCAGGTTCGCCGACGACCTTTCCGAGGCAGAGGTCAGCGCCGCGATCAAGCTGATCGACCAACTACCGGAGCTCACCGACCGGGTGGCCGCGGTGTTGCCCATCCTCGGAACCTTGGACTCCGTCTCGCCCGAGATCCACGAACTCCTCGGAGTGGTCAAGGACCTGCGGCAGGCGATCGTCGGGGTGCCTGGCTTTCACTTCTTTCGCAAGCGGGGCGAAGCCAAGCTGGATTGAAATTTCAGGCGGAGTAGCCGTTGGTCCCGGCCCGCGCCATGACGACCTTCGGAACGACCGCTCGAGACGAGAGCTTGAGCAGACCGTCCACCAACTCCACGATGTCGTCGACCTTGATCATGGTGTCCGGTGTGATCCGATCGTGTGTCCATGCCGACATGTCGGTGTCGACGTAACCGGGAGCGATGGCCGTCGCACTGACGCCGTTTCCGGATTCCTCGGCGTTGAGTGCCTCGACCATCGAAATCAGCGCAGCTTTGGTGGCTCCGTAGACGGCCAGGCCGCTCTCGGCATACACACCGGCCATCGAGGCGAGAGCGATCACCTTTGCTCCGCCGGCGAGGTCCGCGTCCGCCGCTGTACGCAGGAGCGGCAGCGACGCTTGCAATAGCGCGAACGGTGTCCGGAGATTGACGGCAACGGTCTTGTCGAAACGTCGCATCGGGTAATCCGCCACTCGCCCACTGGTTCCCACTCCGGCGTTGAGGACGAGAGCCCTCATGGAGCCGAATCGCTCACTGTGTGTGGCGACGAGTGCTGCGGCGAAGTTCTCGTCCGCCATGTCGCCGGCCGAGACGACGACGTCCGGCGATCCGGCGCGGGTAAGTTCTTCGGCGACAACGGCGAGCCGCTCGGTATCACGCGCCGTGATGGTCAGCCCGTACCCTTGCGAAGCCAAGCGTGTTGCGATGCCGAGCCCGATTCCCTTGGAGGCGCCGGTGACCAGTGCTGATCGAGTCATTCGAATTTCCCTTGCAGTGCGTTGAGTCCGGCCGAGATCAGTTCCGGCACAGAAGATCCAGCCTTGTCGAATCCCCCGCCGACGGTGGCTCCTGCTCGGAATCGGTGATCGATGCCCTGCGCCACGACGGCGAGTTTGAAGAACCCGAGCGCCATGTAGAAGTTCCAATGCGCCAGTTCACGACCCGAAACGGACGAATACCGTTGCGCCAGATCGACAACGGACGGTAGCGACGGGCTCGTCCACGCAGCAGGCTCACCCAGAACCAGATCCAGCGCGGGATGCCGATAGACGCACATCATCGCGATGTCCGCCAGCGGATCTCCCAGCGTCGACAGTTCCCAGTCCACCACTGCGGCAACCTTGGTGACGTCGTTCGCCGCGAGAATCGTGTTGTCGATCCGGTAGTCGCCGTGCACGATCGACGAGGCTGATTCCGCCGGAATCAATTCCGCGAGGCTCGACGCCAACCTGTCCACGTCGGCCGAGTCCTCGGTCTTGACGCGTGACCATTGACCGGCCCACAACTTCACCTGGCGGGCTACGTAACCGTCTGGTCTGCCGAGTTCGCCGAGACCCACTGCGGTGTAGTCGACGTCGTGCAGTGCAGCGAGAACACGCACCAACTCGTCGGTGCACTGCGTGACCTGCGCTGCCGGAACAGCTTCCAACTCGGTTTTGGTCCGGATCACTTGACCGGTGACGAACTCGACCACCGTGAACGACGCACCCATCACCGAGGCGTCCTCGCACAGCACGAGGGTCGGCGCGACCGGCACGGCGGTGTTCTGCAACGCCGAGGTGATTCGGAACTCGCGCGCAACATCGTGCGCCGACGGCGTGAGGCCGGCCGTGGGTGGACGACGGAGAATCCACTTCGAGTTGTCGTCGAAGATACCGTAGGTGAGATTGGATTTGCCGCCTGAAATCAGTTCGGCTCGCAACTCACCGCTCACCTCGACGCCAGCGGCTTGCAGATACTTGTGGAGCGCCGCGAGATCGAGTCCTGGAAAGTCCGTCACTTCGACTCCTCCCGAGCAGCGCGCTTCGCAGCTCCGACAACACGTTTCGCAATTGCCCAGCGATGAACCTCGGACGGGCCGTCGTAGACGCGGAAGGGACGCACTTCGCGGGACAAGCGTGCCAGCGGCAGATCGCCGGACACGCCCATTCCGCCACACATCTGAATGGAGCGGTCCACGATCCGGAAGATCGCCTCGGCAGCGTAGGTCTTGGCGATGGACGTCGCGTTGCTCGCGTGCCCGCCCTGATCGAGTTCGAAGCAGGCCTGCACCAGGAGTGCGCGGCTGGCTGCGATGTCGATCTCGTTGTCGGCGACCATCTTCTGGATCATTCCGAGATCACCGAGTTTCGAGCCGAAGCCTTCTCGTTCGGCAACTCTGGCCACGGCGACGTCGTGGCCGCGGCGCGCTGCACCGAGCCAGCGCATCACGTGCGTCATGCGGGCGGGACCGAGGCGAACCTGCGCGTAGGCGAAACCTTGATCGACCTCACCGAGAACGGCCTCGTCGGGTACGAAGAGATCCTCGAACGTGACCTCGCAGTGCCCACCGATCATGGCCTTGTCGAGGGTGTCGATGTGTCGACCCACTACCAGGCCGGGAGTGTCCGTCGGCGCCAAGAACATGGTCGCTCCGCCGCGCTGCCCGGGCTCGCCGGACGTGCGCGCCATGATGATGAAGAACCCGGCGCCGGCGGCGCCGGTGATGAACCATTTCTTACCGTTGATCTTCCAGCCACCGGGGACTTTTTCGGCGCGGGTGTTCAAAGCCGAGGGATCGGATCCCGCTCCGGGCGCGGGTTCGGTCATGGCGAATGCCGACCGCATGTCCCCGCTTGCGAGCGGCGCGAGGAACTGCTGCTTCTGTGCTTCGTTCGCCACGTGGGCCAGCATGTGAACGTTGCCCTCGTCCGGCGCCGCGATGTTGAGCGCCGTCGGCCCGAAGAGGGAGTAGCCGGCTTCCTCGAAGACCGGCGCGCGATCACTCATGTTGAGTCCGTGTCCGCCGTACTCGATCGGCGCATGCGGGGCGAAGACACCGGCTTCTTTTGCTGCCGACTGCATCTCGATGCGGATTGCATCGCCACCCGCTACAGCGATGTCACCGGCGTGTTCGTCTTCGATGGGGAGCACTACGTTGCGCGTGAAGTCGCGCGTCTTCTCGATCAGCGCCACCACCTCGGGCGCGTACGTCAGATCGATTGCCACCAGCCACCTCCGAAAGAACATCCCGACCGAGCGATCGCTCGGTATCAGCACTCTCGCACACGCCGACGCGTCGGGTCAACAATCCTCGAGCATTGCCTCGCCCTGATCGAGCCGGCCGGCAACCACCATGTCGCGGTACAGATCGTCCTTGTCCATGAGCTCGTCATGGTTGCCGATGTTGCGGATCCGACCGTCTTCCATGACCACGATCCAGTCGGCGTCACGCACCGTCGAGAGCCGGTGAGCGATAGTCACCACGGCCCCGGTGCGCGCACGTTCGTTGATCGCGTCGACAATCGCGGCTTCGGTGAGCGTGTCGACCTGGGCAGTGGCTTCGTCGAGCAGAAGCAAAGCACTCGGCCGCAGAACTGCGCGCGCCATCGCGATCCGCTGACGTTGGCCGCCCGACAGCGAAGTGGCCGTCAGAGCGGTGTCGAGTCCGTTGGGCAGGGCCTCGATCGCGTCGTCGAGCCGGAGCAAGCGCAGAACGGCCTGGACTTCTTCGTCCGTCGCATCGGGATGGCTGAAGACGACGTTCTCCCGAATCGTTCCGGGCACCACCGGTGTCTCCTGCTCCACGTATGCGAGACTCTCGCGCACAGCGCGGTGATCGAGCGCGTCGTAACCGACTCCATGCAGGAGAACCTCACCCGATCGCGGTTCGACAAATCGCAGCACGGTCGAGAGCAAGGTCGTCTTTCCTGCACCCGACGGGCCGACGATGGCCATGTGCCCACGCGTCGGAATGACCAGCGAGACATCGCGCAACGCCGGCTGGTTCGATCCGTGGTAGCTCACGGTGACGTCGCGCAACTCGATCAGCGGCGCGGCAGCGTTGGTTTTCGCGACCACGTCCACGACCTCGTCGTACTGCTCGGTGGGCAACGACTGCATCTCGCGAATCCGGATAGCTGCCGCGATTCCCGACTGAACGGAGGTCACGTTCTGCGCAAGCTCCGACACCGGCCCCATCAGGGTGAAGGCGTAGAGCAGAAACGCGATTAGCGTCGAGACTGCCATTTCGCCGTCGGCGACTCGCCAGGCACCAAAGCCGAGGATGGCAATGATCGATCCTTGAATGGCGGTCCACGCGACAGTCCACGCGGTTGCCGACACTCGAACTGCCGTGATCGCATGCTTTTTCGCATCGGACGCATTGTTCGTCACCAGAGCGCCGACGCGATCCTCGGCGAGGGAAACTTTGACCGTCCGGATCGCACGCAAGCCACCCTCGAGTACGCCGCCGAGCTGACCGAGCGATTCCTGGGTTCGCGCTTCGGCTGCGGAAATCCGAGGCATCAGAACGGCAAAGAGTATGGAGGCGAACACGATTGCCACCATGGTGACGCCCAACAACGGCAGATCCAGTACGCCCATCAGAACAATCGTTCCGATGGTCAACGCGGCTGCGTTCAGAATATTCACCGCGGCCGACGACGCAGCCTCCCGCAGCAGCAAGGTGTCAGACGTGACCCGGGTGACCAATTCACCCACGGATCGCGATTGCAGCGAAGGTACGGTCGCCGCCAGGAATCGCTTCACCAGCGACGACCTGGCGTCGAAGACAACCTTCTCGGCGGCGGTTCCGAGAACGATCCACTGAGCACAACCGAGCACGGCACCGACGATCAGAAGGACGACGAGCGTGAGGATAGGTCCTTTCAGCGACGCACCGGTATCGAGGGTGTCGAGAACCCACTTGGTGACCATGGGCGTTGCCAGCGTCGCCGCGGAGCCGCACAGCGCCAGTACCAATCCGAGAAGGAGCGACGGCAGATGCGGTCGAGCGAACTCCGAGAGGACGCGGAGATTGCTCCATTTCGGTGCGGGCTGAGAAGCGTCGGATTCAAGCATGAATTTATGGAACACGAATGTTCCATAAAGGGCAAGAGAAATTCCGATTCGGAAACACTGGATACCGAAACCGGACACGGCTACGCTTCGGATTCGTGACAACGATCCACAGCGCACCAGAACAAAGCGCGACCCGCGAGCGCACACGGAAGGCCATCCTCGATGCTGCCGTTTCGGTGTTCGCATCCAAGCCTGCTGCGACCCTCAGCGAGATCGCTTCGGCCGCAAAGGTCGGCCGGACCACTTTGCACCGCTACTTTCCCGAACGGTCAGACCTGGTCGACGCAGTCGCGGCCGAGGCCACCCGCGCCGTCGGAGAGGCAGCAGCAGCAGCTCGACTCGGCGAGGGTACCGGAGCCGAAGCACTGGTTCGCCTGTGCCATGAATACTTCGAACTGGCCGACCTCTTGACGGTCCTGTTCTTCACTCCCGGTGTGTATCAAGAAGATTCGTTTGCCGAGTCCGCGTCGAACGACGACTCAGTCACCGATGCCATCGAGCGCGGACACTCCGACGGTTCCATCGACCCCGACATGGGTTCGGACTGGGTGCAGAACCTGCTGTGGTCACTGCTCTACACGTCGATGGACTACGTGAACCGCGGTTCCGGGACGCGCCTACAAGCCTTGGATCTGACGGTTCGCAGCCTCCGCCGCGGAATCGCCCCCGATCCCGCGGTCTAGGTTGTCGGCTGCTTGAACAGCGGCACGCCGTTTGGTCACGCCTAGTTTGCGGTAGATCGAGCGAATGTGAGTCTTCACAGTGGGATAGGCGATGCCGAGGTGCGCAGCGATCTCGTCTGCAGTCATCGTAGTTCGCAGAAAAGTGAGGATCTCTTTCTCACGTTCCGTCAGGACTCCGGCGAGTTTGGCAGAGAGCTGGCCCCGTTTTTCCAGAATCGTGCGCAGGAGCTCCTGGTGTCTCGACCCCTGTGTTGCGTGCGCGTTCAACAGATCGACGATTACCGGATCGCCGCTCAGAAATGGGGCGAGAATCCGCTCGGGGATTGCTTCCGCCAGCGCACGATCCAACTGCTCGTGCGCCTGCGGTCCACGCCCGGCGACGGAGCTCAGGGCGGCAGACGTGACAAGGGTGCTCACCAGCGCATATCGCGGCAGCGCGGCCGAGGTTGCCAAGCGAAGCGCTTGAGCCGACGGTTCCGGATCCCCCATGACTCGGTAGAGCTCCGCGAGAAGCGCGTGAGCGACCGCAGCACCTGTTCTGGTCAGCGTGGGCATTGCGATGCGGCGAGCTTGCTCGTCCTGTCCTTGAGCGTGGGCGAGCCAGGCCGTGGTGACGCGCCGCAGCGTATCCCAAGGAATGCCGTGCTTGTCCGCAGTGCTCACGCCTCGCAGCAGACGAGCGGCGTTGTGGTACCGGTCTTCCCGGTTCAGAGCGATCAGGCTCATCACCAGGTACAGACGGGCGAGCGCCTCGAAATTGGTTCCGGGGCTGCCCTCCTCGATGATCGAATCGAACTGAGCGATCGCCTCCTCGAAGTCGCCACGCCAGTAAGCGATGCACCCCCGATTCGACTGTGGGAGCCCACCTTCGAAGCGTTCCCAATCGGACGCCACCTCTCGCGCAGGAAGGCCGTCGAGGATCTGTTCGGCTTCCGTGAATGCTCCCGCGTGGGTCAGCGCAAAGGCCAAGTTGGACTGTGCAAGACGCAATGTCTCCGTGCGCGACTGCAACTGCGCCTCGTCGCCGGCGGAGCGAAGTAGCGCGATGGCACGAGGAAGGTCACGACGAAGCCTGACCTCGGTCCATCCGAGGAGGAAAAGCGCGGACGGGTAATCGTCCTCGGGCTCGCACTGGGCGAGCGCGTGACGCGCGCGATCGGCGATCACGGCCTTGGTCGAGGTGTCCGGAGCGAGCAGCAGGTCGGTGAAGCAGACGACAAAATCGTCGGACGCCGCCCGCAGACCCTGCCCGCGGAGAAACTCAGCGCCGTACGGATCACCGCTGAGATCGCGGCAGCACGCTCGTATCAGCAGGATGTGCGGATCGTGGGGATCGGGATGAGCAAGGCAGAGCTGCTCGAGTTCCCTGGTGTGAGATTCGAGAATCAAACGAAGCCAGTTTTTCCGCAGGACTCGTCGAGCCTGCTCCGCCTCACCAGAGGCGAGTGCGTCACGCACGGCTTCGATCATGTGTCGAAGATACTCGAGACGTTCGATGTCCGTGGAAATCCGGTCTCATCCGCTTCGGATTAGGCCGCGATCGAAGCCCGCCGATACCGGTGAGAATTGCCGGAATCAACCGAAATGCGTGAGTCAGCGGAATACCGTGTGCGCAGGCCTTACACGAAACGGATAAGACACATGAGCTTCTGGGAAAGCCTCGGCTGGATGCTGTGGGCGACCGTCTTCATCGGATATCTCTTCGCGCTGTTCGCGATCATCGCCGACCTGTTCCGCGACCACAAGCTGAACGGCTGGTTGAAGGCCGTTTGGGTGTTCTTCCTGCTCTTCCTACCGATCCTGACCGCCCTCGTCTATCTCGTCGCCCGCGGCGAAGGGATGACGGAACGCAGCAACAAGGCCGCACGCGACGCCGAGAAGGCCGCCGAATCGTATATCCGCGAGGTCGCGGGGAAGAGCCCCAGCGAGGAGATCGCCGCAGCCGCAGCACTGCTCGAAGCCGGAGCGATCAGCGAGGACGAGTTCGCCGCACTCAAGCTGAAGGTCCTCTCGTGAGTGCCGCGCGTTTCGGCCCCGTCGACTTCTACCTTCTCGGCCTGCCTGGGCAGAGCCTCGACCCGGCCGCGCTCTCCGCACTGACCGACCTTACGGATACCGGCCTGGTGCGGCTGCTCGATCTGATCGTCATCTCCAAGTCCGAGGACGATGAACTCACCCTCATCGAAGTCGAGGAGTTGCCGAACGGCTTCGAGATCAACGTCGAGATGCTCGGCGCGTCCGGTCTGCTCGGGCATGAGGACATCACCGAACTCGCGGCAGCCATTCCCACCGGCGCTGCAGCGCTGCTGGTCGCGCTCGAGCTGGTCTATCAGCGCGAACTCGCCGCCCGCACCGCTGCGTCAGGCGCGGTGCTACTGGGTTACGAGCGGATACCCGCACCCGTCGTCAATGCCCTCATGGACACGATCATCCCGAAATTGGAGGTCTGACATGCCGTACATCCCGAGACGAGGCCGCCCCGGACTGCTGGGCCTCGCCGCCCGAACCGCGGTCGTCACCGGTACCGCGACCGCCGTCAGCGACGGTATGGCCACCCGCCGGCAAAGGAGAGCTCAGGCCGACTACGAGCAGGCGCAGTACGAATTCGCCCAGCAGCATGCCGCACTCCCGATGCCCACACCCGCACCCGCGGCCCCGGTCGATCTCGTCGCCGAGTTGCAGAAACTCGGCGACCTCAAATCACAAGGCCTGCTGAGTGACGCCGAGTTCCAAGCCGCGAAAGCACGACTGCTGGGCTGATTCACCCCGACGGGCCATGGATTACCGCGCCCGCTTCCGTACCCCGACACCGATTGGAACCCACTATGTCCACGATCGCCGTCAACGTCCTGAACTTCAATCGGGCAGAGTCCGATCTCATGTTCGCTCGCCTGGCCGCGGGCGTCGGCCTGGGCACGTGGAACCACACTCGTGATCTCGGGTCACTCGACAACCAGCCGATCATCCGCCAGAACCGCGACACTCTGTACAGCAGCGCGATCATCGACGTGCGCGAGAACGTCACCATCACGGTGCCCGATACCGGCGAGCGCTACATCTCCGTGTGGGTGGTCAGTCAAGATCACTTCGGTCCCGTCATCCTGCGCGACCCGGGAGAGCACCTGCTCACGCGTGAATTGGTCGGGACCGACTACGCCGCACTGATCGTGCGCATCCTCGTCGATCCGAACAGCCCCGAAGACGTCGCCGAGGTGAACCGGTTGCAAGACGCCCTCAACATCGACGGCGGCGGAACGGGAGAGTTCCCGTTGCCCGACTACGACGAGCAATCGCAGACCGAGACCCGCGACGCACTCCTCGCACTCGCGCGTGGCATCACCACGTACGACCATTCATTCGGTACCGCTGCGGAAGTCGATCCGATCAGGCACCTGCTCGGTACCGCATCCGGCTGGGGTGGCCTTCCCGAGTACGAGGCCACCTACGTCAACTTCGACGAACGTCTCCCGGTCGGGGAATACCGTCTCCGCCTGAACGATGTTCCCGTGGATGCGTTCTGGTCGGTCTCGCTGTACAACGCGGCCGGATACTTCGAAGAGAACGCTCTGGGCGTCAACAGCATCAACAGCCTCACGGCCACCCCAGACTCCGACGGCAGCAACACCATTCGCTTCGGGGTCCATCTCGACGGCGTCGCGAACGCACTGCCCATCATGCCCGGGTGGAACTACGTACTGCGCCTGTACCGCCCCCGTCCCTCCGTGCTCGACGGCACCTGGACGGCGCCTCGTCCCGAAGCCCTGCAGCAAAGCGTTCCCCACGCACACACCACTCTCGGGTGACTCGACCTGATCACGGAGGTACAAGCCATGCGTCTGTTATTTCAGCTCGTTTCGCAATGTGTTCTCGGCGCGATAGCGCTGATCGTCGTGCATTTTGCTCTTCCCGGGGTCAGCCTGAGCGTGAACGGCTTCTTGGCCGCTATCGGTGTATTCACCCTCGCACACATGATCCTCGGCCCATTCGTGCTCAGCGTGGCACTGCACTACGCGGCTCCGCTCGCGGGTGGTGTCGGCTTGGTCGCCACACTGCTCGCGCTCTGGGTTGCGACCCTGGTCCCCGACGGTATCGAGATCAGCGGCGTCGGGTCCTGGATCCTCGCCCCGATCATCGTGTGGGTGATCACGGCATTGGGCGGGTGGATCTTCATGGCTCTCGTCATCGACAAGTGGATCAAGAGACGCAATGCCGAAAAGCTCGTGCGCAGTGTGCAGAAGGCATGAATGATCAGTTCGGAAACGGAACCCACAAGGAGTCAGCCATGCCAACTCACCCGCTCGATCGCCGCGTTCTCCTGAAGACCGTTCCGAACTTCCGGGACCTCGGTGGCATTCCTGTTGCAGACGGCACCGTCCGCGCGGGCGCGCTCTATCGTTCGGCGACTCTGGCGAAACTCGACGGCGACGACCTTGCCGCGGTCGCCGACTTGGACGTGCGGACGGTATACGACCTGAGGACCGCCGCCGAGCGCGACGGCGCACTCGACAATCTCCCTGACTCGACGCGCACAGTCTGGCTCGACGTACTTGCCGACAATGCCCAAAACGCCGCGGCCACTGGACTACTCATGACGGACCCGGTCGCATACGCCGAGACCATCAGCGACGGACGTGGGATCGCACAGATGGAGGAAGCCAACCGCAACTTCGTCAGCCTGCCGTCCGCTCTCGACGCCTATCGCACGTTCTACCTCGACCTCATCGACGAAAAACGCTCCGGGGCAGCACTTTTCCACTGCACCACCGGCAAGGATCGAACCGGGTGGGCCGCGACCTCTTTCCTACTCCTCCTCGGGGCCGACGAAGCCGATGTACGCGCCGACTACCTGGAGACGAACACCGATCTGGCTCCCATGACAGAACCGATCCTCGACTTCGCCGCGAGCAAAGGCGTTGACGCAGAAGTGCTACGACCCCTCCTCGGAGTCCGTGACAGCTATTTCGACGCAGCTCTCGACGAAATGCGCACGCACTTCGGCACCGTCGAGGACTACGCAATCAACGGACTGAAGCTCACCGCAGAGCAACTCACCGCGCTCCGCGAGCGGTTCACATCCAGGTCGGGAGTCATCAGCGCGAAGTGATCGGAGCCCTTACCGAACAGGCATTTTCGCCCTCTCCCCGCTTTTTCTGGTGATTGTCCGCCCGGGTGACCACGACGACGGCGACGATGCCCACCGCCAAGCCGAGCGCGGTGAACGGAGTGAAGGATTCTCCGAACATCAGTGCGCCCCAGACCGCGGTGACGGGGGCGATCAAGAACATCAGGGTGTTGACGGACGTAATGCCGATGCGGCGGAGCAACAACCAGTACAGCCCGTAACCACCGAAGGTGGACAACACGATCAACCAGAGCAACGCGATCCAGAATGTGCTGATACTCGGCGGTACGGCAGCATCCGAGACGATCGCCAGAGTTGTGAAAGCTATTGCGCTGGTTGAGCAGTGGATGGCCAAAGCCTGCAGTGGCGGTGTGGACGTGGGAGCGCGTTGCTGGACGAAGGTGGATGCAACCAGGCTGAGCATCCCCAGGAACGGAATCGCGTACGCCCACCACGGCGCCGATGTGCCGGCCCCGGCATCGGCTGCCGTGACCATCACGACGCCGCCCATTCCGATCGCCAACCCGACCCACTGCATACGCGGGACTGCGACACCGAGGACCGGACCGAGCAGCGCGGCAGCCACCAGCGGCTGAATACCGTCGATCAGCGCTGTGGTTCCGGTGTTCACGCCGAGATCGACTGCCCAGTACACCGACAACAGGTAGCCACTCTGGGAGAGCATCCCGATCACCACCTGCCTGCCGAGAGCCCGTGGTGTCGGCATCGTGTTCTGGCGCCGGGCGGAGAACCAGACAATCGGGAGCAGTACCACCGCGAGCGGGAGAAAACGCCACATCAGCAGCGTGGGGACCCCGGCACTGCCGGCGCCTAGTTTGGCTCCGATGAATCCCGAACTCCAGCACGCGACGAACAGGACCGACAAGGTAGCCGTCACGGCAGATCTCGAGGTCACGATCCGAGGTATACCGATCTGTTTACTCATGAGCCCGACTATACAGATCGGTATACTTTTGTCCATGGCAGAGGAATCCACACCCGAATTGACTCCGAAAGCGCGTCGCATTCTGGAGTCTGCGTCGAAGCTGTTCTACGAAAAGGGGATTCATGCCGTAGGCGTGGATACCGTCGCACTGGACGCCGGGGTCACGAAGAAGACTTTGTACGAACGGTTCGGCTCGAAAGACGGTCTCGTCGTTGAATACCTGAGGGCTCGAGATCGGCGGTGGCGAATCTTTCGCGACGAGAAGCTCGCATCAGCCGGAGCTAGCCGCGCCGAACAGTTGAGTGCGGTATTCGACGCTTCCGCCTCCTGGTCCAAGGCGAGCGGAGGCAAAGGGTGCAGCATGATCAACGCGCACGCCGAGTTCAGCGATCACTCACATCCGGTGTTCGCTGTCATCGCCGAACAAAAGCGGGAGATGTCAGACCTTTTCCGGCGCATTCTGGCGACGGACGGACTAGCCGACGAACGTCTCGTCGAGGCAATCATGCTGCTTCACGAAGGTGCCCTCGTCGCAGACGGGATCGGTATCGGCACCGACCCCTTCGGCGCCGGCCGGGACGCGGCGCTCGAATTGCTCAAAAATTCAGACTGATTCGCGCAGTTGCCCCCACAGTCACTCCCCCACCCGCTTCGCCCCCACAGTCACTCCCCCACCCGCTTCGCCCCCACCATGCGCCTCGCTATCTCCAAATACCTCTCCACCAACTCGTCCGGAGACAACTCACCGTCCGGTCGGTACCAGACCGCGACGGCGACGCACATCGTCACCACGGCTCTGCTGGCGTCCTCGGGATGGTCGGCTTCGAACACGCCCGAGGCGACGCCGTCGAGGACGATCCGGTCCACCTGCTTCTGCTGTTCGTCGCGCTGGGCGATGTAACCAGCCCGGCTGTCGGGCTCCATGCTGCGGATCTCGGAGGAGGCGACGAACGACTGCTCGCGTCGAAACATGTGGAACCGCAACAGAGATTCGATCACCGCGTCGAAGCGATCGGAGGGATCGTCCCCGGCATCGAGTTCGGCGGCGCGGCTTCGCTCCAACAACTCCGTCATCACAACGGTCGCCAGACCGATCAGCAGAGCTTGCTTGGACGGGTAGTGGTGGTAGAGCCCCGGCACCGACAGCCCGGACCGCGACGCGACGTCACGGATCGAAGTCCCGTGATAGCCCTGCTCGACGAACGCCTCCAACGCCGCAGCGAGCGGTTTCGGTAGTCCCAGGTCTTCGTAATCGCGCCAGGACCCGCGTACCGGAAGCTCGTTCGTCATACCGATACCGTAGATCGCTCTTGCGCCGCCGCCGAACACGTCGGAGCCATTGGTTAGAGTCGGTGTTCACCGAAAGACAGGGACCAGTCATGATCCATGTTCGCCACACCGCGGTTGCTGCCGTGCCGGTTGATGTCGCCTTCGACTACATCGACAACTACCGCAATGTCCCGACGTGGATGTTCGGTGTTTCCGAGTTCACCCCGTTCGGAGAGTTCGATCAGGGACTCGGCGCCACGTTCGACGCGGCCATGCAGATCGGGCCGAGCACGTTGCGCTCCAAACTCGAGGTCACCGAGTGGGAGAAGAATCGGATCATCAAGCTGTCCTCGCTCGGCGGTGTATCCAACTCGTCCACGTGGGAGTTCGCTGCGATCGACGATTCCAAGACCGAGCTTTCCGTCGACTTCGCCTACAAACTGCCCGGCGGCATTGCCGGCAAGGCACTCGGCCGATTGATCGGGCCGTTCGTCGAAAACGCTGTCAAGAACAGCGAGGAAACACTGCGCCACAGCCTCGAGGAGCAGTTCGCGGCCCGCGGCGAAGGCTGAAACTACCCGCGGTCGCCTTCGAGTCCCAGCGCGTTGGCCCACACCTGAGTAGCCGTCTTGACGACGTCCTCGAACGGGACGGGGTTGCCGTCGGCGCCAGGTTCCTCGGAGACGAATGAACTGTAGGCAAGACGGCTCACCATCGCCGACAGTGCTCGGGAAGCCAACAGCGGGTCCAACGAGGCGTCTGCCTTGCCAGCTGCTTGCAAGCGTTCGATGGCTCGGGCATTACGAGAAATGAAGGTCTCGGCTCGGTCCCGACGCAGTTTCGCGAAGGCCGGATCGATGTGCGATACCTGCTCGAGCAGACCCATCAGTTTGGCGTTGCGGCGAAAAGCCGTCAGGTAGGCACGGTTGCTCGATTCGAGGACCGCATACGGATTGTCGACGTCGCGGACCCGTCCCATGCCTGGGTGCAGCATGTCTTCCTGCGCGACGTCGAGAACTGCGGCGAAGATCTGCTCTTTGTTGTCGAAGTAGGTGTAGAACGTGCCGGTGGAGCAGTTCGCTTCCTTGGTGATGTCCGTGAGACGGGCGTCGAGATACCCTGCGCGCTCGAACACCGTTCGAGCCGCTGCGACCAGAGAAGCCCTGGTACGGACGCCGCGGGCAGTCACCGGCAGGTCACGCAGAAGCTCCGTCGCAGCCATGGATGGTGGCGGACGGTCTTCCCAGTTCTCCTGAGGTTCGGCGCGAGAGGTCACCAGCTACTTATACGGCAAAGCCGGCGACATCTCGGCATCGGCGTCAGGTGATGGTGATTCCTCCGTCGACGGCGATGGTCTGACCGGTGACGTATCCGCCGGCCTCGGACGCGAGCCACACCATGGTGGCCGCGAGCTCTTCCGGATCGCCCATGCGGCCGAGGATCAGGCGCGGAGCCATCGCGTCCAAGTAACCGTCGTTGTATTGGTCCGTCATTTCCGACTTGAAGAAGCCGGGCGCGATCGCGTTGACGCGAATGCCCTTGCGCGTTCCCCACTGCTGTGCGAGGTCGCGGGTCAATCCGATGACGCCTGCCTTGCTCGCCGCATAGGCGGCCTGCGGGAGTCCGGCGGTCGTCAATCCGAGAATGCTCGAGATGTTGACGATGGAGCTGCCCGGGAGCATGACGCGGCCGCAGGCCTGCGCTGCCCAGTAGGACCCATTGAGGTTGATGTCGATGACGGCGCGGAACTGGTCCGGGGTCTCGCGGGTCGCCGGAACGGCAGTTCCGACGCCGGCGTTGTTGACCAGCACGTCCACGCGGCCGAACTTCTCCATCGCGGCGTCGACCATGTTCTGAGCCTGAGCCGGATCGACGATGTCGGTGGCCACACACAATGCTTCGCGGCCTGCGTCACGCACGAGCTTGGCCGTGTCTTCGAGCTTGTCGACGCGGCGAGCAGCGAGGACGACGTCCGCGCCGGCCTCTGCTGCGGCTTTCGCAAACGCCACCCCGAGGCCCGACGACGCACCGGTCACGATGACCACTCGATCGGTCAGAGAGAACTTGTCGAGAACAGACATGCGCGGTGATGCTCCTGTGTCGTCGGGTTCGGGAAGTGGCGGTTGCAGTGACGTATCGACTGCAGTTGCGAAATTACAGGCCGAGATCGCGGCCGATGAGTTCCTTCATGATCTCGTTGGATCCGGCCCAGATCTTGGTGACGCGGGCGTCCATCCACGCGCGAGCGGCGCGGTACTCGGTCATGAAGCCGTAGCCACCGTGCAACTGAACGCAGTGATCGAGGACCTCGTTCTGCACCTGCGCGGTCCACCACTTAGCCTTGGCGGCGTCGATGGCGGTCAGCTCGCCGGCAGCGTGTGCCGCGACGCAGTTGTCGACGTAGGCCTGGGTGACCTCGATGCGGGTGACGAGATCCGCGAGAAGGAATTTGTTCCACTGCAACGAGCCGATCGGCTGACCGAAAGCCTTGCGGTCCTTGGCATATTGCAGCGTCTCTTCGAGGATCGGAGCGGCGTGCGCGATGTTGGACACCGCAGCGCCGACGCGCTCCTGCGGCAGCATTTCCATCATGTGGATGAAGCCGCGGTCGATCTCACCGATGATGTTGGTGGACGGCACGCGAACGTTCTCGAAGAACAGTTCGGCGGTATCGGACTCGTGCTGGCCGACCTTGTCGAGCTTGCGTCCGCGCTCGAAGCCTTCCATGCCGGTCTCGACGGCAAAGAGGGTGATGCCCTTGGACTTCTTCTCGGGACTGGTCCGAGCCGCCACGATCACGAGGTCGGCGTTGTAGCCGTTGGTGATGAAGGTCTTGGAGCCGTTGATGATCCAGTCGTCGCCGTCCTTGACCGCAGTGGTCTTGAGCGAGGCGAGGTCGGATCCACCGGAAGGCTCGGTCATGCCGATGGCCGTCAGCATCTCACCGGTGCAGAACTTGGGCAGCCAACGCTGCTTCTGCTCTTCGGTGGTGAGCTGAACGAGGTAGGGAGCAACGACGTCGGCGTGAATGCCGAAGCTCGAGGCAACAGCTGCACTGGCGCGCGAGAGCTCTTCGGCCAGAACCGCGTTGAAGCGGTAGTCGCCGGCTTCGCTTCCGCCGTACGCCTCCGGAACCTCGAGTCCGAGGAAGCCGTTGCGTCCCGCTTCGAGCCAGATTTCACGATCGATGAAGCGCTGGTCGATCAGCTTCTCTGCGACCGGAAGGATGTTCCGGTTGACGAATTCGCGAGCAGATTCGCGAAATGCCTCGTGATCGGGTCCGTACAGAGTGCGACGCATGACGAGTTGCTTCCTTTCGGCGTGGCAAAGCCACACGTAACGATGTTCCTAAGCATTCGCTTAGAATCTAAGCACCTGCTTATAGTGAATCGAGAGCGGGATATTGTCAACATCGAAATCCGTCACACCTGGAGGAAACCGTGAGCGATTCACCTGACGTGGTGATCAGCCCCTCCAAAGCTGCGGCCCGTATCCGCGCGGCAGCCGTGGACGCTTTTGCCTCTGCCGGCTACGGCGGCACCACCACCCGTGACATCGCCGCGCGACTCGACATGAGTCCCGCCGCCATGTACCCGCACTACCGCTCGAAAGAAGAACTGCTTTTCGCGATCAGCTTCGAAGGCCACACCGAAGCGTTGAAGGTGGTCGAGGGCGCCGACCGACCTGGTGAAGAACCGTCCGTTCGTTTGCAGGAACTGATCAGCACCTTCGCCAGTTGGCAGGCCGGGCACCATTCACTCGCTCGCGTTGTCCAGTACGAACTCACTGCCCTCACACCAGAGCACTACCGAACCGTCGTCGCGCTTCGCCGCAGCACGACGCGGGTGGTCCGGGAGGTTGTCGATGCCGGCGTGCAGTCGGGCGATTTCACGATCCCTGATGCCGAAGGCGTCACCCTCGCCTTGATGTCCCTGTGCGTCGACGTGTGCCGCTGGTTCCCGGCCGGCAACTACACGAATCCGGAAGACATCGGAAAACTGTACGGAGACCTGGCATTGAGGATGGTGGGCGCCGCCCGAATCAGGTGACGCCGACCGCAGAAAGGACTCGGCCAGTGGCCAACCGCACCTATCTCTACTCGACCCCTGTTGCCCCGCATGAGAATCCGGCTGCCGCTCGCACCCGTGGACTCAAAGGAATCTCGGAGTGGTCGTACGCGATACCGCTGGTCCCACGGATCCTTGTGTCCGTGAATCCCTTCGCCCAACAGTCGATCATCTGGGACGACACCCCCGACCTGATCGCGGTCACCGCGCCCTGTGGTCCTGGTATCGCCCGGCTCGAAGACTTCCTCGGCCGCATCGATCACCCCGAACTCGGCACGATGGCCGGCGATGCGCTGCGTTTCCTGCGCAGCCACACCGAACCCGACCACTACTTCGTCCTCGAGTGCGGCGAGATCTTCGACATGGACGACGAACCGTTCGCCGAACAGGGCACGGCCCTGATGACCGGTCTGGCGGACATCGACGCCGAGATGGAGGCGGCGCTGGCCACACTCGCACCCGCCAAGCCGCGCTTCTGGGAGCGACTGTTCACGCCGACTCAGGAGAGCGTCGAGGAACCGCTACGCGAACTCGGCCTCGGTTACTGGTCCGAGACCCTGTACTTCGATCTCGACGTCCCTCGATAGGAGCCGATCAGTCCGAGATCTCACCCAACCGACGCTCCAGGTAGGCCCGCTCCGGTTCCGTACCAACGAGTTTCAGAGCTTGTCGGTACGCGGATGCCGCTGCGTCGGTGCGCCCCAACCGAGCAAGTAGTTCGGCTCGTGCAAGGTGATACGGATGGTAGTCGGCAAGTTTGGGCTCCGCTGCCAGTTCCTCCAGCGCAGTCAGCCCGACTTCCTCGCCGTCGCGCATCGCCAACGCTACTGCCCGATTGACGGCCACGACCGGCGACGGAGTCAGCGTGAGGAGCACTCCGTAGAGAGCGCAGATCTGTGGCCAGTCGGTGCTCTCCACATCTGCGGCCTCGTCATGCAATGCGGCGATGGCGGCCTGCACCCCGTACGGCCCCGGCGCTCCCCCGGTCAACGCGACTACGACGAGGTCGCTGCCTTCCTCGATCATCGGCTGGTCCCAACACCCGCGATCCTGGTCTTCGAGGAGCACGATCCCGCCGGCGGCGTCGGTACGGGCATCCCGACGCGCGTGGACGAGAAGCATCAATGCAAGCAACCCGGCGATCTCGCGCTCATCGGGAAGCAATGCGCGCAAGATCCTCGCCAGCCTGATCGCCTCCACCGCCAGGTCTACGCGTTGCAGATCCGGACCCGAACTCGCTGCGTACCCCTCGGTGAACACCGAGTAGATCACCTGCAGAACACCGGGCAAACGTTCCGGGAGTTCTTCGGCGCTGGGAGTGCGGAAGGGAATCCGAGCCTGACGGATTTTCTTCTTCGCGCGCACGATCCGCTGCGCCATCGTCGCCGAAGGAACGAGGAAGGCCCGAGCGACTTCGGGCGTCGTCAACCCGCCGAGGCAACGCAAGGTGAGTGCGATTCGGTCGTCCTCGGCCAGCGCTGGGTGCGAGCAGGTGAAGAACAGCTGCAACCGCTCGTCGGGAAGTTCTCCGTCGACTGTGGGCGGCGCCGGGTCGGCACGATCGGCGTCCACCTGCATCACCGCCAATCGCGCCGCATAGGCCTGATCACGACGAAGCCTGTCGACGGCTTTACGACGCGCCGTGGTCAGCAGCCAGGCGCCGGGTTTAGCCGGCACTCCGTCCACGGGCCAGTGCACCAACGCGGCCTCGACGGCTTCGGAGGTGACTTCCTCGGCCAGATCCAGATCACCGAAGCGGCGGACGAGCGAGGCCAAGAGTCGTCCGCGTTCCTCCCGGAACACTGACTCGATGGAGTTCTCGGCCTGCTCGTCCACGGCGAATCAGTCCCCGAACCCGGCCAGTGGACGCACCTCGACGCTGCCGCCGTCGCGCGCGCCGGGGCACCGCGCGGCCCAGGCCAGCGCCGCATCCAGATCAGGGACGTCGATGACGTCGTAGCCGCCGAGGATCTCACGGGTTTCAGCGAAGGGTCCGTCAGTGACGGTCTTTTCCCCGGACTGCGAGACTCGAACCGTCGTCGTGGTGGTCAGGTCGGCGAGAGCATCGCCGGACACCCAGATGCCGGCGTCCTTCATTTCCTTGTCGTATTGCTGCCAGTCCTCGAACGTGCACTGGGGTTCGGTGTCTCCGCCGGGTGCGGTGTAGATGAGCAACATGTACTTCATGACTGACTCCTTGGTCTGTTGTTTTTCTTGCGGCTTTCTTGCCTTACAACATGACGACGAACGGTTCTCCCCGGAATCGACAGGCGACTCGAAAAAACTTTTGGCGAGTTCGGCCGAGGCGCTGCCGTTAGGCTGAGTGTATGACCGAACGCGACCGGGACGCCGCTGGGAAACCCCTCAATTCGCGGCCCCGTGACGGACTCGGACGTCCACTGCCACGCGACGCAGCGGGCGGTGTCCCGCGCATTCCGGACGATGTACGCCTGCCACCAGACGAGTCGATCACCGAGGCGCAGCGCCTCCTCGACCACGGCATGCCTTTCCACGCACACGAGATTCTCGAAGGAACGTGGAAAAGCGCGCCGCCCGAGGAACGTGACCTGTGGCAGGGACTGGCTCAGTTGGCCGTCGGGCTCACCCATCTGCTTCGGGGCAACAACACCGGCGCCGTCTCACTCCTCGGCCAGGGTCACGACCGCATCAGGCACTACGAGGTCGAGAGTCCGCACGGCCTCGATATCCCCGGTCTACTGACGTGGTCCGAACACCTGCTCGCCGAAATCGATCGCCCCGGCGATTTCCCCGCCCCTCCGATTCCGAGGTTGAGAATCCCCTGATGCCCATCTTCCCCATGTTTCCGCTCGGCTCCGCTTTGCTACCGGGTGAGGTGTTGCCCCTGAACATCTTCGAACCTCGGTATCGCGCACTGGTCGAGAACGTTCTCGAAGCTGCCGACGGCCCACTGTTCGGAGTAGTGCTCATCGCTCGTGGCCACGAGGTCGGTGGCGGCGAATCACGTCACGACGTCGGCACTCTGGCTCGGATCGAGTCTCATGTCGCCATGGGTGCCGGGCGGTATCAGTTGTATTGCCGGACCGAAGACCGCATCCGGGTCAATCGATGGCTGCCAGACGATCCCTACCCACTTGCCGAGGTCGAATTGTGGCCTGACGAGAACAACGGAACACCAGTCACTGCTTACGAATACGACTCGCTCCTCGAGCGCATCGAGTTCATGTACGGAATGCTGGGAAAGCTCGCACTTCGGGCCGGCGAACAGACTCCGCGAATGCCCGTCCCACCGGATCCCTTGGATCCGCTGGGTTCTCGGCTGTATGCCCTCGCCAGGAGCATTCCAATGGGTGACGCCGATCGCCTGGCGATTTTGACCGCGCCAGGCGCCGACGAACGTATTCGCACACTCTCGGAGGCAGTCGAGAACACCATCGAGGTCGCGCAGTTCAATCTCCTCTGAGCGCAACTACGCCATCGTCTGACCCATGTCGATGACGATCTTCGTCCCGGTGACCGCGCGGGAGAGGTCCGTCGCGAGGTAGACGACGGCGTTGGAGATGTCCTCGACGGTGGTGCGCGGGACGGACGTGAGCGGCCACTTGTACGAGTTCATGTACTCCGGATGAGTAGTGAGTACCTTACCGACGTTGGGATCGTTGCCCATCTCGGTCTCCACCGCGCCAGGGTGGATGCTGTTGACTCGAATGTCGAAGCTTCCCAATTCCGTTGCAGCAGTACGAGCCAAACCCACGAGGCCGTGCTTGGCCGCCGAGTAGTGCGCGCAGCCGGGCGCTTCGGCGACGCCGGCAGCACTGCTCACAATCACGATGGAACCACCGTTGCCGGCTTCGATCATTGCAGGAACCGCAGCTGTCATCGTGCGCCAGACACCATTGAGATTGATGTCCACCAGCGTCGACCACTGTTCTTCAGGCATCTCCCAGAAACGGTTCCACGTAGCGATGCCCGCATTGGCAATCACGACGTCGAGGCGACCGAACTTGTCGACGCCCGACGCCACCGCCGCCCGCAGCGCCTCGAGGTCACGGACGTCCGCTACAGCGGTGACGATCTCGCGCCCCTCCGCGCGCACGAGACGAGCCGTTTCTTCGAGGTCGGCTTCAGTCGCGGCCGCGTAACCCACGTCTTCGGACACCGACGCGCACACGTCGACAGCGATGACGTCTGCACCTTCCTGCGCGAGTCGAATCGCGTGATTGCGTCCCTGACCCCGCGCTGCACCGGTGATGAAAACGACCTTGCCTGCCAACAGTTGTGTCATGGCCGGGACGTTAGACGCTGATGTGGCCCGCTGCCTCCGAGTTCCCGCTCGACGGGAATCAACCGTCGACGATGACGACGTGAAGATTCCTCGGACCATGGACACCTTCGACGCGCTCGAGTTCGATGTCGGAGGTCGCCGACGGGCCGCTGATCATGGTGGTGGGGCGCTCCGGTGTCAGCTTCGCAATCGCCTCCGGCACTCCCACTTCCACACTGCTGCGATACACGACGCAGATGTGTGTGTCCGGTACCAGTGTCAACGCACGGCGTCCCTGTGATGGACCGGCGTCGAGGAAGATGGTGCCGGTTTCGGCGCACGATACCTTCGAGCCGGTGACAACGGCGTCGAGGTTCTCGAGTTCAGGAGCCGGTACGTCCGGGCTGTCCACCACCAGCGTTCCGTCGAATCCGGCTACCCATGATCGGTCGAGGCCGGCGGGGATCCCCAGAGTGTGTAGTCCGCGCTCTCTCAGTATTCCGGCGACGGCCTCGGCGACTTCTGTTGCAGCGCAATGGTGAACGTGCGCCTTGTAGTCCACCAGACGGTCGACGAACAAATCGATGAGTTCCCCGTCGGACATGGTTCTGCCAGTCCGGTAGTTTCGCGGTATCTCGCCTTCGCGGGCGGGCGCCAAGGTGATGGCATCACGAATGCGTCCGAGCACCACTTCACGTGAATTCATCTGTCCGCCTTCCCGTCACGACGAGCCTCGTCCAATGCCGCGCGGCCTTCGTCGGAGTCCCACCAGGATCGGAAGGTCTGCTTGGGAGGTGCGGGAATGTCTCTGGCAGCTGTCCAACCGTTCAATGGAGGTGGCAACGTAGAGATCTTCCCTTTCCTGCCGGCCACGACGCGTCCGAGCCCGGCAGCTTTCTGAGCCAACGTCCACCGGCCCTCGGTCGACATCGCCAGAGAGGCGGCTTTCATCGCCAAAGACTCTGCTGTGACACCGGATTGCTCGACCTTTTGGTGACGCAATTCGACGAGCAGCGAGGGTATGTCGATCTTGACCGGGCAGGCGTCGAAGCACGCACCGCACAGACTCGAGGCAAAGGGAAGCGTCGAGTTGGGATCGTCTTTGCCATGCATGCCCGCGAGCTGCGGAGTCAGCACCGCGCCGATCGGTCCCGGATAGGTCGATCCGTAGGCGTGACCGCCGGTGCGCTCGTAGACCGGGCACACGTTCAGACACGCCGAGCACCGTATGCAGCTCAGGGCTTCCCTCCCGATCTTGTCGGCAAGCGCGGCAGTCCGACCGTTGTCGAGGAGGACCAGGTGGAACTCCTGTGGACCGTCGTCGGGCGTGACGCCGGTCCACATGGAGGTGTACGGGTTCATCCGCTCGCCCGTCGAGGACCGCGGCAGCAGTTGCAGGAAGACCTCCAGATCCTGATACGTCGGCAGAATCTTCTCGATGCCCATCACGGTGATCAGTGTTTTCGGCAGCGTCAGGCACATTCGCCCGTTGCCCTCCGACTCCACGACGGTCAGAGTGCCCGTGTCCGCGATGCCGAAATTGGCGCCGGAGACGGCGACCGGCGTCGTCATGAACTTGTGGCGTAAGAACTTTCGTGCAGCTGCGGCAAGTTCGGCCGGGTTCTCCCCGAGGTTCGGATCGACATCTGGCATCTCGCGAAGGAATATCTCCCGAATCTCGGACCTGTTGCGATGGATCGCGGGAACCAGGATGTGCGACGGTTTGTCATGGCCGAGCTGGACGATCAATTCCGCGAGATCGGTCTCGTAGGCGGTGATTCCGTGGGCTTCGAGATGCTCGTTGAGACCGATCTCCTGCGTGGCCATCGACTTGACCTTGATGACCTCGTCGGAGCCGGTGGCTTTGACAAGTTCGGTCACAATGGCGTTGGCCTCGTTGGCATCCGCCGCCCAATGCACCTGCCCACCGCGCGCGATGACTGCAGCTTCGAACTGTTCGAGCAGTTCCGGCAACCGCGCCATGACGTCGGCCTTGATCGCCGAACCCGCATCACGCAGGTCTTCCCAATCGGGAAGCTCTCCAGTCACGTTGATGCGCTTGGCACGGATGGTGTGCGTCGCCTTGCCGATATTGCGTCGCAGTTGCGCGTTGGCCAGCTCGTGATGTGCTGCGACGGGGAATTTCTCAGTACCTCGCAGGAACCCTGCACCCTCGGGCGACCTCGGCGGGAAGCTGGGCAGACCCAGCGTCACAGCGCTCATGCGTGCACCCGGCTTTCCACCGACGCCAGAATCTCCGCGAGGTGAATGGTCTTGGCGCCCATCTGCAGTCGCGACATACCGCCGCCGATATGCATGAGGCACGACGAGTCTCCGGCGCTGCAGAATTCGGCGCCGGTGTCCGCAACGTGGCGAATCTTGTCCGCCAGCATGGCCGTCGAAGTCTCCGCATTCTTGATGGCGAAGGTGCCGCCGAATCCACAGCAGGAATCTGCTTCGGGGAGTTCGACCAGATCGATGTCGCGGACGTTGCGCAGCAACTGAAGTGGCTTGTCCCCCACCCTCAACATGCGCAGTGAGTGACAGGTCGGGTGATAGGTGACCCGGTGCGGGAAGTACGCGCCCACATCGGTGACCCCGAGAACGTCCACGAGGAATTCGGAAAGCTCGTACGTCTTTGCCTTCACGGTCTGCACCTGTCCACACAGCGACGCGGTGCCGTAGCGCTCGGCGACGATCTCGTGTTGATGACGGACCGAACCGACGCACGACCCCGATGGTGCGACAACCGCGTCGATCGACGCATCACCGAAGGTGTCGGCGTAGTTCGCGACCAGCGGTAGTGCGCCCGGCTGATAGCCGGTATTGACGTGCATCTGCCCGCAGCAGGTCTGCCCGGACGGAAACACGACGTCGTGCCCGAGACGGGTGAGCAGGAGGGCGGTGGCCTTGACGGCGTCGGGAAACATCGTGTCCCCGATGCAGGTGGCGAACAGCGCTACTCGCATGTGGTTCCCCGCAATCTGTCGGTGTGGTCTGACCACAGTAATACATCCCCGGACAGGCCACCCCATAAACGGCGTCCACCCGGTTATGCTCTTGCCTCATGCCGACCGAGCCGAGCCCGCGAGCGTGGGAACAAGTACTGAGCCACCTCGAACGTCGGCTCGTTTCAGGCGAGGTGTCTCCTGGCCAGCGCCTGCCGGGAGAGAGAATTCTGGCAGCAGAGTTGGGCGTCGGACGGTCATCGGTCCGAGAAGCGTTGCGGGTCATGGAAGCACTCGGCCTCCTCAAGGCGCAGACTGGCTCCGGCCCGACGTCCGGCGCGATGATCGTGGCCAAACCGACCGGCGGTATGACCATGCTGATGCGGATGCAGGTTGCAGCACAAGGCTTTCCGGTCTCGGATGTGGTGAAGACACGACTCGTTCTCGAATCCGAGGTGATGCAGTCCCTGGCATCGCGGACCCCGACACCCGACCTCCGCGCGGCCGTCGAACTGCTCGACTCGATGGAGGACGCAGCTCTCTCGGCCGAGGAATTCTTGCTACTCGACGCACAGTTCCACGTGGCGCTCGCCGACGCGGCGGGCAATCAGGTGATCGCAGCCATGATGACCGGCCTGCGCGAGTCCATCGAGGCCTACGTTCTCGCGGGCGTCCAGATCGACACCTGGCCGAGCACCTGCAGGCGACTGCGTGACGAACACCGAGGATTGGTGGATGCGGTCAACGCGGGTGACGGCGAACTCGCACGTCAGCGCATAGTCGGACACATCCGCGGTTACTACTCGGAAAGCGCGCACTCCAGCCGGTGACAGGGGGTGGTAATTGCGCCTCCAGAAGTCGTGTACTGTTGGTTTCACACCGACGCGGGGTGGAGCAGCTCGGTAGCTCGCTGGGCTCATAACCCAGAGGTCGCAGGTTCAAATCCTGTCCCCGCTACAAAGAAGA
Organism: Rhodococcus sp. OAS809; assembly: GCF_040546695.1. Classification (NCBI taxonomy): domain Bacteria; kingdom Bacillati; phylum Actinomycetota; class Actinomycetes; order Mycobacteriales; family Nocardiaceae; genus Rhodococcus; species Rhodococcus sp. OAS809. The sequence goes on along the minus strand of NZ_JBEPOI010000002.1, from coordinate 4,957,733 downwards.
GGCCCGTAGGTTGCGAAAGCGACCTACGGGCCTTTTGCTGTGCGCCTTTATTAACCGCCGGGGGTTAATAAAGGCGCACAGCAGTACCTCACACCGCCACGTTGTGAAAATCGATCTCTGCGGCCAGCATGCCCGAGAACCACCGATCCAGGTCCTCGTCGCTCACGGACTTCGGCATGGCGTCCACTTCGCACGCCAGCACTGCCACCTGGGACACGAACGGCGGAGCGACATGCATGTCCACCCAGTCCTGCAACGCTGGTTCGCGATCTACCTTCACTGCCGCCGCCTCCCGGCACCACGACAGATACAGGGTTTCCGCGGCGTACATGCCCACCAGCGCCGCCGCCCTGCCCTCTTCGCGAGCGAGGGCCAAGGCGTGCGTGGACAGCACGGCCGACTCCTCGACCAGCGCCGCTGCGTCACCCTCGTACGGGAAGCGGGAACGCAAGTGCGCGAAATACTCGCGCTGCTCGCCCACCAGGTTCGACATCGACGTCACGTGGTCGAGCGCGTCGTCGAGCGTCGGGGATTCGGCGACCACCAACCCCAACACCTTGACGGCCGTCAGTACAAATGCCTCTTCGATCACGAGGTACCGGCGGAATCCCTCATCACTCAACGTCCCGCCGATGGTGTCCTCGATGAATGGAACCGCCCGCGCGGCAGCGAGATTACTCTGCTGCCGCGCGAGCAGGTCTGAGGAGCGACTCATTCGCCGGCGACCCAACTGATCAAGCCGTCGAACAGGTCGGTGTATCCGGGCCACTGCTCACAGAACTCCGGCGGAGCCCAGTGCGGCGAGCAGTCCGAGGTGAAGACGATCGACCGTCCGGCGCCGTATTCACCGGCAGCGACAAGCGGATCGCCGTTGATGGTGGCGGGAACCACGGCACCGTCCTTCGCGACGACGCGGTTGTATCCCAGGAGCGCCGGCCAGGAATCGCCGGCACCACCGAGAGCCGGGTGAGCAGCATCGACGACGGTGGGAACGATCCCAGCCGGTGTCTCGACGCGATCGTCTTCGGCCAGCATCGTCACGGGCAGTACCTCGGCGATCGCGGTCTGGCGGAAAGCTGCTCGCGCCTGGAACCCGGAGAACGAGAGGTAACCACCGATCATCATCAGTGAGCCGCCGGCGTTCACCCAGTCACGAAGCGCGACAAGGCGATCCTCGCCGGCGCGGAACTGGTCGAACACGCCGGGAGCCAGCTGCAGCGAGTTCGCTCCGATGTCGGAGAGAACGACGACGTCGAACTGCGACAGTGCTTCTGCGGTACCGGGGAACTGCGTCGGCACCAGGTGTGCGGGCATGTGTGTCACGTCGTGGCCACGTGAGGTGAGCGCATCCCGAAGCGGGCCGACTCCCTCGACGTAGGAATGGACACTGAACTCGTCGACGCCCTTGACGTGCGTCGACGTCGTCATCCAGCTCTCGCCGGCGATCAGTACTCGTTTACCCATGACTGCTTCTGTTTCCTTTCGCGGCCTGCTCGAAGAGCGACCTCGGGTTGTCTCGCATCAATGCGGACACTTGCTGGGGATCTACGCCTGCGCGCACCAATCGGGCGGCGAAGGCGAGTGGTACGTAGGAGAATCCGTTTCCGCCGTGCTTTCTGAGCATTGATTTGAGGAAGAGGTCGTGACTGAGCAGGAGCTGTGATGCGTGACCGGAGGTGACCAATCCGGCTACCGCAGTGGCTGTTTCCGCCGGATGCGGAGAAAGACCCTCGCCGGGGAAATCGAAAGGCATCCCGATCATGTCGAACTCGAGAAAGACACCGCGGTCGGCGAGCGATCGTTGGTAGTCGGCGTCGTGTCCGGACGGGTCCATGTGGCACAGGACCACTGCTTGCGGATCGACGCCCATCTCGTCGACCACGATGTCGACGACGTGATGTCCCACGCGCTGCCAGCCCGGAAGGTGGACGAACAGGGGCACGTCCACCTCGCGCTGGGCGATGCATGCCGCCCGCAACGCTTTCGCCTCGTTCTGAGTGAAGAGCGGGGAGACTCCGATCTCCCCGATCACGCCAGGAGCCAATTCCTTTGCCGGATCGAACTCCTCGACGAGCGAACCTGCCAGATCGTCGACACCGAGTTCGTGGACCTCGACCGGATGGGTCGTCTCGAGGTACCACCCTGAACCCATGATCACTCGCACGTCTGACTTTCGCGAGAACTCCGCCAGCTTCTCCGGTGCCCGGCCCAGTCCCGGCGGTGTCAGATCGACGATCGTCCGACCACCGAGGCGGGCGAAGTCCGCAAGGTCTTCCACCACGGCCGATCCGTCGTCGACTCGACAATTGTCGAGACTGTAGTACGGATTGTCGTGAAGAAGCCAGGCATCCTCGGCGCGTACCGGACCGGCCAACCGCTGTGCCACAACCGGATCCGGGGCCTCGGTGTACGCACCGGTGACGTCGTTGTGCAGATGTTCGTGTGGGAGAACCAGTCCGAGTTCCGAGCTGTCCACAGTTCCCGTGACAGTACGAACCTTGCTCATGAGCGTGCGGGCCCCGACGGTGCGGACTGCAGGTGTCGCCACAGCGCGCTCAGCGTGTGTCCGCGCATGTTGATCCAGATGGCCAGTAGCAGAACGACACCGGTGATGATCGGCGTCAGGAACGGGCTCACGCCGAGCAGGGTCAATCCGTTGGCGATGATTCCGGTCAGGACGGCGCCGATGACGGTACCGATCACGGTGCCGCGACCGCCGAAGAGATTGGTGCCACCGAGAACCACCGCGGTGATCACGGTGAGCTCGAATCCCGTTGCGGAGTTGGCCGAACCCGAGCCCAGTCGAGCCGCGATCAGCAGTCCCGCGATACCGGCAGCCAAGCCGGTGAAGACGAGCGTCATCATGAGCACACGACGCGTGTTGACGCCGGACCGTCGCACGGATTCGACGTTGGAGCCGATACCGGTGACATAGCGCCCGAAGCGCATGCGGTTGAGCGCAATTGCTCCGATGACCACGACGACGAGAGCAATCCAGGCGCTGGCGGAGAACCCGAGGAACTCAGCAGTTCCGAGCTTCGCGAAGTAAGTGTCGGCAGGAACCGGAACGGAGAATCCTTCGGTCCGATACAGCGCGATACCGCGAATGACGGACATCGTCGCCAGAGTCACGATGAACGGCGGAATACCCTGATAGGCAGCGAGCCATCCGTTGACCAGGCCCCAGGCCGCACCCATCACCGGGGCGGCGACGAAGACCAGGGACGAATCGACGCCGGCCTGGATAAGCTCGGCACTCATCGCCGCGACGAACGCGACGATCGCACCGACGGACAGGTCGATCTGACCTGCCGTGATCACGAAAGTCATCGCCACCGCGATGATCAGAACCGGAGCGATCTGGGTTGCCAGGTTCGACAGGTTCGTGAATGTCAGGAACGACGACGTGGTCGCCGAGAAGACGGCTGCGACAGCAACTGTCACCGCCAGCATCGCGAGGGTGGGCTTGTTGACGCTGTCCCACAAGGAGGGTTTCGCGGCGAGCTTGCGCTCGATCGGCGCCTGGGTCTTCTCGAGAGTGGTCATGCCGTGGCTCCCTGTGTTGCTGCCGATGTCCGTTGCGGCACCGGAGTTCGAGTGATGAGTCCGACGAGGGACTCGATGTTGAGGTCGCCGATCGGAACGTCGTCGACACTCTGCCCCTCGTACATGACCGTGATTCGGTCACACACGCGGAACAGGTCCTGCAGGCGGTGTGTCACGAGAATGACGCCCACGCCGGCCGCTGCGACGTCCGTGATCAGCTTGAGCACCGACTCGACCTCGGCGACGGCAAGCGCTGCGGTGGGCTCGTCGAGGATCAGTACGTCTGGGCGGAAGGAGACTGCGCGGGCGATCGCGACGGTTTGCCGCTGTCCGCCGGACAGTTGCCCGATCTCCTGGTAGGTCGACTTCACCTTGACATGCAGGTCGGCAAGAATGTGAGCCGCCTTCTCGTGCATGGCATGCCGGTCGAGGAAGGGGCCTTTTCGCGGTTCTCTGCCGAGGAACAGGTTGCTGGCGACATCCAGCGTGTCGCACAGAGCCAGATCCTGGTAGACGATTCCGATCTTTTTCTGCTGGGCGTCGAGAGGCGTCGAAAAGCGCACTGGTTCACCGTTGACGCGCATTTCGCCGCCGTCGTGCTGAACCGCACCGGCGAGAATCTTCATCAGAGTGGACTTACCGGCGCCGTTGTCGCCGACCACTCCGAGTACTTCACCCTTCGCCAGCCGAAGGTCCACTCCTTGAAGGGACTTCACCGGTCCGTACGACTTGGTGATGCCCGAGAGTTCGATCAGTGGAGGTGCCATGATTACTTCTCCAAGTAGTACATGTAGTCGGCCACGTTCTCCGGGGTCACGATCTGGGTGGGAACCGGGATGTTTGCCGGAGCGCCGCGTCCGCAAGCCAGGTCGATTGCCGAATTCATTGCCTCATGGCCGAATTCGAAGGTGTTCTGCTGGACCACGCCTTTAAGCCAACCGGCTTTGAGTCCGCCTACCGCCTGATCCGAAAGATCCCAACCGACTGCTTCGATGCGATCCTGCGCCTTCTGACTGTTGACCGCCGCGACGAGACCGATCAGTGCCGGCTCACCGGTTGCGTAGACGTACTTCATGTCGCCACCGCCGGTCAGCAGGTTCTCCGCTGCGGTCTGTGCGTTCTCCTGAATGTTACGTCCGTCCACGACGGTGCCGACGGTCATTCCGCGGCCGGTCACGGTCTCCGTGAAGCCCTTCTGCCGCTCCAACTGGACAGTGCTGTTGAGCGCGCCGACGATACCGACCGTTCCGGTGTTGTTCGCGACGTCGGCCAAGGTGTTTCCGATCTTGGCACCGCCCTCGGCGTTGGCCGTACCGACCTGAGTCGACAGTGCCGGATCGTCGATGGTCGCGTCCACCGCGACGACGGGGATGCCCGCGTTCTTGGCCTTGACCACCGACGGCTTGATTCCGTCCGTGTCGATTGCATCGACGATGATCGCGTCGACTCCGGCGGCGATCAGATTGTCGAAGGCGTTGGCCTGCGCGACGGAATCGTCGTTGCCGCTGATGATCTGCAGGTCGACGCCTGCCTTGTCCGCGACGTTCTTCGCGGCATTGTTGATCTGGTTGAAGTACAGCGCCTGGAGGTTGATGGTCACCAGACCGACCTTGAGCTTGCCGTTCGTCCCGTCACAGCTTTCGGCGACCCGGGTCGGCTGCGGGATGGACGAGCCCCCCGATGCGTCCTTCGAGTCACTCGACGAAGCCGAGTCACAAGCGGTGAGCGTGAGCGCGACTGCAGCTCCCAGCGCCAGAGGCAATGCACGTTTCATCATCGAGTCTCCAAAAGGGTGTGAGGGGTCAATGTTGCTGTGAAGCTGTCCAATTCATCTCGGGTGGGGCATCCGCGGGGGCCTGCGGTGGCGCAAGCCAATGCAGCCGATGCCCCGGCGAGTCGTGCGGCGTCCACCGGTGAGCGCCCGGCGTCGACAAAAGCGATGTACGTACCGCCGAAGCAATCACCGGCCCCGACGGCATCGACGACGTCGACCACTACTGCCGGTTCGCTCGTCACCTCGCCGTCCGGTGTGGCCAGTGTCCAACCTCGCGAGCCGTCGGTCACCAGCAGGTGGGTGTGGTGCTCGGCGGCCAGAGTCTGCCACTGGTCGAAACCGATCCCGAACTCGCCTTCCCACAGGGCACGCCCTACGACGACGTGGTCGGCCAGAGCGAACGCGCGCAGTGCCGCGGCTTTGTTTTCACAACCGTCCAGATCGATTACCAGACTTACGCTTCCCGGTAATTCATCCGGGAGGAAGACCGCACGGTATCCGTCGAGGAACAGTCGTCCACCGCCGGCAGCGGCCAATCGGGTGACGACAACTCCGATGCGTTCGGCATCATTCGGGTCGTCCTGGCTGATGATGGAGCGATCGCCGTCCTGCGCGATGAGAACAACTGCCGTCGACAGGAACGCATCTCGCGGCGACCAACTGGTGTCGACGCCATCTGCCTCGAGGGATTCGAGAAACTCGGTGGACCGCGCGTCCGGGCCCACGGCACCGGCAAAGATCACTTGCGCGCCCATTCTGGCCGCGGATACCGCAGCATTTGCATTCATTCCACCGTCGATCTGACTGATGGCCGTTGCCTGAACGCGCTCACCGAGTACCGGTACGTGTGGGACATGTACCGTCACATCGTTGTTGGCGTATCCACAAAAGACAATCATGGTTACTTTCCTGCGGCCCGGGACAGTTCGCGGACCTTCTCGCCTGCGACCCGTCCCCACCAGCGTCCATTGTCCTTCACCGAGGATGCAACTATCGCGCCGTCGCATTCCTTCATCAGCGCTGCGACATTGGCAGCCGTGATGCCGGAGCCGATGATCACCGGAAGAACGGTGTTGTCTCGGATCACGGAAACCTCGTCGACCGAAGCGGCGTCACCGGTGCGCGAACCCGTCGCGATCAGAACATCTGCGTCGAAGAACTCGGCGTCTTCGGTCTGTTCCGCGACAGTGCGGTCCGCGACAATGGCATGCGCACCGTGTTTGACGTGCACGTCAGCGAAGATCCGGACCGGGTCGGCGCCGATGCGATGGCGGAAGCGCGTCGTCTTGGCGGCCTGACCCTCGATGAAGCCCTCATTGGCAATGTAGGCATTGGCCCACTGATTGACGCGCACAAAACTCGCGCCTGCCGCCCACGCTGCGGCCACTCCGCACTCGCCGGCGTTGGACAGGATGCTGACGCCGACGGCCTTGCCGAACTCGCCGACCACCGCTGCCGTGATGACTCCCATGCTGGCGGCGGTTTCGTATCCGTGTTCGCCGGGCTTGAGGAACGGTATGTCCCAGTGATTTTCGACGATTACCCCGTCGAAACCGTTGTCGACATACGCGTGTGCTTCCTCGACGGCGAAGCGAGCAATTTCCGAAACCGGCTGCCCGGTGTAGTGCGGGCTGCCCGGCAGGGCCGGGAGGTGAATGGCCCCGATGAGAGATGGCGTGCCGGTGAACATCTCTGCCAGCGCCGAGGGCTTGGGCGGAAAGACTCCGAGCGGTGATGCGGTCACTTCAGCTACCCCATTCCATGCGCAAGATTTGCGCTGTATGTCCATGCACAAGATCTGCACACGATGTAATCGATTGCCTTGATGAATTAGCAGGTTATGTGATCAACACCGGGTTGTGTCAAGGATTTCACAATTCGAATTTGTAAACGATTGCCTCAATCGCGTTACATGCGGGACACTGGACCGTGCGGTTCGATAACCTCGGACCCGAATCGAGCAGAAAACGGGGGACGCATGCGCAAGGCGACCATTCGCGATGTCGCGGAACTGGCGGGGGTCTCGACTGCCACCGTGTCGCGGGCACTGTCCGGATCCCGCCCTGTCTCGGACGAGCTTGCAGCGACGATCAAACGAGCCGCGGACTCTCTCGGATACTCGGGAAACATCATCGCCAGCTCACTGCGTCGTAATCGGACGGACACTGTCGGAATGGTGGTTCCGAGTATCGCGAACCCCTTCTTCACTTCGCTGGTGGTCAACGTCGAACACGTCCTCGCTCGGCGCGGCCTACAACTGTTCCTGTGCGATTCTCGTTCCGATCCCGACGTGGAAGCGCAGCGGCTCAAGTCGCTCGTCTCCCGGCAAGTGGACGGAATCATCATCAGCCCGTGCCACGGCGAACTGAGTGCCGAAGCCGTCCGAGCCAGCGCCGCAACGCTTCCGGTCGTTCAACTGGACCGGTTTGCAATGGATACCCAGACGGACTGGGTCGGCGTCGACGACGACGCCGCTCAATCCCTGGTGATGGAGCATCTGTCGGAGCGTGGCGCGCAATCAGCCGCCTTCATCAGTTCCGAGCTGACCAATTCGTCAACAGAACTTCGCCGGGCCGGCTTCTTCCGCCACGCGGATCGAATGGGCATCGAAACTCGTGACGAGTGGACACAACTCGGCGAGTACTCGATCGAGTGGGGGCGCACGGCATCCAACATCATCCTGACCGGCAAAACTCGCCCCGACGCCCTGGTCTGCGCCGACGACTTGATCGCACTCGGCGTGTTGCAGACCTGTCACGCATTGGGCATCGACGTTCCCGGCGACGTTCTGGTCACCGGTTTCGACAACATCCCGTTCTCTGAATTGTGCAACCCGCCGTTGACCACCGTCGGCCAGCCGCAGGAAAGAATCGCGGAAGAAGCTGTGCGACTTCTGGATCAGGCGATGAACAACTCTTCCGAGTCGACAGCCCACATCGCGCTTGCTCCTGAACTGATTGTCCGTCAGTCCACCGTCGGCCAAGCGGCGGCAACCGCACCGTAAGCAGCGATCGCATCGTCCAGTTCGGAGACCTTGACGCTTTCGTTGGCCGCATGCATCAGCGAGGGAGTGCCAGGGCCCCAGATCACGACGGGAGCACCAGGGGCGGCGGCGGCCAGTACCGAAGCGTCGGTGAAGTACGAAACCGGTTCGGTTGCAACAGGGATAGGCAAGGTAGCCAACCACGGATCCGACGCGTCGGTACGCACACCTCCCAGATGAATCGACGTCTCCACCGAGTCGACTTCTGGTTGGGCTCGCCACCACGCGAGCAGGTCGGCGCCGTCTCCCACCGTGCGGTGATCGATCACCGCACGTGCACTGTCCGGCACGATGTTCGGAGCCGAACCCCCGCCGACCAAGCCGAGGTTCCAGGTTTCGGCACCCAGAAACGCGTCGGACGACAGCGGAAGCTCACGCCGGGCTCGGTCGACGACGTCAAGCAGTTTGAGGACGGCGTTAGTTCCTCGCTGCGGCGTACTCCCGTGCGCGGCTTTTCCTTTGACGGACACTTCGAGCCACAGTGCGCCGCGGTGCCCCAGGTTGATGCGATTGCCGGTCGCCTCGGGAACGATGACGGCCCCGACCTCGAGATTCGCAACGGCGTCGGCCGAACGAACAGCCCCGAGCGATCCGATTTCCTCGTCGCTCGTCAGCAACAGCGCGACCGGGACTCCACGTTCGAAAGCGTCGACAACCGCGGCAGTAGCGGCAACAAGGCCGGCCTTCATATCCGATGTCCCTCTGCCGAGGAACAATTCGCCGTCGACCTGTGCGGCATACGGATCGAACTCCCAGTCGGAGACAGTGCCCACCGGCACCGTGTCCACGTGGCAGGCGAACAGGAGTCTGGCTGCCGAGGGTGCAGCTTCGTTGGTGATCAAGGCCCAGGGATGATTGCCGGTCAGGTCTGACTCCACCTTCGCCTGTGGCGCACGTGAGAGAACCAACGAGACAATCGAATCCATCGCCCGCCGTTGAGGAGCGGCCTCCCCCGAGACCGTGTCGAGAGCTACCAGTTCCGAGAGAAGTCCGAGGGAATCCATGTACCTATTCTTGCACTGCCACGGATTCAGTGCGCTGCCAGCTGGGCGATGACGACGTAATTGTCGTCGGTCGACTCTCCTTCGACGACATCACAATTGGCGAGGATCAGCCGTCCCGGAACCGATTCGCGCAACTCGTGAGCGCCCAGCAGCGAACCTTTGTGCAGCGGCCCGACTGTTTCGACGTCGTACTCGAGTGCGCCGTTCGGTGTACCCAGGAGAATTCGATCGCCCGGCTCCACTACCCGGAGCGCCCGGAACGGTGCTTCGCGAGTGGTGTAGTTGTGGCCGACCACGACAACTGTTTGTGTGGTCGATGTTCCCGGCATTCCGCTTTCACCCCACCACACCGGCAGTTCGTCGACAGGATTCAGTTGCTGCCCACTCTCGCCGCCGCGCATCAGCTTCTCCGAGTGCAACGGACTGCTCAGGTACGTGACCCCGGACGCAGACCTCAACTCGATCCGCTCGGGTTCTGCCGGATCGACGGTCACCGAAGCCGGTGCAGCCGCGATATGCGACTGCACCGGCGAGCGGTCTGGTAGCGATCCTGCGTTCTCGCCCGAACATCCGGATGCGAGGAGGGCGAGGATCGCTACCGCCGAGAGGCCGGCGCTACGCAGACGTGTTGCCCGGGCCGTCATGACGCTTGCGACGAACAACCACCGTCGTAGCTGCTGCGGCGGCAGCGCCGACGACTCCGACGCCGATCAATACAGCCGGCAGGTTGGAGTTGCTGCTACCGCTGGTGCTGCTGCTTGCGGTGTCGCCGAGAGCAAGATCGACCGGGGGCAGGCTTCCAGCGAGTGCCGGATCGCCGTCGGCGTCGGTGACGTAGTAGTCGACGACGTCGAAGGCTCCCTTGTTGTTGTAGTAGCCGACCAGCTTGACGCCGGTCTTGTTCACTACAGCGGTGGTCTCGTCGACCTTCGTGACTCCGGAGCCGTCGTCGGTGTGCTCACCGATGATCACCTCACCGCCGACGCCTGTTCCGTTGTCGATCTCCTTCTCGCCCTTTGCCTTGAGCTCGTCGACGATCTTCTGCGCTGCATCCGCTTCAGCCTTTGCGGCAGCTGCGGCGGCCTGAGCTTCCTTGGCCTTTGCTGCTGCGGCGTCGGCCGCCGCCTTCGCGTCTTCGGCGGCCAGGTAGAGATCCTGCGCCTTCTTACTCGCTGCTTCGGCAGCTTCGGCCTTCTTGGCGGCTTCGGCAGCCTTTTCGTCGGCGATTGCTCGCTTGTCGGTGGCCGCCTCCCCTGCAGCATCGGCCTCGGCCTGCGCCGTCTCCGCGGCCTTCTGTGCAGCGGCAGCGTCCTTCTGTGCGGAAGCTGCGGTAGCTGCCGCTTCATCTGCGGCCTTACGGGCGGCGGTGGCAGCTTCTACCTCGGTGGCGGCTGCGGACTCGGCTGCCTTGGCGGTGGTTTCGGCGGCGGTGGCCACCTTCTGAGTTTCCTTGACGGTGATCGCGAGCTGCTTGGCATTCCAAGCTGCGGCCAACGCCTGAGCCTTAGCGACGGCTGCCTTCGCGAAATCCCAGTTCTTGAAGGCTTCCTCGGCTTCCTTGTTCTTGTCCGCTACCAGTTTGGCGTTTGCATCCGCGGCAGCCTTCGCCTCATCGGCCTTGGCCTGCAGAGCATTAGCCTCGGCGCGCGCCTTTGCTGCCTCTTCGGTCTTGGGCCCCGAACCGGCGGCCTTCGCAGCCTCCTCGAGTTCAGCAGCCTTGGCTGCAGCCGCGTCGGCTTCTGCCTGAGCTGTTTTTGCTACCTCTTTCGCATCGGCCGCCGCGGACTCCGCAACCTTGGCTGCCTCTTCGGCTTCCTTGGCAGACTGTTCCGCGGCCCCGGCCTCCGCCTTGGCCTTGGTCGATTCGACCGCCGCCTTGGTTGCCTCGACGCTCGCCTGGGTCATTGCCTCGGTCGCCTTCACCGAAGTGTCTGTCGCTGCGGACGAGTCGACCCCTGCCGTCGCGGCTGCTTCGGCGGCCTTCGCTGCCGCGTCGGCAGCTGCCTTGGCTTTTGCTTCGGCTTCCGCCAGTGCTGCAGCGTCCGTACCAGCGGTTTCGGCACTTCCCGTGCCCGCGACCCCGGCTTCAACCTTCTCCGGCGTGGTCTCGGTGCTCGTCGCCGCGTCGGCGTCGGTGGTGGCAGCTGCCTCTTCCTCGGCACAGGTCACCAGCGGATCAGCGCTCGGGGTACACACGGTTTCCGGCTCTGCCGATGCAATTCCCGTGCCGCCCACCGCCAATCCGAGAGCTAGTACGGCACCGGCGGCCGCAGAGCGGACCCTCCGAGAATGGGCGATGGACTTCTCCGACATAGCGCTCAACCTTTCGGCCTTCTTTACGAAGACGGCAATTCCGGCGTGGACAGCCTTTACTTCGTCGGCTGACTTCCAGACGTTACGACCGGTCGGTCCGAAAAATTGAGAGCTGCTGCTCTACCCGCAGGAATCAGGACCGCGGAACGCGCCCCATCAGGTAGAACTCCGGATTGGGCAGCATGCCGGAGAAACTCGCCATGCGATTGCTGAGCCCGAAGAATGCAGTGATCGCGGCGATGTCCCACGCGTCCTCGTCGCCGAAGCCGTGCACACGAAGGGCGTCGAAGTCGGCGTCGGCGATTTCGTGCGAGGCGGAGTTCACCTTGGTGGCGAAGTCGAGCATCGCGCGCTGACGATCGGAGATTTCTGCGGTGCGATAGTTGACCGCAACCTGGTCGGCAACCAGCGGCTTCTTCTCGTAGATACGCAGAATTGCGCCGTGCGCGACAACGCAGTACGTACATTTGTTGGCCGCAGAGATCGTGGTGACGATCATTTCTCGATCACCCTTGGTGAGTGCGGAATCTTCCTTGAGCATGATCGCGTCGTGGTATGCGAAGAATGCCCGGAACTCGGCTGGGCGCCGAGCGAACATCAGGAAGACGTTGGGCACGAACCCCGACTTCTCCTGGATCTCGAGAATCTTGGCGGCGATGTCCTCGGGCACCTCGGTCAATTCAGCCTGCGGAAAACGGGTGCTCACTGTGCCTCCTGGTCAGCCATCGATGTTCGATTCAAGATAATGATGATTAACTGAGTTGTCCAGATGCATTTCCTGCCCTACTTTTTCGGGCACGGATAGTCGGGTACGGCCCAAGCGATCTGCGTAGCGTGAAACCCGTGAACAGGAAGACACGATGATCGACGGACTGAACCGCGCGCTCGACTACATCGAAAGCAATCTGAGCGGCGAGATCGAGACAGCCGAGATGGCAAGGCTGGCAACCACCTCGGAGTATCACTTTCGGAGGATGTTCTCGGCCCTGGCCGGCATTCCCGTATCCGAATACATCCGTCGACGTCGACTCACCCTGGCTGGTGCCGAGTTGTCCGTCAGCAGATCAGGAGTGTTGGAGACCGCCGTGAAGTACGGCTACTCGTCCGCGGAAGCCTTCACACGAGCGTTCACCGCATTTCACGGCGTGAGCCCCGGCGCGGTCACACGCGCTCCCGCCGTTCTCAAATCCCAACAGAAACTTGTCATTCACGTGACACTGGAAGGAGCCACACCGATGGACTACATGCTTGTGGACAAACCTGCCCTGACGGTAGTCGGGTTCAAGACCCGGGTTCCATTGGTTCACGAAGGTCCCAATTCTGCGATCGAAGATTTCACCCGCTCCGTGGACAAGGTTGCGTTGCGAGGGTTGCGCGAGCTCTCCGATCAGGACCCGGCGGGAATCGTCAGTGTCGTCGACAATTTGGCGCATCCCAGAACCGAAGGCACAGAACTGGATTACTACCTGGGAGTGGTCACCGGCAAACCTTCACCCACGGGTTTCGATGTGCTGACGGTCGACGCACACACGTGGGCCGTCTTCACCGCCGACGGGTCGGAAATCGAATCTGTGCAGTATTTGTGGCGAGATATCTACACGGAATGGTTCCCTGCCAACCCTTTTCGCTCCGTACCTGGTCCCGAGATCATGCGTACCGAATACAACGACGATTTCACCGTCGCACGGTTCGAGCTCTGGATTCCGGTCGAGAGCGAGCTGAGCGACGTCAGGGCGTAAAACAGCCGCCAGGTCGGATGGAAGTCACGACCCGGCGGCTGAGCCATCAGATGAAACAGACTGTCAAAGAATCAGTTTCGCTCCGGTAGCAGCAACCACGTCCTCGACGCTGATGCCCGGCGCCGTCTCCACCAGGCGGAGACCGTCGTCAGTCACGTCGATCACGGCCATGTCGGTGATGATTCGCTGGACGCAGCCCTTACCGGTCAGCGGAAGCGAGCACTTCTCGACGATCTTGTGCTCACCCTTCTTCGAGACGTGCTCCATCATCACGATGACGCGCTTTGCGCCGTGGACCAGATCCATCGCGCCGCCCATGCCTTTGACCATGTGGCCGGGGATCATCCAGTTCGCGAGGTCTCCGGTGGCACTGACCTGCATGGCACCGAGCACGGCAACGTCGACCTGGCCGCCGCGGATCATGCCGAACGACGCTGAGGAGTCGAAGAACGACGCACCGGGGAGAACGGTGATGGTCTCCTTGCCCGCATTGATCAGCTCGGGATCGAGTTCGTCCTCGGTCGGGTACGGCCCCACGCCCAGAACGCCGTTCTCCGAGTGCAATACAACGGTGATATCGGTCGGGAGGTAGTTCGGAACCAGCGTCGGCATACCGATGCCGAGGTTCACGTACTGCCCGTCCTCGAGTTCGCGCGCGACGCGGGCCGCCATCTCTTCGCGGGTGAGTTTGGTGGGTGGTACAGAAGTCATGCTCGTACCGTCCGATTCTCGATGCCGACCGTCACGGGGCCGACGTGGACAACACGCTGAACGTGAATGCCCGGCGTGTGGATCTCGGCGGGGTCGAGCTCACCCGGCTCTACGAGGTGCTCGACCTGCGCAATGGTGATGCGCCCCGACGTTGCTGCAGCCGGATTGAAGTTCTGGGTACTCGCGCGGTAGACGAGGTTGCCATGCCGGTCACCTTTCCAGGCATGGACCAGTGCATAGTCGGCGACGATGCCGCGCTCCATCACATAGGTGACGCCGTCGAAGTCACGAGTTTCCTTGGGCGGACTGGCAACTGCGATGCCGCCGCTGCCGTCGTAACGCAGTGGCAGGCCGCCGTCGGCGACCTGGGTGCCGACGCCGGCCGGGGTGAAGAACGCGGGGATGCCCGCTCCCCCGGCGCGCATGCGCTCGGCGAGCGTGCCCTGCGGCGTGAGTTCGACTTCCAGCTCACCGGAAAGGTACTGACGCGCGAACTCCTTGTTGGAGCCGACGTACGAGCTGACAGTACGACGGATACGCCCCTTCTCCAGAAGCACTCCGAGCCCGAACCCGTCGGTGCCGCAGTTGTTGCTCACCGTTTCGAGTGATGTCGCGCCCTGCTCGAGGAGCGCATCGATGAGGATTTCCGGCACTCCGACGAGCCCGAAACCTCCGACAGCGATCGTGACGCCGTCCGGCACGTCGGCGACGGCCTCGGCAGCAGTGGGAATGACTTTGTCCATCATGTCGATCACAGTAGCGCGACCCGTACGTATTGTGAACCCCTGTCCGCATAACGAACATTTCTCGCCCCCGGCATTGCCTGGGTCACATCTACGAACTATTCTGTTCGCAGAGCGCAACACATGTACACATTGCGAACAACTTCACGTAACCGAACGACGAGGTTCCCTATGCTGCATCTCCCGCCGAGGTACCAGCGGCCGACTGGCGTCAACGCCCCGGCCGATTTCGCGGACTACAAGACGACTTCCCTTCGCCACCCGAAGCAGCCGCTGAAGCTGCTCCCCCAGCGGCTCACGGAGCTCACCGGGCCGGTATTCGGCGAGGATCGCGTCGGCGCCGGCGAAAACGACCTGACCATTGCCAACGGCGGCGAAGCACAGGGACAGCGCATCGTCGTTCACGGCCGCGTACTCGACGGCGACGGAAAACCCGTCCCCCACACACTGCTCGAGGTGTGGCAGGCCAACGCCGGTGGACGCTACCGCCACACCGGCGACAACTGGCCCGCACCGCTGGATCCGTTCTTCAACGGCCTGGGTCGCTGCGTCACCGACGCGAACGGCCACTACAGCTTCACCACGATCAAGCCGGGCGCCTACCCGTGGATGAACCACGACAACGCCTGGCGACCGGCACACATCCATTTCTCGCTGTTCGGCACGGCATTCACGCAGCGCCTCGTGACGCAGATGTACTTCCCCGACGATCCGATGTTCTTCCAGGACCCGATCTACAACGCAGTACCCGAAGCAGCACGTCACCGCATGGTCAGCGTCTTCGACTACGACGCCACAGTCCCCAACTGGGCTCTCGGGTTCCGCTTCGACATCGTCCTGCGCGGCCGTAACGCCTCCGTATTCGAGAACGAGGAAGACCACGATGACTGATCACACCGCGAAGCCCGCACCCACTTATCCGGTCGTCCCCGGCGACTTCACCACTGCCCCCTTCGGGGTCACGCCCTCTCAGACCGTCGGGCCGTACTGGCACATCGGCCTCCCCTGGACGGACGGCCCCGACGCTGCCCCGAGCGATACCCCCGGACGAATCACGCTGGCCATCAAGGTGATCGACGGCGCCCGTACACCCGTCGCGGACGCGATGATCGAAACATGGCAGGCCGATACGCTCGGACGCTTCAACCATCCGGACGATCCCCGTGGCGCAGTGGAGCTCACTCCGGCTGGTTTTCGCGGATTCGCCCGCAGCGCAGCGGATCCCACGGGCACTGCATTGGTCCACACTGTCAAGCCCGGTGCGCAGCCCACTGAAACGGATGCGGACGAGGCCCCACACGTGAACGTGTCGGTCTTCGCTCGCGGCATGCTCGACCGCCTGGTCACCCGCTTGTACTTCCCCGAAGACGCCGACGCACACGCAACAGATCCGGTGCTGTCCTCACTGACCGAAACCGAACGCGCGAAGCTGGTTGCAACCAAGGTCGACGGTGGGTACTCCTGGACGGTCTATGTTCAGGACGAGGACGCGAACGGCGTCGAGACGCCCTTCTTCGAACTGTAAGAGGAGTACACATGCCCACTCGCGGCGCACTGTTCGATCCGGTGTTCGGGGCCACCCGAGTAGCGGAACACCTGTCCGACCAGGCGTGGGTCACCGCGTTGCTCGACGTGGAGGCCGCACTGAGTTGTGCGATGGCCACCGTCGGATTGGCGGACGGGGAACATTGCGCCGCGGTGGCTGCTGCTGCGGCCGAACTCTCACAACCGGGTGGTCTGGACATCGTGGCGCTCGGCCGGGCGTCGGCAGCCGGTGGAAATCCCGTCATTCCGCTGGTGAAGACGCTTCGCGAAAGGGTGGGACAGGAAGGTGTGCCTGCCTCCGTGGTGCATCCGGGAGCCACCAGCCAGGACATCATGGACTGTGCGCTGATGCTGTTGACGCGACGCGCGGGCGCGGTGGTTCTGGCCGACCTGACGCGCGCCGCCGATTCCGCCGCCCACCTCGCCCGCCTCCATCGCTCCACTCCGATGGTCGCGAGAACTCTGGGCCAGCAAGCACTTCCGACCACTTTCGGCCTTCTGGCATCGAGTTGGTTCACGGCACTCGACGCCGCAGCGATTCGCCTCGAGATCGTGCTGTCCACGTTGCCGGTTCAGTTCGGCGGAGCCGCAGGAACACTCGCTGCGTTGTATCCCGACGGGCTCAGGATCGCCGACGCGCTGGCCGACGAACTCGGTCTGGCCAGGCAGGTCACTCCGTGGCACACCGACCGCGTGACCATCGCAGAACTCGCGACCACACTCGGTATCGTCGCCGGCGCCGTTTCCAAGCCCGCCACCGACATCTCCGTCATGGCGTCCACCGAACTGTCCGAGGTCGCCGAGAGCGCTCCGGGCGGCTCTTCGGCCATGCCGCACAAGCAGAATCCGGTTGCCGCGATCACCGCCCGCGCGGCAGCGCGACGTGCTCCCGCGCTGGTGGCCACAGCCCTGTCGAACATGGATCACGAATTCGCTCGCGCTGCAGGCCCCTGGCACGCCGAGTGGGAAACCGTCACCGATCTCCTGCGTCTGGCCGGCGGAGCGGCGCACCAGCTTTCCGTGAGCCTCACCGGCCTGCAAGTACACACCGAGTCGATGGCTCGCAATCTCGACATCACCGGTGGCCTGATTCTCGCCGAGCGTGTCACCAAGGCCCTGTCCGCACACACTGATCGAGCGCGCGACATCGTCACCGCGGCAGCCACTTCCGGAACCAGATTGGATCGTGATCCCGCCATCGCAGAGCACCTGAGCGAAACCGAGATCGCCGAACTACTCGACCCCGCACACTATCTGGGCCACGCCACCGATCTGGTCGACCGCGCCCTCGCCGAACGCCCCACAGGAGGATCTCGATGAGCGTCGCGCTCAACTTTCAACAGACCGGCAATCTCGATGCCCCGGCAGTGGTTCTCCTGGGTTCACTCGGATCCGATCTGTCCATGTGGCAGCCGCAGATTCACGCGCTGTCGAATCGCTACCGCGTCATCGCCGTCGACCATCGCGGCCACGGCAAGTCACCGGTGCCTACGGGCCCCTACTCAATTGCCGATCTCGCCGGCGATGTCATCGCTCTCCTCGATTCGCTCGAACTCGAGTCCGTACATCTCGTCGGGCTCTCCCTCGGCGGCGCTGTCAGCCAATGGATCGCCGCGCACCACCCCACTCGCGTCGAGACGTTGACATTGATGTGCACGTCCTCGCAGTTCGCCCCGGCTCAACCGTGGATCGATCGTGCTCGGGCTGTCCGTGCGGACGGTATTGCATCCATCGCGGCCGCCGTCGTCGGACGCTGGTTCACGCCGGGACTGGCCGAGAACGATCCGGAGCTTGTCGCCCGTCACGTCGCGATGGTCGAAGCCACACCTGACGAGGGCTATGCCGCCTGCTGCGAGGCGCTTTCGACGTGGGACGGCCGCAACGACCTGGCCCGCATCGTCGCTCCGACGCTCCTCGTCGCGGGCGAGCAGGATCCGGCGACGCCTCCGTCGACGTTGGGTGCGATCGCCGACGGCATCGCCGATGCGGTACTGCACGTGGTCGATCCGGGCGCACACCTGGCCAACGTCGAACAAGCCGGGCGCGTCACCAAACTACTTGCAACGCATATTGCCTCGCACACATCTGCGCTCGCCCAACGTAGCGCCGCGGTGTCGGCCGGCATGACCGTACGACGCCAGGTGCTCGGCGACGCCCACGTCGACCGTTCCATTGCCGGTGCCACCGAGTTCACCGCCCCTTTCCAGGACTTCATCACTCGCACGGCGTGGGGTGACATCTGGTCGCGCCCCGGCCTCGATCACCACACCCGCAGGCTCCTCACTCTCGCGATCCTCACTGCCGTCGGCAACGAACACGAACTCGACATGCACATTCGCGCTGCGCTGCGTGCCGGGATCGATCCCGACGAACTCGTGGAAGTATTTCTCCATACCGCGGTCTATGCGGGTGTGCCGAACAGCAACTTGGCTTTTGCGCTGGGAAAGCAAGCACTCGCGGACCTCTCGGCCGAACCTGAGGAGAACGAGACAACATGAGTGAGAACAGCAGCGAGCAGGCGCCGGGACCGTCCCCGGACTACGTGCAGTCGCTGGCCCGTGGGCTTTCCGTCATCAAGGCTTTCGACGGTGAGCACCCGCGTCGCACCCTCAGCGAGGTTGCCCGGCACACCGATCTCACGCGTGCGACTGCTCGCCGCTTCCTACTCACGCTCGTCGAACTCGAATACGTACGTACTGACGGTTCGGTGTTCTGGTTGACGCCTCGCGTCCTCGAACTCGGCTACAGCTACCTGTCCAGTCTGTCTCTCCCCGAGATTGCCGGGCCGCATCTGGAAGCTTTGTCCGCCAAGGTCCGTGAATCCACGTCCGTGTCGATCCTCGACGGTGACGACGTCGTCTACGTGGCTCGTGTTCCGGTCAGCCGCATCATGACGGTGTCCATCACCATCGGCACGCGCTTTCCCGCCTATGCGACGTCCATGGGCAGGGTCCTGCTCGCGGGCCTACCCGACGACGCACTGGACGCCTACCTCGCCCGAGTGTCCTTCGCCCGCCTGACCGGCAAGACCATCTCCACCGCCGACGGACTGCGTGCCGAACTCGAGAAGATTCGCGCCGACGGGTTCGCGATTGTCGATCAGGAACTCGAAGAGGGTCTGCGCTCGCTCGCCGCACCCATCCGGGACGCGACCGGTGACGTGGTCGCTGCCGTCAACATCTCCACCCAAGCCGCCCGCTACAGCGCCGAAGCTGTTCGCGGTGAACTGGTTCCGGCCGCAGTCGCCACTGCGGACGCCATCTCCGTCGATCTCGGACGTACTCAGTCGTCCAACAATCACTCGGCTGCCACCCGCTGACCGAGCAGACCCAAGGAAGAACCAATGCCTGACGTTGTCATCTGTGAACCGCTCCGTACCCCTGTCGGCCGCTTCGGCGGTGTCTTCCGTGACGTAGCCCCGGAAGATCTCGCCTCGACGCTGATCACCGAACTCGTCACGCGTACCGGCATTTCCGGCGCGGAGATCGACGACGTCATTCTCGGCCAGGCTTCGCCGAACGGTGAGGCTCCGGCGATCGGACGCATCGCGGCGCTCAACGCGGGTCTGGGCATCGATGTTCCCGGCATGCAGGTGGATCGCCGGTGCGGGTCGGGATTACAGGCAGTCATCCAGGCCGTCATGCAGGTTCAGTCCGGTGGCAGTGACCTGGTCCTCGCGGGCGGTGCCGAGTCGATGAGCCAGGCCGAGTTCTACGCAACCGGAATGCGTTGGGGCGTCAAGGGTGAAGGAGTTGCGCTCAGCGATCGTCTCGCGCGCGCCCGCGTCACAGCCGGCGGACGTGACTTCCCGGTTCCCGGCGGAATGATCGAAACGGCAGAGAACCTGCGCGCCGAGTTCTCCATCAGCCGCGAGGATCAAGATGCACTCGCGGTTCAGTCCCATCAGCGTGCAGTCGCAGCACAGAAGAACGGCGTCTTCGCCGAAGAAATCGTTCCGGTATCCGTTCCGCAGCGCAAGGGCGAGGCCCTGCTCGTCGACACCGACGAGCATCCACGCGCCGACACCTCGATGGAATCGCTTGCGCGCCTTCGTCCCATGCGCGCAAAGATCGACCCCGACTCCACCGTGACTGCAGGTAATGCCAGCGGTCAGAACGACGGCGCAGCACTGGCGATCGTCACCACCGCCGACAAAGCTCGTACCCTCGGACTGCGACCGCTCGCACGCCTCGCGAGTTGGAGCGTTGCGGGCGTTCCGCCGCGCACCATGGGCATCGGCCCCGTACCGGCGTCGGAGAAGGCACTCGGCCGCCTCGGGCTGTCCCTGGCGGACATGGACGTCATCGAACTCAACGAAGCCTTTGCGGCACAAGCCCTTGCAGTCCTGCAGAGTTGGAATCTCGAGGCCGACGACCCACGCATCAACCCCAACGGCTCCGGCATCTCCCTCGGACATCCGGTCGGAGCCACGGGTGGACGAATCCTGGCCACCCTGTTGCGCGAGATGGACCGTCGCGAAGCGCGTTACGGCCTCGAGACGATGTGCATCGGCGGCGGGCAGGGCCTGGCTGCGGTCTTCGAGCGCCTGTCCTGATCAAGCCCCGACGTGCGCGACGCCGGAGTCACCGAGTTCGCCGCGTAGGCCGTCGAGAAAGACACGCAGCAGTTCGGTGAGTTCGGCCTGCTGCTGCTCGGTGAGAATCGACGTCAGTTCGGCTTCACGGCCGAGAACTCGGTCCACCAATTGCTCCACCAGCTCGTGACCGGCGGCAGTGAGGGTCACGAGCACTATTCGTGACCCTTGCGCGGCGGAGGACCTCTCCACCAGACCCGCGTTCTGCGCGCGCGCGAGTCGCTGCGAGATCGCACCGGCCGTGACTCCGGTCTGCTCGGTGATCTGGCGAGTCGTCAACTGATACGGCTCGCCGGATCGCCGCAGGACACTGAGTAGGTCCAGCGTGGCTGTGTCCGCACCGGCCGAGGCGAGTACCCGTCGGCGATCCTCACCGAGCAGCTTGGCGCACATCCACAGCCTGGTGACGATGCCGATACCCTCCACGGGCGTGCCCGGCCTTTCGCGAAGCCACGCCAACGCGACCGCGTCCACCGCGTCGTCCGGGTTGTAGTCGCCCACCACTGCACACCTCGTTTAGCTCTAAATGATACGTTCTTCGTATAGGTCTAAACGTAGCTCACGGAGGTAGGCATGACACGCACAGTTCTGGTAACCGGCGGCGGAACAGGGATCGGACGCGCAGTTGCAGCGGCGTTCGCCCGAGACGGAGACACCGTTTTTGTCACCGGCCGACGCACGGAACCACTCGAAAAGACCGCGGAGGAGTTGGGCGATAATGTTCACGCCTTGACTTGTGACAACTCCGACCCGAAAGACCTGAAGCGGCTGCAGGATTCACTTCCGGGAACCATCGACGTCGTGGTGCACTGCGCCGGCGGCAACACGGACTTCGATCGCGAAGCGCCGTCAGATCTGGAATCCCTGGCCGCCGGGTGGCGGGCCAATCTGGACTCCAATCTGATCTCGGCAGTGTTGACCACAGCAGCAGTTCGAGATCGAATCCCCAGTGGCGGTGCCGTCATCACCATCGGATCGATTGCCGCCGACAAGGGAGCTGGAGCGTACGGCGCTGCCAAAGCAGCAGTTGCCACGTGGAATATCGATCTGGCCGCCGAACTGGGCCCAGAAGGCATCACCGCGAACATCGTCTCCCCCGGTTACATCGCCGACACCGAGTTCTTCCGGGACTTTCTGACGGACGAGCGTCGCGCGATGCTGATCGAATCCACCAGCACCAAGCGCGCCGGAACCCCGGACGACATCGCATCAGCCGTCCATTTCTTGGCCTCACCGGGTGCCCGGCAGATCACTGGTCAGGTATTGGCAGTCAACGGCGGCGAGAGAACCAGTCGCTGATCACGCCAGGTGGCGCTCGAAGAACGAGTCGATTCGCTTCCAGGCATCCTGCGCTGCAACAGGATCGGGACCGATTCCGAGAATGCGCTCCAAAGGACGAAGCACCTTGGGTCCGGCCTCCGCGTCGTTGAGGAACGCGTGGCCGGCGGTGGGGTACTCCTTGACGTCGTTCTCGATACCGGCATTGCTGAGCGCCGTCTCCAGCTTCGCTGCAGCACCCCGGAGCGAAAAGTCCTTGCCTCCGAAACTCCCGACGATCGGGCACGCATCCACCACGGCCTCATCGAGTTTGCGTGGAAGCTGACCGTAATTGACCGAGGCAGCGTCGAAATCTCCGGCGCTGACCATCGCGAAGCCGCCGCCCATGCAGAATCCGATGACACCGATCTTTCCGGTGCAGTCCGGGGATTCCACCAGCCAACTGCGAGCGACTTCGATGTCGGTGAACGCCTTGCCGTGTCCTCGAAGCATCGACGTCATGGTGGGCACTAGGCACCGCTTCGCCCCGCCCGCGCTGTAGAGGTCGACAGCGAGCGTCAGGAATCCCGCAGCGGCCAGCCGCTTGGCTTGCCGCTGCATCACCTCCTCGAGCCCGAAGGCCTCGTGAATCATCACTACCCCCGGCCACGGGCCGGGGGTAGTGGGGGTTTCGAGTATCGCTCGCAGCGGTTGTGATCCGCCGACTACTGCGGCGCGGCCCGTCAGATCTATGTCCACCATGTTTCGATGCTAGGCCGACGCAGGGTCCGTACGCTCGGAAGCGAGGTCAGGGGAGTTGTTTTCCCTGGCCCGCCGCAAGCCCGGTCAAGACCTCGGCGAGATGCGGCAAGGCGTACGGCGCGCTCAGTGGACCGAAATTGTCGACAAAGGCATTCGAGAGCAGAAGTTCGACCGGCGCATAGGCTCGCGCCTTCACCGCGGGGAGGTTCTGGAAAACTGCGAAGTTCTCCAACCTCGTCGTCGCTTCCTGATCAGAAGCGAGGCTGAGCAAAATGTCTGCGGGTGCGAGTACCTCCGCCTGCTCCATCGACAGCGCAGTCATCTGCTCGGCGTTGTATCCGCGATAGTCGAGTCCGAGTTCGCGCAGCAGAACCCCGGGCGCACTGGCATCCCCCTGCACATACAACTGATCGCCGTACATCGAGCCGATCATGATCGTCTTGCCACCCAAGCCGTTCAGGGAAGCTGCGGTGTCGGAGATCAGAGCGTCGGTCCGGGCGATCGCTGCAGCAGCAGCCTCGTCGACAAATGCGGCCTGCCCGACCGTGGCGACGCCGTCACGCCACGAGGTGGTCCAGTCCAGCGCGATGACCGGAGCGATCTGGCTGAGCCTCTCGGCTGCAGGTTCGAGATAAGTCTTCATTCCGATGATGAGGTCCGGCGAGTAGCGCGCGATGATTTCCGGGTTGATTTCGCCTGTGGTGCCGAAGCTTTCGAGGTCGGCTATTCCCGCGGTGCTCTGCCAAGGCAGTGAACCGCGGTCCCACGATCCTGTGTTGCCGTAGGCGACTGGGTGAACGCCGAGCGAGAGCAGGAATTCCAGATCCGTGAAGTCGCTGGCAACAACGATCCTTTCCGGCTTTCCCGAGATCGTGGTGGTTCCGAGCGCATTGATCACCTCACGTTGTTCGCCGGCATCAGAAGCATCTGATGTAGTCGAACACCCCGCAAGGATGGCGGCCGCTGCCGCCGCGCCGACGCCGAAGAACCCACGGCGACTGAGCTGGTCCACAAGTTCAGCGGTCGTCGGTGATTCGCGAATCGTTCCGTACACGTGTGCACTCTCCTTCTCGGCGTCTGCTGCGCGCGCCGAGGGCACAGCGAATGAGAGGTTAGCCCACCCTCAGCTCCCGTGGGGCCCTACGTTGTCGACTTCGAGCGATCCGAGCGCGAGAACACAGCTGGGCAGCTTCTCGCTGGTCTAGCCCCGCAGGCTGGCATGCGAGCCACGAGTCCACGCCGTCGACGGATTGATCAGACAAGTGCTGAAGATCGGTATCCCTCCTCCTTGTCGGCCCCTGACAAACTCGCTTCTGCACGTCGCCCACCGTTCGACTTGCGCGGCATGGGAGGATAGACACATCGAGATCGGGACTTCGATGTGAGGGCCCGGATCGAGTTTGTAGGGAGTATCGGTATGGCACAGGGCATCGTGAAGTGGTTCAACGGCGAAAAGGGCTTTGGTTTCATCGCTCCCGACGACGGAACACCGGACGTGTTCGTTCATT
Source organism: Rhodococcus sp. OAS809 (assembly GCF_040546695.1). Taxonomy (NCBI): domain Bacteria; kingdom Bacillati; phylum Actinomycetota; class Actinomycetes; order Mycobacteriales; family Nocardiaceae; genus Rhodococcus; species Rhodococcus sp. OAS809. Next base: position 4,933,194 of record NZ_JBEPOI010000002.1, on the reverse strand, counting down.
ACTCTGAAATCTCGGGCAACGGCTACAAGTCGCTCGACGAGAACCAGCGTGTGGAGTTCGAGGTTGGCCAGGGCCAGAAGGGTCCTCAGGCCACCAATGTGCGCGCTGTCTAATCAGTGACACAAGAAGAGGGCCGCACCCGCAAGGGTGCGGCCCTCTTCTGCATCGGATTCACCTCTGAATCACTGATCCTGAATGACGGCCAACGCTCCAACGATGTTCGACTCCGCCACCGACTTCGAGATTCCGAGATCAGCCAGAACACCTGATCCGTCTTCGAGTTCGAGCAGTGCGAGCAGGATGTGCTCGGTTCCGATGTAGTTGTGGCCCAGGCGAAGAGCCTCACGGAACGTCAGTTCCAGGACCTTGCGCGCACGAGCGTCGTACGGAATGAGTTCTGGTAGTTCGGAAGTCGGAGCCGGTAGTACACCGGCCACTGCAGCTCGGACGGATCCGAGCTCCACCCCCTGCGCCACTATCGCCTTCGCAGCCAACCCGGCAGGCTCCTCGACGAGCCCCAGGAGCAGGTGCTCCGGCCGGATCTCTGCGTTACCGGCGGCGCGGGCTTCGTTCTGCGAGGCCATGACGACGTTCTTCGCCCGGGGAGTGAACCGGTTGAACCCTTCGTTCGGATCCATCGGCTTCTGATCACTCGGCGCCTTGGGAACAAAACGCTTCTGCGCAGCCTGCTTCGAGACACCCATGCTCGCGCCGATCTCCGTCCACGACGCTCCCGACCTACGCGCCTGGTCGACGAAGTGGCCGATCAGGTGATCTGCAACTTCACCGAGATGATCAGCGGCAATCACGGCGTCGGAAAGTTGGTCGAGCGCGTCGGTGTGCACCTTCTTGATCGCGTCGATGAGGTCGTCGAGTCGAACCTTGTTGGTCATTTCCACTGGTTTGCTCATGCGTCAACCATAGGTTGACGCAATCGAAAACGTCAACCCTAGGTTGACGATCGTCTTCGCCGCCCAGTGCTCAGCCGGAAAAGAATTCACGCAGAGCCGGGACAATAGCGTCGTCGGCGACGCCGTGGCCCTGACCGGGGATCTCCAAAGTCTTTGTCCCCAAGACTTTTGCAGCGATTCTCGTCGCCGAGTCAGGTGCCCATTGACCACTGTCACCGCCGTACATGACCAACGTGGGGACGGTAATGGAGGCAAGCCAGTCGAGCGACTGACAGCCGTGATCACACACAGCGACGTCGTAAGGCAAGGTGTGCGCGATGGCGCACATGTCGGGCCAATCGGCACTCCGCTTGATCTCGTCGACCATCTCCGCGGATGCACCGGTCAGATCCAGAAAACGCGTCACAGCACCTTCCCTGTCGCCGCCCGCAATCAATCGCTCCAGGTCACTTTGGGCAGTCTCGTCACGCTGGTCGTCGTCCATGTACGGCGCCTCGTAGACGGCGAGCTTACGCATCGGAACGGCCTGCGCAGCGGCCTCCAAAGCCAGCGCGGCACCCGACGACAATCCGTAAACGAGCGGTGTTTCACCGGTGGCAGCGACGACCGCCCGCAAGTCCTCCACCTCGGCGTCGATCGAGAACGCGCGACTGTCACCGCTGTCCCCGCGTCCGCGCCTGTCGTACGAGTACACCGTGAAGTCCGCCGCCAACTCTGCAGCCAGGGAATCGAACCAACCGCGGTCGCAGAACGCTCCGGCGACCAGGACCACTGCTGGTCCGGCACCGGAGCGTTCGTATGCGATGGTCGTACCGTCGCGGGATTGCACTACCGCTGGGGATTGCTCTGTTTGCACGTCGATCTCCTCAGGTCTGGTCAATGCCTACCTGATTAGACCGCCCGCGTTACCTAAACTCATCGGTCCGGTCGGCAGAGGCTTCAGCTGATCTTGTTGTACAGGGCATCCCAACCCTGTGCCACGTACGAAATCGTGTAGATCGAACCGTAGAACGTAGAGCCACCCAGACTGGTGACGTTGCCCGCCCGCACTGCCGGGAGTCGCTGCCACAGCTTGCTCGCCACCAATGCCTGGTACGCCGCACTGTCCTCGTTCTCGGTGATCATGAAGCCGTCGACGCCGGCCAGCACGTCGAGGCCTTCGAGGCTGACGCCGCCCTCGGGATCGAGCCCCTCCGAGGTGGCGGTTTTGCCACCGATGTCGCCGAGCGTCATGTCGCTGGGCTTGTCGCCCTTCTCGGAGGTACGGATGCTCGTGACGTACAGCGTGTTCGTGTCCGGCATGAACGAGACACTGGCGACGGTCTTGGACGCAATCTTCTCGGCATGACGACTGCGGATGTCGGAAATCAGATTGTCGTAGTCGAGCGTCAATCGATCGAGTGTGGCCGTTCGACCGAGCCAGCCCGACAACCGCGAGAGGTTTGTGCGCCAGTCGTCGGTGAACTCTGTCGTCAGAACCGGTGCGATGGTGGACATCTCGGCCACCGGCCACCACTCGCTCTCGTAGTTCAGGCACACGATCAGGTCGGGCTCGAGCGCCAAGATCTGCTCGCGGTTGGGGATCTCCGACAGGAACGGTACCGACGAATCGATAGGCACCCACGGTGTCGCCTGGGCGTACGTGTAGCCGACGAGCGGAAGTTCCAGAGCTACAGCAGGTTCCAGATCGAGCCGCGAGTCGATCGCGACAACCCTCTTCGGATTGACAGGAATGTCGTACGTTCCGAGAGGTGTCGTCACAGAACGCATTTCGGTTTCACCCGAACTGCTCCCGCTGTCACCGCAGGCCGCCAGGAACGCGCCCAGCCCGGCGATCCCGGCACCGAAGCCGAACTGCCGACGTGTGAGGTCCGAAACGAGGCGGTTGTCGGAGTAGCCCTCGGGAAGCAAGAGCGTGGATTGAGCGGGCATGCGTGTCGAACCTCCAAAAGAAATGAATCATCCACTGTTGCGAGCGGATAAGGATGCCCTAACAGCGTACGCAGGGAGGGTCGTCGCGATCGGCCCAGAAATAGTCGAATCAGGCCAAATCGAGCCGCCCTACTTGTCGAGCTTGCGCATCTCGACGAAGTAGACCGCGCTGAACGCGAGGTAGGTGCCGACGATTCCGAGAACCGAGATGATCAGGACGAGAGCAAGAAACATAGCCATGATGGTCTCCACTGACACGGGTTGTTCACGATGTCGATCGAGAGAAAATGGCTTCGAACTGCGGCGCTGCGACTCGAAGCGGTGCCGAAACTTTGAGTTACACACACCACGGTAGCCCCAGGCGTCTCGAGTTTCGATGAACTCGAGGTGAACTCTCCTACGGCTGCGTCACACTTTTTGTCGGACGGTCAGTTCGGTCCGAGCACCTGCCCCGACCACTCGACCAAAGGTGTCAGTGCGCGCCACGCCGCGCGAACTTCCTTCAACGTCCTGGCGCTGTCCAACCACGGCGGGCTCGGGTAAGTACGCCCAGCGGTCAGCGACTTGTGACGCAGCAATTCGATCCGCGGGTGATCGACCGTGTATCCGCGAGGCGCCGTCTTGAGCTTGTCGCCGCCGATCGTGAATCCGGCCTTCTCGACGGAGGCCAGGATCTTCTCGAGCTCCGGGCCTCGAACGTCGTCGTCGACGGCCGCACGATAACGCGCGATAGTCTCCGAACTGCTGGCGTAGAAACCGCCGGCCACCATCAACCCTGCCGCGTCGATCTGCACGTAGTAGCCACAGCTCTCGGCGAGACCGACGAACGCGCCCTGATGTGTCTTGTACGGAATCTTGTCCTTCGAGAATCGAACGTCTCGATATGGCCGAAAGAGCTTGGCCGTGCCGAATTCGTCCTCCAACGCTGCGGTCAACGACGCCATCGGACGACGAACCACTTCGTCGTACGTCTCCTTGTGCGCTGCCCACCAGGTCTTGCTGTTGTCGGCTTCCAGGTCTTCGTAGAAATCGAGTGCAGCAACGGGTATGCCAGTGAACGCAGCCATGACGTAAGCCTAGCTGCCTGTTTGGCTTTGGACCGTCTGCCCTGCACCGATGCCCGGATCGGCCCGAATCCGTAGACTGCATGGAGATGATTTCCGAAATACAAGCATGGGAACTGACCGATACCAACCGAGACTGGTTGATTCACCGACCCGTCGAGATCGCGATCTACGTGGCGCTCGCAGTCGTTCTGCGCTTCGCACTGCACCGCGGGATCGATCGAATGTCGAAGCCTCGCAAGTCTCCGAACGCCAAGGTGAACGAGCGCCGATCGCAGCGAGCCCGGACCATCGGTTCGGTACTCAAATCGACGGTGTCCATCGTCATCCTCGTCTGGTGTGTGCTGCAGATCCTCGGCATCCTCGGGATCAACGTCGCGCCGTTCATCGCATCCGCCGGCGTCATCGGTCTTGCCATCGGTTTCGGTGCACAAAACCTGGTGCGTGACTTCCTCTCCGGCATCTTCATGTTGCTGGAAGATCAGTACGGTGTCGGCGACGTCGTCGATCTCGGCGACGCGGTCGGCACCGTCGAAACAGTGGGCCTGCGTGTCACCACGATTCGAGATGCCAACGGCACCTTGTGGTACTGCCGCAATGGCGAAATCCTGCGAGTGGGCAACATGAGTCAGGGTTACGCCACTGCAGTTCTCGATCTCCCCATCGCCCACAATGCGAACGTGCACAAAGCGTGCGAGGTGGCGACGCGAGCTGTCCTCGAGGCGGCAGAGTCCGAACCGATCAGGGCGGACATGATCGACAAGCCGGAGATGCTGGGAGTCAATTCGGTTACTGCCGAGGCAATTACCATTCGAGTGACGGCGCAGGTCAAGCCTGGGCGCCAATGGGCAGTCCAGCGCGCATTTGCACGCTCGGCGCTGACTGCGTTCGAAGAGCAGGGAATCGAGGCACCGTACCTGCCTGTTCTGCGCTGACGGTTGAAACGGAATCGACTGCCCTTTCCATCATTTACGCGAGCCCCCGGCGGGGTCGAAACCACCGGGGGCTCGCTGGTGCCTGACGCACGATTCAGACGGTGGAGGTCGAGACCTCCCGATCTGCCGAGCTGTTGCCAAACACCCTGTGCAGGAACATCGTCAGAGCAATTGCTGCCACGATTCCGATCAGCGGCGGGATTCCCACCTCGAACTCACCGGAAAGCCAAGCGAGGAACGCTGCGACGGCATAGACGGCGAGGTTTCGCCAGTGGACCGGCTGCGGGGTGTAACCCTCGGGAATGCCGCGCCGCCAGCGGCACAGGAAGTCCGCGATGATCACACCGCCCAATGGCGGGATGAACGTTCCGAGCAGGCTCAGATAGTCGACAAGATGGTTGTGCACACCGGTCAGAGCGAGCGCCGTGCCGATCACACACCCACCGATGACGAACGGGGTCTTGCGGGGCTTTCTGAACAATTCGGCGCCGGCCACCCCGAAGGCGTATGCGGTGTCGGCGTTGCTCTTCCAGAGGTTCCCGAACAGCAAGACCAGGCCCCAGCCGACAAGCCCGAGGTTGTAGAGAATCAGCACGAAATCACCTTCGTGGAACGTGATAGCTCCGATGGCACCGAACAGGATCATCAATCCGTTTCCGAGGAGGAACCCGATAACGCAGGCCCACACCGCTTGTGATCCGGAACGGGCAAACCTGGTCCAGTTGGGCGCTTGCGTTCCCGCCGATACAAACGTGCCGACCACAGTGGTGATTGCGAGCGCGATCGTCATGGTCGTCTGCGGTTGAACCGAGACCAGGCCGGAGAACCCACCGACTTCCTCGAGGGACCGGAATACGACCCAGCAGGCCAACGCCAGGATCAAGGGCGTCGAGACGAGCGAGACCCAATACATTCCGCGGTAGCCGTAGCAGGCGGTGATGCACATCAAGATGCTCGCCGCGATCATCACCGACGCCCGCGCGAGATAGGAATCCCAGCCCAATGCCTGCGCGGTGAGATCGCCGATCGTGCCGATGATGACTCCGTACCAGCCGATCTGGGTACCGCCCAGCAGGATCGAAGCGAGCTTGGCCCCGCGAGTGCCGAAACTGTAGCGCGCCATCACAACTGTTGTCAGCCCGGTTCGGGCTCCGACGAACCCCATCATGGCGACGTAGACCCCCAAGATGGCGGATCCGGCGGCGATCACCACCATCAGTTTCCAGAACGAGAACGCGGTACCGAGCGCTGCTCCGGCCAACATCGTCGGCGTGAAGATGGTGAACCCCAACAACACGACTGCGAGCGAGAAGAACGGCTTTCGTGCATGAAGCGGAACCGGAGTGACGGGATAGTCTGGATCGACCGGGTGGCCTGGGCTCTCCGAATCGCCTGCGACCGTGGCAGGTTCGACGGCGCTGCTCATACAACTTCGCCGATGTCTTCGAGCCACAGGCTCGGGCGCTCGGCCAGCATGCGGTCCATCAGTGCCACACACTCCGCGTCGTCGACGACGTCGACCTGAATTCCGCTGCTGCGCAACCATTCCTCCGATGCCTCGAAGGAACGATTTTCGCCGACCACGATTCGAGGGATCTCGTACAGGCGAGCCGTTCCGGCGCACATGAAGCACGGCGACAAAGTCGTGTAGAGGACACACTCGCGATACACCGAGGCCGGCAGTCGTCCGGCGCGCTCGATGCAGTCGGTCTCGCCATGACGGATGGCGCTGTTCATCTGGACCCGACGGTTACGTCCGACTGCGAGAACCTCGCCCCGGTGAATCAGCGCCGCGCCGATCGGCACGCCGCCCTCCTCCCAACCGATCTTCGCCTGTTCGATCGCAAGTCCGAGAAAATACTCATCGGTGTGTGCCGGATGATTCATGTGCGCTCCTGGAGTCTGACCAAAATCGTCGATTGTGGCTCGTGTCACAATCCGACCACGGTGGTAACAGCCCGACAAGGGACAACCTGTCAGTTCGGCAGAACTAGCTCTATGACGAAGTGCCCCCTCGGCGGACGATATAGAAATGCTCCCGACTCTGCGACAAGTTCTTGCGATGCCCTCGTTCAAGGCCGCTGCAATCGAGGTGCTCGCGGGCGACGTCGATACCGCGGTGGTCCGCTGGGTCCATTCGTCCGAGGTGTACGAAATGGGTGGGCTGCTGTCCGGAGGTGAGGTCCTTCTGACCACGGGCCTCGGTCTGCACGGGCGATCTCCCGAGCAGCTCACCGCCTACATCGACCAATTGGCGGACGCGGGATGCGTCGCACTCGCGATGGAAGTCGGGCGCTCGTTCCTCACGGCCCCTCCCGAACTCGTCGAAGCTTCGCGCCGACGGGGACTCGCGTTCTTGGCCCTGCACGCAGTAGTGCCCTTCGAGCGGATGGTCGAAGACTTTCACGACCTCATGCTCCGCCGCACTCTCGGTTCGGCGCAAGCGGGCGAGCCTGTCTGGCAAGAACTTCTGAGTCTCGTGGTTGCAGGCCAGGGCATGACTGCGCTGCTCGACAAGGTGTCACGACTCGCGGGGTGCGGCGTCGATCTGCTCGACGCGGATGGCAGAACCGTCGAGCGCAGCACAACCGGCGCAGAGCGATCCGAGACCGAACGCACTATCCACGACGTACGCGGCCCGACGAACTCACTCGGTCGACTTGTCCTGTGCGGGCCGGCAACCACACGCCGAACCGCCGTCGCAAACTGCGCCGCCGTCGCGGTAGCTCTGGAACTCGGCCGTCACGGCGATCTCGGCCCAAGACAGTCACTCGCCCAATCGGTGATCACCGACGTGGTGGGCGGTGTGCTCACATCGCACGGCGACTTGTCCGAGCGACTGACAGCGGCCGGGTGGACGCCGTTGTCGGAGGGGCACCACGTCCTCGTCGCCGCTGTCGACATCGATCGGCAAACCCCGGTTCGAGAGCTCGCTGACCAAGTACGCGACGCCGTGCGGGCCGTGCTCGGCTCCTGTGTCGTCGGGACTGCGGCCAATCACGTCATCGTGCTCGCGCACGGGTGGGCGTCCGCATCCCCCGCTCGAGTGCGGACTGCGTTCACCGAAGCCGACGAGCTGCTACGCCGCGGGCCGGGCGGTTCCGCGGTACGCACGCTCGGAGTGGCGACGCCGGTCGCGGACCTGTCGGGCGTCGGGGCTGCGGTCGCGCAAGCTCGCGAAGTCGTCCAGATCGCGCGGCGCTTCGGCACCCGGACCGGAGTGATCCTCGCGAGGGACGTCGGCGTCCAACGACTGCTCGCCGCCGGAACGACACCCGCTTCGCTGTCCATGTTCGTAACCGAGCAACTCGGTTCGCTGATCGCATACGACACAGCACATTCCGCCGATCTCGTCCGAACGCTCGACGCGTACCTCGCACATCGGGGCGGCAAGGCGAGAACCGCGGATTTCCTCGGCATTCGGCGTCAGTCGCTTTATGCACGGCTCACGCGTATCGAGAAGCTGATGGGTGTTTCCCTCGACGATCCGGCACAGGTGGTCTGCCTCGGGCTTGCGCTGACCGCATGGCGTATGCGCACCGGCCTTGATCCACAAGCAGCGTTCGAGCGTCTCCCCGGGTGAGCGACAACCTCTGCGATGATGAACGAATGACCGGAGCAGCGGAGTTGATGATCGAGATCCCTGCCGGCGAGGTGCACCTTCGGGACGACCGCAAAGGTACTGCGTGGACCTCGAAAGTCGAATCCTTCCGCCTCGCACGCCATCTCACCACCAGGGCGCTGCTTCACGGAGATTCGTCGGACGATTCGAGCAAACCAGCGGTCAACCTTTCATGGAAGGACGCCATCGCAACCTGCAACGCACTTTCGGTCGCGGACGGTCTGACACCCGCATATCGAGACGTCGACACCGATTCTCCGCAGTGGGACCGGGGCGCAACTGGCTACCGGCTCGCCACCGAGGCCGAGTGGCAGTACGCATGCAAGGCCGGCACCTCCGGCTACCGCTACGGCGAGATCGACGAGATTGCTTGGTACAGCGACAATTCAGAGGGTAGGGCTCGTCCCGTCGGAACGAAGGCACCCAACAACTGGGGCCTGTACGACATGATCGGCAATGTCTGGGAATGGTGCTGGGATCTCTACGACCCCGAGGTCTACGGCACGTACCGGATCTTTCGCGGCGGCAGTTGGGCCGAAAGCGAGCGCGGTTGCGGCGCTACCGTAAGGAGGCGAAGCCATCCGACGTTTGCAATCGACGACCTGGGATTTCGCCTAGCTCAAACGATCTGAGGGCAGACGGCTGAGGACTTCGAGCACAGCCTCGATCTCTTCTCGACTGCGCAGCCGAACTATCGGCAACGACGGCACATCGACAAGAACCGTGGCCATTCGCTCGGCGTTGCGTCCGTCGGTTCGCCAGGCCCAGCGCACCACGTGATCCGGATCGAACAGAATGGTGTGCAGTGGAGGCTCCATGTTGCGATTCCACAACACCTCTCGCTGCAATCGCCGACGCACGGTTCGTGTGATCACCTGGCGCATCACCGTCCGCCGAGGCAGATCCAACCACAGCATCAGGTCCGCACGCTCGGCCAGAAGTCGACGCACCGCACCGTACTGCCACTCGGTCACCCAGGCCGGCTCGCTGGAAAAGCGTCGTACTTCGGTTTCGAAACTGTCGAGCGGAATCCAGCCGGGCCCGTGGAACAGCGAGTCCAGCTCAGTGTGTTCGATCTCGAGAAGCCGCCCGATTCGACCGGCGAGAGTCGTCTTTCCGGCACCGGAAGTCCCCGCGACAAGGATCTTCTGCGGACGAATCGTCAGCGCGGCGGGGTCTACGAAAGGCACCGATACACCCTAGGGGCCTTACACTTCGCAGTCCACCCATTCGATGTAACCGGTGCCGTTGATCGACGCACCGTCGAAGCTTCCCCGGTAGGTATACGCGCCGACGTATCCCTTGCCGTGACCGTAGCGCCACTCCGACTCGATCTCGGCCTCGAACTCCACGACCGTCCTGCCGTGATCGCGTACCTGCCAACGCTGTACGCGCGGCACACGCATCTCGCGACCCTGTGGGTCGACGTGCAATGCGTCGGCGTACTCGAGCACGTCGAACTCGACGTCGTCGAAGACCTTCGCACTACCGTCGACAGTCCGAATGTAGGCGAGCTTGCACGCCGTAACCCCTGACGCTCGAACATCGGTGAGCAACAACTGATGCCGGTCGTCCAGTTGAACGATCTGGTAGGTGAAAAAGTCGGCCGGGAGCTTCCACGACTCGGGAAGCGCGCGGCGAGTCAACGATTGCGGTGTCATGCACCGCGCGTACTCGACGGTGCACGGAGCCGAAATACTCACCGGTCCATCCGGACTCGCAATTGTTCCGGAGCACTGTGCCAGCAGACTGACGTGGTCGTAGACGGGATTACGCACGAACCACGACGCTTGGTCCGTTGCCACGATCTCGAGATCGACGTCGAATGAGTCGTATCGCCCGGTGACACGGAAGTTCGGATAGCTGTTCTCGATGATCAGGTTGTCACCGAAGGCGATTCGCGAACCATCTTCTTCGAACGCACACTCATCGGCAGCGTCGTACGCCCGGTAGAAGTGATGGCCCGGCGCTGCGGTGGAACTCAGCACGGTTGCGGTGTTTCGCGCGTCGGGTGCAGCGAGATAGTCGTTGTCGAACACCACCGTCCCGGTTGCACCGATCAACGTCATGGTGTTGAGGTAACGGAAAGGCCCTGGCAGCCGGGGAACGAAGATCCCGTAGTGCGTCCACGCAAACTTCCGCGAAGCCAGGTGCGGACGCAGCATCTCGGGCCGATCGAACGGGCGTACCGATTCCGCCATTCGCTTGTCGATCAGCGGTAGCGCGCCGTCCAGCAAAGCCCGAACCGCGGGTCGCCACAATCGGCGCGAGCGGGTGGCGGGAACAGGGTCGGAACGATCAACGGTTTGTCCGGTCACGCCCCTAAGTTAATGTAACCAGCCGTAACAAACAAGTGTCGAAGTCTCCTCGACGACCTCACACCCTGAACACCCGCGCTCTGCCCACCGGGCGAATAGCATGTGAGAATCCGCGTACCGGAACCGGTCGCAGAGAGGGCGCAACAATGCAGCACGAAGAGTCGTCGTTCACCGGAGTCGCCGGTACCAAGATCGTCTACGACGTGTGGACACCGGACCGCGAACCCACCGGGGTTCTCGTCCTGTGCCACGGACTCGGCGAACACGCGAGGCGCTACGACCATGTTGCTGCGCGGCTCGGGGAACTCGGGCTCATCGTGTACGCACCCGACCATCGCGGGCACGGACGCTCTGGCGGCAAGCGCGTTCACCTCAAGGAATTCTCCGACTTCACCGACGACGTCCACACGTTGTTCTCGATCGTGACGGCGGCACATCCCGGCAAGGACAAGTTCCTGCTCGGGCACAGCATGGGCGGCGCGATCGCCCTTTCCTACGCCCTCGACCATCAGGCCGATCTCAAAGCCCTCGCCCTGTCCGGACCTGCGGTGATCATCGCAACCGGCACTCCGAAGATCGTGATGCAGCTGGGCAAGATCGTCGGCAAATACCTCCCGGACGTGCCCGTCGAGAACCTGGAAGCTGCTGCCGTATCGCGTGATCAGAAGGTCGTCGACAAGTACAACGCCGACCCGCTGGTTCACCACGGCAAGGTTCCCGCCGGCATCGCGCGCGGCATGATCACCGCCGCGGAAGGCTTCCCGGCGCGCCTGCCCTCGCTCACCATTCCCGTACTGCTTCAACACGGCTCGGACGACCGTTTGACGGACCCGGCCGGCAGCAAGCTCGTCGCAGATCTGGCCGGCTCTTCGGATGTGACCTTGAAGGTGTACGACGGCCTGTACCACGAGATCTTCAACGAGCCTGAGCAGGAAGAAGTTCTGAACGATCTGATCGAGTGGCTGCGTCCGCGGGTCACCGGAGCATAGTCATGTCTACGTGCGGGATCCTGCTGGCGGCCGGGGTCGGATCCCGCATGGGCAAGCCCAAAGCGCTCGTCACAAACGCCGAGGGTCAGTCTTGGCTCCACCACGGGGTGACGACACTGCAGTCCGCAGGCCTCTCACCGGTCATCGTGGTCCTCGGCGCGCAGGCAGAGGACGCCCTCGAACTACTGCCCACCACCGATGTCATTGTGGTGATATCGGATTGGCAACACGGAATGAGCGCGTCACTGCGCTGCGGACTCGAGGCCGCCATGCGAATCGACGACGCAGATGCGGCAGCGATCTCTCTGGTCGACGTCCCGGACCTCAACGCCGACACCGTGACGCGGATCGTGGGTCACAGCTCCCCATCACGAAACATACTGCGAAGAGCTGTCTTTCACGGCCGTCCCGGCCATCCCGTCCTGATCGGACGCGACCACTGGCCGACGCTTGCAAAGTCACTCACCGGGGACGGCGGCGCCAACACCTACCTACGCAAGAACGGGGTCGAGTTGGTGGAGTGCAGCGACCTCAGCAGCGGCGTCGACGTCGACTACCCCGAAGCCTGATCGCACGTCACAATCCTCCCAGGTGGTGGGTGTCCGTATTCGGTGTAAAGATGGCCCGATGAAACGTACAGTCGCCGCCCTGCTCGACATCGAGATCGACGAGGCGACCAACCTGGAGTTCAAGATCGCGGTGACGCGCGCGCCGGGTGTCGAACTGCTGGAAACGATGTCGTTCGTCCATGACGGCAATCCGCTCGAACCCCGCGAGATCACCGCCGAACACGGTACCCGGATTCACCTACTCGACTGTGCCCCAGGCAAACTGATCGTCAGCTACGACGCAACCGTCATCGGCCGCGCAGAACCGGCGTCGGTCAGCGACTACGACGTGTCGAAATATCTGCGCCCCAGCCGGTATGCCGAGGCCGACAAGTTCTTCGGTTTTGTCGCCGGGCAATTCGATCTCGCCACTCCCCCGGCCGAACTCCTCCTCGAAGTCACTCGCTGGGTGAGTACACATTTGAGTTATGTTCCCGGCACCAGTCGCGGCACCGACAGTGCGGTCGACACCTTGCTCGCCGGCGCCGGAGTGTGCCGCGACTACTCGCACCTGACCATCTCACTGCTGCGCGCCGTGGGGATTCCCGCTCGACTGGTGGCCGTCTACGCGCCGGGCTGCGATCCGATGGATTTTCACGCCGTAGTCGAAGCCAATATCGACCACGTCTGGCGCGTGGTCGATGCAACGCAATTGGCGCCGCGCAGCAATCTTGTGCGCATCTCGACCGGCCGAGATGCCGCAGACACAGCCTTCCTCGACAATCACGGCGGTTCGATCACGTTGCACGCCTCGGAAGTTCGCGCAGTCGTCGACGGCGTTCTCGACAACGACGACTACGCAACACTCACATCGATCGGCTGAAAAGCGTCAGGCGCTGATCTGGTTCTGCGAGGCCATCGTTCGCTCGAGGAACTTGATCGTGAGATCGACGATCGCCTTCCCCTCCCGAAGAGCTTTCCCGATCACCGGGAAAGCATGGATCTGCCCACTCCAGATGTGCGTTTCGACGGCTTGTCCTGCCTTGATCAAGTTTTCGGTCATGATCTCGACGTCGGGACGCATCAGTTCGTATTCGGCGGACACCAGGAACGACGGCGGAATCAGACTGGCGTCGGCGTTGATCGGCGACTGCGCACCGGGAATCTCGTCCGGACCCTCGAGCCACCGGTCCTTGAGCTTTTCCACCTGTGACATCGGTAGGTAGGCATCACGTTTCATGAAATCGGGATCATGGTCCTCGAGGTTCACGTTGAGAAGAGGGGAATATCCCACCACGGCAGCGGGCCGCGTGATTCCGCGCAGTGCGGCAATTTCGGCGACCTTCATGGCCAGGTATCCGCCCGCCGAGTCACCGGCAACCACAATCTTGTTCGGGTCTTCGGCTGTCTCGAGCAACGCGGTGTACGCGGCCATTGCGTCCTTGACCGAGGTGCCGATGGAACCTTCCGGCAGCTGGCGGTAGCGCACGGAGATCACCGGTACTCCGGCCTTCGCAGAGAGCAAACCGCACAGTGCCCGGTGCGTTGCCAGACCGCAGAAGACGAATCCCCCTCCATGGAAGTAGAGGATCGTGGCGCCGGCCAACTCGCCCTGCGCTTTGCGTGGATGCTGCACCTTCTCGCTGGGCACACCACCCAGCGTGAAAGGCTCGATATCGAGGTTCTTCGGCTTCGGCAGTTTGTCCGCCATCGCGTCGAGTCGCTCGAGTTGGCGGATACCACGTTCGGTGGTCGGCCAGAGGGTGAACATCGGCTTCACGAACGTCCTGGTCAGGCAGAAGATGACCCGCGCTCGCGGACTCACGTTCCAATGCCATACCGTCGAATCTCGCGTCCGCATAGCGTCCTCCCAGGTCAAGCCGTTTTGTGCATTTGAGTTACACATACTTGTCGGCTGCTGATGTGAACGATAACTGACGCTGCGTCAAAATGACACGACGGGTATGGATCAATTGCTCGAGCGTGTGCAAGTTCTGGTCGCGATCACGGCCGGGAGAGATATGCGCACAGTCCGCGGTGCCCTCCACGCATCATCGCTTCATGATTCCACTCGAACAGCGGCTTCGCGACCTTCGCGGCCAGACCAAGCGCTCCGGACACCGCTACCTGTTGCCGAAATTCGGCTGTGCAACCAGATCCAGCGGGGCGCACCGCCCAGCTACTCCACCCGGTCATTGCGCCGGTGAGACGCACTTTCAGAAAGCGGTCAACTGAGTCTTCCACCTCGCGTGCCCCGAAGACCAGCAGCGTCAGAGGGACAGCGCTGCGGATGGACATGGAGCCTGAATGCTCGTCGATCGTCCCGACTCGGCGTATCTGAGGCCACCACTGCGAATACCGTTCGGCATCCGCGAGAACCTCGTAGACGCGGTCAGCAGAGGCAGGAAGCGTCCAGACGCTGTGGAAGTCGAAGTCGGTCACGGTTCAGTCCGTCTGCGCAGCAGCAGTCACCCAAGCACCGTAACCCGAACCGCGGGTGCCTACACGCCGGGCTTGCTCAGTATTCGAATGTCTCCACCCGTCGCAGGATCTCCTCCGCGATCTTGGCGGGACTCCCGCCCACGTCGACGACGATGGCCTGTTCGTCCGGGTCGACGGCCTCGAGTGTCGAGATCTGGGAGTCGAGCAGCGAGGCGGGCATGTAGTGATCGAGGCGAGCGGTCAATCGCTGGCCGATCTGATCCCGCGAACCGGCGAGGTGCACGAACACGACGTGCTCACCGCGAAGCACGTCGCGGTAGCTGCGCTTGAGTGCCGAACACGTAACGATGCCCGGCTGACCGGCGTCGGTATGGCTCTTGATCCAGACGGCGATCTTGTCGAGCCAGGGCCAGCGGTCTTCGTCGTTCAGCGGATGCCCGGTCGCCATCTTGTCGATGTTCGCCTGCGGGTGCAGATCGTCGCCTTCTTGAAGGTCCCAGCCCATCGCTCCGGCGAGCATGCCGCCGACCGTCGACTTTCCCGAACCCGAGACACCCATCAGGACGAGCACGGGGTACTGCTTCTGCTGTGCCGCTTCGCTGTTCATGTGCTCGCCTACCTAGATGAATGCGCTCAACACGAGCACTCCGGCCAGGCCCGATACCGAGATGATGCATTCCATCACGGTCCAGGTCTTGAGGTTCTGTACCACGCTGACGCCCAGATACTCCTTCACCAACCAGAATCCGGCGTCGTTGACGTGCGAGAGGAAGAGCGAGCCTGCGCCGATCGCCAAGACCATCAGCGAGACATGTGCGGACGAGAGATCGGCCGCAACCGGAGCAAGGATGCCCGACGCCGTCACCGTTGCCACCGTCGCCGAACCCGTTGCGACGCGGATCAATACCGCCACCAGCCAGGCCAGGAACAGCACGGGAAGGCTGCTGCCCTTGATCGCGTCGGCGATCACTCCGGCGATACCGGTGTCGATCAGGACCTGTTTGAAACCGCCACCGGCGCCGACGATCAACAAGATGCCTGCGATGGGAGGTAGGGAACTCTCGAGTGACTTCGAGATGGCCTTGCGGTCCATTCCGCCGCCGCGACCCAGCAGCACCATACCGACCAGAACCGCGAGACCCAAAGCCACAACGGGTGTTCCGAGGAAGTCGAGGACGGACTTGGGGAGTGCCTCGGAATCGGGTGCGATCACGTCTGCAAATGCTTTGCCCAGCATGAGAACAACCGGGAGGAGGATCGCTGCGAGAGTAGCCGCGAACGAGGGACGCTGCTTCTTCTCTTCCTCGCCTCGATCTTCGCCTGTGACAAAAAGATCCGGGACCTTCACGTCGACCCACCGTGCGGCGTACTTACTGAAGACCGGTCCGGCGAGAACAACAGTGGGGATCGCGACGAGGACACCGAGTGCGAGGGTGAGGCCGAGGTTTGCGTTCAAAGCCGAGACTGCAACCAGCGGCCCGGGGTGCGGGGGAACCAACCCGTGCATGGCCGAGAGGCCGGCGAGGGTGGGGATCGCGATGCGCATCAGGGACAAGCCGGAACGCCGCGCGACGAGGATGATGACCGGCATCAACAGGACGAGACCGATTTCGAAGAACATCGGCAGACCGATCACTGCGCCGACCAGAGCCATGGTCCACGGAAGCGCCTTGGTGCTGGAGCGGCCGACCAGCGTGTCGACCACTCGGTCGGCACCGCCGGAATCGGCGAGGAGTTTGCCGAACATCGCGCCGAAACCGATCAGGATTCCGACGCTTCCCATGGTCGACCCGAAGCCGGTGGCGAACGCCGCGACCGACTCGGCCGATCCGAGGCCGGCCGCCAGACCGACACCAACCGCACCGATGGACAGTGCGAGGAAGGGGTGCAGGTCGAGCCAGGTGATCAGCGCGATGATAACCGCGACGCCGGCGACTGCAGCGATGATCAATCGTGCGTCGCTACCAGCGGGGACGACCTCGGCCGCCAGCAATGCTGTGGTGTTCATAGGGACTCCCAGTCCGATGAGTGATTGAGGTCACTGTTCCTTAATTAACCTACAATTTCAAGAGCAGACACTAATTTGTAGTATTTATTCGGCTTCCACCGGGCTTACTCCATACGCATGGGACGATCTACGTATGCCTTCTGTCCCGTTTCAGCAGTTACACGACTCGATGCTGGAACAGCTCGGCCAAGACATAGTCGGTGGTGTGCTCGCTCCGGGTACCACGATCTCCGCCGACGAGGTGGCAACGCGCTACGACGTGTCGCGAACCGTCATCCGCGAAGTTGTCCGCGTTCTCGAATCCCTCGGACTTGCCTCGGTTCGTCGACGCGTCGGAATCACCATCCTGGGCTCCGAACACTGGAACTCGCTCGACCCCAATGTCATCCGCTGGCAACTGGCCGGTCCTGATCGGTTCGAGCAGCTGTCTATCCTCAGCGAACTCCGTTCCGGCATCGAACCTCTGGCTGCGCGACTCGCCGCAACTCGCGCCACACCTGAGCAGTGCGGCGCTCTCACTGCAGCCGTCATCGGCATGTCAGCTACCTCTCGCGCTGCCGATACCGGCGCCTATCTCGGCCATGACTCCGACTTCCACCGCACCCTGCTCGCCGCCTCCGGTAACCCGATGCTGCGGGCGATGTCGCAGATCGTCGTCGAGATACTCGAAGGCCGCACCCGCCACTCGTTGATGCCCCACGAGGCCGACCCCGAAGCGATTCACCTGCACGGAGTGGTCGCATCTGCTATTCAGGCCGGGGACGCCGACGCCGCGGAAGCCGCCATGCGCTCGATCGTCGCGGAATCCGCAGAAGCGGTCGAAACAATGCGCGAAAGCCCCGAACCGCCGCCTCATCTGTAAGTCGAGCCACAGACTCGGCGGAATTGGCCCGCAACTGCGCCGCAAGTGGAACGCTTGGCGCCATGACAGCACTCGCTACCCAGAACAGCGCACTCTGATGGCCCGCCCGGTACGCGTCGTCGTCCTCGGTGCCGGATCGTGGGGAACCACGGTGGCCGGCCTCGCTGCCCGCAACACCCCGACCCTGTTGTGGGCACGCAATTCCGAAGCAGCCGACGAGATCAATTCGCAACGGACCAACTCCAAATACCTTGGTGAGCGCAAACTTCCCAAGGGGCTCAAGGCAACCTCGGATCTGGTCGAAGCCGCCCGAGAAGCGGACGTACTCGTGTGCGGGGTGCCATCGCACGCCGTTCGCTCCACCCTCGCCGAGATCGCCAACGAGGTTCGGGCGTGGGTCCCGGTGTTGTCACTGTCCAAGGGCCTCGAGCCCGGCACCCGGCAGCGTCCCACCGAAGTGATCGCCGAGTGCCTGCCCGGCCATCCCGTCGGATTGCTCGCGGGCCCCAACATCGCCAAGGAGATCGTCGACGGCATGGCCGCGGCATCGGTCGTGGCCACCCAGGACGATCGCGTCGCCGCCGCGCTGCAACCCCTGTTCGCGTCGTCGGTCTTCCGCGTCTACCGCAACACCGACGTGCTCGGCTGCGAACTCGGCGGCATCCTCAAGAACATCGTTGCCATCGCCTCGGGCATGGCCGACGGTCTGGGAGTCGGTGACAACACTCGTGCGATGGTGCTCGCACGTGGTCTCGCCGAGATGACCCGACTCGGTGAAGCGATGGGCGCCAACCCACGCACCTTTGCCGGCTTGACGGGCGTCGGCGATCTGATTGCCACCTGCATGGCTCCGACTTCTCGGAACCGTCGCGTCGGCGAAGCTCTGGCGCAGGGATTGACCGTCGAGGAGGCGGTCGCCAAGCTCGGTCAGGTCGCCGAGGGCGTCAAGACCGCCCCCACTGTCATGGATCTGGCCCGTGAATACGGCGTCGACATGCCGATTGCCGCGGAGGTCGAGGCCGTCATCGGTGGTCGCCAAAGTGCCAGCGACGCATATCGCGGACTTCAGAAGGTTGCCCCGGGCGGCGAGCACGAAGTGGCGTGAGGAAGATCTACAGGTATCTAGCGATTTGGCTAGATACCTGTAGATCGCCCGAGATCACGGAATTGGAGCGTCGACGAAGATGTCGATCGCCAACGGTGACTGACCGCCGTACTGCGAGAAATCCGAGATCCCCGCCTCGCGCAAGATCTCGACGTCGAGCACTGTACGACCGGTATCCGTGCCGGCGGGACGCCCGAGAATCTCGACAGCCGCATCGGCCATGATCTCGGGTGAACGCGAGTGCTCGATACTGTCGTCTCCCCCGAGCAGGTTTCCGACAGCGGCCGTGGCGATCATGGTCTCCGGCCACAGGCAATTACTCGAAATCGGTGCACCTGAATACTCTGCGGCGATACCCAAGGCCGCCAATGTCATTCCGTATTTGGCCAACATGTAGCCCGGATGAGCACCCAACCAGTGCGGCGAAAAGTTGAGCGGCGGCGACAGCGTCAACACGTGCGCATTGGCCGAAACCCGAAGGTACGGAAGGCACGCGCGGGTGAGCGCGAAGGTACCACGGACATTGACCTGCTGCATCAGATCGAATCGCTTCATCGCGAGATCTTCGGTTTTCGAGATGTCGAGGACGCTCGCGTTGTTGACCACGATGTCGATGCCACCGAAGTGCTCTACCGCTGCAGCCACGGCCCGCGCGATGTCGTCGTCGTTCCTCACGTCGCCGACGACCGGAACGGCATGACCCTCGAGCTCGTTCAACTCGTCCACAGCCGTGTGGATAGTTCCGGGCAGCCTGGGATCCGGCGTATCGGTCTTGGCGAGCAACACGATATTTCCGCCGCGGCGCGCTATCGCACGGGCGATGGCAAGTCCGATGCCACGGCTTCCCCCGGACATGATCGCGGTTCGTCCGCGGAAGTTCTTGTCGTCCAAAACGAATCCTTGTCATCGTCGACGGTCTTCGTCGTTGCGGGTGTGGCCGCGGGAAGTCCCGGCACGACCACTCGTCGACTTCCACGATATGAGCGCCTTCATGCGATGACTACGTCCGCAGAGCATCAACAATCGTTGGTCCGTTGTCCTGACGGGACAACGGATCAATCCGGTCAGCCACCCACCGGGCGCAGAATCCACCATCCGCCGAGCACGAGCACCGCGACGTTCACGAGCAGGAACAACCCGACCCAGACGATCGCGGGTATCGGTGAGAGCCTGGCCAATTGGTCGGCGTCCGAGTCCGGTGCCCCGCCTCGTCGCATTCGCTGCCGTTGAAGTTCCACGACCGGGCGTGGTCCGGCAAAGAGGAGGAAGAGCGTCAGGAAGTACGCTGCGGCCACTTGCTGCTCCTGGGTCCCCCACCAGACGAGCCCGAACAACACGGCTCCCACCACGGCAAGTGAGAAGACTCCGTAGAGGTTTCGGATCAGGACCATCATCACCGCGATGACGAATACGCCGATCCACAGCACCGAGACCGCGCGCTGCGCGCCCAACAACCCGGCCGCGCCGAGTCCGAGAATCGACGGACCGACGTAACCCGCGAACGTCATCAGAATGACGCCGAAGCCGGTCGGTTTGCCCGACGAAATAGCAACACCCGACGTATCCGAATGCAGGCGAAGACCTTTCAACCGTCGACCGACCAGGACTGCGACGATCAGATGAGCGCCCTCGTGTGCGATGGTGACGACGTTGCGGGCGATCCGCCACAGGTGCGGTTCGAGAACGATGATCACGGCGATCAACGCGGCCAGTTGAACCACCCAGGCCGGCGGATTGGGACTGAGCGCCGCCACCCGATCCCACGCGGTTTCGAGCGCGTTCACTCCGCTTGTCCGCGCAGGTATCGGCCGAAGTGCGGGACCGTGAATCCGATGGATCCACGTTCTGCCGAATAGATCAGTCCCTTCTTGATCAGTCCATCGCGTGCCGGCGACAGGGAAGCCGGTTTGCGCCCCAACTCGACGGCGATCTTCGCGGTTGCGACGGGTCCGTCGTCACCGGCGAGATCGGCCATGGCGCGCATGTACTCACGCTCCGCGGGCGTTGCTCGCTCGTATCGCGATCCGAAGAAACCGACAGCGAGTTCTTCCTCAGCCGTCGGCGCGCCGACGCGCACGTCTTCTGCCGTGATAGGACTCGACGCCGCCACATCCCACGTGGCTTTTCCGTAGGCCTGAACGAAGTACGGGTACCCGTCAGCCGCTTCGTACAGAGCGTCGAGCGCGGATTCGGTGAACTCGACGTCCTCACGCTCGGCAGGTGCGATCAGTGCCTGATCTGCAGCTTCACGCTCGAGGCGATCGATCCGGTGGTAGCTGAACAGGCGCTCCGAGTAGCTTTTCGACGCCGACAGCACAGCAGGCAGATGCGGAAGCCCTGCACCGACGACGATCAGCGGTGCCGCGTCCTGACTCAACTCGTGGCAGGCCCCGCAGATCGCCGAGACATCCGCGGCACCGAGGTCCTGCATCTCGTCGATGAAGATGGCGATCCCGACGCCGACATCCCTGGCCAGCGACGACGCGTCGAGCAGCAACTCGACGAGGTCGATCTCGATGTCGCCGCTGTCCGCGCGACCTTTGATCGCGGGTGCGTCGATACCTGGCTGCCAGCGCTCGCGCATTCCCTTGTCCGCAGTGGCGCGTAGGGCAAACGATTTGAGGACTCCGAGGAACTGCTCGACCCGCTCCGGATCGCGATGGGAGACCGCGATCTCTCGGACTGCCATGTGCAGCGCCGACGAGAGTGGGCGTCGTAAATCCTGATCGGGGCGCGCCTCGATCTTGCCTGTCCCCCAGCTTCGGGAGATCGCGGCCGAACGCAACTGATTGAGCAGGACGGTCTTGCCGACGCCACGCAATCCGGTGAGGACAACACTTCGTTCCGGGCGGCCACGCGCAATTCGCTCGAGAACGACGTCGAAGGCGTCGATCTGCTTGTCGCGCCCGGCGAGTTCCGGCGGGCGTTGACCGGCACCGGGGGCATACGGATTGCGCACGGGGTCCATGCCCATCGACGGTACAAGCCGAGTAGACGAATATCCCGCTCTCTAGCGCGTGTCCTAGAGAGAACTAGGAACCGCAATATCGGCGCTACCTCGTCGAGCTCTCCCTCGACCGGAACCAAACCAGGGCCGGGCTACATGAGGGCCAGCGCTCCTAGTCTTGTTTCCCTGTACGCGTACGACGAAACCGGTGGCGTACCTTCAGCGGCAGATCTTAAGAACAGCAAACTTACTCCTGCAATCACTCAAGAACTGATGCCATTCATTCTTGCGCGTCAAACCAGTAAGCACGGACACGTTTCAAATACGGGTGCCGGGAACTGAAGCACTCCCCATAGGTCGCTTCGAAGCCCTACGAACTTCTCAGAAACGAGGGTGCGTGATCCGGAATTCCCGCATGGCGCCTTCTGCTTGTGGCGAAGAGGTGTCATCTGTTCGGATGAATCTGCAGAATTCCGTTGATGATTGCCCCAGATGGTCCTACCATGACCGACAGTTGGAAATGTAAATAGACCAAGGGAAACTGAAATGCTTCTACTGAGGCGGACCGTGCAGGCAAACTCATTCCACTCGCGACAATTAACTGTTTTACTAACTTTAACCGCAATATTCTTCGGTTCGTTAATTACAGCACCGACCGCACGTGCCGTTACACCAAAACCCGTGCAGCTAACGGTTCAACAAGCATGTTCTTCGGCAGACTATGTACTTATAGGAGCAAGAGGGTCAGGAGACCCGTCGGATGGGCAGTTCGGCGGCTTGGGTAGTGTCGCCTATTCCGCCTATCAATATCTTACCGACAAGTTAGCCAAGCGCAACACCTCCATTGCCGCAATACCCGTCACGTATCCTGCTCAAGAAGTCCAATCGTTGGCCCTCACACTAACGGGGAAAAGTTACTATTTCGATGGACTAGCCCAGGGTGTTAGCGATATCCGGAAATCAATTAACACTTTTGAAACGTGGCCCGGATGCAAAGGAAAGCAACTAGTTCTCATCGGATATTCCCAAGGAGCAATGGTTATCAATCGAGTCCTCCAAGAGCCAAACAAGAACCATCCTGTCTTTTTCTCTGCCAATATTCTCATCGGTAACGGTGACCGGCACTCCAACGACCGCACGATACCGGTCGGAAATGCCAGAGCAAACTCCAAAGGAATCGGCTTTACATTTCCTCCGATGAGTGGAACCAAATTCGTCCCCCTGGCACCGCTCGACATTAACGCGGTAAATGTTTGCGTTGACGGAGACATAGTCTGCGCACCTCACTTGAACACCGTCAAACCTCCCTGGTGGTGCACTGCATTACTCAGTAAAGCTTGTTCCGCTTTCTGGTCCGTCGTTGCAGGAGTCGATCTATACAGACAGGTAAATCTACACCTTACTTCTTACGCCGGCAGTTCCATCTTGCGCCAAGCTATCGACAATCGATTCGATTGATTCCCGCACTCACAAACCAGATTGAGGTAAACCATGATGTCTATTAGAAGAAACTTGGGGCGGGGCGTCGGGCTCGCTTCGGTTGCACTGGCTACATACATATGCATCTTCTTCGCCTCATCGGCCAGAGCTGCCGGGCCGACCATTGAAATCAAAGAATCCGGCTCCACCGTGACTGCAAGAATTTTAGAGATCCCAGAAAATCTTCCCTGCGCAATGGTTGCATGGGACGGCGCCAGGTACAGCGAGGCCGATTTAGATTCTTCCGAGAAGGCAGAATCCTTCAACGATCAGGCGTTGACGACACCGGATCCTCAGTTCATTTTCACCAATTCGAATGAATCAACCATGGAGATTGAATTTCCGTTACCAGGAAAATTTGTGATTGCGGTAGGGTGTACATCTCTGGAGGACGGCACAGATACCGCTTATTCGACCAAGACAATAACAATTAGAAAAAATGGGACAGGAAGCATTAACACCGGAAGCTTTGGAAGCTAGACGGCAAGCAGCACGCAGATTCCACCTCCAATCATTTGCGCGACCCAAACAGCGTATACAGCCCGACCTTGCCAACTAGAAAGTATTCGCGGGATCCCGTCAGTATGTAAGTGCATTCGCTGCGAAAGTGCGAACCCCACGGGCGGCTTCGATACGTCCCCCGAGGGCAGGACCGTGGTTCCGAGTTTGCTGATCCTGCTTACCCCCCAGCGTCATCGCGGACGGATCGCCCGGCGCGATCGAATCCACTTCGATCAGGATGTCACGGCATCCCTCTTTTGGGTTTTCTAAATCCTGGCGAGGCGGTCAGCAAAAATCAACCATTTGGCTACTCGCCGCAAAGGACTTTGTCATCACAGAATCATGCCGATACTCAGACCTTCGCGGCAAGCTAGAGTTCTGCCGCTCGGGCGAAGTCCCCGGCCACGTGGGCTCCAATTGCTCCGGCCAGAATGATCGCCGGATGCGTCGCGGCCAGATAGAGCCCCGACACGCCTTCGGCGAAGCCCAGCAGCGGGCGGCCACCACGCGGGATGGGACGGTCAGCGACTACCGCCTCGATCAGTTCCACTTGGTCACCGTCCTCGAGCTGACTGCGGATCGCGTTCAGCGTCGGCCCCGCAAGCTCACGAACATCTCCGGAGAACCCGACCGGAACATCTTCAGCCGCAATCAGTGTCGTGTCGTCCAATTGCCGGATCTCGAAATCCGGAGAGGAGAGTATTCCGTTCACCAATGGGTGGGGCGTCGAGAATCTGATGAGGCAACACGGGGAGGCGTCGACCTCGACGTCCACTCCCGCCGACGCCGCGAGTCCAGGAATCGCGGTACCCGCAGCGAGCACGGTGGCCGATCCGTAGACGGGACCGTCGGCAGTCATTACTCCGCACACTCTCATGCCCTCCGCGAGCACCCCGAGCACACTGACATCGGAATACACTGTGGCACCGTACTCTTCGGCACCTCGCAGGAGCGATCGAGCGAACGCAACCGGGTCAACGCCACCGTCATCAGGCGCGTACGCTGCGACCGAGGGGGCCGTCCGCAATCCCGGCTCACGAGCAAGGATCTCCTCTTTACCGATGAGGTCGACGGGATGGCCGAGTGCTCGATGAGCATCTATGAACGCTCGGGTCTCCGCATCCGTCTCTTCCCAGGTGATCGCGCCTCTGCGGCGCAAACCGAATGGCTCGACGAGTTCGCGCTCCAGGCGGTCGAATTCGACTGCGGCGCCTTGCCGGAACGGATCTGAGTAAGTTTCTGCGGCGCTCTTCGAGAGGCCGACCCAGGCAAAGGAGTTGCCGGTCACCCCTCCGGCCACCGAGCCGTGCTCCAGCACCGTGACTCGGAGACCAACGCGCGCCAGGTGATACGCGATCGACGCGCCGACGACGCCGGCACCAATCACCAGGATCGGACTGTCGTTTCGACCATTCGGATGCGTCACCAGTGGACCATATCTGCGAGCCGCAACGTGGATCCACTCAATTTGGATGCGAGGACTTCGGCGGTAAACGGAGGACTAAGCCTCGGCGCACATCGGGACCGATACGGTGTGCTCATGCTCTGGCGTTGGTTCGCAGTCGTGATCGTCATCCTCGCTGTTGCCGGCCTTTGGCATGTGACCATCCCCGATCGACCAGTTGCCGTAATAGTCGACGCCGAGACGCTGGGGTGCGCGACCCCGTATCCGATCGGCCCGCTCCAGACGACATCAACGGCGACGGTTCCAGACGATTTCGTACCCGTCGCCGCAGTCACGTGCGACCCGTTTGTCAGCGACAACGTGGCAGCCGACCGAACCGTCAGCTTCTCTGCTCATCGTTGGGAGGGCGATTTCAGTCGGGCGGTGGAAATGCTGAACCGCTCGTCCGCGCACAAGACTTGGTTCCCCGAAGGCTGCGGTGACAACTACAGCCTGGCTGTCCTGGACCAATTCTGGTTGGTCGACGATCGAGGCCGAGCAACTCGGCCGGGGTATCCCTCCGATTCGTGTGGACTGCCGAAACCCGGTGGCCTGGCCGCCATCAAGGAACTGACACCGGTCGGCAGTACCGAACACCGAATAGCGTTGTCCGACGATCAGATCTACGAACTGTCGCATTGCAGGCCGACCTACCGAGCAGCCACGACAGGTACAACGGCGCTGACATCGCTGTCGGCGGGCAGCGTTTTCTGCCGATTCTCCTCCACCGAATTCGTAGGCACATCGTCTACGACGGAAACCTTCGACGGACTTCCACCCGCTCCCGACTGTGACGCGGTGGCCACCGAGGTGGCGTCGACGATCTACGTGGACCGTCCCACGAACGAGGAACAATTACTCACCGTCGAACTCGACGGCTGTCGGCGCGTCATCGCCGACGGATACGCACCGATGCAAGCGTCGGACGAGCTGTTGGTGTCTTTCCGGTAGTGCTGCGCCACAATGCAGTTGATCTCCCGCCCGGATGCGTAGGTCCCGATGTGACCAGTGACAGCCCGCAATCCTGTCAGGCGCCCGGGAACTGAAGGTGCGCCTGGGTCTTTCCCAGAACCGTCTGGCCCTTGTGCGTGACTGTGACATCGATCCGCGTTGTCCGCATCGTGGCGTCGATCCGCGCGATCTTCGCAGTGATGGAGAGATCAGCACCATCGACGGCATCGACTACGACGGGTCGAGTAAAGCGAGTTTCGTACGAGAACACACCACTCGGATCGCCAACCCAGTCGACGATGGCCTTCAAAGCAATTCCGGCAGTGAGCATTCCGTGAGCCAGAACTCCCGGTAGCCCAGCCGCGGTAGCGATTGCGTCGTTGAAATGGATCGGGTTCATGTCGCCGGAGGCACCGGCGTAGCGAACTAGGTCATCACGAGTGAGGACCAGATCAACCTTCGCGACGATGTCACCGAGGACGAGGTTTTCGAAAACCGGCACGACGGGTACGGTCATGCGCCTTCTCCTCGCGCCAGCAGCGTCGAGGTGACCGTTGCTACCAAAGCGTCGGTCACGTCGTGGATCTCGGAAACTGTCGACAGGATCGCACTGCCTGCACGCACTGTCACCCCTGTAATCGTCAGTGTCGTAGACAGGTCATCGCCGGCGACTATCGGACGCTGATGCTCGATCTTCTCGGAAGTATGGACCACACGAGTCGGATCGAGCCCGGTATCCGGCGTGCGCAGCAGTGCCATGATCGCTCGTTGCTGGACAACGGTTGTGAACGTTGTCGGTGCGATGACATCGACGAACCCGGCCTCCCTGGCGACACCGACATCATGATGCAAGGGATTGCTCGAACGCACCGCCAGAGCGAACTCGCGAATCTTCTCGCGCCCGACAAGGTACGAAGACGAGGGAAACACCCGGCCGGCGAGCGCTGGGTTCACAGGAGACATCCCGGAATACTAACGGCGGCCGACTTCGGGTTGATTCGTGGCCTGAGGTCTCGTCGGCCCGAGAATGCGATCGAGGAGACGCTCAACCAACTGCACCGCCAATTCTGCTGTGCCGTAGCCGGGAAGCATCCCCTGGGCGAGCCCGGCGACAGCCGCCAGAATGAGCTCGGCGTCGAGGTCGGGATCCATTGACGGCGCAACCGCGTCCCGATTGGTCACTCGTTGAAGCTGGACGGAAATGAGCGCTGTCAACTCTCTTGGCGCAGTGAGGGTTTCCTCGGCGGCGATTCCTTGTCCGGTCAGTGCGGCAGCGTGGAAGGCGCCGAGAACAATCGCTTCCTCCCGACGTTGTCGATCGAGCGGGAGCATGCCAACAAGGAACGCTGAAATAACCTCGCGGGGTGTCGCTTCCGCGCCAAGAACAGACAACTCCTGCATCAAGCGAGCACCCGCATCCTGACGCACAGCTTGATGCGTCGCGAGAAGGAATTCCCGCTTCGTGCCGAAGTAGTACTGCACGAGTCGCACCGAAATCCCTGCCTCGGCAGCAACGGACTGAAATGTCACCGCCGCGAGCCCACCGTCGACAATCACTCGCCGCACCGCATCGGTGATCTCCCGTTGCCTCACTTCATGGTCGACCAGTCGCGGCATGAGGCTGTCCTTCCCCTTTCGATATGGATGACTTTGACCCGTTAATGATACGCACGTACCGCATTAGTGATACGGTCATACCATCAAAATTGAAAGCAGCGAGAGGGAGGCTCATGCCGAAGATCGGACGATTCAAGAACGAGGCATCAAAGCAGGCGTACGAGAGCATCTACCGAGAACTGGAGGGCACCTGGCCGGTTCCGTCGACACAACTCGACGTGCCGACATCGTTCGGAACCACCCATGTCCGTAGGTCGGGGACCGGCACGGAGACGCCGATCGTCCTGCTGCACGCAGTCGGCGCCAATTGTCTGCAATGGCACATCGTCATCGAGGACCTGTGCCGAGACCGAGTCGTTTATGCGCTGGACACGATCGGTACTGCAGGCCGCAGTGTGCAGACCGCTCCATTGACCGGGGAATCCGACTTCGCCACCTGGGTGGGCGAGGTATTGAACGAACTCGGGGTCGATCGCGTCCACCTGGTCGGCTACTCGCATGGTGCGTGGCACGCCGTTCTCGTAGCACTTCACGCCCCTGAACGACTGGCGAGTGTGACCCTAATCGAACCGGGTGGAGTCTTCGACAAGCCCTCGTGGCGTGTGCTGCTGAAGATGATCCGCGCCGGTATGCGCCGCACCGACAAAAATATTCGCAAGCTCAACGATTGGCTGTCCCCCGGGTACGTCATCGGCGATCGCGAGTTCGCTTTGGTTACAGAGGCATTGAACTACCGGCCCGGTGTCGGGTGGGCACGAATGCTCAAAGATGCAGAAGTGCAGTCGATCTCGGTCCCCATGCTCGTAATCTCCGGCGCTGAGACGGTGGTCTCCAGCCCCGAGCAGGTGGCCGCGAGGTTAGCTGATCTCGTCCCTGAAGCCGAAGTGGAGATTTATGCCGGAACCGGCCACGGAATCCTGGGACACATACCTGATCGGGTAATTCCCCGACTCATGAAGTTCGTCCGCAATCATGACGACGCGAAGCGGACGTGATCTCGCGGACCAGCCGCCGACAAGGTAGTGATGAAGCCGGTCAATCAGCCGGCCAAGGCGGTACAACTGACAGATGAGAACATTCCTCTCCGACCGCCGCGGTCAGGTAATGGTGGCCGTTGCCGCCGCCATTTTGGTCGTAGCGGGAGGTCTGTGGTGGACGAAGACCATCTCCTCGCGCAGATACTCGGTGGCAGTGCTTCCGACCACGAGTCCGATTGACGATCACAGATGCGGACGTACCTGGGCTCGCGGTGACTGCCCGAGGTCGAACCCCCAGCGCTGCCCGAGCATTGGCGACCGACGCCGCCGAAGCTCTCTGTTCGATGTTCGAAGAAGCCAACGCAATGACTTCCGGAGGGTTCACGTTCACCGTCGTTCCACCGGGGAACTGACGGATCTATGGTCAGTAGCGCGGCCGCACCAGGTTTATGCCTGTTCGCGCTCGGCTGCGAGGGAGACAGCCTGTTCGAAGGTATGGACGAGCACTGCACGTCGAGCGACCTTGTGATCCTCGTCCGGTTCGAGTTCGTCAATGTAGCCATCCCACACGCGCAGATATCGATCGCGCCAGTCGATCAGCACTCGCGTGGACGGAAACGTCACACCGACTCGTTTCGTCTGGGCAATATCGGTGAGGATCTCGAGCCACGCCGGCACCATCTCCCCGCCCCATTCATCCGGCTCCAGACTCGAATCGTCTTCGAACTCGGCAGTGATGTCGTCCACGATTCGACCGGTCAGGGCCCCCAACCCATCCGCGACGGTGTCACTGTCAAAGTTTCCCGGACCCCAGACTCCCACAAGCCCTCCCATATCGAGTGCGGATAAATTCAGGTCGACAGTCGCGTTCCTGTCGCAGCAGGCCGTGAGCGTGCTCGCAGTCGCAGGTCGGCAATTGCAAATTGGAGAATCTGCCGCCCGCTCAGTCAGAGCTTGCGGTCATTGGCGCCCGCCCAAATCGGACTGTCGACTATCTTCCGAAACTTCGGCGACCCACCGATTGCTGAAATTTTGAGCATCAACCAGTTCCAGATTCTCACAGCCACCTCCGCGTCGTATCTCACCGTCAACACTAACCGACCGGCGAGACTCTTTTGGCTACCGGTACACCACTATGCGTCGACCAGTTAGATCAAGTGTGAACTCGAACTGGCGCAACAGATCGCCGGGAACTGCAGGAGCGCTTGGGTCTTTCCCAGAACCGTCTGGCCCTTTGTGCGTGACGGCGATTGGTTCTGGGTGCATCGATCCGGTCGGAAGCACTGCGATGTTTGTCGGCACACGGAATTGCGCTCGGTGGAGATCGAGGATCCGTATCCACGGGTGTCGCAGGCAATTCCTGAAGATTCGCAGAGGAAATAGCTGCGCATCGCCACCCCCAACAGCGATTCCGTCGATTGTGTAACAACCACACGAAGAACAGCCATCGATGTCCGAAAGGAAGACTGATCCGGCGAGACCGCGAGGTAGTGTCACATCTGCCCAGCAAAACTCGCCACGATCTCGAGAAGACGGTCGGCCTCGCCAACTGCCACTTCTGACGTTACGACGTTGCTGGGCAGGTGTTTACGGAAAAGGGTTTCGCACGCGGGGTACCGATCGCTGATGGGACTGATCACCCCTTCTCCGAAAGATGTTGGTAACGAATCGAACCCCGAGCATAGAGGTGCAACGATTGGGCGAGTTGATTCAACGCCCCGATGTGCGATCTATCTGTTTGCGCCAATCATTTTCGGCAAAGGCTTAATTCGCCGAACGGGGCCGGGTACTGCAATAGCTGGTCGAGTATTCGATCACGCGTCTTACGCTAAGGAAGGACCGAGAACATGACTGAAGTAATTTCGTGGATTGTCCAGAATCCGATTGGTGCCGTCGTCGCGCTTGTTGCCGACATCATAATATTGACGATGTCGTCTGTCGCGGGACACTCGTAACCGAATCCGCCCGTCCTTCACGGTATTCCTAAGTCGGGGAACTACATTCGAAACACAGAGGGCCGCAACCGCAGCGTACTGTCGGCGCTCGTCACTGACCTTTCGTGGCCTCATATGCCCAACTGCGCTGGGTCCGTACTGACGTCCCTCGTGTCGAGTGTCGCACCACCAGTTTCAATCAGTCACGCCATCACTACTCAGGAGGAATCACAATGGGTTCGATCAACGCATTCAACGAATGGGTCAACCAAGCTACGCATGCGGGCGACCCGTTTGCCACCGCCATAGCGATCGTCCAGTTCTTCGCGGTGAGTCTCGTCAACCTGTTCACCGGCGGCCCCATTCTTTAAAGGAGTCCACTCGGTCTCACTTCTGCTCGGCGTCCATCGCAGCCTGTTCTTCGGCTGTACTGCTCCTCGCGAAAGGTGGCCGGGACATCGCTGACGAGCATGATGCGCAGTTCGGCCTCGCGGATGGTCAGTGAACGCAGTTTTGGACGGTCGATCAGGACGAGTCGACATCGGAGCGAATGAACACCGAAGTGCCCAAGCATGTTCGACGCTTGGGCACTGTCGGGCTTGTTACCCGGCAGTCGGGGTGTGCTCGGGGTTTTCCTGGATGTATCGCAGATTGCGAACCCCTACGCTATCGCAATGGACTTGATGGTCTGGATCGTCACGACGCCATTTCTTGCAGCAGCACTGGCGGGCGTGATGCGACGAACGCTGGGGACGAGAGTCGGATGGCCGCGAACCCTTGCGGTCGCGGTGATAGCACTCTCGGTGGGGGTTCCACTGTCGGGATACGTCGCAACGCTTGCAGGAATTGCCAGCCAGGACGATCAACTTCTGGTGAGCGTAGGAACAGCGCTCATATTCTTCGGAGTTGTCGCGCTCTGGGTGTTCGCAGCATGCCTGGCCGCATTGGTTTTCCTCGAAGTTGTCCTTCCAACAGGATCTATCCCCGGACCGCCAGAAGCATTGCAGCGCAGCCGAAAATCGTGGCGCCGAACCAAGCGATACGTCCAGATCATGGGCATCGTCGTGCGAGCGGGAGGCGGGCCCGCTCTCCGTGCTGGGCCATCAGCGCCTCAGTTCGGGGACGCGCTGGTGGAAGTAATCAACCGGTGCGGTGTCACTTTCGTCAAGTTGGGACAGATCCTCGGCACGCGAGACGACCTCATACCACCCGAGTTGGCTCGCACTCTCTCGTCTCTGCAAAGTTCGGCACGACCGGCTGATCCAGTCCGCATTGCGAAGCTACTGGCATCGGAACTCGGCGACGCACCAGAGTCGGTGTTCGCATGGTTCGATGTGGAGCCGTTCGCCGCCGCCTCTGTCGCACAGGTACATTCCGCGCGCACCGTTGAAGGCGTCGACGTTGTGGTGAAGGTTCAACGCCCCGAGGCGAGCGCACAAGTGAGCGTGGATTGCGATATCTTCCTTCGCGTGTCATCCCGCGCGGAGACCCGTTTTCCCTGGGCACGCGATATCGGCGTTCACCGACTCGCCGGGGGCCTCGTCACGTCACTGCTCGAGGAACTCGACTACCGCACCGAAGCAGCGAATACCGGCGCGATTGCTTCCACCATGTCGAACCGCCCGGATATCGTCGTTCCGCACATCTACCCCAACCTCAGTAGCGGACGGGTGCTCGTGATGGAACGTCTTCACGGCACACCGCTCTCCGACGGTGAGTCGGCGCTCACCGGCCTCGACCGCGACACCCGCAGCAGCATCGCCAACGAACTTCTTGCGTCGTTGCTCGACGGGATCTTTGTCCACGGCGTGTTTCACGCGGACCTGCACCCCGGCAACATCATGATCCTCGATGACGGCCGGGTCGGGCTCCTCGACTTCGGCGCAGTAGGGGTTATGGACGGCGAGACACGGATCTTGTTCGCCGTGCTCCTCAACGCTGCCCTCGCAGGTGATCCGGTGGCGACAGTCGACGCGATGCTGATGGCATTCGACGTGCCGCCCGAAGTTGATCGCGGAGCACTACGTCACCAGGTGGGCCGAGAGATCACCCTGCTCAGTGTCCAACCCAATGTTTCCATGGCATCGTTCGCGCGAATGTTCACTGTGCTTCGCGAACACCGAATCGGAGTGCCGGGAGACGTCGCCGCCGCTTTCCGTTCGCTCGCGTCCTTGGAGCGCGCCCTGCGGCTCCTGGATCCGCAGATCGACCTCGTCGCTGCTGTTCGGGCCGAAGTACCCCGACTGTTGACCCATGTCGCCAGCCCGACTGCAGCCGCGCAGGCAATCCTGTCGACGACGGCGGTCACAACCGCGGTGGTCCGGCGCCTGCCTGGTCAGCTCGATCAGATCGCGACCTCGATCGCGTCGGGAAGCTTCACACTTCGCACTCGCTCGGTTGCACACCCCGACGACAGGCGATGGCTACGACGGTCGGCGAACAACGCCCTGGGTATGGCGGCGGGAGTGACCGCGCTGATCGTCGCGGCGATCCTGCTGTTCGTACCTGGCGGACCACAACTCACACCTCAGCTGTCGGGCTATGCACTCGCGAGTGCGGTACTGGGCTTCGTCGGCGTCGTTCTGTGCATGCGGACCGTGTTCCGTTTGTTCACACTCGACAACAGGTAACCGAGAACTGATTTTCATCGCTTGATCTCGATGTCGTCGAAGTCGAGCGCCAGGAGGGTCGGCCGCGAGAGAACGCGACTGCCTGGGCCCCGCGGGAGAACGCGCCGTCGAGTGGGAAAGGTGAGACCGTCGAACTCGCGATGCTGGTCGCAGTAGAGAGCAGCTTTCGCCCAGCTGCCTACCGGTTCGGCGACGAAGTCGTGACGGCGGATGAGGCCACCGTTGTCGACATAGAAGGTCTGCTGCCGGCAATGGGTATCGATCGCCGGCGCGAACGTTGCTTGTAGTCGTCGCCATTGCTGCCCGGATTCCTGCCAAGGTTCGGCTTCGGTGACAGTGATGTCGTCGCGGGCGAGCAGTAGCGGTGCGTTCAGATAGTTCCAAAAGGCGTAGCCGGCAAAGTAAGCGGTGTCGAGCGCGTCCCAGTGGAGGTTGCGCCGGACGCCACTCAACCCGAAAAACTCTGGACGTGGGTCGGTTCGACTCCCGAGTTCTTCGCCGTCACGAGTTTCGATCCGCACGACGCCCTTGTCGAACACAGCGCACTCGCCGACACGCGGAAAGTCTTGGAGGACAGTGCGTTGCTCGGCGACTTCAACCTCGACCGTGAACTTCGCCAGCTTGTTGCCGGGGAAGCGCTGAGGCAGCAGACCGCCCAAACGTCCCCGTGCCGTGATCGCTGAAACAGACTGCCAACGTTCGACTCCGCCATGTGCGGTGAGGACTTCATCGAGTAGTTCGGTCATATGTCGACGCTCTCCGTCCCCTGACGGAACTGTGGAAATCAGCGATCAGACGGACGCGTAGTTGTAGTTGCGTTCCTCCCGCGGTACCACTGCCACCCCGCGGTGATGATGACAGCGCCGGCAAGGGACCCGAGGATGCCGCTCGGGCGCAATGATAATCCGTCGCCTGCAATCAAACTCACGAGCAATCCGCCAACCAGCGAACCACCGATTCCCGCGATGAACGCGAAGGTCCAGTCCACTCGTGCGGTCGTTTTCCCCAGAATCAGCTGGGCTCCCGCTCCGATGACGATCCCGAACAGGAGTATTCCGATGATGAGCATGAGCTGAGACCCTTTCGTGGAGTGACGACGCAAGGCGCGAACGACTTACTCTGCGCCATCTTTCCGGTATGTCTCTTATGTCGTGGTGAAATCCGTGTGAAAGGTTGTCGCCACCCACTCCACACTGCTAGGACGACGCCAGTGTCGTCGCCCAGCGGTAGTCCGCCTTACCGGCCGGGGTCCTCTTGACTTCATCGACCAGCACGATCGTGCGCGGCACCTTGTAACCGGCCAACGTCTTACGGCAATGTTCCTGAACCGCTTCGAGAGTCAGCTCGTCGGACTCGGGATAGGTCGCGATCACCGCGGCAACCTGCTGCCCCATGCGCGCGTCGGGTGCGGGGACGACAAGCGCGTCGGAGATCGCCGGATGCGCGTGAAGGGCAGCCTCGACCTCTTCGGCGAAAACCTTCTCGCCGCCGGTGTTAATGCACTGTGAGCCGCGGCCTAGGAAGACAATCGTGCCGTCCGCTTCAACCTTGCCCATGTCGCCGAGCACCGAAAGACGGGTGCCGTCAGCGCGGGTCGGGAACGTGCGGGCGGTCTTCTCTTCGTCCTTGTAGTACCCGAGCGGGACGTTTCCGATACGCGCGATGTAGCCCACGTCGTCGGAGCCGGCGGGGATCTCTTCGAGCCGCTCGTCGACCAGGATCATGTTCGGCGAGGGCGGCATTCGCAGATTTCCCGCCTCATCGATGGAGAAGGCGCCGTCATTACCGGACTCCGAGGCTCCGAAGTTGTCCCGCAACAGCAGGTCCGGCTTCACCGCCAGCATGCGGTCTCGAACGCTGGTGGACCAGATCGCACCACCTGACGTGATCGAGAAGAGACTGCTGAAATCGACCTCGTCTTTGCGTCGTTCCATCTCGTCGACCAACGGCAGTCCCATGCCGTCACCGACGATCAGGATCACCTGTACCGAATCCTTCTCGATCGCTTCGACGACCTTCTCCGCAACGAATTCTCGTCGTAGAACCACGCGGGCACCGAGGGTGAGGAAGGTGAACAGCGAATACAACGCTGCGCCGTGCATGAGGGGGGCGGCAATGAGGAACGAGAGTTCCGGAAATTCCTTTGCAGCGCTGGCTATCTCGGCGAGGTCCTGTCGAGCTTCCTCGCCGTACGGATTTCCGCCGGAGAGCGGCTTACGGAAGAAGTCGTCGTGACGCCACATGACACCCTTCGGGTATCCGGTCGTCCCGCCGGTGTAGAGCAGGTACACGTCGTCGCCCGAACGAGAATCGAACTCCCCTACCGGTGACATCTCGCGAGCGTCGTCGAAGGAAACCACCGACACTTCATGCGCTTTCGCGGCAGCGACCAGTTCGGCCTCGACCTCGCCGATCACGATCACCGTCTTCACCTTCGGGCATGCACCGAAAAGGGAAGCAAGGACACGCTGATGCTCGAGGAGTTCCACGACCACTGCGACCGAGTCGGAGTTGGTGAAGATGTACTCGAGCTCGGCGGGCGTGTACCGGTAGTTCACGTTGATCGGGACCGCACGGATCTTGATCAACCCGAGGATCGACGTGACATGTTCGACGCTGTTCTTCAGGAACAGGGCTACATGATCGCCGCGCGAGATGCCGGCTTGCGCGAGCAGGTTGGCCGTTCGGTTGGCTTCCGCGTCCAGCTCAGCGTAGGAGAAGTTCTCTCCCTCGTAAGTCAAGGCGACGCGATCAGGCACCGAGCTGGCGACGGTTTCGAATACATCAGCGAGGTTGAACTGCATCGTCTTCCCTTTCAGAGTCTGCGCCGCGATACCGAGGCATACAACCCTGAATCTAGAACACGTTCCATGTCACCCGAGGCAAAACGGAGCGATTAGCTGACCATTACCTGGACCTGACCTTGATCGGCGCAGCGACGGCCGAGCTCGCACCGCCCGACACCCATTCGGCGAGCAAGGTCTGCCACGACCCGCAATGGCAGCGCAGGTAGGTGACCGTCCCCTCGCTGGTCCGATGCCGAGATTCGATCTCCCAGCGGTGGATGCAACTTATCGGCGCGAAATCTGTTTTCTTCATACGACGAGCATGATGTAATGGCATTGTGCATCTCAACCCTTACGGCGAATATGCGGTGACGCTGGCCGCCGACCTGGCCAATCGAAATCCCGAGACCTTGGCCGAACTCGTCGAACGCTGCGTCGACGCAGGCATCATTCTCGATTTCCCCATCGCCGAGAAGGACCTCGACGAGACCCTCGACCTTCTGATCGAGTGGTCGAAAATCGTCGACGTCACGGAGGAGGCTGCCCGCGCCGAGTTGGTGAACGTCATGCTCGAGCAAGCGTCGGCGTATCCGCGAATGACCAACCACGCCAACGACGGGTGGCATCTGCACTACCGCGATCCCCAACAGTCGCTCGCCGAGGTCCTCAAGGCACTCTTCTCGGTAGGCACGGCGCTGCACCTCGTCGGCCGCGGAATGCACAGATTAGGTCGGTGCACCCTGGACGAGTGCACCAACATCTACGCGGACACCTCACGCAACGGCAATCAGCGGTACTGCTCCCCCACGTGTGCAAATCGCGACGCGGTGCGACGCCACCGCGCGCGCAAGTGAGCCGGACCGACTACGACGTAGGACCCACTACCTCGAAATCCGAGCCACCTTGGTACTCGAACTGGAAACTGCCGCCGCTGCTTCCCGAGCTGATCCGATTCCACGCGTCGATCAAGTCCTGGACCGTGTTGTATCCCAGGTCCTGCAAAGAACCTGAGAGACTTCCGGTTCCGGCGCCCTCGAACCAGCCGCCGACCACAACGGCCTGCGGAATCGCGATAGTGGGGTTGGTCGGATCGAGCAGTCGAACGCACGCTCCCGCAACGGCGTACACCCCGGCCGGCAGATTCCCGACGGTCCGCGTGATCGTCTGCCCAGGCGAAACGGCAAACAGATCGAGGATGTTGCTGACGGTCGGATACACCAACACGCCGGGCTGGAGCAGCTTTGCCGGATCGCGGATCACGTCGGGGACATCCCTGGCGTTGAGGATCGCCACTGTGCAGTTGATGAAGCTGAACCGCGGGTTCGGATTGGTGATGGTGAAGGTGATCGCATTGTCCGCTGCGCTCACCGACACCGGAGGCGGGAGAATCGCCGGTGCTGCCGACGCCGTCGCCGGAGTCATGACAACAAGTCCCACGACGGCGGCCGACGCCGCGACAATGCTTCCGAGAACGCGTTTGAATCCACGACTTCGCATTTCCGAACCTCCAGGCAAGTCGGTCAGATCACCAGATGCCTGAAGAATAGACCGCTCAGTCGGAAAATTGGGGAGACAGACGGTGAGCTACCCGAAAAGTCCTTCGAGGCTGCCGCTGCCGAACAGGTCGCTCAGGCTTCCGGTATTGATGCCGCTGAACGGTCCACCGATGACAACGAGGCTCGGCACGCCAGGAACAGGCTTACCCAACGTCTCCAGATCGAGAAGATCGGAGCACGCACCGAGCACGGCGTAGGTTCCGTCCGGAACATCGGTCACGGTGTTGGTGACCGTCTGCCCCTTACCGACGGCGAACAGTGAGGACGGGTCGGTGATCTTGGGGTACACCACAAGGTTCGGATCGAGCAGCTTGAGCGGATCATCAAGCACGGCAGCAGAATCCGCGGCGTTGACGACAAACGCCTGGCACAACGGGGCAATGCCCGTGTTGTTGTTCGTGATCGTCAGTGCCAGATCGTTTCCGGTCACCTTGTACGAGACGACCGGCGGGACCACCTCGGCCGACGCAGTTGCAGGATTGACCATCGCGACGCCTGCCGCGGTTGCAGCGGCGACTGCCACGGTTCCCACGACGCGACGTACTCCACTCGTGCCCAGCTTCATCGAGGATCCTTTCGTACTGCGCCTTGAGTTCGGCAACAGTGCGCAGCCTAGAACGGATCTACTGACCGAATTGCGTGAATAGTCCCGGAGGGAGGCCGTGCCCGAAAGATCGGGACAAACGTCCCCTTCTCGAAGAGCTCGCTGTTCGACTCAGTTCCCACTGGAGACGAAGGGCGTTCGCACCGGTCCGCCGACCGAACCGTGCGGTGCTACCAATCCACGCTTTTCGAGGATCGGACGCACGCCCTCACCGAACTGATACGCCTCTTCGAGATGGGGATAGCCCGACAATACGAAGTGATCCAGACCG
The DNA here is from genome assembly GCF_040546695.1 of Rhodococcus sp. OAS809. NCBI lineage: Bacteria > Bacillati > Actinomycetota > Actinomycetes > Mycobacteriales > Nocardiaceae > Rhodococcus > Rhodococcus sp. OAS809. The sequence continues at coordinate 4,894,761 of NZ_JBEPOI010000002.1, read as the reverse complement.
ATCGCCGCGTACTCGGCAATCCGATCAGCCACTTCTTGGTGCGAACCGACCAATGCGGTGCCTGCACCCCCTCGCACCAATCCGACGCCGGTCCACAGGTTCGGCGCAATCTCCAGCGACCTCGCTCCGACGCCCTCCTTGTAAGCCGAACCGCCGCCGTGCAATTCGAGCATCCGACGCTGACCTTCGGAGCCGGATCGCGCAAGACTCGCCTGAGCCTGCTCGACGGTCGCCGGATCGAGCGCACTGAGCAGCCGATCCGCTTCTGCCCATGCCTGTTCCGAGGTGTCCCGGCTGATGACATGCAGACGGATTCCGTAGTCGAGGTGACGACCTTGAACTTCCGCGAGGTCGCGAATCCAGGCGATCTTGGCGGCAACAGCGGACGGCGTCTCACCCCAGGTGAGATACGTATCCGCGTAACGCGATGCGACGGTTCCGGCCGCCGGCGACGATCCACCGAAGAAGATGGGCGGTACCGGGTCCGGAATACGCTGCAGCATAGCCTTTTCCACGTTGACGTACTCGCCGGAGAAATCAACCGGACCGTTACCGGACCACAACTGGCGGATCACGTCTAGGAACTCGCCGCATCGTGCGTACCGTTGGTTCTTGTCGAGGAAGTCACCGAACGTGCGCTGCTCGTGGTCCTCCCCGCCGGTCACGACGTTGAGCAGCAGACGACCGCCCGACTGCCATTGGAAGGTTGCGGCCATCTGAGCGGCAAGCGTGGGGCTGAGCAATCCCGGGCGCAGAGCAACCAGAAACTTGAGTGTCTCGGTGGTCTCGAGCATCATCGCCGTCGTCAGCCATGCGTCTTCGCACCACGCGCCGGTCGGCGTGAGGACAGCTTCGAAGCCGTTCGTCTCGGCGGCCGCGCCGATCTGATTGAGGTATTTCAGCGTCGCCGGACGATCACCGGACATCGAGCTGCCGTGCCCACCCGCCATCAGATTCCGGGAATCACCGTAAGTAGGCAAGAACCAGTGGAAGCGCAGTGACACGGTGATTCCTTTCGTCGACGAACAGGCAGAACTCTTCTGTCATTACAACCACAGTCCACCTCGAAGAACAGGGTTGAAATCACCCTGATCGCTACGGGTGCCCACTTTCGGCTCCGGCGATACCTTCGTGAATTTGCACCGCGACCCGGGGGCTCCGATGACCACGTTTGCCGAAGTCGAGCACAATTCACCGTTCTCGAACGAGACCGACGACGAGCGGCGATCCAGACTGAGAACCGTCGTCGCCGCGAGCCTGCTCGGCACGACGGTCGAGTGGTACGACTTCTTCCTCTACGCGACGGCCGCGAGCCTCGTCTTCAACCAACTGTTCTTCCCCAACCAGAGTTCCTTTGTCGGGACCATGCTTTCTTTTGCGACCTTCGCGGTCGGCTTTCTCGTTCGCCCCATCGGCGGAGTGGTGTTCGGTCACATCGGCGATCGCATCGGGCGCAAGAAAACGCTTGCCCTCACGATGTTCATCATGGGTATCGCGACGGCGCTCATGGGTGTCCTTCCGACCGCAGCTCAAATCGGGGTCGTTGCACCGATTCTGCTTCTGCTGCTTCGTATCCTGCAGGGATTTGCTCTCGGTGGTGAGTGGGCCGGAGCCGTTCTTCTGGCGGTCGAACACAGTCCGGAGAAGAAGCGCGGGCTGTTCGGCAGCATCCCGCAGATCGGACTGGCTCTCGGCTTGGCTTTGGGCACAGGAATGTTCGCACTACTTCAAACGGTCTTCGACGACGAACAGTTTCTCCGTTTCGGCTGGCGCATAGCCTTTGTTCTGAGCTTGGTACTCGTGATCGTGGGGTTGGTGGTCCGTTTGAAGGTCGACGAGACGCCGGCATTTCAGGCCGTTCGCGACCTCGAACAGCGCTCATCCGCCCCGCTCAGGGAAGTCTTTCAAGGAAGAGTCGCGCGAAACACCGTACTGGGCATGCTGTCTCGCTGGGGCGAGGGCGCCGCGTTCAACACCTGGGGCGTCTTTGCAATCACGTATGCAACCAAGACTCTGCATTTCGAAAAGGTTCCGGTACTTCTTGTGGTCACCGTGGCCGCAGTAGTGATGGCGATCTTGCTGCCGTTTTCCGGTTCACTCGCTGATCGGTTCGGCCCGCAACGGGTCTACATCGTGGGCATCGCCGCGTACGGCCTCGCGATCTTCCCCGCCTTCGCACTGTTCGGTACCGAGAATCTCCTGCTCTTCGGAGTCGCGATGGTCGTGGTCTTCGGAGTGATTCATGCCTTGTTCTACGGCGCCCAGGGAACGCTGTATGCGAGCCTCTACCCCACAGAAATCCGGTACACCGGGTTGTCGGTCGTCTATCAGTTCTCTGGTATCTACGCCTCCGGCGTCACACCTCTGATCCTTACTGCACTGATCGGCGCCACCGGCGGTTCACCGTGGCTGGCCTGTGGATATCTGGTGGCCACCTCGGCGATCAGCGTCGTCGCCACTGCGGCGATCAGGAAGCGTGATCTGCATCTATAGCGATCACATCTGAATATTCACCTCTCTTGCACATTTACTAGATATGCATAGAAATACCTGCGAAAAAGAACAGATCGAGATACGCCTGCGCATCGGATACATCGGTGTATCGTTTGGGGTCCCACCCTGACGGAGGCGCCGATGACGACTGGAACGGACAACTCGCCGGCCAAGCGTGTCACCAAACGCCGTGGTCAGACCCGGCAGCGTCTGCTCGACGCGGCTGCAGATGTCTTCTCCGAATCCGGGTTCGGGCACGCCACGGTCGAGCAGATCTGCGAACGCGCCGGATACTCCCGAGGCGCGTTCTACTCCAACTTCGATTCACTCGACGAATTGTTCTTCGCGATGTGGGAGCAGCGATCTGCATCAATGCTCGCCGATCTACGGCTGGCGACGGAGTCGATCACCGCCGGTAACATCGTCGACATCCATGCCGCTGTCGCCCGGATCGTGGCGGTGGTTCCGGTCGACCCGCAGTGGTACCGGATCAACGCGGAATTCACAGCCCACGCGCTCCGTAACCCGGCACTTCGCAAAGCCCTTGCCGACCGTGAAGACGCGATCCTTCGCACCCTGTTGCCCATTGTGGAGTCCGCACTCAGCGATGTCGGGCGAACAATCGTCGGCGACCCGACGGCGTTGGGACGGGCATTGGTTGCAGTGCACGACGGCACCAGCGTGCAGTGCCTCGTCGATACCGACACCAACGCCGCCTTTGCACTGCGCCGCGATATCTTCACTCGAATTCTGCTGTCCTACAGCGAAATAATCCAGAACAACCAATCGGAAGAGGAGTTGTCGTGAGCGAACAAGCTGACGTCATCGTTGTCGGGGCAGGGCTGGCGGGACTGGTCGCCACCTACGAACTGACGCGCGCGGGCCGCAAAGTCCTTGTCGTGGAACAGGAGAACGCTGCCAACCTCGGCGCGCAGGCATTTTGGTCTCTCGGCGGACTCTTCCTCGTGAACAGCCCCGAGCAACGCCGACTCGGCATTAAGGACTCCCTCGAGTTGGCAATGCAGGACTGGATGGGCACAGCCGGATTCGACCGTGAGCGCGAAGATCACTGGCCGCGTCAGTGGGCCAAGGCGTACGTCGAGTTCGCAGCGGGCGACAAGCGTCAGTACCTGCACGATCTGGGGCTTCGCCTGATGCCGAATGTCGGCTGGGCCGAACGCGGCCGCGGAATGGCTCTTGGACACGGCAATTCGGTGCCGCGCTTCCACCTCACCTGGGGAACCGGCCCCGGCGTGGTCGATGTCTTTCTGACCAAGGTGATTGCTGCCCAGAAGCGCGGACTGGTCACGTTCAAGCACCGCCACCAGGTGGATCAGTTGGTGGTGACCGACGGTGCGGTCACTGGTGTACGCGGAACCGTCCTCGAACCTTCCAGTGATCTGCGCGGCGTGAAGAGCTCGCGCACCCCCATCGGCGAATTCGAGTTCGCCGCACAGGCCGTCGTGGTCACCTCCGGTGGAATCGGCGGCAACTACGAACTGGTGAAGAAGAACTGGCCCGAGCGACTCGGCAAGGCGCCGAAGCACATGCTGACGGGAGTACCTGCACACGTCGACGGACGCATGCTCGAAATCACCGAATCCGCAGGCGGAAACATCGTGAACCGCGACCGCATGTGGCACTACACCGAAGGCATCCAGAACTGGAATCCCATCTGGCCCAACCACGGAATCCGAATCATCCCCGGACCGTCCTCGATGTGGTTCGACGCCACCGGCAAGCGTCTGCCGGTCCCCAACTTCCCCGGCTTCGACACGATGGGAACTTTCAAGTACATCCTCGACAGCGGCCACGAGTACACGTGGTTCATCCTCGACCAGAAGATCATCGAGAAGGAGTTCGCACTCTCGGGATCGGAACAGAACCCTGACTTCACCAACCGCGACTTCAAGCTCCTCCTCGAACGAATCAAGAAAGGCGCGCCGGGACCGGTCGAGGCGTTCAAGCAGAAGGGCGCGGACTTCGTGGTGCGCAACAACCTTCGTGATCTGGTCGACGGCATGAACGCCCTCACCGACGAACCGCTCCTCGACTACGAGGACATCGAACGCGAGATGATCGCCCGCGACCGCGAAGTCGACAACAAGTACAGCAAGGACTTCCAGGTCACCGCCATCCACGGTGCCCGTAATCTGTTGGCAGACAAGATCGTGCGCGTCGTTGCACCGCACAAGATCCTGGACCCCAAGAACGGCCCACTGATCGCGGTCCGGTTGCACCTGCTCACACGCAAGACTCTCGGCGGCTTGGAAACCAACCTGGATTCGCAGGTCATCAAGGCCGACGGCAGTGTCTTCGACGGCCTGTACGCAGCCGGTGAAGTCGCGGGCTTCGGCGGCGGCGGAGTCCACGGTTACAGCGCACTCGAGGGGACCTTCCTCGGCGGCTGCATCTTCTCGGGCCGCGCAGCCGGACGAGCATTGGCGCGCGACCTGTAGCCCCGAAATCAGGCGAGCGAATGCGTGACCAGAATGTGGTGGGCACGCATTCGCCGCGCCTCGTGCACGGATTGATGGTGGTGATGGTGCGTCGGCCCGCGCGCGTGGCGGACCAGATCGTGAACAGTACGGATGACGGTCGGCATTGCGACCCTCCCTCAGGAGATTGTGACTGCTGCTCTTGCCTGTGGAATCACTGTCTGGACACCGCCACTCGCGCCACCTCCTCCGGATCGATGAGGTGGGTATGGTCGTCGTCACCGACATCGATCTGCACGACGTCGATACGTGCGTTGAATGTGGTTGCGCCACTGTAATCAACACTGACAGGCATGCCGTAGTCATCCCCGATGTCGGTGGTCTCGTCCGCGGAGAAGACCATCGGTTGCGTCTGCTCGACGCGACCTGAGCCCACTTCGCGACCGTCGTGATAGATCGTGACCCCACCGCCTCTCGCGAGACCACCTCCGTCGTAGGTGAACTCAGCTCTGATCTGGTGTGATCCTGCCGGAATGTCAACGTCGGAACCGATGACGAACTCGGTCATGCCCAATAGGTTGTAGACGAATTTGGCGCGGCCTTCCCGCGCGTAAAGTGCCCAGCCACCAAATCTGCCTCCCTGCGCGATCATCACACCGTTGGCAGTAATGCCATCCGCGACGTCGACTGCTGCTGTGACACTGAATGATCGGTTCTTGATACTCAGCACGCTGTGCTCGCTCAGCCGTTTCATTCCGGGAAACAGAACCTGTCGATTCCCGGACACCAACTGCGGACGCCCCGCGATGTGAGGGTTGAACCTCTCGAATCTTCGGTCGTCGATCGGAAGCACGTTGTACTTGACTGCTTCGATCAACCACAAGCGCTGCAGTGCAGCGAGTTTCTCCGGCAACTCGGCCGCCAAATCTTTGGACTGCGTCCAATCCTGAGACCCGTCGTAGAGCTCCCACACGTCGTCGTCGAGAGCGGGGAGTGCCTCCGCGAAAAGCCACGGAGTGCTGTGCCTGGTGACCGCACTCCAACCCTTGTAATAGATTCCACGGTTGCCGGCCATCTCGAAGTACTGCAGATCGTGACGTTCGGCGACTTCGGCGTCGTCGAAGGTGTAGACCATGCTGGTCCCCTCGATGGGTGATTGCTGGACGCCGTTGACAAAGGTCGGTTCCGGTAGTTTCGCGACTTCGAGGATCGTCGGTGCAACGTCGATGACGTGGGTGAACTGCGACCGCGTCTCCCCCTGGTCCGAATCCCTGCAGGCCAGTGCACGATCGTCCCGTTACGGGTGCCACCCCAGTGTGACGCAACCTGTTTCGTCCACTGATACGGCGTACACATTGCCCACGCCCACCCCACGGAATAGTGGTTGTATGCGTCCTTGGTACCGAATTTGTCTTTCACTTCCGCCATGAACTCGGGCGTCTCGATGGCGGCGAGTCCGTTGAAGTTGGCCATCTCGTTGAAAGCGCCGTTGATCGTCCCCTCTGCGGACGCTCCGTTGTCTCCGATGATGTAGTACACGAGGGTGTTGTCGAGAGCTCCGAGTTCTTCGATCGCATCGACAAGCCGGCCGACATGGAAATCGGTGTGTTCGAGAAATCCTGCATAGACTTCCATTTGGCGTTCGAGGACGGGCTTCATCTCCTCACTCATGTCCTCCCACGCCGGGATGGCCTCGGGACGCGGGGTGAGGACCGCATCCGCGGGAACGACCCCCCGCTGTTTCTGCTGCTCGAGAATTGATTCGCGTTGAGCGTCCCAACCTCCTGCGAACCGGCCCTCGTACTTGTCGGCCCACTCCATCGGAACATGGTGCGGCGCATGGGTAGCGCCGGGTGCAAAGTAGACGAAGAACGGCTTGTCCGGAGCCAATGACTTCTGCATCCGAACCCAGTCGATCGCGTGATCGGCAAGGTCCTCAGTGAGGTGGTAACCCTCCTCCGGTGTCTTGTCCGGCTCGACAGGCGCGACGCCCTCGTACAGCGCCGGGTAATACTGGTTGTTCTCCCCGCCGATGAATCCGTAGAAATGCTCGAATCCGCCTTCTCCCGTCGGCCACGACGTGAACGGTCCCACCGGGGATGTTTGCCACGGCGGAACCTCGTGACACTTGCCGAACTGCGCCGTCGAGTATCCGTTGAGTTTCAACGTCATCGGCAGTGCGGCTTTGGTATTCGGCCGCAGCCCGGAAAGACCAGGAGCCGAGGTAGCGGTTTCGGTGATCGATCCCATGCCGACCGAATGATGGTTGCGCCCGCTCAGAAGAGCGGCGCGGGTCGGAGCACACAGTGCCGTCGTGTGAAACCGCGTGTACGTGAGCCCATTACTTTGCAATCGCTCAGCAGTCGGTGTGTCCGCTGGTCCTCCGAAGGCACTGCTCGCGCCATATCCCACGTCGTCCAACAGGACCACCAGAACATTGGGTGCGCCGGCCGGCGGTAGTAGCGGAGTGATCGGCGGAAACTCGGTGTCCGGATCCTTCGCGTCGTACGTCACCAGACCAAGATGTTGTCGATCCGGAATCGGTAGTACGGCGCGGCTCTGGTCTGTCGGATCCGTCATGACGTCTCGCCTTCTGTCTCTCACATGGCTCTTTCAAGCGTTTCAGGATCACGACGACGTCGACATCATCCGTTTCGGGTGAAGGCGCACCATTGCCGCAGCGTGGAGGCTTGAAGTGTGGATCAGCCCGGACGTTTCGCTCCCACCCCGATCGGGCATGCCTTCCTCGTCCCCCGGCGCCGTGTACGTGCCGGCCTGACCCAGATCCTGTGCGTCGTCGTGGGACTGGCTGCCGGACTGGGGATGCCGTACGTCCGGAGCGGCCCGATGATTCCCGCCCGTCAGGTCAGCGAGATGCTCGTTGCCCTCGGACTGGGGCTATTGGGTGTAGTGGCAGTGATCTTCTCGCTGCTGTTCCTCGTCGTCCAATGGGCCGCGACCACCTTCACCCCTCGCTTGTTGTTGTTCCGCGACGACCCCATCGTGTGGCGGACGTTTGCCTTCGCGATAGGCCAGTCGGTTTTCGACATCACGGCGGCGCTCGCCATCAGCAACGAAACAGATGTGTCCGTGGTCGTGCCAAGTCTCGCAGTGCTGGCGCTCTTGGCCACGCTGACGCTGATCAGGCTGCTCCAGCTGCGCGCATTCTCGGCCATCCAGTTGGCTCCTGTACTGACCACGATCTCGAGTCGTGGCCGAGCAGTCTTCGCCGCCGTGTACCCCACCACCGATCTGGAGTTGCCTCCTCTACCAACACTTCCGGTGATCACGACAATCGAGTGGCATCGACCGCCGGCCGTTCTGCAGCAGATCCTCGTCGAAGATCTGCTGCAGAACGCTCGGAACTGCCGATCCATGGTGGTCCTCCGAGTGTCGCCGGGTAGCACGCTGCGAGACGGATTGCCGCTCGCCGACGTCTACGGCGGACCCATGCCCGCCAACACGATCCTTGACGCCTTGGTCAGTGGGAGTGAGCGGACCTTCACCCAGGACCCCCTACTCGCGATTCGGTTGTTGGCTGACATCGCGCTCAGAGCGCTCTCACCCGCTATCAACGATCCTGCGACGGCCGTGCAGGCTCTCGACGAGATCGAGGACCTCCTCTCTCTGGTGACCTCCGTACGCGCAGATTCGATCCGGGCCGTCGACGAGCGTGGTGATCTGCGTGTGGTGATTCCACTGCCCGACTTCACGAGCTTCGTCAGAACCGGACTGGACGACGTCATAGCCTCGGCATCGAACTCGCCACTCGTTCTGGGCCGACTTCGCGACCTACTTTCGCACGTCGCCGCCCAATCGGAGTCTCGGAACCGCGATATTCTCGCCAAGCGCGCTCGCTGGATTGATCAGCTGTCACAAGGCTTCCCGCGACTCGAACCCCCGTTGTGAACCCGTACAGATTTGCGGGCCATCGCGTCAAAGCATCGTCAAGATCAGTCTCAGAGCTACGGGAAATGACGATACTGACTCGGTGAGACATGCAGTGATACTCGGACACCGTGGAGTCATATCGTCGACGACCCGCCCGGCCCGTGGGCCAGAGAATCAGAAGCTCTCCGTCGCAACCGGACTGGCAGGGCTTTCGCTCGACGCGATGGCCTCGGTGTCGTACGGGCCAGAAGCCATCGTGTTGGTGTTGGCCCTCGCCGGCGGCGCAGGGATCGGCTTCACCGTGCCGGTGACAATCGCCATCGCAGTGCTGCTTGTGGTCCTGGTGGCGTCGTACCGCCAAGTGATCGCCGCATTTCCCGAAGGCGGTGGCGCCTACGCCGTCGCAAAGAAGCATCTGAGTCCTCGCGCAAGCCTGACCGCCGCCGCATCGTTGATCGTCGACTACACCCTCAACGTCGCGGTATCGATCGCAGCCGGTGTCGCGGCTCTGACCTCCGCCTTCCCTGCGCTTCTTCCCTACACGGTCTGGATCGCACTGGCGATACTCGGCGGCATCACGGCACTGAATCTGCGGGGCATCGCAGATTCCGCGCGGGTATTCATGTTGCCCACCGTGGTTTTTGTCGTCAGCATCTTCACGGTGATCGGTGCCGGACTACTTCGGGAAAACCCTGCTGCCGCAACGGCTCCCTTCGTCGTCGACAACGCACACACGATCGGCATTCTCCTTCTGCTCAAGGCATTTTCGAGTGGTTGCGCCGCATTGACCGGTGTCGAAGCCATCGCCAACGCGGTACCCAGTTTCAAGAAGCCTCGCGTGCGTAGCGCTCAGCGTGCCGAAGTAGCTCTGGGAATCCTGTTGGGCACCATGTTGATCGGCCTTGCCGTGTTGATCGAGAAGTTCTCACTGGCCCCAGTCCCTGGAACAACGGTCCTGTCGCAACTCACTTCCGCTGCCCTCGGAAATGGTGTGGGCTACTACGTCGTCCAATTCTCCACCGTGATTCTGTTGGCGTTGGCCGCGAATACCTCGTACGGCGGACTTCCGAACCTGATGCGAATCCTCGCCGACGACAACGTGCTCCCGCATCGCTTCAGCCGGAAGTCGACGCGCGACGTCTTCACTTACGGCGTCTTGTCGCTCGGTTGCGTCGGTGCTCTCCTGCTCATCGGATCCGGCGGGAACATGAACACCTTGGTGCCGCTGTTCGCCATCGGTGTGTTCATCGGATTCACGCTCGCGCAGTTCGGCATGGTGCGCCACTGGCTCGCCGAACAGACGCCGGGCTGGAAGTGGCGCCTAGCGCTCAACGGTTTCGGGGCTGCGTTAACTTCGATCGCAGCAGTGGTGACTACCGCCATGAAGTTCACCGAGGGCGCCTGGTTGATCGCTCTCGCGCTCCCTGCGCTCGTCCTCGGCATGGAACGCATCCGCGGTGCGTACACACATATCGGTACTCGGTTAACCGTTCAGGGTGAGAACGATTCTCTGTCTATCGGATACAAACCAGCGGTCCTAGTACCCGTGTCCGAAATTACGTCGCTCTCCACCCGCGCGATGGCCGCGGCAACGGCGATGTCGTCACAGCCCATCGCAATTCGAGTCTGCCTGGCCCACGAATCGACGACGGACTTCACACGCCGATGGCAAGCCCGACACCCGAATTCGCGTTTGATCGTCATCGAGGACACCGAGAATTCCGTGGGGAACACCCTCGCCCGATACATCCGCACACACTTCCCCCACCGAGAGACCTTTGTTGTCGTCGCCACCATCGACCCGGCGACCAGATGGCACCGGTTCCTCCCGAGCCAACGGACCGATGAGATCGCTCATGCACTGCGCAAACACACCGAGGCCGTGGTGTGCCAGATTCCGGTTCGGATCGATCCGGCTCACCGCGATCCCGCCCTACGCGCGTAAGCCGACGCTCAGAGCGAAGTCCCGAACAACATGCCGAGCAGATACGTCGCGCCGGCAGCGCCGTAGCCGATCGCAAGTTGGCGTAGCGCCCGCTTGAATGGCGGCCCGCCCGAGAGCAACCCGACCACAACGCCCGTCGTCAGCAACGCGATCCCCACGAGAACAGATGCGACGATCAGAGCCGTCATGCCTTCCAGGCCGAACAGATACGGCAGCACCGGAATGATTGCGCCCGAGGCGAAGAAGCAGAAACTTGCCGCCGCTGCGCCCAACCCGGTTCCGACGGCTTCATGGTCGTCGACAACGTCCGCGGCGCCGAAGGTGCTGTTCGCGAGGACCTCGGCGGCGCGCTGGTCCGCTTCCTCGGCGGACATACCGCGGGCCCGGTAGACCAGGGCCAATTCGTTCGCGTCGACGTCGAGCAGGCCGACAGCTTCGCTGGCCGCGGGACCAGGATTGGACGCTTCCAACAACTCTCGCTGAGAGCGGACTGAAACGTACTCGCCGGCACCCATCGACAGGGCGCCGGCCAGAAGCCCGGCCATGCCGGTGATCAGAACGATCTGGTTGGAGACGCCGCTACCGCTGATGCCGAGTACAAGAGCGAGATTGCTGACGAGGCCGTCGTTGGCTCCGAAGACGGCGGCACGAAACGTCCCCGAAAGTCTGTTCCGACCCCGAGTGGCCAAGGCCCGCACCACTTCTTCGTGGATCTTCTCGTCCGCGCCCATCGATGCAGTCGCGTCGGCGTCGTTGGGATACGGGGATCGCGTCTCCGCGCGCTGCGCAAGAGCGAGCACGAAGACGGAGCCGAAGCGCCTGGCCAGAAAGCCCAGTATCCGAGTGCGGATATCGCCGCGAAGTGGTTTGCCGACGTGATCGCCGAGTAGCGCTCGCCAGTGCGCCTCGTGTCGCCCCTCCGCGTCGGCCAGTGCGAGAAGGATTTCGCGCTCCTCGCCGCTGCGCCTACTCGCGAGGTCTCGGTAGACGGCGGCCTCGGCTTGTTCGTCGGCGAGGTATCGTCTCCAGCGCTTGACATCTCGCGGGTCTGGATCGGGTCGTGCGGCCGGAACTGTGGACATCGTGTTCCCCTTTCCGGTGAGGCGGTCATGCTTCGAGTACGCGGTCCATCCACGTCGTCAGATCGTTGATGACGTCGTCGCGGTTGGTCTCGTTGAAGATCTCGTGTCTGGCACCCGGATAGGTGTAGTAGGTGACGTCTTCGATCCCCGCCGAGTTGTACCGTTCGACTGCGACGTCGGTACGGCTCAGTGCGGCGTTGAGAGGATCCGAGGTGCCGACGAAGACCAGGATCGGAAGGTCTTGTCGCACGCCCTCGACGTCGACGAACCTCGGTCCCGCTGCGATAAGTCCACCCATGCCGGCGTCGTCCAGGCTGAAACCGCACAGCGGATCGTTGATGTACAAATCCACCTGCGCTTCGTCACGGCTGAGCCAGTCGTGCGGAGTACGGGCCGGTTCGAATTCCGCATTGAACTGGGCGAGGACGTCCGGGCCGTCGTTGACGAGGCTCTCGATCAGTTGATCGACCGCGGTGGTCCCCGACAGTGCGACGGCGTCGATCAGGTGCGAATGATCGAGGATGTACTGCTGCGAAGCGAACGAACCGAGGCTGTGGCTGAGCAGTACGACGGGCAGGCCGGGGTGTTTGTCGCGGATGATGCCCGTGAGGGTCACCATGTCTGCAACCAAGCGGTTCCAGCCGTCGTCGCCGATGTTGCCTGGGCCGGCGTGCATGCTCTCACCGTGGCCGCGGTGGTCCGCCGCGTAGACGTGGAAACCGCGAGCATTCAGGGCTTCGGCAACGTGTGCGTAGCGTTTTGCGTGCTCACCCATACCGTGCGCGAGTTGAACAACCCCTCGAGGTTCCTGCTCGGTGGGCCATTCGTGGACATGAATGACCACTCCGTCGTCGCTGGTGAAGGTGAACATGCGCTACTCCCGGTGGTCGCGATCCGGACAGGTCATTTCTCATGCTAGATCCGCAACGGCAATCCATCCGGGAAGTAGGTCCTGATCACCGGCGAGCCTGATTCGTTTCTGCACATCCGGCTTCAAACTCGGATATACCGGACACGGATGTTCGGAAACAGTTGTCGACCAGCCTGAGGAGTACAGAGCGATGAATTCGAACCGCATGCGCAACGTCGGCTTGTTGGCGGCTCCACTTGCTGCTCTCGCCCTTCTCAGCGGTTGCGGCTCGGATGAAACGGGAACGGCCGAGAGTTCACCGGCACCCGCCTCAACGACGACCGCCTCTGCGCCGACGACCCAGACCGGCACCGCTTCACCTTCGACGACCCATACCGATCACACCCAAACCACAACCTCGACGGCACCCAATCCCGAAGGCTGCGCGATCGGGGAACTGAACGTCACCCTCGGCGAGTCGAGTGGCGCCGCCGGTTCTGTGGAGCTTCCGGTGGTCTTCACCAACACGGGCGGCCGCACGTGCACGCTCGACGGTTTCCCCGGCGTCTCGTATGTCACGGGAGCGTCCGGAAGCGAAGTGGGTGCTGCAGCCGGCCGCTCCGGATCCGGTTCACTCGTCTCCCTTGCCCCTGGCTCTGCCGCAACGTCTTTGGTGCGCGCCACGAACGTCGAGAACTACCCGGCAGATCAGTGCGGCGTGACCGACGTTGCGGGACTGAGGGTTTACCCGCCCAACAGCTACGACTCGGTCTTCCTTGCCTATCCCACCAAGGGTTGCTCGATGACCGGCGCGAACATCAACCAGCTGACGGTCGCGCCGGTCGCCCGCTGAGTCACGGCTTGAGGCGTCGTAGACCCCAGAGCGCAGGCAGGAGGAGCAATCCCGAAAGGATCAGGACGAGTGCAGCTTCCGTGAATTGGAATCGTCTGACCTGGTCGACCGAGTGGTACCAGGTTTCGTAGTGGTCCACTCCCTGCGCGAGCACACACGCACGATATTCGGCGTCGAGTTGGGCCAAGAAGGCTTTCTGGCGAACATAGAAATCCACGTCACTCTCGTCGGATCGCTGATCGTATTCATTGCCGGCTGTATCGGTAGTGCACGCCTGATAGTCGATCTCGACCGGCTTCCCGTTGGCGTCGGTGTATCCACTCCGTATCACCCACGCCATCGAGGAGTCCATGACGTAAGTTGCGTAGAAGGTGTCGTGGTCGATACCTTGCGTCAGCACAGTCGGCTCGGCATAGTGCGGCCGTGCCAGATTCTGAAATCCCACCATCAAACCTGCGACGGCGACCAAGGTGACGGCCACCGCGGCGATGGGTGATCGCACCAGCAGTGATACCGCAGCTCCGGCGACCAACGCCATGAAAGTGTATGCACCCAAGACGATTCCGCTGGAATTGAACAGAGGGAAGAGCATCGAACTCATTCCGTACGACTGAACGGGTCCGACGTTGACCACATAACTCCAACTCTCGAATCCAACCCGAGCGGCTTCGAGAATGAAACCGAGGATCGCGGCTGCGGCAGTGAGCGGAAGAAAGACAACAACGACTCGCATCCAGAACCATCGTGCTCGACTCACCGACTGCGTCAGACCGAGAACATGTGTTTGCTGATCGATGTCGCGGGAGAATACCGTCGCGCCCACCAGCGCCCCGAGTAGTACCGGTAAGGCGGCGGCGATCGTGTTCACGCCGGTAACGGCGGTATCCGCCCAGCAGTCCCATCCGACCCCGACACACCCGAAGTACGTTCCTCGGCCCTCTGTACCCAAGCTACTTCGAGTTCCGATCCCGCCGACTATCGCTGCCATAGCCAAAGCTGCGATGAATCCAAGCGACACAACGAGCGATGTCCGGTGGTGCCGCCACGTAACCCAGATCATGCCGCCACCATCGTTTCTGCGCTCAGGTGCCCGAGCACCACGTCGTCGAGAGTTGCGTCGTCGATCACCCAGCCGGCCCGAGGGCTCGGACGGATTCCCTCCACCACGTGAGAATTCGACCGCATCCCCTTGTCGGTATGAATGACCGCACCGGCGCCGACCACGTCCGAAGGATCGCCGTCCCCGATCAATACGTAATGGGCAGAGATCAATTCATCCAACGGACCGGACAATCTCGCGTTTCCGCCGCCCAGCAGAAGAAGTCGATCCGATACGTCTGCCAATTCGGAGACGATGTGTGAAGACAACAGAACCGTGGTGCCGTACTCGGCAACGTCTTCGAGCAGAGTGGTCGCGACAGACCGCCGTGCCACCGGATCGAGATCTGCCAGAGGCTCGTCGAGTAGAAGCAACTGCGGCCTGCGCCCGAGTGCCAAAGCCAGTGCAACCCTGGTTCGTTGACCTGGCGACAGGGCTTTCGCCTTCGCATCTAGAGCAATTCCAGCGCGCTCCACCAGATCCAGAGCGTACTTCGCATCCCACTCGTCGTTGGTATATGCGCCGAATCGAAGAAGTTCTGCAACAGTGAATTTGGGATACAGCGGCTTGTGCTGAGCGAGGTACGACAGGCCTGGACAGATGCCGTCCTGATCCGGCGTGCTGCCCAGGACGGAGATCGAACCATGGTCAGGCATCGTCAACCCGACCGCCAAGGACATCAGTGTGGACTTGCCCGCTCCGTTCACCCCGACCAGGGCAGTGATGCTTCCTGTTGCGACCTCGAAGGTGCAGGCGTCGAGCACCTTCTTCTTACCGAAGCGCTTGTCCACGTCCTGCATCGTGAGCGCCGATTCTTGCTCAGTCATGATGTCTCCCCCTGCTTTCCGGACGGATCTGTTTCGATGAACGTCTTCTCGAGTTCCAAACTCACCAGTGCTTCGATGTCCGTGCGCTCGAGTCCAGCAGCCACGGCATCTGCCACCCAGCGGGCCAACTCGCGCCGCAGCGCAGAGCTTTCCGCCATACCGGGCTTGGCCAGGGACTTCACGACGAACGTGCCCAATCCGGGCCTCGGGGCAACAAGCCCGTCGCGCTCGAGTTCCTTGTAGGCCTTCAGGACTGTGTTCGGGTTGATCGCGAGCGCTCCCACGACGTCCTTGGCTGTGGGCAGCCGATCCCCGACTTGGAGATCACCGAGCCTGAGCGCCTGCTTCACCTGAAGGACCAATTGCACGTAAGTGGGAATGCCGGATCGGCGGTCGATACGGAAGTCGATCATCCGAACCCTTTCACTAGTTCATTAGTGGAATAGATATTTACCCTGCCTTGACCTCCCGGGTCAAGCCAGACGACCCCTGTAAAGTGCAGATGCCCCGGTTCACCGGGGTGCCACGCTGCTCGTGTGAAGTTCGGTGAAACCCCGGCACTGTCGACGCAACTGTGAATTCGCCCGTCACTACTCGAGGCGAACGAGTCAGGTCACCGGCCTCGTGGCGACACGATGGTTCTCGGACGAAGGACCGCTCGTGGCGCTTCGCCTCGCGGCCGCGCTGCTCGCGACCCTTCACCACTAGCGGAGGGGTGGCTGTGAGTACTCGGCCGACACGTAGATTCAGATCTGTACTTGCAGCACTGACGGTGAGCACCGCACTGCTTGCCGGTGCCTGCAGTAGCTCGACGTCCGATGCACCCGCAACCACAGCCGCCTCGGACGGCTCGTTCCCGGTGACTGTTGTTTCCGGTCCCACGGATTCCGGCACGGACATCACCATCGAGTCACGTCCGCAGTCGATCGTGTCACTCAGTCCCAGCGCCACCGAGACCCTGTGGGCCGTCGGCGCGGGCGATCAGGTGAAGGCCGTCGACAATCAGTCCGACTACCCGGCCGGTATCCCGGTCACCGATCTCTCGGGCTTTCAACCGAACGTCGAAGCCATCCTCGGCTACGCACCGGATCTGGTGATCGCATCGGATGACATGAACGATCTTGTCTCCGGACTGCAAAAGGCGAAGGTGCCGACCCTCCTACTACCGGCAGCGACGAGCATCGACGACGTCTACGCCCAAATCGAGCGCGTCGCGAAGGCCACCGGCCACGAGGACAAGGGCACCGAAGTTGTCGACACCATGCGCTCGGACATCGACGCCGCTGTCGCCAGTGTTCCTGCGCGCCAACAGCCGCTGACGTACTTCCACGAACTCGACTCCTCGCTCTACACCGTCACGAGTTCGAGCTTCGTCGGGCAGATCTACTCGCTGTTCGGAATGAAGAGCATCGCCGACGCCGCGGGGCAGGGTGACTATCCGCAGTTGTCCGCCGAATTCGTGGTACAGGCCAATCCCGATCTCATCTTTCTCGCAGACTCCCAATGCTGTGGAGTGACAGCAGAATCCGTCGCCGCTCGACCCGGGTGGAGCGGCATGAAAGCGGTTACCGGCAACCAGATCCATGTGCTCGACGAAGACCTCTCCAGCCGCTGGGGACCTCGTGTCGCCGATCAGGTGAAGGCCGTCGCGGCCATCGTTGCCCAAGTTCCCGCGGCCTGAGCACTCGATGATCAAAGCCGGTATCTCCCAACATCGGACCGCCGTTCTGCTCGGCGCCGCGCTGATTCTGTGCGCCGCCTTGCTGATCGGTGTTCTGGTGGGGCCGGCCGGTTTGACGCCTGATCGGACCATTCTCGAACTTCTGGACGGAATACCCGGCATCCATATAGATTCCGGCCTCACCGCAACACAGCAGGCGATTCTCTGGCAGATCCGGCTTCCGCGAGTAGTCCTGGGCGCGTTGGTCGGAGCAATGTTGGCCGTAGCCGGCGCCGCCTACCAGGGCGTGTTTCGAAATCCCTTGGCAGATCCGTATCTCCTCGGAGTTTCCAGCGGAGCCGGACTGGGCGCAACCCTCGCCATCGTTTCGGGTGGAGCGCTGGGCATGTTCGGAATTCCCATGGCCGCCTTCGTCGGTGGTGTGCTGGCAGTGTTCGCAACTTATTCGCTCGGCCGAAGCATTGGCGGGCCGCAGAACGCGGTAGTCATCATCCTCGCCGGTGTCGCAGTCGCAGCGTTCACGAATGCAGCGCAGACTTTTGTTCAGCAGCGGTTCGACGATTCACTGCGCGAGGTCTATTCCTGGCTACTCGGCGGACTGTCCACCGACGGTTGGTCGGAAGTTCTCGTTGTCCTGCCGTACGTTGCGCTGGCCTCAGCCGTCATCCTGGTACACCGGCGCGTACTCGACGTGATGGCCGTCGGTGACGTCGAAGCCGCCAGCCTCGGCGTCGACCCGGCCAGATCACGCCTGGTGCTGGTGCTCGCCGCAACTCTGGGAACGGCCGCGGTCGTGAGTGCAAGTGGACTCATCGGCTTTGTCGGAATCGTTGTTCCCCATGCGGTTCGACTGGTCGTCGGCCCGTCTCATCGACTGCTTCTCCCCCTGTCACTCATGCTCGGAGCGGCGTTTCTCGTCCTCACCGACGTTGCCGCCCGCACGGTCATGGCACCGGCCGAACTCCCCATCGGAGTTGTGACCGCGATGATCGGCGCTCCGTTCTTCCTTCTGGTTCTGCGCCGCAGTCGAGTTTCCGCATGACCGACACCGCAGTGCGATGCCGCGACCTCCGAATCAACCTCGGCGGCAAAGACGTCGTCGACGGCATCGATCTCGATGTGACACCCGGCGATTGGGTTGCCGTGGTCGGGCCGAACGGCGCCGGCAAGACGACCTTGATGCATGCCCTCGCTGGATTGATTCCGTCCACCGGTGAACTCACCGTCGGGGGACTCAACCCACGCAGTTCGAGCCGCAAGGCCATGTCCGCCGTCGTCGCGCTGATGCCTCAGCGCCCGGTGGTACCCGAGGGCACGACGGTTGCCGAACTGGTTGCGCTCGGCCGTACACCGTATCTACGACGCTTCGGAACCGAAACCGCCACAGATCGTTCGGTGATCTCTTCGGTGATCGAGAGGCTCGACCTCACCGAGTTCGCAGATCGACGAGCCACCGAACTTTCCGGTGGCGAATTGCAGCGCGTGGTCCTGGCTCGGGCATTGGCTCAAGAACCGCAGGTACTGCTCCTGGACGAACCCACCAGTGCCCTCGACATCGGCCACCAGCAGCAGGTTCTCGACTTGGTGGAGGAACTGCGTGAAGCCGACAACATCACGGTCATCGCCGCGATGCACGACCTCACTCTCGCGGGTCAGTACGGTCGACGAATCGTGCTGCTGGACAAGGGCAGCGTCGTTGCCGACGGCACTCCCTCAGCGGTGCTGGAGGCAGACCTCCTCGGCCGCGTGTACGGCGCTCGGGTCGAAATCCTGGACCGGCCCAGCGGTCCCATAGTTGTTCCGATTCGGCAGGAAGGCACCCGCTGATGGAATTGGTGATGCTCGGCACCGGTGCTGCCGACGGTTGGCCGAACCCGTTCTGTACCTGCCCTTCCTGCCTGGCCGCCCTGTCGAGTGAAACCATCCGCGGGCACACTGCCGCCCTGGTGGACAACAGAATCCTGTTGGACTGTGGACCCGAAGTACCGCGTGCCGCGTCGCGATTCGGTCGCACGCTGGCACACGTCGAACACATCCTGTTGACGCATTCTCATCCCGATCACCTCGGCCCGATGGCATTGCTGTTCCGGTCCTGGGCCTCGCGCACCGAACCACTACAGGTTCTCGGACCACCCGACGCGCTCGATCTCTGCCGAGACTGGGTAGGCCCGGACGATCCGGTGACCTTCACACCGCTCGAGACCGACCAGTCGATCATGTTGGGCACCTATCGTGTTCGCGCACTCGAGGCCGCGCACGAAGTACCCACCCTTCTCTACGACATCACCGACGCATCCGGAACCCGAATCTTCTGGGCCACCGACACCGGGCCTTTGCCCGAATCAACTGTCGACGCACTTGCCGACGCGCGTTTCGACGCCGTGTTTCTCGAAGAGACCTTCGGCTACAAAACTGACCACGGCACCGGGCACCATGATCTGCCGAGTTTCGCGGAGACGGTGAGCCGACTACGCAACTGCGACGCGATCACCGATCGAACCGATGTGGTCGCCGTACACCTCGGGCACCACAACCCGGTCGAAAACGAACTCGCGGAGGAACTTCGAACGTCCGGGGCGCGAGCGGTTCCGGATGGAACTGTGCTCGAGATCGGGGTAGGACAGAGCCATCGAACTCTGGTCACCGGTGGCGCCCGCTCGGGCAAGTCCACTTACGCGGAGGGCCTGCTTGCCGGCTACCGGAACGTCACGTACATCGCCACCGGGGATCCGCAGGACGACGATCCCGACTGGATCGAACGAATTGCGTCGCATCGCGCGCGGAGGCCGTCGACGTGGACGACGGTAGAGACCTCCGAAGTGACCGAGATTCTCGCAGCCGCAACAACACCGGTCCTGCTCGATTGCCTAGGCACGTGGTTGACCGCACGTCTGGATCGACACCAGGCGTGGGCGACAAAAGATCTCAGCGCCGTCCACGCAGATATCGACCGGTTGGCCGACGCCTGGACCGCCTGTCCGGTTCCGATTGTCGCCGTCACGAACGAAGTGGGAAGCGGCGTCGTCCCGGACACGAAGTCCGGGAGGCTGTTCCGCGATCTACTCGGTCTGGTGAACAGCCGAATCGCCAGTGAATCGGAGTCCGTGGTCCTGATGACCGCCGGGCTCCCCCTGAGCCTGCGCGTGTGACGTCAGAGCAATCCGGTGAGCTGACGCGCACAATCGAGTAGGAAACCGACCAACTCTCGATCCTCGTCCGTCACTCGCCCGCTCGCTCCCTGAACACACAACCCGCCTGCCACCTGGTCTGCGTGATCTCGAACCGGTACTGCCACCGCGGATCGACCCAGGCGGCATTCCTGGTTCTCGAATGCAAAACCCTGCAGGCGAACAGACCTCAACTGCTCATACAACGCATCGAAATCACCGAGGGTGAACTCCGTGACCCGGCGAAGTTCTAAACCCGAAAGCAACCGCTCGTCGTGCGCCAACAGAACCTTCCCCAGCGCATTCGCGTGAAGGTTCTTGGCCAGTGCCGCTATTCCAATGATCTCGTGGTCCGGATCCTTGTCGACGAACCGCAAGCGCCCACCGGCGAATGACGCGACGTGCAATCCGAACCTCGTGTGTGTCCGCATGTCCTCGACGCGCTCGTGCAGCGTCGGCGCCGGACCACTCGACGACGCCGCATGCGAGAGCTCGGCAGTCCGACGTCCCAACGCGAACCCTGACAGATCCGGCACCCGCACGAGAAAGCCCTCCGCCACCAGCAGATTCAGCATCCGGTACGCCGTGGCCGATGGAACGCCTGCAAAAGTGGCGATCTCCTTCGCGGTTGTTCCCGGTCCCAGATGAGCCACCGCCTCGAGCATCCCCAGCGCCTTCTGAACCGCACGCGGTTGTTGTCCACTGAAGTGGGTCTCTTCGCCGATCTGTTTGCCTGATCGTGGACCAGCGGTTGCACGGTCCGCGGTCACCGCCCATGCTCCGGCGAGTCACCCTCGGCGGTCCCACGATCCGGAACGAGTCGCCTTCGCCCGTCACCGTCGATCAGCAGAGTGCCAGCACCGGGCAACAGGTCCGCCGTCTCGACGCTGTCGAAAGCGCCAACCATCAGAAGGCTTTCAGGTCTGGCTCTACGGAGCAATGCACTCCACACTGTCCCCGACACCGCAACAGCAAGAGCAGCGATCGGCAGTGCCCACATCCCGTGAACCGCACCGTCGAGAACGATGTAGACCAGTAGACCAGCACCGGCGGTACTCACGGACAGGGTGCATATCCGGGTCAGCGACGTATGTTCCCCGATTCGGCGCAAGAACTTCCACGAAGCAAAGGCCACCAGCGTGTAAGCGCAGACCAACGCGGTCTCCACCACGCCGTCGAAGGATCCCGAATCGTCGCGAACCGTATCCGAATAGATGAATACGCCCGCCGCACTTACCGCGACGAACGCAAGTACCGCAACGTACGGGGTGCGGAACCGTCTGTGTACGCGAGCGAGCGGCGCAGGCAGTACCCGTTCGATCCCCATCGAGTACAACAACCGCGAACCCGCCTGCGCACAACCGAGAGTGGATGCGAACCAGGAACACGTCATTCCGATCTTGACTGCCAGAACCACTTCCGCGCTGGCTCCGGATGCCGTTCCTTCGAAGTACGCTCCGACGATCGTTGCGCCGTGGCCGGTCATCGCCGCCCAGGCCGCAAAAACGAAGAGGACCCCGCAGATGATCGGCGAAATGAGAACCGTGCGTGTGACGCTGATGAGTGGTCGTTTCGCTTCCGGGCCGAAGAAGGCCGAGCTTTCGAAGCCCGCCATGCTGAGCACCGTCAGCATCGCGAGAAACGGAACTGCACTCAGCGACGGATTCGGCAGGGCAACAGCAGTTGTCGTGTCACTGTGCGTCGCCAGCATGACCACGACGATGAGAATCAACGAGCACGCTTCGACGACCAGGATCGCTCGGGTGGCGAACCGGACGCCTCGCACTGCAATCCACGCGACGGCCAGGGCAATCGCCACCGTCGTGATCACCGTCGCGGCAGGCCCTCGCACGTCGGGGCCGACAATGGCGATGGTATCGAGCAGACTCGGAACTGCCTGCGAGAAAACCGAAACCGAGATTCCGAGATACCCGAGTACCAGTGCGGCACCCGCCGTCAGTGTCGCCCGGATACCGGAGCCTTGGAAGACGAAGCTGTACAACGATCCTGCTGCTGCCAGTCTCCGCGTGAACTGAGTGATGCAGAACGCAACGAGAAACACCGCCGAAGTTGTCGCAGCAATCGCAGCCAACCCGACGTAGCCGGGACTGTAGGTGATCATCCACAGGGCGATGAACACCATTCCCGTTGCCGGAGCGATCGTGGAAAGTGATTGCCCCAACAGGTCGATCGGGGTCAGACGTCCTCGTCCGAGACCACGGAGCGGGGAGAACACGGGCTCACTGTGTTGATCCGCATTCTGCGCTCGCGTGATCGCCGCACGCAGTGCCGCACTCACGGCCATGTGTCACCGTCCGTCGCGTCCAGGCCCGAACCTACGAGCGAATTGTCAGAATTCGGTCAAGTTAGTCCGCTTATGTTTCCGCGCAGTTTCCACGATGGCGCGCACAGAACTTTCAAGTGAGAATCCGACTCTGTTTCCCACCCAGCGTCATGCCGGATCAAGGGCGGCCGACGGTATCCGGCCCCTCCGGGAGCACCTTGACCTGCGAGTTCTCCGATTCTCACACGACAACTGCTCTCTCAGTTGCACCTCGTCCAGGCGTAGCGCGGTCGACGCGGGTTCGCAGCATCGCCCGTACAGGATGTGTCCCACACACCACCGGCACTACCCGAGAAGAACGGAGGAAGCATGCACTTGGTCAGCGCCACCACTTCGGCGATCATCGGATTTGTTCTCCTGCTCGCCGGCATTCCCAAGCTGAACGACCACGACGGGGTCCTTCGTTCGGTGCGCGGATACAAAGTGTTGCCGGTGCGACTCGAAGTACCGATCGCTCGCATCCTTCCCGTCGCGGAAACCGTCGTTGGCATCCTCCTGGTTCTCGGCGTGGCCCATCGCCTCGCCGCCTTGGTTGCTGCCGTCATGTTCGCGTCGTTCTTCACGGGCCTCACGATCAACCTCCTGCGTGGGCGACGCGATCTGGACTGCGGATGTTTTGCATTCGGAGTCGGCGAGATTCCGCGTATCGGATGGTTCCACGCCGTTCGCGCCGGAACACTCGCGGTGCTCGCTGTGGCACTGTCGGTCACCGCCGGACAGGCTGAGATCGGCGTCCAGGTCGTGGCGGCGACCTTCGGATTCCTCCTCGTCCTGGCTGGAGTTGCTCTCGCACAGATTCGTTCGGTGGTCCACCTCGGACGACGCCCAGTCGACGACTATCTGTCGAGCGCCTCCATCCGCCTCCGAACCGCCGAAACCGCGTCCCGGTACGGCTCGTGAACTTACATCCCCACCACTGAAAACTCGAAGGCAGGACTACCACGATGACCACTTTCCTCCTTGTCGCGACAGTGATCCTGGTGATCGCCGTAGCCGTACTGTTCTTGATGGTTCTTGCTCTGGCTCGTGAAATCGGCCGCGTACAAGTACGTCTCGGACCTCTCGGTGCCCGGATGATGGATACCGGCCCCAAGGTCGAACAGGCCGGCCCGTCGTTTGCCGGTCTCATCGATCAGGAAGGACGGACCGTCGGAGTCGGTGGTCACCGCGACAAACCTCAACTCCTGCTGTTCACAGCACCGAGTTGCTCGACGTGCAAGAGCCTTCTTCCCGGCGTAAGGGCAATGGCCCGAGCCGAATCGGATCTCGACGTGATCATCATCTCCGACGGAACAACCGAAGAGCATCGCGAGTTCCTGGCCGGTAGCGGGATCGGTTCCGAGCTCAGTTACATCGACGCTCGAGACGTCGGTATCGCGTACCAAGTGGGCACCACTCCGTACGGCGTGATTCTCGACGAGCACGGCAAGATCCGAGGAAAGGGCCTGTGCAATCACATGGCTCAGGTGGAAAGCCTGCTCAATGCGCTCGAATCCGGCACCCCCTCACTCCAGCACCTTCATGCCCAGGCGAAATCCGGCAGCGCGGCCTGATCTTCCTGCACAGTTCGATCCTCTTCACGAATCAGGAGAAAATCGTTGGACGACAATGAATTCCCGCAGCACAACATGACGGAGAATCGATATCCCGTCGACGAGGCGACAGTTCAGGCCCAGGCCGAATGGATGGCGGGCCAGGGCGGTTCTCTCACCAGTCGAACCGGACGCAAACTCTCCGAACGCGTTTCGCGGCGGTCCATGATCAGCCGGATCGGCAAGTGGACCATGGGTGTGTCAGGAGTGGCACTGATCAGCACACTTCCTGTGACACGTAGTGCCTTCGCCCAAGAGCCCGAGGTTCCTGCGCCGGCACCTGGCCCCGAACCTCTTGTCCCTGTCTACGACGGTAAAGATCCGGCCGAGTGCGAGTACTGGCGCTGGTGCAACATGGACGGAACGTCCTGTGCCGCATGCAACGGCGGCGGTGTCACCACCTGCGCCCCCGGCAGCAAGCCCGGCGCAGAGTTCTGGGTCGGATGCTGCACCAACCCTGATACCGGCAAGACCTATCTGATCGCTTACTACGACTGCTGCGGTGCACCTTCGTGTTCCAACGCATTCTGCGGCGAACCGGACATGCAGGCCGTGATGTACAACCCGGTCTCCGGAAGCTACGACCAGGAAATCATCTGGTGTGTCTCCGACGAGTCTCAGGCATACACCTGCACGATGGCGCCCATCATCGGTGAGGACTGCCAGACTCGACCGGCCGAGCGCCCCAAGGTCGGTGCCGGATCATGAGCAGTTCGCGAACCCGAAAACTGGCGCGCCCCGCCGTTGCCGTCATCCCACTCACCGTCGTACTCGCGCTGGCCGGTTGCAGTTCGTCCGACAACGACGAACCCTCCAGCGCAGGCGATGTCACCTATCCGACAGTTCCGTTTACTGCTCCGGGCGAGGGGATCTCCCTCGGTCACGACGACCAGGAAATCGGCGACACCATTCCCGAGCCGTTGCACGTCGGTTCGATCACCCCGATCGCAGCTGACCGCTTGCTGGGCGTCGAAGGTGGATTCGGCCAACTCGAGCTCAGCGTCAACGTCATCGATCCGAAAACCGGTGTGGCCGAGAGCCGGATCACCGTCGGCCCGGGTATCTGGGATCCGGTCATTCACGGATTCGTCGGGGATTCCGCCGAGGATCCTGCGGTACTCGCTGCCGAGGTGTGGCGCCCCCGAGGTTCCCGCGGCGCAGCAGATTTCACGGTCAGCACTTACTCCGGAAACCTGCTGGAACCAGCCGAGGTCATGCTTCCGGACGTCGCACGCGTACATTCCCGTCCCGGCTCGAACGCCGTGACCTCCGACGGTAAGTTCTTCGTCACGTGGGACGACGGTTTGTACGGCATCAGGGTGGTCGACCTCGAGAAGAAGGAAGCGACCGGTGCACTCCAGATAGTCGGCTGCGGTCCGTTCACGTGGATGGTCGATCACGAACTGTACAGCGTCTGCGAGGACACCCGGGAACTGCTGCACGTCACGATCGGTGACGACGGAGTTCCGAAGGAAACCGCCCGAAGCAAGGTCCTACCCGAGGATTTTGTCTCCACCCGCAAGGTCACGTGGGCCTCGGAAGCACAAAAAGCCTTGCTGGTCAGTGAGAACGGCGATGTGTACGTCTTCGACTTCTCCAACGGACTGCCTCAGGAAGGTGTCAAGCCGATCGGAAACGCCGGGCAGGACTCCGGTCGATTCTCGGAGAACGTCATCAACGCCGACGCAACCCGGCTCGCAATCGCGTACACGGACACGGCTATTCATCCGGACTCTGCTCGGGGAGGCTCACTGGTCAAGATCGACTTGTCCGATGCAACGACCTTCGCCCCGGTGAAGAGCTTGACGCTTGCAGACCTCGGCTTGACAGACATCAAGAGCATGACCTTTTCCGTCGACGGCGCCACGTTCTACGTGCTCGGTTCGGGACCTGAGGTCGAAGGCTCCGCTCCGCAGAAGATCGTGGGTTACAACGCGAGCACCGGCGAGCAGGTCAGTTCCGTCGATGTCTCGGGCAACGTCGGGGATGTCAGCGGGTTGATCACACCAGAAGTACTCCGATGAGTCGTCCCGGATCCGGTGTGGTGATGGGCCGGCGCCGCTTCCTGAGTTTGGGAGCACTCAGCGCCGGAGCACTCGGGCTCGGCGCAATGGGGACGATTGCCGGATGCAGTTCCACTGCAGCATCTCCGACGCCGACGACCGATCTCGACTACATCCTGCCCACCGACCCCGAAGTTGCCGCCGCAGAATCGGCGCGAGCCTGGAACGGGACCACCGCTGCGTTTGCCCTTGCCGCCGGATTCTCGACGGTAGATCTTGGCGGACGCCTCGTGAACACGTGGACGTACGGAGGCGCTGCGGTGGCTCCGGAACTTCGCCTGAAGTCCGGTGACCGGGTGAACGTCAGCGTCCAGAACGGCCTCGACGCCGAAACAACACTGCACTGGCACGGAATTCGAGTCCGCAACGACATGGACGGCGCGGCACCCACCACGCAGGCCCCCATCGGCGCCGGTTCGAGTTTCGAGTACAACTTCATCGCAACGGATCCGGGAACGTACTGGTACCACTCGCACAGCGGATTACAAGCCGATCGGGGGCTCTTCGGCGCCATGATCGTCGAGGATCCGAACGACATCACCGGGGCCGACGCCGATGCCGTTCTGGTGCTCGACGACTGGCTCGACGGATTGGGTACCACCCCGGATTCCGTCCTGATGGCCCTGAACCCGGCAATTTCGGGCGGGCACGGCGGACACGGCGGTGGGGCAACAACTCCGGCGGAACACTCGGAAGCCGACATGTCCGTCGCGCAACAGTTGGTGAGCGGCGGACACGGTTCTTCCGAACCACTCGGCGGGATGACTCAACACATCGCGTATCCACTGCACTTGATCAACGGGCGGCCACCCAATGATCCTGCTGTCGTGACTGCAGCGCCCGGTTCGACCCTGCGACTGCGAATCATCAACGCAGCCGCCGAAACTCCGTACCGGTTTGCTGTGGCCGGTCACGAGATGACAATTGTCGCTACCGATGGCTACGACGTGGAACCAACTCCTGCCGACACCATCATCGTCGGAATGGCGCAGCGCTACGACGTGCTGGTGACGGTGAAGTCGGGAACATGGCCGGTGGTGGCGAAGGTCGAGGGCCGAGATGGTTATGCGTCGACCGTCCTACGCAGCACCGACGCGTTGGCGCTGGCGAACCCGGATGTGGGCGGAAACCTCTCGGAACTGGCCGGCCGACTGGTCACCGAAAGCGAACTCCGGCCCACGGAATCCGCACGGCTCGAGACGAAATCGCCTGATCGCGACTACCGCATCGAGTTGATCCAGGCCGGCGATCGGTACGTCTGGGGAATGGCGGGGGCCGATGCAGGCAAGCTCGTCATGAAACAGGGCGAACGGGTCCGGATCACGATGAAGAACGCGTCCACGATGTGGCACCCGATGCACACCCACGGCCACACGTTTGCGGTACCGGATTACGGCGGACTTCGCCGCGACACCGTCAACGTCCTACCCGGCACCGAGCTTGCCATCGAGTTCGACGCCGACAATCCCGGCGAGTGGATGTTCCACTGCCACAACGCCTACCACTTCGAGGCCGGCATGACGGCAAATCTGCGTTACGTCCGCTGACAAGTCGAAGAATGGAGAGAACACCTCATGAAGAAACTCGTTCCCGCTTTCCTGGCCGCGTGCGCTGCCCTGAGCCTCACCGCCTGCAGTAGTGATGCCGGTGCGTCGTCGGACGAACCTGCAGTCGTGATCGAGGTGAAGAACATGGCGTACACACCGGCATCGGTCACCATCGAGAAGGGACAGACCGTCGAATGGAAGTTCGACGACAGCGGACTCCCCCACGACGTGGTCGGCAACGGTGATCTCGACGGGAAACTGAAGAGCGAGTTGCTCACCGAGGGAACCTTCTCGTACACGTTCGACGACGCCGGAACCTTCACCTACCACTGCACGCCCCACCCGATGATGGTGGGCACCGTGATCGTTCAATAGTGAGGAGGTGGATCGTCGGCTTCGGCCTGGCTGTCGCGGCGACGTGTGTTCCAGCTTGCGGCACAGAAGATCCCGTCCCCGATGTGGTGGTCGAGATCAGCAATGTTCAGTTCAGCCCGATGGACGTCACCGTGGAACACGGCGGCACCGTCGAGTGGCGCTTCGACGACGGTGGACTCCTGCATCTCGTGGAATCACCCGGCCTGTTCGACAGCGGTATCACCGGAGACGGAACGTTCCGGCACACGTTCGAGAGCGTCGGAGTCTACGAATATTCGTGCTCCGTGCACCCGTACATGATCGGAGTCATCACAGTGCTGTGAACTCTGGCTCATCACTTTTCGCTGCGACTTCGGCTCGACACTTTTCCTGAACCACAAACACTTCGGAGGATCTGATGACTACTGTTCTCTCACACGGCCCACTGCAGACCGACGTCCCTGACATCCGGCCGACCCTTCAAGGCTCGGTCGGCACCGCGACCCGTGTCAGCCTCGTCGCGGCGGGCGCCGCTGCGGGTGCCGGCCTCGCACTCGTGGCCACGCCATCTGCGACAACAGCTTTGACCACAGCTGTTATCGGCGCCGGACTGGTTACGTCGCTGGCCGCGAACTGGTCGACCTGCGGAATGTCCGTCGCCGGAGTTGTTGCCGCGCCGAAGCAAGTCGATCGGAAGGGATCCTCGACTCCCGTCCGCCGACTCGGCTGGCACGCTCTGGGTTCGGTCACGACGGGAGCCGTCACCGGGGCATTGATCGGCGCTCTCGGTGCGGCGATGTCCGGGTACGTGCCGATCGGCTGGGCGCTGGGCGTCTGGGCCGTCGTCGCGGTTGCATACGGGCTGCACGAGTTGGGTGCGGTGAGCATGCCGACTCCGATGCGGCGCCAACAGCTTCCGCGCCATCTGCGCCGCACGATGGCGCCCTGGAAGGTCTCGCTGATCTTCGGCGCGATCATCGGTCCGGGATTTCTGATCTTCATCCGCTCGAGTGCGTACTACCTCCTGGCACTCGGCGTCATGGCTTCGGGTTCACCGGCTCTCGGGGCGGCGCTGTTCACGGTCGTATCCCTTGGCCGCTGCATGCCCAGCCTCGCGGCAATCGTGCACACCAAGCGCGGTGGCTCGATGCCGGGATTCCTCTCGATCATGTGCGTCGTGGACCGTCGCGTGCAGAGCGTTACCGGCGCGGCATTGATCGCGTTGGGAGCATTTGCCGCCGCAGCACTGATCTGACTGTCGAGCTAGCACCCTGTACCTCGAGTGAACACACGCTCCGACTCCCCGGAGCGTGTGTTCGCTCGACACGAACTGTGCTCACTCACACCGCGTCAGGGAATCGACAGCGCCACCTGGACCGAGTCCTCCGACGGCGACGTCACCTTTGCGTCCCGGCTCCACAGCATGTCCAGCGCTGCCTTGGGCTTGGCAAGAACCCACTCCCGGGCGGCGTTCTTGATCAGCGTCGGAGTTGCGCACCCGCAATCGCTGTTCACCCCGTCTGCGTCGATGCCGACGTCTCGGCACAATGCCACGGCGCGTGGCACGTGATACCCCTGAGTGACGATCAACGCCTTGGTCACCCCATACGTATGTATGGCCCGGAAGCAGGTGTCATAGGTGTCGAGGCCGTACGGATCCCCCACGATGCGACGCTCATCTATTCCCTGCTCCACCAGGTAGTTCGTCATCGCGGCGATCTCGTCACCCGAGCCGCCGTTCGCGTCGCCGGAGACCAGGACCGCTTTAGCCTTTCCCGCTTCCACCAGTTCGACTGCTGCGTCCAGCCGCCCCTTCAGGAAAGCCATCGGCTTGCCGTCCTTGATCTGCGCGCCCAGCACGATCACGACCGGAGCATCGGGAGCATCGGCGGCGTCCGACGTGTGGCCGGCCGACGCCACGGAAATCCACACGATCGAGCCCGCGTAGACAACTGCTCCGAGCACCGCAATGCCTGCGACCCAACGAGGCCACCGGCGCTTGCGCGGCGGTTTCACTGGATCTGCAGCAGCTTCGTCCATTCGTCGATCAAACCACACGGTTTGCTCATGGCTCGAGCGCTCGGTCGATCCTCCATCCCTCCGCGCCACTGCGCTCGGCCCACAGATCCGAGTACTTTCCACCTCGCGCGATCAGGTCTTCGTGGGAACCGACCTCCTCCACCCCACCGTCTTCGAGGTAGACGATGCGATCTGCTCCCTCAATAGTCGACAGGCGATGAGCGATGATCACCACCGTTCGACCACGGGCCAATCGGTGAATTGCCTCGGTGATGGCGACTTCGTTCTCTCCGTCGAGGGCTGAAGTCGCTTCATCGAGTAGAACTATCGGAGTGTCCTTGAGGAATGCCCGCGCAATCGAGACCCGCTGACGTTCACCGCCGGACAGCAGTGATCCGCCTTCACCTACCCTGGTCTCCTCACCGCTCGGCAAACGGTCGATCACTTCGCCTAGCCTGGAATCCACCACTGCTTGACGGACCTCCGACTCGGTGGCATCCGGTCTCGCCAACCGAACGTTCTCCAGGATGGTTCCGTCGAACAGGTAAACCTGCTGTGAGACAGTCGATATCCGAGACATCAATGCTCTCGTTCCGATGTCGCGAACATCGGCTCCCCCGATGGATACCGCACCTTCGTCTACGTCCCAGAATCTGGAGATCAGCCGAACCAGAGTTGTCTTTCCGGAACCGGAAGGACCGACCAGAGCAGTGACCGAGCAGTCCGGGAATTCGAGACTCACGTTCCGAATCACGCGATCCGGGCCGTAGCCGAAGGAGACCGAATCGAACCGAATATTATACGACGTAGGCTCTTTCGGCACCTCAGGTTCCGCCAGCACCGGTACATCGATCATCTCTCGGACAGATCCGAGCGACACCCGGGCCAGTGAGATACCTTCACCGAATCCTGCGAGCATTTGCATCGGCTCCACGAACCTCACGGCCAACACGAGAACAACGATCACGCTTGCTGTGTCGATGGACCCGGTGGTGACCAGCAGTGCCGCCAGAACCAGGACGGTGAGAAAGGCAACCTGAACGACGATCATGAAGCGCAGCAGATACTTGTCGACCGATCCGATTTCCTGCAGGTGTGCGTCCCGGTTGGACACAAGAGCTTCGTCCAACCGGGTCCAGCCTTCGCCACTCTTACCGGCCGAACGTAGAACTTGCTGCGCCTGTGCATATTCGACGACGCGCGATGCCAACTCGGATTCGCTCTTGCCGATCGCCTCGTATTCGGGAACAACCGCCCGCTGCACGTTGCGGTAAGCCCGAATCCCCAGTGGAACGAAGACGACCATCGCGAGAGACAGTCGCCAGTCCACAAACAAGACAGCGATCGCCACTGTCGCTGGAGTCACCGTGACGGTGACGAGTTGCGCGATGATCATTCCCGGGATGCTCATCAAGATTGCCGTGCCCTCGGTGACCAGGCGAGTGAACGCTCCACGATTTGCCTTGCTGAACCACCCGAGCGGAACCTGCACCAAGTGCTCACCGAGGCGATGCATGATTCCACCGGCAAAACCATCGATTCCGATGCGGTACGCCCGATTCTCGGCGATCCACCGTACGGTGCCACAGGCCACCGCCACGAGAGCAGCCGTGACAACCCACGGCACTGCGGCGTCGTAATCGCCGCGAACCACCGCTTTCAGGATCGGAATCATCAGTGCAAAGACGATACCCTCGAGTATCCCGGCGAGCGTGAAACCTGCTATCTGACCTCGCATCCCATTGTCGCGCCCGAGGATTTCGTCCAGGTCTCGAATCATTGCAGCGCCTTTCGCGGAGATATGTCTTCGACGAGGGGGTTCTGGAGCGCCCACATCCGCGCGTAGGTTCCGCCGAGCGCCGACAACTGTTCGTGCGTACCCTTTTCCACGATCCGTCCGGCGTCGAGAACGAGTATCTGATCTGCATATCGGACGGTGTGCAGTCGATGAGCGATCACCATCAGGGTGCCGCCGTCCGCACTGATCTCACCCAGTGCGCGTTGAACGGCCGATTCACTGTGGGGATCGGCCTGCGAAGTCGCCTCGTCCAGGATGACGATCGGCGGGTTCTGAAGGATGGCGCGGGCGATCGTCAGGCGTTGCTTCTCCCCACCCGACAGCTCACCGCCCGAACCACCACCGATCTCGGTGTCGTACCCGTCCGGCAGTCGCATGATCACGTCGTGAATCTGCGCCCGCCTCGCCGCTGTCTCCACTTCCAGATCCGTTGCATCCGGTCGACCGAGCCGAATATTCTCGCGCACGCTGTCCCGCAGGAGCACAACATCTTGGAAGACGATGGCCATTGATCTCAAGACTTCGCGACTGGACTGATCTCGTAAATCGCTTCCGCCCAGTCGAATAGACCCGTCCGTGACGTCCCAGAACCGCGGAAGTAGACGCGCCAAAGTGGTCTTTCCGGAGCCGGAGGGGCCAACGATCGCGGTCACGGTGCCCGGTTGCATCTCGAAGGAGATGTTCTCGAGGACGCGCTGCCCAGTGGTGTATTCGAAGCCGACGCTGTCGAATTCGACCAAAGTGCTGCGAGCAGGCACTGCATCCTGAGGTTCGGCCAGCTCTGGTTCGCCGAGGATGCTCTCGACGTGAGTCGCTCCCAGTTGGCCTTCGCGGTAGAGGTTGGCCATCGTTCCCATGTGCAGAACCGATGACGGAACACCGATTCCGACGACCAGAAAGGCAACAAGAGCTACCGGGGTAATCCAACCCCCGGACAACATTGCAGTTCCCGTCGCCGTGATGACCACGATGAGTACCGCCGGTGAGAGGAGGATCGACATCGCGACCACCGGCCTTCCCATCCCCGACATCCATCGCACGCACACCGCAACCATCGAATCGACAGCGCTCGAGTAGCGCGCGAATGCGCGACTCCCACTCCCGTACGTCTTGACAACCTCGATACCGTCGCCCAGTTCTACTGTCGCAGAGGTCAATGTCGACATTGCAAGATTCCAGGAGTCGACGTTCGTTCGATAGGCTCTGCGCATCGACGGCGCGGCGAGAGCGAGACACACTCCGATGTAGCCGACCAGGACCAGGCTGAACTTCCAGTCCATCGCCACCAGATAGATCAGGGCCACTATCGGCGACAAGATCGCGGGCACCACGTCGGCGGGAAGGTGAGCGACGAGAAGATGCATCCGCTTCACGTCGTCCGTCATCGCCTGCTTCACTTCACCGGTGCCACCATTTGCAAACCACCCCAGAGGAACTCGGGACAGATGCCGAGCGATACGCGAGCGGATCGAGTATTTGAAATGCGCGTCGGCGGTGTGGCACACGGTCAGCGCTGCGTTGTAGACGACAAAACCGAGAATTGTGCCCGCTGCACCGATTGCGGCCCACAGCCAGACCAGGTTCAACGACGAGTCGGTCAGGAGCACCCGCGCGATCTCGACCACCGCAACGTAGGGCAGGAATCGCAACGGCACCGACAGTGCCGACAGACCCGCCCCTAGGAGGAGTTGATTTCTCACCGGCGCGATCATCCTGCCCAAAGCGTCGCGGTCGACGAGTCCAGGCGAGTCTTCCGGGGCTGCGGCCTCGTTCACTTTCATTGCCGCACTCACTCTTCGACGATGATCGTGCCGGTCATGTTCGGATGTGGTGTGCACGTGTAGGTGAACGTTCCGGCTTTGTCGAAGGTCTGACTGTAGGTTCCGCTTCCTTGGAGATCGCTCTTGATCCCCAACTCGGCGAACACGACATCGTGCGGCATTCCCTGGTCCTCGAAAATCCACGTGACGGTCTGTCCTGTGTGCACGGTGACGGAGTTCGGTGTGTACGCAAGGTTTTTCACCGAGATCTCGACCGGCGCTTGCTCGGTAGATCCCGTCGAATCGTTGCCGCACGACGTCAGTGTGAATACCACTGCAACAGCGATCAATGTGGTCAATCCGGTGCGAACTGACATTCTGCTCTCCTCATCGAACGTAGTGGAGGTCGGCAGTCATCCCGGCCTCGAAGTGGTACGCGTTGTGACAGTGAAACATCCACCGTCCTGGATTGTCGGCGTCGAAGTCGATCGCCATTTGTGTACGCGGAAGTACGATCACAGTGTCTCGGCGAAGCCCGCCGTAGGAGGGAACCGAGAACGTGTGCCCATGGGTGTGCATCGGGTGCCACATGTCGGTGTCGTTGTTCATGACGATTCGTATTCGCTCGCCCTGCTTCATTCTCAACCGACCGGCATCGGCGCCCGCCATTCCCCAGAGGTATCGATCGCCGGCCTGAATGAGATCCACCGAATACGCACGATCCGGTGCCCTCTGCTCCAGCGCTCCTGACGGGCGAAGCTCCGATTCCAGAACGAGCCGACCGCCGGAACCTGACAGCACTGCAGGCGAAGTCAGGTCGACGACCGCTACCGAATCCGGCGTCCGAAGCAGGCACGCGACGCCACCTGACTTCCCTTCCACCTTCGCGGCGATGGGCCACGAGCCGGACTGCACCGTCACCAATACGTCGTATCGCTGCGCGGGTGCGATCAGAATCTCGTCTCCGGCTGTGTAGGCAACGTCCTGCCCGTCAGCACTGACAACGGTCATCTCGTGCCCGGCGACCGAGAAACGGTACGGAGTCTCCGCCCCGGCATTGATCACCCGCAATCGAAGCCGAGTTCCGGCCGTCGCACTGACGACGAAGGGATCTTCCACAGGCCGTCCGTTGATCAGGTGCAGTGGATACGTGATGTGCGTTGCCATTCCACCGAGCGCCTCGGAATTGCCGTGACCGCTGGCGAGAAGTTCTGCGGCAGAATCAATCTCTGCATCATCGACTTCCGGTGGAGCTCCGCCGTGCCCGTGGTGTCCTCCCTGCACGTCCGGTGACAATGCGCGAAGCACTGCATCCGGGGTTGTTCCCAGCCCGTCGAGCCAGTCGTCGATCACGATGACGACGTCCTCGTCGGCTCCGGTCCGGTCGTTCGGGTCCTCGACCACGAGTGCACCGAATAACCCTCGATCGGCCTGCAATCCTGAATGGGAGTGGTACCAATATGTTCCGTGATCCGGGGCCACGAAGTCGTAGGTGAACTCGGCACCTGGTTGGATTCGTTCCTGGGTGACCGGCGGGACGCCGTCCATGTCGTTGCGGATCGCAATGCCGTGCCAGTGCACCGAGGTCTCCGTCGGAAGGTCGTTCTGCAAAAGAACGTTGAGCCGGTCTCCCTTGGAGATTCGAAGCTCCGGGCCAACTGCTTCCGCACCGTACGACCATGTGTCGACCTCTCTGGCGCCCAGACTCACCCGAGCCGGTGCAGCTGTCAGATTCCGTTCGACTGTGCGCCCGCTATGAAATCTCGCCTGTTCGGCAGCACGAACTTCGTCGTCGAACGGTGAAATCTCAGAACTGGATTCGTTCGCCGAGCCACGGCTGCACGCACTCAATGCCACAGAACCCAAAGCCGCAGAACCCACAGCCGCAGAGCCGAGCGTCACCGCTCCCCATCGCAGAGCCAGGCGCCGACTCAACGCACTCGAACTCATGCCGTCAGCGCCGTGAATTCCTGATAGCGCGTCGCGGCAACAGCTTCGGTTCCGGTGCCGGTCAGATTGCCGGCAGCCATGGCATCCATGTCCTCGATCATCCAGAAAGTGGCGAAGGGATGAGTGGCGAGCCACATGTCTCCGTTGACCTTGGCCACTCGGTTCTCCTGCACCGCTGAAAGACTCGAGAACCCGGGAACACCGGCAACCTTGCCGAACTCGTACACGCCCTCGTCGAACACGGCCACGATCCGAGCATCCTGCGCCGGGATCGCCTCGTCGGACAGGGGCGCATACGGCAGTCCTCCAGCGGCATTCGATCGCTGGGATTCCGGACGCCCGAAGCCGCTCTCCGCCAACAACAAGGACGGCGGCGCCTGCTCGGTGGTGGTGGCAAGGATTCCAGAACTGCTCATCAGCACCGACACGGTGTTCGCTTCACCACCGGACCGAGCAGAGACGTCAGCGATCTTGCCCTCCAAAGCGACAGTCAGCTTGTCGGCAACCGACTGACGATCAAAAGCGCGTCCGAAGAAGGCAAGATTCTCACGCCACGGAGTGGTGACGGCCGGGACCGGCACTGTGGGGACGGTCGACGCAAGGGAGTCGTAGTAGCTCCGATCGCCCATCGACGTGAAGATGACCAGTCCGGGATCCTGTGCGAGTACCTGCTCGATCGGGGGTGCACCGAGCGGCGGCACCGTGACCACCTCGGTACCCGCTGACGCCAAGATGTCCTGGCCGATCTCCGATCCCCACGACGTGAAGACCACGTCAGGGGTGATGCCGACGGCAAGGAGACCGAGTGCGGCGTATTCGTCGAGGGAAACAATTCGCCCGAGGTCGCCCGGAACCGACGTCTCACCGAATTCGTGGGACACAACACGCGTTCCCTCGGCAGGTTCCGTCGTCGGTCCCGCCTCACTCGAGCTACAGGCGGCCGCAGTCAGGGCAACGACACTGACCAGTAGCGAAGCACCCAGCCTCGATAGGTAACCGGGTCGCGTTTTCAACTTCATGGTGTCCTTCAGCTTCGAAAAATCGGGGGGTTCGCATAAATCCGAGCACTGCTCGGATTTGGCAAGTAAACCTCACCTAAGTTCATCCGTCAATCGCTTGCGTCGACTACGCACACCGATCCGACGCCGCTAAGCTCGGTCGGACCATGACTGCGCCATCACCTGACAAGAAGTCCGCCGCGACATCGGAGCGCCGCCGGAGTTACAACACCGGGATCACTGCGGACGCAGTGGTGACCGTGGCGTTCGGGCTCAGTCGCGAGCACGGAGTCGAGGGCTGGTCGCTGCGGCAGCTGCTCGGCGAACTCGATACGTCGTTCTCCGTCGTCTATCGACTCGTCGGAGATCGGGACGCACTCTCGGCTGCGGTGGTCGACAGTGCGGTGTCGGCCGTGAACGTGCCATCCGCACAGGAAGATTGGCGTCAATGGCTGACGCATCTGCTCTTGCAGATGCGAGAGGCCTTGATCGAGTGTCCAGGCGCGGCACAGTGGCTGCTGATGAACGGAGTTGCCACCCAGCGCAGCCGGGAACTCATGGAGGCCGGATTGGCATCGCTGATCGACGCCGGGTTCGGGGAAGAAGCCGCTCAGGCTTACACCGTCGCCTTCACCTCGACAATCACACTGATCGCCATGAACGACGCCAGGCGCATTCCCAGCGGACAGCCTTCACCCGATCACAGCGCGATGCTGGAACGACTGAGTAACGACGGACCCTCAGATCCTCGTTCATCGATGGAGACACTGATCGGGAAGTTCGCCGGTCCACCGGATGCTGCGGAAGCAACACGGGCAGAACACTATCGCTACACACTCGACCGTGTCCTCGACGGCCTCGAGGCGCGGCTGAACGCAATCAAGGAGTCACAGAAATGACCGAGGGTCGCTGTCGCAGTTGTGCGACAGCGCCCCTCGGATGAGTTGGATTCTCGATATGTCTAACGGAACAGGTTCGCGACGAACGGAATCGTGTCAGCCTGTGATTCGACCAAAGCGCCGCTGTGGTCGGTGTTGTATGTCTTGAACGTGACCGGTTCACCGTTGGCCACCAACGCTGCAACCAGCGAAAGCGCAGACGGTGCAGGGACATCCACGTCGAGCAAGCCCTGGCCGATGAAGATGGGGCGATCGTATCCACTGGTCGGTACACCCATGTAATCGTTCAGCAGACCCTGGAAGTTCGGGATCTGACTGAGCGGGCGGGAGAAGATGTCACCGAGGACCAGATCCTTGGATGCCTCGTCCAGGTCTGCGGCGCAGAGCTTTTCGGCCGAGTCGACCTTTTCCCTTCCCAAGTCGTTCAGGTAGGAATTCAAGTCGATCTCGGGGTGCGCTTCCCGCAAGCCCGCGAGGATGTAGAGCGCGTACGACGTCAACCCGCCGCCGAGGGCGATGGGAGGGAAGCCCGGACCGGCAGGCAGGAGGGTCAACTCGATGTTGGCCGGCACTCCGGTACCCACGCCACCGCGGTAGTCGAGCGAATCCCCTCCATACTCGGTTGCGTAGCGGGCCGTCGTGATGGCCGCACCGCCGCCCTGCGACTGCCCGACCACTGCCCAACGATTCGAGATCGAGGAGTCGATGACCCGTGCCGCCTTGACCGAGTCGACTACGCTGTGCGCCTCCACCTTTCCGTCGAGGTACGGCATCAGCCCTGGTGTACCCAGACCGACGTAGTCGGTGGCGACTACGGCGTAGCCCTCGGAGAGCCAACGCCCCAGGTAGGGGTAGTCGCGCTCGGGCAGGCCAGGCCCGACCAGCGAAGGGGCACAGGAATCGTCGAGTCCCGTGGTGCCGTGCGCCCACGCAATGACGGGCCAACCACCTTCCGGTGCCGGACCGGCCGGGACGTAGTACGCGCCACTGCTCAGCGCAGGCCCGCCGTTGGAACCGATGGTCCAGTACGTGAATCGCTTGGCGTCGGCGGTACCCGGAATCCACAGATCTTTCGGTAGCGGCTCACTCGACACCACAGTGCCGGTGGCTTGCGACGCGCTCGGTGCCTGCGCGGACGCGATGGGCGCAGCAACGGCGGAGCCGATCGTTGCAGCACAGAGGGCTGCGATGGATATGCGGGCAAACGACTTCGACTGGAATTTCACGTCTGACGACTCCGGTTCGTGCGGTGGGCGACCTCGTTGGACGTTATCGTAGATTTTGTTTAACCGATCGGTCAAGCAAAATCTTGCAGCTTCGTGAAAGGTATATGTCGAGATTCCGGCCCCAACTCCGACCTAGCATCGAACCGCACGAAAAAACAGTAGGAGGATGTGTCCATGGCACACGTACAGCGTTTCGACCACATCGGCATCACCGTCGCGGACCTCGAATCAGCGACGGCATTCTTCGTCGGTCTGGGTCTCGAGGTGGAGGGCACCGGATCCGTGGAGGGTGAGTTCGTGGAAACCGTCTGCGGTATCCCTGGAGCCAAGTGCGAAATCGCCATGCTGCGCCCGCCGGGCGAAGGATCACGGCTCGAGCTCTCGTCCTTCGTCACGCCCGAGCACGTACCCGGATCGCCTGCTCCGATGGCCAACGAGATCGGGATACGCAACGTGTCTTTCGAGGTGGGCGATCTCCAGGTTGCGGTCGACGCGGTGGCTGCGGACGGTTACGGACTCATCGGCGGGATCGGCGAGTACGAGAACAGCGTGCGCATGGCCTACGTCCGGGGGCCTGAAGGGATCATCGTGTCCCTGTTCGAGCAGATCGCCTGAAGCGTCACGGCATTCGGAGCGTCAGATCGCCTTCCAGGAGCTGGCCAGAGCGCCCATCGCGGCCGCGAATTCGGCGAACGCCGCGTCGATTCTGACGCGGTCACCGGTGGTCACCAGATCGAGCGTCAACCCGCGAATCTGCGCCAACACGATCGTCGCGTAGCGATCAGCGCGATCGGGTGGACATCCGTGTGCGAGCGCAGCTTCCGCCAAACCACCCAACCAGTCCCCCACCACATGGTCGAGAAACTCGCGATACCGCTCCGGATGCAACAACGCCTGTCCGTAGATCTCGAACATCAAGCGAAAGTTCGGCAACGATTCCGCTGATGTGCGCCCATTCCAGTAACTCGTCAACATCTCGACGATGTCGGTCCCGGAAGAGATGTCGAGAGAAGAGCTGTCTCGCAGGGTGGCAACTACTTCAGTGAGCAGTTGTTCCTTCGAACCGAAATGATGGATGAGTGTCGCATGACTGATCCCCAGATCCTTGGCCAATGGCCGCATGGACAGTTCACCGACGCCGTTCGCCGTGACGTACGCGGTTACCTGCTCGAGCAATTCGGCACGGCGATGCTGGTAACGCAGTTTCCGGCCGTCGACCGGCGTGCTGTCCTCCACCTGCAGGAGCCTACGCAGTACCGGAAACACAGCAGTACTGGAAACACAGCAGAACCGGAAACACGGCAGAACCGGTTACACGGTGACGTGGTGGCGATCCGATCGACTGATCGTCACAGCGGCGACGACAACTCCGATCACCACGCCGATGAGAGTGTCCGCGACGCGAGCCACTGCCGCTTCGGTCCCGATCGGAGCACTGAAACCGATGAGGAGCAGTGCCATCGGGGTGACGGCCAGTGATGTCAGTGCATAGTTCTTGATCACGAGCAGCTCAGCAGCAGTCTGCAGAATCACGACCACGGCAACCGCTTGCCAGTAGCCGAGCGTCAATGCGATGAGAGCAGCAGCGACGACGGCGCCACCGACATTTCCCACCAACCGCTGAATCCCACGCTGGACGGTCTGCTTGTAGTTCAGCCCCTGCATCGCGGCGATGGCACCCATCGACGCCCAGAGCGGATGCTCCAACCCGGCTCCCGCCGCGAGCCAACCGGCCAGAGCCGACGCTGCCACGATGCGGAGAGCATTCATCCGCACCGGGCGCGAATACAGCCGATTCAATCCTTCGAGAAAATAGCCTTCGGGCGCGGCCAGGTTCTTTGCCGGTGCGAGATCGTGTTCGATCATGCTGGAACGCTTGAGCTTCCGAAGCTCCTTCTCGTGCCGAGCAATGTTGCGAATCAGGGTGGCGTCGCCGTGCAACTGCCACTCCTGAACTGCCGCTTCTGCTTCGTCGAGCACCGCCACCAGTTCGCGTCCGTGATCGACGGTCGACTTGATCCGGCCACTCGACGCAATAACCAAGCGGGCGTTGGCAATCGATCCGAGCGCCGGTTCCACTCCGTCTGCGCCGGACTGTTCGAGACGCCCCACCGCAGAAACTGCACGGGCAACTGCCAGGCGGGCAGGTCCCATCGGCAGTACGAGCGCTGGGAGCATCGCGGCCGCCCAACCGACCAGAACTCCGAGCGCACCGGCAGTGACCAACCGCGCCAAATCATCAACGCTGGAGGCATATCCGGCTGCACCGGTCGCCGCGAAGACGAGGATGACGGGCCCTGGTCCGGTGATCCGGAAGCCCGACATGAAGCAGTACGACGCACCCGCAAGCAAAGAGAGAATGCCGATCTGCAACCACATCGGAACGCCCGCGACACCCATGGCGCCGCCGAAGGCAATCGAAACCACCAGTGCAGCACCCACCATTGCCAGCTTGCCGGCCAACCGTGGATACGGCTCGTACCTGCCGAACGCGGCACACAGCGCACCCAAGGCCGCGAAGCCGGCCAATTCCCGATGCCCGAGCAGTCCGCCGACCACGAGGACTACGGCGGTGGCGAGTCCGACTCTGATCGCCGGGGCGATGGTCGCGTCCGCGGATCCGATACGAAAAGCCGCTCGCCACGTCGCCCCGGAGACGGTATGTGCAATGGCCTCACTCGAATGAGTGAGACGGCTGGGCGTCCTGGCTGCGGTTTCGGTTCGAGGCACCCACCCAGCATACATTTATTTCACTAGTAAATTACTTGTGAAGTAATGTGAAATCTGTCGCTAAGATGGGGCCATGGGCGCGGCGAACAGATCCGAAGACGACTTCATCGACAAAGTCCGTCGCGAATGGAAGCGCGCCTACCCCGAGTTCGACACTGCTCCCGTCGAAGTGATGGGCCGGATCGCCCGCATCAACGCGCAGTCTCTTCACCAGCTCGACCGGGCGCTGGCGTCCAGCGGGGTCTCTCGAGCCGAATTCGACGTGATGAGCGCACTCGCTCGCAGTGACCGTCCCCTGCGGGCGAGCGAGGTCACCGCCGTCACGATGGTCAGCGGCGCCGCCACCACAAAACACGCAGACCGCCTGGCCAAGCTGGGCTTTGTCGAGCGTCAACGTTTCGAACACGACGGGCGGGTGGTTCTGCTTCAACTCACCGATGCCGGTCGCGCATTGGTCGAGGCAGAGTTTCCCCGACGCGTCGAGCGAGACCGTCAAGTACTCACCGGACTCGACGAGGACGAACGTGCCCAACTGACGGCACTGCTCAAACGCATCTCACTCAACATCGACTCGGGGATCTGGGACTGACCTACTTCGGCAGCGGCACGTTCTGCAAGCGCACCTGACCGCGCGCCACCTCTTTCCCCGATTCCGGATCGGTGATGACCACCGACCACAACTGCTGAACGCGTCCCTGCTGTATCGGCACAGCCACGACGTCCACGCGCCCACCCGTACGCGCCCGCAGGAAATCCGTTCCGTTGTGCA
The DNA here is from genome assembly GCF_040546695.1 of Rhodococcus sp. OAS809. NCBI lineage: Bacteria > Bacillati > Actinomycetota > Actinomycetes > Mycobacteriales > Nocardiaceae > Rhodococcus > Rhodococcus sp. OAS809. The sequence goes on along the minus strand of NZ_JBEPOI010000002.1, from coordinate 4,852,386 downwards.
CTCCGACGGCAAATTCGCCACGGTCCGCCACTGCAGTGCTGGCCCCGATGCTCGCGGCGGACTCGACGGCGGTCGTGTAGACACCGCCGTGGACTACGCCCCACGGCGTGTGATGCTCCTCGGACAGATCGATGTGCCCGACAACCTTCGTGCCGGACATCTCGTCCAGTTGCAATCCGGCAGCGCTGACAAATCCGCTTGCTGCCTCGAGATTCAATTCCGTCATGACGACCCCTCATCTGCTCCGTTGGATTTCTCGACCTACCTTCCGCCCTCGAATACATGCCGTCAAGTGCTAAGTTGGAATTCCCAACTAACATTTCCAACTAACAGGGGCCCAGAGATGACGGCGACAAAAGGACGCAACTGCTCCATCGCCAACGCCTTGGAGGTCGTCGGCGAGAAGTGGTCACTGTTGGTGCTCAGAGAAATCGCCCTCGGGCAACGACGGTTCGACGAGATCGCCGCGGGCACGGGTGCGAGCCGCGACATCCTCGCCGCGCGTCTACGCACCCTTGTCGACGCCGACGTCCTCACGAAGCGACGCTACGAAGACCATCCACCGCGCTACGAATACGTCGCCACCGAATCAGGGAAGGCGCTCTATCCCATTCTGATGGCGCTCATGGAATGGGGGGACGCCTTTGCGACGACGGGTCCACCGCCAACCGTCGTCGAACACCGTTGCGGTGAGATCCTGCACGCCCAAGTTGTGTGCGCGCACTGCAAAGAGCCGCTGGCCGCCAAAGACGCGCATGTAGTCGAACTCTCGCCGCCTACTCGATAGCGTCAGCGTCCGGGCGGAAACCCGCCTGTTGCGATCGGACCCCAGGAGTCGACGGTGACGCGGATCAGGCTCTTACCCTGCTTGCGCATGGCTTCGCGGTACTCGTCCCAGTCCGGATGATCACCGGCGATGGATCGGTAGTAGTCGACCAACGGTTCCACCGAGTCCGGGAGGTCGATCAACTCCGCGGTTCCGTTCACCTGGACGTACGGGCCATTCCACTCGTCGGAGTGGATACACAGAGACACCGCCGGGGTGCGGCGGACATTCGCGGCCTTGGCCCGTTCCGGGTACGTGGAGATGACGATCCGACCCTCGTCGTCGACCCCGCACGTCACCGGAGAGATCTGCAGCTCGCCGGATCTCTTCACCGTGACGAACGTGGCCCGATGGCGCGGCCTGATGAACTCGAGGAGTTCGGCAAACGACACACGATCTGCGCTGGCGATCTTGGACATGACCTCAGCCTAATTCGATTTACGAACTGACGCTCAGGGCATCTCGATGGTCTGAGCACGTGCGATTTCGTCGATTGCACGAATAATGTACGCGCTCTGAGCTTTCTTCACTCCGGTCGACAAACTCCCGATGACCAGAACCGCCGAACGCAGGTACGCGCCGTGCCCGATGCGGAACGAATCGTCTTCCAGATCCGAAATCCCGAGCGCCCCGGTGTAGACCGCAGCGAGCGCCTGCACGTCCAGATCCGGCAGCCACACGATCGTGGACTTGGCGCAGGCGGTGAGCGCATCCTGCACGTCCTCGCTGGACAAGCCGTCCGGATGCGTGTCCTCGAGCAATTCGCGCACGATCGCCGCGTGAACCGAGCTGACCTGCTCGAACGAGAGCCCGCGCAGTTCCTCGACAGCCACGAGTAGTCCGTCACGATTTGCCGCTCGCACCGCGGCGAGTGCGTCGGCCGTGGCATCGGCGATGTCACGGGCGACCTTCGGCCAATGCGTCGGCCAGCTCTGTTCTGGCGTCCGCTGTTCTGGCGTCATCGTGGTATCTCCTCGGTCCTCGTGTTCATGCGGAAGCCTTCCACATCCCACCGACAGGCCAGGCGATCCGTCAGCGCAGCCGCTCCAACAAGGACATTGCGTTGTGCGGCGCAAAGCCTTTCATGTCGTTGTCGAAGTAGACGTACACGTCGAGGCCCTCGTCCATCCAATCCCGAAAGCGCTTGGACCACTTGTCCAGAGCTTCGTCGGTGTACCCACTCGCATACAGTTCCTTGTCCCCGTGCATCCGCACATAGACAAAATCGGCAGTAGGAGTGGTGATGCGGGGATACCTGCCGGCTGTGTCTGCGACGACAAAACCGATGGAGTGCTCGCGCATCAGGTCCACGGCTTCGTCGGTCTCGAAGCTGGCGTGCCGCGCTTCCACCGCGTAGCGAATCGGCACGTCCCTCTCGGTCTGGGCGAACACTCGGTCTTCGGTGAGTTTGTCGTCGTGCTGTGCTGCCAGATCGGCTGCAGCCTGAGTGGTACGGGGAAGACCGTCGAAGAAGTCGGCCAATCGCTGCGATTCGAACTGCAGCGTCGGAGGTAGTTGCCACAGAATCGGCCCGAGCTTGGGGCCGAGGGCGAGCGTTCCGGCGGCAAAGAAGTTGGCGAGTCCGTCACGGGCGTCGAGCAGCCGTTTCATGTGTGTGATGTACCGGCCGCCCTTGATCGCGAACACGAAATCTTCGGGAGTTTCGCTGCGCCATTTGGTGTAGCTTTCCGGCTTCTGCAGCGCGTAGAACGAGCCGTTGATCTCGATCGACGTCAATCTCTCTGCGGCATAAGACAATTCTTTGCGGTGAGCAAGACCTTTCGGATAGAAATCTCCGCGCCACGCGGGATACGTCCACCCGGAGATACCTACCCGAATATCTGCCATCGATTCAGACTAAGCGGCACTCGAGCGTTTTGGCACTCCGTGTTTCAAACTCCGGCGCTGAGCGCGACGGATACCGGTACGACGGTCAGGCACACCACCGCACCGATGAACAACGCGATCACGAGGCGACGGTCCCACTTTCCGCGTGCACCACTGGCAGCGAGAATGAAGATCACAAAACCTACACACACGGACACGATAGTCACGATCACCGGAGTTCCAACCATGCCGTGATTGTCCCCTACCCATTGCCACCGAGCGCCCTACGGGTACACGATCGAAGTACCCATCCCGAGCTAGGAGTGGAAATGCCGAAATACCTCTGGCAAGTGACGTACTCACCCTCCGGCGCCGCCGGTCTGCAGCAGGAGGGAGGCACTGCGCGGCGCGACGCGATAACGCGAATGGTCGAAAGCATCGGTGGCACTGTCGAATCCTGCCACTTCGCACTGGGCGGTCACGACATGTTCGTGATCGGCAACCTGCCGGACGACGTCGCGGCAGCCGCATTGAGCATTCGCACGGCTGCGGCAGGTGCAGCACGCTCGGAGTCGATCACACTGCTCACGCCGGAGCAGATCGACGAGGCAGTCAAGCGACCGACCGACTACCGCGCGCCGGGCAAATGACGACGGAAGGAATAGATCCCGGCAGCAGCCGAGTTGCACCCGCTGTGACGGAGACTACGAAAACACCTGACCTGGGCACCTACGGAATCTGGCGAGGAGCGGCTGGTTTGCCGCCCGAGCTGGGAACTGCGATCGAGAAACTCGGTTTCGGCACCATCTGGATCGGCGGCTCCCCACGCGCCGATCTACGGATCGCCGAGAAACTTCTCGACGCGACCGAGCACATCACCGTGGCAACCGGAATCGTCAACATCTGGTCCTCACCTGCGGCTGAGGTGGCGGAGTCCTATCACCGACTCGAAGCCGCGCACCCGGGGCGATTCCTGCTCGGCGTAGGCGTCGGACATCCGGAGGCGACCGGCGACTACACCAAGCCGTACGCCTCACTCGTGTCGTACCTCGACGAACTCGACGCGGCCCAGGTCCCGGAATCGCGGCGCGTCCTCGCCGCACTGGGGCCGAAGGTGTTGAAACTGTCCGCCGCTCGCGCCGCCGGCGCGCATCCGTACCTGACCACCCCCGAACACACGGCCGAAGCTCGCGAAATCCTCGGCCCTTCGAAGATCCTGGCCCCCGAGCACAAGGTTGTCCTGGAAACCGATCCGGAGAAGGCCAGAGCAATCGGTCGCCCCGCCGTCGCCAACCCGTATCTGTATCTGCGCAACTACACGAGCAATCTCGAGCGCCTCGGTTTTGCGCCCGAAGAGTTGGCCAACGAGGGGAACGATCGCGTCATCGACGCCCTGGTTGCGCGGGGTACCGCGAAGTCCATCGCGGATCGACTTCGGGAGCATGTCGCGGCGGGTGCCGATCACGTTGCGATCCAAGCACTTCCCGCCGAAGGTGATCCGATCGCGACCTACGAAGCACTGGCCGCCGAACTCTTCGACTGACCGGGCAACCCTTGACTTGGATAAGTAGTGTCCGAGTATACTTGGACACGACTTATCCAAGTAAAGGAGAAAACATGAAGATCGTCATTTTCGGAAGCGGACTCATCGGAAGCCAGGTCGCCGCCAAGCTCGCTGACGCCGGGCACGACGTGAAGGCGCTCGGTCGCGGCGACGGGATCGACATCACCACCGGCGCAGGTATCGCCGAGGCAGTCGAGGGTGCCGACGTCGTCGTGGATCTGACCAATTCCCCGTCGTGGTCGGACGACGACGTCTTGGCCTTCTTCCGCGACGGAACCGGCCACATCCTCGCCGCGGAAGAGAAGGCAGGCGTCGGGCACCACGTCATACTGTCCATCGTGGGTGCCGATCGACTGCCCGATTCCGGGTACATGCGAGCCAAGGTCGCCCAGGAAGACCTGGTCAAAGCGGGCCCGACCCCCTACACGATCGTCCGATCGACCCAATTCTTCGAGTTCGTCGCCGGAATCGCCGACGCGGGAACCACCGACGGCGCCGTCCACGCAACGCCGGGACATCTGCAACCCATCGCGTCTAGAGACGTCGTGTCCCACGTCGCCGAGGTAGTGATCGGCGCGCCGCAAAACGGCACGGTCGAGATTGCCGGACCCGAACCGCTGGGCATCGACGAACTGGTCCGGCGCTTGTTCCTCGTCACCGGCGACAAGCGTTCGGTTATCTCCGATCCCGAAGCCGGCTACTTCGGCGCGAAACTCGACAACTCGGCACTGACCCCGACACCCGGTGCAGATGCATGGATCGCGCCGACAACATACGACGCGTGGCTTGCCGAGAAGGCCTGACGTCGACAACTCGAGCGACGTCCGGCCCGCACCGCTTTCCGCGGCATCGATAGAGTCCAATCATGAAGCTTTCCGGAGGCGTGGAGTGGTCACTCCACTGCTGCGTGGTTCTGAGCCAGTCCGAAGGGCCGGTACCCACAGCCAGACTCGCCGAACTTCACGGGGTGTCGAAGACATACCTGGCGAAGCATCTGCGAGCGCTCGCGCACGCCGGTCTGGTCAATCCGACCGAGGGCCGAGACGGCGGGTACGTTCTCACCCGGGCTCCCGAGAAGATCACCGTTCTCGACGTCGTACAGGCCGTTGACGGCACCGAACCTGCGTTCCGGTGCACGGAGATTCGACAGCAAGGAATCCTCGCCGCCCCACCGGAACAGTGCCGTTCCGCCTGCGGAATCGCCAAGGTCATGGCCGACGCCGAAAAAGCCTGGCGCGCATCACTGTCGGGGGTCACTATTGCAGATCTTGCTGCAACCCTGGACCTTCCGGCACTCAGAAAGATCCTGACCACACCGATCACACCCTAGAGCAGCCCACACCCCACGAGACGGCAATCCATCGTTCAACTATCGGGTACCTTGTTCGGGGATCAAATCTTGACGAAGAATCTTCCGGGAATTTTCGCAAGATCTCGGAGGGGGTTTCATGGGAGTCAGTGGCGCTGCGGGGTTGGGGCAGAACATTCGTCAAACAACGGGACTGTTGAGTCGCTGGTGGTCTCTTGCGTACGACGGCGAATGGTTCCCGAGGTTCCTGGCTGCTCGATCGATGTTGGGGACAGCCAGGGTGGTCGTCACCTTTTGGTGTGCTGTGTTCGTGGCACTCGCCGTACTGGCTCAATTCGTGAAGGGTGGCGCAACCGAGCTCCCTGAACGGCTCGCGGCGGGCGCAGCATGCATGATCGCGCTCTACTGCATGATTCGCTGGTCACTCGGTCGGTCTTGGCCGAGTCACCATCAATCCGTTCGTTTCGTTTCGCTCACCAATATCTGCTTGTCCTTGATACTTCTCGCCGGAATCCATTCGAGCTTCCTGGCATTGACCGGCACCGTTCTGTTCGTGGTCGTCGCGAACTATTCGTCGGTATTCCACAGCCCTCGAATAGTCACCGCACAGATCACCGGTGCGCTGTTCGTCGTTGCGCTACTGACAATTCGAGCTGTAACCGATCCGGATACCGACTCTTCGCTGTCGGTGTCCACTGGATTCGTCATCGGGTGTGTTATCGCTTCAGCCTCGATGACCGTGCATTTCCTCGTCCTGTATTTGACCGACGACGCACGACACTCTTGGCGTGATCCACTCACCGCTGCCCTGAATCGACGTGGGCTGCACAATGTCTGGCAACAGTTGTTCGGTGTCGGCGAACTCCAAGGACACGTAGTCCTTGCGGTGGTGATCGATGTCGATTCGTTCAAGAGCGTCAACGACAAACTGGGTCACGCGGAAGGCGATCGGATGCTGGTGACAGTCGGCCGGCGCCTGAACTCGGTGGTCGGAGAGGTCGGGCTGGTGGCGCGGACTGGCGGCGACGAGTTCGTGATTCTCATGCCCGTGGAGCCACGTCGCATCGAACAAACCGTGGTGGACATTCACAATTCGATATCGCGGCCCGCCGGCCGGCAGTCGATTTCCGTGAGCGTCGGAGCCAGCGTGTGGCTGTCCTCGACAATCCCGGACGCTTCGGGAACCATCGATCGGATTCTTGCCGATGCTGACAACGCGATGTATCGGGCGAAACGACGAGGTGGAGACCAGGTAGCTTGGGCAGTAACGCATCTAAGCTGAATCGGCACGACTACCTGCCGATCGAATTCAGAGCGCCGCTTCGCTGTCGTTCGCCGGATCCAGCTGATCCTGGGTTGCCGCCCAACTCGCCAAGAGTTTGAGTGCGTCAGCCGTGGGCGTCCCGGGCGCCGCGGTGTAGACCAGCAGTGTCAGCCCGGGATTGGACGGCAGTTCCATCGCCTCGAAGTTCAGCTCCAGGTCTCCGACGACGGGGTGACGAACCTTCTTGAATCCCGTCCGATGAAAGCGCACATTGTGTTTCGCCCACCGGGTGCGGAATACCTCACTGCGAGTGGCAAGTTCACCGATGAGCTCGGTCAGCGCCTTGTCATGGGGATTGCGCCCCGCTTCCGAGCGGAGCATCGCGGCGATGTCGTCTGCCGCGCGCTCCCAATCCACGAAGAAGTCCTGCGATGCCGGGTCCAGGTACACGAACCGGGCGTTGTTCGCCGGCCTACGTGGATCGGCCAACACCGGCGAATACAACGCGCGCGCCATACGATTGGCCGCCAGCATGTCGTGCCTGGCATTACGTACCCACGCCGGTGCGTCGGTGATGGCGTCGAGTATCTGCTGAATCGCCGGGCTCACGCCCTTGGGGGCGGGCCGCTTTCTACTCGGTGCGCCTGCACTGGCCGCCTTCGCGAGGTCGTACAAGTGGGCAGTTTCGGCTTCGTCGAGTTGCAGTGCTCGGGAAAGGCTTTCGAGCACCGAGTCCGACGCTCCCGCCAGATTTCCGCGTTCCATGCGCACGTAGTAGTCGATGCTCACACCGGCGAGCAGAGCGACTTCCTCACGGCGCAACCCCTTGACGCGACGGTTTCCGCCGTAGGCCGGCAGCCCTGCCTGCTCGGGTGTGATGCGAGCACGACGGGAGCTGAGGAATTCGCGGATCTCGGCTCGGTTGTCCATGCAGTTCACGTTACTCGAGCGGAGAAGACCGAGGGAGGTACTGCCGTTACCTGGAACAACAGACACTCCCGCGCCCGCGAGGCGTGGCGTTGACTGATTGCAGTCGACCGGTCCACGCCGAAACGTCGACTTCGAAGCACGCGACACCAGAAGCAAGAGGGGACACCATGCGAGCAACCATCATGTACGGCGCCGGAGACGTTCGAGTCGAGACCGTGCCCGATCCGGCACTGCAGCAGCCGACGGACGCGATCGTGCGGGTCGTCAGGGCGTGCGTTTGCGGCTCTGACCTGCACCCTTACCACAACATGCCGGCCACGCCCGGTGGCTCCCCGATGGGCCACGAATTTGTCGGAGTGGTGGAAGAGACCGGTCGCGAGGTGTCCACGTTGAAGAAGGGCGACTTCGTCATCGCCCCCTTCGCCTGGTCCGACGGGACGTGCGACTTCTGCCGCGAAGGCTTGCAGACGTCTTGCCGACACGGTGGATTCTGGGCCGGAAACGGGATCGGAGGCGGTCAGGCAGAGGCCATCCGAGTGCCGTTGGCAGACGGCACCCTGGTCAAGGCGCCGGTCGGTGAGGATTCCGAACTCCTACCGTCACTGCTCACACTCTCCGACGTCTTCGGCACCGGCTATCACGCGGCGGTCAAGGGTGGCGTCAACCAACGCACGACGGTCACGGTCATCGGCGATGGAGCCGTGGGGCTGATGGCAGTGCTCTCCGCCAAACGCCTCGGCGCCGAGCGCATCATCCTCATGGGGCGCCACAAGACCCGCACGGATCTCGGTCTCGAGTTCGGAGCCACCGACGTGGTTGCCGAACGTGGAGACGAGGGCATCGAGAAAGTCCGCGAACTGACCGGAGGCGACGGCACTCATGTCGTCCTCGAAGCGGTAGGTCACATGCCTGCCTACGAGCAGTCGCTCGGAGTTGTCCGACCGGGCGGCGTCATCAGCCGAGTCGGAGTACCCCAATACGAAGAAGCTCCAATCGGATTCGGGACACTCTTCGGACCCAACATCACACTCACCGGTGGACCGGCCCCGGTGCGCGCGTACATCGAAGAGCTGATGCCGGATGTGCTCGATGGAAAGATCGAGCCGGGCAAGGTCTTCGACCACACCGTCGGACTCGACGACGTAGCGGAAGGCTACCGAGCCATGGACTCCCGTGAATCGTTGAAGGTCCTCGTCCGCCCGTAGTCCACCACTTGCGAAAGTCCACCACTTGCGAAGAAGATGCGCGTGACCCACATTGCCACCCGTCCTGTTGCCGGTCGCATCAATCCCACCGCGATCCTGGCGATCATTCTGATCAGCTATTTCATGATCCTGCTCGACAATTCGATCATCTTCACCGGGCTACCCAGCATCCAAAGCAGCATGGGTTACTCGGCAACCGGGCTGTCCTGGGTCCAGGACGCCTACACCCTGGTGTTCGGCGGGCTTCTCCTGCTGGGTGCTCGTCTCGGGGACATCTTCGGCCGTCGTCGCGTATTCGTGGCCGGTCTCGCGATTTTCGCGATTGCGTCGTTTCTCGTCGGGGTCGCTCCGAACGGTTGGTGGCTCATCGCAGCGCGCGCTCTCCAAGGCGTCGGAGCAGCAGTGGTCGCCCCGGCGTCGCTGTCACTGCTGACCGCCAGTTTCCCGCCCGGCCCGGAGCGAACGCGCGCTGTTGCCTGGTACGGCGCTGCTGCGGGAATAGGCGCCAGCCTCGGACTCGTGATCGGCGGCGCCCTTGCCGACTGGGTGTCTTGGCGCGCAGGCTTTTTCATCAACGTTCCGATCGGTATCGCGATGATCGCTCTCGCTCCCCGGTTCATTCCGGAAACCGAGCCCAACTCCGGACGTTTCGATGTGGCCGGCGCTGTTCTCGCCACACTCGGGATGACCGCGCTCGTCTTCGGCACCGTCAACTCGGCCGAAGCGGGGTGGACCTCACCGATCACCGTTGCGACACTGGCGGCCGGGGCGATACTACTGACCTTGCTCTTCCTCAACGAAGCGAGAGCGGAGCAGCCGATCATGCCACTGAGGTTGTTCCGTAGCCGGGAGCGATCCGGGGCGTACGCCGCCCGAATGCTCTATCTGGGTGCCATGATCGGATTCTTCTACTTCACGACTCAGCTACTCCAAGGCGTCATGGGCTTCAGCGCGTTCCAAGCAGGCATCGCCTTCTTCCCGATGACGATCGTCAATTTTGCTGTGGCGATGCTTATTCCGCGACTGACACCGCGATTCGGAAATTCCGCAATTCTGTCGGTTGGCATTGCCGTCACCCTAGCCGGGATGGCGTGGCTCAGTCTGGTCCATCCCGGCAGCACGTACCTCACTGCGATAGCACTTCCGATAATCTTGATCGGCGCCGGACAGGGGTTGGCTTTCGCCCCACTGACTTCTGCCGGCATCTCCGGGGTACAGGCCGAGGATGCCGGTGCCGCATCAGGATTGGTCAACACTGCACATCAACTGGGCAGTGCTCTCGGACTCGGCATCCTCGTCGCAGTCTCCGCGGGCGCCGGATCCTCTGCCGACGACGCTACAACGGCACTCACCGATCACGTATCAACGGCTCTCACCGCAGGCACCGCCCTGCTCGCCGCTTGTCTCGTCATCGTCCTCGCACTGATCGTCCCGGCTACGAGAACGCGAAGTACCGCAAAGCAATTCGACCAGGAGAAAGGAAGCCGAGATGTCGCACTCGTGGACCGAGGCTGAACTGACCAAGATCGGCGACGCCGAGGAGTTGCAGGTCTCCTCGTACCGCCGAGACGGAACCGCAAGGCCGTACGTCACGATTTGGGTTGTCCGTACCGACAACCAACTGTACGTTCGCTCGGCCTACGGAACCGACAACCCGTGGTTCGTCCGAGCAACGGCAAGTGGAACGGGCCGAATCCGAGCAGGAGGAATCGAGCGGGACGTGGCGTTCGAGTCCGCCGCACCGGATGCCCACTCGTCGATCGACTCCGCCTATCACACCAAGTACGACCGCTACGGCCCGCAGATCGTCGGCTCCGTCACCGGCCGCGCCGCCGCACCCAACACCATTCGACTTGTTCCGCTGACGCAGAACTGAACCGCCCCTTTCGATTCCGAGGAGACCTCATGGAAATCTTGAAGCCCCAGCCCACCAGCAAAGCACCCAGCGACTGGTTCACCGGCGACGTCTGGTGGGACGTCATCTACGCCGGCCAGGAGCCGTCGAGGATGCGCGCCAACATGGTTCGCTTTGCACCGTGCGCGCGAACCGACTGGCACTCCCATGCAGTCGGACAGACCCTCCACATCGTCTCCGGTACCGCGCTGGTTCAAGCTCGCGGCGGCGAGATCGTCGAAGTCCACCCGGGTGAGACCGTCTACACCCCAGCGGGAGAGGAACACTGGCACGGCGCGGCACCCGACCGTTTCATGAGCCACCTCGCACTGTGGGAAGGACCCGGCGACGGAGGCACCGAAACTACATGGGGCGACAAAGTCACCGATGAGGAATACGGCGGTCCCCGCGCCAAACGTCGTTGAGACCGGACACCTCTCAGATACGGCGCATCACGGAAACAACTTTGCCCAGGATGACCGCGCGATCGCCGTCGATGACGCTGTATGCGGGATTGCGAGGCTCGAGGTACACGTGACCGTCGCGACGCCGGAGCACCTTCACCGTGGCCTCGCCGTCGATCATCGCGGCGACGATCTCACCGGAATGAGCTTCGTCCTGGCGGCGCACCACGACGACGTCACCGTCACAGATCGCTGCGTCGACCATCGACTCACCACGCACCCGAAGTCCGAACACCGTGCCGGAGCCGACGAGCTCGCGAGGAAGCGCAAGCACCTCGTCGGCGTGCTCCTCCGCGAGGATCGGCGCGCCGGCCGCGATGTCACCGACGACCGGAACCGTCACGGTGTTCGACGACGACCGTTCCTTCGCGCCTACGAGGAACGGCCGCACGTCCAACTGCCGAGCCATGGCCGCTCCCCTACGGAGGAAGCCCTTCTCTTCGAGACTCTTGAGGTGCTTGGACACCGTCGACGTCGAGCGCAGACCAACCGCGTCTCCGATCTGCCGTGTGCTCGGCGTGCACCCGTTGGCAGCCACGAGATCCCGGATGGTCATCAGAATCTGCTGCTGGCGGAGCGGCAGGGAGGAGGCGTCGAGGCCACCGAACATGTCGAGATCGTCGTAATCGGTCACGATGAGAATCGTAGTGAGGGGTCCCGACATCCAGGCCAGGCAGTCGGAGTCTGCCAGAAACGGCACAGGCAGTTTGTTTCCCGAGCGGCGCATGGCACGCTGAGCTGATGGAGCCTCTCGAACCGATGCGCCCGGTCAGTGTTCCCGCCGACACCCATAAGTCGACGCCGATCTGGAAGTCGGCACCGGTCACTTTGGGAACGGTGGGTGTGTTTGCCTACGCATTGATGTCCGCGAGAACCGGCGTCGTCGAAGTTGCACTTGGCGCGGCGATCGCGATCGCCGGCGCCGCCCTCTACTGCATGTCAGTGATGCGCACGATCAGAGAAAACTCGTGCAGCCGCGTACCTCTGCTCGGAACCCCACCCGTCTCGCCCCGTGACGTCGACCTGCTCGCCGGGGCCGGGATGCCCTTGATCATGGGCGGATCGTTGCTGGCCATACGAGCAGCGGGATGGACCTGGCCATATCTCTATCTCGGACTGCTCGCCGTGATCATGGTCGCTACCTATGTTCTTCCCGTGGTGGTGCACAACCGACGATTACGGAAGCGAACTCACCGATCGCAAACCCCGTGACGCGGGTACGTCGACGCAACATCTCCAGCACATTCTCCGACGTCCCCACTGGTACGACCGGTCCATCCCCCGGTGGAGCCGACTATGCGCTGGCGACCTTGCTATCAGGCACGACAGCAATATCGACCTTGCTGAACTGCAGCACACCGTCTTCGATCTCGGCGTCGTGCATCAGCTTGCGGTCGCGGTAGTAATTGTTGACCACTTTCCACGCGCCGCGGGCACCCTGACGCGGCATTTCTCCGTCGCCGCGCTGGATGTAGCCCGAGGTCAGGGCTCCGCCCATGAGAGATTCTTCCGCGAAGTCCTCAGGTTCGGCGTGAACCTCGAAAGTCGTGTAGTCGCGCTTACGCATGATCTTGAGTACGCGACACAGATAGGACGCGGCCAGGTCGGCCTTGAGCGTCCAGGATGCGTTGGTGTAGCCGAGGATCATCAGGAAGTTCGGAATGTCGGAGTAGAGCACGCTCTTGTAGGCGACCGTCTCGTTGAGCTTGACGGGCTCGCCGTCGATGCTCATGGTCGCCCCGCCCAGGATCTGTACGTTCAAGCCGGTCGCCGTGACGATGACGTCGGCCTCGATTTCGCGGCCCGACTCGGTCACGATGCCCTTCTCGGTGAACGTGGCGATACGGTCGGTGACGATGTCGGCCTTGCCGCTCTTGAGCACCTTGAACAGGTCCCCGTTGGGAACCACGCACAGGCGCTGATCCCACGGGTTGTAGTTGGGGGTGAAGTGACGCAGGTCCACGTTCTTGCCGAGTTGCAAGCGGATCTGGGTGAGGAACAGCTTCTTCGCCAGCTTCGGATTGGTGCGTGAGAGCTGAAAGCTGGCGCGTTGCAGTGCGATATTGCGGGCTCGACCGATCTTGTAAGCGATCTGGTCGGGAACGCGCGCAAGCTTGAGACCCTTGGCAACAGGGTCCTCGGACGGCAGCGCCTGGATCCACGTGGGCGAGCGCTGCAGCATGGTGACGTGACCGGCGGTGGGGGCCATCGACGGGATCAGGGTGATCGCGGTGGCACCGGAACCGATGACCACTACCTTCTTTCCGGTGTAATCGAGATCCTCCGGCCAGTGCTGCGGGTGCACGATCTGACCGCGGAAGTCGTCCTCACCGGGGAAGGCGGGGCGGTATCCCTTGTCGTAGTTGTAGTAACCACAGGCGCCGACGAGGACGTTCGCGGTCCACGTCTCGGTCTCCCCCGTCGCCTCGACCAGGACGGTCACGGACCACTGTGCAGTCGCGCGATCGAAGTCCATTGCCACGACCTTGCGGCCGAAGTTGATGTGGTCGGTGACGCCGTATTCCTTGGCGGTTTCCTCGACGTAGTCACGGATACTGGCGCCGTCTGCGAGCACTTTGGTTCCGATCCACGGACGGAAACCGAATCCGAAGGTGAGCATGTCGGAATCCGAACGGATGCCGGGATACTTGAACAGGTCCCAGGTGCCACCGATGTTCTCGCGGCGTTCGAGGATCGCGTAAGTGCTTCCGGTCTGCTCACGAATGAGGTGGCAAGCCGCGCCGATTCCGGACAAGCCAGCGCCGATGATCAGTACGTCGACATGCTGTGTCATGAGGAAACTCGTTTCGTCGGTCGTCGCGAAGCTACTTCTGGCGTCGGCAGTGACCGAGAACGATCGGCCGGTTCAGGCCGGGTTCCCTAAGGTCAGCGCCAATGAACAGGGTATGTGCAACTGACGGTAACAGTCAATATCTCGACCCGGCCGCGTACGGAACATTGAGGTGCGACGCACCGGCCTCGCGGAAACTCGATCGAGACGCCTGAATGCCTCGAGCCATTGGGGAGTCGTTCACGTCGTCGACGGAACGCCTAATGGCTCGTCTACGCGGGATACTCATCGCCCAAATATTCAGCGCCCTAGCATAATTCGAAGGTCCACGATCAGGTGTCGAACGCGCGAGTTTCCATGGGAGGACGGGCAACTGCGATATCGCCGTAACCTTCGTGCGCATCAGCGGAAAGGTCACTGCGATAGCTAACCTGCTGACGAAACCACGCTGAAAGCAACGGTTTTGGTTTCGCAGCGAAGAGAGCGGGCGGAGTGGACCTCCACCGGAGATGTAGTCGCTATGACACTCTCCAGCACAGTCACCGTGTACACCACTCAAGGCGATCGAGGGTTCGCCAATGCAATCGCTGCCGGAATCAGCGCCAGGGCTTATTCCGAGCCACAAACCGCAGACATGAGCCTGTTAAGGCATCACACCAGCGATCACGGTAGAGCGCTCGTTCTCCTACCACTCGGGGGCGTCGATTGGCAGGTGAAGGAGCTCTCCGCGCTCGAGGGATCGGTCCTGGTCGGCGATCTCAGTAGCGGCAACTCCATGATTCGGGGGCTCGCAGCGGGCGCCCACGCCGTGCTCAACTCTCAACTGCCATTCACATCCCTGCTCGATGAGCTGCAGGCCGCGATCAACCCCAACTCCGCTCGGTCTGCACACGACAAGTCCTCGCTCGTACAACGCATCCGGTTGCGCACCGAAGAATTCGCACGAATCAGCAGTCTCACCGATCGCGAGTTCGAGATCGTGGGCCTTCTCTACGGAGGCTCGAATGTCGACTCGATTGCTCGAACCGCCCACATCGCACCGACCACGGTTCGCGCCCACATCCGAAGCATCCTGCAAAAACTGGGGGTGCATTCCCAGCTGGAGGCATGCGCGATGCTCCGCCGCTCTGGTCACGACGCACGCAGACACCCACTGGAACTTCGGATCGGACGCTTCTAGCAGGAAGTGCCCCAGACACACTCGCCGAGATGGGGTGCCGCCCCTGATCGAACTCGACCTTCGAAAAGATCGTCAATTTTGACGATTCGATGACGCGCCCGGACGTCGAATATTAGGTCCTACACGACACCGAAGACACGAGTGAACATCGAAAGGTGCATTCAATCAATGGAATACACACGCACAGTGCCGCGGCATCTTGTCCACAGACATGCTGTTGCCGAGGTTTTCTTGACGGACTACCGGATCGAATCGGACTCGGCGTACCAGGTTGCTGTGCAACTCCCGGTCTCGCACCGGATATTCGACGTATCGAGCGAGCAACACGATCCGCTCGGGGTGGCAGAAGCATTTCGACAGGCAGTGGTGCTTCTGTGCCACACCCGATACGAGATTCCACTGCACTACAAGTTCCTCATGGAAACGTTCAGCTTCGAGATGCTGGACGCGCTCGACGTGCAATCAGTCGCGGAGCCGTTGAGTTTCTCGATGACAGTGGACAACCTCACTCATCGCGACGGAGCGGTTTCGGGGGTCGAAGTGTCGGGGATCCTCAGCGAGGGCAACCGGCACGTCGCCAGATGCAACGCTGTTGCGCGAGGAGTCAGCCCCGAGGGATACCGTCGAATTCGGCAAGGACGAGAAGACCACCGCCCGAGCCGGCGCATCCTTCCTTCCGGAGCCGCGGTGGTCGGATCGGAGCGAGTCGGACGCCTAACCGATGGAGATGTGCTCATCAGCACTGATCCTGCTCGGCACGCGATGTTCTGCGCTCCCGATCCACGCAACCACTCCCTTTTCGACCACCCCGTCGACCACATCCCAGGAATGATACTTTTCGAGGCCGCCCGACAAGCGCTCCGATTTCACATCGGCAACCCAGCAACAAAGATCGCCTCACTCTCGGCGGTCTTTCCGAGGTTCACTGAATGGGAAACGCCGTGCGAGGTGTCAACGATCCCCCTTGACGCGTCGGGCCATGTGCACCGAGTTCGGTTCACTCAAGAACTGGAAACCACCGCGGAACTCGAAATTACAGTTGCGGACCAATCATGAGAGGGAACGAACACGTTCTTCTCGTCGCGTCTACCACGTCAAGCGCTCGGTGCTTCCCACTCTCTCGGTGCAAGCGCCGCCAGTTGCATGACGTGCGCCAACTTGTCCTCGCGGACGATCGTTGGCAGCACCAGGTTCCACATCTGACTCAACCGCTCGTACAGATCGGTTCTGCCCGTCAGCATTTCCGAGAGAATCTGCACTCCGGTGAACGACCCCACCACAAATCGAGCCAACGCGTCTATATCGGTGCCCGGGACGATATCGCCGGCTTCGGCCGCTTGGGTTGCCACCTGCTTGATAGCCTCGATCCAATCGAGGTACGGCTGTTCGATGGGGCCTTGAATACTGCCGATCTCCATCGTCAACCGCATGCCACCTCGCGCGATGGGCTCGGTCACAAGCTGCCGAGCCATCTCCTGCGAAACGAGCACCAGGGTTTCGACCGCGATGTCGGAGTGCGCAGCAACCCGCCGGGTACCCTCCATCGCCATACCGTGCTGCGCTGCGATGACCGCGTGCGCAAGCTCCTCCTTGGACGCGAAATGAAAATACATCGCCCCCTTCGACACACCCCCGTGCTGCAAGATCGTGCCCAAACTGGCGGAGTACCCGAACTTCTCGAAGCTCTTCGCAGCACCCAAAATGACGGCCTGGCGCGTCAGGACAGCACGCTCCTGCATGATCTACCCAGCTCTCGTTGCCGACGGAATGAATCTCAACGATACGTCGAAAGAGCTCGCAGCAACGCTCTCGACACGGACACACCGTGACGACTCTGGTACTCGGGGCCACTGGTTTCATCGGCTCCGCAGTGATGAAACAGCTGGTTTCCCGCGACGGAAACGCTGCAATCGGTTTCGTTCGCACGGCCACCGCAGCCAAACAGTTCGGCCGTGAAGGAATCGCCACCGTGATCGGCGACATCAACGAAAGTGCTTCTCTACGACTTGCAATGAGTCAGGCGTCGACCGTCATCTGTTGCGTGTCGTACGTGGGCGACGACGAACAACAGTGCGTTCACGTCAACCAACACGGCGTACAGAACGTTGCGTCGATGGCCGCCGACGTCGGCGTCGAACGCTTGCTCTACGTCAGTACCGCGGCCGTGTACGGGCCGGGACCGTTTCGAGACTTGCCGGTCAACGGCGCACCTCTCAGCCCCTTCTCACCTGCCAGTCGCACGCGCGCTCTCGCCGAGAAGTTCGTGCGCGACGCCGGAGGCCTGGTCGTCCGGCCGCATCTCGTGTACGGACCCGGCGACAGATGGTTTCTTCCGACACTGACGCGAATTGTCTCTCGCCTCGACTCGATCATCGACGGCGGTAGCGCTGTCCTGTCGGTAGTCGACGTAGACCTACTCGCCCGATCCATCTACGAGTTGTCGATAGAACAGCAATTTCGCTACGGCTCAACACTTCACGTCAACGAGCCTGTCCCGCGGACAGTCATCGGCCTTCTCGAGCAACATGCACGGGAGACCAACTGGACTCTGCCCCAGAACTCTATCCCCCGCGCCGACGCGGTGAAAGCTGCTGCCCAGCTGAGTCTCGACATGCACCAGATCGACATGATCAGCCTCGATCACTGGTTCCGGTCGAGACTGTACTGATGGCACACGGATCACTCTCGCCAAAATACCTGTCTCCCAACCTTTTCAGCCCTCCCTATTGTTCAGCCTCAGCAATCAATAGGACCTATTTCGCAGTCACTACAGGCGAACAGAGAGAGCTCTGATCGACGAAAACCACGGCTGCACAAAGACGGCAGTGATCGCGCACACCGAAGAAGCGGCGTTCACGCAACTGGCAGCAGCCTGGGGCTCCCTTCCGTCCGCCTTCGCCACCGAATGCAGTGTGTGGCGATCATGTCGTGCGCGACGAAACGGCCAGGAGCTCTGACATCACGGGAGAAGGCTCTCCATCTCGCTGACCTCGACTACCGTCATCTGAACCAGAAAACGGGAGAACAGATGCTCACTGCGGATATTTTGCTGTCGGGCCCGCGCGGGCGCCGGATGCTGCTCGCGTATGCGATCGACGCCGAACTCGCCCTGCGTCCCGAGTCAGGCGACGACATGTTCCGCATCAGCGCTCACCGGGCGGCGTATCACCTCGACGTCGGACAAGGAACCTCCCGAGTGTTGTTCGGCCCGGGCGCCGAAGAGGCCCGGCAGACCATAGTCACCGCGGAGGACGTGGCGCGCAGCCTCACGGAAATATCGCTCCCCGACGTCACCGCCGTCGATCTACGCTCCGCCCTCGCAGAAGCGGTCGATGCGGCGCGTTACTGGCAGGATCCCGACGGAGAAGACGTCCTCGTCGCCACCGAAGTTATGCGCGATGAGCTTCGACGCGTCGCCGAGCACATCGCCGGCTCCGAATGCGCGCGGTGGTGGTCAACCTCGCTCGCCTCATCCGACCAATGGTCGATTATGAGCAGAGGTGAGGAATCTCCGGACACAGACGAAGTGCCTGCTGCGCAACAACTCCTCAGCGAGTGGCGCACGAGCACCCTGGAATCTGAAGCGAGAGCTGAACGTGACCGCCCGGTGGATCCCGCGGCGAACTGGTCAGGTTATTGGTGGTCGAATCCACCCACTAAGGGTTCGACGAGGGCGCTGTTCGACGGGACTCCGGCGGGCTTGTGGTTCGTCGAAGACAGCATGGGATGGGAACGGGTCGTCGTGCGAGCATTGCGGCCACCGACTGGCGCACGCATCTACGAGATCGACAGCGCGCAAGCCTGGTCGGAGCTGTGCAGACGGTTCCCGCTCGAGGTCACCGCAGAAACGCGGCAGGTTTGGTACCGGACTACCGGCCGATCAGGCAGGTGGGTCATCCCCGACTGGGTGCAAGTCGCGGAAAGATTTGAGGGAGTGCACCTTACCGTGACGGGATACCTCGCGGCAGCAGGAACCGCGATCGAGGTCGATACCGACACGGCGAGCGTCATCGCGGGCTGGGCACCCGACGAAACATACTGGTTCACCGATGCTGCCACCTACATCTCCGAGCCGTGTGTTTGGGTGCTGCACGACGGCCCGGAAGTGACCGACCAGCCCGCGTGGACGCTGGAATCGCAGCAATGACCCGCACGTGAGGGCCTGCTAGGTATGAGGTTCCGCGAGGAATCGATCGCAGTTGCCCTCCGAGTCGAGTCAACTGCCCCGTGCGCGGTCGGCAGGAGCACTCACGTGCACGCAGACATGCAGAAGGGCGGTACCCGCCCAGGCCGATCCGAACCCGAGTGCCCTAGATCACAAAGGTAAACCTATCCACAAATCGCCAAATGTCCTACATTTGACTCATGCCGGATTCCCGTATCGCACCCACCGCACGCAACATCCCACTTTCAGTGCAGATCGCGGAACAACTGCGGTCCCAGATCACTTCTGGCAACTGGGAATTAGGGGAGAAGATCCCCGGCGAGCATCAACTTGTCGAAATGACCGGCGCGAGCCGCAATACAGTCCGGGAGGCCATTCGTGGCCTCGTCCATGCCGGCCTCCTCGAAGCACGCCCGGGAGACGGAACCTACGTCTGCGCGAGCTCAGAACTCGAAATTGCACTTCAAAGACGTGCAGCGGCGGAGAACGTGCTCGAAATCTTCGAAGCCCGTGAAGCTTTGGAGCTCTACGCCGCCCGACTCGCTGCCGAACGAGCCCTGCCCGAAGACATCGACCGAATGACTCGGGCTTTGGATGGCCGAGACGCTGAGCCCGACGTCGCCAAATCCGTCGAGTACGACCTCGACTTCCACCTGGAGATGTTCGCAGCGAGCGGGAACCAACTGATCACGGACATCTACCGCAGTCTCGATCGCTCTGACACCATGAGCATCCCACAAGGTAAGTCCGACAAGGAGACTCGACAGCTGTTCATCGGACCTTGGACCGACGACGACCCACACCGGCAGCTGCTTGCGGCCATCCGTGACCGCGATCCGGACGGCGCAGCCGCCGCAGTGGTCCGACTGATGGACCACAGCCGATCCCTCTTTCTGCAAAACATGCCGAAGTAGCTGACACACAAGAGGTTCAGCGCACAGACAATCTCAGAAGGGCACACCCATGGCTAACGTCATCTCCGACACCGAAAACGTGGCGTCTGCCCCGAGCGCGATACCGATAATGCGCCGAGGACTCGTTATCGCTGGCATTCTTCTCATCGCAGCCAATCTTCGAGCCTCAATCACAGTCGTCGGCCCGCTACTCGGTGAGGTACGCACCGATCTCGATATCTCGTCGACAACAGCATCAGCGCTGATCAGCCTTCCACTGCTGTGCTTCGCAGTGTTCTCCCCCGTTGCCCCGGTCATCGCAGCTCGGTGGGGAATGGAACGGACACTCGCAGCAGCACTCGGCATGCTCGCCTTAGCGATCGTGATCCGCTCTGTTCCGTGGATGCCTGCGCTGTGGATCGGTACCGTATCGCTCGGCATGACCATCGCAACAATGAACGTTCTACTGCCGGCGCTCCTCAAACGAGACTTCCCGACCGAAGCCGGCCGTTTGACCGGCATCTTCTCGGCGGTCTCTGCAGCCGTCGCCGCAACCGCATCCGGACTTGCCGTGCCGATCGCCGGTCTCACCGATCACGGTTGGCGGATCGCATTCGGAATCTGGGCTGCTATGGCTCTCATAGGATTTGGGGTGTTCCTTCCCCAACTTCGCCGACGCACGCTTCCGAAACACGATCACGCTGCGGCTTTGGATCCCCATCCAGGCGGCCATCGCTCCCCCTGGCGCTCAGCACTCGGGTGGCAGATCACAATATTCATGGGCGTCCAATCTCTCTTCTTCTACACCGTTCTGACATGGTGGCCCACCATTGAAGAATCACACGGCACTACCGCGGCTACAGCCGGACTGCATCAAGGCATCATGCAAATATTCTCGATCGTCGGCAGCCTCCTCACAGCAGTGCTCCTGCACAAACTGCCCAAGGATCAGAGAGGAGCCGTCCTCGGGCTGGTGTCGGTCGCCGCAGTGGCAGTTCTCGGCCAACTCCTCCTCCCCTCCTGGGCCCTGCTGTGGAATGCATTCCTCGGCATCGGCATCGGCGGATCGATTGTCATTGCCTTGTCCTTCTTCGCAATACGCACTGTCAATCACGGTCAAGCAGCGGCACTCTCGGGTATGGCACAGTCCGTCGGATACCTTCTGGCCGCCACCGGTCCCCTCGTTTTCGGTGCACTGCACGACGCCGTCGATTCCTGGACGACTCCGCTGATCGCGTTGCTGGTGCTGCTGGCCGTGCAACTCGTCTTCGGCTCCCTCGCCGGCCGCAACAAGACACTGGGATAAGCGAACCACGGTCGCCTCGAATCCACCCACCAACCTCCCCAGACCCGTGCCGCGACCCGAACTGTCGTCGACGTGCTGAGGTCCGAGGATGTCGACGAGAGAGCGGGGCGCTCAACGGCCTACCGAATTGCACCCGGCCCATCCCCGACTGGTGGATCGGAGCCGGAAGTCGATAATGAGGGCATGAACGAGACACAACCCCACAACCTCGAACGAGAGCGCTGGCGCACGCTGCCAACTCCACCGTCGACCGAGTTGATCGAGATGGTCGGGGACGGACCTTCGAGCGCAGACTTCGACCCTGCTGCACCAGTGGCACAGCAGGGGTGAGACAGTCACGACATTCCGGTATCGCGCAGCGTGATGTTCAACCGTCCGGACGGCAGACCTATGTCGGGACTTGCACTTCCCGCAATAACTTTCGGCACTCCGTGATATGCGAACCGAGACTCTCCACCGAAGACGAAGAGATCACCCGAATGGAGTTCGACATCGGTGTACGGCTTGTTCCGGTTCTCGGAATTCCCGAATCGAAAGACACAACTCTGCCCGACACTCAGTGAGACGACGGGAGCGTCGCAGCGCTCGTCCTTGTCCTGGTGCATGCCCATCCGAGCGCCCTCGTCGTAGAAATTGATCAGCGCGGTGTCCGGCGTGTACCGCTCCCCCGCAGTCGGATCATCATAGGCAGCGGCAACTGCGGCCCGGCCGAGGTCGACGAGCCAGTCAGGCACCGCTGCGACAGGCGCACCGTTCACGTCGTCGGCGGTGCGCGTGTACTTGTACGGCTGCCAATGCCAACCGAGACAGACTGTTTGCACCGACATCTTGTGCCCACCAGGGACAACAGCGGAGCGCATCGGTACGGGTGCGGTCGCCCACCGTCGGCACTCGGCCACCAAGAAGCGTTGCTGTTCGACGCTGAGCCAATCCGGAACGAGGATCGCCCCCGGCGCCACTTCCAATCGTGGCCGAGGAATCAGAGCGTTCATGGTTTCCACGCTAATCGGTTTCGAAGCATTGACACCCTCGGCATGGGCTCGTACCGTAATCAACAGGTTGGTTGATAAAGGAGATGGTTGACAAGTGATCGTGGATCCAGGGGCAGACGAGCGTCTCGACAAAGCGTTCATGGCACTTGCCGACCCGGTACGACGGCGGATCATCGCCCGCCTGAGCACCGGCCCCCAAACGGTCAACGAGTTGGCCGAGCCATTCGAGATCACGAAACAGGCCATCTCCAAACATATTCAGGTACTCGAAGCCGCGGGTTTGGTCACTCGCAGCCGCGAAGCCCAGAGGCGGCCGGTACACCTCAACGCCGCAACTCTCGAGGCTTTGACCGCCTGGATCGACCGCTATCGACTGATCCACGAACAACAGTTCCGCAAGCTCGATCACCTACTCAGCACCACACAGAAGGAGACTTAGCCATGGCTACCACCAATCCCGTCACCATCACGGCTCCTGAGGGCGTGCCGTACATCGACATCACCCGCGAATTCGACGCACCCGTCAGTGCCGTCTTCGCAGCTCATTCGAATCCCGATCTGGTCAAGCAGTGGCTCGGCCCCAACGGATACGAGATGGAGATCGACGAATACGAGTTCGTGAGCGGCGGTCGATACAAGTACGTCCATCGCAACCCCGAGGGCGAAAAGTTCCGGTTCAACGGTGTATTTCACGTCGTTCGCGAGAACGACTTTGCCATCCAGACCTTCGAATACGAGGGATTTCCCGACGTCGTCAGCATCGAATCGATCACGTTCGAGGATCTGGGCAACGGACGCACCCGCCTCTCCGGCCATTCCGTATATCCGAGCCTCGAAGCGCGAGACGGAATGATCGAGAGCAATATGGAGCTCGGCGTCACCGAAGGTTACGAGCGCCTGGACAAGATCGTCGCGCAACTCTGACCACCTGTTTGCCCGAACCTCCTCAGCGAAAGGCAGTTTCATGGACTGGACCCTCGAAGTAGTCATCGTTCCCGTCAGTGACCTCGACCGTTCCATCGAGTTCTACCGTGACAAGGTCGGTTTCGATCTCGACCACCACACCGTCAACGAACACATGACGGTCGCCCAGCTCACTCCGCGTGGTTCGGGCTGCTCGATCGTCATCGGCAACCTGCCGTCGCAAACCGAGATGGCCCCTGGTTCGTTGAAGGGATTGCAGTTGGTCGTGGCCGACGCTGCAGCGGCTCGCCAGGAGCTCATCGACCGCGGCGTCGATGCCAGTGAGGTCACCGTCTTCGACGAGCGTGACGGGGGCACCTTCTTCGGATTCGCCGACCCGGACGGCAATACCTGGGCTGTCCAGCAGCTGAAGGTCCGCGGCGACAAGCCGCTCATTCCGAAGGAGTACCGCGACCGCTTCGGCGCGTAGCAACTGCCTTCCAGGCTGCGTAACCTTCTGGCATGCAGACGGCACAGGGGCGATAGCCGGCCGCAATCGCGGTCGGCTCGTCCGCGAAGAACACCCGACTGGCGACATACCCGCCACGCGCGATTGCCTGCGCGGCCCCTCGACAGTCGAGTCGCCCGTAGATCTTCGTTTTCCGGTGCCCGCCAAGCACACCGGGCGTCGAACTCTCGTAGGGTTTGTTGCGAGCGTCGCGGAGAATGTACGTCTTACTCGGCATCGTGAAGCACCAATCCCAATGTTCTACGCGTACCCGAGTGCACCACGCTGACACCATGTCGCACAGGGGCTCTCGACCACCCACGAGAACTCTGCACCGGTCGATCCCGCGTGGTGAAGATCAAAGCGTGACCTTGCCCGAGAACTGTCACCGTCCCTTTCGACTGGGCGCGCGGCCGCTGTTCCACGAGCAAGAACTCGCCGCCGACGTGGTCGATGCGAGGTCTGTCGAGCCCGATCACGACTTGCAAGGGAAACACCAACTCTCCGTACAAGTCCCGATGCAATGCATTCCAGTCACCAGGTCCGTAGGACAGAAGGATCGGGGTAGGGCGATTCTGACCGGCGTCGTGACACTGATCGATCCATTCTTCGAAAGAATCCGGCCACGGTGCACCCTCGCCCAGCTTGAACGCCCACTCCCGCGCCACGGGCAGGAGGTGTCGGTAGAAGGCGGATCGCATAGCCGTGATCGGCTCCGGTACGGGATCACCGAAGTACCGGTACTCCCCTTGGCCGAAACGGTATCGAGCCATGTCGACGGTGCTCCGGAACCGGTCGACCTCCGAGTACCAGGAAGCAATTTCGCGACATTCCGACTCGTCGAGTATCGGCGTCGTCTGGGCACACCCACTGGAGTCGATTCCCTCGATCAGCGCAGGCCAATCGAGGGATTCAACACGAGCAGACAGAGCGGTGAAGAGGTCCATACGTCGTAGACGACGCGGCGGTCAGGAATGTGAGAATGCCAGCAGCTGGTCAGCCAGATCGTTGTACGTACGGGCGATCCCGGCATAACTGAGCACGGGTTCCGGATTCCAGGTCCCGATCTTCCCCGCCTTCACCGCGGGCAAGTTGGACCACGCAGGATTGGTTCCGAGCGTATCCAGTTGCAAACTGGACGGGCGATCGTCGAGGAAGATCATGTCGGCCGGATAGTGGTCCGCCATCTCCCAAGCCAGTTTCTCGACGTAGACCGACGATCCCGCGGCCGGATCGACGACGGCAAGGCCCAATCCCGCCAGATCTGCAAGGATCGGGAATCCCGAACGACTGACACGAATCGTGTCCGGATCTGCGGACGCGAACAAAACCTGTGAATTATTCAGCGAAGAAGCAACTTCGGAGATCCGTGCACGCGCAGCGTCGTAGTCTTTTCGCTGAGCCTCCATATCCTGGTCCGCCCCGAGTTCCACGGCGAGTTCCACGATCTCTTGCACGGTTCGGTCGATGGTTCCTGCTGCCGTTTCCACGAACAGTACTGTCGACAAGCCTTTCACCGCATCCAAGTTCGCCTCGTCGAGTAGTGCCGAACCACGCAGCTGAGGGACTATGACGACGTCCGGCTCCAGCGAAGCGATCTTCTCGAGTTCCACTTGTCCCCAGAGCTGCCCGACCATGTCGGTCTTCGCGAAATCCAAATTGCCGGAGATGCTGGTGTCCGTTGATCCCGGCGATCGTGTCAGTGCCCCGAAAACTCCGACAGGCACCAGTCCGTAATCCCACAGAGCACCCGCGATACCGGTGTAGGTGACAAATGTCCTTGGTGGTGAATCCAATTCGATCAGATTGTCGCGATCATCGGTGAAGGACCAGCCTGCGTCGCCTTCGCCCCCGGCGTCTGCGTCCGAACGCGAGCAACCGGCCGCTGCCAGCGCAGCAGCCAATCCTGCTGCAGCGCCGAGGAACCTGCGGCGATTCCAGTCCATCTCGATACGCCGGTGCGGTCGTGGAGTGAACAGCGTGGTCATGTGTGTGCCCTTTCGGCGATTGGTTGAACTGTTTCAGGAGTTGACGAACGAGAAAAGAGAAGGATCGACACCAAACCCGTGAGCATTCCGACGCCGGCACAGAAGACCAACGGCCACAGCAAGGCGAACTCGTCCGGACCGACGAAGAGCGAGCCGCACAACGCAATTCCGACGGCAAGCCCGAATTGACGCGACGAGTTGGCTGTTGCCGAAGCCGTCCCGGCGCGCTCTGCCGGGGCGTCCGACATCGCGGCACCCGGCAGCACCGGCGACACCATCGCCGAACCGACACCGGTCAGAATCAGCCCGGCGATCAGTGCGGGCCAGACCGGCTCGGCGAGAACGTACAGCATGGCCACGCAACCGATTCCGCAAAGGATCGTCCCGAATCCGAGCGACAGTCGAAGGTCGACGCGCTGAAGCCGTGATCCACACAAGGCCGATACGAAGACAAAAGCGAGCGGTTGAATCGAGAGCACGAGTGCGGCCGCCGATGCCGACAGTTCCAGCCCGTTCTGCAGCCACAGTGAAAGGACTACGAGCGGGCCGTAGGCCGCGAGGTAGTACCCGAAAGCAGCGACGAGGACGCCGTCGAATTTCAGGGATCGGAACAATGCCGGATCGAGCATCGGACTGCTGCCTCGACGCTGCCAGAACACAAACGCCGTCAGCGCACCGATTGCGATCAGGAAGGCAAGAGCTGTCGACGACGAAGCCCACCCGATGTCGCCGCCCCACGTCACGCCGAGAACCGCGGCAACGGCAGCGAGGGTGAACAAAACGATTCCGGCCCAGTCGATGTTGTCGTCGCCGCGCTCACTGTCGGCGAAACAGAACACAGCCATTGCGAGCGCCACTGCGGCCACGGGGATTCCGGAATAGAAGACCGCACGCCAGTCGAAGAACTGCGTCAGCAGCCCTCCTGCAACATTGCCGATTCCCGCCGCCAATCCAGCGACGGCACCCCACGCGGCAAATGCCACGTGCCGATCGCGGCCCGAATATGCGTCGCCGAGCAGAGGCAGGAGTGTCGCGAACATCGCCGCACCGGCAATTCCTTGCGCGCCGCGAGCAACGACCAGAACCGTGACGTCCGGAGCAATCGCGCACACGGCCGTTGCAACCAGGAACACGACCAGTCCGCAGATGTAGAGGCGTTTGCGTCCCCACGCATCGCCGAGTGCGCCCATGCCCACAAGAAGCGCGGCAAGAGCCAGCGTGTAGGCGTCGACGACCCATGACATCGCGCCCGTACTGCCGTCCAAACCGACTGCGATGGCCGGCACCGCGATCGTTGTGATCGTGGCGTACGTCAGTAACAGGAAAGTTCCGATGCATGCGGCGATGAGCGGCAGCCATCGTCGTGCCGACATGGTCAACCTCCGGATAAGGCGGTAAGTGCGCCCTAACTATGAAGGTTCAAGTGAACTTGAAGTCAAGCGCCGCTTCGACACGAATGTCGAGCTGCTCGAGCAACCACGGGCACTGCATCGGACGCTCTTGCCGACACGTCAGGTGATGCTCGAGGATCAGCTTCGCTCGCGTAGCAGCGGCGATCTGTGCCTCGAGTGTCGACACTTGATCTGCGAGAACCGTCGAGAACTGGTCGGACGTGGTGTCGGTTTCGATGAAGGACCGCACCTGTTCCAAGGACATTCCCGTCTCGGTGTACATCCGGATCAATGCCAGCCGGCGCAGCTCACGCTGCCCGTACCAGCGTTTACCGCCAGTTCGCGACCGCGCGGACAGCAGTCCTTCGTCCTCGTAATAACGCAAGGTCGACGCCGCAATTCCGAACGATTTTGCAACCTCGCCGATCGGGATCAGGTGCTCACGCATTCACCGATCGTAGGCTGAACGCGTAGGCGGTTCCGGCAGTTATGTGTGACTTGGCATACTGACTAACGGAAGGGGTCGCGTAAGTGATCTCACGGCAAAATGCTGGATGCGCTCGTTGAACGAGGGAGAGCTGTGCTGGATCCAACGCGACCTGTCGGGCCGTACTCGTCAGGAGTGCCCGCCACTGCCCTCGAAGTCCACATGCCGGACCTCGAACGCTTCGGCCTCGCCCAGTTGTGGCGTTCCGCGATCATCGCCGTCGTGTTGTCGACGTCGATCATGCTGGCACTGATCGTGTGGCCTTTCCGCAAGCGTGGACGCACGTGGGCTGACGCCGCCTCCGACGGAATGGTCGACGGCTTCATCGCGCTGGGTCCCACCTTCGTCAAGCTCGGGCAACTGGTCGCGTCGTCGTCAGGCCTGTTCCCCGCCCCCGTCGCCAATGCATGCCTACGTTGCCTCGACGACGTTCCGTCATTTCCTGCCGAGCAGGCCAGAAGCGTCGTGCACGAAGACCTCGGATACTCCGTAGACGACCTGTTCGCGAAATTCGACGACGTACCTCTCGCGGCCGCGTCGGTAGCGCAGGTACACGCGTGCGTTCTGCACGATGGCCGCGAGGCCGTCATCAAGATCCAGCGTCCGGACATCTATGCGCGGATGCTGATCGACCTGAGGGCGGCGTACTGGGGCGCGAACATCCTCGAGAAGTTTGTCGAGTTCCTTCGAATTGCCAATGCCACCGCCATCATTCGCGATCTGCACAACGCAACGATGACGGAGTTGAACAGCGCGGTCGAGGCCGACCGGCAAACCACATTCCGGAACAACATCAGCGCATTCGGTGACAACAAAGGAGTCACGACACCGGAGGTGTACTGGGACTACTGCGGCCCCCGAGTCATCTGTATGGAACGCATGCGCGGCGTTCCACTGGATCGGTTCGTCGCCGGTCCGGACGGCATCGACGAAGCCCGCATGCTGATCCGGCGCGGAGTGAAGGTCTGGCTCGAATCAGTCATCGTTCACGGTCCGTTCCACGGAGATGTCCACGCGGGAAATTTGTGGGTCCTCGACGACGGCCGGATAGCGATGCTCGACTTCGGCATCGTCGGCGTCCTTCCCGAGACCTGGAGATCCATCCTTTCCGACATGTTCCGAGCCACCCTCATCGACGGTGATTTCGCCCGTGTCGCCCGCGGAATTCGATCCTTGGGATATGCAACCGACTACGAGGTCGACGACGATCAGCTCGGTATGCAGGTCGCAACGGCCCTGGCCCCGATTCTCGGCCGTGACCTGGGTGAACTCAAGCTCAGTGAATTGATCATGGCACTGATTCAGTTGGGCAAGCAGTGGGGCGTTGCGAGTCCCGAGGAATTGGTTCTTTTCGGTAAACAACTCGGATACTTCGAGCGATATGCGACGGCGTTGGCACCTGGTTGGGTGATCGGACAAGACCTTTATCTGTTCAAGAACGTTTTTCCAGAGGCAGTCGCCGAAAAGGTGCAGGAACTCGGCATCACCATGCCTGACGAATAAATTTGTCCCCTATTTCCTTATTCTGCATTTCGTCTGTCGGGGTTAGCCTGTAATGACCCACTGGCCGAGGAGCAAATGTGCAGCCACTTTCTGTAGCCCTCCCGCAAGCGGCGACAGGTCCGAGGAATAACGGGCCGAGTGTCGGCACCACCCTCGGCGCCCTCATGCATTCCACGGACAAGTCCGTGATCGAGCTTCTGGAAAGCCCGGACGGACTCGATGTCGAAATCCGTTCGATCGCCCTCGTCGAGTCCTCCGATATCGACGGCACCGACAGCCGTGGTGCGATCTCCGACATCTACCTCCCCGTGGGGGTTCCCGAATCGACGTTGACGCAGTGGTTGCGAAAGTTCGAAGGCAGGCCGGCGAGGCGTCGTCCGAAGCTCTTGCTCGTCAAGAATGCGCGCGAGGCGACGACGCTTCTCACCGCCGCACGCAACATCGGAATCGCAGTGGCCGCGGTACATCCGCAGGCTAGTTCCGGACACGTCTATTCACTCGTACAACGACTTCTGACACAGAGCATGTACCGTTCGCGGGCCGTCTCAGGAGCTGTGGCCGGTGGCGATTCGGATCTGTTCGCGCTCTCGGAGACGATCGCCGAATTGACCGGCGGACTCGTGACGATCGACGACACGGCACTCCATGTCATCGCATATTCAGCTGCTCACGAAGGTGAAGACGAACTCCGTCAGCTCTCCATACTGGGCCGGGAGTGGCCGATCGAATACACCGAATGGATAGAGCGCAGAGGCGTGTTCGAGCATCTCAGGCGATCGGACGAGGTCATCAGTCTGCCCTCCGAGCCGAGCATCGGAGCCGCGCACAGGTTGGCTGTGAGCATCACCCGCCCGGATCTGTCAGCGCCGACGGGTTCTGTTGCACACCAACACAATCTCGGCAGCATCTGGGTGCAGCGCGCCTCTGAACCTCTTTCCGACGACGCCCAAGCGGTATTGCGGGGTGCAGCGGCAGTCGCCGCACGCATTCTCATGCGAACCTTGGACGCCTCCAGCCGCGAGAATGCCCAATTGCAAAGGCTGTTCGGCGTTCGCTCCGGCGGAGTCGACATGCACTCGCTGGCCGGCTCCTTCGGCATCAACACCGACGGACCGTCTGCGGTCATCGGATTTGCGACATCACTCGCGCCCGGATCGAATCTCGATCGAATCACCAACGCCTTGCGCCTGCGCGCCAGCGCATTCCGCAGCGACGCGGTCACAACGATCATCGACAACCGGATCTACGTGCTGTTTCCTCAGGCCGAACACGAGGTCGCGATCAGCGACTGGGCTTACGACACCGTGGGAGTAGTCGAGGCCCGTGCGGGCATCAGCGTGCGCGCCGCCGTCGCGGTCCCGATCGCGCGATTGCACGGCGTACCCGAGGCGCGTCGAGAAGTGGACCGCGTGCTCGATACCACCGATGATCACGAAACCTCGAAGGTCACCACACTCGCGGCGTCACGCACCGCGGTGTTGCTGGGCGAGATACTCGACCTCGTTGCTGATCACGAGCGATTGCGGGACCCTCGTATCGACAGACTCGTCTCCTACGACGACAAGAACACCTCTGACATGCAGTTCACGCTCACGGCCTACCTGACAGCTTTCGGGGATGTGAAGAAGGCCGCCTCGTCTCTGAAAGTACATCCGAACACGCTGCGCTACCGCATTCGGCGCGCTGAACAGATCATGGGCATTTCGTTGGACGAGCCGGATACGCGACTGCTCACCGAACTGCAACTCGCCATCTTGGGACGCACCCCGGACGAGTCTGAAAGATACGAAACGTCCGATCAGTGAGATAGGCCTCGAGCCCGTCCTGAACTCTCGAGTAGACAACTGAGGAAGCCGAAGAACAACTCTTACCTCAGGAGATACCTTGCGCACTCGTGGAGCCGTCATTCGCCAAGCACCAGGCACATACGAGGTGGTCGATCTCGAACTCGATTCACCCCGCAGCGGCGAACTCACTGTCAAAATGGTCGCCTCAGGCCTGTGCCACTCGGACGATCACATCGCCAGCGGCGACCACGGAGTCGGCCGCTACCCCATCTGCGGCGGACACGAAGGCGCCGGAATCGTCGTCGAGGTCGGGCCGAACACGGAAGGATGGTCCGAGGGCGATCATGTCGTGTTCTCGTTCCTCGCCGCCTGCGGCCGTTGCCGTTGGTGTGCAAGCGGAATCCAGAACCTCTGCGACAACGGCGCCGCCATCATGACTGGCAGCAGACCCGGCGAAACCTCGAGTTACAGAATGTCTCTCGACGGTCAGCCCGTCGCACAAACCTGCGGCCTGTCCACCTTCAGTGAATACACCACGGTCAGCACTCTCTCGGCTGTGAAAGTCGACAAGCACCTGCCACTCGACGCTTTGTGTCTGCTCGGCTGCGGGGTCGGAACCGGTTGGGGCGCCGCGGTCAACTCCGCTCAGGTGTATCCCGGGCAGACTGTCATCGTCATGGGCGTCGGCGGAATCGGAATCAACGCGGTGCAGGGCGCCTCGCATGCCGGCGCCGCCCACGTGATCGCGGTGGATCCGGTTGCGTTCAAGCGCGACAGTGCATTGAAGTTGGGCGCCACCCACGCCGTGGCCACCATGGAGGAAGCCACCGACATAGCGCGCTCGTTCACCAACGGCCAGGGCGCGGATTCGGCCATCGTCACCGTCGGCGTGACCACCGAAGAACATGTCGCGCAGGCATTCTCGTCGATCCGCAAGGCAGGAACCTGCGTGGTCACCGGCCTCGGGAAGATGACGGACGTCGGAATTCCCGTGAGCCTGATGGAACTCACGCTGTACCAGAAGAGAATTCAGGGATCCCTGTTCGGTGCATCCAATCCCACCGCCGACATTCCCTGGATGATCGATCTCTACACCAGCGGCAAGCTCGAACTCGAAGGACTGATCACCAACCGGTACACCCTCGACCAGATCAACGACGGTTTCGCCGACATGCATGCCGGTCGCAACCTCCGTGGAATCATCGCCTTCTGAGCGAGTTCTCTCCGGACTTTCGATCGAGAGCAAGTCCGGAGAGATCCTCACTACAGCTTCACCAGGCGTTCATGGTGTCGAGGATTTGTCCTCTGGCCATCCACAATTCAGCAGACCAATACGGCCACGAGTGAATTCCGGCGGGCGGAAAGCTGTACGTCGCTGGGATTCCCAAGGATTTCAGGCGAATTTCGAATGCACGCGCGTGCACCCACGAGAGCGCCTCGAGCCCCATACCCGTCGCCGTGTGGAAGTAATCGATCGGCGCAGAGGGATGATCGTACGGTCCCGGGATGCCGTTGGACGACGAAATGTACATCGACAGTCCGCGAAGCGATTCCGCGTTGACGAATGGGTCGTTGCGAAGCCATCCGGATGACCACGGCGGGCCCCACATCGAATCGACGTTGTACCGGCCGGCGTCGAACATGGCTACGCGGATCGCTTCACGCATACCCGGACCCGAGATATTGATGTAGCCGGACAGCGAGCCGGCGAACTTGAACTGATCCCGATGATGCCCCGCCAGGTTCAACGCGGCACTGCCGCCCATCGACAACCCGATGATCGCATTGTTGGTTGGTGAAACGCCATACCCTGCAAGGAAGTCCGGAAGCTCGCGGGTGAGGAACGTTTCCCACCTGTACGTTATCGGCTGAGCGTTGAAATTGGACGGCGCGTACCAATCCGTGTAGAAACTCGACTCACCGCCGACCGGCATCACCAACGTGATGTTGTCATTGCGGTACTGATCGAGTGCGTTCGTTTCGAAACTCCAAGCATTTCTGTCGTTTTGCGCGCGAAGACCGTCGAGCAGGTACAACGCGGCGTTGCCACCGCGCGCGGCCCACTGCACCTGAACCTTGATGTTTCCCATCGAAGACGGGACCCACAACTCGTCGTACCCACCCCATGGCGCCGAGCGCGCCGGAGTAGCACTCGCAGCGGTCGGACCGAACATACCGCCGAGCAGGAATATCGACAACAACGCCGCTACGAGCACCCGCACCCGCCGTGTATTGCGTTCGGGCAACGTGAATCTGATTCTCTGCAAGGTTGTGTCTTTCCCCGAAACTGCGCATCAAGAAACTCGCTTCGGTAAGTGCATCGTCGGTTCCACTGTCGACGTGTTTGTCCCTTTCCGGGGGCTCCGGTGTTACAAAGTCGAGGTCATCGCAACAATCGGACAACTGTCGTGCCGAGCGAATCCAGGTGGCGAAAAGCACAATTCACGAAGCACGCTGAATGCGCTCACTCAGCCGAGTGACGAAGCGATCGCATCACGACCTGCGGCAGCACACGCTTGGTCCTGCATTCCGTCTGGAGCGCCACCGACACCGATACCGGCGATCGACCCGGCTCCAGCCTTCAATGTGACTCCACCGGCAAGGAAGAGAGTGCCGGGAAGGTCGGCGATGGTTGATCCTTCGCCTTTGGTACGCTGCGAGAGGTCACTGGTGTCGGCTCCGAAAGCTGCAGAGGTGTATGCCTTCTCGCGTGAGGCTTCCACCGTGTGCTGGGCTGCGTTGTCGCCGCGCACCATGGCGATGACATTTCCCGCACGGTCTACGACGGAGACGGTGACGAAGCCGAGACCGTCGGCGCGGCATTTCGCCAGGGCCGCACCAGCAGCCTTCACTGCTGCGTCGGCACTGAGTCGATTCTGAGTGACAATCGCCGAATCGCCGGTCGCAGCAGGCTGCTGCGTAGCAGAAATCGACGTCGTGCTCGATGCGTTCGCCACCGGTGTTTCGGTGGTCGAGCACGCGGCGCTGGCAAGGATTGCGACAACCGGAACGGCGACAGCGAGCGTACGGGGAAGTCGTGTGTAAATGCGGTGGTTCATATCGGGCACACTTTCAGTCGAATGATTCGAAACCGTCCACTACAGCGTCGCGTCCGGGTGCGGGTGCGCACATCGGGCGCTCGGGTGACGAACCGTGCCCCCTACAGCTACCCGGATATCATCCGAATGGTTGATACGACGGCCTGGCGCCCTCCGTAACATTCGAGGGATGAGTAACGGAGCCATGAACGCCGACGCCGAACGCGGCCTACGCGGCCCGTTGGCGTATGCGATCCACGCGTCGTTCTTCGTACTGCTGTCTACATCGGGAGTTCGGTACGTCACAGTCCACGGGACCAGCGGTCGGTTCGGGGTGGTACTCGTCCTGGCCGTGGTCCTCGCCCTGCTCTACGCCGTCATGGCCACGGTGTCCTCGCGAGATGTGGTTCGCCAACGGCTGTGGATGTGGCCGGTACTGAGCGCATGGGCAGCGCTGGTCTGGCTTGCCCCGAGTTTCGCGTGGTGTGCGTTTCCCGTTCTCTTCCTTTGCATTCGTCTGTATCCGAGCAAGATCGCCTACCCCCTCGTCGGGATCCTGGGCGTCCTCGCCGGTATCGCGTTCTACCGGGTCACCGGTCGTGCCGAATTGGTGACACTTCTCGGGCCGCTGTGCACCGCGGCACTGGTCGCGGCCGCGTACGGGCAGATGGAACGAGATGCCCGAGAACGCCTTCGGCTTCTGCGTCAGGTAGCAGAAGCTCAATCTGCATTGGCAGATACCGAACGCGCTGCCGGCGTTGCCGCTGAGCGAGAGCGCCTCGCGCGCGAAATCCACGACACCGTTACCCAGGGACTGGCGAGCGCCCTTCTTCGGCTCGAGGCAGCCGAACAAACGTGGAATACAACGGGTTCGCCGTCTCGAGCCGATGTCGATGCCGCAGCAGAGAACATCCGAACGAGCTTGATGCAGAGTCGCGACCTCGTCCACGATCTGGCGCCGACCAAGGGCGGTACGGGCGACTTCGACGCCTTGGTCGTGGCCGCCGCCCGCCAGTTCGTCCCGGCCGTTCGGATCCGCACCGTCGGTGAAGTTGTCATCTTGCCCTCGGACGTAGCTCATGCCGTCGTGCGAGTGGTCTCGAGCGCGGCCTCCAACATCGCCCGCCACGCTCGCGCCGAAACGGCGGGCGTGACGATCACGTATCTCGACAGCTCCATCTCCGTAGACATCTTCGACGACGGCGTCGGCTTCGATCCGGGAAAGCTCGCCGACCATTCTCGGTACGGTGGATACGGCCTGCGTGCGATGCGAAGTCGCATCGCACAACTCGGCGGATCGTTCACCGTGGAAAGTGCACCGGGAGACGGCACCGTCGTCGCGGCCCAGTTCCCTCTCGAACGGAGGATCCGGTGACCACCACCATTCGCGTGTTCCTCGTCGACGATCATCTGGTCGTGCGAGCCGGGCTGAGAGCGCTGCTGAACACTCAGCCGGACGTCGAAGTAGTAGGCGAAGCATCGTCCGGCGAGGAGGCGGCCACGGCGATACCGTCGGCCTCACCGGATCTGGTGATGATGGATCTGGACATGGGCACCGGCATGCACGGTGCAGAAGCGATCAAACGCCTGCGAAGCGACGGTGTCGATGTTCCCGTACTGGTTTTCACGACGTATGACACCGACGCCGACGTCGTGCGGGCCGTGGACGCCGGTGCCATCGGTTACCTACTCAAGGACTCGACTCCTGACGAGATCTTCGGCGCGGTGCGCGGCGCGGTAGCCGGGCGCAGCGTTCTCTCTCCCACTGTGGCCTCTCGTCTCGTCCAGCAGATGCAGCGCCCGCAGGAAGCGCTCACCGCCCGTGAGTCCGAACTGCTCAGCCTGCTCGCCGAGGGGATGACCAACCGCGAGCTGGGTAAAGCACTCTTCATCAGCGAAGCGACGGTGAAAACACACCTCGGGCACATCTACGCCAAACTCGGTGTCGATACTCGCTCTGCCGCAGTGTCCGTCGCACTACGTCGCGACGGAATACGCTGACCTCGGCGGCGGCCGAACAGCTCAGCCGCCCATCGCCTTACGCACTCCGTCGATCAGTTCGAGGAATTCGGCCTTGGGAGCAAAGTCGACATACTCCGAGTCGTCGATCGCTCCGGGAACGTGACCGGGTGCCCAGTAGAACACGTCGCCGGCATCGTAGGTTTGCCGACCTGCTTCGGAATCTGTGTAGATCCTTCCTTTCAAGACGTATCCGTAGTGCGGACATTGACAGCGCCCGCCTTCCAATTGTGCGAACGGTTCGGCGAAGTCTGCACCAGCAGGGATTTTGACGAAGTTGACGATCATGTCGCCTTCTTCTCGCATCCGCAGTTCGAATTCGCCGTCCTGCAACACGATGGGAAGATCGTGAGCCGAGATGGTGTGCATCGGAGTGCCTTTCGGCTTCAGAAGGGGAAGGTCTGCGCTGCTGGCCGGCTGGTTCGCCACTGCCAGGTGGTGAATTCGTCCCAACTGCTTTGAGTTCCGAATCTCGCGCCGTTTCCGGAGGCACCCGTGCCACCGAATGGTGCATAGGCATCGTTGTTCAAAGTCTGATCGTTGATGTGCACGATGCCGGTACGCAGTCGGTCCGCGATCCGCTCGCCGCGTTCAACCGATCGTGTTTGAATGGCAGCAACCAGACCGTATTCGCTGTCATTGGCCGTCCTGACTGCCTCGTCTTCGTCCTTGACGATCACGACGGGCGCCACGGGCCCGAAGATTTCTTCACGGAACGCGGGCATGTCCGAGGTGACTCCGGCCAGGACGGTCGGCTGATAGAAGAGCCCTTCGTATGTTCCACCGGCGCGGATTTCGGCGCCGGCCGCCTTGGTGCCCTGGACGATTCGATCGACGTTCGCAATCTGCCGCGCGTTGATGAGCGGTCCGAGAGCGAAGTCGCCCGTATTGGGATCCCCGACCGGCAGGACCGCTGCGCGCTTGGCCAGCAGGTCCAGGTACTGATCGGCGACCGATTCCAACACGATGTGGCGGCCTGCGGTCATGCAGACCTGCCCCTGATGCAGGAACGAACCCCACGCGCCCGCCGAGCTCGCGGCATCCAGGTCTGCGTCGTCGAGGACGATCAGCGCATTGTTCCCACCCAGTTCCAGCGAGACACGCTTGAGCGTGCGACCGGCAGTTGCCCCGACCTGACGGCCGACGGCGGTCGAACCCGTGAAGGACACCATCGCGATGCTCGGGCTCTCGCACAATGCCTGACCAGGTGCCGCGTCACCGGCGAGCACATGCAGGAGGCCTTCGGGAAGACCTGCGGACGTGAACAATTCCGCGATGACCGCACCCCCGCTGATCGCGGTTTGAACATCCGGCTTGAGAACGACGCCATTTCCGAGCGCCAAGGCGGGGGCGACAGCGCGCATGGCGAGGAGAAGCGGGAAATTCCACGGGCTGATCACGCCGACCACACCCAGGGGCACCCGGCGACCGATGCTCGTGCGCCCCTCTTGGCTGGCGGGCAGAAGGTGCCCGAACGGCTGTGTCGGCAGTGCCGAGGCTTCCCACAGTTCGGAGATGACAAGATCAACTTCGAATGCGGCTTTCCCTGGTACGGAACCACCTTCACGGATCAACCAGCGCTCCACCTCGGCTCGCTCGGCTTCCAAAATCTGCGCTGCCTTACGGATCACCGAAGCGCGAGCCTGCCCGATCGTCGCCGCCCACGCCGGCTGCGCGGCCGACGCGATGTGTGCCGCTCGATCGATATCCGCAGCAGTCGCCGTGCCGATCACACCGAGCACCTCGCCGGTAGCCGGTTCGAGCGACTCGACGGTGTCACCGCCTCCGTCGATCCATTGGCCGTCGAAAATCTTTCCGTGCCATTGCTGATGAGCGAGCAGATTCGTCATGCGTTCCTCGATTCGTAGCTTTCGCTGCGGTCCTCGCTGTTCGTGGACCTGAGCTCTTCGCGAGCCTGAAAAAGCGATCTGAAACACACTCTGCCCCGGTATTCGGGCTCCCAGTTGTCGTGATCGGACACGTTTGTTGTTCGGATGCGACAGATCAGTGACGTTCGCGCGCGTTCGGATCAGGCGAGTTACGTACTTCCGACGGCGCCGCACCGAATTCCGCTTTGAACGCACGCGAAAACGCTGGTGCGTCATGGAAACACCATCGTGCGGCCAGGATGGAGATCGAATGATCCCGCAGTGAGACGTCGGTGAGATCGCGGCGTACGCGGATCAACCGTTCGCGGCGAATCAGCGCACTGAGGGTCAGATCCCCGTCACCGAAGTGACGCTGAACGGTTCGCGGCGACAGGTGCAACGCACCGGCGATCGACGCGACCGAGAGGTCTGGTGAGTCGAGATTCCGAAGCGCATATCGCAAGATCTCCTCTCGCGTCGCACGTCCGGGTGTCGCGGGCGCAGATCCTTGCATCAGAACTGCCGAAGCGAGATTGACTCCAGCATCTCCGAGAAGCCCGGCTGCGCTGCCGTCGACCTGGGATGCAACAGCGCCCGAGATGAAATTTTCCAGCAATGCACCGGACCCACGCCGACCGTCGTGGGTGCGCTCGAGCGCGCAATTCAGTTCTCGCTCGGTCAGACTCACCGCACTGCGCGGTAGGGTCATGACGGTGCACGACCAGTGACCGTCGAAACGCAGCGCGTACGAATGCTCGACGTCGTAGAGAATCATCGCGCCGGGCGGGGCCGTCAACTCGCGGTCCGATTGGCGCAGTATCGCGCTCCCGGTTCGGACCGTGCAGATCTTGAGCAGATCACTACCGTGTCGCTTTGCTGCGCGTGCGCTCCGCCGCAGTATCTGCGGTGAACCGGAGATGTCGAAAGCGCCTACGTCCCCGAGACTTACGCCGCTGACCGTACCGACAGGCGCGGCATCGACGAAACTCTCGGGGCACAGGCCACCGAAGGTCTCCGACATCTCGCAGTGCCACTGCTGCACAGATTCCGGCAGGCTCGGAGGCGTGGCAGACACGGCAGACATGGCGGGCTACTTGATCGAAGATCCGTGCTGCGTCAACGGCATGACCTCGATGGTCATGTACGGGAACAGGGGCAGTTTCCAGAGAATCTCATGGAGTTCGTCAGCCGACTCGACATCGAAGATGCTGATGTTGCTGAACTGTCCCACAATTCGCCACAGATGCACCCACTTTCCCTGTCGCTGAAGGTCTTGCGAGTACGCCTTCTCCGTTGCGACGGTATCGGCGCGTACTTCCGGATCCAGGTCGCGCGGAATATCGACGTCCATCCGAACGTGAAAGAGTGCCATGTTCTTCTATCCTCTAGTTCCTGGTCCAGGTCTTGACGGCGTCCATGTTCAGTTCGACTCCCAGGCCAGGTCCGGCGGGGAGGTGCAACTGACCCTCGGAATACTTCAGGGGTTCCTGAAGCAACTCTTCACTGAAGAGCAGTGGGCCGAAAAGCTCTGTTCCGAAGTTGATTCCGGGCTCGGCGCACGCGAAGTGCAACGAAGCGGCCGTGCCGATCGGGCCTTCGATGGACGTCGCACCGTGGCACGCGATACCGGCGGCCTTGGCAATCGCGACGATGTCGCGGCTGCGCTGGAGGCCACCACATTTGGTGGTCTTGAGGGCGATGACATCGACGGCGCTCCGGCGGGCGATTTCCAGAGCGTCGTGTGGGGTCTGCACACTCTCGTCGGCCATGATCGGAATCGGTAGAAGCCTACTGAGTTCGGCGAGGACCTCGATTTGGTCTGCCGGAGTGGGTTGTTCGATCAGTTCGACTCCACCCTCGGCGAGTTGCGGCAAGTACCGCAGGGCAGTGAAGCGATCCCACCGTGCGTTGACGTCGACACGGACTCCGGCGTGGCCGTCCAGCGCCTGCGCGATGTTGACGATGCGCGCAACGTCGACTGCTGGATCGAGTGCTCCCATCTTGAGTTTGAAGCTGAAATTGAGCCGGGATTCGAGCTTTTCGTGAGCTTCCTCGATGATCTCGTCCGCCGGCGAAGCACCCAGCGCCCACGTGACGTCGACACTCTCGCGGAAAGCCCCGCCGAGGAGCGTGTGCACGGGGACTCCCAGGCTACGCGCCCAGGCGTCGTGCAACGCCACGTCGACGGCGGCCTTCGCGAATCGTGCATTGGCAACAACTTTTTCGATGTCGGCCATGATCGCGGTGATGTGATCCACGCGCCTGCCGACCACCACGGGAGCGATGTACTTCTCGATGATGACCTGCATCGTCTCCACCGATTCGCCACCCCACCACGGCCCGCCCGGAACGACTCCTTCGCCGTATCCGATCACCCCGTCGGAGGTGCGAATCGCGACCAGCAACAACGGCTGCGCCGTCATCGACGTGGTGGCGAACTTGTGGGGGCGAACCAGCGGAACGTCGAGGATGGTCGTCTCGATGGAGACGATCGACAGGTCTGTCATCAAATCACTTTCTTCAGAGCAGTTGTGGATCAGGCCGGATCGAGCACGAAGTCGTATGTGACCCGGTTGGTTCCGTCGGCACCTGGCTTCGGATCGAGAATCAGTTCGGGCTTCGTCGCCGTTGCCACGTCGTTCTCGATCCACTCTCCATCCTTGAAATAGAGCTGGGTGGTGATGGTGCGCTTACCGGGAGCCTTCACCATGAGGTGCAGGTGAGCCGGACGCCACGGGTGCCAGCCGGCCTTCTCGATGAACCAGCCGGTGGGGCCGTCGGTCGGGATCTGATACGGCGCAGGCTGAATCGTGGTGATCTCGAAGCGTCCCTCGTCGTCGGCGACGATCGTTCCGCGGAGGTTGCCGTCGGGGATGTGCGGCGCGAAATGGGAGTAGTAGCCTTCGTCGTCCGCGTGCCAGAGTTCGACGGTTGCACCGCCCAACCCCTTGCCGTCGAGATCGCGAACCTGGCCCTCGAAGACCAGCTTCGATCCAACCTCGTTGTCACGCATCGGAAGTTCACACTTAGCAGGCAACGTCTTGGCATCGGCAACGTAGTACGGGCCCTCGATGCTTCCCTTGGTGCCGTGCTGGCCGCGGTACGCAACCTCCTCGACGTTGTGCTCGAGGAAGACGTCCAGCCACAGGGGCCACTCGCCGAACTGGCCGATGTCGATGAGCCACTGCTTGAGGACGCGGTACTCGGGGTAGGTGATGCCGTGCTTGTCGATGACGCCTGCGAGTGCCTCGAGCACGTCCTTGGCGATGGCCGAGACGCGTTCGGGCGGGGTGTCCGCGCTGACTCGTTCCTGGAGGAACTTGTCGGTGGCGGCAGTACCCGAACCTACTGCGGTGGGGCTCTCGGAAGTGGTCATGTGGTCCTCCTCGGGGCCGTATGTGGCTGTTACCGGGTGGGTGCCGTACTGCTGGGCTGCGTCGGCTCCCCAAGTTTGGGTTGTACGCTCTGCGTACATCTGTTACGCTGTGCGTACGCTTGTACTGTGCGCCCAGTCACAAGGTTTGTCAACCTTCGAAGGCGCCGATCGGGCATACCCGCAGATGAAAGGCCATTCCGTGAGCGAGAACGATCGCGATTACATCCAGAGCATCGAGCGTGGATTTGCTGTGCTGACGGCCTTCGACGAGAAGAACCCCAACCCGTCGCTCGCCGATCTTGCCGCCGAAACGGGTCTCTCCCGCCCAGCGGTCCGGCGCATCCTCCTCACGCTGCAGAAGCTCGGATACGTCACCGGCAACAACAGTCGGTGGTCGCTCACCCCACGCGTTCTGAGCATCGGGCAGCACTTCTCGGCATCACATGCCTTGACGGAGGCGGCGCTCCCTCGTCTGTTGGAGATCGCAGAACACACCCACGAGTCGGCGTCGCTCGGGGTGCTCGACGGTGTCGACGTGGTCTACGCCGCGCGTGTACCCGTCCGGCGGATCATGAGCATCAACGTCAGCGTCGGCACCAGAGTGCCTGCATATGCCACCTCCATGGGTCGAGCCCTGCTAGCTTGGGCGCCAACCGAAATCGTCGACAACGTCATCGCGAACTCCGCGTTCGACGCCCTCACACCCACCACGATCACCGACGAAGGCGCATTCCATACCGCCCTCCGGGTGGTGCGCGAGCAGGGATACGCGCTCACATCGGAAGAACTGGAAGACGGCCTGATTTCCCTCGCTGCTCCCGTCCGCGACGCCGGTGGAAGCGTCGTCGGAGTGACAGCGTGTTCGACCTCGGCCGGACGAACATCCCCGGAAGCTTTCCGCGCCGACGTCGCGCCTTTCCTCGTCGAAAAGGCGAACCAACTCAGCGCGGACATGGGGTACCGAAGCTAGCGCCTCAACACCTCGGAAGGCAGCAATCCGTACTTACGCCGAAAGGACGACGCGAACCGTCCGGTGTGCGTGAAACCCCATCTCACAGCGACATCGGTGACCGTCGTCGAGTCGTCGGCATCCACCAGATCTGCATGGACCCGCTCGAGACGGATGTCGAGCAGGCATTCCGACGGACTCCGGCCCACATACTGCCGAAATCCCTCCTGCAATCTCCGTACGCTGACGCCCGCCACCTCCGCCATCTCGGCTGCGGTCCACACGCGGGCCGGGTCGTCGTGCATCTCGTCGAGCACCCGCTTGACGATGCGCGGCCTGGCGTGTCGCACCGCGTCCTCGCTTTCGGGCATTGCGGCAAGGACGAATGCCGTGACCACGGCGCCGGAGAGCTGACCTGCCACCAGTTCGTTGTGCAGCACGCCGACCGGGCCGAGTATCTGATCCGACAGTGAGCGAACAAATTTCAGCCATCTGGCTCCGTCGTCGCCCCGAAGATCCACCTGATCAGGCAAGTGCATTCCGGGTCGACCGAGAACCTTTTCCATCTCACGGTCGAGGTACTGACGGTCCATCCGGACTCCGACGATCTCGCAGTCCGCACTCCACCGCGTAATTCTCGTCGTGATGTCGGGTGGACATACCGTCGCAACACCCTGCGTCGAGAGCACGTGCGAGCCCGCGAACACCGACTCGAGCTCGCCCGAGAGCGGGATGTTCACCCCATAGGCACCGGGATGATCGGATTCGACGGCGACGTCAGCTCCCCACCGAATATGAGCGATCCTCAGCGGTCCCAACTCGGTGGTGCACACCCCGACTCCACTGGCCGCATGCCGAGACAACGGCGTCAGCGTGTGCGGAAAATAGGCGTCCGAAACCGCATGACACGCCTCGTCCCAGTCGCGGGGAGCAGTACCGATCATGGAGTCGACCATCGTCCTTCTTCACC
Organism: Rhodococcus sp. OAS809; assembly: GCF_040546695.1. Classification (NCBI taxonomy): domain Bacteria; kingdom Bacillati; phylum Actinomycetota; class Actinomycetes; order Mycobacteriales; family Nocardiaceae; genus Rhodococcus; species Rhodococcus sp. OAS809. Next base: position 4,808,989 of record NZ_JBEPOI010000002.1, on the reverse strand, counting down.
TTCCAAACCCGTGACCAGCCACATTGCCGAGCAAGGGCGCTGAACATCATTGAACACTGTGTCCCCGGTCACTTCCAAGAGAAAACGGGTACGGGCCGCGATCGGGTGCGCAATCCGGATAGCCACCGCGCTGTACGGATCGACCGAAGCCTGCGCCCGCCGTACGTTCGTCTTCACTCCCGGCGCGAGTCGCCCACTACTTCCCTCCCGCACTTCGCGGCACTCTCACTCAACCGCCATCCGACAAGGAGGTCCGGTCATGGAACAAAATCAGCTTCGAGGAATCTTCGGTCAATTCGCGAGCGGCGTCACCGTCATCACCTGTACCAATGCCGACGGTCAACCACACGGAGCCACGGTCACCGCATTCACGGCCATTTCCCTGGAACCACGGCTGTGCCAGATCACGATGACTCGCAAGTCCAAGGCGTGCGGCTACCTCGGCAACGCGCCGTTTGCGGTCAACATCCTTGCCTCCGACCAAGTGGACACGGCCATGCATTTTGCCGGCCGACCGCAGCGCACCGAGCCGAGGTGGATCGACGGACCGACCGCTCCCCTGCTCGACGGCGCCGCAGCAACCATCTCGTGCGTCCCGTGGAGGGAGTACGACGGCGGTGACCACATCATCTTCATCGGCGAGATCGTCGACGCTCAGTCGAGTGGCAAGGATCCGCTTCTGTTCTACCGAAGCACTTTTCACGATCTAGGCGCTACCTCGTCGACCACAGTCTGGAACGGAAGTCAGGACGACCCCCACAGCGGCTGGTTCGACGCCACCACTTCGTTCACCCCGATTCATCTTCAGCCCGCACCCCAAACGATCTGAAAGGCTTTGCCATGACGACCACCGAAATTCCTCCCACCGGCGTCGATCCCGCAGATTCCGGAGCGCCACAGGTCAATCCGGCCGCCGATTGCGAAGCCAACCGCACGAAGAACTTCGCCACCCGACCGATGACCGGTGACGAGTACATCTCGAGCCTGCAGGACGGCCGCGAGATCTGGCTTCACGGTGATCGCGTCAAGGACGTCACGACGCACCCCGCGTTCCGGAATCCGATCCGCATGACCGCAAGGCTGTACGACGCTCTGCATACGGGCGAGCACGTGGACGCCTTGACCGTTCCGACGGACACGGGCAACGGCGGTGTCACCATGCCGTTCTTCCGCACTCCGACGTCGTCGGCCGATCTGCTCAAGGAACGCGACGCCATCGCGACGTGGGCTCGTATGACCTACGGCTGGATGGGCCGTTCCCCCGACTACAAGGCGAGTTTCCTGGGCACCCTCCACGCCAACAAGGAGTTGTACGCACCGTTCCAGGACAACGCCGAACGCTGGTACCGCGAATCGCAGGAGAAAGTTCTGTACTGGAACCACGCGATCATCAATCCCCCGGTGGATCGCCAACTTCCACCGGACGAGGTCGGTGACGTCTTCATGAAGGTGGAGAAGGAAACCGACGCAGGTTTGATCGTCAGCGGCGCCAAAGTGGTCGCCACCGGATCGGCGATCACGAACTACAACTTCATCGCTCACTACGGTCTGCCGATCAAGAAGAAGCAGTTCGCCCTGATCTGCACGGTACCGATGGACGCGCCGGGTGTGAAGCTGATCTGCCGCACCTCGTACACCGAACATGCCGCGGTGATGGGCAGTCCGTTCGATTATCCGCTGTCGAGTCGCATGGACGAGAACGACACCATCTTCGTCTTCGACAAGGTGTTGGTTCCGTGGGAAAACGTCTTCATGTACGGCGACGTCGACCGGATCAACGCATTCTTCCCTCAATCGGGCTTCCTGCCGCGCTTCACCTTTCAGGGCTGCACTCGCCTGGCCGTCAAGCTCGACTTCATCGCCGGACTGTTGATGAAGGCACTCGAAGCCACCGGCGCCGGCGGCTTCCGCGGAGTCCAGACCCGTGTCGGTGAGGTGATCGGGTGGCGAAACCTCTTCTGGTCGTTGACCGAATCGATGGCACGCGATCCCGAACAGTGGGTCGGCGATTCGGTGATCCCGAAGCTCGAGTACGGCCTCACCTATCGAATGTTCATGATCCAGGGGTACCCGCGGATCAAGGAGATCATCGAACAGGACGTCGCGTCGGGCTTGATCTACCTGCCTTCGAGTTCACTCGACTTCAAGAGCCCGGACGTGCGTCCGTACCTCGACAAGTACGTTCGCGGTTCCGACGGCATCACCGCCGTCGACCGCGTGAAAGTCATGAAGGCGCTGTGGGATTCGATCGGGACCGAGTTCGGCGGCCGACACGAACTCTACGAGCGCAACTACTCCGGCAATCACGAGAACGTCAAAGCCGAACTGCTGTTCGCAGCCCAGAATCGTGGACACGCAAGTTCCATGAAGGGACTGGCCGAGCAGTGCTTGAGTGAATACGACCTCGACGGCTGGACGGTCCCTGACCTCATCGGCAACGACGACGTCTCGTTCTTCAAGAACCGGTAGCTCACGCGGCAGGTAGGGCGGACTCGCGATGTCGAGTCCGCCCTGGTCGTCGTCTTCAGCAGGCATGGCCCATCAGCAGAATTCGACGAACACTGCACCCTTGGTCAGGACTAGGCAATTGCCTAGTGTGACCCGAGACACACGATGTCAAGGTGAATTCAGTACCGGACGCAGCCCCGTCCGGAAAGCGGGTCCCACCGATTTGGTCCGACAGCCCTCGGCTTTCTCGGTAGGCGCCCACTCTTATCTGGAGGACACCCATGACGGATATGTTGGATGCTGCCCGCGGCACCGACCAGTTCGCGAACATCCGCGCCGCCCTCGACGACGCGCTCGTCGAGGACCCGGAGACCGGCCGCTACCAGGTGCGGCGCAGCGTCTTCACGGACGAGCAACTGTTCGAACTCGAGATGACGCACATCTTCGAAGGCAATTGGATCTACCTCGCGCACGAGAGCCAGATCCCGAACGTCGGCGACTACTTCACCACCTACATGGGCCGTCAGCCCATTGTGATCACCCGCAACAAGGACGGCGAATTGGGTGCGCTGATCAACGCATGCAGCCACCGCGGTGCGATGCTCTGTCGCCGTAAGACCGACAACCGAACCACCTTCACCTGCCCGTTCCACGGCTGGACCTTCAACAACAGCGGAAAACTCCTCAAGGCCAAGGACGCTCGCACCGGTGGCTATCCGGAGCAGTTCAACAAAGACGGCTCACACGACCTGACCAGGGTGGCGCGGTTCGAGAACTATCGCGGCTTCCTCTTCGGCAGCCTCAACCCCGACGTGCTGCCACTCGAAGAGCACCTCGGTGACACCACGAAGGTCATCGACATGATCGTCGATCAGTCACCTGACGGACTCGAAGTTCTGCGCGGTGCATCCACCTACACCTACGACGGCAACTGGAAGTTGCAGACCGAGAACGGTGCCGACGGCTACCACGTGTCTTCGACGCACTGGAACTACGCCGCTACCACCGCTCGCCGCACCGCCGGTGAATCGTCCAACGAGACCAAAGCCATGGACGCCGGCACCTGGGGGAAGCAGGGCGGTGGATACTTCTCCTACGACTACGGCCACCTCCTGCTCTGGATGTGGTGGGGCAATCCCGAGGACCGACCCCTGTTCGAACGCAAAGCAGAACTGGAGGCTCAGTTCGGTTCCAAGAAGGCCGAATTCATGGTCGGTGCGTCGAGGAACCTCTGCCTGTATCCGAACGTCTACCTCATGGATCAGTTCAGCAGCCAGATCCGGCACTTCCGTCCGATCTCCGTGGACCAGACCGAAGTCACCATCTACTGCATCGCGCCCAAGGGAGAGAGCGCCGAAGCGCGCAGCAACCGCATCCGTCAGTACGAGGACTTCTTCAATGCCAGCGGTATGGCCACTCCGGACGATCTCGAAGAGTTCCGTTCCTGCCAGAAGACCTACCAGGCAGCCGGCGCCCCGTGGAACGACCTCAGCCGTGGCGTCACACACCAGATTCCCGGTCCGAACGACGTCGCGAAGGATCTCGGCATGAATCGTGTGCTCTCGAGCGGAGCCAAGACCGAGGACGAAGGCTTGTATCCCATTCAGCACGGGTACTGGCGCGACGCCATGCTTGCGGCCGTAGATGCCGAGCAAGCCGCTTCCAACCGGACCATCTGAGGACCATCATCATGACTGTCACCACCACCAATGCCGTCGCCCTCGAAACAGTGCAGCAGTTTCTCTACCGTGAGGCTCGCTATCTGGACGATCGCGAGTTCGAGAAGTGGATCGAGTGCTACCACCCCGATTCCGAGTACTGGATGCCCGCATGGGCGGACGACGGCGAGCTGACCACGGACCCGGCCGCAGAGATCTCCCTGATCTACTACCCGAATCGCGGCGGTATCGAGGACCGCGTGTTCCGAATCAGGACTGACCGTTCCAGCGCGACAAGCCTTCCCGAGCCCCGCACCGGTCACAACATCACCAACGTGGAAGTGATCGAAGAACGCGGCTTCGTCGTCGACGTCCGCTTCAATTGGTTCACGCTGTACTTCCGCTACAACACAGTCGATACCTACTTCGGCACCTCGCACTACACGATCGACTTCGCGGGCGAGCAGCCGTTGATCATGAAGAAGAAGGTAGTCCTCAAGAACGACTACATCCATCACGTGGTCGACATCTACCACTTCTGACACGACTTCCCTTCGAATCGAGCTGTTTCCCATGAGCATTCAAGCTGCGCCGACCTTTCAAGTAGCCCTGAGTTTCGAAGACGGCATAACCCGCTTCGTCGAATGCAACACCGACGAGACCGTCGCGGACGCGTCGTACCGCGCACGAATCAACATTCCGCTCGACTGCCGCGACGGAGCATGTGGCACCTGCAAATCACTCTGTGAGTCAGGTACTTTCGACGCCGGCGACTACATCGAGGAGGCCCTGACGGACGACGAGGCCGAGCAGGGATACTGCCTTCCGTGCCAGATGGTGCCGGAATCTGATCTCGTGCTGCAGATTCCCACCACGTCGGCGGTCGCCAAGACCACTGCCGGTTCGTACACGTCCACCATCACCGAGATCATTCGCCATTCGGATTCCACGGTGGGTTTCACCGTCGCAGTCGACAACCGCGCAGATCTGGTCTTCCTCCCCGGTCAGTACGTGAACATCCTCGTTCCCGGAACCGAAGCGACGCGGTCGTACTCGTTCAGCTCCGGCCCTGAGGTCGCGTCGGCGTCGTTCCTGGTCAAGATCACCCCGGGTGGTCTGATGTCCGAGTATCTCAGTCAGCGTGCGCAGGTAGGCGACACTCTCGAATTGACCGGACCGATGGGTAGCTTCTTCCTCCGGTCAGGTCAACGGAGAGCCCTACTGCTTGCCGGTGGAACCGGCTTGGCCCCGCTGCTCTCCATACTGGAGAAGATGCGCACCGAAAGCTCCACTCGGCCCGTCCATCTGGTCTACGGCGTCAGCTCCGACACCGATCTCGTCGAACTCGACAAACTGCACGACTACGCGAAGTCTCTACCCCAGTTCACCTTCGACTACTGCGTATCCGATCCCGACAGCACAGCACCGAACAAGGGCTATGTCACGGGCTTGATCGAGCCCGATCACCTCGACGACGGCAACGTAGACGTCTACCTGTGCGGCCCGCCGCCGATGGTCGAAGCCGTACGTCTGCACTTCAAGGACGTATCGATCACACCCACGAACTTCTACTTCGAAAAGTTCAACAATGCGGCAGCACCGGCTGATTCACCGGCAGCCTCGGCCGAAGAATCAGCTGCCGGCACGTACGAGATCGGTGAAGAACATCTGCCGGTCACGGAGTCGGACGCACAGTTCGACGCTCGGATGGCCCTCGAACTCGGAGCAATGGAACTCACGATCGGCCGCCTCACTCCGGCACAGTTGACGGAGTACCGCATTCTGGCGGAGAACTCGGCTGCTTCCATCGACCGCGATCACTTCACGGACGCAGCGGCATTCACCGAAACCAATGCCCTGTTCCACGACTTCCTCTTCCGCTGCACCGGAAACGAAGTGCTGCTGCAGGCATACCACCGTCTCGAGGTCACACAACTGATGAACCGAGTGCTCCGCACCGCCGATTGGGTGGACGAACATGTCGCGGAGGATCACTCACGTATCGTGAGTGCATTCGAGCAGAATGATCGCGCCGCGGCCCGTGATCTGATCGTCCAGCACAGCGAACACGCCAAGTCGACGATGCACCGCGCCATCACTGACGCTCGGGAAAGTGTGGCGTCGTGAGCACGAGATTCTTCGCCGGCCGGTTCGACGACCGGGTCGTGGTCGTCACCGGAGCGGCTCAGGGGATCGGGCGCAGCGTTGCCGAAAGAGTTTCCGCAGAAGGTGGTTCCGTCGCGCTTGTGGATCGAGCTGAACTGGTTCACGACATCGCGACACCGCTGGAGCGTTCCCATTCAGTGACCGCGGATCTCGAGACGTTCGAAGGCGCCCAGAATGCAATAGACTCCGCATTGGAGCGCTTCGGACGCATCGACGTCCTGGTCAACAACGTCGGTGGGACCATCTGGGCCAAACCCTACGAGCACTACACGCCGCAGCAGATACAAGCCGAGGTCACACGATCACTGTTCCCCACGCTCTGGACGTGTCGCGCCGTACTGCCCCATCTGATCGAGCAGGCGAGCGGCACCATCGTCAACGTCTCCTCGGTCGCCACCCGCGGTGTCAACCGTGTTCCTTACGCGGCGGCCAAGGGCGGGGTCAGCGCGATCACCGCTGCACTGGCGATGGAAGTCGCGCAGTACGGAATACGCGTCGTGGCAACCGCTCCCGGCGGAACCGAGGCGCCACCACGCGTCGTGGCACGCGGGCCGGGTGCCGAGACCGACGAGGAGAAAGCCTGGTACCAGCAGATCGTCGACCAGACCGTCGACTCGTCGCTACTCAAGCGTTACGGCACCCTGGACGAACAGGCTGCTGCTATCACTTTCCTTGCCTCCGAAGAGGCTTCGTATGTCACCGGAACGGTTCTGCCCGTCGCCGGTGGCGACCTCGGCTGAATCCAGCCTCCCCCGATTCCTGATCTCTCGAACGGAGATTCGCCATGTCCTCGATCGAACGTGGTTCCTGGGCCAGTGCCCGCCATCGCTCGTCAGTGTTGTGGGTGGTCACCATCGCCGCCATTGCCATTCTGTTCGACGGATACGACCTGGTCGTGTACGGCACGATCCTGCCCGTACTCATGGACGACCCCAGCCATATCGGCACCTTGACCGCATCTCAGGCCGGCGCGTTGGGTTCGTATGCACTCGTCGGAGTGATGGTCGGCGCACTGACGTGTGGAGCGATCGGCGATCACTTCGGTCGCCGAAAGATGATGCTGGTCAACATCATCTGGTTCTCGGTCGGAATGGCACTGGCAGCGTTCGCCACCAGCATCACCACCTTCGGTCTGCTGCGGTTCTTCACCGGCATCGGTGTCGGTGGGCTTGTCGCCACCGCCGGAGCCATGATTGCCGAGTTCGCGCCGCCGGGACGCCGCAATCTGTTCAACGCCATCGTCTACAGCGGTGTCCCGGCCGGTGGCGTCATGGCTTCCGTCCTGGCGATCGTTCTCCGTGATTCCATCGGATGGCGTGGACTGTTCCTCATCGGCGCCCTGCCATTGGTGTTCCTGTTCCCACTCGCCTGGTTCAAACTGCCCGAGTCTCCCGCGTGGCTGATTGCTCGCGGACGTGTCGAGGAAGCTCGCGCCATTTCCTCGAAAACCGGAATTCCATTGCCTGTCGGTACAGATCGACCCAACGACGCCGTAGCCGAGAAGGTCGGCTTCCGAGCGTTGGCGAGCAGACAATATGTCTGGGGCACCGCGCTTCTCGGCCTCATGAGCTTCGCCGGCCTCCTCCTGACCTACGGACTGAACACCTGGCTGCCCAAGATCATGGAAAACGCGGGATACAACGCGAAGGGTTCGCTCTCGTTCCTGTTGGTACTCAACGGCGGTGCCATCATCGGTGGACTTCTCGCCTCCAAGATCGCAGACGTAACCGGTCCACAGCGGGTTGTCGCAACCACCTTCGGCCTGGCCGCACTCGCCCTGCTCCTGTTCACATTCGGGTTCCCGCTTCCCGTACTCCTCGCCTCCGTTGCCATCGCGGGTGTCGGAACCATCGGTACTCAGGTTCTGATCTACGGATTCGTGTCCAACTACTATTCGACGGCCGCTCGGGCCGCAGGTGTCGCGTGGTGCGCCGGATTCGGACGTCTGGGCGGGATATTCGGGCCACTGATCGGCGGAAGTTTGATCAGCGCCGGAATCAGTTCCGAATCGGCGTTCTACGTCTTCGCCGGCATCGCGGTGCTGGGCGCCATCGTCACCTTCTTCGTGCCGAAGCAAGCACCTGATCTGGGTGCCACTGCACTTCGATCCGATGGAGACCGTGCCGAAAAGGAAACCCGTGGTGAGCCCGGCGTTACGGTAGTCGGGTGACACTTCGTGACCTGTTGCTCGGCCGAGAACGCGAGCTCGCCGTTCTCGGCCGAGCCTTGGCCGCGGCAGAGACAGGAGTGCCGACTCTCGTGCTGGTCGAAGGCGATGCCGGTAGCGGTAAGTCCACTCTCGTCGACCGGTTCGCCGAAATCTCTTCCGCTCATACGCTCCGCCGCGCTCGTGGGCTGGAGTGGGAATCGAACACTGCCTTCGGAGTAATCGAACAACTACTCGAACGTCCGGTTTCCAACTCGGACCCGGTCGCCGTTGCACACGAGATCGTCGACGCAGCGGAGCAACTGACCCTGATCGTCGTCGACGATGCCCATCACAGCGATGTCAGCTCGCTTCAGGCAATCACCTCCGCCCTCCATCGAGGCCGAACGGCACCACTGCTGTTCGTCCTCGTCGCCGAGGAAACGCCGTTCCTGCGCGAGGATGTCAGGCAGATTCTCGACCTGCACTGGTCGACGCGTTTGCACATCAGCCCGATCGACGCACCCGTCATCATCGACATCGCGCGCATGCGAAGCGGAATCGACCTCAGCTCCGGCGTCGCGCTTGCCCTTCAGGACTTCACCGCGGGCAACACACTCGACATCGTCTCGCTTCTCGACGAGCTGCCACCTACCTATTGGACCCAATGGCACCGAACTTTGCCCGTCCCTCGCCATCGTGCAGTATCGATCGCCGCCGCCCTCGCTACGTGTTCGGCGGGAGCACGAACGTTGATCGAAGCCGCAGCAGTTGTCGGGCGCAGCACGACGTTGTCGCATCTTGCTCAGCTAGCCGAAATCGACGACGTGGTCGGCGCCTTGGACAGCGCCTTCGCCAGCGGCCTCCTTTCTGTCCACGAGCAGCACGGCAGCACCGAGGTGTCACTGAGCAGCACGATGGTCACGGCCGCAGTGCGCGGGGCGTTGGGACCCGCGCACTTGCATCTGCTGCACACACGCGCAGCCGAGATCGCTTGGGGAGAAGGTGAACGGCTTTTCCACCTTGCCGCTGCCAGCACCACACATGACGAGGACCTCGCCGCCGAACTCGTTGCGTACGCATCACTACGAGCATCCGACGGCGCGTGGTCGGAAGTCGCCGACGCCATGGTCACGGCAAGCCGTCTCACCACGGCCCGAACCGAACACGAGGACCGACTGCTCCGCGGAGTCGACGCGCTGACCGGATCGGGTGACATCCCCCGCGCCATGGTCTTCGTGCCGGAGATCGAGAGTATTTCGCGCGGGCCTCTCCGCGACGCCGTCCTCGGCTACCTCGCCATCCATAGAGGGCGACCGACCGAGGCCGCCGATCTTCTGACCAGAGCGTGGGACAGCTGCAGCGTGGATCGTGAGCCAGGCATCGCTGCGATGATCGCCCAACGAATGGTCCTGCATTCTCTGGCTCGGCTCGATGGCACGGCGCTCGTCGAGTGGGTTGACCGTGCAGTCGAATTGGTGGGCCCTTCTGATCCCGCAGCAGTGGAGTCCGAAGCGATCAAGGGTCTCGGGCTCGGTGCTACCGGAAGAACCGAGAATGCGCTCGCGGCATACGCCGAACTCTCCGATCGTGTCCGCCCCGGAGCCCAAGCACAGCGCTTCCAGATGGGACGCGGATGGCTCGAGCTTGCGTTGGACCACCCGGAGTCCGCCAGACGCGACCTCGAAAGTGCGGTGTCCACAGAGTTTTCCAGTGGTTCGGCAAGAATCTCACTGTGGGCACAGGCCTGGCTCGCCCGCACTCAATTCGCTCTCGGCGCCTGGGACGAAGCGCTCTCGACCGTCGAGGGCGCCGGTGCCGAGGTGGATCGGTTCGAGATCGAGATCATCCGGCCGTTGGTCCACTGGTCGGGAGCACAGATTCACGCTCTGCGCGGCAACTGGGAACTGGCCCGTGACCATGTGCGACGTGCGTACGCCGGCATTCACGCCTACGAAATCATGTATGTTCCTGCACTTCTCGCCAGGGCCCAGGTTGCCGAGGCCGCCGCCGACTACGCCGAAGTTCTGGTGGCGCTGGCTCCGCTCACCTCGAGCAAGGCGCAACAATGGCTCGACGAGCCGGGCTTCTGGCCGTGGGTCGATCTCTACGCCAATGCATTGGTCATGGTCGGGCGAGCTGATGATGCCGACGCCTTTCTGCAACCACACGAGCAGACCGCACGACGTCGGGAGCACCGCTCAGCTGCGGCACGTCTCGGCTACGTTCGCGGCCGGATCCACGGCGCACGGGGCGAACTCGACTCGGCAAGAGAAAGTTTCGATGCTGCACTACTCGGCATCGAGACGCTGCCGCTCCCCTACGACCGAGCCCGAATCAATTTTGCCTACGGCCAAACTCTCCGCCGGGCCGGGAAACGCGCGGAGGCCGACGTCGTCCTCCGCGCCGCCCGCGAGCTGTATCACTCGTTGGGCGCCGCTACTTACGTCGAGCGCTGCGAGCGCGAACTCCGCGCGGGCGGGTTGAACCTCTCGCGGACGGAGAAGGGAATCACCGACCTGACCCCGCAAGAACGAGCCGTCGCCGACCTTGTCGCAGCGGGCAAGTCCAACAAGGAAGCTGCCGGCGAATTGTTCCTCTCCGTCAAGACCATTCAATATCACCTCACGCGCGCGTACGCGAAACTCGGACTGCGATCACGGAGCGAACTCGCGGCTTTGTTCCGCGACCGAGGGCTTTCGGATCCGCATCAGGAGAACTGAGAACATGCCGGACACTTCGACGACCGCGCCCGTTCGCGTCGTCACCGAGCCACTCCCGCAACCGCTCTACGGCCCGAAGCGGGTCTTGCGCGACTTCGGCGGAACGTCCATTGCCAACGGAATCATCGGCATCGTCTTCTCGGCCACCGGGCCGGTGGCGGTCATTCTCGCTGCGGGGTTGGCGGGTGGACTGAGTCAAGCCCAATTGGCCTCTTGGCTTTTCGGTGCCTTCTTCGTCAACGGCATTCTCACCATCACGGCTTCCTGGCTGTACCGGCAGCCGCTGGCCTTCCTCTGGACGATTCCCGGAACCGTTGTCGTCGGAGCGTCGTTGGAGCATCTGCCGTGGGAGCAAGTGCTCGGAGCGTTCTTCGCGACCGGCGCCCTGATCTTGATGTTGGGATTGACAGGGTGGGTCACACCGATCATGGCCGCATTACCCTTGCCCATCGTAATGGCAATGGTGGCAGGCGTTTTCCTTCATTTCGGAACGGATTTGGTCGAAGCGCCCGCCCACGACGCGGTGATCGCTCTGCCGATGATCGCCACCTTTGTCGCTCTGAGCGTGTTCACCAAGCTGGGAAGATTCGTTCCGCCCGTTCTCGGCGCGTTGATCGTCGGCGTGGTCGTGATACTCGCGGCCGGAAGATTCAACTCCGCCGGCGACGCGCACGAGTGGCTGGCGCATCCGATACTGACCACGCCAACCTGGTCTTGGCAGGCCATGATCGAACTGGTTGTACCGCTGGCGATCACAGTCGTCGTCGTCCAGAACGGCCAAGGAATCGCAGTCCTCCGCGCAGCGGGTCATCAACCGCCGATCGGGGCGGCAACGGTTGCCTGCGGTGTGTTCTCTCTCGTGAACGCGGCGGTGGGTTGTGTCTCGACGTGCCTTACCGGGCCGACGAACGCATTGCTCACGGCGTCGGGAGAGCGGACACGCCAATACACCGCCGGAATCTTCTGCGGCTTACTCGCCGTCGTCTTCGGACTGTTCGCCCCGACTTTCGTCGCGATGATGTTGGGAACTCCGACGGCATTCATCGTCACTCTGGGTGGTCTGGCCATGCTCAAGGCCTTACAGGGAGCCTTCGTGACCGCATTCGGCGGGAAATTCACCTTCGGCGCTTTGATCGCGTTCCTCGTGACGATCTCCGACATCGAACTACTCAATATCGGAGCCGCTTTCTGGGGACTCGTCTTCGGGGTCATCGCCTCGCGCATGCTCGAACGAGCCGACTACACCTGACATGCGAATATTCGCATACTCGACTTTGACAATCATTTACATTAAGCAGTAGATCTATACCCATGCACCTCAACACCCGCATGTCGCGGCGCCTCACCCTTGCCACATCAGTAGGCCTCTCACTCGCCCTCGTTACGGGTTGCTCGTCCGACAACAAGGACTCCGCCCAGTCCGAAACCACGACCACGACGTCGGCCGCACCAACCGAACAGGCCTCGGCAACACCACGTCTCGCCGTGTCGTACGACGGCGGCGTCCTGGTGCTGGATGCAACTTCCCTCGACGTGGTCGGCGAGACCGAGATCGACGGCTTCACCCGACTCAACCCGGCCGGCGACGGTCGCCACGTCATGATCTCTGCCGGCGAAGCATTCAAGGTGCTCGACACCGGCACGTGGTCTTCGGCTCACGGTGATCATTCTCATTACTACACAGCCGATCCCGCGATGTCCGAGGTCGAGTTCGCAGCCAACGAGCCCGGACACGTCGTACGCCATGCCGGAAAGACGGTCCTCTTCAACGACGGCTCGGGACTGGTCGAGATCTTCGACCCGGTTCAGTTGGCAAAACGTCAGCCTCGCGTCGAGACGTACACCACCCCGGAACCCCATCACGGCGTCGCGGTCGCACTTGCCGACGGCAGTCTGTTGACGACCATCGGAAATTCGGAGTCCCGCAACGGCATAGCTGTCCTCGATGCCGACCGCAAGGAAATCCTGCGCAACGAACAGTGCCCCGGTGTCCACGGCGAAGCAGTCGCTACCGGCGAAGCCATCGTGCTGGGCTGCCAAGACGGGTTGCTCGTGTACAAGAACGGAGCGATCACCAAGGTCCAGAGTCCGGATGCATACGGTCGCATCGGAAATCAGGCAGGCTCGGAGGAGTCGGACATCGTGCTGGGTGATTACAAGACCGACAAGGACGCCGAACTCGAACGTCCGCAACGGGTCTCGCTGACCAACACGACGACGTCCGAACTCAAGCTCGTCGACCTCGGCACCAGCTACACCTTCCGCTCACTCGGCCGCGGACCACACGGAGAGGCACTGGTGCTCGGCACCGACGGCGCCATCCACGTCATCGACCCGAACACCGGCGTCGTCACCAAGAAGATCGCCGTCATAGACGCATGGACCGAGCCCACCAAATGGCAAGAGCCCAGGCCCGCGCTCTTCGTAGAAGATCACACCGCTTACGTCACCGACCCAGCGTCGAAGAAGCTGATCGCAGTCGACCTCGAGGACGGCAGCATCCTGACCGAGACCACCCTCGATCACGCCCCGAACGAATTGACCGGTGTCACCGGCTGATTCAGATCCTCACCTCAGGCCCCCATCTCACACCGAGATGAGGGCCTGAGCCGTTCTCGTGCTTCGCCTACTGACCAGGGAATCTCATACCCAGGCAATCCCCGAGGTGCTACGACGCGCACCTCAGAGAATCGAAGCCGTTGTCGCTAGCTCTGCTGGAGCTGAGCGATGAGCAGGACCACGATTGACCGCGGCACAAGTCAGCATGGAATAACTCCGTGTGGAGGTTCGTTGGAGATGGTGTCGGTGTTCGGTTCTTTGCCCCGGGTACCACCCCAGAATTGCCACTTCGAGTGGCCACTTGCCGAGAGGCGCAAGACGGGCACCGACGCGTTGGAGCCGCTGGACACCTGCAGGTGTCCGGCGGCTTCGTCGTGTCCGGGGTCGGACCTCGGTCCGTGACGGTCGAGGTCCACGATGTCGACCGCCGAATCTGCAATAACCGAAAACGCGTGGTTTTCCTACCGGAGGGTGGACACTCGATCATGCGCCAAAGCAGCTATGACCGTCCCTCTGCCGACAGGGCACTCCGATGGCTACTGCTGACATGGGGCCTCGGCAACTCTGTGGTGTGGTGGATCCACCTTTCACGGCGAGGCAGTCGCGCAGTCGAGACGTCACCGATACAGCCGGGCCCGTTCGGGGAGGCCAACTGGCTCGATATGGGAGGTTTCCTCGCATACTCCTCGGCCGCAACCTTGTTGATCATCGCGATTTGGTACGTCGCGGCCCGCAGGTGATCCGCACCGATAGAGTCCATGACATGGACGCCCTTTCACAGTCCGAACGGGAGAATTCGCTAGAGACCGACCGACTGCTTCTGCGACCGTTCCGTGTGCCCGATGCCGTTGTCTTGCGGGAGCTCTGGGGTGAGCGCGATCCTCGTGTCCCACCGCATCGTCGGATCGATTCCGATGGTCGACCCTCCATCGGAGACATCGAGGACCAGATTCGCAGTCGCTCACACCAACCCGGTCTACTGGCGGTGGAGCGTAAAGGATCCCATGACGTCATCGGCTACTGCGGCCTGATCGAGACTGAGCACGGACCTGACGGAGAGCCTGAACTGGCATTCGAATTTCTCCGTAGGGCATGGTGTCAGGGATATGCGACTGAGGCCTCATGGGCGGTAATCCAATGGGCGCAGGCATCAGGCTATCGACGTCTGTGGGCCACGGTCCGTGACTGGAACGGCGCTTCTCGCCGTGTGCTGGAAAAACTCGTATTCGTGGCGACCGACCATGCGGAGCCTCACGAAATCCACGGGGACCTGCTGTTCACGACAAAGGCACTGTGACTGCCTCGGCGACACAGGACTCGATGCCGCAATGACGAAGGTGCTGCGACGCGGTGACTCGGAACGCGCGCCGCAGCACGGGGAGTAGCTAGGCCGGGTTTTCGCCGGCAGCGACGTCGAGGATCCACGTCACCCCGAACGCATCGGTGAGCATGCCGAAACCGGGGCTCCACGCCGCGGCGGCAAGACCCTCGATGATCGATGCACCAGCAGAGAGTTCGGCCCAGTAGTTCTGCACCTCTTCGAGGGTTTCACCGCGAACCGAGACGAAGAACGGTTGGTCGGTGATCGTGGTGCCGTTCTCGCGGTGTGTCGAGCCTGCGTTGCCGGCCGAGCCGCCCGACTGTCCAGGGATGTCGTATGCCATCACACAGAAGCCGTCCTCTGTCTCCACCTGGCCGAACACGACGTTCTCAGCGCCGGGCACCTCCTTGGGCATCCCGAAGTCGCCGTAGGTTGCGATCGTGACCTGGCCACCGAAGACGGACTGGTAGAACTCCAGAGCCGCGCGGGCGTCTCCGCGGAAGTTGAGGTGGGTCGTTGTCTTGATGCTCATGTCTGCTCCTGGTACGAACGTCGCTCGGGTTTTCCCTGACAACGTCGACTCTCACAGCCGTATAGGACTGTTTTCGTCCTAGACTCGTCGTAGTCTCACCGCATGGCGACCACCACTCGACTCTTGAATCTGCTGTCCCTCTTGCAGACGAGACGCGACTGGCCGGGCGCTCTACTCGCCGAGCGGCTCGACATCAGCCATCGCACGGTCCGCCGCGATATCGACCGGCTCAGGGAGATGGGTTACCGCATTGCGGCGACCATGGGCCCGGACGGCGGATACCGACTCGACGCCGGCAGCGAGCTGCCACCCCTGCTGTTCGACGACGATCAGGTCATCGCACTGGCAGTTGCGCTGCAGGCGGCGACGCTGACCGGCGTCGGTATCGAAGAGGATGCGGTTCGAGCGTTGACCACTGTGCGGCAAGTGATGCCGTCGCGTCTGCGCCATCGCCTCGACGCGCTCAGTTTCACCACGATTTCGGCCGGTTCCGGCGACGCAGACTCCGTGTCCCCTGAGGTGCTCGTAGCGATTTCCGCTGCAGTCCGCGGTCGCGAGGTGTTCCGCTTCGATTACTCGAACGACCACTCAACCGACAACAGCGAAATAACACCCCCGCGCCGAGTGGAGCCGCATCATCTGGTGACCTCCAAGCGTCGCTGGTACCTCGTCGCGTGGGATCTCGCGCGAGACGACTGGCGAATCTTCCGCGCCGATCGCATCACCCCACGCACCCCGAACGGTCCCCGGTTCACGCCGAAGGAAATCCCCGGCGGCGACGTCAGCGAATACGTGTCCGCGCGCTTCAAAGGATCGGAACATATCAACAATTGGCCGTGCCACGGCAAGGTCGTTCTCCATCGACCAGCCAGTTATGTTCTTCCCTTTGTCGGGGAAGGCATCGTCGAAGATCTTGGCCCCGAGCAGTGCAGTCTCGAAGCCGGATCATGGTCTTGGATGGCGCTGGCAGCCTCCTTCAACCGATTCGACACCGACATCGATGTCGTCGGCCCGGCAGAACTTACCCACGCTTTCGCGCAACTCGCCGCCCGCAACGCCGCGACTGCTGAGAGTTAGTCAGTCGTCTCGAATGAGATCCAGGTCTCCAACGCAACCGTGCGCCCGCGGGTTCGTGATAGCTTTCAAGTCCTCAGAGGACCTGAGGACTTGAAGACCTGAACGAAGGGATGCCCAAGGAGATGAAGAAGGGGCAAGTTGCATTTCTCACCGGCACACACGTCGTGAACGATCTGTACCAGGGGGCTGTGCCTGCGCTGTTGCCGTTCATGATGCTCGAACGCGGATATTCCTATTCCGCGGTCGCCGGAATCACGCTCGCCGCGACCGGACTATCCAGTGTCGTGCAACCTGCATTCGGCATGCTGGTCGATCGAAAGAGCCGAAACTGGCTGGTACCCACAGGTTTTGTGACGGCCGCAGCAGGCATTGTCGTGGCAGCGATGAGCACCACCTACATCGTCACTTGGCTGGCAATTGCCGTGGCCGGCATCGGCATCGCCGCATACCATCCTCCCGCCACAAATTTGGCACGCGCGGCTGGAGGTCATTCACAGAAAGCCATGAGCGTGTTCTCCGTGGGCGGTACGTTGGGCGCCTCGCTGGCGCCACCGTTTGTCACGCTCGTGGTTGGCTCACTCGGTTTGTCCGGCGGCTATCTACTCGCAGTTCCTGCAGTGGTGGCGGCTATTTGGTGGATGGTCGCCCAGTCGCGATCGGCCAACACGGGTGCGGCCGAGTCAGCCCAGTCGTTGAGTGCGCAACTGGCAGCGAACGGTCCCGTGTCAGACGATTGGCGCTCGTTCACACGACTCGTGCTGGTAACGGTCTGTTGGTCAATTCCGTACGTGACCACACTGTCGTTGGTCTCACCGTTCGTGCTCAACGCACTGAACGGATCGTCCTCGAGCGCTGCAATCGTGTTGTCCTCCTTCACATTGGCAGGAGCGGCCGGAACGCTACTGGGAGGAGTCCTCGCGGACCGTCGTGGTCGACGCGCATCCATCCGACTCGGCTACCTGCTTGCGGTACCTTCACTGGCGCTGCTCGCTGCCGCTCCGAACGTTGCAGTTGCCGAATTGGGAATCGTCTGTCTCGGATTTGCTATGTTCCTGCCCTTCGCGCCACAGGTGACATTGGCGCAGGACTACCTACCGAATCGCCCCGGCACAGCAAGTGGGGTGACGCTCGGACTCGCGATGTCCGTGGGAGGCATCGCATCTCCGCTGTTCGGCTACCTGGCAGATCACTTCGGACCGCGCATGGCGATCGGGGCGACAACTGCAGTGCTGTTCGTCGGCGCCGTCATCGCATTCACGTTGCGCGATCGACGCCTCGACCCGGAAGACGAGACGGAGCGCGAACTGGACGTCATCGCCCTTCGATAAACCATAAGACGGCCCCGTAGTCTGAAGATTCATCGGAGGACATGAAGTATTACTCGGTGAGCCGCTCCATTGCGGTTCACCGAGTCAGTCAGGAGCAGTCACATGGCAGTGCGCCAGATCAAGCAGCAGTCGCTGGTACAGAAAGCCGCGGACGAACTTGCGCGCCTCATCGGCGACGGCGAGTGGCCGGTCGGGACCAAAATCCCGAACGAACAGGATCTGAGCACACTCCTCGGAGTCGGGCGTTCGACCGGCAGAGAGGCCGTTCGCGCACTGATTGCGTCGGGCCAGCTCTACTCGCATCAAGGGTCCGGCACCTACGTCATGTCCTCGACACCGGTCACGGAACTCGAGCGAGAACTCAAACGCTCGGACCGCCGCGAAGTCTACGAAGTACGCAGACTTCTGGAAGTGGAAGCGGGCCGCCTGGCTGCCATGCGCCGGACTTCCGCCGACGTCGATCTGTTACAGGCAGCACTCGAAGCCCGTGAAAATGCTTCGACACCAACAGAATTTGTCGACGCTGACATGGAACTACATCGCGCCGTGGTGAATGCTGCGCACAACAGCGTGTTGTCGATGGTGTTCGATTCATTCATCGAAACGCTCCGCAACTCGGCCCTCCACGTGATCGCCGACGTCGCGGCGCGAGACCCCGAATCGATCGACGACGAAGCCGCTGCCCACCGAGATCTAGTGGAAGCCATCGTCGCGGGTGATGCCGACGCTGCCAGCGCGGCAACGCGCAGGAACATGGACGGGCTCGACTGACCCTCTCTATCGTTGTCAGGCATGACGTCCACATCGCTCCCTCCACGGGGTCTCCGGATCGGTCTGTCCGCCATCGCGTGGCTAAACCTGCTCTCTGCGCTCGTAGGAATGGCGGGCCTGACGATCGGCGGCGGGATGGGCCTGCCTCCTGAGTGGATCGAGGGAACCGTCTTCCCTTCATATTTCTGGCCCGGAATCCTCCTCGGCGTTGTCGTCGGAGGCATCCAGGCCGCCGCGCTCTTCGCTCAGCACAACAGGTTCCGTCTGACGTGGGGCCTGCACGCGGCCGCCGGCCTGACCATGATGATCTGGATCTTCGTCGAGATCGCCATCGTTCTCGCCTGGTCGCCGCTGCAGGGCATCTTCTTCACCACCGGACTAGTCCAGACGATCCTCGCCGTTCTCGCACTCGGCGCCTGGCCTCACCCCTTCCTCCAACGAGTCGAGTAATGACGGAACCTGTTCTCGAACAACAGAATCACGACGGCCGGGCCCACCTCACCTTCCCGAAAAAGCCCTTGACTCGAAAGTATGTTCGAGTATGATGGAAGGTAGAACGGGGGGTTCTCATGACGATCAACATCACCGAAGATGCTGTCACCGACGTGGTCAACAGCTCCGCCGTGGGTGTGCGCGGACGATTGTGGCGGCTTCACCCCAGCGACGTCCGCGAGATCGCCATCACCGCGTCAGCGGAAATCCTTCGCCTGGAAGCCATTCGAGTGGCCGCCGTCGACACCCTGACGTTGAACGCGGACGAACAAGTACTCTGCTACCGCGGCACCGGACAATGGCTCGCGAACCACACCATGCTGCAGATCTCCACCGGCAGAAGAATCGCAGCCCTGGGAAAAGCGCTACGGTCGTTTCCCGAGATCGAAGACCAATTCGATGCCGGTGACCTCACTTTCGAGCACGCAGCACTGATCGTGGCGTTCTGCGAATCCCCACCCAAGGCAATGCCCGACGCCGCACTACCGTACTGCCGCGACACACTCCTCGCCGCAGCATCCGGAACCGAAGCAACCACCGTCAAACTGCGCTACGCCATCAGCGTCCTCGAGCACATGTTCGAATCCGACGACCCACCACCAAGCGAAGACACCGACCGCAACGAACTGCGCATCTCCCCCACCCTCAACGGAAGAATCGCCGTCCGAGGCGATTTCGACGGAGTGACCGGCGAAATGCTTCTCTCCGCCCTCTCCAACCTCTCCATGCCCACCCCCGCCGAGGACGGCACACCCGACAAACGACCCGCCGCCACACGCAACGCAGACGCCATGGCAGAACTCATCCGGCGCTACCTCGACAACGCTGCCACCGGCATCGACGGCGGCCAACGCCCCCACCTGAACGTGCACATCAACGCCAAAGACCTGGCCTACCACCATGAATGCGCCACAACGAGTGATGGCTCAACACCTGTCCCCTCCGAGGACGACGATCCCGGCATGCTCGATCTCGACTTTCACGATCTCGACTTTCACGATCTCGATGTCGGCCACATGCCCTGGATGGGACCACTGAGCGTCGGCCGCACCCGCATGATCGCCTGCGACTGCATGCTCGGCGCCGTCCTCCTCGACGAAAACGGCGCCCCACTCGACGTCACCCCACTGAAAAGGCTTGTCACCGCGGCACAACGCACCGCCCTGATCGCCCGCGACAAAGGCTGCGCCTTCCCCGGCTGCGACTGCGTCCCCGCCTGGACCGACGCACACCACATCAAACACTGGGCCAAAGGAGGACCAACCGTCATGGACAACCTGGTCCTGCTCTGCCGAACCCACCACACCCTGATGCACCGAAAACCCGGATTCACCGGCAAATGGGAAATCCGAATGGGCACCGATCACCTGCCATGGTTCATCCCACCACCGGGCATCGACCCCGACCGGAAACCCCGCCGCTCCACCACGCGACTCTGAACCCGGAGGTCACCGAGCAAACGCCTCGGTGACCCATTCCGGCGTGCTTCGATAGCCGGAAAGGGCGGCACGGTATCCCCTATTGCTAGCGTTGAGGGTGTGTTTGCACAGGGAACCAACGCGCTGACGGTAGACGGCCGACCGACGCTCGCGCATATCGATTTTGCCCTTATGGATTCCTATCGATTTCCCGACCGGCAGGGCTTCCCCGATTCATATCGCGCATTCATCAGGCACGCAGGTTGGGCGCGGACCTTCGGACTCTGGCTCATCTATCCGCCCGTCCTTCCCGGATTTGCCGACGGCTGGCAAGGGCGCGCCCGCAACCTCACCGCCCATCTTCATTCGGTCTACAGAGAAGGACAGGATGACGAGTTCGATTGGATGATCGAACCCGACGGCGATTGGTCACTCCCCGACTCGCTGCAGGTTTTCGGATGGAGCGAAAACGGTGACGCCCTCCTGTGGGACACAGCATCACGCGACACCGACGGAGAGTTTCCGGTTTGGGAATCACGCTCGTTCAACTCTCTCCACCGCCTCGGCGGGAGCATCCACGAAGCACTACCGTCCATTCGCACCCGGGCTATGGGCCTGTTCGGACCTCGCACCTCCGACATCGAGCCACTCCAGCCCACCCAACTCTGACGCGCGACCCAAATTATCGATAGGCCGCGGACACAGCCACGAATACGACACCTACGACGACGACCAGCGACAGATAACCGAGAACGAGTCCGGCCACTGCCAATCCTCGCCCACTTTCGCCGGAACGGCGAATCTGGTTCAACGACACATGGCCCACTGGAATAGCAAGAACTCCACCGAAGATTCCAAGTACAAGTGCGACGATGGCCAAGGCATTCGTGCCGACCGCTGGTCGCGCTGGATAACGCGCTTCAAGTTGATCTGCGAGTACCGGAATCCCGTCCGATGTGAAGCCCACTTGTGCAAAAACGGGTCGGCCATCGGCGGTGTAGCCGACCACCCCAGGGAGCGGTGCCGCCACCTGCCTGACAGGCCCGAACGTCGAACGAAGGCTCCTCCCTAACAGCAGCGCCGCGGCCATATACAGCAACAGCCCCGCCACAGATCCGGCTATCCAGGCTCCACGAAACGCCGGCCCGTCGACGTCGAGGATCCTCCCCGCCGCCCTCACACCGGATCCTGCTGCACCGACCGCGATACTCAAATTCACTGCGCCGGGAATAACGGCAAGCATGGCAATGGCACCGACACCAAGCGACAATGCCGGGCCACCGCGACGCCGCCACGCCAACGAACTCATCAGCGCTGCAAACAAAGTCACAGCGGCGCCTAGAAGCCCAGTCACAAATCCGACAACGACTCCCGTCTCGAAGTCCCCACCTAGATGACGAGCAACCCACTGTGCCCAGGCCCGCGCGAATGGCGGCCCGAGCGTCAGCGAGACAACGACCGTTGCAACCGCAACGCACGCCACGACACTGATGACCCGCAGAATCCACCCCAGATAACCGAAATGCGAATTATTTTGCGCAACAGTAGTTTCCGAGTCGATCACCAGGATTCCTTCGTTCAGAGTGTGAGAACAGAACGGCTCTAGCCGTCACTCCACACAGAACCGTGGCCGGACCGGCTCACTCATCTGATCAAGTTCTGGCGCCTGTGTCTGTAGTTCGTTCGCACGACCAAACCGGCGATAGCAACGATTACATAGTTGTGTTAGCGTTGTTTTTATGAGCTCGAGAGCAAAGATTCTGGCCGCGGCAACCGAGCTGCTCAACACCTCCCCCAACGGCGACATATCCACCCGCGCCGTGTGCGAGATGGCCGGCGTCGGCGCCCCCGCGCTCTACCGTCAGTTCGGCGACAAGGACGGTCTGCTCGCAGCCGTCGTCGAGGCGGGCTTCTTCGAATACCTCGAAGGTAAACGCGCTGCGACACCTTCCGATGACCCCGTTGCCGATCTACGGGCCGGCTGGGATGCGCACACCGCCTTCGCGCTCGCGCATCCCGCTCACTACCGCTTGATGCACTCACCTTCCGCCCAGAGCGCCGACACCGCCCTGCAGGCTCAGGCGCTACTTCGATCCGTTCTCCAACGATGCGCTGCGGCAGGTGTTCTGACCGTATCGGTCGACGTGGCTACGCAGATGGTGATGTCCGCCAATGCGGGCGTCGCTCTGATGCTCGTCGTCAGGCCGGAACAGTACCCCGATCCGACGCTGTCACAGCGAGTTCGCGACGGAATCTTCGCGTCCATCATCGACGAATCCGGCGCCCACCCGGAAACCTCACTCAACAGAGTTGCATCTACTCTCGACGCCCAACTGGCCGCCGCAGATTCAACTTCTCTCTCCGCCAACGAAGTCGGCCTACTACGAGAGTGGCTTCGCAAGCTGTCCGATGCAACCGAAACCAGTTCAGGAGTTACATCATGACTGACACCACCACCCGCATCGCCATCGTCACTGGCGCTTCCGGCGGCATCGGGCGAGCGACTGCCGAGAAGCTCGCCGCCGACGGAATGGCTGTCGCCGTGCACTATTCAGGAAACATTCAACGCGCCCAGGAAACAGCTGACGCCATCGTCGCTGCGGGCGGTCGCGCCATAGCGGTGCATGCGGACGTCGCCGACGAAGGTGAAGTCGCGGCCCTGTTCGATACGGTCGAGGAGGAGTTCGGGGGCATCGACGTCGTCGTCCATGCAGCCGGAATCATGATCCTCTCCACCGTCGCAGAACTGAACTTCGACGATTTCGATCGGATGCATCGGACCAACGTCCGAGGGACCTTCGTGGTCGACCAGCAGGCAGCCAGACGTGTCCGGCGCGGTGGTGCGATCATCAATTTCTCCACCTCCGTGAAGAAGCTGGCATTTCCGACTTATGCCGCGTACGCCGCCACCAAAGGTGCTGTCGACGCGATCACTCTGGTTCTCGCGAAAGAGCTACGGGGACGCGATATCACGGTCAACGCCGTAGCCCCAGGCCCCACGGCCACCGATCTGTTCCTCGACGGGAAAGACGAAGCTACAGTGGAGAACCTGTCCAAGCTGGCTCCCCTGGAACGCCTCGGCACACCGATGGACATCGCGGAGGCTGTCGCATTTCTCGCCGGCCCAGCTCGTTGGGTCAATGGCCAGGTCATCTACGTCAACGGCGGCGTGATTTAGCGAAACCATCGCCTAAGGACCACACCTTGGCAATTCCGACAAAACAGTCAAACCAGTCGACTTTGGTTGTAATGTGCAAACAATGGATAACCAGGATCGAGGGTCCGCCCGGACGTCACGACGACAGTTCATCAGCGTTGCAGGGCTGGCGGCAACCGCGGTCATAACCCTCGCGACCTCCTCGACCGCCGGCGCCGCCGGCCCCACGGCACCCAATCCAGGTTCGCGGGTCGGCGATCCTGCTGAAGCCCAAGCGGTGCAACGCGTCGCAGAGACACTGCTGAACAGCGGAGTCCCCGGCCTTGCCTTCGCCATCGTCAAACCGGATGAGAAGAACCGCAAGGCGAGTGTCGCCACTACGTACCACTACGGCCAGGCCGACGTCGAAAACGGCGTGAGAGTCACTCCACGAACGCAATTCGAGATCGCCTCGGAGACCAAGACCTTCACCGCTGCACTACTGGCGAAACTGATCGCTCGGGGAGAAGTCGGATTGGACGACCTGGCGAGCAAGTATTCGGATGGCAACCCGCTGCCGAAAGGCATCGGCGGCGAGGAGATCACGCTTCGCCAACTGGTCACCCACCGTTCCGGCCTGAGCGACGACCCGCCCAATCTTTCGGCGGGGTGTGCCGATCCCACACGATCGTGCACGGACGAGAAGGCGAAGTACACCAGAAATATGCTCTGGAAAGGACTCCAAGACGCCGGCGCCTTGGAGTTCGCCCCCGGTAGCCACTGGCTGTACTCGGACTTCGGGTTCGGACTGCTCGGCACATTCATGGCCGACAAAATCATTCCGGGACAAGAGAAGCCACCATTCGCGGCGGCAGTCGCCCGCGAAATCACCGACCCGCTCGGGATGATGGGTACCGTGATCGAGACCAAAGCAACCGACCTTGCCGTTCCGTACCACCTCGACGGCACACGAGCGCCTCTGTGGAACAACACGGGTGCGATCGCAGGAGGGGGTGGGCTGGTCAGCACCGCCGAGGACATGTCGATTTGGGCTGCAACAACTCTCGGCTACGGAAACAACCCGCTCAAACCAGTCCTGACCTCGATGCTCGAGCAGATCGACACGCAAGCTCCGGAGAATCCTGCATTCGGAATGGGAATGGCGTGGCAGCTCCAACCCCCGACGCCGAACTTCCCACAACGGTTCGCCAAGAAAAACGGAGACAGCTCGGGATCCAACTGCATCACCCTGCTGGTTCCCGACAGCGGCTGGTCGATCACGATTCTGGCGAACGGTGGAAATGCGGCGATGATCGACCCTGCAGCCGTGAACCTGATGCATGATCTGGTTCCGAGACGACCCATATTCGGTAGCTCGACGGGAAGTTCGTCGGGCAGCGACGTCGGCTTCCAGACCGGGTCATTCGGATAGGCCCACTTGCCTACAGGCGCTACATCTTCGTCGAGCGCGCCATCACGAAGCAGTAGAGCCCGTAGGTGATGATGCCCAATCCGGCAAGGATCAGCAGCGCCACTCCGTACGGCTGCGCGCCCAGCGTCTTGAACGCTCCGTCGAGTCCGGAGGACTTGCCGGGTTCGGAACTGTTGACCGCAAGAAGAACCAGAATGCCGACTGCAGCGATGGCCAAGCCCTTGGCGACGTACCCGACGGTTCCGAGTCGGCGCACGAAGTTGCTGGGTGTGCCTTTCAGATCATCGAGGAAGTTCTGGCTCGCGCCCTTGTACACGTGGTACACACCAACGGCGATGATCGCGATCCCGCCGATCACCAATGCGATAGTTCCAAGCGTGTTCTCCATCAAACGCGCCGTGATCCCCGCACTCTGACCGCTGCTGGACTTCCCGCTACCGCGGGCGAATCCGAATGCAGTGAACGCAAAACCGAAATAGACGAGCGAAATGCCCAGAGCCTTTGCACGGTTGAAGAACTCTTTCTTCTTGTCGTCAGAGGACGGCGACGACGAGCTTCCCAACGCAGCTTCGGCCAATCTCCACAACGCCATGGCAAGGAAGGCAACGACGCCGACCCACAGAGCGAAGACACCCCCCGGCTTTCCTGCCAACTCGGCCATCGCACCCGATTGGTCCGCAGACCCGGATCCACCGAGAGCAAGGCGGATCGCGATATATCCGATCAGCAGATGAACCACACCGCTGACGACGAATCCGGCACGGGCAAAGCGCTCGAAGACATTGTTCTGTGCGACGTCAGCCGCCGTGGACGCAACGCTCTTCTGGTCGTGCGGTGACGATTCTTTATTCATCATGATCGTCGAACCATATACGGGCAGACAGTTCCCTCGAACGCCTGCATCAAGTGTTTCGAGATCAAGGGTTTCGAGGGTTCTGATCCGGCGTCGACCGCGGTTCTTCGGGGTTGGGAACCTTGGGGTCGATCGTGTCTGCATGATCTCGTTGCTGGTTCAGTTCCTCGCGAGAACTCGTCGCCTCTTTCCGATGCTGCGCTGCATGATGTTGCAGCGCAGACGCTTCCGCCGCTTTGGCGTCGGCCTCTGCCTGCACCATGCGCGCTTTGGCTGCTGTCTCTTCTGCCCGCGCCTCGCGCTCGCCTACTTGCAGTGACTTGTCTGCGACGTCTTCGCGGATCTGTTCTGCCTCGATGTGACGACGCTCGTCACGCCTGTTTCGCGCCACCCACAGGAGTGCGGCCACGATCGCTATCACCACGACCACGGCAACAATTATCCAGATAATGCTGCTGGTACTCATACTGCGAGAGGTACCCACCTGCGACTTTCTCACACGCAGGCAAACAAATACGCTGAATTACAGGTCGGTCGGATGTGTGTTGGCTCCGCATAGAACCACGCACAGTTCACCGTCGGACGGCGGCGACACCGTTCCGTTCAGAACCGGAGCCAATGCTGCTGCGGTTCCCAACTCCACCAGAATCCGGAACTCCCGCCACAGGAATGCCCGCGCTTGCCGGATCGAATCATCTTCGACCACAACACTGTCTACCGAACTCTCATGCAGTGTCTCCCAGGCGATGGCACCAATTCGTGTAGCCCCCAACGAGTCTCCGGCGATACTGTTTACTTCGATATCCACCGGACGCCCCGCATCGAGCGAGGTGCGCAAGGTGGCAGCCCCGGTCGGCTCGACGGCTACCACGTGATCTTCGGGACGAGCCGCCGCGACGATTCCAGAGACCAATCCGCCGCCGCCGACTGCAACGCAATACGTGATCGGTCCGGATGCGTCGTCTTCGATCTCGAGAGCGATGGTGCCGGCCCCACTGACGATGTCGGGCAGGTCGTAGGCGTGCAGTTCGAGCGCACCGCTGGTGCGTGCGATGTCCGCCGCAGCGGCAGCAGCGAGTGCATACCGGTCGCCTACCTTGTGAACGGTTGCACCCAACTCTCCGAGAGCCTTCACCTTGGCATCAGGCGCTGTCTCCGGCACCACCACTGTGCAGGTGAGTCCTCGTCGCCGCGCTGCCCACGCGGCCCCGATTGCAGCGTTGCCGCCAGACGCGATCACCACGCCGGCATCGGGCATGGTGCCGTCGGCGACCGCTCGTTCCACTGCATTGAGACTGCCGCGCACTTTGAAGGAACCGCCGTGCTGGAGGTACTCGAGCTTGAACAGAACCGGTACCTCACCCTGTGGCGTCGGTAGCGCAGTGCGAAAGATCGGAGTACGCCGCGCCAGTCCCGCGATACGAGTCCGCGCAGCTTCGACGTCCGAGCGCTCGATTGCCACTGGACCTGCATTGTTGTCGGCGGTGAGAGTCATGTACCAACCCTACGGTTCGCAACGCCGACCCGAAGCAGTCGGCCCATCGTCATCATGATGTCTGTTTTTCACCAAGGAATGCCCGCATCTGACCGAGACAATGCACCTCGGGGTGAATAAATTTACTACTACAAGCACAACGACGACATCAAGGAAAGGCACACCCCATGTCGAAGATCGCAGTATTCGGTGGAAACGGTTTTGCAGGAAGCGCAATCGCGAAAGAAGCCGCTTCACGCGGCCACGAGGTAACCGTCGTCGCTCGCAGCGCGCAGTCCGGAACCGACACGAATGTCGTGCAGGGTTCTGTTCACGACAACACGATCGTGGAGCAGATCACGGCAGACAACGACGTCGTTGTCGTTGCCATCCCCGCTCGCGAGATCGACGGCAAGCGCCTGCTCGACGCCGTCACTCCCCTCGCAGATGCCGCCGCACGCAACGGTGCTCGCATTGCCGTAGTCGGTGGCGCCGGCAGCCTGTTGGTCTCCGAGGGTGGGCCACGCGTCGTCGACACCCCCGACTTCCCGGACGCATACAAGGGTGAGGCACTCGCTCACGCCGACGTCCTCGATGCGCTCCGCGCGACCGACAGCAATGTCGACTGGTTCTACGTGAGCCCGGCCGCTGCGTTCGGTGCCCATGCCGGCGTCGCCCCGAAGGGATCGTTCCAGTTGGGTGGCGACATTCTCCTGACGGACGCCGAGGGCAACTCCGCCATCGCGGGCGAAGACTACGCACACGCTTTTGTCGACGAGATCGAGACTCCGGCCCACCGTCGCCAGCGTTTCACCGTCGCACACTGAATATGAGCAACCTTCGTAGGCGCGCAGCCTGGATGACTGTTCCCGCTGCCGCCGCACTCCTGCTCACCGCGTGCTCCAACGACGCGGAATCCGCAACGCCCAGCAGTTCTACGACGTCCACGAGCGTTGTTGCCGAACAGGGCGATCAACTCGAATCCAACAAGACCGTCGTCACGGACTTCTACGAACTGGCGTTCAACGGCCGTCAGGTTCAGCAAGCCGCCGACCGGTACCTTGGCGACGTCTACATCCAGCACAACCCCACCGCCGCCGATGGGGCAGCCGGATTTGTCAGCGGCATAGGCGGTTACGTCGAGGCCACACCCGGATTGCATGCCGAGATCACTCGCGTTTTCGCCGAGGGCGATCTGGTTGCCCTCCAGTCCCACACCACGTCTGCACCCGGCGACCGCGGCCAGGCGGTATTCGACATCTTCCGCGTCGACAACGGCAAGATCGTCGAACACTGGGATGCCATTCAAGACGTGCCGGAAACGTCCGCGAATCCGAACACGATGTTCGACGGACCCACCTCGTCGCCGTCCAAGTCGTCAGAAGTCTTGGAGCGCAACACGGCCAACGCGTTGACGTTCCTGCAGCTCGCCTTCAACGAAGGCAAAGCCGCCGAGGCTGCCGACCAGCTGGTCGGTCCGACCTACACGCAGCACAACCCCTCGTTCGCTGACGGCAAGGACGCATTTGTCACCGCACTGGCCGGGATCGAACCCGTTACCGAAGACAAGGCCACCAAGTTTCCACGGACGGTAGCCGAGGGCGACTTCGTCTTTGTTCAGACCTTCGCTTCGTCCGGTGAGGGAACGGCCGGCAGCGGCTCGATGGACATCTTCCGATTCGACGAGAACGGCAAAATCGTCGAGCATTGGGACGCCGTCCAGGACTACCCGTCGACGACTGCAAGCGGCAACACCGTGTGGGACGACGGTCGCTGAGACGACAACTCCGAACAGTTCAGAGAGGGATGCGGATCAGCCGACGTTGATTCGTTCTGTGTCGCCGTCGTAGTAGTCCAACAATCTCTGATCCATCACCCGGCGCCACAGCGGTGGAATCCACGCGATCACGATCATCACTGCGTAGCCGGCCGGAAGTTGCGGCGCTTCGGCCGCGCTACGCAGACTTTGGTACCGCAGCTTCGGGTTGGCGTGGTGATCGCTGTGCCGCTGCAGTTGGTAGAGAAACAGATTGCTCACGACGTGATCGCTGTTCCAACTGTCAGCGGGGCTGCAGCGAACGTACGAGCCGTCGGCACGCTTGCCACGCAGCAGGCCGTAATGCTCGAGGTAGTTCGCGGCTTCGAGGAAGGTGAATCCGGCAACTGCCTGCAGCAGGAGCCAGGGCGCGACCTCCCAACCGAAGATACCGATCAGCGTCGCGAAAAGGACAACGCTCATCGCCCAAGCGTTGAGAATATTGTTCTCGAAGCTCCAGGTTCGTTTGCCTTTCCGCTGGAGTCGAGCGCTCTCGATCCGCCAGGCAGAACGCAGGCCGCCGAACACACTTCGTGGCAAGAACCTCCAGAAGCTCTCACCGAACCGCGAGCTGGCCGGGTCCTGCGGAGTCGCTACACGCACATGGTGGCCGAAATTATGTTCCACGTAGAAGTGCCCGTAGAGAGATTGCGCAAGCGCCACTTTCGCGAGCCACTGTTCGATCTTCTCGCTCTTGTGGCCGAGCTCGTGGGCCGCGTTGATACCGACGCCGGCGACGACGCCCACCGTGAACGACATCGCGATCTTCTCCGCGATTCCCATCGGAGCGTTGATCCAGCACCAGCAGGCGAAGACCAGACCGGCGTATTGCAAGGGGAGGAACGCGTAAGTGCACCAGCGGTAGTAGCGGTCCTTCTGCAGTCGTGGGATCGCATCGTCCGGCGGACTTTCGCCGTCTTCACCGGCCAGCATGTCGATGATCGGGATGACGATGACCAGTAGCCACGCGCCGGTCGCCCAGAACAATCCGAGACGAAGGTTGTCGACGAGAATCCAGGAGAGGAACGGGCTGAGTGGAATCAGCAATCCGAGCGGCCACAGGTACCTCTTGCGGTCGCGCCAGCGCGGATTTTCGCCGGACGGCGAGTCGGTGTTCTGGACAGCGTTCGATTCGGTACGCCGTGCGTCGGAAGTCGCTGTCATTCGCCGATCTCGCCTTTCGTCCCCTCGAACGATTCGCCCCACGCACCGTTCACGCTCAGCAAACCAGAACTAATGTCCGGACGGGTATGGTCCCGAAATCCAGAGCGCCCTGCTCGAAAGACGGCACGAGCGCTTGTACTCACCAAAAACTCCCCCGCACATCACTGCTCACCCCGACAGTAGATACGGACAAAATACCCCACGGATCTGCGGGGATGGCGACCACCTCCGCACGTCGCCGAGGATCGATGATCCCTGCCAGGGCAAGGTCGAACCGCGTCGCCCTCGTCGAAGTAACGGTAACCGGCAGTGACAGAAATCATAAGCAGAGGACAGGATTTCCGCTCGTAGTGGCGACCAAAAAGACTGCGCGCCCTCAACTGGTCAGTTGCGGGCACGCAGTGAAAAGGTGAGCAAGCGTCAGAGCGTTGCAAACACCTTCGTTTTCACTTCGTTCAGCCAACCGTTCGCGGTCACGAAGTCTGTGACGCTCGACTGCAATCCGAAGACGTGCCCGGCCTGCGCCGCCGGCAGCCTCGTGAAGAGGTTGTCGTCGAGGACCGCCTGAACCGCCGCACTGGTCGACCCGTCCGCGTTCAGCGGATACAGCACGACCGTCACGCCGTTCAGGATGTCGGCCAACTGCTCCATCGGATAGGACGCGTATCCGGCATCGGTGTAATTGGTCGGAACACCGGGCCCGTACGCCAATCCGAGTTCGTTGACCACCAAATTGCCGATCGCACCGGTGGGCTGCTGAACCGAGAAAGCGCCGGGCGCGTCTCCGAGTGAAATGTGAATCCACTTGTTGGTCGCGATCACGTCGGCGTACTCGCCACGGACACGTTCGAGATTCTCTTCGTAAGCAGTCCGCGTCGACTCGAGCACGTCGGTTTTGCCAATTGCCTCAGCAAGCTCGGTGGTGATCTTCTTCCAGTCGCCTCGGCTCTCTCCCTTGACGATGACGGTGGGTGCAATGCCGGACAGACGGTCGAACGCCGCTTGGTCCACCTCGTCGGCGTCGCCGACAATGATGTCGGGATCCGCCGCAGCGATCGCTTCGAAGTTCATTTCCCCGAAAGGCCCGATGGTCGGGAGCCCGTCGACGAAGGCCTGCTGCTCCGGCGTGAATTCACTGATCCACTTGCCGTAGTCCTGCACAGCAGCCGGTTTCACTCCGAGAGACATGAGCTGCCAAGGAGTGTCGTACGACGCGGCGACGACGCGCTCAGGTGAAACCGGCACCTCGATGTCCCCGTACGCCGACGCGACGGTCCGGACGTCCGTCTGCTCGGAGTCGGCCGACGACGAGGAACAGCCGGTCACCACCATCGCACCTACGACGGCAACCGCCGCCGCTGCGATGACTCTGGAACCGAAAGAAAATGATCGAATTGCGCGCACGCAGAACTCCTACAGGGTGATTGTTTAGCCAACCCTAAGTTCATTCTGCGGCACGGCACAAGTCCGATCGAGGCACTTAGAGTCGCTGTTCGGACTAGTCCTGTAGCCAATCGGTCATTGGCGCGCGCGGATGATCGATCAGGCTTGCAAACTCCCCCGGCGTCACGCCCATCGTTCGACGAAAAGCCGCACCGAACGCGCTTTCGGAACGAAAACCCGTCTTCCGCGCCACAAACGAGATGCTTCGACCGAGTGCCAGAAGTTGCATCGCATGATGAGCCCGCAGTCGCATACGCCATTCCGAGAAGGTCAATCCGGTTTCGGCCGGAAACCGTCGTGTGAGAGTCCTCGTACTGACCTTCGCGTCGGTGGCCCACTCCTCGACCGATCGGGTGTCGGCCGGGCTGGCAACCAACTGATCTGCGATCTGCCGAAGCCACGGCGTCGTCGGCAGCGGCACATCGAAAATCAGTCGCGGAACGGGTTCGACGAGGTCGATGGCAAACGCCTCGGCTCGTCGACGAGCCGCGTCGGTCAAGTCGTCTCGGGTGAGGTGATCGAGTACTTGTTCGAGCAGCGGAGGGGTGGACAAGGCCACCACACGATCCAACCCGGTCACATCGGATGCCACCAACCACGTGCACGACAATTCTGTGCCGCTGCGCGCTGTCACCTCGTGGGGAACAAAGGACGGGATCCACAGACTGACTCCGCTCGGCACCGTGTACACAGTCTCCGGAGTACGGACCTCGAGAACACCGTCGATCGCCCACAGCAATTCGTGATCGCTGTGGCGGTGCATCTCCCAGGTGTAGTCGGAATCGACGGCCAGCCGATTGGTCGCCAACCGCAAGTACCCGTCGGCACTGACGCGCAGCGGTCGAACGACGCGTTGCCACTCGGACAGTTCGTCGAGCGGACTGCTGAGCGGGTAGTCGATCTGCTCGCTCACCGCAGCGTCGACAGTTCGGGATGTCCGAACAGGCCAGGCAACCCACCGGTGTGCAGGAAGACCGTTTTTGATCCCGCCGTGATGGCTTCGTCCTTCACGAGTTGGATCAATCCCGCAAAGGCTCGGCCGGTGTACGTCGGGTCGAGGAAGATGCCCTCAGTACGAGCCAAACATCGGATCGCGCCGGCTGATGCTTCCGTGAGCGTCGAATATCCTTGTCCAACTTGGTTTCGCAGGATCTGAAGATCTGCGGCTCGCGCGGTCGGACCAGGCATCTCGTCCAACAACCCAGCGACAGTCGACACCGGGTCGGCAACAGCCCCGACGTCGACGCCCACAACTCTGTCGACGCCCAGATGCGCGACAAGGCCTGCCATCGTTCCACCCGATCCGAGTGCAACCACGACGCGATCGACGCCGGCGAGTTGCTGTTCGATCTCGCGTGCGCAGTCCACGTATCCCTGCGCAGCCACCGCGCTGGTACCACCGAAGGGAATGACAAAAGGTACACCGCCCGAGTCCGCGACGGCCTGCACCGCGGCGTCGAGCGCGGATGCCGTGTCCCCACCGGCCCAGACGATCTCAGCGCCCGCGAGTGCATCCAGAACGAGATTTCCCTGCGCGGATTCCGGCTCGGCACCACCGAGCACCAGCACACAACGCAATCCCAAACGGGCTGCTGCCGACGCAGTCAAGCGAGCGTGATTGCTTTGCGGTGCACCGGTAGTGATCAGAGTCGTCGCGCCGACGGCCAAAGCCTGAGCGCAGGTGTACTGCAGCTTTCGGATCTTGTTGCCGCCGCCGCCCAGGCCGGTGACGTCGTCACGTTTGATCCACAGATCTTCCGGCCCCAATCCGAGTGCCTGCGCGCAACGCGCCAGAGGTTCGACGGGCGTCGGCCAACTGCCCAAGCTGATCGGCGGAACGGCGGAACTCAACATTTGACGAGTCTAGTTCGACCGTGCACCTACAGGCTGGGCTCGCATACAGTCGGGACATGGGAACTTTCACGACGACCACACGTGATGTACCGCTGACCGTCAGCCGACCGGATTCGCCGAGTGAACCGAGACATGCGGTAGTAGTTCTCCAAGAAGCGTGGGGCGTGAACCAACACATCGAGAGCATCCTCGAACGCCTCGCCGATGCCGGCTACCTTGCCGTCGCCCCGCATCTCTACCACCGCGGCGCACAGACCTCCTTCACCGACTTCCCGTCCGCGAAGGATGCGCTCATGGCACTCGACGGCACAAGCATCGGCCACGACGTACGTGCCGCCGTCGACTACAGCCGATCCGAGGGAGCAGACAAAGTCGGCTCCCTCGGATTCTGCATGGGCGGCACCGCATCCCTGTGGTGTGCCGCCGTACCCCTCGTCGATTCCGCTGTCACGTACTACGGTGGCGGCGTTGCAGAAGCCCGATGGGATGGGATTGCCGCAGGCACCGAACTTGCAGCGCAACTGCAGGTCCCGTGGCTCGGTCACTACGGCGACCTCGATCCGAGTATCCCGCCGGAGAGCGTCGAGCAATTGCGCGCAACCGCGTCCGATCTCGCCCGGGTGTACCGCTATGCCGACGCCGGCCACGCGTTCAACAACGACACTTCGGCCAGCCACTACGCC
This sequence comes from Rhodococcus sp. OAS809, assembly GCF_040546695.1. NCBI lineage: Bacteria > Bacillati > Actinomycetota > Actinomycetes > Mycobacteriales > Nocardiaceae > Rhodococcus > Rhodococcus sp. OAS809. Next base: position 4,774,495 of record NZ_JBEPOI010000002.1, on the reverse strand, counting down.
CCGGATTCTGCTGCCCTCGCCTGGACCCGCACTATGGAGTTTTTCAACGAAACCCTGTGATTGCCAATGTAAGTCAGGGAAACCGCTTGACCACCGTGCCGGTGATCTCGTCCTGAACCTGTTCAGCCGTTACCGCTCGACTCTGCGCCCGACGTGATCGGGTGAAGTAGTAGATGCCGATCACGGCAAGAACAAACGGCACCCCGAACACCAAGGTCATCTTGAAATCCTCGACCCACAATGTCGTGACGAGGATCGCGACCATGAGGACACCACCCAGTATCGTCCCCACCGGGAAGAACGGAATCGTGAACGAGAGGGTTCGTCCTTCGCTTGCCATCCGCTTGCGAAAGAACCAGTGCGTCACGAAGATCAGCAGCCACGTCGCCATTGCCCCGAACATCGACAGCGAGATCATCAAGGTGAATGCCTGCTCGGGAAAGAGAACGTAGACGATTGTTGCGACGGCGATACCCGACGTCGACAGCAGCAAGGCATTGACCGGTGAGCCGTTGGCCCTGACCTTGCCGAGAATGGCCGGCGCGTCACCAGCACGGGAGAGCGAGAACATCATTCGCGAAGACACGTACAGCTGACTGTTCATCGCGGACAGCGCGGCGATGATCACCACGAAGTTCAGCACGCTGTCTGCGCCCGGAATCTTCACGACCTGCATCACCGTGACGAAAGGGCTTCCGCCGCTCAATATCTTGTCCATCGGAGCGATTGCCAGAATCAAGGCAAGCGTTGCGATGTAGAAGACGAACAGTCGGACGATCGTCACACGGAATGCCTTCTTCACCGCCACCGCGGGGTTTTCCGCCTCACCGGCTGCAATGGCGATCATCTCGATGCTCAAGTAGCTGAAGATCGATACGATCACGGCAAACCACATGCCGGACAAACCATTCGGGAAGAATCCGCCACCGGCCGTGTAATTGTGAAATCCGTAGTCCGGGTTCCCGCTACCGAACACGACGTACGCTGCCATCACGATGAATGCCACGATCGCGAAGACCTTGATCGTCGAGAACCAGTACTCCATCGTTCCGAAGGCCTTGACGTTGAACATGTTCACGCCGATCAGCACTCCGGAGAACAACACGATCCACAGCCACGACGGTACGTCGGCGAACCAGAACTGCATGTATTCACCGATTGCGGTGACCTCGGTACCGACCGCGAGGACGATGCATGACCAGTAGAGATAGCGAACGAGGAAGCCGATCAACGGTCCGACGTAGAACTCTGCGTACGCACCGAACGAACCTGATGTCGCATGTGCGACGGTCATTTCGGCGAGGGCACCCATCAGCAGCAGGGCGATCAACCCGCCGATCGCGTAACTGATGATGACGCTCGGGCCGGCAAATCCGATGGCGAACTTACTGCCGAGGAAGAGTCCGGTGCCGATTGCACCGCCGAGCGCGATCATGCTCATCTGCTTGGGGCCGAGTTCGCGTTTGAGACCTGATTCTCGCTGCTGAATGTTTTTGAAATCACTCATGAAAGCTCCTTGCGAAAGGCGGTACCTCCCGGTCCGCGGAAACTTGGAAGAAGAATCAGGTGACTGCGTCGCGCTCGCGGAATTCGGGGCGATCCCAGGACTTGTTCTCGAGGATGTCTCGCAACACGTCGACGGCGTTCCACACGTCGGCGTATCCGAGATAGAGCGGAGTGATACCGAACCTCAGCACTCCGGGTTCGCGGTAGTCGCCGATGACGCCCCGCGCGATGAGAGCCTTCATGATCGAATAGCCCTCGGGATGAACAAAACTCACGTGCGAGCCACGACGCTCGTGCTCGCGCGGCGTGATCAACTCCAAACCGTAAGCAGCGCAACGCTCCTCGACGAGGCTGATGAAGAGATCGGCCAGCGCGAGCGACTTGCTGCGGATGTCGGCCATGTCAGCTTTGAGCGCGACGTCAAGACCACATTCGACGAGAGACAACGACGTGATGGGCTGAGTACCACTCAGAAAGCGCCGTATTCCTGCGCCGGGTTCGTAGGCCGACTCCATCGCGAACGGTCGCGCGTGCCCCCACCACCCGGACAGCGGCTGGATTCCGGTGTTCTGATGGCGACGGTTGACCCAGATGAATGCAGGCGAACCCGGACCACCGTTGAGGTACTTGTACGTACACCCGACCGCGAAGTCGGCGTCGGCTCCGCTCAGATCGACAGTGACGGCGCCGGCCGAGTGTGCGAGATCCCAGATTATGAGGGCGCCACGTTCCTGCACTGCTGCAGTGACTTCCGTCATCGCATACAGGTTTCCGGTGCGGTAGTTGACGTGCGACAACATCACTACGGCGGTGTCCGGTCCTACTGCTTCGGTGACGTCGCCCGGTTGGTCGATCAGGCGTAGTTCGTATCCCTGATCGAGCAGCGAGATGATGCCCTCCGCAATGTAGAGGTCAGTGGGGAAATTGTCTCGCTCGGAGACGATCACCTTCCGGCTGGGATCCTGTGCAGCCGCGATGGACAGCGCGGAGGCCAATGCCTTGAACAGGTTGATCGACGTCGAATCCGTTACTACCACTTCGCCTTCACCTGCTCCCAGCAACGGGGCAAGTTTGTCACCGAGGCGGACCGGGAGGTCGAACCATCCAGCCTCGTTCCAACTGCGAACCAAGCCGTTGCCCCACTCGTCGCCGATCACTCTCGCGGCGCATTCCTGCGCGGCAATGGGATGCGCGCCGAGCGAGTTTCCGTCGAAGTAGAGAACGCCCTCCGGAATCGCGAACTCGCGGCGGAACTCCCTCAGGGGATCCACTGCGTCGGCCTTGACGCAGTCTTCCAACGAAAGTGTGGTTGTCGATGTCATGACGATTCTTCTCCTGCATGTGTCGGCGTTGAGGGTGATGAAGGCAGAGTCCGGAGCACGGCCCGTACCGGGCTGGCATCGAGGTCGAGGAACTTCAGCGGCAGTGCGATCAACTCGTAGTAGCCTTCGTCGACGTCGTCGAGGCAAAGTCCTTCGAGGATCGCGACGCTACGATCGCTTGCCGCGTGGTGCCCGTCCATGGTCTTGCTGTCCATCGGATCGAACGAGGCGCCGTCGATTCCGATCAGAACTCCACCGCGGTCGGCGAACCAGTGGGTCAGCTCCGGAGATACACCGGCGAAGTCGTTGTCCCACTCGCGCGGGTACTTCGGGTACGTCCTCAGAATCAGCCGCTGCGGCAGATGTCCGCCGAGTCGCTCCACCGTCTCTTCGACGGGCCTGATGCAGGCGGCACCGTCGACCCCCGTCATGTCGACCACCAGTGCTTCGCCGAGATAGGGATCGAGGGGAACGGAACCAATGGTCGCGCCGTCGATGCGAGTGTGCGCCGGCGCATCGGCGTGAGCACCGATATGCGGAGTGGTGGTGATTCGGTTGATGGTGACGGCGTCACTGCCGCCGAGGTCGGACGTGACAGCGCGGGTGAAGGCGGTATCGCCTGGCCACACGGGCGTCGATTCGGAGATCGGCGGGCTGATGTCGATCAACCGCGCCCTCCAGTCGCCCGTGTGTCCGTCGCCCGCGTGTCGGCCGATCCTCGGAAGCATCCAGACCCCTTCGTCGCAACAGTCGACTGTGTCGATCTCGACCGTTTGATAATTCGATGTGTTTGGCAAAAGCTAGGATCATCGACGGGCGCGGTCAATAGATGCTGAATATTTTCGCGACGGCAGGGAGAAATCGGATGATAAATGCGATCGAACGGGCAGCTGCCGCAGCTCGGCCGAATCATGTTCGGCTCGACGACGTCGATACAGCGATTCTCCGCGAACTCGTCCGGGATGCACGCATCCCCAACAATGCACTCGCCGAGAAGGTCGGGATAGCGCCGTCGACCGCTCTGGCGCGGATGCGTGCGCTACGCGAATCGGGCGTCATCAAGGGGTTTCACGCAGACATAGACCTCGAGCTACTCGGCCTCGAGATCTCGGCGATGGTGTCGATTCTGATTCACTCCCACGCCAGGAGCCGGATGACGGAAATTGCCGAGCACCTGAGCGGATTGGATTCCGTTCAGCGAGTGTTCCTGATGAGTGGGGACCGTGATCTCCTGGTACACGTGTCGTGTGAATCCCCCACTCGGCTTCGCGATTTCGTCAGCGCGCACCTCAACGATCCGGCCATCGCCAATACCCAGACCAACCTGATCTTCAGCGAACTGAGTCAAGGCGGCTGAACTGCAGCTGTCGCCAAGGCGTCTTCGAGTGCTTCCGAGATCGGCACCTCGATTCGAACTTCTCCCCACTAGAGTCGAACAGCATGTTGCCACTCGGGTTGTCCATGCTCTGGGAATCGGTGGAGCCGGAAGCCGCATTGAAGCAGCGATTCGGATTCAACAGCTTCCGCGCAGCCACCCATTGGGTCTCGGCGGTACTCGAGCAGACTTGGGGATTGACGGCCCTCGAATGCTCGCGAATGGCGATCAGTGACCAGAACGCGATCGTGTGGGTTGCGAGCGACCGCGGTGGGCTGGTGGTGAAGTGGTCGCGCGCCACAGAGCGCTTCGCGAACCTGGAGGCGTCGACGCGACTGCTGAGCGCACTCGCCGGGCAGGGTGCGCCCGTTCCGTCGCCAATCACTTCCCTGAACGGATTGGACCGGGAAACACTGCTGGACCGGGAAACACTGGAAGGGCCTTCGTGCGCAGTGTCATTCACCGTACTGCCGGAGTTGGCGGGAGATTGGTTGGACGTGCAAGACCGCGCGGCGGTCCGTTCGGCAGGAGCATGTCTGGCAGAAATACACCGAACGCTCGGCGCCACCCATGTCGACGGATCGGTTTTCTCGTCGCGCAGCACCGGGTTGAAGGAGCGCATCGGTGGTTGGCTCGAGAATTTCGACCGCGGGTTCGCGCCTGAGGCAACGCGTAGGCTCGTGGGCCTCCTGGCGCGTGCGTCCGAGCTCGATGACCAAACACAACTGGTACACAACGACTTCCGTGCAGCCAACATCTTGACTCGAAACTCTCGGACCACCGGAGTACTCGACTTCGACGACGTGGTGATCGACCACCGGGTGAGCGACCTGGCCAAGGCAAGCGTCTATCTGGGCACCCTGTTCACCGATTGGCGACCGACACCGATCGCGGTACGGCAGAGCCTGCGCGCCGGCTACGAATCCGTCCGTCCCCTCAGCCGATCCGAGACAGAATGGTTCGAGATCCTCGAACTGTGGCACGGCCTGATGGCGATCCCGGGTGAGAACGACACCGCCGGTTGGGCATCAGCGTTGTGACAAAAGTGGGGACGCCGGTACCGGCGTCCCCACTTCGCTTCTGATCACATCAGGATCCGGCGCGGATCCATTCTTCGAGATGCGGCGCCTCGGTACCGATCGTCGTGCCGTCGCCGTGACCGGTGTGAACCTTGGTCTCGGCGGGGAGCGCGAACAGCTTGTCGCGAATGGACCCGATGATGGTCGGGAAGTCGGAGTACGACCGCCCCGTTGCGCCGGGTCCACCGGAGAACAAGGTGTCGCCGCTGAACAGTTCCCCCGCCTCGGGCAGGTAGAGGCAGGTCGACCCCGGGGAATGGCCCGGTGTGTGGATGGCCAGAATGTCCGTACCCGCCACAGCAATACGCTGATCATCTTCCAAGCTCAGATGCTTCACCCCGGGGTGAGTCATCTCCCAGAGGACATCGTCGGCCGGGTTCAGGTAGATCGGAGCGTCGAGCTTCTCGGCCAGCTCCGGCGCAACCGTGACGTGATCGTTGTGACCGTGGGTGCAGACGATTCCGATCACCTTGCGTCCACCGACAGCGTCGATGATCGGCTGCGCGGTGTGCGCTGCGTCGACGATCACCACTTCGTTGTCGTCACCGATCAGCCAGATGTTGTTGTCGACGTCCCATGTTCCGCCGTCGAGGCTGAACGTGCCCGAGGTGACGACGCGATCGACACGCAATGTCACAGGACCACCACCGAACGAAGGACCTCGCCGCGGTGCATCGTCTCGAAGGCCTTCTCGACCTCGTCGAGCTTGATGCGCTCGCTGACGAACTTCTCGAGCGGCAGACGCCCCTGCTGGTACAGGTCGACCAGAACGGGGAAGTCACGCTCGGGCAGGCAGTCGCCGTACCACGACGACTTGAGGGCTCCGCCGCGCGAGAAGAAGTCCACCAGAGGCATTTCCAGCTTCATGTCCGGCGTCGGAACTCCCACCAGCACTACGGTTCCCGCGAGGTCGCGGGCGTAGAACGCCTGCTTCCAGGTCTCGGGACGGCCGACTGCGTCGACAACCACGTCGGCGCCGAAACCTCCGGTCAGCTCCTGGACCGCTTCGACGACGTCGTCGACCTCGGTCGCATTGATCGTGTGCGTGGCACCAAGTTCCGTGGCCCACTCCAGCTTTCGTGGATCCCGGTCGATGGCGATGATGGTATTGGCACCGGCCAGGCGTGAACCCATGATCGCTGCGTCGCCGACGCCGCCACACCCGATCACAGCCACCGAATCACCGCGTCCGACGTTGCCGGTGTTCATCGCGGCACCCATGCCGGCCATGACGCCGCAACCGAGCAGTCCGACGACAGCCGGATCGGCCGAGGCGTCGACCTTGGTGCACTGGCCTTCGTGAACCAGCGTCTTGTCTGCGAATGCGCCGATGCCGAGTGCCGGCGTCAGTTCGGTGCCGTCTTCGAGCGTCATCTTCTGCTCGGCGTTGAACGTGTCGAAGCAGTACTGCGGGCGGCCACGCTTACACGCACGACACTGCCCGCATACTGCACGCCAGTTGAGCACGACGAAGTCGCCCACCTCGACGTGAGTGACACCGGGGCCGACGCTCTCGACGATGCCCGACGCCTCGTGCCCGAGCAGGAACGGGTACTCGTCGTTGATTCCGCCGTCGCGGTAGGTCAGGTCGGTGTGGCACACACCGCACGCTGCAATGGCGACCACTACCTCGTTGGCGCCGGGATCGGGAATCGTGATGGGGACGATTTCGACGGGGGCACCCTTGGATCGGGCGATGACGCCGCGTACCTGCTGTGGCATGGCTTTGCTCCTGGCTTCGTGCGATTGAGGACGTGTCGTCACATGGCGCCGTGTTTTCACATTGCGATATGTGCACTCGTTGAAAGGTTAGCCCGAAGCAGGTGCCCGCAACCCTGGTCGAACTGACTGACCGACCTGGCCGAAAGGACTAGGGTGCAGGCTTCACGCCGGCCTCCGCGCCCGCGGCGGCCGCCGCACCCCGACTCTCGACGCCCAATTTTCGCAGGACCCCGGCAACATGAAACTTGACTGTGCTCTCACTGACGCCGAGTCGCTCCGAGATTGCCTTGTTGCGCCGTCCGGCCACCAGATGCTCGAGTACCTCGAACTCCCGCGGAGCCAGTTCCGTCAGGACGTCGCGGTTCGGTAGGGCGACGGGCGCGTCGAGCGGGATGGTTGCGCTGATCCGGTTCCCCCACCCGGGCGTCGACTCGGATTCGACGGTTCCACCCAAAGTCTCTACCCTCGAACGTAATTGGCGTTCCACGTCGATCACGTCGGCTTCACCACCACCGTCGTCGCGGATGTCGATCGAGAGCGAAGCCGCGTCGAGGGTCCAGGCCACCCGGATTCGCGAGAGCGTCTGCTGATCCGACAAGGCCAAGACCGCGCCGCGGACGACCGCGCGGGCGCCGTGCGCCACTTCACCGGGTAACCCACGCCCGTCGACGGGTGGCTCCACCAACTCCAACGCGATTTCCCGATGCTTGAGCAGCGAACGCAATTCCCCACGCATCCGCGCAAAAGCGGTGGTGGTCGACTCTTCGGCCAACTCGCGGTGCACGTCGACGGCCGAACGCAGGCCGATCAGAGCCGAGGCCGCAGTCTCCCTGGCCGAGGTTCGCGCACGTGTGTCATCGAGATCCGCCGAGCGCAGCGTCGCCAGCATCGTCTCGAGGGTGGCCGCATGCACCTCCGTCATCTCTGCCACGGTGCGTGCACGCTCGGACGACGCTGCCCGCGACTCGGCGAGATATGCCGGGCTCGCGTTCCGGACCTGGAGCTGAATTCCGGTTGAAGTCACTGCGAACAGTGCCTGGATCAATTCGAGGGATGCTGTCTTCACCGGTACGGGGTGCGGTGTCAAAACGAGAAGCGTATCGGTTCGATCAAGCATCGCAAGCACTTCACGATCCCGGCCGGCGATAGCGCATTTTCCCCGAAATATCTGTCCGACAGTGAGATCCGTACGGATACGGTCGAGTTCGGCGATGGTCACACGATCGACGACGGCTGGATCCCCAGCGACCTTGCGCGGCCTACCGGTGCATTCACGGGTGAAGATCACCAGGGAAGTGTGCGGCGCCATGTCCGCGATCAACGTCGAAAATCGTCGGCCGATTTCGGGAAGTGGTCCCACCAACACGTCTCGAAGGGCGGTGATCAGTAGCGCATTGTCGGTGGTGCTCACCGTTCAACGATAACCATCCGGTTCACTGGTGCAGCGTGGTCTTCATGAGCATCACGTTGTAGTCGGACCACGTGGTGGCGAGAAAGTAGAGGTCCTGCCCCTGCGACCAGGGGTGCATGTACGCGCCGTAGAGTCCCGGAACCGCGTCGGTGTCGATCACGACGTCCGGTGCGCTCCACGGGCCGGTCAGGTCCGAGGCCGTCCGCAGCACCAGCGCTCCCCACTCGTTGGAGTACATCGCGACGAACTTTCCGAGATAGTTGTTGTACTGCACCGACAGTTCGCTGACATCCCCGTCGAGAACTACTGCAGCGGCAGCAGGATTGTTGGGGACCCATGCCTTTCCGTCCCAGTATTCGTACGCCGCGACGTCCGCGATGGAGGCTTCCTTGACTCGCGAGAGACGCCCCTCGCCAAAGCGTCCGGCGGGGGTGCCGAAGTTGTAGACGTAACCACCGTCTTTGACGAAGGACCCCATCTGGAAGTTGTCGTTACCTGTCAACGGCAGATTGGGCCGGGACGAGGCCGGTTCGATCTGCCAGGTCTCACCGTTGTCGTGCGAGGACGCGATCTGCGAGAAGTTGGTGACCCACTCGCCCGACCCTCCCCACGAACGTATCGACATGTAGTTGACGTACTGAACGCCGCCCACGGAGATACCCGTCGTCGGAATGCTGCTGGTTTCGACGCCGGTGACTTTCAGACTTCCGATGATCTCGCGCGAGTGATTCGGTCGGTCGGTCGGTGAGGAGTCGATGTTCATGCCGTCGGACAGATTTCCGTCCGAGCTACGGAACAGGACGTTGCTGCGCCAGTCGCCGACCACCCCGGAGCACAGAGGGTCAGATCCGATACCGACGGTGTCACCGAAAGCTGTCAGGACCTGACCTGCGCCGTTGTCCCACATGATGCCCAGATCCGTGCCGAGAACGTTGAACCGCTCGACGGTTTGGTTGGGGCTCAGCGCGCCCGTGATGTACTCGACCGCCGAGGTGCGGCCTTGCAATTCCGGCAGTTTGCCATCCGTGCCGTTGAGCCAGGGAATCGGATTGGTCGGCCCACCTGATTGATCCAAGCTCCCGGTGACATTGCAATCCCACGGGGATGCATTGGCCTGGGTCGCCCCCAAGACCGCGGTCGACGCGAGTACACACGTCACTGCTGCTGTCGATATCTTCCGCATCCGGCGCATCGCTCCCCTTTCGCGGGGGAGATCCGGACTCTACGAGGTGTGTTGCTCGACCGGATCGGTTCATCCACCCACGAGAACACAAGGTAACAGGTAAATCGGTCAATCAGGACAAAACGGGCTTATTCGGTGGAGATGGATTTCAACCATTTCTCCATCACGGCTGCGGCAATCTCGAGTCCCTGCGACTCGGCTGCACTCAACTGCTGCATGAAGATGCGCGGACCGTCCGCTCCCAGCGAAGCATGCAGCGAATCGCGGTACTCGGCCAGTTCCATCCACTCGCGCGCCACCGCGGAGGACGCTTCGAGGTGAAACTGAACGGCGTAACTCTGCTTGTATCGGAAGAGTTGATTCGGATACTTGGCTGAACCAGCGAGCCGCACCGCGCCGTTCGGAATGTCGAAGGTATCCGAATGCCATTGCATTGCAGGAAATGTGGAGGGCAGATCTCCCCACACGGGATCTTGCCGGCCCTCGACAGTCAAGGTGATCTCCTCAACTCCGACTTCAGGCACAGCGCCCGTGTAGACGCGAGCACCCAGCGCCGCGGCGAGCAACTGCGAACCCAGACACACTCCCCACACCGGGACGTCGCTCTCGACCAGATCGCGAATGTATTCGATCTCGGATGCCAACCACTCGACCTCGCCCTGATCGCCGACGCCCATCGGCCCGCCCATCACGATCACGGCATCGAACCGTCGATCGGCAGGAAGCGGGTCGGTGCCCAGAAGAACAGTCTGCACGTCTCCGTAGCTCTCCAGGACAGGCGAATACGCCGCTGGGGGTTCACACTGCGCGTGTCGTAGCTCCAGAAAATGCATGCTCGCGGTCCTTTCGCTCCCGATGCCTGTAAGCCTATGGCCCTTTCTGCTGCCGGTCGCGGCGGCGCCACGCTTGACAACTACTTGCCGTTTCCCGCACTCTGATCACCAAGACGTAGAATCCAATATATTGGATTCCAGAAGGGTGTACTTGTCACATGAGAATGGCCACGAGCGACCCCGTCATCGGAATACTCGGAGGCATGGGGCCCGCCGCTACTGCCGACTTTTACTCCAAACTCGTTGCGCTGACACCAGGTTCGACGGATCAGGAGCACCCCAAAGTTGTCATCTGGGCCGATCCCACCGTTCCCGACCGGACATTGGCACTCACCGAGAACGGCCCTGACCCCACTCCCTGGCTGATCCGCGGTGCGCGCGTTCTCCGAGAGTCGGGCGCGACGACGCTCGCCATCCCATGCAATACCGCCCACGCCTTCCTGCCCGCCATCTCGTCCCAACTGGGACTTCCCGTCGTCCACATGATCGACGAAGTCGCTCGGCACATCCGGACGCTCTCACCCGCCGTCACATCCGTCGGACTATTGGCCACCACGGGGACGGTCCGCACCGGGTTGTATCAACAATGGCTGTCGGAATACTCGATCGACGTCCTGGTGCCCGGACCTGCGATCCAGGACGAACTGGTGATGCCGGCGATCCGAGCAATCAAGAGCGGCAACGTCGGAGACGAGACCACCGACAAGCTCGTCAGGGCCGCTGATCTTCTCGTCGAATCGGGCGCGCAGGTCGTCGTGGCCGGGTGCACCGAGATTCCGCTCGGACTGCCCGCCGACGCCACAACCTGTCAGATCATCGATCCGGCAACAATTCTCGCCCGCGCTCTGCTCCGGCGGGTTGCGGATGCCCGGAGACACCCTTCGATGGTCGTTTCGGGCTGACCTGCAGCAGGGAGGCTGCAGAGTACGATATCCAGTATGTTGCGTGGCGGTAAACCGGTTGAGCGAGCACGAATGAGCGACATCGCTCTCGAACGCATTCGCGAAGCGATCGTCACCGGTGAACTGGCACCGGGATCGAAGATCAAGGACAGCGAGCTCGCCGAGTATCTGGGCTTGAGCAGAACTCCGGTCCGCGAAGCACTGGCCAGGCTTGTCGACACCGGACTCGTGGAAGCGAAACCCGGTGCGTACACACGCATCACAACCCTCGACCGCGGCGACGTCGAAGCAACACTCGCAGTCATCGAAGCTCTCGACCAACTGGCCGTCGTCACCGCAGTACCGAATCTCACCGACGAGATGATCGGGGCGATGCGTTCGGCCAACAAGGACTTCGCTGCCGCCGTCAAGCGAAACGACATAGGCCGAGCCCTGACCGCTGACGATCGCCTACACAGCGTCATCATCGATGCTGCGGCGAATCCGCTGTTGAAGAAGCTGATCCACCAAGTTCACCCACAAATTCACCGCATCTACTACCGCAAGTTCTCGAGCCTCCTCGGGAGCCAGGACTCCGTCGATCATCACAACAGGCTGATCAAGCTGTGCGCAGACCACGATGCCGAGGCGGCAGCGACGCTGTCAGCCGAACATCGACGCCATCTCGGCGGGCTGATCGGCGAACTTTTCGACGCCGACGAGTTCGCGCTCTCGGACTGACCGAGTCCGGGTACAAGTTTCGGCGCTTGCCTATATTGGTCATTGCCGATATAAATGACGGGTGCATGCATTCGACGTTCTCGGAGACCCAGTGCGGCGACGAATCATGGAACTCCTGTCCGGCGGCGAGCGCTCGGCGGGTCAGATCGCCGAAGTCGTGGCAGCGGAGTTCGGAATCTCGCAACCGACCGCGTCCGGACACCTGCGAGTACTCCGAGAAAACGGATTCGCCACCGTCCGCAGTGAAGGCACCAGGCGTCTCTACGCCGTCGAGCCCGCGCCATTGCAAGAAGTGGACCAATGGCTCGACGGATTCCGGCAGTTCTGGAGCGGCCCTCTCGACGCATTGGCCACAGAACTCGCACGCGGGAAACGACGCGGCTCGAAGCGGAGCAGATCTTCACAATCGAATTCTTCCGACGAAGGAGACTCACAATGACCGAGATCGCGAACCAGGACACCAGCCTCACTGCGGTGGAGCGGAGCATGGGTAACCGCGACATCGCAGAAGGTTCGGCTCGAACTGCCGTACTCAAGCGCCGCTACAACGCGTCGGTCGACGACGTCTGGGACGCCATCACGACCCCTGACCGCATCAACCGCTTCTTCCTCCCGGTGAGCGGAAACTTCCAGGTGGGCGGCTCTTACGCCTTCGAAGGCCAGGCAAGTGGCGAGATCCTGGCCTGCGACGCCCCACACCTGCTGCGACTGCAGTGGACACCGCCCGGCGATCGTGGATACAGCGATCAGGTCGAGATCCGGCTGACTGCCGACGGCCCCGACGCCACCTGGCTCGAGTTGGAGCACGCCTCCGTAGCCGATGTCTTCCGCAACGACCCGGACACCGGCTGCTACGGCGTCGGAACCGGCTGGGAAGGCCCACTTCACTACCTGGGCGAATACTTGCGCGGCACTCTCCCTGATGCGCCGAGCACCGAGTGGTACACCTTCGACGAAGCAGAGGAACTTCGTCTGGCCAACTTCCGAGGGTGGGAGTGGGCAAAGATCGAGGCAGAGCACGGCGGCCGATAACGCCCAATTCTTCGAAAACGGTCACAGGATGGCCGTTAGCTTTGTATCGTGACCGAGCTGGACGTATGTCCAGCAGTTTTGGTGGCTTCCTTTCGTGCCACACCTGCTTCGGTCCACGAGAAGAGAGCTCCACATGGCGCCACAACCCGTAGTCGACAACGCGGCCACGACGCGACGCACGCACATCATCCGGACAGTTCTCGCTGTCCTCGTCATCGCACCGCTGTCGATTGCGGCGTTCTACATGTGGGCACTGTGGGATCCGGGCGACACGGTCAACCGCTTGCCCGTCGCCATCGTCAACGCCGATGCCGGCACAGAACTCGACGGAATACGTCTGCAAGCCGGCGATGAAGTTGTTGCCGCGCTCGTCGAGAGCGGAGACGTTGCATGGAAGGTCGTCTCGGAACAAGAAGCCGCCGACGGCGTCAACGACGGCACCTATTACTTCTCTGTCGTCATTCCGAAGACTTTCAGCGCGGATGTGGCCAGTGCCGCATCGGGTTCGGGCCGCAAGGCCGAACTCGACGTCTTGTACAACGATTACAACAGTCTGGTCGCCGGCCCGGTCGGTGAAAGCATCATCGCTCAGGTGCGCTCGGCGGTCTCCGAGTCGATCGGCGAACAGTCCATCGACCAGGTGCTGGTCGGGTTGGGTGAACTCGGAACAGGATTCGGTGAAGCAGCAGCAGGAGCGCAACAGCTGTCCGACGGATCCTCCGAAGCGCTTGCCGGAACCAACGAGCTCTACGCCGGAAGCAAGGAACTCGCCACCGGCATGGGCGAAGCAAATCAAGGCGGCAAGGAGCTGGCCGCCGGAGCCGGCGAGCTGGCTGCTGGAGCGAACGAAGCTGCTGCAGGCTCGGGCGAGCTGAGCAGCGGACTCAACCAGTTGGTCGGGGGCACCGACGAACTCGGCGCAGGCGCCCGTCAGATCAGCGAAGTGGTCGACATGGTCACCACCCCGGTACTCGACCTCGCGGGGTCCTCGGACGCCGTCGTCGGTCAGATCGACGCCCTCACGTCGATGCTTCGAAACTCGGCCGATCCGGTCTCCGCCGGGCTCGTCGAAGCCCTGGGTGGACTGCGGGCTTCCCTGACCGCACAACCGTCGGACGACGACGTGATCGGTCAGCTCGGCCAGCTTCGCGACGGCGCGCGGGAAATCTCGCGGCAGCTCACTGATCCGAGCAGCGACTACCGTGGTGGGCTCCTTGCCGCCGCGGCCGGTGCAGGTGAACTCAACACCGGCCTGGGCCAACTGTCCGACGGTGCAGGCCAACTCGCTACCGGTGCACAGGAACTCTCCACCGGGCTGGGGCAGTTGGACACTGGAAGTATTGCGCTCCGTGACGGTCTCGGGCAGCTATCGGCCGGCGTCGGCGAGCTCGACGCGGGTAGCGCGGAACTCGCCACCGGTTTGTCCGACGGTGCCGCCCAGGTGCCGCAGTTCTCGGACGACGAGCGCGCCACCACGGCCAATCTGCTCTCGTCCCCGGTTGCCGTCGACGCGCGGAACAACTATCCCGCAGCCGGTTTCGGACCGGGAGCCGTCCCTGCCGTGATCTCGGTGGCACTGTTCCTGTGCGGAATTCTCACGTGGTTCGTCGTCCGTCCACGACGCGGACGTTCACTGAACTCGCACACCAGCGTGGTACGTGAGGGGCTGCGCCGCTACCGCATTCCCGCCCTGGTCACCTTGGTCGCGGCGCTCGTGTTGTCGGTGGTGTCACTGACCGTGGCAAACGTCGAACCACCTAGTGTTCTGGCGATGATCGCAGTGATGATCCTGGTGGGTGCCGCCGCGGTCAGCTCGGGCAGGCTCTTCACCGTTGTGTTCGGTGCCGTCAACGGAACCTTCATCGCTCTGGGCGCCTTGATGATTCAGATCTTCGCCTTCGGCGCGGTATACCCCATCGAACAGATGCCGACGGTTCTGCAGTGGCTGCACGCTCTGATGCCACTCACGTGGGCGCGCAACGCCATGCGCATGGTCCTTGTCGGATACTACGGCCCGAAATTCTGGGTGGCGGTAATCGCTCTGGCTGCCTTGGTGATCGGAGCCGTCCTGTTCACCATCTGGTGGCGCCGCCGACAAGAACCGCCGACCGACGCCGATGACGACGCGCCGATCACCGAGGAGATCGTGTACCTCCAGCAAACGCAAGCGTGAGCCGGATCAGCGAACGAGCGTCGTACGCATCAACATGACGTTGTAGTCGGCCCACGTGGTGGCAAGGAAGTACAGATCCGAACCACTGGACCACGGGTGGATGTATGCGGCGTAGATACCGGGAACCTCGACCAGATTGACCAGTGTCTCCGGTGCCGTCCACGGACCGACCGGACTGGGAGCGGTTCGCATCACGATCGAACTGAACGCGTCGGCGTACATCGCCACGAACTTGCCGAGGAACTCGTTGTACTGAACGGAGACCTCACCGATGCGGCCGTCCATGACGGGTACGGCCGCAGCGGGATCGGCAAGGATCCAGCCGTTTCCGTTCCAGTACTCGTAGGCGGAAAGATCGAGGATCGCCCCCTCGGGCACGCGAGAAAGTCGAACCTCGCCGGATCGTCCCGCGGGGGTTCCGTAGTTGTAGACGAACCCGCCGTCCTTCACCATCGAGCTCATCTGGAAGTTCTCGCTACCGGCGACGGGGGCGACACCCGCGGGAAGAACCCCACCGATGTTGGGGCGCAGAGTTTCCGGACGAGTGGTCCACGTCTCGCCGTTGTCCGAGGAGGTAGCAATCTGTGAGTAGTTTGTACTCCACTGCCCGGCCTCGCCCCAGTTGCGCACCGACATGTAGCTCAGATACTGCACACCGTTCACTGCGATGCCGCTCGTGGGGATGCTGGAGGCCTCGACACCCGGAATCTTCAGACCGGAAATGATCTCACGCGCCTGAGCTGTGCCGTCCATCGGCGCACTGTCGATGCGCATACCGTCGGCCAGTACCCGATCCGAGCTGCGGAAGAGTACATTGCTTCGCCACTCGCCCACCAAACCGTCGCAGCCGGGGTTACGACTGAGCCCGGTGGTATCGCCGAAAGCGGTCAGAATCTGCCCCGCACCGTTGTCCCACATGATGCCCAGGTCGGTACCCAGGACATTGAAGCGATCAACGGTCTTGTTTGGACTGTATGTCCCGGTGACCTTTTCGATCGCGGCAGTACGACCGGACAGACCTGGCAACCCTCCGGTGTTGCCGTTGAGCCACGGTGCCGCATTGGCCGGACCACCGCTACTACCGACGCCACTGACTCCGACGCATCCCGGCGCAGCCATCGCCGGCGAAGCCACCACCGTGACGGCAGCAGCTGCCAGAGCAGCAACTACCCCGAACACCCCCAACGATCTCCCCGCGCGAAACATGACTCCCCCAAGGCCGGGATTGTTGGTGTTGTCGTCGTCGTTCCCCCCGAACCTCGGACAATCTAGCAACTGCAGTCACAGACAACCCAATCAGACAAAGGGACGAAAAGGCCTGAAAGTCATAGTAGTTCAGACTTTCAGGCCTTTTGGGACAGAGGAGATCGGTCAGTAGGTCAGCGCGCTCCGCTCGCACCGCCGTCGAGTGGAATCACCGCGCCGGTCAGATAAGCCCCGGCACGTGAAGCCAGGAAGATGGCAAGACCTGCGGCATCCTGGGGAGTTCCGACCCGGCCCAACGGGACCGAGTCCGCCACAGCCTTTGCACTCTGTTCGTCCTCGAGGAGGAATGCCATCATCTTCGACGGGAACGGGCCCGGCGCAATGGCATTGACCGTGATCTGTTCCCCCGCAAGCGTTGCCGCGAGCTTGCGCGTCAACATGTGCACCGCAGCCTTACTGGCTCCGTACGAGAAGTTCTCCGAACCCGACACCACGAGTCCGTCGATCGATCCGATATTGATCACGCGCGCGGGATCTTCCGCCGTGGCGGCAGAACGCAACTGCGGCAACAGCTTCTGCGTCAAGAGGAAGATTGCCTTGACATTGATGTCGAAAATCTTGTCGAAGCCGGCGGCCGGAAAATCGTCGACGGGAGCTCCCCACGTGGCACCGGCGTTGTTGACCAGTACGTCGAGCGTCGGCGAAATCTCGGCGACCTTCGCAACGAGGCTCTCGATCCCCTCGTCCGTGGACAGATCGGCCGGATGCGAGATGCAGGTGCCGAACTCCGAAAGCTCTCGCGCGGCTTCGTCACAGGCTTCGGCTTTTCGGGCCGAAATGACGACCGTCGCTCCGCCTTCGACAAACCCGCGAGCGATCATGTATCCGATGCCGCGTGATCCACCGGTGACCACAACGGTCTTGCCACTGACGTCGAACAGTCCCTCGATCAAGCTCATGCGACCTCGAAAAGCCCGGCAGCACCCATACCGCCGCCGATGCACATGGTCACCACCACAAGCTTGGCTCCGCGCCGTTTTCCTTCAAGAAGAGCATGGCCGACCAGACGAGCCCCCGTCATTCCGTACGGATGGCCGACAGAGATACCGCCACCGTCGACGTTGTACTTCTCGGGATCGATCCCGAGCTTGTCGCGGCAGTACAGGGCCTGAGAGGCGAAGGCCTCGTTGAGTTCCCAGAGATCGATGTCGTCGACCTTCAGGCCGTGAAGATCCAGCAGACGCGGAATCGCGAACACCGGTCCGATGCCCATCTCGTCGGGAGCGCAACCCGCGACAGCCATGCCACGGTAGATACCGAGAGGAGCCAACCCGCGGCGTTCCGCCTCGCCTGCCTCCATCAGTACCGATGCCGAAGCGCCGTCGGAGAGCTGAGACGAGTTGCCCGCAGTAATGGACGAATGAGCACTGACAGTCCCGTCGGCCAGAACCGGTCGCAGACTCGACAGCCCTTCCAACGTGGTGGAAGCGCGGTTGCCTTCGTCGCGGGTCAGCGTCACGGACTCGCTGCGGATCTCACCCGTCTCTTTGTCCTGCACTTGCTTGATCGAGGGCAGCGGGACGATCTCGAGATCGAACCGACCTGCGTCCTGGGCCGCTGCGGTCCGCTGCTGGGAGACGAGCGCGAACTCGTCCTGCTGCTCGCGGGTGACTCCGTAGCGCTCGGCGACGATCTCGGCCGTGTGCAGCATCGGCATGTAGATCGACGGCATGTTTTCCTTCAGCCACGGATCAGCCGCGCGGAAGTTGTTCATGTGATCGTTCTGGACCAACGAGATCGATTCGACTCCGCCGCCGACCGCGATCTGCATTCCGTCGTCCACGATCTGCTTGGCTGCGGTTGCGATGGCCATGAGACCGGACGAGCACTGACGGTCGATCGTCATTCCGGAAACCGAGTCCGGAAGCCCGGCCCGCAGTACCGCTTGCCGCGCGACGTTGCCGCCGGAAGAGCCCTGCTGCAGCGCGGCGCCGAGGATGACGTCCTCGACCTCGCCGCCTTCGAGGCCCGCGCGCTGAACTGCATTCGAAATGGCATGTGCAGCAAGCTCTTGAGCCTGAGTGTTGTTGAACGCGCCGCGGTACGCCTTACCGATCGGGGTACGGGCGGTGGAAACGATGACAGCTTGCCTCATCGGGGAATCCTTTCGTCGAACACGAAGTGCTGTGCGCCTTTATTAACCGCCGGGGGTTAATAAAGGCGCACAGCAAGAATCAGGGCTGGAACACGACGCGACCGACCGTGGTGCCGTCGCCGAGGCGACCGATACCGTCGGCAACGTCCGTCAACGACAACCGCTCACTGATCAGTGGTTTGACGAAGCCGGCATCGGCGAGCCTGGTGAGCTCGACGTGGCAGTCGTCGATGGCCTGCTGGTTGTAGGCCTTGTACAGCCCCCAGTGCAGTCCGATGATCGAATAGTTCTTGATGAGAGCGTGATTGAGTGCCGGCTGCGGGATCGTGCCACCGGCGAAGCCGATGATGACGATCCGTCCCTCGAAGGCGATGCACTTGGTGGACTTCGCGTATGCGTCGCCGCCGACCGGATCGAAGACCACGTCGGCGCCCTTGCCGCCGGTGAACTCCTTGACCGCTGCCACGAAGTCCTCACTGTGACGGTCTACGACGAGGTCTGCGCCGAGCTTGCGCGCGTACTCGGCCTTGTCCGGGCCGCCGACGAC
Organism: Rhodococcus sp. OAS809; assembly: GCF_040546695.1. Lineage (NCBI taxonomy): Bacteria > Bacillati > Actinomycetota > Actinomycetes > Mycobacteriales > Nocardiaceae > Rhodococcus > Rhodococcus sp. OAS809. Next base: position 4,755,329 of record NZ_JBEPOI010000002.1, on the reverse strand, counting down.
ACCGATCACCTTGGCGCCTGCCGCCTTGCCGAGTTGCACTGCCGCACTACCGACACCACCCGCAGCAGCGTGGACCAACAACGTCTCACCCTCGAGCAGTTGGGTGCGGCGATGCAGAGCGAACCACGCTGTCTGATAGCCGATGCTCAGAGCGGATGCTTCCGCGTCGTCGAGAGCCGACGGCGCCGGGAACGTGTTGTTCTGATCCAGTACCGAGTACTCGGCGAATCCGCCGGACGGCAGACTCGGATTACCGATCACCCGGTCCCCCACTGCGAATTTGGTCACCGATTCACCGACCGAGACCACTTCACCACACAGTTCGACACCGGGTGTGAAGGGCAGCGGCGGCTTGATCTGGTACTCACCCCGGCACATGAGGACGTCGGGGAAGTTGGCCGGAGCCGCCAGCACCTTGACCAACATCTCCGTCGCATTCGGGGTGGGATCCGCGGTCTCCTCCAACGCGAGCACATCGCGGGGTTGACCGAGTTCGTTGACGCGCCAAGCCTTCACAGCAATTCTCCAGACAGATAGTGGGTGAGTTTCAGGACGAGATCGGGAGGTCGACCAACTCGGCGAGGCGTCCCCGATGCTGATACGCGGTTCCCAGCGACAGCTGATCGCTCTTCGCCCGTTTGAGGTACAGGTGCGCCGGATACTCCCACGTCATTCCGATACCACCATGAAGTTGGACGCACTCCTCCGCAGCATGAACCGCGACGCCGCTGCAGAATGCCTGGGCCACCGTCGCTGCGATCGCCGCATCGACGTCGCCGCGTGCATAGGTGTCCGCCGCATATCGTGCTGCCGCTCCCGAAGAGCTGACTTCGAGCCAGAGATCGGCGAGGCGGTGCTTGATCGCCTGGTACGAACCGATCGCCCGGCCGAACTGCTTGCGCTCCTTCACATACGCGAGAGTCGTTTCGAGGCACCACTGAGCTACAGCGAACTGTTCGGACGCCAGCAGTGCGCTTCCGCAGAGCAACGCTTCCTCAACCGCTTGCGCCGCGTTGCCGCTGTCGACACGGACCGACGACGACCCCGAGAACTCGACGTCCGCCAATCGGCGCGTCATGTCCAGGGACAGAACCGGCGTGACGGTGGCGTCGGCGATCCGAACGGTGTGCAGCTCCAGACCGCTCTCACCGGCAACCGGAACAACAAGAACATCGGACTCGGCGACGCCGGCAACCGTCGTGACGCTGCCGACGAGTCCACTCGCCGTTGCCTTGACAGTGGGTGTGAAAGTTCCTGGTGCAGTGGACAACGGGACGATCAGAGCAGCCGTCGAATCCCCCGCCGCCAATTGACCGAGCACCTCGGTCTCGCCGGCCTTCAGCAACGCCGTGGTCGCCAGCACAGCGCTGGTGAAGAACGGAACGGGAGCGACCGCACGTCCGATCTCCTCCATCACGACCGCCGCCTCACGCGTCGACGCACCTGCCCCGCCCAGTTCTTCGGGTACCAGCAGTCCCGCCAAACCGAGTTCCGACGCCAGCGACTTCCACAGCCCGGTGAAGTCGGCGGACACGTCGTCGTACGCCGTGACCACGGTGTCGGCACCGGCACGCTCGCTCAGCAGTCGTCTGACGCTGGCTCGCAGATCTTGTTCGGTCTCGGAGTACAACAGATCGGCGCTCATCGGGGTAGGTCCTTCCAGGCGATGTCCTTGTCGACGCGATGCTCGGGCGGCAACCCGAGTACACGTTCTGCGATGACGTTGCGCAGGATCTCCGACGTTCCGCCCTCGATCGAATTGCCCTTGGCTCGCAGGTACCGGTATCCGGGTTCACGCCCGGTGAAGTCGACGGAATCCGGTCGACGCAGCGTCCAGTCGTCGTAGCGCAGACCGGCTTCGCCGTGCAGCTCGAGGTCGAAACCCGAAATCTGCTGAGCCAAACCGGCAAACGCGAGCTTCATTCCCGAGCCTTCGGGGCCGGGCTGGCCGGCGGCGAGCTGCTGGCGCAGTCGCTCACCGGTCAGACGCGCAACTTCGGATTCGGTCCAGAGCCGCATCAACTCGTCGTGCATCGCCGGATTACGCAGCTCGGGCTCGTCACGCCAGGCCTGAGCGACCTTTCCGATCATGCCTCCCTCACGCGGTGCGCCCGAACCGATGGCAACACGCTCGTTGTTCAGGGTGGTGGTCGCAACCTTCCACCCCTGGCCTTCGGCTCCGAGGCGATTGGCGTCCGGAATCCTGACGTCCGTGAGGAATACCTCGTTGAATTCGGCCTCGCCGGTGATCTGACGCAGCGGCCGGACATCGACGCCCGGATCGGTCATGTCGCAGATGAAGTAGCTCAGACCCGCATGCTTGGAACGTGACGGATCGGTCCTGGCCACGAGAATCGCCAGCTGCGCATTCTGCGCGCCCGACGTCCATACCTTCTGCCCGTTGACTATCCAGTCGTCGCCGTCGCGGACGGCGCGGGTAGCGACGGCCGCGAGGTCCGAACCTGCGCCCGGTTCACTGAACAGCTGGCAGTAGACCGTCTCCGCAGTCCACAACGGGCGCAGGAACTTCTGCTTCTGCTCCTCGGTGCCGAAGGCAGCGATGGTCGGTGCCGCCATGCCCAGTCCGATCCCGTTCTTGCCGGTGGCCGGGCCCGGTGCACCGGCGGCCTCCAGCTGAGCGTTCACCTGACGCTGAAAGCTCTGCGGTACACCGAGTCCCCCATGACCTTCGGGGAAATGAACCCACGCCAGTCCGGCGTCGAATCGTGCGCCGAGGAAATCCGATACCGACACGCTGTTCGGATCGTTCTCCGCGAGAAGCGTGTTCACCTTTTCGGTGAGATCACGCGATACTGCCTCTTCGTCGAAAGCCATGCCCATTCCTTCGGTTCGAGCGGTGAGCGGACGGTCAGTCCTTCGGTCCACCGGCGACGTAGACGACCTGACCGGAAACGAAGCCCGCGCCTTCGCTGACGAAGAACGACGCGGTGTGCGCGATGTCCTCGGGCTGACCGACACGGTTGACCGGGATCTGCGAAGCGGCAGCGGTCTTGAAGTCGTCGAAGCCGACGCCCATGCGCTCTGCCGTTGCGGCGGTCATCTCGGTTTCGATGAATCCGGGTGCAATGGCGTTGGCGGTGACGCCGAACTTGCCCAGCTCGAAGGCCAATGTCTTGGTGAATCCCTGCATGCCGGCCTTGGCTGCGGAGTAGTTGACCTGTCCGCGGTTGCCGAGAGCCGACGTGCTCGAGAGGTTCACGATGCGGCCGAACTTCGCTTCCACCATGTACTTCTGCACCGCACGCGACATGAGGAACGCTCCGCGCAGGTGGACGTTCATCACCGAATCCCACTCGGCAACGCTCATCTTGAACAGAAGGTTGTCGCGAGTGATGCCGGCATTGTTGATCAGTACGGTGGGTGCACCCAGTTCTGCGGCCACACGATCCACTGCTGCAGCAACCGAATCCTCGTCGGAGACGTCAGCGCCGACGGCCAGCGCCTGGCCGCCGGCGGCCTTGATCGCGTCGACGGTTCCGGCACACGCCGCTTCGTCGAGGTCGAGCACGGCGACGGCAAAACCGTCTTCCGACAGTCGCTTCGCTACTGCCGCACCGATTCCGCGTGCGGCACCCGTGACAATTGCGGTTCTACGTTCCTGGCTCACTGGCCCTCCATACTTTCGTGATTCGACGGACACCGGACGATCTCGTCAGATCCCGGCCTGATCTGCAATTTCCCTGGCTTTGGCGACCAAGGCGTCAATACGTTCCACGGTGGGAGTTCCGCTCTCGGCGGCATTCTGCGGTTCGTCGCGGGCGCGACGCATCACGCCCTCGGCGATCACGGCAATCTTCCACAGTCCCAACGTGTGCCAGAACTTCAGCGCAGCAGGATCCCGTCCGGTGGCCTCGAGATAGATCCGGGAGATCTCCTCTCGCGAGGGGAATCCCGGGAGTGCCGACGCCGGGAAATCGCCGCCGGTATTCTCACCAGCCGCCGGCCAGTACGCCAACAAGCTTCCGACGTCCGCCAACGGATCACCGAGTGTGCACAGTTCCCAGTCGAGGGCCGCGACAACTTCGCCGTTGCTCGCTGAGGTGATCACATTGCGTAGGTGAAAGTCGCCGTGCACCAACGTGGTTTCAGTGTGATCCGGCTGGGCTGCAATCAGGCGTCGGGTGAGATCGTCGAGATCAGGGCATTCCCGCGTCTTCGACTGTTCCCATTGACCTCCCCAACGCTTCAACTGCCGTGCAGCGTAGGGCTTGTGGCTCGCCAGGTCGTCGAGACCGGCCTGCTCGAGGTCGACGGCGTGTATCTTCGCCAGCGTCTGAGCGAGCGAGATTCCGATTGCCCGGCGACGATCATCCGACAACGCCTCCGCAAGAGGCATTCGGTCCACCACTTCGCCGTCCACGAATTCCATGAGGAGCAGCGGAACTTCGGTGACGGCAGGATCCTCGGTCAACCCGAATACTCTCGGCGAAGGCACGTCGGTGGATTCGAGAGCGCTCAGGATTCGAGCCTCACGCGCCACGTCGTGAGCCGAGGCCAGCAGATGCCCCAGCGGTGGGCGTCGTAGCACCCAGCGATTGCCGTCCTGATCGCGAACCAGGTACGTGAGATTCGACTGCCCCAAGCCGATTCGATCGAAGGACAACGGCCCGGAAAAGTCGATCCCCAGGCCTGCGATCCACCCGGTGACCGCTTCGGTATCGAGTCCCACTACTCCGACGCTAGCCACCGACGGACGCTCCCTGCCGGAACGGGAGTGCGTCACCCAACAACTGGCCACCGTCGATGGTCATGATCTCACCGGTGATCCACTGGGCTGCATCCGAAACCAGGAAGGCAATGGCAGCGGCCACGTCCTCGGGTTCACCGATGCGTCCGAGAGCAGTCGACGCGGACACCGCTTCTTCGTGTTCTTTCCACAGAGCTTCGGCGAGTTTGGTTCTCACCACTCCCGGCGCAACGGCATTGACACGAATCTTCGGTGACAACTCGAGCGCCAACTGCTTGGTGATGTGGATCAGAGCAGCCTTCGACGCGTTGTACGTACCGATTCCCGCCTCGAACGCCATGCCGCCGATCGAAGCGGTGTTGACCACGGAACCACCGTGCTCGCCCATCCAGGCCCGCGCTGCGAGGCCGGTCCACAGGACTGGAGCCCACACGTTGACGTCGAAAGTCTTGGCGAAGCGCGAGTGATCCTGGTTGATGATCGGCCCGAACGACGGGTTGGTGCCCGCGTTGTTCACCAAGATGTCGAGACTGCCGAAACGCTCGATCGTCTGCTCGACGCACTTGCGTGCAGCATCCTCGTCCGTCGCGTGAGCGCCGACGCCGATCGCGTTGCCGTTCACCTGCGCGGCAGCCGCATCTGCGGATTCCTGTGAGCGCGAAGTCAGTACGACGTTTCCGCCCGCCGCCGCAATCGCCTGCGCGGTCGCGAGGCCGATGCCCCGCGATGCGCCTGTGACGATTGCCGTCTTACCTGTGAGATCCAGTCCTGCCATGTCAGTTCGCCTTGACTTCGCGGTACTTGCGCAGTTCCTGCTTGGCGATGGCGCGCTTGTGCACCTCGTCCGGGCCGTCGGCCAGGCGAAGGGTGCGCATGTGGGCGTAAGCCATCGCGAGCGGGAAGTCGTCGGTGACGCCGCCACCGCCGTGAACCTGGATGGCGCGGTCGATGATCTTGAGCGCGATGTTCGGTGCCGCAACCTTGATGGCTGCGATCTCGGTGCGCGCTTCCTTGTTGCCCACCGTGTCCATCATGTGTGCGGCCTTGAGCGTGAGGAGTCGAACCATCTCGATGTCGATACGAGCCTCGGCGATCCAGTCCTGGATATTCGCGTTGTCACTGACGGGCTTCCCGAAGGTGATGCGGGTGGATGCGCGCTTGCACATCAGTTCCAGTGCGCGCTCGGCCATTCCGATTGCACGCATGCAGTGGTGGATGCGGCCGGGGCCGAGGCGGGCCTGGCTGATCGCGAATCCTTCACCCTCACCGGCGAGAATGTCCTTGGCCGGGACGCGCACGTCCTCGAAAGTGATCTCGCCGTGTCCTTCGCGGTCCTGGTAGCCGAAAACCGGCAGGTTGCGCAGGATCGTGACGCCGGGAGCATCGATCGGCACGACCATCATCGACTGCTGACGGTGGGTGGCGGCATTGAAGTCGGTCTTACCCATGACGATCAGAACCTTGCAGTTCTGGTGCAAGGCGTTGGAAGCGAACCACTTACGGCCGTTCAGCACGTACTCGTCGCCGTCACGGTCCATACGGAGCTGGATGTTGGTGGCGTCGGAGCTGGCAACCTCGGGCTCGGTCATCGCGAAAGCGGAACGAATTTCGCCTTCGAGAAGCGGCTTGAGGTACTTCTCCTTGTGCTCGTCGGTGCCGAAGAGCGTGAGCACCTCCATGTTTCCCGTGTCCGGAGCGGCGCAGTTGGTGGCCTCGGAGGCCAGGTGGCTGCGGCCCATGATCTCCGCGAGCGGTGCGTATTCCAGGTTGGTCAGGCCGGGGCCCCATTCGGGATGGGGATGGAAGAGGTTCCACAGCCCGCGGGCCTTGGCTTCCTTCTTCAAGTCGTCGATGATCGGCGGCTGAAAGTGCGGGTTACCGGACTCACGCATCTGCTCTTCGTAGACCGCTTCGGCCGGGTAAACGTGCTTGTCCATGAAATCGAGCAGTTCGGCCTGGTACTTCTTGGTGCGATCCGAGAACTCAAACACTGACATGTGAACTCCTGACAGAGAGGGAAGGAAAATTGGGGGCTCGATGTTCGAGATGGCTGTTGACACCCTCGACGACATCCGGGCCGTGAAATGCGTTCAGCATCAGCGATTCCGCATGCCTGGCGGAATCAGTGAAGGTCGAGTGCGCGTCGGCACTCATCTGAGATTTGATGACGGAGAGGGACGTCGGCGAGCAGTTCGCCGCGATGTCCTCGGCGTAAGCAATCGCCGCATCCAGAACGTCACCGCCGGTGACCAGGTGGTCGATCAGACCGATGCGGTACGCCTCGTCGGCGTCCACCATCCGGCTGGAAAGCAGAAGATCGACTGCTCGACTGTGCCCGACCAAGCGGGGCAACATCCAGGAGATGCCGTACTCCGCAATCAGGCCTCGACGCGCGAACGCGGTAGTGAATCGTGTTGCGCTCGAACCGAAACGAACGTCGCAGTACAGAGCCTCGACCATTCCGAGCCCGGCAGCGACGCCGTTGACGGCGGCGATCAGCGGCTTGCGGATGGTGGTCGGGAAATGACGGTCTCGCGGCCGGACAAGATCACTTTCGGAGACTTCGCCGACGTTCTTCAAATTGCCGAGGTCAGCCCCCGAGCAGAATCCTCGGCCGGAGCCGGTGACAACAATTGCTCGGACACTGGGATCTTCGTCTGCCACGGCCAGAAAGTCGTAGTACTGATCTTCGAGCTCGTTGGTCCACGCGTTGAGAACGCGGGGCCGATTGAATGTCAGAACCAGCACCGCTCCTCTCTGCTCGGAGAGGACGAGTTCCTCGGTCATCGTGTTCCCGCGAGGAGCGACGCCTGGTACCGGCGCATCCCGCGCAGCCAACGGTCGTAGTCGGCGCCCTTCTGCCGGTACATGTCCAGCACGTTCTTGTGCGGAAGGATGAGAAACTCTTCGGCATCCACTGCCGCAAGAACGATTTCGGCGCATTCGGCAGGCTCGAGAACATTGCCTGCCGCAAGCACGGCTCCGGTTGCGGCCTTGCCGACCGGATCGCCGGAATTCTCACCTTCGTAGAGAAGCTTGGTGTTGACGCCCATCGGGCACAGGCAACTGACGCGAACACCCTGATCTCCGTAGGTGATCGAGAGCCACTCGGCAAACGCGACCGCGGCATGTTTGGTCACCGAGTACGCGGCGGACCCGACCTGACTGAGCAAGCCGGCCGCAGAGGCCGTGCTGATGAAGTAGCCCTCCCCGCGCTCCGTCCAGCCGGGGACGAGGAGCCTGGCAGCGCGAATGTGGGCGCGAACGTTGACGTCGATCGTCGTGTCCCAGACGTCTTCACTGATGTCGAGGCCCATGCCACCGGTAACGCCGGCATTGGCGAAGTAGAGGTCGACCGGGCCGAATTCCTTTTCCGCCTGCGCGATCAGGCCCGCAATGACCGTCTCGTCGGAGACGTCGCCACCGGCAGACACGGCCGCTCCGGGACGCTCCGCGTTGATCGCCTCTGCTACTGCCGAAGCTGCTGCCCCGTCCAGGTCAGCCACTACGACGCGAGCACCCTCGGCAGCCAGTCGCTCGGCCAGTGCACCGCCGATTCCCCCGCCGCCACCGGTGACAATTGCTACCTTCTGGGCAACCTTCATGAGCGATTCCTCTCGCTTGCGTCATACCTACGCGCTGACAGTGATCCACGTCTCCCCTCATGTATAGTTGAATCCGGCGTCAGTTTCAACCGTCGAATCGCGACGGTCACCCGAACGGCCCGTTCCGTCCTCCTGAACTGCGAGTAAAGGGATAACGATGACTGAAAACCAATTGCCCGTCCGCCCGTCCACCTTCGCCGAGCTCGAGAAGCTCATCGGCCAGGAACTTGGCCCGACGGAGTGGTACGACATCACCCAGGAGCGCATCAACGCGTTCGCCGAAGCCACAAACGATCATCAGTGGATTCATGTCGACCCGGAACGAGCCGCATCGAGCCCGCTCGGCAGCACGATCGCGCACGGACTCTTCAGCCTCTCACTGGGACCCCAGTTCTCCTACCAACTCATCCACTTCGACGGCTTCGCCCACAGCCTCAATTACGGCTACGACAAGGTTCGCTTCCCCGCTCCCGTTCCCGTGGGATCCCGGGTCCGCATGCGCGCAACCGTCGTGTCCGCGGAGCAGTTGCCCGGCGGAATCCAAGTGAAGATGAGCCAGGTGGTCGAGCGCGAGGGTTCCGACAAGCCCGTCGTGGTCGCCGAATCCGTCGCTCGCGTCGTCGAAAAGAGCTGAACCGAAAAGAGCTGAACCGAGACTGGGACGCCCGGCCGCTCGAACATCGATGCAGCCGGGGCGGCCCACCTCGTCAGAGACGGTCGGGGAACTTCAGAGCGTTCGCCCACAGATCGGTCACAGTGGCGACAATCTGATCGAACTCCGGTGAACGCCCGTCCACCTCACCCTCACGAAGGGTGAACAGACTGTAGGCGAGTCGACTCACCATGCCGGACAGAGCAATCGACGCCGTCATCGGATCCAGCGTCGTGTCCGCGATGCCGCGGGACTGCAGATCTGCAATCCCGCGGGCATTACGGCGTATGAACGCATTGGCACGCTCGCTGCGGAACTTCCGGAACTCCGGGTCGATGTGAGCTACCTGCTCCATGAGCCCCATCAACTTCGCATTGCGTTGATACGCGGCCAGATACGCTCGATTACTTGCCTCGAGCACGGCGTACGGATCGTCCGCGCTCGCAACGCGTCCCATGCCCGGGTGCATCATGTCGTCTCGCGCGACCTCGAGGACGGCGGCGAACACCTCTTCCTTGTTCGCGAAGTACGTGTAGAACGATCCCGTCGCGCAACCGGCTTCTTTTGCGATGTCGATCAAACGTGCATCGAGATAGCCACTGCGCTCGAAAACCTTACGGGCAGCAGCAACCAATGCCGCACGCGTGCGTGTCCCCCGCTCGGTGGTCGGTCGATCCCGGAGCAGCGCGGGCGGAGCCACCGGTAAGGCGGCAATTCGCGATTCGTCGTCGAGCACGGTGCGCTCCTCATCCTTCCGATCAACATCATTTTCGGGACAATCCCAGCAGACTCGATGTTGACGCCGGATTCAAGTGTACGCTCTGGTGAGACCCAGGACACACAATCGGTCGATTCCTCCCGAAAGGCAGAACCATGGTTAGCGTTCTCGACCCGGTGACCCGTCACGCGGAAGCCACTCCGGAAAATATTGCAATTCGCGGCACGGATAATCATTGGACATACCGACAGCTCCACGACGCGTCTCTGGCGTTTGCCGGCCGCATTCGCGACGAAGGGTTGAGCATCGGCGACCGGGTTCTGCTCGCGGCGCCGTCGGTGCCTGAATTCATCGTGGCGTACATGGGGATTCAGGCTGCAGGTTGTGTCGTGGTGCCCATCAACACGATGTCGGCGCAACCCGAAGTCGAGTACGTACTGGACGACGCCGAGATTTCGCTGGCGATCGCCTGGCACCAGCTCGGTCCCGCAGTTCAGGATGCAGGGAGTGCGCGCGGCGTCCCGGTGTGGACGCTCACCGAAGAATCGGCGAAGGCCGACCATCCACCGGCAACGGTGGTCGACCGCGACACAGCGGACACCACGGCGATTCTCTACACCTCCGGTACCACCGGACGTCCGAAGGGCGCTCAGCTGACAGTCGGGAATCTGTTGTCTGCCGGTGAGATCGGCGCCGAGAGCAGCCGCGGAAATCCCTCGGACCGCACCGGTACCGGACTGCCGCTCTTTCACATCTTCGGCCAGGGTTCGGTCATGATGGCAACCTTCACCGGCGGCGGATCACTGTCCCTGCTCGCCCGGTTCGACCCGGCCGCCATGCTCGATCTGGTGCGTCGGGACAAGCTCACCATCATGGCGGGCGTCCCCACCATGTGGAATGCCATGCTGCACGCCGCAGCCGACGTGGACAGCTCCGACTTCGAACAACTGCGGATCGCAATCTCCGGTGGCGCATCACTTCCCGGTGAAGTCGCTCGCGCCTTCGAAGCACGGTTCAACTGCACAATCCTCGAGGGCTACGGCCTGACCGAGACGAGCGCATTCGGAACTTTCAACAGCATCGACCGCGTCGCAAAGATCGGATACACCGGCCGCGCCGTACCGCGCACCGAGGTCGAGGTCCGTGATCACGACGGAAATGTCTGCCAGGCAGGCACAGTGGGCGAGGTATTCATCAAAGGACCGACGGTCATGAAGGGCTACTGGAAGCGCCCGGCCGACACGGCCGCCGTCCTGTCCGACGACGGATGGTTCCGCACCGGAGACCTCGGCGAGACCGACGCCGACGGTGACCTTCGCATCGTCGACCGCGTCAAGGACCTCATCATCCGCGGTGGATACAACGTCTATCCAGGCGAGGTCGAAGAGGTGCTCTACCAGCACCCCGACATCATCGAGGCCGCGGTGATCGGTATACCCGACGACTACTACGGCGAGGAGGTTGCGGCGGTGGTGGCCGTGCGCCCAGGCTCCGACCTCGAAGCAGATGACGTCACCTCGTGGGCTCGGGAACGTCTGTCCGCCTACAAGATTCCGCGGGTGGTCCAGTTCATCGACGCGCTCCCGAAGGGTTCGACGGGAAAGATCCTCAAGCGATCGATCGACCGCACCGAACTCCTCGCCCAGAAGCAGAACTGAAAACACAGGTGAACCCCGGCGAGATTTCGCCGGGGTTCACCTGTCCATGCGCTCAGAGTGCCCTGTCCATACGCTCAGAGTGCGTCGAAGTACTCGATCTGCGGGGCGCCTGCGAGGAAGGGCGCCATCGCCTTTCCCGCGGCCTGGAAATGCTCGGACGATCCATGGGCCTTGATCGCAGCACTGTCTTGATACAGCTCCATGAACTTGTACGAATTCGTATCCGTCTTCGAGCGGATCAGTTGATACAGAACCGTTCCGGGCTCTTCCGTGCGCACCTTCTCGGCAAGTTCGGCGACTACGGCTTCGAACTGTTCGCCGCTTCCGTCTTTGACGGTGATATCCGCGATGACAGCAATCATTCATTCCTCCAAAAGTGTTCCAGCAGTATTCGAGTGTTACCGAGAACCTACAGTTTCACTGCATGGGCAGTAGTCCGAACGTCGATTCCAACTGACTGCGAGTGCTTTCCGCATCGGTGTGGAGAATGCCGGCGATCCCCAATCGTGCCGCGCCGTCGAGGTTCTGTTGCAGGTCGTCGATCATCACGGCGCCTTCGGGCGCTACACCCAGCCGCTCGCACGCGATGGTGTAGATCTGACGAGAGGGCTTACGAATCCCTACTTCCGAGGAGATCACCACTTCGTCGGCGAGGTCCTCGAGCACAAAACCCGCGTAGCAATCACGCCCGAAAGCATTGGACACGAGCGCAACAGGGTGACCCGCCGCTCGGACGTCCGCAATCAGTCGCACCATCTCTTCGTCTCGGACAAGCCCGGCCTGCATACGGTCGACCAATCCTTCGCTGTCCACGACGGCGCCGTGCGCTCGTAGCCGTTCCCCGAATCCTGCTTCGAAGGCCTCCTGGTCGATCTTTCCGGATTCGTGATCGGAGAGCAGTTTCTTCGAGACGTCGTCGCGGGAGAGCAGGGTCAACGGAAGTCGTGGGTCGCCCCCAAGCGAGGCCCCGAAATCTTCGAAGGCCCGCAGCACACTGGAGGTGAGAACTCCACCGAAATCGACGAGCACTGCCGTACGCGTGGGTGTCATTGCTCCATCAGACACCAAACATGAACCCGGCGTCAACATCAATTTTGGCGTAGCGAGAATTGCAAAGTGTTGATCCACAACCGGTTGACGGTATCGAGCAGACCGTCGAAGGTCACTCCGGCGGCGCCGTCCTCGCCGCCGCGGGATACGAAGTACCCGAACGCAAGTCGACTGATCATCCCGGAGAGTGCCCGAGACGTCAGTAGCGGATCCAGATTCGCGTCCGCCAGTCCGGCTTTCTGCAGCTTCTCGATACTGCGCGCGTTGCGTCGAACAAACGCGTCAGCACGCTCGAGGCGGAGAACCCGGAACTCCGGATCGATGCTTGCCACCTGCTCGAGCAGTCCCATCAGCTTCGCGTTCCGTCGGTACGCCTCGAGGTACGCGCGGTTACTCGCCGCGATGACCTCAGCAGGATCCGCGCCTTTCGGAGTGTGCGGCATACCCGGATGCATCATGTCTTCGCGTGCCAACTCCATCACTGCCGCGAAGATCTCTTCTTTGCTCGCGAAGTAGGTGTAGAAGGTACCGGCCGAGCACTGCGCCTCCACAGTGATGTCGATCAGCCGCGAGTCCAGATAGCCGGACCGTTCGAAAACGGTGCGGGCCGCATCGATCAACGCTCGCCGCGTACGCAAACCACGCTGAGTGGAGGGGAGTTCCCGTGACACTGTCGACGAAGCATCTTCGGAGCCTGTGCGTGCTGCAGCCATGCTCCAGTTATACGTCAGACGCCCGCTACCGGTGACCGATAGCGGGCGTCTGCTCGAAACCGAAAGAGTTACTTGGCGTACAGGTGCGCGCCCGGAATTGCGTTCGGATCGTCCCGAACTTCCTTCGGGTTGGTCTCTTTCAGCACCCAGGCACTGAAGAAGGTCACCAGACCCATGAGGGCTACGAACACGGCAACCCATGTAGTGGTCCCGGTCTTCGCGATGAGTGCCGTCATGATGAACGGAGTACCACCGCTGACCGTGATCGCCGCCAGCTGGTACGCCAACGATGCTGCCGAGTAACGCACGTTGGGCGCGAACAGCTCACCCATGTACGCAGCGATCGGCCCGTAGGTCATCGACTGGAACACGCTGCCGACTGTCACCGCGATGAAGAACAGCGGCAGGGACTTGGTGTTGATCAACCAGAAGTACGGGAATGCCCAGACCACGATCGCCGCGGCGCCGATCAGGATCATCGGACGACGACCGATCTTGTCGGACATCTTCCCGGACCACAGCACCACACCGACTGTCAGCAACGCACTCAGGAGCGAGATGATGAGCAGTGAGTTCCGCTTCAACCCCAGTTCGGTTGTGCCGTAGCTGAGCACGCCGGCGATGCTGATGTAGAACAGTGCATTGGTGGCGGCCAGAAGTCCGCAACCGAGCAGAATCTTGCGCCAGTGATCCTTGAGCGCCTGCGCCAGTGGAGCCTGAACGACGACGTCCTTTTGGTTCTTCTTGGCGTCTTCCTGCAACTCGAGGAATTCCGGCGTGTCCTCGACCTTCGTCTGGATGTACAGAACCACAGGGAAGAGCAGCGCGCTGGCGAAGAACGGAACTCGCCAACCCCAGCTCAGGAATGCATCATTGGAAATGGTCGCGGTCGCGACGAGGAAGACCAGGTTGCCCAGCACTACACCGAACGAGACACCCATCTGACCGAAAGTGCCTGAGAATCCGCGCTTCTTGGGACTCGCGGATTCGGTGAGGAGAAGGACGATTCCGCCCCACTGGCCACCGCAGGCGAGACCTTGGATGAATCGCAGTGTCACCAGAAGAATCGGAGCGACGACGCCGATTGCCGACGCACTCGGGATCGCGCCGATCAGGAACGTCGCGACGGCCATCAGCAACAGGCAGGTGACGACAGCGGGCTTACGCCCATACTTGTCGCCGAAGTGTCCGGCGACCAAACCGCCGATGGGGCGGGCAACGAAGCCGGCCCAGAACGTACTGAACGAGAGCAATGTGCCCATCAGTGCGGATGAATCGGGGAAGAACACATGCGGAAAGACCAGTGCCGCAGCCGTTCCGTACAAGAAGAAGTCGTACCACTCGATGGAACTGCCGAGCAGTCCCGCGCCGAGAAGTTTGCGGTGCGCTTTCTTCTTCTTCCGTTCCTGATCGGACAGGCCCCCTGCCTGCGTGTTCGAATCCACTGCCGATCTCGTCATGGGTTACTCCTCGATGGGTCGGACGCTCGTCGCGCCGGGAGTTGAGAAGCGGAACCGGGCCAGAAGTAGAAACTGACACCAACTTCAACTCTGTGGCGTTGCGATCAGTCTGCGATACAAAAAGAGTGATGTCAATCACTGAAATGCATTGCCGCATAGGGGACTAAATCCCCTACCGATGCTCGTCAGCCACCACGACGAATGGCCGGCTCACCTTGTCGGCGGCCGGCAATTCGTTTGTCAGGTAGATCTAGTTCGGTACCCGCAGTTCACGACGAAGAATCTTGCCGCTCACTGTTTTCGGCAGGTCATTCATGACCTCGACGATGCGTGGATACTTGTATGCTGCAAGCCTTTCCTTGCAGAACTCGACCAGATCCTCGGTGGTCGCCTCGGCACCGTCCTTGAAGGACACGAAGGCCTTCACGGTTTCGCCGCGATACGGATCCATGACACCGACGACAGCAGCCTCTCGTACGGCAGGGTGTTCGTAGAGAACATCTTCCACTTCGCGTGGCCACACTTTGAAGCCCGAGGCATTTATCTGATCCTTCATCCGGTCGACGATGTAAAACCAACCGTCGCCGTCCATGAATCCGATGTCGCCGGTGTGAAAACGCCCGTCCGGCATGGCATGTGCGGTCTCGTCCGGCTTGTTCCAGTATCCGAGTGCAACCTGGGGACCGGAGACCACGATCTCGCCGTACTCCCCGACCTGTACCGGCTTGTCGTTCTCGTCCACCACCTCGGCGTACGTATTCGATACCGGTACGCCGACAGCAACGGCCCCCGACGCCGGATCTACCGGCGCTTCACGCGAATTCGGCACCACGATTGCCGGGCTGTTCGTCTCGGTCAGCCCGTAGCCGTTGTGAATGTAGTGACCGAACTTCGACCGGAACGCTTCCAACGCCGCGTGCGGGATCGGCGCGCCACCTGAATACACCGACTCGAGAGAGCTCAAAGATTCCTTCGAGACTGCGGCGCTGTCCGTCCACGCGATGAATACCGTGATCGCTCCGATGATCGCGGTAGCCCGATGCTCCGAAATTGACTCCGCTGCAACGATGGGATGGAATCGGCAGGTCAGAATCGTGGGCGCGCCGGCCAGGAGTGGAGCCGCGACGTGCCCGATCAACCCGGTGATATGGAACAGTGGCGCCACCGCGAACATCGCGCCGCCGGGGCGCAACCCCAGCCAGTCCCGATAGATCTGCGCTGCGAACACGACATTTGAGTGCGTGTTCATCGACCCCTTCGGCGGGCCGGTCGTCCCCGACGTATAAGGAAGGTAGGCAAGGTCTTCCGGGGACAGATCGACCTTCTCGGGCTTCTGTCCTCGATGAGCCTCGATCAGTTCCAGTAGGTCCGGAAATCCATCATGACGAATCCTGGACGCCGAACCGAAGATCCGTTCATCGTCGCGCGACTGAAAATCCCGTTCCGACGTGGTGATCACCCGTCGCACTTCGGTGCCCTCGGACGCAGTCGCCACGGTCTCGGCCGAGGACTCGAGACAGATGACTGCTACCGCTCCGCTGTCGGCCAGTACGGTGGACAGCTCACGGTCGCGGTACATCGGATTGACCGGAACGACGACGGCACCGAGCTTCCAGACCGCGACTGTCGCGATCACGAACTGCGGAACATTCTGTAGGACAAAGGAAACTCTGTCTGCGAACCCGATTCCATCCTTGGCGAGGGCTACGGCAAGCGCATCCGACATCTCGTCGAGCTCGGCAAAGCTGACGGTCCTGTCGAAGTACCTGATGATCGGGGCGGTGCGATCGCGCTCCAGCGAAGCACGGAACATCGCGAGGGCGTCGACGTGCTCGATGTCTACGTTCGGCGGAGTGTCGGCGTCGTAATTGGCGAGCCAGGGCTTGCTCTCGTACACGTTGGTCATATCTCAGCTCTCGAAGTACCGACGTGGGTTGTCCACCAGCATCGCCTTGACCTGGTCTTCGGTGACACCACGTTCGAGCAGCGCCGGAATGACATCATCACTGATGTGGGTGTAGTTCCAGTTCGGAAGTGCCACTTCTCTTGCCGCGCTGGGGAAGTAGTCGATGAAACACGACGCGTCATGCGCCAGAACCATCTTCTCCGCGTAACCGCGACGGGCCATCTCCACCACGGTGTTGACACGATCCTCGAACGACAGGAACGGTTCGAGACCGAAACGGTCCATCCCCAGTAGCGAACCGGCATCGGCCAGCGCACACAAGTAGTCGAGATCGGTGGTGTCGCCGGAGTGACCGATGACCACCTTGGTCAGATCCGCACCCTCTTCGGCCAGAACCTTCTGCGCGACCAGCCCGGATTCAGTGTGCGGATTGGTGTGCACGGTGATCGGCACTCCCGTTTCCACCTGCGACTGTCCGACCGCGCGCATGACCCGCTCGACGCCGGGGGTAAGGCCCGGCTCCTCGATGGCGCACTTCAGGAAGGAGGCTCGGACACCGGTTCCGGCGATTCCTTCCCTGATGTCCTTGACGAACAGTTCGACCATCGGCTCGGGGCCGTCGAACAGCAATCCCGGTCCGGTGTAATGGAATTGGAAGGGAATGTCGTTGTAGGTGTAGATGCCGGTAGCAACGATGATGTTGAGATCGACCTGCTCGTTGATCCGGACGATGCGCGGAATGTACCGGCCGAGGCCGATCACCGTGGGATCGACGATCGTGCTGATTCCGCGGGACTTCACCTCGGTCAGCTTTGCCACCGCGTCCGCTACCCGTACTTCCTCGTCCCAGGGTTCGGGGTAGTCGGGGTAGTTCTGGCGCAACTCCTCACCCAGAACGAAGACATGCTCGTGCATCAACACCTTTCCCAGATCGGCTGTATCCACCGGCCCACGAACGGTTTGTACTGAACTCATCGATCGAACCCCTGACTGTGATCGCCATCACTAACATGAGACAATGAGCTAGTGTGTCTCACGTGGCCAGGTTCGTCAATAGGCTCGATCCCCCGAGGCTCACCATTTTTCAACGGCCGAAATTGTGCAGTACCGGACAACCGGAGAGAATGTCCCGATGCCTACCGACCTCGAACGCCGACGCGCGATCGACACCGCCGCGAGCATGTACCTCGCGGAGGAACCACTCGACATGTCACTGCTCGCCGAACGTCTCGGCGTAGGCCGCGCGACGCTGTACCGCTGGGTCGGCAACCGCGACGAACTGCTCGGAACAGTGCTGGCCGAGGCCACCGAACGGACATACCGAAAGGCGATGTCACAGGCGTCGGGGCAAGGTCCGGAGTACATTCTCGACGTCTTCGGCCGCGTTATGCGATCGGTGGAATCGTCGACAGAACTGCGCGCGCTGACCAAACGCGAACCGATGGTGTTCATCAAACTCGCGATGATGCCCGGCTCCATCGAATCGATCTCCGCCTCCATCACCGCCGAAATCTTGCAGTCCCAGGTCGACGCCGGCCAACTGACGATCACGCTCTCGCCGCAAGTGCTGGGCGAAGCCCTCGTTCGCATCTGCGACGTACACCTCTACGCCCCCCTGCTCGGCCGAGAAAAGGCCGAGATCGAGACGGCCCTCGACCTGATCGCACTGCTCCTCGGCGTCACCCGCAACTGACACGCTTCGACCGCGTGAACACTACGGCGACACACCGGCCACCCGAGTCCTCAGACGTCTGATGAGTTGTTACTCTTTCGGTACCCACCCGAGAGGCGAGCCGTGTCCGACGACCACACAGGATTCACACTTCGCAGTGGTCCGCTGGTACCGCAACTCGAACAGTTGCTGCGCGGGCGAATCATGCATGGAACGTGGGCGCCGTCCGAGCGCATACCGAGCGAGGCGGCCCTAGCCGTCGAACTCGGCGTCGGGCGTTCCTCGATTCGCGAGGCAATCCGCCTCCTCGCTCGCGACGGACTACTCGAAGTCCGACACGGCGTCGGAACCTTCGTGGCTGCCGCGTCCGAACTCGAGCACGTCGACGAATTCACCAAACTTCTTCGACGCTCGAGGATCCTCGAGGTCTTCGAAGTCCGTCGCGCACTCGAGATCGAGGCCGCCAGACTGGCCGCGGAGCGGGTACAACCCGAGGACCTCGACGGCCTGCGGCGTCGACTGACCATGCGACACAGTCATTTCGAGGGTGATGTCGAGAAGTTCGTCGACGTCGACCTCGACTTCCACACCGAAGTCGTTCGGCTGTCCGGAAACGCAGTTCTGCTCTCGCTTTTCACGTCGGTGCGTCCACTCCTTCGTGAATCCCTCGTCGAGATGATGGCCCACGAGGCCGGCGTCCCCGACACCTCACATGCCCATGATCAGTTGGTCGAGGCCCTTCAAGACGCCGACCCAGAAGCCGCGGTATCGGCAACTCGAGCAAACATCGACACCGTCCTACGACGACTGCGTGTGCTCGACGCCTAAGAGAGGTTAGTTCTCGTGCAACACCCCACCGGCACAGTTCTGTCGACCGAACACGTGGATCTCGTCCGCGACGGCCGATACTTGTTGAAAGACATCAACATTTCGATCGAACCCGGACAACACTGGGTCCTCCTCGGCGCGAACGGCGCGGGCAAGAGCACGCTTCTGAGCCTGCTCGGAGCAACCGCCCACCCGACTCGCGGTTCCGTTTACGTCCTCGGCCACAAGTTGGGCCGCGTCGACATGAGGGAACTGCGGATGGACATCGGGCACGTGAACCCTCGTCACACGATCGGAATTCCGATCACCGTCCGCAACGTCGTGATCACCGGCCTCACCAACACCACCGAGGTGATGCCGCGCTGGTCACCGACGCCGGAGCAAGAGGCTCACGCCGACGCACTGATCGATCTACTCGGAATGAGTCCGCGTTCAGACGCGCTGTGGCCCAACTTGTCCCAAGGCGAACGGGGACGAGCCCTGATCGCCCGCGCACTCATGGTCGAACCGCGCCTGCTTCTGCTCGACGAACCGGCGACCGGGCTCGATCTTGCTGCACGCGAACAACTCTTGACGGCACTGGACGACCTCCGCAATCAGAACCCGTCACTTGCCAGCATCCTCGTGACGCACCACATCGAGGAGATCCCCAGCACCACCACACATGCTCTTCTGATCAAGGACGGCGTCGTGACCGCCAGCGGCCTCGCCGAGGATGTGATCACCACCCAGAACATCAGCGAGTGCTTCTCGCATCCCATCGAGATCGAGCGTCGTGGTGGTCGGTGGAATGCTCAGTCGCGGCCACGCGAAAGAGTGTGACCGACAGTAGTTTCAGAGACGTCTGGCGCCGGGTCCCTCCCGGCCCAGTTCGTCTCCAGGGTTGAGCAGGTTGCATGTTTTCAGTGACAGACACCCGCAGCCGATACAGCCCGTCAGTTCGTCCTGCATCCGGTTGATGGCCTGCTTGCGATCC
The DNA here is from genome assembly GCF_040546695.1 of Rhodococcus sp. OAS809. NCBI lineage: Bacteria > Bacillati > Actinomycetota > Actinomycetes > Mycobacteriales > Nocardiaceae > Rhodococcus > Rhodococcus sp. OAS809. The sequence continues at coordinate 4,735,383 of NZ_JBEPOI010000002.1, read as the reverse complement.
TCGAGGCGCTGATTCCACTCCGTGGAAATCTTGCGCCAGTCCTTCTTCGTCGGAGTTCGCCCCTGCGGCAACGATCCGAATACTTCGGCAACTTCGGCCAGGGGTATCCCGAATCTGACTGCCAACTGGATCAGCGACACCCGCCGGATCGAATGCCGCGGGAACTTCCTCATATTTCCTGCCGTCCGCTCCGCAGGAACCAGACCGAGTGTTTCGTAGTAGCGCACAGCCGACACGGCGACGCCGGTGCGCTCCGATACCTCGCCGATCGAGAGAAGTTCGTCACTCTTACGGATCATTCTGCCTCCCAATGGCTGCGCGACATTGACCTGAAGCGCACTTGAGATTCTACCTTCGACAACATGCACTCCCCCACCGATGCTCCCACCGGAACCTGGCGGCAGCTCCTGAGCGGTCGATACCTCGGCACCGCTACCGTCCTCGCAGGCGGCGTTGCGCTGTACGCGACCAACGTCTACCTGACGACCAGCCTGCTTCCGACTGCCATCGACGACATCGGCGGTCAGCAGTACTACGCCTGGACCGCGACGGTCTTCCTCATTGCTTCCGTCATCTCTTCGATGTTGGTCACCAACGTCCTCGCCGCCAGGGGACCGCGCGGGGCCTACCTGATCGGCCTCGCGATCTTCGCGCTCGGCACCGTTGTCTGTGCGGTCAGCCCGACGATGGAATTGCTGTTGGTCGGCCGCACGATCCAGGGTTCGGGCGGTGGCCTGCTGGCCGGTCTCGGTTACGCCGTCATCAATGCCGCGCTCCCCAGACATCTGTGGACTCGCGGGGCCGCGCTGGTTTCGGCGATGTGGGGAGTCGGCACCTTCGCCGGCCCTGCAATCGGCGGTGTCTTTGCTCAGTTCGGAGCCTGGCGATGGGCTTTCGGCGTCCTGGTCATCGCGACGATCGCAGTCGCCGCTCTCGTCCCCAGCGCGCTACCGGCACATGAACCGGGCAGCACCACCAGTAGCCCGGTGCCGGTCCTCTCGCTGGCATTGCTGACTGCGGCAGCTTTGCTGGTCAGCGTTGCCGGAATTCTGTCCAACCTCGCCGTGACCGCCGCAATGGTTCTCGCCGCTGTGCTGCTACTGATCGCTTTTGTCGCCGCTGACCGTCGCTCGCGCCACGGCGTACTACCGCCGTCGACGTTCAACTCGTCATCTCTCAAATGGGTGTACCTGACCATCGTCGTCCTCGCTGTCGCGTCGACCGTCGAGACGTTCATTCCACTCTTCGGGCAACGACTTGCCGGCCTGGCGCCTCTCGCGGCCGGATTCCTCGGGGCCGCACTCGCTCTCGGCTGGACTCTCGGCGAAATCCCGAGCGCCTCGGCAACAGCCCCTCGTATCGTGCGACGAATCGTTGTCAGCGGTCCGATCCTCGTCGCGATCGGGTTGGGCATCATGGCAGCATTTCTCACCGAACACGCCGGCGCCGGTGCGGTGGTCGCGTGGGTGATCGGACTGCTGTTCGCCGGCGTCGGAATCGGCATCGCCTGGCCTCATCTTGCAGTCGGGGCGATGACCTCGGTCACCGATCCCGGAGAAGGTGCGCGTGCCTCGGCTGCCATCAACACCGTTCAGCTGATCGCCAATGCCTTCGGTGCAGCCCTGGCCGGAGTGCTGGTCAACATCGGCGAACCGTCGACGCTTCGTTCTGCGCAATTGCTTCTCTTCACCTTCGCCGCTGTCTCGATCATCGGCATTGCCGTGGCAGCTCGCGCACTTCCGCGAACGCCCGACAAAATCGGCAGCCCCGAAATCGTTCACGACGCTCGCTAAACTGTGAGAAACCCACACGGAGGAGTTGGCCAGTGACAGAACCGGATCCGGGCACAGTGGAAACCGACTTCCCGAAGACGGGAGCTCCCGCACAGCGCGCGCTGATCGCAGCGGGTTACACCCATCTCGCGCAGCTGACGTCCGTGTCCGAGAAGGAACTCGGCGCTTTGCACGGGATGGGACCGAAGGCCTTGAGGATTCTGCGCGAAGCACTCGCCGAACGTGGTCTGAGCTTCGCCGACTGAGCTCTCACATCAGACCAAGCTCGCCCGCACCTGGTTGCCACCTTCGCGCTTCGCTTCGTACATCACCGAGTCCGCGACGCGGAAGAGTTCGGCAAAAGCAGCGTCGACGGACTCACCCGGATTCCGGGGCGCGGTGCGGACCGCCATTCCGATGCTCGCGCTCGTCGGAGGGTCATCGTTCGCTCCGTCCATCGCGGAGCGGATCTGTCCTTCCAGCCTGGAGATCACGCTGACCGGTACCCGTTCGACCACGACGAACTCGTCACCGCCCATACGAGCAGTCAAGGCGGACTGGGTTGTCCACAAACGGATGCGCAGTGCAGTTCGCATGATCGTGCTGTCTCCTACGTCATGGCCGTGAACGTCGTTGATCGTCTTGAAGCGATCGAGGTCGATCACCACTACGAGCAGTGCATCCGCTTCGGTGACCGGAGCGCCCATCAAGTCGTTCACCCGACGCGCCAATCCGCGACGGTTGAGCAGTCCGGTCAACGGGTCGATGTCGGAGGTAGTGGCATCCGAACCCAGGACCGCCAGAACAATCTGTGACACAACAGGAATCACGATGATCGTAGCCAGCACAACCGAGATCTTCGCCAGTCCCAAGCCGACGTCAGCTGCTGGCCCGAACAACAAAGTCCACCCCGAAAGCACCGTGACGGTCGAGGCGAAGACCAAGTGACCGACTTGGAGTTTCGGATTGTGGAAGAACGCGATGTAGCCGCCGATCGACGCGAAAACGACGCACGCGATGAGTCGTCCCAGCGGTTCCGAGTCGGTTGCGGCCGCCGCCGCAATCGCGACGTCGGAACCCACGACAAAGGTGTACGACCACAGCGGCGTAGGCGGAAACAGCCACCAGATCAGGGCCGCGCCGAGGCACAGCGCGATGACCGCCAGATTGACCGCTCGCCAGAACGTACCTTGCGGACCGACGTCACTGAATCGCGCCGACAGCAACACCAGCCCCATCCAGAATGCTGTTCCGCCGACCAGCGCCCGGCAGGAAGTCAAGAACCCGCGGTCCTCGAGGTACCTGCTGAAACTGTGGAACTGGTCCGGCAACTGCCACCAGCGCATGACGACGTCGACCAAACCGTTCATCGCCGATCAGCCGATGCTGCTCCGCAACTTTTGGGCGTACTTCGACGTAACGGACTCGCTGTTCCCCCGAAGCGCACTGGCATATCCGGCAGCATAGTCAGGGGCGACAAACAAACAAACAAACCATTCTGCCGGATTCGGATCGGTCGATCAACTCAAAGCGTCGTAGGCCGCCGATACGTACTGCGCCGATCTCTCGGAACCGAGCAGACCCGGCCCCATCTTGTTCATCACGTACGAGAACGTCATGCGCTTCTCGGTGTCGATGATGATCTGCGAGCCACCCCAACCTCCCCAGAAGCAGATTCGCCCCTCCGGAATGAACGGGACGGACTCGGGCGTCGGCAATCCGAATCCGACACCGAAGCGGACCGGCACGCCGAGGACGAGGTCGACCCCGTACGACTGCTCCTCGAAGATCTTGTCGATCGTTTCCTCCGACAGCAAGCGAACGTCACCGACCTTGCCACCGCACGCGATCACCGATTGGATCCTTGCGAGTGCCCTCGCATTCGAATGACCGTTGGCCGCACCGATCTCGGCGGCGCGCCACCCGTCGGTCCACGAACCTGTAGCGTCAGCCGGCGGCGCGGTGAATGTCTTCACCATGATGTTGTCCATCCCGAGTGCCGCGATGTCGATCGGCAAAGGCGGTGGCGCAATCACATTCGAGACTCGCCCGTATTCCGACTTCGGCAAGCCCAGGCGGAAATCAGCATCGAGTGGGCCGGCGATTTCCTCGTCGATGAAGCTACCGAGGGTTCGTCCGTCGATGCGCCTGACGACCTCGCCGATCAGGTGGCCGTAGTTGAGGGCGTGGTATCCGGATGCCGTACCCGGTTCCCACCACGGAGCCTGCGTCGCCAACCGGGCGGTGGCATATTCGTCGTCGCAAATGTTCTCGAGGGTGAACGGTTGATCCCACCCCGACACACCCGAGGTGTGCGACAACAGTTGCCGGACCTGAATTCGGTCCTTGCCCGCTGCTGCGAATTCCGGCCAGTACTGCGCGACCGGGGCGTCGAGATCAAGCAACCCGCGGTCGACGAGCATGAGCGCGGCCAGTGCGGTCACGGTCTTGCTGCAGGACCAGACATTGGTAACGGTGTCGCGAGACCAAGGAGCAGTGTGCTCGACGTCGACCCAACCGCCCCACATGTCGACGACGGATTCGCCGTCGATCGTCAGTGCGATCGCTGCCCCGACGTCCTCGCCGGAATCGAGATTGTGTGCCAGCGCCTCCTTCAAGCCAGAGAATCGCTGGTCACATACGCCTTCGATGTTCGCCACTGACAGCCTCCACAGGAATGATGAAACTTGACGTCAACTTCAACTATGTCGAGTATGTGTCCGATTCACCTGTGGTGTCAATCACTTCAAGTGCCAGAGTCGGCTCAGACCAACGGGATTCCCTTGGCGATGCGCCGACGCAGATCCCAGAGATAGAAGTTGTAGGGAAACATCCGCAGAATCTTCGGACTGAACCGATTGACCAGCGCGGCGACGCGCATGGATCGGTCGAAGTTACGCTGCTGACGCACTGACCACGGGAGCCGCATTTCGTCACGAAAGGCTTGGGGCAGGAACCCGGTGGTGACGAATCGGTTGAGCGGACCGACCACGGGATGCAACAACTTCGGAGTGAAGGTCGCCGACGCGATCCCGTAGAGATGCTCACGAATCGTCTCGTCGATCGCCACCTTGTCGAGGTTCTCGTTCCAGTAGACCTCGAACGCATCCCGGTCCGCCGGCCACATGTCGCGTCGCATCTGAAGGGTTGTACCGAACGTGGCGCTGCGCTGATAGAACGCATCCCGGGTTACCGGATCGAGATCCCCGTACAAGATTTTGTAGACGTCCTCGAAGCCTCGGTACAGACAGGCGGCCACCCACAACTGCAGTTCCGGATCGAACGCGTTGTATTCGACTGCACTGTTCTCATCGGAACGAACATGCTTGTGCGAGCCGTTGACTGCGCGTCGGTACAGCTTCTTTTCTTCGTCCGTCGCCAGGCTTGCGACGGCGAGATACGTCAGTGTCGTCCGGGTTCGCTTCACCGGATGCCGATCCAACCGACCCGTCTCGACCTTGCTCTCATACACGCCGTACCCCACCGCCGGACGCGCGAGCTGCATGATGACATTCGCGCCGGCTGCCAACAACCCGAGACCGGACATCGCCTTTTCGACTTCCGCATCGATGTCGATCGCTTTGGTGTCGACCGCTTCGATACCGCCGACTGCCTCGGTTTCCCCGCGCCCGCCCGTCGAATCCCTACTCACCGTCATGGCAGAACCCCTTCGAGTCGATATCTGCGAACGCATGTTCTCAGATGAGTGAAACGCCGAAATGCCGAGATGTCAAGCAATCTCTGGATGCAAAGATGGTCTTCATGAATGACCAACCGCGTTCGTACGGTGGCGTCGACGGCGCGCTCCGCGTAGCCCAACGACGGGAGGCGCTGATCGAGGCCGGTCTGGAACTCATGGGCTCCGCCGAGCCCGAGCTGACGGTCCGCGGAGTGTGCAAGAAGGCCGGTGTCGCGGCGCGGTACTTCTACGAGAGCTTCACCGATCGTGATGCTCTGATGTCAGCCGTCTACGACACCGTCATCACGGACATCGCCGTTTCAACCCAGGCTGCAGTGGACGCCGCCGAGACCGAACGCGGCAAGGCGCTCGCTGGAATCGCGAACATCGTCCGCACTATCGCGAACGATCCCCGTCGCGGACGTCTACTGTTCTCCAGCGCCCTGACGAGCCCTGTCCTGGCCGAGAAACGCCAAGCGTCGACGACGATATTCATCGGTCTCCTGGCCGCCAACGCGAAGACCTTCTACCGATTGAACGACAGCGGTCATCTGACCCTGACCGCCACGTTCCTGGTCGGCGGCCTGGCGCAGACCCTCAGTGCATGGCTCGACGGGTACATCGACGTGACGGAAGAAGAACTGGTCGCCGAATGTGCGGCGATCCTGCTCGCACCCGCCCTGCCGCCGTCTTGAGCTCCTGATTCAGTCCCAGATCCCGATGTTGTCGAGGTGAGCGAGAAGTCGAGCAGCGCCGTCGGAGAACTGCAGACTCATCTGCGCGTCCACCTGTTCTCGATCGTGCTTCTCGAACGCCGCGATCAAAGCATCGTGGCTCGATACCGCAAGCTCACCCCAGCCTGGATCCGTCGCGTAGAGACGAGCAGGGGTGTACCGAATCGCGCCGAACAGGAACCATGCCAACTTCGCACCACCCGCAGCGCGATTGATCAGGCGATGGAACTCGAATTCGCACTGCTCGATCGCAGCTGCATCCGAAGCGTCGACCGCCGCTCGCAAATCGGCATTGAGTTCCGTGAGTTCCGCGAGTTGATCAGCGGTGATGCTGTCCATCGCCCGCAACGCCAGCTTGACCGCGATCTGCCCCTGCAACCAGAAGATGTCTTCGATGTCCTGGCGACTGAGGGGCGAGACGAGATAGCCGCGATGCGGAACCAACTCGACCATCCCCTCGCCGCGTAATGCGACGAGGGCTTCTCGCACCGGCGTGACGCTGACCCCGAGGTCGGCCGCCGTTTCGTCCAGCCTGACGAACTCGCCCGGACGGACCGAGCCGGACATGATCAGGTTGCGAACGTGGTTGGCCACGTCCTCCGACAACTGTGGCCGTCTCCTCAGCTCAGATGTCGCTCTCCGAGTGCGTGCAGACGTTGCCACAACCGATCCTCACAGTCCGTACGTTTTGCCGATGATGTCTCGCTGAATCTCGTTGGTACCACCATAAATGGAGGACACAAGAGTCTTTCGCACATGGTGCTCCATGTCGAACTCAGTCGCGTAACCGTACCCACCCATCATCTGCATCCCCTCGAGCGCGACCTTCTTGGCGGTCTCGGTCAGCTTGAGCTTGGCCATCGACGCTTCCCGCGGGAACATCTTGGTCGGGTTGGCGTCGACCATTCGGGCCACGCTGTAGACCAGCAGACGGCCGCATTCGATCTCCGTGGCGAGATCCGCGATCCGGTGGCGAAGCGCCTGAAACGATCCGACCGGACGGCCGAACTGCTTACGCGTGGTGACGAATTCGAGGGTGTCGTCGAAAGCGCGCTGCGCGGTCCCGAGCATCATGGCCGCGAGGATGAGGCGTTCGATGTTGAGTCCGGCCATGAGTTGACGCCAGCCGTTGCCAACTTCGCCAACCACCGCGTCCTCGGGCAGGAATGTGTCGGTGAAGTAGAGATCGTTGACCTCCTTGCCGCCCATGGTGTCGATTCCACTGATCTTCAATCCGGAGATGTCGGCCGGGACATGGAACATCGTCAGGCCCTCATGCTTGCCTTCACCTCGGGATGTGCGAGCCACCAGAAGGATGTTCTCGGCGAAGTGCGCGTTGGAACACCACGTCTTCTGGCCGTTGATCAGCCACCCACCGTCGACCTTCTCGGCGCGGCAACTCAGATTTCCCACGTCGGAGCCCGCTTCGGGTTCGGACATCGAGATCGACTGAGACGCGCCACGGACGATCCCGCCGAGCACTGCCTCCTTCTGGGCCGGACTGCCGAACTTCTCGTATGCAGCCCCGGTGATGACGGTCGGGCCGAGTCCACCGATCGGCGCCATGCCCTTGGCGGCTTCCTCCAGGAAGATGCACAGGTCGACCGTGCTTCCGGCGGATCCGCCGTATTCCTCCGGGACAGTCAGCCCGAGCCATCCCAATTCCGCCATCTTCTCGTAGAACGCCTGGTTGTGGTTATGGGCGCCATGATCGGTCAGCAGGTCTCGCTGCTCACGGGTACCACTTTCCTTCTTGCAGAACGACGCTACCGACTTGGCGAAATCAGACTGCTCCTGCGTGAAATCCATGTACATCGAAAACTCCCGAGTGAGATGAGGCTGGAGGCTTGTCGGAGCTCGGTCCGACGCATACTGTGACTACCAGCACAGTAAATCACATCACATATATGTGATGCACCGACATGTGGAGGATCTGAAGAACATGACAGAACAGCTCGGCCGCCAGAGCACGTCCACGTCGACAGATCCGAGATCGGACGATCACACGTTCGCGAGCCTCGACCCTCGCAATGATTCCGTGGTCGCGCAGCACCCCATTGCAGACCAGCGAGAGATCGAGAAAGCGGTCGCCGCAGCACGCACGGCGTCGAAGTGGTGGGATCAACTCGGATTCCAAGGCCGCCGGAAGGTGCTCGGCAATTTCCGCGCCGCGATCGCCACTCACGCCGAATCGATGGCGGCGATCATTTCCGCCGAGACCGGAAAACCCAGCGACGACGCACTACTCGAAGTCATGCTGGCCGTCGAACATCTCGACTGGGCGGCACGCAACGCACAGAAAGTGTTGCGCCGCAGACGCGTCGGTGCAGGACTGATCAGCGCCAACCAGTCTGCATCCGTTGGCTACCGGCCGATGGGCGTCGTCGGCGTGATCGGCCCCTGGAACTATCCGCTGTACACACCGATGGGGTCGATCGGCTACGCACTGGCCGCCGGCAACGCCGTAGTCTTCAAACCGAGCGAACTCTCACCAGGCGTCGGCGTCGAATTGGCCCGGCTGTGGAACATCGCCGCACCCGGACACCCTGTCCTGCAGACCATTACCGGTGACGGAAAAACCGGTGCACTTCTGTGTTCGTCCGGCGTCGACAAGATCGCATTCACCGGTTCGACCGCTACCGCAAAGCGCGTAATGGCCGCCTGCGCGGACACCCTCACTCCCCTGGTCGCCGAATGCGGTGGCAAGGACGCCATGCTGGTGGACTCCGATGCCAACCTCGATGCGGCCGTGAGCTTCGCGGCATTCGGGGCAGTGGGCAACGGCGGACAAACCTGTGCCGGCGTCGAACGAATCTACGTCGCAGCGCCCGTGTACGACGCCTTCCTGTCCAAGCTCACCGCCGCGCTACGAGACGCCCACGCCGGCGCCACCGACAGCTCGACCTACGGACCGATGACGCTGGGAAAGCAGACTGCGATAGTCCGGGGCCAGATCGAAGACGCTCTCAGTCGCGGCGCGAAAGCTGTACTCGGCGGACTTGATTCGTTCAACGGTCCGTTCATCGATCCGATCATCCTGACGGATGTTCCGGAGGATTCCACGGCGATCACCGAGGAGACGTTCGGCCCGAGCGTCGTGGTGAACAAGGTCGCCGACATGAACGAGGGGATCGAACGCGCCAATGCGTCGAAGTACGGCTTGGGCGCCTCGGTGTTCACCAAGAGTTCGTCGAAGGGCCGAGCAATTGCCGAGAAGCTCGACTGCGGTGTCGTCACGGTCAATTCGGTTCTCGGTTTCGCCGGAATCGCCGCCCTGCCGTTCGGCGGGGTCGGCGATTCCGGATTCGGCCGTATCCACGGAGCCGATGGGCTGCGTGAGTTCAGCAGTGTGAAATCACTGGCCGTTCAGAAGTTCAGCGCTCCACTGGACCTGCTGACCATCGAGCGAAAAGCCAGGGACATGAAGATCTCACGTTGGATGCTGGCGAAACGCCACGCGAAGTCCTGAGAGATCAGGCGATCAGCCGGCGGTGACGAGCACCTGCTCGTCGCTGTCGGCTGCTTCGAGTTCACGAACCAGCGGAAGCACCTTGGCCCCGAAGTATTCGATCTCCTCCTGGAAATGCAGGAATCCGCCGAGAATCAGATCGACACCGCGACGGCGATATTCGACGATCCGATGCGCGATTTGTTCCGGCGTGCCGATCAGTTGTGAGCGGAAACCGTCGTTGTACTGAACCAAGTCCTCGAACGTCGAATCCGCCCACATCCCGTCCTTGGACGCGGTCGATGCGCCGGCCTGTTGGACTGCATTCTTGAATCCCTCGACCGCAGGGCGGTTGGCCTTGGCGATGATCTCGCGCAGTGTGTCCTTTGCTTCCGCCTCGGTGTCGCGGGCGATGATGAATCCGTTGAGCCCGAACTTGACCTCCCGATCGTTCTCACGAGCAACACGGCGAACGTCGACCAACTGTTCGGTGACGCCGTCGTAGTCCTTGCCGTTACTGAAGTACCAATCCGAATACCGGCCCGCGTTCTCACGGGCTGCCGCCGAGTTACCACCTTGGAACAGTTCGGGATTGGGGCGCTCCGGAGTGTTGAGAGGCTTCGGCTTCAACGTGAAGTCGTGGATGCGGTAGAAGTCGCCGCGGAAATCGACGTCGTCCTCCGTCCAGATCTTCCGAAGAACCTGAAGGAACTCGGCGCTACGCCGATAACGCTCGTCGTGCTCGAGCCACGGCTCGCCTAGATGTGTGAACTCGTCCTTGAACCAACCACTGACGACGTTGACGGCAAAACGACCGTTCGACAAGTGATCGGCGGTAGCGCCCAGTTTCGCCAACACGGCCGGCTGCCAGAGTCCCGGATGCACCGCGGCGATCACCTTGAGCTTCTCGGTGGCCAGGAGAAGCGCAAGGCTGAAGCTCGTGGATTCGTGCTGGAATTCGGCCCCGTAACTCGCCTCGTAACGTACCTGGCTCAGGGCGTACTCGAAGCCGTTGTTCTCGGCGGTCTGCGCCAGCTTCTTGTTGTACTCGTAGTCCCAGCTGGTCCGCTGCTCGATGTCGGAGGTGACCAGACCACCACTGACATTGGGCACCCAGTAGGCGAACTTGATCTCGTCGGCGATACGTTCAGTAGACATGAAACCCAGCAAACATGCAGTTCCCAGTGGTTTCCAGGGTAGCGATCACACAGGTTGTAAGTGTTGGGTGGGTGCTGCGACTGTGAAACGGTGGCAGCATGACTGCTGTGGACATTCAGGAGATCGCGCACCGCATCACCAGCGAGGACGAGGCGCTCTCGGTGGCGTCACAGCTGTCCGACGAGTTCGCGGCAGGTGCCGGAGTCCGCGATGCGCAGCGCCTCCTTCCCCACGACGAGGTTCGCACCCTGGCGCGGTCCGGCTTGCTCGGACTCTCGGTGCCGAAGGAGTTCGGTGGCATCGACGCAAGCACCGAGACGTTGGCCGAGGTCTTCCGCCTACTCGCCGAGGGCGATCCCAGCATCGCGCAGATTCCGCACAGCCACTTCACTTTCCTGGAAGCGCTCCGGTACCAGGGGTCTAACGAGCAGAAGCAGTTCTTCTACGCCGAAGCATTGTCGGGCAAGCAGTTCGCCAACGCCCAGAGCGAGCGCGGCAACCAGACCATCGACATCGACGGCACCACTCTCACCCCCGACGGGGAAGACTTTGTGCTCGAAGGTCGAAAATTCTATTGCACCGGAGCGCTCTTCGCAGATTGGATCGTGGTGCGTGCCGCCAATGCGGATCAATTCACCGAGACTGGCGCACAGGTGAAATCCGCGGTCTACCTACCCCGGAATACTCCCGGACTGTCGATCGTCGACGACTGGGACGGCATGGGACAGAAGACAACTGCAAGCGGAACCGTGACCCTGGAATCCGTTTCGGTGCCGCGGTTCAATGTCGTGCCCTTCACGTCGCTCTTCACTCACCCGACCACCTACGGAGCACAGGCCCAGATCCTGCACGCCGCGATCGACACCGGCATCGCGTCGGCTGCACTGCGTGAATCCGTGAAACTCGCGGCAAAGGCGCGTCCCTTCTTCGAAGCGAAAGTCGATACAGCGGTGGAGGATCCACTGCTCGTTCAACTCGCCGGCGAAGCGGCAATCGAGGTTCGCGCTGCCAGATCCCTCTTGGCGGAAGCAGCGCGATCGATCGACGTGGCGCGTCGTGATCCCACCGAGGACTCCACGGCCCGAGCATCCATCGACGCTGCAACTGCCAAAGTGGTCGGCGCCAGGGCGTCATTGGCGGCCACGAGCACTTTGTTCGAGATCGGTGGCACCAGAAGCGCGGGCGAATCGGCGAACCTCTCCCGATTCTGGCGTGACGCGCGCACGCACACCCTGCACGATCCGACGAGGTGGAAGGTCCAGCACATCGGCCGGTGGACACTGTCCGGGACAATCCCACCGCGGCACGGACTGCTGTGAACACACTCAGTCGGAGTTCATATATCCGCTGATCAAGACTTCCAGTCCTTCCAAGTAGCTCTCAGTCGTCGTCCCTCCAGGCCAGTCCTCGAGCACCTCACTGAGCACCGGCAGTTTCTCGGGCCCGATTTCTCGGATCTTGACCGCGAGAGGTGACACGCTGCCTTCCGGTCGCGTAGTGGTGTCGTAGATGTTGAGCAATGCGCCGAGTGTGTAGTTCCACAGCGCTCGATAGATCAACAGTGCGCGACGAGGTGACATACCGAGTTCGACACACGCGGCCATCGCCCGATCGACCAAGACCACAGCGCCGCTCCCACCACGGCCACCGCGCTGAAGCAACTCGATGATCCAGCGCTCCGACGCCAGCTTTTCGAAGATCGCGGTGAAGATCGTGCGAAGCCGTTCGACCTGATCCTGCGGCAGGACCAGCGCGCCGAGATCTTGTGAGTACACATCGAGCACCGCGCTGATCAGCTGTTCCTTGTCGCCCACGTGCCGGTACAGCGCCATCGGCGTGGTGCCGAGCGACTTCGCCAACGCTCGCATGCTCAACGCGTCGGCGCCGCCGGTCTGTAGCTGCCGTTTCGCCTCGTCGACTATCTGCTCCGACGTGATCGTCGGGGGACGTCCGAGCCGCGGTGATCTCGGTTCCATCTTTTCGGCCATCCGTCGATTGTGCGCGCCCCTGCTACGACGCTCTCGCCCGGGGAACCCCTTGCATCTCAGTCGCCAGCAAGGTAAACCTAACTACTTATGAGAACGCGTATACAAATTAGGTACCTGCAATGACAACAACAACTCGAGCGGTAGCCGCACCGGCTCTGGTCCTCACAGCCGCCGCGGCAGCGCAGTTCCTGGTGGCCTTCGACATGTCGGTCATCAACGTCGCGCTGCCCGACATCCAGGAATCGCTGAACTTTTCCGACGCCGGGTTGTCCTGGGTCGTCAACGCGTACGCCCTCGCCTTCGGCGGACTGCTGCTTCTCGGCGGTCGTCTGTGCGACGTGATGGGCACTCGTCGAGTTCTGGTTTCCGGGCTTCTGCTGTTCGCCCTCGTCAGCATCGTCGGCACCTTCTCCGTGTCCGCCGAAATGCTTGTCGGAACTCGGGCGCTTCAAGGCGTCGGCGCTGCACTGATCGCGCCGGCCGGGCTCGCCGCACTCAGTCAGGCCTTTCCCACCGGACGCGCCAGGGCCAAGGCATTCGGCATCGGCGCAATGTCGTCAGCACTGGGCGGCGCACTCGGTGTCGTCCTGAGCGGCATTTTGACCGAAGGGCTCAGTTGGCGATGGGTGATGTTCGCCGGCGCACCAGTGGCCCTGATCGCCGCAGTTGCCGGTGCCCGTGGCCTGCCGGCCGGCCAAGCCGCCAGAGGCGGCTCCCTCGATCTCCCCGGAGCCATCTTGGCGACGGCCGGAATCACCGCCCTTGTCGGCACAGTGATCGCCACGGAATCACATTCCTGGACTTCGGGTTACGTGCTGGGTGGATTCGCGCTCACGATCGCGCTGCTCACTGCTTTCGTTGTGGTCGAAAGCCGCTGCGCCACACCACTGGTACGACTGTCCACCCTGCTTCGACCCCGAATCGGACTGGCCAACGCCATCATGTGCCTGGTGTGCGCGGCACAGTTCAGCGCGTTCTTCTTCGTCTCACTCTTCCTGCAACGCGGGCTGGGCTATTCACCGACCACCACCGGTCTGGCTTTCCTGCCCTTCTGCTTCGGCCTGGTGATCGGCATCCTCGCGTCCACCAAACTCCTTCCGCGCTACGGAGTTCGACCGCTGCTCGTAGTCGGGACAGCAGTCGCCGCAATCGGAACTTTCATGTTTTCGACCATGAACCTCGACAGTCCCTTCTGGGCCGTCATCCTGGTGCCTTCGCTTCTGGCGAGCATCGGCATCGGTCTGTCGTTCATGCCGCTCAGTAACGTCGCCACCGCCGACGCTCCCCCCGAAGAAGTCGGCATGGCATCCGGGCTACTGAGTACATCGCGTCAGATCGGCGGTTCACTCGGACTAGCCGTTCTCGTGAGCGTCGCCGCTTCCTCGACGGCACGTTCGGACAGCGCGCCGACCGAAGCACTGGTTTCCGGATACTCCCAAGCCCTCTTCGTCTGCTCCGGCCTACTGCTGGCCGGTACCCTCCTGTCCTTCTTCTTCCCACGAATGGATCGTTGACCTCAGATGTTCACCACCCGAACCGCATTCGGCATCGTCTCGGCGCTTCTCTTGACCGTCGCCGGCGCAAGCGCGTGCAGCAGCTCCGCCGAGTCCGACACCGCCTCTGCAACTCGCTCCGTCACCCACGAACTCGGCACCGTCGAAGTTCCGGCCTCACCGCAGCGCATTCTCGCGCTCGACGAGTACGCGGGGTTGAGTGCACTCGCACTCGGCGTGAAGCCCACCGTCGTCTACAGCACCCTGCGATCGGACGTCGCCAAGTCGATTCTGCGCGAGCAGGGCGTCGAAGTTCTCGACAAGCCGACTTTCTTCGCCAACCCCGCCGTCGAGGAGATCGCGTCCGTCGAACCCGACGAGATCTTGATGAGTAATGCCGGTCCACTACCGAGCCTGTTCGCGCAGATCAATTCCGTGGCGCCAACCTTGGTCCTCCCGTACTCGGCGCCGTGGCGTGATGTGCTCGAACAAGCTGGGGCACAGCTCGATCGAGGCAGCGAAGCTACCGCCATGATCGGAAAGCTGGAATCCGGCCTCGAAGGCGTCAAGTCCGCGGCTGCCGGCCAGAGCCTTGCGATCCTTCTCGGCTACAGCGGAAACCTGTTCACCGTGCCACCGACCACTCCCATCTCCACACTGGTCACCGAGGCCGGATTCACCAGGCCGGCATCGGAAGTCAACGCGACCAACAATCAAGACACCGGCACGATTTCCCCCGTCTCGCCGGAACTCCTACCCGAGCATGCGGCGCAGACCGTCGCCGTACTTTCCGGGCAGCAGTACGACGCATCCATCGTGCGAAACACTCCACTGTTCGACAACCTGACACCCGATCCGGCGCACGCTCTGGACGTCAGCGGTGATCTCTGGTTCGGCAGCCATCCTTTTGCCATCTACTGGATCATCCAGGATCTGGACGGCATCGCACATGGCAAGGGGCAGAACAGTATCGGAACCCTCGACAGCGCCGACGCGCGATGGGCGGCATTCAGCGCGCTCTGACGTCCTGACGAAAGGTCAGCGGAGAAACACCCACCCGGGTGGCGAAGAACTTCGTGAAGTTCGCAGAATCGTCGAACCCCAACTTCGACGCCACCTGGGTGACCGTGTCCGTGCCGAAAGACAGCAGACGTTTCGCTTCGAGAACCACACGCTGATCGATGTACTGCTTTGCCGTCATCCCGGCAGCGGCTCGGGTGGCCCGCAGCACAGTCTTCTCGGAGTACCCGATCTTGTTGGCGTACTCCGAAACCGAACGGACCGTGGCGAAGTCACGTTCGACAACGGCATGAAACCTTTCGAACACGTCATTGTGCGCCAGCACGGAACTCTGTTCCTGTCCACCGAGATGGGTCAGTTTCAACAGAATTGCTGTCAGCGTGTGCCGCAGAATGGCCGCGCGAACGACCGGCGCGGAAGTATCCGGGCAGCCGTAGTTCAGGTTCAGGTGTTTCATACCCGTGCTGATGGTCTCGAGGTTCTCGCCGGACAACTGCCACGCTGCCTGCCGACTGCGAGCGTTCCCGTCCAACAACTGCTGACTGACGGCATCGAGCGACGAGGGCGTGAACAGAACAACCGTCGCCTCGAAATCCTGGATTCGCCCCCACTGTTGCACCTGCCCCGGTCTGACCCAGAACACGGTCCCCGGGCTCACCGCGTAGTTCACGAAGTCGATGGTGTGTAGCGCCGAGCCCTCGGTCACCAGAGCGAGCAAGTGAAATTGCGGACGTTGGGGGCCGACGAACTCTGCGCTTCCCCCGTTGATGCGAATGGTGTCCAGGCTGAGTACTTCGATCTCGGTCGCATCTGCCACCGACGATGCGTACCCGACGTCCCGGACGGGTACTTGTCTGTTTTTCACTAGTTCGGGACTCATCTTCACCGTGACCGAATACCCGAATGCGACATACCGTCAGGGTATCAATCAGTTCACGCTCGGATAGGAATCTTCCAGTGCAGACATCACGCTCGGAAACAGCAGGCAAGACGCAACTCACCTACGTCTTCGACGCCTATTGCGGGTGGTGTTTCGGCTTCGGCCCTGCGTTGACGGAGTTCGTCCGTCAAAATGCCGATTCCATCGACTTGTCCGTGGTCAGCGGCGGACTGTTCACCGGTGAGCGCGTCGCGCCCATGTCTTCGGCTCCGTACCTGAAATCAGCCAACGCCACCATCGCCGCCCAGACCGGCGCTGTCTTCGGTGACGGATATTCACAACTGGTGACTGATGGGCGGTTCGTCATGGATTCGACGGATGCAGCGATCGGACTCGCCGCACTGCGCGCGCAAGATCCGACACGCGCCCTCGACATCGCGGAGGCCATGCAGATCGCGTTCTACCGAGACGGTCGCAGCCTTTCCGATCCCGAGACGTACCGATCCATCGCGGAATCCCTCCAACTCGACCCATCTGCCGCGGTGTCTTTCCTGTTCACCGCCGCCTCGAAGGATGCCGCCCGCGCTGATTTCGTCCGAGCACGCAGGCTCGGCGCCACTTCGTTTCCGACGCTGTTGTTCCACGGGAGCGACGGGTCCGTCGTGAAATTCGGTTCTCCGACCAGTACCGCGGCCGATCTCACCCGCGACCTGAACACGTGCGTGCGGGCGTATGCGGTGGCTTGACCCACGCACTTTTGCGAGCGAAAGGTACGCCCGGCGCCTTCAGTACGCCGAACGTACCTTTCGCTCAGCGTGACTTCACCCAAATCACTTCGGCCCCCTTCTGGTTTGATGAACACCGAACGAATCGCACCAAAGGGGAAACGACAGTGGTTTCAGATCCGATCACGGGCCTGGAGATGGAACTTGCCGACATGTGGCAACGAGGACGCGCCCAGGCGCGCACCTATGCGCGCGCAATTCATCCCAAACTCGATCCGGCGCTCTACCCGGTTCTGGTCATCCTGAACCGTTCGGATGCGGTGCGGATGTCCGACCTGATCTGCACCCTCGATATCGAGAAGTCCACCTTGACCAGGCAAATCGACGCCGCAGCTCGACTCGGCCTGGTGGAACGAATCCCCGATCCCGACGACGCTCGCGCCAAGTTGGTAGCTCTGACCCCTGAGGCGCGAACGAAGCTCACGACCATCCGCAATCACCAGATAGATCGCTGGCGCGCCCGACTCGCGAAATGGGATACGGACGACATCACCACGCTGACAGCGCTGCTTCACCGACTGGGCAGTTCCGAGGACTGACGACAAATTAGTCGTGATGGGCAGCCCACTCGAACAGCCGGACGATTTACGCCGTCACGACAATTCTGCAGCAGCACGCAGAATCAACTGGGTGACCTCGTGCGGGTGGGACGCCAAGGATGCATGGCCTGCGTCGAGTTCCTCGATCTCGCGGGCACCGATACGCTCTGCCATCCATCGCTCGGTTTCCGGCGGAATCATTCGGTCCTGCCCTGAAACCTGATACCAACTGGGCTTCCCACGCCATGCCGGCGGCCCTGACGGCTCCGAGAAGCACTGACCCGCAATGGGTTTCTGCGTCAGCGCCATGACCAATGCTTCCGTGTCGTCGAGATCCTGACTGAAACTCTCCTGAAACTTGTCCGGGGCGATCCACAAGAAGCCCTCGGCGTCCGGCGCGATGTTCGCCGCGCCCGCCGGCTGATCCGTGCGGGCGAAGATACTTCCCAGGCTGTCACCCTCGTCCGGCGCAAAGGCAGCGATATATACCAGTCCCACAACGTTTTCCGCATGACCCGCGCCTGTGATCACCGCGCCGCCGTACGAGTGTCCGACCAGCAGGGTCGGGCCGTCCATCGATTCGGCCAACTTCCTGGTCCGGTCCACGTCGTCGGCGAGCGAAGTAAGTGGATTCTGGACCGCAACCACTCGATGCCCGGCGTTGTGCAGGGTGGGTATGACGTGACGCCAATGAGAACCGTCTCCCCAGGCTCCATGCACCAGAACGATGTTTACCTTCTCTGCCATGACCAACTCCTCCAGATACGCAGTGCGACGAATACTCCGACGATCGGCAAGCCTTCGAAACCCAGGCCTTGCCTGTTACCCACGTTAAGGGGATCCTGGATCAATAACCATGACCAGATTGCCAAGTTTTTGTGCAGAAACGCCGAATGCTCGAGACCATCGGAGTGATCGATCCATGAGGACAACATCATCACAGCGGTACGTACCCACCACCGACGAGAGTCGAACCCGGGACACCCTCTCGCACGTTCTCGAAGTCGTCCACCTTCGCGGTGATCAGATTCATCGCTGCGTCCACGGCGAGAACTTCACCGTGGAGGTACCCACTGGGGTGCGAGCACTTCACATTGCCGAGCACGGTGACATCGTGATCAGAACGCAGGGCAAAGCCCCGATCGAACTCGGCCCCGGGGAACTCGTACTGTTACCCCATGGGCATGCTCATACGATCGAGAATGCGATGCCGATGCACCCGAAAAACGAAACATGTTGGCTTTTCGGTACTTTCACACTCGACGACGTCGCAGCGCAGCGACTGCTGTCCGTTCTGCCGGACTTCGTCGAACTGCGCGCGACACAAGGGACCCCGGTCGAGTGGCTCGATGTGAGCAGCCGACTGTTGGGCGCCGAGGTGGACGATCCGAAACCTGGTTCCTCCGTGATGGTTTCCCGGATTCTCGACCTTCTCTTCGTCCAGATCCTCAGAGCGTGGGCTCGAGCGGACGGATCGAACGGCGGATGGTTGACCGCAGCAATGGATCCACGAATCGGGCAGGCCCTCGAGGCCGTCCACAACGACCCGTCACGCAACTGGACCATCGACGAACTGGCGACGCTGTCCACCCTGTCGAGATCGTCTTTTGCGGAGCGCTTCTCGCGACTGGTCGGCCAGACGCCCGGCGCTTACATCACCGAGCGCCGACTCGACCGTGCCGCCGAACTACTCGTGCAAACCACCGAGCCGGTCGGAACCATTGCGATAACTGTCGGCTACGAATCCGATGCCGCGTTCAGCCGCGCCTTCCGTCGACGATTCGACGCCTCGCCGTTGAACTGGCGAAAGTCCAACTCCCACAATCACTGACGTCAGGTCGCAGCGATTACGCCTGCGACCGGGATCCGGCCGAGAACTGCAACGCGGAAGTCCACCATCGCGCGCTCCACGTGATTGGCGCTCGAGACCACAACCACGCCGGTCGCGCCTCGATCGGCGAGAATCCGCGCAGAGTTGATCGCATTCTCGACTGTCGACCACGAAGTTCCCTCTTCGGTGATCCGGCCCGGGTTGACGCCGTTGGCAACGAGCCATTCGCGCATCGCCCTGGCTTCCGTAACTCCGGCCTTCGGAGCCCCACCGCTTGTGATGATCGGAGACTGCGGGTACTGACGGGCCAGCTGGAGCGCCGCCTGAAGCCGGTCGACCAACATCGGACGCATCGTGCCGTCGTCGAAGAGGCCGGCACCCAAGACGACGATGTTCGTGCCCACGGGGTTGAGGTCGAGCAGCACGGGCGACTGGCGTGTCAGCGTCTCAGCACTCGTGCACGCAAGAATGAGAGACCGCACCGGTGTTTGGCAGCCGCCCACCGTCGACAGGATGCCGTTGACGACCGTCGTCGGAGTGATGTCGGCACTCGCTGTCGCCGGCGACAATCCCACTCCGGCTGCGGCGATTACCGAAGCAGCAATCAATCCCTTCGTCAGAGACCTACGAACATTTGCCATGTAGCCGAACCCCCAGATTGTCGATTGTCCAGCCCACGGTAACGAACATTTCGTCGCGATTGCATCATTTGACTCAAATTTACTGTTCACTGACCGTCACACAGATTAAACATAAATATTGGGCAACAATTCGGGTTCGAAACCGTCATCTACCAGCATCTCGAATCGACGCGCCTGCCGCGTTACCGATCTGAGCTGCAGCATCCCCGAGCAGGCCGGCGACACTGAACGGCAACAATTCGTTGTTGCAGATCACGATGTTGCATCCGGGTGTTCCTGCTCGCCCCGTCCCGACCATCGTGTCGAAGATCAATTCGGGGTTCGCGAAGCCGACGAGCTGTGACGGATCGTCGATGAGCGGACCACCCGACCCATGCACGGGAGGCTCGACGTACGGCGGCGGTGGAACGTCCACGATCGAAGCGACAACAAGCCGCAAGAACTCCTGGAGATAGAGATCCCGAGGCGCGTTCTGCCACACCGGATGCGAAACATACTTGCTCACCGGCGCATTCACGGAGTAGAAGTCCTCGCCCGCGTTCACCCAGGTCAAGAAGCCGTACCCCCCATTGGACGGAGAGGGCGCGGACAACTCGTCGAGGTAGGCGGAGCCGATCAACGTCTGATCACGCCACGCGCCTCGTTGCACCATCAGCTGACCCAGTCTGGCCATGTCTCCCGGCCGGATTGCCAATCCGAGAATCAGACACGTTCACAGAGAACCACAGACGCATCACGTTTGGGAAGAGTCCGCCTCCATTCCGAGCGCGCGACGCGCTCCCAGCGCCATGGTGACCTGTACAAGATCTTTCGGTGACGACAGGTCAAGTCCCGTCAGGGAACTCGCTTTACGCAGGCGGTACACGACCGTGTTCGGGTGTACGTGCAACTGCCGAGCGGTGGTAGCTCGATCGAATCCGGAGTCGATGAAAGATTCGAGCGTCTCGAGCACGGCAGGATCGGACTCCAACGGCGACAACACATCTGCGAGGATCGGCAGCGCAGCGCTCGGGCGGGTCAGTTGATACTCGACTGCAAGATCCTCGAGACGCACGACCCCACTTGTACGGCCGTACTTTCGGGCAACGTTCAGCACCTCGCGCGCCTGCGACACCGCTGCGGGAATTGCGGGCGGTGCCGCGACATGTACGGCGGCAACCGTCGATGCACCGATGACCTTCTCGAGATCACCCAATCGTCGACACAATGAAAGATATTGCGGACTCGACGCCCAGTTCCCCTCAGCGGGTTCCGATTCCACAATAGGAATCAGTACGGCTCCGCCACTGCTCCCGAGCACCCCGAGCGCTTTGTCACGCCCCACCTGATCGAGCTCTCGTTGCAGGTGGCGCACCTTTCTCCGCTCGGCGACGGCAGTGTCCACCTCGGTCGAGGACTCGTCGTCATTCCGTTCGACGTGCAGCGCCACCACCCAGTACAGGCGCGCCAACCTGATGCCCACATCGTCGGAGACCCGATCAACATCGACACCCGTCGAAAGTGCTACGAACAATGACCTTCGCGCAGAATCCTCGTCCGTCTGGGTGGCGTGGTCGGAACCGTAGCCGGCAAGAACCGCCGACGCGGAGGCCGCGGTGTATGCATTCAAGAGTCGTCCGGTGCGGGCAAGTGCGACACCGTCTTCCGGGACCGCCCATTCGCTGATGGTCTCCCACCACAGCCCGGCAGCCAGGTGATATGCCCGCAGCACCTCACCGAGCGGAACCAATTCCTGAGCCCGTTGGCGAGCCGATTCGCTGATGTCGGCGAGCAACTCGGGCGCCAGATCGGCGCCGGTCCGCAGCATCGAAATGAACAGTTCCAGATTGCGCCTCACGATGGTGGTGACGTCGTTACGTAATGCCTCGTCAGGGAGCAACCGGTAGAAGGTGACGTCGCGGTGGACCAGATCGACTGTCTCAATGACCAGTGGATGGGTGCGTTGCGCCAGTCGGTCGGCCAGAGATCTGCCACCAACCAGGATCGGCTCGAACGGCAGATCTTTGTTTCCTGACACAAAACCCTCCACAGAATTGAATTGCCACCACAAGGCCGACCTGCCTTTTTCCTATCACTATGTAACCCACGCCACTCACGAATTCACAATCAGCGGCGTAACTGGAAGTCCCACCTTCGACCAAGAGGAGCCTCGAGTGACGTGGAAAACGCGCAGCGCAGCCATTCTGGCAGGCGTCGTGGCTGCCGGTTCGATCGCGGCTCTCGGGACCGGTGTGTCGAGTGCCGAGACACCGGTCAGCACTATCCAGTACGTCGCACTCGGCGATTCCGCGGCGGCCGGCCCACTGGTCACCGCGCAGGACTCGTCGTCACCGGGCTGTCTACGATCACTCGACAACTACCCGTCCGTGGTGGCGCGAGAACTCGGCGCTGAACTCACGGATATGACCTGCTCGTCGGCGCGATCCGCCAACGTCACGGACACCGCACAATCGACGTTCTCCGGTCAAGTATCACCGCAGGCAACAGCATTGGGGCCTGATACCGACCTCGTCACCATCACCATCGGTGCCAACGACATCTCGTTGTTCCCGACAGTTCTGAGCTGCGTCAATCCACTCCCCGAACCCGCCGGAACGTCCTGCCGTGACAAGTTCACCTCCGGTGGCGTCGATCAACAGCGACAAATGATCGAAAATGCGTCCACAGGTTGGAGTTCCATGATCGAAGTCGCGCAGGATCGAGCACCGTCGGCGCGCATCGTCGTGGTCGGATACGGAACATACATCCGTGGTGGCGGCTGCCCCGGCACTCAGCCGTTCTGGCCGCGCGACGCCGACTATCTCCAGAGTGTGATCGACTACGGCAACACGGTCATGGCAGCAACTGCGGCCCGTCACGGCGTCGAGTACATCGACATCACCGAAACCACTGCCGGACATGACATCTGCACGGACTCTGCCACTGCTTACTACACGGGAATCGTCCCTAGCCAGCCGGCGGTTCCACTGCATCCCACTGCGGCCGGGATGCAGGCGATCGGCAAAACCGTCGCCGACGCTCTGTCCTGAGCTTCTCCCCCAACACAATTCATTCAGCACTCGCGAAAAGGGTGGAACAATCATGTCAATTCAACGAGACGCTCCGCCGCTGCCGTCCGTCGACGGCGCCCCTGTCGGAACACGCGACAAACTTCTCGGCGGCACACTCGTCGCACTATTTCTCGCAAACATGCTCAACTTCTTCGACCGGGCGATCCCCTCGGTCGTTGCCGAGCCGATCAAGAACGAGTTTTCGCTCAGCGACTTGCAATTGGGATTGATCACCTCTGCATTCACCCTCGTCTACGCAGTCGCAGGACTGCCTCTGGGCCGGTTGGCCGACACGAAGAACCGTCCCAAGATCATCGGGATCGGACTCCTGGTGTGGAGCGGACTGACGGCAGCAACCGGTGCCGCCGGCAGCTATGTGCTGTTCATCCTCGCGCGTCTAGGCGTCGGTGTGGGCGAAGCGACCTTCACACCTGCAGCCAACTCGATGATCGGCGATATCTACCCGGCAGAACGACGCTCACGCGCACTTGGTGTCTTCATGCTCGGTTTGCCGATTGGCCTCATGCTCGCCTACTTCACCGTCGGCAAGATCACCGAGGCATTCGACAGCTGGCGTGCACCGTTCTTCCTCGCGGCGATTCCCGGTGTCCTGCTGGCAGTCGTGCTCTACCGCATGGCAGATCCGGTTCGTGGTGGTTCCGAAAGTCCGGAGGCCCGCGCAGCCGCTGTTTCACAGGCACCGATCACCCGTCCGATCCGTCGTCTGCTCGCAATTCCCACGCTTCGTTGGCTCATCCTTGCCGGACTGACGTTCAACTTCGCCGCCTACGCAGTGAATTCGTTTGTCGTCCCGCTTCTGATGCGCCAGTACCACCTGAAACTGACTGCTGCGGCATCGGTCACCGGCAGCATCGTCGGAATCACGGGCCTGATCGGATTGCTTCTCGGCGCTCGCTACGCTGACAAGGCCAGCGCACGCTCACCGCGCGCACGGTTGATGATCGGTGTCGGAACCTCGGCATTGGCGGCACCTTTGACGGCGCTGGCACTGTTGCAACACGGCGGGAACGTCGTGATGTTCACGCTCTTGTTCTCGGCCGGGTGGCTTCTGGCCTACGGCTTCTACATCAGCGTCTACCCCGCCATTCACGACGTCGTGGTTCCCAGGCTCCGCGGCACTGCGACGGCGCTGTTCTTCGCTGCCATGTACCTTCTCGGCGGATTCTCCGGACCGGTTGCCGTTGGAGCGATCTCGGACTGGTTCGCCAAGCGTGCACTTGCAGATGCCGGTACCGGGAAGTTGGCTCAGTACGCCGGCGACGGGTTGAACTCGGCCATGTATCTCGTGCCGATCATGTTGGCACTCACCGCGGTATTCATCTACCTGGCTACCCGCACTGTCGGCAAGGACTCCGCGCGCATGCAAGCGGAGCTGAGCCAGGCCTGACCGACAAGTTCACGGGCGGTGGCGGGACCCTGAGGCCCCGCCACCGCCGAGTTCAGTTGACCGTAATCGCCAGAGTCGACAACATGGACCGCAACATGTCCGGCAAGCGAGCGATCATTCGCTGCTCGGTTATCCGAACGGAGACGGGCGCGGCCAGCGTCGCTCGCCACAGTTCCGGTTGATTGTTCATCAGGTTGTTGTAGACCGGGAGCAGCTGACCGTTGATGTAGGTCCAACGACCGTCCCGGTACGCCCAGTTGAAGTCCGGAAGCGGCGTTTGCACAACAGCATTGCCCACCTCGAACGAGAGCGGGTTCGACTCGCGTGGCGGCACGACGCCAGGCATCGACGGTGATGCGGCGAAGGTGGTCAGGTAGGTCAACGAGCGACCAACACTGCCGCGGTAGGCCTTCGCCTCGTCCCACTGATCACCCACCGACTGGTACTGCTCCCTTCGCAGCAGACGCACATTGCCGTCGAAGACCGATTCCGGTGTCCCCGAGGCAATGTTGTTCCACGCGATACGGGCGTTCTCGTCGAGCAGCCCTGCGCGATCGAGTTCGGCGATGCCGTCGACACCGTCGTGAACCCACGCCATGTGCATGGGAATCAGGTCCGAGAAGATGTGTTTGCTCATCGCAATCACTTTCCCCTGGAACCACATCACGTCCTCGGGGCGAATCTCGTGGCCTACCTCGAGAAGTGCCGCAATGTCCTCGGGTGCTCCCATCGACGATGCAACCGGCGCCCCGATGCGGTCGATCTCTCGCCACACCAGTGCCATCGCCTCGCTGATCGCTTGGACTTCCAGCACAACTCGCCCGTAGTCCAAGTCGAGGAGTCCACCGGCGAAAGCGGGCCCGACCATTCCTCCCATACCTGCCCACTGCAGTTCTCGATGCTCGAGCTGGAGTCGCTCGTAGAACTGGAAAGTGTTGGTGAGGTTTCCGAGATTCGCGTGCACACCGTCGAACGGAGTCCACGTAGCGAGATCGATACCTGCCGACTCCGTCCCGACCGCGAGCCAGTACTGCTTGAGCAGTGTCTGATAGCGATGCGGATCCACTCCCGAGGCTCGGGCGGTATCCACCAAAGACCGCAGGGTCGCGGAATCCGATGGCAGAGAAGGATGCAGACCGCCCGTGGCTTCGGCGTTTGCGTTCACTGCTTCCAGGTCGAGGTACCTGTCGAGCTCACCAGTACCCGCGGACGCCCTGCCTCCCAGTACGACGGCACCGCCGATACCTGCCGAAGCAACGAGAACCGTGCGCGCAAAATCCCTGCGCGTCAGAGACTTCCGCAAGCTCATCGCCCCTCGGCTTCGTCGAACGTCTTTGCCAGCCAGGCGATGTCCTGCATACCCAGCTGATCGGTCACCGTCTTGTACAGGTTGGTCACGTAATCGAGCGGCCCGCACTGCGACGGGAGCAGGTCCACGTTGCCGCCGTCTGCTCGATATGTCTGCGCCAATTGCTCTGCCTCACTGAAGGGAACGAGAAAGTCGTCCTCACAGGAAGAAATCAGAAGCTTGGAAGCCGGCGCCTGCTTTCCCAACGTGTTGTCCGCGTACGCCGCGGCCAGCGCAGGGATCGTTCGGGGCGAAGGGTTGGCGAGTAGGACGTCGAACGGAACGAATGGGAGTCCGAGGTAGAGCGCCTGGCAGGACGCGCGGAAGGCTGCGGCGACGTTGTGACCGATCGGAGTCAGATGGTCGTCGAGCCGAACGTCGGGGTAGCCCGCGTCGAATCCGAGAATGCTCGAGAAGACGAATCCGGAACCGATCCCACCGGCCGCTGTTTCCTCGAACGTTGCGGGGTCGATCATCATCGCCTGAATGGCACTGGCCTGGACGTTCAGTTCCGGCGCATAATCATGGGCTTGTTCCGCGGCAAAGCCCGCTGCGACACCGCCTCCGGCGACACCGTAGATGCCGACAGGGGTGTCTGATTCGAGGCCGCCTTCCGGAAGCGCGAGTGCTGCCCGAACGCCGTCGAGCGTTGCCTTCCCTGAGAACTGTCCGATCGAGAACGGATGGGGAGCAGTGTCGCCGTCGTTGCCGACGTCGCTCATCATCACTGCCCAGCCGTGGCCGAACATCTGAGCCACCGGGCCGAGCGCCGAGAACATCGCCGGGTCGCTCTGATTGCCGCCGGTCCACTGGTGACTTGGTGCGCAGTTCGCGCCGAGACTGTCGTTCGCCTCGGCGTATCCGATGATCTTGCGATCACCTGGCGCAGTTCCGTCCTCGGGAATCATCAGAATTCCGGTGCTGATCACCTGCCGACCGAAGTGATCAGTGGTGGTGTACATGAGTTGGTGAGCCGAGACCACGTCGGGACGGACCTGGTAGACCTGCACGCTGACCGGACGCGCTTTGAGAAGTGTGCCGGGGGCGGTACCCGGCTCGATTTCAGGTTCGTCGAACCACGGATCATCGGACGAGAGCCCGAGTGGAGTCAATTCGGTGGAAATGTCAGCGCCTTGGAGTGCCTTCACGACCAACGGGTTGAACACGTCGGCCAGGTCGACGGTCTCCTGCGCACCAGCCGGCGACCCCACCGCAAACAAGGCCACTGCCAGGGCCGATGCCGTTCCGGCGCGCCATGACCACCGTCGCCACGTCGAGTCAAACATCGTTCACGAGTTCCTTACTTTCGGGTAATGAGCACCCCTACACTCCCATTCACCTGCATTAACAGACAAGTCGGGCACCCATCCGTTGGCCGAAAACCTCGATCGGGCTTAGGCTGACGGCACCTGTCCGGCAAGTCTGGCGTGGGAGGTTTGTCTGTGAGTGCTCCGACCCGTGTATCGCGAGCTACCGGCGATTCACTCCAAGCTCGACCGCGGCCGTCCAACATCACGTGCAAGATTCTGATGGCCGTGACAGGACTGATCTTCGCCGCTTTCGTTCTCGTCCACATGATCGGAAACCTGAAGGTCTACACCGGTGCCGATCACTTCGACGACTACGCACACTGGCTACGAACGGTGTTCGAACCCTTCCTGCCCTACGAGGGACTTCTGTGGATTCTTCGCATCGTCTTGCTCGCGTCATTGGTCGCACACGTCTGGTGTGCCTGGCTGCTCACCGTCCGCGGACGCCGAGCTCGAGGAAAATTTCGACGTAAAGGTCTGGGAATCAAGTCCTTTACAGCGCGCACGATGCCCGTCACCGGAGCTGTGCTGCTGCTATTCGTCATTTTCCACATACTCGACCTCACGACCGGAACCCGACCCATCGGCAGCAGCGAGTACGAAGCGGCCACGCGCACACAGAGTTACGCATACGACAATCTGATTGCCAGCTTCGAGCGTCCGCTGGTGGCAGCGTTCTACATCGTCGCGATGGCTCTGCTGGCAATGCACCTCGCGCACGGGCTCTGGAGCGCGGTCAACGATCTCGGCGTGACCGGCCAACGACTGCGCCAGATTGGCGTTGCACTCTCCGGAATCTTTGCGCTCGTCGTGATGGTCGGAAACATGTCGATCCCCATCGCGGTCATGACCGGCGCCATCTCGAAGACAGGAGCGTCATAAGTGAACAGCTTCGAACTCGACGATCTGCGCAGCATCGGGACACCGGTGGACGGTAAGGTCCCGGCCGGCGATCCGGCGACGGCCTGGCCCACTCGCAAACTCGACTACAAGCTCGTCAGCCCACTCAACCGGCGCAAGTTCACGGTCATCGTCGTCGGTACCGGCCTCGCCGGCGCGGCCTGCGCCGCCTCCCTCGGTGAACTGGGCTACCACGTCGAGTCCTTCACCTTCCACGATGCACCCCGCCGTGCACACAGTGTCGCCGCGCAAGGAGGCATCAACGCTGCTCGCGCTCGAAAAGTGGACAACGACAGTCTCGCCCGCTTCGTGAAGGACACCGTCAAGGGCGGTGATTTCCGGGGCCGTGAGGCCGACTGTTTCCGTCTCGCCGAAGAATCCGTACGCGTCATCGATCACATGAATGCCATCGGGGCACCGTTTGCTCGCGAGTACGGCGGCACTCTGGCCACCCGATCCTTCGGCGGCGTTCAGGTGTCGCGCACGTACTACACGCGCGGGCAGACAGGCCAGCAGTTGCAGATAGCGTCGTCGCAGGCACTGCAACGCCAGATCGCAGCCGGAACGGTCAACCTACACACCCGAACCGAGATGCTCGATCTCATCGTTTCGGACGGGCGAGCACAAGGGATAGTCACACGCGATCTCGTGACCGGTGAGATCGGCGCCACCACAGGTCATGCCGTCGTACTGGCATCCGGCGGCTACGGAACCGTATTCCACAAGTCCACACTTGCGAAGAATTCCAACGCCACGGCCGCCTGGCGAGCGCACCGACGCGGTGCGTTGATGGCTTCACCCTCGTTCATCCAATTCCATCCGACGGCACTTCCCGTCAACTCCGAGTGGCAGTCGAAAACCATTCTGATGAGCGAATCCCTGCGCAACGACGGCCGGATCTGGGTACCGGCCAAGCCCGGAGACGATCGTGAGCCCGGCGACATTCCCGAAAACGAACGCGACTACTACCTCGAGCGCAAATATCCGGCGTTCGGGAACCTCTCTCCCCGCGACGTCTCTTCACGGGCCGCCCGCGAGCAAATCGACTCCGGTCACGGCGTCGGCCCTCTGAAAAACAGTGTGTACCTGGATTTCCGCGATGCGTTGGCACGGCTCGGCCGCAAGACCATCGAGGAGCGATACGGAAATCTGTTCTCGATGTATCGCGACGCCACCAGCGAAGACCCCTATACGGTGCCGATGCGCATCGCCCCCGGAGCCCACTTCACCATGGGAGGACTGTGGAACGACTACGACCAGATGACCTCCATCCCCGGCTTGTTCGTCGGTGGCGAGGCAGGCTGGGGATACCACGGGGCCAACCGCCTCGGCGCCAATTCGTTGCTCTCGGCATGCGTCGACGGCTGGTTCACCCTCCCGTACGCGATTCCGAATTATCTTGCGCCGCTGCTCGGATCCACTCCACTCGAACTGTCCGATCCCGCTGTGACGTCGACGCTCACTGACGTGAGGGGTCGGGTGGACCTGCTGCTCTCGGTCGGCGGAACACACGGCCCCGACAGGTTCCATCGACAACTGGGCGAGATCCTCTATGCGGGTTGCGGTGTCACCCGAACGGCCGAGGGCTTGACCAAGGCGATCGCCGAAATCCGCGCACTGCGAACCGATTTCTGGTCGAACCTGCGAGTTGCCGGCAGCGGAAACCAGTTCAACCAGGAGTTGGAAAGGGCCGGCAGGGTAGCCGATTTCCTCGAGCTCGCCGAACTGATGTGCGTCGATGCTCTCGATCGTGACGAGTCCTGTGGAGCGCACTTTCGTGCCGAACATCAGACTCCCGACGGCGAAGCGCAGCGAAACGATCAGGACTGGTGCTTCGTCTCCGCGTGGGAAACCGCCCAGGACGGCAGACACGTTCGACACGACGAGCCGTTGTCCTTCACCGCTGTTCCACTGCAGACGAGGAACTACGTATGAAAATCACCGTGGACGTGTGGCGCCAATCCGGACCTGAGTCGTCCGGCGCATTCGACACCTACCAAATAGACGACGCGACGGTGGAGATGTCGCTGCTGGAGCTCCTCGACCGACTCAACGACCAACTCGTGGAGAGCGGCAACGAACCCATCGCCTTCGATTCCGACTGCCGAGAAGGGATCTGCGGGTCCTGCGGCATCACGGTCGACAATGTTCCCCATGGACCGGTTGCGAACACTCCCACGTGCCGTCAGCACCTGCGTAGCTTCTCCGACGGTGACCGAATCAAACTGGAGCCGTTCCGCTCCGCAGCCTTTCCAGTGGTCCGCGACCTCGTCGTCGATCGCTCTGCGCTCGACCGGGTGCTCGAAGCCGGTGGATACGTTTCGGTCAATGCAGGAACCGCGCCGGACGCAGACAGTCAGCCGCTCTCGCATCAAAGTGCCGAAGCTGCACTGGACTTCGCCGCGTGCATCGGCTGCGGCGCTTGCGTAGCAGCCTGCCCGAACGGTGCCGCGCACCTCTTCACCGGGTCCAAACTGACCCACCTGTCTCTCGTCACGCAGGGCCGCAACGAACGTGGCAAGCGGGCCCGAGCGATGTCGCACCAGATGGAGGCCGATTTCGGGCCGTGCTCGACCTACGGTGAATGTGCGCAGGTGTGTCCCGCGGAGATACCGCTGACCGCGATTGCCGCTGTCAACAAGGAATCGATGCGATTCGGATTGCGGCGCAAGGACAACTGATCGTCACCAGGCGCCTATCAGCTTCATCCACGCGCCGCCGATGATCGTCCAGATCAGGATGATCACGACGCTCATCACGAAACCGATTCGGAACCATTCCGAGGTCTTGATGTATCCGGAACCGTAGATCACTCCGGCCGGACCGGACGCGTAGTGCGAGATACCGCCGTACAGGCTGCCGATGAAGCCGAACACCAGGGCCGAGAACAGCGGCGGTGCACCGGTTGCCACCGCCGCGCCGAGAAACACCGCGTACATCGCGACGATCTGCGCGGTGTTCGACGCAAACAGATAGTGCGCGTAGAAGTACACCAAGGTCAGGATCGCAAAAGCCCAGATCCACGGCAAACCGTCGACGCTCGAGGAGACCTGGGTTCCGATCCACGAGATCACGCCGAGTTCTTCGAGATGGCTTGCCATACCGACCAGAACGGCAAAGAACACGAGCGTCTGCCACGCCCCGGTGTCGTGGACCAGGTTGTTCCACGTCAGCACCTTGGTCACCAACAGGATGCCGATTCCGACGAATGCTGTTGTAGTGGCATTGACGTTGAGCTGCGAGCCCAGGCACCAGAGCACCAGCAGCAGAACGAAGGTGGCGGCCATGATCCTCTCGTTGCGGCTGATCGGACCTGCCTTGCGCAGTTCCTCCCTGGCTTGCTCGGGTGCTTTCGGAGTCTTCAACATCGTGGGCGGGAAGATCTTCGACATCACCCACGGGATCGCGATGAGACTCGCAATTCCCGGAACCGATGCTGCCAGCGCCCATTTGCCCCACGAGATGTCGATGCCGATCTTGGCAGCCGCATCGACGGCGACGGGGTTACCCGCCATGGCGGTGATGAACATCGCGGAGGTCACGACGTTGACTTGCAGCGACGTGAGCAGCAGATATGCTCCGAGCTTCTTGCGAGAGTCCTCGGGCTCGGGATTGGAGTCCTCCAACTTGCTCAGTGAGACGATGATCGGATAGACGACGCCACCAGCGCGGGCGGTGTTCGACGGTGTCGCCGGAGCAAGTATCAAGTCCGTCAACGCCATTCCGTAGGACAAACCGAGGCTCGACTTGCCGAGCTTGGTCACGAACATGAGTGCAACCCGTTTCCCGAGTCCGGTGACCAGGAAGCCTTCGGCAATGAAGAACGACGCGACGATCAGCCAGATCGTGGTATTGCTGAAGCCGGACAACGCTTCCGTCGGCGTCTCGGTCTGGGTGATCATGGCGATCGACAGGCCTACCAGCGCCACAGAACCCGTCGGCAGAGGCTGCAAGATCAACGCCACGATGGTGCCGACAAAGATTCCGAGCATGTGCATGCCCTTGGGATCCACACCGTCCGGAACAGGCATGAAATAGATGATCAGGCCGAGGATGACGGGCACCGCAGCCGGGTAGTACCGCCTGAGCACCGATTGTTTCGACGGCTCCGCCGGCGGTGTCGTCTCAGAAAAAGACTCAGTGCTTTCGGATTTGGCCTCGGACATTTGCATCTCCTCGACTTGTCGCCCCAGGTGATCGCCCCAGATGATTGTCCCCCAAACATCAGGTTTTCGTGCGGTCAATCCAAGTTCGAGAGAAATTGCCCGGAAGTACAGTCGTCCTTACGAGGCGCTGTCTCGCACCGACGCTTCAGTGGGAGAATGCCCATCTCTCGCAAAAGATTGTGCCAATCGATCAACAGAGGCGCCGGCGTGCTGCACGCTTGAATCTCGGAGAGTTGTTCAACCTGCTTCTGCGAAAGGTATTCGTCGGCACGATGTTTGGGTCAGGACTGCGCGGATTGCCGATCTCGACCGGATCTTCGCGCGTGATGTGATCCAATTCCGAAGCATGTCAGCCGACAGACAGACCCACGAACCGAGAAGATTCGTATCGGGCCGACGACTGGTTGCGCCATCTATTGTCGGGAGTGTGACGGAATCCGACGCCCACGAGGACTCGACCGACTCCACTGAATCGGCAGTGGCCGATCACCCGAGAAAACGTCCACTGTGGCGTGAGATTCTGATCCTCGTTGTCGTCGCACTTGTCCTGAGTGTTGTCATTCAGAACTTCGTCGGACGCATCTTTCTGATCCCGTCGGAGTCCATGGAACCGACACTTCACGGATGCACCGGCTGCACGGGAGACAAGATCCTCGTCGACAGAATCAGCTATCGATTCGGGGATCCGCAACCTGGGGATGTGGTCGTGTTCAAGGGACCCGAGTCCTGGAACGACGAGTACAAATCCATTCGATCCGACAATTCGATTGTTCGCGCGTTTCAGGGACTCGGGTCCATCGTCGGCTTGGTCCCGCCGGACGAAAACGACCTCGTGAAGCGGGTAGTCGCGGTCGGTGGCCAAACCGTACAGTGCCTGTCCGAGGAAGAGGGGCTTCGAGTGAACGGCAAGCCGCTGACCGAGCCGTACATCGACAAGCGCATTCCGGGCAACGGTACCTCTTGCCAAGGAAGGTATTTCGGGCCGGTCACGGTTCCCGACGGGAACCTGTGGGTGATGGGCGACAACCGCGCCCATTCGAAGGATTCACGTTTCCATCTCGATGACGAACACAGTGGAACGGTGCCGATCGACAATGTCATCGGCAAGGTTCAATTGATCGTCCTTCCCTTCTCACGGTGGGGAACTGTGAGCTCGTTCGATCCGCAGTGACAGATCGAATCAACCAGGCGGCCCGCATCTTCGGACGGCACAGTCGACATGGCTCCGCTTTCGGACGATCATCGAGCGCATCTGTTACCGAGGGTAGGAGAACCACATGCGCGCTCGACGCATCACCGCCAATCTCAAAGTCGCCGATGTCGGAACCGCCAAGAGCTTCTACTCCGACTTTCTCGGCCTGAGCACCGAAGAGTTCAACATGGGGTGGGTCGCTCGCTACACCTCTCCCGACACCGGCGCGAACGTACAGCTCGTCACGCACGACGCCACTGCAGCCGAGGACTCGGTCATCTCAGTCCACACGGACGACGTCGACGGCGCCTACGAAGAGGCCCGCAGGCTCGGCTACGAAATCGTGCACCCCATAACGACCGAAGAGTGGGGTGTTCGCCGATTCCTCGTCCGGGCACCCGATGGCAACGTCGTCAACATCGTGCGACACCGGGACTGAGCAGCGGAAAGAACCCCATTCGACGTTTTAGGTCATTTGACCTAGAGTTAGGTGTATGACCGATTCATTGCAGTATTCAGCCGACGGCCCGATCCTCGTGGCCGGCGGATACGGAACCGTGGGCAGCGCCCTGACAGCGTTGCTCGCCCCCGACTTCCCACTACTCCTCACCGGACGCACCCCCGAGCGAGGCGACGAACTGGCCGGCCGTCACGGCGCTTCCGTCCGCCGCTGGGACCTCCTCGACCCGACACCCTTCGACGCGTCCGTACGCGCGGTCGTTTCGACGGTCAACGATCCCCACGATCGTGTCCTGTCCGCCGCCGTCGAGGCCGGCATTCCGTACGTGGACATCACCCGCTGGACAACCCGCGTCGCTCGCGCCGCCACTCTGGCGGGTCAGAAGTCGCCGAGCGCACCGGTGTACCTGTCGTCCGGATGGATGGGCGGAGTCACCAATATCGTCGCCGCAGCGCTGGCCGAGGAACTGGGTGGCGCGAGCACGATCGACGTCTCGATTCGCTACGACGTCAACGACATTGCCGGGCTGGACTCCGTCGACTTCATCGATCGGCTCGGGCAGGATTTCGAGGTGATGCAGCAAGGAAACCCGATCACCGTCAGCCCGTTGACGGATACACGCTGGGTCGACTTCCCCGGATCGCGCACCAAGGTCGGAAGAATCGACACTCCGGAACAATTCACGTTCCCCATGACCTTGGGCGCCGAAACTGCCAGCACTCGAATAGGTTTCAGTTCGAATGCATCCACAACTGCGCTGCTCGCCGCCAAGAAGGTGGGTCTGTTCCGTTGGGGTCGCGGCGACCGCTTCACACCGCTACGACGCGGACTCCTGTACTCGCCGGGCAAGGGCGGGAGCGCGCAAGTACGCATCGATGTCACCGGCCCGAGCGGCACGACAAGCGCGACAATCGTCGACCGGCAGGGCCAGGCTCACCTCACCGCGGTGGGCGGCGCGCTGGCCGTCAGACGAGCCTTGGCCGACGATGCCCGGCCTGGAGTCACTTTCCCCGAATCGCTTCCGAACCCTCGCCGCACCGTCTCCGAGTTGGAGAGCTTCGGGGTGGCAGTATTGCGACCATGACCCTCTCCAAGGGCGCCGCCCGTGCGGCAGCACTTCTCGACGCAGCAGAACAGGTCCTCACTACTCAGGGCAATGCCAACTCGGCAATGCGCGATTTCGCAGCCGCGGCCGGAGTGCGGGTAGGACATTTGCAGCACTACTACCCCACCCGTGCAGATCTGATACGCGCAGTGATGTCACGTGCATTGACCCGCTCACTGGATCGCCTTGCCGTCGTCCCCGATACGGATCAGAGCCTTTCCCGCGAGGAATCCGAACACTTCATCGGAGTCCTGCTCGGAGAACAGGACGACCAGGCCACGGTGCGTCTGTACGTCGAAGTATGGGCCATTGCAGCGGCGGACCAAGAAGTCGCGGTCGTGCTTCGAGACTTCTACGCCCAGTACATCGCACACGTAGAGCGCGCAGTCGCGTGTGCACAACCGGAGCTGGATGCGACTGAACTTGGCGCGACAGCGCAGACCATCGTGAGCCTGCTCGAGGGTTCCGCAATTCTCCGATCGGGAATCACCGGCCGAAAGTCCGAGGCTTCGGACCGAAAGCTCGTGGACACACTGCAGTACCTGATTCACGGGTCCTGACTCGGACGTATCGTAAAGCCCATGAGCGTTGCAAACGAATGGAGCCGAATCGAAGCGTGGTGCCGTACACACGCACCGGTGACGGCTGCAGCGTTTCAACCAGGACTCGGTGACGCCGTTATCGAGGAATTCGAAGCCTCGACCGGCGTCACGTGGCCCCAGGAACTTCGCAACCTGTATCGGGTCCACAACGGCAGCCTGACCCACGACGACCGGACCGGCCTCTTTCTCGGCAGCGTGCTCCCGGACAAATTCTTCTACCCCATCGACGTCGCAACAGAAGTTCGTCTCACTCTGCTCGAAACGTGGGATGAGACGATCTACGAGAATCCAGACCTCTACGCCGAGGACGAGATGGATCGACACGATCAACGCGACGCAGGCACTGCCGCAACCATGTTCATCCCCTCGTTCGTTCCCTTCGCCGGACTGGACGAGTACCACTACTTCGTGGACACCCGCAGCGGCGCACTCCACCATTGTGTGACCGAGTATGCCTCGGACGCCACTGACAACGGCGGTCCGATCTGGGCGTCCATCTCGGTAATGCTGGCCGCCCATGCCGTAGCGCTGGAAACAGGATCAACGATCGGAGTGTGGAAACCCGTTGTCAGCAAGGGTGTTCTGGAATGGGAAGTCGACGCATGACACCCAAGCAGGATCCGACCCGTCGCACCCTCGCCGACGGGCGTCAGATCTTCTACTTCGACGATGCCGGCAGTACCCGCACCCACTCTGCGCGAGATTCCCGCGAATTGCCGGCTCTCGACCACTCGTCTCGGATGAGATTCGACGTTCTCACCGGGGAGTGGATCACCATGGCTTCGCATCGCATGACACGGACACATCTCCCCTCCGCCGCCGAATGTCCATTGTGCCCGACCGACGAAACACGCACGCCCACAGAGATACCCGACGGAGACTACGACGTCGCGGTGTTCGAGAATCGGTTTCCGAGCTTTGCCGCGGCGCCCGAGGAAGCCATTGACAGTCCCGGAGACGGTGCGGGCGATCGCCCAGCGGCCGGTCACTGCGAAGTGATGTGCTTCTCGAGCGATCACACGGCGTCCGTCGCCGAGCTTCCACTCGAACGCATGCGCACGATTGTGGGTGCCTGGATTTCTCGGACCGAAGAGTTGTCGGCGGATCCGCTTGTGGAACAAGTGTTCTGCTTCGAGAACCGCGGCGAAGAAATCGGGGTGACACTCACCCATCCACACGGACAGATCTACGCATACCCGTATGTCACGCCACGCACCCGATCGATGCTGACGCAGGCGCACAAACACTTCGAGCGCACCGGTCGCTCACTACTCGCCGATGTTCTGGCGTTCGAGCGCGAGGACAAGGCCCGGTTGATCTACGACGGCGATCACTGGAGCGCCTACGTCCCGACCGCCGCACGATGGCCCATCGAGATTCACCTGGCACCGCACCGAGACGTCCCGGACCTCCCCTCGCTGAACGACCAAGAGCGCGAAGAGCTTGCGGTCGTCTACCAAGATCTCCTACGCCGTATCGATCGCTTCTATCCGGGCGTCGACCGAGTACCGTACATCGCGGCTTGGCACCAAGCTCCCGTCCGCATCAACCGACCTCTGGGCCGACTGCATCTTCAGCTGTTCTCGATCTTGCGCGCACCGGGCAAACTCAAATACCTCGCCGGGTCCGAGTCCGCCATGGGCGCCTGGGTGAACGACACCGTTCCCGAGGCAGTCGCGGCCCGCCTACGGGAGTTGAAATAGTGGATACGGTCTCGAACAATTCTGTGCTCCAACAGTTTCACGCCACCTACGGCTATCCGGCAACCGGAGTGTGGGCGGCACCCGGTCGAGTCAACCTGATCGGTGAACACACGGACTACAACGGTGGATTGTGCCTACCGGTCGCTCTCGAGCAGCGAACACTGGTTGCCGTCGCACTGCGCAGCGACGGGGTCGTCCGCGTGCACAGTCGGCAATCCGCCGAGACGTACACCGGGCCCGTCGACGACATCGCCACAGGGTGGGCCGCCTACCCCACAGCCGTTCTGTGGTCTCTTGCGCGCAGAGGCCTCCCGATCGGAGGAATCGATCTTGCCGTCGACTCGTCGGTACCGGTCGGGGCCGGACTGTCGAGTTCCGCCGCCCTCACCTGTTCGGTTGCGTTGGCCGTCAATGAACTTCATGATTCACCCTTCCCCCGCGATGAGCTGGTACAGGTGTGCATCCAGGCGGAGAACGACGGCGTCGGCGCACCGACCGGAGGGATGGATCAAACCATTGCCCTCTTTGCTCAGCCCTCGACTGCGCTCCTGCTGGACTGCCAGGACGGATCCACCGAACCCATACCTTTCGAACTCCACGGTGCAGGGTACGAACTGATCGCCATCGACACCCGGGTCAAACACTCGCTCGCAGACGGACAGTACGGAATGCGGCGCTCTCAATGCGTCGCTGCAGCAGCAGCTCTCGGCGTCGGCAGCTTGCGAGAGGCTACAGCAGACCAGGCCGAGACAGTGCGAGACCCGATCCTCCGGGCGCGGGCACGGCACGTCGTGACCGAGATCGAGAGGACGCGGAAGACCGCAGAACTTCTGCGCAGCAGCAGATTCAGTGACGTCGGCGAGCTGTTCGACAACTCGCACGCCTCGTTGCGCGACGACTTCGAGGTCTCGTGCGATGAACTCGACGTCGCCGTTGCCGCAGCACGACGCGGCGGCGCGATCGGTGCGCGGATGACCGGCGGCGGATTCGGAGGCTCAGCCATCGCGCTGGTTCCGGAAGGAAGCGGAGCGGAGGTCATCGCATCGGTGAGCCGCGACTTTGCGGCGCGAGGTTGGCGAGCACCACACTTTCTCGGCGTCGTTGCCGGGGGTTCGGCCGCCCGTCTCTGAGCGAACGGCACGTTCAGCGCACTGGAGGTGCCGAACGTACCGTTCGCCCTGGTTGGGGCACCTCGAGATCCCCCTCACATAAATAGTCATCTCAGATGCGAATTATGTAGGTTCAGATCATGCAACTGACGCAGTTCACCGATCTGGGATTGCGCGTCGTCATGCGGTTGGCCGTACTCGACGCGGATGCCTCCCCCAGCACTCGGGATGTTGCGCAGCAGCTCAACGTGTCGTACTCCCATGCCACCAAGGTGGTTACACGGCTCGGTGAGCTCGGCATCGTGACAACCAGGCGCGGCCGCGGCGGTGGGCTTTCCATCACCGAACTCGGCCGCACCGCCACCATCGGCTGGCTGGCCAGACGCCTCGAAGGCCCGGGTGAAGTCGTCGACTGCGAAGGCGACAAACCGTGCCCATTGCGCGGAGGTTGCCTCCTTCGAAGTGCGTTGCGCGACGCTCAGGAAGCGTTTTTCGTTTCACTCGACGCGGTCACGATCGAAGACGTCATCCGGCAGCCGTCCAAAACTGTCCTGCTACGCCTCACCACCCGGAGCGACGAAGCAGGCTGATCAATCGAATTTCGACCGAACGGAGCAGCTCATGCTTTCCCCACAGTCAACCGAGGTCATTCGCGCCACCCTTCCCGTGGTCGGCGCTGCCATCGGCGATATCACAACCCTGTTCTACCGCAGGATGTTCGACGCGCATCCTGAACTCGAACGCGATTTGTTCAATCGCGGCAATCAGAAGCAGGGCGAACAGCAGAAGGCTCTCGCCGGCGCCATCGCGGCATTCGCGACGCTTCAGCTCGAGCCGGACAGCGCCAAGGTCGATCTCATACTTTCACGTATCGCCCACAAGCATGCGTCGCTGGGAATCACGCCCGACCAGTACGCAATCGTGCACGAACACCTCTTTGCCGCGATCGTCGAAATACTCGGCGATGCAGTCACTCCCGACGTCGCAGCAGCCTGGGACGAGGTCTACTGGCTGATGGCGGAAACCCTCATCACGATGGAGCGTGGCCTCTACCAACTCGCCGGCGTGGACGCCGGTGACGTCTGGCGCACAGTCAGGATCAGTGAACGAGTTCTTCAGTCCGCCGACACCGTCTCACTGACGCTCACGTCGCTCGACGGCAGTGCACTCCCCACCTTCGCTCCCGGACAGTATCTTTCGGTCGGGGTTACGCTGCCCGACGGCGCCCGCCAGATCCGCCAATACAGCCTGTGTTCGATACCGAGCAGCGCAGACTGGCGGATCAGCGTCAAGCGAATCTCCGGAACTGCCGATGGCGAAGTGTCGAACTTCCTCTACAACAACGTATTCGAAGGTCAAGAACTCTCCGTCACCACACCTTTCGGTGATCTCACCATGCCGGACGACAACTCGCCGCTCCTGCTCGCGTCGGCCGGAATCGGTTGCACACCGATGATCGGGATGCTCAATCATCTCGTGGACACCGGCGCTGACCGTTCGGTATCTGTCATCCATGCGGATCGATCCATTGCGGATCACGCGCACCGCGCAGAACTCAGCACACTCGTCGACCAGATTCCCGCCGCAACCCTGCACCGTTGGTACGAGGATCTCGGCACGCACGTTGCGTTCGGATCGGTTCACGAAGGACGGGCGGATTTGCAAGGTATTGCAGTGGAGCCCGATACCCAAGCCTTCCTTTGCGGGCCGATGCCGTTCATGTTGGCGATGCGCGCATCGTTGCTCGAAAGGGACGTCCCGGCACAGAATATCCACTACGAGGTCTTCGGGCCCGACAGCTGGGCCAACACCTGAGCGGACCACTGCCTGCGAACTGGACCTTGGCGCGCGACTGCAAACCCTTGTGTACTCGACGAAACATACGCATCGAGTAGTGGGAGACCGACATGATCACGTCAGCGTCGATGACGGGAGTCGCGCTGATCGCCCTGGCGATGGTTCTGACACCGGGCCCCAACATGATCTATCTGGTGTCCCGCAGCATCAGCCAGGGCCGCCGGGCGGGTTTGATCTCGCTCGGCGGAGTCGCAACCGGTTTCCTGGTCTACCTCACCGCCACGTGTGCAGGGCTGACGGCGGTTCTCTTCGCCGTACCAACGGTGTTCACCGCGGTGAAAATCGGTGGTGCCCTGTACCTGGCCTATCTCGCCTGGTCGACACTCCGACCAGGTGGGAAGTCCGCTTTCGAGGTGGGCGAGGTCGACCGCCACGGTAGCGGCCGTCTGTTCGGGATGGGGTTGACCACCAATCTGCTCAATCCCAAGATTGCGCTGATGTACGCGGCCCTGATCCCCCAGTTCGTCGATCCCACTGCGGGTCCGGTCTGGCAACAGGCACTCGTACTCGGCGGCGTGCAGATCCTGGTCGCAGTCACCGTCAACGCGTTGATCGTGTGCTGTGCGGCAGCCGTGTCGACCTTCCTCATGGCGCGTCCGGTGTGGATGCGGGCTCAGAAATGGCTAGCTGGTGGCATTCTCGGAATCTTCGCCACCCGCATGGCCCTGGAGTAGTTTCAGTCCTTCGGACGTTGGTCGATCAGACGACGCGCTTTGCCGATCGAGCGTTCGAGTCCGCCGGGTTCGAGAACGCTCACCTCGACCGTGACACCGATCTTGTTCTTCACCAGCTTCTGCAACGCCGAAGACGCTGCCGCATGATCGGAAATTGCCGCGTCAGGACGAGCCTCGACGCGCACTGTCAGAGTATCCATCCGGCCCGGACGCTCCAGCACACACTGGAATTGGGGTGCCAGGGCGGGGACGGTCAGGATCAGCTCTTCGATCTGTGTGGGGAACAGATTGACCCCACGCAGGATGATCATGTCGTCGGTCCGGCCGGTGACCTTCTGCATCCGACGCATCGAGCGCGCCGTACCCGGCAACAGTCGGGTCAGGTCCCTGGTTCGGTAGCGAATGATGGGCAGCGCTTCCTTGGTGAGAGAGGTGAAAACCAGCTCACCTTCTTCACCGTCCGGCAGCACTTCGCCCGTGACCGGATCGATGATCTCCGGGTAGAAGTGGTCTTCCCAGATATGGAGCCCGTCTTTGGTTTCCACACATTCCATTGCCACACCCGGGCCCATGATCTCGGAGAGCCCGTAGATGTCGACCGCATGCATGTCGAGTTGCTGTTCCAGCTCGGTACGCATCTGTTCGGTCCACGGCTCCGCTCCGAAAACTCCCACCCTCAGTGAGGTCTTCGAGGGATCGATGCCTTTCTTGATCATCGCATCCACGATGGTCAACATGTACGACGGAGTCACCATGATGGCGTCGGGCTCGAAGTCCTCGATCAGTTGAATCTGCCGCTCGGTCATGCCACCGGACATGGGAATGACCGTGCAGCCCAAGCGCTCCGCACCGTAGTGTGCTCCCAACCCACCGGTGAACAGACCGTACCCGTAAGCCACGTGAACCTTGTCCGAAGACCGCACGCCGCCGGCCGAGAGACTGCGCGCGATGAGATCGGCCCAGTTGTTCAGGTCGTTGCTCGTGTACCCCACCACCGTCGGGCGACCGGTGGTCCCCGAGGACGCGTGAATTCGCGAGACCCGGTCCTGGGGCACCGCAAACATCTTGAACGGATAGTTCTCACGTAGATCCGCTTTGGTGGTGAAGGGGAACTTCGCGAGATCGCTCAGATCCTTCAAGTCGCTCGGGTGGACGCCGGCGTCGTCGAAAGCTTTGCGGTAGTGCGGAACATTGGTGTACGCGTGCATCAGGGACCATCGCATCCGCTCGAGTTGGAGCGTCGAAATGCGTTCCCGACTGGCAAATTCGATGTCTTGCGATGTAGCAGTGACGAGTTCGGTCATGATTGTCTCCGGTGGGCTCAGTGAGGGCGCTGTGCGGGCGGTCAGGCGTCGAAATCGACTGTTATCTGTTCACCGACAGGGAAGGTCTGGCAGGTCAGTACGAAACCCGCGTCGACTTCGTAGTCTTCGAGTGCGTAGTTCCTGCGCATCTCGACGTCACCGCAGGTGACCTTGGCGCGACACGTTCCACAGACCCCGCCCTTGCACGCGAAGGGCAGATCCGATCGGTACTGTTCCGCTGCATCGAGAATCGACTGGTCTCGCGGAAGTGTCGCGGTGGTCGATCGACCGTCGAGCGTGATGGTGACCTCGCTGCCTGGTCCTACAATTCCGGGCTCACGATGCACTGCGACCGGCGGAGCGACGTCGTCGACGTAGAACAGCTCGTGATGGATGCGATCCTTGGCAATTCCCAAGCCGGCCAGTACTTCCTGGGCGTCGTCGACCATCCCGAACGGACCACACAACCAGAAGCTGTCGACCTGGTCGCACGGAACGAGAGAGGTGAAGATCTCGCGCAACCGGTCGGCGTCGAGACGGCCCGAGAACAACTCGACCTCGCGCGGCTCGCGAGAGAGAACATGAATAACGTCCAGGCGTGCACCGTACCGGTCCTTCAGGTCGGCGATTTCTTCGGCGAACATGACCGAACGGGTGCGCCTGTTCCCGTACAGCAGGGTGACATCGGCCTCGGGGTTCACCAGCAGTGTTGCAGCGATGGACAACATGGGCGTGATGCCGGAGCCCGCCGCGATCAGAACGTGCCGTCCACCCAATGCCGGATCGGCGACAAAATTGCCAGATGGGCCCTGGACGTCGATTCGATCCCCGGCCTTGACGTCTCGCACCAACCAGGAGGAGAAGAGTCCGTCTGCCACTTCGCGAACCCCCACCCGTGGAGACGCCCCTACCGGTGCA
This sequence comes from Rhodococcus sp. OAS809, assembly GCF_040546695.1. Lineage (NCBI taxonomy): Bacteria > Bacillati > Actinomycetota > Actinomycetes > Mycobacteriales > Nocardiaceae > Rhodococcus > Rhodococcus sp. OAS809. The sequence continues at coordinate 4,692,309 of NZ_JBEPOI010000002.1, read as the reverse complement.
CAGATCGAGTAGGAGCGACGGTGTTCGACGCCGTCGATCATCCGCCGCAGTGTCAGTGACTGCCCGGCGCCGAAGTCGAATTGATCGGCGATATCGGCAGGCACGTCGAAGGTGACGGCAACTGCGTCGTCGCACAGTGATTCGACACCGGCGACCGTCAACGGGTGAAATGGTTTGTTCCGGTTCGTCGTTGCGGTACTCATCTGTTCAGATCTCCTTCACGTGATCGAACGGCTCGAGGCAGTCGAGGCAGCGATAGAGCGCTTTGCACAGGGTCGCACCGAATTCCGAACTCAGTCTGGTGTTTGCCGAACCGCACTGGGGGCACAGGATGTCGCGCGGCTTGGCCGTCAAGGTCAAGGCGATCGGGCCGGAGGTGCGACGCGGCGCGGCCCCCGGCACCGAGTACCCGGCCGTCCGAAGTTTCGCGAGCCCCTCTTCGCTGATCCAATCCGAACTCCAAGGCGGCGACAGTTGAGTCTTGATCTGGACGCTGCCGTACCCCGCGTCGGTCAGCTTGTGCTCGATGTCGTCTCGCATCGTCGCCATCGCCGGACACCCGGAATAGGTGGGAGTGATTGTCACACAGACCAAGTTCGCTTCGACGTCGACCGATCGGATGACGCCGAGATCAGCCAAGGTCAACAGTGGCATCTCCGGATCCATCACCGAGGCGACGATCTCCTGCGCCGAAGAGACAGTAGCGGAAGAGACGGTAGCGGCAGTCACGGTCACCACACCCCTTCCGGATGCTCCCGAGCGACGCTCTGCATTTCGGCGAGAAGTAGCCCCAGTGCCCCGGTGTGCAGTCCGGCACGCCCGCCGCGGCCGCCGACGAAACCGGAGAAACGCGAAGGGGGCTCTTCCATTTCGGCTGCATGGAGGACCTGGGCAAGAACAGCGTCGAACTCCGGCCGAACAGTACGCGGATCCACTCCGACGCCAACTTCTGCCAAAACGAGTTCGTCCTGGGTGGGAACAAAGAGTTCGTCCACGAACGGGAAGATCTCGAGCAGGGCCGCGGCAGTCCGACGCTTGGATTCTGCCGTGCCGGCGCCCAACGTGACGACCCATCTTGCCGCGTAGTCGCGGTGGTAGGTCAGTTCTTTGACGCCCTTGTTCGCCACGGCCGCGAGGACCGGGTCCCGCGATGTGCGGAGCCGATCGAACAGCGCCAGCCGCCAGGTCGAGAACACGAGTAGCCGAACGACCGTGTGCGCGAAGTCGCCGTTGGCGAGCTCCACCAGTCTCACGTTGCGGAAACCGAACTGATCACGAAAGAAGGCAAGCGCATCTTCAGCCGGCACCGGCGACGTGTCCGAGATGAACGGAACGACAGTGGAATCGGCTGCTGCCGCGCGAGCCAGCAGCAGCCTGGCCTGTCCGATCAGATCCAGACCGACATTCGCGAGAGCCACCTCTTCTTCGAGTTCCGGTGCCCGCGTCGACCATTCGGCGAGGCGCTGCGAACTGACGAGCGCGTCGTCGCCGAGCATGAGGCAGTAGTGCGCCAGCGCACCGAGATCGACGTCATCCGGCACCGTGGTGTCGACGCCGGCGAGGGGGTCGTCGAAGCTGGTTCCGAACGCCCACTGACCGTGGCCGTCGCCGTCGACCAGGCCGTCGTAGGCACTGTCGTGATCGTTCATCTGTTGGTCCTCGAAGTCGAAGTGATTCTCACATGTGCGGAACGGAGTCCGGGATGTCGTAGAAAGTCGGGTGCCGGTAGACCTTGTCGCCGCTCGGCGCGAAGAACGGATCCTTTTCTGCCGGACTCGAAGCCACGATGTTCGCTGACGGCACGACCCAGATGCTCACGCCTTCGTTACGTCTGGTGTAGACGTCGCGCGCGTGGCGTAGGGCCATCTGATCGTCTGCCGCGCGCAGGGATCCGACGTGCACGTGGTTCAGTCCGCGCTTTCCCCTCAGAAATACCTCGTACAAAGGCCATTCGCCCCGCACCTGATCGCGCTGTACCTGATCGTTCTCGCTCATGATGTTTCCCCAGTCGTGCGATCGTGCGCGAGTCTCTCGCGCTGTGCAAAGGCGTACGCGGCGTCGCGAACCCAGGCCCCGTTGTCGTGTGCGGCTCTCCGATTGGTGATCCGCTCGACGCTCGCCGCTCCGTTGCCGCGGACCACGTCCATGAATTCGCTCCAGTCCGGCTCGCCGAAATCGTGTGCGCCACGCTCGGGGTTCCAGCGCAGGTCGGGATCAGGGAAGGTCACACCGAGCATCTCGGCCTGCGGTATCGACATGTCCACGAATCGTTGCCGCAGTTCGTCGTTCGTGTGCCGCTTGATGCGCCACTTCATCGACTGCTCGGTGTTCGGCGATTCGTCGTCCGGCGGTCCGAACATCATCAGAGCGGGCCACCACCATCGGTCGACGGCTTCCTGCACCATTGCCCGTTGAGCTTCCGTGCCGCGCATCATCGTCGCCAACAGCTCGAAGCCTTGCCGCTGATGGAACGATTCCTCCTTGCACACACGGATCATCGCGCGCGCATACGGCCCGAAGGAGCTGCGGCACAGCGGAACCTGATTGCAGATAGCAGCTCCGTCGACCAGCCAGCCGATCACACCCACGTCGGCGTATGTCAGCGTCGGATAGTTGAAGATCGAGGAGTACTTCTGCTTTCCCTCGATCAGTTTGGTGGTCAGATCGCCACGATCGGCACCGAGCGTCTCGGCCGCGGAGTAGAGATACAGACCGTGCCCGGCTTCGTCCTGGACCTTCGCCATCAAGATCGCCTTGCGTCGCAACGAAGGCGCACGGGTGAGCCAGTTTCCCTCGGGCTGCATTCCGATGATTTCGGAGTGCGCATGCTGGGCAACCTGACGGATCAGAGTCTTGCGGTAGCCGTCCGGCATCCAGTCGCGAGGCTCGATGCGCTGGTCTGCCGCGATCGTCTCGTCGAACAGGTTCTGCAGGTCTTGTGGAGCTTCCACGTTGGTCATCGTACCTACCTTTTATTACCGAATGATCGGTTGGTAACTAGTATGCACCGAGGTGTCCCAGCACACAAGAGAATCTTTCGCCGCACCAGAAATCAGCGGCCCTCGAAAACCGGCTTCTGCTTCGACAGGAAAGCCGTGACTGCGCCTCGATGATCTGCCGTGGAACCCAGCTCCACCTGTGCGTTCGCCTCGGCCGCCAGCGTCTGGGAAAGCCCAGGAGCAACGGCACGGATCAGCGATTTCACGTGGGCGAAGGCCGCGGTGGGTCCGTCGGCAAGCCGACGCGCGAGTACCCGAGCCTCAGCTGCGACGTCCTCGTCGGCCACCACGCGATGAACCAAGCCCCACTCCAGCGCGCTCTGCGCGTCGAACTTGTCGCCGAGCAACATCAGGCCACTGGCGCGGCTAGGTCCGAGCGCGTGCACGAGCGCATGACTGAGCCCGGAGTCACTGGCCAGACCGATGCCGGTGAATGCCGTCGCAAAGCTCGCGCGAGCCCCCACGACACGGATGTCTCCGGCCAACGCGATTCCCAACCCGGCCCCGACGCAGGCTCCGCCGATACCCACCACCACCGGGACAGAGAGCGTCGACAGTGCCGTGACGATGGGGTTGTAGTGCGCCTCGACGGTATCCATCGCGTGCGCCGGATCAGCATCCAACGCTGCGGCGTGCTCGCCCAGATCCTGACCGACGCAGAAGTTCTTGCCTTCGGCGAGAATCAACACCGCTCGAACCTCTGCGTCCGCGTGGACCTGCAGCAACGCTTCGAGCAGCTGAGACTTCATTTCGCCGTTGACGGCATTGGCGGCCTTGGGTCGGTCGAGAGTGATTGTCGCCAAACCTCGCTCGATCTCCAAGCGAATCACGTCAGTCATCGATGTTCCTTTCGCAGGCAGTTCGGTTCAGCTCCATGTGTGAAAACCCTGTCCCGTCTTGCGCCCCAACTCGCCGCGAGCCACCTTCTCTCGCAGCAGTGCTGGAGGTGCAAATCGATCACCGAGCGTGCTCGCGAGGTGTTCGGCGATCGCCAGGCGCACATCCAACCCGACCAGATCTGTCGAACGCAGCGGGCCCATCGGATGCCGATACCCCAATTCCATTGCTCGGTCGATCGATTCCGCGTCCGCCACACCCTCTTCGAGCATGCGGATGGCTTCGAGCCCGAGACCGACACCAAGCCGGCTGGTTGCAAAACCAGGTGAGTCGTTGACGAGCACCTCGGCTTTGCCGAGCATCGACACCCATGCTCGTACCGAGTCGACAACCTCGGGGCGGGTCTGAGGCGCCCGGACGATCTCGACCAACAGCGACGCCGGGACTGGATTGAAGAAGTGCATACCGATGAACCGGCCCGGATCCGTCAGCGCTGCGCCGAGTTCGGCGATCGACATGGAACTGGTATTGCTGGCGATCACGGTGCTTTCTCCGGCAACGGTTTCCGCAGCGGCGAGCACCTCGACCTTGAGGGCCGCAATTTCCGGGACCGCCTCGACGATCAGGTCGAGCGACGGCGGCAACGAGGTCACTGCGTCCACGGTGCTCACGCGCGCCAGCACCGTCGCGGGGTCCTGGTCGTCGAGTTTCCCTCGCTCGTGAGCTCTGTCGAGGCCGGCGGAAACACGCTGCAACGCGGCCGCGGTGTCGCCACTCTCCGCGATGGTGACCGCCCCGCCGAGACTGGCGAACACCTGGGCGATACCCGCACCCATGCGTCCACCGCCGATGACTCCGACGGTCTTCGGTGCAACTGCTTCAGTCATGATTTCTTCTCCAGGAAGGCCGTCATGCGATCGCGCTTGTCCGAACTCTCGAACAGGACGGCCTGGGCGATGTCGTCGGCAAACGGATGCGATCCCGGCGCATCGACGATGATCTTGGTCAATCGCAGTGCCAGCGGGGACAGTCGGGAAATGCGGTCGAGCAGCCGATGCGCTGCGTCGACGTGGCAGTTCGGTTCGGTTACCTCGACAACCAGGCCCGCTCGTAGCGCCTGCTCGGCGTCGAGGTTTCTGGCACCGAGGAGCACCTGCTTCGCGATCGAGACGCCGACGAGCTTCGGCAATCGATAGCTGGCGCCGGCGGCTGCCATTATGCCGAGATTGGGCTCCGGATTCCCGAAGACCGCCGTCGTTGTCGCGATGCGAATGTCGCAGGCGTAGGTCAACTCTGCCCCACCGCCGAGCGCGTAGCCGCTCACGGCGGCCACGGTGGGAAGCGGGAGCTTTCCGATTCGGTCGAACAGCGTGCGGTTGATACCCGCGAACGCTTCCTCTCGTCCGCGCTCTCGGAGCTCCGCGATGTCAGCGCCGCCTGCGAAGTGGTCGCCGCGCCCCGCAAGCAGGAGCAGCTTCGGATCCCGTTCGAGGCGTCCACAAACCTGATGCAGTTCGTCGATCATTTCCGCGTTGATCGCATTGCGTTGCGCGGGCCTGTCGAGGGTGACCACGACGCGATCCTCGCGCTCGTCCACGTGCAGGGTGTTCACATTCGCTCCTTCTCACTCTTCTCCATTAGTAACCGAACATTCGGTCGTTTGGCAAGGGTGAGAACGAGGATGGTGCACAGCTTTGCCCGAACTGAGAAGATGGGGACATGACTACGGCACGCCCCACTCGACGCACCGGCCTCCCCGGACGTCCCGGCTACGACCTCGATTCGCTCCTGGCCGTGGCCGTGAAGGTGTTCAACGACAAGGGCTACGACGGCGCCAGCATGGAGGTGCTCGCCAAGAAACTCGGCATCACGAAGTCCTCGATCTACCACCATGTGTCCGGCAAGTCAGAACTTCTCGAACTCGCCCTTTCGCGTGCACTCAACGCCCTGTTCGCGGTCACGACCGAAGAGGGCGCCACCACCGGTCCGTACATCGACCGGCTCGAATACCTGGTCCGGCGCAGCGTAGAGGTGCTGGTCGCAGAGCTTCCATACGTCACCCTGCTCCTGCGCGTCCGCGGCAACACGACGGTCGAGCGCGCCGCGCTAGCTCGTCGGCGCGAATTCGACAACTTCGTCGGAGGTCTCGTCGCGTCCGCCGCAGCGGAGGGAGACTTGCGCCCGGACATCGAACCAGCCCTCGCCAGCAAGCTGATGTTCGGCACCGTCAACTCACTGATCGAGTGGTACAAACCCCGAGCGGGTGAGTCCGTCTCCGACATCGCCGACGCGGTCGTCGCCGTCACTTTCGACGGACTTCGCAAGGCCTGACTCCAGGCAGTTCTGCCGAATCCTTGACAACGCGGCATTACCGGGCGATCGTAATTACCGACCGAACGTACGGTGAGATGGAGTTGTCGTGAGCAGACTGTTGGAAAGCTATGTGGCCGGTCAGTGGTACGCCGCACCGGACGCAGGTACCCCGTTGCCGAGCGCAGTGGACAGATCGGAGGTGGCCCGGATCTCCGCAACCGGCATCGACCTCGCCGAGATGGTTACGTACGCACGCGAGGTCGGCGGGCCTGCACTGTCCGCGATGACCTTCCACGAACGTGCCGGCGCGCTCAAGGCTCTCGCCCTCACGTTGATGGCAGGAAAAGCCGAGTTCTACACACTCTCTACTGCCACCGGCGCGACGACGCGAGATTCCGGGGTGGACATCGACGGCGGATTCGGGACCCTGCTGAGCTACGCGAGCAAGGCTCGGCGCGAATTGCCCGACAGCACAGTCTTTCTGGACGGAAACGTCGAGCCTCTCGGCAAGGGCGGAACCTTCCTCGGGCAACACATCTATACATCACGTCGCGGCGTCGCCGTGCAGATCAACGCCTTCAATTTCCCGGTGTGGGGGTTCCTGGAGAAGCTGGCACCGGCATTCATCGCGGGGGTGCCGTCCATCGTCAAACCTGCCAGTTCCACGGCATATCTCACCGAACTCGTCTTCCGGCGCATCATCGAGTCAGGCTTGCTCCCAGAGGGTTCCGTCCAACTGCTCTCCGGTAGTGCACGCGGCCTCCTCGATCACCTCGGCGGGCAGGACTCAGTGGCATTCACCGGATCCGCCGACACCGCAGCAACGCTGCGTGCTCACCCGAACGTCGTCGGCAAGGGTGTCCATTTCAATGCCGAAGCCGATTCACTCAACGCGTCGATCCTCGGCGAGGACGCCATACCAGGAACGCCCGAATTCGATTTGTACGTCAAACAACTCGTCACCGAGATGACGGTCAAGGCGGGCCAGAAGTGCACGGCGATCCGGCGCGCCCTGGTCCCGCTCTCGCTGGTCGACGCCGTTGTCGATGCCGCATCCGAGCGACTGAACAAAGTTGTCGTGGGACACCCCGATGCTGATGGCGTCACTATGGGAGCTCTCGCCAGCATCGAACAGCGTGATGAGGTCTTGAAATCCATTCGCGGTCTGACGAAGTCGGCAACCATCGTATTCGGAGACCCGGACAACGTGGACGTGGTCGGTGCCGACGGCCAGTCAGGAGCCTTCCTTTCCCCAGTCCTTCTCCGGGCGGAAGAGAATGCGCACGAGGTACACGAACTGGAGGCCTTCGGACCCGTCAGCACCGTCATCGGATACGACGGCATCGATCATGCGATCGAACTCGCGGCCCGTGGCGAGGGAAGCCTCGTCGCCTCGGTGGTCACTGCCGACACCGACATCGCACGTCGACTGGTGCTGGGTCTCGCAGCTTTTCACGGCAGAGTGCTCGTGCTGAACCGCGACGACGCCAAGGAATCCACCGGCCACGGCTCTCCCCTTCCAGTCCTCGTACACGGCGGTCCCGGCCGTGCCGGCGGCGGTGAGGAGCTGGGTGGCATCCGCGGAGTTCTGCACCACATGCAGCGGACCGCCGTACAGGGCACACCCGACGTCCTCACCGCAGTCGGCGAGCGCTGGTTCACCGGATCGCAGCGCACGACCGGATCCGAACATCCATTCCGAAAGAGTCTCGCCGAGTTGAAGATCGGTGACACTGTTGTCGGCGGTCCGCGCCAGGTCACACTCGCAGACATCGATCATTTTGCAGAGTTCACCGGTGACACCTTCTACGCTCACACCGATCCGGTGGCCGCTGCGGCGAATCCACTCTTCGGCGGCATCGTCGCGCACGGCTATCTTGTTGTCTCACTCGCTGCGGGCCTGTTCGTCGACCCGGCTCCCGGCCCGGTTCTCGCGAACTTCGGCGTGGACAGCCTCAGGTTCCTGACTCCGGTCAAAGCCGAAGACAGCCTGACGGTCACCCTCACAGCCAAGACCATCACACCTCGCAGCAGCGCCGACTACGGTGAGGTTCGTTGGGACGCCGTGGTGACGAACCAGGACAACGATCCGGTCGCGACATACGACGTCCTGACTCTGGTAGCCAAGACTCGCCCCGAAGGGAATTGAAAGCACATGACCTATCGAGTAGCAGTGTGTTACGGACGCCCCACCGATCCGGAGGCTTTCGACAAGTACTACAACGAGATCCACGTCCCGCTCGCCAGCGCAGTGCCAGGGCTCTCGGACTTCACGTTCAGCAAGTGCTCGACGCTGGACGGCTCCGATCCAGTCTTCTATGCCGTCGCCAACCTCGAGTTTCCCGATCTCGAGACTATGCAGAGCGGCCTGAAGTCCCCGGAGATGGGCGCCGCTGGAAAAGATGTCGCAAACTTTGCCACCGGCACGGTCGACATGTATGTCCAGGAAGTTGTCTCGGTCCTCTAGACCCCTGCAATTTCCCGATCACACAGGAGTTGTCTCGTGAGTACAGGAAGCATCACCGCCAGAGAGATGTTCGACGCGGACCAGGCATCGCAGGCACTCGGTATCGAGATTTCCGAGCTGGCGCCCGGTAGCGCAACCGTGACCGTCACCGTGGGCGAAACCATGGTGAACGGTCACGGAATCACACACGGCGGTTATGTTTTCCTGCTCGCGGACACCGCGTTTGCGCTCGCCTGCAACGGCTACGAGGATTCAGCCGTTGCAGCGCGCGCGGACATCAGATTTCTGCGTCCGACCCGTCTGGGCGACACCTTGACCGCGGTCGCCACCGAGAAGGCTCGAGGCGGCCGAAGTGGGATCTACGACGTGACCGTTCGCAATGGCGACGCCGTCGTGGCCGAGTTCCGCGGCGACAGTCGAACCATCACCCGCTGAAATTCAGCCCACGGTGTATCAGCCCACGACGGGAAGTTCGAGGGGGCCGGAACCGTCGGCAAAGATCGTCACCGGCATACCTTGCAGTCCCCCACGGAAACTGATGTCGCCACCGGTGATCGCGAGACGCACGGAATGCCCTGGCTCGAATCGATGCACTATCGCCGGCATCGTCACCGGCACCGGCTGCGACGGATCACTGATGCGTATGGGTGAGATGAGTCCGTTGATCAGCGAGGAAGTTCCGTCCGGAGCCACGTCGTAGAGTTTCGCGAACACCACCGGCTGTCCGGGCGCCGCAACACGCAGCGTCACAGTGGGGGCTCCCACCACGTCCATCGCCTCGGTCATCGGCGCAGTGGTCCAGAGCGCCTCGGTTCCCGGAATCTGTGCATTCGGAATGTTTCCGGCCGGATTGATATTGAGTGGCTCTACGCCCGTCGGCAGCCCAGCCGGTGCGGTGACGATCGTCTTCGAACCCGGTATCACCGGCGTGCCGTCCGGTAGCAGTCCCCCGTCAGCGGACAGATGGAAGGCGCGAGCGGTCCCGACATCGACGGTGTCGGACGTCGCGTAGGCCGGTGCCGCGTTTCCCTCGTAGTCGATCCAGTTGCGGAAATACGCGAATTCCGGGCCGGTCTCCGTGTTCTCGTCCTTGAGGTAGTGATCGAACCAGTCCATGAAGCGACCGGTCTCGTACTGGGTATCCTCGTCGGGTGCGGAGAAGCTGAACTCGCCCGGCGCAGCGGCCAAGTGGCTGTGCCCCCACGAATGCCAAATCATCTTGGCATCGACGCCACGATCCTTCAGCGCGTCGTAAGTCGCGGTTGCCTCGTTCAGATCGAACAGGGTGTCCTGTTGCCCCTGAGCAAGCAGTACCGGAATGTTGATCCGGTCGACGAACGACGAGACCGACGACGCTCGGAGCTCACTCACTACTTGCGGTCCGATATCGCCGGTCACCACTGCCTCGGCGATCGCGTTGCACATGTAAGGGACGTAGTTCGGGCAGCCGGGTAGCCGTGCGGGATCTGCGATGTAACCGTCCACACCGGAATTCGCGATGCCCGCGCCGAAGAGCAGCGATGCAAAGAGCACCTTCGCTGCTCCCGGCTCCGCAGTCGACACTCCGGAGATGGTCCCGGTGCTGTTGGGCGCCAGAGAATACGAGAGATCGTTCCAGGTGATCATGGGGATGATGGTGTCGATGCGGGGATCGACACTCGCGGCGGCGAATTGAATGCCGCCGCCGTAAGAGCCACCCGTCATTCCGACCCGCGGGTCGTTCGTCGACGGTGCACCGGTGTGATCGACGGAGTCCTGAACGACCGTGGTGAGCGCCGGATAGGGCTGCGTCAGAGCCTGATCCGTGAAGGCAATCCCTTCTTGGCCGCCGAGGAAGCTGACCAACTGGGAAGCGGCGATACCGTCGTATGCGGGAGAGTCGAGTGTGATCTTGCAACTCGTGCCGCCGAAACCCAATCCCGAATACGTCAGTCCGACGTACCCGTTCTCGGCGAAGTTCTGCAGGGCAGGAATCTGGTCCTTGTACGAACCGCCGAACCCGTTGGTGGTCAGGATCGCGGGAGCTGGGTTGTCAGCGTCGACGCCATCGGGAACAAAGAGTTCACCGACGACGGTGCACGGCGTCGAGAGTTCAGGCCCGACATCGACCGAGAAGTACAGCAGCTGTGACGAATACGAGCCGTTCGGTGAATCCGCGAGCGCCGGCGGCGAAAAGCCGAGGGCGCAAACCACGAGCGTGACGACACTGATCGCTGTTCTCCGGCGCACCTGAAAACCGTACACCCGGATCTGTTCTCCACCAGCTCAATCCGGCGCGTGCCGCCAACGTTTTCTCGCGAAAGTCACGCCAGACCGAGCCGACCTCTACTTGACCGTCAAGGTGCCGTGCATGCTCGGGTGGTAGGTGCAGTGGAACGTGTACGTTCCAGGCTCGTTCGGCACCGTGATGGTTTCCGTCTCACCCGCTTCGATGTCCTCGTTGAACAACCCCGCGGTATCGGACGTGACCGAGTGCTCGACGGTGTCGTTGTTCTGAATGGTCAGTACCTGTCCGGGCATCACCGACTCCGGCGTCGAATATTCGAAACCGCTGATCACGATTCCCATCGACGACGCTCCCGGCGTCGACATACCCAGAGGCATGCTCGGCATCGACATACTGGTCGGCATGCTGGTCATCGGCATACTGGTCATCCCCATGCCGTCGTGATCGGCCGAATCGTTGTCCGACGAATCGTTGTTGTCACTGCACGCGGTCAGTGCGAACACCGCCAGGATCAGCGCTGCGAGCACTGCGAGAATCCGCTTCATTGCTTCGCCTCCTGCTCGTTCCCCCGCAGTCTGCTGATTACCCGCCGCCTAGGGGGCCAAACAGCTCCGATGTGGTGCCTGCGGCGCTGATAGTGCACGATTTCTGCACCAGCTCCACTCGCGGACCGACACTGAAGGAAACAGCACAGATGGCCAAGAGCAAAACGTCGAAGGCAGCCCAGCCGAAGGCGTCGAAGGCAGCGCAGCCCAAGGCTCCCAAGACAGCAGAGCCGAAGGTAGCCGAGAAGGCTCCCGCCGTTCTCTGGAAGGACCTGCCGGACGAGCACGACTACCCGGCAGCCCGCGATTACCTCCAGTTGGGCGCGACGCCGGTTCAGGTCCAAGCTCTCGTGTACGCCCTCGAGACGGCGACGCTGGTCTCGAAGAAGGCCAAAGACATCCTGCGGGCTGCTGGGCTCCCTCTGCTTCCGGTCGACAACCCACACGTTGCTGCCGACCTGTTGAAGATCCGCAAGGGGATCGCGCTGTCGCCGATCCTGCTGGTGCAGGGAGACTTCCGCGCCGGAGTACCGGCGCAGATCGCCGACGGCTACCACCGTGTCTGTGCGAGCTACCACGTGAACGAGAACACCGCCATCCCCGCGAAGATCGCACCCTCGACAGTTAACTCGTAGGTCGTCGATGACCTTCGGCATCCTTGCCCTCGTCGCGCTGGCCGGCATTCTCGGCCCGCTGCTCGGCGCTCGCGTCAGCTGGCATGTCCCCGTGGTGGTCGGCGAACTTGCCGCGGGCGTCGTCTTCGGTGTCACCGGTTTCGGGCTGCTCGACTCTTCGGACCAGACTTTCACGTTCCTGGCCGATATCGGATTCGCGCTCACGATGATGGTGGCCGGCTCACACGTCCCGGTCCGCGATCCGGCAGTCCGTGCGGCAATCGGCAAGGGTGCCGTTCGCTCGGTTGTCGTCGGACTTCTGTCGGTTGTTGCCGGCTACGGTGTGGCGACGGCATTCGGCACCGGTCACGCCGCGCTGTACGCGGTCCTGATCGCGTCGTCGTCCGCGGCGTTGATTCTCCCCATCGTCGATTCGCTGGGGCTCGGTGGAACCTCGGTTCTGCAGATGACTGCCCAGGTCGCGATCGCGGACACCGTCTGCATTGTTGCGCTGCCTTTGGTGATCGATCCGGACAATGCCCCTCGTGCCGGTGTCGGCGCACTGGCTGTGGCGGCGTGTGCGGTTGCCTTGTTCTTCGTACTGCGAGCCTTCCACCGGTCCGGCCATTGGCGAAGGCTCCACAAATTCTCGGAGAAACGAAAGTTTGCACTCGAACTCCGGATCAATCTGGTGATCCTCTTTTCTCTGGCAGCGCTGGCGTCGAGCACTCACGTGTCGATCATGCTCGCGGGCTTCGCCTTCGGGCTCGTTCTTGCCGCGATCGGTGAACCCCGCCGCCTCGCCAAACAGCTCTTCGCCATCACCGACGGCTTCTTCGCTCCCCTCTTCTTCGTCTGGTTGGGAGCGGCGATCAATCTGCGCGACCTCGTCACCCATCCGTCCGCCATCTGGCTCGGATTGGTCTTGGGCGGAGCAACTCTCGTGGTTCACGCCGCGATACGCGCCCTCGGTCTCCCGCTCCCTCTCGGCGTGCTGTCCGCCGCACAACTGGGAGTACCGGTTGCCGCAGTTACGGTGGGCACTCAATTGGGGGTGATGGGCGACGGTGAACCCGCAGCCATCCTCCTCGCCGCCATGATCACGATCGGTGCAGCAACGCTGGCGGGTGCTGCCGCGTCGAAAGCTGGTCTCACGAAGCCTGCTTGACCGCGGCCCTCTCCACCGTCAGCAAGCTCTCCTCCGAATGTTCGGCGTGATACGCCGCGCCGCCGCCGCGGACACCGAAGAGTCGCTTGCTCCAGATCAGCCATACGACGGCAGCGATGTTCACCAGCAGCAACCCGGCCCTCAACCACGTGATCTTCTCGGTCAATTCGTAGATTTCGAGGGGCAGGAACAAGCTGGTCGCCACCACCGCGAAGTACTCGCCCCAGCGTTCGACCATCCACAGGCCGACTGCCTCGATCACTTGAAGGCCGGCGTAGACCAACAGCCCGACTGCGATCCAGGTGAGCGTCGTAGCGGACAACGAAAACGCCTGCTCGATGTGATGGACCAGTTTGGAATCGTCGATGTTCCAGCCCAATTGACGGGCAAGTGGCCTGATCAACGGCAATTCGTTCTCGAAGGCGTCCTCGGCGCGACCCTTCGACGATCTCAGTTCGAACACACCGATCGCCAGAAGAACCAAACCCAGAGCGCGGAACATTCTCTCGGTGGCGAGAAGTCGCATGATCAACCGGTCGCGAAGCAGCCTCCCCCGCGGAACCTCGGGGGCGGCGTCCGCCGGTCCCGATGCTCGGGGCGCTCCCGGGACGAAGTTGCCGCAACGTAGGCACCGCCACGCCTGACCCACCGCAGTATCCACATGTAGTCGATCCCGCAGCTCAGGTTCGTCCGGAGCGTAGGTCTCGTGACCGTGCCAACTGCACGAGCGCAATGCGAAGTCCACGGGTGAACTCTATGCCGCATATGCCCGGTAGCGTGGATACCCGCTGACCGTGCACTTCGAACGATGAGGATTCCGATGACAACCACCAAGATCGAAACCCGGCATGGCGTCATGGCAGTCGACGACAGTGCCACCGACGGTTTTCCGGTTGTCTTCATCCACGGGAACTCGGCCAGCCGCTCCATCTTCCGTCATCAGGTCGACGCCGACTGGGCCGGCGACTACCGCATGATCACTCTGGACCTACTCGGCCACGGCGACTCCGAGGACGCGAGCGATCCCGAAGCCGCATACACGCAGAACGGTTACGCCGACGCCATCGTCGATGTTCTGACCGAACTCGGCGTCGAAAGAGCCGTTGTCGTCGGCTGGTCGCTCGGCGGACACATCGCTCTCGAGTTGATCGCGAAATTCCCCGGGCTCACCGGAATCGTCATCACCGGTACGCCGCCGGCAAATCCCGAGACGCTCGGCGACGCCTTCAAAGCCGGCGACGGATTGTCCATCGGCGGCACCGAGGTCATCACCGCGCAAGAAGCCGAACTCTACGCACGAATGACCGCCGTTCCCTTCGAGCAGGCTGCACTCGACGCCGCGATACGCACGGACGGACGCGCTCGCAAGATCATGTTCGACGCATTCGGCGCCGGCCGCGAATCGGATCAGAAGGCTCTGGTTGCAACGGCGTCTGTGCCTCTCGCGGTGATCGACGGCGCCGAGGACCCGTTCGTGAACACGTCGTATGTCGCGTCGTTGACCTTCGCGAATCTCTGGGAGGGCACGTATTACGTGATTCCCGGTGTGGGGCATGCAGCGTTCTGGGAAGCCCCTGAGGTGTACAACCCACTGTTGCAACGATTCCTCGGCAGTTTCGCACAGTAACCTGCTGGACAACCTGCTGGACGCGGCGTCCTATGAGATAGAAGCCACTCGACAATCCGGCCATGTCCGGATCATTCATCGCCGTCCTACAGTTCGGAAAACGACTGGAGGCACTGCGATGACCATTCTCGAGCACGGCACGGAAACGTGCATCGGTGGACCGACCCTTCCCCAGATACGACGCCTCGTCACCGAAGTGCCCGGCCCCAACTCGCGCGCTTTGGCAAAGCGCCGGAGCGCCGCACTGCCGGCCGGGCTGACCAGCGGATCCAGCATTTACGTTGCCGCAGCGGGCG
This sequence comes from Rhodococcus sp. OAS809, assembly GCF_040546695.1. NCBI lineage: Bacteria > Bacillati > Actinomycetota > Actinomycetes > Mycobacteriales > Nocardiaceae > Rhodococcus > Rhodococcus sp. OAS809. Next base: position 4,677,216 of record NZ_JBEPOI010000002.1, on the reverse strand, counting down.
GAGGAGTTGTCGTCGACGTCGACGACAACTCGTTCATCGACTTCGGCAGCGGCATCGCCGTGACCACCGTCGGAAACAGTGCGCCGCGCGTGGTCGAACGCACCACGCGCCAGCTCGGTCAGTTCACCCATACGTGTTTCCTCGCAAACCCCTACGAGGGGTACCTCGAGGTCTGCGAAGCGCTCAACCGCCTGACCCCGGGAGATCACGAGAAGCGAACAGCGCTGTTCAACACCGGCAGCGAAGCGCTCGAGAACGCCGTGAAATACGCACGTGCCGCCACCGGTCGCCCGGCAGTTGTCGTCTTCGACCACGCATTCCACGGTCGCACGTTGATGACCATGACGATGACAGCCAAGAACCAGCCGTACAAGGCCACATTCGGCCCGTTCGCACCAGAGGTCTACCGGGTTCCGATGGCATACCCCTACCGTTGGCCGAGCGGCCCCGAAAACGCGGCCGACGAAGCATTCGCCCAGTTCCGTCTTGCGATCGACACTCAGATCGGCGCCGAATCGGTAGCCGCTGTGGTCGTGGAACCGATTCAGGGTGAGGGCGGTTTCATCGTTCCCGCTCCGGGATTCCTGAAGCGAATCTCGGAATTCTGCCGTGAGCGCGGCATTCTCGTCGTCGCGGACGAGGTCCAGACCGGTATCGCACGAACCGGATCCTGGTTCGCCAGCGAGAGTGAGGACTTCGTCCCCGACATCATCACAACCGCAAAAGGTCTCGCCGGCGGAATGCCACTCGCCGCCGTGACCGGCCGTGCCGACGTCATGGACGCCGCGCATCCCGGTGGTATCGGCGGTACGTACAGCGGCAATCCCGTTGCCTGCGAGGCCGCCCTGGCAGTTTTCGAGACGATCGAGATGGAAGGGCTCCTCGACCGCGCCAAGGACATCGGCGACATTCTGACCACAGGTTTGTCCGAAATCGCTTCGGACACAGACATAATCGGCGACATTCGCGGACGCGGCGCCATGATTGCAATCGAACTCGTCCACGACGAGGACAAGGCTCCGAATCGCGAGGCCGTCGCCCAGATCGTCAGCTACGCCCACGCGCACGGTCTCCTTCTGCTCACCGCCGGCACCTATGGAAACGTCGTCCGTTTCCTCCCACCGCTGAGCATCTCCGACGAGTTGCTGACCGAAGGACTCGGTATTCTTCGCGACGCTGTGGCCGCAGTCCGATGAGCGTCGCAGTGCGCAGCTTGATCGGCGGAGCTTGGGTCACGGGCAGCGACGGCACACTGACGGACACCAACCCGGCCCGTCCCGACGAGGTTGTCGCCACCGGAGGCCGCGCCGGTGCCTCCGAAATGGCGACCGGTGTTCGCGTCGCCCGCATCGCCGCGAACGACTGGGCCCGCCTGCCGATGTCCGCACGCGGCGCATACCTCACTCGCGCAGCGGAAATCATCGAATCCAACGCTGAGGCCTGGGGCGAAGAACTCACCCGCGAAGAAGGGAAAACGCTGGCCGAGGGTATCGGAGAGGTGCGCCGCGCAGCGCAGATTCTGCGTTACTACGGCAACGCCGCCGACCGCGAGACCGGAACGGTGTATTCCTCCCCACGTAGCAGCGAGCAGATTCTCGTCACTCGCAAACCTCTCGGAGTGGTAGGCGTCGTCACGCCGTTCAACTTCCCGATCGCGATCCCGGCATGGAAGATTGCGCCTGCCTTGGTGTACGGAAACACCGTCGTCTGGAAACCGGCTGCCGCGGTGCCCCTTCTGGCCTTCCGTCTCGCGCAGGCACTGACCGAAGCGGGCCTACCCGACGGAGTCCTGAACATGATCCTCGCCGACAGCGCGGCCGGTGAAGCGCTGGTCGATCACCCGGACCTCGACGCCGTCACCTTCACCGGTTCCACCGGAGTCGGCCGAAAGATCGCGGGATCTGCTGCGGCGCGAGGAGTTCCGGTACAGGCGGAAATGGGCGGAAAGAACGCAGCCGTCGTACTTGCCGACGCAGATCTCGAGCTTGCGGTCGAGCAGGTCATGCTGGGCGCATTTCGGTCAACCGGCCAGAAATGCACGGCCACTTCACGTCTGGTGCTCCATGAATCCATCGCCGAGGAATTCCTGGCCAGGCTGACCGTTGAAGTCAAGCAACTGAGAGTCGGAGATCCACTCGATCCCGACGTCACGACAGGTCCCGTGGTCAGCGCATACGCGCAGCAGTCGATCATCGGGGGGATCAATCGAGCCGTCGACGGCGGCGCCAGGGTTGTCGCCACCGCCGAAGCGCCGCAGTCGGGCTACTACGTCCAACCGACAGTGCTGGAACTACCGTCGAGCACCGAACTGTGGTTCGAGGAACTCTTCGGCCCGGTACTGGCGGTGCAGCGGGCAGCAACAACCGCAGACGCATTCCGCTTGGCGAACGAGGGCGAATTCGGTTTGTCCGCAGCATTGTTCACGCAAGACCTGACCAGTGCACTGGCCGGTATCGACGATCTGGACGTGGGGATCCTGCACGTGAATTCGGAATCGGCGGGCGCTGATCCCCACGTACCTTTCGGCGGCGCGAAGAGGAGTGGATACGGCCCCAAGGAACAAGGCGACGCGGCGCGAGAGTTCTTCACTCACACCACCACCGTCTATCTCAGGGGCGGCCGAGCGTGATCTGAATTCGATTCCGCCTGCAGCAGTTCACGAGCTTTGAGTGCGATCCACAACTCGGACCGGGTGTGGGCGGAATCGAGATCTCTCCCGATCAACTCGGCAGCCTTGTCCATGCGGTTACGCAGCGTGTGCCGGTGAACACCCAATTGCGCTGCAGCGGATTCCCATTGACCATTGTGGTGCAGGAACGCTTCGATCGAGTCCACCAGACGGGAACCGTTCTCGGCGTCGTAGCCTTCCAGCACACCGAGACCGCTGGCCGCGATCGACTGCAGAACATCGCTCGACTGCACACTCAACAAGAGACTGAAAGTCCCGAGTTCCGAGAACGGAACGAGTGTGTGTCCTTCGACCTGCCCCACTTTGGCAGCAGAGACGGCCTCGCGCAGACTGGCCGCAACACCGCTAATCGGCCGGACGCCACCGATTCCACCGTTGATACTCCGGCGTGAATTCTCCCGTACTCTCGCATACACACTGCGCGTGACCTTCTCCGCAACTTCACTTTTCACGACGAACCACACACCGGTTCCGTCATTCAGCGGGGCCAACAGGTACGGCACCGACTCTTCTTCCAGGGCCGCTGAAGTGATGTCGGTGGCCGCAAGCAAAGGTCCGACATCGGTCAAGGCAGTTGCCACCACCGTGGTTTCGGATTCGAATCCGAAGTACCGCAACAGACTTTCGTCGACGTCACCGCCGGCCTGGCGCACCATCGTCGTAACGGCCAACCTCAGCCGCTGTTCGGCATCGACAACCCGCAACGGCTTGGCAAGCTCGATGGTCAACAGCGACACCGTGTGGCCCACCAACAATCGCTCGGACTGATCCAAGGCGGCGTCGGACGCCACGGCCAGCGTGCCGCTCACAGCAAGGCGGTGAATGGCCAGGTGACCGTCGTCGTCCACCACGATCCGGCTGCGCTCCTTACCTGATCGCTCCCTGATACGTTCGGGCAGAGACGAACTCGCACCTTCCGTCAGAGCCAGCACCGCGCCGTCCCGATCGAGAACACAGACTGCTGCGTGAACGGCTCGACCCAGGGCAGTGATCAGAGCCGGCACCCCGTCGAGCAGAGCACGCGCCAACTTCTCCTGCGCGTCGACCACCGCCTGCACCGTTCGTATCTGGTCGGCGGTCAGTTCGTCGATCACGGCCCGCGAAATGGCGATGAACGGCGTCTCCTTGGCGACGGAAAGCACGGCAAAACCCAGTTCGTCGCCGGCCCTGATGATCGCGTCCGGCACCCTTTCGTGCACGGTGCCGGTGTCGAACGCCAGTGCCACCGCACCGGTCTGCGCGATGCGCTCGACGTACTCGTATTGCTTTGTCGCCGAACGTGGTAGGTGCAGCCCCGTCGTCATGACAAGCTCTCCACCGGCGAGCCAACGAGTCGGATCCTGCAATTCGATTGCGTGCGCCCAGCTGATCGACAGATCCACGTCGTCGTGACCGGCAACGATCGCGAGGCCGAGCGAAGTGGTGGCCGCCAGGCGCCGGACAGTCATCGGCATTACCGGAACCTCCGAAGGCAGTGAATAGAAAGGCAGTGGACAGAACTGACAGTTTCCAGTTCAGATTTGTACATCAAGTCCATGTTCTGGATCACACGATGAGCTTAGCGTCTCTCCGAAAGAACTGATCGCGTCATGCAATAGGAGCTGAGCCCAGATGCCCGACAGCAGCACCGAAACAGCCGAAGCCGCCAGCGTTCATTCGACACTCAAAACAGGCTTGAAGAAGCGTCACCTGACCATGCTTTCCATGGGCGGCGTCATCGGCGCCGGTTTCTTCGTCGGGCTGAGCGGAATCATCAACCAGGCGGGCCCCGGCGCAGTCATCACGTGCGCGATCTGCGGCATCATCGTGTTCCTGGTGATGCGCATGCTCGGCGAAATGGCCGTGGCCAAGCCGTGTACGGGATCGTTCACCGAATACGCGCGCATGGCGTTGGGCGACTGGGCGGGTTTCACCACTGGCTGGCTCTACTGGTATTTCTGGGTGATCGTCGTCGGCATCGAATCCGTCGTCGGAGCAACCTTGCTCTCCCGGTGGATCCATGGTGTCCCGCTCTGGCTCATGTCAGCGGTACTCCTGTTGGTGATGACCGGGGTCAATCTTCTCTCCGTCAGCAACTTCGGCGAGGCTGAATACTGGTTTGCGGGTATCAAGGTCGCCGTCATCATCGGCTTCATCGTGCTCGGCAGTCTGTTCGTCTTCGGCATCTGGCCCGGCAGTGAAGTCGATTTCAGCAATCTGACCGGCCACGGAGGATTTCTGCCGAACGGCTTCACCCCCGTACTGGTGGGCGTTGTCGCCGTGATCTTCTCCATGACCGGAGCCGAGCTGGTCACGATCGCCGCAGCGGAATCCGCCGAACCCGCCGGAGCGATCAGACGGGCCACGAACACGGTCGTCTTCCGCATTCTCGCCTTCTTCGTTGTCGCCACCTTCCTCCTCGTGACGATGCTGCCGTGGGATTCGTTCGTCGTCGGCGATTCTCCGTTCATCTCCGCACTCGACCTGCTCGGAATTCCCGGCGCCGCCGACATTCTCAATCTCGTGGTTCTGGTCGCGGTGCTGTCCTGCCTCAATTCCGGCCTGTACACGGCGTCACGGATGCTCTTCGCACTCTCCGTCTACAACGACGCGCCGGCCTGGATGACACGGACCAACAGCCGCGGCGTGCCGGTGAAGGGCGTACTCGCCTGCACCGTGGCCGGGTACTTCTGTATCGCGGCCGGCTACATCTGGCCGGATACGATTTTCTTGTTCCTCGTGAATTCGTCGGGCGCAATCTGCTTGTTCGTTTACATCCTGATCTGTGTATCCGAACTACGCCTCCGACGCCGATGGGAACGCGAAAGCCCCGAGATTCTGAAATTCCGTGTCTGGTTGTATCCCGGCCTGCCGATAGTGGTCACTGGTCTGATTCTCGTGATCCTGGTGGGAATGGGTCTCAACGAACCCACGCGCGCGGAATTCGTCCAAAGCCTGGTCGCGCTGGGGGTCATCCTCGCCGCTTACGGCGTGAGAAAGTCTCGTACGCGAAAAGTCGGATCGTTCGCGACCGCCTCGAACGACGCACACAGCAGTTCGAAGAAGGCTTGAAACAAGCATCGAGTAAGCGCTCGACTCGATAATTGAACCTCTTCCCCGAAAAGAGCCGATCCGATGGAAGCGGTCGAACATAGATTTTCTCTTTACCTAAATTCAAGGCAAAATGGACAGCATGCCGAGCCCTGTCATCGCCTCCGAGGGGCACAGTTCTTGGCGAACACTTCACGAATGGTTCAACGAACCACACGACTACGAGTGGATAAAGCACCAGAGATCCAGCCGGGCAATCATTCCGATCTTCCGAACCTTGCTCGGAATGATGACGATCATCTTCGGACTGTCCGCTTTCTACAAATTGATCGGTCCGGATACGCCGCCGACCACCCCCGGCAAAGCTCTTTCGATTTTCATGATCTGTACGTGTGTGGGAATCGCCGCATGCTGGTTCACACAACCGTTTCCCGGACGCCGGGGGTTGCTTGCATTCGGAATATTCGCAGATCTCGGGATCGCGGCTGCCGTCCTCCTGGTGCCGGATCGCTCGTCCGGGACGTTCGGTTGCATCGTCTTCGCGGTCACCGGAACCTTTGCGACGCTTTTTGTCAGCGCAAAGTGGCTTGTCGCTCATGTCGTTTGGTCGACGACCGTCACGACTACCGTTTTCGTTCTTGCATATCTGGAAGGCGACGTCGATATCACGACGCTTCTGGCCCGCGGCACCGTTCTTTTCGGAGCTGTCACACTCGTTCCCATTTTTGCGCACCTGACTTGGCGCACTCTCTACCGCGATGCCCAGTATTCGGACCGGGATCCCCTCACTGGACTGTTCAACCGTCGGGGACTGGAAGGGGCAGTCGGCGATCTCTTCGAGAGCGCCCGAGACGATTCTTCATCTCTCGCCTTCATCGTCGTCGATATCGACAAATTCAAAACGGTGAATGATCTTCACGGTCATGCCGAAGGCGATCATGTCATCAGGAGAACCGCGAACCGATTGAGCACACATCTCGGCGAACGCGGAGTCATCGCTCGAACCGGCGGGGAAGAATACCTGGCCGTCATCGCCGGCGATCCCGAATCGACAACCCTGTTGATCGAAGGGATAAACGCGGCGCTGTCGGATTGTTCCGACGCGATCCCCACAACGGTGAGCGTCGGAGCGGTGATGATGACCGCCGAATCGAAGGCGTGGAGCGGCGGTGCTTCCGCAATCCTGGCGGCGACAAATGTCGCGGATTCGATGATGTATCAAGCGAAGGCGGCAGGCGGTAATACGATCCGCTCGGCTCAGATCTGATTCACAGCCACGTAAGTGGGTGGACGCTGCGCCCAGTTTCCGTGTCCGTCGCGGCAAGATACACATCGACGCGCTCAGCGGTCAGAGCCTTGCTGATGTGGTAACCCTGGACCAGGTCACACCCGACCCACTGGACGCGGCGGAACTGCTCGATGGTCTCCACGCCCTCGGCCAACGATTTCATACCGAGGGCCGCGGCCAATTCGACAATGGACTTCACCACGGACATCTTCGGATCGTCCGAGTCGGTGACCAGCATGCGATCGATCTTGAGAACGTCGATTGGAAGTCTCTGGAGCGTGGCAAAGGACGAATAGCCGGTGCCGAAATCGTCGAGTGCGACGGTGACCCCGAGCTCACGCAGCTTGTAGAGATCCCGGATCGCGCGATCGTCCACAACACCTGTCTCGGTGATTTCGAGCTGCAGCAGTTGCGGAGGCAAGCCCGAATCCGTCAGCGCTTTCTTCACCATCGCACCGAACTCTCGCGACACCAACTGCACTGGTGAAACGTTGACCGAGACGCCAATTCCGGTCGGCCACCCCGCAGCAGCGGCGGTCGCCATCGCCATTGCCTGCGCGCCGAGGGGAATGATCATTCCGGTTTCCTCCGCCACCGAGATGAACTGGCTGGGCCCGATGAGGCCGCGGCTGGGATGGTTCCACCGAAGAAGAGCCTCGAAGGCCACCACTTCACCGGTCTGAGTGTCGACCTGAGGCTGGTAATGGAGATCGAACTGCCCTTCCTCGATCCCTCTGTCCAGCTCGTGCAACGCCGTCGCCCGCGCCGATGCCCTCGCCCGCAGCAGCGGTGAGAACTTACCCACTCGATTGCGTCCCGTCGACTTCGCCTCGTACAGAGCCAGATCCGCCAGCATCACCAATCCGTCGGCGTCCGTCGAATCCTCGGGCGCGCTCGAGTAACCGATCGTGGCCCGCACTTCGATCCGATTGCCTTCGACGAAGAATGGTTCGTGCAGCACTTCCAGGTACCGATCGAAGATCACACCGGGATCGTCGCGCGAAGACGTACAGACGATCAGCCCGAATTCGTCACCGCCCATCCGCGAGCACATGTCCGAACCGATCACGTCGCGAAGGCGTTTCGTGACTTCGAGAAGTAATTGGTCCCCGATCGGATGGCCAAGGGTGTCGTTCACCGATTTGAAGTTGTCGAGGTCGAGAATCCCGACGAGAACCTGCTTCTCCGGCGCGCGGGAGTCGATCGCTTCCTCGAGCGCCACTCCGAACGCACGACGGTTCGGCAACCCGGTCAACGAGTCGGTGGCCGCAAGGCGAAGGATCTCCTGCTCGTGGACATACCTCTCCGTGATGTCGGAACCGACACCGCGCCAACCCAGAATCACGCCGGATTCGAGGACCCGTGGATTGCCGGAAAGAGACCACCAGCGTCGCCTACCGTCGACATGCACCGGCACGACAGTGTCCCGGAAGGGAGCACTCGATTCGAGTTTGTCGATCATCTGGGCCGCGGCCGCACGCCCCTCCGGACTCGATGCGATCTGGAGTCTGGTGAGGAGTTGTCCGAAGGTGAGTTGCTGCAACGCGTCCACCGTCATACCTGCGACCTCGGCGAGACGTGCCGAGGTGTGGGAGAACCGGCCGTTGGTGTCGCACTCCCACAGCCAGTCGCGGGAACCGCCCTCGAAACCGTCGAGCAACAACGCCACAGTCTGACGCTCGGATTCCGCCTGAAACTCTGCGAGACAACGTCTCTGGAAAGAGGCCGACAGATAGACCGCCCCTACGGTGAGCGCAAACATGTAGATGCACAACTGAATCGCAAGTATGCGAAAGTGTGGTTCGGCGTGGACGACGAGAACAGTGAAGACGCCGAGGCCGTGAATGTAGATCCAGGTCAGGCTCACCGATCTCAGACTCGAGAACGTCACGGTCCCGGCGCCCATGATCCCGGCCATCGTCGCGATCAGAACCAAGTCGCGGAAGACGTCCATGTCGTGAAAGAGCAGAGCGAAAAGTGTGACGTCGAGGGTCGCGACCACGATCACTTCGACGAGCAGACCCACGTAGTCGTAGCGCGGGGTGTGCTTCGACGGCCGCCAGCGAAGGGGAATCCATACTCGGATCGAATTCGCGAGGACGAGAAAGATGAGGGCGCCACCCAACCACCTGAGCGTCTGACGTCCGGGCGGGACGGTGTAGGTCAGAATCACGACCAAACTCGCCATGTACGCAAGATTGGCGAACGGCGCGACGGCTGCAGCTTCGTCTATCTGACGGCGAAACAGGCTGTTGCAGTCGGCCTCCGAAGCAGGATCTTGCCTGCCCAATCGACTCGGACGGCTCATCAGCGAGGCATCCCGACATCTGCGCAGGCGCCATCAGCGGGCGTCGAATCCGCTCGCCTGGCCATCCGAACCTCCCCTGGCTCCCCACCGAACCCTTATCCGGTGAAACGTCAGTGTTTCAGACTCGCTGCTTGTTTCCTTCACAACGGTAGCCATCTGACGAATCGATTGTGCGCAGATCACTATATCCAGAGGTCGCTCCGTCGATCGTCCAGGTCGATCCGCGATTGCTGATTCTTAGCTCGAACCACGTTTGTCGCCGACCGCGACGCGGGGGATTCGAGCGGTCGGGAACAACGCGGCGATTGCGAGCAGCGCTGCCACGGCAAAAGCGACACGCAACGCGTCCAGCCTGGCTTCTTCGTTCACGTCCACGATCGCATCCGCCGTGGACTCGGCGACGCCGGCGTCATCGAGAGCGGATCGGAGTTGCGTCGTCGACAGGAACGGCACGCCCGAGGCCATGTCGGTGCTCGCTTGCTGCTGCACCGATGTCGGAACCGCCGGATTGTCTTCGATTCCGGCGATCGCCGACGTCGTGAGAGTGGCAATGAGAACCGATCCGATCAGGGCAGTTCCCAAGGAAGCGCCGAGGTTGGTGGCGGTGTTCTGCAACCCGCCGACCTCGGTGCTGCGCTCGTCCGGGACCGAGGACACCGTGACGGCTCCGAGCTGCGAAGACAGGCACCCCAAGCCGAAACCCATGAACAGCATGGGAATCATCACGATCGCCGCATTGGCGCCAGGGTCCATGCCTGCAACGAGCATCAGAATGCCGACGACCATGACCAACAATCCGACTCGGACCACGCGTCGCGGGTTCGCGGTAGGCCGTAGCTTCGGAATACCGATCGCCGCCACGACGAGCGCCGCCGACAACGGCAGGATGCGAACTCCCGTCTCCAGGGCACTGAGCTCCAGAACTACGGACAAGAACAACGGGACCGCGAAGAACACGCCCGCCTGGACCAGAAACTGCGCGAAGAACATCGACAGCCCGCCACTGAGCTCGCGGTTTCGCAGCATCGCCGGATCAAGCAACGGCTCCTTCCCCGCAGCGGCCAGGCGTCCCTCCCAGCGCAGGAATCCGTACACGACCAGGAGCCCGGCGATCAGCAGCCACACCACCGGGGAAAGCCCGACCAACTGCGGTCCGTCGGGTTTGGCCTGCACCCAACCCCACTCGCTCGAGCGCAGTACACCGAAGACGATCATGCCCAGTCCCACCACGGACAAGATCGATCCGACGTAGTCGAGGCGCGACTTCGACGGTGGGACGTCGACCACCTTGCTCAGCACCAGCAAGATCAGGACAACGATCACGACTTCGCCGACGAACACGTAACGCCATGACGCAAATGTCGTCGCGGCGCCGCCGATCAGCGGCCCGACCGCCACGGCCATCGCGCCGGCGGCAGCGACCAGACCGTAGGCAGCCGGGCGCTTCTGCGCCGGAAAGTTGGTGGCGACGAGCGCGACGATCGCGGGCATGATGAGTGCCGCACCGACGCCTTCGAGGAACGACCATCCGATCAGCAGGACCGCAAGATTGGGAGCGAGCGCCGTTGTCAGAGAACCTGCGCCGTAGATGATCAAGCCGAGCGCGAAGGCCCGGCGACGACCCATCATCGACCCCAGCTTGCTGCCCGTGATCATCAGAGTCGCCATGACCAGGGTGTACAGCGTGATCGCGGTTTGAATGCCGGTGATGCTCGTGCCGACGTCCTCGGCGACGGTTGCCATCGAAACATTCATGACCGAACTGTCCAAGGTCATCAGGAATTGGCTGGATGCCAACACCGTGAGAACCAGTCCTGAACCCGCCTGCGTCGTCGAACCAGCAACCTGTCCGTCACCCATCGTGCGGGTGTACCCGGTGTTCAGGTTCTCGAAGCAGACCGGTCAGTGCTGTTCGAGGCTGAGCTGATCCGCCCAAGCCGACACGTCCCCGCGTTCCAGAGCCACCGCCAGCAGTTCCGGAAACTTGTCCGGCGTGCACGCAAACGCGGGAATCCCGAGGGCACTCAGCGACGCTGCATTGTCGTGATCGAACGACGGTGCCCCGTCGTCCGAGAGTGCCAGTAGAACCACGACTTGAACGCCGGAGTTCTTCATGGCGGCCATCCGGCGCAACATCTCGTTGCGAATACCGCCCTCGTAGAGGTCCGAGATCAGAACGAACATCGACTCGGCAGGACGCGAGATCAGTGACTGGCTGTACGCGATAGCGCGGTTGATGTCCGTGCCCCCACCAAGTTGGGTCCCGAAAAGGACGTCGACTGGATCGGACAGTTTGTCCGTCAAGTCGACGACGGCAGTGTCGAAAACCACGAGCGAAGTCTTCAGCGCCTGCATCGACGCCAACACCGCGCCGAACACGGATGCGTAGACGACGCTGGACGCCATCGAACCCGATTGGTCGATCGCCAGGACTACGTCGCGCTGCACGGATTTCGACTTGCGGCCGTATCCGACGAGCCGCTCGGGGACGACGGTTCGATACTCCGGAAGGTAGTGCGACAGATTTGCTCGGATGGTTCGGTCCCAGTCGATGTCACGCAACTTCGGATTCGACGTTCTGGCCGAACGATTGAGAGCCCCGGTCACCGCGGCCTTCGTTTTTTGCGCGATTCGCTCTTCGACTTCCCGAACCACCTTGCCGACGACCATTCGAGCAGTGGCCTTGCTGGCCTCCGGCATGACCTGGTTGAGGCTCAGCAGCGTCCCGACCAGATGCACATCGGGCTCGACGGCATCGAGCAGTTCCGGTTCGAGCAGCAACTGCGCCAAACCCAGTCGGTCGATCGCGTCCTTCTGCATCACCTGCACCACCGTGCTGGGAAAGTACGTCCGGATATCGCCGAGCCATCTGGCGACGGACGGAGCCGACGCCCCCAATCCGGCTGAGCGGCGTCGCCCCTTGGTCGGGCCGGACGAATCGTAGAGTGCGGCAAGAGCTGCATCCATTCGACGCTCGCCCGGTTGGCCCAGCCCACCCGTCGATTCTTCGGCGGATTCCCCGAGCATCAGTCTCCAGCGTCGAAGGCGCTGATCGTCGTCGCTCATGCGCCCACCCCCAAGATGTCCGCAACGACCGCCATTGCCGCTCTGCCGCGTCGAGCATCGGTCTCCACTGTCGTTTCGACGCGTCGTCCACCTCTGACCGCCTGACCGATCGCTCGACGCTCCCCCGCCTCGAACGCTCCGAACGTACGTCGAAGCAGTGGAAGCGTGTCGATGAAGTCCTGCTCACGAAGTTGGCGAACCCACGTGTCGATCAGCGTGAGCAACGCTCGATCGTGAACGAGCACAAGCCCTCCTCCACCGAGAAACCCGTCGACCCACCCGGCTTTGCCGGTCGGCGTGCTTCCCACGGACAGGGCCCGAGACAAGCGCTGGGCTGCAGCGGTTTCCGTGATCGAACCGCTGTCGCGCAGTAGCCGCACCAACCGTCCGACGAGTAATCCGTTGACGTCGTCACGGTCGATCACGCCGGCCATGGCCTGCAGCCACCGTGCGCTCGCATCGCGATCGTCACGAACCATGACTGCCGAGTGAACCTTGTCGAGGTGTTCGCGAAACTCCTCGGCACTGGGATCGTCCAGGCCCGTGACGGCGACTGCGAGGCCGGTGCAAATGCGGATCAACAGGCTGTCGGCGACGTCGACCAATGCCGACACGTCGGTTCCGCGCACATCGCCGTACCGCAGCGTTCGCGTCAGCGTGGGCAGCGCCGCCATCAGGTGCGACACGTCATGATCCAGTGCCGCAACCGTTTTCACACTTTCCAGCACAGCGGACAACGCTGCCGGCAGGTTCGCCAGGAGCGAGTTCTCCAGTAGTCCGATCAGTGACGCGAGAGAAATGTCCGGCTCGTTGATCTTCGAGACGACACATGATGTTGCCGCTGCAACCACCGTCGTGCCCCACAGCGACGCCTCGATCACCGAGACCGAGAATTCGGGCTTCCATTGCAGCGCCCAAGTCTCCCGGAACGTTCCGGTGGAACGGACCTCACTGTCGGCCGGGGTTCCCCAATCGATCTCGAGGATCCCCAGTCGGTGCAGGAACTGGGAACGCTCGACGTCGATGTCGCGTCGCAGGTCCAGATCGAGAGTCTTTGCTCCCGCTTGTTGTCTGAGCCGCAAGGTCTTCGAGCGTGCGCGCAGGTCTGCTTCGAGTGGGACTGTCGGCGTTTCCTCGGGCACCGCGCCCAGCGCTTCGCCCACAACCAATCTTCGCGTGATCAGATCCAGAAGAACGTCGTTCCCGTCGCACATCACCGACCTCGTTGCCTCGGTGACCTCCGACAATCCCGCCAAGGGTCGAGAACGCAGTGCCGCCAACGTATCTGCCAACCGGACAGCTTCGATGACGTGAGCACTCGAGATCGGAAGGTCCTCGTCCCTGAGCACCCGCGCAACTTTGGTGAGCCACCGCGTGATCGTCTTGTCGTTCGCGGTGAACAGGTGGTGATACCAGCCCGGCGAGGTGATTCCGGCGCCGTAACCCGATGCCGACGCCAGGCGTGAATGTGTCCAGGGAACCCAGGTCAGCGAGGTCTTGACCTTGGACATTCCTTTGAGGATGCGAGCATCGGGTGCCGCCGGCCCCAAGGCTCCGACCAACGCCGGCGCGTGCCAGGCTCCGCAGACGACCGCTACCCGCTCAGCGCCATCTTTCAACGTCTTTCGCAGCACCTGACGCATGTACGCTTCGCGATGCGCTGTCTCCTCGTCGATCGGCACTGTCTCACGCAGCGCCTCCATCGCCTCGGTGATCGCATCGAAAGAATCTGCGCCCGAGCTCGATTCGATCACCGAATCCCACCAGCGCTCGGTGTCGTCGAAACCCGCGGCCGCGGCCAGTTCCGACAGAGGATCGCCCTCGCGGACAGTACGAATCCCCTGACCCGCCAACACGTTGAAGGCGGGCAGATCGCAGAACCGTGCCTGCACACCGTTCTTCGCAGCCCACTGCAGCGCTTGCCATTCGGGTGAGAACACCGCAAACGGCCAGAAGGCCGCCTTCGACGGTTCGCCAGTGGCGTACGCGAGCAACGCAATCGGTGGTTCCATCGATTCCGACGCCGCCAGCATCACCAACGGGTCTGCGTCCGAAGGCCCTTCGATCAGGACGACGTCAGGCGAGAACTCTTCCAGGCCCTGCCGAACCGAACGAGCAGATCCCGGGCCGTGGTGACGGATACCGAAGACCCGGACACGCAGGTCCGGAATCACGATGGTCACCCGGTGACCTCGCGGCACGCCCGGTAGAAGTCGGACCACTCGCCGCGTTCACGCACTACTGCCTCGAGGTACTCGTTCCACACCACCTTGTCTGCGACCGGATCCTTGATCACCGAGCCCAGGATTCCGGCAGCGACGTCGGATGCCCGCAGTACGCCGTCCCCGAAATGCGCAGACAACGCCAAACCGTTGGTGACCACCGAGATCGCCTCCGCCGTCGACAGAGTTCCGGACGGGGACTTCAACTTGGTGCGGCCGTCGGTGGTCGTGCCTGATCGCAGTTCCCGGAACACGGTGACGACTCGGCGAATTTCCTCGGCTGCTGCGGGGGTTGTCGGCAATTCCAGTGCTGCGCCCAGCTGTTCGACTCGACGTGCCACGATGGCCACCTCGTCTTCCTCGCTGGCCGGCAAAGGGAGGACTACGGTATTGAACCGTCGACGCAGTGCGGACGACAGGTCGTTGACACCGCGATCGCGATCGTTGGCGGTAGCGATCAGGTTGAAGCCCTTGGCTGCCTGCACCTCGATGCCCAGCTCCGGCACCGGCAACGTCTTCTCGGAGAGAATGGTGATGAGGGCGTCCTGCACGTCGGCCGGAATACGCGTCAACTCTTCGACGCGGGCGATCTTCCCGGTTTCCATCGCCGTCATCACGGGAGAAGGCACCAGTGCACCGGCGGTCGGCCCCTCGGAGAGAAGACGTGCGTAGTTCCAGCCGTAGCGGATAGCTTCCTCGGGCGTACCCGACGTGCCTTGAACCAGGAGCGTCGACGCACCCGAGATTGCGGCCGAAAGGTGTTCGGAGACCCAGGTCTTGGCCGTACCGGGAACCCCCAACAGCAGTAGCGCCCGGTCGGTGGCAAGAGTTGCGACGGCCACTTCCATCAACCGCCGTGGACCGACGTACTTCGGTGAAATGACTGTTCCGTCGTCGAGAGTGCCACCCAACAGATACGTCACCACGGCCCAGGGCGACAAGTTCCACGACGGTGGACGCGGACGGGTGTCCTGCGCGGCCAGTGCTTCGAGTTCGAGCGCGTACTCCTGCTCTGCGTGGGGCCGCATCAGCTTTGCCGGTTGCGCGAGCTTTTCCGGTTCCGTGGTGGGCACGGTTACGCTGTCAGTCACTTGAGCTCCTCGAGCAGAGTCTTGCGGTGGGTGATGGCACTGGCAGTTCTGGCGAAGGTCTGCCGCCAGTCCGGGTCACGTGCACGTTCCGCAGCACGCTCCAGCAAAGTTACTGCGCTGTAAGGAAATCGAGTCTCGGCCAGGCGCAGCGATGCGACGTACTTGTAGCGTGAGAATTCGCCGGCCTTGGCGCCTCCGTCGGCACGTCTGGCCGCAACTCGTTCCCACTGGGCCACCACTGCCCGGGTGATGTCCTCGGGCCATGGACCTCGCAGAGCGTCGTAGATCGCTGCCCGGCCGGGGTGCAGAACATTGGCGTCGCCGTTTCCGGACCTCAACAGATCAGCCAGCGCCTTGGCCGGCACCAACGGGAGCACGCGTCGATCGGTGGCGGTGCCGCGCATACGAAAGAGTTCCAGCGCCCATTCCGTATTGTTCTGCGCGACTGCGGCGGTGGACCACGCGTCGTGAAGGATCGGCTCCCAGCTTTCGTCAACGCTCATCCCCAAGACCTTGCCTGGTCCACCGATCATGTTGTTCCACAGAGACAACGGCGCAGAACCGATCGCCTGACGCACATACTCGGCACGATAGTCGGTGTGTGGATTCGGCCGGTCTTCGATGCCGTCTCGCCTCGCCGCTGAATCGACTTCCTCAGGCGGGACGATGACGAGCGTGGACCGAACGAGTTTCCTTTCCACCCGCACCCATTTCCGAACCCGAGCAGCCATTCTCTCCCCGAACTCCGATTCGGGGAGTTGTCCGAGTACTTCCACTGCCGCGCGTCGCACGTCCTTGCGACGGTCGTCGAGGGCTTCCTCCAACAATGGTTGATCATCCGCACTCAGTCCGTTTGCCAGCGCCGCGACGAAGGCAGCCTTCTGTTCGCCCCGCTCGGTGCCCCAGGACTTTCGGAGTTCGGCCAGCGCCAGCGCGGGATCTGTTCGACGAGTGTCTATCAGCCACTGTGTGCGCTGCGACGAACTTCCGTGACGCCACACGTCCGGGTTGGCATCCCTGGTTCGGACGAGTTTGCTCCACTCGGGGTTTTGCGCGGCAAGCCATCGACCACGCTCGCCGACAATCTGCAGGATGCTCTCCCGGTGAGCTTCACTTGCACGTGCAAAGGAAAGCAACTCGGCGACCAGATGATCAGGCGCACGGTAATTGTGCTCCAACGCGACTGCGAACCATTCGTCGAGCAAGGTCGCCTTGGCCGCGAGCATCGACAGCAGATGCGCCGATGAGGATTCCGGCAGCGTGAATCGAACATCGTCTGGCGCAGGTGTCGGCACCGCCGCCGTGGTGGAGCCCGCACCGCCACGGCGGTACGCCCTCTCCAACGCTGCTCCTGCGAGAAGCATCTCGGCAGGATCGCCGTCGAGTTCGCGAGCGTAGCCACGCACTTCAGCCGGCAGATCCTCGAATGTTGTTGCTGTTCTGGCTGTCCCAAGGAGCGCCGCTGAGATCAATGTACTCACAGCACGATCACCTGCCCTCCCGTGAAAACCGAGATCGGAGTAAGAGCCAGCGCGTTCCACGTTCCGCAGACTGTGACCGGGTAACCGCCGGAAATGCCGAGCAACTTCCACAGAAGATCCGAATCACCCTCTGCCCGAAGCGCTGTGCCCGATTCGTCGACGACAAACCATGATCCGTCGACGAACGACGGGACCACCGAACTGATCACTGCCGGCCACGAGCGCAACCATGGATCCGCGGCGAGGGCATCGGTAAACTGCTGCAACGCAGTGTCGATGCTTCCGAACGGCATGGTTGTGAAGGGCTCCGGTTCTCCGTGCGTGACCCCTATCCGCGCCCGCAATGCCGCGGCACCGGGATAGAAATGAACATCGGCGTTGAGCAGAAACCCGACTGGCGGCGTTTCGGTGGCAAAATTGGGTGACCCGTGGGAGAAGTCGAGCAGCATGGCCCACCGCTTCGAATTCCTGCCGAGCATCCACACCGTTCGGGTGAACAGTCGCTTCTCCTCGGTGATCCCGGAACCGAGAATCATCCAGTTCTCTTTCACCGGAATCGATTCCATCACACTCTCGGTTGAGACCGGATAGCCGACGTGTGCTTTCACCGAATGGGCAAGATCTTCCGGCAACTCGGACAGCTTCTGATGCGCAGCAACCAGCAGGTGCAACCGAGCCAACTCGTCGAGGACTTTCTCGGGCCAGTTCTCGGTAGACGCAACGGTGCCCGCCAAGGCTCGAAGTGTGCCTGCGACACCAGGCGCCTGAGCATCCACCATTCGAGCAGCTACTGCGTCGAAGCCCGCCCAGGATGTGTCCATCGCTGCCAGACCACTGCGAATCTGATCGGTGATCCACAGGTCCAATTCGACGAGACCGCTCGCAACGCGGTCGGCGCGCTTCTGCGCTGTCGCCGGGTCGGGAGCCCTCTTGGGAGCCTCGTCGCCGGTCTCAGCCCTTTCGCCGCGGGTCTCGGCCTTCTCCTCGCGGCGCAACAACCACTCTGCCGCGAAGTCGGCGGGCTCGTCCGCCGACGGCACACGCCCTTCCGACCATTCCACCAACAGCCCCAGAGCATGTTTGCACGGAAACTTTCGACTGGGGCACGAGCACTTGTATGCAGGGCCCCGCAGGTCGACCACTGCTTGATACGGCTTCGAGCCGCTGCCCTGACACAGCCCCCAGAGCGCGAGACCCCTGTTGCCGGCATGGCTCCACGAACCAGCCAACTTGCGCGCAGCGGCCAGCGATGCGGCGTCCGGAGCTACCGACGCCACCTGCCCAGCTGTCCACGGCGAAGTCACTCGACCACAGTATGACAACCCGCTGACATCACAGAGTCAGGCCGATTCGTTGGTGAATAACCCCTTGACTCGAACGCATGTTCGAATATGATTTGGGGAGGGGATCGGGGGATTCAATGAGTGTCTTGTTGTCGGATGTGGTGTCTGGTTCTGCGGTGGGGTTACGCGGACGCCTGTGGCAGTTGTCTGCTGCCGAGTTGCGTACCGCTGCTGTCGAGGCGAGTGCGGAGATTCTGCGTCTCGAGGCTGTGCGGGTGGCGGTGGTGGACGAGTTGTCGTTGCGTCCCGATGATCAGGTGATTGCCAGCCGCGGAGTGGGGTCCTGGTTGGCGGCGAACACGATGCTGCAGGTTCGGGACGGGAAGAAGATCGCCGCGCTGGGTGCAGCTTTGCGGCCGTTTCCGGCGGTGGCGGCTCGGTTCGATGGCGGGGATTGCTCGTTCGATCATGCCGTGTTGATCGTCGCGTTCTGCGAGTCACCGCCGAAAGGCATGCCGGAGGAGGCATTACCGAAGTGCATCGATTTGTTGTTGGCGGCTGCGTCGGGTGTGGAAGCGACGACGACGAAAGTGCGGAACGTGATCGCGACCTTGGAGCGAGTGTTCGAATCGGATGAGATCCCGCCCGCCGAAGATGTCGATCTCAACGAGCTCCGGATCGCGTCGACCTTGAACGGTCGAGTGGTGGTGCGTGGTGATTTCGACGCTCTCACCGGTGAGATGTTGCTGTCGGCGTTGTCGAGTCTGACGATGCCGACCCCAGCACCGGATGGAACCCCGGATGCCCGGTCGGCGGCGAAACGCACCGCGGACGGGTTCACCGAACTGATCCGCCGGTATCTGGACTGCGCGAAAACCGGTACCGATGGTGGTCAGCGTCCGCATGTGAACGTGCACATCAATGCTCGGGATCTGGCGGAGCATCGGGATTGTGCCGCACAGTCTTCGGATTCGGGTGATGACGACTCTCTGGACCTGGCCGATCTTGATGTCGGGCACATGCCCTGGCTCGGACCACTGTCCGTGTCACAGACCAGACTCCTCGGCTGCGACTGCTTCCTCTCCACCGTCCTGCTCGACGATCACGGCGCACCGCTCGATGCGAAACCCGGAAAACGATTGGTCACCCCCGAACAGCGAGTGGCGTTGATCGCCCGAGACAGAGGCTGCGCGTTCCCGGGGTGTTCATGTGTGCCTGCCTGGACGGATGCGCACCATATCCGGCACTGGGCGAACGGCGGCCCGACGGTGATGAACAACCTGGTCCTGCTGTGCCGTTCACATCACCGACTGATGCACCGGAAATCCGGGTTCGTCGGCAAATGGGAAATCCGAATCGGCGCCGACAACAAACCCTGGTTCGTCCCGCCGCCCTCGATCGACCCCGGCCAGCACCCACGGCCCGCGAACACCACCTTCAAAACCTGAGGGGTCAAACCTCTTTGGCGACAACAGAACACGGCCAGGCTCCGCATCGGACATCAAAACCCGATACGGAGCCCACAGGCCGTGGCGCGTCCACAACTTTCCACAACTCACGACGTTCGCGCGGGGCGCAAGACCGATCTGCCCAACAACTCACAAACCTGCAGGGCCAGAGCAAGATCCAACTTGTCTCGGCCGGCAGCAACTGGATCGCCGAGCGCCTTGTTGATGCGATACTTCACCGTATTCCGGTGCAGATTCATGTGATTGGCAGTGTGCAGATGACTTTCACCATGTGCAAAGTACACACTCAACGTCGTCCGCAAGGATGCAGCAGAGGGCGTATCTTCCGCCAACGGGCCAAGCACCTCCCAGACCCATGACTTCGTCGAATCGATGTTCTCGGACAGAAGTGAAACCACAGCGACGCCGCGGTCTCCGAAGCTCACCACAGGTCGCTGCGGTGTATCCGGGACGGCAGCAACCGAATAGGCGGCGGTTGCCTGTTCGTGGGACCGTTTGAAACCGTCGACCCCTGACCCCGGCAGTCCGATTGCCACCCGCGCCCCGCCGTCCAACGGCACTGCCGCCGCGAGAACCTCCGGATCCGGCGCAGGCACCCGGCGACCGAACGGCAGCCACGCCCACACCGTGCGCCGATCGATGGCGGTGATGATCGGCGGCTTGTCCGCTCCCGCCGCTGCGCCGAGATCACGTACGAGTCGGTCCAGCGTATTGATGCCCATGACGTCGGCATCCCACGTCGACCAGACCACCAGGGCGACGTGGTTCTGACCGAGGCGGTACCCGGTCTCCGCTTCGAAAGCAGCGGTATCTGCGTTGGTGCCGGACAGGAGTGCGTGGATTGCGGCCGAATGGAGGTTTCCCTGCGCTGCCATCCATCGACTGCGTTCCCGCTCGTACGCGTCGAAGACGTAGAGCGTGATCCAGTCGATGTAGCTGTAGACCACGTCCGAAGTGTGTTTCAGGACAGCCAAAGTGAGTCGCGCCGGAATATCCAGTGTGCTGATCTCGTCGTGGCAGATCCGCATCAGATCGCCTTGGCCCATGTGATAGGCCCGGACAAGGGAGTTGGACGGGACATCCCGCTGCGCCAGACGCAGAGCGTATTCCACTGCAGCAGTGGTGGGTTGGAGATGATCAATCGGAATGTCGTTGGCCAATACGTGGATGATCGTCGTGATGTTTCCCTGCACGCTGGCCTCGAGCATTTCGAGCAATTTGGCGTCTGCATCCAATTGGTCGATTTCGTGAGCCATCATGAAGGCCATCTCACGCGCGATGTCGGCGCTGCGCTCGTCGAGTCGTCGTGCCAACTCGGCAACCACCGCAAGCACTTCCGGCTCCGCGGCTGCAGGCACTCGGGCGAGGCGCCGCATCGCACCGGCGCCTCGCTCCTTGTGCGATGGACTGCTCACAGAACTTCCGCACCCTTTCGTCGCAGGTACTTCAGAGCCGATTCGGCTGCGTTGTACCCGCACATTCCATGTGCTCCGGCACCCGGCGGGGTCGAGGCCGAGCACAGGTAAGTGCCCGCGATCCCCGTGCTGTACGGATCGACTGCGACGCGCGGACGCAAGACAACCTGCAGTTCGGTGTTGGCACCTCCGATGATGTCGCCGCCTACCTGATTCGGATTGTCCTCTGCCAGGTCAGCTGTACCACTGCTCGACGTCGCGACGATCTGCTCCCGGAATCCTGGCGCAAACCTCTCGATCTGACGGATGATCGCCTCCGTAGCGTCGCCGGCGTAACCGTGAGGCACGTGCGCATAGGCATACAGCGGATGAATGTTCCCGGCAGATCGGGTGGGATCAGCCAGGTATTGCTGACCTAGCAGCACGAACGGCCGGTCCGGCATACGGCCTGAATTCGTCTCACGCTCAGCGGCCACGATTTCGTCGAAACCACCTGCCAGATGGACAGTTCCGGCCCGAGCACAGTCCGGATTGGTCCACGGCACATGACCTTCGATCGCAAAATCGACCTTGAATGCTCCGGGAGCCTGCTTGAACTTTCGATAGGCCCTCGCCACTCGACCAGGGAGTCGATCGCCCAGAATTTCGAGCGCACCCCCCGGATTGACATCCAGCAGAACAACATCGGCGTCCGGAATCTCGGAGACCGTACGAACCCGAACGCTGGTGTCGATCTTGCCGCCGTGATCGAGGAGCATCGCAGCCATCGCGTCGGTGATCGACCGCGAACCTCCCTCGGCAACCGGCCAACCGTAGCGGTGACCAGCAGCAGTGATCATCAATCCCACCGCCGAGGTGGCCGGACGGTTGAGTGGATAGAAGGCGTGTGCGGCAACCCCGCCGAACAGCGCCTTCCCCTTGTCCGTC
Source organism: Rhodococcus sp. OAS809 (assembly GCF_040546695.1). Taxonomy (NCBI): domain Bacteria; kingdom Bacillati; phylum Actinomycetota; class Actinomycetes; order Mycobacteriales; family Nocardiaceae; genus Rhodococcus; species Rhodococcus sp. OAS809. The sequence continues at coordinate 4,654,947 of NZ_JBEPOI010000002.1, read as the reverse complement.
TTCCACAACTTCGCGGTCACCGTTGCCGGAAGCAGCGCTCGCGGACCGAAAGCTGCGAGCCGCAGCGGATGGTGCGGAACATTGACGATCGGGCGCATCAGATCGGACGCCAGCGCATCGAACCCAGTCGACAAGTCACCGAACATGCGTTGCCATCGAGGCCCGTCAGCGCCGAGTCCCGCAGCCGTCTGCTCCAGCGAGCGGTACAGAACCCCGGCGTCCCCGTTGTCGAGCGGATGCGCGCAGTCCACCTCTGCCCATCTCCAGATCAGCCCGTATCGCTCGAGGTCCAGCTTGGACAGGTACGGCGATCCGATACCCATCGGGTGAAACGCCGAGCAGTGATCATGGATCAACCCCGGCACGTCGATCGGACCGGAGCGGGTGCCTCCGCCGATCTGGTCGGCAGCCTCGAGCACCTGCACGTCCACACCGCTACGTGCGAGGTGTACCGCGGCAGCGAGCCCATTGGGCCCGCTGCCGACGACTACGGCCTTTGTCACTTACTCACCTCTTGCTCGCTACCGCTGACCCTCGTACGCATCTTCGGTTCGGAGACAACCTGCGGATCCGTTGCCGCGCGGTCGGCCCGTACGTCCAGTGTCCACTGAACGTCGAACGGAATGGGCCCGTTCGGCAACCACGGCTGTTCGGCGACTGCGTCGGCGACCTTGAAAGTACCTCGTTCGATGACACCGAGAGCGGCATCGATCACCTGGTACTCCTGCGTTCCCTTGTGGATGGGCTGCGATTCGATCCAGGTCACCAGGAACTCACCGGGTGCGAAATTGCAGCGACGCTGAATGGCTGCGATCAACTTCGCGTCGTGCAGGTGCCCGTCACCGAAGTTGAAGGCGACGATGGAGTTGCACATGAACTCTGCTTCCCGCAGTGAGTACGTGTTGATGTCGTCGCCGAGGTGCCTGATCATCAGAGAAAACAGCGCACGCCCCTGGCTGTGCATGGAACGCCAGCCCAACAGCTGATGCAGAACGACATCGGACACATCTTCGGGGTACATCGTCATCAACTGATTGCGCGTATCCGGCGACGGACGCTTGATGAACTGGTCGATCTTGGCTTCAGCGCCCGGCGCGAATGCCCACGTCGCGGATGCCCAGTTGCCGGCGTACTGGCGCATCGACGGCAGGAAGGACACCAGATCGGGTCGAAGGTTTCCGAGAATGGGGAAGAAGGCAAGGGCTGCAACAATTCCCGCGGTAATCCACGGTGAGGACATGGCGCCGAGTCCGTAGCCGTCCCATGCCGGGAATCCCAGGAACAGAAAGACCGAGGCGTAGGCGAACAGAAGATTCCATTCGAGTGGGACGGCAAGCGGGAAGGTCGACGCGATGAACAGATGGAATCCGACCATGAGGATCACGGCGAGGATCGTGAGGGTTTTGTTCGTCGAGAACAGCAGTATCAACGGGGTGACGATTTCGACCATCGTTCCGGCCACGTGTGCGACGCCGCCGCCCAGGTGTGAAGGCCGCAGATCCTCCGGGAAATTCCGGTAGTGGGCGCGCTTGATCTTCTTCGACGGGATCCACGGGGTATTGCTGAGCATCGGAGGAACCACCAGCGAGAAATGGCGACCGAACTTCGAGACACCGGCACCGATCCACACCATGACGATCAGCAGTTTGAGCGCCAGGATCATGTCGACGAACGGCAGGAATGTGAAGAAGAAGATCGCCGGCAGGTACTGCTCACTACGGGCAGCGATGAAGGGCACCTTGTCCCGCAACCCGAGAATCACCATGAGTACCAGGAAGGAGTACAAGACCGTCGGGCGCACCAGTCCGGCATTGTCAGCGATTGCCGAGTCGATTCCTGTGGTGTGAACACCGGGGAGAACAGCGGCAACAAGGAGATTGGCGACTGCGGCGACATAGATGAAGACGTCGAACACCGTGCGGGTGTCACCCGAGGTGAGCGGCACTTTGCCCGGCCACGGTGGCAGACGAATCGTGCCGGGGCGGAGCCAGTAGAGAACTCCACCGGTCATCGGCTTGAAGTGGCCGGCGAGCGGTCCCCAGGATCCTGCCAAGCCCAGCATCTCGAGCATCATCGTCCAGATGATGAGTTTCTGGTAGACGATCGGCTGGTTCCACCACGATCCGATGTCGAACCACGAGAGGCCGGAAGTCAAAGTGGCAACGGCTGTTCCAGCTGCCAGGTAGAGGAACAACAGTTTCATGATGTAGACGGTGTGGACCATCTTCGGCGTACCGAAGCCGTAATCCACCCAGTGCGTGGACATGTCACGCAGACGCTCGAGAAACGGCTTGTCCATGAACGTTGCCGGATCGACGGGAGGGAAGTTTCCTTCTTTGAATCCCATGATTTGCTCCTGAAATACGGAATGTGGGCATGACGGATCGACTCGACGGACGTCGTCGAGTTGTGCTGGTACTACGGGGAAGTGACTAGTGAGCGGGAGTTGCGCTCAGAGCTCGTCTCATTCCAGGTTTGTCGATCTTGCCCACCGGGTTTCGGGGAAGCGCATCGACGACGTAGATCGCCACTGGCACCTTTACTCGGGTGAGCAAGGCCGTGACATGTTCGAGCAGTTCGTCTTCGGTGACGGGCGCATCGGGGTAGGCGACAACATAGGCAACTGGCACCTCTCCGTAGACCTGGTGCGGAGCGCCGATGACGGCTGCCTCGAGCACGGAAGGGTGTGTAGCGAGGGAGTTTTCGATCTCCTTGGGGTAGATGTTCTCTCCCCCACGGATGATCATGTCCTTGATGCGATCGACCAGGGTCAGGTAGCCGTCCTCGTCGAGGACTCCGACGTCACCGGTATGCAACCAACCATCCTTGACGGTCTTCGCAGTTTCCTCCGGCTTACCCAGATAGCCACGCATCACGTTGCCACCCTTGATGACCACCTCTCCGGCAGTCCCGGCGGGCGCAAAGGTTCCGTCCTCGGCAAGAATGGAAATCTGCTGGCCGGGCAACGCCGGGCCGACCGTACCGAGTTTGCGCACGCCGTCCACAGGATTGCAGGCCGACGCACAGGTCCCCTCGGTGAGTCCGTAACCTTCCACGATCACGAAACCGAAACGCTGCTCAGCGCGTTCGAGGAGTTCCTTGCTGATCGGCGCCGCACCGCACACGGCAAACCTCAAGGACGACGTGTCGATCGAAGGGTCTTCCGGCTGTGAGGTCAGCATCGCGTAGATTGCCGGCACCGCCGAGAGATACGTGGGGCGAAGCCGCGCGACGTCGTCGAAGAATCTCGAAACCGAGAACTTCCCGGTGACACTCACCTGTCCGCCGACAAGTAAGGGCGTCAAGACGCTGACGCAGATCGCGTTGACATGGAACAGCGGCAGAATCAGCAGGCAGTGATCCGCGCCGGTAACACCGATGTTCTTGCCCATCGATGAAGCCATGAACTGCAGGTTGGCATGAGTCAGCATCACTCCCTTGGGCCGTCCGGTGGAGCCGCTGGTGTAGATGAGCAACGCCAGATCGTCTGCTGCAACATCGATTCCGGGTCGGGGATCGGTCGGCGGCACTGTCGCCAGATCCTCGACAGCCAACACTGCGCGGCCGCCCGAGGGTGCGTCGGCAGTGGCGGTGATGACCAACTCGGCCCCGGAGTCCGCGATCTGGTAGTCCGCTTCGTTCGCGGTGAACATCGGATTGATGGGTGTAGCGGCAGCACCGATGCGCCAGGCAGCCATGATCGCGATCAGCAACTCGACGCGATTGGGCAGCATGATCGCCACCACGTCACCGAGGCCGATTCCGAGTCCAGCCAATTGCGCGGCAACAGCTTCCGTGCGATCTGCGAACTCTTCATACGTGAGTTCGACGTGGTCGTCCCGCAAGCACGGCTTCTGCCCGTACTTCTCTGCAAGATCCCAAGCCAGATATCCGATGTTCGCCACGAGAGTCAGCACCTTTCATTCGTGTGTGACTCAAAACACTATCGGCGTCCTGCGGCCGAAGAAACGGTCCCAGGGGATCAACTTGTCCAGGTTCTTTGTTCCCTGAGCACAACACCACACGTACGGTATGCATCAGCTCGACGGCTGATGCAACACCTCGTGGGCGCGTCTGGTCACCACCTCGGAGATCCGGCGCAAGACAGGTGACGACAGTTTCCACTGCTGCCAGTACAGCGGAACGTCGTCCACGAAGTCCGGATCGAATCCGATCAGCACGCCGGAGCGATCGTCGTCGCCGCGCTGCAGGTCCGGTATCAATCCCCAGCCGTATCCCCGCCTGACGGCGTCCGCGAAGTCTGCCGATGAAGGAACAAGATGACGGGGCGGATCGGCGGGGTGGCCGACCTTTTGATCGAGGTACCGATCCTGCAGCAGATCCTTGCGATTGAACACCACCAGCGGCGCCTCCGAAAGGGATTCGGCCGTGACACCGTCTGCGAACCAACGACGGCAGAACTCCGCACTCGCCATCGGCCGATACCGCATGATGCCCAACCGACTGGAGGTACACCCTTGAATCGGTGACGCAACAGACGTGACGGCAGCCATGACCGAACCGTCGCGCAGCAGTTCGGTGGTGTGGTCTTGATCGTCGAGATGAAAATCGAAACTGACTTCTTGCGTGAACTCCGCGAGGGCCCCGAGAACCCAGGTGGACAGCGAATCGGCATTGACCGCGATCGAGACACGCGCAAACATCCCTGAACCATTTTCAAGGCCGAGCTCTCGCACGGTGTCACGCGACAAAGCGTCTATCTGACGTGCAAGACGCAGGACTTCTCTCCCGGAATCGGTGACCTGGACGGGTTTGGTGCGCTGCACCAGGATCCGGCCAACCGAGGTCTCGAGACCTTTGATTCGTTGGCTGACCGCCGAAGGCGTGATGTGTAGTTTCCGCGCCGCCGCCTCGAAGGTTCCCTCGTCGACCGCGGCGTGCAATGCCCTCAGTTGCTCGAAATCCAACATAATCTGAAGCTACTCTGATGTGTCCTTAGAATCATTAGCTGGACTGAATGATATCTGCGCGGCAGGCTCGACAACATGCTCAGCACCAACGACCCTGCGTCGGCCCTCGTCGGTTTCGGAGTCGGACTGTCATTGATCGTCGCAATCGGCGCCCAGAATGCGTTTGTTCTTCGCCAAGGTCTGACGCGATCGCACGTACTCCCGATCGTCGCAGTGTGCGCGTTGTCAGACGCAATTCTGATCCTCGCGGGCGTCGGCGGAATCGGGACCCTCCTCGAACACGCACCGTCGATGATCACGTTCGTTCGTATCGCCGGCGCCGTTTTCCTCCTCAGCTATGCGATCTTCGCCGCCAAGCGGGCACTTCACCCCCAGACGTTGGCACCGGATCGACATGGCAACGGGTCGAGGATTGCCGCCGTCACGATGGCACTGGCCCTCACCTGGCTCAATCCACACGTGTACCTCGACACCGTCGTGCTCATGGGTTCTATCGCCAACGGTCGCGGCGAGATCGGACGTTGGTGGTTTGCCGCCGGTGCCATCACGGCAAGTGTGGTCTGGTTCGGCGCCCTCGGTTACGGCGCACGTCTGCTGACGCCGCTTTTCGCGAAACCCAACGCGTGGCGGGTTCTCGATGCTCTGATCGCCGTGATGATGGCGGTTCTCGGAATCAGCCTGCTTGTCGAATTGTGACCAGGCTGCACAACCTCGATCCGACCCTGCGGGTAGCGGGATGGGTTACCGTCCAAGATGAGGAAGCTCAATTCACCTGTCGCGAGTTGTGACCATCAGGTAGGGCTGATCACGATGACCGAGGACGATGGCGGCACCGAACCGCGTGACTCCAACCGCGGACTGGGTTTGCTGTGTCTACTCGCTGCGGTCGCCGGCGTCGGGGTCGGATTTGTCGGCGGCGCGTTCCGTTGGTGTCTGATCAGGGCCGACGAACTTCGTCAGGCGATCGTGAACTGGGCGCATCACGTTCCGTACGTCGGGTGGCTCGTGCCGGTCCTCCTGGTGGCCCTGTGCACCGTACTTGCCGTACTGATCGTCAGACGAGTGCCTCTCGCAAAGGGAAGCGGCATCCAGCACGTCGAGGCGGTGTCCCGCGGTGAAGCGAAACCGCCGGGAATCAATCTCCTACCCGCCAGATTCATCGGCGGCCTCTTGGCGATCGGCTCCGGTCTGGTTCTCGGTCGTGAAGGCCCCACCGTACACATGGGTGCGGCGATCGGAGCAGAAGCGGGACGGCGAGCCCGCCTCACCGAACCCGACGTCGCCATGCTGCAAACATCCACGGCCGGAGCAGGACTCGCTGTCGCATTCAACGCGCCGATCGCGGGAGCACTGTTCGTCTGCGAGGAGGTGACGCACTCGTTCCGGCTGCGCACCGTGCTGCCAACGCTTTTCGGTGTTTCAGTGGCGGTGGGCTGTGCACGGATCGTCATCGGTGATCAACCCGATTTCGAGGTCGGCACCGTCCCGACACCGCAACTCGCATTCTTGCCACTGTTCGTCGTCTTCGGAATCCTCACGGGGCTACTGGGTATTGCGTACAACCGCCTGATTCTAGGACTACTCGACATCGTGGCACGGCTCGACAAGATCCCACCGACTGTCATCGGCGCAACGATCGGCGCCGTCATCGGCCTGACGCTGTTCCTCGACCCGTTGGCCAGTGGGGGCGGCGACGTTCTTGCACAGATGATCGTCGGCGGAAGGACCTTCGTACTGCCGATCCTGCTGCTGTACTTGGTGGTTCGGTTCTTCACCGGCCCGCTCTCGTATGCCGCTGGAACTCCCGGCGGACTGTTCGCTCCCTTACTCGCTCTCGGCGCGCTCTGGGGGTCGATCTTCACCGGACTGTCGAGCTTCGTGCCCGGAGTGGACGCCGGGCTCACGGTCACCATGGCCACCGTCGGTATGGCGGCCTTCTTCGGCGCCGTAGTACGCGCACCGTTCACCGGCATCGTGATCGTGGTCGAAATGACCGCGGTGACGTCGACGCTGGTCCCGATGCTCGCTGCCACTGCGGCAGCGGTATTCGTCACCACGTCGGCAGGGTCGGCACCTATCTACGACAGTCTGCGCGAACGGATGTTGGAGCCGCAACGCCCGCATACGGATTGATCCCCGCACACGGGTCATTGCAGCACGGGCGCGCTACGTGAATTTCAGAATTTGCAGATGACTTCCTCGGAGAACCTGCGTACCGCACCTTTCTTCGCTTCCAGGTCGCAGTCGAACCCGAGGCCGTACATGGCCCAAGGAATGACGATCGATTCCGTCACTCCGCTATCGGCCAGTTCCAAGGAGCCGTCGAGACCGAAGCGATCGGCGCAGACGGCCTGAATTTCGAACGGGAACTCGGCGCGCCCGTACTCGACCCGCAGGACGCCGATCCTCGCGATGAGAGCTTGCAGATCAGCGAAAGAGACTGTAGCCGAGGTCCAACCGTCACCCACTCGCGCTGCACGGCGCAATGCGGCCGCGGAATGTCCTCCGATGTAGATGGGGACGGGATCGATCGGCGCCGGGCTCATCTGCAGCCTGTCGAAGTCGAAGAACTTGCCGTGATGTTCGACCATACCGCCGCCTAGAACCAGTCGCAGTACCTCGAGCATCTCGTCGACTCGCGGGCCTCGATCCTTGGGGGAAGCGCCGCACCACTCGAATTCCTCTGGCGCCCAGCCCACACCGACCCCGAGACCGAAGCGGCCTCCTGTCAGATTCGCGACCGACCCCACCTGGCTTGCCAGCAGCAGAGGATTGCGTGAGCTGAGCTCGAGCACCTGCGGATAAAAGCGAATCTTCGACGTTCCGGGTCCCATGAAGGCCGCGGCAATCATGGGGTCTACAAATGGTGTCTTCGCGTCCCACATCCGCACACCGTCAGCGGTATACGGATACCCGGTAGCGCCCCGCTCGGGAAAGAACAGTGAGTCGGGCATCGTGATCGAAGAAAAGCCGCATTCTTCGGCCACTTTCGCAAGTGCAACGAGTTGAGAGAGGGGAATCATCGCCACGGCGAGGCTGAACTTCATCGGAAGATCCCTCTGTTCAGTTGACCGGAGCGACTGAAGTGCCTCGATGAGCTCGAATTCGGTTCGCACCGATCGGCTTGGGAGACAGTGGATCCTGAACAGTCACTTCTTGCAACGCTCAGTCATACGACAACTCCCCCGCAGTGCGGTCGAAGCATCAGCCACCCTCGGTTGGACAAGGACGTGTTCGAGGTTACAAAGCTCCCGCTACTTCGGCTCGGCGGCTTCCCGCCTGGCGGACACATACCAAGAACTTCGGTGTCCTGGTGACACCTGGCACCCCACTCCCCCTGATTTCGCACCGTGCAACCTGCGAATCGGCCTACTGATGCAAGGGAGTTCCGACGTAGTTCTCGGCGATCAGCGTTCGTCCGGCCACCGAACGCGTGACCATGTCCAACTCGGCCAACTGTCGGCGATGCCCGAAACCGCTGTCGTCTGGCAAGCGATGGAGCATCGACGACATCCACCACGAGAAGTGCTGCGTCCGCCACACACGCGGCAACACCGTTTCGGTGTACCCGTCCAGCATCTTTCGGTCGGACGAGGTGAAGAAACCGTCCATTGCCTTCGCCAGTGCGTAGACGTCGGCGATCGCGAGATTCATTCCCTTCGCGCCGGTCGGCGGCACGGTGTGCGCCGCATCCCCTGCAAGAAACAGGTTGCCGTGCTGCATCGGCTCACACACGAAGCTGCGGAACTGGAGGATCGACTTCTGAAAGATCCTGCCGTCCTTGATCTCCGCCCCCTCACCGTCGACGCGCATGTGCAGCTCGTCCCAGATTCGATCGTCGGACCAGTTGTCCACGGAGTCGTCCGGATCGACCTGAAGGTAATGACGCTGTACCTCGGGCGTCCGTGTGCTGATCAGTGCAAACCCGCGCTCATGGTTGGCATAGATCAGTTCTTCGGACGACGGCGGCGCCTCGGCCAGGATGCCGAACCACGCGAAGGGATACTGGCGGAAATGATCTGTTCGGATCGACGGTTCGGGAATCAGCTTTCGCGTTCCGGTGCGTGAACCGTCGCAACCGGCCACCAGGGCGCACTCGAGCTTCTGATCATTTCCGTCCGAGTCGACAAATTTGATACTCGGGCGATCCGATTCGTGATCGTGTACTTGCGCGCCGGACACTCCGAATCGAATGTCCCCGCCGTCAGCGAGACGCCGCGCGATCAGATCCTTGAGCACCTCGTGTTGCGGATACACCGTGACTGCTCGCCCGTCGGTCAGTTCGTCGAACGCGATTCGGTGCCCTCGTCCACCGAATCGCAACTCGATTCCGTGATGTTCGAGGCCCTCCCGCTTCAGTCGATCACCGAGTCCGGTCTCGACCATGAGATCAACCGTGTTCTGTTCGAGCACGCCGGCACGAATGGTGCCTTCTACCTCTTCGCGGGTGCGGCATTCCAGGACAACCGAATCGATTCCCTTCAGATGCAACAGATGCGAGAGCATCAACCCGGCGGGACCACCACCGACGATTCCGACCTGGGTGCGTGAAGAAGACATACAGAGAGCTCCTGAGGTGAGTGACGATTGAGACCACCCTCGACCACGATCACTCCTCTGAACAGCTGCAATTTCACTCAGTGAAAGACCGAAACGAGCTATCGAAACCCACCGCTACCAAGCCCGCGTGATATTCCACGGGCGGCCGCGACCAACGCCGGCAGTAAAGGAGCCGGATCCTGCTCCACCGGAACAACTGTCGAGACCGCTGCCACGACACTGCCCCCGGCTTCGCGGACAGGAGCGGCGACGGCAAGGGTTCCGACGTTCAGATACTCGCGACAGACCACGAATCCGGCGCGCCTGATCTCGTCGAGAGTTGCTCGCAAAATCCGCTCGGAAGTAATGGTTTTGGGAGTGAACGACTCGAGGCCGGCGCGAAGGACGTCGTCGAGAAGCTCGGTTCCGCCGTGCGCGAGGAGAATCAATCCACCGCTGGACGCGTGCAACGGCAATCTTCCGCCGGCACGGCCGACCACGGTGACGGCGCTACGCGAGGACAAGCGCTCGAGGTACAGAGCCTCGGTGCCCTCACGAACGACCAACTGCACGTTCTCTCGGGTGACCTCGTACAGGTCCTCGAGGAACGGCAACGCCACCTGCCGTAGGCCGTGAGCGCCGGGAGCGAGAGCGCCGATCTCCCACAACCGGACTCCGACCTGGTACTTGCCGTCACTCCGACGCTCGAGTGCGCCCTCAGCCACCAACTGCCCACACAGTCTATGGACGGTGGGCAGAGGCAAACCGCTGCGACGACTGATCTCCGACTGCGTCAACCGCGGCGATTTCGCGTCGAAGGCACCGAGCACGATAAATGCCCGGCCGATCAACGAACGCTCGCCTGATGCCATTCACACAGTGTGACTGACATCAGGCGAAACGTGTTCAGGCGGTGCGAAGCTACGCGGAGTGCGCCAATTCCGGTTCGCGTTCGGTCACCGGCGGCGTGGCCTCGATCTTCATCGGCTCCTGCGCGTAGTGGAAGTGCGGACGACGGTGACCGATGAACGAACCGAACCACGACATCACAGCGACATACCGGTTGCGGAAGCCCACCAGATACATCACGTGCACGGCCAGCCACATGAACCAGGCGATCGTGCCCTTGAACTCGACCTTGCGGACGCGACACACAGCGCTGAATCGGCTGATGATCGACATGCTGCCCTTGTCGAAGTATTTGAAAGGCGTTCCGGCCTTGACCTTTCCGTTCACAGTCTTCGCTGCGTGACGGCCACCCTGCATTGCAACGGGCGACTGACCCGGCAGACCGTTCAGCGAAGTCATGTCGCCGATGGCAAAGACGTTGGCGAACCCGCCGACGGTCAAGTCCGGATTGATGAGCAGACGACCTGCACGGTCACTCTCACAACCGGTCGCCTCGCCGAGCACTGCGGCGAAGTCGTTGGCTCGAACACCGGCCGACCAGATGACGGTCTCGGCGTCGATGCGCTTCTCTTCCTTGGTCTTTGCCGAAGAGACGGTGACACCGTGCTCGTCGATGGCGGTGACCATAGTGTTGAGAACAACCTCGACACCCGACTTCTCGAGCGAGGCCTGTGTGTACTCACTGAGCTTGCCGCCGAAGGCCGGAAGCGCAACGCCCGCGCCCTCGACCATGGTGACCGTGACCTCGTCGGCGCTGATGTTGTTGATGGACTTGGCGAAGTAGCGACGCGCCAGTTCCTTGATCTGTCCGGCGAGCTCGACGCCGGTCGCGCCTGCACCGACGACAACGAAGCTGAGCAGGTTGCGGCGAACCAGCGCGTCGTTGGTGGTGTGAGCCTCTTCGAAGCAACGCAGGATCTGCTTACGCAGGACCTCGGCATCCTCGACGGTCTTGAGCTTGTAGGTGACCTTTTCGAACTCGTCATGACCGAAGTACGCCTGGGTGGCACCGGTGGCTGCGATGAGCGAGCGGTATCCGAGAGTGTGGCGGGTGCCTGAAGCCTCGTAGACGACGGTGTTCTCTTCGGCGTTGACCTCGACGACGCGACCGAGACGCACGTCGGCGTTGGGGTACTTCTGCAGGATCGTGCGGATGGGCGGAGCAACTTCGCCTGCCGACAGAACGCCCGTCGCCACCTGGTAGAGCAGCGGCTGAAAGAGGTGCTCGGTGGTGGCGGAGATGAGGACGAACGGCGTCTTGGACTTCGCGAGGGTCTTGGCCGCGGCGAGGGCTCCGAATCCCGAACCGACGATGACTACCTGAGTCTGCTCGTGTCCAGTCGCGTCGATGTCAGCGCGACCCGCAGCTGTTCTATCCACAACAAATCTCCTCAACCAAATTGAAAGTATGACTATTACGGTATGGACTGATCATGGGTCGGGTCCAGCTAGCTGGAGTATTCGCAAGACTGTTATCTCGATTGCTCATAAGTAAGCTGTCCTCATGGACTTCCGCCAACTCAAGTACTTCCTCGTCGTGAGCGAGGAACTGAGCTTCAGTCGCGCTGCCGAGCGCTGCTTCATCTCGCAGTCGGCGATCAGCCATCAGGTCGCCCGACTGGAGAAGGAGCTTGGCGCGACACTCTTCGAACGCTCGACCCGAGCCGTTCGCCTTGCCCCGGCAGGATCGCGACTCGTGCCCATTGCGCAGCAAGTCCTCAGCCTCGAAACGATGGCCTACTCCGTCGCACGCGACCCACGAGCCCGGATCCGGATCACCGGAAACATGAGCTTCGCCGCTCAGACGCTGGACGCCATCGCACACGTGCGCGAACTTCATCCGGACCTGGACGTCGAGTTCGTCATCAAGAGTTTTGCCCACCGCATGGACGCCGTAGCCTCCGGTGACGCCGACATCGCGCTGATTCGCGGCGGCGTCGACCGCCCCGGACTCGAACCCTTGGACCTCGGCGTCGAAGATCTGCTGGTCGTCATGTCGAGCCGGCACCCCCTGGCCGGCCAGCAAAGCGTCGACCTCAATGATCTGGCCGCATACCCCCTGCTCCTGCCGCCGCGCCAAAGCCAGGTGCTCATTCACAAGGTGGTCGAGGACGCGTTCCGCGAGATAGATCGACGCGTCCAACTGGGCCCTGCAATTCCGAGCGATCACACAGCCACGCTGGACGTGATCACCAACCCGCGCGCCTGGACCCTGCTGTATTCGATCACCGCAGGCGAATCTCCACGCGCCGGCATCAGCTTCATGCGAGAATCGCACGGCCGCTTGCGAATTCCCGTCTCGGGAGTGACCCGCAGCGGCGCCACCCACTCGACCGAGTTCGCCGATCTGATCCAAGCGCTCAAGGACGCCATGAATCCGTCTTTCACTGAGTGAAAGTGCGATGGCGATCGACTCCCCTCACGGAGCAACGTGGTCCACAACCATGTGATGCGGCGCGCGGTTGCATCCCTTTACCGAGGAGCGGCCATGACGCGTCTACTGAGCGAACCTGTGTGGGAATCGAAGATCTTCGACGGCGAATGGGTTCTCGGTAGCGCCGACGATCGTATTGTCGTCGAGCCGGCCACCGGCAAGCAGTTGACGACGGTCGGCATGGCAACACCAGACGACGTGGCAGCCGCTGCAACAAAAGCTACTGCCGCTCAGAAGGATTGGGCAGCAAGGCCGTACACCGAACGAGCCGCCGTTCTACGCCGCGCCGGTCAACTGTTCGAGCGGTACGCCGACGAAATCGGCGAATGGGTAATCCGCGAGGCCGGCAGCATTCCCGCCAAAGCCGGACTGGAAACCCACACCGCTGCCGAAGAGTGCTACAACGCAGCAGCTTTGGCCGCACACCCCGTCGGCGAGGTGCTGCGCTCGGAGCAACCGCGGCTGAGCTTCTCTCGTCGCGTCCCCGTCGGCACCGTCGGCGTCATCGCACCGTTCAACTTCCCGATCATTCTGTCGATCCGTGCAGTCGCTCCCGCACTGGCACTGGGCAATTCGGTGATCCTCAAGCCTGATCCGCGCACGGCGATCTGTGGCGGTGTGGTTCTTGCCCGCATCTTCGAAGAAGCCGGTTTGCCTGCCGGAGTGTTCGGCATGCTGCCGGGTGGCGCTGACGCCGGTGAGGCAATCGTGGTTCATCCGAGCGTTCGCGTCATCGCATTCACCGGGTCGACCCGGGCAGGACGCGCTGTCGGTGAACTGGCGGGCCGCCATCTCAAACGAGCACACCTCGAACTCGGAGGAAACAACGCACTGATCGTCATGGACGACGTCGACCTCGAAAAGGCTGCATCTGTAGGCGCTTTCGGCTCGTTCATGCACCAGGGGCAGATCTGCATGACCACCGGCCGCCAGCTCGTCCACGAAAGCATCGCCGCCGATTACACCGCACTCCTTGCCGAACGCGCCGACAAGCTTCCGGTAGGCGACCCGTTCACCGGTCAGGTCGCACTCGGACCCATCATCGACGCCAAACAACGCGACCACATCCACTCCCTGGTCACCGGAAGCATCGCGGCCGGAGCAAAACTGGCGGCCGGCGGCACCTACGAAGATCTCTTCTACCGGCCCACCGTGCTGGCCGACACCCCACTCACCGCGCCGGCATTCGCCGACGAAGTCTTCGGGCCAGTCGCACCGGTCACCTCCTTCGCCACCGTCGAACAGGCCGTCGCCATAGCCAACGATTCCGAGTACGGACTGTCACTGGGCATTCTGACCTCCGACGCCATGCGCGGGCTCGAGCTCGCCCAACAAATCCCCACCGGCCTCGTACACATCAACGATCAGACCGTCGGCGACGAAGCAGTCATCCCGTTCGGCGGTATGGCGTCTTCGGGTAACGGTGGCCGCGTCGGCGGTATCGGCGCAAACCTCGACGCCTTCACCGAAACGCAGTGGGTGACTGCGCAGAGCGCACTCCCGGTCTACCCCTTCTAGTCCGGAACACGCCGAGTTGGTCCTGAATACACCGAACTGACCCCAGGGGCTCACTGACCAGCATTGACGGGATCGATCTCGCGGACTTACCATCCAGAGAAAATTACTTCGGCACATTAAGCAATTTCTCTTGTAATTCCCGAGAAGGACCCACTTGACGAATTCAGTGACGACCGACAGCGCTGCGCAGCCAACGGTCCACGACACCCCGGATGTATCCGTCGTAACATCGCCGCGCCGCGAGGCCGTCATCATCGGGGCGCTCAGCCTGGCCGCGATGATCGTCTCGATGATGCAGACACTGCCCGTCCCGATTTTGGGGCGTATTCAGTCCGATCTGGGCGCATCCGCGGCCGGCATCAGTTGGGTGACGACGGCGACGTTGCTGTCGGCCGCCGTTTTCACTCCCCTGTTGGGCCGCTACGGCGATCAGCACGGCAAGAAGCGCACGCTGGTCGGCGTTCTGGTCGTCATGGTCATCGGTTCGATCGTCGCCGCACTGGCACACAATCTGCCACTTCTCATCCTCGGACGCGTCCTCCAGGGGACCGCCACCGCCATCTTCCCGCTGGCTCTGTCGGTCCTGCGTGAAGAGGTCCGCCCACACAAGCTTCCCGGCGCGATGGCATTGGTCAGCGGAACTCTCGCATTCGGCAGCGGGCTCGCCCTCGTAGCCACCGGACTTCTCACATCGGCTCCGGATGCCGACTACCGCAATGCCTTCTGGATGGCCACCGGGTTCGCGTTGCTTGCCCTCGTCGCCGTCGTCACGCTGGTTCCGGCAACCAAGCACAAGAGCGGCGGGCGCGTCGACGTCATCGGCGCGCTGAGCCTGGGCGCTGCACTCCTTCTGCTCCTGTTGTCGATTTCGCAAGGCCACCAATGGGGTTGGTTCTCACCCGTGACCATCGGTGTTTTCCTGGGCTCGATCGTGATGTTCGCAGTCTGGGTCTGGATCGAGAAGATCGTCGACGAACCACTGGTCGACATGCGAATGTTCGTCCACCGGCCCGTGATGATGGCGAATCTGGCGGGGGTCATGCTGGGCTTCGGAATGTTCGCCAACTTCCTGGGCATCTCCTATCTCGTGCAGCTTCCCCACGCCCTCACGGGATACGGATTCGACGCCAGCATTCTGCGTGCGTCGGTGGAATTCCTGCTGCCGGGTGCGATTGCCTCGCTGATCGCAGCACCGATCGGTGGGCGGCTCATCAGAGTGCGTGGGCCACGCTTCGTCCTGGGACTCACCGCCATCTGTGGTGCGGTGCCGTTCGCCTGGCTCGCGTACGACCACACGCACACCGCGTCGGTCATCGGTGCCGGCATCGTGATCGGCGCCGCCGTGAGCCTGGGCTACGCGGCCATGCCCGCGATCATCATGTCGAGCGTTCCGCGACACCAGAGTGGAATAGCCAACGGCATCAACTCGATCTCCCGTTCCACCGGCAGCGCCATGGGCAGTGCAGTGGTGACTACGATTCTCGCCTCGATGACCATCGCGAACCTGCCAGAGGGCGTATCCGCTCTGCCCAGCGAATCCGCCTTCACCGTCACCTTCGTCACTGCCGCCGTAGCTTTCGCTCTGGTCGGCCTGGTGGGTTGGTCAGGCCTCCCCAAGAGTGCGTCGACGTCTGTCAACGGCAGCGCGTGAACAGGCCTGCTCCGAACAGCTCCGCATTCACGAGATGCCCATGCGTGTGAGCATTGTGCGAGGATCGGCGGGAGGTAGCAGGTCTCGAAGCTGAGCGGCTCGGCGGTCGGTGAACTGCCGACACGCGTCGTCGTCGGAGAACACCCAGAAGTCCCCACGCGCTATTGCTTCGGTCATGTGCTCGGCGGCATCGAGCGGGTCGAGTCCGGATTCGACGTTCGCCTGTTGCATTGCATCGAAGACAGCGTTTGCCGTGACGTTCGTAGTCGGCGCGTCACGCTGGGCCGCACGAAAGATCTCACTCCGGATCGAGTGTGGAACAACAGCACTGACCTGAATCGGAGAGTCGACCAACGACAGATCTTGGTGCAAGCTCTCGGTCATCGCCAGCACCGCGAACTTACTGACGATGTACGGTCCTTGCACCGCGGCGCTGTTGATCCCGCCGACAGAAGACAGATTGGCCACACACGCCGGCTTACCCACCTTCAACATCAATGGCACGAAAGCACGAAGGCAATAGAAGACGCCGTCGACGTTGATCTCCATCAACCGTCTCCACCGCGCACCACTGACTTCCCACAGCAACCCGGCCGTCTCCACTCCGGCATTGTTGACCAGCAACTCGACGCTGCCGTAACGATCGAACACATTGTCCGCCATCCTCTTCACGGCATCGGCATCCGCTACGTCCACTCCATGGACGTCAGCTCTCCCACCGGCCGCGCGAATGTCCTCGGCGACGAGCGACGCACGCTCCTCGTCGATGTCGGCAACGACCACCGTCATTCCCAGCCGCGCAAGGTGTCGGGCGAACCCTGCACCGATACCGGCCCCCGCACCGGTCACGACGGCCGTGCCGGTACCGAACCGGCGTTCAGCGTGGGACATCTCCACTCCTCGGGTTGTGTCGCCGAAACTATTGCTCGACAGAGACTTCAGATTCCTTCGGGCAGAATGTTGGGATTGCACCACGTCGGTGGCTCACGTCTGGGCATCAGCCCTTGCCCGTCGAGCGCCTTCACGACCAGATCCTGATACCAGGGAAAATGAAGACTGAAGGCTACAAGGCCGGTCCGCTCGGCCGCGGGAAGAGAACACATGGCCAGTACCGTCTCGGCAAGATACTCGACGGGCTCGGTTTCGTATCCATCCGGAATGAGTGCGTCGGCGCCGGGAGTCGAGATCGCAGTGGAAGGCCCCACCGAGTTGACCGCGATATTGTCGTCCAGCACCTCCGCGGCGAGGCCCTGTGTGAACCTGTGCAGTGCTGCCTTCATCGACGCGTAAATCACGTCACCCGACGTCTTGTTGTAGTCGCGGAAGGGCCTGATCGGATTCAGTCCCGTCGAGGAACCGATGTTCACGATCCAGCCTGCGCCGCGCTCTCGCATGTAGGGGATGGCTGCCTTCGACAGGGCGAACGGCGCGCGAATGTAGTGGTCGAGGGTCCGATCGAACGTCGCCAGCGACATCTTCTCGATCGGCGCGTAGTCGGCAAACCCGGCATTGTTCACGAGGATGTCGATACCTCCGGTCCGCGAGACGACCTTCTCGATCAATCCGTCGCGAGCCTCGGAATCCTCGAGATCGGCCGGAATGGCAAGTGCACGAACGTGTTGCGACTCGATCATCTCGACGGTCTCGGACAACGTACCGCCGATGACGACATTACTGTCGGCACGGACTGCCGCGGTAGGCCGAGCCGACCGTGCGGTGACGACCACGGTTGCCCCCTCTGCCGCCAGTCGCCTGGCGATCGCCCTGCCGATGCCTCGACTGCTCCCGGTCACCAGCGCGGTCTTCCCTACCAGCGAGTGATTCAACTGCTCCTCCAAGGCTCTTCCACTTCACGACATCGAACACATGACGTATGTGTTCGACCTGAGTTCGACTGCATTTCACGCAATCGTTGTCCGCCATGTTGCATCATCCGATTCTGTTGCACAGCAACGATTCCCGCCTGACGGGAGGTGTCGAAATGCCGGGCACATGACCAAATCCGCTATCTCCCGCTGTGTGAGATCGAAAGCATCACAACGGGTTAGGGGAAAGTAATCTTCACCAATGGCAGATGAAACGCTCTACGTGATCGATCGGATAGTCACGAAACCGGGATGCGGTCGACAGTTCGTCGACGCGCTACTCGACCAGTATTTGCCGAGTGCACAGCGTCGCGGCATGACACTCGCCGACGTACTCGTCAGCCCTCCGTTGTGGTGCGATCAAGACCCGAACACCTTGACCGTCACCTGGACGGTCGACGGCACGGCCGGCTGGTGGTCGATGACGCGCCAGGGCCGCAGAGACTCCACCCTCAGGCAGTGGTGGGATGCAATGGCTCCGCTCATAATCGAACGGAGTCGCTCCATGGCCGCCGCAGCAAAGGACATCGAAGGACTGAGCAATGTATAACGTGACAAGAGTCGTGCACGCCGCCAACGGGGCGGGCGCCGACGAGTGGACCGCTGCAGTGAAGAACATTGCCGCAGTTGCCGAATCGTCGAACGCGCTGCGTCGTCTCGTCTGTACGACACTTCCCGGCGTCATCAACGGCGGAGATCTGATCGTCCATCTTCAGTTCGAAGACGAGATGGCTTGGCAGACAGCCCGAGATGCGGTCGACGACAGCCTGCGCTGCGCCACCGTCGACCACTTCCACGGCGCCGAGTACTCGTCCGGGACCACGGGACGTTCCGGCGCCGACGCCGCCGGTCAGGTGTACCGAGCGCTGTTCATCCGGGTATCCCCCAGCACACCCCAGGACGTACTCGAGGAATTCGAACGGGATCTGCTCAGGATGCCTACCCATATCTCGTCGATCTGCGCCTGGCGTCTCAGCCGAGTCGACGCAGCGACCGGGCACACACCATGGACTCATGTCTGGGAGCAGGAGTTCACCGACCTCGGCTCACTGCAGACCCAGTACCTCGATCATCCGATTCACTGGGCAGTGGTGGACCGGTGGTTCGACCCCGAATGTCCCGAGGCCGTGGTCCACGACAGAATCTGTCACACGTTCGGCAATCTCACCGAGAGACTCCTGACAGTGAAGTGATCTGCCTACTCGCTACCGAGCGCCTCGCGCGTCATCGCCCAAAGCTTCTGTCGCGCAGGCTCGGTCAGTGACAAAGACGGGATAGTGAGGAAGCCGTGGAACAATCCTTCGAAGCGATGATGGCGCACCGAAACGCCAGCCGTCGCGAGCATCTGCGCATACGCGTCACCTGACGAACACGGCGGATCGAGTTCGGCTGTCACGACGACAGCAGACGGAAGACCGGCGAGCGTCTCCGCACGCGTAGGAATCACACGGGCGTCGTCGCGACCTTCAGGCGCGTACTGCTGCCAGTACCATTCCATCGCTGCGGTGGTGTTGTAGTGACCCGTGCCGTAGAGCCGATACGACTCGGTTTCGAAGTCGTCGTCGATCACGGGGTAGATGAGAACCTGAAGGGCGATTTCCGGACCACCCCGATCCCGAGCGGCAATAGCCACGGTCGCCGCGAGGTTCCCTCCCGCACTGTCGCCCACAAGTGCGATTTTACCTGCGTCGGAACCGTATTCGGCAGCATGCTCGCTGGCCCACGCCACCGCGGCGTAGACGTCGTCGTGGGCTGCCGGTGCCGGATGCTCCGGCGCCAACCGATAGTCGACGGCAACCACTACTGCGCCGACTCCCTGCGCCATCGATCGACAGAATTCGTCGTGACTGTCCAGATCGCAGAACACGAAACCGCCCCCGTGAGCGAAGACCACGAGAGGAACGTCGTTCGAGGTTCCATGCGGACGAAAGACGCGAATTGCCAGATCTCCACCGGGACCGTCGATTACGTGATTCTCGACTGAAAGCATGTCGGGAAGACCCGTCAGCGGCGCACGTCGGTTCCGAATCAGAGTTCGTAGCTCCGACGGCGGGACACTGGTGACATCCGGGAATCCAGCGTTGAGGGTTGCGAGCATCGTGGTGACTTCCGCTTGAATCGTCATATCGTCTCCTGGTCTCTCAGCCCGGCGGGTGGCGCTACGTCTGCGCCGGCATCCGCGTTTGTCCACTTGGCGTGTGATCACGTCAACGTAGATCGCCCACCACCAAGCAAGGAACCCGCTCTCCCGATCAGTGGTCCGTTTCCGCCGACGAGCACCGGAGGCGTCCGATCCACAGGGTGGCCTTCTTCACAAAGCAGAAAAAACATGTCATCATTCCTAATCGAAATAGCCTTGTCCAGGGCAGTTGTCCAACTTGACTACGGGATAGCAGAGGGAACACATGTCGCTCCAGCTCGAGGTCGATCCCGCAACGCCGAACGCCTTCCTCGACCGAGTCTCTCTGCTACTGGATGCGTTCGGCGGTCGAGATCGTCTCACCCTCGCCGAGATTGTCCGACGAACCGGGCTTCCAAGGTCTTCAGCCCACCGCATACTCGACCATCTGGTCCAACTTCGGTGGCTGCACCGCAGCGGCCGCGATTACACGCTCGGGTTGCGGCTCGTGGAACTCGGCTCGTTGGCCGTGTACCAGGACAGACTTCACTCAGCTGCGCATCCGCACCTGTACGAATTGCACCGGCGTACCGGACTGATCGTCGAGATGACGATTCTCGACGGCTCAAATGTGGTGTGCCGCGCCCACATGGCAGGTCGTTTCGCCAGCATGATTCCGAATCGGATCGGTTTCAGCACGCGCGCAGACGGAACTCTCGTCGGCAGGGTCCTCCACACCTTCAACAACGAGCGAGGAGAGGCGGCCGACGAGGTCCGAAAAACCGGCGTGGGATACGGCCGTGACACGCCGATCGACGGATTCGGCACGATCGCCACTCCGATCGGCCCGATCGGCGTCGCGACCTCCGCGCTGTCGATCTGCGGACCGCTCCGACAAATGCCGCTCGACGAGCGGAACTCGCCTCTCACCGGGCTTCTTCGGGAAACAGCCGCTTCCCTGTGGCGAAATGCGGGCGTCCGGACCACCGAAAGCATGCGAGCTCAGTAGGCACGAAGACTGGGCACGAAGACTGGGCACGAAAACCTCGACAGCACAATTCTATTGGCGTGGGGCAGAATCTGGAGAGTTGTACCTCCGCACGCTCAGATCAACTTCCAACTACCGGCATTGACGGGCTGCGGCAAGCCGAGAGCGTTGGCGTCGCCTTGCGCGAATCGAGCGGCGGCCTCATCGATGTCATCGAGCAACTGAGCGGCGAGGTCGATCTCCATCTGAAAATGGCGGCCTATCCATCGCAGACTCATCTCGGTAAATGCCCAGGCGGGTTCATTCTCCGAGTTATCGGCGTGTTCGATTGCCTTGAGCTTCTTTGCCTCGAGGTTGTCGATGTGATCGAGCACTATCGACTTGAGCTGATCGGGGTCGTTGAGGTGGCCGACCCACAGTCTCAACATCACTCCATGTTTGAGAACGGGGGTTTCGATCTCCGATCGGCGTGACCATGATCTGAGAGCCTCGATACCGGATTCGGTTATCGTGAACACTCGTCGACGACGCCCACCCGATTCCGAAACCTCCCGCGAACTGACGAATCCCAGCGTTTCCAGCTTTTTGAGCTCGGTATAGACCTGGCTCACCGACGGGCTCCAGTAATAGAACCCGATGCTCCAGTCGGCCCAGCTTTTCAGATCGCTGCCACTGAGTTCTTCTCCGAATGTGAGCATTCCCAGCACTGCCCAACTTGTCGCGGGCAATGCCGGGTAACACGCAGTTGCGGGATCAGGCACCGGCCCAGACTAACAAGACGTCGACCATCTGACACCGACTTGCCCACCGAGTGGTCTGTTCACGAATTCGTGCAATCAGAAAAGGTTCAATCGCAGTTCGGAGACACCGCGGATAAAGGCCGTGCCACCCCACGTCACTCCACCGTCGACGAGCTCGGTCTTCGGCGCTTTGTCGATCAACGCATTCAGGATGGTCTTGATCTCCAGCCGGGCCAACCACGCACCGAGGCAAGCGTGCGCACCGTGACCGAACGTGATGTGGTCCCGGACATTTGACCTCGACCAGTCCAATCTGTCCGCGTTCGGACCGAATCGAGTTTCATCGCGGTTTGCCGACGCCAGCCACGTCACAATGTGATTTCCGGCCGGAATCACCGCATCTCCCACCGCGTAATCCTCGGGAGCAATGCGAATCATCAACTGCGCCGTCGGCTCATAGCGCAGGACTTCTTCTACCGCGTGATCGAGCAGTGCCCTGTCGTCGACGAGTCGTTCCCACTGATCACGATGGCCCATAAGTGCATTCATGGTGAGACCGACCTGATTGACTGTGGTGTCCAGTCCGGCGATGACCAAAGTCTGCACGGTAGCGGCAACTTGATCCGGCCCGATTATCTCGCCTTCGTCGCCGGCGGAGATGAAGTCCGACAGGATGTCGTCGCCAAGATTGTTGCGCTTCCAAGCGATAACGTCCTGAAGGTGTGCCGAGAAATCACGCTGAGCGGAAATGTAGTCGCTGGTCTGCTCGGCAGTCAGAAACGGATCGAGTAGGTTGAGTCCCTTACGGGTCCACTCGAACATCGTATCGGTGTCGGCAGGTACGGGGATACCGAAAATTTCGCAGACAAGGCGAATCGGTAGCGGATGAGCAACTTCCGTCACCAGCTCGATCTCGGAGCCCCGTCCATGATCGGCAAGCAACTCGTCGACGATTTCCTTCGCCCGCGCGTCGTAACGCTTGATTGCCCTGGGCGTGAACGGGCGCGCCAGTAGCTTGCGCAATGCCAGATGGTCCGGTGGATCCAGCTTCGACAACGATGGGCGCAACAAGTAGGCGTCGCTGCCACCGGCCGCCTTGATCCGCATATTGCGCGGTGCCTCGAGTGCATACTGTTCCGACGAACTCAGCGACTTGTCCGCCAGTGCGCGTTTCACGTCGTCGTAGGCGAAAAGCATGTATACGCCATTCGAATGCTGTTGTACCGGAGCAACTTCTCGCGCAATCGCGTACCGCGCGTACGGATCGGACAGGAAGCCTGGCTCCGTTGGATCGACCAATCCCGTTCTGAGCCAATCCGTTGTGTCATGAACCGCACGCTCCGAACCCACCGGCGAAGTCATAGTCAACCTCTCGTCCTCGACAAAATCACTCACACAAGATCTGGCAGATCATTGACGCCCTCGTAAAAATCCACAGCCGAATACCACTGGTGACGAGCGTCAGCGCTGCGCTGAACTGAACTGCGCAGAGCTTCACAGTCGGACTACGAGGCAACCAACAAACCGCCCGCTGTATGGGAAATGAAGTCGCGCTCCGGACGTCGGGTTGCCACATTCTCACTGAGCGGGCGGGAAGGTGCGCTCCTTGCTGCTCGAGGACAGAATTCCCAGACGTCTTCGCCGTGAATCAGTAAGGCGGCGAGATCAATTCCGGGCAATCGTCCCGAGAAGTGATGCGAACCGGTGTCGAAGCAGATTGGAAATTGCGCATGACCGAATATGTGAACCGCGCTGTGCGAGTCGTTCGAGCTCCCCGCGGCTTGCCTGTCGTAGAAGATTTTCGGATCGACGAGGTTCCGATCCGGCCGCCCGCGGACGGCGAAGTTCTGTTCCGCGCCCACTATCTTTCGATCGATCCGGCGATACGAAGACGCCTACCGTCCACCAGCTCTGCCCCCGGGCCGTTGGGAGCTGTTGCCGGTATCGGCGACGTCGTCTTGGCTGGAGTAGTGCCTGCGCACTCCGGTTTGGACGGCATCGCAGTCGGCGAAGTGATTTCTTCGCGGCATCCTGACTTTGCGGCAGGTGATTTGGTTCGAGGCGGCACGCACTGGCAGGTTTATCACACAATCAAAGGCGCTGCCCTGGACCGCATACCGAGGGAGAATCGAGCTTCCCTAGGAGATGAACTCGGAATTCTAGGACAGCCAGGATTTGTCGCACACTGCGGAATGCGGTTGGTCGCCGACGTCCGAGAGCGAGACACAGTCGTGGTTTCGGCGGCCGGCGGAGCAGTCGGCATGGTTGCAGGCCAAATCGCGAAGCTGGCGGGCGCCCGGGTGATCGGAATCGCCGGGGGTGAGAAGACCGAATACGTTGTGGAGGAATTGGGGTTCGACGCCTGCATAGATAGGAAGACGGCGAACATCGGCGAGCAGTTGGACGAATTGTGTCCGAAGGGCGTCGACGTCTATTTCGACAACGTCGGAGGCTCGATCACGCGAGCGGTTTTCGATCGCATGGCCGATTTCGGAAGGGTCGTCGTGTGCGGAATGATCAGCGAATACAACCAGGATGAAAGCGAAGTCGGGCCTCCCCTACGCCCTGTACTACGCAAACGTCTACGCATCGAAGGGTTCGTCTGCTACGACCACTACGACCGGTACCCGGAGTACCGGGCGTGGGCGTCCGCTCGAATCGCCGAAGGTGGACTGCGCTACCGCAACGATGTCACCGAGGGCATCGAAAATGCCCCAGCGGCCTTGATCGGGCAGCTTTCGGGCCACAACCGGGGGAAGCAGTTGGTGATGATTTGACAAAGGGAGACCACACGTCGTTGTGTGGTCTCCCTTTTCGATTCGTTCAGCCGATCAGGCGTCAGCCTCTGGGCCGAGCATCTACCTTGTCGTCATCGTCGTCGCGCTCGCCGGTTGCGAGCTGGACGCCGGATTTCTCGATGCTGCCGTCAGCACCTGACTTCTCGAGGTCGATCGGTGCATCACCGGTCGCAACCTCTTCGGCCTCAGGCTCTTCCGGTAGCGGCTTCTTGAGACTCAGGATGATCGAGCCTGCCAACACCACGATGATCACCGCGAGGCTGACCAGTGAGGGAATCTCGGGGATCGACGTGCTGATCACCTTGTGGCTGGCCTGCATGATCAGCTTCACGCCGATGAAGGCGAGGATGATCGACAGACCCTTGGACAGGTAGTGGAACTTCTCGAGCAGGCCCGAGAGCAGGAAGTACAGGGCACGCAGACCCAAGATCGCAAACGCGTTGCTGGAGTAGACGATGAATGGATCGTCACTCACTGCCAGCACTGCCGGGACGCTGTCGACTGCGAACACGAGGTCGGCAGCTTCGATGGCGACGACGACGGCGAACAGTGGTGTTGCGACGCGCTTTCCGGCTTCCTTGACGAAGAACTTGGTTCCTGCGTATTCCTCACGGACCGGCATGATCTTGCGCAGCAAGCGAACCGCCAGCGAGGTTCCCGGATCGAAGTTCTCGTCGTCGTCCTTGAGCAGCTTGTAGGCGCTGTAGAGCAGGATGGCGGCGAAGACGAACAGAACGGCCGTGAACTTGCTGACCACGGCAACGCCAGCGGCGAGGAAGATACCGCGGAAGATCAGGGCGCCGATGACACCGAAGAACAACACGCGGTGCTGGTATTCACGGGGCACCTTGAAGTAACCGAAGATCAGGGCGAACACGAAGAGGTTGTCGACGGAGAGGCTCTTCTCCAACAGCCAGGCCGTGGTGAATTCGACGCCCGAGTTCACCCCCAAGGTCAGGGTGACGACCACCGCGAATACGAGAGACAAACCGACCCAGAGTGCACTCCACCAGGCCGCTTCCTTGAAGCCGATGACGTGCGCGCCGCGGTGGGCGAGCAGGTCGATGAGCAACATGACGACGATGACTGCGGCGAACGCGGCCCACGCCCACATGGGAACGTTCATCGCTGACCACCTACCCGAATGGCACTGATGACTGCGGTCACGGGGAGCTCCTTCACTGGGTTCGGACGGCCGTCTCGCCGTCTTCTCCAGTGTTCCTTGCCGACTTCTATCCATCCCGGTCGAAATATCGACGACTTTCACAACTGAAGTTGCCGAAACCATGCAATCTGAGGGTGTTGCGTCCGAAACCGCCGCTGGACGGCATCTTGTTCTAGCCTGGCAAGCATGAGCACCTCGTTGTACTACTCCGCCGTCCGCACCACACCGCTGACCGACGACGAGAAGGCCGAAGTCGACCGACTCATCGCCGTCCACAACGACGAATTTCCGTTCGACTACGAGGTCCTGGACCTCTATCCGTCGGATATCCCCGACACTCTGCTCAACGGTTCGACAAAGATCTCGAGCGACCCGACCGAGGTAATCCCTTCGCTCGTCTACTGGTTCAACGCTCTGACCGAACTCCGGCGAGCGGTGCCCGACGCAGACTGGGACGTTTCACTCGACGACACCCCCGCCGATTGGGATGACAGCTCCGGCTATTCGCTCCCCGGGCTCGACGACATGCAGTAGCGAGTCACGGGTTCGCCAGGAGGGCGGCTCCGTAGCTCTCCAGCGCGATGAGCGCCAACTCTGTTGGCAGCCGACGCTGGTCCACGCTGCGGTCTAACAGCTTTTCGGCCTGATCGAGTCGATACCGCACGGTGTTCTTGTGCAGACCGAGCGCCACGGCGGTAGCGGCTGCAGTGCAATTGTTCTCGTAATAGACCCGAACGGTGTCTCGGATACGCGTCGTGACGCCGTCCGCGCCGGCGAGGCCTTTCAATTCCCGAGCCACCAACGCACGCAGTTCGTCCAGATCTTCGGTGAGCAGACAGGGAACCTGAACATCTTCGTAGACGGTGACCCCCGGCGAACCCGTGGAACGGACCGCGATGCGCTGCGCGGCGAGAGCCTCGCGGTGACTGCGCGCGAATCCTTCCATTCCGTAACCGCTGGCCCCCACCGCGACACGAAGATCCGAATTCCGAGCACGATCGAGCGCCGCCCACTCATGGTCGTCGAAATGCGCGACCCACGACCACACCTCGCGCGCCCCCGAAGGCAGCGTCAGCACGCGCTCGGCATTCGACTCGTCCACAAAGGAACGCGCATACGAGTCCAATCGGGCCAATACGTCGGCGGCCGGATCGGTGTCGTCCGTCCAGAGAACAAACGCAGTGTGGTGGCGCCGCATCGGGTAGTCGAGAATCTGCGACACCTCATCGGAGTGAAGTGCTTCGCCTGCGACAATCGCGTGCACCGTCTCGGACCGACGCGCAAAAGCGCCGCGCGCCAAGCTCTCACGCTCCTTCGCATACGTTGCCACCAACAATTCGGTGGTCACTTCCAGCCATCTCATCGCCGAACCCCACACTCGGACCAGAAGTGCGCGCTTGAGTTCCGGACCGATCGGGAGTGCTTCTATCGACTCGTCGACGAAGCCCAGCATCGCGAGCCGTCCGGCACCGTAGATCTTGAGCAGGACTCGAAGATCCATACCGCGCCTGGCAACGGTGAGTGCAAGCGCAACCGACTCCGGCGGCGGCGTGACCTCCTGGGAACCGCCCGCGATCGCGGCCACGATGACTCGAAGCTGCGCCGCAGTGCTCGCATCCACATCGCGTCGTAGCTCCCGATCACCCGCCACTTCAGGATTGGCCACCGCAATGGCGTCGTCGATGCGTTGAACGAAACCGTCGATCACCTCCGGCTGGAGATAGATGGGCGCGAGATTTGCAATCCAGCCGTCCAACTCCGATGTGTCCATGGCGCCTCCCCGACTTGTCACCCTGATTGTGACTTAGTCACAAATCTATCGTCTCACTTCGGCCAAGAAGCCCTAGCAACCCGGTTTCGACTGGTCCACAATCACATCCCTGCAGATTCATCTCACTGCAACCAACCCCTATCTTTGGAGACGCTGGAGTAAATGAACAAACCTTTCGACGGTCAGGTAGTGGTCATCACCGGCGGCGCCCGGGGCATCGGATACGCCACCGCGAAGCGGCTGATCAGCCTGGGTGCGACGGTCGCGATCGGCGACATCGACGAAGCCACTCTCGCGCGAGCAGCCAAGGATTTGGGCATCCGCACGTTCGGGCGCCTCGACGTCACCGACCCCGCCTCGTTCTTCGACTTCCTCGACACCGTCGAAGGTGAACTCGGCCCGATCGACGTGCTGGTCAACAATGCGGGCATCATGCCGGTCGGACGGATCGTCGACGAGGACGACTCCGTGACCAGACGCATCATCGAGATCGACGTCCTCGGCGTGATCACGGGAACCAAGCTCGCATTGCGACGGATGCTTCCGCGCGGACGTGGACACGTCATCAACATCGCTTCGCTTGCAGGCGAACTCCCGTGCCCCGGTTTGTCGACGTACTGCGGCGCCAAGCATGCGGTGTTGGGCTTCACCGATTCTGTCCGCAAGGAAGTTCGTGGCACCGGAGTTCACATCTCGTCCGTGCTGCCGACGCTCACCAACACCCAACTCACCTCGGGCACTTCGGGAATGAAGGGATTCCGAGAGGTTCAGCCGGAGGAAATCGCCGAAGCCGTCGTCGGCTTGATCACCAAACCGCGCCCACGCGTACGCATTACGCGGGTGTCCGGGCTGCTCGTGCAGGCACAGGGCTTCTTCCCCCGGCGGCCGTACGAGGCATTGAGCCGACTGTTCGGCGTCGAGACGCAGTTTCTCGGCGACGTCGACACCGCGGCACGTGCTGCCTACGAAGAACGCGCCCGCGCAAGCTGATCAGGTCAGCTCGGTGGCCGGCCAGTCGAGCAGCTTCGCACCCAGTACGGCAGCGTGGAGCGCGAAGCTGTCGTTGGGATCGTTGACGTTCTGACCGGTGAGTTCACGGATGCGGTCCAACCGGTACGTCACGGCGCGGACGGACAAATGCAGGTCTCGGGCGGTTTTAGCCGTATTGCCGCCGGCGGAAAAGTACGCGAGCAGTGTGTCGATCATCGGTCCAGCGCCACCACGCGCCTCGAGCAGCGGTGTGAGAAGGGTGTGGATCAGGTCGGTGACCGCCGGTCTGTCGTTGACCAGAACCCGGTAGACCAGCAGGTCACGAGCATCGATGATCGGTGCGGTCAACGACAGGCGCTGCGCCAGGTCCAGTGCGTCCAGCGCCTCCCGGTACGACGCCACCACGCCCGAAGCGGTGGTTCGAGGGCGCCCGACAGCGATCTGCCACGTGCCGTCCAAAGGACGCCGCTGCAACTGCACTCGCCCGTCGTCATCGGTCCCCGGCCCGAGAGCCGACCGAATCCCTGCCAGCACGTGGTCGACGGCATCGCGATCCGGCGCCGCGAAAACGACCACCAGTTTGCCGCTCTTGCTGGCGACCAACGCATCGGCGTCACCCTTGCTACCCAGAACGGCACGTTCGACGGCGCGCACCAAAGGGTTGTCGTCGGTGAACTCACGGGCGGCGGTCACTACCGCCACGGCATGCGGACCACTGAGGTGGAGACCGAACCCTGAAGCGCGATCCAACAATCCGACGACGTCAGCGCCGCCGGTCAACAAGTCGTCGACGAACTCGCGGCGTGCCGATACCTGCGAGCGGACCAGAGAACGTCTGGCCAACTGAAACCCTTCGGCCAGTTCGGCGACGGCATCGTCGACGGCACGCAGCATCACTTCGCCGGCCGCGACGACGGCGTTCGGATCCGATTGTGCCGCAATAACAGCAGGCAGTTCACGCCACAGACGCCAGGCCGAGGAGAGATACAGATCGAGCAGGGCTCGCAGGGCGACACCCTGCTGCGCTGCTTCTTCCCCGCGAGCGCGGAAGCGGTGCAGCTGACGACGCTGCAGCGGCTTCCCCTCGCATACGGCGACACTGAGCACGTCCAGGAAATCACCCAGCAGTTCGACGGGTAGGCCACCGGCGTCATCGGCCCCCGCCGCGGCAACCCGGCGTATGGCGTCGTCAGGTACCCCGGTTCGGCTCACCCTCGCATTCTCTCACTGCCGGCAGCATTGCCTGGCGTCACGAAAGGCGCATCGAACCCGTGTCGATGTACCGCTGATGGAACGAGAATGCCTCGCCCAGGATGTGCGGCGTCTGCCCCGCACCCGGTTGAGCGTCGGCGCGAGCGATGTAATCGTGGAGCAGTGGCCGGAACTCCGGGTGAGCACACTTGTCGACGATCAGGCGCGCGCGTCGCCGCGGCGACAGACCGCGCAGATCCGCCAACCCCTGCTCGGTCACCAACACCTGAGTGTCGTGCTCGGTGTGGTCGACGTGCGGAACCATCGGCACGATCGCCGAGATCTCACCGCCGCGGGCCGTCGACGGGCTCAGGAACATGGACACGTAGCCGTTGCGGGCGAAGTCCCCCGAGCCGCCGATTCCGTTCATGATCTTCGTCCCCATGACGTGCGTCGAGTTCACGTTGCCGTAGATGTCGGCCTCGAGCATGCCGTTCATGGCGATGATTCCGAGTCTGCGCACCACCTCCGGGTGGTTGCTGATCTCCTGCGGACGGAGCGTGATGTGGTGGCGGTAGAAGTCGATGTTCGCGGTCAGTTCTTCGATGCCCTCTTCGGTGAGCGCCAAAGCCGTCGACGACGCATGCGCGACGGTTCCGTCCTTGATCAGCTTCAGCATCCCGTCCTGGATGACCTCGGAGTAGCAGGTCAGGCCGCGATACGGCCCCCGATCGAGCCCTCCGAGCACCGCGTTGGCGACATTGCCGATGCCCGCCTGCAGCGGAAGCAACGTATCGGCCGGCATCCGTCCGGCGCGCACCTCGAAGTCGAAGAATTCCAGGACGTGGCCGGCGATCGCCTCACTGACGGCATCGGGTGCAGTGAGAGGGCTCGCGCTGTCACGGCAGTTGGTCTCGACAACGGCCACAACCTTCGTGGGATCCACTCGGAACGTGGTCTGGCCGATCCGGTCCTCGACACGAATGATCTCGAGCGGCTTGCGATGCGGCGGCAGCGCGGTGCCGTAATAGACGTCGTGAATACCTTCCATCGCCTCGGGCACCCACGAGTTGACTTCGAGGATGACCCTGTCGGCGACGTCCAGCCAGGTCTTGTTGTTGCCAATCGACGCGGAGGGAATCAGTTCCCCTGATTCGGTGATACCGGCGACCTCGACCACCGCGACGTCTACGTTGCCGTAGTAGCCCTCCCACACCTGCTGAGCCACGTGGGAGAGATGGATGTCCACGTAGTCCATACGACCGTCGTTGATCCGGCGACGTGCGGTGGCCTCGGACTGATACGGCATGCGCAGCGCGATTCCGTCGACCTCCGCGAGCAGCCTTTCGGTCTCGGTGGACACAGAAGCGCCGGTCAGGAGATTGATCGTGAAGTTCGATCCGTTGCCGCGGGTCCGGTGAATGCGCTCGGCCAGGGCCGGAATGACAACCTTGGGTGTACCGGCGCTTGCGAAACCGCTGATCGCGACGGTGTCGCCCGGGTTGATGAACTTCACGGCGTCGGACGCGGACATCACCTTCGACGCAAACGCTGTGGCGCGAATGCGGTTGGAGGTGGCGTTGTGTCCGGTCTCACCGAAGGTTGAACTCACGGCACCAGGATAAACAGGGCACGTCGAAGCGATTTACGGGGATAACCCAGACAGAATCGCTCCGACGTGCTATGAGCACCGATCAGTTGACGACGCCGTACACGCCTTCGCCGACCAGGCTCGCAATTCGATATTTCTGGATCTTGCCCGACCCTGTCAGTGGGAACGCCTCCGCGCTGAACCACTCCTTGGGCGCCTTGTGGCGCGCCAGTCGCTCGGTGCAGAACTCGACCAGCTCGGCGGCGGTCGGTTGGTCGGACTCGTCCTTCCAGCGGATGACGGCGACAACTCGCTCACCCCACACCTCGTCGGGCACACCCACGACCGCCACGTCGAGAATCTTCGGATGTGTGAAGATCACGGACTCGACCTCACGCGGATAGATGTTCTCACCGCCGCGGATGATCATGTCCTTGAGGCGGCCGGTAACCCGGACGTATCCACGTTCGTCCATCGTCCCCAAATCGCCGGTATGCAACCAACCGTCCTTGTCCACAGTGTCGGCCGAAGCCTCCGGATTACGGAAGTACTCGGTCATGACGAGGTACCCGCGCGCGCAGATCTCGCCTTGTTCGCCGAGCGGCACGCTGTCCCCGGTCACGACGTCGGAGATCTTCACTTCGACCTGCGGCAACGCGAGTCCGACCGTCTCCGACTTGTCCTCGGGGGTGTCGGCCGGGCTGGTCTGTGTGATGACGGGGCTGGCCTCGGTTTGTCCGTAGACGATGCTGAACCCCGCCCCGAAGGCCGACTCCACCGTGCTGACGAGTTCGGGCGGGACCGACGACCCGCCGGATACGACCACCGAACAGGCCGAAAAGTCGCGACTCGCGAAGCTGGCGTCGTTGATCATCGCGATCAGCATCGTCGGCACTCCACTGACCACGTCAGCGTGAAAGCGTTCCGCCGCATCGAGAACCGCAGTCGGATCGAAGTACTGGATCAGGCCGATCGACATTCTTCGCTGCGCGGCGCCGAGAACCAGGATGCCGCACCCGGCGGTGTGGAACAGCGGCATGGCCGACACAACCGAACCCCGCTCAGGGAATCGGCCTCTCCGACTCACAAAATCGGCATTGTTGACCAATCCGCGGTGATGCAACAGAGCACCTTTGGGAACTCCGGTGGTTCCCGACGTGTACTGGATCTGCGCATTGTCGTCAGGCGAGACTTCCGGCAGAGCGCCCCGTTCGCCCGCCCAACCTCGAACCTGGCGATCCCACTCCTCGAAGTTGACTGCGAGAACTTCTTCTCCCGAAATCGAAATCGCCTCGGATGCAACCGCTGCCATATCGCCACCGCGAAACTTTCCGGTGTGGAAGAGCCCCCGAGACTGGGACTGCGACAAGACGTACGCCAGCTCCTCCGCACCCAACGCCGGATTGGCGGTCACCAGAACCATCCCGGCGAGCGCGGCGCCGTATTGCAGAATCATCCATTCCGGAACGTTCGGAGCCCAGACAGTGATCCGATCTCCACAGTCGAACCGAGACAAGAGGTAGTGCGCACACCCCTCTGCTTCGTCGAGAAGCTCCGCGAAGGTCCACGTGCGATCGGTTTCAGCCGCCCCGGAAAGCGAATGCGATTGCGTCGGAACCACTTCTCTGATTGCAATCAGATTCGGCGAGTCCGCGGCGCACTCTCGCAGCAGCCCACCCACCGTTTGCTCCTCTATCGGGTCAGACACGTCAGCGGGGAAGTACGACGTTTCGAGAACACTGCTCATCTCACATCCACTTTCTATCGAGGAGGGGTGTCGGACGCGGGGAGCGGCCCGCCTCCGTCTGGAATCTTGCGTCCGGAATCGCGGTACTGAACCGCGGCATGGAATCCGTCGCGCTCGGCAAAATCCTTGAACCAGCGCCCCTCCGGGGAGTGACGCGTAATTCCGTCGAACAGGGTTGCCAGTACCTGGGTGCCTTGCAATCCCATGTTGTCGTACGCCTGGTTGATCATCATCTTCTGCATGGCCAACTGATTGAGCGGAACACCGGCGATGCGATCCGCCAACGCTTCCACCGCCGAGTCCAATTCGTCGGCCGGCACCGCTTCGAGCGCCAATCCCCAGTCAGCCGCAGTGACACCGTCAATGGTGTCTCCCGTCAACAGCATTCGCTTGGCACGCTGGGCTCCGAGCCGGTACACCCACATCGCCGTCGTCGGGCAACCCCACACACGCGCAGGCGGGTATCCGATGCGAGCGTCGTCGGCCATGATCAGCATGTCGCAGGACAGCGCGATGTCACTCCCACCGGCAATCGCATATCCCTGAACCTTGCAGATCGTCGGCTTGAGCGATCGCCAGAGCGTGAAGAAGTCGTCGGTGTTCTGCTTCATCCCGCGAAAGTCCTTGATGGGGTCCCAGACCGGGCCCTGGTTCCACTTTCCGTCAAGGTCGCCTTCGGCAAACTTCTTGAGGTCGTACCCGGCACAAAACGCCTTGCCCGCACCTTGCAAGACGATCACACGGACCTCGTCGTCGTCATTGGCTGCTGCCACCGCGTTTCGAATGTCCGACGGCATCCGGTCGTCGATCGCGTTGAGCCGATCGGGACGGTTGAGCGTGATATACGCTTTACCACCGGACGTCTCGTACTTCAGGGTCGCAAAATCCGTCATCATCGGTCCTGTCGACAGAGCGCGCCTCGCTCGGAACGAGTTGCGCTAGTTCTGGGTGAGGAGCAGGCGAACGACGCCTGCCCATTGACTGATCGAACGACGCGCAGACGCGTCGCTCTTCTGCACTGCCCGGGGACAGCGCCAAACCACGGAGCATCAGCACCGTCAGATCTGCAATCTGCGAATAGTTCTCGGAAGCAACAATTTCGGGACCGAAAGCGTCGTGGACAACTCGCCGCAGATCCCGTCCGGCGATTCGCTCCGATTCCCGGAGCACCTCGGCCAACACCGGATCCGTCCGCGCTGCGGACCACAGTTCGAGTTCCGCTTGAAATGGCGGCTGAGTCAACGCCGAATACAGAGCGGAGATCGAGTTCTCGATCGTGTCAACCGACGAATCCTGCCGAGACATGGCAGCTCTTACCGCCACCTCGTTCCGTACGACGATGTTCGACACCAACGCCGCAGTGAGCTCCTGCATGTTCGGAAAGTGGTGCAGCAGAGCGCCCCGACTGACTCCGGCAGCGGTTTGCACCGACTGCGCCGTCAGAGATGAATAACCGTCCGCTATCAGTAAATCCGTTGCCGCATCGAGAATCCGGTGGCGCGTCGCTTCGCGCTGCGCATCGCGCAGGGTCACGGTCTCACCTCCAACTTCTCGAGTGGCATGGATCACAGTTTCACAGTCCATTCAGACTGTCAATGGCCGAAAGCCTCCGGCGTACTCTCGATGCACCGGCCCTTCGGACTGATCGGAGCAACACGTGACGACCTCACCGCCGACCGTCTCGCTGACGCTCGACCAACTTGCTTCACGCGCTGCTTCCCTGATCACCGACGACGGTCGGAGAATCCTCGGCATCACGGGCGCACCGGGAGCCGGAAAGTCGACGGTGTCACAGGCAATTGTGCGGAAATTAGGTTCTCGTTGCTCCATCGTCGAGATGGACGGTTTTCATCTTGCCAATCGGGAACTCGACCGACTCGGCAGGCATGAACGCAAAGGCGCACCGGACACCTTCGACGTCGACGGCTACGCGGCTCTACTACGCCGACTCCGAGCCTCGAACTCGACGGTCTATGCTCCGGTCTTCGATCGCGAGTTCGACGAATCAATAGGCAGCACAACGGCTGTCGATCCATGTACACCGCTGATAGTCACCGAGGGGAACTATCTCCTCCTACCCAGTGGTGGATGGCAGGAAGTGCGAGCAGCACTCGACGAGGTCTGGTATCTCGACGTTCCGGAGGAAACTCGGACGAAGCGCTTGGTGAAACGCCACAGCCGCTTCGGAAAGAGTTCCGAAGCGGCTGCAGAGTGGGTGAAACGGGTAGATCAGCCGAACGCCGAGTTGATCAGCGCAGTCAGGCCACGCGCGGATCTGATCGTCAGAATCGAACGGTCCGAGCCTCACTGATGTCAGCTGAAAACCTAAGAACCGCCGCCGGTTCCGAGAAAAGTGGCCAGCCCGGCAACTCCGGCGATTCCGCCGAATATCGCCGCCAATGCACCGGCGACGGTGATAACGCTGTCGAGCGCTTTGAGATCGATGTCGGATGAACCCATGGCAGTCTCCTGGAGTCAGAATTGAAAGTGGGGTTGAATGTGCGCCGAAGTGCGCAATGTTGCACACGTCACTTTACCGGCATTCGCGACCCGAATCAACGAAAATTCTCTCTAAACATGTTGCACTGCAACATATTCAAACAGCAGCTTGCAGGTCCACCGAGGCACGACGACGGCCACCGTCCCGCAGCGCGGGCAGGTGGCCGTCGTTGGATATTGCCGAGGAGTCAGACGCTCGTCACATGCATGACGTGCTTGGCCCTCGTGTACTCCGCCAGTGCGAGCTCCGACAGATCCTTGCCGTAACCCGACCCAGCGAAGCCACCGTGAGGCATCTCAGCGGCGAGCATTCCGTGGGCTCCCACCCAGACGCAGCCGAAGTCCAGTTCGGCCGTCATCCTCATCGCGGTGCCGTGGTCGGACGTCCACACGCTCGACGCGAGAGCGTACTTGGTCCCGTTCGCAAGTTCGATCGCTTCAGCCTCGGTGGAGAACGACTGCACGGTGACAACCGGCCCGAATATCTCTTCCTGGACCAGTTCATCTTCCTGCTGCACCCCGGAAATAACAGTCGGCAGATAGAAAAACCCTGGTCCAGCTGGCTTTCCCCCGCCAATACATACGTTCGTATTTGCTGAGCGTCTCTCTACCAACTCCGCCACTCGATCACGGTGAGCGCGGCTGACCAGGGGGCCGAGACAATCGCCCGATTCCGGTCCGCCCAACCTCAAGTCCGCGGCCGCAGCCGTCAACTTCTCGGTGAACTCCTCCGCAACCTCCTCTTGAACGAGAATCCTCGTCGCAGCGGTGCAATCTTGACCGCTGTTGTAAAAGGCCCCGGCAACAATCCCCGCGACTGCGCCGTCGAGGTCCGCGTCGGCGAAAACAACGGCGGGTGCCTTGCCTCCGAGTTCGAGATGCAACAGCTTGACGTCTTCCGACGCGGCCTTTGCGACCGAAATCCCCGCTCTCGTCGATCCCGTCAGCGCAATCATCCGAGGAACCGGATGAGCGACGAGCGCGGCTCCGGTATCGCGATCGCCGCACACTACGTTCAACACCCCGGGCGGATAGATCTGCGCTGCAAGCACTCCCAGCATCACCGCGGTTTCCGGCGTCTCCTCGGCCGGCTTGAGCACGAGGGTGTTTCCCGTCGCGAGTGCCGGCGCGATCTTCCAGACCGCCATCATCAACGGGTAGTTCCAAGGAGCGATCGCACCGATCACGCCAATGGGTTCACGTCTGACATAAGACGTAGCACCCTCCGTGTACTCCATTGCGGCAACGCCCGGCAGAGAGCGGGCAATACCCGCGAAGTACCGCAGAAAGTCAACACACTGCGGGATCTCGTCGTCTCGCACCTGCCTGAGAGGCTTGCCGGTACTGCGGCATTCGACCTCGAGGAAATATTTCGCGTTTGCTTCCAGCGCGTCCGCGAGGGCCAGCAGCAACTCCTGACGGCGCGCAGGGGTGGACCGGCGCCAGGACCGCGCAGCCTTCTCGGACGAACGGCAGGCTCGGTCGACGTCATCGGCGGAACCGACGGCAGCACGGGCGTATACATTGTCGGTCACCGGATCGACCAGCACGGAAGGTCTACCTGCCGGACTCTCGCACGTTCCGTTGATCACGTGACCAAACGCTGCGACAGTCATCGAAGTTTCCACCGTCATGAGCGCGATCCGGGGAGCGCGACGAAAAACTTCTTCGACGGCTCAACCGTCTCCCAGGTACCGCGAAACGACTGCGGCACGAAAAATGCTTCCCCAGCGGAGAATTCGCGACGGTTTCCATCGAGGTCGATCAGCGCCACCCGGCCGCTGATCATGATGCAGACCTCGTCGTACGGATACGGGTCGCACAAGACCTCGCCGAACGTGGCGCAAGGGACATTTTCGTCCTCACTCCCGGAATGCATTCGGAGTGGACCCGCGCAACGACTTTCGCTTACTTCGAGTGGTGCCGCGCCCGAGGCGTGGCACCACGCACCAGCGAGGAATTGACGTCGTTTCCGGGCGCCAGCACCGTCGAAGGCCTCATCGGCGCCGCGTATGCGGCCACCCGCGAGGCCCTCGACTCCTCGACTCCGCCGGACGCGATCCTGTCGTTGATTCTCGGTTGCGCCCCGGCAGCGGCGCGAGCGGCCCTCGATCTCGGGCTGTCGATTCCCGGTGACGTCTTGATTGCACAGGACAGTGACGAACCCGCCCTGCTGGTTTCCCAGCCCCCGATCACTGCCTTCGACTTCTTCCCCCAAGAACAGGCGGCAGCGGCCGTAGATGCACTGTTGGCTCTGGTCAACGGTGACGAACCCCCAGTTCAGAGCTATACGCGTAGCGAACTCCGCGTGCGAGCGAGCACGGCCCATTCGCTCACACCATAAATTCACCTGGCACCGATAGACTGATTTCCGAATTATCGTCCGTCGCCTGCCGAGAGGAATCAGGTCATCGCGCACCGCTCCCGCGACCGCTTGGCCGGGTATCTCGCCGTAGTGCTGGTCTGTGCACTCGCCCTCCTCGCATCTGTCAGCAGTGCGACCGGCCTCGACCGCGACGTCGCTCCGGTCCGCATCGCCTACGCCGCGGCCGCAGACACTTTCGGCGATCTGTATCTTCCAGAAGGATCGGACGGTGACCTGCCGGTCGTCGTACTCATTCACGGCGGTGGATGGGCCCAGAAGAGCAATCTCGAATACGCGGGCGCGTGGGCAAAAACCCTGACCCCGTACGGAATTGCGGTCTGGAACATCGAATACAGACGCGTCGGCGGTCAGGGTGGTTGGCCGACCACGCTCTCCGATACCGTTACGGCCACCAACGCCCTGGCCGGCATCGTTCAGGAAAAGGCCTCCGGGCGACTGGATTTGAGCCGTGTACACATCGCCGGCTACTCCGCGGGTGGACAACTTGCCGCCTGGGTCGCATCGCGATCCCAACAGGGTGCAGACGCCCCGGAACCAAACCTCTCGGTGCCGGTTCGCTCGACGACGATCATGGCCGGCGTCTTCGACATGACGCTCGCCGCAACCGCGGGCAAAGATCGATTTGTTCGAAATCTTCTGGGCGGCATGCCTACCGATCATCCCGATCGCTACCGCATCGCATCACCGATCGAGCACCTCCCCACCGGCCTCCCCGTCACGGTGATCCACGGACTCGGAGACAAGGTCGTGTCGGTCGAACAGAGTCGGCGCTATGCCCGTGCCGCCCGAGCAGCAGGCGACGTGGTCGATCTGATCGAACTTCCCGGCGTCGGCCACGGCGAGTTCGGCAACCCGACGACCGACGCCTGGGCTACCACCAAGCAAGCAATAATCGGCCACATAAATGCCTCTTGAGCAGGTAATACGGGCCACAGTGCTCTCAGCCGCTCGAAATAGAATTAGCTGAAACTCAATCGATGACGTACGGTGGGGTTATCAGAGGGCAGCCGTCAGTCAGGCAGCCGGTCGCTTCGCCCGGAACAACAGTTCCAGTATTCGTTCCAGGGGCAGACTTCCAGTTCGGTGCAAATCCGCGCCTTTGATCACTACGCACTTTCATCAGTCCCGCAGATTGTTGACCAGGCCGAAGGCTCCGACGGAGTCCGCCGCCAATCGCGTACCGACTGCACCAGTATCAACATGCGCTACACACCGCACGGGCCCAAAGACCCTGCGGTTCAAAGGAATACCTTGATCAACACCATGATTCACCCCGACGACACGAACAACCAGACGAACAGCAACTCGACGAACGGTCTACGGATCCCGACTACTTCGGGCCGGATCCGCGAGCGCGGTATCGAAATCGTCTGCACCCTCTACCGTTGCAGCACCGACGAAGCCGCCGAGCTGTTGCTCCGACATTCTCAGACCAACAACCTCAAGGTCACCAGCCTGATCAAAGCGCTTGTCGCCCTGATCGACGAAGACACGTCCGGCACTGGTTACGGAAGCAGTAACACGCTGGCGTCTCACTTCTGGCTGCGTGAGATCAGAAATCTCAGCCAGGCCCACCGACGCAGCGATCATTTTCATCGCCATCTCGTCGGCGCGTAACCGGCGCTGAGCGACAACTGACCTGAAACGACAGCTGGGGCAGTACACGGAAATCGTGTACTGCCCCAGCTGTCGTGTTTTCAGTTGTCAGGCGGAAGCCGACTCTCGGCAGTCAGGCGGAAGCCGACTCTCGGCAATCAGGCGGAAGCCGATTCCTTGTTCAGGCCCTGCTGAGCACTGTCGGTATCGGTCGCCTCGTCCACGTGCTGCGGAGCGAAGAGCAGGCACACGATGCTCAGGATGCACATGCCGATCAGCAGTGCGATGACCGGCCAGATGCTGCCGGTTGCCTTGTACATCAGCGTCGACACCAGCGGTGACAGTCCGCCGAAGATAGCGCCTGCACCCTGGTACGCCAACGAGATGCTCGTGTAGCGCGCCTGCGGCTTGAACATCTGCGACAGAACAGCGGCGATCGGACCGTACGTGGCCGCCAGCACCAGTCGCATGACAGCGAAGGTCAGGAAGATCAGGAACACGGATCCGGACTTCAGCACCAGGAACTGCGGCGCTGCGAGAATCGCGACTGCCGCAAGGCCCCAGATGACGACGCGGACGCGTCCCACCTTGTCGCCGAGCCACGCCACGCCGAGAGTCGCGATCAACTCGACCACTGCAGCGACACTGAGCGCGTTGAGAATCAACGTCTCCGACAATCCGACGTCGGGGTCGGTTGCGTATGCCGTGATGAAGGTCGTCACGAGGTAGTAGCCGCCGACTGCGACGGGCAGAATGCCGATGCCCAGGATGATCGGGCGCCAGTTGGTCACCAGCGCGTACTTGAGCGGGAGCATTTCCGGTACGTCCGCGGACTTCACCTCGGATTCGAAAACCGGGGACTCTTCGACCTTCAGGCGAACGACCAAGCCGACGAGAATCAGCAGCGCCGAGCAGAGGAACGGCAGTCGCCAAGCCCACTCGCGCAGAGCGTCGTCGCCGAAGGTGGAGAGAATGCTGAAGAAACCTGTGGCCAGGAGCGCGCCGGCCGGGTTGCCCAGCTGAGCGAAACCGCCGTAGAAGGTCTTCTTGTCCTCGGGTGCATGCTCGACGGCCATCAGGACCGCGCCGCCCCATTCGCCGCCGACGGCAAAGCCTTGGACGAAGCGGAGCAGTACCAGCAGTAACGGCGCCCAGAACCCGATCGACGCGTAAGTGGGCAACATGCCGATGAGGAACGTGCCTGCACCCATCAGCGTCAAAGTCACCACCAATGCGGTGCGTCGGCCCATCTTGTCACCGACATGGCCGAACACGATTCCGCCGAGCGGGCGAGCGAAGAAACCGACGGCGTATGTCGCGAACGCCGCCGCAACGCCGGTCAGGCGGTCGGTTCCGGGTGGGAAGAAGATGTCACCGAACACCAGGGCGGCTGCCGTGGCATACACGTAG
The DNA here is from genome assembly GCF_040546695.1 of Rhodococcus sp. OAS809. Taxonomy (NCBI): domain Bacteria; kingdom Bacillati; phylum Actinomycetota; class Actinomycetes; order Mycobacteriales; family Nocardiaceae; genus Rhodococcus; species Rhodococcus sp. OAS809. The sequence continues at coordinate 4,614,109 of NZ_JBEPOI010000002.1, read as the reverse complement.
AAGTCGTACCACTCGATAGTTGTACCGACGAAGGCTGCAAATCCCGCCTTGCGGGCCTTCACGATCTGTTGCTCTCGGTTCATTACTTTTCCTCGGTGGTCGAAGTGCTCGACAATAGGTGGTTATGACCTGAATGTGCGAGTTCGCCGTCGATCCAGGTCTCTCGGACCTCGATCTGCGCAATCGCGTCGGCCGGAACCTCGAGGGGATCCGCGCCCAGAATGACGAAGTCGGCCCGCTTGCCGACCGAGATGCTGCCCAGCTCTGCTTCGCGGCCCAGCGCACGCGCACCGTTGAGGGTATGAGCCTGCAATGCCTGGTCGGCGGTGATGCGGAGTGCATCGGAGCCGAGCTGATGACCCTGACGCGTCACACGAGTAACGGCTGCCTGAATTGCTTCGAGCGGCTTCGGCTCTGCGACGGGGGCGTCGGAGCTGATGGTCACGGGAACTTCGGCAGCGATGAACTCGCCGAGCGGGTTGAACCGCTCGCCCGGAGTGCCGATCGCAGCGGTGACGCCCTCGCCCCAGTTGTAGTAGTGCTGTGGCTGGTTCACCGGGTAGACACCGGCCAGGTTCATCCTTGCGATCTGCTCGGCCGTCGGGAGTCCGCAATGCTCGATGCGGTGACGAGCGTCGGCGTCGGGGTGAGCCTTCTGCGCAGCTTCGATGGCATCGAGCACCATGTCGATGGCGGTCGGTGACTGAGCGTGCGTGGCGGTCTGCAGACCCACCGAATGTGCCTTGGCAATCAGCTCCGAGTAGTCCGCCGGCTCGTGGTAGAGCTGCCCGGTGCGGCACGGGTCGCCCACGTAGCCGTCGGGGAAGTATGCGGTCCAGCCTCCGAGTGTGCCGTCGGCGTAGAACTTGATGCCGCCGAACGCGAGCCGCGAATTGCCGAAGGCGCCGTGCATTCCCGTGTCGATGACGTGATCGAGGAGGTGGCTGAGCATGTACATGCTGACGCGGGTCTTGAGCTGATCCTGCTCGGCCAGACGCAGGTACATGTCGAATTCACGCCGGGTCACCTGGCAGTCACCGATGGTGGTGACGCCACCGGCCAGGAACTTGTCCTGAGCGACCGACAGCTGGCGAAGGTGCTCTTCCGGCTCGTCCTCGAGATGGAAGTTGGGGCCGTGATGGCCGACCTTCACTCCGTTGACGCCGGTGAGAATGTTGCACGCGGCGTCGGAGAGCTCACCGGTGAGTTCGCCGTCTTCATCTCGGAAGAACTCGCCACCGGCCGGATTCTCGGTGCTCGCGTCGATACCGTGCTTGTCGAAAGTGAAGGAGTTGACGACGCCGCCGTGACCGCTCGCGTTCATGAGGTAGACCTCGCGATCGGTGGCCACCTGATCGAGCTCTTCCTTGAGCGGGTGACGCCCTTCGATCAGGTTGCGGTGCTCGTAGCCGTATCCGCGAATCGGGACGCCCGCAGGTGCTGTGAGCGCCGCTTCCTGAAGTAGCGCAATGATTCCGGGGATGGAATGTGCCTTCTCCGGCCCACAGTCCACCCAGCTGAGCATCTGCCCGTACATCAACGGGTGTGCATGTGGATCGACGAAGCCGGGGACGACGGTGGCGCCGTCGAGTTCGACCACCGCGGTTGTGCGAGTGCTCAGCCGACGCGCCTCGGTGCGGCATTCCTCGAGCGTTCCCACCGCTGCAAAGCGGTTTCCGAACACCAGGAACGCTTCGGCTCCCACCGTGCTGTCGTCAACGGTGTGGATCTTGGCGCCGGTGAAGATCGTGCCGGTGGCGTCGAGAGGCGAGGCTTCGTGCGTGTGCAACTTGCGCATGGTGGTCCTTCGTCGAGATGGTGGTGCAGGTCACTGCGTGTTGAGCGAAAACTACGCCCTGACCTGTAGCTATGCAATGCATCAAAGTTTCAGACCAGGCGGTATACAACTTTTTTGTATGAGTTTTCGAGCATTTCTGCACTTATCCACATCATTCATGGCCACATGCGACTGTTCTAATAGGAAGCTCATACAGAAAAATCTCTGGAAAAGTTGGGGCAACCATGACGGTCGATCTCGATTCCAAGCTCATTGCCGCACTTCAGCGCAACGGGCGAGCGACGTACCGCGAACTGTCCGTGGCGGTCGACGCCCCACGAGCGGCGGTGTCCACCAGAGTGCAGGCGCTACTCGACTCGGGAACGGTGTCCGTAGTGGCCGTCGCGCACCCCGAACTTCTCGGGTTGAAGGCGCTTGCACACGTCTCGATCGCGGTGTCCGGACCGATGACCCCGGTGCTGGACGCGTTGATCGCATCCGAGGCCGCCGTCTACATCTCGGCAGTCAGCGGGCAGTACAACGTGATTGCGGAACTTCGGGTGCCCAGTCACGACGATCTGTACCGTGCCATCGCCGAACTCCGCTCACAACGTGGCGTTCGATCCGTGAGCACGCTGGTCTACGTCGACGTCATCAAGGGAATCTTCATGCCCGAGACCGCTTTACAAGCCGATATCCGACTCGACTCGACAGATGTCGCGTTGATCGAACTGCTCGAGCGCAACGGGCGAATGCCCTTTCTCGAGCTGGCCGAACACACCGGACTGTCGCCGAGCGCCGTGCGCAACCGGGTCAATCATCTGATCGCGAGCACGGCACTGCGCGTCGGCGCTGTCGTCAAGCGGCGAGGTGGTGGCCGAACGCTGGCGATGGGCATCGGCGTCAATCTGGGCTCACGGGACGACAACGCGGTATCGGAGATCGAGTCGCTGCCCGGAATCGAATTCCTCGCCCGGACCCTCGGACGATACGACGTGATCGCGACGGTTGCCGCCAACTCCTCGAGCGACCTGCATGCGCTGTCCGAACGAATCCGCGGGATCGACGGTGTCAGCGGCTTGGAATCTTGGGCACATCTCGAGGTATTCAAGGAGCACTACGCCCGCAGCCTGGACGTACGCGGGTAATTTCCGAGTCATTGACCCACTTGGTCGGGCACGCTAACCTCGATCAAGTCATTGACCCACTTATCCGAGGTGACATACATGGCCGATTCCGGACGCAAGGTAGACATCGTCGCCGCGGCGATCGAGGAGGCGATCTCGACCGGTCGATGGCCCGTCGGATCGAAACTCCCGCCGGAGACCGCATTGGTCGAAGAATTGGGAGTCGCCCGAAACACCATGCGCGAAGCGGTACGGGCGCTTGCCCACGCCGGAGTTCTGTCCGTACGCCACGGTGGCGGCGTGTACGTCATGGCGGCGTCGCCGGTCGAAGGACTACTCGGGCGCAGGCTCGCCAGAGGTGACGTTCTCGACGTACTGAGCCTGCGACGCGGACTCGAGGTCGAAGCCGCGCGACTTGCAGCGCAGCGCCACACCCCCGAAGATCTCGCGCGGATACATGCAGCCTGGAATGCCCACCCCGGTCACGTCGGCGGCTTCACTGTCGAAGCCGGCATGGCCTTGCACCTTTCGATCGTCGAGGCGTCCCACAATTCCGCACTGATCGACGTCTACCGGGGAGTCCTTGCCGCCGTGACGGATTCGCTGTCCGCCGTCAGTGTCGGTCCAGGTTTCCACGTCGACGAGCACCGACCCTTGATCGCTGCCATCGAGGAACGCAACCCCGGCGAAGCAGCGCGTGCGGCAGGCGCAGCGCTCGATACGGTCATCGACGCAGTCGAAAGGAGCTTGTCGTGAATCGGGGAAACTGGAACGGTGCGGCATATTCCCCTCTTGCCGAACAACTCTCACCTGCATCGACAGAGGCGCTGCGCTCGATCGGGCACGTGAGCACGGCGTACGACGTCTGCGCCGGAACGGGGAACTTTACGCTCCCGGCGGCCCAGTCCGGGATCGCGGTCCACGCACTCGACCTCTCCGCCAGCCAGCTGGAGGTCGCGCGCGAACGCTGGATTCCTCGCCCCGGAACTACCGAACCCACTTTCACGATCGGCGATGCACAGTCTCTGCCGTGGTCGGATTCGAGCGCCGACGCCTGTGTCAGCATCTTCGGGATCATCTTCTGTCCCAACCCTGCGATCGCCCTCGCAGAGATGATGCGGGTGACCCGCCCGGGTGGAAGCATTTGTGTCGCAACGTGGTCGGAGAACGGGTGGGCAGCAGCACTCCGAAGGGAGGCCGCCTCTGCGTGGAATGGCATCACACCACTACCGACGACATGGTCGAGCCCGAGCGAATTCGAGAAGGCAGCAGCTGGATTGGAGTCGGTGAGCTCGGCCTCGCACCTGCTCGAGTGGCAACTACCAGCCGGTTCGGATCCCGTCGAGGAACTGTGCGACCAGGCGCCGGCGTTGAAGAACTTTCGCGAGGCGGTTCGAGGCGCAGGGAATTGGGCTTCGATGTCAGCGCACCTCCGCTCGACGCTCGAGCCCTATCTCAGGTCGAGCGCGGCCGGCCCCGTCGCCACCAGCGAATACGTCCTCCACACGGGCACTGTCCCGAACTCTGACACCGCGCTCTTCCGAACGCGCGGGTAACCCTCTTTGCCGGATACGGTCTCTTCACCGTCCACCGAACCGAAGAGGCCCGCTTGATGTCTGAATCGAACTCCCTACCTGAATTGAAGCAAGCATCGCAGCAAGCGTCGAAACAAACCTTGTCCATGTCCGTCCTCATGACACCGGACATGTCAAACTTCTCGGGCAACGTGCACGGCGGAACGATTCTGAAGTTTCTCGACCAGGTTGCCTATGCGTGCGCGAGTCGATATGCCCAGACCTACGTCGTGACTCTGTCGGTGGATCGTGTGGTGTTCCGCGAACCGGTGCATGTCGGCGAACTCGTCACGTTCAGCGCTTCCGTCAATTACACCGGGCGCACCTCGATGGAAATCGGAATTCGAGTCGAAACCGAAGACATTCTTCTCGGAAAATCTCGACACACCAATAGTTGCTATTTCACGATGGTGGCGATGGGAAGCGACGGGAAACCGGCTGAGGTACCCCAACTCCGGCCGACCGGAACAATCGCCAGGCAGCGATTCGAGGCCGGGCGACGGCGTCGTGAACTGCGCAGAGAGAACGAGCTTCGTGAACAGTCCATCCGGGCCGCAGTTCGGGACTTAACGCCCGAACACGATGACTGAATCCAGTCATATTTAAGTTATAACCTTATGCATTAAGCTGATCGAGTGACTTCGAAGGCACGGGAAAAGTATGACGTTGTGATTGTCGGCGCGAGCATCGCGGGATGCGCGGCCGCCATCATGTACGCCCAGCAAGGTCTGCGGATAGCGCTTCTCGACGCTCGCTCCGACATCCGGGCGCACAAAGTCCTGTGCACTCACCACCTGCAACCGTGCGGTGCCCCGATCTTGCAACGACTCGGCGCCACGGAAAAACTGCTCGCCCTGGGAATGGTGGAAACCGTTCCGACATTCTGGACCCCTTGGGGAGTGATCACCCCTGACGCGGCAGAGAACTCACCGCCACCTGGGTTCAACGTCCGAAGGGAAACTCTCGACCCCCTACTGCGCCAACTCGCGAACGACTACCCGAACGTCGACCTTCTTCTCGGGTATCGCGTTTCCGGACTGCTGACCGAGAAGGGCACTACTGCAGGCGTCTACGGCACCGAACAGGGTTCGGTCTTCACTGTCGAAGCACGATTGACCGTCGGAGCGGACGGCAAGGATTCGACCGTCGCACGATCCGCTCGTTGCGACTCCGTGACTGCATCCAACGGGCGTTTCAGCTATTTCGCCCAACTCTCCGGACTTGAACGACCCGGCGGAGAAACGTCATTGTCGTGGTTCATGGATCCCGACGTCGCCTATCTGCTCCCCAACGACGGCGGAATCAGCGTGCTGGTGGTCTTCCCTGCCCTCGACAAGCTCGGCTCGTTCGCTGACGACCTGTCTACTGCTTTCCTCGAGTACGCCAACGCATTACCCGGCGCTCCGCTTGTTCGGCGAGAGCACATCGTCGGGAAGATCGTTGGTACCAAACACTTCTCCACAACCCTCACCGAACCCGTAGGTAACGGGTTCGCACTCATCGGCGACGCTGCGGCAACCAACGACCCGTTGTGGGGTATCGGATGCTCGTGGGCACTCGAGACCGCTCAGATGCTGGTCGATGCGACCGCGCACATGCTGACGGAGACGCCGGCAGACACACTCGACTCACATCGGAACGTGACCGCTGCATTGACCGAATACCGTAGCGCCAGAGCAAGTATGACGAATCACATCGACTACATGAGCGGTTACGCCGGTGGGCGAAAGTTCACCGCGATCGAACGTCTGCTCATCTCCGCGGCCACCCACGACCACGACGAAGCCCGAAGGTTCTACTTGTTCGGTTCCCGGTTGATACCGGCCGAACAGTATCTCTCGACTCGCTCGGTCGCGCGGGCAGCACAAAAACATCTCAGGCACCGTCTGCGTCGTAGATCTGTGGCCGGGACGTAATCTGACAAGCGTTTTTTCGGCGCCGGCAACGGGGAACCCTCCGATCGCAACCGAGCCGGAGGAGCGACCATGCGTGCACACATCGCCATTCCGAGTGAATCGACTTGTCACAGGTACGTAGTCGCCGTCGCCAGCTCCACCTTCGCCGAATCGGTCATCTGGTGCGACGGCCCCGCGTTCGACGCAGTACTCGTTCTGGGCAGCGAGATTCCGCAGCACAGTGGCCACCGAGCCGTACTCGCCTGGAATCACTACTTCGGGTGGGCGCTCGGCGTGGAAACCACACCGGATGCGTCGTTCGCCGTTGTCGAATGCCTCGGTATCGGGAGAATGCCGGATCCGGAACTGTGCGCCGACCGCGCTGTCGAGTTGATTGCCCAGGCGGGTAGTTAAGGAACTCGTCGCGCGGCGCACAATCCGGCGGGCATAAGATCGAGCGCGAGTTTCGCACGCCCGACGAAAGAGAGCCCGACATGGACCCGCTGAACAGGCCTGCCGGTCAGCTGGCTCTCGAGAACGAACCGGACGGCAGGGCGACTTTGCGGGCGCGTCAGACGCCGCGCAGTGAGCGTCGCAAGATCGGGAAAGGCCTGCGCAAGCGAGTGGCGCGATCGTCGCTCGGCGACTGGACGCCCCCATCCGATCGACGTGACCCGGTCGATCAGGTCAACACGGCACACGAGGGAAGACTCGACTGGTTGGTTCCGATCCGTGTGGGGCGAATGGTCGCTTCGCCATACGGATTCCTGCGCGGTACCGCCGGATTGATGGCAGAGGACATGGCGCAGCTGCCGTCCACCGGCATCACTCCCGTCATCTGTGGAGATGCGCACGTCGGAAACTTCGGGTTCTACGGATCTCCGGAACGCGAACTTGTCATAGACCTCAACGATTTCGACGAAGCACATCCCGGCCCCTGGGAATGGGATCTACGAAGGCTGGCTGCGAGCATCTGGGTGGCCGGTCGACAGAACGGTCTCACCGAAGCTCAATGCGAAACAGCAACAACCTCGTGTGTGTCCGCGTATCGCCTCCACTTGGCGAAGCTCTCCGAGCGTCCGCTGTTCGATCGCTCCTTCGACCGGGTCGATCTCGACGGACTCACCGACCACGTCACCGATCCTGGGTTGCTGGCCGAGATCAGGCGCGCCGCGGAGCGCGCCCGGCGGCGTACGAGTGACCATGCGGTGCCGCGGTTCACCGCCCAGGATCACGGACGGCGCCAGTTGGTCGAGAACCCGCCGCTCACAACACGACTCACACCGCAGGACACCGACTTCCTCCTGGAGGGTCTGGACGAGTATCTCGAAACCCTTGCACCACACTGGCGCCGAGTCGTCTCGGGATACAACGTCATCGACGTCGCGCACCGGGTTGTCGGAGTCGGGAGTGTCGCTCTGCGCGCCTATGTCGCCCTGTGCGAAGGGAGCATCCCGGACGACGTCATCTTCTTGCAGCTCAAACAGGCTCGCCGATCCGTAGTTGCGCCCTTCGTGCACGGCGACTCGGCCTGGCACGACCACCAAGGACGACGCGTCGCGGAATACCAGCAAGCTCTCCAGACGGTCAGTGATCCACTGCTCGGTTGGTGCACCGTGGACGACCGCCAGTACTACGTCCGTCAGTTCCGGAACATGAAAGGTTCTGTGGACCTGAACAATATCGACGCCGCAGCGCTGACCGATTACGTCGCGATCTGCGGCCGCCTACTGGCCAAGGGGCATGCACGAACCAGCGGCGCGTCACTGATTTCCGGTTACCTGGGAACCTCGGACGCGGTCGATACCGCCCTCACCCGGTTCGCTCGGCTCTACGCCGATCAGACCGAACGTGACCACGACGCTCTGTGCCGAGCGGTATTGGCCGGCACGATCGCCGCGGAGCCGGGAATTTGATCCCTCACGCCGCGACGATCCTGCCCTGCTCGAACTTCACGCCTCCCCAGATTCCGGTCTGACCAGTGGCAGAGGCGAATTCACGGCACGAAGCCACAATCGGGCACCTGTTGCACACGTCGGTCGCGTAGTCGTATCCCTCGGACGGAAAGGGAAACCACCGGTCCGGCTCCGGGTCTCCTCGGCATTCCGCCTGCCACCAGGTTCGGTCGTCCGAGATCGGCAGAAGCTCTGCCAAATTCGAGATTTCGTCAGCGCACATCACTTGCTCCCTTCGACCGTCACGCCCGACTCAATTCGCGCCAGATCTTCTGCTGCACTTTCTCGATGCGCCGAGGTGCCTTCGGCTCCCACAGCAGCCGCATTCCGGCCTCAGCCGGAGTGCGATCCGCTTTGCGCTGATTACAGGAACTGCAGCACGCCACCAGATTTCCCCACGTGTTGGGCCCGTTACGGCTCCGCGGCTGGACATGGTCGATGGTCGTTGCCCGGGCGGCGCAGTACGCACATTGACGACCGTCCCGGTCGAAGACACCGGCAAAAGTGGCCCGACTGGAATCGGTGACCGTCACCCGGTGAGCAACGTACACGTACTCGGCGAGCAGGATCGTCCTCGGCAGTGGGATTTCGACGTGCTTGGAGCGCACCGGAAATATCGGGGTCACGTCTTCGGTGGACTGCGCGGAGCCGGTGGCGATCAGGACGACCGCACGATCGGCGCTCACTTCACCGAGGTACTCGTACGTGGCGTTGAGTACCCGGACGGGGCGGTTCATCCAACTGTGAGCAAGTGCGCGGTTCGGGTTCCGCATGAGAGTTCTCAGTTCGTGTCGAGGAGTGAAGCTCCTGGACACGAAGACGGGTCAGGAGCAAATGCAAGAAATGGGGAACGGCATATATCCAGCGTCGCTCTGTTCCCCGAATGCGGGATGGGAAATACCGCGGGGTGAGTGCCCGCGCAGGTGCAACGCTTGCTTCCAGTCGCGCATGCCTGTCCCCTACCACTTTCTTGTTCTCGTCACCGGCGATTGCCGACGCTCATCATCACACGGAAGGCATCCTCAGCGATATCGATTTATCGGGCCGGAAGAGCCGTCCTGGAAATACCGCGGTTTGACGCCGGAACACGCGGCTTGATCGAATGAGCCATGACTTCGTCGTACATCGACCTACGCTCGGACACCGTCACCAAGCCTGATGCGGAGATGCGGAAGGCGATGGCCGACGCCGAGGTCGGTGACGACGTCCTCGATCACGACCCGACCATGGCGGCGCTCGAGGAAGAGGTGGCGCACACTCTGGGTTTACCGGCGGCACTGTGGGTGCCGAGCGGATCGATGGGCAACCTGATTGCGCTGATGCTGCACCTTCACCGCGGCGATCAGTTCCTGGCACCGGAACACTCTCACGTCTTGGGCTCCGAATTGGGCACCGCGGCCTGGCTCGCCCAGGGAATGCCGATGGCGTTGCCGCACGACGGCGGACCCGGACGTCCCACCCCCGAGACGGTCGTGAAGGCGGCGGGCTCCCCCGGCCCGTACTTCGCGTTGAACACCACGCTGCTCTGTCTCGAGAACACTCACAACTTCGCCGGCGGTGCCGTCATGAATCCGACCGAATGGACGACGTTGGTCGACGCAGCGCGATCACGCGGCTTGAAGATTCACCTCGACGGCGCCCGTCTCTGGAATGCCGCTGCTGCACTGGATGTTTCGCCCACCGAATTGACTTCCGGCGCCGATACCGTTCAGGTGTGCCTGAGTAAGGGACTCGGTGCGCCGGTCGGCTCGATACTCGCCGCATCACCCGAATTGATCACCGAAGCCCGAAGGATCCGCAAGATGCTCGGCGGCGGCGTTCGTCAGGGCGGAGTGCTGGCCGCAGCCGGCATCGTCGCGTTGCGCTCACAAGCTCGCCTCTCCGACGATCACGACAACGCGCAGCGCCTCGCGTCGGGGCTTCGTGAACGCGGTTGGGCCGTCGACGAACCTGCCACCAACATCGTTCTGGCCGCGACAGCCGATCCGTCGGTCACCGTTGCTCAGCTCGCCGCTGTCGATGTCGGCGCGGTCACCGTTGCCGGGAAGGTTCGGTTCGTGACACATCGCGACGTGAGCACTGCCGACATCGACGCGGTTCTGTCCAGAGTAACCTTCTGAACTACGCCACCAGGGGTTGAACCTCCTGCGCGACAAAGCGAATGAACTCGCGGACATCCGGCTCGTCAACAGTCGGTTGGAGTACCACGGTGGTTGCACCTGCTGCAACCCATCGCCGTGTTGCTGCCGCGACTTCGGCCGCGTTGCCCACGGCAATCGCATCCTCCGGCGACTCGCTACCGGACGCTGCGGCCTCGGCAAGGGCGCGCTCACGACCACCGGAACCGAAAGCACAGATGACGTAGACGACGACCTCGTGATCCGACGCCCCGATGTGAGCGATCGCCCGACGCACGCCGTCCGGGGTCGTCCCACCCGAGAGCACGGTGCCCTGCGCCAACTCGCCACTGAGCGCCAAAGTCTTTGGCCCCGTGGCGCCGACGAGCAACTGCGGCACCGTCTCCGGTGGCCACGCCAGCGTGACGTCCGTGAGATTCACGTATCGACCGGACACCGTCACCGACTCACCGCCCAGTAGCCGCTCGACTGCTCCGAACTGCTCCCGCAGGAGGGTCAACGGCGATTCGGCTTTGGCCCCGATCTGCCGCATCCAACTCTGAACGCCGTGACCGAAGCCAACCCGTAGTCGATCCGGATGAACTCTGGCCAGCGCTGAAATCTCCATCGCCGTGATCGCGGTGTTGCGCATCGGGGTCGGCAGCACACCGATCGCCACACCCACGCGATCGGTCTCAGCCAATACAGTTGCAGCAGTGGCTATTCCTCCGCCGAAGAAGCAGTCTTCCCACAACCAGACCTCGTCGATACCGACTTCGTCTGCATACCTGGCATGTCGAACCAGATCTTCCGGAGATTGCTCCGGGCGCACGACGACGGCAATCCGTGCGGCGCTCATGCCGTCACCAGAAACGCGGCGATCTCGTCGGCGGTTCGACGGCCCTGTTCGCGGCCGAGTTCGGCTGCGGGGCGCCTGGTTGTCGGTGAAAGCGAGTTCGTTCCGATCGCTTCGACGACGGCGTCGTCGGCGAAGACAGGCAGCACGGGCAAGGGCGTCATCACGTCGATTTCCTCTCGTAGGCTGCCGCCAAGCAGATTCGGGGCGGGATCGGCAGCAGGTGAAAGAACCACGACCACATCGCAGTCGGCAGCCAGATGAACATTCGAGCCACTCGCCATTCCGCCGTCCATGTACCGGTGACCGTCGATCGTGACTACCGGCCACACCCCGGGGACAGCGCAACTCGCTCCGACTGCGTCGATCAGGTCGACGCCGGAGGCATTGCCGAACACCCTCAACTCACCGGTCTGCGCGTTGATCGCCGGGATGCGCAACTCCCGGTCGGGCCACAACCGATTGGGCAGCCGCGCCTCGATGACCGCACGACGCACGGCGGGTTCGACGGTATCGGCTCTCATCGCTGCCTCGCCGAGCAAACGGAGCTGCTCGGCCCGGTCCTGCGATCCTGCAATCGCGTCGACGAACATCTGACCGAGTACCTCGACATCGACCTTCGGGTCGATTTCGCCGGTAGCCTCCGCTGTTTGTGCGTCGAAAAGTTCTTGCAGTGTCACGCCGCTCGCTATCTGAGCGCTCACCGTGGAACCTGCGGAAGTGCCGATCAACACGTCCGCCGTCAGCAGCGCAGCGGCAGTGTCCGGTGATTTGTCCTGAAGGCCCAACAGAAAACCTGTTTCCCAGGCGATTCCCGCAACGCCGCCACCGGCAAGTACCAACCCCAATTTCACGCCGTCCACCTCTCGTCGATCGTGATCCGTGCCCGAAGTCGACGTTAGACCTACTCTGAAGTGATGTTCATGCGCAGCGCAAAGACATTTGTTCCCGACGCACTCCGTGGGTTGATCGCATCCACCGACGACATCGCGTGGAATCCCGATCCTGGGTACCTCACACGCGCAAGGCCACTTCCCCGCGGACGGGTCGCGCTCGTCTCCGGCGGCGGATCAGGCCACGAACCCATGCACGCCGGATTCATCGGCGAAGGAATGCTCACAGCCGTCTGCCCCGGATTGGTCTTCAGCTCACCCAATGCACTTCAGATCCACGAGGGGTCCAAGGCTGCCGACGCCGGCGGCGGCGTCCTTCACATCGTGAAGAACTACACCGGCGACGTGATGAACTTCGGTATCGCCCGAGAGTTGCTACGCGAGGACAAGATCGATACGGACGTCGTCCTGGTCGACGACGACGTCGCGACCGAACGCGCAGACGGCAGTGGCCCGGGGCGACGCGGTACTGCGGCAACCATCGTGGTGGAGAAGGTCTGCGGCGCATCCGCCGCCCGCGGCGACGACCTGGCCGAGGTGACCCGGATCGGACAACACGTCGCGCACTCCGCTCGGAGCATGGCCGTCGCTCTTCGCCCATGCACTTTGCCGGGGGCTGACGAGCCGTCGTTCGACTTGCCGGCGGGTCAGATGGAACTCGGTATCGGCATCCACGGCGAACGCGGCACAGAACGCGTGGATGCCCTGCCCGCACCGGAATTGGTGCGGCGGCTGACAGACCCGATCATCAAGTCCCTGAGTCTCGCCGAAGGTGACCGCGTCATCGCCGTCGTCAACGGTCTCGGCGCCACCCACCCGCTGGAGTTGCAACTACTGTTCGCCGAACTCGGAGATTATCTGGACGAACAGGGAATTCACATCGAGCGGACACTGATCGGAACCTTCGTCACTGCATTGAACATGGCAGGCGCGTCCATCACCCTTGTTCGCACAGACAAAGAAATCCTCGAATTATGGGACGCACCAACAAAAGCGCCCGCCTGGCCGAATGCTATAGCGCGTGAGTACACCGGCATGGGCACGCGCGAATCTTTCGGTCCCACATTCACACCCGACACCTCACGCACCGCCGAAAGCAGCTTCGTCGGAAGCTGGATTGCGGACTGGGCCGAGAAGGTACTGGATCAGGAACCGGCACTGACCGATCTCGACCGACGAGCGGGCGACGGCGATTTCGGGACCAACATGGTGGCCGCACTGGATCAACTCGACATCTCGGCGATCCGTGACACGTACTCCACCGCAACGATATTCGATGCAGTCTCACAGGCGTACCTCGGCCACGCCGGTGGCACCTCCGGCGCATTGTTCGGCATCTGGTTCCGGCATTTCTTCCGCGTTGCCGCAGACTCGGCGGACTCCGAACTCGACCTCGGCGCGATCGCGGCTGCAGCGCGAGCGGGACTCGACAACATCACCTCGCTCGGCGGCGCACGCGTCGGCGACAAGACGATGGTCGACGCGATAGTTCCGGCGGTCGAGTCGTTGGAGCAATCCGTGAGCTCGGAAGCCGATCGAGATGCTGCGCTGGCGAGCGCAGCGGAAGCCGCAGCGGCCGGGGCGGAGTCGACCGAAACCATGCTCGCGAACCGCGGACGTGCAAGTTATGTGGGCGAAGCCGCTCGCGGAGTAGTCGATCCGGGAGCGCTACTCATAGCGTGGTTCTTCGCCAGTGCAGTGGGTCACTAGCGAGCACTTCGGGGCTGTGACTAATCTGGCAGCCACAGCACATCGTTTGTGACGACCCGTGGGCGAAAGCACCGGTCTCACACACCACACAGGAGCAGCCCATGCTGAGCACCATGCAAGACGCCCCCCTCTCCATTGCTCAACTTCTCCGCCACGGTGCCTCCGTTCACGGCGCCTCCGAGGTTGTCACGTGGACCGAGTCCGGCCCGCGCCGTGTGTCCTACGCTGACGTCGGCAAGCGCTGTGCTCAGCTCGCGCACGCCCTGCGCGGGCTCGGCGTCGAGGGCGACGAGCGAGTCGCCACGTTCATGTGGAACAACTCCGAGCACCTCGAGGCGTACCTGGCGATCCCCTCGATGGGCGCTGTGCTCCACACCCTGAACATTCGTCTGTTCCCCGAGCAGTTGATCCATGTCGCCAATCACGCCGAGGACCGCGTGATCATCGTCGACCCGTCCCTGATTCCGCTTCTCTCTCCGCAGCTTCCGTCGCTGACCACCGTCAAACACATCGTCGTCACCGGCTCCTCCACTGCAGGACTCGAAGCTCCCGAGGGAGTGCAGGTTCACACCTACGAGGGCTTGATCGCCGATCAGCCCACCGAGTTCGACTGGCCCGAGGTCGACGAACTGAGCGCTGCCGCAATGTGTTACACGTCCGGCACCACGGGTGACCCCAAGGGCGTCGTCTACTCCCACCGTTCGATCTACCTGCACTCCATGCAGGTCTGCATGAGCGACGGCCCCAACCTCGCGCAGGGCGATCGTGCACTCGCCGTGGTGCCTCAGTTCCACGCCATGTCGTGGGGACTTCCCTACGCCGCATTCATGATCGGTGCTTCGCTGATCATGCCCGACCGCTTCCTCCAGCCTGCCCCGTTGGCTGCGATCATCGCCAGCGAGAAGCCGACGTTCGCCGCAGCCGTCCCCACCATCTGGCAGGGCCTGCACCTCTACCTCGAGCAGAACCCGCAGGACATCTCCTCGATGCGCGAGGTTCTGATCGGTGGGTCCGCGGTACCGCCGGCCCTCATGCACGCATTCGAAGCCGACCACAACGTCTCCGTCCTGCACGCCTGGGGCATGACCGAAACCTCCCCACTCGGATCCGTCGCCCGCCCGCCGGCCGGTGTCACCGGCGACGCGATGTGGAAGTACCGCTACTCTCAGGGCCGCTTCCCGGCATCCGTCGAGGCACGTCTCATCGACGATGACGGCAAAGTTGTTGCACACGACGGCGTTTCCGTCGGCGAGCTCGAAGTGCGCGGCCCCTGGATCACCGGGTCGTACTACGGCGTCGATGCGGAAGACAAGTTCAACGACGGCTGGCTCAAGACCGGTGACGTCGGATCCATCACGGCCGACGGCTTCCTGAGCCTGTCCGACCGCTCCAAGGACATCATCAAGTCCGGCGGCGAATGGATCTCCTCGGTCGACCTCGAGAACGCCGTCATGGGTCACCCTGACGTCACCGAAGCTGCCGTCATCGGCGTGCCGGACGAGAAGTGGGACGAGCGCCCGTTGGTTGCGGTTGTTCTTCGCGCTGGTTCCGAAACCACCATGTCCGAACTGCAACAGTACCTTTCGGACAAGGTTGCCAAGTGGCAGCTGCCCGAGAACTGGGCCGTGGTCCAGGAAGTCCCGAAGACGAGCGTCGGCAAGTTCGACAAGAAACGCCTTCGCGCCGACTACCACGAGGGCGGACTCGAAGTTACGCGACTCTGACACCGAGTGAATGCCGAAGTATGAATACTGAAGGTGGGCAACAGGTTTTCGACCTGTTGCCCACCTTCGTTCACGAGCGATGCACTTTACGGCCGATAGCCGACCGTGTGAAAAGCGATGTCGACGTACTTCTCCGCCAATTGCGACGGTGACATCGGACCGCCGGTCTGGAACCAACGCGGCAGTGACTGCGCCATACCGAGTATTGCCCGGACGGTCTCTTCGGTATCGGTGACCGCGAAATCTCCCGATGCCACACCGTCGTCGACGATCCTGCGCATCAGCAACTCGAGCCGCTTACGACTGGCGGCGTACCGACTTCGACTTTCCGGTGAGACATGCCGGATCTCGGTGTCCAACGCAGCATGCCGCGACCGGTGGGTCATATAGAGAACAATCGCCTCCACCACCAAGGCGAAGCGTCGTACCGGATTTTCGCCGGCCTCCACCTCTGCCGCTTCGGTTCTGGTATTCAGCTCACTCATCGAGATCTCGAACAGAGCGACGAGGACTGCCTCTTTGTTCGCGTGGTGATAGTAGAGCGCGGGAACGGTTACCCCGACACGATTGGCAATCTGGCGCACCGTCGTGCCGTGGTAACCGTTCTCGTCGAACAGCTCGAGCGAAGCCGTCAGGATGTCGGTCATCACCAGCGGCGGGAAGGACCTCCAGTCCACTGCCACCGAGCTCACCGACTCCACCTCGCCAGTCATGTGATAGCCGAAATTACCGCGGTGCCATACGGATTGCACCGTCGAGGCGGATCGTCTCACCATTGAGCATGGGGTTGGAAACGATGTGCGCAGCAAGCGCGCCGTACTCGCTGGGATCACCCAGGCGAGAGGGGTGAGGCACCTGCTGACCCAACGACGCCTGGGCTGCTTCGGGCAGTCCGGCCAGCAACGGGGTCTTGAACAAGCCTGGTGCAATGGTGTTGACGCGGATCAGCAGCGACGCGAGGTCACGGGCGATGGGAAGCGTCATACCGACGACGCCGCCCTTCGACGCGGAGTACGCAGCCTGCCCGATCTGGCCGTCATACGCTGCGACCGAAGCGGTGTTGATGATGACACCGCGTTCACCGTCGATCGGCTCGGTCTTCGAAATACGTTCCGCAGCAAGACGAAGGACGTTGAAGGTGCCGATCAGATTGACGTCGATGACCTTCTTGAACGCGTCGAGCGGGAAAGCGCCCTTCTTGCTGACCGTCTTGACTGCGTTGCCGATTCCGGCGCAGTTGACTGCCACGCGCAGGGGTCCGAGGGACTCGGCCACGTCGAGTGCCGCGGTGACCGCAGCCTCGTCGGTGACGTCTGCCGCCGCGAAGCGGACCCGGTCGCCAAGTTCCTTGGCGATGGCTTCACCGTTGGACGACGGAAGGTCGATAATGACGACGCTGGCACCGTCGGCAAGAAGGGCTTTGGTCGTAGCCAGGCCGAGGCCGGATGCTCCACCGGTGACGACGGCGACGCTGTCGTTGACGATCATGAGAGTTCCTTTCGAAAGGTTATGTGTTTCAGATGCGTTCGATGATTGTGGCGTTGGCCATGCCGGCGCCCTCGCACATGGTCTGCAATCCGTAGCGTCCGCCGGTGGCCTCGAGGTGGTTGACCATCGTGGTCAGCAGTCGAGTACCCGAGGACCCCAGGGCGTGTCCGAGGGCAATCGCGCCGCCCCACGGGTTGAGCTTTGCCGGGTCGGCGCCGAACTCGTGAGCCCAGGCGAGTGGAACGGGAGCGAAGGCTTCGTTGACCTCGTAGGTGTCGATGTCGTCGATGCTCAGACCCGCGCGAGCGAGCACCTTGTGGGTGGCTGGGATGGGTGCGGTGAGCATGAAGATCGGGTCATCGCCCGCAACGGAGAAGGAATGGAAACGAGCTCGCGGAGTCAGCCCCAGCTTCGACGCCATTTCTTCGCTCATGATCAGTGCTGCGGACGCGCCGTCGGTGAGCGGCGACGAGTTACCGGGAGTGATCGACCACTGCGCCTCGGGGAAGCGCTGCGCGTACTTCTCCGAGTAGAACGACGGCTTCAAACCGGCGAGTCCCTCGGCGGTAGTAGACGCGCGAACCGTCTCGTCGACGATATGCGAGACGGTCTCACCGGCGGCGTTGGTCACCGAGATCGGCAGAATCTCCTTGTCGAAGAGCCCCTTCGCCGCTGCCTCTGCTGCCCGCTGGTGGGACTGCGCGGAGAATGCGTCGAGAGCGTCGCGGTCAAGCTTCCACTTGGCGGCGATCAATTCTGCAGAGATTCCCTGGTTGACCAGGCCTTCGGGGTAGCGAGCCGCGACGCCCGGACCGGAAGCGTCCTTCCCCATCGTCGTGGTACCCATCGGGACACGACTCATGGATTCGACGCCTGCCGCGATCACGATGTCGTAGGCCCCGGCGATCACGCCCTGCGCCGCAAAGTGCGCAGCTTGCTGACTTGATCCGCACTGGCGATCAATCGTGGTGGCGGGTACCGACTCGGGGAACCCTGCCGACAGGACCGCGCTGCGGGTGATGTTGAGCGCCTGCTCACCGGCCTGGCCGACGCAACCGCCGATCACGTCGTCCACCAGGGCGGGGTCGAGGCCGTTTCGCGAGGTGATGGAACGCAGAACGTGGGCCATCAGTTCGACAGGGTGCGTCCCGGACAGTGCTCCGCCCGGCTTTCCCTTGCCGGACGCGATCCGGACTACATCGACGATCACTGCCTTGGTCATCTTCGTTCCCTTCGAGGACGTGCATTGCTGGGGCGGTCCGGCACCCGAGTTTCGTGGCGCCGGGTACCGGACCGAGATCGAGGGAGCACCCTGACTTAGCGCTCGCTAAAGAACTACCACCGACTTGATCCTCTCGTCAAGAGGGGGCCTCCGAACTCGAAACAAATGCGGCCGACTAAAAGCTGGGCGATCAGTGACCTCGCCTGGCCCACGCCATTCATTAGTACTTTCGAATGATAGGTTTTCAATCTTCGCCCGAAATGTCCGGAATCG
The DNA here is from genome assembly GCF_040546695.1 of Rhodococcus sp. OAS809. Taxonomy (NCBI): domain Bacteria; kingdom Bacillati; phylum Actinomycetota; class Actinomycetes; order Mycobacteriales; family Nocardiaceae; genus Rhodococcus; species Rhodococcus sp. OAS809. The sequence goes on along the minus strand of NZ_JBEPOI010000002.1, from coordinate 4,595,498 downwards.
GATAACCTTCCGCCACAAGCAATCCAAGCCACAGGGGATTCGGGGCGTGGCACCAATCGATGACAACCGCAGGGGGACCGACTGGGAGGTTTGGCGTGGACCTGCGATACGTTGCCTTCACGCGTGCCGACTCGCATTTCTACGACCGAATCAGAACGGTCACCCAACCAGATACATCAACTGACCAGCACTTTATCCCCGCGAAGTCGGTGGATTGGTCGCTCTGGCGGCGCGGTCCCCAAAGTGGACCGTGGAACTACTTCCAACCGCCCGACGGTCTGCTGCCAGAACAAGGATGGAAGATTCACTGCTCCGCTACCCGAGCCAACGCGCAGGAGCTGCTCGATACCGTTTCCGTGTATTGCGGTCACAATCATGTGCCGTTCAAATTTCTTCGGACGGCAGCAGACCTCATGTTGTCCAACAGCAAGCAGGCCAATCGAACTTCCAGCGGAAAATTCATCACGATCTATCCGGCGGATGGTGTTGCCACACAACGTGTCATCACCGAACTGGACAAGCTTGTCACCGGTGCCGACGGGCCGTACATCCTCAGCGATGTGCGATGGAACCGGGGACCGCTCTACTTACGGTACGGCGCGTATCTGCCCATGCAGACCTACGATTCATTCGGCGATCGCGTCCCGGCAATTCGGCGTCCTGACGGATCGCTCGAACCCGATGTGCGCGGCACTTCCTTCAGAACTCCGGACTGGGTACAAATCCCGGACTTCGTTCGCGCGCAGCAAGACAAGCTGAAATCACATGACGAATTCCCCTATTCGATCAATGAAGCCCTGCACTTCAGCAACAGCGGGGGGATCTATTCCGCATTCGACGACGCCGGCATCGATCTGGTCATCAAAGAAGGCCGTCCCTTTACCGCCCCGGACGCAAACGGCCGGTACGCAATCGACCGCATCCGTAACGAGTACGACAAGTTGACTCACCTTGCCGACAACCCGTACACACCTTCTGCCATCAGCTTGTTCGAGCGCGAGGGACACCACTTCCTTGTCACCGAGCGCGCTGCCGGCACTCCACTGAATCAGGAAGTTGCGCTCCGCCACCCACTGATACGCGCCGACCAGACACTCAGTTCCCGAACGGAATACAGAACCTGGGCACTCGACATTGCACAACAGTTGACTACCGCAGTCGAGAGCTTCCACAACGCCGGAATCGTTCATGCCGATCTTCACCCTGGCAACGTCATGTGCTCACCGTCCGGTATTCGGATCATCGACTTCGAGATGGCCCACAACATCGACGAGCATCCGCCCCGGTCCACCGGAGCCCCCGGATACACAGCACCTCGACAGTTGACAGGAATCGCGGCGGATCGATACTCGTTGGGATGCATCGAGCTGGGACTCTTTGTCCCACTTACTACATTGTTCCCTCTCGATTGCAACAAGATTCCCGAACTCATCGACTATGCGGTGTCTCGCTTCGATCTTCCTCGTGCCTTCGGTGCCTCGCTCTATTCGATGCTCGACGTACAGGCGCCGGAACCGGAGAATCGCCCGCATCGTTGGGACACGTCGCACGGGGAAAACCTGCAACGGGCGGCCGCTCTATTGCGCTGCGGCATCCTCGCCTCGCTTGATCTCTCCCGCCCTGATCGACTCTTTCCCGGCGACATCGCCCAGTTCGAGGTGAACGGCTACGGCATTGCGCACGGCTCGTGCGGAAACCTGCTCGCCGATGATCTTCCCACCGACACCTTGGAGTCAGTCCTGGAATGGACTGAACATCAGGTTGATTCGGATACGCAACCACAGTTCGGTTTCTTCGACGGGCTCGCGGGTGCGGTGCACACCTTTCGGCATCACGGGCGACATTCGACAGCCGACAGGTGGGTCGAGACTTTGCGTCGAGCCCCACTCGACGACATCGACTCCAGCCTTTTCAGCGGCCTTTCCGGAATCGGTTGCCTCCTACTCGAGGAATCGGTTTCACGACCGACTGTGTCACCCACTCTCGCTGTCGTGACCGAGACTCTGCGCGAACGAATTTCAGCTGCTCGCTTGCATGTCCGCGACGCCGGCGGAACACCTTGGGCAGTGGCCGGCCGAGGTGGGCTGATGCGGGGACCGAGCGGACAAGCACTGTTCTGGACTCGCCACTACGAACTGAGTGGTGATCCTCGATCGCTGGAACACGCACGCCAGCTCGTCGACATCGATCTGTCTGTGATGTCGATGTGCCCTGACGGGTCGATGCAGCTGAGAGAGGAGCGCCGGACGATGCCGTATCTCGGATCCGGGTCTGTCGGTGTGGGCCTGGTACTTCTACAACTTCTGCGCCATGTCGACGAACCGCGTTACGCAGCTGCGGTGCGTGCGATATCCCGCGCCGCCACAGTCGAATTCACTGCCCAAGCCGGACTACTCAACGGGCGAGCCGGGCTGATTCTGTTCCTCAGCGAACTCTCCAAGACTCCATACGCCGGCGCCGATTGTGAACAGACGCTTGCACAGCAGTTTCAGCTTCTGGGCTTGCACAGCCTCAATCACGCAGGAGGCCTGCACTTTCCAGGTGAACAGAACCTGAGACTCTCGACAGACTGGGCAACCGGATCCGCGGGAATACTGGCATTGCTCCGTCATGCCGGATCGGCAACTGTCCGACAGTCGTTTCCACTGATGTGCGTGTCGAACTGCCACATCTCCTAGTTGTTCGGAAAGTTATCACCCCGGAAGATTGGAGCACAGAAGCATCAGGCCAAAAACCTGAAATGGAATCAGCACCGCAAGACAATTCGATCGATCAAATCCATCGGTAAACATGCCGATCAACAAAGGAAATGACAATGGACGCTATTCTCTCCCTTCAAGATCTGTCAGTCGCCGCCGGCAACGTCGGAGATGCCGGCCAACTCGAGCAGAACGCGGCAATCAGTTCGCTCAGTTTCTTCTGCCTCTGACCTCAGGCCGATACCTCGGATCAAATCCGGGGTATCGGCTTTCGCAATCAGTGCGAATCGTCAAACGGACAGTATTGTTTCATCATGAGACGCATACACACTTCACCGAGCTGCATTCGCCGATGATGTGCGCGACCTGGCGGCAATGCCGAGGGCAGATCGTATGGTCATCGGCGGTGATATTCCTACTGATCCTGACAGCCGCACTTTCGGGCTGGTTCGTTCAGCGTTCGGGCGAGAGTTGGGACTTCGGCGACATCTGCTCACGCTGGTACGACGGAGGTGGCGGTTGCCGTGCCGACACCGCTCTCACCTTGACGACGCTTCTCGTACTCCTACTACCGTTCGCCTCAGGAATGCTGGTCGGCGTCACCACATTCGCCCGAGACTTCGAGCAGGGTCCCGAAGACCTCGATTTTCTCGAGTCCACCAGCCTTGTTCGATGGTATTTCTTGCGGGTCCTGGTGGTCTTCGTTCCCATCACCCTTGCGATGGCAGTCCTGGGCATGGTGCTCGGCTGGACCCATACGCTTGGCCGGGGACAGGCGGCAACAAATGATGCCACCTCGTTTTCCTTGATGGAATTCCCCAATTTTCAGACGACGGGAATCGTCGTCGGCGCCTACACCTTTTTAGCGATGACTACCGGCAGCGCAGCCGCATTGCTCATCCGCAACACCGTCTTCGCGATGGTCATGACTCTTCTCGCGTTCTTGATCGTGCCCGTCGCACTGAGCGCGACGATGCGCGAGCATTACTTGGCCCCCGACCCTGAAGTGCAACCCATCGACGGACTGGCACGTGCAGCGGAATATGCACCGTCGCCGTATGAAAATCTCGACTCGAGGTGGGCCATCGGTGCCGGCTTCGCCGATACGGATGGCAACATGATCGACGCCGATTACACAATGTGCTGGGGCTCAGACAATTCCGATCGCATGCAGCAAGACCTCGCGGTCGACAACTGCCTTCGAGAACAGGGAATCGATCACTATGCCGTGATCTATCACCCACAGAGCCGGTACTGGCAATTTCAGTTCATCGAGACTGCCGTGATGCTGTTGTGCTCCGGGTCGATGGTGGCGCTCGCACTCGTCGGCGCACGTGGACGACGTCGGCGACCCACCTACAACCGAATGTCGGAAATGTCGAAATCGATTCGATAGCAGCAATTTTCGATCCACATCATCTTGTGTTCGAAACTTTGTTCGATTAGACTTTGAGCATGGACAGTCGGGAAGCGTGGCAACTGGATGGCGAGGGCCTCAAGAGCGAGGTTCTCGATCTGGTGCGCGCCCGGCACGAGTTGCAGTCGCGGATAGTGTTGTTGATCGTGGAGATGTTTTCCCGGGACGTTCTCGGCGGGAAGGGTTTTCGGGCGATCGCGCAGTGGTTGCACGGGTCGACGAATTTGGAGATCGGTGAGTGCAGTCTGCTGGTCGGGTTGGCGCGGTTGTTGATGCTCGAACCTGTTGTCGCGGATGCGTTTCATCGCGGTGACGTTGATGCGTTGAAGGCGCGGCAGGTGGCGTCGTTTTGTCAGCATCCGCCGAAGAACATGACCCTGGCGGATGTGGACAAGGCTCGCGGGATTTTGTTGTCGTTGGCGTCGAAGAACATTGCGGATTGCGATGCGGTGCGGGCGGCGATTCGGCGGATCGAGAAGCAGTACGGCAAGCGCGAGGACGGCGTCCCGGTCGGCGAGGATTCCGAACGTAACGAGTTCTACGCCTCGAAAGGCTTGTACGGGCGGGTCACTGTGAAGGGTGATCTGGATGCGATCAACGGGGCCCGGTTGATCACGTTGTTGTCGAGTCTGTCTGCGCCGATACCGGAGAAGGACGGCGTGAAGGACACCCGTACGCCGGCATTACGGCGGGCGGATGGGTTCTGCGAATTGTTGCGTCGGTACGAGCGGGCGGGGTTGGGTCCGATCGAGGGCGGGGTGAAACCGCACATCACGGTGACTGCGTCCGCGAAAGACATGACGGACCTGCAAGCGTTGAAAGACCTCTTGCCGTCGACTCAGGAACTGGGATTTGCGTGGACGGATTGGGTGGGCCCCATCAGTATCGATACCGCGCGGATGTTGGCGTGCGACTGCACCGTGACGCGAATTTTGTTGGATGAGAACGGTGTTCCGCTCGACTGCGGCAAGGAAGCGAGAACAGCGACGGTTCCGCAAAGGCGAGCACTGGCCGTCCGGGATGGCGGGTGCGCGTTTCCGGGGTGCGGGACTCCGTCGGGGTGGTGCGATGCCCATCATATTGTTCACTGGAACGATGGTGGCCCAACAGATCTCGACAACCTGGTTCTGTTGTGCGGTCATCACCATCGGACGCTGCACCACACGGAATGGCGGGTGGAGATCGGACCGGATCGAAAGACGGTGTTCTATCCACCGATGTCGATCGATCCGTATCAACAGCCGATCGGCGGGAACAGCCCACCCACAGCGGCGTGAATCGCGACAATCGAATACATCAGCACCGGGGACGAACCATGCCCCGGTGCTGGTGCACGTTTCTGGTCAGATCCCAACCCCTCAGATCCCAACCCCTCAAATCCCAGCCCCTCAGATCCCGGCCCTTCGCACGAGAGCGTCAGTGGCAGAAGGGGATACAACGTCAATCGCTCGTAACAGCCCCGCGTACCGCGGATACAGCTCGACGGGACGCGTATTGATCGCCCTCAAGATCCACGATGCAGCTTGATCGGCCGTCAGCGCCGGCTGGCTCACGTAATCCGCCGTCGGCGCGATCATCGGTGTTCGTATGAGTGGGAATTGCACTGTGGTGACATCGACACCGGTGCCGTGACATTCCGCGCCGAGGCTTCGGCCGAAGGCACTGAGAGCAGACTTCGACGCGTGATAGGCACTGAACCTCGGCATCACGCCCGCAGTGACTCCCCAGGTTCCGACGTTGATGATGTGTCCGGACTTCGCCTCGAGCATTGCGGGCAGTAGCCGCAACGTCAGTCTTGTCGGCCCGAAGTAGTTCAGCGCCATGGTGCGCTCGTAGTCGTGGAATCGGTCGACCGAATCCAACGCGGTGCGCCGGATCGAGCGACCCGCATTGTTGACGAGGATGTCGACCGACCCGAATCGATCCGCGATCGTCTCCGCGAGTTCGTCAACGGCTTCACCGCGGGAGAGGTCCGCAGGCACGATGTGTGCCCATCCTCCCCTGCGGTGAATCTCGTCCCGTACGTGTTCGAGGTTTTCCTCACCGCGCGCGACCAGGATCATCTCGGCTCCCCGACGAGCCAATAGATGAGCTGTCGCCTCACCGATCCCCGACGAGGCTCCCGTCAGGACGATGGTCTTGTCGGAAAGCGTGACGCCGCGTGACGGAACAAGGGAGCGCAGACGCGTCGGCGGACTCAATGCAAGATTGCTGAGAATCGATCTGATCACGTCGGCCTCGGTTCGATCTTCGCGTGCGATTCGGTGCGAACCCGTCCCTGAACAGCCCACTTCGGACGCACCGCGGAAATTACTCAAAAGTAAGTTATGGCGCCGTTTCGGCCGTGTCAAGAATTCGTCGGGATTCAGGAGTATCTGCCACTAGCTTTTCCTGATACCTCGGGTTACATTAAATCCAGACCGAGTGCCAGCGATCACACAACCGGCCCTCGATTCCACCGAACACCGCGAGAAATACCAGCGGTGACCGAAACGAAGAGGAGACGCCATGACGCTCACATCGCCGCTCGACAAGCGCGGAGAAGCATCCGACGACTCGTACAACGAGACGCTTCGACTCCTGTCCGAGGGCTCGGTGCACAAGCACTTCGACCCGTACCTCGACATCGACTGGGACTCCCCCGAGTTTGCCGTCGTCCCGAACGATCGCCGCTGGATCCTCCCGGCCGAGACTGACCCGCTGGGCGCACACCCGTGGTACCAGTCGCAGTCCGAGGCCAGGCAGATCGAAATCGGCATGTGGCGCCAGGCCAATGTCGCGAAGGTCGGTCTCCAATTCGAGAACATCCTGATCCGCGGCATGATGCAGTACGTCTTCTCACTGCCCAACGATTCGGCCGAGGCGCGCTACTGCACGCACGAGTCGGTCGAAGAGTGCAACCACACGATGATGTTCCAGGAGATGGTCAACCGCATCGGTGCCGACGCTCCCGGGATGAGCCGTCCGATGAAGATGCTTGCACCCTTCATCCCCCTCGCTGCGGGTCCGTTCCCCGAACTGTTCTTCGTCGGTGTCCTCGCCGGTGAAGAGCCGATCGACCACATTCAGAAGAGCATCCTGCGCGCCGGCGGCCAGATCCACCCGATCATGCAGTCGGTCATGGCCATCCACGTAGCCGAGGAAGCGCGTCATATCTCGTTCGCGCACAAGCTTCTGAGCCGTCGCATCCCGCTGATGTCACGCCCGAACCGGTTTGTCCTCTCGCTGCTGTTCCCGATCGTCATGCGCATTCTCTGTGACGCCATCGTCATCCCGCCGAAGTCCTTCTGGAAGCAGTTCGACATCCCGAAGTCCGTGAAGAAGGACCTGTTCTGGGATCTGCCCGAGTCGCGCCAGACCCTGCGCAACTACTTCGGTGACGTCCGCATGCTGGCCACCGACACCGGTCTGATGAACCGTGCCTCGCGCCTGGTGTGGAAGGCCTGCAAGATGGACGGCCGCGCATCACGCTTCCGTAGCGAACCTCACCGCAGCTCGCACAACGCCGCCGCGTAGCTCCCGGACAGTCGAGATCGGACTCATAGCGCCATGCCACACGTAGTCACGCAGTCCTGTTGCAGCGACGCCTCGTGCGTCTACGCCTGCCCGGTCAACTGCATCCATCCGACGCCGGACGAGCCGGACTTCCTCACCGCCGAGATGCTGCACATCGATCCGCAGGCCTGCGTCGACTGTGGCGCATGCGTCTCGGCCTGCCCGGTCGACGCCATCGTCCCCGAGTCGAAGCTGACCGACCCGCAGCGAGTCTTCCTGTCCATCAATTCGGACTTCTACAAGGAAGAGCGGCCCAGGCCGCTTCTCGCCAAGGTCATCCCGGCAGCCCACGTCGACAAGGGCCGACCGCCGTTGCGCGTTGCGATCGTCGGTTCCGGACCGTCGGCGATGTACGCCGCGGACGAGTTGCTGACTCAGCCTGACGTGCAGGTCAACGTCTTCGATCGCCTTCCTGTGCCTTACGGCTTGGTTCGCGCCGGCGTTGCTCCGGACCATCAGAAGACCAAGCAGGTCACTCGCTTGTTCGACAAGATCGCCGCACAAAAGGGTTTCGAGTTCTACCTCAACGTCGAGATCGGCAAGCACATCTCGCACAGCGAACTGCTCGAAAATCACCATGCGGTGCTCTACGCAGTCGGCGCTTCGTCCGACCGTGGTCTCGGCATTCCGGGCGCTGATCTGCCTGGCACGGCCTCGGCCACCGACTTCGTAGCCTGGTACAACGGCCACCCCGATCACGCCGACGACGTCTTCGACCTCTCACATCGCCGCGCGGTCATCATCGGAAACGGAAATGTCGCGCTCGACGTCGCTCGCATTCTGACGGCCGATCCCGAGAAGTTGGCCGGTACCGACATCTCCGCTCACGCACTCGCCGCTCTGCGGAAGAGTCGCGTCGAAGAAGTTGTCATCGTGGGTCGACGCGGAATCGCGCAGTCCGCGTTCACGGTCCCCGAGTTCACCGGCCTGATGGCACTGCCGGACATCGAACTCTCTGTCGGACCCGACGACATGGTTCTCGACTCGGCCACCGAAGAACTGGCAAAACGCGGCGAACTCCCGCATGCCGTCGAGCAGAAGTTGCGTCTCCTCGAAGCCCTGAAGAACCGCGATCACGTCGACGTCGGCAACAAGCGCATCACGTTGCGCTACCTGCTCACGCCGACCTCGATCACCGGCGACGATCAGGTCAGCGGAATCGAGTTCGCGCGCAACGCTCTTGTCGACGCAAACGGAACCGTGCAGATCGAAGCAACCGGCGATACCGAGACCATCGATACCGGCTTGGTCCTCACCTCGATCGGCTACCGCGGAGTGCCCATCCCCGGCGTCCCGTTCGACGAGCGTGCGTCGGTCATTCCGAACGAGAACGGCCGAGTCCTCGAAGCTCCGAACGGTGATCCCGCCACCGGGGTCTACGCGACCGGTTGGATCAAGCGCGGACCGAGTGGGTTCATCGGCACCAACAAGTCCTGCGCGCAGGAAACGATCAGGATGCTCGTCGACGACTTCAACGACGGACGCCTGACCAACCCGGTCGCCGACGACTCCGCAGTCGATCGTCTGGTCCGGGCGCGACAGTCCGACGTCGTCGACCGCGAGGGCTGGCATGCCATCGACAAGGCGGAACTGGAACGCGGCGCTGCGCACGACCGTGTCCGCGAAAAGGTTCTGGATCAGGTCGAGATCACCTCCATCCTCGACGCTGCGTCCCGGGTGAAACCGGCGCGTCGATTCGGTCGACCCGTTCGCGCTCGCTGATCCGCTACAGGTAAACAGCTACTTTCACGCACACGGCCCCGCCTGCAGACTCGTCTGCCCGGCGGGGCCGTCTGCGTTCCGGCAGCGTCCCACTCAGCGAAAATTTTTGCCCGTCAGCGGCCGAAATCGTGTAATACTGCAACCTGTTCCAGTAAGCGGCACAGCGGGCCCACGATCCCCCGGATCAGGCTCGCCAACCAGATGAGGATTGCATGAGCGAGACTGCAACGCCGGCGCCGAACGGGAGTGTGACGCCTGCAGTAGAGGGTTGGTTCACCACCGGCGACGAACCTGCTCTGATCGGCACGAAGTGCCAATCCTGCGGCACCATTTCCTTCCCTCGTGAGGCGACGTTCTGCAAGAACCCGAGCTGCTTCAGCGAGGAGTTCGACGACGTGGAACTCTCCCGCCGCGGCACTGTCTGGTCGTACACCGACGCGCAGTACCAGCCCCCGCCGCCGTACATCCCGCGCTCGGATCCGTACGAGCCTTTTGCTCTCGCAGCAGTCGAGCTGCCCGAGGGGATCGTCATCCTCGGCCAGGTGGCCGACGGATTCGGCGTCGACGATCTCAAGGTCGGCAATACCGTCGAATTGGTTGTCGAGCCGCTGTACACCGACGAAACCGGAGTACGTACGACGTGGCGATGGAAGCCTGTCGCCGCAGCTGATCAGGAGTCGCAGTCATGAGCAAGGACGTCGCAGTACTCGGTGTCGGTATGCACCCCTGGGGCAAGTGGGGGCAGTCGTTCGTGAAATACGGCGTTGCGGCCGCTCGCGCCGCGCTCGCCGATTCGGGTGTGAATTGGCAGGATGTCGACTTCATCGTCGGCGGCGAGACCGTCCGCAACGGGTACGGCGGATACGTCGCCGGAGCCACCTTCGCGCAGGCACTCGGCTGGAACGGCGCTCGCGTCGCCACGTCGTACGCCGCGTGTGCGACGGGAGCCCAGGCACTCGACACCGCTCGCGCACGAATCCTGGCCGGCCTCAGCGAAGTTGCCCTGGTCGTCGGCGCCGACACCACGCCGAAGGGCTTCCTCGCTCCCGTCGCCGGTGAGCGTTGGGACGACCCGGACTGGCTGCGCTTCCGCCTCATGGGTATGACCAACCCGGCGTACTTCGCGCTCAACGCGCGTCGTCGCATCGACCTCTACGGCGCCACCGCGGAGGATTTCGCCAACGTGAAGGTCAAGAACGCCAGGCACGGGCTGAGCAATCCGAATGCGCGCTACCGCAAGGAAGTCACCGTCGAGAACGTGTTGGCCTCCCCCGTGGTGTCCAATCCCCTTCACCTGCTCGACATCTGCGCGACGTCCGACGGCGGCGCCGCAATCTTGCTGACGTCGATGGAATACGCCCGCAAGATGGGCATCGCGGAACCTGTTCGCATCAAGGCTATTTCGACGGTCACGCCGACGTTCCCCCAGACGATCATGGACATGCCGAACTTCTCCACCGATTCCAGCTCCGCCGTTCCCGCTCCGGAGCGCACGTTCAAGGAATCCATCGGCTACGCCGCATACGAAGAAGCCGGGATCTCTCCCGAGGACGTCGACGTCGCCGAAGTCTACGACCTCGCTACCTCCGTGGAACTGGACTGGATCGAAGACCTTGCCCTCTGCAAGCGGGGCGAGGCCGAGCACCTCCTGCGTGCGGGTGACACCAGTATCGGAGGCCGCATCCCGGTCAATCCGTCCGGCGGTCTCGCGTGCTTCGGCGAAGCCGTTCCCGCACAGGCACTTGCGCAGGTGTGCGAGCTCACTTGGCAGCTTCGTGGACAGGCCGAAGGCCGTCAGGTCGAAGGCGCCCGCATCGGTATCACCGCCAACCAAGGTCTGTTCGGACACGGCTCCTCGGTAATCGTTTCCGCCTGACCCTGTTCTACTTTCGTGGCGGTCGCACACTCACCCGTGAGCGGCCGCCACGATCACGTCTGCCACTGCCCCTGGCTGTGAGACCAGCGAGGCATGGGAGGTCGGGAGTTCGCTGGTGTTCGCGCCCATCCGGTTTGCCATGAACCGCTGCGCCGATGCGGGGATCACGCGATCCTCACCGGCAACCAGATACCAGCTCGGTGTGTTCGCCCACGACGGTGGCCCGCCGAGCTCGAGGTTCGCCCACAAAGCCGCAGACTTCTGATGCGCCAACATCGTTGCCGCTGTCTCGTCGGAAACATCCTGAGCGAAGACGGAATGGAAATACTCGTCCGTGACGTAGCCGTCGACGTTCTTCCCGCCGATCGCGTGAGGATCGTCTACGATCTTCAATCCCAGAGCCGGAGGAAGCAATTGGCTGCCAGGAAACCTGATGGGATCGATCGTGATCTGCACCGGCTCACCCTGAACCGGAGCAAACGCCGCGATGTACACCAACGACTGCACCTTCGGGTCGTGAACATTGGTGATCACCGCGCCGCCGTACGAGTGACCGACGAGCACGACAGGTCCGTCGATGTCCGCAACCGTCTTCTCGATCACGGACGCGTCGTAAGCGGGCCCGCGTAGAGGATTGTCCGGCGCCACGACGCGATAGCCACGCGAGCGTAGGTCGGCGGCAACGCCGTCCCAACTGGTCGCGTCGGCAAAAGCGCCGTGGACGAGAACGACGGTTGGCTTGGGGCTCGCCACCGCAGCGCCGGAGCCGAAGATCACTCCAGCCGCGACTGTCATGAGTAACGCCAGAACTGCGGTGAATACACGTGAGATCTTCATGCGTTTCCTTCACTCTCGTCGAAAAGCGAGAAACTGCGGTAGGCCGGGACACGCCCGTTTCGATCCTAGAAATACCTGCTGCGACGGACGTGACTGTCCGTGCAGACTTTTGAGCTCACACTGCACAACTTCTGGTTGAGCGTCCGCATCGCGGGGTATCAGGGCTGCATGGCTTTGCTCCTGGATACTTCCGTGTTGGAGCCTGACCAACGCGCGGACGCCTTTGTCGACGCGATGGGTCGTGCCTCGGTCCCGTGTGCAATCCACTTGGAGAACCAGGAACGGGTGAGCGCGAGAATGAACGTGTGGAACCTCGGTGCAGCATCACTGTTCCGCTCCGAGTCGACCGGTATGCGGTTGACCCGAACACCACGTCACGTCCGGTCCGCGTCGATGCCCGTCCTTGCGATTGCCCTGCAGGAGATCGGGATCGGCCATCTAGATCAGCACGACGAACAACGCAGAGTGCCCGCCGGTGAGCTGTTGATGACGGACCTGACGTCGACCTACGATTTCTCCTGGCCGGGAACGGGCGCTTCCCAGTGCCTCTACGTTCCGATGGATCGGCTGGGACTGCCGATCGACACCGTGCGGGACGCAGCTACCCGGCCTCATCACAGCAATCTGTACCCCGTGATGATCGCGCACGTTCGTGAATTGTTCCGCAGCGCCGCTCTGTTGGAGACCGATCCTGCCGCCGAACAATTGGGCGAGGCCTCGATCGAACTCGCACGTGCTTTGGTCGCTTCGATCGCACATGCGAATCCTGACGCATCCGCTCCGAGATCGTCCCTTGCCATGACTTCGATCCGTCGATACATCCGTGAACACCTTCACGATCCGACACTGAACCCCGCACGAATTGCTCACGCCCACAACATCTCACTGCGACAGCTGTACAAGATCTGCTCGGACAACGGCTTTCGGATCGAACAGTGGATCATCACCCAGCGCCTGCAGAAGGCTCGGGACGAACTGGCTCGACCCGCTACCGTCGATCTGCCGATCGCGACCGTTGCGCACCGGGCGGGGTTTGTCGACGCCGGACACTTCAGCCGACGCTTTCGACAGGCCTACGGGCTGAGCCCGACTCGTTGGCGTCAGCTCCGCGATTGAAGCAGCGCCACAACGTCTGACTGACCACGACTTTCGGCATTGTCCAACGCGGTCTTCCCCGATGCATCCCGGATCGAGGGATCTGCCCCCGCGTCGAGAAGCTGAGTGATCACGTCGATATAGCGTACCGAACCATCGCCGTACACAACGGCTTCGAGTAGCGCCGTCCACCCGGGATCGTTGACGTGATTGACCGGAACCCCGGCAGCGATCAGCATCCGGACGCTCTCGACATGCGCGTGTTCACTCGCCGGAATCAGCGCCGTACCGCCGTAACGGTTCACGCTGTCGACGTCCGCGCCGTGGGCGAGCGTGAGCGCCAGAATCTCGTTCAAACCCTCGGCTCCGGAATACAGGAAGGCCGAATCCTGCATGGAATCCTTCGCGTTCACGTCAGCGCCGGCAAGAATCAACGTAGAAGCCGCAGCGACGGCGTCGTTCTTGGTGGCCTCGACGAGTGGAGTCCGTTCGCCCTCGCCGCGCGCTTCGATGTTTGCGCCCGAAGCCAGGGCCGCGGTAACAGCTGCGGGATCATTGCGGTCCACAGCATCGAAGAGTGCCCGTTCGGATTCCGGCGTCGATGGCGGCTTTACGCCCGTAATCGATACAGCTGCCGTTGTCGTCGCTGACGCGGCGATCGTCGACGTCACCGGGGTGTCGGACGAACTGCAGCCGGCCAACGCCCCGGTCACTGATACCGCGAGGATAACGCAGACGAGGACAGACCTACCCGGAAGCGCCGTCACAGCGGATTACTTTCTTGGACAAGAGTTTCAAGCGTCATCCTGACGGCGTCCAGATGTTCGGCCATCGCCCTGGAGGCGTGGTCGTAACTGCCGGATGCGATTCCTTCGACTATTCGTTCGTGTTCCTCGTTCGACCTTTCCTGGCGACCGGCAACAAGATTGAGTGTCTCGGACTGCCTTGTCAACGCTTCACGAATATCGACGATTACCGACTCGAAGACCCGATTCCTACTGGCTTTCGCGATCAGTCCGTGGAACTGCGCATCGAGTGCGACCCATACGAGCGGATCATCCTCGTCACGCATCTGCTGGACCAGTCCGCGGAGGGCTGCCAGTTCCTCCGCTGTGTGCCGTTGGGCAGCCCACCCTGCGGCCGGAATTTCAACATGCGGCCGCGCTTCGACCAACTCGTTGGCCGCGTAGCTGCCGAAGTCGAGGTCTCGCGCTATCGAATCGCTGACGACGAAGGTGCCGAGCCCGGATTTCGTCTCGGTGAGCCCGAGGGCATGGCACGAGCGCAGGGCTTCACGGATGACCGATCGACTGACCCCGTGTCTTTCGGCCAGGGACGCCTCGGACGGGAGACGCTCTCCGACTGCCAGTTCGCCGGAGGTTATTGCGGCACGGAGGTCGGCGAGAACCGCCTCGGCAGCACTCACCCGCGAGGCGACGGGTCGCCTGGTGGCCCAGCTGTCTGACAGGTTCATGCCGTCATTGTTGCGACTGCCGAAGACCCGCGTCAAACATCGCACTTGATGAAGGGTTGACGTGCCGGAGTGAGCGAGGTAACAATTACACCTGTCAGACAGCCTGATAGCCCGATAGCTGGGCGGGACTACTACTCGACCGTCAGCGCTGCGATCCCGAAATACACCCACCGCGCAGAGTGATGCTTGCGCGAAGAGACACGAGGAATTGATCAAGTGCTCGAAACGCGAACAGAACACGATCTGCTCGGCGATCGCGAGGTTCCAGCCGATTCGTACTGGGGTATCCACACCTTGCGCGCAATGGAGAACTTCCCGATCACTGGTCGAACAATCGCCACGAACCCGCATCTGATCCGCGGCATCGCTTACGTCAAGTGGGCCGCAGCCAGCGCAAACGAAAAGCTGGGCATCCTCGACCGCCCGCGCGCGGAGGCCATCTCACAGGCATGCAAGGAGATCGTGGACGGGCGGTGGCACGAACAGTTCGTGGTGGACGTCATCCAGGGTGGCGCCGGCACGTCGACGAACATGAATGCGAACGAGGTCATCGCCAATCGCGCGTTGGAAATCCTCGGCCACCAGCGCGGCGACTACGAACGGCTTCACCCCAATGAACACGTGAACCTGAGCCAATCGACCAACGACGTCTACCCCACGGCCGTGAATATCTCGACGATCTTCGCGATCGATGACCTGCTGGATGCACTTCTTACACTCCAGAACGCATTCACGACCAAATCTCTTCAGTTCGCCGACACAGTGAAGATGGGACGCACCCAACTGCAGGACGCCGTGCCGATGACCCTGGGTCAGGAGTTCGGGACCTACGCGGTCATGATCGAGGAGGATCGGGCGCGTCTGGCTGAGGCCGCTCTTCTCGTTCACGAGATCAACCTCGGTGCGACTGCTATCGGCACTGGCCTCAACGCACCCGCCGGCTACGCCGAGGTGGCCTGTTCCGACCTGGGCGCACTGACCGGACTGCCGCTGGTGTTGGCAACGGATCTTGTCGAAGCGACCCAGGACGTGGGCCAGTTCGTCCACCTCTCCGGCGTCCTCAAGCGGGTCGCTGTGAAGTTGTCCAAGGTGTGCAACGATCTCCGGCTGCTCTCTTCGGGCCCGCGAGCCGGATTGAACGAGATCAATCTTCCACCGGTGCAGGCAGGTTCGTCGATCATGCCGGGCAAGGTCAATCCTGTCATTCCCGAAGTCCTCAATCAGGTCGCGTACGAAGTCATCGGCAACGACGTGACGATCACGATGGCTGCGGAATCCGGTCAGCTCCAACTCAACGCTTTCGAGCCGATCATCGTGCACTCACTGTCCGAAGGAATGCGACACCTCGGTGCGGCTTGCCGCATTTTGGCGGACCGGTGCGTACTCGGCATCACGGCTAACACCAAACTGCTGCGCGCCCGAGTCGAAGACTCCATCGGCCTCGTCACCGCGCTCAACCCCTACATCGGATATACCGCGTCCACTCGGATCGCCCAGGAGGCGTTGATTTCCGGGCGTCGCGTCGCCGATCTCGTAATCGAAGCCGGCCTGCTCGACCGCGAGGAACTCGATCGGTTGCTCAGCCCCGAACATCTCGCCAATCTCCGCGTTTCGGGGGAGAAGCCTCATGCCACCGCTGTTGCGGAGGAGGTTTGATGACCGTCGAACGGGAAGAGACAGGCCGCGCCGAAGTTGCCACTGAGGAGGATCTCGGATATCAGAAGGCGCTCGGCCCCAGACAAATTCAGATGATCGCGATCGGTGGCGCGATCGGAACCGGCCTTTTCATGGGGGCGGGAGGGCGACTACAACAGGCGGGCCCGGCCTTGGTTCTCGTGTACGCGCTGTGCGGATTCTTCGCGTTCCTGATCCTGAGGGCGCTCGGCGAACTGGTGATGCACCGACCGACTTCCGGATCCTTCGTTTCCTACGCACGCGAATTCTTCGGCGAAAAGATGGCTTTCGCTGCGGGCTGGTTGTACTGGATGAACTGGGCAATGACTGCCGTGGTCGACGTCACGGCTGTGGCGTTGTACATGAACTTCTTCAAAAAGTACTGGGCGCCACTGGGACACATCGATCAGTGGATGTTCGCTCTGATCGCGGTGTTGCTGGTTCTCGGACTGAATCTCGTGTCCGTGAAAGTCTTCGGAGAGTTGGAGTTCTGGTTCGCGTTGATCAAGGTCGTGGCCTTGACCGCATTCCTCGGGTTCGGTGTCTATTTCGTACTCTTCGGCACGCCCATCGAAGGGCATTCCTCCGGATTCAGCCTGATCGCCGACAACGGTGGGCTGTTCCCCAACGGAATACTGCCGGCAGTCGTGGTGATTCAGGGCGTCGTGTTCGCCTACGCTTCAATTGAACTCGTGGGGACCACGGCTGGAGAGACCGAAAATCCCCGGAAGGTGATACCCAAGGCGATCAACACAGTGATCATTCGGATCCTCGTCTTCTACGTGGGGTCGGTCCTGCTGCTCTCACTGTTGCTCCCGTACACCGAATACCACGCCGGTGAAAGTCCATTCGTCACATTCTTCGGTTCGATCAACATCCAAGGCGCAGATGCGATCATGAATCTGGTCGTTCTCACGGCGGCGTTGTCTTCCCTCAATGCCGGATTGTATTCGACCGGACGAATACTCCATTCGATGGCGACGGCCGGTTCGGCGCCTGCCTTCGCTGCCAGAATGAACAAAGCCGGAGTGCCGTACGGGGGAATCGCACTCACCGGCGTGGTCATCCTGTTCGGCGTCGGGCTCAATGCTGTTGTCCCAGCGCAGGCCTTCGAAATAGTCCTCAATCTTGCGGCACTGGGCATCATCAGTGCATGGGCGGTAATTGTGCTGTGCCAGTTGAGGCTCTGGCAACTTGCGAAACAAGGCAAAGTCACTCGCCCTTCCTTCCGCATATTCGGCGCACCGTACACCGGGATCGCGACACTGGTCTTTCTTGCGGTCGTTATCGTGTTGATGGCATTCGACAACCCCGTTGGAACGTGGACCGTCGGATCCATCGCGATCATCGCACCGCTCTTGATGATTGGTTGGTACGCCGCCAGGAATCGTATTCGCGAGTTGGCCATCCACCACCCCGCAGCTTGACGTGAAAGGACCACAGTGTCGAAAGTCGCAGTTGTCACTACCGGTGGCACCATCGCCAGCACCCGGGATGCGCATGGAATCAGCCGGCCCGCAATCACCGGTGCAGATCTGGTCGGCAACGAGCAGGCCGACATCGAGCTTCGGGTCGTCGACGTGATGTCGAAGGACAGCTCGAGCATGACCTTCGCGGACATGGATCGTGTTCGCGACGCCGTAGCCGATCAATTGAAAGATCCCGGACTCGACGCGGTGGTCGTGCTTCACGGCACCGACACGATGGAGGAAACTGCGTTCTTGTTGGACCTGCACCACGACGACCAACGCCCGGTGGTCTTCACCGGCGCGCAGCGCACTTTCGACCATCCCGAATCCGACGCTCGTTCGAATCTCGCCGCGGCGATCTCAGCCGGACTGGACATCTCGTCACACGGGCGTGGTGTCCTCATCGCCTTCGGCGGTTCGGTCCATCCAGCCGCAGGTACGCGAAAGTCCGATACGACGGCACTCGATGCCTTCCGCCGCGTGCACATCGATCCGCTCCTGCTGCGCACGCCAGAACCATTGCCGTGGCATCCGATTTCGGATACCCGCGTCGACATCATCGCCGTGTATCCCGGGGCAGACCGCGTACAGATCGACGCCTGCGTGCACGCCGGGGCGCAGGGACTTGTTCTCGACGGACTCGGTTCGGGAAATGCCAATCCGACGATAGTCGAGGCCGTACGAGACTGCGTAGGCGCTCACATTCCGGTAGCCGTGACAACTCGGGTGCCCTCGGGGCCAATCTCCCCGGTTTACGGTGGCGGTGGTGGCGGGCACGACTTGATCGCCGCAGGCGCTGTATTTTCCACCGATCTTCGAGCCGGGCAGGCACGTGTACTTCTGGCAGCCTTGTTGTCAGATCCGGATCTCGTGGGCCTGGAAAAGGTATTCGACCGCTATTCGAGGTTTGCTCGCACCCCGCCGTTCGGGCGGTAGAACTGGCGACACCATTCATTGTTCGAAATTCACTCCACTAAATCAGGGACTTTGGTCCGAATTTTCGACTTGGACGCTTATTTGGTGTCCGAATTGGGTAGTTTCACATCATCTAACTCGTTCAAAATTTCGATCCAGCGGTCACGTCCAGTGCAGCCAGTCGAACAGGAGTCGGATGAGCAGCCCATTTCGTGATGCCGCTGCAGTAACGCTCGACGCGTCTCACCGCGTCGGGCAAGCGCACGTGCCAGGCGCCGCACTCAACGGTCGTTTTCACCCGCCAACTGCCGTGAAAGGACTGGTCGCGCGTCCGCGCCTGCACCGCAAACTCACCGCATCCACTGCCACCAAAGGCTCAGGCCCCGGGCCTGTCGGGTTGCTCTCGGCTCCGGCCGGTGCGGGGAAGACCCTACTTCTGGCCGATTGGGCTCGCGAATATTCTCGAGCCTCCCCTGATGTTGCGCTGGCCTGGCTGACGTTGGCCGAGCGCGACAACAACGTGTCGATACTGTGTGAATCCCTCGCCGAGGCGATCGCGACCTCCGTCGATGCGGCCGGCCAGAGGCTCCCCGTGCAGACCGGATCCAGGCCGCCCGTCGAGCAGTGGCTCGCGCACTTTGCGGAAACCCTCGAAACGCACGAGCGCCGAACAACGTTGATCCTCGACGACGTTCACACCCTCCACGATCCGATGTCGATCGGTCTCCTCGATCGGATACTCACACAGACCCCGGGCAACCTGTCGATTATCGTTGCCGCCCGCTACGAACCACCGCTCACGTGGCATCGTCTGGCTCTCGACGGCCGACTCACCCGCTTTGCATCCACCGATCTCGCTTTCGATCGCTCCGAGATCACCGCGATATTCGGCGAGTACGACATCACGCTGCGCGACGACGAACTCGCAATCGTCGAGAACTTCACCAAGGGGTGGGGCGCCGTCGTTCGCCTGACCGCCGCGTTTCTGGCCGGCCGCAGTGACATCGGCGATGCACTGGACGAGTTCACGCACACACCCCGCCCGATCGCCGACTTTCTCGTCGACGAGGTACTGACGTCCTTGCCCGAACATGTCACCTCGTTCATGTTGCGAACATCGGTAGTCGATTCTTTCTCCGCCCAACTGGCGGAAACTCTGACGGACTCGAACGCTCTATCCGAGATCGACTCGCTGATTCAGTTCAACTTCCCCGTGACCCGTACCGATTCCGCCGACCACACAACGTGGTTCAGCTATCACCCTCTCTTGCGCGAGCACCTTCGGGCAGAGTTCCGTCGCGTCGATCACGTCGAGAGAAACCGCGTACACCTGCGAGCAGCAAGCTGGTTCGAAAGCAATCACTTCGAACTCGAGGCGCTCGAACTCGAGGTGTCGATCGGAGACCCATGCCGCATTCTCGCGTTTCTCGAACGCTGCGGGCTGGGCCTCGTACTCGACGGGCACTGCGGGGACGTCGTGCGAGTCCTGGAATCGGTGTCGACGCAGGTTTCGGAATCCCCGATCACCCGACTGGTGCTGGCGGCGGCCGCCCTCCACTCCGGTGACGTGACCTCGGCGACCACGTGCCTCGATCTTCTCGAGGCAACTCATCCACCGATTGCAGAAGATCCATTGTTCCTGGCGATGAGCCTGGAAATCTCCTGCGTTACGGCGACTTCCGACAACGAGCCGCTGGCGGCACGTCTGGAGCGGCGCCAGAAAAGCACCCACTCCGACATCGAAGCCTACGCACACATGGAATTGGCGACGGCACACTTACTGCGACGTGAGTTCGACAGGGCGACTGTCGAATACACTCAAGCCGTCGCACTCGGGACAATACGGGGCAGGGCGCGATTCGTCTTGAAGTCGCTGACCGGACTGGGCTACGTAGCTTCTCTCAGCGGAGACATCGGGGCGATGAGGGCTCACTCCGTCTACGCTCTCGACTACGCGGTCGAACATCGCATCACGACGACTGCGGAGTACGAGTTGTCCGCGTCGGTGGCCGCCTTTGCCACATATCTCTGCGCTTCGAGCGAACTCCCGTACCGCATCCCGACAATCGGAAACTACCGGAGCACAGACGTTCTCGGCGCCAGCGCGCCGGTGTTCGGGTGGCACTCCGTCGTAACCTTCGGCCTTCACAGTCTCGACGGCTCGACCGACCGACGCTCGACCGCCGCCGATGTCCGCGACGCGATGCTCAGCGCGATCGAATTACGTACCTTCGCGTTCGCGACCTTGGCTCTTCTACCACCCGT
Organism: Rhodococcus sp. OAS809; assembly: GCF_040546695.1. Classification (NCBI taxonomy): domain Bacteria; kingdom Bacillati; phylum Actinomycetota; class Actinomycetes; order Mycobacteriales; family Nocardiaceae; genus Rhodococcus; species Rhodococcus sp. OAS809. Next base: position 4,574,500 of record NZ_JBEPOI010000002.1, on the reverse strand, counting down.
CGTCCACGCATGCCTTTCCGTCGGCGAGGTGGAATGGGCAGCGAGACTCGTGCGTGACGCAGCCGATCAATTCGGAGAAACGTCGGAGATACATCTCGCACGGGGTGCCGTCGCCTTCTCGTCCAACAAGTTCGCGGAAGCACTCGTCGAAGTTTCCGAAGCTCTCGGGTCCTCCGAAATCCCGTTGCTCGCACATCACGTCTACGCCTGGACACTCGAAGCCGGGATCCACGCTGCAACAGGTCACGAGCGCAAGTCGTTTCGCTCCCTCCACAAAGCGCTGCGCGCCGCGGAAGCCGGTAGCCTGCTACGCCCCTTCCTCGACTACGGCGCATCCCTGCGGCCGGTGTTCGACGAGTTCAGTGGACATTTCGGCGATCAGGAAGCATTTGCCGAACAGGTACGTAGCCGCATTCGCCCACAAGAATTGGTGAGTGCACCGATCCTCACGCCAGGCGAATACACCGTGCTCCGTGAACTGGCTTCCGGAGACACCACCGAGTCCATTGCCGACACGCTGTTCCTTTCCGTCAACACCATCAAGACGCATCTTCGCGGGATCTATCGCAAGTTGGAAGTGAGCAACCGACGCGACGCGCTCAAGGCTGCGCGACGCGGCGGACTCATCTGAGCAAGACTGCTTCCATGCCCCCGAAGCTGTATTCCGATACGCGCGATCGATTGACCGTGTGGGCGAGACGTACACCCAGTCGACGGTTGGCGACTGATGCAACCATCGGGGTCTTCGAAGTCGGGCTCGTGGACAGCGCCATGACTTTGGCGGCCCAGGCCTTTACGTCATTGCTCCCGGTCATGATTGCAGCGTCGACCTTGGAGAAGCTGAAGCCGTTGGCTAATGCCGCCAAAGACGACCTCGGCGTCCAACTCCCCGACACCGCATTGACCAGTACCTCTACCGCGGCAGCATTCGGGATTGTCGGCTTGCTCATGCTGCTGATCAGTTCCACGTCCTACGCTCGCGCTCTCGGCCGGATGTACGGACGGATCTGGAGCGTGCCGACGGCGACACTCCGTCAGGCGTGGCGGTGGTTCGCGGTAGTGTGCGTCGTGGCCGCGTCGGTGGTCGGTGCGGCCCTGTGCCGTGAACTGAATGGTGTTCCGGGAGTGGGCAGAGTCCTGGAATTCACAGCGGTCTACGTCGTGTGGGCACTCGTGTGGACAGCCGTGCCCATGCTGCTGACGGCCAATCGCATGCCCACTCGAATGTGCGTCGGGTCAGGATTGCTCACCGCGACGGGCCTGACCGGACTGCACGTGGCCGGCACTCTTTTCCTCCCCCGAATGACAAAGACGTCGCAGGACGAGTTCGGTCTTCTGGGCGTGATGTTCACCGTCATCGGCTGGCTGTTCATCTTCTCGGCCATCGTGGTTGTCGCGTCGTCGATCGTCGGATCAGTGGCCAAAGATTCCGGTCCCCTGGGAATCTGGCTACGGACATCACGCTGAGGTGTTGTCTCGACCTGCAAGCGCTTGCGAGACGGTCGGATAGACGTCGACCTTCAGCGCGCCCTGGTCGGCACCGGACAGAACGTCGCGGAACTGCCCGATGTCGCGTGCCACTCGGAAGCTCACATTCCTGCGTGCCAACGAATCTCGAAGCTGAGCCAACATCTGCGCAGCGCTGACGTCGATGAACGGTGACGTCTCGGCGTCGAGAACGACCATGGTGGTGCCGGCGGTCACCAGACCGGTGATCTGATCACGCACGTGATCGGCATTGGCGAAGAACATCCCCGCTTCGACCCTGACCACTACGACGCCGTCGAGTGTCTTCAGATCAGGATGCCCACTGATGTCGACCCAGCGCGTGCCGTCCTTGGCCAGAGCAGCCACGTGCGGTTTGGAGACTCGATACAGGAGCAGCAACATCGAGACGGCGATTCCGATGATCAGACCGGGCAACGTGTCGAAGAGGAGAACCCCGAACATCGCCGCGATCGCCGCGGCGAAATCGGCCCGGGCAGCGTGCCCGTAGATACTGCCCAACCTCTTCGTCCACACCCGGTACAGCGCTGCGAGAGAGGAGAAATCGACCAGTTCGATCACTGCTGCGATGACCACAGCCGAGAGCGTCGCCTCTGGCAACTTCTCGAACAGGCCGGTGAGAAACAGCAGTGTCACCAGCGTCAGTGCCGCGACCACCAGTCCGCTGACCTGAGATTTGGCGCCCGCTCCTCCGTTGACGGCGGTCTTCGACAGGCTGCCGTTGACCACCATTCCCGAGCAGAGACCCGATCCGAGATTGGCCGCACCCAGTCCTGCCAGTTCACGATTCGCGTCGATGGTGTAGCCGGCCTTGGCCGCGTATGTCTTTGCAGCGCCAAGACCTTCGGCGAAACCGATGAGCAGAACGCCGACCGCCGGTCCGACCAGGTCGAGGTAGTCCTCGGCTCCCACACCACTCGGCAGACCCATCGACGGCAGGCCCGCGTCGATGTGTCCGACAATGTCGATGCCACGATCGTCGAGGCCGAACAACGCTACTGCGGTAATGCCCAGCAGCACGACGAGGAGCGAACCCGGTACGAGCGGAAGCCATCGCTTGACGCCCAGGACCATTGCCAGGCTGAGCAACCCGATGATCACGGTCGGTAGGTCGACCTCACCCAGTTCCTTCACCACTGTCCACGTCTGGACGAAGAAGTTTCCCTCCCCCTTGGCCACGCCCAGGAGTTTGGGTACTTGACCGATGATGATCGTGAGCGCCAGACCGACGATGAATCCCTTGAGAACCGGCTCGGAGATGAAGGACGCGATGAATCCGAGGCGCATGAATCCTGCGAGCAGTCCGACGAGCCCGGTCACGATCGCCAATGCCGCCGACAGCGCGATGAATCGGCCGTCGTTTCCTGAAGCCAATGGCGCAATCATCGCCGCGGACAACGCTGCGGTCGCCGACATCGGCCCGACGATCAGATGGCGCGAACTGCCGGCTGCTGCATACAGAATCAATGACGGAACCGCAGCATAAAGCCCGACCACCGGCGGAACTCCGGCGATGGTGGCGTACGCGAGCGCTTCCGGAACAAGGACAGCCCACACCGTAAGGCCCGCAATGATGTCGGGGCGAAGCCAAGCGCGTTGATAGTCGGACAACGATCCGAAGACCCACCAGGTCCGCGTGTGCGGAGCACTCATAGTCCTTGCACCCCTTTACTGATCTGCATCGCCGCGATCAGGACGAGGAGCCCGACGTTCAGCAAGTGCGTGTTGGTGGCTATCCAGGTGCGGATCTTCAGCAGCGGTTCGGTTGCCTCGTCCTTCTTGATCAGCAGGAGGGCAACAGGTACCGCGACCGAGGTCACGGACACCAGCGAGAAGATCACGGCCGAGACGATCTGCGACGTCGGTGCCACGGTGCTGAGACGAAGGTTCATCGCTGCTGCGATGGCACACGACATGTCGATGGGGTTGAGAACGAACAGCGCGAAACCGAGCACACCGGATCGCATTGGTTGGAAGTGCTCAACCGATTGCAGCATCTTCGGCAGCTGAGGGGCCGCAGCCACAACGTCGCCAGGGGCAACTGCAGCCGCCATCGCCTGAACCCCGCGACGACTGCGTGAGTAGACGAACCAGGCACCCGCCAGCAGAGTTGCCCCGAGAACGAGATGGATGATGGGCACCCACAGCGGAGGGTGTGTGCGCTGATGAACCTGGAGTGCGGTCAAGATGACGTACGAACCGGCCAGCGCGACAACTATTCCGAGATACCACCCGATCAGGTACGCAATGCTGTTGATACGCGCTCGTTCGGAAAACAGTACGGCCACAACGGCGACAACCGCCAGCGGGCTCATGATGATCCCGAGCGCCAGCGGGATCTGTTGCAGTAGCAGCGATCCCATAACTACCTCCAGTTGTCAGAGACCGCCGATGCCCTTGCCGATGAGAACAACACCGATAACCAGGATCAACACACTCATCACCGTGGCGTTGTTTTCCTGCAACCACACCTTCAGCTTGGCCAGCGGACCACGCAGTCGCTCCGCGGCAACGAGGTAGCCGATCACGGGCACGCACACTGTGCAGGCCGCGATGATCGTGAAAACCAGAATGGCGACAACAACTTCTCCGGAGCCCAATGACGCGGATCCGATCGAGATTCCGGCCGCGATACACATCATCAGATTCTTCGGATTGATCGCAGCCAGAGCGAAGCCCAAGCCGAGGCCTTTGACAGCGGTCATGTCATCGATGGCGTGCATCCACTTCGGGGTTTCGTGCTCGCCTCCGCGTCCGCGCCATTGCTTGACTCCGAACGCAAGAAGCAATACACCCAACGCCAGCTTGATCCACGACACTGTCGCTGACGGATCACCTTCGGAGTCACCGAGCTTGCTGGACAGAAGCACGAAGATCACGGTGGCGACGACGATTCCCAGTATCCAGCCCAGCGCGAACCCGACGCTCGTGCTGCCGGCACGCTTGGACAACAACATCAAGATTGCCGCGATGATCGGGATCGGCGATACCGCAATGCCGACCGCGAGGGGTAACAGATCCCCGATGACAGATCCCATGCCGACCTCTTCTCTCTCCCGGTCGACACTAGGGGTGGCGACTCTGCGGAGCCTCACACAAAAGGGATGAACGGACCCGCGACGACATTCACCCGTAGGGGATGACGCCCCGAGCGCGTACGCGAGTAAGACTGGATCCCACGGATGCGGAGTCCTGGATCGGGCAGCGACGCCGATTGCACTTGACGACATGCGATTTCGAGGCTCGGAGCGCTGCCTTCTCGAACCTCATGGCCCTACGAAATGGAGCGGATACTGATGAATGCTCCCACTCGGTATCAATTCCTCATCGACGGCGAAGTGTCGGACCGCGTCAAGGCCGCATTTCCTGAACTCAGTGTCGCCAGTGCCGCCGGCGGGTTCACCAGTTTGTACGGACCCGTCGCGGACCACACGGCTATGCGGAGCATCATGGCCCGTCTCGATTCCCTCGGCCTGACCGTCGCCGAAATGCGTCGACTCCCAGACTGATCCGAGCCACACCCTGTCGAAATGTCCCACGCACGAGCGATGGTCCCGACCGAGTCGACTCGGTCGGGACCAACTGCTCTCGGGTTGTTCGGTGCCTAGACTCTGTCCCTGTCCCAGGTCGCGACCGCCCAGATCACAACGACATCGAGCGCGATGACCAGGATCGACCACAGTGGGTAATACGGCATCCACAAGAAGTTGGCGATGATCGAGAGCGACGCAATGACGATTGCCGCCGCCCTGGCCCACACTGCACCGGTGAAGAGGCCGAGGGCCACCACGATCCCGATGATGCCCAAGATGATGTGGATCCAACCCCACGTCGTGATGTCGAACTTGTACGTGTAGTTGATACCCACGACAAACAGATTGTTGTCGGCAACGGCCGCGATGCCCTGAAGCAGAGCGACAATGCCTGCGGTGAGCAGCAGGATTGCTGCTGCAAACGTCGTACCTACCGCGAAACCCTGCCGGACAGGGTGATTCGCGGGTTCCCGCGGTGGAGCAGTCATCAGCGTTCCTTTCGACAGAATGCACTTCCCTTACTCAGTCTCGAGGGGCTGGAAGGCGAAAACATCACCCGTCGCGGATGAACCGCAGGTCACCGACCCGTACCCGTTTGCCGGGATCGCAAACCAATGTTGGCAGACTGGCACTGTGCAACACACCGTAGTCGTGATCACCGATATCTATGCTCCACCGGCGGTGATCTTCGATCTCGAACTCGACATGGACGAACACTCGGCCTCGCTCCGCGCAACAGATGAGGTGGCAGTCACGAGTACGGGTAGATCGACGCTGGGAGAGGGCGACGAGGTGTCGTTCACTGCTCGGCATCTCGGGTGGAGATTCTCGATGACAAGCCGGATCACGCAGTACAACCGTCCGTACTCGTTCACAGACGAGCAGGTCCGCGGCCCGTTTGCCGCAATGCGGCACGAGCACGTCTTCGACGTTCAGCCGGGTGGGTGGACGCGGATGCATGACCGCTTCACGGTTACGGCCCCCTTCGGAGTGCTCGGACACCTGGCACTGAGGTTGGCTGTCGGCCCGTATCTGCGGCGCCTTCTCGAGCAACGCGCCGCGCACATCAAGGGCCGCGCAGAAGTCGGCACGCCTTTCATCGAGTGAACACCCGCTCTGACGCACCGCAGCGAGTGCTCACTCGACAAAACCTGTGTTCACTCAGCAGCAGTCGCACTCGTCACCGCTCTCGGGCACAGCCACAACCGGGCAGCACGGATCACCCTTCCACGCGTTGATGCCTTCTTTCACCGCGATGACGGCGATGACCAGTGCCGCAATCGGATCCGCCCACGACCAGCCGAGCAGCGAGTTGAGCAGCAAACCGACCAACAAGACAGCAGAGAGGTAAGTGCAGAGCAGCGTCTGCTTCGAATCCGCGACCGCCAGCGAACCCAACTCCCGACCGGCTCGGCGTTGCGCATAGGACAGGGCCGGCATGATCGCCAAACTCACCGCAGCCAAGAGTATTCCGACGCTCGTGTGCTGAGCTTCCCCCAGACCGAACAGCGACCGAATCGCGTCGAACGAGACGTACGCAGCGAGCCCGAAGAACGAGAATGCGATCACTCGCAGTGCCGTCTTCTCACGGCTCGTCGGATCCGGCGCCGAGAACTGCCAGGCAACAGCTGCCGCCGAGGACACTTCGATCACCGAATCGAGGCCGAAACCGAACAGTGCTGCGGACGACACCCGTGTGCCCTCCGCCAGCGCGATGATCGCTTCGACGACGTTGTAGCTGATCGTGATCGCCACGAAGATGCGAATTCTTCTCGACAAGAGCGCACGCCGGTCAGTCGAGAGCCCGACACCGTCAACGGGCGCAACCATCAGCAGCACCCCTCTGATTCGCTGTCCGGGCAGTACGACGGATCCACCGCGAGTACGACCCCGAGCAGGTCGTCGAGAGCCTGACCGATATGTGCGTCGGCGAGTTCGTATCTTGTCCGGCGCCCTTCCGGGACGGCCACCACCAAGCCGCAACCGCGCAGGCACGCCAGATGGTTGGACAGCTTCTGCCTGGTCACAGCCAGTGTTTCAGCGAGGTCGGACGGATACCGCGGGGCGGTCTTCAGTTCGAGCAGTATCCGTGTCCGAGTCTCGTCGGACAGTGCATGCCCGAACCTCGCAAGCACCGCCACGTTGGTCACCACATCTACGCCCTCGATATCCATACGTGCAACAGTACATCGAAAACTGGATTCAGAAAACGATGAACTCCGATGGTTCAAGATCCCACCATCGGGTAACGCAAGCGTGAAGCCACCCAACCAAGCGAACACCGGGAGCCCACATCCGATGAACCGTACAAAAGTCGACGACCACGTAGCGATGGCCGAACTACCAACAACCGGAAGCATCTTCCAGGCCTCGTGGCCGGTGCGTACGGGTGACATCCACACCGACAAACAACTGCGCCTCGACGCGATCGCGCGCTACCTCCAAGACGCGGGCTTCGACAATCTCGTCGACCGCGGCGCCATGGATACACACCCGCTGTGGATGGTACGAAGAACGGTGATCGATATACTCGAACCGGTCGTCTGGCCGGATCGAGTTCATCTGCAGCGCTGGTGTTCAGGCCTGTCGAACAAGTGGTGTTCGATGCGAGTTCGCATCAGATCCGATGGCGGCGGGTTGATCGAAACCGAGGCGTTCTGGATCAACATCGACCCGAAGACGGGAATGCCGGCATCCATCAGTGAGAAGTTCACCGCTGCCCTGGCATCGACGGCTGTGGACCAGCATCTTCACTGGCGTCGGTGGATCGACCCGACCCCGGACACGACGCCGTCAGCGGATACGCCGTTCCCGTTGCGCTCGAGCGATTTCGACCCCTTCGATCACGTGAACAACGCAATCTACTGGCAGCCCGTGGAAGATGCGCTGCCCGACAGATTACGAAGCGGGCCCTTTCGCGCGATCCTCGAGTACACCCAGCCCATCAAGAGAGGTGAGCAGGTGAGCGTGCGAACCGGCACGAACACGCTGCACATCGACGCAGGCGACGAGGCACGTGCGTCGGCGCGGTGGTTCGCCTTGTCTCCGAAGTGCAACGATCAGGGGTGAAGTTTTCCGAATCCCACGACGGCAGAGTCGGATTGCCAGTCCAGATCATGAACCCGCACCTTGCCGAACTCGTTGCCGCCAACCGTGATCGCAGAGTTGCCGTCCACTGCCACAACGATGTTGGTGTGCTGACCGACCCATCTCGAACTGTCGTAGATCACCACATCACCCACGTTCGGGGTGTACCCGCTGCCGTTCTCGGCGTACGCGCCGATCCCTTGGTAATACTCCTGCAAGGTGTACACCCCCGGGATGCGCCAACTTCCGGAGTTCGGGTTGGACAACGGTCGACCCGCTTCCCTCATGATCCAGCTGACAAAGTCGGCGCACCACTCTTCGTCGATGCCGTCGGAATAGAAGGTGCCCGGACGGTCCTGCTCATGCTCGGATTGCAGTAGCTCGAGCACCCGACCTTGATCAGACGTGAGCGCACTCGCGTCCACCGCCGGGAACTCAGCCGTGTCCCAGGGCAGGTACCGCGATGGTGCGATCGCGACCACCACCACCCCAACCACGATCACGACGCCGAGCACCCCGGCAATCCAGAGCACGATGCGGCGTCGGCGGTTCGATTCGGCAGGACTCACCCTTACGAGTGTGCCAGCCTGCCGCGGACCGAATCGCCAACCACCCCGATGACCTGGCAATTCTCACCAAATTCACACGAATGTGCCACCAAACTATTGCGGTGGCACCAAAGTGGTGCCATAGTGATGCCATGGACTTGACGCCGTACGTAGACAACCTTCGCCACGAACTCGCGGTGGCGGCCGAAGCAGGCGGAGAAGACGCAAAGGCACTCGCCGATCGTTTGACCGCACCGCTGGAATCAGCAGTGCGACTCACCCTTCTCGACGCATTGTCTGCGGCAGCCGCCGAGATCACGCGTGACCTCGCCCCGGGTTCGGTGGACCTGCGTCTGCGGGGACGCGAACCCGAATTCGTGGTGGCACCAGCCATCAGTGAACCGGTTCCAGCCCCCGTCGAAGAGGACCCGACTCCTGCACCGCGCCCCGTCACGGAGTCCGACGACGCCTCGATGACTCGAATCAACTTGCGGCTGGGGCAAGACCTCAAAGACCGGATCGAGGCGGCGGCCCGGGAAGCCGGTATCTCCGTCAACGCGTGGCTGGTTCGCTCGGCTGCAACGGCTCTGGAAGGCGGCGCGAACAGAAGCACTCCGAGACAGCGCACGTCCCAAGGTTCCGAAAGCTTCAGCGGCTGGGTGCACTGACACCGGCTTCATCTTTCGCACCACCCTCTTTCATCAACCGAGACAACCTCATCGGGAGTATCACCATGCCTACATTCAGCACACCTGACCCCATCACCTTGAACTTCGACGTGGCAGTCGCACACATCCGGATCACGGCGAGCAGCCGCAACGACACTGTCGTGGAAGTGTTGCCCAGCAACTCGTCTCGCGAGGTCGACGTTCGAGTCGCCGAACAAACACGCGTCGAATTCGCAGGTGGCCGGCTGCAGATCAAGACTCCGAAACAGCGCGGCCTCGGCATCTTCGGGAAGACAGGATCTGTGGACATCTCCGTTCAGCTTCCCTCCGGCTCGGAACTCGAAGGCACTGCCGCAGTTGCCAACCTCCGTAGCGAAGGCACTCTCGGACGATCACGGGTGAAGGTTTCCGCGGGCGATTGCACACTGGAAACCACCGGGCCGCTCAACGTCAGCACCGGGGCCGGCGCGATCATCGTCGAGCACGTGGCCGGTGACATCGACACGAGCACCGGGTCCGGAAGCATCCGCATCGGCCGCGTCGACGGCAACGCGGAGGTCAAGAACTCCAACGGCGACATCAACATCGGCACGATCACCGGCGCACTGAAGGCGAAGACCGCCAACGGCAGTGTCGCCGTCGAGCACGCCGAATCCGACGCGAGCGCCGCAACCGCCAACGGCGACATCCGCTTCGAGGCCATCGAGAGTGGAGTCGTATCCGCAAAGACGGCCGCCGGACGAATCCATATCGGTGTTCGATCCGGAACCGCCGCACGATTCGACGCCCATACGTCCTTCGGCCGCGTCGACAACCAGATGAATGCCACGCACGGTCCGGCTTCCACTGAACGCCGGGTAGACGTCCGGGCACACACCAGCTACGGCGACATCGTCATTCGACGTTCGGAGCCCCGAGAAGAATCCAACAAGAAGATCTAGCGAAAGGAACGCTGATGTCCCGTAAACCAGCCATCACCGCGACGGGCCTGAAGAAGGCCTACGACGACAAGACGGTACTGGACGGAATCGACATCTCCGTCGACCGCGGAACCGTCTTTGCACTCCTCGGCCCCAACGGCGCCGGCAAGACCACCATCGTGGAAATCCTCTCGACCCTCGTTCCCGCAGACGGCGGCGACATCCGCATCGCCGGGTACAACCCTTCCGACGATCCTGACGCGGTGCGTTCGCGTATCGGTGTCACCGGACAGTTCTCGGCGGTAGACGACTACCTGTCCGGCGAGGAAAACCTTCTCCTCATGGCCGATCTTCACCACCTCGGCAAGGACGAACGCCGCACTCGCACTGACGAACTCCTGGAGAAGTTCGATCTGATCGACTCCGCGGACAAGCTGGCATCGACCTACTCGGGCGGCATGCGTCGACGGCTCGACCTGGCAATGACGTTGATCGGGCGGCCGGAGATCATCTTCCTGGACGAACCCACCACCGGTCTCGACCCCCGGAGTCGACGCACCATGTGGCAGATCATCCGGGAGTTGGTCGAGGGCGGTGTCACCATCTTCCTCACGACCCAGTACCTCGAGGAAGCTGATCAACTGGCCGACCACATCGCCGTCCTCGATCAGGGACGGATCGTCGCCCAAGGTACGGCAGCGGAACTCAAACGGCACATCCCCGGCGGCCACATTCGTCTTCACTTCTTCGACCGAGATCAGCTCGATTCTGCTGCAGCTGTTTTCGACGAATCATCACGTGACGATGCCGCCTATGTCCTCCAGGTCCCCAGCGACGGGGGTGTCCGCTCGCTGCGCTCTCTTCTCGACCAACTCGACGCTCACTCGATCGACGTCAAGGAACTCTCCGTGCACACACCCGACCTGGACGACGTGTTCCTGACTCTGACCGCCACCGAAAGGACCGACGCGCGATGACCACCATGACGCTTGCCTATCAGGACTCGAAAACCATGCTGCGTCGCAGCATTCGACACATCCTTCGATATCCGTCGATGACGGTGATGCTCGTCGGAATGCCAGTCGTTTTCCTCCTGCTGTTCGTCTACGTGCTCGGCGGAACGCTCGGGAACGGCCTCGGCCCCGGCGGTGGCGGCCGAGCCGAGTATGTCAATTACGTTGCACCGGCGATTATTCTGATGACCGTGGCATCAGCGGCACAAGGTACTGCCATCTCCGTCGCAACCGATATGACCGCCGGGATCATTGCACGATTCCGAACGATGGCGATCACGCGCACGTCCGTCCTGACCGGTCACGTTCTCGGCAGCCTCCTTCAGACGATCGTGAGCCTCGTTGTCGTCATCGCCGTAGCGATAGCCGTCGGCTTCCGGCCCACTGCAGGCTTCGTGGAGTGGGCCGCGACGTTTGCACTCCTCGTCCTGGTCTCCATCGCCATGATCTGGTTGTCGGTCGCCTTCGGCCTCGTCAGCAAGAGTGTCGAGACGGCCAGCAACCTTCCAATGGTGTTGATCCTCTTGCCGTTCCTGGGAAGCGGCTTTGTCCCCACCGACTCGATGCCGACCGTGTTGCGATGGTTTGCCGAGTATCAGCCGTTCACTCCGATCATCGAGACTCTTCGAGGACTTCTTCTCGGCGAAGCTATCGGGAACAACGCGATACTCGCGATCGGATGGTGCGTCGCAATCACCTTCCTCTCCTACCTCTGGGCGCGGAGTTTGTTCAACCGACGCCCGGTGCGCTGACCTCGAAACACACGATCTTCGAGAACAGGTACGGTGTCGCTGTCGTCGAGTTCCGAGGCGATGGCGACGTCGTGTGGAAACCCCATGACGATCAACTCGCGCCCTGAGGCGCAGTCCCGTAACCGTTCCTCGTACGAATCCGACACCGCCGCCCACGCATCCGCCGCCATCCGAGCCTCGGGCGATACGTGGCCGTCCCAACCAGCAGCGGTCAGCGCCGTGACAACCGCACCGGCACCCCACAGATCCTCCACCGCCGGGCGCAACTCTCCACCGGGCCACTTCTCCCCGGATGCGACTATCGCAACCCGCGATCCCGGACCATGTTCGTGCACAATCCAATCCGCGACGGCATAAGCGTTCCTCAAGGAAGCGCCGACACACACCGCAACCTCGGACGCCAACGCAAACGCGATAGTCGACCCGTTCGGAGACGGCAGCACCAGCCGACTTGGCGCCTCGGTCTCGCGAATCGTCTTGGGAGACAGACTGATCTGACCCCTCTCTGGCCACACTTCGCCGTACAGCCAGAACCGCATCGGCATCACGCGCGTAGTCGACCGCACTCTCGTCATTCCAGGAAAAGGGAAGTACGTCGATTCCCGCGTCGGCGGCAACGCTCAGCGTCGTCGTGAACGAGAGAACGTCTACCACCACTGCCACATCGACGCCGGCAGCAATCGCTTCGGCGCCGCGCAACCCCCAGTCGAATCGAAGTCCGTAATCGAGTTGACGATGCTCCGGATTCATCGCACCAGCATCTCAGAAACGAATCAGCTTGTCCGGCACGCGCAAGTCATCGTGCTCGTACAGTGCTCGCACGGCAACGGGATCGTCGGCGGCGCACACCGCGGCGACATCGTCCAACAGTAGGTCGTAGTCGGCGCCTGTCTTTCCGTCGTAGGCGTCCGTCATACGACCCCACTCGTCCCACGGCAGAGTTTCGACCTTGTTCATCGCGGCAAGATCCTTCACTGCGTTGCCGCGGATCTCGGCAGGCCCCCAGTTCTCGGTGCCGTACACCCCGAACTGGGACCCGTCGATCACGCCGCGTCGATACGCCAGCCACGCCTCACCACCACTGAGGAATTCTCCCGGCTGCAGGTTATGGGCGTGAGGAAGGACGTTCTGTCCGAGGATCTCCGAATCGATGCGGATCCACCGCTTGCCGGCGTCGTCCCAGTACTCGGTGATCCAGTGGTCCACGCCCTGTCCCGGTTGAAAGTAGGTGGCAAAACCACAGCGGACGCGAGCGGCAATTCCGCGATAGCGCAGAAACGCACAACTCAAAACAGCAAAGTGCCGACAGGTTCCGACGAGCCGCTTGTCGGGTTCTCGGGCGGAGGTCACCGGTGCCGGATCGAGCGCAAGCAGGCGTTGAAGCAGAACGCTTGCCGGCCGGATCTGGTTTTCGTCGAATCGGTCGGTGGGCAGATTCAGCGACCGTGCATCGGTGGGTTGGACCACCAGGTACGGCACTACCCGGCATATTTGCATGGGGTCGGTGGGGAGCGACTCGAGGGCGAGCATGTCCACCCCGTCGATGCGGGTGAACGGTCCTGCTGATGTGTAGTCGAGAACCGCCGTCATGGGCGGACACTAACAAACACTGCCGACACAGCAACTCCACTATGGTTAGGGTCCCATAACCATGAAACCCGAGGTTGCCGTGAACCCTATGTTGAGCCGCCGTGCCATGCTGTCCGTCACCTTCGCAACAGCAGCCGGTTTCGCCCTTGCTGCCTGCGGCGACAGTGCGAAAGACGAATCCACTCCCGGCACCGAAGGTGCTCACGCCGAGGTCAACGCCTTCCCGGTGACGATCGACCACAAGTTCGGCTCCACCACCATCGAGCAGGCACCCAGCCGCATCGCAGCGGTCGGTATCGGCGACGCGGACGTTTTGCTTTCCCTCGGGCTGACGCCCGTCCTGGTCCCGGTGTGGAAGGGATCGACCGACGACGGAATCGGCGTCTGGGCCGACTCCGCAGTCCAGGGCGCCGAGCCGACGCCATTGGCCAACGCCACCACCGATTTCGACATCGAAACGATCGTGGCTGCAGCGCCTGACCTGATCATCGCCGTCAACAACGCGATCGACGAGGATCTGTACAAGCAGCTCAGCGCCATCGCGCCGACGGTGCTGCACGCCGCCGATCAGACGGATTGGGTTCTGCCCTGGCAGGAAGTCACGACCCGCATCGGTACGGCTGTGGGCGTTCCCGCGCAGGCAAAGAAGGAGGTCCAGGAAGTCGAAGACCTCATCGTTCGCACCCGCGCGGAGAACCCCCAGTTCGAAGGCAAGACAGCAGCTCTCGTCATTCGCTGGAGCGACGGAAATCTGCGAGCGTTCAGCCCCGAGGCAGCGCGGGCTCAGCTGCTCACGCAATTGGGATTCACGGCGCCTGCCGCACTGAAGGATCGGTTCGCGGGCAAGCTGAACTACGAGATCTCCGCCGAGAACTACGACCTCCTCGAGTGCGACTACCTGCTCTTCGACAACTACGAGAAGGCTCGCGCCGAGATGGAGTCGCAGCCGGCGTTCACCAATCTGAACGTGGTCGAGACCGGAGGCCTGATCAGCTTGGACCCCATCGTCAGTGACGCGGTGTCCATGCCGAACCCACTCACCATTCCGTTTGTGCTGGAAGATTTCGTCGCAAAGATCAATCAGACGATCGCTGGTCGATAACTTTCGTTCGGCCTGACCACACCCACAACACCACAGCCGACACGGCCACGCAGAGCGCAACGATCACCCATGGTGACGCCGGCGCTGCGTGGCCGTTGTCGACGAGGTCGTACACGAATCCGACTCCCACGGTTCCCAGGAGCGCGAGCAGACCGCCGATCGTGTTGAGCATGCCGAAGTGCGCTCCGAGGTTGCTTTCACGACCGAGGATCGCGATGGTGTCTCGCATCGGCGGCACCATCAACATCTGTCCCAGGTGCAGCAGCCCGATCCACACCGCCAGACCGACTATCTGCGTCGACGCCGAAGCTGCGGAGTCGACGCCGGTGACCAGCGGAACCAGGAACGACACCGAAATGAGCACAAGCCCGAAGGTGATCGCGCGCCGATGCCCGATGCGGTGGGCAACCGCGACCGTCGGTCCCTGCCCGACGATCACCAACACCGCCGCGCCCACGTAGAACCATCCCAGCGCCGACTGCGAACCGATTCCGCGCTCGAGCTGTTCCGGAAGCATCAGGTACAGCTGGCTGTACGCAACCAGCTGAAAACTGCAGAGCGTCGCGAAGAGCAGAAAGTTGTTGTTGGTCAGGACACTTCGCCAGACGTCGCGCAGCGTATAGGTCGACACCGGGCCGTCGTGGGCATCGCCCGGTCGGGGGAACCAGATGAAGAAGCCGACCCACATGATCGCGAAGAGCAACGCGGCGCTCGACGCCGTCCACGAGAACGGAAACATCAACAGAGCAGCTCCCAGCGCCGGACCGATCACTGTTCCCAGGCGGCTGCACATCTGTTCCACTGCAAACAAATCGGTACGACGCATAACTCCGGCGGACTCGAGTTCGCGTCCGTACTCCGCGTTGGCCGACTCCACTGCGGGCGCGAAGAGCGCGGCAGCAAAGCCGACCAGGAGCACGCCGACGATCACGGCGCTCATGCTTTCTGCCAGACCGAGCATCAGAAAACCGACTACACGAACGGCTATGCCCAGCAGGATGATCGGACGCTTGCCGAACCTGTCGGCGAGGCTTCCACCGATGAAGAACATGCCCTGCTGACTGAACATCCGCAATCCGAGGACGAGGCCGACAATCCAGGCCGCAAATCCGAGGTCCTCCGAAAGGTGCACCGCCAGAAAGGGGACAACCAGATAGAACCCGATGTTGAACAGCACCATCGAGAGGAGGAGCAGCTTCACCACCGGCGGCAGGACACGAACCTTCGCGAAGGTCTTGTTACCGGGGAAACGCTCACTGAGTACCACGATCAGAAGACTATTGCCCGCACGGCGTTCTGTGGAAATCTGCCATTTTACAATTGGTTAACTGTCCGTTTAGGTAGCGATGGTAATCATCTTCCGGGGGTTCGAGCACACGACAACGAGAGCCGGGATTTGATGAATGGATTGACGCGCCGCCAGATGGTCAAGGCGATGGCGGTAGCCGCGGGCACAGTCACCGCGAGCGCATTTACATTGGGTGCCAATACCTCCGTCGCGGGGGCGAGCCCCGCGCAGGAGATCAAAGTGCTCTCCCTCAACACCTGGCACGGCGGAACCAAGATCAACGGTGGCCTGCAGCTGATCGCCGACATGATCATCTCGACACAGGCGTCGATAGTTCTCCTGTCGGAAGCCGGCACTGCGACAACTGCATTGGCCGACATGCTGACCAAATCAGGAACCACCTTCTACGGAGCAGCGTCCTCCGACGTGGGGATTCTCTCCAAGTTTCCGATCGAGGAAACAGCCGACCTGAACTCGATGGTCAAGGCAGTCGTGACGGTCGACGGCAAACAAATCGCTGCTTACTCGGCACATCTGGCCTACACGTCCTACGCGACGTATCTACCGCGCGGATACGGCGCGGGTGTTCCCAAGCCCGGAGAGTTCTCCGAGTTCGGCTGGAACAAGATGCCGTCCGGTCCGGTCACGGACCCCGAGACGGTTCAGCGCGTGAACATCAATTCGGGACGACCCAAGGCAATTTCGACGTTCGTCGACGATGCGGCAAAAGAACGGGCCAAGGGCAGATCCGTCATCCTCGGTGGCGATTTCAACGAACCGTCGGCCCTGGATTGGACCGACGGCACGCGAAATCTGTTCGACCACAACGGTGTAGTCGTTCCTTGGGAATCCACCCGCCTGCTCGACCAAGCCGGATTCGTCGACGCTTACCGCAGTAAGTACCCGAACCCGGCCACACACCCGGGCTTCACCTGGCCGTCCGACAATCCCGACGTCGACACCTCACAGCTCACCTGGGCACCCGAGGCAGACGAACGCGATCGGATCGACTACATCTTCGCCGATCGCGCTTCCGACCTGAAGTTGGGATCTGTCGGGATCATCGGCCCGCGAAAGACGATCGTGCACAACAAAAGAGTGGAGGAGAACTCCCAGGACAACTTCATCGCTTCACCGACGCCGTGGCCGACCGATCACAAGGCCGTTCTTGCGACGTATCGTTTTGCCAGCTTCGGCGGCGGATCATCTACCGGTTCGTGGAGCGGTTCCTGACAGGGCATCTCGTAGCCAGTCGATCATCATCGGCGTCAACTCGGGCAGCTTGGTCACTGCGCAGTGCCCCGCATCCGGGATGACGTGTACCTGCGTGTTCGGGCGCTCCTCGAAGAGAGTGGTGTCCGAGAGCGGAATGTGAACGTCGTCGGCCCCGTTGACCACAAGCATCGGGGTCCGGCCGTCGTCGGCGGTCATCAAGACACTGCGATCGAAAGCACGGAGACCCTGTACCAGCGCCTCTTTGGTTGCCGGGGCATCGAAACCCAGTGCGTTTCCGACGATGTCACCCATGCCGTAGACCAGGCGCTCCGCGTTCGCGGTCTCGAACGCGCCCTTGACCGGGGCGCCGATGTTGATCACCGCATCGACGGCGCCGGTCAACCCCGACCGCACGGCGAAGTTGCCACCGAAGGAGACTCCCAGGTGTGCCACCTGGCCATTGCCGAGGGCGCGAGCCGTCGCCACCAGTCCGTCGATCACCTCGTCACCGAAAGCGTCGAGAGGAACCGGTGATTCACCAGTTCCCGGCTGGTCGAAAGCGACAACAGTCACTCCGGCGTTCTTCGCGAACGCACTGACCAACGGATGCATGTCCATCTTCCAGCCGTCGACGCCGCCGCTGAGCAACAGGGCGGGTGCGTCTTCGTACCTTCCGTCCACGGAGAGAATGTGTACCGGTAGCTCGATCTCGCCGTTTCGGTAGGGCAGGGACAGGATTCGACGCTCGAACTCGAGCCCGAATCCCGGTGCTGCCTTGACGTATTCGTCCACCTGATTCTGCAGGGCCCGGCGCCGCGAATCGTTGGCCAGGACGGGGAACTTGGCGATTCCGTAGATCATCGCCGCGAGTGAATGATTGCCGGCCGCGGAGTACTTTGCTGCCAACGCCGACCACTCGTACGACCAACCACCCGGCGCGTCGGCCCAGGTCGAGTGGATGGACGCGCGCAGTTCCTCGAGATCCGAGACGGGGAGCCCGAAGCTCAGAAACTGTCCTGTGCGCTCTTCGAAGAGGCCTCGGTGATCGACAGGAAATTCGTATGACATGGGAAAACACCCCTCAATTCATCTCTAATGCAACGATCAGTTGCATTAGCTCAGTGAACCACGTGCCTCCAGCTAACACAACACCTTGTTGCGATAAGGTTGGCTCATGACTTCGACACCACAACGGCCCGGAGGGCGTAGTGCCAGGGTGCGCGAGGCCGTCCTGGCAGCCACGGCGGCCGAATTGTCCGAACGCGGATTCGCGGCGATGACTATCGAGGACATAGCCGCCCGCTCCGGAGTCCACAAGACCACGATCTACCGGCGGTGGAGCACGCTGTCCCAGTTGGTGGCCGACGCGGCGATCGAGGTATCGGCAACCACCGTCCCCATCCCGGATACCGGTTCCATCGAATCCGACCTGCGCGAGATGGCCAGATCGATAGTCGCACTGGTGACCAGCGAGTCGGGCGGCGCGTTGGTGGCTGCACTGTTCTCCGACGCGGCCCGCACGCCCGAGGTCGCGAGACTCAAGCGCGAGTTCTATTCCGCACGTTACGAACTGGCAGACATCGTCGTTAGCCGAGCAGTCGAGCGCGGGGAGATCTCCGAGAAGGTCTCGGCCGCTGATCTTCTGGCGGCCGTCGCCGCACCCATCTACTATCGCCTGCTGGTCGCCGATCTACCCGTCGACCAGTCGGTTGCCGATCGTGCTGCTGCCGGCGCGCTCGCTGCGGCCCGCGCCGGGGCACTCGATCAGGCCGAATGAGCCAGTGAATTCAGCGCTTCCACGATTGCCTCGTTGAATCCGCTGCCGCCATGCCCGGCGCCGTCGAGTACCACCAACTCACTACCCGGCCAACGCCGGTGGATCGCCCAGGCAGTGTCGAGTGGCCCGGAAATGTCATACCGTCCGTGCACGAGAATCGCGGGAATCTCAGCGAGACGGTCCATTCCGTCCAATATCTGATTCGGCGCCAGGAAGCAGTCGTTACCCCAGTAATGCGTAACCAGCCTGGTCATCACCCGGCGGAAGTCCGGATTCTGGTATCGAACACTCGGAGTCCACCCCGGCATCAGCGACACGTGCACGTCTTCCCAACGGCACCACTGCAACGCGGCATTCTCGCGCACAACAGGATCCGGATCGGCAAGCAGTCGCGCGTACGCCGCGGGGAGGTTTCCGTCACGCTCGTCCACCGGCAACGGCGCCACGAACTCTTCCCATTCACGCGGAAATACCCGGCCCATGGCACGGGTGATCCACTCGATTTCGACCCTCGTCCCGCCGGTGATCGCGCCCAGGGCCATCGCTTGCACCCGCGCGGGAAACGCCTGCGCGTACACCAGACCCAAACTCACGCCCCAGGAAAGTCCCGTCACGATCCATCGCTCGATACCGAGATGCTCACGAAGACGCTCGATGTCTTCCACAATGTGCGCCGTGGTGTTCACGGTCAGATCGACGTCCGGACTGCTCGCTAGCGGAAGACTGCGCCCACAGCCTCGCTGATCGAACAGAACTGCGCGAAAGACTTCGGGATCGAAGAAACGCCTGGCGCCGACAGTGCATCCCGAACCGGGACCGCCGTGGAGGTAGAGAACCGGAATGCCCGCAGGATTGCCGACTGTCTCCCAGTACAGACTCTGACCATCCGCCACTTCCAACAGACCGGACTCGTACGGTTCGACGGGCGGGTACAGGACAGCAGTCATAGGCGGTGATTCTTCCATCAAGCTGCCTACTCGAGTAGGCAGCACGCGGCCGAGCAATGGCCTAGCGTGGACAGGACACCACTGCGACGGGAGTACACCAGATGCGTGATGGGTTCAGGTTGCCGGCATACGGCGGCGCCGCAGTCTTCCTTCGCAGTCATGCGGTTCCCGCCACTGTCTTCGAATCCGACGTGCCCACACTCGTTTTCGACGTCGGACTGCTCAGCCCCGACCGCTTCAATCACTATCTCAGCCGACATACGGACGACGGATTCGTCGAACGGCTGGCGGCGTTCTTCTTTCACGCGGCCGCAGACTTCCATCCCGAGAAATCGCTTCCGGCGTTCACCGACGAACGACTCGGGCTGATGATCTCGGTCTGTTCCAGCACCGATCGAGAGGTGGAACTCGACTTCTCACTCGCCGAGGATCCCGAATCGGAGGACACCGAACGCGACGAGATGACCTTCGAGACAAGCCGAGTCGTCCTCGCAACCTCGGCGCAGACGGTTTCTCGACTGACCGGTGGAGTAACCACCCACTTCGACGGGGAGTTGTAGAGACATGGGTTTTCTCTTCGAGGTTCTCGATTTTCCCGAAGGCAGTCGGATGACCGATCTGTGGAACAACACATGGGCTGAGCCGGCAATGGGCGAGGAGATTGCCTCCGGCCACTTCATTCATCTGGGCGACGATCAACACGTCGACGTCGAGACCGATTTTCTCAGTAGCCACCTACCGTTCAACGTGGCAGGCTTCGGTGGAGTCTTTCCCGACGGCAAACCTTGGATGTTCGTCATGCAGAAGGCGCCGGCGGACCTCGCGACCAGGCTTCGCGGCGAGGACGATCCGCACTCACTTCTGCGCGGATCACTCGACCGCGCCATGTCTTTCAACCCTGATGCACTGGTGGCCGAGGAATTGTCCTGGAGGCAGGCCGATCTGGTGAAGGTGTACGACGAAGAGGGAATCCCTGTGGTATCCGTCGCGGGTTGGTCGGTTGCGGATCTCCTGCGTGGCCTCTTGGCGCAGTGTTGCAACGTCGAACTTGCCGCCGTCGTCGCCGGATACCCAGAGTGCGCCTATCCCGAATCGGCGCATGCGTGCGAAGCGGACGTGTTCTCCGACGTGTTCGCCGGTTGGGTCAGCGGACTGCGGTGATGTGACGGAGGAGACTCCACCCTCCCGACATTTCGGAGTAGACTCATTTATGAGCGTGATCCGAAATGGAACGAGGTGAACGGGATGACGAAGCCGGACCAAGAGCTGGGCCGTCGTGAACGCAACAAACTCGAGAAGCAGACACGCATCTTCGACGCCGCTGCCGAACTGTTCGCGGAAAAGGGCTACAGCGCAGTCACAACTCAAGAAATTGCCGACCGCGCCGATGTAGCCGGCGGCACTCTCTTTCGTTACGCCGCAAGCAAAGCCGAGTTGCTGCTCATGGTGTACAACGCGGAATACCGCAAGCAGATCGAATTGGGAGAAGAGCGTGAAGCCAAGTCGACCGGCACAGAAGATCGTGTACTCGAGCTGGTTTCACCCCTGCTGATCGCAAGTCGCCGAAACGACGAGAACACCGGCATCTACCAACGCGAGGTGTTGTTCGGTGAGCCCAGCGAGTGTTTCCGGGCCGAAGGCCTGGAACTCTCGCAGCGCCTGCAAACGCGGATTGCGCAAATCTTGCACGAGGCACACCCCAACCACACCACCCGAACCACCACTGCAGCGCGAACGATTTCCAACGTGCTGCACTTCGAAATAGCCCGCGCGGCATTGGACCGGATCACGGCTGACGAACTCACGAACATCGTTGCCGCACAGGTCCGATTGACGCTTGCCGGACTACCCACCGAATAGGATTGAGGATCGAAAATGACTGAACTGAAGCAGATCACCGTTCTGGGTACCGGAGTTCTCGGCTCACAGATCGCCTATCAGACCGCCTATCACGGCTTCGACGTCGTCGCGTACGACATCAACGCCGAGGTCATCGAAAAGGCCAAGGCTCGGTTCGACTCGTTGGCCGCGGCCTACAAGGCCGAGAACGTCGAGGGTGCCAAGGAAGGCAAGGCTGACGAAGCGCTGCAACGTATTACGTACTCGTACGATCTAGGCGAAGCCGTCGCCAAGGCCGACCTGGTCATCGAGGCAATTCCCGAGGACATCGCCATCAAGCGCGACACCTACGAGAAGCTTGCCACGGTTGCTCCTGAGCACACGGTGTTCGCTACCAACTCCTCGACGCTGCTGCCGAGCGATCTCAAGGAGTTCACCGGCCGCCCCGAGAAGTTCCTCGCACTGCACTTCGCAAATCACGTGTGGGTCAACAACACTGCCGAGGTCATGGGCACCGAGTCCACCGACCCCGCCGTGTACCGCGAGGTCGTCGAGTTCGCGAAGAACATCGGCATGGTGCCGATCGAACTCAAGAAGGAGAAGGCGGGCTACGTACTCAACTCGCTCCTGGTCCCGCTCCTCAACGCGGCCTCCGACCTGCTGATCGACGGCATCGCCGATCCCGACATGGTCGACAAGACGTGGCGTATCGGCACCGGAGCCCCGTTCGGCCCCTTCCAGATCATGGACGTCGTCGGGTTGACCACCGTCTACAACATCTCCTCCCAGGGCGGCGAGAAGCAGCGCGAATTCGCCGACTACATCAAGAAGAACTACATCGACGAGGGCAAGCTCGGCGTTGCTGTCGGCGAGGGCTTCTACAACTACAAGGGCTGATCAACTGCAAGGCTGATCAACCAACAGGCTCACCGCGCGGTGGTTACGACGTGAATTCACGTGGTAGCCACCGCGCGGACGTCTGTTGTCAGTAAGTCCGAAACCACCCTGAGCGATTGTGACGCAAGCTTCTTCACGTGCGAACCCATCATCAGGAGAGATCCCCACATGCGTCGTTCCGCCATCTCGGCACTCACAACACTGGCACTGCTCGGCGCCGGAACATTGGTCAGCACTCCCGCTGTCGCCGCTCCCCTCGCGTGTGGCGGAATCTCCACCGGTTCGTTCTCAGGCTCCGCCGGCGGATCGGAGTACCTGTGCGCCAAGGAAGGTGATCTCCTGGACGTGCGCATCGGCGACGTTCACGCGACACAACCGTCACTCGGCTACGACGAGGTGTACTACAAGCTCGGGCGATACACGCTCGGAAAAGACACGATCAACAAGAAGTTCGACGACTGGTGTGAGGCGAACGGCCAGATCCAGGCCGCGACCGCTACTGCGGCGTCGACGCTGAAGGACCCGTCGTCCTTCACCTGCCAGATTCCAGTGGGTCAGGAAACCGCCGAGAGCATCGCGCCCATGAAGACCGTGGTCGTCGGACCCCGCGGCGATCTCTATCTGACCGACGGTCACCACACCCTCACGTCCTTCATCGAGACGGCCGACGGCGGTCCCGACCTTCACGTGAGACTGCGGGTTCTCGGCAACCTCAGCGGCTTGAGTGAAGGTGCCTTCTGGACCGAGATGGAGAAGAACAAGTGGGTCTGGTCGCGTGACGTCGACGGAAACCAGGTACCGGTCCAGGCTCTGCCGAAGAGCGTCGGCCTGGCCAACTTCGCCGACGACAAGTACCGCAGCTTGATGTACTTCTCCCGCGACATCGGATTCGCCGCAGGCACGATTCCGTTCCAGGAGTTCTACTGGGGCGCCTGGGTCCGCGACACCGCGCCCGTCGACCTCACCAACTGGAATCGCGATGATCTCTCCAGCTACCTGGGCACCGTGAAGTCGGTGACCAAAGCACAGACAGCGTTGACAGGCGATGCCGTCGTCGACAGCGGATTCACTGCCACCGATCTTGGCGTCCTGTCGGCCTGGAACGACGGCAAAGCCGAGTCCAAGGGCGAGTTCGCAAAGCTGTCCAAGCCGTACACAGACGACAAGCCGGGCAAGATCGCCTACGCACTTGCCTACAAAGCAACCCTCTGACCTGCTCAGATCCAAGTCACACCAAGCAGACTTGACTAAGGTAAGCCTCTACTCAGTAGTCTGAACCCATTCGGGTGCCGCTTCATCGAAGCAGCGACGCCCTGCCCTGACGGAATACATGCCGTCGTATCTGCCCGGTCGAACAATCTCCGGGCAACCAGGACAGGGAGAAGGTTGCTGCAGTGAGCACGTCCATCGTCGGTTTGTACGACCCCGCAGATGACAAGAGCAGTTGCGGGGTCGGGTTCATCACGCGCAAGGACGGCGTGCAGACCCACGATGTCCTGATCAAGGGCCGCGAAGCGCTCTGCTCGGTTCCGCACCGCGGCGGTATGTCCTCCGAGGGCGTCGGCGACGGCGGCGGCGTCTCGGTGGACCTCTCCCTCCGGTTCTTCCGCAAGGTAACCGGGCGCTCCGACCTTCGCGCCGGACGCTTCTGCGTCGGCAACTTCTTCCTTCCGGACGACGACGCCGAGCACGCTCGCGCTGCCGCCCTGGTCGAACGTGAACTTCTCGATCGCGGTTTCACCACTCTCGCAGTGCGCGACGTCCCGGTCGACAACTCGGCGATTCGGCCGGCCGCGATCGCGCATCAACTTCCGGTCAGGCAGTGGATTTTCGAGGTGCCCACTCCTCGCCCCGAGCCTGCGGTAGTCGATCGCCTCGTGCACGAAGCTCTGCTCGCCATCGAGGCAATCGCGTACAACACCCCTGCACTGCGCGGGTTGTACCCACTCTCGCTGAGCGCGCGAACTCAGGTTCTCAAGGGTCGCTTGAACTCCGACGAAGTGATCCCGTACTTCCGCGACCTGGTCGACCCCGATCACGCCGTGCACACGATGTACTTCCATACGCGGTTCTCGACCAACACGGACCCGCATCCCACGATGGCGCAGCCGTTCCGGTTCATGGCTCACAACGGAGAACTGAACACGGACAAGAAGAATCGGCTATCCGAAGCTGCTGTCGCCAGTGCAAAACGACGTGCGATCGTCCGTCCGCCCGGCCAGTCCGACAGTTGCCGACTCGATCAGACCCTGGAAGCACGCGTCATCGAGGACAGTGTCGACCTGGTGACGGCTGTGGTCTCGATGATGCCGCCTGCCTGGGAAAACGACACCACCCTCTCCCCCGCAGTGCGTGCGATGTTCGAGTACTTCTCGCTGTACGAGGAGAAGAACGACGGACCGGCAGCGCTGGTGTTCGGCGACGGCACCATCATCGGTGCGCGCCTGGATCGCCTCGGTCTGCGTCCACTACGCACGATCGAGACACACGACTACGTGTGCGCGTTCTCCGAAGCCGGACAGATCGCGTTCGCACCCGAGACGGTGATTCACCGTGGCCGCGTCGAGGCCGGCGGAATGTTGTACTTCGATCATCGCGATCGCCATACCTACACTGCCCGCGAAGCTCTGGAAAAGATTGCCGCTCAGCGCGACTACCAGTCGTTGCTGGAGCAATCGCGAATCCTGATCGAAGACATTCCCGCCGTGCCAGCGGAGAAGGTCAGCTCCCCGACCCGCTACAACGGCACCTTCGAGGTTCATCAGCGCTACATGGCGTACTCCCTGGATCAGGAAAGTTTCAAATTCCTGATGGATCCGATGCTCACGCACGGAGCCGAAAAGGTCTCCGCCATGGGTTACGGCAACGCCATCAACGCATTCAGCGACCGCGAAGGCGGCGTGGCTCGTTACTTTTCGCAGCGATTCGCCCAGGTCACCAACCCTCCGCTCGACAGCATCCGTGAAGCGGACGGTATGACTCTCCGGGTCGCATTGGGTGCAAAGATGTCTCCCGGACAGGGCAAGCAGATCGTCATCGCCTCGCCGATCCTCGGGCACCTGGACATGCTCAAGATCCGCGAACAGAACCACACTCCGCACCGCCGCTTCGAAATGCTCTACCCCGCCGAGGGTGACGCGCAGGCAATGGTCGACGCGATGACCGCGCTCGGCGACGCTGTTGTAGCCTTCGCGGCCGAACAGGGCGGAATCGCAGTCCTGACCGACCGCCACGTATCTCACGAGCGCGCAACACTTCCCGCGATCATGGTCGTCGGAGCATTGAACCAACGCCTCATCGACGCGGGCCTGCGATTGCGCGTCTCTCTCATCGTGGAGAGCGGCCAGATCGAGTCCTCCCACCACGTTGCGGCCGCACTCGGTTTCGGCGCTTCCGCCGTCTACCCGCTGTCCGTTCAGTTGCGAGCCGAGGAGAAGTTCGCCGCTGACCCGGATGCCGCGTTCCGACGCTTCGCGAAGGCCACCGAGAAGTCCCTGATGAAGACGATGGGACGCGTCGGTCTGTGCACCGTCGAAAGCTACATCGGCGGAGAATTTTTCGAACCCAACTTCCTCGATACGTCCGACCCTGTTCTGCGCCAGTGGCTCCCCAACATGAAGTCACCGGTGGGTGGCGTCGGTTTCGAGACCGTCGCGGTGACCTCGAAGCAGTGGCACGAGCGTGCGAGCGCAGTCGGGGGCGAGAAGGATCTGCCACTGCTCGGCCTGTTCAAGGAGCGTGCAGACGGCGCAGGGCATTCGTTCGGTACCACCGCGGTCCGTAAGTACGTCGAACTCACCGAGGAGAAGATCGCGTTCGACAGTCCCTCCGGAACAGAACAATTCGAGGCTCTACGTCTACTGCCGCTCGGACGGCTCGACGACGCCTTCCGCCTCGACGCCGGGGCATACCGGGCGACGAGCTTCGACCGGTTGACCACCGAGCAGATCGACGACTTCGACATCACCGCCGGGTACCGGGATTTTTCCACTGTCATGGCTGCGGAACGATCGCGTCGTCCCGCCGCGTTGCGCGATGTCATCTCCGTGCCCGGTGATGTCACATTTGCGGTGACGACAGCCGAGTTCACCGACCAGATCAGCCGATTCTCGGTGCGCGGCAATAAGAAAATCGTGATGCGTGGAATCCGGTGTGAATCTGCCGCGGACGGCCGGTACACACTTAGCCTGGACGGTCCACTGGCCGACGACACCGCTCGGGTGGTAGCACTCGGCGATGCTCTTTCCGTCGCCTTTGCCGACGACGTCACCATCGAGGCCACCGACCCGGATCTGGTGCTGAATGCAACCGGTATTGCGGCAGAGTTCCTTTCCAAGCTGAGGGTCGCACCGGCAGGTGTACCTCTCTCCGAGGTACAGAGTGCAAGCGACATCACCCCGAAGTTGGCGTCGGGTGCCATGAGCCATGGCGCACTGAACGCTCCGGCGCACGAAGCCGTCGCGCACGGCACGAACATGGTCGGTGCGATGTCCAACAGCGGCGAAGGCGGCGAACACCTTTCGCGCTACGACACGATTCGTGCATCGCGCATCAAGCAGCTTGCATCCGGACGCTTCGGAATCTGGGCGGGCTACCTCGCCGATCCGATGCTCGAAGAGATCGAGATCAAACTCGGCCAAGGCGCAAAACCCGGTGAGGGCGGGCAGCTTCCGGCCGCCAAGGTCACCGTCGACATCGCTGCCGCCCGCGGCGGAACGCCCGGGGTCGAACTGGTTTCGCCGCCGCCTCACCACGACACGTACTCCATCGAGGACCTCGCTCAGCTCATCCACGACTGCAAGGCAGCTCGCATTCGGGTGATCGTGAAGTTGGTGTCCTCGGAAGGAATCGGCACCATCGCCGTCGGTGTCGCCAAGGCGGGCGCCGACGTCATCAACGTCGCCGGAAATACCGGTGGCACCGGCGCAGCTTCGGTGACCAGCCTCAAATACGCGGGGCGTGCGGCCGAGGTCGGTATCGCGGAGGTCCATCAAGCTCTGTGTGCCAACGGCCTTCGCCAGAAAGTCGTTCTGCGATGCTCGGGCGCGCATCAGACCGGCAGCGACATCATCACTTCCGCCCTACTCGGCGCAGACAGCTTCGAGTTCGGTACGTCGGCGCTGATGATGATGGGCTGCGTCATGGCCAAGAACTGCAACATCAAGTGCCCCGCCGGTCTGACCACCAACCCGGAACTGTTCGACGGCGATCCCCGCGCGATGGCGCAGTACCTTCTCAACATCGCTCACGAAACTCGGGAACTGCTCGCGAATCTGGGAATGCGGTCCCTTCAGGAAGCGCGGGGTCGAACGGATCTCCTGCATCTGCTCGATCACCCGTCTATTGTCGGCAATCTGAAGCTGGACGCGATGTTCGAGTCCGCCCCGGACATCACCATCGACAATCCTGTGTACCTCGAACGTGAGTACGCGCTCGACGAGAAGATCATGGACGAGGTTCGTACGGTGTTCTTCAACCGTGGCGAGGCCTCGGTCGCCGTGTCCGGACCTGAATTCGCCGAAGGTGCACTGCACCTGGGTAACCGGAACAAGAGCGTCGGTGGTCAGTTGGCGATCGACCTCGAACGCGAACTCAACTACGGAGCGCCCGGCCTTCTCGCTCCGGGAGTACTGACCGACGAGCGCGGGCGACGGTATCTGGCGCCGGGCAGCGTGCGCGTCCTGACGACCGGATCTGCGGGCCTGTCGTTCGGCGCATTCTGCAACGACGGCATGCACCTGGAACACACCGGGACATGTAACGACGGCGTAGGAAAGAGCATGAGCGGCGGCGTGATTGCCGTGCGCAGCCCAGGCGGCGGCTCCAGTGACGCCGGTGGAAACGTGTTGATCGGCAACTTCGCGCTCTTCGGCGCCACCGGTGGACGAGTGTTCGTCGAAGGTGAAGCAGGCGATCGCTTCGCAGTTCGCAACTCCGGCGCCAGTGCTGTCGTCGAAGGTGTCGGAGACTTCGCCGGCGAGTACATGACTAACGGTGCTGTCGTGAATCTCGGCGAGTTCGGCAAGGGTGTCGGCAACGGCATGAGTGGTGGCTTCTTCTACCAGTACGACCCTCGTGGCGAATTGGCACTGCGAGCAAGTACCGATTCCGTACTGCTGGGTTCGATCACCGCTGCGACCGACCCTCTTGCCGCCGTCCACAACCACGCAGTACAACTCCTGCTCGAACTGCATGTGGAGGCAACGGGATCCGCGCTCGGCACCCGACTGCTCGAGAACTGGGAAGTCGAACAGCACTCGTTCGTCTACGCGATGCCCAAGGCACTGATGCTCTACCAGGACAGTGATGCAATCCTGGCTGCGAAGTCGCACAAAGAGCTCCTCGAAGAATTGGCGTCCGCCATCGCAGCACGTCAGGTCCGCACCTTCAAACTCGCAGTGCGCGACGGGCGCCCCGCACTGAACGGAGCAGTCCCTGCCTACGGCGAGACCGATACGGCGACGATGTATGCGCTGCTCAGTGAGTACACCGTGCTTCACTTCGCGCAACAACTCGCCACCGCCCGCACGCCGGGTGCGTCCGGACCCGACGATCCAGCAGTGCAGAAGGCGGCCCGAAACCTGGTGCTGACCGAGGACTTCGCCCTCGTCCAGCACTTGGTCAAGTACTCGAAAGAGATTCTGGCCGACTACGACGACGAACAGTTGGCTGCGCTGATTGCAGCCAAGCGGGTCGACGACTACAAGCAGGCGCTGAGCCTACGCAACGTGTTGGCCATGGACAGCCCGGCGACGTACGGGTGGATTCTGTTTCAAGACAACAAGAATCGGGACAAGCTCGGATCACTGCCGAACTTCGACGAACTGTTCGCTTCGCGCACGATCCCCGACCTGGTGTCCTGACCTCCTCCCCCGAAAGTAGGTGAGCTTCAAATCATGGAAATCCCGTACATCCCCGAATACGCACCGTTCACCGGCGACCAGCGCGCGTGGCTTTCCGGATTCCTGGCCGGTCTACACTCGCGAACTGTCATGTCCGGTCAAACCGGTACTGCAACAGCGACAGTGGAGAGAGCTGCCGGCGCAGCCGTGCACATCCTTTACGGAAGTCAGACCGGCAACGCGGAGTCCTTGGCTGAAGACGCAGCCGCAGCTGCTCGTGCCCACGGTCTCGAACCACTTGTCGCGGGTCTGAACACCGTGGATATCAATGCACTTTCCGCCATGCGCCGGGTGCTCGTCATCACCTCCACCTACGGCGAGGGCGAGATGCCCGACAACGCGCAGCTGTTCTGGGATGCAGTCGAATCCGAGAGTGCGCCCCGGCTGGAGGGTCTCTACTTCGGAGTCCTCGCACTCGGTGACACCAGCTACGACGGGTACTGCCAGTCGGGAAAGAACATCGACGCCCGCTTCGAAGCGCTCGGCGGGACCCGGGTTGTCGACCGCACCGATTGCGACGTCGACTACGAGGATCCGGCGGCCGAGTGGATCGTTCGGGCCGTCGCTGCGGTGGCCGGTGTCGACGGTGATGCGGGGGCCGCTGCCTCGCCGGTTGCGCCCGCTCAGACGAAGACCAAGTCCCAGTGGACTCGCAAGAACCCCTATCCTGCAACCGTCCTCGCCAACCGGCTGTTGTCCGGCGAGGACTCAGCCAAGGAAGTCCGCCACTTCACCTTTGCGCTCGGCGAGGACGGTCTGGACTACGAGGCCGGAGATGGATTGGGCATCCGCCCGATCAACGACCCCGCCCTCGTCGAGGCGATCATCCATCAGCTCGGTGTCAGCGGCGATTACGTGGTTACCGCGAAAGACGGCTCGTCCGCACCGTTGGACCAGGTGTTGACCAGCGACTACGAGATCTCCATTCCCTCGCGCGATTTGATCGAAGACATCGCCCGACGCAGCGGCGACGCCGAACTGCAGCATATTCTCGACACGGAAGATCGGGAAGCGCTCGATGCGTGGCTGTGGGGCAAGGACGTTCTCGATCTCCTCCAGTTGGACAACAGCATTCGCCTGAATCCCGAGGATCTGCTTACACTTCTTCGCCCGCTGCAACATCGGGTCTATTCGATCTCCTCCAGCCCGCTGGCCCACGACGGCACCGTCCATCTGACGGTAGCGAGTGTGCGCTACCGCTCGGGCGAGCGGGACCGCGGCGGCGTCTGCTCGACGTACCTGGCGGACCGCGTCGGCGAGGGAGATCGGGTCGGAGTTTTTGTCTCCAAGAACAATTCGTTCCGCCTACCCGCCGATGACGCTGTTCCCGTCGTGATGATCGGCCCCGGAACCGGCATCGCACCCTTCCGCGCTTTCCTGCACGAGCGTCGCGCGCGCAACGCGTCGGGGCAGAATTGGCTGTTCTTCGGCGATCAGCATCAGTCGAGCGACTTCATCTACGAGGACGAGTTGAACGGGCTGACCTGGGACGGTGTCCTGACTCGCCTCGATCTGGCCTTCTCGCGCGATCAGTCCGAGAAGATCTACGTTCAGACTCGTATGCGCGAGCAGGGCCGAGACTTGTTCGACTGGCTCGAAAACGGTGCGCACGTGTACGTCTGCGGCGACGCCACTCGGATGGCAAAGGACGTCGACGACGCGCTGCACGAGGTCGTCGCCGAGCACGGTGGGTTGGATGCGGACGCCGCTGAGGATTACGTCAACAACCTCAAACGATCGAAGCGGTACCTAAGGGATGTCTACTGAGATGTACCCGCACCGTGGCGAATGTCGTTGTGCAGCTTTGGCGCGCATGTCGGACCTGGACGCACTGCTTGCGCGTCCGGGGTTCCGTGGTGAACTGATCGACACCGCACCTGACGTAGTCGGCGAAATGTTGCCGCTCTTGGACGACACGGTAGCAATCACCGTCGCAGGCCCGGTGGCTGTCAACGACTCGGGCAAGTACTCCGTTCCGACAGTTCCCGGCGATCCGTTGGTCTGCGCGCCCGGGCTCGTCGCTCTGCGTTTGAACGTTGCCTCCCTCGGCTCGGTGGTGACCACTGAAGCAGAGCAGCACATACCGCCGACGCTCCGCATGTTCGACATCCACGGATCAAGTTCACACACCACGTATTTGACCCCGGCCTCGGATCGTCTCGCCTTCGAAGCGATGCGAACTGCGCCGAGCACTGCGAGGGAAACAAGCACTCCCATCCAGACATCGAATACGCCCGCATTCTGGGCCGAAGCCGATCAGCTGACACAGCTCGACTTCATCCTCGCGGACGGCGGCAGCGAACGTCGTAGCGGCCTGGTCGCTCTGGGCGCCCTCGGTTACCGGCGAGTCGATCCTCACCTCATGGCTGCCGGGATGGAGCACCTGTCCTACCACCAACTGCCCGTCACGACCGTCGTCGCCGGGAACGGATGCCTGCAGATCCACCGTGGTGACCTCGACGCCGCAGCCATGTTCGGGGGGACGCTGACTTTGGCGTCCGACACCTGCCGGACGGTGATCGACCTGAATGGTGTCTCGGAGTGCTGGCTGACCCTCACCCACGGCGTTCACGGCCTGACCAGCTCGATCGAGATGTACGACTTCCGCCGCAAATGCGTGGCAGTCTTCACCCAAACGGGTCCAACCGAACCCGCAGTCATGGGCGTGTGGGAAGACGTCATGAGTTCCATCTCGGCCGCATCCTGACACCGACAGATGCTGGGCGAGTGTAAGAAATCGGCGTACGGCGATAACCACATGGAGCCATCGACCCCTAACCTTAGGTCTCGGTCATTTGTCGTGCCTGCACCCTGACGCTGATTCAAGGAGTTATCCATGCCCCGCCCTCTCGTCGAACCGTCGCTGGTCCCGGCCTTGCGCCCGGCGCTGCCTGCATTGGCTGCCGGGGTCGTCGCGGCCGCAGCGTCGGGGGTCGCGATGCTCGGGGCGCTCTGGTGCGTCGTGCAACTCATCGGTGAACCGTCGATGAGCTGGGCCGGGTGGGCATGTGGGCTGTGGCTCACCGGGGTAACGCTCGCTGCCACGTCGTCGTGGCTCTCGCATCACGCCGAGTCACTCTTCGAGGCCAGGCTTCGACGCCAGCTCGCAGCCCACCTCGTTCGCCTACCGGCAAGCACGCTGTCCCGCTACAGCGGAGACGCACTGCGGAGGCTCGTTTCGGACGACATCTCGGCGCTGCACCATATGACTGCGCACCTACCGGCCGAGTTCGCCACACTCATCGTGGTCCCCGCGGTCACGATCGCGGCGTTGGTTGCCTCAGCCGGCCCCGTGGCGCTTCTCGCTCTGGCTCCCGGCATCGTGGCAGCTCTGTTCTACCTGGTCGTGATCCCCCGAATGGCCGCTCGGCACAGCGCCGAAAGTGCAGATGTCATGGGCGACATCGTGACTGCCGTGGACGACTATGCCCGCGGCATCCGCGTCTGCCGGATCTACGGCGCGCAGACCGGCGCTGCCGCCGACTATGCAGAATCGACAGCACGGTTCACCCGGGGAATGCAGGAGCGCGTTCGACTCGTGGCTACCCCTGCGGCCGTCGCCGTTGCCCTCATGCAGGCGACGGCGACGTTCGCGATCGCCTATGCCGTCGGATTCCACTGGGATGCAACGACGTTGGCCGCCACCATTCTCTTCAGCCTCGCAATCGTGACACCGGCCCTGCGGCTCGGGCACGGCCTCGACTACGTCGCTGCTGGACGCTCTGCTGCGGGCCGGCTCGCCGCTGCCCTGGACGAACCCACCCTCCCTGCCGGTGAAGCGCCAACCGTTCCGGCCTCGAGTCCCTCCGATCGACTGGAGATCGTCAACCTGACTGTCACGATCGCGGACCGCAGAGTCGTCGACGACGTCACGCATGCATTCCGCCCAGCCACGATCACTGCGATCACGGGACCGAGTGGAGCAGGCAAGACGACGCTCCTGAAAACATTGGCCGGCTTCGAGATCCCGGAACTGGGTACCGTCCGCTACGCAGGTCGTAGCATCACCGCGATCGACGAGAACCTGCGGCCACAGTCCGTTCTGCTCACACCCCAGGGCGCAGACGTGTTACCTGCCACGGTGCGCGAGAACATCGCGCTGGCCGCCCCCGATGCAACGGACGCGGAATACACCGCCGCACTACGCCGGGCACAGATCGACGTCAGCCTCGACGCCCACGCAGCTTCACTCTCCGGCGGAGAACGTCAGCGAGTCGGGATCGCTCGGGTGTTCCTCTCGCCCGCAGCAGTACTGCTGCTCGACGAGCCGACCAGTGCACTCGACGATCGGACAGCGGCAGAACTGCTGAAAGAATTGCGGTACCTCGCGCACGACGAAGGAAAGACGGTCGTGATCGTCACCCACGACCCCGCTCTTGCAGACGATGCCGACGATCGACTCGACCTCGGCGGTCGAAACGTGAACGACGCCGCGTCGCACAATGCAGCCCTGACTGGAGCCGAATAATGAACAGCGCCAATGCAGTCCGACGACGCTTGATCACCATCGGACTCGGTTGGGTGTCCGTCGCTGTCCTCGAAGCGATCGCGTACACCACCCTCGCGCTCTCGATCGCTGATCACCGGTCGCCGGTTCTCGTCCTGGCCACGGCCACCATTGCTCTCTTCGTGACCGTACTGGTCTCGCGGGGCGGTTACTTCACCGGGGCTCGACTCGTCGGCGATCTCTACGACGCTCTCGGCGATGCCTTCGCCCGTGCGAAACTGTCCTGGTTCACCGACGACAACCGGGCACTGCTCGCCACCGTCGCCGGGCGCGGAATCCCGTCGCTGATGAGTGTTCCCGCGCACCAACTTCAGACCTTCCTGGTTGCACCGCTGATCCCGCTGCTCCTGCTTCCTGGGATCGCGGTCGTCGCGGGGCCAGGTGTCATGCTGCTCGTCGGTGGACTGCTCGCCGTGTCGCTCGTCGCTCAGACGCTGGCCCAACGTGCGCTCAGCCGAGCGGACGAGCGCCGACACGAAGCCGAGCTCGCAGCAACTCAGTCAACACTCGAGCTCACCGACCACCTCGAATTACTGCGTACGGCAGCCGGTCCCACACGTTCCGTCGAACGAATCGAGCGAAGCTGGCGGGACCAGGAAGCCGCGCTTGCACGGACAAATCTCGCCGCGGCACCAGCGACATTCATCTCGGCGATCGCCACCATTGTGCCGCTGGCAGGTGCAGTGATTTTCCTCGCCGCCACCGGATTCGACGATCCCGCAGCCGCTCTCGCGCTTGTCATCCTCACCGCCCGCGCCGCTGCGCCGCTCGACGAACTCGCCCTGGCCGGAATCGGAGTCAACGAGCTGCGCGCAACGGTTCGCGACTACCGCACAGCGACTTCGGCTCCCGCACTGGCCGAGCCCGCACCCCGGGACGCCGCGCGCCCTGTTGGAACTGACATCGAGGTCGCCGGGGTAGACCACGCTCCGGTTCTGCGCGGCATCACCGCGAAGATCCCCGCGGGTGAGCGAGTTCTCGTCGCAGGACGCTCGGGTACGGGGAAAAGCACACTTCTCGGGCTGCTCATGCGCTTCGACGATCCTGACCAAGGCAGCGTCACTCTGGGCGGAGTTTCATTGCGCGACTTGCCCTACGACGCTCTGGCGGCACATATCGGCTACGTGCCGCAGGACCCACTCGTGTTCTCGGGCACCCTCGGGGAGAACATCGGACTTGGAAGACCGGGCGCTACCGAAACCGAGATCGAGGACGCCGCAAGGCGCGCTGCCCTCGGCGCCGTTCTCGACCGCTCGACGCTCGGCATTCATCAGGACATCGGACACCAGGGTGCCGCTCTCTCCGGTGGCGAACGTCAGCGGGTGGCGATCGCTCGCGCCTTCCTCAAAGACGCTCCCGTCCTGGTTCTCGACGAAGCCACCTCGGCCCTCGACGAGGCCACCGAGCGCCGTATCGCCGGCGCCGTGCGGGAATTGGCGGCCACCGTCTTCGTCGTCACCCACCGCGACCCCGCCATCTGGGAGCCCACCCGCACGATCACCCTCTGACATCGCTTGTCTTACACGCGGGGATACATTGCCGGTCCCGTCGCACCCAGGTGATGACCGCAGTCGGCGATTTCAGCTCAGCCGCTCGATGATGGTGACGTTCGCGGTCCCACCACCCTCACACATGGTTTGGAGTCCGTACCGTCCATCAATGCGGTCCAACTCGTGCAACATCGTGGCGAACAACTTGGTGCCAGTGGCCCCAAGAGGGTGGCCCAGTGCGATTCCACCACCGTTGGGATTGACCCGGGAGGGATCTGCACCCGTCTCGATCAACCAGCTCAGAACTACCGAAGCGAATGCCTCGTTCATTTCTACGGTATCCATCTGGCCGATCGCCATGCCGGATTTCGCCAGTGCATACTTCGTCGCGGGTATCGGCGCCGAGAGCTGCAGCATCGGATCGTCGCCGCGCACGCTCATATGATGAATGCGCGCACGTGGCTTCAATCCATGAACCTCGAGCGCCTTCTCGGAGACGATCAGGGCCGCTGATGCGCCGTCACAGATCTGCGAAGCCACAGCAGCCGTCAGCAACGAGCCATCCCTCAATGCGGGCAGTGCAGCCATCTGCTCCATGGATGTCTCTCGTGGGCATTCGTCAACGACGCATTGGCCCAATGACACTGTCTCACGCTCGAATCGGCCGTCTGTGATGGCAGCACGGGCACGCTGATGCGATTGCAGTGCCCACTCCTCCATGTCTTCACGGCTGATACCCCATTTCTTGGCAATCAGGTCGGCGCCGACGAACTGTGAGATTTCGGCCTCGCCGAATCGTGCTGCCCACCCCCGGGACTTGCTGAAGGGCGTGTCGAATCCGTACTCGTTGCCGGCACGCATTGCCGCCGAGATAGGAATCGAGGACATGTTCTGCACACCGCCGACAAGCACCACATCTTGGGTCCCGCTCATGACCGCTTGCGCTGCGAAGTGGACGGCTTGCTGTGAAGATCCGCATTGTCTGTCGACTGTCGTTCCTGGGATGTCCAACGGTAGGCCTGCTGAAAGCCAGGCGGTGCGGGCAATGTTGCCCGATTGCGGCCCGATAGCGTCGACACAACCGAAGATCACATCGTCGACGGCCATCGGGTCCAGTCGAGTGCGGTCGAGAATCGATGTGATCACGTGGGCCCCCATGTCCGCTGGGTGCTCTCCTGCGAGCGAGCCGTGCCGTTTACCCACCGGAGTGCGGAGCGCATCGACGACATAAGCCTGAGGTGCAACCATACGAACTCCTTCGAAATCGAGCTTTGTCGGGCTTTCGATGTCGCACACACTCTAGCGATCAAGCATTTGTTTGGTAGATGAAACGTGATTTCGAGACCCGCAGCCACCACCACAGGATTGGTCTCCGCACTTCTATCCAACGAAATCCACTGCTGTCGCAATCATTCGACAGTTCGAGGCTCGACCCCCAAACGCGGCTTGGCTGCCCACGCCGCAGACCCCTCACGCCAGCGTGAAACCGCGAAAGATGCGAGAACAGCTGCGGGAGTGCATCTTCGAGCGGAACGAGCGCATCATCCATATCCATTGCCTTCCCTGAGAAATCGTTCAGCCCGCCTTGCGAACAACACCAGCTTTGTCGAGCTACACCGCAAGCCGGCTGGCCGATGGCTGGAAAGTTAGTACTTTCGGTGGAGCCCAGCACGATTGGGCT
This sequence comes from Rhodococcus sp. OAS809, assembly GCF_040546695.1. Lineage (NCBI taxonomy): Bacteria > Bacillati > Actinomycetota > Actinomycetes > Mycobacteriales > Nocardiaceae > Rhodococcus > Rhodococcus sp. OAS809. Next base: position 4,537,238 of record NZ_JBEPOI010000002.1, on the reverse strand, counting down.
ATTCACCGCCCAATACAGGCTTCGTAAACCGATACGCGTTGCAGGACAACGATTCTACAAACGGTCACGCACTCAGCGATTCATGAACCGCCGCTGGCTCGAAAACTGGATCCCCTTGCGGTAATTGCGCTCCGGGTAGAGCATGGGCACCACACCGTCTTCGATTACCGGAGGTTACCGTGACGAATCTCGTACGCCGACTATCTGCCTGCGTATCCATAGTGGCCGTATCGGTTCTCGCGCCCGCAGCCGTTGCCTCCGCTGCGGTCACCGTTCCGTTCCAAATCGACCCGGCGCCGTTCGGGAACCCAAACGGCAGCTTCGACGCACCCCCTGTCCACTGTGTGGCGGTAGTCGGCGAACAACCTGGCACGGTGACTATCACCGGCGCCAAAGACGAGCGGTGGGGTTGCATGCTTTCGACGGAAGTGCGCTGGATGAACCTCTCGACAGGAGCCTCCGGCACCGGTCGGCTTTCTGGCGACAACCAAGGAACCCAGGGAGAGGCAACCCTGCAGACTGGAGCCGGGCAAGTTGCCGTCGCCATATTGCCTGCCGCCGGACCTGTCACCCCGGGTTTCGCAACCTTCTTCGTCCCATAGGCAACCCTCAAACCCGGGACACCTGCTGTACGAACGACCCGTCGCCACACAATCGTGTGGCGACGGGTGAGGGCTTTCCGTTCTCCAGTTGTACGCCTACAGCTTCGCGCTGATGAGCGGCACGATATGTTCAGCCGCCCACATCGTTCCGATCGGGCCACCGCTCGTGATTGCCCACAGAACGTCGCCACCGTCGGCGGTGCGAGGAGGCAGAGCGACCCAACGACCGGAGGACACCGCTCCCAGCGCTTGGAAGAGCTTCCCGCCGGTCAGCTTGTCGAAATCCTCCTCGCTGCCGGCGGCACTGCGGCCGATCAGCAGGAAGTCCGCATCGATGTTCTCTAGAAGTTCCTCGCCGACAGTGCTTTGGGTGACGAACTCCTGTGCACGCGGGTTCTCGGCAAAACCGAGCTCGCCCAAGAAAGTTGCCGGAGCCGAATCGGGCGCTGAAAGGTACTGCAGCCCATTGCCGGTTCCGTAGAAGATCGCCCAGGTTGCGGTCAGGCCAGTGAGTTCAGGGTTCTCCTGACGCACCTTCGCAAAGTATTGATCATGGTCGGTCACGATCTTTTCGGCTGCCTTCGAGAGGTCGAGTGTCTCGCCGAGTACGCGGATCGATTCCTTCCACGGCACGAGCATCCGCGACTTCGTGTCGGGGCTCGTCACCACCGGTGCGATGGAGGACAAACGTTCGTAGTAATCGCCCATCGACAAACCACCCAGGCCGTCGGCCCAGCCGACGGCGACGATGAGGTCAGGTTCGCTCGCGGCGATCGCTTCGACGGGAAGTGTGCCGCCCATCGCGAACTCGAAGGTGTCGAGATCCTCTGCGCCGTAAGGCAGCAAGTACGACTGGGAAGCCGACTCCTTGACCATCGACGAGGAGAGGACGGGTTTGACGCCGAGCGCGAGGAGCATTTCCGTGTCGACGGCATTGGGGACGATTGCGGCAACCCGCTCCGGGCGCTTCTCGAGAATATCTGTACCGTATGGCGATTCCAGGGTAAGCGGGTAAGTAGTCGTTCCTTCCGCAGCGGGAAGGGCGTTCCCCTCCGAACCGGGAGTGGACGCCGTTTTCGAGTTTTCGGCCGAGGCCGAGCACCCGGACACAAGGAGCGCTGCGGCGAGCGCGGCCCCTATCAGTCCGATGATCCGTGATCGTCTGGTGCGCAGGACTGTCATTTCTGCCTTTCGGTGTTATCGAGCGCTTCGGTCTTACCGAGCGATGGAGCCGGGTCAGGAATCTGTGCGCACTGTGTCGCTGCGTTTCCAGTAGCCGGTGAAATCGATGTCGGTCTTCGCAATTCCTCGATCACGAATCAAATGACGCCGAAGCGAGCGAATCGTCGCCTGTTCGCCTGCAAGCCAAGCGAATACGCGTCCGTCAGGCCATTCGACAGCACAGACCGCGTCGAGCAACAAAGAAGTAGTGCCGGGCTCCACCCCGTCGCGTGGCAACCACGTGACACTCACCCCGGGCAACTCGCGCACCGATTGAATGTGAGCCGAGTCCGCAATTTCGACGAACACATGCCCCCTGGCATCGGCAGGCAATTCCTCGAGCAGACGTGCGATCGCAGGTAGCGCCGTCTCGTCACCGACGACGAGCAGATACTCGCAATCTTCCGGGAGTCCCTGCGATACAGAGGGACCCGCGATGTGCATTCGGTCGCCCGGGCCGGCGTCGCGCGCCCAGGTGGTAGCAACTCCACCGCCGTGAACGACGACATCGACGTCGAGTTCCCTTGTTCGCGGATCGTAACGGCGCACGGTGTACGCGCGGGCAAGTGGACGGCGTCCCGCTGCGAAAGTCACACTGCCGTCGACTATCACCGGCAAGACCGGAACGGTTTCGCCAGGATAGGCGAACAACAATCGGAGGTCGTCGTCGAAGCCGGTGCTGACGAAGGCGGGCTCGGCAAAGCCGTCGGCGTTTGTGAAGGTGTCGAGCTGCGCTCCGGTGAGCGTCACTCTCCGCATGCCCGGCGTCACGTCTGTCACCCGACCTACCTCGAGTTCACGCAAGGTGACTGAGTACGCCGTTGTCGGACGGGTGTTTCGGGGCACGGAAAGACTCCTCGGAAGCGCACAGACGGGGGGTTCGACCCACGCTCGATCACGGCGGGAGGGCCATTGAATAAAGCTAGCCTGCCCTAATCGGTTACGGTTATCCGTGCGTGCCGACTTCTTACACTCATCGGTGGCTGCGTGAGAAAGCATCTGAATCGGGAGGGCATACGTGGGACCACGGTTGGTGTTCTCCGCGGGCGAAGTCCCCGAGATCCCCGCGTCCCGACTCTCCTCGATCGCGAATGCACGTGAGCCACTGCTCTTCTGGGTACACACCGGACACGCGGAACTACAGATCGGCGACCGCACCCGCAGCGTGACCGCTGGGGCGGCAACCTGGGTGCCCGCGGGAATCGCCTACAGCATCCGAGTCGACCCGGGAGCGGTCGCGTTTCCCATTCCGATGCCCGCTGCCGACCTGCCGCCCACGTTGAACCGGATCATCGATTTCGAGATCCCGGCAGCCTGGCAGGACTGGCTCGTCCACCAGTTCGCGCACAACTTGGGATTTCTGCGCGGTGGGGCGACTGTGGGAGCCGGACTACTCGAGCTTGTCGCGGGGGCCCATTCCAACGACGCCGACGCTTCGGTGTCGTACGCCCCACCGAATTTGCCACGCTCGGCCGAGACCCTCGAGATCGCTCGCACGCTTCTACGGACGCCAGCCGACGACACGGAGCTTTCCCAGTTCGCCTGGCAACTCAAGATCGGCGTCCGCACCCTGCAGCGCCGATTCACGGAGGAGACGGGGTTGCCTTTCGCGCGTTGGCGCACCTCGGCCCGGATCGCGGCAGCAATCGCATACCTGAACTCCGGCCGCGAAATCGGATGGACGGGTGGGCAGGTCGGATTCGCGACGCCCGCGGGATTCACCCGTGCCTTCCGTGAACACACCGGTGTGACACCCAGTGACTACACACGTGCAAACCAAGGCTCAGCGCCGATCCATGAGAACGAGACCTTGGCACAGAGCGTCGTACTCTTGTCCGAGGAAGGCGCCCACTCAGGCTCGGCGCCGATACCGCCGACGATTCCCGCAAGCGGAACGTGGGCCAGGGTCAACAACTTTCACGTCATCGTCTGGATCTACCGAGGCTCCGCCCGGGTCACTTTCGGCGACCGAACCTGGAATCTGAGGCGGGGCGACGCGATGTGGCTTCCCGCGGGAGTACGCAACAGCGTCGAGATCGCGGAGGGTTCGCTTCTACTTCCGCTCGGATCCCAGCCTGGCGACTCTCCCGTCACTGCACCGCCGCCACGAGTGCTGCACTTCGCGCGCGAAGCGGAGGCGTATCTGTTACACACGGTCGTTGCGAATTACACCCTTCTGCGCCCCGAAATCCATGACCCAGCGAGGATCTCGAGGCTGATCCGAAACAGCGCGGCGACGCGGACACCCGGCGGCCGAACCGATCCTGTCGAAACGATCCTTACCGCACTCCGCGCGGACCCCACCGATTCGCGCACGCTGCCGGAGTGGAGCGCTCGACTCGGCGTCGACGAGGGCCTGCTCCACAAACGCTTCGTAGCGGCCACCGGCCAGAGCTTCCCGCGCTGGCGCGGTCAGTTGCGGATGACCCTCGCCCGCGCTTATCTCGAGGAGGGCTTCTCGGCCGGAGATACCGCCCGTCGACTCGGCTACGCGCACGCGTCCGGATTCACCAAGGTCTTCATCGGTGCCCACGGCATGTCGCCCCGGGACTACCAGCGCCGCGGATGGCGGGGAACGGTCGAAGGACTCATCGACTCGTGACCTTCCGACGGATGAGTCCTTCGATCCGTCGTGTCGCCCGCCGAAACGGTCTCGAACTGGCACTACTTCCTTGACTAAATTTTCAGTCAAGGTTTACGCTCCATGCAAGCAGGACGCGGACCGGGCGCGCACGCACACAGCACAAGGAGTCACCGCAATGCAAAGACGTCGGTTCATTCAGGCAGGCGCCGCTGCGCTCAGTGGCCTCTTTTTGGCAGGTTGCGGCGATTCCGACTCAGCCTCGCGCGGGAGCGATGGCAGCAACGATCTTCGCGAGTGGGTGATGCCGGAAGAGGGGGATCCGCACAAGCGCACCTGGATGGCGTTCGGTGCCAGCGAAGCGATCTGGGGAGCAGCCCTCCTGCCCGAAGTCCAGCGCAACCTCGCGACGATCGCGCAGACCATCGCGCAGTTCGAGCCCGTCTCGATGCTTGTTCGTTCCGAGGAACTGGACTTGGCTCGCTCCCTCGTCGGCCCATCGGTCGAACTGATCGCCGCGCCTCTCGACGATCTCTGGATGCGCGACACCGGCCCCGTATTCGTGAAAGGCAACGGGACCAAAGCGGGTATCGATTTCAACTTCAACGGTTGGGGGGAGAAGCAGGATTTTGATCAGGACGGCCAGGTCGCAGCCTTCGTTGCCGCCCGTGCGGGAGTCGAATCATTGCCTACCGACCTGATCCTCGAAGGCGGCGGCATCGAGGTCGACGGCGAAGGCACAGCCATCATCACCGAAAGCTGTGTACTCAACAACAACCGCAACCCGGGATGGTCGAAGTCGGACGTCGAAGCCGAACTCGGCCCCCTGCTCGGTCTCGACAAGATCATCTGGCTACCGGGAATCGCCGGCAAGGACATCACGGACGGCCACACGGACTTCTACGCCCGTTTCGCACGCCCAGGTGTCGTGGTCGCAGGCCTCGACACAGACCCGGAGTCGTTCGACCACGACGTGACCGCACGTCACCTCGAGATTCTCCAGAACGCGACCGACGCACAGGGACGGAAGCTGGAAGTGGTGGTCCTCGAGGCGCCGGTCGCGATCAGGCCCGACTTCGAATCGGACGATTTCGCAGCCGGATATATCAACTTCTACGTATGCAATGGGGCGGTCATCGCACCCGAGTTCGGTGACCCCGAGGCCGACCAGGCCGCCAGAAGTGAATTGGAGCGCCTCTTCCCCGACCGCCGTGTCGTTCAGATCAACATCGACGCCATCGCCGCGGGTGGTGGCGGCATTCACTGCACCACCCAGCAGGAACCCGCGGACTAGAAACCTGTCCCGACCACCCTCGTAGAATTCGGACTCGTGTCGAACCGCCAAACGCAAATCTTGGAAGCAGCAGTCCGCGTCATTGCGCAACACGGCGTACGCGGGCTGAGGGTGGAGACGCTCGCTGCCGAGGCCGGAGTGTCGACGGCACTCATCTACTACCACTTCCAGAACCGTGCAGGTGTGCTGCGCCGGGCCCTCGATCACATCAACGATCGCGCCGCGCTGTACACCGAAAGCGCCTTCACGGAGACAGACCCTCGTGCGCAGCTCGAGCAGATGCTCCTGCTGGAGTTTCAGAATGCCCCGAAGATTCGAGAGAACAGCATCGCCTGGGGTGAACTCCGAGCAAGCGCAGTCTTCGCCGACGAACTGCGCGAACCGCTACGCACCACGACGCAAGAGTGGGCAGACGACGTCGAATCCTTGATCCGCCAAGCGCAGGACGCCGGACTCGCTGACCCGAAGGCAAGCCCGGCCGACGCCGCCGAGCGACTCACCGCCCTGGTCGAGGGTTTGAGTGAGCGCTGGCTGAGCGGCTCGATCCCCATCGAACGAGCCAGAGAACTGCTCACCGGCGCGATCAGTGTGGAGATCGATCCGAGCTAGCCTCTACCGCTCGCCGACGCCCTTCGATTCCGGAGACAGAGCCGGGAACCAGATGTCGGTCAGAACTTCGGCGGCCTGAATCCGCGTCACATCGATTGTCCCCTGCACGGCCCAGCGTGTGAAGAATCGCTCCAACTGACTCACGAGCAGTTCGACGCGCAACCGTGCCTCGTCGTGCTGTTCCTCCGGCCAACGGCTCAGGTACTTGGGCATGGCATTCGGTAGTTGGGTCATACCGTCTCGCGCTGTCTCGCGGAACTCCGGTTCGAGTGCCACGGCCTCGTCCCAGGCCGGCAGCAGGCGTTTGTTCTCGTCGAACCAGTCGAAGGCACGCTCCAGCCAAGCCGTGAATTCCACGCGAGAGTTCGTGTCGAGAACCCGATCGAGATCGATGTAGAAAGCGAACGCACTCGCCGCCATCCCGGCCGCGCCGATCGTCTTGAGCATCTCCACCTTGCTGGCGAAATGCACGTAGAACGTGGCTCGACTGCATCCGACGACCGAGGCGATGTCGTCGACCGTGACAGCCGCGTATCCCCGTTCCTCGAACAGAGTGCGTGCGGCGTCCACGAGTTTGGCCCGCGTCGCGCGTTTCTGCTCGTCGCGAAGTGTTCCCCGCCTGTTCTTCGGGCCGTCCGTAGTCGTGCTCACGTCGCCCACCTTGCTCGCATTTCAACCTCCTGGCAAATCACCGACTCGCCGTCACCAAAAAACATTGCGTCATTCATTGACACAACGTCAGCGAATGGCGCACTATGACTCAAGTCACTTCTCGGGCTTCGATTCTTCTTCTCGCACGCCCGAGACAGAACAGAAAGCGATGGCGAATGAGCCCCTCCCCCTTGCCGAGCGTGTGCATCATCGGCGCCGGGCCTACCGGAATCACGACGGCCAAGCGAATGAAGGAATTCGGAATACCCTTCGACTGCTACGAAGCGTCCGACGAGGTCGGCGGAAACTGGTACTACAAGAATCCCAACGGGATGTCGGCCTGCTACCAGAGCCTGCACATCGACACGTCGAAGTGGCGCTTGGCATTCGAGGACTTCCCGGTCTCCGCTGACCTTCCCGACTTCCCGCACCACTCCGAACTCTTCCAGTACTTCAAGGACTACGTCGAGCACTTCGGACTGCGTGAGTCGATCATCTTCAACACCAGTGTTGTTGCAGCAGAACGTGATACAGACGGGCTGTGGACCATCACGCGCTCGGACGGCGAAGTTCGCACCTACGACGTCCTGATGGTCTGCAACGGACATCATTGGGATCCCAACATCCCGGACTACCCAGGTGAGTTCGACGGGGTCCTCATGCACAGCCACAGCTACAACGACCCGTTCGACCCGGTCGACATGCGCGGCAAAAAGGTAGTCGTGGTCGGAATGGGCAACTCCGGCTTGGATATTGCCTCCGAACTGGGCCAGAGATACCTCGCCGACAAGCTCATCGTGTCGGCTCGCCGTGGAGTCTGGGTACTGCCGAAATATCTCGGCGGTGTACCCGGCGACAAACTGATCACCCCGCCCTGGATGCCGCGTGGTCTACGACTGTTCCTGAGTCGTCGATTCCTCGGCAAGAATCTGGGAACGATGGAAGGCTACGGTCTGCCGAAGCCGGACCACCGCCCCTTCGAGGCCCACCCCTCGGCCAGCGGCGAGTTCCTCGGACGCGCCGGCTCAGGCGACATAACCTTCAAGCCTGCCATCACCAAACTCGACGGAAAGCAGGTTCACTTCGCGGACGGCACCGCCGAGGACGTCGACGTGGTCATCTGCGCCACCGGCTACAACATCAGCTTCCCCTTCTTCAGTGATCCGAATCTGCTGCCGGACAAAGACAACCGATTCCCACTGTTCAAACGAATGATGAAGCCCGGAATCGACAACCTCTTCTTCATGGGACTCGCGCAGCCCATGCCGACGCTCGTCAACTTCGCCGAGCAGCAGAGCAAGCTCGTCGCGGCCTACCTCACCGGTAAATACCAACTGCCGTCTGCGAACGACATGCAGGAGATCACCAAAGCCGACGAGGCGTACTTCCTCGCCCCCTATTACAAGTCACCACGCCACACGATTCAGCTCGAGTTCGATCCCTACGTCCGCAACATGAACAAGGAAATCGCCAAGGGCACCAAGCGTGCTGCGGCCTCCGGAAACAAGCTACCTGTTGCCGCGCGTGCAGCAGCACATGAACTCGAGAAGGCGGATCGCGCATGAGTGTGGTGAACGGTCACTGCGACAACGAGTTCGACGCCGTCCGAGCGGCTTTCGAGGCTCAACTCGAATCCGGTGAAGAACTCGGCGGCTCCGTTGCCATCACCGTCGACGGAGAATCCGTGGTCGATCTCTGGGGCGGGTACGCCGACGAATCCCGTACCACTCCATGGGGCAGCGACACCATCGTCAACACGTTCTCCATCACCAAGACCATGACGGCCCTGTGTGCGCTCCTGCTGGTCGAACGCGGCCAATTGGACGTGTACCAGAAAGTTGCTCACTACTGGCCCGAATTTGCGGCAAACGGTAAGGAAGACATCGAAGTTCGCCACCTCCTGTCGCATACGTCTGGCGTCTCCGGTTGGGAGCGCCCGATCGAACTGACGGACATCTACGACCTCGAGGCGTCCACCGCTCGCCTCGCTACCCAGAAGCCTTGGTGGACCCCGGGTACGGCGTCGGGCTATCACGCGATCAACTACGGCCATCTCGTCGGTGAGGTCATTCGTCGCATCGACGGGCGAACTCTCGGCAGGTTCTTTGCCGAAGAGCTTTCCGGTCCACTGGGAGCCGACTTCCATATCGGCACGTCCGCAGAGCATTTCGGTCGAATCGCCACCATGGTTCCGCCGCCCGCGTTGGAGTTCGACCTGTCCACGCTCGACCAGGACAGCATCTTCATCAAGACCCTGACCTGCCCACTGCTCGACTACCCCGAGGTCAACACCGCACCCTGGCGGGAAGCCGAGATCGGCGCAGTCAACGGCCACGGCAACGCACGTTCTATCGCTCGGGTCCAATCCCTGATCTCGAACGGTGGCGTGCTCGACGGCCGGAAGCTGCTCTCGCAGAGCACCATCGACCTGATCTTCGAGATCCAAGCCGACGGTATCGATCTCGGGATCATGACACCACTCAAGTTCGGCATCGGCTACGGACTGCCACATCCGGTTACCGCGCCACTGATTCCCGACGGACGCACCTGCTGGTGGGCAGGTATCGGCGGCTCGATGCTGGTCAACGATCGGGACCGACGGATGACCTTCGCCTACGTCATGAACAAGATGGCACCGGGCCTGATCGGATCCGACCGCAGCAACGCGTACCTGAGCGCCGCATACAACTCCGAGGTCAGCTCATGAAGGCAGCCCAGCTCATGGGGCCCGGGCTCCTGGAAATCAACGACGTGCCGGTCCCGGAGGTCGGCCCGTCGGAACTACTGATTCGGGTGGGCGCAGCGGGAATCTGCCACTCCGATCTCCATCTCCTGCACTTTCCGTACAAGATGCGCGAAGAACCGCTGACTATCGGCCACGAAATTGCCGGAACGATCGAAGCCGTCGGGAGTGGCGTCGACGGCCGTTCCGTCGGAGAGCGTGGCGTCGTCTACCTCTGTTGGTCATGTGGACAGTGCCGAGAATGCGTGAGCGGCAACGAGAATATGTGCCTCGCCGCTGGACGCACCGCGATGCCGCCCTGCCCCGGGCTTGGTCCCGAAGGCGGGATGGCCGAGTACGTCAAGATCCCGGCTCGCTCATTCGTACCCATCGGAGACCTCGACTTCCTGCAGGCCGCACCTCTCGCCGATGCGGCACTGACGAGCTACCACGCCATTCGCGGTGCCCGCGAACATCTCCAGCCCGGTGCCACCGCCGTCGTGATCGGCGTCGGCGGACTCGGTCACGTTGCAGTACAGATACTTCGCGCAATCAGTGCCGTGCGCATCATCGCCGTCGATGTCGGACAGGATCAACTCGATCTCGCCAAACGTTGCGGCGCCGACATCACGCTCGAATCGGGACCGGACACCGCGCAGCACATCCTCGACCTCACATCGGCCAGAGGCGCAGAAGTCATCTTCGACTTCGTCGGTATCGACGCAACTGCACAGATGTCCGTTCAAGCGGTTGCGCCGAACGGCGCGTATCGCATGGTAGGTCTCGGAGGCGGAAACCCCGGAATCACTGCCGAAGCTGCCGGCGGACCAGGCTGGCCGTGGGGCGCATCGATCCGGAAGTCGTACGGCGGCACCAGAAACGACCTCGTCGATTCCATCGCCCTGGCACAGGCCGGTCTGGTAACGGTAGAAGTAGCCCGCTTCGACCTCGCTGATGCCCGCGACGCACTCGACCGTCTCGAACACGGCAAGGTCACCGGACGCGCAGTGCTCGTACCCTAATCTTCGAAAGGCACTTCACGTGACTACTTCCGCTGATACACAAGCATTCATCGCGTCCGTCATGGCCGGGCTGACCGGCCCCGGTGGTCCTTTCGAGATGCAAGTCGAGGATGTACTGGGCAGTTCGATGCCCGTCATGAAGAACCGCGACAAGGCACTCGGCGACGTGCTCGCTGCATCCTTCGACTACGGATCACGCGACTATCTGGTGACCAAGGACCGACGCTTCAGCTACCTCGAGCACGGCGAGGCCGTAGCAGCATTGGCGACGGCGCTGCGCGAGCGGTATGGCGTCCGCAAGGGTGATCGGGTCGGCATACTTGCTGCCAATACGCCGGAATGGGTGATGACCTTCTGGGCGGCTCAGTCCCTCGGTGCCATCGCCGTCGGATTCAACTCGTGGTGGGTGGCCCGCGAGGTGGCGTACGGCATCGATCACACCACCCCCACAGTGGTGATCGCCGACGCCAAACGCGCGCAGATTCTTTCCGAACTGAACACCGATGTTCCCGTGCTCACGATGGAAGAAGATCTACCTACCTTGATGGAGAAGTATTCGGGTTCTGCACTGCCCCGCACGTCCGTCGACGAGGACGATCCGGCCGTCATCCTGTACACGAGCGGAACCAGCGGCCGCCCCAAGGGCGCTGTTCACACTCATCGAAACGTGTTGGCCGTCATCGACTACCACCGCTACAGCGATCGCCTCGCTGCGGCGTTCACCGGCAAACCCAGCGACGGCCGACCGAGTGACTTGCGGTATCTGCTGACCGCGCCGCTGTTTCACATTGCAAGCCTGCATAACCTGGCGATCCCACGACTCGCGACGGGCGGAGCGGTGGTCATCCATCAGGGCGCCTTCGACGTCGACGAAGTCCTTTCCCTCGTCGAACGCGAGAAGGTCACAAACTGGGCGGTGGTCCCCACCATGGCAACCCGTCTCCTCGAGTACGGCAGTCTCGAGAAGTACGACCTGACCTCACTGAGCGCCTTTGCGCTCGCGTCTGCGCCGTCATCTCCGGCCTTGCAGGACCGACTGCGCGCACGACTGCCTTTTGCGCAGCACACCTTGGTCGACAGCTACGGGCTCACCGAATCCTCCACCGGCATTTCAGTTGCCACACCACCGGAACTTGCCGCGTTCCCCGGAACTCTCGGCCGGCCGATCATCGGGGTGAGCGTGGAGGTGCGCGACCCCTTCGGTGTTGCAGTCCCCGACGGCGAGGAAGGTGAGATCTGTGCGCGCAGCGCCTATGTGATGTTGGGGTACTGGAACGACGAGACCGCGACTGCAGCCGCTATCGGTCCTGATCGATGGCTCCGAACCGGCGACTTCGGAGTATTCGAGGACGGCCGACTCCGCCTGACGGGTCGCCGATCCGACCTGATCCTGCGCGGCGGCGAGAACGTCTACCCTCTCGAAATCGAGCAGACCATCGACGAGCATCCCGCCGTACTCGAATGCGCTGTGATCGGCATTGATTCGGCAGACCTCGGCCAAGAAGTTGCAGCCGTCGTCGTTTTGCGGAGTGAGGGAGCCGCCGGCGAAGAAGAACTACGCGACTACGTCGCCGAACGACTGGCTTACTTCAAGGTGCCGGTGAAGTGGAAACTGAGCACAACTCCTCTGCCCCGCAATGCAACCGGAAAAACGATACGTGCAAAGGTGGTTCTCTCATGACCTACGACGCCGTGATCAACAACGGTCTGTGGTTCGACGGCACCGGGGCCAAACCAGCTGTCCGCAATCTGGGTATCCGCGATGGGTTGGTTACTGCCATCTCCCTCGATCCACTCGACGAAACCGACTGTCCCCGTGTCATCGACGCCAGGCGCAAGTGGGTGATCCCGGGCATCGTGGACATCCACACTCACTACGACGTCGAGATCCTCGAAGGCCCGGCGCTGAGCGAATCTCTCAGACACGGGGTCACGTCGATCTTTGTCGGATCGTGTTCCCTGTCCACCATTCACGCCAGCCCCTCCGACGCGGGTGATCTCTTCGGCAGAGTAGAGGCAATTCCGCGTAAGCACGTCGTCGACGCACTCAACCGTGCCAAGACCTGGAACTCTGCGAGCGAGTATGTTGCTGCACTAGAGGCGCTTCCGCTAGGTCCCAACGTTGCAGCCTTCATCGGACACTCCGATATGCGGGCCGCCGAGATGGGACTGGATCGTGCTACCAGGAAGGACGTCCATCCCACAGACGCCGAACTCGCGTCGATGGAAGCACAGTTGACCGAAGCTCTCGACGCAGGATTCGTCGGGATGTCCAGTCAGCAATTGTTGTTCGACAAACTCGACGGCGAGACCTGCCGCTCACGCACGCTGCCGTCGACGTATGCAACCACGAAAGAACGACGCCGACTCAATGCGATCCTGCGCCGTCGGGGACGGGTATTTCAGGCCGGACCTGACCTCTCCAACCCGATGAGTACCGGAGCGATGGCGTTCTCCAGCGCGGGTATCTGGCGTAAGCGACTCAAGACGAGCATGCTTTCGGCGGCCGACATCAAGTCCAACAAGTTGGCCGTGGTGATACTCGGCCCACTGGCACACTTGGTCAATCGACTCGGCGGCGACCTGCGCTGGCAGCACCTGCCAGTTCCCTTCGAGGTATATGCCGACGGCATCGACCTGGTTGTCTTCGAGGAGTTCGGATCCGGCGCTGCAGCACTGCATCTGACCGACGAGATGGAACGCAACGTCCTCATGCAGAGCGAGGATTACCGTCGACAATTCCGCAAGGACTACGACCAGAAGTTCGGTGTCAAAGTTTGGCATCGCGATTTCTTCGACGCCGAGATCGTGTCCTGCCCCGACGAATCCCTGGTCGGCAAGAGCTTCGGGCAGGTCGGCGTCGAACGTGGCGGCCTCCACCCTGTCGATGCATTCCTGGATCTGGTCCTCGAACACGGCACGAAAGTGCGTTGGCGCACAACCATCTCGAACCACCGGCCGGAGGTTCTGGACAAGTTCGCCCAGGACAATGGCGTCCAACTCGGGTTCTCCGACGCCGGAGCGCATTTGCGCAACATGGCGTTCTACAACTTCGGCTTACGCCTACTACGACGTGTCTACGATGCCCAAAAGGTCGGCCGTCCGTTCATGACCGTCGAGGCAGCGGTGCATCGTCTCACCGGTGAACTCGCCGAGTGGTACGACGTCGATGCCGGGCACCTTCGATTAGGTGATCGCGCCGACCTGGTTGTGATCGATCCCGCTCATCTCGACGATTCGCTCGACACTTACGCGGAAAGCCCGGTTGTGGAGTACGACAACCTCTCCCGCATGGTCAATCGCAACGACCAGACCGTCACCGCAGTGTTCGTCGGCGGCGAGTACGTCTTCGGCGACGGAGAAGCAGCACCCGTTCTCGGCAACCGCCGAACCGGAAAGTTCTTGAAAGCAGGTGCCCATTAACACGTCCAGATTTGCCGGGAAAACAGCAGTCGTCACTGGAGCAGCATCAGGTATCGGTGCAGCCATCGCACTAAGGCTTATCGACGAAGGCGCACAGGTAGCTGGAATCGACATCGCTGCAGAGGGTTTGAAAGAGATAGCCTCCCAGCACGGCGGGGCCTTCCTCGCCGTTCCCACTGACGTCACCAAGGAATCCGATGTTGCCGAGGCCCTTGCCGCGGCGGCGGCGGAATTCGGCGGTATCGATCTGGCTTTCAACGTTGCCGGTGCGTCGAGGGTGGGGCAGATCGTCGACCTCGACGAGGCCGACTGGGACTTCACCATCGACCTGGTGCAGAAGGGCGTCTTCCTCTGCACCAAACATGAAGCGCGGCATATCCGAGAGCATGGTCGCGGTGGTGCGATAGTCAACGTGTCCTCATTGAACGCGCACGTGCCGAGCCCCTACGGGAGCGCATACGCGACAGGCAAAGCCGGAGTCGAGATGTTCAGCAAGAATGCCGCGATCGAACTGGCTGCGTCGGGGATCCGGGTCAATGCCGTTCTACCCGGCCTGGTCGACACGCCACTGGTCGCACCGGTCATGAACTACGAACCCGCCCGCGACATGTTTCTCAGCCGAATCCCCATGTCCCGAGCGGCAACTCCCGACGAGATCGCGGGCCCCTGCCTCTATCTCGCCAGCGACGACGCCTCGTACATCACCGGAACCAGTCTGGTCGTCGACGGCGGCTGGGAGGTCTCGAACTACCCGGATCTGACGACGCTGGGCAACTAGTTCAGTTGCCGGGCAACACACATTGAGTATCGAGGCCGAGGACGTGGTTGAGCCTGCCGAAGGCCAACCACGATCCGAGGCACATGCTCAACTCGACGATTTCTCGCTGGGAATAGTGAGCGGTCATACGTTCCCAGAACTCGTCGTCGAGTCCGTGGTGGTCGAGGGCGTATCTCTCGGCGTATTCGGCAGCGAGGCGTGTCCTGTCGTCGAAGGCATCGGTGGTGCGCCAGTCGGTGACAGACTGATCGAACGTCGACTCCACAGTCTCGCCGTCACGCTCGGTGCGCCAGTCCTGACAGAAGATGCACCCGTTGATCTGAGCGATCCGAAGCCTGGCCGCCTCGAACTCACGGAGGCCGAGAGTTCCGTCTGTGTAGACCTTTTGGGAGAACCCGGCGGCCGCGGGTCCGATGCCGGGGACCATCTCTCCCCACACGTAGCCGATCGGGTTCTTGCCTTCGGGTATGTCGATATTCATGCGAGTACCTCCGAGTTTCGGGCACCGAGCTTGCCGACGCCGGGTGTGAGCGGAACGTCCAGCGCGTCGTAGAGACCGGGTTCAGCCTGACGTAGCCAGGGAATTGCGTTGACGAGACGTCCTACGGCCGTGGCATTTCCACCGGCCGCGCGATTTCCACCTTCATCGGTGGCTTCGACGTTGATCTCGATTCGTGGTCGTCCTTCGACGATCACCTTGTGCGCGCCGTCGCCGCCGTCGGGCGGGAGCGGCCAGTCGCGGGCACAAGACGGATGAATACGCGTGACGTGTTCGATCACGATCAGGGGTTCCCCGCCGACGATTCCCTGAACCTCGAATCGCAGTGCGCCTTGGGTGCCGGCCGCGAACTCCCCCATATGTTCGGTCGACACGGTTTCCTCGAGCGGGCGGCGCAGCAAGGTCTCGCGGATCTCGTCGAGTTCCACCCCGAGTGCCCGGGCGATGAGCCGAATCTGCCCGCCCCAGACCATGGTGGGTACGGTCGGCGCGACCATGGGAGGTTCGTAGTCCATCGGCTGACCCATCCCGATCAGGTAGCGGACAGAATCCGGCTGTTCGTAGGTCGTGTAGTCGAAGATTTCCTGACACCGGATCTGGTCGATTGTCCCCGCGAGCCCGCTGACGAGAATCGGCAGGATGTCGTTGCCCCAGCCTGGGTCGATACCGGAGACGAACAGAGCGCCGCCGCCCGCCTTGGCAGCAGCTTCGACGGGATCACGAAGTTCGGGAGGCGCAGATTTCGGGTCGTACAGCGCATATACCGACGGCGTGACCACCACAGCTCCGGCGGCCAGTGCCCGCGTGATGTCGGCAACCGCGTCGTCGGGCCGAATGTCGCCGGACGCCGCGTAGACCACCGCGCCGGGAGACGCTGCGAGCACGGCATCGGCGTCGTCGGTAGCCGCGACGCCCAGGTGCACTCCCAGATCGGCGAGGTCACCGGCGTCGCGCCCGACCTTCTCGGGGTTCGCAACGATGACGCCGACAAGTTCGAGGGCCGGATTGGCTGTCACAGCGCGAATCGATGCACGCCCGACGTTGCCGGTACCCCACACGACAGTCGGAATCTTGGACTCGGCTTCATTCGAAACTGCACCCATCAATCGGACATTACCCAGCTCAGCGCGTCAGGTCAGCAGAACTGCAAGAATTCGTTTCACTTCATCCGGTCAAAAATGCCATTGCCTGCGCAGTCAGTGCGCCGTCACCCCGCCTCCGGTACGTCTCGGCGGGTCGGCCGTTACCTGGTCTGCTCATCTCGCCGGTACTTTCGAGCGCGTCGAACACCTGCCGGCGGAAGCTGTCCTTCTGGAACGGACGATCGAAGATCACCTCGTAGAGTCCCCGAAGTTCGGCGACGGTGAACGTCCCGCCCGACAATCCGTCCGGATCCACGTACGACGCATACCTCGTGCGTAGGTCCGTGACCGCGAGTCGCACCATGTCGGCGTGATCGAATGCGAGTCCGCTCACTGCCTCGTCGTCGTACACATCGACGAGAAGCGCCGAATCGGGCAGTGCCGATTCCGGTAGGCAAGCCGTGTGTGCGACCGACAAAACCCATCCACGGTCGTCGCGGTCCGGTCGGTCGAAGATCGCCAACTGGTGGAAGCTCGTCTGGGCCAACTCTGCCTTGACCGACAGGGCACGATCGGCTGCGGCCGTGAGCAATTCGCGTTCGTGCAGAAATGTTCCCGGTAGCGCCAGCGCACCGAGACGGTGCCGAACCACCAGAACTTTCAGAGATCCACCGCTGTACGTCAGCACCGCGACGTCCACTGCCACAGACGGACGCGGATAGTCCGTCAATCCCTTGCCGCTCGTGTCTGTCCATTTATTCACCCTTGCATGTTATCTCAAACATGATCTATGGTTAGCGCAAAGTTGATCAAACGATCATCGCGAACCGAAGAGGTGGCTATGAAACTCACCGCACAGCAGTCCGATCGAGCGGCCGGCGTTCTGCTCGGCACCGCAGCAGGAGACGCACTCGGCGCCGGCTACGAATTCACCTACCCGAAGGCCGAGGTCACGATCGACATGATCGGTGGCGGCCCGTTCGACTGGGCGCCGGGAGAATGGACCGACGACACCTCGATGGCAGTTGCGATCGCCGAGGTGGCCGCTACCGCAATCGACATCGGAAGCGCTGACGGTCTCGATGCCATTGCAGCACAGTTCATCCGGTGGTACGACTCGAAGCCCGCGGACATCGGCAACCAGACGCGAGCAGTGTTGTCCGTCCGCTCCGAAAGCGCAGCGGCGATGGCGGATCGTGCGCGGGCGATCAGCGGCCGCAAGGCCGGCAACGGCTCGCTCATGCGGACTGCTCCCGTCGCCCTCTCCTACTTGGACGATGCAGAAGGTGCCAGGTCGGCAGCGCACCGGATCAGTTCACTCACGCACGACGACCCGCGTGCCGGACAGGCGTGCGAGTTGTGGACCCATGCCATCCGCCATGCCGTTGTCTCCGGCAACTTCGACGGTGTTCGCGGCTTCCTCTCCGTTGCCGATCAGGACGTCGCCGAATACTGGGGCCCGCTGCTCGATCAGGCCGAAACCGGGAACCCGCAGGACTTCTCCAAGAACGGTTGGGTGGTGCATGCACTTCAGACTGCTTGGTGGGCAATCACTTCCACGGACAATGGCGATGCTCGCCACCTCCAGTACGCATTGGAAGCAGCAGTAAGAGCCGGCGGGGACACCGACACGACGGCGGCCATCGCGGGTGGCCTCCTCGGCGCCCGCTGGGGAGCGTCGGCGGTTCCCGCCCGTTGGCGCCGAATCATGCATGGCTGGCCGGGATACCGTTCCTCCGATCTGATTCGCCTGGCAATAAAGACTGCTCGCGGCGGTACCGACGACAAGAACGGATGGCCGTCGACGGCAGAACTCGACTACTCGAGGTTTCGCGGAACCCACCACCTGACGACGCACCCGCACGACGACGGCGTCATGCTCGGCGGCGTCGATGCGGTGTCCACTGCAGACTACGACGCCGTGGTCAGCCTGTGCCGCATGGGAACACGACAGGTCGCCCCTGATCACGTCGAGTTCTGGTTGGTCGACGACGGTCACGATTCCAACGCCAACCTCGAGTTCGTTCTCGACGACGCAGCGCGCACCGTCCAGGCGTTGCGGGCCGAGGGAAAGCGCGTACTCCTCCATTGCGTTCAGGCGCACAGTCGCACGCCGTCGGTTGCAGCGCGATACTCGATGTTGATCGGACGTGATCCCTACGACGTACGCTCGGCTATGCCGTGGGCTCGCCCGAAGCGTGAACTCTGGAACACGGCAGTCGGAAACGCGTCCGTCGGACACACAGCCGTCGGATACACAGGAGGATCCATGCCCGCTATTACAGTCGTCGAAGGTGACATCACGACGCTGACCGTCGACGCCATCGTCAATGCGGCCAACTCCAGGCTCCTCGGCGGCGGCGGTGTCGACGGCGCGATCCACCGTGCCGGGGGACCGGAGATCCTGAAGGCTTGCGAGGTATTGCGCAACACCAGCCTTCCCGACGGCCTGCCGGTGGGTGCGGCCGTAGCCACCACCGCCGGAAAGCTGCACGCCAAGGCCGTGATTCACACCGTCGGCCCGAGGTATTCGCGCTCCGAGGACCGTTCCGGATTGCTTCGGTCGGCGTACACCCGCAGCCTCGCCGTGGCCGACTCGATCGGCGCCCGTACCGTCGCCTTTCCGTTGATCTCGGCAGGGGTCTACGGCTGGCCGAAGGAAGATGCCGTCCGACAGGCCGTTTCAGCGATTCGCGCGGCGAAGACCGAGGTCGAGACGGTCACACTGGTCGCATTCAACAAGGAGACGGCAGACCTGATGCGCCGCGCGATCGCCTGACCGTTTACCGGGCCCACTTCACGCCACGTTAAAGCAGTGCAGAGCGGTCGGAGAAGTGGAGAAATTTCACCGGTTGGACGTTTGTCCAACAATTTGTCCGAATCGCATATTTTGCGGCTCGCTCTGTGTTCTACTCCTCTCCAGGGTTTGAGCTGGTGGTGAGCAAACGACGAGACGTATTCGATTCTCTGTCAGCTCGAGGCCGGTTCCCGGACCCGGCTTCAAGCCGAGAGCTCGATCTTGTCGAGCGCTACTCAAGGAGAATGTGAATGGTGTCGACGTTGATGCGCCGAGGAGTGGGGGTGGCCGCGTCGTTGACCGGATGCGTTGCCCTCGTGATCGGCGGAACCGGAGTCTCGTCCGCCGCTGATGTGGACCTTCCGTTCACGGCATCGTGCCACGGGTGGCAGTTCCCCGGACCGATCACGCACAACGAGACGCGTGATTCCGGCGTCACGATCAGTGCGCCGGCCGTGGTCCCGCCGAACTCCACCTTCACATACCGCCTCGCGCCCAAGCCGATGACGGTCCCCAAGGACGGTTACGACCTCAGGTCCGTCGTGAACTGGACGCGTCTCAAGTTCGATTTCGACATCCCTGCAGGCACCTCCTACGTGGGGGCGCAGATCGTGGCCGGCACCAGCTCGAATCTGGGTGGGGTCGCCCCGACGATCACGCGGGTGAACGATGCCGGTTCACCCGATCCGAATGGGACGCATCTTCGTATCTCCGGCAACAACATCACGGCGGGCAACGGACCCAACACCGACGACAACGGCGGCGGCGGAATCGAGGTCGGTGGAGGAAAGACGTTCCAGCTCCCGGCAGTCGACGTCACCGTCACGTCAGGGGCTGTCGGCACCCAGATCAAGCCCATGCTGCGCGTGTCCGACTCCAACTCGGGTTCCTACGACAGTGCCGCCAACTACCTGACCTTCCTGCAGCAGGAGACCCTGCTCGGCGGCGTCAAATACTGGCTGACCACCAATTGCTCACCACGCGACAATCGTTCGGCCGGATTGAACGCCGGCGGCCGGCCGCTCGCCGTGATCAACGTCGACTCCAGCCTCGCTCAGACACAGACGCGAATCGACGCACCCGGTAAGGCCGTCGTCGGTGACTCCGTGGAACTGACGGCAACGGTCACTCCGTGGCCGTCGGGAGGAACAGTGCAGTTCCGTGACGGAGGGGTCGACCTCGGCGCTCCGGTGGCCGTCGTCAACGGCGTCGCGAAGGCCAACCGCACGATGACAACAGCGGGCGACCACAACATCACGGCGTACTACACGGGATCGGCCGGTTTCATGGAGTCGATGTCGGGCGCCGTGACGATCAACGTCGTCGAACCGTCCGAGCCCGAGCCTGGCACCGGTAGCCTCGGCAGCCTTGGTACCCCCGGATTCGGGTCGTGAAAACTGTGAACAGAAACCAGGATTCGACGATGAACTCGAAACTCCTACGCGGCTCTGCGATTGCAACCGTCTCGGTACTGGCCGGCGGCTTGTTCTCCATCGTCGGCGGCGGGATCGCCTCGGCTGCCCCCGAGACCAAGAGCGTGGCCTTCACAACTGCATGCCATGTGCGCGAGATGGACGGTGTGGCAAGCCCGATCACGTTCAACGAGACACTCGGCTCGGGAGTCACCATCACCGCGCCGACCACCGCGGCACCAGGTGAGACCGTCACCTACCGCGTGCAGCCGAACGAGATGAAGGCAAACAGCGGCGGTCATGCCAGCCGTGGAGTCGTACATTGGGCCCGGATCAAGTACGACTTCGACATCCCGTCCGGCGTCGAATTCGTGAGTTCCCAGCTTGTGGCGGACAGTGCGTACGGCCTCGGATCCGACAGTGCCACTCCGACAGTCACACGGATCGACGACGGCGGTAATCCATCGGCATCCGGTACGCACCTGCGTATCTCCGGATCGAATCGGACCACCGGAAACGGTCCGTCCTCCGCAGTTCGATCGAGTGACGGCATCATCGTCGGTGCCAACACCAAGTTCCGACTCCCCGCAGTCGACGTCACGGTCAAAGCTGGTGCGGCCGGTACCGAGATCAAGCCTTCGCTGAGGGTTTCCGATCCCGGTTCCGCCAACTACGACGACGACCGAAATGCGCTCACATTCGTCCAGCGCGAAAAGGATGTCTTCACAGTCAACTACTGGGAGCGCTACAACTGCTCCCCGCGGGACAACAGGAACTCCGGCCTCAACGCCGGTGGGCAGGCCCTGACCACCATCTACGTCAGCCAACCGACAACCACCACGATCCAGATGCCCGGCTCGATCCAAGCCAGCACACCGACCGAGCTTGTCGCAAAGGTGGATCCGGCTCCGGTCAACGGAAACGTGCAGTTCAGGGTGGACGGCGCCGACGTCGGTACACCGGTCACGCCCGGTGCCGACGGCACTGCCCGGCTACCGCATACCTTCTTCACCGCCGGAACCGCGCGGGTCTCCGCAACGTTCCAGGGCGTCAACGGATTCCAGAGTTCCAACTCGACCGAGGCAATGGTCACGGTGACTGCCGCACCTGTCGTCAAGCAGACCGACACTGCCGTGAACGTTCCTACCGATGCGAAGACGGGCATATCGGTGTCGCTGAGGGCGCAGGTCACGCCGACACCCGCCGGTGGCACTCTCCAGTTCAAGGACGGCGCTGCAGATATCGGCGCTCCGATCCCGGTGGGCGCTGACGGCAAAGCCACTCTGGAACATGCCTTCACCTCGGCTGGATCTCATGCCGTCTCGGCCTACTACTCCGGCGCAACAGGATTCATGCCGTCGATGGCATCCGCTCAAACGGTCACCGTGTCTGATCCCGCACCGTCCGATGCCACCACCTCGACCTCACTGGCAGCTCCCGCGACGACCAAGCAGAATGTCGCGGCAGAACTGTCCGCGACGGTCACCCCCAACCCCGGCGGGGGCTCGGTTCAGTTCTACGACGGCGACCAACCCATCGGACAGCCCGTTGTCGTCGGAGTCGATGGAGTGGCGCGACTGACGCACACTTTCGCATCGACGGGCGATCATCGGATCAAGGCGTCATACGCCGGGCGAAGTGGATTCACACAGTCCGCGTCGGACGAATCCGTCGTCAAGGTTTCTGCTGCGCTTGACGACGGCGGGAACGGCGGTTCGGGCAGCCTCGGTTCACTGGGCGGTCTCTTCGGTTCCTGATCGAATTCTTCTCGACGCTGTTGCCGCTGCACCGATTCGGAGCAGCGGCAGCAGCCTGTTGCGGCCGTGGTCATAGAACTGATTGATTTATCGATGGAGCACAAGTGTCCAGGAATTCTCTTTCTCGACGGTCGTTTCTCGCCGCCGGGGTCGGTGCAACTGCAGTCGCCGCTACTTCCCTTCTCCCGCCGTCGCTTCAGCGTGTACTGGCGACACCCGTCAACTCCGGCGGGCTCGATTCGATCGAGCATGTTGTCCTCGTCATGCAGGAGAACCGATCTTTCGATCACTACTACGGCGCACTGAGGGGTGTTCGCGGATTCGGGGATCCGAATGCGCTGCGTCTGCGCGGCGGCCACAGCGTCTTCGAACAACCCGGTCCTACCGGTCCTGTGCTCCCCTTCCCCATCCGCGATTCCGCTGCGGCACAACGCATGGACACCCAGAACGTGACCGGACTCGACCACAGCTGGGCGGGCGGACATGCCGCACTCGCCGACGGCTGGCACGACGGTTGGATCGCGGCAAAAACCAGTACGACAATGGCGTACTACGACCGGCAAGACATCCCGTTCCATTACGAACTGGCGGACGCGTTCACGATCTGCGACGCCTACCACTGCTCCGTACCGACATCGACGAGCCCCAACCGGAACTATTGGGTCTCTGGATACACCGGATACGAGCCACTTTCGCCTAATCCGACCGAGTCGGTCCTGCCTTCGGATCCGCCCGGCCCCGAGGGAAGAGCTGTAACCAATGCGGCCTACAACCCCTGGCACGCCGGCTACGGATGGACGACGGTTCCCGAGCGGTTGCAGTCCGCCGGCATTTCCTGGAAGACCTACCAAGAGTGGGACAACTTCGGAGACAACAACCTCGAATACTTCACTGCCTTCAAGAAAGTGGCGGCAGGGCTGCTTGGTCGGCCAAGCCTGCTCCCCTACGAACTGCAGACCTTGGCCGGATTCTATCTCGCCCTGCCGTCGATGCCGGCGCCGGTCCAGGACGCAGCGGCACTGGCCCTCGCGAATGCCGCAGACCAACTGTCGCCTGCTGATCGCCAACTCTACGATCGCGCGCTGTACCGATCCCGGCCCGGCACACTGGCCGCCGAGTTCAGGAAGGACGTCGAGTCGGGCCGACTGCCGCAAGTCAGTTATCTCGTTCCGTCCGAGGTGGATTCGGAGCATCCATCGGGTTCGTCACCTGCGGCGAGCGCAACACTGCTCTATCAAGTACTCGACGCCATCGCGTCCGATCCGGATCTGTGGGCGAAGACGGCCGTGATCGTCAACTTCGACGAGAACGACGGGTACTTCGACCATGTACCGCCACCTCGACCACCGCGCTCGGTCGAAGCCGAATGGGTCGGTAATCAGCCGCTCGGTCTCGGCCCGCGGGTGCCGATGACGATCATCTCGCCGTGGACTGTTGGCGGTTTCGTTTGTTCGCAGGTATTCGACCACACGTCTGTCACACAGTTTCTGGAGAAGCGGTTCGGAATCACGCAACCGGAAATCGACCCGTGGCGACGCACGGTGAGTGGCGACCTCACGTCGGTGTTCGACTTCGCCAACCCGCGTAGCCGGCCGACGTTGGCGCGCCCGCAACCCACTCCGCCGCTGGAACCGCGGTGGACACCGACCCCGCCCACCGAACAGAGAATGCCTCTGCAGGAAAGCGGCACTCGACCAGCACGGGCCCTTCCCTATCAGCCCGACGCCTACACGACGGTGAACCCGGAAACCGGCTCGTTGGCGGTCCATCTGGTCAATACCGGCGCCGCATCAACGCACCTGGCCATGTACCCGTACGCAGGTGAGTTCGACGAGCCACGGCATTACGACGTCGTCGGCGAGGTCGACGACACCGTTGCGCTCAGTGATCGCGTCTACAGCCTGACCCTGTTGGGTCCCAATGGTTTCAGGCGCGAGTTCAGTGGAGCTACAGACAGTGCGGCAGCCTCGCTCGACGTCTCGACAACCATCGACGCAGGGACGCGCGCGCTTGTACTGACCGCGAACAATTCCGGAAGTCGTGCACTCTCCGTCGACGTCGACGGAGACCGACGGAAGCTCGCTGCCGGCGCACGCGGCCGGTGGGCAGTGGCGTCGGTGGACGGCTGGTATCAGGCCACCGTGACGGTCGACGAAGATCCTGAATTCAAGCGCGTGCTCGTCGGACACATCGAAAACGGGCGGACCAGTGTAAGCCAACCGACGTGAATCGACACCGAGCGTTCAAGCCCAGGGCCGAATCCCCATTCGGACAAGTCAATCCATCCACACACCCAGAAGGAGTTTCCGTGCGTCGTATCCCGCTCTCAGCACTGATAGTCGCGGACTCACTGATACTGGGCGGCGGAATTGCCGCGGCTCAGGGCAGCCTGCCCACGTCGGGGAGCGCCGATGGCACGTCGGTGCCACCGTCGTACCTGACCGACGACGCCGGGCGCTCCCTGATCCTGCGAGGGTTCAACACGGCGTCGAGCGCAAAGAGCGCACCCGACGGCATGCCGAAGTTCACCGAAGCCGATCTCGAGCGCGAACATGCCGACATGGGAACAAATTTCGTGCGTTTCTTGATCTCCTGGCGTTCGGTGGAGCCAGCGCCGGGACAGTACGACCAGGAATATCTGGACCGCGTCGAGGACCGGGTCAGCTGGTACGCCGAGCGCGGCTACAAGGTCATGCTCGACATGCATCAGGACGTCTACTCCGGCGCGATCACACCAGAGGGCAACAGCGGCAACGGCGCCGGCAACATCGGCAACGGCGCGCCGGCCTGGGCGACATACATGGACGGCCTTCCGGTCACCCCTCAAGACCGCTGGGAGCTGTACTACGTCCAACCCGGTGTGATGCGTGCATTCGACAACTTCTGGAACACCACCGGCCAACATCCCGAACTGGTCGAGCACTACGCGAACGCCTGGCAGGCGGTGGCCGAACGTTTTGCAGGCAATGACACCGTCGTGGCATACGACCTGATGAACGAGCCGTGGGGCGGTTCCCTCCAAGGCCCCGCCTTCGAAGGTGGGCCCCTCGCTGCCCTGTATCAGCGAACCACCAACGCCATCAGGGAAGTTGATCAGGACAGCTGGGTGTGTGTGGCCCCGCAGGCCGTCGGCGTCAACCAAGGTGTCCCCAGCGGGCTCACGAAGATCAACGACCCACGAGCCGGCGAACAGCGAATCGCCTACTGCCCACACCTGTACCCGCTGCCCCTCGACCTCGGTGACGGATACTCCGGCCTCTCACGCACACTCACCGACGCGACCATCGACACCTGGCGCGACAGCGTCGAACACATCGCAGGCAACGTACTCGGCGGCGTTCCGATCATTCTCGGCGAATTCGGGCTCGACACAACACTGCCCGGCGCAACCGACTACATCGACCGCGTCTACACGACCGCCCGAGAACTCGGTGCGGGTGTCTCCTACTGGTCCAGTGATCCAGGTCCTTGGGGCCCGTACCTGCCGGACGGATCGCAGACACTCCTCGTCGACACCCTGAACAAGCCGTATCCGCGAGCCGTCGCGGGCACACCCACCGAATGGTCCTCGACCGTTGACCGCCTTCAGCTGACGTTCACCCCGAACCCCGCAGTGACGGCACCGACCGAGATCTACCTACCCGAAAGCGGCTTTCCCGGCGGCGTCGACGTCGCGGGCGCCGACATCGTGAACTGGAACCCCCAAAGCCGTCTTCTCACAGTGGAAACCGCGGACGACGCGGGCCCCGCCACAGTCACGGTGACGCCGGCAAGCTGATCGCGAGCGTCGAGATTCCTGGATATTTGTCCAGTTCTTTCGTAACGTACAGGCGACGGGTGATCAGCCGACGGAAGGCGAGTATGTCCACGGAGAAGATGTCTGTCCAAGATCGTGTTGCGCGGGTGGTACTCGATGTCGTCGGCGCCTTACCGACCGGCGCGCAGCGCATTCTCGGTGGCAAGCCGAAGGAGATCGACGGGCAGACTCTGCACCCCGAGATCCAGCTTGCGCTGCGATTGCTCTCAGCGGTCGAAGGTACGAGCTTCGAGCATCTTCCGGTCGAAGAGGGACGGGCTCAGATCGACGCCGAATCGCGACTGTTCGGCGGTACGCCCATCGACATCGAGACGGTACGTGACCTCGAGATCCCGGCCGGGGATCACGCGATTCCGGCTCGGCTGTATCGCCCGGCCGGAGTCTCAACGCCCGCTCCACTTTTGGTGTACTTCCACGGCGGCGGGTTCGTCCTCGGCAGCCTCGAGAGCGGCGACAGTGTGTGCCGCTTCCTGGCCCGCCACGGCGAGGTCAGTGTGTTGTCGGTGGACTACCGGTTAGCGCCGGAGTTCCCGTTCCCCGCCGGGGTCGATGACGCCGTCGCCGCATTCCGGTACTGCGTCGAGCATGCCACAGATCTGGGTGCAGATCCGAAATCCATTGCGGTAGGCGGAGACAGCGCGGGCGGGAACCTGGCTGCCGTCGTCGCGCAGTCCACGACCGAAGACGACGTCAAACCAGTATTCCAACTGCTCTTCTTCCCCTGGGTGGACCTTTCGTCGAAGCGCCCTTCGCACAAGATGTTCGGCACCGACTTCTTTCTCACCGACGCCCAACTCGACTGGTATGCAGCCCATTACCTGTCGGGCGGCGCTTCGGCCCTCGACCCGCGAGTCTCCCCGCTGCTCACTCCGGACCTGGCCGGCCTGCCACCCGCGTACGTTGCCGTCGCCGGTTTCGACCCACTACGCGACGAGGGTGAGGAATACGCGAACCGGCTGCGAGAGGCCGGAGTCCCGGTTGCACTCAGGCGTCACAGTGGATTGATCCATGCCTTCGTCAACACCACCGGTGTCGGCCATACCGGTCAAGATGCGATGTTCGAGGCCTGCGGCGCTCTGCGGGTTGGACTTTCGGGCCCGCACTGAGGGCAGGGTCACGAAACGGGGAGTGCCAGATCCGCCCACTCGACCATCGCTTCGAGCACGGAGCGCAGTTCCATCCCCGTCGCGGTGAGTTCGTACTCCACTCGCGGCGGCACCTCGGCGTAGGCAGTCCGGGTCACCAGATCGAACTCCTCGAATCGCTTGAGCCTGGCGGACAGTGTCCTGGGACTGATGCCGGGCAATGCGCGTCGTAGTTCCGTGAAGCGCATCGGGCCGTGCGTGAGCTCACGAACGATCAGCGTTGCCCACGGTCCGTCCAGAACCAGCAGAAAGCGCGCGACGCCGCACTCCGGAAGCACGTGACCTGATTCACTCATCGATTCCCCATTAGTTCACTTGAAGTAACTGGTTCCCAATCTGAACTATAGGCGTCATGACTTACACAGTGCATGGCGCCACCGGCGCACAGGGTTCTCCCGTTCTCGCGGGATTGGTCGCGGCTCTCGCCGGATCGACAGGTGCCGAAGTCCGAGCAATCACCCGCAACCCCGACCAGACGTTCGAGGGTGCGAACACCGTTGTCGCGGACAATGCGTCAGTCGACTCTCTCGCCGACGCTTATCGCGGGGTAGACGGGGTGTTCTTCCACCTGCCACTCGCCGGTGACACCGAGACGCTAGCTGGTTACGCCCACAACGTTCTGGCAGCAGCAAGAGTGACAGATCCTTCGCGGTTCGTGATCTCTACCAGCGGCACGGTGACCCGCGACGCTACTTCGCCGCTTGCCGGTCCCAACACACCCGTTCTCTCCGAGCTCGTCGACGGACTCCGCGCCGAAGGTATCGCGGTGACCGTCCTGACCCCGCGTTTGTTCCTCGAGAATCTTCTTCTGCCCACCGTGCTGTCGGGGGTGAAAGACGAAGGGGTCCTGCGTTACCCACTGCGTGCCGATCTCGCGGTCGCATGGAGTTCACATCTCGACGTCGCTGATGCAGCCGTTGCGGCCCTGACTCTCGACGTAGCACCGGACGCGGTCGACATCGGACAGATTCCGGCGATCACCGGCATCGAACTCGCCGAGGCATTCGCCGAACACTTCTCGCGCGCGGTAACTTTCGAAGCCGTGACGCCCGATGCCTTCGGTGCGTCGATTGCGCCGATCATCGGAGGGGGCGCAGCAGCCGGGGTTTCCCACCTCTACACGGGACTCGAATCTGCCGACAGCGTCGCGTTCGACTCCGCGACGGGTTCTGCCGTTGCCTTGGGCATCGTCGCCCGCAGCACCCGGGCCTGGCTGGTAGATCTCGGAGTGAACTGACCGGAGCAACGCAATCGGCCGGCTCCGCGAAGTATCGCGTGGAGCCGGCCGATTTCCGGGGTTACCGGTGCGTGCGGGTCTTCAACTGGCGGTTCAGCTGCCGACTCCCGAAGTCCAGACCGGCACCGTCACTGGTGGCCAGCACGGTGAGTCCAGCGGCGACCAGCAACGAAATAAGCACAACGCTCATGGTGAGTCACCTTTCTTCCTGTCGTGAAACGGTTTTGCGCCTCCGGGAAATGTCGACATATCCGGCACCCCACTTCAGCTGACCTCAAAGTATCTGTAACTATGGGTTACGCGCAATGTGTGGTCCCTCACCTGAAAGCGCAGGGTGATGCGCAGATCACGCTGCGTTCGACGGCGGACTTACCTGGCCAGAACCATGTTCACGAACTCGTCGGCGAGCGCCTGAGCGTCCGCACCGCTGCCAGGAACCACATCGGGCGCACTGTGTACCAATTGCATCTGCCCCAGGTACATCGAATAGGCAAGTACGCCACGATGTTCCGCTTTCTGCCTGTCCATCCCCAGATCGACCAACAACGTCACGATGTAGGTAACTCGACGCTCGGTGACACGTCGAACCGCCGCCGAAACCAAAGGATGGCCGATGCCGGCAAGCAGTTCCAACTCCGCACGGCGACCGGCCAATCCGGTCGTGACCGAATCCACCAGACGACGCAACCTCACCTCCGCCGGTTCACCAGAGGACTCGACGGAGGAGATCAGTCTCTCGGTTGCCAAAACTTCCCACCGGCCGAGCGCAGCTTGCAGCAATTCGTCGCGGTTGGCGAAGTGCCAATAAAAGGAACCCTTGGTCGATCCGAGCGTGCGCGCCACCTTTTCCACTGCAACTGCATCAGGCCCATGGCTTGTCAGAGCCTGGAAAGCTGCATCGATCCACTGGTCGCGAGAGAGTCGGGCGCGGGCATTCGGCACCTCCGTACGGTACCGTATGGGTAAGTTCCATACGGCACCGTACGGAGGACGAAATGACACTCGCTTTCAAGGCAATGCCTGCACCGGACTGGGCAGAAGCCACCACGATCACCATCCCGTCTGTTCCGACCCATACATCCGAGGAGTGGGCGCAGGCAGTCTTCGACGTCAGGAATGTCCCCGCACCCGTCCTCGCGATGTTCTGGCTCAGGGAGCGGATAGTCGGACTGCTCGGCATCGCCAAGGGACGCCCCGACACCTTTGCCGTCGACAAGATCGCCGACGGCGAGGCCCTCATCGAAGCGGACGAGAAACACCTACGATTCGTCGCCTCGGTTCAGGCCGACAACGACGCCGGCCTCCTGCACGTCGTCACCGCCGTGGAGCTGAAGAACCGCGCGGGCCGAATCTACTTCGCACCCGTTCAGGTACTGCACGGCGTGATCACGCGGGCAATGATGACGTCCGCTCGAAAGAGACTGTGCACGTGATCAACCGTCCGGACCGCCCTTGAGTTCGAGGCTGATCTGATCGGCATCCAGCGCGGCAAGTGCCGATCCGAGCATCCGTGCGTCGAACACGCCATCGTCACGTGCGTCGAGCAGTGCCTGACGCTGCGCGTCGATCACGTCGAGGCGGATCCTCTTCTTCGACCGACCCTCTGGCGGAACGACACTCGCAGCAGCATCTTCGAGGAGGTCGAGCAACCTGCGATGCTCGTCTAGTTCGGATTCGGTGAGGTCCTGCGCTGCCGGACCGGTCGCCACTACGACGCGCTTCAACGTTCCTCCCTGAAGGATCAACGAGCCTGCTGCCACCAGGAACGCAACCAAGATCAGGAGCGATCGACTCGGGGTGTCTTCCGGCAGAGTCTGCGCTGCAGCCAGAGTGACCGCCCCGCGCATGCCGGCCCAGATGACGATCGTGCCTTCACGCCATCCCAACGGCGCAGCAAGGTAGTAGTCGATATCGGCAACCGTCCGCCGAACCCGAACCTTGAACCTTTCCATCTGATTCGCCGAAGGTGCCCGGCGCCTGCTGCGTCGTTCGTCTGGCGGGTAATCCTCGGGATTGTCGAGGCGATTCGCGATGTCGGAGAGTCTGGGTTTCATGCGTTCACGAAAATTCGCCCGCGCTTGGAGCGCTCGCAGGAGCGGGGCCACGTACAGAGCCCGCACCAAGATCGTGAGGAACAGTGCACCCGCCGCCACGAAGACCGCCGTGGATATGCCCTCGTGGTCGACCCGGACATCGTCGACTATCGACGAGAGTTCAAGGCCCATCACCAGGAAGATCGCACCTTCGAGGACCAATTCGACTGTGCGCCAGTTCTGGGAGTCGGACAACCGGTGTCGCGGTGACAGCTTCCGAGGAGCGTCGTAGCCGGTGACGAGCCCGGCCACGACTGCAGCAACCAACCCTGACGCACCCAACTCTTCGGCGGGGATCGCCGCCAGAAACGGCACCGTGAACGAGATGACCGTGTTGACCGTCGAATCGGTGACACGGGCGCGAACCATCAGGTTGACCTTGCCGACGACAACTCCGATGACCGCGGCCACGACGACGGCAAAAGCGAACTTGCCCAACACACTCCACAGCGACACCGATGCGGCGGCCCCGGCGATGGCAGTACGCAACAGAACCAGAGCGGTGGCGTCGTTGAGCAGGCTTTCGCCTTCGAGGATCGACACCACCCGCGGCGAGACCGGGAGTTTCTTGACGATGGACGTCGCGACGGCATCCGTCGGGCTCACGATCGCACCGAGTGCAATGCCCCACCAGATACCGAGTCCTGGTATCACCCAGGAGAAGAACACACCGAGAACAAGCGCACTCACGACCACGAGCAGAACGGAAAGCCCACCGATGGCACCGAACTCACGCCGAAACTCCATCGACGGCATCGAGACCGAGGCGGAGTACAGCAGTGGCGGAAGCACGCCTGCCAGAATCCATTCCGGGTCGATGTCCACTGCTAGGACAAATGGTAAGAGGCTGACAACGATCCCGGCCATCACCAGAATCAACGGTGCTGCGACTCCGATCCGCGCTCCGAGCGTCGAGGCCGCGACGATTCCGAGCAGTCCGAGCACCACGATGATCAGAGCATCCACTGCTTCCCCCTGTACCCCCGGATTTGTGTCTGGCTCTTTCTACACCTTTGCCGGAGACGGGGGCGAGACCTGCCAGGCAACGGCGATCAGAACAACCGTGAACGCCGATGCGGGCCACAGAGCGTGAAGACCGATCCATCGGTGAACCAATGCACCGACCACCGCGCCCGCGATCAACCCGGCACACATCCCGAAGTGCTGCAGCCACGCCCACTTCGGACCGCCCAGAAAGGCTCCGGTCAGACGCTGGCCCATCTTGACCAGCGCACCGGTCATGTACGTGACGCCGATCGTCACCTCGCCGTCGCGCTGGAACACCGAGTTGACGGCTCCCATCGCCAAAGCCATCGCCGAGATCGCGCCGGGGGTGACGTCGAGGCTGCTCATCACCGAACCGATGGCCAGCAGCCCGGCTACAACCGCGAGCACCGTCACCTTGCGGGCCCGGACCGAATAGCGCTCCGTGAAGTGGGTGACGACGGTTCCCAGCGCGATTCCCAGAAGGAAGAGCACGATGATGCCGCCGGCCACCCGCGCGGTCGACCACACCCCGTCGGCAAATGCGACGCTCGCCTGCGTCATGTTGCCGCTCATGAACGAAACGAAAGGCCCACCGAGCGTGATGAATCCGAGCGCGTCGACGTAACCGGCCAACCCGGCGAGCGCTGTCGCCAGGCCGATCAGCGACCTGCTGTATCCCGTCACCCGACGAGCTCGGTTCAGCTCAGCTTGCTGGTGCGCAGCTCGTGGCCCTTGGACGTCTTGCAGCGGCCGGTCTCGAGATCCCACTGCCAGCCGTGCAGATCGCAGGTGAGGTTGGTGCCGTCGACGACACCGAACTTCGACAGGTCAGCCTTGAGGTGGGGGCAACGACGCTGAATCTCGTACCCGCCCAACTCGATAGACGCGCTGTCGTCGTGGGCCTCGGCGAACCAGCCGTCGGCGTACGCGATGCGCTCGTCGGTGAGGCACTTGAAGAACGTGTAGAGGAATTCGTTGTACCCACCGATGCGCCACGCCGTGAAGCGTGTCGACAGGAAGATGGTGTTGACCCAGTCGGGCTCGTCGTCACGCAGAACGGTGCGAACCAGTTCGGGAGCGATGCGGAAGCCGTAGCGGTACTTACCTTCTCCGTCGATGGGCTCACGAACGATCCGCTTCGGGAAGTCGAGGACGACCGTCTCCTCTCCCATCACGAGTCCGACGGGGTAGCCGATTCCGTCGCAGATCAGATCGGACTGAGCCATGATCGGCTCGAACTTGGCCTTGAGACCGTCGAGCAGCGGCTCGCCTTCGGCCGGAGCCCACGTGGCCTTCTGCGCGGCGATGACCGGTGCCATCTTCTGCGCCATCTTCTCGATGTACTCGGCCTTGTTGGAGAAGATCTTGTCGACGTCTGCGTCCGGGATGGGATGCGTCAGCGCGACCTTCTCGCTTCCGCGAAGTTCGACGGCCGAGCCGGGGATCATCAGCAGACCACGATCGTTGCCGTTGATGCGCATCTGCTCGAGGAACGTGATCTGGTCGGGGAAGATGTTTCCCTCGTCGCCGTGATCGTCGTTGAGGTAACGCAGGTCGTCGTCGAGGAAGACCGGCGGGCCGGCCGACGGGACAACCCAGGCAGCGTCGACCTGGGAGATGTAGTTGCGGCAGCGGTCCATGCCGCGCTGACGCTTCTGCTTGCCGAAGTTGCGCTTGGTGCCCTTCGGGATGTCGTAGACCATCGGGTACCAGATCGCGCCCGAGTACTGCAGCAGATGGATGTCGACCTTCCCGAAGGCGTCGGTCAGCGGGTCCAGGTCGACGGGCCTGGCGTCGTTCATGTTGAAACAGGTGGTTTCCCCGTCCGAGACGACGAGGCCCGAGTCACCGATCGGACCGTCCGCGGGAGCGCGCAGAGCGATGATCATGATGTCGAGATCGCCCTTGGGACCGCTGACGGTGTGCTTGACGGAGTCTTCCGTCTCGAAGAACTTGTGGAAGCCGAGCTTCTCGAGTTCACGCTTGAGGTCCGGCACCGGGTAATCGGGGAGCAGGACTGTGGCGTCCTTGTTGACGTGCGCGATCAGATTCTTCGGATCGAAGTGGTCCTTGTGCAGGTGCGAGACGTAGAGGTAGTCGCAGTTGCCCAGCGCGTCCCAGTCCAACTCTGTGTTGTCGGGGAACGGCACCCAGGACGCAAAATACGTCGGGGTCACCCATGGATCACACAGGATGGATCCGGCCTCGGTCTGGATGTGAAATCCTGCGTGGCCGACGCTGGTGATCTGCATTGCAACCTCCGAAATCGTACTGCTGGTCAACTCAGCATAGTCGGCGCGATCAGGGCCAAATCGCGATCGAGGAGGCGGCCGGTTGTGACGTCATGCACGTCAGAGGTCGAAAGTGGGTTGTGAATCAGACCTGCCGGTGACGCGGACAACACTCTCTGTGCTGGCGTGTTCGCCGTATTTCTTGGCGTTCGCGGGAGCTGTTTCAGCATTCCCGAAGACAGCCCCTAAGGCTAACCTAACAAGCATGACTCGACTCCTTTCTCCCTCCACGACCGATCGCGACTACTGGGCGATCGTGGACAACCTGACGCGACGCGGTTTCTTCGGCGTCGGCGCGGGCGTCGCTGCGGCCGCGTTTCTCGCCGCCTGCGGCAGCACGGAAAGTTCGACGCCCGAGAACGCGGAGACCTTCGAGTTCACGCGCGGCGACGAGAAGCTGATCATTCCGACGGACCCGCAGAACGTCGTTGCCCTCGACCCGCGGGACGGCCTCGAATTGTCGATCCTCGCCGGATACCCGGTGACCGCCTACCCGACCGGCGCAGCCGAACACCTACGCCGTGAGGTCCCGGATGCCACGGGTGTCGAGATCTTCGCCGAAGGTGCTTCCGATCCCAACTTCGAATACATCTCGACTCTCGGCGCAGACCTTCTCGTCCTCAGCGCCGGCTGGTGGGACACCGGGTCGTACGGCAACGACCGGATGCAGCAGATCGCACCGGTCCTGCCCGTCGGCAAGGACTTCACCCCGGAGTGGCGGAAGGTCATGTCGGACTTCCTCACCGGCATCGGGCGCAGCGATCGCGCCGAAGAAGTACTCGCCGAGTACGACGCCCATGTAGCTCAGGTCCGCCCGACCGTCGAACCGCTGATGGCCGGCAAGAAGGTTGCCTTCGTCGCCGCCGCGGAGGATCAGATCGCGTGGTTCCAGAACGATTTCCGCACCGCCGTCGCCGAGGACCTGGGATTCGAGGTGCTCCGTGAAGGCCCCGACCTTCGCGTGATGCTCGGATCGGAGCAGTTCAACCGTCTCGAAGAAGCCGACGTCATCTTCGCCTTGGATCGCAGCGCCTCCGGCAGCGTGTACACCTCGCCGACGTGGCAGCGTCTGCCCGCCGCGCAGGCTGGTCGAGCGATTCCCTTCGACTACTACAAGGCCGCGGGATACGCCTTGACCGCCAAGGTTCTCGTCGACGACTTGGCGGCCGGGGTCAAGCGGTAGAACCCGACCTTCGTCGACCCGACGGGGCCCCGATCATTCGGCACCGGCGGCTCGTCCTGTCACGCGGTCCCGAAACTCGCGGAACGCTTGGAAACCACCGGTGAGCGCCCGCGCCAGTTCCTCGGCGCTGTCGACCCAGACGACGTCCTCCAACTCGGAAACGTCGTCGGGCTCGTGATTGCGCTGGGGAACGAGAAACGTCGGGTCACCCTGAGGGTTGACGATCAGGAACCCAGCCGCCGCGCAGAGGTCGTAGACGAACGCGCACTCGGCAGGCGACAGCGTCGCGTGGAAGATTCCACCACTGAGTGGATCGCTCTGCTCGAGCGAGTCGAGATGAAGGTCGGAGAAGGCCCCGTCGATCGTCAATGCCCTGTCGTCACGGTCGACGATCTCGCCTCCGTACGGGCTCTCGACCACGCGCAGCCCGTGCTGATCGAGGAAAGCGGCGACCGCCGCCCGATCAACATCGAGTTGCACGTCCTTCGTCACCCGCATGAAGTGCAGCGAGAAACCCATCGATCCCCCTCGTCCATTCGCGACGCACGTGATGCGCTCGCCAGTACCTCGACAGCCGAGAAGCGTCAAAACTACCTCTCGAGTAGGGTCCGGATCGCCTCGACCACTTCGGCAGGCGCCTCTTCTGCCATGAAGTGACCTGCGGACAGCGTGCGGTGCTCGAGATCGGGCGCCCACGCTTTCCACAGGGCCTCGGCGTCGTAGCCGAGCATCGAGCCCCAGTCCTGCTGAATGACCGTGACCGGCATGTGCAGTTGGTTGCCCGCCTCCCGATCGGACTGATCGTGTTCGATGTCGATGCCTGCCGACGCCCGGTAATCGGCAACGATCGACGGCACCGCCTCCCGTGAGGCGCGCAGGTATTCCGCCCGCACGTCTACCGGAATCGCTTCGCGGTTCTGCGTCCACACGTCGAGAAAGTACTCGAAGAACGCATCGGCGCTGGCGCTGATCATCTGCTCGGGAAGACCAGGTGGCTGAGCCATGAGATAGAGATGGAACGCCACAGCAGCATTCGATCCATGCAGGATGTCCCACATATCCAGGGTGGGGAGCACGTCCAGCGAGCCGAGTTGCGTGATCACATCCGGATGATCCAGCCCCGCTCTGACGGCAACCAGTGCGCCACGATCGTGGCCGACGAGGGCAAACTTCTCGTGTCCCAATTTCCTGGCCACCTCGACGATGTCGGCAGCCATTGTTCGTTTGGAGTAGGTGTCCGGGTTTTCCTCGACCGGTTTGTCGCTGGCTCCGTATCCGCGTAGATCCGGGCAGATGACGGTGTGATCCGACGCCAAGGCAGTGGCTACGTGACGCCACATGAGGTGAGTCTGAGGGAAGCCGTGCAGGAGGACGAGTGGTGTTCCGCTTCCGCCGACCGCGACGTTGAGCCGCACTCCGTCTGCTGTGGAAATCTGCTGGTAGTCGAAGCCTGGAATGGTGATAGTCATCGGTCGCTCTCGTTAGTCGGGGTGATGGCAGGTCGGGGTGATGGCAATCAGCTTCGCCGCAGTCGATGAGCGTTCGATGAGCGCGATAGCGTGGGGAAATGCGAGACCACACATTTGAAGCCCCGGCTTTCGGAGTGCTCGGACCCGTGGTCGCGTGGAACGAGTCTTCACACCAGATCGATCTGAAGGGTCCACGACACCGAGCGGTCCTCGCTCGTCTCGTCGTCGCCCGCGGACGTGTTGTTCCCGTGGACGTGATTGTCGACGACCTCTGGGTCGATCCTCCGTCCGGCGCTACCAGCGCAATACGTACGTTCGTTTCCGCTTTGAGGCGTGCGCTCGAACCGGATCGCGCGCCGCGAAAGAAGCCGAAAGTCATTGTCACCGAAGGGCCCGGTTACGCCTTTCATGCAGCACCCGACGCGGTCGACGCTTGGGAATTCGAAAGACTGGTGCGTGAAGCCGCGGATTCGACGCCGGCAAAATCACTCGAACTGCTCCGAACCGCGCTGCAGCTGTGGAGAGGGCCGGCCTACGCGGAGTTCGCCGACGAGCCTTGGGCCCGAACGGAGCGATCACGCTTGGAGGAACTGCGTCTGGCTGCCGTCGAACGCTTGGCATCCGCGCAGCTCGATCTCGGGCGAGCTGCCGAAGCGATTCCCGATCTGGATGCCCACGTGACGGAACACCCTTGGCGCGAGGAGGGTTGGCGACTACTCGCTCTGGCGCTGTACCGGTCCGATCGTCAAGGCGATGCTCTGGCAGTCCTACGTCGCGCACGGAAGTTACTCGCCGAAGAGTTGGGCATCGACCCTGGTCCACGACTGAACGACCTCGAGTCCGACATTCTCCGCCGGGAAACCCGCCTGGATCCTGTAGGGGCAGAACAGATCTTCAGTCAGGTTTCGGCAGCGTACGACCGGACCGTAGCGGCAGGATCGAAATCGAGATTGGAGTCAACCGTCGGCCTCCTCCGAAGTTTGGCAGTTGCGGGCGGAAGCGGACTCGAGATTGCCCGAAACCAACGACTGACAATCATCGGCGCCGCTGAACAATTGGACGACGTCGAACTCACCGCGCGGATCATCGGCAATTACGACGTGCCCGGGATCTGGACGCGATCCGACGATCCTCGGCAGGCTACGCAGATCGTCGAGACCGCTCAGCGCACTCTCGATCGACTTCCGGCCGGCAACGAACCCGCTCGGGCGAGACTGTTGGCGACAATCGCACTCGAATCGCGCGGACTGCCCGGTCATCACGGTCTCGAATGTGCCCGTGCCGCAGTACAGATCGGTCGCGCTCTCGACGATCCAGGGCTCCTGGCCTTCGCTCTGAACGGATTGTTCATGCAGACGTTCTGGACTAACGGTCTGGCCTCCGAGCGCGACGACATCGGCCGTGAACTGGTCGACCTCGCCATTCGACACGGCCTGGCTACCTTCGAGATCCTCGGCCATCTGATCCGCATGCAAGCCCTCAGCGCCCTTGGGCAATTCGATGCAGCCGAGCTACATGCCGAGACGGTTGATCGATTGGCCGGACGTCACGAACGCCCGTTGGCAGCGGTGTTCACCACCTGGTTTCGCGCTATGCGTACTGCCGCTGCCGGCGCGGAGGCCGCGCACTGCGAGAAGCTGTACGAAGCTGCGGCGGTCAATCTTTCCGATGCCGGCATGCCGGGTCTCGCGGACGGCATACTCCCTCTCGCAATTCTCGCCCTCCGCGTATGGCGGGGACTGCCGGCGATTTTCGACCCGACCACGCAGTGGGGCCCGTACGAACCCTGGGCCCGGCCACACCTGCTCATCGCACAGGGGCAGACGAACGAAGCAGCGAAGGCCGTCGAGGCATTGCCGGACCCGCCCGAAGACCTACTCTCCGAGGCACTGTGGTGCTTGACTGCCGCAGCGGCGACTGCAGTCGGCGACCGTCGAGTCAAGGAGCGTGCGCGAGCGGCGCTCCTACCTGCCGCCGCCGAAATAGCCGGCGCCGGAAGCGGAATGCTCGCCGTGGGACCCGTCTCGCACTACCTGGCCGAATTGGAGCAGGGCTGAACCGTCAGGTGAATGCAATCACCGTCTCACCCCACGCCTCCCGGATCTCGCGGTCGAGATCAGCGACGACCGCATCGCGTTTGTCGATCAACAGTGTCGAGCGTGTGTCGGTGTCGTAAGTGGGCCACCCCGGGTCCGCACCCAGTTCGCAATCGTCCCCGGCGTCGTAATCGCCTGCAGCTCTGGCAAAGTCCAACCACCTCGCCTGCATGCGCTCAGAGACATGACGCGCCGCGCTCAAGCCACCCAACTTGTAGGTGATGTCTCGTGCCCCGTGGTTGATGTTGCCGAAGACGTAGGCAAGTTCGGTGCCGTGGGTCGCACCGATCTTCAGCGCCTTGAGCATCGGCGGCGCGTAGTCGAAGCGATACAACCACGTCGGCGCAACCTTGCTGTGCGCCTCGGCGATCCACAACGTAGGCAGCCGGAATCCGAAATCACGGGTCAAACCGAGACCGGCGCCCAGCTTGGACAGTCCCGAATACGCGCCTTCGATTTGAGAATGATCCGGTAGCTCGAGTCCTGGATGCTCGTCGGCGATCTCCGCGAACATCGACGTGATCACGACGGGATCGATCGGCATCAACGGCGACTTCATCATCCGGAAGAGCGAAGATTCGTCCTTGTTGGTTCCGATGATCAGCGGAATCGGGTGTGCATTGCCGTGACGGAACGCGCGCACCGGGTAGTCAGGGAGCAGATCACCGTCGACGATCGGCGCGAACGCCAAAGTGCCAGGCGTCTCCTGGGGGACGCGAGCAAACAGTTCGTCTGACGGCCCGATCAAGTCTTCGGCAGACGTGGACCGCAACAGACCCAGATCGCCTCCGCCGCTGAAGATCTCGAGAAACAGCTTCGCGACGATCTCACCACGTTCACTACCGTACACCGAAGTGGCGGGCGAACTTTCGGCAATAGCGCGATGAAACAGGCCGCGAGCGGACGGGACGGTCATCAGCGTCGTCACCGCGCCGCCACCTGCCGACTCGCCGAACAACGTCACTTTGTCGGGATCGCCACCGAAAGCCGCGATGTTGCCTTGAACCCATTGCAGCGCTGCAATCATGTCGCGGAGAGCGACATTGGGCTCGAAGGTATGTTCACTCGAATTGAAGGACGAGAAATCGACGAAGCCGAACACACCGATGCGGTAGTTGATCGAGACGACGACAACGTCGCCGTTCTCAGCCAATGTGGTTGCGTCGAAAAGTGGTTGGCTGGACGCTCCGCGGAAATACGCTCCGCCGTGAATCCAGACCATCACCGGTTTACCCGGCGCATCAGAACCGACGGGGCCCGGTGCCCACACGTTGAGGAACAGGCAGTCTTCGTCCATCGGAACGTTCTCACCGAGCGGGATCATCGCGAGTCGACTTTGCGGCTCACACGGCCCGAATTCTGTTGCGTCCTGGACCTCGGTCCATGGCTTCGGCGGAACCGGCGCGCGAAATCGCAGCGGACCGACCGGAGGTGCCGCGTAACGAATCCCCTTCCAACTCGACACCGAGCCTTCCGTCGATCCTCGAACCGGCCCGTACGTTGTCTCGACTACCGGCGCTTCGCTGGGTGTGATCGTCATTCGATTTCTCCTCGAAAACAAGTTGCTACTTCGACAGGGCTTCGACAACGTGCGAGAGTTCCAATGCTGCCAGCATCAGGAACAAAACGGTCATGATTGCTGCATTGTGGCGGATCAGAGTGCTTTTGGTGGCGCTCAGTGCATCGGTCACCTTCGCCGAGGGCACGGCAGCCAATGCTGACAGCACGATCAAAGCGATGGACGCCGCTACCGCGAACAGAACGGAGTACGCGATCACTGATACCCAGCCGAGGTGCCCGCCACCGATGATCGAACCTGCCTTGAGTTCGAGCGGCAGGTTCTTCGCGTTGGGTACGGTCAACAACAGTCCCAGAACCGCAGCTTTGGCCGGTTGCATCGAGTCGATCTGCGCCAGCCACGACGGCATCGCCGGCTCGGCATCGTCTTTCGGACGGCCACGCCAACTCGAGTACGCGAGCGCCAGAAAACCGACAGTGAACACGACGGCGAACACCGTCTGGACGGTATGCGCGCTGCCGCTGGACTTCGATTCCACTCCGGTGGTCGAGAGTGCCGTCGCTGCTGTAATCGCTGCCGCGGCCAGCACGATGCTCGCGGTGTACGCGAATGCATTTGCCTTCGCCCGAGTGGACAGCAGGATCGCGATGATCGCAACCAGAGGAATCGGGCTGATGACGACGCCGGTGGCGAGTGGGATGAGCTGCGCAGTAATCGATTCCATTTCTGCGACCGTACAAGCGGCCAATCCGGCCATTGGCGAAACGTTCGGCCTCCACGACATCGCCACTCACGGTGTCACAGAAGCACGGCTGTGAGGACCACCCGGTCTTCCTCTTCGACAAGTTCGAGGGACGTTACCGTACCGGCGAGCGATTCAAGCCCGATCCCTGAGTCCCGTGCCACCGGCATCCGACCCGGCGAACTGATCCGCACTACTACCGCCCGAGCATCGGCGAGTGTCACCTCGAGGAAGACGGGCCCTCCTGCACCGTGTTTCACGGCGTTGGTCAGTCCCTCCGACAGGATCTCCACCACGCTGTCGAGCCGAGCGGAGCCGGAACCGATCACCGCCCAGACTTCGTCGTCGACGTGACTTACGACCGGAATTGCGTAGCGCCACACCGTGACAAGATCATCGATACGCTTTCGGGCATCGGAGTCAGCCGGCTGATCGGATGACGCAGACAGGTCGCTTTCCAAGCCGTCGAGAATGTGGGCAATGGTTGCCGCAACATCGACTGGGCGACCGGCAACGGCGCCCGAAGACCATGCGGCCGCTACGAGTTCGCCCTGCACCGACGAGTGCAACAACCTGGCCAGTCCACGTCGGGTGTGCATGAGCTCGGCATGGATACGAGCTGCATCGAGCGCTTGCCGGCTCAGGGCACTGCGGAGTTGACGCTCCTCGTCCTGACGCTGCGTATCCGCAGCCCTGATCAGGCAGACGGACAGCGCAACCAACGGGTAGACGGCCATCGACGAGAGATAGAAAGTCGGGGTACGGCCGAACACCGTCAGGAGCAGCCACGTCGCGGTACTGCTGATCAGCGCACTCGAGCAGTACACCGCAGAAAGAGTCGCGATCCGTCTCAGAGGGCCGTCTCCGCTGCTGACAACTCGGCGAGCGCACGCATTGCCACCGACGAAGAGCCAGAAACCGACGCCGAGCTGGACCGCCGTGAACGTCACGCCGTAAGTCGTGAGCAGGTAGACGGTCACCAGTGCCGTGTACGCGAACACCGGTACGTACAGTGGCGCCGGTTCAACGCTGCGTACGACGCCGATCAGTCGATCTCTCGCCGTCAGCCGCACAGTCGGCGTCGGTGATTCGATCGGGGGAATCTCCCGGAACAGTCGATGACTCATCGGGCGAACCACGTCGTCGGAGATTCGCTTCAAGAGCGCTGCTCCTCGTACTCCCTCGAGTTCCGTTTCAGCAACCGCGTGCATGACTGTCTCGATACTGCGCTCGAGCTCTCGCCGACACTGCGCACGGGTTTGGTCGAGGCGGAATCGATCCCGGGTCTGCTGGAGTTGGACGGCGGCCCCGGCAACCTTCAAACTCCGTTGCAGCGCGAGGCGGTCACGGAGAGCGCCTACCAGTACGGCGGTCAACGACAAGAAGACAACGCTGCACACGACGTTGAGTCCCACCCGGACGAGCATCGGTCTGGGGTCGACGGGGAGTTCGAGCGAGCGGGTGATCGCGTCGAGGACGAACGGGCGGATCGCGCCGATCATTGCGAACAGGGCCAGGGCTGCGAGCTGCGATCGGTGTGCTGCAAGAACAGCCCTCGCCATCAGCAGCATCACCCCGACAACGCAGTGGGTCGCGAAGG
This sequence comes from Rhodococcus sp. OAS809, assembly GCF_040546695.1. NCBI lineage: Bacteria > Bacillati > Actinomycetota > Actinomycetes > Mycobacteriales > Nocardiaceae > Rhodococcus > Rhodococcus sp. OAS809. The sequence goes on along the minus strand of NZ_JBEPOI010000002.1, from coordinate 4,494,609 downwards.
CGCCGACTGCCATCAAGCCTACTTCGCGCACCCCGGTACACAGGTAGTAGTTGGCCATCACGGTCACCGCGAACGGCAGCGTCAGAATCCAGGACCACTTGGTGACGATGTTCCGATCACCGAGACGAAGCCACCACTCGCGCGGGTTCACACCGAGTCGGTCACTTCGGGCACACCGAAATGGCGGATGAAGATACTCGCAGCAAGCACTCGCGGATTGGTGGACGAATCGTGCGTCAATCCCAGGCTCTCGAGAGTGCGCGCGATGAGCTTCTCCACACCTCGGATCGAGGACCCACGATGCGCTGCGATTGCGCTGTTCGACCACCCGAGCGAGATGTAACGCAGAAGATCGAGCTGTGATCTGGTGAGGCTCGACAAGGCGGAGTCCGGATCACTCCCGAGCGTCGGTGGCTCGGTTTCCGTCAACGCGGCCTCCACTACGCCGATCAACTGATCCGCCGACTGGACAGCCGCCTTGTCCACGAACAGCGATTTCGGCGGCACACCCGCAGAACCTGGCGCTGTCGATGCGTTGGGGTAGTTCGTCAGGAACACGATCGCGCAATGCGGAGCCTTCACGGTGACGATGTTCGCGAGATCGACGCCGTTCGGCCGCACGCCAAGGTCGATGTCCGTGACCAAGAGGTCAGGATCGAATCCGTCGAACTCCGTGAGCGCTTCGACCGCCGATCCGGCCGTATGGACCACGAACCCGGCGTGTGTGAGCGTGTCACCGACGAGCGCACGCATCAGTGGTTGGTCTTCCACCACCAACACCCGTCGCACCCACTGGCTGGTCTCCATGACCAGAGATTAACCGTTGGGAGAGTGCGTATTCGACCGAGCAGGTGGTGACGGATTCCGAGTAACACGGCAGTTATCAACCATGCGGGTTCCAAGCATTTCGCCCGATATGTCCCAAGCGTCGGGGCGCAGGGTGTTCCGAGTCCACACCCCTTCGACCATCAGGACGGGCCATGCCCGCACCGATCACCCCGAAGAACACCGCAGTAAGACGAGCCACTCTGCTGGCAGTATGCGTGAGCACCGCAATGCTCATGCTCGACATCGCCGTCGTCAACACCGCCCTGCCGTCGATCGCATCCGATCTCGATACCGGAGTCAGCGCCCTGCAATGGGTGATCGACGCGTACACGCTGGCATTGGCGACGGTCGTTCTCAGCGCCGGATCGTGGGCAGACCGACGGGGTCGACGCCATGTTTTCGTCATCGGCATTCTGTGGTTCACCACGGCATCTCTGTTCTGCGCTCTGGCGCCGAACATCTGGGTGCTCGACCTCGCGCGGGCCGCTCAGGGTATCGGCGGTGCCGTACTCTTCGCCTGCTCACTTGCCTTGCTGGCGGACGTGTTCGAGAAGGGTCCCCAGCGCGCGACTGCTCTGGCTGCATACGGCGCCACGATCGGGGGCGCGTTTGCCGTCGGCCCACTGGTGGGCGGGTTGCTCACCGAGTTGTTGGATTGGCGCGCAATCTTTTTGATCAACGTTCCGATCGGGTTGATCACACTGGCGATGACGGTGCGGTGGGTTCCCGAGTCACGCGATCCTCGGCCTCGCCGCGCGGACGTGCCCGGGCAGATTCTGGTGTCCACCGGCCTGGCAGCTCTGGTGTTCGGTTTGTTACGCGGTAACGAGGATGGGTGGTTCGAGCCGCAGCCGATGATCGCCGCGGTGATCGCCGCGGCCGCCATGATCGGTTTCTCCCTGCACGAGCTTCGTACCACCGAGCCCATGCTGCCCCCACATCTGCTCGCCAATCGGGCCTTCGCCGGAGCGCAGATCGCAGCGTTCTCGATCTCCGCCTCCCTGTTCGCGGTGTTCGTCTACACGACCATCTACCTGCAGAACGTGCTGCATCTGTCTCCCGTGGACGCCGGCCTGGTGTATCTACCGGCGACGATAGCGATGTTCGTCGTCGCGGGCGCCACCGCGAAATTGGACGGGCGCATCCCCGTCTCGGTCTCGTTGACGTGCTCGCTTCTACTCGTCTCGGTGGGGCTGGTCATGATGACCGTCGTCGACGTGACCAGTTCGCCGTACGCGATACTTCCCGGATTTGTTGTCGCGTGCGTGGGGGCCGGGGTGTTCAACCCCGTCATGAGTGGGTTGGTTCTGGGCGAAAGCACTTCGAACCATTCCGGATTGGCCGCAGGGATCAACGACGCGTTCCGGCAGACCGGCATCGCAGTCGGGGTTGCCGTGCTCGGCGCCTTCCTTCCGGCGCAGTCGATGCTGCCCGGCGGACCACCGGACGACTTTGTCGGTGGACTTCGGTTGGCACTGTTTGTCGCAGCCTTCATCGCAGCTCTCGGTGCGTTGGTCTGTGCGGCGACGCTGCGCACTACCAGCGTCAACCAGACTCTCTCCGAGGAATCCGAGCAGATGTTGACGAGAACTAGTTGACCGTTTTGTCCTGCATGTATGAATTTCGCTCCTTAGAATCGAACCGTCCTGCGTCCGCAGGTACGAGGGGAAACGGATGATCTATCGACTGCTCGGGCCGTTGGAGGTCGCACGGGGTCCGGCGACGAGCGACGTGATCGATCTGGGCCCTCGAAAACAACGAACGGTCCTTGCCGTTCTACTGCTCAACCGTGGTCGCGTCGTCTCCACCGACCGGCTGATCGATGCTCTCTGGCACGACGACGCACCGGCGAGTGCGATGGCAAGCATCCAGGCGTATATCTCCAACCTGCGCCGAGCGCTACGCGTCGAAACCGGTACGGCGTCACCGATAGTGCGTCAATCGCCGGGCTATGTCCTCGAGGTCGCTCCGGCAGACGTCGATCTGTCGGTGTTTCTCGACGACGCCGAAACGGCGCGACAACACGCTGAGAACGAACGGTGGCAGGAGGCTTTGACGACCGCTGACCGTGCCCTCGCCTCGGTCCGGGGGCAGCTTCTGGACGACCTGAACGACGCGCACTGGGTGGAGGTGGAAGCCGCAGCCTTCGAGGAAGTGCGGACCGAGTGCCGGGAGACCCGGATAACGGCGCTTCTGGCTCTCGGGCGCCTGGCACCCGCGCTGGTCGAAGCTGCTCAACTCTGTAGCGAGTACCCGTTCCGCGACCGGACCTGCTGGCTGCGAATGGTTGCCCTGCATCGGGCGGGCAGGTCACCGGAAGCGTTGGAACAGTTTCGATTACACGCGTCTCGGCTCGACGCCGAGCTGGGACTGGAGCCCGGCGGGGAGCTGACAGCATTGCAAGGCGCGATCCTGCGCCACGAACCCGGCCTGGCCGCCTGGCCGCGCACTCCGGGATGGACGGGGGCCGAACAAGTGTCGGTCCCGGCTTCTCCCCCAGCCGTAGCAGCGATGCCCGAGACGGATTCCTCACGCTTGTTCGTCGGGCGCGACGCTCAGACGATTGTCGCCGACAAGATGCTCGACGACGTTCGCCGTGGCTCACCTCGCTGGTTGATCTTGACCGGCCCCGCCGGCATCGGCAAGACACGATTCGCCGAGGAGTGTTCGTCGAGAACAACGTCCATTCGAGGAGCCACCGTCTGGGCACGTTGCCCGGAGGACGACGGAACGCCGCCGTGGTGGCCGATCCGCCGACTGGTTCGGGAACTCGGAGCCGACGCCGATTTCGTACTGACGCCGCCGACGGACATCGATCCGGACGAAGCGAGATTTGCCGTCTACGAACGGGTTCGCACCACCATCGAAGCTGCGGCGAAAGATGCACTGTTGACCGTCGTCATCGACGACATTCAATGGGCCGATCCCACGTCCCTTCGTTGCCTGACCTACCTGGTCGGCGCAATGACCAGTGCCAGAGTCTGGTTCGTGTCGACGCTCCGAGACTCGGAAGTCGGGTCGGCAGTGCGCAAGTTCGAAGAAGCCGTACTCCACGGCGAAGGAAACCGAACCATGATTGTGCCGGCGCTCGCGCAGGGCGAGGTTGCAACACTCGCAAGGTGCGTCTCCGGGGACACGCTCGACGACGCGGAGGCGCGAACCCTGGCGGAACGAACCGGCGGCAACCCGCTGTTCGTCTCGGAGTACGCCAGGCTTCCCCGGAACGAGCGACTGGGCGACGGCATCCCCGTCGCCGTTCGATCTGTCCTCGGTCGACGGCTTGCTGCAGTGGAACCGGCAGTGTTGCACGCTCTTCGGGTTGCCGCAGTTATCGGCGACGCCATCGAGGTGTACACACTGGCCGCAGCCACCCGTCTCGATGTCGACACTCTCGCCGACCATCTCGACGCGGCTGCTGATGATCGAATCATCGTCGCGGACTCGGCAAACGGCGGTTACGTCTTTGCTCACGGCCTTCTCCGAGACGAAGTCCTCGAAGCGATACCCACGCTTCGTCGCCAGCGGATACATGCCCGAGTTGCCGAAGTGCTCGAAAATTCCTCCGATCCGGACCGGCTGAGCCGCCGCGCGCAACATCTGATGTCGGCACTTCCCCTGGTCGATCCACTCGTCGTTCTGGAGGCATGCACGGCTGCAGCTCAGGATGCGACCGATCGGTGGAGTTCGGAGACCGCGGCCGAGTGGTGGGAGGCAGCTGTCCGCGCGTTCGACTTACTTCCGGTGTCCCAGCAATCCGCTGACGATCGGGACGACCTGCTGGTGGCCAGAGTCGAGGCCCTCGCCCGCGCAGGTCGAGGGCAGACAGTTCTCGACGTCGTCAATGCCGGTCTCCTCGAGGCTGTTCGGGAGGGGCGAACCTCCGCCGTCGGACGATTGGCAGGCGCATTACTTCGGGCCGCCGGTGCGTGGCCGTGGGTTTCCTACGGTACCGATCCGGGACCACTGCTCGAACGGCTCGCGGCGGTCGAGCCCTTGGTCGAGAACGACAGGTCAGCTCACGCACGGGTTCTTGCTGCGCTGGCGGTGGGAAGTTGCTACCACCCCGAAGCCGAGATCCCGAATCGATGGAGCGCCCGTGCTCTCGACATCGCCCGCGAACTCGACGATTCGGATGTGATCGCGGACGCGCTGCTCGGACGGATTCTGCTTTTCTCCGGAGTCGCGGTGCACAGCGCGGAGTCCATGCGCCTACTGCGCGAGCTTTTCGAACTGCCGCACCAACAATCGCGTGTCGACAGCGTCGTCGCACACGCCGTCGCGAGCATGACGGAGATGAATCTGGCCAATGTCGATGCTGCCGTCAAACACGTCAGGCAGGGGATCATCGGCTGCGAGCTACTGAGACTCCCGGTGGTTCGGGTCCAATTACGTTGGATGGAAGCAACTCTCGCCGAATGGTACGGAGACTTCGCGCAAGCCCGCCGGCAGTACGAGACGGCCAGGCAGATCCATCTGCAAACGGAGTTGTACACGGCTGGCAGCGCAGATCTGGCGTTCAACACTCTGGAGTGGGAGCGAGGTGCGTTGGCAGAATCTGATCCCGGTGTCGTGGAACCTGATTCGTGGAACATCGCCATCGACGCCGCCCGAGGCGAGCGCGACGCCACTTCCGAAGGCATCAAGAAGTGGCTGATCAATCGCGGGCCACAGACGTGGACGACATTGGGACACCAGACACTACTTGCACGCGTCGTGGCAGATCTGGAACTGGTCGAATACGCCGACACCTTCATCGGCCTTCTCTCGCCACACACCGGCTGCATCGCAACGGTAGGCCATGTCGGTGAACTGGGCTCGGTTGCCGAAGCCTCCGCGCGTCTGCACGCGCTTCTCGGTCACGTCGAGCAGGCATCGACTCTCCTGGATCAGGCCGAGAAGATCGCAACTGGCTCCGGCGGAGCACCAACACTGCTGCGCTGTCGACTGCTTCGGGCGCAGCTCCGAGAGCCGTCCGCCGAACGTGAACGGGAGCTGACGGAAGTGGCGGCCGAATCGGAGACACTCGGCATGCGGGGCGTAGCTGAACGAGCGCGATCGACATGGCCCTGAACTGCGAGAATGCGCTTGGATAAAACTTGGATCCGCTCGGGATACATACGTCAAGAACCACCCAAGCCTGTTCGGACATCCTTCCCTTGACCGAAAGACGGATGAGGAAAGGAAGACCATGAACCTTCAGACCCCCACGCTCGACGCCGCGGTCGAATCACTGCGCGCAGAGGTGACCGGCTCCGTTTCCCTGCCTGGCGAAACGGGATACGAGTTGGCGATTCCGTGGAATGCAGCGGTTCCCGTCGCGCCTGGCGCTGTGGTGGCAGTCGAGAGCGCGCAAGACATTGTCGCAACGGTGCGATTTGCGGCGAAGTTGGGTCTGCGCGTCGGTGTTCAGCGCACCGGCCACGGCGCGGTCCCTCTCGGCAGTGACGTTCTCCTCGTCCACACCGGCAGGCTCACGGAGTGCGTCGTCGACCCCGAAAACCGCACTGCCCGAATCGGCGCGGGCTTGATCTGGCAGGACGTCATCGACGCTGCCGCACCCCACGGCTTGGCGCCACTGGCAGGTTCTTCACCCACGGTCGGAGTCGCCGGCTTCCTCACCGGCGCCGGCATCGGCCCGATGGTGCGCACGTACGGGCTCTCGTCGGATCACGTTCGTTCGTTCGACATCGTCACCGGCAGTGGCGAACTCATTCATGTCACCCCCGACGAACATGCCGAATTGTTCTGGGGGCTACGCGGCGGCAAGGCCACACTGGGCATTGTCACAGCCATCGAGATCGACCTACTACCGGTCACCCACTTCTACGGCGGTGCACTCTATTTCGACGGCGCAGATGCAAGCGCGGTCGCGCACGCCTGGCTGGACTGGGGCGCCGACCTGCCTGAGCACAGCTCGACCTCTCTTGCCTTTCTGCAACTTCCACCCCTTCCACAGGTTCCGCCACCGCTGGCCGGCAGGCTCACCGTCGCGGTCAGATTCGCAAGTCTTGCCGAGGAATCCGATGCCAAGTCACTGATCGACCGAATCCGTTCAATCGCAACACCCTTGATCGACGCAGTCGGTGTGCTGCCTTATGCCGCCCTCGGGGCAGTGCACGCCGATCCCGTCGACCCGATGCCGACGCACGAATCCACGGCATTGACCAACGAGCTGTCACACGAGGCCGTCGACGCACTGCTCGCCGCTGCCGGCCCCGGATCCGGTTCACCCCAAACCGTCGTCGAATTACGTCTCCTCGGGGGCGCCCTCGCACGGGAACCTGAGCACCGCAGCGCCTTCTGCCATCGGGACGCTGCCTTCTCGCTGTTCACCGTCGGAGTTCTTGCCCCACCGATGGTCGACGCGGTAGTCCCGCACGCCGAGACTCTCGGACGAACGATGGCGCCATGGACGAACGGGCATGCACTGCCCAACTTCGCGCCGAGCGTCGACCCGGAGAAGATCGCCCGCACCTACGACGAGGACACCGCTCACTGGCTGAGCGCTTTGGCGGACACGCATGATCCGCAGGGAGTCCTGGCCGTCGGTCAGGTCATGCGCCGGATCTCCTGAACTTCGCCAACTCTCGCAACCGGACCAGATCCCAGGCGTGCCGGGGGCGACGGATACCCGGTCGATCTCGGGGGACTCTGACCCTCAGCGCCTGCGGACTGACCGTGCACCTGACCGGAGTTGGCATCACCAGCGCCTCGCCGTCGACGCCGACCGGAATCTCGTCGGTGTCGGCGTCGACGATCACCTCGAATCCGGTGCCCTGAGCCAGACCGTGTTGATGCGCCCTATGGAGCAACCCGATGGCCTGACGGGCACTGCTGACGGAGATCGCGACGATTCCGAGAGTGCCCCTGTCCAATCGCGGCCGATGACCGAGCCCCGCCAGGTCGTTCATCTCGTACGGGCCGTTGCTGACCAGCACAGCCTGTGGACCCACCGCGGACACGCTCGGGGAGCGCGCGGTCAGCACCGCTCCGGCACGTCCGGCGAGGAGATCCGGGAGCATCTGCAAGAAGGTGCTGGTCTTGGCATCGCGGTACTCCGGACTCTGGACTACCTCGGCGTACGCCCCGAACGATGCGTTGTTGACGAAAGTTCGACCGCCGACATTTCCCAGATCCACCGTGACCTCGACGCCGTCGACGAGCGCGTCGAGGCACCGAGATGGATCCTCGAGATCGAGCCCCAGATCCGCGGCGAAGTGGTTGCGCGTTCCCGCGCTGACGACGAGGAAGGGCAGGTCGTTTTCGGCCGCGACAGCAGCAACCAGTGCCTGTGTTCCGTCGCCACCGGCCACACCGAGTAGGTCGCCGCCGTCCGCGACCGCCTGCCTGGCCAAGGCCGTCACGTCGATCTTCTCGGGCCCCTCGAGCAGTGCGACCGTGGCCCCCCGTTCCTCGGCCTTGCGTTTCAAGTCGAACTTCTCGACCTTGCCACCACCGGAGTTCGGGTTCATCACGAAGAACGGCTTGACGGGCGGCGGTGCCGGTCGCTCGACAACCGGCAATTCCTTCTCCTCCCCCGCCAAGGCGGTGCGAGCGCAGATACCGGCTACGACGAACAACCCGATCGCGAGCAGCACCACCCACAGGAGTCGTTCTCGGACCAGGAAGGTGAGCACCACGATCGGCGTCAGAACCGCCACGGCCAACGAGAGCCAGCGGAGGAATCCGCGGGTCGTCAGAAACCAGTACACGGCCACGACGCACACGACCACCCCACCGATTCCCAGGATCAGCATGGTCAAGGTTTTCAGTCCGGCGAAGATCAGGAGCACCGCGACTGCAAGAACCAGGGCCGCGAAGGCTGCGCGCGCCAACCAACTCTGTTTCGACGAGGGCCGATCCGTGTGGGCAGAGGTCGTCATCGAGCCACCTCCCCGCGATTGTCATTTCGACCGGTACTTCGACGCTATCCCTTCGAAGCAGGCCAGTCACCTACCGGCAAGAATCTCGCGATCGCGCACTGCTATTTTATGACGACACCTCGTCATAAAAAGGAGTAGCCGTGACAACACCGACGCCCGAAGCGTGGGAATCCGCCGAAGGAACCCTGACCGGCATTCGGAAAGCCGGACTCCACGGACTGCGTTGGACGGCCTGGTTGGCCGGCGCGACAGGTCTCGCGCAATTGGTGTCGATCGGACTGAACTTCACCGACACTGTCAGCGGAATCGTTCCGGCCACGTACCCACCTGTAGATGTGGCGGGCAGCGTCGTCGCGCTCGTTCTTCTGGTCAGCCTGCTTGTCGGCCGCCCCAACGGTCCCGCGATGTTGTCGAGTCTCGCCCTCCTCATGGCCATGCTGATGGCGCCCACCCTTCACAAACATGCACCCGAGTCGCTCTGGCTGGCGGCGGCACACGCCGTCTCGGTCGTCGCCGTCATCACGCTGTCCGTGATGACTTCGCGGTTCTCCAGTGCCGAGTTGGATCGGTCGTGACACCGGATTCACCCCTCTCGCTTGCAGCCGAGGAATGGATCACTGATCTCACTACCGCGGAGATGGAGCGATTGCGCAAACGCACGACGCTCACACTCGCCGAAGAACAAGAGGTCTGCCGATCCGTACGCTCGATCGCGCAGCAGATGATGCTCGCACCCGTCTCGATGTGGCAAGGTGATCCGCGCCTTGTTGCGGACCTGTTCGACCTCCCCGTGACCGTGAATCAGACCTAGGAGGATCGACCATGCCGAAGTTGACCGGTGGCGCGACAACCGCAGAGCACAAAATCGCCACCCGAGAAGCCATGTTGGACGCATTCATTCGCGAACTTCACGAGCAGGGCTGGCAAAACGTGAAGCTGCAGACCGTGGCCCAGGCGGCCGGCGTCTCGCGGACAGCGGTGTACAACTACTTCCCCGATAAATCCGCGTTGCTGCTCGCCTGGTCCACCCGCGAGATGGATAGATTCCTACTCCTGGCCGAGCGTGAACTCGCGGACCGCGAGAATCCTGTGGACCGACTCGAAATCCTCGTCAAACTGACACTCGTCGAGTTCTCACTGCAACGATTCACAGGAATCGCGTTGGTCGAATTGTTGTCAGCGCAGGATCGCGAAAGTTTCCTCGAACATATTGTCCCGCTGTCGGTTCTGGTCGAACAGCTCGTCCAGGAAGGTGTCGACGCCGGTGTCTTTGTCGATTCCGATGCTGCCGCATCCGCGCAACTCATCCTCGCCTGCGTGGAAAGCCGACGCCCGATGCTCATGGCCGGCGACCGAGTGGACGCCGTCGTAGCGACCACCGTCCCGTTCATCATGCGCGCGTTGGGCGTTGCGTGGCCGACTTCCCTCGCGGCCGAACCCTCCGATCGCTCTGCTCACGATCGGTAGGATCGCAGATATGCATTTCGACCTCCCGCCCATCGATCAGCAGGCCGAGCGATTGATCGAACTCGGTGTTCACGAGTTGGCCGGACTTTCTGCCGGCGAAGTCAAGGAGGCCGCAACCGGGCACGGTGATGTCGGACTACTCACCGTGCACGAAAAACTGGCTCCGGCTTCAGTTCTGACTCCGCTGCTCGAGCTCGAGAACAAGCGCGGATTCATAGTTGTCGACATGGCGGACGTCGATCTGTTCGCCCCCACCGAGCAGGCAACGCTGCCCGAAAGCCCATTACATCTGCTCAGTGGAGTCGACCGCGGGGATCACCTGGCCAACTGGAGCCCGGACGAAGCATTGCCCGCAATCGTCGACGCAGACCGTACGCCGCTGACGCTTACCGAAGGCATCCACTGGCTGTTGCAGCGCCCCGACATTCTCGAACGCGGAAAGTGTTTCATGACCATCGGCTCCCGACTGCGCAAACCTGACGGATCCTTCGACACCAGAACTCCCGCCGTGTGGATCAGCAACGGAACCGGTCGCGACGGCAAAGACAACCGCAACGCCCCGAAAGTCGGGTGGTGCTGGTGGGGTAACCGCCACACGTGGTTGGGGTTCGCATCGGCGAGCGACCGGGTACCGCTCCCGAACTAGAGCACGGTTGCGCGGTCGAATCGGTACCGATCCTTCCACGGCATCTCGGCCTCGAGCATTGCAGCGGCAGAGAGTAATTCCGCGTCGCAACCCCATTTCGCCGAGATCATGATGCCGAGTGGAACGCCGTCTTCCGTCCAACCGAGTGGCAGACTGATCGACGGGAAACCGGTTGCATTGGCGACGACGGTGTTTCCGGTGAAAGCGACCATGTCGATCAGTTCGGTCGCGGGATCTTCGTCGTTGCGCAACTCCCCGATCGCAAGCGGCGGCTTCGTCACAGTCGGAGTGACAACAAGGTCGGCGTCGGCGTAGTCGAGACTCCATCGTCGCGCCCAGGCCTGAACAATTCCGATTGCCGCGGCCAGCTCGCCCGAAGGCACCTCGTTTGCTTGAACTCGCAAGTGTTGCACTATCGGACGCAGAAGGTGTTCGTACTCCTCCGGGATCGGCTTGGTTCCCGCCAAAGACGAGAACATCTTGACGAAAGCATCGATGAAAATGTCATCGCGAGCCTGCGGTCGCTCGAACACGTTGTGACCCAGACCCTCCAGCACAGACCCAACCTTCGATACAGCAGCCGAGAGCTGCGCATCCACGGCTCCGCCGGAGACCGATCCGTGAGCAAGAGCGACGGTCAAGGGGCGAGCCCGAACTCCCCCGGCCTGTACGACGAACTCTTCGAACGACTTCGGCCGAGGCGGGTGGATAGTTCCGGCGCCGGGTCGCGTCGCCAGAACGTCCAGCAGCGCAGCGGTATCGCGAACTGTCCGGGCGATCGGCCCCTTGCTCGCAAATCCGAAGTTGTCATGCCCCGCCACGCCCATCGTGATCAAACCGCGGCTCGGCTTGAGGCCGACGACTCCGCACGTACTTGCCGGCGAACGCAACGAACCGGCGGTGTCACTTCCCTGTGCAAACGGCACCAGACCAGCGCCGACGGCGGCAGCAGCGCCGCCACTGCTGCCGGCGGCACTCCGCGTGCGATCGAACGGGCTGCGAGCAGGCGGAGCGACTTCCGGCTCGGTGTAACAGGCTGCCCCGAACTCGGGCACCGTCGTCTTCCCGATGTCGATCAACCCACCTTCTCGGATCGCCTCGACGATCTCGTCGTCAGCGTCCGGCACGAAGTCGCGAAAGAGCGCCGATCCGAAGGTCGTGCGAATGCCGCGCGTTGCGTCGAGGTCTTTGATTGCCGTCGGAACGCCGAACAGACGCGGAAGGGGCCCGGCGTCCCGCTCGTCCAACCTGCGCTGCGCTTGTTCGGCGAGGGCGACAGCGTGCTCCCCGGCGATCGTCGTGAAGGCGCCGACGTCATCGGCAGTGGTCGCACGGTCGACGAAGTACCTGGTGACTTCGGGAATCGAGACCTGCTTGGCGGCGATCACACCGGCAAGTTCGACGGCGGACAGTTGATGGAGATCGGTCATCGGGCAGCGCTCCTTGGAGGTCGATGGACACTTGTAATTTCGATACGCGTATCGCTATTGTTGTCAGCATGGTATCCGAATCCACCAACTCTGCAAGGGCTGGTCGACCAAAAGCATTGAGTCACAGACAGATTCTTGATGCCGCGGCAGAGATCGCCGATACGGACGGCCTGGATGCGGTGTCATTTCGAGTGCTCGCCGAACGACTCGGCATATCGCCGATGTCCGTCCACCGCACAACCGGCGGTATCGACGCCTTGAGGCGAGATCTGATCTCGACTCTCGTAGGCGAAGCCGTCTCGTCGATCGACTGGCCGACCGACTGGCGCGGGGTTGCCCGCACGTTCGCCTACGGCCTCCACGATCTCCTGATGCGCCATCCCCTGGTCCTGGAAGCCCATCGGCAGGCATCACTGGAAGCACCCGGGGCCGACGATACCGCCCACCGAGTCGTGAGCGCCCTTTCCTTGGCCGGCCTCGAGGACGAGCAGGCCACGTACGCATACGGCGCGCTGCATGATTTCGTCACCGGACACGTCGCAATTCAATTGGGACGCGGCGCTTTCGACAGCGCACCTGCCGATCGACGCGAGGCATCGGTGTTCGCACTTCATCACGATCCCACCCGAAGGTTCGAGTTCGGAGTCGCCCTAATCCTGGACGGTGTGGCGTCGATCGCGCAGCAAGGAACCACATCATGACGAGCAGCGTGACCACAACCGAAATTCGCGACGCGTCGGGGCGTCGTATCGCATTCTGCGAGTACGGCGATCCGACTGGCAACCCGGTAGTCGTGGCCCACGGATCACCTGGCAGCCGATACGAAGGGCTCTCACTCCACAACGCGTCTTCGACGGCAGGCATACGGCTGATAGTCCCCGATCGACCCGGCTTCGGACGCACGGATCCGTACACGGACAAGGGATTTCATTCCTGGGACGACGACTACGTCACCCTGGTCGATCACCTCGAGTTGGACTCGGCCACACTAATGGGTTTCTCCGGAGGCGGCGGTTACGCGCTCGCAGTCGCTGCAGCCGTTCCCGAACGAGTCTCGAAACTGGTGCTGGCGTGCGCCATGATCCCCGGGGCACCGCGAGATACTTTGCGACGCAGAATAAAACTGGTATCTGCGTTGTACTTTGCCGCCAACTGGGCTCCCCGCGTGGCCGGCGCAATGCTCGCAGGAACCGGAGTGTTCTCCAAGCTACGCAGCGACTCAGTCTCGATCTGGCCGGCCGCCGATCAGGCCGTCATGACCGACGAGGTACATCGCCCCGCTCTCCAGTTGGATTCATCCGAAGGGATCGCACAGGGTGGATCCGCAGGGGTTGTCGACTTGGCTCGGTATCGCCACGAGGTGCCTGGACTCTTCCAATCGATCTCGGTACCAACGGTTTTCCTACACGGAACCGACGACGGAAACGTACCCGTCGAAGTAGCCCGCTGGGCACACTCGTTGATTCCCGACTCTCGCTTCGAAGAGATCAACGGAGGCGGCCATCTGTTCGTCGTCGCCGACCCCACTCCACTCCTTCGCGCCCTCGCCTAATTCCCTCTTGACTCGAACGTGTGTTCGAGTATCCTTTGGGGAGGGGATCGGGGGATTCAATGAGTGTCTTGTTGTCGGATGTGGTGTCTGGTTCTGCGGTGGGGTTACGCGGACGGTTGTGGCAGTTGTCTGCTGCCGAGTTGCGTGCTGCTGCTGTCGAGGCGAGTGCGGAGATTCTGCGCCTCGAGGCCGTTCGAGTGGCGGTGGTCGACGAACTGTCGTTGCGCCCGGATGATCAGGTGATTGCGAGCCGCGGTGTGGGTGCGTGGTTGGCGGCCAACACGATGCTGCAGGTTCGGGACGGGAAGAAGATCGCCGCGTTGGGTGCTGCTTTGCGGCCGTTTCCGGCGGTGGCGGCAGGCTTCAATGATGGGGATTGCTCGTTCGATCATGCCGTGTTGATCGTGGCGTTCTGTGAATCACCACCGAAGGGGATGCCGGAGGAGGCGCTCCCGAAGTGCATCGATTTGTTGCTCGCTGCTGCGTCGGGGGTGGAGGCGACGACGACGAAAGTGCGGAACGTGATCGCGACCTTGGAGCGGTTGTTCGAATCGGATGAGATCCCGCCCGCCGAGGATGTCGATCTCAATGAGTTGCGGATCGCGTCGACATTGAACGGTCGGGTGGTGGTGCGTGGTGATTTCGACGCCCTCACCGGTGAAATGTTGTTGTCGGCGTTGTCGAATCTGACGATGCCCACCCCGGCGCCCGATGGAAGCCCGGATGCTCGGTCGGCGGCCAAGCGGACGGCGGACGGGTTCACCGAACTGATCCGCCGTTACCTGGACTGCGCGAAGACCGGCACCGACGGTGGTCAGCGTCCGCACGTGAATGTGCACATCAACGCCCGTGATCTGGCCGAGCATCGGGACTGCGCCGCCACACCAACTGATGGTGGTGGAGTGGCTGTGTCTGATCTTGATGTCGGGCACATGCCGTGGCTGGGACCGCTGTCCGTATCGCAGACCAGGCTCCTCGGGTGTGACTGCTTCCTGTCCACCGTGCTGCTCGACGGTCACGGCGCGCCGCTCGATGCGAAACCAGGGAAGAGGTTGGTCACCGCCGAACAACGGACTGCGTTGATTGCCCGCGACAGAGGCTGCGCGTTCCCGGGCTGCACATGTGTACCGGCGTGGACCGATGCGCACCATATCCGGCACTGGGCGAACGGCGGCCCGACGGTGATGAACAACCTGGCCCTGCTGTGCCGTTCACACCACCGACTGATGCACCGCAAATCAGGGTTCGTCGGGAAGTGGGCGATTCAGATCGGAGTCGACAACAAACCCTGGTTCATCCCGCCACCCTCGATCGACCCGCAGCAGCACCCACGGCCGGCGAACACCACCTTCAAAACCTGAGAGGTCAAACCTCTTTGGCGACAACAGAACACGGACCAGCGCCGCATCGAGGAGACCTCGATGCGGCGCCAAAAGACATGCTCAGCCCAAGTCGGCGACAATCCGCTCGGCGAGAGGCCGTGACGACGCCGGATTCTGACCGGTGTAGAGCTTGCGGTCCACCACGACATAAGGCGACCACGCCTCAGCCTTCGAGAATTTGCCGCCCAATTCGCGTAGGCGAGTTTCGAGCAGCCACGGAGCCTTGTCCGCCAGACCAGCCTGCGTCTCCTCTTCGTTGGTGAACGCGGTCAGCTGATAGCCGTCGAACAGCCAGCTTCCATCGGGTCTCTGGGCCGGCAGGAGTGCCGCCGGCGCGTGACAGACCGCCGAGACCACCTTGTCCGCGTCCAAGAAGTTCACGAGAAGCTCACCGAAGGATGCCGACACCGCAAGATCCTCCATCGGTCCATGTCCACCCGGTACAAAGACCACGTCGTAATCGGCAGCATCGGCGTTCTCCAAAATCTCCGGCGAATCGAGCACCGGCTGCAGATCGGCGATGTACTTGCGCATACGGTCGGCGCCTTCTTGCCCGCCGTTCACCTCGGGCGCCAGGCTTCCCTCGTCCACAACGGGAGCTTTACCGCCAGGCGTCGCGATCACGATCTCGTAGCCGGCGTCGACGAAAACGCGATGCGCCTCGACCAGTTCTTCCGCCCAGTACCCGGTCGGGTGGGGTGTTCCGTCCTTCAGCGTCCAGTGATCTGCAGAAGTCACCGCAAACAACAGCTTTGTCATCGCGCAACCTTTCGTCGGTAAAAGGAACCCATTGGTGACAAGACACCATCTTCAAGGCCCGATCAATGAAATAACGTCCAGTCAGTGCAACACGCTGCCCTTGTGAGAATTCCTCACCACCGCAGAATCACGTCACCCGTCAGGTCCCGATCGGCTTGCCGAACAGGCCTGCGACGAGTTCACCGACCGCATCCACCCAGACTGGCCAGGTCCTCTGATCAAGCGCCATGGATCCAGCGTCGAAGGTGCTGCATCCCTGCCGAGCAGGCACACCAGCGAACCGATCGCGAAGCCACAGTAGAGCACTCGGCAAAGCGACGACTTCCATGCTGACATGCTCACTGAAGTGGTCTCTGGTGTAAACGACACTCGCAGAAGGATCTTGGCAATAGGTATCGACAAGTTTGTTCACCGGGCCAACAGGCACCAACCAGTCGGGATTCGACTGATAGATGTACATCGGCACGTCAGGAACAGACTTACCCATGGCAGCTCGGGAGAGCGCAGCTCTCACCGTGGGGTGTTGGACCGGATCTCCCGGGACATCGAGGAAGCCCTTGATGTTGAGGAAGGGCACTGCAGCCGACGTCCAGAGCATGCACAGGTTGTCCTTGGCAGCGAAAAGCGCTCGGCCGGCAGGGTTTATGTGCTGATCGATGAAACCTGCAAGTTCAGGATCTTCTCGGCTCACTCCGATTACACCGGCAGCGACGATCCCGGCCCCGAGAGCGTTGTTGGCATTGTCGAGCAAAGCGCCGAGATCCGCGGCAACACCACCTTCGGCGACTCCGACGATATTCAGTTCCGGCGCGTACGCCTGCCGTATTTCAGCTGCGTGACCGGTAGGAATCGATCCACCCGAGTAGCCGAGCAGCCCTACGCGAGTTGACCGCCCTTGCAGCTCCATGGGTTCGAAGTTCTCAGCAGCACGAATACCGTCGAGCGTGATCCGGGCCGCGACGGGGCCGGAGGCGAAGGAAGAATTGGGTCCCTGATGATCGGGCACCGACAATGCCCAGCCCTGCGCCAGTGCCGCCTGCACTTCGAGGAATTGAGCCCCACCGGTCGCAGCGCCCGTCACCAGCCACGGCAACGCGCCTTGCTGCATGACATACGAAGGTGCGCAGTAGTTTCCGAGTGAATCCTCTGCCATCTGAAAGGACAGCAGCGGGCGCGGGCCTCCATCGCGAGTGTCGCCACGCGGCTTGATCACTGTGGTGACAGCAGGAATCGCCTCGCCCGCAGCATTATTGGATCGATACGAGATCTGCCACGCATCGACGTTGGTCGGAATCAGGTTGAGAGTACCGAGATTCACCGCACGAGCGGCGATGATCTCACCCGGTTGCTTGGATTCGACGACCTCGACAGGCGGTTCATAGAAGGCCTGGTCCAGTTCAGGCAAAGGCGGTGCAACCGCAGGCGGCAGGGCAGGCTGGACCTGAATTTGGGCGGGAACACCTTCGTCCGGTGCCGCTGAGGCAGGTGCCGAAAGTCCGATCTGCCCGATTACTGCAATCACGGCAATTGCGAGGCCCCCGCGTTGTCGGTCAGTTGTCCAGCGTCGTCCCATACCAATTCCTCCCCGGAAACGCACAGATTGCCTTGTGTTGCCGCAGTTCTCATCACGAGCACACAAGTTAGATGTGAGTGTCTAACATATTGAGGACGAGAGTAGAGCGTTGTGGGCTGGATTACAATCCCCTGGTGTTCGTGACCTATTCGTCGGTGCGAAGGGGCGCGTCGTCGATCAACGCATTCAAGAGCACCGTCATCAGATCGACCAGTACCGACACGGGAGGACGAGGCTCCGCAGTGCTCCACTGGTGCACCAGCGCGGTAAGCGCGCCGATGAAAGCGGTGGACGCCCACCGGTAACCACCCGGCGGTTCGTAATCTTCGCCCACGATCCCTTTGATGATCGACTCGAAAAATGTTGCCCAGACCGAACGTTGGTCCACACGATGCTTTTCCACCCGGGGACTGACACCTACGACGTCGATGAAGGCAACGTGTGCGCGTCGTGGGTCACTTCCGACCGACTCGACGAAGGCGGCCATGGCCGTCGCTGCCTTGTCACGGAGATTGACCGAAGGCTCTGCATCGAGTGCGTCGACCATTGCAATTCTGGCGTCGAGTTGAATCTGGTCATACAGCGCGAGGAGTAGATCCTCGCGACTACCGAACTCGTCGTAGAACTGCCTTCTGGCCAGACTCGCGGACGCGCAGATATCCGCCACCGAACTTCCGGCATACCCCTGGTCTGCAAACACGCTGAGAGCAGCATTCAAAAAGAGGGAACGGCGTTCGGCCTTGCGAGCCGCGACCGACCTTCCACCGTAATTTCTGTCTGTTTCAGCGATTGCCACGTCTGCCAGAGTATGCGGCATCGCGCCGCACACAAAACGCATCTGACCTGCTGCGAAGTTCCTTCACCACCACTACCGGCGCATCGGCACTGCAGCACGATCAGGCCAATACGAAGGCCACGGCAAAAAGTGTCCAGGCGGCAGCGAGAACCGTTGACGCCGCAGTAACTGCCCCGGTCACGGCAGGTCGAGTGCTGCGGTTGCGCGCGGCGATGATCCCGACCGTTATCAAAGTCAATGCCACCAGGAACGACAAAACCACGATTTTCACCAGCAACCCCTTCGACGACGGTCAACAGAACCGGAGACTATTTAGATAGTACACAAATAAATCGTGCATTAATTAAACTCAAAGTCTGTCAGGGGATTCTTGACAGAATTCAACAGCGCCTGTCAGGCTAGTCCTGACGAAAGGAGAACTTCTCATGGAAGACCTGATCGAACGCGCCCTGACTGCGAAGATCGAGACCGCCGCGATCACCACGGTCAACGCCGCGATCACCGAGGCCGGCACTCAGGCAGACAAGATTGTCGGAACAGATCCTTTACCTGGCAGCCCTGAGTGGGAGGCAGAACAGGACACCGACATCCCGGCGCAGCGTCAGATGGCGTGGCAGTTGGCCTGTTTCCGGATTCAGCTCGCCGCAGGTATCGATTCGACGGCAAGCGTCATGAGCCTGCGTAGATTCGGCGCAACATGGTCAACCATCGGCCGCGCAGCGGGAATGACCCGTCAGTCCGCGCATGAACGGTGGGGTCGACGTGTATCGGACATGCTCGATCCCTACGGAGTCGGGATGCCGCCCATGGTGCCGAATGATGATCCGACTCAGCCCTGACTAACAATCGCGTGACTAACAATCGCGTGACTACCGATCCGGCAGCAGCGCATCGGCTTTCGCGACCAGCACAGCGCGCTCACGCTCGTTCCCGGCCAGCCGAGCCGCTTCGAGGAGTTCGGTTCTAGCCTCCTCGGATCGGCCGAGCTGACTGAGCAACTCCCCCCGAACGCTGGGAAGCAGGTGGTAGTCGGCCAGTTCACCTGAAGCGACAAGCTTGTCGACGAATTCGAGCGCAGGGCCAGGACCGTATGCCATGGATACCGCCGCCGCATGATTGAGGTCGACCACGGGCGATGGCGCCAGTTGCGCCAGAGCCTCGTAGAGGATGACTATCTTCTTCCAATCGGTGTCTTCGAAAGTTGCTGCTCGCGCATGACATTCGGCAATCGCCGCCTGCAGGCCGTACGGGCCTCGTCCACGCCCGACGGCGTCAGCTCGTTCCAGCGCGGCAAGCCCACGCGAGATCTGTAGGCGATCCCACCTCGTCCGATCCTGGTCAGCCAGCAGGATGGGTTCACCGGTCGAGGTTGTCCGAGCGCCGAATCTCGAGGCTGTCAGCTCCATCAAAGCGACAAGGCCGTGTACCTCGGACTCCCTGGGGACCAATTCGGCGAGTATTCGCGCGAGCCGCAGAGCCTCAGCACTGAGCTCCGCCCGCATCCACTCGTCCCCGGAACTGGCTGCATAGCCTTCGTTGAACACCAGGTACAGCACTCCGAGGACCGCGCTCAATCTGCTCGAAAACTCTTCTCGCCCTGGAACTTCGAAAACCGCTTTCGAGGCGGTCAGCGCCTTCTTCGCGCGGACTATCCGCTGCTGCACCGTCGCCGTCGGCGTGAGGAACGCTTTCGCAATCTCTTCCGTGGTCAAACCGCCCACCACCCGAAGCGTCAACGCCACCTGCGCTTTTCGATTCAACACGGGATGGCAGGCGATGAACATCAGGCGAAGGACATCGTCGTCGATGCGGTCCGGATCCCAGCTGACGTCGTCGAAATGTGAAGCGTCGTTCTCGAGTTCACGCGCAAAGTGGGCGTAGCGCTCGTCCAACCTCTCACGTCGTCGCCACCCGTCGATCGCTCGTCGTGTCGCCACAGATGTCAGCCAGGCAGCGGGGTTTCTCGGAACCCCCGTCGCGGGCCACTGCTCGACGGCTTCGAGCAGAGCCTGCGCGGCCAGATCCTCGGCGAGATCAAGATCTCCGACGGTGCGAGTCAACGTGGCGACAATCTTCGCGGATTCGATACGCCAGACCGCGTCGACAGCCTTTCTCGTTTCTTCTCGCACCGCCTCGTCGGTCATGGTCAGCCTGCGACCGGACGATCGGTACCGAGCTCTTCACGCCAGCCTGCCTCTTTCTGGATGTACTCGTTGTCCTGATCGAAGTCCGACATCTCGCTCACGCGGCGTACCTCGAGCTTGCTTCCCGGCCCGAGCGGGCAGCGCTTCGCCCATTCCAAGGCTTCGTCTTTGGTCGACGTCTGAATGATCCAGAATCCCGAGAACAACTCCTTCGTCTCCCCGTACGGGCCGTCGGAGACCAGCGGAGGATCGGACTCGAAATCGACGATGAATCCCTCCTCCATCGCCAGTCCCTCACCGGCCAGCAAGACACCTGCCTTGATCAGGGACTCGTTGTACTGCCCCATCGCGGCGATGATCTCGTCGAAGTCCATGTCTTTGGATGCTTCGATGGCCTCATCGGTGGAACGCATGATCAGCATGTACTTCATGAGAATCTCCTTCGTTCGTGGACCGCTCTGTTCGGTCCCTCTGCTTACACGTCGAACGGCGCACTCACCGATCGACAAACTTCCGCAACAATTTTTCCGAGTACATAACCGCCGGTCGCGATACGCTGCCCACGGTATCGGCGGACGGGCCGTCGGGCCGGTCAGAAGTCGAGAAATCCCGGCACAACTTCGCGAACGAGCCCGGTCGCGTCAGAGCTCCCGTAGAAATACACCGACCCGTAACCGAATAGGTACTCCTCTACGAAATCGGGGTGGGACTCGGCAACCACCGGCCACCCCTCTTCGTTGATCTGGAACAGGAAGCTGTGTCCATCCGCCTCCACGGATTCGGCATACGACGGTTCGTTCTGAATGAGCACCGGTTGCGGAGCTATCAACACCAACGGCATCACCTCGTCGTCCGAGGGAATCCTGATCAACGCCGCGCTGCCAAGGCCCGCATGGCTGCCCGCCGATTCCGCACTTCGTGACGACGAGGGGTGCAGGACTGCCCTAACCCCGATGTCCGGGTATTCGAGGTCGTCGTCGCCGATGGAGAAACCTCGACGGATGAAGACCGAAAGCTCTCGCGCGCCGAGCCACGGCGCCGTGTGTGCCTCGAGCGTCAGAAGGTACTCGTGCGAATGCAGAATCGCCTGACCAGCGAAAACCTGCGGAGGTCGTCCACCAATCCGTGCCCCACTTTTCGAATCGCTCGAACCCACCCCGAGATGTACCCTGTCCACCGGCGTCATCCTAGGGAGATCCGACGGGTGTCGGAGGGAGACTCTCCGATTTCCTACAAGCCGCTGGTGACGTAGGCCACATTCAGGCTCGATGATGGGTGCATGACAACATTCCCGACTCTCGACCCCGAACTCGCCGCGGCACTCACCATGCTCCCGAAGGTGGACTTCGCTGACCTCCCCAACGCACGGGCCACCTACGACGCTCTGGTCGGCACCATGTTGGCCGACCTGTCATTCGACGGAGTCACGCTTCGTGAACTGTCGGCACCCGGCCTGGACGGCGATCCGGAAGTCACGATTCGTTTCTTCACCCCGGACAACACTGCCGGCCCTGTCCCCGTTCTGCTCTGGATCCATGGCGGCGGATTCGCAATCGGCACCGCAGAATCCAGCGATCCATTTTGCGTCGAGGTGGCGCGGGAACTAGGATTCGCCGTTGCGAACGTGGAGTACCGCCTCGCCCCCGAAACCCCCTTCCCCGGCCCCGTCGACGACTGCTACGCCGCACTCCTCTACATCCACGCCCATGCCGAGGAGCTGGGGGTCGATACACGCCGCATCGCAGTGGGAGGGCAGAGCGCAGGCGGTGGACTGGCCGCAGGCACTGTCCTCAAAGCCCGTGACGAGGGCGTTGTGCCCGTGGCCTTCCAATTCCTCGAAATCCCTGAACTCGACGACCGCCTGGCGACGGTCTCGATGACGAACTTCGTCGACACCCCCTTGTGGCACCGCCCTAACGCCATCCTGTCGTGGAAGTACTATCTCGGCGAGTCGTATTCCGGTCCCGAAGATCCTGACGTGTCCATTTACGCTGCGCCGTCCCGGGCTACCGACCTCACCGGCCTGCCGCCGACCTACCTGTCCACCATGGAACTCGACCCGCTCCGCGACGAAGGAATCGAATACGCCCTTCGGCTGCTGCAAGCGGGAGTCAGCGTCGAATTGCACTCCTTCCCCGGAACCTTTCACGGGTCGGCACTGGTCGCGACCGCCGCGGTCAGCGAAAGAGGTGCCGCCGAAGCCCTCACTGCGCTCAGGAGAGGGTTGCGTTCGCTCTCGCCGGTCTCGTAGCGTTGCGAGATGCAAGGACTGATGTACCGGCTTGCCGAGCTCGATGCAGACTCGGCAGGCCTGGTACGTGTCATCGATTACTTCGACGCCCTCGTGCGGCACGGCTCCGACACCGCGTCTTTGCTTCGTGCGAGCGCGCAGTTGGCGGACTGCGTCGTGGGTATCGAGATCGTCGAGCGCGGCAGAAGCAAGAAGAATTTGCGCCGTTGCGATCCGCGCGGCCGATGGTCACCCGATCCTCAGCTCCCACCGAGCATGACCAGAAACATTGCCGTAGACGACGAGGTTCTCGGAACGGTATGGATCGAACGACCCGGGGCCAGCTTGCCACTCGACGAAATGCTCGTCGACCGGATGGCCCTGACCGCAGCGATAATTCTGCAACCGCGACGCCTGCCTACCGAAGCCGAGCACACTCGAAATCTGTTGTTCCCGATGGATGAACTCGCGGTGCTCACCTCCTGCGCCGGTCTCGGTATCGAACCCCATACCCCAGTCCGTGTAATGGCAACCAAGGCAGTCTCAGGCACGGCCGAAGGTGCTGCACACCTTGTCATTTCGCCAGATTACAAACCTGGAAAAGCCACTGGGATAGACGCTGACGGCGAGTATCTGAATCTCGTGACGGGTTCGTTCGCGGCGACACCCGAGCTGTCCGAGGCCGCGCTGTCGTCATTCATTCGCGCCGGAATATCTTTGACTGCTCCCGCTTCCGAAGTGAGCACAATACTGAGCACTGCACGATTCGCTCGAGCACAGGCGTCGGCAACAACACCGATCGTGAACGCCGACAATCTCGGCGCCCTCAACCTCCTGGCGCCGGGACCACACATCGATCACTCGCGAATACCGGATCTGGTTCGTGCCGAAGAGATCGGCGACACCAAACAGGGATTAGAACTACTCGAAACCTTGAGGTCATACCTGCAGTCCGGAACCTTGAGGGCCGCAGCCGATTCCATGCATCTTCACCACAGCAGCGTCGCGCACCGATTGGCGAAACTGTCCCAGCACGTCGGATTCCACGTCGACGCCATCGAGAACCGAGCACGCGCAACGGCCATGATGCTGGTCCTCGATGGCGGATAGGACCCACCGCGCATCACAGGCACTACGCAGTGGTTGACGATCTTTCGCGTTCAGCGAGCGCAACAAACGGCGCAAGCGCCGGATTCGGATTATCCGGGCGGTAGGTCACTGCCACGTCGAGAGTTGGTTGCTCACCGGCGATCTCACATAGATGGACACCCGGGATGCGGAGCATCCGCGCTCTGCCCTGGGGGATCGGCGCAATACCCACCCCGTCCGAGACGGCATGCAGCACCTGCTCGTCGTCGGCCTCGAATCGAACGATGCTGGGCGCCCCGTTTGGCCAAAGTTGTTCGAGCGTACGCAAATACATCCCCGGGGCGTTGGCCTCCGGCCAGAACACAACGGGGACATCCACCAGATCTCCGAGTTCGAGCGTCGCTCGACCACCGAACGGATGATCCACGGGAACAGCGACCAGGATAGGTTCGGTATCGAGGACGATCAGGGGAAGTTCTCGATCGTCTTCATCGAGCGGCGGGCGAACAACCGCGATGTCGACGGCTCCGGTTCGGACGAGGTCGACAGTCTGCGCCGAAGTGCCACGATGAACGACAACTTCGACGCCCGGGTAGAGCCTTCGATAGGTGCTGACCAGATCCGCGACTGCGCCGCCCGCCCACGAACGGGTGTACGCGATGCGCAGTTCTCCGTCCACACCGCGCGCGGCCAACCGAATTCGTTCGACCGCCCGGTCCGCACACCCGATCAAAAAGCGCGCCTCTCGTACCGCCACCTTGCCGGCTTCCGTGAAGGTGAACTGCGGACCCCGACGATCCACCAGCGGAACTCCGAGTTCGCGCTCGAGAACCTTGATCTGCTGACTGAGGGCCGATTGCGCGACGTGGACGTTCGCAGCGGCTCGAGTGAAGCTCCCATGATCCGACAGAGCGATCAGATAACGGGCACGCTGCAGGTTCATACGGCGATTATAAGAAAAACAGATGGTGGTGTCACTACTTGGTCTTGGACACGGCATCACCTGAGGTCGGAGGATCGAGTTCACGTTGATCCACCGTCTGTCTCCCGAAAATTGTCACCCGAACGATCACAAGGTTGCACATGAATCCCCGAGCACTCACTGAACCTGCAACAGACGCGAGGCTTATCGACGCCCTCGCAGAGATCGTCGGCCACACGCATGTCCTTACCGATCCCGAACTGATCGAGGGCTTCACACGTGACTGGACGGGACGTTGGATCGGCGACGCGATCGCGGTCATCCGCCCCGGCAACACCTCGGAAGTGTCTGCGGTTCTTCGAGCATGCTTCGACGCGGGGGTTCCCATCACACCGCAAGGCGGCAACACCGGACTGGTCGGTGGTGGGATCGCCTCGGCTGGGTCCGTGGTGCTGAGTACCAGACGTCTGGAGACGATCGAAGCCGTCGACCCCATCGGTCGGACAATCGCAGCCGGCGCCGGCGTGACCGTTGCTCGCGCCGACCTGGCCGCATCTGCACACGGTCTCCGCTTCGGAATCGATTTGGCATCAAAGGAATCCGCAACACTCGGCGGCATCGTCGCAACCAACGCCGGTGGGACGCGCATGGTCCGATACGGAAATACACGCGCACAGATACTCGGTATCGAAGCCGTGCTCGCGGACGGTTCGGTGCTGAGTAGATGGACTCCACTCGTCAAAGACAATGTCGGATACGATATTCCAGGACTTCTCGCCGGCAGCGAGGGAACGCTCGCAGTCATCACCAAGGTCCTGATGAAGCTGGTCACCCCGGCGACCGACACCCAGGTCGTGCTCGCGGGTGTACGCGAAGTCGATCAAGCGCTTCATTTGTGTAATCGCGTGCGTCAGAGCGGATTGACCGTCGAAGCCGCCGAGATCATGACCGACGACGGCATCTCCCTCGTCTGCGCACACACCGATGCCCGTCGCCCGTTCGGCACCCCTTCACCGATGTACACACTCATCGAGGTGTCATCACCGCGCGAAACGGAAGAGTCGCTCCTCGAAGTACTCTCCGACTCTGCCGACCTCATCGAGGACGCGACGGTCGAGCCTGGGCCGGCTCGAAAACTGTGGACTCTGCGGGAAAGCCATACCGAAAGCATCAGCGCGTCGTCGACGACGCCGGTAGTCAAGCTCGACATCTCCGTCCCCTTGTCCGTGATGGGAATGTTCATCGACAACCTCCGAGAAAGCCTGGCACAACGATTCCCCCTCGTGCGGCCAATCCTGTTCGGGCACTTCGCCGACGGAAACATTCATGTGAACCTTCTGGATGCCGAGCCGAGGGTCGCACACGAACTGACCGATATGGTGTTCCGACTCGTCGCCGCCCACCATGGAAGCATCAGCGCCGAGCACGGGATAGGCCGCGCGAAGTCGCCGTGGATATCGCTGGGGCGCACTGAAACCGACATCGCCGCAATGCAGTTGATCAAATCGTCCTGGGATACCCGTGGAATCCTCAATCCTGGAATACTGTTGCCGGAAAAAGTCGGGTAAGCAAAAGGGGTCTCATGCAGGATCTTTACGTCGTCACTCATCCTCATGCCGAACACACAGCGCAGGACGTAGTCGGCGGTTGGCACAATTCGGTTCTCACCCCCGCTGGTCGGCGCGATGCAGGTTTGATCGCCGAAGCACTGAAACGACGACGCACCGGAACTTCGCGCGCGGTCCGCATCACCTCGTCCGACCTCGAACGGTGCACCGAGACATCCACGATCATCGCCCGGACACTCGATGCTCCGGCGACAACAGACACTCGATTGCGCGAAATCAGCTTCGGAGAAGCCGAAGGACGCCCGAACTCGTGGCTGGCCCAGCGCCAGGTCCCGGCCCCTGACAACAACCGCCTCGATCACCGTGGCCCCGTTGCCGGTGCCGAGACCCGCCGCGACATCGCAGCAAGGGTTCACGAATGCATGCGCGAACTGATGGACGATCTCGATCACGATCACATCGTCGTAACCCACGGCTTTGCACACACATTCGTCGTCTCCGCCTGGCTACAGATTCCCGTCGACGCCGCAGGATTTGCGACCTTCGCGACCGCCCCGGGTGCAATCACACATCTCCGACACGACGACTACTGGCGCAACCGAACCCTCGCGCAACTAGCTGATACGACGCACCTGGACTGTGGCACGATGGCCTGATGCGCCATGTCTCCGACGACGAACGCCGTGCTCGCATAGGAGTACGTCATGCGCTGGAGCCAATGTTTCACGTCGATTCGCCGGAAGCTGCCACGCGGGCGATGACGGTACTGCACGCCACCGAGTCAGCGACGGTCTATCTGTCTTGCTGGGCGAGGGTTCGGTCCGTGGACGCCGCCGACGTCGACCGCGCCCTGTACGACCAACGCAGTCTCGTGAAGCAATTGGCAATGCGCCGCACACTCTTCACCTTTCCCTGCGACTTGCTGCCGGCCGCGTGGTCGAGTGCGTCCGCCCGCGTCGCGAACACCGAGCGGGCACGAATGGCCAAGGATGTCGTCAAGGCCGGACTCGCCGTCGACGGCAACGACTGGCTCGATCGCGCACGGACGGAAGTGCTGAAGTTGCTCACCGATAGGCCTGAAGGGCTTTCAGCGGTAGAGATTCGTCAGGCCGTGCCGATGATAGACGTCAAGGTCGAGGGTTCGGCAGGTGAAATCTGGTCGGCACCCAGGGTTCTCACGCATCTCGGGGCGACCGCAGACATCATGCGCGGCACCAACACCGCACGCTTCCCCGTCTCACGCCCACTGTGGACTCTCACTCGACACTGGCTCGACGACGCCCCCGTCGATCTCGAATCTGCAGACGGCTATCGAGAAATAGTCCGCCGTTGGCTCTACACCTTCGGACCGGGCACGGTAGACGACATCGTCTGGTGGCTGGGCTCGACGAAGACGGTCGTCCGGGCCGCCCTCGCCGAACTCGACGCCGTTGCAGTCTCACTCGACGGAGGCGACACCGGCTGGTTGCTACCCGATGACGTCGCCACGGTGCCTGATCCAGGTCCTTGGGTGGCACTCCTACCGGTGCTCGACCCGACGATCATGGGGTGGAAGAACCGTGACTTCTACCTCGGCCCGCACCGCAACCAACTCTTCGACACCCGCGGTAATGCCGGCACCACCGCTTGGGTCGACGGTCGCGTCGTTGGGTGCTGGATCCAAGACGAAACCGGTGTGGTGCACGTTCGATTGCTCGAGACCGTGTCAGCGTCTGCGCGACGTTCTCTCGATGCCGAGGCGGCGCGCCTCACCGAGTGGCTGGGCGGCGTCAGAATCGGCACGGGGTACGTCTCACAGGCGATGAGGCACGACGTTCCCGAACCTCCCGCCGGCACTAGTGCCCGGTGATAGCGTCAGATACCGATTGCCAGATCGTCGATGTCTGCGAGCGTGCCGCCGTTTTCGAGGATGCTCGTGTAGTTCCGAAGTCTGTTCTGATCTATCTCGGTAGTGCTGACCCCTCGCTTCCAGTACCCGAAGACAACTACATCGTCCTTCGCCAGGCCGACTGTCTTGCGGAAATGCGCTCGAATGGCTCGCATCTCGTCCCGTTCCCCGGCACCCCACACAGCGTAGTCTCCTGGGTTTTCGAGTTCGACGGCGTACTCGGCGAGGCCATCTTCGACATGGTGCAGCTCGAGGCCGGGGATCACGGGTAGTTCCGCGAAAGCCTCGGCGTCACCGGTGGCGACCCAGCCGACGCCGGTCAGTCCCTCGGGCCACTGAAGCAGAATCGAATAGAGGGCAGGTATCGCGGTATCGTCGGCGAACAGTGCGACGCGGCGCCCGGCGATCTCGGGAACGAGGAAGTGCGGGCGAGGACCGGTGAGTGAGAACGTGTCACCCACACGCAGGTCGGCGGCCCACCTCATCATCGGGCTGGTGTGGCCGTGCAGCACTACGTCGAAGGTCATCGAACTGCTCGGCGCGTTGCAGGTGCGCACCGTGTAGACGCGAGAGACGTCGCCGTACTGTGGACCGAGCTGGATGCGAAATGCGACGTTGGGCCGCAACCAATTCGGGTCGTCCGCCGACGAAGTCAACTGGACGGCGATGCGCAAGATGCTCTCGGTCGGCCGTTCGACGCGTTCGACGACGGCAACCACGTCGTTGAGACCGCGGTCGTGGTCTTCTCCGCGTGGCGCCTTTGCCGACGCAGACGTTTCAGTTTCTTCAGGTCGAGATGCGGTAGTCATTGATATCTCCTGATCGGTGGTTCAGTTGTGGACGGGTAGCTGACTGACAGGTCTTCGATCACGCGGAACAACAAGTGGCCGTCCGGTTTCCGGGTCTTCGAGAACCAGCGCCTCGAGGTCGAAGACTTCGCGCAGTAACTCAGGGGTGAAGACGTCCGAGGCACTGCCCTGCATGACAATTTTTCCGGACCGCATGGCAACTACGTGCGTGGCATATCTGGCCGCGAGGTTCAGGTCGTGCAGGACCGCGACCAATGTTCGACCGGACTGGTGGAGTTGGGAACAGAGGTCGAGAACCTCGATCTGGTGTGCGATGTCGAGAAAGGTGGTCGGTTCGTCGAGCAACAACACCGGGGTGCGCTGCGCAAGCGTCATGGCGATCCATACCCGCTGACGTTGTCCCCCACTCAGCTCGTCCACCAATTGGTCTGCTGCATATCGCATTCCGACTTCATTCAGGGCCTCGGAGACAACATGCTCGTCTTCGGGTGACCACTGGCGCAGCATGCTCTGATACGGATATCGGCCGCGGGATACGAGGTCTGCGACACTGATCGCTCCAGGAGAGAGCGGGGACTGTGGCAACAGGGCGATTCGCCGGGCGACTTCTTTGGTTCGATAGGACCGAATATCGTTACCGTCGAGCACAACACGACCCGATCGAGGTGCGAGCATTCTGCCGAGCGCACGCAACAATGTCGACTTGCCACACCCGTTCGGTCCGACGACGACGGTGAACCCTCCATCGGGGATCTCGAGACTCAACTCGTCCACGATGGTTCGATCGGCGTACCGTAGTTCGATCTTCTCGGCACGCAGCCGCGATGTTGGGGTGGCAGTAGTCATGAATCTCTTTCGTAGCGAGTTTTTTCAGGCCTGACGAGCGAGCAGCCAGATCAGATAGGCACCACCGAGCAGACTGGTGACGAGACCGACCGGAGTGCGGAGACCGACCTCGACCGCTTGCGCGATCAAGTCGGCGCCCGCCAGCAGAACTGCGCCGAGCAGAAAGGAAGTCGCGACAAGAACACCGCTGCGCCGTGCCAACCGTCGTGCGATCTGGGGAGCGGCGAGCGCCACAAATGCGATGGGGCCGGTGGCCGCGGTCGCCGCGCCGGTGAGCGCGACCGCAAGCAGAATGCCGGCAAATCGGTATCGCTCCACGGAGATCCCGAGCGAGGACGCTGCGTCGTCGCCCATCTCCATCATGGTGACGCGCCGGGACACCACGACGAGAGCAGGAACGAGAACACCGGCGGCGATCGCAACACTGACCGCGTGTGGCCAACCGCGCCCGGTCAGCGAGCCGGCCGTCCACTGCTGCACAACGGTGGCGTCGTCGATATCCGCACGCACCACCAGGAACGACATCACGGCGCTCAGCATCGCGCCCACACCGATACCGACCAGGACAAGTCGAAGACCGCCGCTGACTCCGTCTTTGCGTGCCAGCGTGTACACCAGAAGCGCCGTCAGCATGCCGCCGAGAACAGCGGCGCCCGCGGTCTGCAGTACCCCGCCTCCGAAGAAGACGATCTGAACCACGGCTGCAGTCGCAGCGCCGGTGGTGAAACCGATGATGTCCGGCGAGCCGAGAACATTGCGCGAAAGCGTCTGGAAAACCGCGCCGGCCACACCGAGGCTTCCGCCCACACCGATCGCCGTGATCAGTCGAGGCAGTCGGCGATTCTGGACGGACCGAACCGCCGCTGGGGTGCCTTCGCCGTGCAGGGCACGCCACACATCCCCCAAGGACAGATCCAAGGTTCCGTACATCAGCGTGGCAAACGAGAGCGCCGCCAATGCCGCACTGATTGTCACGGCTACGAACAGCACTCGCGGAACTATCCGCCACGAGTACGGCCCGATTCGAACCACCCAACCGCGGAACAGCGGTGGAACCGGCTGCGCCGCAATCGCGTTCACAGCGACGCCACCCGACGTGAGCGAACGAGCGCAACAAACAAGGGGCCACCGAGCACCGCCACGGCGATCCCCGTCTGCAGATCTCCCGGCGCGGTGGCAACGCGACCGAGAACGTCGGCCAAGAGCAGAAATGCCGGGGCGACAACGAGCACGCACGGCAGAAGAAATCGCAGATCCGGCCCGACGACGCCGCGCACGATGTGCGGCGCAGCCAGGCCCACGAATCCGAGCGGTCCAGCCGCCGCCGCAGTGGCGGCCCCTGCCAGCAGGATGACTGCGACAGCGGATCCGACCCGTGCGGGTCCGGTGCTGGCACCGAGCCCTTTGGCGACATCCTCGCCGAGCGCGATTGCGTTGAGTGGACGAATCAGCAACAACGACAACACGATACCGACGATGACGAAGGGCAGAACAGTGACGATCACGTCTCCGCCGCGGCCTTGCAACGAACCCACTGCCCAAAATCGGAACTGATTGAATGCGGCCTCGTTACTGATGAGAACCATGCTGGTGAGAGCCGTGATCGCCGTCGCAACAGCGGCACCGGCAAGCGCCATGCGCGCTGGGGTCGCGGCGCTGCGATGCGCCGACCCCAACATGTACACACCTACCGAGGCAACGGCCGCGCCGGCAAGCGCGAACCACAGATAGCCGCCGACCGAAGTCACCCCCAGATAGGCAATCGCAATCACGACTGCTGCTGATGCTCCGGCGTTCACACCGAGTAGTCCCGGATCGGCCAGAGGGTTGCGGGTGATCGACTGCATCAGCGCGCCGGCCAGTCCGAGCGCGGCCCCGACCACAAGCCCGAGAATTGTCCGAGGCAAACGTGATTCGATCACAATCAGGTGCTCGTTGTTACCGGCGTCGTAGGAAAGAACTGCATCGAGGACAGTGGAGACGGGGATGTTGCGTGAGCCGATGACGAGTCCGCCGACGGATGCCAGCACGATTACAACGATGGAGACGAGGACCAACAACCCCGCACGCGCGGCCGTCCCGGACCGCAGTGGCGCTTCGGTCCGGGACTGCACAGAAACACCCACGCGGTCATCCACCGAACGTGGACACCAGCGACTCGACCGTCTGCTTTGCACTGAAGTAGTCGAGACGGAAGGCTGCCGTTCCCATCGCGTATACCCGATCACCCTTGACCGCAGGTTGATTCGCAAGGAGCGGGTCGGCCGCGAGTTGCTTCTCCACGTCCTTGGGCCCCATCGAGACGGCAAACAGCGTCTGCGCCCCGTCTAGTGCGGCAGACATGTTTTCGGAGCTGACGATCGCGACGCCGGAGGCACCCCGCTTGTCCGGAGCGACAAACTGCTCAGCGGGCTCGGCATAGGTGAAGCCGAGCGAGGCCAGCAGATTGCCCTGCGGGCTGTCGGCTCGGAACGTCCAGACACCGTCGGCACCCATGTAGACCAGTGCCGTCACCGGCTGCTCGGGAAGTTTGATCTTCACGGCTTGGGTGGTGACCCAGCTGTCGTATTCGTCGACGGTTTTGGCGGCCTCGCTCTCGAGTCCGGTGACAGTCCCGAGCTGATCAGCGAGCTCCTCCCAGGAGCTGGCGCCGTAGTCGAGAAGAACAGTGGGTGCGATGTCGCTCAGCTGTGAGTAGGCATCGAGTGTCGAGTCGCCGCCGTTGGCGGAGCCGATGATCAGATCGGGCTCGAAGGTCTCGATCGCGTCGAGGTCCAGCTCGAGATTTCGGTAGAGCACCGCGACGCCACGATCAGCCGCCACGCCCGACCACTGGGAGAAAAACCCCTGGTCATCGGTCATTCCCGACGGCGTTGTCGCCGCACTCGCGACCACCGGCGCTCCGATCGCAAGCAGCGTACCGGTCAACGACGGCGAGGTGGACACGATCCGAGTCGGCTTTGCAGTGATCCCGGTACTGCGGCCGCCGTGATCGACGGTGCGCGGCCAGCCCTCGGTGGCCCCGGAGGTTTCCTGGGTGCCCTCGGTTCCGGTGTCACTACCTGACGAATTCGAGCAGCCGGCAAGAGCGAGGGCGACGACCGCGGCGAGTACTGCCGCCGTCGGGCGTAGAGATCTGCGCATGAGTATGTGGCTTTCTGAAGATACGAGAGTGCGCCGCTGCGAACACAGTCGGCAGAGGTAAAGTTAGCCATACTTAAGTCGCAAGGGTTGTCCAGGAGCGCCAACGTGTTACCACTATCGGGAAGGTCGGACGCAATCGACTTGGGGCCGATCCGCGCCTGCCGCACCGAGCCAAGCATCGGCCGCTCACCGCTGTTGTTCTGGGTTCTCGCAGGTAGTGGACGCGTCAGGACCGGATCGACCGTCTACGAGGTGCCGGCGGGCGAGTTGTTGTGGATCCCGGCGAGCGTGCGATATTCGATGGAGACGGACTCGGATTCCGTCGCGTTTCCCATCCTGCTTCCGCCCTCGAACGGCGTCAGCGCCGGGCCGGCTACCGTGACGCGTCTGCGCGTTCCGCCCGGATGGGAAGACAGACTGATCCACGAGTTCGTTCACAACCTGGGCTATCTGCGCGGCGACGCTGCACACCCGTCGTCCTTGTTCGAAATGATTACCCGGGCCGACGACGGGGCCACCTCGCTGCCGCAATTGCCGCAATCACGGGAAGCGTTCGAGATCGCGCACGCCCTGTTGCGAACACCTGGCACCGACGACACCGAGGCACAATTCGCGAAGCGTGCCGGGATCAGCATTCGAACGCTCCAGCGATACTTCGTGGAAGAAACCGGCCTCACCTTCACGCGCTGGCGGCTTCGAGCTCGGATCGCCGCGTCGTTGGAGTACCTGAAGCAGGACCGCGAGATCGGTTGGATTGCAAACGAAGTCGGCTTCGAAACGGGCAGCGGATTCACGCGTGCGTTCCGGTCCCAGATGGGAGAGAGCCCGAGCGACTATCGCCGCCGGGCCCTCTCCGGTCCAACCGATCGCAGCGTGGACACCGACAACGATCAAGCATTGGTCCGCATGCTCGCAGAGACCAGGCAGCCCGGGGAAACAGCGCCGCCGATACCGGCCAATGCGACGTGGCCGCGCGTCAACGGCGCCCACGTCGCCGTGTGGGTCTACCGAGGCCAAGCCCGGGTGGACGTCGCGGACCGCAGCTGGGAACTGCGCACCGGAGAGGCCATGATTCTTCCTGCAGGCGTCCTCAATACCGTCACGGTTCCGACTGGTTCACTGCTTCTGCCGCTCGGCTTCCGTTCCTCGAACGGGTCGACCGTATCTGCCGACGCCCTCGAGACCGTGCAGTTCTCCCCCGCTGACGAGTTGGCATTGCTGCACACTTTCGTCGCCGCCTACACGCCCTTGCGCCCGCGCGGCCACGACAGCGCCATGGCATTCGACATCATCGCCACCGGCCCTCTTGCACAACCGGTTTCGAACACCTCGCCCGCCGCTTCGATTGCCACACGACTGGCAGCGACGACCGCCGCCCGCCCGGCCGACCCTCGCACTCTGGACGAGTGGGCGCAAGAGTTCGGTACCGACGCGGCCAGGCTGCGCCGGGAGTTCCGTATCGAAACCGGCACCACGTATCCGCAGTGGCGATCGCTTTCACGGATGACCCAGGCACGCACCCAACTCCAACTCGGGGTTGCACCCGGCACGGTGTCGAGGAACCTGGGTTACGCGCACCTGCCCGCATTCAGCCGAGCGTTTCGCACTGCGCACGGGATCTCACCGCAGCGCTTCCAAGCCCAGTCCGTCGAACGCGCCCTCTGGTTACGTTCTGCGCCGCGCGCCGCGGAGCCGAGCGCTCGGGTTCTTCACACCCACTGAACGAGTTGCCACACGATTCCGTTGGCGTCGACGAACTGGCAGTAACGCTCACCCCACGGTTCCGTCTCCGGTTCGGTGACGACGGAGGCACCTTCAGCAGCGATGCGGGCGAACTCGGCGTCGACATCGTCGACCACGAATGCAATGAGCAAGCCTTGACCGGCCGGACCTGCGACGAAGTCGGGCTTGAACGTCCCGAGCCCGGTGCGCAGGAAGACCACGTTGACCCCGGCATCCGGATGATTCAGGGAAACGAAGCCGTCATCGGCCATGGCCTCGGTGAAACCGAAATGGGTTTTCGCGAAGTCTGCCGATGCGTCGGTGTCGGCGACGTTCAAGGACAGAGCAGTGCTGGTGATTTTCATCGTGGGCCTCCCATGATCAATAAACCTTATGCAGTGCATACAGTATGCACCGTATAAGGTATACCACCGTTGAGGTATTCCCGATTTCTGGAGACGACTGATGGCACGCGAACTGATCGACCTGCTCTGGCGCGATCACCCCCTCGCGCCGAAGGGTGGCACCCGCGGCCCGCGAGCGAAGGTCACCACCTCACAGGCGGTCGACGTCGCGATCTCCGTCGCGAATACCGACGGCCTCGACGCCGTGACGGTCCGCCGATTGGCCGCCGAACTCGGAATCTCGGGCATGGCGGTGTACACCCACGTCGGATCCCGCGACGATCTGCTGGTGCTCATGGTCGACGCCGTACACGGACACAGCCCACTCCTGCCGTACGGGAACATGACCTGGCGCCAACGTGTGCGTCGGGTCGCCGAGGAAGAACTTGCCCTCTATACGGAGCATTGGTGGCTCCTGGACATCTCCGATCAGCGCTCCGCGTTGGGTCCGGGAACTATCGCGAAGTACGACCACGAACTTCACGCCTTCGACGGCACGGGACTGAGCGACATCGACCGGGACTCCGCCCTGACATTTGTCGCCGACTTCGCCCGATCCTCGGCGCAAGCGCGGCGCCCTGACCCCCGAGCAGCCGACATGGCCGAGGTGTGGTCGTCCTGGAACCAGCGTCTGGCTGCTTATCTCGGCGACGACTTCCCGCTGGCGCAGCGAGTCGGAGGGGCGGCCGGCGAGGCCAAGAACTCCCCGTACAGCCCCGAGGCGGCCTGGGAGTTCGGGCTGGACCGGGTACTGGACGCCCTGGACGGCCTCATTCACATCGAATGACATTCCTGCAATTCGTGGGAGACAATGTGTCCGTGCAGCGTTTCGGTTGGTCTCGACGGTCCGACGGCGACCCTTCGGTGTTCGAACCGCGAGAGCTGTTGCACGCCTACGAGAATCGATCGACTCGAGAGGTACGAGATTCCGGCGAGCTTCTCATCGAGATTCCGCTGAGCGACGCGAGCATCGTCGAGATCACCGTTCTTGATGCCTCTGCGGGCTGGATCGACTCCCGCGTGCGAGGACTCTGCAGTTCCCTGGACAAGATCGACCGCCGGGCTCAACGCGTACTTCGAGGGGGATTCAGCATCGGCTGGATCGAACTCGAATCGGAGCGCCACGGCGTCATCGACTACTGGGAAAACGGGGTCAACAACGAATACCCCATCTCCATCGTGTGGAATGGAAACTCCTGGGAAGAAGCGGCAACCACCTAGCCTCGAAATCAGCGGAATACATCCGCGAAGACGGGGTAGACGAGTACATACCAGCGGCACATCGACTCAACTCCAGGCGTGGTGGACAATGTTTCTCAGCGACCAGTCAATTCGTCACCACACCCGCCGTTTCGGAGCAGCTCTGTCGCCTTCACACAAGTGGCCTCCGCCCACCGAAACACAGCGCATCGCACGCTGGAGTGAGCGGTCTGAGATGCTCGGCGCGCTGTCGGTACTCCTGTTCTGGGCTTTCGGCTTCGGCATCCTGCTGGGCGTCGGCGCGATCACAACAGGAATCTTCGCGCTCCGACGTCACCCGAAGAAGTCTGGCGGGCATCTGCTCTCGAATGCCCGCCAGCTGCCATGGGATGCAATAGTCGGCCTCTTCACCGGATTCATCGGTCTGGCACTGAGCGGCTGGTTCTTCGTCGTGGTCCTACCCAACATGTAGCCCTCTGCTAGCCGAGTCCGTTCGCGGAGGTGGCCAGCGCTCGGAGTTCACGTCGGAGGATCTTGCCGGTAGTGGTGAGCGGCAAGCTGTCGATGAACGTGATCTCCCTCGGGTACTGGTAGAAAGCAAGGCGACTTTTCACGTGGGTCTGCAACTCCGAACGGAGCTCCTCCGAGGAGTTCGACCCCTCGGACAGTACGACAAAAGCGTGAACCGCTTCGCCGCGCAACGGATCCGGAACACCGATGACACCTGCCATGGCTACCTCGTCGTGCGAGAGCAGGCACTCTTCGATCTCTCCGGGGCCGATTCGGTACCCCGCGGACGAAATGACGTCATCGGCACGTCCCTGGTACCAGAAGTTCCCGGCGTCATCAGTCCGACCCAGATCACCGGTGTGAATCCAACCGTCGTACACCTTTTCATCGGTCTTCGACGGCTGGTTCCAATATCCGAGGAACTGTCCGGGGTTGCCTGCCTTCACACAGATCTCGCCTACCTCACCAATCTCGACCGGCTCGCCGAGTGGATCGAGGAGGGTGACTTCGAAGCCGGGGAAGGCGCGGCCCATCGAACCGCTGGCGGGACTCCACTTCGACCGCGACGTGCCGATGGTCAGATTCATTTCCGTCTGCCCGTAGAACTCGTTGACAGCTACGCCGAGAGTGCTCGCAACCCAGGCTTGCAGCGCGTCACCGAGTGCCTCACCACCGGTTCCCAATGCCCGCAGCTGAATACCACGCGCAGCAGTCTTGTCGACGCCGATGCTTCGCATCTGCTTGAGGGCAGTGGGAGGAATGAAGGCGCCCGTCACCTTGTGACGGCTCAGAATCTCGACCGCACGCGAAGGCGTGAATTTGTCGGGCGTCGCAACTACGGGGCACCCCAACGCAAGTGCGGGGAACAGTACGTCGAACAAACCACCGATCCAGGCCCAGTCTGCCGGCGTCCAGAAGACGTCTCCCAGCTGCGGAGCATTGTCGAACGCCGTCCGCATACCGGGCATGTGCGCCAGGAGAATTCGGTGCCCGTGGAGCGCGCCTTTCGGATTCCCGGTCGTCCCTGAGGTGTAGATGATGATGGCATGTGAATCGGGGCCCGTGGCTACCAGTTCACTACTTTCTGCGGCATCGTCGACGAGGCTGTGGAAATCGAGGATTTGCACGGGCGTCGAATCGGAGAGCCGATCGAGCCTTCCGACCACGATTACGGCTTCGAGACCCGGCATCTCACCGATTCCGTCGGCAACTCTTTCATAGCAGTCCTTCTCGACCACAAGAACTTTCGCGCCGGAGTCACGCATCCGATGTACTAACGCATCCGATCCGAACTTGACCGAAAGTGGAACGGTGACCATTCCGGATCGGAAGGCGCCCAGATGTGTCGCCAGAACCTCGATTCCCTGTGGGACCATCACACCGACGCGATCGCCTGAGACCAGGCCGAGATCCGCGAGCACGGTCGCGAACTTTCGGCTCATCGTGGCGACTTCACCGAATGTGTACCGCGCCCAGTGCCCACCGGTGTCTACGACGAGGGCCAGATCATCGGGATTCTGTACATCGACACATGCGTGCGCAATGTTGAAGTGCTCTGGCACAGCCCATTCGAAGTGTTCTGCTTCGAGGTCCTGCCACCATGACATATGCCGCCGAGAACTCACCGAGCACCCACTTCGAGGTCGAGGGAATGGGTCTCGCCTACCAGGAATGAGAATTCGCCGGAGAAGACAAGGTCTCCGTCTTGGTTGACGAGTGAGCCTTTCGACGTCACGATCGCGGTCTCACCGTCCGAGCGAGGGCGCACCGACAGCACTTCCGACACCGCATGCACCGAGTCGCCGAGGTAAGTCGGCCGGTGGAATCTGACCTGATCGAGCCCGTAGAAGCACTGCAGGTAACGGGGGTCCAACTCCACCAGACCGAGCAAGGTGGACAACATGAGGGCACCGTGGGCGATCTGGCGACCGAAGCGCGTCTGCTGCGCGTAGTCGGGGTCGAGGTGAAGGGGATGGCGGTCCCAGGTGAGGTCGGCGAAACTTCGCACATAGTCTTCGGTGACGACCCGCGGGTCCGTCACCGCAATGTCTCCGACAGAGATCTCTTCGAAACTCTTTGTGATCATTGAAGTTTCCTCTATTAGTTGACAACCGTGGAGCGTTGATCGACCGGCGGCAGATACGCCCCGTTGTCATCGATGTACATGTCGCGACTTCCTTCGTCGAGGTCGGTGTCACGGACGAAGTAGACGCTGATCAGCGAAATAACAGACAGGGCAGCGATATACACAGCGACCGCAAGCGATCCACCGGTTGCGCGAACCAACATGGCGGCAACCATCGGCGCGATTGCACCACCCAAGAGCACCCCGATCTGAAAAGCGATGGACGCTGCGCTGTACCGCACCCGTGCGTCGAACAGTTCCGCGATGAACGTCGCCTGCGGCCCGTACGAGATGCTGAGCATGAATGCGCCGACTGCCAATGCGCCGGTGGTGATCCAGAAGTTGCCGGTATCTATCGCGGCGAATGCAACGAAGACCCACACTCCCATGCCGGTGATGCCGACCATCAGGATCCGGCGTCGGCCGAATTTTTCGGACAGTTGACCGAAGATCGGAATGAAGATGACTGCAACGAGCGCGGACACCATGACCGCTCCGAGCATGAGGTTTCCGGACAGCAGATCGAACTGATCGGCGTAGGTCAGGCTGTAGGTGTTGAGGATGTAGAAGTAAGCGCCCGTGCTGATCATCGAACCTGCGGCAAGAATGATTTGACGAGGGTAGTTCTTGAACGCGTCGACCATCGGAATCTTGACCGCAGTGTTCTGCTGCTTCACGCGAGCGAATGCGGGAGTCTCTTCCAACGCGGTGCGAATGTAAAGCCCGACGGCGACCAACGCGATACTCAGCAGGAAGGGAATTCTCCACCCCCACACCAGGAATTGGTCCCCGGTGAGCGTCTTGGTGCCGAACATGACGGCCGTCGCCAGCAGAAGGCCAGCAGGCACACCGACCTGCGGCATACTGCCGTAGAAACCGCGGCGGTTCTTGGGTGCGTATTCCACAGCAGTCAGAACTGCACCGCCCCACTCACCCCCGACGCCGAAGCCCTGAATCAGTCTCAGCAATACGAGAAGAATCGGGGCCCACACACCGATCTGGGCGGAGGTCGGAAGGACGCCGACCAGGAACGTCGCTGCTCCCATCAAGAGAAGTGCGAGCACCAAGACCTTCTTGCGTCCGATGCGGTCGCCGAAGTGGCCCATCACAACACCGCCGAGTGGCCGCGCCAGGAAGCCGACAGCGAAGGTGGCGAAGGAAAGAATTGTCGCCAGCGCGGGGTCTGCGCCCGAAAAGAACAGCGGCGCAAAGACCAACGCGGCGGAGGCGCCGTAGATCTGAAAGTCGTACCACTCGATCGTGGTGCCGACCAGAACCGATCCGGCCACACGCCGCAGGGCAGGCCTGTCGACAGTTGCGGGAGATGGGGGATTCGCGTCGTTCATGTCATTGCTCCTTGTATGGAGTGCCCTGTTAGCTCTCGCACCGAGAGGGAGGCTCGACAAGGAGACTATGCAGTGACCCAGGGCACAG
The DNA here is from genome assembly GCF_040546695.1 of Rhodococcus sp. OAS809. NCBI lineage: Bacteria > Bacillati > Actinomycetota > Actinomycetes > Mycobacteriales > Nocardiaceae > Rhodococcus > Rhodococcus sp. OAS809. The sequence continues at coordinate 4,454,258 of NZ_JBEPOI010000002.1, read as the reverse complement.
TCAAGCGTATTTCAATCGATCGATTGATTAGTTGAGATGCAATTTGCCAGTTCACAAACAGCTATCAATCGACTGATTGACAGCCGGTCGATTTCGGCGGCGATGCTAGCATGATTGGGCAACCAACCGAAATGAGGATCATGGACCTGGGGCGCGTTCAACGGGCGGCAGTCACGCTGTTCGCGACGAAAGGATTCGCCGCCACCGGCATTCGTGAGCTCGGAGCCGAAGCCGGCATCAACTCGGCAACGCTCTACCACTACGTCGGCAGCAAAGAGTCACTGTTGGCCTCGATCATTCGGTCCTGCCTCGACGAGCTGACGCAGTCGGGAGAGCGGGCAATGCGCCGAAGCGCCGATCCCGTAGTCCAGCTCGCCGGCCTGGTGTCGTCACACGTCGGCATTACCGCCGTCAACCAACTGACTGCCCGCGTCGCCGAGTACGAGATGCGCGGGTTGACCGGAGACAACCGCATCGAGTTGCAGACCCTGCGCGACGAGTACGAGCAACTTTTCGGACAGATCCTCGAACGCGGACAACGCGTGGGCGCCTTCGACATCGAAGATCTGGCATTGAGCCGACTCGCGATACTCGAGATGTGTACCGGGGTCGCGCATTGGTACCGGCCCGGTGGGCGTCTCGAGTTGGAAGATGTCCAGCGATTCTTCGTCAGCACCACGTGCAAGCTTCTGTCGGTTCCGTCCGACGAACTGCACGGTGTGGAGTTCATTCACGACGTCCGAAAGCTGGACAGCGAGCCCGAGACTCAGTCCTCCGAGATCTGGGGAACCACTGCACAGAGCGAATTCGCGCGACAGTCCGAGCTTTAACCGCCCCCCGAAACTCCCGGCTCTGGTACGAACCGAACATGCAACTACCCGCGGACAGTCATGTTCACAGCGAGTGGTCGTGGGACACCGGTGGACCGCTGTCGCACGCATCCGGACGAATGCAACAGACTTGCGCGCGCACCGATCCTCGACGTCGGCGGCTATCTCGACAGCATCGAACGATGCCGACACCGTTTTCCTGAATTGCGGATACTCACCGGCGTCGAGTTCGGACAACCGCACCTGCACGAAGCGCAGGCGTCGCACCTCCTTGATCTCGGTGTCATCGACCGGGTATTGGGTTCCTTGCACACGCTTGAGGTCGGCGACGATCGGAGTGAACCGAACACTCTGTTTCGAAAGTGGAGTGCCGACGAAGTCATGTGGGCATACCTCGATGAGATCCCGCGTATGGTGGCTGACTCTCGGACCTTCGAGGTGTTCACCCATATCGACTACGCGGTGCGTGCATGGCCGATCGAAAGTGCCGGACCTTTCGATCCCCGTCGATTCGAAGAGGGATTCCGAAATGCGATGCGCGCCATCGCCGACAGCGACCGGATCCTCGAGATGAACACCCGTCGGCTGTTGCCCTGGATACCCCAATGGTGGGGCGAAGAGGGAGGTAAAGCGGTGACATTCGGCAGCGATGCACATGTGCCCGAAGCTCTGGCAGCCAATTTTCCGGAAGCGACCGCGATGCTCGCGCACTACGGATTCCGTCCGGGTCAACGTCCCGAAGAGTATTGGACCCGCTGATCCGCCTGACTCCCAGACCGATATTTCCGTGAACTCGGGTTGTCGGAGACGGATCAACCCGCAATAGTCGATGTATGGATCGGTACAAAATCACGATGCCCGACGGCTCTTCGACCGAGGAACCTTTCAATTCCGACAAGGAAGCAATCACTTGCGCAGTGGATGCGAACCGAGGAGTCAGCAAGAACCTCGTAGTCGAAAAATACACGGCCGACGGTCATCTGGTTCCAACCGCGCAGGCGCCTGCGAAACACACAGGTCGTCACAAGAAGAACCGTTCGAAGAGTTGAAAACTCGACTAGTTCACAACTCTCGAACTCGGTGTGTGGCGACCGGATGCGTGACGCAGAAGTAGTTGGATCGCGTGCTCGACAGTTGCACCGAGGACAGCTTCGGGGTCGCCCGAGAAAACCTGCTTCTCCGTTTCGGCGGTCCCATGGTCGACGACTCCGAACCACACAGTTCCGGGTCGAACGTTCTCCTGGGTATCAGGACCGGCTTCACCGGTGACGGCCAGCGTTAGCGACGCACCCATCAGTGTGGCGGTGCTGTGCGCCATGACCCTGGCTGCCTCTTCGCAGACCACTGGCCCGTCCGGAACATGAAGTACGGAATGTTTCACCTCGCGGGTGTACGCGACGATCCCACCACAAAACCACGATCCGGCGTCCGGCGCCTTTCCCAGATGTGCGGCGATGTTCCCGGCAGTCAACGATTCCGCCGTCGCCACCGACAGACCGTTTTCCTCTACTGCCGCAGCCAATTGCCTGCACATATCGTCGAGATCCTTGTCCGACGGAAGCTCGGGTCGTGGATCGCCATTCATATGTTCCTCCTCCTGCAGTCCGATCGGTGACTTCGACAAGACATTGAAAGTTCTCGAATGCCCATTCCAACCGTGCCTTACAGCTCACTGCCCCCTTGCGAACTGCACCCTTCGAAAGTGCGTCGAGCGCACTCGTCGATCACATCAGCTACACGTGACCGACGCGTGAGTTGACGGCGCTGCACGATCGCCCCGTTTCCGTTGCTGAACACCTTGTCCAAGGAGGCCGTGACCTGCTCGAATTCTCCGAATGCAGTCAACGCAGGTTCGACGTGATCCACCAATTGCCGAACCGCCTGGTGTGCAGTCAGCAAGCGCACGGATTCCACGTCCAGCGACCTCCCGTCGAGTCCGTCACGCGCCGCCCGCCAGCAAGCCGCGCGGAGTAGCTCGTGATCGACAGCAGGCGCTGCTTCACCTTTCGTGATCGCGGCGGATGCGGTACCGACGAGTGCCTGCACCAGTGTGGCCAGAGTCATCGTCTCCTCCACGGTGGCGGGCACGTCGCTGATCCGAATCTCCACGGTGGGAAGGTGATCCGACATGCGCACATCCCAATAGACCATGTGTGGATCGAGAATGACCCCTGTCTCCAGCATTGCTGCAACAGCATCTTCGTAGTGCGCCACGGACTCGAAGTAGGGCGGCGGACCCGAACTGGGCCATCGGCCGAACAGAACGTAACGCCAACTCGCATAACCGGTATCGCGACCGGCGCTGATCGGAGAGTTCGCCGTCAGTGCCAACAAGGTCGGTAACCATGGGCGCAGATGGTTGATGATCTGGACCGATCGTTCTCGATCTTCCACACCGACATGAATGTGGCAACCACACATCACACCTTCGGTGATCGCTCTGAATTGACCGGCCATTCGCTGGTATCGCGACGTTTGAGTGATCTCGTCTACCGGCGGATCGTAGAACGGCGTCCCGACTGCGATGAGTTGACAACCCACACGGGCAGCGGCGTCGGCGGTGACGGCACGCGACTCACAGAGTTGATCACGAAGATCACGAATATGGTTTCCGATCGACGTAGACGTCTCCACCTGACAGCGCGTGAGTTCGAGTTGCAGCGAGATACCGAGTTCCCGCCCGGCGGCAGCAACCTCGGAGTTGCGCAGAGTGGGATGTCCAGTCTGCGGATCGCAGAGCAAGAACTCCTCTTCGACACCGAGAGTCGGTGTACCTACCGAGAATATGTCGGGAGTCGGCTTCGCGTTCATAGGGCTTCCTCGCACCGGTTTTCATCCACATCCGATACTTCGAGCGTACGACCTTCTACCCCTTTCGGCACTACTCCGACCGTTTCATCCAGTCACCGATCGGGTAGTTGCCCTGTGAACCGACGACGAGCGAAGAATCGCAAGTCGTCATGAGCTCAGGATGGAGTGTGCCGTGACAAACGCGAGCGAAAGTTCACCGGTAGATGACGAACACACAAATCGATCGCACGCAGGGGAGGCAATCAGCGACGGTCGCAACTATCCCGGATACCTGCTGATCGGACTGGGCCTGGCAACACTCGGATTGACCTTGGTGGCAGCAGGTTACGGATTTCGTGGTTGGGCAGTCATTGCCGGCGTCGTGTGCGTGGTGTCCTTCATCGTCGGAACACTGGCCATCTTGATGGAACACCGACGGGTCAAACGACTGGAAGGTCAGGAACTCTTCGATCAAGAAGGGCACTGAACCGACCGCTCGAGTCGTATTCTGCACAAGCAGAATACGACTCGAGCAGAACACAGCTCAGTGAGTGCGGAGTTGCTCGATCAGCTCACCCTTGTTCAGCTTCGAATAGCCGTGCAGATCGAGTTCCTTGGCACGTTTCTTCAGCTCGTCGACTGTCCACTCCTCGTACGGCGAGGATTGTCCGCCGGACTTGGCGACATTCGACCGCCCTCGATTGGCGGCCGCATTGGAGATTCGGGCCGCCTTCTCCTTGGAATCGCCCTTCTCGCGTAGCTCTTCGTAGAGTTCTTGATCCTTGAGTTGAGGTTGTGAGTCCTTGCGAGCCACTGTTTCGTCCCTTCACTCGTCTTCACTCCGACGGTGTGGCCGAACTGGCAATTCGGCCACACCGCAGGTTCGAACGTACGTCGGCACTCAGGATGTAGGCGGCACCTCGAAACGCCCCCACACGCGGTGCGTCTTCAGAAGCTGAGCCAGCGAGGCGAGCGCTCCTTCCGCGTCTGCATCGACGACGACTCCCAATGCAGACTCGTCGATACCGGCCGCAGCCAGCGCACTCATGCTCTCTCCCCAACCACCAATTGCCTTGCTGTGACGATACATTTCGTTCAGCAGAGTCTCCACCCGTGGATCCAACTTGCCCTCGCCGATCCGAGAAACGTCGCCGCTCAGCAGGATTGCATCGAATTCGATCGAACGAGCTGTGAGGTACGTTCGCTGCACCGTCACCGCGTCGTCACCGTCCCCGATGGTTCCGCCGTGCGGGCCGAGGATCAGCGGCACCATGCCGGCGTCGAAGATCTTGTCTCGAACGGCGACAACCGTTTCGAGATCGGAGTTCTCATCGACCAGTAGTGCGATGATCCTTCCGTCTACCGGCCATTCCGCACCAACCTGGGACAGTGCAGGGCTGAGCTCCGGATCACTCAACGGCTCGGTCGGTTCGGGAACCGGAAGGCCAAGCCCCCCTGCGACGATCGACACGAGACCCGCGTCGATATTTGCCAAGATGCCCAGATTCCGGGTCTTGATGTTCTCCTCGTAGCACTTACCCAATTCGAAGGTATACGCCTGCGCGACGTGCTCCTGCTCGACAGGGGAGAGACTGCGATAGAAGAGTCGAGCTTGCGAGAAGTGATCGTCGAACGATGCCGGCGCCTGCCTCACCTTTCGCCCTGAAACTTCTTCGGGCACCTCGATATAGGCCGCGCTCTCCGCCGAGGCCAAGAACGGGCACCCACCGTCCAACGAATTGGGATGGTACGGCGCAACTCCGGTATGTACACCGTCCTGATGAAAGCCGTCGCGAAGCATGTCGTTGACAGGCGCGTGAGGACGGTTGATCGGGATCTGATCGAAATTGGGGCCACCGAGTCGCGTGATCTGGGTGTCGAGGTACGAGAACAAACGTGCCTGCAGGAGACGATCGTTGGTGATGTCGACACCCGGAACCAAGTGACCCGGATGGAATGCAACCTGCTCGGTCTCGGCGAAGAAGTTCGTCGGATTGGCGTCGAGTGTCATCGTTCCGATGACCTGAACCGGCGCGAGTTCTTCGGGCACGATCTTGGTGGGATCCAATAGATCTATGCCTTCGAACATTTCGTCTTCGGTATCAGGGAACACCTGCACGCCCAGATCCCAGGACGGATATGCGCCCGCCTCGATGGCGTCGGCAAGATCGCGTCGATGGAAATCCGGATCCACACCGCCGGCGATCTGCGCTTCCTCCCACACGAGTGAATGCACTCCGGCGGCCGGCTTCCAGTGGAATTTCACCAGATTCGTCTCGCCATCGGCATTCACGAGCCTGAACGTGTGAATACCGAAGCCCTCCATCATGCGATAGGAGCGCGGGATGCCGCGATCGGACATGTTCCACAATGTGTGCGCCGTGGCCTCGGTGTGCAGCGACACGAAATCCCAGAATGTGTCGTGCGCGCTCTGCGCCTGCGGGATCTCGCGGTCCGGGTGGGGCTTCGCGGCATGGATGATGTCCGGGAATTTGATGCCGTCCTGGATGAAGAACACCGGGATGTTGTTGCCCACCAGGTCGAAGACACCTTCGTCGGTGTAGAACTTGGTGGCGAAACCGCGTGTGTCGCGTACGGTGTCCGCCGAACCTCGTGAACCCAGCACCGTCGAGAACCGCACGAACACCGGGGTTCGAGCACCGGAAGCGAACACCGATGCTTTACAGATGTTTTCGGCCGCGCCATTCGCCAGGAACGTTCCGTGTGCGGCCGCCCCGCGGGCGTGGACGACGCGCTCCGGAATTCGCTCGTGATCGAAGTGTGTAATCTTCTCACGCAGGTGGTGGTCTTGAAGAAGAGTCGGGCCGCGCTCGCCGGCAGTGAGTGAGTGGTCGGTCTCGTAGAGACGTGTACCGGTTGCGGTGGTGAGGTACTCCCCCCGCTGGCCGCGACCGTTTCCCTTCACCTTCTCCTCGGCACCCGCGACGGTACGCACCTCCGGCTGCCGCTGGTCATCCTTGGGCGGCAACGGCTGTCGAGGCTTGACCGGCTCTTTCAGGTCCGGCGCTTTCGGGGCCGGTGCACCTGGGACGGACTGAGATGAAGGCATCGAACAGCTCCTCTTGATCGTCATGCTGGGCGCAAGAATCTTGTTACGCCTTATGTAAGTAGAGATTTCAAACTGAACGCGGAGCCACGACTCACCCCCCGGCTGGGATCAATCCCAGGCCGAGGGTGACGAGTGCGTCAGGGGCTATTGCTCGGACTTCTGTCGCGCTTCGTCCGCGGCCGCTTCTGCGCGAGCCTTCTCGGCTTCTGCCTCTTTCTTCGCGACTTCTCGCTGGCTTTCGGCCTTGTCCTGCTGGGCGCGGCCCTCTCGGGTCAAACTGTCGTTTCCGGAAACCGCACCCACGGCTTCCTTGGCCTTACCCTTGACGTCCTCTACGACGCCTTTGATTCCCTCGCTGGGACCGCTCTTGTCATCTGGCACGTTGACCCTCCAATACGTTTCGGATTCTCGCTCGGGGATCCCACACAGGTAGGACTCCCACACAGAAGGCCCTACCCCGTCGAAATTCGCATAAACATCCGTGCACCGACACGCCGCAACGCGTACAAGAAGCGGCCACCGAGGGGAGTGCCGTTCACTCTCGTGTGTTATTCAGTGCTCATGAGCCAGTTACAGACCGATCCCCCCGTGGGCGGAACGCTGTCCACGATTCGCGCGCTTGCGCCCAACCTGGCTCCGAGCGAGCGATGCGTCTCGAACATCTCAAATAGCAAACAGCATTCTCAGAAACTGTTTACCGGGCACAGGAATTGGCGGGACTCGTTCCAGAAGGGGAAGAGGTCGGTGGTGGTGGCCGTGGGGTGGTCGATCTCGGCGAGAGTGTAGAAATCGAGAATCGTCCGCCCGGCGGTTGCGCTGACCTCGCATGCCTGCAAGCTCAGTTTCGCCTCCGCCACGAAGCCGATACTGCGGGCGAAAGGTCCGAGGGTCCCGGCATTGACAAAACCCTCGAGGTTTTGTCCCCACTGGTTGTAGTCCGACTGCAAAGCAAAGCTGCATGTTTCACCGAACAACTCGGTGCAGGTTGTCGGCTTCCCACCGATCGTGTGAACCGTATCGGCGAGCTCGTGCGAAGTACCTTCGCGCGGTGATCCGGAAAGGAGAAGCAAGACGGCGACGGCCAGGGCAACCACCAGAAGGATGCTCGCGGCCGTTGCCAGTATCGCCTTCACAATCCCTCGATCCACGTAAGTTCATGAGGGGAACCGTTTTTGGAACACCGGTCACTGGATTTGTACCCGTGACACTCGGGGTCCAAACATCGATCAGGCTGGGAGCCGTGCATCAGGCTGGGGGGTCGCGAGAGGATCTGTGGGAAAAAGCCGAGGGAGGATCGACACTCCCTTCCACTATCAATGTATATCGCACCGGGGGCCTTGCGGCAAGGCCCGGGTAGTGCCGCAGAATGGCTCTTCCGATCCCGCACGACCCACTACGGGATCGGAACAGCCAGCGGAAGTGAGGGCACGTGCCAACCCAGGGATACGAAGAAGAACTGCGATCCGAGCGGAACTATGTGGAGACGCTCTACGCACGCCTCGATGCGGAGCGCGCCCGAGTCAAGGGCAGGTACAGCACCGCTCTGCGCGGAAACGGCGAAGCACTCATGGAACGCGATGCAGAGGTGCGCGCGCTCGCCAAAGAGGTGAAGAGGCTGGACGTAGCCGACAACGGCCTGTGCTTCGGCCGGTTGGACTCGCTGTCGGGTGAGACTTCGTACATCGGCCGAATCGGCCTTCTCGATGCGGACAACGACTACGAACCGGTGCTGCTCGATTGGCGGGCGCCGGCATCCCGCCCGTTCTACGTTGCCACCGCTGCAAACCCGGAGAACATGCGTCGACGCCGTCAGTTCCACACACGCAGTCGACACGTGGTCGATTTCACCGACGAGGTACTCGGGCGCCCTGACGGCGCAGAACACGACACCCACAGCGATTCCGCCTTGCTCGCAGCAGTCAATGCACCCCGCGGTGAGGGAATGCGGGACATCGTGGCGACCATCCAGGCCGAACAGGACGACATCGTCCGACTCGAACACCCCGGGGTGCTGGTGATCGAAGGTGGCCCCGGTACCGGGAAAACCGTCGTCGCCTTGCACCGCGTCGCCTACCTGCTCTACACGCAGCGAGAGCGAATGGAACGTCACGGCGTCCTCGTGGTCGGGCCGAACCCGGCGTTCCTGAACCACATCGGCCGCGTACTGCCGTCGCTGGGCGAGTCCGACGTGGTGTTCATGACCACCGGTGATCTCGTTCCGGGTTTACGCGTCACCGCCGAGGACGCTCCTGAGGCCGCTGGGCTCAAAGGCTCGCTGAAGATCCTGGACGTTCTCGGCGCAGCGATTGCCGATCATCAGCGATTGCCCGAGAACCCGTTGTTGATCGAATTGGCGGACGTCACAGTGCGAATCGACGCCGAAACTGCGGAGTGGGCCCGAGAAGAAGCTCGTTCGAGCGGACTCCCCCACAACGACGCTCGGACTGTGTTCACCGAAATCGTCACCTGGGCACTGACCGAGCGGGCGATAGCGCGGATCGGCAAGGGATGGTTGACACGCAGTGACCGTGAAGCCTGGGAACAAGTGCGCGCAGATCTGACCGCAGAGTTGGCGGAGAATGACGCGTTTGCCGCCGCACTCGACGCACTCTGGCCGATCTTGACACCGAAAGAGCTACTGACACAGCTGTTTACTTCGCCGGAACGCCTACGCAAGGCAGGCGCAGACGAGACACTGTTGCGCCGAGAGGGTGATGCCTGGACGGTGTCCGACGTTCCGCTTCTCGACGAATTGGTGGACATGCTCGGCCGGGACAAGCCCGTCGACCAGAGTGCCGAACGTGAACGCCGCGACGAGGCTGCGTATGCAGCGGGCGTGCTGGACATGATGATCAGTCGTGAAGACTTGATGGACGACGAGGATCATCTCCTCGCCCAAGACATGCTGTACGCCGAGGACCTGGCGGATCGTTTCGTCGAACGCGATACCCGGGAGCTCGCCGAACGCGCTGCTGCTGACCGAGACTGGACGTACAGGCATATCGTGGTCGACGAGGCACAAGAGCTGTCCGAGATGGACTGGCGAGTCCTGATGCGCCGTTGCCCGGACCGGTCTTTCACGGTGGTAGGTGATCTCGCGCAACGACGTTCACCCGCAGGTGCCCGATCGTGGGCGACGATGATGGAGCCGTACGTTCCCGGCCGCTGGATCTACCGATCCCTGTCGGTGAACTATCGCACCCCCGCCGAGATCATGAGCGTCGCCGCCGCCTTGCTCGCCGAGTTCGCGCCAGACGTCCAGCCACCCGAGTCCGTCCGCGCCTGCGGGATCGCGCCGTGGTCCAGACAAATATCCGCCGACGAACTAGCCTCCGCCATCGACGAATTCAATCAGGACGAGGCCGGACGCGAGGGTACGAGCGTCGTCATCGGACCTGCGAGTGTGCCCGGCGCTGTGCCGGTTTCGGAAACGAAGGGCCTGGAGTTCGATGCCGTGCTCGTCGTGGAACCGGAGCGAATCATCGCCGACGGCCCACGCGGTGCGTCTGAACTCTATGTCGCCCTCACCCGCGCGACCCAACGTCTCGGCGTCTTACACGAGGGGCCATTGCCGCACGCATTGACCGGGCTCGTCCGGGTCGGGACGGCCAGATCACCGCAATCGTTCGCGGCGAGCGATCGTGCTGTGTAGGCCTTCGGCAGCAGCGCGCACGTAGGACACCTGGCTCTCGGGGACGAAGCGACTGGTGGGACCGGTGACACTGATGGCCGCGACGGGTTTGTCATTGGTTCCGAATACCGGCGCCGCAACGCACGCGAGACCCGGCGCTGATTCCTCGCGCTCGAACGCAATACCGGTCTCGACCACTCGGTTCAATTGAGTATTGAGAATGCCGGGCGCAACAATTGTGTGCGGGGTTCGGCGCGTCATCGGCTCCGACAGCACCTCGCGGCGAAACTCGTTGTCGGAGAATGCCAGGAGCGCCTTGCCGATTGCGGTGCAATACAGCGGTATCCGGCCACCGGTCCGGGACGGCGAGTTGGCTTGCCGGTGTCCGCCGATCTTCGCGACGTATACGACGTCGTGGCCGTCACGGACCCCCAGGTGGACTGTCTCGTGGGTCCGCTCGTACAGGTCCTGGAGGAACGGCATCGCCATCTCCAGGAGGCTACGTTCGAGAGAGGCGAGCATGCCGAGTTCGAAGAGGCCGCCGCTGAGCCGGTAGCCACCGTCGATACGGTCGAGTAGCCGGTTCGCGACCAGTTCGTTGGCCAGGCGGTGCACCGTCGCCTTGTGCAGGCCCGTCCGCTGGACCAGGGTGGCCAGAGGCAACACGTGGTCGTCGGCCCGGAAGGCGCGCAGGATCGTCACCGCCTTGCCGAGCACGGTGTCGAGGTTTGCGCTGCCAGTCACCTCCCCAGCGTATCGCTGAGTGAGACAGTTCCCTGGCGCAATCTCGGTGCCGCGGCGAAAGTAGTGGCCATGAGCCAGCCCACGAATACCAGTACAGCTAGCGAGACCGACATCGCAGCTGCTGCGGACCGCCTCGCAGCCGCCATCGCGAGCGGCACTCCCTGCGCGCCCGTGCGCGATCTGATCGGCGCCGACGACCTCGTCGCCGCCTACGCCGTCCAGCGCCGCGTCGACGAAATCCGTCGGCAGGCGGGGGCCGTGGTCGTAGGCCGCAAGATCGGCCTGACCTCGGTGGCAGTCCAGCAGCAGCTCGGTGTCGACCAGCCCGACCTCGGCGTGCTGTACGCCGACATGGAGTTCCCCGCGGGCGGCGCCATCCCCATGAGCCGTTTGATCCAGCCCAAGGTCGAAGCGGAAGTTGCCTTCGTGCTCGGTGCCGACCTCGTGGACGGACCGCTGGACAGTGCGCAGGTGCGCGGTGCGATCGACTACGCCGTCGCCGCGATCGAGATCTGCGACAGCCGCATCGAGTCGTGGGACATCAAGTTCGGTGACACCGTCGCCGACAATGCGTCCTCGGGCGTGTACGTCCTGGGAACCGAACGACGCACCCTCGACGAGGTGGAACCCGCCGGCGTCGTCATGTCGATGTCCGTCGACGGCACCGAGGTGTCCACCGGCGTCGGAACCGCCTGCCTGGGCGATCCGATCGAAGCCGTCGTCTGGCTCGCCCGCACTGCACGTGAGTTGGGGCAGCCGCTGACCGCAGGGCAGGTGATCCTGTCCGGCGCTCTCGGCCCCATGGCACCGGTCACCGCAGGCAACGTAGTCACCGTGACCGTCTCCGGGCTCGGTTCCGTCACCACCAGTTTCTCCAGCGAAGAGGACAACGCATGAGCAAGGTCAAGGTCGCGATCATCGGATCGGGCAACATCGGCACGGATCTGATGATCAAGGTGCTGCGCAACTCCGACTACCTGGAGATGGGCGCGATGGTCGGTATCGACCCCGCGTCGGACGGCCTCGCTCGCGCGGCGCGTCTGAACGTGCCGATCACGGCAGAAGGCGTCGAAGGCCTTGTCGGTCTGCCGAACTTCGACGAGATCGAGATCGTCTTCGACGCCACCTCGGCAAAGGCTCACGTGGCCAACAACGCGCGGCTGGCTCCCCTCGGCAAGCGCATGATCGACCTGACGCCTGCCGCGATCGGACCGTACGTCGTACCGGCTGTCAACGCGGACGAGCACTTGGACGCACCCAACGTCAACATGGTGACGTGTGGCGGCCAGGCCACCATCCCGATGGTTGCCGCTGTTTCTCGGGTCGTCCCGGTGGCGTATGCGGAGATCGTCGCGTCCATCGCCTCCAAGTCGGCCGGCCCCGGAACGCGCGCCAACATCGACGAGTTCACCGAGACCACGTCCGAGGCGATCGTGGCAGTCGGCGGCGCTCGTCGCGGCAAGGCCATCATCATCCTCAACCCCGCTGAGCCGCCGCTCATCATGCGCGACACGGTCTTCTGCCTCGTCGACGCACCGGACCCGGCTGTTCACGACGAGATCCGTCAGTCGATCGAGAAGATGGTCGGCGACGTGTCCGCGTATGTCCCCGGCTACCGGCTCAAGCAGGAAGTCCAGATCACCGAGATCCCGGCCGACCAGCCCGTCGAGACGTTGCTCGTCGACGGCAATCGCCCCACCCACCAGGTGTCGGTGTTCCTCGAGGTCGAGGGCGCGGCCCACTACCTGCCTGCGTACGCCGGCAATCTCGACATCATGACGTCCGCCGGAATGCAGATCGCGGAGCGCATCGCCCAGCAGAAGGAAGCAACCAAGTGAGCAACCGCAAGATCTTCGTCCAGGACGTCACCCTTCGTGACGGCATGCACGCTGTCCGCCACCGCATTTCGCCCACCGACGTCAAGCGGATCGTCAAAGCTCTCGACGCTGCCGGCGTCGACGCGATCGAAGTAGCACACGGTGACGGCCTCGCCGGCGGCTCGCTCAACTACGGCCCCGGCTCGAACACCGACTGGGAATGGATCGAAGCAGCGGCCGAGGTACTCGAGCACGCTCGTCTCACCACGCTGCTACTTCCGGGTGTCGGCACGATCAGTGAACTCAAGCATGCCTACGACCTCGGTGTTCGCTCGGTTCGCGTTGCCACGCACTGCACCGAGGCCGACGTCTCCGCGCAGCACATCGAAACCGCCCGCGAGATCGGCATGGACGTCTCGGGCTTCCTGATGATGAGCCACATGGCGCCTGCCGAGGAACTGGCCAAGCAGGCCAAGTTGATGGAATCGTATGGCGCGCACTGCGTCTACGTCACCGACTCGGGTGGACGTCTGGTGATGAACGACGTCGCGGATCGTGTTCGTGCATACCGCGACATCCTCGACGAGGGCACCGAAATCGGTATCCACGCCCATGAGAATCTCTCACTCTCGGTTGCCAATTCTGTTGTGGCCGTGCAGAACGGCGTCACCCGCGTCGATGCTTCGCTTGCCGGTCACGGCGCCGGTGCCGGCAACTGCCCCCTCGAGGCCTTCATCGCCGTCGCCAACATCGAGGAGTGGGAGCACGGCTGCGACCTGTTCGCCCTGCAGGATGCCGCCGACGACATCGTCCGACCGCTGCAGGACCGGCCGGTCCGCGTCGATCGCGAAACCCTCACTCTCGGCTACGCCGGCGTGTACTCGAGCTTCCTGCGCCACGCCGAAGCTGCGTCGGAGCGCTACGGAATCGACGTTCGCACACTGCTGCTCGAAGCTGGACGCCGCCGTCTGGTGGGTGGTCAGGAGGACATGATCGTCGACATCGCGCTCACCCTCGCAGCGCAGGCGAGCAAGGAAGCAGTCTGACGCGCTGCCGAGTTCGCTGACACCCGAGTCCCGTCTCCGGACGAGGGCGGGACTCTGTCACGTAAAGGCCGGTGGTGACCATACGGTCACCACCGGCCTGGGCTGAATGGCTTACTTGGCGATGAAGTCGAGAATGTCTGCGTCCAAAGCCTTCTGGTAGTCGCCGTAGATTCCGTGCGGCGCACCCTTGTAGATCTTCAATGTGCCGTCATTGACCAATTCGATTGCCTTGAGGGCGGCTGCGCCAATGGGAACGATCTGGTCGTCGTCACCCTGCGCAATGAAGACGGGAACGGTCAACGCCTTCAAGTCCTCGCTGAAGTCCGTCTCCGAGAACGCCTTGACACAGTCGTAGGCAGCTGCCAGATTGACCAGCATTCCCTGGCGCCAGAAATCGTCCTTCGCCCCCTGGGACACGTTCGACCCCTCGCGATTTGCGCCGAAGAACGGCTCGGCGATGTCGCGATAGAACTGCGAACGGTCGGTGAGAACTCCGGACCGGATGTCGTCGAACGCTTCGATCGGTGTGCCCTCCGGGTTGTTCTCCGACTTCACCATGATCGGCGGAACGGCGCCGGCGGTGATCACCTTGGCAACACGCCCTGCGCCGTGTTGCGCTGCGTACCGAACGACCTCGCCGCCTCCGGTCGAGTGACCGACGAGCGTCAGATCGTGGAGGTCGAGCGCTTCGACGAGTTCAGCCAGATCACGGGCATAGGTATCCATGTCGTTGCCCTGATAGGTCTTCGAGGACCGGCCGTGGCCGCGACGGTCGTGTGCGATGGCACGGTAACCGGCGTCGGCGAGCACCTTGAGTTCCAACTGCCAGGCGTCCGAGGAGAGGGGCCAACCGTGGCTGAGCAGCACAGGCCTCCCGGCGCCCTGTTCGGTGTAGTAGATCTCGGTTCCGTCGGAAGTGCTGATGTACGGCATGATGTCCTCCTGGGCGAAAGGTTCTCGTTGGGTAACAAGAACATTCGTCCACTTCAGGAGCGATGTCGTCGCTGCTGGCTTCCATTGTGGGGGAGCGCTACCCGGGGAACCCACTACCGGCTAACTGGTAGAGGGATCGATGCGAACGGTAATGGTGGTGCCACCACCGACCGGGCTCGAGATCGTCAGAGTTCCTCCAACCGCGGCAACGCGGTCCTGCAGCCCGATCAGACCCGAACCGCTTTCGGCGTCTGCTCCCCCCTTGCCATCGTCACTGATGGTGAGGTCCAGACGACCCTCTTGCGAGACGGCCGCGATCGTAACCACGGACGCGTCGGCATATTTCGCGGTGTTGGTGAGCGCTTCAGCGACAACGTAGTACGCCGCGACTTCCACAGAATCGGTTAGTCGAGTGACGATCTCGGCTGTGAGCGCGACCGGGATCGGACTGCGGCGAGCCAAAGTCTTCAGCGCCGGCGCGAGACCCCCGCGGGACAGGATCGCCGGGTGAATCCCTCGCGAGAGTTCACGAAGATCGGTATTGACTTGAGCCAATGTCTCAACGGTGCGGGCCAAGCTGATTCGCAGCTCATCGAATCCGTCGGGAACTGCGGCCTGAGCGCCGCGTAACTCCATGCCGAGAGTGACGATCCGCTGTTGCGCCCCGTCGTGCAGGTCACGTTCGATGGTTCGGCGGGCTTTGTCGGCTGCAGCCACGACGCGCGCCCTGGACCGTGTGAGCTCGCGCCTGGTTTCACCGTTGTAGACCGCGGTTGCGAGCAGGTCTGCGAAGTCGGTCAACCGGTCCTCGACGTCACTCGCGAGAACACGTCCCGTACCGCCGATGATTACAGCTCCCCACGTCCGACCGTCGACGTTGATCGGTACCCCGATTCCCGTACGCAACCCGCGTCCGCGCAGCCTCCCCGCGATCGCCCCTGTCGCAGTGGTGAAGTCGATGGCAATCGGCGCACCCGAAGTCTCGACGATCGTGCAGACGTTGTATCCACCGACAGGGAAGCGTTCACCCGGGATCAATCGTTCTCCGGTTGTAGTATCGTCCCGCGCAGCGAGAATTGTGAAGTAGTCGTCGTCGTCGTAACGCACGACCGACACGTGTTCGATGTCCAGTCCGTCGGCCAACTCCGCGGCGACAGCATGATGGACATCGTCGGGTTCGGCTCTCGAGGCAACAAGTGTCGCTACGCGTCGCAGTGAAGCCTGCTGACGCGCCAACGCGAGAGTCTGTTCGAGAAGTACCCCGCGATCTCGCACAGCGGCAAGCAGGGCCTCGAGCGACGGTACGATTCGTTGAACGCGGCGAGCATCGGCCTGGGTCAACTCTGCCGGTACAAGTAGCGAACCCGCGACACAGGCTCCATCCCGTAGAACGATCCGCCTCTGCCCGCGCCCCACCGGGGCATCCGCGGGCCCTAACTTCGCATACGGCGCGGGCAGGTCGAGCACGGCGGACAATCGCACGCTCGCGTCGTCAAGCATCTCCACTACATTCGACGTCCGAAGCATCGTCCGAGCCAGCGCAGCCAACAGATCCGCCTCACGACGACGCTGATCCGATTCCATGGCGCGAAGACGTGACTGACCGACGAGAACGTTGGTCAGCAAGGCCAGGACGAGAAAAACCACCACTGCCGGTACAAGGCTTTCACGGCTTTCGACGACGTGGATGTAGGCGTACGCGGCAGTGCTGGCAACCGCCGTCGCAATTGACAGCCGAAATCCCCAGCCTGCCGAAACGACGAGGACACCGAAAAGAAAAACCGCGCCGAACGCATTCTCGGGTGCAATCCGCTTCAACATCAGAACGAGAAGAATCTCCACGACAATCAATCCCGTAGCCAGGGCGATGCCCCAACCGAGGGGAGGAGCGCTCGGACGCAGCACGGACGTGACGAGACGGCCGCGCAACGGAACTGACGAAGTCATCGGACGCCCGGGTTCCCCGAGAAATTACGGGTAGCGGTAATGCCGGGTGCGCCGACGTCTGACAGCCTTGACAGGGTGAAGTCTTCCGACCGGCGCTGCCTCATCGTCGACGACAGCGATGCATTCTGCACCGCTGCACGACGAGTGCTCGAGGCCGCGGGTATGACGGTTGTCGGAACCGCATCCAGCCTCGGCACGGCCATCACAGTGGCCGAAGCTACCCACCCCGACCTGGTCCTGGTGGACATCGACCTCGGTTTCGAAAGCGGATTCGACGTGGTGGAGATTCTCCACGCCGCCGGTTTGGCGCCGACGCCGGCCATCATCCTTGTGTCGACACACGACGAAGAAGACTTCGCCGATCTTGTCGAATCGAGTTCAGCCATCGGATTCCTCTCGAAGTTCGAACTGTCCGCAGACTCGATTGCGCGGATTCTTTCGCAAGGATGAGTGTGCCGATTCAAACGCAGACACCCGTCAGCTGACGGCATCGAGATACATGATGACTGCGCGCACGCGGCGATGGTCGTCGGCGGTACTCTCCAGATCGAGCTTGGTGAGGATGCTCCGCACGTGCTTTTCGACGGTGCCCTCGGTGATCCACAGCCGACGCCCTATCCCCACGTTCGACAGGCCTTCTGCCATCAGCGTCAGCACTTCTCGCTCGCGGACGCTAAGTGCCGCCAACGGGTCGTCACGTCGCCTGGCCGCCACCAATTCGTAGACCAGAGCGGGATCGATGACCGAGGCGCCGGCTGCGATCCTGTCGAGCGTCGCGACGAAATCGTCTACGTCGGTCACTCGACTCTTGAGGAGGTACCCGATCCCCTTCCCTCCGTCGAGAAGCTCCAACGCATGATCGACCTCGACATGTGCTGACAGTAAAAGCATTGCAACGGAGGGGAACTCTCTTCTTATACGCAGCGCTGCGTCGAGCCCTTCCGAAGTGTGTGACGGTGGCATCCGGATGTCGATGATGGCCAGTTGCGGATTTTGCCCGTCGACCAGTGTCAGCAGTTCGTCCGCATCCCCTGCCTGTCCGACGATTTCCAGGCCTGCCCGAGTGAGCAGGCTGGCCACCCCCTCCCGTAGG
Source organism: Rhodococcus sp. OAS809 (assembly GCF_040546695.1). NCBI lineage: Bacteria > Bacillati > Actinomycetota > Actinomycetes > Mycobacteriales > Nocardiaceae > Rhodococcus > Rhodococcus sp. OAS809. The sequence goes on along the minus strand of NZ_JBEPOI010000002.1, from coordinate 4,436,357 downwards.
AGCACGTCGTCGTCGGCGATGACCACTCGCAGGGCCGTCACAAGACTCGGCTCGATACCTGTTGCACGAGGGCCGCCTTCCACTTGCAGTCCGCACTCGCAAGTGCGTGGCGGCCGGAGATGGGACCACCGCTTAAAAGATAACGGACATATGCCACCTTCACCGCTCTGATCTCGAGGAGCGAAACCGTCGTGCGCAGATTCCGCACTCAACGCTGCGAGTCTCCCCACATCAATACAAGCCAAACCCTATCGATTTCCGAAAATGCTTGCAGGCGAACGGTTATCCTTTGACACGAAGATGCACTGCGAGTCCCCCAGGTCTCGTCATCGCTCCACATTTCGGCCAAGACCCGATACCACCATGCTCGAAGCCACGAGTTCTATATTCTGAGTCCGTGGAAGCTACCGAATACCGTGACTCGCTGAGGTCCGTCCTCGACACCACATCGTCGGTAGTCGAAAGCCGGCTGGCGGCGATGCGCGCCGCGGCGACAGCACATGCCGAAGGCATTGTCATCGACGTCTCCGTGGACCAGGACGGCGAGGGCACTTTCGGCGTCTGGGCGCGATTCGACGATCCGGATGCGTTCAGTTTGAATCAGCAGATCGGCGACGAACGGGAGCTTTTCAGCGTGATCTGGGGTGAGGAAGGCTGGGAGCCACCGGTTCCCACTCGTCCGCGAGAGTGGTCACGCACGGAACTCGAGAAAGTTATCGTCGGTGTCGTTGCCGAGTGGATCGGCGCGCTCGTTCCCCCGACTGCATCCGAACTGCACTGGGAAGTAACAACTCCCGACGGAGCGACCGACCCGATACCTGTGGGCCCCGATTTCGGTAGTGGACATTCGCCTCAATGAAGCGCGGAAGCTGTCGGCGAGACGGACGACTTCGAACCACTGTTGTGATCGATGTTGCGATGTCACCGACCGGTCGAACCGTCGATAAGTTCGCGGAGGATGTCAACGTGCCCGGCATGGCGCCCGGTCTCTTCGCTGAAACGTCGCTTTCCAATCCGTCACGTTTTCGGCGAGAAACATCGATCGTTCGACAAAGGTCAAATGATTGACCAGCCCGAGCAAGGTTGTTCCCGACCGAACAATTGTGGTGCGCACCTGAGGTTCCGGAGCACCTTCAACCTCGGCAGCGATCGAATCACGCAGGTAGTCGAGAAACGCGCGCAGCGTATCGGTCTCGCTAATCCCTGTCCGGGGCGGTGGGACATCACGGCGGCTCCGACGCGACGTTGCCATGGTGGATCTCCTTCCTCGGTGAAGAACGACGAAGAGGCTTCATTCCTGGATAGGCAGTACCGATCCTTCCGAACTCACGCCGATCCCGCATCAAATTTTGCCGTTGCGGCAAAGGCCGGCTTCATTGCCGGTATCACCGCGCCGAATGCAGGTCGCGCACAAGTTGAGGCGTCCGCCACTTGCCGACCTCGAACGGCCACCGCCGCAGCGGATAAGCGAGACGGGCCACGAAGTAATTGACGTATTCGACGACGCCGAAAGCCCACACCACCATGATGGCCGCCGCAGTGACGAAATGATCTGGTAGCCAAATGAGCACGCCGAGGAGACCGACCGCCAAGACGACAATGTCGAGGACCCGAAACACACGGTAGAGCGCCGCGAGGCGGGCAGGCATCGGCGCCTGCTCGACCCAGCCTCGGGCAAGCAGCCAATAGGCACCCGCTTGCACGAGAACCACGAGCATTGGGGCCAGCGGCGACCACAGCGCCGCGGAGTCTTTCGGACCTTCGAGCCGAGGCATCACGACGCTGACAGCCACGGCGGCAAACACTCCCGCGGCGGCCAGTTCGCCAAGACCGAGGCTCAGGTACCTGCGTCGCAAACTCATTCGCCGTTGATCCACCACGTGAGAGACCATATCCGTTGATCACCGCGCAGCGGGTGCGCAGCAGCTTCGAGGCTTTGCCTGAGATGGATCAGGCTCACAGCCAAAGGAATACGGTTCACCTCGACTTGATTCGGGCGGATCATCCGGCACGTGTTGGCGGATCCGGCGGGAAACCTTTTTTGCCTAGGCAATCCACACTAGGGCTTGTCTGAAAACTAGTCCGAGATCGAGTCCACTGCTCATCCGACAAAGCCTGAAAGTGCGTCACCCGATCAGCAGTACATACATTCGTTCGCATACAGTCGGATGTGTCCCAGCGGCACCCCAGACTGGAATGTCCGCTGTGTCAAATCTGCCGACAGGGGGCTGGACGGATGGAATCGCCTGACTTACTGGGTCTGACGGCCTCACTGTCGTCGTCGACGCTTGTCCTCGCGTTCGTTGCCGGGATTCTTCCGCGAGTCGTCGGTGATGAACCGAATCCCGTTGTCGGCATACGCACGAAGGCGACGATCTCGAGCCCCGAGGCGTGGCAATTGGCCCATCGGATTGCGTGGCCCCTTCTACGCCGGACGGCGTGGACAGCCGTAGTGGGACTGTGCATGCAGGTCGTCATCGGTGTCGTGACAGGTTTCGGATCTGTGGTGTCGGCTGTCGCCTCAACAGTCGTGTTTCTAGCGGTGCTCCTTGTCCTGCTCTGTGCAGCGTTGAAGGGCAACGCCGCGGCAAAATCGTTGCGGCGCTGACCACCCGGGCCCGCATTTGTCAGAGGTGCCCTAGTTCTCCGATTTCAGTTCCCGATACGCGGTCGTTCGCGCCGGCGTGGTCCACGGTCCCGCATCTCGAGGATCGCGGCTGCCGTGGACGCGACCGTCTTGTCGTTGTCGCGTGTCAGCCGGGCGAGCGCTTCCCGGGCCGCCGCGCCGGGAATCTCAGCGAGTGCCTGCGTGATTCGCAACCTCGTCGGGGCGTCGTCAGTGCCGTCGAGTCTTGCCTGCACGGCATCGACGACCTCACCGCTTGTCGGTGAGTGCTCCGCGAGAAGACCGAGCACCTCTCCGGCCTCGACGTCGCGTCGCCCGTCGGCGACCATCTCGAGGAGAGCGGGCATCGAGACGGCCTCTCCGCGAGATCCGAGGGTGAGAGCGGCATCAGCGCGGACTATCGCGTCCGAATCATCGAGAGCTCGCTTCAGCGCCCGAGTTGCTTCCTCGGTGTGGATCCCGGAGATGGCCGACGTCGCGCGGCGTCGAACCTCGACGTCCTCCGATTCGAGCCCCTTCGTGAGACCTGCAAGGCCCGCACCTTCGGTCCTCGCCAACGCCCACTGCAACGCTCCGGCCACGTTGGCATCCTTCTCCGACAGGATGGCCTCGACGAGTGCGTCGACGGGCAACGCCGCATTCAGCTCCTGCGACAGGATCGCTTGCTGACGATGAGCAGCGAACTCGGATTCGAGTGCACGCAACAGCGAGACCATGCGCAGGACGTCGTCCCACTCCGAAGGGGCGCTGGCATCGACCCTTTCGAGTTTGGTCAGCAATTCCTCCTCCGCCGCGATCCGTTGCCGAGTGTGTTGCATGAGTTCACCCACCAAATCGGCCGGCGCGAAGTCGGGTTCGTCCAGTGCACGCTTGGCCTCGTTCAACGAGAGCCCCAACGTCCTCAAGCTCTCGACGTGGAAGAGTCGACGGATGTCGTCGGCGGAGTACTCCCGGTAACCGCCGGACGTGCGGCCCGTCGGCTTCACCAGTCCCAAGGTGTCGTAGTGACGCAGCATCCGTGTGCTGACACCACAACGCCGCGAGACCTCGCCGATCAACATCCGTCTACCCTTCCTACGCGTCCGGGCCGATTGCCGCGACGCGCTTCGCCAACTCGTGTGAGAGTGCGAACCCACCGTCGGGGTCGTGCCAGAGTTGCTTTGTAGCATCAGCATGCGCCCGGACACGCGGATTCGGGCTCATTCCGGCCGCGTCGAGCACCGGGAGTACAGCCTCGCCGAGCCCGGTCAGAGCACGGCTCAGACTGAGCTGCATCTGCAGTTCACCCCGCCCGAGTTCGGTCGCCAGATCCGCTGCGAATGCACCCTCGACTCCTGCCGGCACGAGTGCCACTGCGGCGCGCCACGCACTGCGCGCGACCTCGTCGTCCTGGTCGTGCACCAGCGCAGAGACCTCGGGCCACGCGATCGGATCGCCGATCTTGGACAAGGTGTGGAGCGCCTGACTGCGGGCTTGCGAACCATCGGACCCGAGCTCACGGATCAGCCTCGGCACCGTAATTTCGGCCGGCAAGCGGCACAATGCCCAGGTCAGCATGTCGCGGACGAAGAAGTCCGGCTCGACGGCGCACCGATCGATCAGGGCATCCGTCAGCTCAGGGTCCGGGCGCGTGCCGACAGCGAGCGCGGCGCGCAGCCGAACCGAGGGATCAGCCGCGGCCAATGCGTCGACGAGGTGAGCATTCTGTCCACCATGGTTGGTTGTGTTCACGACAACCACCTCCTTCGTCGACCATTGGAGTCCTTGTCACTGTGTCAAGGTCAAGCGTCGCTGTCTCCGACACGGGAAATATCGCCTCGGATCACACGCCGGTTGTCGATCCTGGCCGAAAGATCATCAACACGACGACAACGACCCAGAGCAGATTGAAGATCCCCGTCGCTGTGCCCAGTCGACGGGTGAGCCGCGTTGCGACATCCACAACGGACCCGGTTCCTTCGATCGCCGCCATTGTCAGCCGTTGGGCGGGAAGCACGACCGCGGTGAGTATCACGGCGGCAACGACGGTGAGTGCGATCGAGGTGATGAGCCACGCGTCACCGAGCACTCCGAGATTGACGGCGGTGGCGACACCGAGCATCGGAACGACAACTCCGATCGTGGCATACACCCGAACGATGCGATGCAGCATGCCCGTCGTCGCAACACTGGCGCTGTCCGGATCGGCGAGCGCGGCGCGGCTCGCCACCGGGAACATACTAGCCGCCACAGCGACGGGGCCGATGGCAAGAATGGCCGCAATCACGTGGAGGGACAGCAGGATTCCGGTCATGAGATTTCTCGCGTTTCGGTACGCACAAGCGTATTCACGCAGCGTCCGGGGCGAAGGTGATTACAGGCTCGGCGCCATTGGCCGACCACACCGTTCCACGACGCTCGTAGTCGAAGAGCGCTTCGACCTCGAGACTTATCCGGGGCCCGAGGCATCGTTCCAACAGGTACAGGCCAAGGTCGAGACCGGATGTCACACCGCCGGCGGTGATCAGGTCACCGTCGTCGACGATTCGCGCCTGGATCGGGATAACGCCGCCGGCCGCCAGTGCGTCCACGGCAAGATGGTGCGTCACGGCGCGGCGCCCTTCGAGAAGCCCCGCCATCGCCAGCGCCAAAGATCCTCCACAGACGGTCGCAACAAGAACACCAGGATCGTCAAGTGCACGGCGCATCATGACAGGCAGTTCGGTTTCCGTTGTGGCCGCGAGTCTTTCCGGCAAACTGGTGCCCGGCTGGTCCGCATCGGGTTCGAAGAGACCCGATGCTCCGGGAACGATAATCAGATCCGCGTGTTCGACATCGAGGGTTGCAGTGGCGGTCATAGCGAGTTCACCACTTCCACTCAGGACGGTCCGAGGCCCCTCCGCACTGACGAGTTCGACACTCAACGCCCCACCGCTGGCGAGACCCCCGGCGTAGAGCACCTCGTACGGACCCACGACATCCATGGGATCGAATCCGTCGAACAACACGATCTGCGCGTGCACTGCAACCTCCGATTTTGTGCGACGCGCTCCTGTGCGCGTCGCTGTTCCTACGACAGTAGGAGGAAGTTGACCCCTGCGGCGACGGCTGAAAGCCAACCTTCGACGGCTTTCAGCCAACCTCACATATTCTGTGAAATACCAGTTGAGAGAATATTTCACGACACGAGATCACAGAATCTCGCGCCACATACGCTACGTTTCAGACATGCATGACGTTGCAGTTCTCGCGTTGCCCGGAGTGGTGCCGATGGACCTGGCAGCACCCCTCGAAGTCTTCGGACGATGCAGGCTTCCCTCAGGCGCACCGGCCTACCGGACCGCCGTGTGCGCGCTCACCGAGGAGGTGGAGACCGGAACGTTCACGATGCGCGTACCGCACGGACTGTCACGTCTCGCCCAGGCCAGCACGATCATCATCCCGGGCACCGCCGATCTCGATGTGCCGATCGACCCCGAGATCATCGAAGCCCTCAGAACTGCCGCGGATCGCGGCACGCGCATCGCCTCACTGTGTGTCGGCGCATTCACCCTCGCCGACACAGGCCTGCTCGACGGACTTCGCGCGACGACGCACTGGGCGGCTGCGTCGGAGTTGGCCCGCCGGCACCCGGCTGTCGACGTCGACGCTGCCGTTCTCTACGTAGACAACGGGCACGTCCTGACTTCCGCCGGCGCCGCGGCCGCACTCGACCTGTGTCTGTACATGGTTCGTCAGGACTACGGGTCCGCGGTCGCCGCCGACACGGCGCGGCTGAGTGTGATGCCGCTCGAACGTGCCGGAGGGCAAGCACAATTCATCGTTCACGAGCCTCCCGTACCCAGCGGGACAACCCTCAGGCCGCTACTGAACTGGATGGAAGAGAACCTCGGGGAGCAACTCGACATCACGACAATCGCGGCCAAGGCAACGATGAGCACTCGCACGCTCAACCGCCGCTTCCAGGAACAAATCGGTACGACGCCGTTGCAGTGGCTCCATCACGCGCGGCTCCGTCAAGCGCAATTTCTGCTCGAGACTACCGACCACTCGATCGAACGTGTTGCGGGACAAGTCGGATTCAATGCCGTCACCACGTTCCGCGAACGTTTCCGAGACTTGGTCGGCACCAGCCCACAGCGGTACCGGACACAGTTTCGAACTTCCCGCTAGCGGGCCGGTCAGCCCTTGACGTTGCCGGCAGCGGTGTTCAGAACTGTGGCGACGTCGTCGAGGATGTACGGGATGGTCAGGACCGTCAGTCCGCCGAACGCGAAGTTCTTGTCGACGCTGAAGTCCTTGGTGGATGCCGTACGCCCATCGACGATCACCGGCTGAGCTGCCACCAGTGGCTCGGCAAGGAACGCGCTCAGAGAGTCCTTGTCGTAGGCCACCACGAACAGCACGTCAGACGCAATCAGAGGCGCCTGCTCGGTGCTCAGCTCGAAGTACACGGCCTCGGGATCCTTGGCGGGATCGGCCTGCTGGATCGTCGGCTCGTTCTTCAGACCCAGCTGCTCGAGGAACTCGACACGCACGTCGGCGTTCTTACTCACCGCGAACGTGCTCGGGCTGTTCGGGAGTGCGATGGTGACGGTCTTACCTTGCAACGCAGGGTTCTTCGCAGCCGTCGCGCTGATCGCGGCGTTGGTCTTGTCGATGAGTGCGCCGGCCTCGGCCTGCTTACCCAGCGCCTGACCGGCGATGGTCACCTGGTCTTGCCACGACGCGGTCCACGGCTCGTCCTGGAAGGAAACCACCGGCGCGATCTTCGACAGTGCGTCGAATTCCTGCTGAGTGAGCCCGGAGTACGGGGCGAAGATGAGATCTGGTTCAGCCTTGGCGAACTGCTCGACAGGTGCTTCGCCCGTTCCGTCACCCGACAACAAGGTGGGCTGCTCGCCACCGAGCTTGTCGAGTGCCTCGGCGTCCCACTTCAGAATGCCCTGCGCGTCGGCCCCGTACTGAGGTCCGGAAAACGTGGGCATCGCGACCGGGACGACCCCGAGCGCCAGAAGGGCATCCTGGTTGGACCAACCCCAGGTAGCAACCCGCTTGGGCTCGTCCTTGATCTCGGCCGTGCCGAGAGCCGACGTGATCGTCACCGGAAACGCGGCATTCGCCGCGGACGAAGTCTCGGTGCCACCACCGTCGTCGTTGCTGCTGCAGGCCGCCATTCCAGTTACGAGGCCGCATGCCGCCAGGACAGCTACCATCCCGCGGACACGGCTGCGCCGCTCCGATGACGCTCGACCCGGAATCCTTGTCACTGAAGCACCTCTCGACCGATTGACCTGCTCAGACACCCCGAGCGGGTGACGGCGCCTAACGTAGCACGAAGGTAACCCTATCCTCAGTTGTCGTGCGCTCTACTTTGCCCTCTGTCGTCGCACCATCTCCGCGATCCAGATGGGCGCAAACGGCGAGGTGCAGTTCGGTGGAGTCGGGTAATCCTCGAGCACCCGCAGTCGCTCACCGATCTCGATTGCCCGGGCGCGGTACTCGGCATGTTCGATCCCGATCTGAGCCAGGCAGTGATTCATCGCCCATTGCAGGCGGTCAGGAGCATCCTTCATCTCCGCCTCGATGACGTCGAGTAGCCCTGAAAGGTCAAGTCCCTCGGGCTTCTTCGCGACACGTTCGGTGGTCAGAGCCCACCCGGCGCTAGCGACCACAGGATCAGGGTCAGCGGTCCAGGCCACCCGCAACTCCTCGGCATGCGGGTTCTTCTTCACCACGTAATTGACGAGCCAGTCCTGCACCTTCGGAGTGCGGGCCTCTCGCAACATGACATCCAACTCGTCACGCTCGAACGCCTTCGGGCGGCAGATCAAAAGGGCCAACAATCGCGCCGCGGTATCGCCCGTCGCCCAAAGCTGTTGTGCGAGTTCCTGCTGAGTCTTCAATCGCTTCGCAACAGCGCGCAGTTTTGTGAGGTTCACACCGTGATCGTCACCGTGCTTCTCGTTCACCGCACGCGCCTTCGGATCTTCGAGAGCAGCCAACTCGTCCATCACCGCGGCAACCGTTTCGGCCACTTCGTCCTCCAGTCACTACTTCTGCGATTCCCCTACAAGCAAAGCACGGGAAGGCGGGCGACCTACGTTTGAAACCTCGGCCAATGGGTACATGACTGCTCCTGAGGTGGCGGCACGCCACCATGAAGACAGGACGAACCTTGCATATGCGACGCGCCGCGGGTGCTGAGAACGTGGACGAAACCGCAGGCGGAGATGAAGACGGCGGTAAGAACATTCTCACTCGGGCTATAACCGGCCCACTCCTTTTCGTGTTCATCCTCGGAGACGTTCTGGGTGCCGGCATCTACGCGTTGGTGGGCGTCATCGCCGGTGAAGTTGGTGGAGCCGTCTGGGTACCACTGCTCGTAGCGCTCGTCATGGCATTGCTGACAGCAACGTCGTATGCCGAACTGGTCACCAAATATCCGCGAGCGGGCGGCGCAGCCGTCTTCGCCCAACGGGCGTATCGGAAACCACTGATCTCGTTCCTTGTCGGCTTCTCGATGCTGGCGGCCGGCGTAACCAGTGCGGCGGGACTCGCCCTCGCATTCTCGGGCGACTATCTCAAAGCCTTCATCGACGTCCCAACCGTTCCAGCGGCGCTCGTCTTCCTGCTCCTGGTGGGACTTCTCAATGCCAGAGGCATCAAGGAGTCGATGCGCGCCAACGTCGTCATGACAGTCGTGGAGGTCACCGGGCTCGTCCTCGTTGTCGTCCTCGCTTGCATAGTTCTCGGGCGCGGCGACGGAACCCTGAGCCGCGTCGTGGAGTTCGACGACAGCCGATCGCCTGCACTCGCGGTGCTGGCTGCGGCACTCCTCGCGTACTACTCTTTTGTCGGCTTCGAAACGTCCGCGAACGTCGCCGAAGAAGTGAAGAACGTGAGCAAGGTCTACCCACGCGCACTGTTCGGAGCATTACTGACAGCCGGCGCCGCCTATGTCCTTGTCGGCCTGGCTGTCTCGGTGGTCCTGCCCGCCGACGAACTTGCCGCATCCTCCGGGCCACTGCTGGAAGTTGTGTCAGCTGCCGACGTCGGCGTTCCGCCTCGCCTGTTCAGCCTGATCGCGTTGGTCGCCGTCGCCAACGGCGCACTGCTGACAATGATCATGGCGAGCAGGCTGACATACGGGATGGCATCGGAAGGCTTGCTCCCGAGCGTCTTCGCTCGGGTACTGCCGCAGCGACGGACCCCCTGGGTGGCGATTATCGCGACCACCGCCGTCGCCATGGCTCTCTGCGTCACCGGATCGCTGTCAGCCCTGGCGGAGACGGTGGTACTCCTGCTGCTTTTCGTATTCATCAGCACCAACATCGCCGTCCTGGTTCTGCGCCGTGACGCAGTGCAACACAAACACTTCCGAACGCCGATCATCTTCCCGATCCTCGCTCTCGGTACGTGCGTTGCGTTGCTCACCCAGCAGAGCGCTGCGACGTGGTTACGCGCATCATTACTCTTGGCCGTCGGAGTAGTGCTGTACGCCCTCTCCCACCGCCGATCCACGAAGTGAGGTGCGATGTACAGGAGCCGGTGTGATGACCGACAGTTCTGACGCGTCAGATGTAATTCAGCGTCGAGAGCGAAAGATCAACAGGCGAACCCTGACGTACGGCGTGTCAGTCGTTCTGGCTACCGCGGTTTTGGTTATCGCGATCGTGTGGTTGGGCTCCCGGCGGGGCGAATGCTTCGGTACCGACACCTTGCTGTGCTCACAGAAGGATCGCCGACTGGCGGTCTTCGTCCCGAGCCTGATGTTGCTGCTCGGGACCGTGGGCGCGTTCTTGCGAGCCTCCCTGCGATTGCACCGCCTGCGGCGCCTCTACATCCGGCCGTACATGGCGTGGGCCTTGGCGGGCCTCACCCTGACGTATCTGACCGGAGCTTACTTCTTGATCGGGGTTTAGATTCTCTGAATACGTCTGTTCAGCAACCAGATTGAGTCGACAGCCGCAAATCAGAATCGCGGATCGTCGATCGCAGTGAGGACTACTTCCCGCACTGACGTCGAAGACGACAAACTCGAGATCGAGCGCACCGTATCCACAACGTCATGTACCGGGACCAGAGATCCCTCTCCCCTGGCGGCAGCGACGTCTCGGGGCACGTCGAGTCCGTCTTCTGTATTGAGATATCCGAGATGAAGGACAGTCACGGCGAGTCTGTCCTTCCGGTAGCCCTCTCTCAACGCGTCGGCAATGCCGTTGATCGCGAACTTCGATGCACCGAACGCAACCTCCGGCCTACCGCTTCGCGGGAGCCCCGAGGTGGACCCGGTCAAGATGATCCGAGGTCGAGGACGGCCGATCATTCTCGGGATCAGGCGCTTGAGCAGGAGAATTGTGGCCGTGATGTTGGCGTTGATCATTTCGAGCATTTCCATGTCCGATTGTTCTGCGAATGCATAGTCAGTGGTGAAGGCGTCCCCTTCCCAAATCCCGACGTTGCAAATCAGGGTGTCTACACCTCCGACAAGCTCCTGATCGATCGAGTTCGCCGCCGTAACAGGGTCGGTCAGGTCTACTTCGATCCACTCGGAGACGTCGAACCCGTCAGGGCGCCGCCGAGAGATGCCGAGAACTTCGTGGCCGTCGCTCCTCAGTCCCTCGATCAAAGCACGACCGAGACCTCGGCTCGCACCGACAACAACCGCCCTCGCCACAATTACACCCTTCGTCGCTCGCTCATTCCATCCTAACGATCCGGTGGTCGCCGATAGTCAGGTCGTCACGTTCGAGTGATCGCGAAAAGTGTCGAAGAGTGTACGTGGCTCCCTCCCGAGCACCTCGTGCACACCGTTGGAAATGTAATCGTCACGACCTTTGGATATCGCAACGAACAGGTTTGTCAGCGACTGCACGAAAGATTCAGGAATTCCCATACGGGTTGCGTCGGATTTCCATTCGAGAACGGAGATCGATTCGAATCTCCCTGCATCCGTGCCAGTTACATCAGCGAGGACCCGGAGGGCTTCCTCGAACGAGTAGGACTTCGGACCCGTCAGCGGCAAAGGACCGCTCGGCGAAGGGTCGTCCATCGAAAGGATGGAGGAGGCCACTTCTGCGATGTCTCGGTAATCGATGAACGGCTCCGAACCGGTTCCCGCCGGGAGCCTCAATGTGCCGGTGGCCTGAAGTTGTCCCGCGAACATACCCGTCGTGAAATTCTGCGCGAACCAACTCGGTTGAAGGAAAGTGCTCTTCACCGCCGACTGGGCAAACGCGAATTCGGCCCCGACAGCTATGCCGTCACCACTGACGGATGGGTTTCGAGCGGTCAGAACAGCTGCGTGCTCCACGCCGCAATTCTCCAAAAGGTCCACGAAGGCACCAAAATCCACCACTCTTTCGGGCAGCACCACGTACGCGCGCGAGACGCCTTCGACTGCTTGCCGCCACGTGTCCTGGCTGAACCAGTCGAAGGGCGTGGACCCAGACGAACGGGAGGCTCGCCGTACCGCGTGTCCTTCGCTCTCCAGTGAATCCGCCACTATCCGACCAGTTTGGCCAGTACTTCCGAGTACCAAAATCTCTCTACTTTTTGCCATGGTTGAACGCTAGTTTCGTCGTCGGTCAGCGCACCATGCTCGCGGGTTCAGGATCCATGTGATTGCGTTTCGCCCCTCCAACTCTCCATTTGCCTAGTATCAGGAGATGCTCAGTCCCGTAGACAGCGCACTCTCGGCATTTCGTATCGTGAGCTTCGATATCGCGAACACCGGCATCGCCAACACCGGCATCGAGGACTTCGATGCGTCTGCAGAGTCGTCGACATTCGAGGTGGGATTCTCCCGAAAGTTCCTTATTTTCAGCAATACTGAACTATCACTCGAGATAACATCTACCACTTCACGCGGAGAAGTTACAGCGCTCCACGCTGGTGAGGTCGGCATCCTGTGCCTGCCCGCTGACCGTGACTTTCGCCTGTCCGAACCACATCGCGATTCGGATCGAACGGAAAGGTCCAGCCACCCACCCGTCCTCGTATTCTCCTTCGAGTCGGCAGGAAATCTGTATTCGATTCTGGAGCATCATCTTCCGAATCTTTTGACGTCGAGAACCTCAGAGGTGAGCTCGGTATCCCATGTCCTGCAGTCGCTTGCCCGGGAACACGACAACTGGGCCGATGGGAAAGGATTCCCATCCACGGCGGTCAGACTCCTCGAATCGATTGTCTGCCTGATGCTCGCGGAGTGGTCTGCCGGTTGGAATGTGGGGAACCTGTCGCACGATCCCCGTCAATCGATCAGTGCCGTATTGCGCGAGGTCTACTCGAATCCCGGGAAGAAATGGACCCTGCCGGCGATGAGCGCCATTGCCGGCATGTCGCGATCCATGTTCGTCTCTGAATTCAAAAGTTCCGTCGGTGAACCCCCGATGCAACATCTACGCCGGTGGAGGCTGGCCTTGGTCGCGGATTCGCTGATCGTCGATCCATCGCTCACATTGGATCGTTTGGCAAAGAAGACCGGGTATTCGGATGCGTTCAATCTCAGTACCGCGTTCAAGACGCATTACGGGGTGTCACCTTCTCAGTACCCCTCTCGAGCTCGAACCGAATAATCCCTACCTGCACATCACCCGTTTCGAGTGAGTCGCGATGCGCCGGGAGCAGCCAGGCTGTGGGGAGCGTCAACGCGCCCGAATGGTTTCACGATGCCGCCGAACTGACGCCGAAGTTATTCGCTCGAGAGCGACGTCGTCCTCGCGAATTGCGCTTCCGACTTGAAGGCCGTCTACGCCTGAGGCTCAGCGTAGCCCGCCGAGTCGGGCGACTATCATGGACGCGTGCAGGAGGTGAGCGACGAGACTCGAAACTACGGCGGTCGACCGGTATCGGCTCGGCGTGCCGAAAGGCGGCTGCAGTTCATTTGGGCTGCGCTGGAAGTCTTCTCGGACAAGGGCTACGCCTCGAGTTCGGTCGCGGACATCTGTACCGCTGCGAGCCTTGCACGACGACAGTTCTACGACGAGTTCGACAGCCGCGAAGATCTGTTGATCGCACTGTACGACCAGATCCAAAGCGATGCGCGGGACGCGATGCTGACTGCGATCGCTGACGAAAAGCCCGACACACTAGCCGATCTCGCAGAGACGGCGATGACAGCGTTCGTCGAGTCGATCGGCAGCGATCCTCGGCGAGCTCAGATCTCGTACGTAGACATCGTCGGGGTCAGCCTGCGAGTGGAAGCACATCGAGTAGAGCGGCGCACAGAATGGGCCGTGTTCTTCAAAACGACAGTTCAAAATGCCGTGGGTGAGGATTTCGTTCCCCCCGGAGGATACGAAATGGCGTCGACAGCATTCATCGGCGCACTCATAGCTCTCGTGCATCAGTGGAGCACTACGCCCACCCGCCCGCCCGTCGACGGTCTTGTCAAAGTCATGTCCACGATTTTGAGCGCTCTGATCGGCACCGACACCTCGTCCAGCTGATTCGACCGCGGCGCGCCACACGCTGCAGCGTCTTCCTCGGAACCCTTCTGCCTTCCGGCCCTTCTCCCGCAGGCCGGAATCTTCCTCAGCAGCGGCGCGCGGTGCAGGGCCCCATACAGACTCCAACTGTGGCGAACACCGATGCGAGACGACCATTGCGAGTCCCGTCACATGTGCGCTACCTTGAGGGAAAGTTAGACAACAATGTCTTACACGGAAGATCTGAGAAGAAATGCACAAAGCTGCGCTGCTCCGTCTCACGACAGTGGGCTTCCTCACTGTCGGAGTATTTTCCATGAATCTCGCTCTTGCACAAGCGGAATCGCAAGATTTCTATCAACCACCCACGACATTGCCGGCAGGGGAGGGCACGATGATCAAGTCCGAGCCCACCCCTCTGCTCGGTCAGATACCCGGCATCCCTGGCACTTGGCCGGGCAATGGCGAGAAGATCATGTACACCTCCACTCTCGTGGACGGAACTCCCGTGGCCACCACGGGCGCAGCCATCACGCCGGCGTTTCCCTGGCGCGGGCCCGGTGAACGACCTACCGTGGTCGTCGCTCCGGGTACGTTCGGCCAGGGCGATCAATGCGCCGGTTCGAAGAACCTTGCGTGGGCCTTCAATATTCAGATCAGCCCTCAGTTGAGCTTGCCCGTCAACTACAACGTCGCCGACGCCGGCTTGCTGCTCACCGCAGGGTTTCGAGTAGTCATGCCCGACTACATCGGACTTGGCACTCCCGGGATTCACACCTACGTCAACAGGGTCGAGCAGGGCAACGCCGTCGTCGATGCCGCGCGCGCCTCGAATCAACTGTGGAATCTGCCTGACTCCACGCCGATCGCGTTCTGGGGCTACTCCCAGGGCGGCGGGGCGAGCGCATCCGCTGCAGAAATCGTCGACGAGCGGGCACCAGAGCTGAACATGCTCGGTACCTACGCGGGGGCAGCCGATCCCGATCTGCGCGAAGTTCTCCGCAAGGCAGACGGGTCACTACTCACCGGAGCGATCGGGTACACCCTCAACAGCCTGATGGCGAGATACCCCGAGCTAGGTCCGATCTTCGACAAGCGGCTCAACGAGGAGGGAAAACAATGGCTTACGACCAGTGCGACGCAATGCGTGCCGGATACCGGGCTGACATCGTTGGGTACTCGTAGTACCGATTACACCGTCGACGGAAAATCCTTCTCTCAGATCCTCTCCGAAGAGCCGGAACTCGCGGCAGTAGTCGACGATCAACAGATCGGACGCACGACCCCCTCTGCCCCGGTATACCTGCACACGTCCACCAACGACGACATCGTTCCCGCTGATTCCGTTGCAGCACTGAGAGACAGATGGTGCGCATTGGGAGCGGAAGTCGAATACACACAAGACGACATCACGCCGCCATTACTACCGGGGTCAACTCTCAGCCATGATTTCGGAACGGCGACCGGAATGCCGCTAGCGGCAAAGTTCCTGTGGGACCGAATCAACAAGGCACCGGTCAACTCAGCGTGCAGTGCCTGACGGGCTGACCGAGAACGCCGATGGCCTGGCCACTGCCGAAAACAAGGAACACCAACCGAAGGGAACGGCATGACTGACGTAACTGTTGTTTTGGTACACGGTTTTTGGGGCGGCGCGGCCCACTGGGGCAAAGTCATCGTCGATTTGCACGCCAGGGGATATTCGAATCTCCGCGCCGTCGAACTGCCTCTGACATCACTCGCTGACGATGCCGAACGCACGCGCAAGATGGTCGAGCAGATTCAAGGCCCTGTTCTGCTGGTCGGTCACTCCTATGGCGGTGCAGTCATCACCGAAATGGGGGACCTCCCCAACGTCGTCGGGCTGGTGTACATCGCAGCGTTTGCACCCGATGCCGGCGAAAGCCCGGGCGGCATCACCCAACAGAACCCACCCGCCGCTGCCGCAAATCTGACACCGGACTCCGACGGATACCTGTGGATCATTCAGGAAAAGTATCGCGAAAGCTTCTGTCAGGATCTCGACGTCAATGACTCACTGATCATGGCAGTTACCCAAAAAGCACCATTGGCAAGTACTTTCGGTGACGCGGTTACTGCACCGGCGTGGAAGGTCAAGCCGAGCTGGTACCAGGTCTCCAGTGAAGATCGAATGATCCATCCCGACAACGAGCGCATGATGGCTGGGCGAATGAACCCTCGCAAACTCGTCGAGCTGCCAGCTGGGCACGCATCCTTGGCGTCGCAGCCGTCAGCGGTAACCGACTTGATCGTCGACGCGCTCAGCGACATTCAAGTCTGACAACCCGATCACTCATCCCCCGAGCGGCAGGTCCCGGCCCGCTCGGGGGTATCGGACCGAACCGGTACGCCACACGGAGAGCAGAGAATTGCTGAGCGAGCATGGATACAGCGTTTTCTGCATCAGATTGAACGCTCTTTTCGCAACCCGCCAACCTGGATTGACCAATGCACGAGTCTGCGACGCACTTCGCCAGCAGGGGTATCGCATATCGACGCCTACCTTTCTCAACTTCGCACCGGGGTTCGCCGCGCCCCGTCAGCGACTGTGATGCATGGCCTCGCACAGTTCTTCGGTGTCACAACCAGCCACTTCTTCGACAGCCGAGGCGATTCAGGAACTGAAGACTCGCGACACTCGGATGCCTTGCTCATTGCCCAGTTGTCGGATGAACCGGTGAAGCATCTTCTCGGACTGACAAACGCTTTGTCGTCTGATTCCCAGGAGATGCTGATTTCGTTAGTTGATCGGTTACGGGAGTCCGACAGACTGGCGAGCCGCAAGTCAAGATCGCAGTGAATGTCGACTCTGCAGCGTCCAAGCCCACGCATCGATAGACCCCCGCCAAGGCAAGGCAAGGCAAGGCAAGGCAAGGCAAGGCAAGGCAAGGCAAGCGAACGCAAGGACATGTTTCGTGGTCTGACCAACATGTTCAGCAGGTGTGTAGATCGGCAGGCTAGGTGGATGACATCTCCCATGCCCTTCGGGGCCCTGACGGCCCCGAACAGCGCAACTCGAACGCACAGCAGAATGTCGCATGCTTCCGAGCGAGGTGTAGCCGGCGAGCCGTCGAGGATTCACTCGCGAATGAATCGGCGCACGCTGTTCGCAGGGGCGGCGGCACTCGCAGCCGCAGCCGCAGTCACACCCGCTGCCCCTGCAACTGCTACCGCAGTCACCGGCGTCTCTTCAGCTTCCCCCGCGCGACCGGACTACCTTCTCGTTCACGGTGGCAGCCATGGAGGTTGGTGTTGGCGCAAACTCGCGCCGATGTTGCAACGCGGCGAAAACCGAGTGATCACTCCGACGATCACCGGCGTAGGTGACCGATCCCATCTCCTCCATGCAGAGTTGAGCTACGACGACGCTGTCAACGACATCATTCGGACGATTGAAGCAGAGGAGCTCACAGACTTCGTACTGGTCGGCCACAGCATCGGTGGTGCTTACATAACCTCGGTGGCTGACCGGATGCCTGAGAAGATCCGTCGATTGGTCTACCTCGATGCTGTCGTCATCGAAAACGGTGAGACAGTGCTGTCCACAATGCCACTCGGCAGTCAGGAGGTACTCCGAACGCTTGTCGCTGCCACCGGCGGGCACGCTGTACCCGCCCCGACAGATCCCACTATGTTCGGTCTCACCGATCGAAATGACATCGATTGGGCGAAAAGGCAACTCACTGCGCACCCATGGTCGACCTGGAGTGACACAGTCACTCTCACCGGTCCGGCTGGTGCTGGACTTCCACGGCACTACATCGACTTCACCGAGCCCGCCTTCCCCGACATCCAAGCGTCGAAGCAGCGGGTGCTGAACAACTCGCGCGAGTGGCAACTCGATCGGATCAACACCGGGCACGACGGGATGATCTCCGCTCCCCGAGCAGTCGCCAAACAGATCTTGTCCTACGACCGCTGACTCGATCAGCGGCGAAACTATCGACGATTCAGATTGGACGCCACTCGACATGCAGCGCGAAAACATTGCCCCACAACTCATTACGGGTAGGTTCGGATACAACGCCGCGGTCAGAATCAGCGCACCTTCGGAGTTTCTCTTCGTATCGGGGCATGAGGGACGAGGCAGCGTGGACACACGCGGAGGCGTCGGCGACTTCAGAGCCCAAGTTGCAACGACTTTTGTCAACATCGACCGCACCCTCGAAGTTGCGGGCTTCAGTTTCAGAGACGTAGTACAGATCCGCATCTTTGTCAGAGACATAGCTGCTGCAACCTCGAACTACGATGTTGTTCTCGATGCCCTCGAAACCTACCAATGCTCACCAGCCAGCTTGATGGCTGAGACTACCGGGCTGTCCGACCCGGCAATGCTGGTCGAGATCGAAGCTGTGGCAGTCCGCTAGGGCACCTCGAACGAAATTGACGGATATCTCCAATTCCGCAGAGCGGTAATCATATTCGATCTCACGGATGAATTTCTTTTCGGCAAGCGAACTTACGTAATGGAGGAATAGTCGTGGCGCAGCAATACACTTTCGTTCTCGTGCATGGAGCTTGGCATACCGGGGAGCACTGGGCACCAGTGGCGAAACACCTGCTTGCAGTCGGCCATCGCGTGTACACGCCCACGGTCTCGGGGTTCGGGGTATCACAGACGAGTGTCCGACACGCGGACGGTGTCGAGTCGATCGTTCGGTACATCACAGAGCGAGACATCACGGATTTCATTCTGGTGGGACACAGCTTCGGCGGCACGATCATCTCCAAGGTCGCAGAGGTATTTCCCGACCGCATTCGACGACTTGTCTATTGGAACGCCTTTGTTCCAGCGAATGGCAACAGCATCAACGACGAGTCCCCGGCTCACTATCGAGAGATGGTGCGCGAAGGAGCGGTGGATGGAATGTTCTCCTTGCCTTGGAACGTGTGGCGAGAAGCGTTCTTGAACGACGCCGATCACGAGACAGCCATGAGCGCCTACGAGTCTCTATGTCCGACACCGGTCACTATGTTGGAAGACAAACTTGATCTCACGAAGTTCTACGAACTCGTCAACTCCGGGACGATGAGGACTTCCTACCTGAACTGCACGGAAGACACCGCAATGCCGCACGGCGAGTTCGCTTGGCATCCACGATTTTCGAGCAGACTCGGCCTGTGCAGGATCGTTCAGATGGCAGGAAGCCACGAAGCGATTTTCACTACACCAGCGACCCTCGCCGAGAAGCTGGTCGAAGCCGGGCGCGACTGACTCGTTCTGTGGGTGCCGATGTGCCGCTCCGAGACTACGGAGTGGAACCAACGCCGGCGTCCACCAATGACGCAGCGGGATCCGAAGTCTCCGTCATCAAAGCGATGCATATTTCTGTCAGTCGGTCTGCGAGGTCCGCACGGCGCCGAACGCTTCCGATACGGATAGCGTTGCCGATCAACGTCATTGCTGCACTCACGGTGAACTTCGCCTCGGTGGCATCCAAGCCGGGGCGAACTTCACTGAGCGCTCTAACCCACAGCTCCAGGTAGTCCCGCTGAGCTTGGACACATGCCTTTCGGGTGTTGTCGGGAAGCTCGGCGAGTTCCGTCGCCATCAAACCGATGAGGTGTCCGTCTTCCAGGGCAAACGCGATATGAACACCCAAGAGAATGTCGAGCGTCTGGCTCGAATCGCCTACTTGCGACAGGGCCTGCCTCACGGCAAGGTCACGTCGGTCGAAACCACGGGTGATTGCCGTGGACAGAATGTCGAGCTTTGTATCGAAATGGTTGTACACGTTCTGGCCTGTCGTCCCGCAGGCCGCGCCGATGTCCTCGTTGCTCACCGTTCGATACCCGCGTTCGTCGAACAGTTGAATCGCCGCAGTCAGTAGTTGTTCGCGTCGCGAAACGGGTATGGAGATGACCTCTGTGCGCGCAGCGGGAACGTCGGGGTCCGCAGACCCGATGGGGGACAGGGAAACACGCGCCGAAAGGTCGAACAGCAGTGCCTCCATCTGGCGGGGAGGCATCGAGATTCGGTGACTTGACGAACTGCTGAACACTGCAAGGATCGAGTACGCCAGCAGCCGACTGTCGGAGTCGGAAAGGTCAGACCTGTGCGCTTGCACCAGCTCCGAGATGCGAGAGGTACTGAACCGCAACTTCTTACGCAGCATCTCTCGTTGGTCGTCGTCCAGATACCTGGCTTCACGCTGCCACAACAGCGGCAGCCCGCGGCGCTCGACCGACGTTGCCGACAGCGTTGTCAGCAACGTGTACAGATCCGTTGCACCGCCGACAGATTCATTGAGAGACTCGATCCCGGCCAGAACCGCGTGATAGAGCAGGCTGTTCTTGTTTCGATAATGGCGATAGAGCGCGGACGTCGTGATGTCCACACGAGCGGTGACATCCGAAACAGAAATGTTGTGATACCCGTGCTCCCGGAACAGCTCGCTTGCTGCTGTCAATATCTGTTGCTTACGGTCGCGGGGTCGACGGACGGCAGTCATCGGTTCCCTTTCACGTGGCACGCCGCCATCCTATCGTCGATTCGGTCATTGCGTCAGATTCACAAAGCGAGTGTACTCGCATGAAGACGACTCATAACCAGAAAAGTCCAGTTACCTACTATTCTGCACACTCGGGAACCTCAGGTAGCTACGTTCGACTCGTAGCTTTCCAGACGATCTCCTTGTCACGCTCGGGGTTGGCGAAAATCAAGGTTCCGAACGCAAACAGGACCGCAACCAACCCGAAGGCCTGGAACGCAGTGGCATAGCCCGCAGCCGGAGTATCGGCAGCGTCGACGATCCGCCCGGTCACGTAAGGGCCGATCAAACCCCCGATTCCCATCATTGCCATGAAAACTCCGAGCGTTCCGGCTGTCTGCCGGGGCGGACATATTTCGGAGATCGTGGCGATGATCAGCGGATAGCCGGACGCGAGGAACCCGTATCCGACCGAGACGATCGCGACCGCCAGCGCGGGGGCCGACACGTAGGGCAGGAACACCATGATCATTCCGCTGACGAGCACACCCACCGAGGGAACGATTATTCGAATCAGGCGGGACGTGGCGCCGCGAGAAGTCAGACGATCTCCGGAAGAGGAGAGGATCAACATCAAGATAAGGCCCGCAATGCTGGGGAATGCGAACATCGAACCAGCCTGCAGTCGGCTGTATCCCAGGCCCACTTCGAAGTACGACGGAAGCCAGGTCAGCACAACCGCGACGATGGCGTATATCGCCATCACCAGCATTGTGCAGCTGATGAACGTCCGCGTTCGGAAGATGCGTATCCACGGCACCGCCGGCTCGTCGGTCTCGGCTGCACCGGCTCCCGCCTCTTCTCGTCGCTTTCCACTACGGATGTAGGGACCCTGCGACCACAGGGGCAGCCAGAGCACGCACCACAACACGCCGAGCACCGCCATGCAAACCACGGCCGCACGCCACCCCCACGTGACCGTCACGAAGGCAAGCGCGGGAGCCACGGCAATCTTCGCCAGCGAGGCCGACCCGGCGAGAAGCGCACCTGGAAGTCCACGCTTCGCCGGCGGATGCCAGGAGAACGCGGCGGTGTGCGTCAGGGGCCCGCTCGGCCCCTCAGCCAAACCCAACAGCATCCGACTGACCACCAGCACAGCAAAACTCGCCGTGATGACCATCGGGAGCATTGCCGCCGACCAGAGCAAGGCCAACACCGCCAGCGCCCATCTCAGTGTCGTTATTCGGGCAATCGCTCCGGAAAAGAAACCGCCGATCGTGAAGGTGAGGAAGAACAAGCTACCCACGAGACCGATCTGGGATGCTGTCAACCCCAACTCCTTGGACAACGGTTGGGCAATGATGCCCAAAACCGCTTTGTCGCCCCAGTTGATGACGGTCAGGAAGACCAGCAGCGAGGTCAAACCCCAAGCACGGCGACGTGATTCGGGCGGTGCGGGCACTGCTGTGCCCGAAGATGCTTGTTGGTGTGTTGCCACTTGACGAGGCGTTGCCTTGGGTGTGGTCCGGGGTGTTGTCACTGTCGGATCCTTCGAGGAGACGGTTTGATCAACGGGCACTGCCAACGCAGTGCAGGGGCAGACTTGTCGCTTGGTTTGGTGACACTTCGAGTTCACATCGATGTTTGGAATCGAGATCCATCACGCTCTTCTTCCGCAGAGAAGACACGTCAGTTGGCCATTCCTTGAGAGAAAACCACCGAATAGCACTGCCAGATAAGCAGAAACAGACAGTTCGACGCCCGCCTCCCTCAGGTCGAATTTTTCAGTTCAGCCATCCGTGCGCGGGCATTCTCATGCAATGCCGCTTCAGGGAATTACTTGGGATTCACTTTGAGCCATTTTCCCTACTGTGTCAAGGGTCACTTCGAACTACCGACGACACTGGTGACCTTGCCGAAAGGCCAGTTCCCTCGAAACCCAACCGCACGATGCCCCAACACGTGCGGTGACAATCGACAGCTTCCGGCACCCCAGAGTGTCCGTCACTCGCCACCTACGCCCCACCCTGCCAAGTTTGCACGCAACTGTGAACGCATTGGAATAGCGCTTGACCAGCTGTGACAGCGAAGATGCTTGACATACATACTTTTAAGGCCTAAAAGTGAATCATCAGTAATTGCGAATGAAGCTCCCGGAGCCACGACGCCTCGGGATATCGCAGCGCCGGAGCAACCACCGGCCTGGACTACCGCCAATTACGTTTCGCTACAACACTCTTCACTCGAAAGGGAACACCGTGGGAAATGGGATCGCGGGAACTGGGACCGTGGGTAACCTGGAGGGAAAGGTCGCTCTCGTATCCGGGTCGGGACGTGGGATCGGTCGAGAAATCGCACTCAAATTCGCCCGCGAGGGTGCAGCGGTGACAATCAACGACTTGGATCCCGAAGCTGCTGCACAGACCGAGCACGACATCAAGGCGGCCGGCGGGCAAGCAGTCAGCGTAGTGGGTTCAGTGTCCGAGGACGGTTTCGCGGAGCGATTCGTCAGCACTGCGGTCGAGACCTTCGGTGGTCTGGACATCATCGTCAACAACGCCGGATATACCTGGGACTCGGTGATTCAGAAGATGACCGACGAGCAGTGGGACACCATCGTGGACGTGAATCTCAAAGCGCCGTTCCGCATCCTGCGTGCGGCGCAACCTTTCATCAAAGCCAACCCGACCGAATACCACCGCAAGGTGGTGAACGTGTCGTCGGTGTCGGGGTACTACGGGAACGCCGGCCAATCCAACTACGCCGCCGCCAAAGCCGGACTGATCGGACTGACCAAGACTCTTGCCAAGGAATGGGGTCGGTACAGGGTCAACGTCAACGCAGTGGCCTTCGGACTGATCATCACGAGAATGACCGAGGTGTCCGCGGACGCGAACGCGACGTTGACGATCGACGGCCGCGAGATTCGCGTCGGCGTCAACCCTGATCGCTTGGCCGTCGCGTCGAAGATGATCCCATTTGGCCGAGGCGGCACTCCGGTGGAAGCCGCGGGGGCGGTGTACCTGCTGTGCACTCCCGAATCGGACTACATCAACAGCCAGTGCCTCGTCGTCGACGCCGGACGCGTCTGACCCAAAACACGTCATCTCACCACAAATCTTCAGGAGCGCATCATGAAACGTACCGTCTATGCCCCCGAGCACGAGGCATTCCGCGAGACCATCCGGACCTTCATCGCCAAGCAGGTGACGCCGAACTACCCGGAGTGGGAGAACGCGAATCAGGTACCGCGTGAGTTGTTCAACCAGCTTGCAGAACTCGGCGCGACGAGTTTCGACATCCCCGAGGAGTTCGGTGGCGCCGGGCCCACCAGCTTCAAATTCCAAGCTGTCATCCAAGAGGAAACAGCTCGTGCAGCAGTAAGTTTCGGACACTACGGAGTGAGCATCGGCATCGTGCTGCCGTACCTGCTGCGCCTTGCCGACGACGAGCAGAAGCAGCGGTGGCTTCCAGGCGTGGCGAGCGGCGAGACCATGCTCTGCATCGCCATGACCGAGCCGGGAACCGGATCGGATCTGGCAGGCATCAAGACCACGGCGCGCCTGTCCGAAGACGGCACCCACTACATCCTCAACGGTGCCAAGACCTTCATCACCGGTGCCCGCAACTCGGAACTCTGCGTCGTAGCCGCTCGAACCTCCGCGCCGTCCGAGGAGGACCGACGCTTCGGACTCAGCCTCCTGGTAGTTCCCACCGACAGTGTCGGCTTCAATTTCGGACGCAAGCTCGACAAGATCGGTATGAAGTCTTCCGACACCAACGAACTCTCGTTCACCGATGTTCGAGTTCCGGTCGAGAATCTCCTCGGCGAGCAGGACAAGGGCTTCTCCTACCTCGGCCAAAACCTCCCCCGCGAACGACTTTCCATCGGTGTCGGCCAGACCGCATGTGCGGCTGCGGCGATCGAGTTCGCGTCGGAGTACGTCCGCCAGCGTCAAGTCTTCGGTAAACCTGTTGCATCCTTCCAGAACACCAAGTTCGTTCTTGCCGAATGTGCTACCGAAGTCGCTGCCGCGCAGGCACTGGCGGACAAGGGACTCGATCTCGACGACTCCGGAGAACTCACCGCCGCCGATGCTGCACGCATCAAGCTGTTCTGCACCGAGATGGCAGGCCGCGTGATCGACAAGTGCCTACAACTGCACGGCGGCTACGGGTACATCCTCGAATATCCGATCGCTCGCCTGTACGCCGACACGAGAGTCTCGCGCATTTACGGCGGTACCAGCGAAGTCATGAAGACCATCATCGCCAAGGACATCGGTCTCTGATCTCCAACCGACTCGGACACAGGAGCTTTCATGCGTGATGCAGTCATTGTCGATGCGGTACGGACACCGATCGGCAAACGTGGTGGCGGGTTGTCCACCACGCATGCAGTCAATCTGTCAGCGCACGTTCTGCGCGCGCTGGCAGAGCGAACCGGGCTGGACCCCGCAATCGTCGACGACGTGATCTGGGGTTGCGTCGGAACCCTCGGCATGCAGGCCGGCTGTATCGCCCGGTCGGCAGTACTCGGTGCAGGATGGCCCGAACATGTCCCTGGCGTGACAGTCGACCGTCAATGCGGCTCTTCGCAGCAGGCCGTACACCAGGCGGCAGCGGGCGTGATCTCGGGCCAGTACGACGTCGCAGTCGCGGGCGGAGTCGAGATGATGAGCGTCATCCCGCTCGGCGCGGCTGCGCGTGCCGGCGACTACGGGCCGATGCACGGTCCACTAGTGCTGGGGCGCTACGACATCGAGCGATTCAACCAAGGACTCGGCGCTCAGATGATCGCCGACGAGTACGGAATCAGTCGCGCCGACATGGATCGACACGGCCTCGACTCGCATGCCCGAGCTGCTGCCGCTGTCGACGCCGGCCGTTTCGCCGGCCAGATCGCTCCGGTCACGGTCATCGACGCCGAAGGCGCCACCCGGATCATCGAGACGGACGAAGGTATCCGTCGCGGCGGGACCATGGAACGCCTCGCCGAGCTGCCGGCAGCGTTCGAGGGAACCGAGATCACGGCGGGAAACGCTTCCCAGGTTTCCGACGGGTCCGCCGCGCTCCTCGTGACGACCAGTGACGTTGCGCGTGAACACGGTTGGACACCGATCGCCCGCATTCACACTGCGGTCGTGACCGGTACCGATCCGGTGAGCATCCTCAAGGGACCGATCCCGGCAACGGCGTTGGCGCTGAAGAAGTCCGGGTTGACGCTCTCCGACATCGGCACGTTCGAGATCAACGAAGCATTCGCCGCCGTGTCGCTGGCCTGGTTGCGCGAGACCGGAGCCGACTATTCGCTGATGAACCCCAACGGCGGCGCCATGGCCATCGGGCATCCCGTGGGAGGCTCCGGCGCGCGGTTGATGACCACGATGGTGCACCACATGCGTGACGAGGGAATCCGTTACGGCTTGCAGTCGATGTGTGAGGGCGGCGGCATGGCCAACGCCACCATCCTCGAGTTGCTCTGAATGCGCCTCACACACAACGAATCAACCACCAATCCACGAAGACCAGTAATCACAAGGGAGCACCGATGAGTCGCAAAGTACTAGTCGCCGGGGTCGGAATGATCCCGTTCACGAAGCCAGGGCGCAGCGAGCACTACTACGAGATGGGCGCGAAGGCCATTGTCAACGCACTCGCGGACGCCGGAATCGGATTCGACAAGATCGGGCAGGCCTACGCCGGCTACGTGTACGGGGATTCGACGAGTGGCCAACGCGCCATCTACGGCGCGGGTATGACCGGAATTCCGGTTGTCAACGTCAACAACAACTGCGCGAGTGGCTCGTCCGCGCTGTGGTTGGCCAGACAAGCCGTCGAGTCGGGCGTCGTCGAATGCGCACTCGCCGTTGGCTTCGAGCAGATGCAGCCTGGCGCTTTGGTCAACCACTGGGGAGACCGCCCGGCTCCGATGGAGCGACACGCGGAAGTCCTCGACCGCACCTACGGCATCGACCCCGCCAACCCGTCCATGGCGATGCAGTACTTCGGTGCCGCTGCGCAGGAGTACTCCAAGCGGTACGGGGTCTCGCCGGATCTGTTCGCGAAGATCTCGGTCAAATCCCGCAAGCACGCTGCCAACAACCCGTACGCGGTTTTCCGTGAGCCGGTCACTGAGCAGGAAGTGCTCGAATCAAAGGCACTGTACGGCGGGCTGACTCGTTTGCAGGCCTGCCCGCCCACCTGCGGAGCCGGCGCCGCCATCGTATGCAGCGAAGATTTCGCGCGTGCCCACGGCCTCACACCGGGCGTGGCGATCGCAGCTCAAGAGTTGGTCACCGACTTCCCCAGCGTCTTCACCGACGACGACGTCTTCAAAGTGGTCGGTGCGGACATCACTCGAGTTGCTTCGCAACGGATTTACGAAAAGGCCGGAGTGGATCCACGCGACATCCAGGTCGTGGAATTGCACGACTGCTTCTCGGTCAACGAGGTGCTCTCCTACGAGGCCCTCGGATTGGTCGACGAAGGGTGCTCCGAGAAGTTCATCCTCGACGGCGACAACACCTACGGCGGCCGGATTGTAGTGAACCCCAGCGGTGGTCTGCTGTCCAAGGGGCATCCGCTCGGCGCCACCGGCTTGGCGCAGTGTGCGGAACTGGTGTGGCAGTTGCGCGGCACCGCCGACGCACGACAGGTCGACGGAGCAAAGCTTGCACTGCAGCACAATCTCGGTCTCGGCGGCGCCGGCGTCATCACGCTCTACGAAAAGGTTGCTTAGCAACCACTTCCGCCAACACGTCAACACCGCCGCGCCGTAGCTCGGCGCGAAGAACGAAAGGAAACATCATGGGACAACTCGACGGACGCGTTGCCATCGTCACCGGGGCCGGCGCAGGCCTCGGTCGCGAACACGCATTACTCATGGCAGCCGAAGGCGCCAGCATCGTGGTCAACGACCTGCGCGGAGCACAGCAGGTGGCAGACGAAATCGTCGCTGCCGGCGGCTCGGCCATCGCGGTAGAGGGCTCGATCGCGGAAATGGCCGTCGGTGAGAAGCTAACCGACGCAGCAGTATCCACCTTCGGAAACTTGCACTCGGTGGTCAACAACGCCGGTATCATCCGCGACGCGATGCTGTGGAACATGACCGAGGAAGAGTTCGACTCGGTCATCGCTGTACACCTCAAGGGAACCTTCTCTGCTACCCGCGCCGCCGTGAGATATTGGCGCGACCAGTCGAAGGCAGGCGTGCAGGAGACACGCAACCTGGTCAACACCAGTTCCGGATCCGGACTGCACGGCAACTTCGGGCAGTGGAATTACTCCGCCGCCAAGGCCGGTCTGGCCATCCAGGCAGTCAACGCCGCTCGCGAATTCGAGCGATTCGGCGTCAAGGCCAATGCCATCGCTCCCGTGGCGCGCACCGAACCTGTCAAAGCCACGCCCGGCATCAAGGATTTGGTCGGTGAGCCCGTCGACGAGTCAGTCTTCGATCGCTACAACCCCGCCAACTGCTCGTCACTCGTGGCCTACCTGTCGAGCGCCGAGTGCGCGTTCAACGGACAGGTTTTTGCCGTCTACGGCGGCTACGTGGGTCTCTACGGCGGCTACTCGATCGCCGACGAAATTCGTGAGGACCGGCAGCTCGACATCGGAGAACTGACAAAGCTTCTCGGCGACGACGCCTTCCTCAAGTCGGTCGAGACCCGGCGAGCCGGCATCCCGAAGATCGAAGGAGAAACCAAGTGAGTTACACGTTTCCGCTCGACTACAGCAAGGTCCAGGAATTCGTCCGGGCCGTGAAGGCAAACCCAGAACAGCATGCCGGCGAGGATGCGGTGATCCCGCCGACCATGCTCACCAGCGGCCGAATGATCTGGGAGCCCGCAGACCAATCCGGTTTCGCCAAGCTCGGATTCGACCGTCGTCGCATCCTCCACGGTGAGGAGGAGTACATCTTCCACGGCCCACTTCCACGTGCCGGCCAGAAGCTGACCGCCGAGACAACTGTCGGTGACCGCTTCGAAAAGCCCGGAAAGCGCGGTGGTGTGATGACCTTCGCGAAGATGATCACCGAGTTCCGTGACGAGTCCGGAGAACTGATCGCGACGCAGAACAGCACGATCATCGAGACCGCCACAACGGGCGGCAAGGAGGAGGGGAAATGACGACCACGACCGAAACCGTCGTAGCCGGACAACAGGCCGAGAGCAAGACCTTCCCTCCACTGACTCGCACCGACTTCGTCAAGTATCAGGGTGCCTCGGGTGATTTCCATCCGTTGCACCACGACGACACGTTCGCCCGTGAGACCGGCTTCCCGTCCGTGTTCTCCGTCGGCATGCTTCAGGCAGGCATGCTGGCCAGCTACGTCACCGACTGGCTGGGTGTCGAGAACCTGCGTCGGTTCAAGATTCGATTCGCCGACAAGGTCTGGCCCGGTGA
This sequence comes from Rhodococcus sp. OAS809, assembly GCF_040546695.1. NCBI lineage: Bacteria > Bacillati > Actinomycetota > Actinomycetes > Mycobacteriales > Nocardiaceae > Rhodococcus > Rhodococcus sp. OAS809. The sequence goes on along the minus strand of NZ_JBEPOI010000002.1, from coordinate 4,407,459 downwards.
CGAACTCACCTGCTCTGCTGTCGTCGTCGACACCTACGAGGCCGAGGACGGTCGACGTGCTCGTGTCGAACTTGTCTGCGCTCGTCAGAACGGCGTCAAGGCCCTCGTCGGAGACGCGGAATTCCTGATCGATTAACTCGAGGTCGGGGTGTCGATTCGTCGGCATCTCGACTATCCGCCGTCAGCACCACCCGACTCGAGGAGCACGCCAGCCCATGCATCTGACCCACCTTCTGCACAGGGCGGTTCAACAACAGCCGCACCGACCCTTGACCGTCTGCGAGCATCGCGAGCGCAACGCCCCACAGATCGCGAAGCGAGTCGCCAGACTCGCCGGAGCCCTGCGAGAGCGTGGCGTGGGTCCGGGCGACCGGGTCAGCATCCTGGCGTTCAACTCCGACCGTTACTTCGAGTCGTTGATGGCGACGTGGTGGATCGGCGCTGTCGTCAATCTCGTAAACCGTCACGGTTCCGTCCGTGAAGTCACCGACGCGGTCACCGGAGTCGGCAGCGCTTTTGTACTCGTCGACGAGGAATGCCGGCTACTGGTGACCGGACTCGACGCCACTGTCACGCTCGTCTACATGGGCGACGAGCCGGCTCCCGCCGGAATGGCTGGTTTCGAAGACCTGATCGTCGAAGGCCCCGAGGTCGAGGACGTGCGTGCCGGCGGCGACACCTTGGCCGCGCTGATCTACACCGGCGGAACCACCGGCACTCCCAAAGCCGTCATGCACTCTCATCGCAGTCTCTCCACCGCCCTGCTCGGCGGTACCGGCTTTGCCCGGTCCTGCGAGATCGGTGGCATAACTCTGGTGATGGCTCCTCTGTTCCACATTGCCGCATTGCTCGGCATGATGGCCCAGACCGTGGTCGGCGGCACAGTCGTGTTCGCCAACCGCTTCGACGCCGGCGACGTGCTCGGCCTGATCGCGGGCCGTCGGGTCACCACGATGACCGCGATCCCGAGCATGTTGCAGATGCTCTACAACCATCCGGCCTTTTCGGACACGGACGTCACCAGCGTCAAATCGATTGTGTACGGAGCCGCCCCGATGCCCGCGGCCATCCTGGAACGCGCGATGTCGCGCTTCCCCAACGCGAACTTCGTCCAGGGGTACGGCATGACGGAGACCGCGGTCATCGTCTCCCTGCTCGGATCGGATCACCGGGCCGGTGGTCCTCGCCTGCGCTCGGCGGGCCGTGCAAGCCTGCACGCCGAAATCATCATCGCCGACCGGGAAGGCAACGAGGTGCCACGGGGCACTGTCGGAGAGATCGTCACCCGCGGCGAGCACATCATGCTCGGATACTGGAATCGTCCGGAGGAGACCGCCGAAGCGCTACGCGGGGGCTGGCTGCACACCGGAGACCTCGCGTACATGGACGACGAGGGCTACATCTTCATCGTCGATCGCGCCAAGGACATGATCATCACCGGCGGCGAGAACGTCTATTCGGCCGAGGTGGAGGACGCCGTCGCCAACCACCCCGCTGTGTTGCGCTGCGCCGTCATCGGCCTGCCCGACGCTCAGTGGGGCGAGCGCGTGCATGCAGTGGTGGTCCTCAACCCACAACTGCATGCCACCGCCGAAGAAATTCGCGAGCACGTCAAAACCCAAATCGCAGGGTACAAAGCACCGCGCACGGTTGCCTTCGTCGAAGCACTGACGACCACGGCCACCGGTAAGACCGACAAACGTTCACTGCGCAGCCTCTACACCTAGCCAACCCCGCGTCGTCCGCGGAACAAGGAGACTTCCCATGAAGCGCACAATCTTCGACGATCAGCACGATGCCTTTCGCGAGGTGTTCCGGGGTTTTCTACACAGGGAGGTCGTCCCTGAGTTCGCGAAGTGGGAGGAACAGGGTTACGCGCCACGCGAGTTCTACCGCAAGCTCGGAGAATTGGGAGTCATGGGCTTCGACATCCCGGAGGAATACGGCGGCGCGGGGGCGACGAGCTACCGCTATCTGATGATCATCGGAGAGGAAGCCGCGCTGGCCGGTGTCTCATTGGGTAACTACCACGCGAGCGCCGGAATCGTTCTGCCCTACTTGCTCACTCTCGCAAACGAGGATCAGAAGAAGCGCTGGCTGCCCGCCTGTGCGAGTGGGCAGGCCGTGCTTGCCGTGGCGATGACCGAGCCGGGGACGGGTTCGGATCTGGCCGCCATTCGCACCACCGCGAAGCTCTCCGACGACGGAGAAAGCTACATCCTCAACGGCGCAAAGACCTTTATCACCAACGCCTCTCAGGCGACACACATGGTCGTGGTCGCCCGTACCGGCGACCCAGGTGAGAATCGCAGAGGCGGGCTCTCGCTGTTTGTCGTCGACACCGAATCCACCGGCTTCGAAGTTGGTCGCCGATTGGACAAGATCGGTTTGAAATTCAGCGATACCTGCGAGGTCTCGTTCACCAACGTCCGGGTACCGGTCACCGATGTACTCGGCGAGGAAGGAGCGGCCTTCAGCTACCTCGGACAGAACCTGCCCCGCGAACGCCTCGCCATGGCGGCCGGAGGGTGCGCCACCGCAGCCGCTGCCATCGCCCACGCGGTTTCCTACACCAGCGACCGACGAGTCTTCGGAAAACCGGTCGCAGACTTCCAGAACACCAAATTCGTTCTTGCCGAATGCGCTACGGATCTCGCCGCAGGTCAGACAATGGTCGATCACGCCGTCGCACTCGAAGACGCCGGCGAATTGAGTGCCGTCGACGCTGCGATCTGCAAGCTCTTCTGTACCGAGATGGCAGGCCGCGTGATCGACAAGTGTCTACAACTGCACGGCGGCTACGGGTACATCCTCGAATACCCGATCGCACGGTTGTACGCGGACACGAGGGTGCCGCGAATCTACGGCGGCACCAGCGAAGTCATGAAAACGATCATCGCGAAATCCCTGAGCCGATAGGAGCCCCGATGGACGAACTGTTGCAGCTCACTCACGCAGGCACTGCATACGGCGGGGCACCCGAATTTCGCGGAACCTGCTGTGCCGGTGGCCCAGATCGCGCCTACGGCGGCCATGTCGTCGCGCAGGCCCTGCTCGCTGCGCACCGCACCGTCGACCCTGTACGGTACGTGAACTCGCTTCACGCGTACTTCCTGTCCATGGGTCGACCGGGCGCCGAGGTGCAGTACCGAGTGCGAATCCTCCGAGACGGTGGCACCTATGCACTACGAGAGGTGACCGCCTTCCAGGGCGGCAATGCGCTGCTCTCACTGACCGCATCCTTCAAGAAGGAGGAACTCGGACCCGATCGCCATATTGCGATGCCCCACGTTCCCACACCGGAATCAATTCCGGCAAAGAGCGAATCCGTTGATCGATTCTGGTCGGGCATCACGTCCTCGGCCATTCGCCAGGCAGTGCAGGTGCGCCCGATCAGCGGAGATTCGGCCGACGACGACGCTGCCGACCACGGCGGTGGCAGGGACCGCCGCATGTGGATTCGCATCGCAGGTGAAGTATCGAGCGATAACGGGATGCACGCCGCCGCACTTGCGTTCTGCTCGGACCTCACGCTGGCGCGAACCGCCGCCCTCGGTCATCTCGATCTGATCGGCGGTGGAAGTCCATCCCAGAAGCTCTTTCTCACTTCACTCGATCACGCCGTGTGGTTCCACCGCCCTTGCCGAACCGACGAATGGTTGCTGTTCGTTCAACGCAGCCCTACGTCGGGGGACGGACGGGGTCTGTCCAGTGGCGAATTCTGGACCCGCACCGGGGTTTTGGTTGCCACGGTCACTCAGGAAGTTCTCATTCGCGAAAAGCACGCTCCCACTTTCGACACGCGGCCGAAGCTCGCCGCGACCATGCAGGCAGGTTAACTACGTCAGGAGTAGATGTGCACGGAATGCCCTTCATGCCAGTATCTCTCGAGTATCCCGACGTTGCGTTCGACGCTGTTCTCGCCGGTTCGGCACGCGCCTACGGAGATCGTATTGCCCTACGGGACGGCGGCCAGGCTCTCACTTTCATCGAACTCCACGATCACGCGCTCCGCATAGCACAAGGACTGTCCGACAGGGGCATTCGACCTGGCGATCGTGTAGTTCTCCTGATGCCCAATTCCCTGTGGTACCCGGTCGCCTACTTCGGAATTCTGTGTGCCGGCGCCGTGGCATGCCCGGTCAACCACACTCAGCCGACGGAAACACTGCGAGAATTGTTGGTAGAGTTCTCGCCTCGTGCCGCGGTGGTTCACCCGTCCAGTGTGGCGGCATTCCGTGCGGCACAGAACTCGGGGCTCGAATTCACCGTCGTCGCTCCCCCGACCGCTGCGGCCCCGGCGAGCTGCCCGTCGCAAGACAGCGCAATCAGTGACGTCGATCTCTCTCATCTTCTCGAGTCGCCGGTCCTCACCCGAAAACTGGCGAGTTCACAAGGCGTCGCACATCTTCAGCTCACCGGTGGCACCACGGGCCGCTCGAAGGGCGTTCAGGTTCTGCACCGCAATCTGGTGGCCAGCACGATACAGACCACAGCGTGGCGTAGCTCGTCTCTTCCGGAAAGCGACGAAGACGGTGGCATTCGGATGGTTCCGGTACCCACTGCTGTACACGAGAATTCGGAGCGAATGGGCGAGGGCGTCATTGCCGTCGTCGCACCGTATTTTCACGGACTGGCTCTCGTCGGACAGTGCAATCACGTACTTGCCGGTACCACCACCCTCGTACTCGGCAGGTTCGATCCTCACGAGTACCTCGCAACCATCGAGCGCCACAAGATCGACAGACTGATCGGCGCACCGGCGTTCTACCACCTACTCCTCGAGGCCTCGACCAAATCGACTCACGATTTGAGTTCGGTGCGTTCGGTGTTCTCAGGTGCTGCACCCATCGACACGACCACGTTGCGTCGCATGGGCGAGACATTCTCGAACGCGAAGGTCATCGAGGGTTACGGACTCAGCGAGGCGACAACCATTCTCACCAATCAACTCAACAACCCAGATGCGCGATCACCGATCGGCAGCGTAGGCCTACCGATCTTCGACACGCGAATATCATTGCGAGACATGGAAACCGAAGAGGAAGTCACAGCCGGTGAAGTGGGCGAGATCTGGGCGAGTGGACCGCAAGTCACCGCCGGGTACTTCGCCGCACCCGAACTGACCGCGCTCCAATTTCGTGACGGTTGGCTCAAGACCGGCGACTTGGGCAGATTCGACAGCGATGGAAATCTGTATGTCGTCGGCAGGAGCAAAGACATGATCATCTACAAGGGGTACAACGTATATCCGGTTCAGCTCGAGGAGGTGCTGTGCTCCCACCCCGGCGTCGCGCAGAGTGCGGTGATCGGCAGGCCCAATGACGAAGTCGGGCAGATCCCGGTGGCCTTCGTCGTAAGATCGCCGGGCGCGGCCAGGGTTTCGGCATCCGAACTCGTGGAATACGTGAGTGAGAAGGTGGCTCCCTACCAGCGCATCCATGCAGTCGAGTTCATCGAGGCGCTACCTTTGACTCCAACGGGAAAGGTGCAGAAGTCGCGGCTGTAGTTCCACCCGGTTGCGACCAGGGTAGTCAGGTGAGCGGTTTTCCACCCGTCACGCCGATGACTTCCCCAGTGGTGTAACTGGATTCGCCAGAGGCGAGAAATACATAGGCGGGAGCAAGCTCGGCCGGCTGACCTGCCCGCCCGAGCGGAACGTCGTCCCCGAACGTCTCGAACTTCTCCTTGGGCATCGTCGCCGGAATCAGTGGCGTCCAAATCGGTCCAGGTGCAACGGCATTGACCCTGATTCCCTTCCGTGCGACATCGGCGGCCAGCCCCTTGGTGAAGTCGATAATGCCCGCCTTTGTCGTGGCGTAATCGAGCAGCTCGGGCGACGGGGACGCACCTTGGATGGACGAGGTATTCACGATCGTCGATCCGGGCTCCATCTGCGCGATCGCTGCTTTGGAGAGCCAAAATAGTGCGTAGAGGTTGGTTTTCATCACACGGTCGAATTGTTCGGTGGTGATATCGGCGATGCCGCCCATCTGCACCATCTGAAACGCGGCGTTGTTCACCAAGATGTCGAGTCCGCCGAGTTCACGCACCGCGGTTTCGACCAAAGCAGAACAATGTTCCTCGCTTCGGAGATCTCCCGGCACCGAGACGGCTTTGCGACCTGCCTCCTCGACCCAGCGAGCGGTTTCCCGAGCGTCCTGTTCTTCCTCGTCGAGATAACTCAGGACAACGTCCGCGCCTTCTCTGGCAAATGCAATCGCGACCGCACGTCCGATGCCCGAATCTGCTCCGGTGACAATCGCACGCCTTCCTTCGAGTCGACCGCTCCCTCGATAGGTGTTTTCACCGTGGTCGGGAGGAGAAATCATGTCTGCGGTGAGACCGGGGTGTGCGATCTCCGCCTGCCGCTCACGCACAGGAGCGGGGAACCGCGTGGTCGGGTCCTGCATTGCGTACTGGTCCGGCATATCGATACTCCTCAGGTGACGCAGTTTCTCGTGGGCTTCTGGATGGATGCACTGCACATGCCTCCTTCCCGCCGAATAGAAATCGAAACCTCGGGGTGGCCGGGATCTCACTCGTCCTGGCGCCGACGATCTCGGTGCGTCGACCCCACTTGTTCGTTGTGGTTACTACGCGGTAGGTCGGGGTAGCCCGCGTAGCGGCGGTGGCTCCGCGACCCGCGGAGCACTCGTCGAGCAGAAGCTGAACATCACGTAAAGCACGCACCGACGAAGGGACGACCCCGATATGAGCAACTCCGAAACCACGTCCGCCTTGATCACCCAGTTACGCATCCTCCTCGGTCTGACGCACACCGAGATCCAGGTCGCCGAAACGCGCGTCGCACAGGCCAGAACCGAGGCTGTTCGACGCGAATTGACGGAAAACGCAGAGAACGGCCGTGAAAGGGCGAGTTCCATAGAGTCCACTGTTCGCGATCTGGGGGGCGTGCCGGAATTGGTCGGTCCGTTCCTCGGACGCGCGACAGCCGGAGTGAAAGCGATGGTCGAACAGGCTCAGCCCTTCGACGAAGCGGTATTGGGAGACCTTGCGCTCGAACATCAACTCCTCGACCGCTCCCGCTACCTCAAGGCCCTGGCCACTGCCGGCGGCGATCAGACCGTCGCGGCGTTGGCCGACCGCCTCATCGCTGCACACTCCGCGACCGTGGACTGGCTCACGACTGTCTTGGCCGAAGAGGCACTCGGTGGACCGGCAGCTTTGCGCCGCACACCGATGCAAGCTGCCACCGGCGCGGCGATACGGCTGGTCAACGTTCCGGTCTCCTGGTCCACCCGCAGTCTCGACCGTGCCATCGACGCTGTTCGCACCTCACCGCCGGTACTGGGTGAGCTGATCAGCTGGGGCGCATATGCCGGTGACGTGACTGTGAAAACACTCTCGGCCAGTAGGGATGCGGCCATCGCCACGGCTGAGAAGGTCACTCGCCGAGAAGGTGCTGACGGTGCCGCCGACGTCTTCCGTTCGGTACGGAAGTCGAGTGGGCTACTCGACCCCACTGAACTTCCCATCGAAGACTTCGACGAACTCAACGTCACCCAAGCCGTCTCCGCCGTGAAGGAACTGACCGACGCCGCACAGGTGCGGGACATCGTTGCGTACGAGGAAGCGCACAAGAACCGACACGGCGTCGTATCCGCTGCCCAGGCAAGACTCGCAGCGATCGCCCAGGAAGTCGTCGGAATCAACTAGAGCGTTCAATCGACATATCGAGAGTCCGACTCTCGGAACCGCGAGCACTGGACCTCGTGAAAGCGGGATTCGCGGCCAGGGGCACCCGAGACCGTCAAGAAGATGACAGCGGCTCTCGAAGCCCTCTGATCAGTTCGACGCGCGCGGAATCGAGAATTTCCTCGGAGAGCGGGGAACCCTTGGTAGCTCGCGAAAGAACCAGTGCACCGAGCATGGTGGAGAGCCGGAGGAGACCGACAGCTTCGTCGTCGGCAAGAGCTGCGGCAAAATCCCCCACTCCCTCCGTGTAAACCCGACGGGCCTCGCTGTCTGCAGGCTCGCGCGCCATGTCGGCGGCGAGCGCAGCAGCGGGGCATCCGTCTGCCGGGTTGTCGCGATGCGCCACCGAGAGATAGGTATCGATCAAAGCTTTTCGGGCGGAGTCACGTTGCCCTGCATGCTCTTCGAGTCCCGCAGAATGCAGCTGAGCCAGTTCCTTGAAGGCGTGGGTGGTCGCTTCGTCGATGAGAGCGTCCTTGGACGCGAACTGCTTGTAGAAGCCACCGTGGGTCAGCCCCGACGCCTTCATCAGGTCGGCGACGCTGAGGTGAGTGCCCTTCTCTCGGAACAGTCGGGCTGCGGTTTCCACGACGCGCCGACGGTTCTCTTCCGCTTGTTGCTGCGATACGCGGCCCATCACAACGCCTTCCAGTTTGGATTTCACTTGACATCTATCCTAGCCGACACTTAGATTTGATTCATAATCTAAACGTCACGAGCAATCACAACTCTGGGAGAATCATGGACCTGAACAAGACGGTTGCGGTCGTCACAGGAGCCAATCGCGGGCTCGGACGCCATCTGGCTGCGGGACTCGTCGAGCGCGGCGCAAAGGTGTACGCGGCTGCGCGCAATCCGGAAACTGTCGATCTACCCGGCGTCATCCCCCTGAGGTTGGACGTGACGGACGCCGAATCGATAACCGCCGCCGCGCAAATCGCATCGGATGTGACCTTGCTGGTCAACAACGCAGGTATCTCTACCTCGGCGCCCTTGATCGGGGGCGACATCGATGACATTCGACGAGAGATGGACGTCAACTTCTACGGCCCGCTCGCCGTGACCCGGGCGTTTGCTCCCGTCATCGAAAACAACGACGGCGGAACAATACTCAACGTTCTGTCGGTGCTGTCCTGGTTCCATCCAGCCGCGCTCGGGTCTTACGCGTCGTCGAAGGCAGCGGCCTGGGCGATGACCGACGCCGTTCGAGAAGAACTTGCGCCGCGCAAAATCTCCGTATCGGCACTGCATGTCGCATACATGGATACCGACATGGCCGCTGGCGTACCCGCCGAACAGAAGATCGATCCTGCCGACGTCGCCGCGCAAGCACTGGACGGTATCGAAAGCGGGCTCGCCGAGATCCTCGCTGACGACACCACCCGGTACGTCAAGGGGAGTCTGTCCTCGTCGAACTCCGAGTAAGCAAGGGACTGCAGACGAGTGACGCTTACCCCACCGTTTTGAGGGTGGCCAATCTGCTCAGGATCGGTGCCCGCCAAGCTGCGAGGTCTTCCGGACCGTTCTCTTCCCACAACTCGTACAACTCCGAAGTGTCGCTGTCGGAAACTGCACGCTCGAGTGCGGAGAGGACCCAACTCTTCTGCTCCGGGCTCAAGGTGCTGACGTACCCGGCGGCGTCAATTCCATCCAGCTGCACAGGCTTCGGCGCAACGCCGTGCGCAACCGCAAGAATCTCGGCGACGGCGATTGCTGTTTGAGCATCATCGGCATCGAGATAACCGCCATCGGGGTGGCTAGCGTAATCGTCGATGTCGTAGTCACCCGCCTGTACTGCGCTGAGCAGGTCGCCCGCTACGTCGTTGTCGAAAGGTCCTGAACCCCAAGTCCCCATGCTGTCTCTCCGATCCGTACCCGGCGCACCTGTCGTAAAGATATTAGTGAATCACAGGCTTCGGCCAGGACCCTCGGGCTGGAAGTACTGCGTTCGCCGGAAATCGACATCAGCGCAACGGCACGCGAAGGATGCGGTCATCACCGGGGTTGGGGTCGCCACGACCGTCGGTGTTGTTCGTCAGTATCCACAGCGACCCGTCCGGTGCGACTACAACGTCACGGAGGCGCCCGTATACGTCGACGAACTGCTCATCGGCGGTCGCGGGGTCAGCCAACGGCACAATGCGGAGTCGCTCACCACGAAGGTTGGCAATGTAGATCGAGCCGTCGTGGATGGCGATTCCGCTGGGGCTGGCATCATCCGGTGACCATTGTTGGAGCGGGTCGATGAATCCGTCTTCACCCGCAATCCCTTCGACCTCGGGCCACCCGTAGTTTCCGCCTGCTTCGATCCGGTTGAGTTCGTCCCAGGTGTCCTGCCCGAACTCGCTGGCGTACATCGTGCCGTCCTCGGTCCAGGCAATGCCCTGGGAGTTGCGGTGGCCGTAGCTGTAGACGAACGAGTTCGGAAATGGATTATCTTGCGGCACATCACCATCCGGAGTCATGCGCAGAATTTTCCCGGACATCGAGTCGAGGTCCTGAGCTCTGTCTCGACTACCGGCATCACCGACGGTCACGTACAGCATCCCGTCCGGGCCGAACGCGATGCGACCACCGTTGTGGTAGTTGGCCGAAGCGAGCCCGTCGAGAATCGTCTCGGCCGGCCCGAGCGCGAATTCCCCCGGAGCACCGATGATGTCGAAGCGTTCGATCCGGTTCTCCCCGTTCGCGGTGAAGTACGCGTACAGGCGGTTTTCACGTACTGCGATCCCTAGTAAACCGCCCTCACCTCTTGGGCTGACGCCGTCGACGACTCCCACCTCGCGGCTGTTTCCGCCGGCGTCGAGTTCGAGGATTCGCGCGCTGTCGCGCTCACTGACTAGTGGTGTATCGCCGTGGAATGCGATCGACCAGGGCGCGTCCAAGCCGTCGGCGACGGTCTCGGGTTCACCGAAGGCCGCGGCGGGCGCCGATCGTGTTGTCGTGCTTGCCTGTGGACCGGGCCCCTCAGCGTCCTCGGTACTGCAAGCAGTCATCAAGGCCGAGACAAGCACGGCGGCGCCGAGCCCCCGGATCTGTCGTCGTGTCATGGGCGCGCCTCCCGGGTTCAGGCAGTCTTTGCGCCGACGGTAGCGCGCAATCGGCCACACCGGGAGTCCCTTCGAGTACCCCCAACGACCGGGACTCCCTCGCAGGCGACAGGCGTGATGCCCTGGACGGGTGCGCCACGACATGCGCGTCGTCAACAGAAAGAGAACTGACCACCTCATGATTTCCGCCCCGACCGTCGAAGAAACCGGCCGCCTGCCGCTCGTGATCTACGTGCTGGCCGTCGGAGTTTTCTTGATGGGTACAACCGAATTCGTCGTCGCCGGCATTCTTCCCGAGATCGCGGGTGACCTCGGTACGTCGATCGCGAACGTCGGCCTGATGATCACCGTCTTCGCGATCGGAATGATCGTCGGCACGCCGGCGATGGCGATCTTGACACTCAGGGTTCCTCGACGCGTGACCTTGAGCTCGGCGCTGGTTGTTTTCGCGATCGGACACGTCATCGTCGCGCTCTCGTCCAACTTCGGACTCATTCTCGGCGCCCGCTTCCTCACAGCCGTGGCGACGGGCGCATTCTGGGCAGTCGCCGCAGTGGTCGGAGCAAAAGCGGCCGGCCCGGCGTCTTCCTCGCGCGCGCTCGGCATCGTCTTGGGCGGAGGCATGCTCGCGAACGTCATCGGTGTTCCGCTCGGCGCTCTGGCCGGTCAGAGCATCGGGTGGCGTGGTCCTTTCTGGGCCCTCGCCGCCCTCGCACTCGTTGCCGCGGCCGTCGTCCACCGATTGGTACCCGCCGACACCGACTCCGGTGCGGTGCCGTCCTGGCGAGCGGAGATCGCGAGCCTACGGGACGGACGCATCTGGCTCGTTCTGTCCGGTTGCGCCGTCGTGTGCGGGTCGTCGCTGGCGGCGTACAGCTTCATCTCTCCGCTGTTGACCGAGAACACGGGACTTGCTGCGTCGGCAGTGCCGCTAGTGCTTGTCGGCTACGGACTCGGTGCGTTCGTCGGCTCCAATCTCGGCGGTCGACTCGGTGCGAAGCATCAGTACGGCGTCTTGTTCGTCTCGGCAGCGATGACGTTTCTCGTGCTCGGGGCGCTCTGCCTCTTCTCGCACAACGTGATCGTGACGGTGATTCTCTTAGTCATGCTGGGACTATTCGGCATGTCGACCAATCCCATCCTGATCGGGATGGCTGTGCGTTATGCCGATCAGGCGCCGACGATGGCTTCTGCTCTCAGCACCTCGTCGTTCAATCTGGGCACCGCGGTCGGCTCCTGGATCGCCGGGTTCGCGTTCGCCTCGAGTCTCGGTGCCACTGGGCCGGTGTTGGTAGGCACCGGCGTTGCCGCTCTCTACTTTCTGCCGCTGATGATCCTGTTGCGCAAGGAACGCACGAAGCGCACCACCGTCGAAGTCGTCAACTGACGACCCGATCAACCGTCGCGCAGTTCGTCAGCCGTCCGTCAGCGACCGCTCCGACACGTGAGGCGAAGAGTCCGCATTCTCACTGGCTGCCAACGAGGCGAGTAACTGCATCCGTTCCGCGGACGGCGATCCCGGCTCTGCGGTGTAGATCGTGAGCGTCAACCCCGGCTCGGCGGCCATCTCCAAACCTTCGAAGGCAAGCGTCAGCTCCCCCACGGCGGAGTGGTGAAAAGTCTTGAATCCGGTGCCGTGATGGCGGACGTCGTGCGCGCCCCACCGACGCCGGAATTCCTCACTCCGAGTGCTGAGTTCACCGATCAGATCGTGCAATTCCTTGTTGTGAGGATCTCGCCCGGCCTCGGTTCGCAGAATCGAGACGGTCACCTCGGCAAACTCGTTCCAGTCCGGATAAAACTCGAAAGCCCTATCGTCGAGGAACGTGAAGCGCGCGATGTTCGGGGGCTGCCCCGGCATGTCGTACAGGTCCTTGTAAAACGCACGCGCGAGTGGGTTGACAGCAAGAAGATCCATGCGACCGTTCCGCACGAAAGCGGGTCCCGCGGTGACTGCATCAAGCGCCCACTGCAGGCTCTGATGGGGCTTCCAGCCCTTCGCATTTCGCCGACGCGGGGGTCTGGCTACCGGGCTTGCCGCGTGCGCGAGATCAAAAAGGTGGGCGCGCTCGGCGTCGTCGAGTCGTAAGGCCTTCGCGATACTGTCGAGTACACCCGGCGATGCGCCGCTGATCGCTCCGCGCTCGAGCCTCGTGTAGTACTCGACGCTCACGCCGGCGAGGGTTGCCACTTCACTTCGACGTAGACCGTCCACGCGGCGGTTCGATCCGGCCGGAAGTCCAACTTGTTCGGGCGTGACTCGGGCGCGCCGCGAGGTCAGGAATTCGCGTACTTGCGCTCGATCGTCCATGCCATCGAGCGTAAGTCAGTGACCGGTAGCGAGGGAGTCCCTCGCAGTACCACTATCGCGCGGGACTCCCGCGCGCCGCCAAATCGTGATCAGGTTGAAGTGACACGAGAAAACCGATGGTGAGGAGCCACGTCATGCGCGCTGTCGTCATGCATGCCCCCGGCGACGTCCGGGTCGAAGAGATCGAAGCGCCGGTGATCGTCGAACCGACCGACGCGATCATTCGCGTTACAGCCACCTGCGTCTGCGGTTCCGACCTCTGGCCGTACCGCGGCATCGAAGAGCTGAATGGCCCGACGCCGATGGGACACGAATACGTGGGCGTCGTCGAACAGGTCGGCCCCGACGTCAACGACATCGAAGTTGGGGACTTCGTCGTGGGCTCGTTCGTCGCGTCGGACAACACCTGCGAAATCTGCGAGGCCGGCTTTCAGTCTCGCTGTATCCACCAGGTCATGATGGGCTCGGTCGGCACCCAATCCGAATACGCTCGCATCCCGCTCGCGGACGGCACCCTCGTCCCTGTCCACGGAGAGCCGACCGAGCGGCAGGCCCGCAGCCTCCTTGCAGCCTCCGACGTACTCGGCACCGGTTGGTTCGCCGCAGTAGCTGCGGAAGCCGGACCTGGCAAAACGGTCGCCGTCGTCGGCGACGGCGCAGTCGGACTTTTGGCGATCCTCGCTGCCAGACAACTCGGCGCCGAGCGGATCATTGCCATGTCACGTCACGCCGACCGGCAGGCACTCGCCACACAATTCGGCGCCACCGACATCGTCGAAGAGCGGGGCGACGCGGGCATCGCGAAGATCAAGGAACTCACCGGCGGCTACGGCGCCCACTCGACCGTCGAAGCCGTAGGTACCCAAGAATCGATGATGCAGGCTATCGGAGCTACCCGCCCCGGCGGACATGTCGGCTACGTCGGGGTATCCCACGGCGTCGAACTCGACGGCATGAACCTGTTCTTCGCGACGGTGAGCCTGCTCGGCGGTCCCGCGCCGGTCAGGCGATTCCTACCCGAACTGATCGAGCTCATCATGACCGACCAGATCGACCCAGGCATCGTCTTCGACCTCACTCTCCCGTTGGAGGACGCCGCCGCAGGCTACCGGGCGATGGACGAGCGGCGCGCCACCAAAGTGCTACTCACCCTCTGACCGATACCAAAGGCTCACGAGACAGAACTGGGCTCTACACGCCGGTCGAGGAACGTCTCGGCTACCAACGAGAGGCGCTCTTGGTCGACCGATCAGCATGTTCACTGATCACACCGAATGCGTATGATGCCGAAGGTGCGGACGGGCACTTCAATTGGTGCGCAGCTGCTTTGATCGTAGAGGACGCTACGCGACTGATATGCGCCCCCACCAGCGGAAACCAATTGTACGAGTGAATGTTTCATTGAGAGCGACTCGGCGCTACTTTGTAGCAACGGCACTCGTCTCTACCTACGGTTGCGTACTGAATTCCTTGTGGGGCAGGCTTTCTTGTGTACTGCTGACGAGCCGTATCTGCTGACGAATCGTATTGCTGACGAACCAAGGTCGGAGAACAATGGGTCACTACAAAAGCAACGTGCGTGATATCGAGTTCAATCTGTTCGAGGTACTCGGGATCGGCGAACTGCTGGATGCCGGCGCTTACGGGGACCTCGACACCGACACTGTGCGCAACATTCTTGCGGAAGTATCGAGGCTGGCAGAAGGCCCGGTCGCCGCGTCCTTCGCCGACGCGGATCGAAACCCTGTCGAATTCGACGCACCCAATCACGCCATCGTTGTCCCGGAACCTCTGCGCAAGACGGTCGAGGCGGTGAACGAGGCCGGTTGGTCGCGACTCGGTCTACCGGAAGGCATGGGTGGCGTTCCTGCTCCCGCGCCATTGGTCTGGGCGATCGGCGAAATGTTGGTCGCGGCAAACGGATCCGCAAGCTTTTTCAACATGGGTCCACTGATGGCGAGCGTGCTCTACACCATCGGGAACGAACAGCAAAAACATTGGGCCAAAGAGGGATTCGAGCGCGGATGGGCCGGGACGATGGTGCTCACCGAACCAGACGCGGGATCCGATGTAGGCGCAGGCCGAACAAAGGCAATCGCGCAGGAGGACGGCACGTGGCACATCGAGGGCGTCAAGCGGTTCATCTCCGGCGGTGACGTCGGAGACACGGCCGAGAACCTCTTCCACTTGGTGCTTGCCCGGCCCGAGGGAGCCGGTCCAGGAACCAAAGGTTTGAGCCTGTTCTACGTTCCGAAGTCCCATTTCGACTCGGACACACTTGAACTGGGAGAGCGCAACGGTGTGTACGTCACCGGCGTCGAGCACAAGATGGGCCTCAAGTCTTCCCCGACTTGCGAGCTCACCTTCGGAGCGACGGACGTTCCTGCCGTCGGCTGGCTCGTGGGTGATGTCCACAACGGTATCGCCCAGATGTTCCAGGTCATCGAGAATGCTCGAATGATGGTGGGCACCAAGGCTACCGGAACACTGTCCACCGGCTATCTCAACGCCCTCGAGTACGCAAAAGAACGAATTCAAGGCGCAGACCTCACCGAGCTGACAAACAAGACCGCGCCCCGCGTGGCCATTACGCACCACCCCGACGTCCGACGCAGCCTGGCGATGCAGAAGGCCTACGCCGAAGGCCTCCGAGCGGTCTACCTCTACACCGCTGCACACCAGAATGCCGATGTCGCCGAGTTGGTTTCGGGTGCGGATGCCGAATTGGCGGCGCGGATCAACGATCTGCTGCTGCCGATCGTCAAGGGCGTCGGCTCCGAGAAGGCCTACAAACTGCTCACCGAGAGCCTGCAGACCCTGGGCGGCTCCGGTTATCTTCAGGACTACCCCATCGAGCAGTACATCCGCGATGCCAAGATCGACACCCTGTACGAGGGCACCACGGCAATCCAGGCGCAGGACTTCTTCTTTCGAAAGATCGCACGCGACCGCGGCGTTGCGCTCGCTCACGTAGCCGGTCGCATACGAGAGTTCATCGACAGTGAGGCCGGGAACGGTCGACTCAAGGCCGAGCGAGTCCTACTCGAGACCGCCTTGACCGACGTGCAGGAGATGGCCGGGACGCTCACCGGGTATCTGATGGCTTCCCAGGACCAACCCTCCGAGTTGTACAAGATAGGCCTCGGCTCGGTGCGCTTTCTGTACGCGGTAGGCGACCTGCTCATCGGATGGCGCCTGTTGGTGCAAGCGGAAGTCGCGTTGGCAGCCTTGGACCGTGACGCGTCGGCAAAGGACCGGTCGTTCTATCGGGGCAAGGTGGTGATCGCGTCGTACTTCGCCAAGAACATCCTGCCCGTCCTGGCGTCGACCAAAGAAATCCTGGGTTCCCTCGACAACGAGATCATGGAACTCGAGGAAGACGCATTCTGACAACGTGCCACGCGCGGTATGGGTGGTGCGCAACTCGGAATGCTTGCTGCGTGATTCAAACGCGGTCGTGAACCGGCGACGGAATCTTGTTGGAACGATAAGAGTCTGCGCTCCGGTTCGGCCGCCAGAGACGCCAGTGTTTCGCGGACAACCGGAACGGGAGATGGTCTTGTAGGTGACGAGCACCGGACGACAACCGTTCGTCTGCTGGCAGGTTGAGCCACAGGGACAGTGAGGATGCCGCGTTCCCAAGGGTTGCGCGTATGCCTGACTCGCCGAGAGTCCGGCCGTATCCGTCGACGGCAAAGCGGCCGAACGCGTCGGGCGTGATGTCGGGATACGGCGCATGGGTGTCCGGGTCGATCAGGCGTACGGGCGCACTGTAGGTCAGTGCCGCCAAAGAACGTCCGTGGGTTGTGACCGCATCGGAACCAACGAGGGCATCGAGCGCTTCGTTGACAGAACCAGGTGGGACGTTCCATTCGGTATGGGTTTGCGCTTTGTAGCGGGGCCCACCGAGGATCCCAGTGGCAAGCTCTGTCAATTGCGCGGTCGGCTCGGATGGCCCACTCTTGTAGATCTCGAACGTCCACGACGGCAACGACACTGGTTCGATGCAGGCTTCCAGAAATGTCTGCAGGCGTTGAAATGCCACGTCGGGGCGCTTGACTCGAAGCGAGTGTGCACCACCGGCGGACCCGGGCAACCCGTCGTATGTCACTACTTCCGGCAATCCGGCTTCCGGTGTCCGCACCGTCACAGGTTAGCCAATCGCGAAAGCACTACCCCGACTGGTTCCTCCGTCGCGTGGCGATAGCCAGTACCGGCCCACAGGTGCATTCGCTCGGGATCTGCCTGCGCAACAGCGGCTTTGCGCATCGGGTTGGTCAGGTAATGGATGGCCGGGTACCCGATGGGCGCTAGTGCGTCGTAGCGATCGATGAACTCGTTCCGAAGTGCCCGTGCGGGGCGTCCCGTGAAAGCCTTTGTGACGACTGTGTTCCCGCGTGACGTGTCGGCCAGAGCTGCCTTGTGCGGAGCCGAGGCGCCACTCTCCTCGGTGCGCAGCAGTACGGTACCGACCACTGCCGCGTCCGCTCCGGCACGTAAGGCTGCAGCGACGTCGGCGGAGGTCGCCAGTCCACCGGCCGCCAATAGCGGAACAGAGGTGCGATGACGGATTTGTGCGATCAGTTCGGTGATCGGTGTTTCTGCCGGAACCTGCAGGGGAGTGAGCGTTCCGGAGTGGCCGCCGGCAGCCGACGATTGCACCACAAGCAGATCGGCACCGGCTTCGACGGCAAGGAGCGCCTCTGCCTCCGAAGTCACAGTGAGGACGACAAGTGAACCGGCAGCGCGCAGCGCCTTGATGACGCCGGGTGCGGGAAAGCCGAAGGTGAAGCTGACCACCGGAACCGGGCTGGCCAGGAGCAGATCGATCTTGTCCTCGAAGTAGTCGTCGTCTTCGACCGGCTCACCGTCAGCCAGTGTGATGCCGTAGCGATCCGCCTCGACCTGGATCGCCCTGGCATAGGCACGGTAGGCATCGACATCGACAGGCACCGGGTTGGGTGCAAAGACGTTGACACCGAACGACACTCCCTCGGCGCGCACGGCGTCGATCTGGTCGGACAGAGCCTGAGGCGTCTTGTACCCGGCGGCGAGGAATCCGAGACCGCCTGCGCGAGAGGCAGCAGCAACAAGTGCCGGCGTGGAAGCGCCGCCGGCCATGGGGGCTGCGATGACAGGGACCTTCAGGTCGAGATCGGTTGTGAGTGCGCTCATTCGAACATCTCCAGTCCTACGTCGGGTAGTGCTCCGGCGGTTTCGTCATCTGACATCAAAAACTACCTCCTCAGTCGAGGTGGCCGTCCGAGGGTCCGCATCGAGATCGGAAGGGAATCGGAACCGCAAAACCGTGGCGGCCACTGCTGCGCCCAGAACGACGGCCGCACCCAACAGCAGAGCGTCGCGATACCCGTCTCGCAGCAACGGAGTGACAACGAGTGGGCCGAGAATCTGACCGACGCTGTATCCAGCGGTCAGCAACGCCACGGCGCGTGGGAACTGCAGGTGCGCGCCGATTGCCAACACAATTGACCCGATACCAAGGAAGGTGACACCGAACAGAAAAGCTGAAATCAGTGCGGGGCCGACGCCTCCGATCACAGCAGGAAGCGCTATGCCCACCGCCTGAATCAACAGGGCAACGAGAAGCAGAGTCGGCCTCGACCAACGCAGGCTGAGCCAAGCCCACAGGGCGCACGAGGGAAATGCGGCCAGACCGACCACTATCCAAGCGCCGCTGCCCACCCATTCTGGAGCGGCGAGATCGATTGCGGCAACAAGGAACGTGCCCGCGATGATGTAGCCGATGCCTTCCAGGAAATAACTGATGAACAAGGCAGTGAACCCGCGTTGGGGAGTGGGAGTTCCCGGCGCGTCCGGTGTGATGGCCGGACGCGGTTCCGGCGTCAATCCCCAGGCTACGACCGCACACACCACTGCAAGGGCCGCAGATGCCAGCCAGGCTGTACTCCAGGTACCGATGAAGCGGACGACCAACACGAGGACCCCGGACAGGGCGATACCCAACCCAACTCCGCCGAATCCCCATCCGGCCAGGAATTGGGACTGCCCCCGAAGGTGCGCGTGCAAAGCGCTGACGGCGATCATGAAGACGAGGGCACTGGCAATGCCTGCGACGAGCCGCAGGGCGAACCAGATGGATCCGTCGTGGGTAGTGGGCATGAGCGCCAAAGTCGCGATGAGGACCACCAACGACGTACGCATCACCGCTGCCGAGCGCACCACGCCGGGAATGAGGATTCCCGCGAGCGCGCCGATCAGGTACCCGACGTAGTTGGCCGTCGCCAGGGTGGCGCCGAGCGAGGCGGACAGACCGGACTGCGTGTGCATCAACGGCAGAATCGGTGTGTAGACGAATCGACCGATTCCCATGCTCGCCGCCAGCGCAGCGGCAGCTTGGACAGCGTGCGCTCGCGGGGAGACGCCGTTGTGGATTGTGGTCATGGTCTTATCGTGTGCCCCGGCCGCGCCGAACCGCCACGACCGCTTTGCTCCTGACTGATAGGCACAACCTCCCACCGCACGTAGCATGAAGGATCGTGGAGCTGCGTCAGCTGAGATATTTCGAGGTCGTCGCCGAGGAATTGCACTTCGGCCGAGCCGCGGCGCGGCTACTGATAGCCGGGCCGTCATTGTCGCAGCAGATCATGGCACTCGAGCGCGACCTCGGCGTCAAGCTGTTCGTCCGCGACCGCCGTTCCGTCGCTCTGACGCCAGCCGGCGCGGCCTTGCTCCCTGATGTCCGTGCGCTACTCGAGAGTGCCGAGAATCTGCGACGCCGCGCGGAGCGTCTGTCCGGAGCGGAGCCCGTCCGGATCGGCTACGTCAATTGGCTCCCCACGGATCTGATCGCGCGCACTTCAGGGGTCGCGCAACTGCACGTCGACGCCTGGGTGGTGCCATCACACGCACAGGCCGCGCGGGTGGCAGACGGCAGCCTCGATCTGGCGATCGCCTGGGTACGTAAATACGATGTCGCCCAAAACGGTTTGAACGCCAGACTGCTCGGTGCGGATCGGCTCTACGCCGTCTCCACCGGAGAGGACACCACACCGGTGCGGGCACGCGACGTCGTCGTGCTCGTCGACGACGACACCACCTCCTGGTATTCGTGGAACGTCTTCGCCGAAGAATTCGCTCGCGATACCGGCGCACAGATCATGCGCATCAACGACGGTGGTATCACCGGCCCGGCATTCTTCGATCACGTCCGTGCCGTCGGCCGTCCGGTCGTCAACTCGCCCAAAGGGCAGACCATCACGCTGCCGAGCGATCTCACGGCACGCCCGATGATCGACCCGGCGGCAATCTGGACGTGGTCACTCCTGTGTCGTGAGAACGAAACGCGCCCTGCCGTTCTCGCGGCCGTCGACGCTCTCACCCGCGGCGTCACTGATCTCGGAATCCACGAGGACGGGAGATGGCTACCCATGGACGATCCTTACCGGAGGACTCGATGACACGACGCGCTATTCGAGTTTTCTGGGGACGACGGCCGGAATCGGTGCAGGCCGTGGCCTCCCGGTGGCGTCGGACGTTGGAGCAAGTCGAATTCCTGTTGCCCGAGGTGGTCGGCGGGTCGTGGCAACAGATCCATTCCGCTGGACCTGCTACTGCCGTGACCGTCGACCAGTTGGCACACGTGCTCGAGATCGCGCAGGCCGCCGAAGACTGGTCGGATCGTCTGGGAATCGGGTTGAGGCTCGCATCCGGCGGAGGGCCCGAATGGGGGCTCGAACTCTCAGGGTTGGCCGGCGGCGAACCGGAAATCGTCCTACAGTCGATGATTCTCGCTGTCAGCGCGCCGGACGCCGCCGAAGTTCCTGAGACAGAACTACTTCGGATGCTCGCCGCGGTGTGGGAACCGGACTTCGGGGATGTCACCGACGACAACATCCTCGACGCTCTCGAAGACGAGTCCGACTATCGCGTCGGTGATCCCGTGATCGGCCGAGTCGGCTACCTCTCGTCCGCTCGCGCTGACGCGATCCCGGATGACCTGGCAGCAGGCGTTGCCGCGTTACCGGGCGGCGTGTTGCTACAGATCGGGGCCGTCGATGGGGTCGTTCGGGCGTACGAGCGCCTGCGCGAGACCGGCGCACTCGATCCGCTTCCACGTCCACTGGACCGCGCAGTCTTCTGAAGGCGGTTACCGTTCGTCGAGTTTGGGTAGCCCGGGCGTCGGAACGAAGTCTCGCCTCGGCACTACCGCCGAAAAATGAACCGAAAGGCCCACCGCATGGTTGACGTCACCCGCAAATTCACCGCCGAGGTACCGATCGAGAAGGCTGCGGCGTTTCTCCGCGACTTCGCCAATGCGCCGACGTGGGATCCGGGCACCGAGAGTTGCACGCAGATCTCCGACGGTCCTGTCGGCGTCGGAACCCAATGGCACAACGTGTCGAAGCTGTTCGGCGTCACCACGGAACTGACGTACACGCTGGTGACCGACGAGCTGAATCACGTTGTTCTCGAAGGAA
Organism: Rhodococcus sp. OAS809; assembly: GCF_040546695.1. Classification (NCBI taxonomy): domain Bacteria; kingdom Bacillati; phylum Actinomycetota; class Actinomycetes; order Mycobacteriales; family Nocardiaceae; genus Rhodococcus; species Rhodococcus sp. OAS809. The sequence continues at coordinate 4,385,920 of NZ_JBEPOI010000002.1, read as the reverse complement.
AGAACAAGACTGCCACCAGTACCGACGACATCACCTTGACTTCGGTGGGTCCGAACTCGACCGAGATCGAGTATCACGCGAACGTCGAGTTCAACGGTGCCGCCAAGATTGCGTCGCCTCTCCTGAAGGCGGGATTCGAAGCCAAAGTGGCACCGGAGACGGTGAAGAAGATGACGGAAGCCCTCGAAGCGCTCTGACCGTCCGTCAGGTTCTTGTCACTGTGGGTTGCCGCCGCTCGCGCCACCGTTGCGAGCTTCGATGGCGTCGATGGACTTCGTGAACGACTTTCCCAGCACTTGGGTGCCGACGAGTCCGAGTACCGACGCCAGGAGCTTTCCCTTGAGGTTCTTGCCGTCCCGGACCACGACGGCATCGACATCGGTCAGACCCGTCGGTTGCCGGGTCAGCGTGTAGGTATGGCTCGACGCCCCGCCCCACAGGTTGGAGTCGGTGGTTGTCATCACGACGCGGTGCGGGTCGGTCCAGTCGTAGTGCAGACGCTCCCAGATACCACTGGAGCCCTCGGTGACATCAGCATCGTGGGGTCCTTGTTGGTGCACTTTCAGGTAGCTGTCCGCACTGCGGCCGAAGATTTCCTCACGGCCCGGGCCGAAGTCGGTCAGGCCGGCAAGGACCTGTTCGGGCGTCGCAGTGGTCGTCTTGTGAAGATGGATCGTGGTCATGGCGCCTTCTTTCAACTGTGGATGATCCGGTGCTGAAAAAGCCGGGAAGTGACTCATCCAGCACACCACTCACACGAAATGAATGAAAGAGAATTGCTCGCCCTGTCTCGATCCGCTGTCTCGATCCGCTATTCGACGCCGCGCCGGCTGGCAGTGATTGCGCCGTGCGGCCTGTAGCCGCTCCCCGTCCGGGTATGGGTCTCGATCACGTCGAAACCCGCTGTGACCAGCACCTCGGCAAGTTCGGTCACCGGCCATCGATAACCAGTCGTCGCGGCATGATCAAAAGGCTCTACCGTTGTGCCTTCGAAGAAGCCCACCAGCAACCCACCACCTGGGCGGATCACGCGCGCGAATTCAGCGAGCGGTGCCTCGATATCTTGCGGGTGATGGTGAATGAGCGAGTACCAGGACAGCACGCCGCCCAGTGAATTCGTTTTCGCGTCCAATGCCTCGAAGCCCCCGACCTCGAAGGAAAGATCCGGGTATCGGGTGCGGGCTCGTTCGACGAACTCGGGCACGAGATCGATCCCGCTCACAGCCAGCCCGGCCTGGGCCAGGAAGTCTGTCCACTGCCCCGGCCCGCACCCGGCGTCGAGCACGGGGCCGGTCAAAGTGGCAGCCCAGCTGGTCACCAGGGCCCGATCAGATACGTGCGTCGAATCCATCGAGCCGAAGAGGTCCGTGTACTCCTGGGATCTGGCCGAATACGACTCTCGGACTACGTCGCGGCGCGTTGCACTCGAATTCTCCACGCCGTCAATGATTATCGATGTGCACCATTCCTTCGCCACAACTCGCCGAACCGAAGGTTCATACTCTGTTGAAGGCCTACGGTCACGTCCGGAAACTGAGGTCATATGGTGGAAGAGAAAGAACTGGCGGCGAAGATCCGCGAACTACTCAGTGCCCGATCGGCCGAGTCGAGCATCTGCCCCTCCGACGTGGCCCGCGCAGCGGCACCCGACAATTGGCGTCCGCTGATGGAACCCGTCCGAGAGGCTGCCCGCCACATGGTGGCCCACGGCGAAGTGCAGATCACCCAAGGCGGCGAAGTCGTCGACCCGGAATCCGTACGAGGTCCGATCAGGATTCGGTGGGCTCGTTGATCAACCGCATGACTGCTGGCGGCACTGCTCTCGCAGCGTGAATCAGCGGAAACGGTCCAGATGCTCACGCAGGAACGCATCCAGGGTTCGTGGCTCACGCCCCAGGACACGTGCCACCGTGTCGGTGGGTGACTCCGGGCGCGAGACGGCAAGTTGCTGGATCTCCAGAATGTGCTCGGCCAGCCACGGAGGCATGTGGGCATGATCGACGAGGTCTTGCCGAAGTTCGTGCGGTGGCAGGTCGATATATTGGACGGGGCGATCGAGCATGCGGGTCAGAGAATCGGCGATGCCGCCGTAGCCGACTGCCTCGCTGCCCGTCAGGACGTAGGTGCCGCCGGCGAGGTCGGCGCGTGTGAGCACGGCCGCGGCGACGTCACCGATATCTCGGCAGTCGATCCAGTTGCACGGCGCGTCCCGCATCGCGCCCAGAATCACCCCTTGCGCAGCCACCGCCGGAGCCAGGAGCAACAGATTCTGCATGAACGCATAAGGGCGGAGCAGAGTGTGGCGGATCCCGGATGCACGCAGGTGTTCGCCGACGTCATGGTGGCCGCGGGAGAGAGCGATGGGGGAGTCGGCCGCGGCGGCGGGGTCGGAGATCTTGACGATGTGTTCGACGCCGCTCTCGGCGGCTATGTCGATCACACGCGTTTCGAGCTCGACCTGTTCGAGTCCGTTGGCCATGGCGAGGAAAAGTTGTTCGGCCCCTTTGAAAGCCGTCCGTAGCGAAGTTGGGTCTGCGGCATCGGCCGGCACTACTTCGACCAAACCGTCGGCCAAATCGCCGAGGTGGGCGCGCAGCCTGTCCGGGTCGCGGGACAGCGCTCTGCTCGGCACACCCGAGGATGCGAGACTGCGTAGCAACGCGCCGCCTGTGGTTCCGGACGCTCCCATGATGACGATCATCGTGTTCCTTTCGGTCTTCCCCGGGAAACCAGGGATCTTTGACATGTGTTGTCGGTCAGGGATTCTGACGGCGCCATCGCCAGCTGACGATGACGGCAGCGACAGCGGCAGATATCGGTAGATCGAGTTGCAGGCGAGCAAGCCAAGCAGTGTCGACCACGCTCGTGTGAGCTGGTAGCCAACGGGAGGCGAACCACCCGACGAGACCAGCAATCACAGCGGCTCCGACGGCAAGAATTGCCGCCACCATGACGCGAGGCAGTGTCGTGGTCCACGGCCGTGACCTCCCGCGACGCTGCAGCCAGGAGCCGATCAGCAACGCCACCACTGCCGACGTGCCCGCGATGGACGTAAATGCCGCCATCGTGAGGCCCGATTGGCCGGATGCGACTCCGCCCGCACCCGCCATCAGCGCAGGGGCAAGGTAGGCGACCAGCACCTCTCTCCACAGGATGAAAGGTCGTGCGCCGCGACGATCGGCAACCGGGTCGATTCGATTGGAATCGGTTATCTCCCTTTTGTTTTCGCGACGGATCGGCGGGGTGAGTCCGGACATGAAGGAGGCCAACTTTCCGATAATAATTAGGTGACTAACTATTTGGGCATGAAGAGAGAAGTCTCTGTCGAGAATTGACGACGATTCGAATCGCTACGCGAATACTTGTAATCCCAGCCGACTACTCCGCAGTCAGCGCACCGATACCGCGAACGACCCGCGAGAGCAGATCCAAAAAAACCGCACGCTCGTCGACAGTGAGCTCGTCGACCATTTCCTCGAGACGAGCAAAGTGTTCGGGCGCCATGTCACGCAACCGCTGAGCGCCACGAGCAGTCAGGACGACCACCGCACCACGCCCGTCCTCCGCGGACGGACGTCGAGCGACCAAACCCTCCTGCTCGAGCCCATCGACCAAGCCGGTGACCGTGGCCCGCGAGACGCCGAGATCAGCGGCCAGTCGCGAGGGAGATTTCTCCCCGTCGTGGTCTTCCAGATCCGCAAGCAGTCGGTAACGGCCGGTCGACAGTCCATACCTCGCGAAGTGAACCTCGGTCGCTCGACCGAGTCGCGCGCCCGCCGAGATCAGCCGCACCGCAACCAGCACAGCCTGCGGATCGGACCCGAGGCCGTAGTGCTCCAACTGCCGCCGCGCCTGATCCAACGTGGGTGAGTCGTGATCGGTTCCGTCCACTGCCATGCAACTAATATGGCACCTAACTACATTCTGGTCAACCCTCCACCAGAGCTAGCTTCAAACGCCGAACAATACCTGCGGGGCCGCATGGCAGTCCGGGTGATTGCCGGGATACGGCAGGACCTTCTCGAGGGCGAGCCCAATCGCAAAGGCCGTCTGGTCGTCGTACGGCCGCGTAACTATCTGTGTGCCCGTGGGGATTCCGTTCCGAGCGAAACCTGTGGGGATTGTCAGCACCGGGCAGCTACTCAGGATGTTGAAGGTGATGGCCGGTACAGCCTCGAGGTAGAACTCCAATTCTGTTCCAGCCACATTGATTCTGTGCCCCACGTAGTCGTCGCCGGCAAGAAAGCCCTCCGTCGCCACTGCCGGAGTGATCAACGCGTCATAGGTGTCGAACAGGGATCCGATCGACGAATACAGTTCGGCTTCGATCGCGAGTCCGTCGAGGAAAGTCGCATCACCACGAGTGCGACGTGCCCATCGCGCGAATTCCTTCGCGTACTCCGTGACCTTGTCGGGGTGCGCGGACGCTTCGGCAGAGATCGAAGCACCGAACACGTGGTCGTAGTGAATGGCGGCCGCGCGCATGACGGCAGTGCGGGACAGGTCGACTTCGATGATCTCCGCGCGTGCGCCCAGAGCGGTGAGGGTGTCCACCAACTTCGCCGTGTTCTCGGCGACGTCCGGATCAACCGGCCAGTCACCCAATGCGGGGATCACGGCGATACGCATTCCCGCGCACGAACGCGTTGCGAAGGTAGGTAACTGCGATGCCGGTACATGCGAGGCAATGTCAGCGGAGGTCGGTCCCGCGATGACCGACTGCAGTGTGAGGCAATCACTTACGGTGCGCGCCATCGGACCGCAGTGGCAGTAGCGATCGAGATTGAAGGGCGGATCAACGGGGACACGGCCATGCGGTGGCTTGAACCCGACAATTCCGTTGAGAGACGACGGAGTTCGGATCGATCCTGCAACATCGGAACCGGTAGCCAAGTGCGTCATCCCCGTGGCAAGTGCGACTGCCGATCCACCGGAAGACCCGCCGGAGGAGTATTTCGTGTTCCACGGATTGCGAGTGACGCCCCACAACTCGGACTGTGTGAACGCGGCCGAGGAGAATTCGGGCGCCGTCGATCGCGCGTGGACGATCGCACCGGCGTCGATGATTCGCTGCACGAAAGTGGAAGTGTGAGTGGCGATCACATACTCATAGACCTTGGACCCTTGAGTCCAAGGTTGGCCTTGTACCGCTTCATCCTCTTTCACCACAACGGGAACACCGGCGAGCGGAAGGCTGACATCCGAGCCGCGGGCGTAGTGGCGTTCCGCTGACTTCGCTTGTACTCGTGCAGTAGCGAAGAAAGTGTGTCCCACTGCGTTCAAGGTTGGGTTGAGCGCCTCGATACGTTCGATGGTGGACTCGAGCACGTCCACCGGAGACAGCGATTTGTCCCGGTAGCGTTCGAGCAACTCGGCCACATCCATGAATGCCGAAGCGGGTGTCTGGTGCATATCTGTTGTCCTGCCTCTATGAAGGTTTGTGTAGGCGGACTAGGTTGTCAGTTCGCGCTTTGCCACGACGGGATTGCGGAATGTCGCGAGCAGCATTGCCAGAGTTGCGATTCCCGCGGCTGTCCAGAAGACCGTTTCGGAACCGGAGTGGTCGTGAATGCGTCCGCCCGAAAACGCACCGAGCGCGATGCTTGCATTGAAGACTGCAACCCACAGAGCAGAAGCAGCCTCGCGGTGAACGGGAGCTGCTTGTGCGATCCATGTTTGAGTACTCACCGATACACCACCGTAGAAGAGGCCCCAAGCCGCCATGAGCAGAGCAGCTGCGATCAAGGTGGTAGCCGAGATCGGAAACAGGGCGAGTGTGACCGCTACTCCCGCGCTGAGGATGACGACCACAGTCTTCGGAGACTTGGCTGCAGATGGCCCGGCAATGAAGTTGCCGACGACGCCCAGAGCCCCGTAGATCAAGAGCATCGTGCCGATCTGTGCAGGGCTCAACCCCGCGAAGAACTCCAGCCCCGGACGCACATAGGTGTACGCCGCGAAATGAGCGGCGACGATGAGCGCGGTAATCGCGAATCCGACCCGGACTCCTGGGTTACGAAAGGCCGCCACGAGACTCCCGAGCGACAAGGCCCGATCAGCTGGCATCGTGGGTAGGACAGCGATCATGGCGATCGCGATCAGCGTCGCGGCGCAGCTGAGAGTCCAGAACGCCACGCTCCATCCGGCGACTGCCCCGATATACGTCCCAGCAGGGACACCGAGAACTGAGGCAACAGCGATTCCGCTGAAGATGATCGTGGTCGCCAACCCGACGGATCTGGTCTCCACCAACCTGGGAGCCAGGCTTGCGGCGAGTGCCCAGACTCCGCCCATGCTCACGCCTAGAAGGACGCGAGCCACAGCGAGGACAACGAAGCTCGGAGCAAGGGCCGTGAGGGCGTTCGCCGCTGCGACTAACAGCATCAAGACGATGAGCGTCGACCGACGATCGAAGCGCCGGGTCACGATGGGCACAAACGGGGCAGTGGCCGCTGCCACCAATCCGGTAATGGCCAGTGAGAGCCCGATGGTCCCTTCGCTTTCCACCAGGTCAGCACCGATCGGGGTGAGTAGCCCGACCGGCATCATCTCTGCCGCGACAACGATGAAGGTGGACGCTGCGATCAGGGCGACCGCAGCCCACCGGTTCTCAATGGTGTGTGCGTGGGTTGAGGACGTGGACGCAGGGCTGTTCTGTACAGATGCGGAGTGGGGCATGTAACCAGAGAAGCTCCTGCACGCCGATGGATCAACGGCGAATCGCTCATCCAACCATTAGCTCAATTCATCGATGAGCCATGATGGAGTGGTCGAATGAGTCGAAGGTCGGAGTGAAAATGTCGGAGCCTCCGATGCGTGAGATCGAGTGTTTCCTCGTTCTCGCTGAAGAACTGCACTTCGGTCGCACCGGCGAGCGGCTGTTCATCTCCCAGAGCCGAGTGAGTCAGCTGATCAGCGCATTGGAGCGTCGTATCGGCACAAGCCTGGTGGCGCGGACCAGTCGCCGCGTGCACCTGACTGAATTCGGTGCCGATTTTCTTGCGTCGTTGGCTCCCGCGCATCGTGCGCTTGTCGGAGTAATCGAGGACGCTCAATCGAGAGCACGCAACACGCCGACGCCGTTTCGGGTGGGTTTCCAAGGAGCAATTTACGATTCGATCGCGGCTGCTGTCTCTCGTTTCGAGATACAACATCCGCAAACATGCGTGACCATCAAAGAATTACCCCTGGGTGATCCGTTCAGTGATGTACTCGCCGGGCGAATCGATGCGGCAGTGGCCCTTCTCCCCGTAGATGAGCCGGAACTGACAACCGGGCTCGTCTTTTCTCGACAGCCCCAGACCCTCGCCGTCTCAGTCCATCACCCGTTCAGCGAACTGGGCGTGATCGACGCCGAGCAGTTGGCGCAGATCTGTCTCGTACCCATCACCGGCCCCGCCCCCGACTATTGGCAGCGTGTGAATTCCCCGAGCACGACGCCGGGCGGAGCCACGATTCCCACGCAGGGTGGGGCGAGCACCGTTCAGGAAGGCCTGTCGCAGGTCGCATTCAGTCAGGTCGGCCTCATCCTCTGCGCTGCAACCGCTGCATACAGCCAGCGCTCGGACATCACATTCGTACCGATCAACGGATTACCCGAATCTGCTTTGGGTCTCGTGTGGCGTACCGATCTCGAAAGCCCACGACTTCGCGCTTTCGCGAAAGCAATCGAGGAAGCACACACCTGTCCCTCCTGACGTCGATCAGTAAGTCGCGGAAGGAGTCCGGGGCGTTGAGATGCATCGTGTGTGAGATGATCGCGCCATGTCTGCGATCACCGACTACTTCACCGCGCGCACGGATGAACATGCCACCTCTGCCCTCGAGGGACTCGTCGACTTGGAACCAGAGGTGATGGAGGCGAACGCAGCTTCTCGCCCGCGGATCCAGTTGGCTGCGAGTGGGACTCCAGTTCTGCAGGCGAAAGGCGTCGATCCAGTTGTCGCGCTCGGCCGACTGGAAGCAGCCCTCACCGCTCGCCCCTACGACGAAGTTGCAAAAGGTCCACGCTGCGGGAAACTCGTCGCGATGAGCGACGACGGCGACACCCTCGTGCTCACGGTTACCGACGAATTGCGTGATGCACTAGCGGAATTGAACGCAGAAGGCGTCGCGGCCGCTGCGGCCGCCTGGGCGATCGACGAGACCAGTGAACCGTCGGAGGACTCAGTGCCGTTCCTGACCGCCTTCGTCGAACTAGCGACCAGAGCTGTGGCTCAGGGCGAACGAATGTACGGCTACGTCGTCATTTGAGCTTCGCAACTCCGCCGATCTGAACAGACAGGTCGTTCGTCTTCGACTCCCGACTTACCGTCAGCCCGGGATCTGCCGGGCCAGATCGTTGCGGTCGAAGTCGGAGAACTGCTGGGTGTCAGTGCAGTATCCACAGCTCGCTCCGAAGAACTCGGTGCGAGCGTTCGGATCGTCGAGTAGCCAGTACCGCAGCCACGCCGTGCTCGGCCCGCGCATATCGCCGCCGTTGATCGCCGTACCGAAGTGCGTGGCGCCGCGCAGTTCCAGATACTCGGCAGGCACGTGGTCTGCGTCCTCGTACATCGCCCGCACGATCGCCGGCCAAACGATTGCGTCGGCCTGGCCGGCCAGATAGAGAACCGGCTCGTCGATGAGATCGACATCATTGAGCGGGCCTGGTTGGATCGCGACGGCAGTGTCGACGCGGAGGTCGATCGCCGCGTTGATCGCCGCAGACCCGCCCTGCGAGTGCCCCACCGCACCAATGTGTTCCAGGTCGACTTTGCCGTAGAAGACACTCGACGGGCTGGCCGCTTTGTCCGCGATGAGGTCGATTCCCGACCGCATGGTGATGGCGAAGTTGCTTGCCGGTGTATTGGCGGCGACCACGATGAATCCGTGGCTGGCGTAGTGGCGCAGCAAAGAGGTGTACGCACCGGGGAGCACACCGGTCCCGTTCCCCCAGATCACAACAGGGTGCTTCTCGCCGCGCGCGCCGAGCTGGCGCGGGTAGTACAGAGTGTGCACCAGCCCGATCGAGACGTTCGGCGTGTACGGCCCTGCACTCGCCCAATCGTGCCCGACGCTCGGGATGCCGGGCGCATCGGCAGCCGCTGTTCCGGTTGCGCCCGTGAGTCCTAGCGTCGCGCACAACGCAACCGCCGCTGCAGCATTCACGAAATGTTTCAGAGACTTTCGCATGAAAGTCAACCTTTCGAAGTTGATCCGGAGTGACGTGTATTACATATTCACGGGAAGGCAACCCGTCGGCTTTGTTTCAGGAAACGGACTATCCCAGAAGTGTTGTGTCTGTGGACAAAATCATCGTTCTCGGTGGATGCCCGGGCGACGCGAATACCCAGAGCGCAAGGTCGAGATCGCCTCGGCCTACGGCTTCCGCGCGGATTGCTCGGCACACAGCCGTAGGAAATGTTCGACGATCTGCGTGTTCTGGCCGTCCCTTGCCACGGCTGCGATCTTCCGTGGGGGCAGTTCGAATATCTCGCCCACAGTGCACCCGCGTTCGGATGCTCGCTCGGCACTGGAGAGTTCGAGGATGACAGCACCGATCCCTTCGTACGCGAAATCCGCGAAGGCATCGCGGTGCTGTGACCTCATCACGAATGCGTGGTCGATTCGCGGTTCGATCGACCGCAGATGGCGATAGACATCGGAAGTTTCGAACCGTGGTGCGACAACCAAGCCGATGCGCATGAGATCTTCGCCGATGAATACCCCGTCCACCGGTGGCGGGGTACCGGGCGGGCAGACGAGCCGCAACTTGTGGTCCGGAAGGCGCACCGTGCGCGTCCCGGGAACACCGGTGGGCAGCGACTCCATTATTGCCACGTCAGCGGTGCCTGCCATGACCGGGTGAATCGCATCGGCCACGGACGACCCAGGCGGATCCGAGATGGTGATCCTCAGGTTCGGCACCTCCGTGCGCAGCGCTCCGAGCAGTACCGCTGCGGGATCGTCCGCAAGGCTCGCTGTCGTGGCAACACTGAGGTGGGGGACTGCTGACAGTAAGAACTCGCGCTCGACCACTAATCGGTCGAGCGCGGCCAGCGCTTCGCGTGCTGGATCGATGAGATTCCGTCCGCGCGCAGTCAGCGTCGCGCCGGTCCGGCTTCGATTGAAAAGCCGTCCTCCGACGCGTCTTTCGAGCCGCGCAATTGATTGAGAGACGCTCGATGTTCCCGTGAACTGATTTGCCGCTGCCGCCGTGATACTGCCGTGTTCGACGACGGCAAGGAAGTCTTGTAGCTGCCGCGGATCGATTCGCGGGGTGGCGGACTCTCCGAACTTGCTCATCCGGCGTTCCCCATTCCACCTTCGTCACGTAATCGGCTGGTCGTCTCGATAAACGCTTGTGCCGCAGGCGATGGCGTCGAACCGTGGAACATCCAGATATCACGAGTGAGAGGGGGCCGAGTACGACACAGCACCACACCTTCTCCGACTGTATCGGCGACAGATTCGGGAAGGAAAGCGACGCCGACTCCCGCGCGTACAAGTGGGATCATCGAAGCCACAGAGATAGTCTCCGCAACCACCGCCTCGTCCACAGTGCCTTCGCCCAGGCGTTCCGCCAACAGTCGCCGAGTGACATCGTCACGCGGGCTGGTGATCAATCCGATTCGCAACAGATCCGTCAACGCCGCTGCCCCCTCGCCTTCACTTCGTGCGGCCGGCACCAGCGCAACGATTTGTTGCCGGCCGAGAAGGATACGTTCAACGCCCTCGTCGAACACCTCGTCCACCCCGAGGCCGATATCAGCCTGACCCGAGGCGACCACCGTTCCGATTCCGTCGGTGTCATTGCTGAGCATCGTCACCGCAACGTTCGGAAATTTGCTTCTGAACGCACCCAGGGCCGTGGCCGCTGGATCACGCGCCAGTGTTCGCGGACACACGACCGTCAGCCGACCCCGCTGCACGACGTTCAATGGATGCAAAGCGTGATCCAAATCCCGGTATGCCCGAAGTACTTGGGCCGCCGGACCTGTGAGATCGCGTCCAGCGTCGGTCAGGGTGACTCCCCGCGAGCCACGGCGGACGAGCGTCAGGCCGCACTCTTTCTCCATTCTGGCGAGAGCCTCCGAGATTGTCGGCTGGCTGACCCCCAGTCCGCGAGCCGCAGCGGAAATGCTGCCCCGATCAGCAAGGGCGAGAAAGTATTCCAGATGACGCCGGTCCATTCGGGGTTCCCTTCTCGTGGCAGTCCTCGCGCGCGCCCGATTTTGCGCCCGTCAGGCATAGGGAAACCCTATGGCATACCTCTCGAATGTGGCGTAGACGGGAAGAAGTATCCCGTGATCTGCTTCACATATGAACGCAGTGAGCAACAACCCGGGGAGCTTCGACCAGAGGCACCCGTCTGCTTTTGTCGAGCACCTATCGCCGCCTGCGAGCACCACGGAGGAGGCGCCGAAATGACCGAAACCATCACCGCAAGTTCGCCATCCGGTGCTACGTCACCCCGTTCTGCGAGGCGGGCACGCTCTGAGCCGAAGCCCGCTCGACAGCGTCGATCCGGTACGCGACTCACCATCGGGGTACGACTGGCCCAGGTCGCGCTGCTTCTGGTCCTACTCGGAGCGTGGCAGCTCGTCGCATCGCAAGGTTGGATCGAGCCAGTTCTGGCCAAAACGCCAGGCGAGGCCTGGGCCTACTTCACCGCAGCGGTGCAGTCGGGCGAGATTTCGTCGAACTTGCGTGCCACGATGACTGCCGTCGTGATCGCGTGGATCCTCGCCAGCGCAGTCGGGGTGGCGGTCGGACTCTCTCTCGGACTGCTTCCGACCCTCGAACGCATCATGAGTCCGTTCCTGGATGCGGCGAATGCCATGCCACGTCTTGCGCTGGCGCCTCTGCTTATCGTCATCTTCGGGATCACGATGACGGCGAAGGTCGCTCTCGCGTTCACACTCGTCTTCTTCATCGTCTGCTCGAGTGCACGAGCCGGTGTGAAGTCGGTGGACGACGAATGGCTCCGACTATCCACTGTCCTGAATGCCAGTAAGACACAGGTGTTCTGGCACATCCTCCTCCCCGTCGCAACACCTGGCATTTTTGCCGGTCTTCGGTTGGGGCTGATCTATTCGCTACTTGGCGTTGTCGGTTCGGAACTGATCTCGTCACGGGACGGGCTGGGCCAGCTTGTGTCGATCTACTCGGCCCAGTTCCGGATGGAAGCGGTCTACGCGATCCTCATACTTCTCGCAATCGTCGCAGTCGTCCTCAACCAGGTCATGAACTTCGCCGAGCGCTACCTCCTTCGGTGGCAGCCGCCGGCTCGACGATGACAGGAATCATCATGGATACCAACGTGATTACACCCGCCGTACAACTCGACGGACTGACGATATCCTTCCCCTCGCCCGACGGGTCGACGAAAACTGTGGTCGACAATCTCGACCTCACCATCCCTCGCGGACAGTTCGTGAGCTTGGTCGGCAGGAGCGGTTGCGGAAAGACCACTCTGCTCAACGCGCTCGCTGGATTGGTGGACGCAACAGAAGGGAAGACTGAGGTCCTCGGCACAACACCATTCGACGCTCGTTCTCGGATGGGCTTCATGATGGCCCGAGATGCGCTGTTCCCGTGGCGAACAGCGCAGAAGAACGTGGAGTACGGTCTCGAATTGAGGGGAGTACCCAAGGCGGAGAGACGAACTCAATCAGAGCGCTGGCTTGCGGCCGTTCAAATGTCCGAGGCGTCACGGCTGTGGACTTGGCAACTCTCCCAAGGGATGCGCCAGCGTGTCGCGTTGGCCCGAACGTGGGCACTGGATCCGGACATCTTGTTGATGGACGAACCCTTTGCCGCCCTCGATGCGCAAACCCGAGTCGAAGTACAGCGAGAATTCCTCGAGCTTTGGCAATCCCAGGTAGGCCGGACGGTCATCTTCGTAACCCACGACCTCGGCGAAGCCATCTGTCTCTCCGACCGCGTTCTGCTGCTCGGGGCCGGCCGGGTGATCGACGACGTCAGCATTGACATCGAACGCCCCCGCGAACTCGAAACCCTCACCGCCGAACCTCGATACATCGAAATCTTCAACCGGCTGCGTGGTCAGCTCGACCACTGATGTGCCCAGCCAACTCAGCTTGATTTCTGATGCGCCCACCCAACTCAGCTTGATTTCTGATGCGCCCAGCCATCAAGGAACAGGAATCCCATGAAACTTCGACCTTTTGTCGGCACAGTCATTGCAGCGGCCCTACTGCTTTCCGCGTGTGGAGGGGGAGGGCGTCCGAACGACGGTAGCGTCGCCATCGGGGTCTACCCTGCGAGTGCTTTGTCCCTGCCTGTCTACGTCGCTGTCCAACAAGGAATGTTCGACAAGGAAGGCCTCCACGTCGAGCTCATCGACGGAAAGAACGGGCCCGAACTCATCAGCGGTCTCATCGGCGGTACAACCGATCTCGCGGTCGGTGCACCCGGAACCGTCGTGCCGGCCATAGAGCAAGGGCAGAGTCTGCGGCCACTGTCCCCCTACGGGTCGATCGATCTTGCCATCGCCGTGACGAAAGACAGCGGCATCACCACCATCGAGGATTTGCCCGGCAAGCGGATCGCCATACCGTCACGTGGCGGCGCGGCCGAGCAATTCGTCAATCAGCTTCTCGCAGAGAGAAACATCGACGCCTCCACGGTGCAATTCATCGCAGCGGCACCCACCGCGAGTCAGATACCACTCGCACGAAAGGGCGACATAGATGCCGCCGTTCTCACCGCTGCCAGCCAGGCCGTATTCGATGCTGAAGGAATTCCGATGACGGCGATTACAGAAGTAGACCCGGTGGGCTCTGACGGCGTGAGTTCATACGGCCTGGGCACGGTGCTCGTCACGACAGCCACATTCGCTGAATCCGATGCTGCTGCCCCCGTGTGTGCGGCGCTCAAGGCCGCAGCAGGGTGGATAGCCGATCCTGCGAACGAGCTAGCAGGAGCTCAACTTCTCACCGAGCGAATGAATGTTCCTGCTGACAAAGCCAACCAGGTGTGGGCTTGGCAGAAGAGCCTCTGGCCTGTGCAGATTTCGGCCGACCGATGGACCCAGAACGTCAGATGGGTGAACAACCAGACCTCGGGCAAGTCCGACGCAGACGTCCCTTTCGACCCCCTCTGCTGACCAACGCACCCATACACAATCCAGTTCGTCTACCACGAGAGAGAAGAAACGATGACACAACTCACTGACCAGTCAACACAATCCGAGTCCCAGCACGATCGCCGGCAGCTCACCGAGGCTTGGTCTGCAGTCACCGACAGCCTTGCGACATTCGGTTCGACCGCTGCCGCTACCGGATCGCCGCTGGACAGCGCCGAAGGTGTACGGCACGCACTTCGCCTGTTCGGATACCTCGCCGAAATGAATATCGAACGCCAAGACGTGCTCCGACCTGAACTCTTCACTCTGATGTCACCGATGCGAAAGTTCTGGGGAGACGGCATCGACGTCGACTACTGGACTGCGATGATCGACCCCAAAGAAACGTACCGAATTCACGGTAACCGTGGCACAGTGCCGTACGTCGCCGCCCTCGCCAATCGCGTCGGCGCGTCTGGGATCGACCGGGTCGCCGACAACATCGTCATCGACGACAAGGTGTGTGACGCGGACGGCAACTTCGAGATCTTCGTCGCACAAGAACTTAAGGGGCGCAGCGGCATTCGGCTGGATGAGCGCTGCTTCGACGTAGTAGTGCGTGTGTATCACAAGACGCGTAACGCGGAGATCGATCCCGTTCTCCACATCGAGCGCCTCGGTCCGCCGCCTGGTGCACGCCCCGATCTCGACACGGCGTGGCTGGTCCAGCGCCTGACGAAACTTGCGCGTGGCATGGACGTGAGCCTTCGACGCAGTCTTCAGCTCATCGAAACACTCAGTCAGTCTCCTAACGAGATTCGCGTGACCTCGGAGCAGCGAGGGTGGGGAGACTTCTACGGCACCAGCTCCAACCAATACATTGCCGGCTGGTGGTCACTGAAAGACGCTACTGCCGTGGATATTACATTCACTCTCCCGGACTGCACCTACTTCGGAGTGATGCTGTACAACCACTGGTTCGAGTCCTTCGAGTACCGCGACCACACCGTCAACCTCAACGACGCACACTTCGAACGCAATGACGATGGAACGGTGACGATCCGAATCGGGGGAGCAGAAGGTGACAGAAACCGACTGAACCCCTGCAACCACACCGAAGGAATTCTGTTGGCGCGCTGCCTGGAGCCCGCTGAGGATGTCACTTCGCCTCATGTGGAGATCATTCGATGACCGACGAAGTAGACCTGCCGTTGGCAGGTGTCCGAGTAGTGGAGATCGGTCAGCTGATCGCAATACCCAGCGCCGGGCAGCAGTTGTCCGATCTCGGCGCCGAGGTCATCAAGCTCGAGCCTCCAGGTGGTGAACCGGCCCGACAAATCGACGCCGACTACGCGCGCGGCATCTTCTACGGGTACAACCGTGGAAAGCGTTCAATCTGCCTCGACCTCAAAGACTCCGCCGATCTGCAGCGAGCTCGGGATCTGATCGCATCGAGCGACATCTTGCTGCACAATCTTCGCCCGGGAACCCTCGATCGATTGGGATTCTCCTCTACCGAACTCCAACGCCTGCGACCGGAAATCATCGCCGTCTCGGTGAGCGGGTACGGGGCGGAAGGCCCGTCCGCCACCCGCGCGGGGCTCGACATCGCTGCGCAAGCAGAGAGCGGACTGATGTCGGTGACGGGTGAGGCGGATAGCCCGCCACAACGTGTGGGCGCACCGGTCATAGATCATGCAACGAGCTACGTTGTCGCTCAAGCGGTACTGGCAGCGCTACTGCGGCGCGAACGCACCGGCAAAGGATCGTCCGTCCGAGTTTCCCTGCTGGACGTCGCAATCCACTTGCAGACCGCCAACTGGATCGAGTGGCAGGTATCCGGAAAGCCCATGAGTCGCAAAGGGAACGGACAACCAAGCGTCGCACCGGCGGCAGACGTCTTTCGTGCCGTCGACGGCGAGCTGGTGATCAGCGGCTACCAACCGCAAGCCTGGATTGAACTGTGCAAGGCAATCGACCTGCCGGAGTTGGCCGACGACCCGCGGTTCACCACCAACGCTCTGCGCGTGGAAAACCGTGCAGACCTCGTCGCCACGATCGAGAAGCAGCTGTGCCACCGTAGCGCCGCGGAAGCGGTAGAGCATCTCACTGCGGCCGGAGTGGTTGCCGCAGTTGTGCGTGACTACGACCAGGTAATTTGCGCCGACGATGTGATTGCGAACCGTACCTTCATCCCCGGCACCAACGAACATGGCGAACAGTATTTGACGCCTGCCATGCCCTATCGCGCCGAACCTCCGATGGCACGAACTGAACTTTCACAGGTTCCGGCCTTGAACGAGTGGACAACATCGGCGCGCTGAATGCGCCGTTCGGGTCGAAATTGACTTTGCACCAACGTAACTGACAAACAGATAGCCATGCACCATCGAGGAGATGTCCAGTGCTGACCACCGCATTTACCGAGACATTCGGAGTTCGCCACCCAATCGTGCAGGGCGGCATGCAATGGGTGGGGAGAGCAGAACTCGTAGCGGCAGTTGCAAACGCCGGCGCGCTCGGCATGCTCACTGCCCTGACACAGCCGACACCTGACGATCTTGCCCGAGAAATATCCCGAACGCGCGAGCTCACCGATCAACCTTTCGGGGTCAACCTCACAATCCTCCCGACGATCACACCTCCGCCCTACGATGAGTATCGCAACGTGATCATCGACTGCGGAGTGAAAGTCGTCGAGACAGCTGGATCGTCTCCCGCGCCCCATCTGCCGCACTTTCACGGCGCAGGCATCAAGGTTCTCCACAAGTGCACCAGCGTCCGCCACGCGGTCAAAGCCCAGGCCCTCGGTGTCGACGGCATCAGCATCGACGGGTTCGAATGTGCCGGGCATCCAGGGGAAGACGACGTACCGGGTCTCGTCCTCATCGCTGCAGCAGCAGAGCGGATCAGCATTCCCATGATCGCGTCCGGTGGATTTGCCGACGCGCGAGGATTGGTGGCCGCCCTGGCGCTTGGCGCCGACGGCATCAACATGGGCACTCGGTTCATGTGTACCGAGGAGTCCCCGATTCACCACAACATCAAGCAGGCGATAGTCGCTGCCTCGGAGGTCGACACGGAACTGATTTTCAGGTCACTACGCAATACCGCACGGGTAGCACGCAACAGCATCAGCCGAGAAGTTGTCGAAATTCTCTCCAGTGGTGGCAAATTCGAAGACGTTCGACATCTTGTTGCCGGTGCGCGGGGCAGAGCGGTGTTCGACAGCGGCGACCAGGAGGCTGGCATCTGGACGGCTGGGACTGTGCAAGGATTGATTCGCGACGTCCCCACTGTGGGCGAATTGGTGGAACGTATTGTCGCAGAGTCCGAAGCACTGATTGCCGGACGGCTTGCCGGCCTCCTGGACCCGGTCAGCGCCTGACTACGTCCGAACCCGCTGAGCGCTACAGTCGGCCAGTCCTTCGCGCATGACCCCTGCCGTTGCGCTCGTCGACCCGCATGCCGCCGATACCTCGTCCTCGATGCGTCGTGCGGTGACGGTGAGCTCTTCGCGATCGCCTCGCGGCTTGTCATCGCCGTTCGATCGTTTCGGGTGCATCCGGACGATCATTGACGCCAGGACGAGGAAAGGAGGTGTACTCCGAATTGCTTGGGGTCATCAGAGTGACGACCGCAAGGATTTCGATCGGCACCGAACACGATCTACTCGACGTTGTGGCCATGGGGCTACCAAAACATCACCGTCGGCCCGCAGCAGCTCCCCCCATTACGTCCCCCGACATTTCTTGGCTTCGACTGCATACAGCAAGGACGAGAGCCCGGCGCGCCCGTCCCGACTGTGCGATCGTCGAGTCGTCTGACAACCCTTTCAAGGCACCTACTCCCTATGGCGCCCCGATCCCCGCAACAATCTTGCGCTTGACCGAACACCGAAGTCTCACGCGCCCGATAGCGTTCGCGATAGAATCCGATATTTCGCTCGCATCGTCCGGGGCACACCGAAGGGGAATCAAGAGCATGCATGCGGTACCGACCCGGAGGGCGAAATTCGTTGCAGCGGGATTGATCATCGCTGTGGCTACTGCTGGTGCTATCGGTGTATCGAAGATCTTCGCTGCACGCCCATCCTCTGCGAATATCGAAGAGACCATCACGAAAGCGGAACGTGGACGGCACAATCCAGCGTGTGAACCCATCCCGTCGAGGCCCGATGCAGCTACGTTGCGTCGCTCTTCTGACGCGTCGGTTCGTTTGACGAACGTGGTACAGACTGCTGCGCAGCTCTTGCGAGTCAACGGAGCGGCTTGGGGGCCCCAAGTCGCTGTCGGTACTGAGCTATCCATTGATGAAGCTTTCGAGAACGCCGGTTCGATTCCCGGAGATGCGATAGTCGCAGAAGCGGAGTGGCTTCGTCAGGCGCAACGAGATGGACTCTACGACGACGCAGATCGTTCGCTCGATTCGCTTGTCCGGCACATCGAGTCGACAACCATCACGGACGTCGACCTCGCCAGCCATCTGGGGCCGAATTGGCCCGCAGTAATCGATGTCGTCGGGACTGTCGCCGTGATCGGGTTCGAGGAGTACGTGAGCAAGGTGCGCGCGTCACCCCCGATGAGAGCAGCTGACGCGCTCGACCTTCGATCCGCGTTGCGGGAGAACACGGTAGCCCTCGGCCTGGAGGCGGAGTGGGACGGCGCTCAGGAGTTGGTCGCTCTCTACTTTCAAGGATGCACTTCGGCCGCGCTGAGCCGGCGAGAAGCGAACCTTTCGGTCGAGGATTACATCCATGATTGGGACCTGGCGGAGGCTCTGGCACGCGACGCCGTAGCTGCTGCTTTCGCAGCAGATCTCACGAGCAACGAGAACCGTGGACGAGTCGAGATCTTGGCACGAGGTCTTCAGATCATCCAGGCGCCAGACGAATTGGGTCCAAACGACCGGTTGACCCGATCCGTGGATCCGAACGAAAACTTGCATCCGGACGAGGTCGCGCTTCTCGAACTGGAAGATCCATTGATCGAGGGCGAGTGACACGACCAGAGCCTCCGGCGAGTGTGGCGCGGCAAGCAGAAGGGTGGTTGCCGATGTGGCACCGCGCTCTCAGAACCGAAGTGACGCAACATCATCGTGCTCTCCTCTTCGGTGCCCCCTTGCTCACGCAGACAACGCAGCACCTCCTTTCGATACGTACGTAATCGAACCCCGAAAATCATGTCCTCTAGCTGACGGTCCATCCAGTCGAAGAAACAGTTCGCGTCGTTTGGCGGCAGCGGATTTACCGTGGGTATGCCCAGTCTCGAAGCCCCAGCAGAAGCCGAGGGTCTCGACTAACTTTGCCGGACCGACTGCAATGGTCAGCTTCGGCGGAGTGAATCTCGGAAGAAGAAACCTTCGTCCCCGATATGCCAAGTCCCTTTGCAGCTGGATCAACCCGCGGCATACCTCGCGATAATTGTTCACCACAGTGCAGCTGTTCTGACCAAGGAAAGGTCGAGGCGCTTCTCCACGGCGAAGTCGATGCATGTCGCGCCGTCGACACCATGCACCTGAGTGCAGGGAAGGGTGCGCACTGGATTCGGCGTCCGTCACAAGAGTGCCAGTGATGGCTACAGCCCCAGTACTCAACCCAGGCGTCATCGCGCAGCTGTTCCCGAAATTAGGCAATCGGCTGTTAGGTACTTCGACATTTTGGGGCTCGAATCCACCGTAACCGATTCTCGCCCTCCACTGGAGATGCAACGGCGCGCCGCCGGGAGCCATGAGGATTTCTGAAAAACTGCAGATCAAGTCAGTATTGACGCCCACGGACTAACCTCGCCCTCTGGTTCCGCTGGCCAAAAAGACAAACGATTGTGGCGTGCGCCACAAATCTCCTATAGGGTAACCACTGTTAGCCTGCGACGGGGTGCGAGACATTTCCCAGCGCCGGATCCACGCTCTATCCCACTCCTGAACAGACCGAGCGAGAGCTGAGCGCTCTTGACGACGTCGTGGTGGATTGAGGATCAAGAAAGAAAGATGGTATTGCCGTGCAGTCATCACTTGTCTCTCTGCCGTCCATGGAGAGAGTCCGCATTGGCGCTCCGGTCGCGGAGGCCGCGGCCCAGGAAGCAGAGTTGCTCGGGGCGAACCGAGTCTTCGTCGTATGTAGCGGGACGCTCAACTCGCAGACCGACGAGATCGCTCGGGTGATCGAGGCATTGGGTGATCGATTCGTGGGACTGTTCGATGCGGTTCGACCTCATGTACCGCGCGAAGACGTCATTGCTGCCACCCGAGTTGCTGCCGACGCCGATCCGGACATGCTGTTGTGCGTGGGCGGCGGATCGGCGACGGACCTGGCGAAGATCCTTGCAATCACTCTGGAGCACGGAGTTCGCGAGGCATCGCAAATGGACGCCTACCACCTGCAGGTCAATCCCGACACATCGGTGACCGCCCCCACCTTCTCCGCCCCGAAGATCCCGGTAGTGGTGGCGCCCACGACCCTGGCGGGAGGTGAGTTCAACGCGTTGGCCGGGTCGACGGATGAGACGAGCAACGTCAAAGAGGGTTACTTGCATCCGGCGATGACCCCGAAGGCTGTCATCCTCGATCCTGCACTCACGCTGCACACTCCGGAGTGGCTGTGGCTGTCGACCGGGGTTCGCGCACTGGACCACGCCTTCGAGACCCTGGGCTCGCTCGAATCGAACGGGTACTACGACGGGATGGCGATGAACGCCATACGACTGCTCTCCGAAGGACTCGTCCGAGTGAAGGAGAACACCGACGACGTGGATGCGCGGCTGATGTGCCAGGTCGGTGCGTGGTCGTCAATGGTCGCGATCGTCGCAGGCCTCGACATGGGCGTCAGCCATGCCGTCGGGCATGCACTCGGCGGTTCGTTCAACGTCCCACACGGGTACACCTCCTGCGTCATGGCGCCCTTCGCGCTCGAGTACAACCGCGAAGTCAACGAGCATCGCCAGGCGCTGATCAGTGCGTCCTTGGGTGCGCCGCAAACGCCCGCACACGAGTTGGCGGACTCGCTCATCCGGCGGCTCGGCATGCCGAGATCGCTGGGAGAAGTCGGGCTGACCGAAAACGACCTCCCCAGTCTGGCTACGTACACGTTCAAGGACATCTGGTGCGGGACCAATCCGAACCCCATCGCGAATCCGGATGCTTTGGTTCCTTTGTTGCGGCGGGCACTCTGATCGAGCTCGAAAACAAGTGATCCCCCTCCACGTCGGGTGGAGGGGGATCACCTGTTTTCGGGCTGAACGGGCGTAACCGTCAGCTGGGCGTACCGCCGTTACCACTCTGCGTTCCGGGACGGTGACGGAGAATTCCGACGACGATGTAATCCACGTAGGTTGCCACCAGCGCCTCGATATCGTGGTCGTCTCGAAGCCACCAGCTCACGCCATTCATGAGGTCGAGCACCGCAACAGCCGCACGCTGTGGGTCGGCGATCTCGAACTCTCCGGCGCGGACCCCGGCAGCAATCACATCGCGCACACGCCTCTGGTAGTACTTGCGGTACTCGAGCACCCTCATACGGTGTTCGTCGGTAAGCGCCGAGATCTCTCGTAGGCTTACCAGATGCTCGACCCTGTTCATCGCCAAATACCGCAGATGAACATCGATCAGCGAGGTGAGTCGCTCGACCGGAGTTCCAGTCTCGTCGAGGACAAGTAGATGCTCCTCGACCGGGTCCCGGGTCATCTTGAGCGCGATCGCGTAGAGGATCTCCTCTTTCGAGGTGAAGTGGTTGTAGAGGCTCGCGCCCTTGATTCCCACCGAATCTGCGATGCCACGCATGCCTGCCGAGTGGTAGCCCTGATCAGCGAAGTATTCGGCCGCCGCGGCCAGTATGTCGTCACGTCTGCTTGGAAGCCCTTCAAGCCGTGGTCGACCGGATCCGGGTGTCGCGCTGCTGGCAGGATCGATGTTCAGCGTTTCAGTCCTTTGCATACAGGCGGCGTAGTTCTCTCTTGAGCAGCTTCCCCTGAGGGTCCGTGGGCAGCTCATCCACAATCTTGATCGCCTTTGGAACCTTATAGCCTGCGAGCACGGTCTTGCAGTGGTCTCGCAACTCCTGGCCGGTGAGGTCGCTGCCGTCTATGACGATGACGAAGCCTGTGACCGCCTCGGACCAGTATTCGTCCGGAAGTCCCACGACGGCGGCGCGCGACACCTCGGGGTGGGCTTGTAGTACGCGCTCGACCTCCTGCGAGGACACGTTGTAGCCGCCCGTCTTGATCATGTCCTTGCTGCGATCGAGGAAGAACATGTTGCCCTCCGAATCGCGACGTACGATGTCGCCGGTGTGGACCCAACCACCGTCGAGGACAGCGGCGGTCTTCTCGGGATCCTTGTAGTAACCCAGCATCACCGACGGCGTGCGACAGAGGAGTTCACCTCGCTCTGCTTCATTTCCGTCGGCATCGACCACCTTGACCTCGAGATGGCCTACAGGCTTGCCGATCCAGGTCGGATCCTGATCGGGAATGTCCTCGAGTCGCTTGAACCAGCCGACGGAGCCCAACTGCGTCAACTCGGACTGACCCCAGTAGGTGCCCCACACCGATGCGGGCGCCGCGTGGTGCCATGCGTCCACCGTTCGCGGCGAGACCTGACCTCCATAGGTCAGGCAGCGCTGGATGGTCCCGACAGTCTCAGGACCGAAGTCAGGATGATCTGCGAGCGAGATGAAGAACGTCGGGGTTTGAGCCAGGACGGTGATCTGCTCCGCTTTGATCATGTGCAAAGCGTCGGCAGGCGCGAGGCTGGCCGGGAGCACGAGCGTCGCTCCCAATAGCAGGAGCGAGGTCAGGGAGCCGATTCCGGCAATGGTGTGGAATGGCATGACGTAGAGCCAGACGTCATCGTCCAGGCATCGCAGTCCCCACGTGTACGCAGGTGCGGTGGAGACCAGGTAGTTGCGATGCGGCAGCATGACGCCCTTCGGAGCCGCCTCGGTTCCACTGGTGTACACGATCATTGCGAGATCGTGCTCGTCGACATCGCAATCCGGCTCTGTCGGCGACGAGGACTCGAGGAGTTGATCGAAGCAGTGGCCGCCGAACTCGTCCGTGCTGTCGAGAACAATGATTTCGGGGCGGGTACCGAGTCCCGCCAGCGCTTCTTCCAGTACCGGCAGGAATTCCGCGGCCACGACCACAACCGCGGGCTTGAGGTGCCCGATCTGTTGAGCCACTTCGTTCGGTCCGAAAAGGACATTGATGCCGGAGTACACCGCCCCTATTTTGAGAGCACCGTAGTAGGCGACGATCGACTCCACGCGATTGCGGGCCATCACGGCGACCCGGTCACCGCGGGAAACACCGAGTCCGAGGAACATATGGGATGCCCGGTTGGCATCCTGATTGAGCGCACCGTAGGTGGTCACGGTGCGTCGACCACCTGGGGCATACGACACGATCGCCGGCTTCGAGTATCGACTCTGCGAGTGGCGGCGTAGCTGGTCGCCCAACGTCGCTCGCCCTAGCGGTGACGACTGGGTCGCTGTGAGGGATCGGACAAGCGGACCTGAACTCCGTCGCACATCAGTGGCATCCGATTCGACACTTGTCGACAGATCCATGGTTCCTCAACTTCCTGAATGCTTACCGCGGTTAGTATGATTTGGCTCATACTGTCATCGGCATCCACGCGAGTCAAGCAGAGTTTCCCAGCAACAATGGGAATATCGAAATCACACTTGGTTGTGTCGCTAACGGCTGTTAGCCTGCATGACATGACTATCGTCACTGACCTGGACCGTGACCACCTGCGTTCGGCGGTGTTACGGGGCAACGTTCCGACCATGCTCGCCGTGTTGCTGGAGCTGACCGCCGATGAGCGGTGGGTGGCACCCCGCTATCAACCCACGCGCAGTCGGGGCATGGATGACAACTCCACGGGAGGACTTCCGGAGGACGTTCAGTCCGAAATCCGGAGCGCGTTGATCGACGCAGTGGAACGCTGGTGGACGCTGGACGAGCCGTCCCGGCGGACGCTGGACAGCTCGGAAGTCGAGCGAATCCTCAACTTCACCTGCAGCGAGACCGTGCCGCCGGACTTCGCGCCGATGATGGCGGAGATAGTCAATGGTCCGCAGATCAAGCCTGCCACCACCAAGTGCGACGAGCGACTCCACGCCATCGTGATCGGAGCCGGCATCGCGGGGATGCTGGCCTCCGTCGAGCTCACCCGCGCTGGAATCCCTCACGTGATCCTGGAGAAGAACGACGACGTCGGCGGATCATGGTGGGAGAACCGCTATCCGGGCGCCGGAGTTGATACACCGAGCCACCTTTACTCGATCTCGTCGTTCCCTCGTAACTGGTCGACCCACTTCGGCAAGCGCGACGAGGTTCAGGGATATCTCGAGGACTTTGCGGAGGCCAACGACATCCGGCGCAATGTCCGCTTCCGCCAGGAGGTGACGCGCGCCGAGTTCGAGGAGTCGAAACAGAGTTGGCGTGTGTCCGTCCAGCGACCAGGTGAGGCGCCGGAGACCCTCGAGGCTCCCATCCTGATCAGCGCGGTCGGTCTGCTCAATCGTCCCAAGATCCCGCATCTACCGGGAATCGAGACCTTCCGTGGTCGCCTCTTCCACTCCGCCGAGTGGCCGAACGAGCTCGACGATCCCGAGTCGCTCCGCGGAAAGCGAGTGGGCATCGTCGGTACCGGAGCCAGTGCTATGCAGATCGGCCCGGCCATCGCGGATCGTGTCGGATCGCTGACGATCTTCCAGCGCTCACCACAGTGGATCGCACCGAACGACGACTACTTCACGACCATCGACGACGGCGTCCACTGGCTGATGGACAACATCCCCGGCTATCGCGAGTGGTACCGGGCGCGTCTGTCGTGGATCTTCAACGACAAGGTGTACTCGTCCCTCCAGGTCGACCCCGACTGGCCAGAGCCGAGCGCCTCGATCAATGCGACCAACCATGGTCATCGCAAGTTCTACGAACGCTATCTCCGCGATCAGCTGGGTGATCGAACAGATCTGATCGAGGCATCTCTTCCGGACTATCCGCCCTTTGGTAAGCGAATGCTGCTGGACAATGGCTGGTTCACGATGCTTCGTAAGCCCGACGTCACACTGGTGCCCCACGGAGTCGACGCCCTGACACCTTCTGGACTCGTCGACACGAACGGCGTCGAGCACCAGCTGGACGTCATTGTCATGGCGACGGGTTTCCACAGTGTGCGCGTTCTTTACCCGATGGACATCGTCGGTCGATCCGGCCGGTCCACCGGAGAAATCTGGGGCGAGCACGACGCGCGCGCCTACCTGGGAATCACAGTTCCTGACTTCCCCAATTTCTTCGTCATGACCGGACCGAACACCGGCCTGGGACATGGGGGGAGCTTCATCACGATCCTGGAATGTCAGGTCCGCTACATCATGGATGCCTTGAAGTTGATGCAATCGGAAAACCTCGGCGCGATGGAGTGCCGGGCCGAGGTCAACGATCGATACAACGAGGCCGTCGACCGACAGCACGCACAGATGGTCTGGACCCATCCGGCAATGGAGAACTGGTACCGAAACCCGGACGGTCGCGTCGTGTCGGTCCTTCCGTGGCGGATCAACGACTACTGGGCCATGACCTACCGAGTCGACCCGGCAGATTTTCGTACCGAGCCGGCACGCTCCGAGTCGGTCCCGACTCCGACCGCGCGAGGGTGATCATGCAGGACGAAGCCACCGGCGGAGTGCACGGCGGGCCGCTGTCGGGTATCCGGGTCATTGAAATGGAGGCCATAGGGCCGCTACTGCACGCCGGTCTGATGTTGGCAGATCTTGGCGCCGATGTCGTGCGCATCGTGCGCCCCATCTCGATGGGAGCAGATGACGGCATCGACGATGCGAATGCGGGGATGCTCCGAGGGCGGACCGAACTCACTGCAGATCTGACCAAGACCGAAGATCTCGCCAAGGTGCGCAGGCTGATCGGCCGAGCGGACGTCCTGATGGAGGGCTCTCGGCCCGGCACGATGGAGAAGCTCGGCCTGGGCTCCGAGATCTGCCTGCAGGACAATCCGGGGCTGATCTACGGCCGAATGAGTGGCTGGGGCCAGAAGGGACCGATGGCCCGAGAAGCCGGGCACGACCTGAACTACCTTGCGCTTTCGGGCGCGCTCGAACAGCTCGGACCGGCTTCCGGGCCGCCGTCACCGCCGCTGAACTACGTCGGGAACTTCGGCGGCGGATCGATGTTCCTGCTCGTAGGAGTACTTGCCGCGCTGCACGAAAGAGAACGCACTGGCCGAGGCCAGGTGGTGGATACAGCGATGGTCGACGGCGCCAGTTCGTTGACTGCGCTCGTCCGATCGTGGCAGCATGCCGGCCGCTGGTCAGCCCGTCGTGGAACCAACCTCCTCGACGGATCTGCCCCGTTCTACCGCGCGTACGAGTGCGCAGACCACAGGTACATGGCGGTAGGGGCCCTCGAAGACGTGTACTACGACCGCTTCGTGTTCGGACTCGGATTGGATCCCGCCTCGTTGCCGAATCGCTGGGACCAATCGAACTGGGACGACTTGTCCGAACGCTTCGGCAGAACCTTCGCCACACACGATCGCGACGCCTGGGTCGAGGTCTTCGACGGCCTGAACGCTTGTGTCACACCCGTGCTCACACTCCACGAGGCAACACTCCACGACCATGCAATACAACGGACGGCCTTCGTCGATGCAGGAGGCTTTTCGATGCCCTCCGCCGCACCACGGCTGGACTCGTCACAGGGAGCAGCCCCACCACGGAGAAACGACGAACTGGACGCAACCGTGTCGCGATGGGAGATTGCCTCAGAGCACCACGGGGGCAATTCCACTCGACATCGGTCCACTCGCATGGCTGTTGGTCCACAGACGTGGTGAGCGAGAGAACCGATGGCGCCAGGCGGGCTACGATTTCGGTATGCGCAGGCTGGCTGGATCGTTCGATCGTGACCTCCCCGGGTTGCCGCGTGGCCGCGGCCGACTGGCTGTGGACGAGGTCCAAGACGCGCAACGCGATCGCATTCTGCGTGCGGTGATCTCGTCGACGGCGGAAAAGGGGATCGCCTCGACCACGATCGCCGATGTCGTCGGGCGTGCCAGGGTGTCTCGTCAAGCTTTCTACAAGCAGTTCGAGAGCAAAGAAGCGTGCTTGATCGCGGCGATCGACGCCGGCATCGAGGTGATCGTCTCCAACATCACCTCGACACAAAGCTCGACCGCCAATTTATCTCTACACGAACAGCTTTCGGCTGTCATCGAGAAGTATCTCGAGACGTGTTCGTCCGAACCGGAGTTCGTGCGAGCCTGGGTGGTGGACCTACCTGTGGCCGGCCCGGCCGGGGTGGCGAAGCGCAACGAGTACGTGGAACTGCTCGCCGATGCATTGCTCGTCGGCTACTCGTCCAAGTCTTCAGAAGCCCCGGGGCGTGAAGTGTTTCTCGCGGCGATCGGCGGTTGCAACGAGTTGTTCTACCGCCAGGTGGTTGACGGGTCGAATTCGTACATGAATCTTCACGCCCCGATCATGTCCTTCCTTGAACGGGTACTGGATCTCTCGCCCGACCCTTCGTAGTCCGGTGTTGACAAGCCAAGGGTAGATCGCCATGCTCATTCATAAGTACGCAGCAGTACTTATGAATGAGGAGTGGTCATGCGAATTACGAGTGGACTGACACAGAGTCCGATCGCACCGCCCGGCCGGGTAGCGATCCGTCCGCGGCGAGTCGATTTCGACTGGGAGAAAGCGCCTTTGGTGTGGTTGCCGAACGAGCCGATCGCCTCATACCTCCTCAGCTCGATGAACCTCGTCATCCCGGAGGGCGAACGGATGATGATCCAGGCCTTCGAGCAGGCCCTCCCGGACGTGCACGACGAGAAGCTTCGCGAGGACATGCTCGGTTTCATGGGTCAAGAACTGCTGCACGCAGAGGCGCATGACGAGATCATGAATCAGGTGTTCACACGGCACGGGATCGACCCGGCCCCGTTCAACCGCCAGATGCAGTATTTCTTCCGTAGAACTTTGGGCGTCGGTGACGACCCCGATCCGCGGGCCGTCCGGCAGCGTCTGATCGAGCGTCTCGGGATTTGCGCGTCTTCGGAGCATATGTTCGCGTTCGTGGGCGACTGGGCGTTGAACGCGGACTTGGAGAAATTCGGCGCGGATCCGCAGATGCTTGACCTCTATCGGTGGCATGGGGCCGAAGAGGTCGAGCATCGTGCCGTGGCACACGAGGTCGCCACGTACTTCGGAGTCGGCTACTTTCGCCGCTGTATCTCCATGATCATCACGTGGCCAATCTTTTTGGGGTGGTTGCTCCGTGCTGCGATGTATCTGAGTCGCAACGACCCCAACACGCCGAACATCGGTTATCCACGATTGCTACTGGAATTCGTCCGCGCCGGACGCCGCGGACTGGTGCCTGGTGTATCGAAATGGTTCTGGAGCGGTGTGTCGACGTTCGTGCCGGGATTTCACCCCGACAGTGTGGGGTCCACCGCCCAGGCCCTCGCCTACGTCGCGCAATCGCCAGCGGCCAAGCGGGTCAACACATGACACCCAACGCGCCCGAACTCACACAGCGGTGGCCGGCCCCCCGCGAGATCCCGGTCGACCTACGTCGCGGCAAGCGCCGCGACTCGATTCTGCGCATTCTGGATGTCCTGGTCTCCACGCAGGTCAAGTTGGCGGTCTTGATTCATCGCGACGAGCCACCGGAAAACCGGATCGACAAGTACAAGACAACGCTCACGGTGTCGGAGCGCACGACGGTGGCCACCGACAACGACGTGGTCAGTCTCGAACTGCGAGCACCTGACGGCAGCGACCTCGAACGGTGGTATCCCGGGGCACACCTCGACCTGTACCTGCCCTCGGGACGGATACGTCAGTACTCGCTGTGCGGCGATCCCGCCGATCGACGCTGCTACCGGATCGCGGTACGCCGGATTCCTGATGGTGGCGGCGGATCGAACGAGGTGCACGACGAGTTGCCAGTCGGTACCGTCGTCGGCGTTCGCGGTCCACGCAACGCATTCGGGTTCGTCGAACCCGGGCGAATCGAGCGCGCGAAGCGCGTTCACTTCGTGGCGGGTGGCATCGGCATCACACCGATACTGCCGATGGTCCGCGAGGCGGAGCGCATGGGCCTGGATTGGTCGCTGATGTACGTCGGTCGCGAGCGCCGCACACTACCGTTCCTCGAGGAATTGTCGCCGTTTGGTGATCGGGTCACCATCCGCACCGACGACGAATACGGCCTACCCGCAGCGAATGATCTTCTCCCGCCGAATGTCCGCAGCGGCGACGCGATCTACTGTTGCGGTCCGGTCCCGATGCTGGACCTGATCACAGCTAGTGTGCGCAACGAGCCCGGTGTGGAAGTGCACGCCGAACGCTTCTCCGCCGCACCGGTCGTCGATGGACGACCCTTCCGCATCCAACTGGCTCGCACCGGTCAGGTCATCGATGTCGCCGCCGACCAGACCGCACTGGACGCGGTGCTGCGTGTGAACCCGAAAGCCCCCTATTCATGTCGTCAGGGCTTCTGCGGCACCTGCATGGTCCGCGTCAGCGACGGCGACGTCGATCATCGTGACAATTCGTTGAGCCCAGCCGAGCGCGCCGCCGGCAAGATGCTCCTGTGCGTTTCGCGGAGCAATAGTCCCTGCCTGACGGTCACCACATGAATCCACCGATGAGAAAACACAATTCCCGACGACCGGAGTACCTGTTGAACGACGATCAACTGACATCGCGGGTGGTGGACCTGCTGATCGCACTGGAAGAAATGGACGCCGATGCCGTGCGCGCACTCGTCGATCCCGACATCGAATGGCGCAATACCGGCCTGCCCAGCGTGCGTGGAAGCAAACGCGTCGAACTGGCGCTCACGATCGTCTCTCGCCTGATCACCAGGTACGAGGTCGTGGAAGTGCTCACGATGACCACCGACCACAACACCGTGTCCTCCCGGCGACGAGAGATCATCCGCATCGGATGGTTTGCCATGCACCTCGACGTAGACGGCCACTACACATTCGCAAACGGCCTGCTTCGCATTTGGGACGACCGCTTCTCCTACCGCCGACTGCTCCGCGGATTGCGATTCGGCCCAACCACCTGAAGTAGCGACGTTTTGTGTCGCATTTTGCCGGGGAGTCCTCACCAGATGCTGAAATCTCCCCCTGCAGCTTCTCGACTGCATCCTCGGTTCAGGAGTTCGGCCGCTGGTGCGGAGAACTCTCGCCGAGTCTACGTTCGCGCATGTGACCAGCTCGTTGTTCCTTTGGACTGCAACGGGATTGGATACCGCTGATGGATGCTCGACAATTGTTCGCTCTCGGTGCACACGACACCGGGATGTTGTCGCTGGCCTTGCAGCTGACCCCGCTGTGTCTCGGCGCCGAGGATGCGGAGCAGTACGTCTTTGTTCGCGCCGCCAATGCCACCGCGGTCCTCAGCCTTGCTCTGCTGTCCGCCGCGTTTGTCTTCTAGCCGCCGGCTGGATGACTTTCCGGGCGCAACATGTTCACGAATAATGGAGTTTCGGTGAATCCATCCATAAACCACTACCGCCGGCGATCGGTGGAATCGATCCTCCTCGGGGGAGCCCTTGCAGCACTGCTGCTCTCGGGATGCACGATCAGTTCAGCAGATCCCACTACCGAGGGCAGGCAGTCGTCGAAGATGCCCACCGACTCCGAGCAGATCACCACCGTGATCCGATCTCACCTCGATACCCTCAGTACGACTCGACCGAGGTGCAACGAGAATTGTCGACGGGTCGGGGCATCCAGGGGTCGGTATCGAGCCGGCGGTCGACGGGTGCTCAACTGACGAGTAGTTCCGCAACTTTCTTCGAGAGGGCCCCACTAATGCGTATTGGAGTATCCGGCCCGCACGGGACCGGCAAGAGCACGCTGGTCGACGAGTTGTGTGGCCGCCTCGCGGGACACATTCGGGTCGATGAACCGTATTTCGTGCTCGAAGAGGAGGGGCGCGAGTTCGAGTTTCCACCCTCGGCTGATGATTACCGTGCGCAGCTTCGTCGTTCACTGCGATTGCTGACTACACCTTCTTCTGGTGTTGTATTCGATCGCACGCCGCTCGACTTCCTGGCGTACTTGTCGGCGTGTGGTGTCGATCCGGAGGCAGAAGTCGAGGCAGCGATTGTGAGGTCCGCGCTGTGTACTCTCGACGTGCTGGTTGTGGTGCCGATTACCGTCGAAACAGTGCAGAAGTTGCCTGCGGTGGGGATGCCGGAGCTGCAGCGCGCGGTGAACGACGCGTTGCTGGATTTGGTGTACGCCGATCCGATGCAGGTGTGTGACTCCCTGGTAGTTGTCGAGCTTGACGGCCCACTCCGTGGTCGGGTCGACACGGTTCTCTCGGCTTTGCAGTGACACCGGAATCGTCGAGCTGGGTCCGTTCGAAAGATGCTGGCACTGAGTGTTACTCGTGATGATCGACCTGGCGAAACTTCGATTTGTGGGCTGGCCGGTCTCTAAAATGGCAAGGGATGTACGTCTTCTCGGGTGAGCTGGTGCTGCCGCCCCTTCAGTTTGCCGCCCCGCAGAGCGCTGCTCACCAACGCGCGTTCCCGGGCTCACTCTCTGGCGGAGGGTATCGAAAACAGGCATCTCGTGGCTCAGAGTGAATTCCGAGAGCCGGTTGTCCTGGCAATTTTCGCGAAACCGAGGAAACGGAGTCCAGCGTGACAGTCGCCGCGTACCCATCCTTTCTATTGCGATTCTCGCTACGGTCGCACTTGTCGTGGCCGGATGATCGTCGGGCTCCGAGACTGATTCGACAAACACCGTAACCGCTCGGCAGCCGCTCAACATCGACATAATCGCTGGTGCTCGCCCCGGATCCCACCATGACCGATCCTTGTCCCACCTTCAGGCGATGGCGGCTGTAGATTCCGATCTATTTGTCAGATCAACCTGCGACTTTCGAAAAACTACGCGACAGTTGGCGCTGAAATTCCGGGCAAAGATGGCCTTTTCGACAGCTGAGAACAATCCACCAGCAGTCGGTCAACACTGCCCCTCTCCCTGGACTCGACGGGATGAAACCGTTAGCAACGGAGCTACGAACGAGGCACGGGGCGTCAGGATTCACCAGGGTGTCGAGGACCGGGAGTGACTGCCGATGGAAACTGTCGACTAGGTTCGAACCTTTCCAGCACCAGGCACCGACCCGACAGGTGACCTATCGCCATGGTTCTGCGGCAACAGGTGTGGCCGCGACTTCCCACGAGCATTCCGAGCGCTCCAAGGGGCACCCACCACCCCTTACATACTTTGCCAGCGGAGATCGTCCATGTCGTTTCCAACCTCAGCCGTCGTTGATGCCAACAAACACCTACTGGCGCTTTGCAACAACGGCAACATGATATGGTCGGCAACCAACAAAACCGCACACAACGAGATCGCATCAAACGGCGAACAGCTAACGACTGCAACAATATTCAGTCCACGGCAATCCGGGCTCACACCGATCCGACGCCAACCACACGGGGACGCGGCATCACCGCTTTTCAATCCTGAAACAGTCACCCGAAAACCACCCCTCACTCAGGGTGTCGGTTTGTCCAACAAGAACACGGACAAACCGCGGCAGGTCGAACTCATCGGTTTCGCCGCCGGGATGATGACGTACTCGATCGACCGCCCGTGTAGTGGGGAGTCTTCACCTTCCCGATCGGAATCGGGCTTGCAGTCAGTACCTATGGATGGCGCTGGGAGGAAAGCGATTCCGGGCCGTCGGTATCGCAGCGACTGCAGAAATTTTCGCCGTCAACCGCATCCGGGACCTCAACGAGGGCCAAGACACCGCCGAACTGACCGTCCGTATCAGCGGCCCGGGTTTGGACACGTTCGACGCTGACTGCGAGGCACCCAAAGGTAACGTGCTACCCCAGGTCGGTGACCGGCGCACGGTGATGGTGAATCCATCCGACCTCACCTTTGCCATCGTCTATGACCATCTTTCCAACAGGACTAGCACCAATCGTCCTTGCTCGATGATCCGTGGTGCTCCACTAAGCCCTCCTCCAAGAACAAGGAGTCCTACTTCACTCCAGGAAGGTCACCTCAAACTCGAAACACTTTGCAATGAAACGAGTTTGAAATGCTCTTCCTACACGGGTAGCGAGTTGGCTCGACTGAGTCCCTGCTCGTGATCTACCGATACCTGGGCGGAAGCGAGCGACGGACAGTACGCCACAGCCGCGCACGCCGGCAAAGCTACCGTGATTCGGGTATGGCTGTGGCACAACTGTATTCACAACCGAATGTGACCGCCATCGACAAGACATTTTCCAGTCGGTTGTTCAGACTTTTTCAGCGAGAATGTCGAGGTAGCTGATTTCGGGCGGCGCAGCGAAGAGTTCGTCGGCGCGTTCGCCGAGGGCCTTGCCGACCGGACCATTGAGATGTGTCTCGCGGGCAGCTTGGTCCGGGAATGCGTCGATGATGCCGAACGACGAGGGCCCGAACCGCACCGCGAACCAGGGTTTCGTGCCGGGCTCCTGCTCGACGAGCGGCAGTGCAGATCGGAGGAATTCCTCGACCGCTTCTTCCTTGCCGGGCTTCGCTTCAAGTCGGACCAGCAGCGCCTTGGTGGCCATATCGGATCTCCTCTTCGAGGTGGTGAACACTGTCAAGCATCACACCATCCATCGGTTAATGGAAGGTACCCAAACCCACCGTTCGAGGAAACCGATCCCAACCCCCTAGCGATCGTGGAGCCGAAGGAGGAGACTCCATGGTGAGGGAATGCGATACCTGGATGCAGCCGCAGTTGCGTCGATGGCAGGAAAAATGTTGGTGCGCCGACATTTTGGTGCGGTCTTCACTTCTGCGCGCCGTGGACCTTCCCCGAACAGCACGATTCATTCGGTCGGTCGCTCACGCGTGGACGCCTGCGGCCGACGAGATCAACCGGAAAGCCGCAGCTACAAGACAAGGGAGTGCCGCGATGAAAGCGCTTGTATACGACGGGCCTCGAGAGGTCCACGTCAAGGACGTGCCCGATGCGCGGATCGAGAATCCGACAGATGTGCTGGTGAAGATCACGAGCACCAACATCTGCGGGTCGGATCTACACATGTACGAAGGCCGCACCGATCTGGAGCCCGGAATGGTCCTCGGTCACGAAAACTTGGGCATCGTCGCCGAAGTCGGCAATGCAGTGGTCAAAGTATCGCCAGGGGATCGAGTGTGCTTGCCGTTCAACATCGGCTGCGGCTTCTGCCGAAACTGCGAGGAAGGGTTGACCGCATTCTGCCTGACGGTGCACCCCGATCCGACGATGGCCGGCGCTGCATTCGGTTTCGCGGGGATGGGCCCGTTCTGGGGCGGACAGGCGGAATATCTGCGAGTGCCGTTCGGCGACTTCAACTGTCTGCGACTGCCCGAGGATGCCCAGGACAAGGAAACCGACTACGTGATGCTGTCGGACATCTTTCCCACCGGATGGCATTGCACCCGCCTGGCCGACATGCAACCCGGCGATTCGATGGTGGTCTACGGCGCTGGCCCAGTCGGTTTGATGGCCGCGTATTCGGCGATGATCCAGGGAGCGAGCAAGGTGATGATCGTCGACCGCCACCCCGACCGGCTACGCCTGGCCGAAGAGATCGGCGTCGTCCCCATCGACGACTCGAAGGGCGACCCCGTCGAGCAGGTCCTCGAGCAAACCAACGGGAAAGGCGCAGACAAGGGGTGCGAGTGCGTCGGCTATCAGGCACACGACCCGCAAGGCCACGAGGACGCCGCCATGACGATGAACCGGCTCGTGGATTCGGTGCGCTTCACCGGCCACATCGGGGTGGTCGGCATCTTCCTTCCCCAGGACCAGAACGGCCCCGACGAACTCGAGCGCAACGGCAAGATCGCCTTCGACATGGGCAAATTCTGGTTCAAGGGCCAGAAGATCGGCACCGGACAAGCGAACGTCAAACACTACAACCGGCAACTGCGCGACCTCATCCACGAAGACCGGGCAAAGCCCTCCTGGATCATCTCCCACGAACTCCCGCTCGCCGAAGCCGAATCCGGCTACCAGCACTTCGACGCTCGCGACGACGGCTGGACCAAAGTCGTCCTGCATCCCTGACACGGCCAGAACCGAGAGGAGCACAACGATGCCAATGCCACTGCAGGGCAAGCAGATAGCGATACCGACTGCCGACGGGGCCGGAGGAGTAGAAGTCGTAGACGAACAGGTCGCGATCGACGGGAACCTGATCTCGAGCCGCTCGCCCGACGACCTTCCTGCGTTCCGTCAGGCCATCGTCGAGCAGTTCGCGAAGCTCGGGGCAGGTGCGTCATGACCGTGAACCAGACCTCGGTGTCCCTCGACGATGCGCAGCGGGTCATCGCCGCAGGACAGGCCAAAGCCACCGAGATCGAGTCGCCGTCGAACATTGCGGTGGTCGATGCCGGCGGCAACCTCGTGGCTCACGTGCGAATGGACGGTGCCTGGATCGCCAGCATCGACATCTCGATCAACAAGGCGTTCACCGCGCGGGCATTAGACGTCTCGACCGAGGACCTCGCGGCCAACGCGGGCCCGGGCGAGCAGTTCTACGGGATACACGCCTCCAACGGCGGACACATCATGATCTTCACAGGCGGTGTGCCTCTGCGGCACAACGGCCAGGTCGTGGGCGCTGTCGGCGTCAGCGGCGGCACCGGGGAGCAGGACAAGACCGTCGCCGAGGCGGCCGTGGCGGCGCTGTGAGCTCTGTTTCATCCGCGCGTCAGGTGAATTGACGCCGGCCAAGCCCGCTCGGCGAAACCGAATCCGGCGACCAGCGTTTCGACGCTCACGACGACGGTTGGACCAAAGTCGTACTGCATCCCTGAGGCGGCTCCGAGCCGAGACGAACACAACCACGGCCAGACCTAGCACACCTGCGCCACCACGGGGGCGAGAGCAAACCGACCCCTCGATCGAAATCCTGCCAAAGGATGTAGCACAGGAATAGACGAGAACCACGTAAGTCCCGTAGTGACAGTGACCGAAACATGTTGAATTGCAATAGCTCCCGCCTGAGCGGTCTGTTGACCAGCCACAGAACGGGACGTTGAACCGTGCAGCACGCGGGTGTGCGCCACCTACTCGCAACCAATTGGAACCGACCAGTAGTGGCTCATTACCTTTCTGTCACAAGGAGATTCGATAGAACTACAATGAATCTCGTCCGGGTTCAACGGAGCTGCTGTTCACTGACTGTGACGATCTTTCGCAAAGGGAGTTCTCCTTTTGCATGCGCCGCGGTAGTGTGGACGTACCGCAGTAGCGGCCGACACTCGAGTTTTCGTGTCGAAGCCGATACTCGGAGTTTCATGCGATGGCCGCTTCGATCGGGTTCCGGCGGACATCTTCGATCAAGGGCAGGTGTGGTCGCCACTGCCCCGTTGCGCCCCGCCCATCAGGCGAATGTTGTTGACGCCCTTTAGGTGGACGAAAAGACTCATCATGGCTGGGTGGTTCGTGAGCTCAACCGGTTGACCGGCGGTCGGGCCCTGTCAGTACACACAGGCCCGGCGAACCCCACAACATCAACGCTGAGGGGCGTGATGTCAAAGCACAGTGGCGGAAACCCTTACCCTCGGCCGCTCTCGAGCCTCACGCCCGCCATCCACGGATTGGTGTCGGGCGCCGTTATCGGCGCCCTGCTCGGTCTCCGTGACTTCACCCAATCCACTCGCCAAAACCAGGGAACTACGAAGTCCTTGCCGACATCGAGCGAAGTTGCGGGCGGAATCGCACTTGCTCAACGGCCGGGCCGATCGAAAGGAATTGAGTCATGACAACTGCTGTAGGCATCGACTTGGGCACAACCAACTCGGTCATCGCAAGCTGGCAAGGCGGCGAGCCGGTGGTGATCTCCAATGTGGAGGGAGCACGGACGACGCCTTCGGTGGTGGCGTTCACCGAGAACGGTGAGCGTCTGGTGGGCCAGCTTGCCCGACGGCAGGCGATCTTGAATCCGAAGGGCACGATCTACTCGGCGAAACGCTTCATCGGACGTCACTACGACGAGATCTCCGAGGAAGCCAAAGCGGTCAGCTTCGACGTCGTAGCGGGTGACAACGGTGAGGCCCGCTTCGACGTGCGCGGCAAGAAATACGCACCAGAGGAGATCAGCGCTCTCGTGCTGCGCAAGCTCGTCGACGACGCGAGCAAGTTCCTCGGTGAGAAGGTGAAGGAAGCGGTCATCACTGTTCCTGCCTACTTCAACGACGCGCAACGAAACGCCACCAAGGACGCCGGCCGTATCGCAGGCCTCGAGGTTTTGCGGATTATCAACGAACCGACCGCTGCGGCACTCGCGTACGGCATGGACAAACAGACCCACGAAACCGTACTGGTCTTCGACCCTCGGCGGCGGAACCTTCGATGTGAGCCTGCTGGACGTCGGAGAGGGGGTAGTCGAGGTTCGTTCCACGGCCGGCGACTCCCACTTGGGCGGCGACGACTTCGATCGACGCGTGGTGGACTACCTCGCCGACGAATTCCAGCGCGCGGAGAACATCGATCTGCGTAAGGATGCGCAGGCGTTGCAACGACTGTTCGAAGCCGCGGAGAAGGCAAAGGTTGAGCTGTCCTCGGTGACCCAGGCCCAGGTAAACCTGCCTTTCGTTACCGCTGACGCGAATGGTCCCAAACATCTCACCACTACGATCATGCGATCGAAGTTCGATGATTTGACTGCCGATCTGGTGGAACGGTGCCTCGGCCCGGTGAAGCAGGCCATGAGTGACGCCAAGGTCGCCGCCAACGACATCGACGAAGTGATACTGGTCGGCGGTTCGACACGTATCCCGGCTGTACAGGCGCTGGTTCGCCGGCTGACCGGCGGCAAGGACCCCCACATGGGCGTCAACCCGGACGAGGTCGTTGCCCTCGGAGCCGCAGTCCAGGCAGGCGTGCTCAAAGGCGAGGTTTCCGATGTGTTGTTACTCGATGTCACCCCACTGTCCCTCGGCGTCGAGACGCAGGGCGGGGTGATGACGAAGATCATCGAGCGGAACACGACGATCCCGGCACGGCGCAGCGAAGTGTTCTCCACGGCGGAAGACAATCAGTCCGCCGTAGACGTCGTGGTGTTGCAGGGCGAACGCGAACGTGCGGCCGACAACCGGGTGCTGGGCCGGTTCCGGCTGGAAGACATCCGCCCCGCGCCACGTGGCGAGGCCCAGGTGGAAGTCATTTTCGACATCGACGCCAACGGCATCCTGAACGTCACCGCTCGCGACAAGGATACCGGCAAGGAACAGAGCATCACGATCAGTGAACAGGGCAACCTGGATCAGGGTGAGGTCGAGCGCATGTTGGCGGAGGCCGAACGGAACCGGGGTGAGGACGAGGCGCTGCGCAAGGCGGTCGACGCGCGCAACGGGCTCGATTCGGTTGCGTATCAAGTGGAGCGGCGACTCGCCGAACTCGGTGACAGTGCCCCGCCCCATGAGAAGGCGCGGGCCGAGATGCTGGTTGCCGACGCCCGAAAGGCCGTGCAGGACGGCGCTTCACCCGCGGAGGTTCAGCCACTCACCTCGGAGCTGCAACAGCTGCTCTACGGACTTGTGCCGGACCAGTCGGACGACGGGCAAGCAGGCGGCGCTGATGCTGCGTCGTCGGATGACGGCGACGTGATCGACGCCGAATTCGATCGAAGCTGAGGCGCACGATGGAAATGTCTGCAGATCATTCGACGACTGAGCCGACTGACAACAGCGCCGACACGGATCAAAGCAAGACCGAGTCCGATCGCGCCGAGACGGCAGACGAGCTGTCTCAACTCGAGGACCGTTGGCGCAGGGCCGTCGCAGATCTGGACAACCTGCGCAAGCGATACGCCAAAGATCTGGACCGTGAACGCGCCGCGGAAGTAGCGAAGGTTTCGGCGGCGTGGCTGCCGATACTGGACAACTTGGAGCTTGCGCTTGCACACGCAGGCAGCGATCCGCAGGCCGTCGTCGAAGGTGTGAAGGCGATCCGGGACCAGGCGGTACAGGTGCTCTCACGACTCGGCTTCGAGCGCCACGACGAGGCCGGTGTGCCGTTCTCCCCGGAACTCCACGAAGTGGTCAGTGTGGTAACCCGACCCGACCTTCCGTCCGGGACCGTGGTCGAGGTCTTGCGCCCGGGTTATGGAGAGGACGGGCGACAGTTGCGGCCCGCCGCGGTGGTCGTCAGCCGCCCAGAGGGGTGAGCACCGATGGCCCGTGACTACTACGAAGTACTCGGCGTACCGAAGGGCGCCGGCACCGACGAAATTCAGCAGGCGTACCGCAAGCTGGCCCGCAAGTACCACCCCGATGTGAACAAGGATCCCACTGCGGAGGACAGGTTCAAGGAGGTCAACGAGGCCTATCAGGTGTTGTCCGACCCGGACACCCGGAAACGCTATGACCGATTCGGTGACGACTTCCGGCATGTACCCGAGGATTACGACGAACGGGTGCGGGCAAACGCCGCCGGGTACGGCGGTGGCGGGAGACGGGTGCACTTCGGCCACGGTGTCGGTGGTGAGGGTGCCGTCGACTTCGAAGACCTCTTCGGGCAGATGTTCGGCGGAGGCGGTGGGTTCGGACCGATTCCCGGCGCCGATCAGGAGGCCGAACTGGAACTGGCTCTGGAAGAGGCCTATCAGGGCGGAAAACGCATTCTCAGACTGGACGGACGGCAGTATGACGTCGACATTCCAGCCGGCGTCCTGGACGGCCAGCGAATCCGGTTGGCCGGGCAAGGAGGCCGAGGCAACGGTGACGCGCCGCCTGGGGATCTGTACCTCGTGGTGCGGATCAAACCGCATTCACGGTTCCGCGTGCAGGGTCGGGACATCTACGTCGATCTTCCCGTATCGCCATGGGAGGCGGTTCTCGGGTCGACAGTCGTCGTTCCCACACCGGGCGGAGAGGCGAAAGTCAAAGTGGTGCCTGGCTCTTCGACTGGTAGGAAGCTGCGCCTGCGCGGAGAGGGAATGCCGAATCCGCGCGGTGCCAACGGCAACCTCTACGCCGAAATCAAGGTGATGGTTCCGTCGAAACCGACAGCACGTGAACGCGAACTGTTCGAGCAGTTGGGCGCCGAATCGAACTTCAATCCGAGGAAAGAGACATGAGCACCTCAACGCCGATCACTCAGTACGTATTGGTTCGCCGTACCGGATTGTCGCCGGACGCCTTCGCCGAACGTACTGGCCTGCACCCGGATCTGGCACGAAAACTCGTGGCTCTCGGACTGCTCGACGCCCACCGCTACGCCGGCGGAGAGATGTCGTTCGACCCATCCGAAGTGACCCACGCCGCACGCATCCAACGACTGCGGACGGGTCTGGGTCTCAACTACTCGGCAATCGGGCTCGTGCTCGATCTGCTGGATCGAATCGAAAGGCTCGAAACAGCGGCCCGCAGAAGGAGGACATCCTCATGGACACCGGCAGCTTGACCGAAAAGTCACGAGAAGCCTTGCAGGAAGCCCAGAATGTTGCGACCAGAATGGGCCACACCGAAGTCGACGGAGAGCACCTGCTGCTCGCATTGGTCGATCAGCAGGATGGGCTGGTGCCCCGACTGCTCGAACAGGCCGGCGCGAATGTCGAAGCACTTCGATCCGATCTGGATCGTGAACTGTCGCGTAGGCCGAAGGTCAGCGGCCCCGGCGTGACCCCCGGTCAGGTGATGATCACCCAGCGTCTGGCCAAGCTGCTCGATGCCGCAGAGCGGGAGGCGAAGAGACTCAAGGATTCCTACGTGTCGGTGGAGCATCTTGTGATGGCCCTTTCCGAGGAAGGATCGGCCAGCGCGGCCGGGCGGGTCCTCGCCAGTCACGGGGTCACACGGGACGCCTTCCTCACAGCGCTGACGAAGGTGCGCGGCAATCAGCGTGTCACGTCGGCAACCCCGGAGGGGGCGTACGAGGCATTGGAGAAGTACGGGCGCGACCTCGTCTCCGAGGGGCGGGCAGGCAAACTCGATCCGGTCATCGGCCGGGATGCCGAGATACGCAGGGTAACTCAGATCTTGAGCCGGAAAACGAAGAACAACCCGGTGCTGATCGGCGACCCCGGTGTTGGTAAGACTGCGATTGTCGAGGGTCTCGCCCAGCGGATCGTCCGCGGCGACGTGCCCGAGGGCCTACGCGACAAGACGATCTTCTCGCTCGACATGGGTTCTCTGGTGGCCGGTGCGAAGTACCGCGGCGAGTTCGAGGAGCGACTGCAGGCCGTGCTGTCCGAGGTGAAGGCTGCCGAGGGGCGCATCCTGTTGTTCGTCGACGAGTTGCATACCGTGGTCGGAGCGGGCTCGGTCGGCGGCGAGGGGTCTCTCGATGCCGGCAACATGCTCAAACCGATGCTCGCACGCGGCGAACTGCACATGATCGGTGCCACCACTCTCGACGAGTATCGCAAGCACATCGAATCCGATGCGGCACTGGAGCGTCGATTCCAGACCGTTCTCGTCGACGAGCCCAGTGCCGAGGATGCGATCTCGATTCTGCGCGGACTTCGAGAACGCCTCGAGGTGTTCCATGGCGTGAAAATTCAAGACGGTGCATTGGTGGCCGCCGTGACCCTCTCGCACCGGTATATCACCGACCGCTTCCTTCCGGACAAGGCGATCGATCTCGTAGACGAGGCATGCGCTCGGCTCCGCACCGAAATCGATTCGATGCCTGCCGAACTCGACGAGCTCACCCGGAAGGTGACCCGTCTGGAGATCGAAGAGGCCGCACTGTCCAAGGAAACGGACGCGGCCAGCAAAGCGCGCCTCGAAGAATTGCGCAAGGAGCTGGCCGACCTGCGGGCCGAGGCAGACGCCCGGCACGCTCAATGGGAGGCGGAGCGGCAGGCGATCCGGCGGGTGCAAGAACTGCGAGGAGATTTGGAACGGTTGCGCGTCGAGGCCGAGGCCGCCGAACGCAACTACGACCTCAATCGGGCAGCCGAGTTGCGATACGGCGAGATCACCGAGCTCGAACGCCGGCTCGAGGCGGCGGAGGAGCAACTGGCCACCAGACAAGGCCGAAATCCGTTGCTGCGTGAAGTGGTCACCGAAGACGAGATCGCAGAGATCGTGGCCGCATGGACGGGTATCCCGGTCGCCCGGCTGCAAGAAGGTGAGCGGGAGAAGTTGTTGAAGCTCGACGAGATCCTGCACGAGCGGGTCGTCGGTCAGGACGAGGCGGTGCAACTGGTCGCGGACGCTGTGATCCGGGCGAGGTCCGGTATCCGTGATCCTCGTCGACCGATCGGTTCGTTCATTTTCCTGGGCCCGACGGGCGTCGGAAAGACCGAGCTTGCAAAGACATTGGCCAGCGCCCTATTCGACAGTGAAGACAACATGGTGCGCCTCGATATGAGCGAGTACCAGGAACGGCACACGGTGAGTCGGCTCATCGGTGCACCTCCCGGATACGTCGGGTACGACGAAGGTGGCCAGCTCACCGAGGCGGTGCGGCGTAAGCCGTACTCCGTGGTGCTCTTCGACGAGATCGAGAAGGCCCACGCCGACGTCTTCAATACCCTGCTGCAGGTGCTCGACGACGGCCGGATCACCGATTCTCAAGGGAGGCAAGTCGATTTCCGGAACACGGTGATCATCATGACCTCCAACATCGGATCCCAGCATCTCCTCGACGGGGTCACAGCCGACGGCGAAATCAAGCCGGACGCCAGGGAACGGGTGATGGCAGAACTGCGCGGGCATTTCCGCCCCGAATTCCTCAACCGGGTCGACGACATCGTGCTGTTCTCCCCACTCACCCTGCCCCAGATCGAGTACATAGTGGAACTGCAACTCACCGACCTTCGAAACAGGTTGTCGGAGAGACAGATACACCTGGAAATCACGCCGGAGGCACGCCGACTGATCGCCGAACACGGGTTCGACCCTGTCTACGGTGCGCGGCCGCTGCGCCGATACATCGCACACGAGGTCGAAACCAAGATCGGCCGTGCACTGTTGCGCGGCGAGATCAAACCGGACGGCACCATCAGCGTCACGGTGGACGGCGGCGAGCTTGCCGTCGCGTATGCCGAACCCGCCTTCGCGGCGGCCTGAGAAGAGGTAACTGGTCATGGGATCCGAAAAGGTGAAGTGCCCGAACTGCGGCAAGACCAACAACATCCCGGCAGCAGGGGAAGGAAAACCTCGCTGCGGCAACTGCCACGAGCCGCTGCCCTGGATCGCCGCGGCGGGAGACGGTGACTTCGCGGAGATCGTCGAAAAATCCTCGGTGCCTGTGCTCGTGGATCTGTGGGCGACGTGGTGCGGCCCGTGTCGCATGGTCAGCCCCGCGCTCGAGCAGCTCGCCAGAGAACACGCCGGCCAGATCAAGCTGGTCAAGGTCGACGTCGATGCTGCACCCCGGACGGCTGAACGATTCACCGTCCGCGCCGTGCCGACTCTGCTGGTGATGGACCGGGGTGAGGTTCTCGCTCGCCAGTCGGGCGCAGCTCCGGTCCCCCAGCTGCGCACGTGGCTCGATCAGGCGCTCTCGGAAAATGCCGGCGAGGAGGCGAAGTCATGAGTCCTGTCCATGCGGACCCACATGTAACCGCGATCCGGGCCGTGGTGCCCCGTACCCCGCAGGGCTGCGAGGAATGTCTTCGCCTCGGCACCCCGTGGGTGCATCTGAGGCTGTGCCTGACGTGCGGACACGTCGGTTGCTGCGACTCTTCGCCGGGCAGGCACGCGAGTGCTCACGCTCACGCCATCGGGCATCCGATCGTCCAGTCGATGGAGCCCGGCGAGGATTGGCGGTGGTGTTATGTCGACCAGAACTTCGTCTGAGGGCGCCTCACCCATCGGGTACAGCCCGCCGGTCGACGACGAGACCCCGGACGAGGAGGGCGCCTTCCCGCGGCTGACGGACGACCAGGTCGCGAAGCTCGAGGTCGGTGGCTCGCGTCGACCGGTTCACGCCGGCGAGGTGCTGATCCGAGAAGGCGCGCCTGACAACGATTTCGTCGTCGTCCTTTCCGGAAAGATCGCAGTCGTCGACGAAGGCGACGCGGACGGCGAGCGCCGGATACTGCGCGTGCACGGTCCTGGGCGTTTCCTGGGCGAGCTCGGACTCCTGGAAGGTCAGGTGGCGTTCTTCACCGCCGAAGCGATCGAGGACGGCGAGATACTCGTCGTCCCGGCCGAGCAGGTACGCGAGCTGATTGCCCACGATCCCGTGCTCAGCGATTTGATCCTGCGCGCCTACCTTGTGCGTCGGCACTTGCTGATCGGGCTCGGCTCCGGATTCCGGATCATCGGCTCCTGCTTCTCCCCGGATACGTTGCGACTTCGTGAGTTCGCGATGCGAAACCGTCTGCCCCACAAGTGATTCGACTTGGAACAGGACGAACGAGTGGAGCAGCTGCTACGCAGCCTGAACGTCGCACCCGAGGACACACCCGTCGTGATCTGGCACGGCGAGAAGGTGCTGCGCAATCCGACGAATGCGGAACTCGCACGCGTCGTCGGGCTTCCTGTCCCGGCACCCGTCGCGGACGCAGCCAAGGACGTCTACAACCTCGTCGTCGTGGGTGCCGGACCGGCCGGCCTGGCCGCAT
Organism: Rhodococcus sp. OAS809; assembly: GCF_040546695.1. NCBI lineage: Bacteria > Bacillati > Actinomycetota > Actinomycetes > Mycobacteriales > Nocardiaceae > Rhodococcus > Rhodococcus sp. OAS809. The sequence continues at coordinate 4,341,280 of NZ_JBEPOI010000002.1, read as the reverse complement.
CGGTGTACGGCGCCTCGGACGGGTTGAACACGGTGACGTTGGAGCGGATCGCTGCGGGCGGCCAAGCCAGTACCTCATCCCGGATCGAGAATTATCTGGGATTCCCCGCCGGGGTCTCCGGCTCCGAATTGGCCGAACGAGCCGTGCTCCAGGCCGGGAAGTTCGGCGCCCGCATCCTGGTGTCGGCAGAAGTGACCGGTTTGGGATCCGAGGCCGGGAACCATGTGCTCCGACTGGCGGACGGCGGGTCGGTGCACGCCCGGGCCGTTGTGCTCGCCGCCGGGGCGCGGTACCGCAAGTTGGCCGTTCAGGGGATCGAGGCGCTGGAAGGAACAAGCGTGTACTACGCCGCAACGCATCAGGAAGCACGGATATGCGGCACCGACCCGATAGCCATCGTCGGTGGCGGCAACTCCGCCGGCCAGGCCGCCGTCTTCCTCGCCGAGCACGTCTCACAGGTGCACCTGCTCATCCGCGGCGATGACCTCGGGAAGAGCATGTCCCGATACCTGGTCGACCAGATCGAACACCATCCGCGGGTCACCGTGCACCGGCACACCGAGATTCGTGCGGTCCACGGCGAGAAATACCTCGAGGCAATTGCAGTCGAGGACAATCGCACCGGCGACCAGGACACGATTCGGGTGCGCGCCCTGTTCGTCTTCATCGGGGCGGTACCGCACACAGGGTGGCTTGCCGACGCGATCGCACTCGACGACCACGGCTTCGTCCTCACCGGTGTGGACGCGATCCACGCACGAGCGGACGGCAGCCTGCCAATCAACGGCGGCCTGTCCAGGACGCTCGAAACCAGCCTGCCCGGCCTGTTCGCGGCGGGCGACATCCGCCGCGGTTCGGTGAAACGAGTCGCATCCGCCGTCGGTGAAGGAGCGATGGCCGTACGCCAAATCCATGAATACTTCGAAAGGAGCTGACGACATGCCAGTAATGGGCACCGTGAAATTCCAGCGGTTCTTCAGGGCAGCGGCCGGACTGCAGGTCGACCGGAACGATCTCAAGCGCTATACCGATTTCATCGACGACAAGATCTACGACGTGATCCTGATCGGGAAAGCCTCCGCGAAAGCAAACTTGCGCGACGTGATCGAACCGTGGGACCTGCCGATCACCAAGGGATTACAGGAGAGCATCCACCGGTTCGAAAAACTCGACGAGGAGATCGAACTTCAACCGCTGCTCGATCAGCTCACGGCCCGCCCGCCCTTGGACGTGGCCCTCTCAGAGGAGACAGAGCAACGACTGCCGCTGATCGCAGGAGGGTTGAGCGTAGCGCTGGCGCAAACCTTCGCCACGGTCGAACCGGACCGCAAGAACCCCGGCACAGCCCAATGGACAGTCGCCTTCGAGATCTTCCACCTCCTTCTGTGATTACCACCCGTCCCGGCTGACAGCGCGTCCGAGTTCGAATATGCTGTGCGGCTGCGAAAATACCGGTGCGATTCAGAACTGCCTGTCAGTTGGCGTCGACAACGGAGGATTTCCGGCGAGAGGTGCGGTTTCCGCGCTCGATTCTCGAGCAGCGAGAACTCCAGTGAGGGACTCGATTACAGCCCTCAGATCTTCTGCCGTGAGCGAGTTCGGCTTACACGCCGAACCTCTGACACCGGTAGTCCGCGTGGCCAGGCGGCGAGCAGAACTTGTCGATCGCCGATCACTCCTTCGGCTCATCTGAGAACCTTTCGTCTTCACTTTCTCGATCCCCGCATCGGGCGGGCCCTGAGCACTTCTGGGCGCGCACAGCTCAAGGCCCGGCAAGGAGACCAGTGAGGGTGATATGGCCTTGCCTTGACGAACACCCGCCCGATTGTTTGCCCCCTCGAACGGAACGGGTGCCCCCGACCCGACGAAGGTTATTGCGCACTGCTTGTAGACGACAGGGTCGAAAGTCCCAGTTCCATTGTGATGAGCAAGCTTTGACGGTAGCCGAAGTGTTCTCCCTTACAGCCGGTTCGGTGTGTGCACGAACACCGACATCGTTCGCAGCGACTCCGACGAACGAGCACCCGCGATGTTCGATGCCCGATCCACCCGCAAACATCGGGAAAAGACCTATTTTGCAAAAGCATTCGGAACAGACGTCTGCAAACCAAATACCAGGCACGGGCCACCTTTCCAGGCACCGCGGCTACTGCGCCGCTAGCGTGACGACCAAGATGTTCACCTTGCCATGCAAACGGCCATGTCACTTCTTGGCATCGAAGGCGACTGAACATGATTTATACCGATCGCACTGTTTATGGTTGAAGATGTGCGGACGACATGAACGTCGACTTCGCACGGATAGTGGGTCATCGGTGTTGTGTGCTCAATGCCGACGTCGGTCATACGCCCCGACTCGCACACGCAGAGTCGGGGCTCCGGCGGATCCGTTGCCGCGCCGCCGCTACTGACGAAGTGCCGTACCGCGCCGCCCGCTTCGAATCGAGGCCGAAGGCGGCCACCGCTTTTGTCGGGACCAGGCAAAGCAGCGATCTTCAGGGACCGGAACACTTCCCCAAAGCTTCTGGCACTCTCGGTTGCAGAGTGCTAATTCGTGTGGTTATCATGTTCTCGCACAGTAAGTTCGGTCAACCGCCACAGTGGCGGTGACTTTTCTTTTCACGACATGGGAGGTGTGTTGCTGTGCTTCGTTTCGATCCTTTCACCGACATCGACGCGATCACCAAGTCCGTACTCGCCGCGGGAACCGGCAACGGACGCAGTCCACGGTTCATGCCGATGGACCTCTACAAGGTCGAGGACCAGTACGTCCTGCACGCCGATCTTCCCGGCGTCGACCCAGGATCAGTGGACGTCCGCATCGACGGCTCGACCCTGACGTTGACCGCGCACCGCACCGCCCTCTCCGAAGAGGGTGTGAGCTGGCTGGCGAGTGAGCGTTTCGCTGGAACATACAAACGGCAGCTGTCCATCAGCGACGACATCGACGCCCAACAGATCGAGGCCTCGTACGACAACGGCGTGTTGACGGTGACGTTGCCGATCGCAGAGAAGGCGAAACCGCGGCGGATCGAGGTCTCCTCCGGACCACCCTCCCGAACCGATAACGCCGGATCGACAACACAGGTGCAGATCGAAGCCTGATCCGCCTGGCCCGAACACCGCTTTGATGGTGGGGTGACTCCCGAGGACACGCGATGGGTTCTCGGGCCTCACCCACCATCGTTTCGATCTCCCACTGCACACCCGTGGCGCACACCGGTACATCCACCACACGAAAGAATCAGCGCGAGAACCCTTTAGCTGCCATGACTGCATCCACTATCCCCCCGCACGAACAATCCGACAACACCGACAACACCGAATCCCGCGCGCACACTCCACCCGATTGGTGGGATCACCACCGTCCGATCACCAGCGATGAATACAGCGACATGGCGTTGATGCTCGGTGCACTCTCGATACTGACGTTCTGGATGTTCGGCCTCGGCATCCTCCTCGGTGCCGCCGCCATCGGAACCGCCCTGGCAGCGCGCCGACCCGACACCCCCGGACGCGATCTGGGCGACAACACCGCCGGCGTGGTCGGGATCCTCACCGGCATTGCCGGAATCGCCTTCGGCGCCGTCTTCCTCACTGCAGCACTACCCCACCTGTAGAAAAACCGAATTCGGCACTTGTGAAATCGGATTCGGTTGTGCCGTAACGCGATCACGGTGCGCGCTGGCCAGTGTCGCGGTCGGAGCCCCGATCGCTGTGGTCCTCTACTACGTGCTGCGTTCGATCATCACGAGAGAATAAGGACTGCGCTGGTCAGCTGCACATTCCCATCACGAACCGTCGGCAGGGATCACGACCTCGCCCGCGGTCGCGAACGCCACCGGCAGTAGCGCCTACGAAGCGCTCTCGCGATCATTCATTCGCTTCGTTCGACCGCGTTCGGGTCTCCTTGATGCGTTGCCGCTGCCGAACCCCGTACGTCGCTTCCGTGACGGCATCGTCGTCCTCGAGACCCGACCCGAGAGCCCCACCTATCGTGGCGATCGACGCCAGCAGCCAGGCGAGCGTGAGGTAGTCGGAGAAGTTCACCCCGTGTCCGAGAGTGCGGGCCAGCAGTTCCGGGGGAAGTGTGAGACACGCAGTGAACAACAGTAGACAGAACAGGGCCACGTGGAGGACGGTCACGCCGATGAACAGGGTGACCACGGTCGAAATGTTGTACAGCACGGATCGATCGCGCTCTTCCGACGACTTCGGCCGCTCCCACAGTTCGTGATCGACGATCAGCCAGAGAATCATCGCCACGATCGACAGGAGCGTAGCCGCGCTCATACGCCAAGGGCCCATCGTGTCGGCGAACAACCAAATCGTACTCGTTGCCAGCGCGATCGCACCCGTGGCAAAGGCACCGACGAGCACCTTCGACAGTCCGGCGACCAGCCTCCACGGGCGGTTCGCCCGCACCATCCCCGACAACAGTCGTAACCGCCGCAGTCCTGATGGCGCGAAGTAACGACTGCCATTCTCCGTCTGCGCACACGGGAACCGTCGCGCCGCGCCCTGCGGCATGAGTTCCGGTTCACCAAGAATGCGGGCTATCGCGAGTTCGGTAACAGCGCGGACGCGGCGCTCGATGTGGATCGCACCCACCCCAGCGACAGAGACAAGCGCGAAGCAATGGCCGGGGCTGACGTCGGCCACCACCGGCAGCGTATCTTCGCGGCGCGGTAGATCAGTGAGGTATACGACGATGTCCTCCCCTTCGGACGACGGATCGACCGCCCCGATGACGTCTGCGAAGTCTGTTTGCTCGTCCGAGAGGTAGGGCTTGCTACGTACACAAGTCGTCCACCGGCGCTCGAGGCGGTCACGGCTTCGTAAACGTTGTGGCAGATACTTCGCTATGCGTTCCGCGAGAGCCGTAGCTTTGCCCGGTTCCGCGATCAACAGCACCGAGGCCTGCTCACCTGCGGCACCAGATCGCTCTCCCTGGAAGTGTTTATTTGTCTTCACCGCCTTCACCTACCCGCCCGGAGCTCCCCCAAACTCCTCGAATCCGTTGTCACTCCGAATCAATGTCGGGCGGGAGGTCGACCGCCGGCTGTACCAGGGACGCGTCATCGGCCGGGGCAACGAGACACGCCGCGCACCAAGACACACGTGATCATCCCGAGTCGACACCAACCCGCCAATCAGCTCCGGCACCGAACCACAACACTCCGCAGCACTTCGCCGACTGAGCGCATTGCAGGAGGCGGTGTACACAGAGAAGCACCGGAGAGACAATCAACTATGGACACCAACGCCTTCCCCGATATTCGGTGGGGTCACGATCGGCGATTGCTCAAGAAGCCACTGAATGCCTTCGTATCGTCGCGGATCGGGTCTTGGTATCTCCGGAAATTGACGCCGATCGACCGAAAACTGCTCGCGCACAGCAAAGGCCGACGAACGATCTTCGGTCCGATGGGGGTGCCGTTGCTGTTGTTGACCACGACCGGAAGGAAAACAGGGCAGCCCCGGACGACGCCTCTCACCTACATGCGCGAAGGGGACCGATTATTTCTGGTCGGTAGTAATTTCGGGCGACCCCATCACCCCGCGTGGTCCGAGAACCTGTTGGCCAATCGGGAGGCGACGGTGACAATCGGAGGGGCCGAGATCCCTGTGAACACAACCTTGTTGACAGGGCAGGAGGCAGAGAGCGTCTTCGAACAGTTCGTCGAATACAACCCTACGTACTCGGTGTACAAGACTCGCACGGCACGTAATCTTCGAGTGTTCGCTCTCGAACGGCGCCAAACCTGATTCCCCGCAACAAGAACAACCCCTTACTCCCGATCGGCCGGTATCGACGGAATCGCCCCGGCGAGTCCGGGGACTTCGATGTACCCCAAGTTTCGTGGAGCCGTCATTTTTACGTCAGGCTACGGGTTGACGTGTGACGTGTACGTTCTCGAACTCGATCGGTGTCAGCATCCCGAGGGCACTGTGACGGCGTTAGCGATTGCGGAAGATCTCGAAGTACTCGAACGTGGAGTCGGCCAATTCGGTTCTCGTTTTCCGTCGTTTTCGATTCAAGAGTTCGGTTTACATGCTGCCCCATAAAGATTCGATCACGGCGTGTTCATAGCAATCGCCGATCGATCCCATAGACGGGACCAGCCCTGAGTCGTGCGGGGTACATCAGTCCCCGGAAACTACGGTGCGATTCAGTGACACGGGTGCCGACGGTGATGGAGGCGGCGGCCGCGGAGCGGTGTGTGTGGCTCATCGGTTGGACGTGTGCGTGCTGCCCGATGAGCCGTGCGCCCGTGGCCGGCAATGAGTGAGCATCCGAACAGCATGAAGGACCGGCCGTCCGTGTTGTGCGGGCTGTCAAGGGCTAGCTAGAGCTTCTTGTCGAGAACAGGTCCGAGCACGCCCTGCGCGGCCGAGACGATCGTCCGCGGTGGTAATCGGAAGCGCTCAAGTGCGCACGAACCGTTTTCCTCTCCATGCTCCATCGAGCAAGGATTTGGTCAGCCGTGATCGGCGATTCTGCTCGGTCATGCGTCGGTGGTGTTGGCCTGGAAGGTTTCCGCTCGTTCAGCGGGTGAGGAAGTCGACGGCGGCGGGTGCGAATGTGTCGTGGTGTTGGAATATGCCGCCGTGCCCGGAGTCGGGGTAGATGATCAGTTCGCTTGCGGGGATTCGGCGGTGCAGGTCTTCGGAGAGGGTTGAGGGCACCATTCGGTCGTTGTCGCCGTTGGCGATGAGGGTGGGTGCGGTGATGGCCGACAGGTTTTCCGGTGTGGAGCGGCCCCACTTCTTGATCGCTGTGAGTTGGGTCTGAAAGGCCTTGACCGAGACGGGCGCATCTCGGTCGTCGGTGCGTTCCTTCAGGCGTTCGACGAATGCTGTGGCGGCGCGTTTGCCGGCGGTGTTGCGGTTGAAGAACAGGAATTCTTTCGGGTCGGACCGGGTCAGGGTAGCTCGAAGAATGTCGTAATAGGTTGTGCGGACGACTTTGTCGATGTCCTTACCGCCGGCGGGGCCGGTCCCGGTGAGGACAAGTCTGCGCACGAGTTCGGGGTGCTCGAGCACGAGGGCTTGGGCGATCATGCCGCCGAGGGAGAACGAAAAGATATCGACCGTACCGAGTCCGAGCGCTGTGATGAAGGTGACGGCGTCGTCGGCCATCGCCTCGATGCTGTCGGGAACTTTCCCGGTAGAGGCGCCGACGCCGCGGTTGTCGAAGGCGATGACACGGCGCTTTTTCGCGATGGGGTCGATGATTCGCGGATCCCAGTTGTCAAGGTTCGCGGCGAGGTGGACGAAGAAGACGACGGGGATTTCGCCCTTCGGTCCGAGTTCGCGGTACGCGTAGGTGACGCCGCCGGCGGTGATGGTGCGGGTCGGCGCCTTCGCATAGGACGTGATGACGGGGTCGTTGCCGGTACTCATGGATTTGTCCTTATGTCGGTTGAGGTTTCGAGGTTTCGGGTGTTACTGATGACAGCTTTACCCCGGATGCCACCCTTGCTCAGTGTCCGGAGGCCTTGGGGTGTCTCCTCGAACGGGAAGACCTGCCCGAGGACGGGGCGGAGTGCGCCGTCGTCGACGAGTTCGGCGATGTTGCGGAGTTGGTCACCGCTGGCGTGCATGAAGAGGAACTCGTAGCTCACACCCAGCTTGCGAGCTTGGCGGCGGATACTGGAGCTCAGTCCGGTGATCGCGAGGCGCAGTAGCGGATTGAGCCCGATCTCGCGGGCGAAGGCTGGATCCGGCGGGCCGGAAATCCCGATAGCCTTTCCTCCTGGCTTGAGTACGCGGAGGGATTTCTTGAGGTTCTCGCCGCCGAGGCTGTCGAGCACCACGTCGTAGCTGTGGAGGACCTGTTCGAAGTCCTCATTGTGGTAGTCGATGACTGTGTCGGCACCGAGGGCTCGAACGAAGTCCGCGTTTCGGGCGCTGGCTGTGGTTGCGACCGTGGCGCCGAGGTGTTTGGCGAGCTGAATCGCGATAGATCCGACACCGCCGGCGCCAGCGTGGATGAGGACGCTCTGTCCTGGCTGCACGTTGGCGCGCTCGACCAGTGCCTGCCACGCGGTCAGTGCCACCAGAGGCATGGATGCTGCTTCCGTCATGCTGATTGTTGCCGGTTTGAGGGCAAGATCGGCCTCCGTCACTGCGATACGCTCCGCGAATGTTCCGATGCGATCCTTGTCGGGTCGAGCAAATACTTCGTCGCCGGGTTTGAACGACTGAACCTTCGGCCCGACCTCGATGACGACGCCGGCGAGGTCGTTGCCGAGGATCAACGGAAGCCTGTACGGGAGTATCTGCTTGAACTCACCGGTGCGGATCTTCTCGTCGAGTTGGTTCAGCCCGGCTGCTTCTACTCGCACGAGCACGTCACGCTCACCGACAACTGGCTCCGGCACGTCGGATTCTTGCAGTGGCCCTTTATATTTGGTGACGACGAACGCTTTCATGTCTTTGGTTCCTTCGGCTAGGGCGACGGGAAGGGCGGGGAGGCGTCGCGGCTCTGTTTTCCGCGACGCCTCCGCTTGGCTACTGCTGCGGCGCTGCAGTTCCGAGTTGCGGGTAGAGAGCTTCGATGGGCGCACTGAGTCCAGCTTTGACCTGAGCGGATGCTTCGTCGGCGAGGACTTCGTACTCGCCTGCCTCGACCGCGTCGAACACGGTGCGTACGAGGTCCGCTGGATCAGTTTTGGGGTCGGTGGAGTGCGCGGCCATGGGGGGTGTCGACCCAGCCGACGTGGACGCCGACGACGTGGACGCCTGCGGGTGCGAGTTCGAGGCGAAGTGAGTTGGTCGCAGACCATAGTGCAGCTTTGGTGGCGCTGTAGATACCCGCGACGGCGTACCAACTCAGCAGCGAGTGGATGTCTATGATGACCGACTCGTCCTGGGCTGTAAGGATCGGCGCGAAGGCGCGGGCGAGAAAGAGGGGGCCGAGGAAGTTTGTTTCGACATTGGCGCGGATTTCCTCGTCGGTATGGGTGAGGATGCCCGTGCTGGAGGTGGAAGTGCCGGCGTTGTTGATCAGAACGGTCACGTCCGATGCGGCGGAAACGACAGCTTCGATGGATGCGGGATTGGTGACGTCGAGGGCGAGGGGGACGATCCGTTCGTCGTCCCACGTACGAGGAGTGCGAGCGGTGGCATATACCTTCGACGCACCGCGAGCGAGGGCTTCGTGGACGAAGTGGGTGCCGATGCCGCCGTTTGCTCCGGTGACGAGGACAACGGATCCGTTGAGTGAGGGCATGTCAGGTTCCTTGGGTTACGTGGCGGATGGTCAGACGTGTGCGAGGGTCGGGTAGTCGGTGTACCCCGCTTCGCCGCCGCCGTAGAGGGTGGTCGGGTCCACAGCGTTCAGTGGCGCTCCCAGGCGTAGACGGTCGACGACATCGGGGTTCGCCAGTGCGAACTGCCCCAGCGGCGCGATGTCAGCCAGACCGGCGTCGATGTCGCCGGAGATCTGCTCACGCGTGCGCCCGAAGCGCACGATCAGGACAGCGGTCGGCCACACGTCACGGAACGAGCGGAGCAAATCGTCGTCACCGACATGATGGACGTGGAGGTAGGCAAGGCTCAGTGCCGCGAGTTCCCCGACCAGGTGCGTGTACTGGGCGCGCACGCTCCCGATCTCACCTTCGTCGATCCCGCCCAACGGCATCGACGGGGAAATCCGGATCCCCACCCGATCGGCTCCGATTTCTTCTGCCACTGCCGCGGCGACCTCGATCACGAAGCGAGACCGGTTTTCCACCGATCCGCCGTACTGATCAGTGCGGTGGTTCGAGTTCGGGGAGAGGAATTGGTGCAGCAAATACCCGTTCGCAGCGTGAATCTCCACCCCGTCTGCGCCGGCTGCGATCGCGGATGCCGCAGCATGCCGGAAATCGGCGATCGTCGTCTCAATGTCGGAGATGCTCATCTCCCGCGGCACCGGAGTCTTCTGCGGACCGGTCGCGGTGAACATGTCCTGATCAGCCGAGATGGCCGAGGGGGCTACCGGCGGACGGTGATGTGTTGTGTTGTCCGGGTGCGACATCCGGCCGACGTGCATCAGCTGGATGAACAGCGCACCGCCACCATCATGGACGGCGTCGGCGACGTGTGACCAGCCCTCGATATGAGCCGGAGTGTAGATCCCAGGCGTGTTCGGGTAACCCTGCCCGTCGTCGGAGGGCTGGGTGCCCTCGGTGATGACCAGTCCGAGCGAGGCGCGCTGGCCGTAGTAGGTCGCTACGAGCGGGCCCGGGGTGCCGTCCGGGTTTGCTCGGTTGCGGGTCATCGGCGCCAAGGCGAGTCGGTGCGGGAGTTCGACGCGTCCGAGGGCGAACGGTTGCCAGAGTGAAGGTGATGTCATGAGCGGGGTGCTCCTCAGGTAAATCGGTCAGGTAGGTCATCGGTGCGATGCAGAGGTGATGTCTCGTGGGACGATCAAGGGGACATCTGAACCGCATCAATATTGACTACAGTCATAACTGAATGTACTCAATATCTATTCCCGAAGGATATCCGTCATGCCATCCGCTTCCCAGCCAGCCGGAAGGCGCGAGCGAAACAAGCAGCAGAAACTTGTCCGTATTACCGCCGCTGCCAGCGAACTCTTCGCCGAGTACGGCGTCGACGATGTCACCACCCAACAGATCGCCGAGAAGGCGGACGTCGGTACCGGGACGGTGTTCCTGTACGCCAAGACGAAAGGCGAGTTGCTCCTACTTGTGCAGAACGCGAACTACAGCGAAGCACTCGCGCGGGGCCGCACGGATGCCGAAAACATCTCCGACGTACTCGACGCGGTGATGGCGATCATCGGCCCGATCGTGGAATGCAACCGCACCCAGATCGACAACGGACGCACCTACCTGCGGGAGATGGTGTTCGGCAACCCCGAGGAACCCCACCATGCGGAAGCGCTCACTATCGTCGGCCAGACCGAAGAAGCCATCGCAGCAGTGCTGCGCCGAGGCGGTCAAATCGGAGAGGCCGAGGCTGCAACGCGGGCGCACGTGGTGTCGGCGATCATGTTCCTCGCAATGGCGGCCACCGTAAACATCGCTCGTACTGTCGACGAAATCAGGGGGGAGATCAAGGCCCAGGTGGCCGCTCTTCTGCCGCACTGATGCCCTGCGCCACGGCACTGTCACTTCTGGCGCCGATCGCGGAGACTTGCCGATCGAAACCAAATGCCCATAGCGTCCTTATGCGAGGCCGGTGCGCGCTTGGACGCGGTTACACAGGTCTATGATGCGAGAATCAAATACCCTCTTGGCCAATCGAATTGAGTTTCGCATGTGAGCGACTCCGCCAGGATCGACGGGTCGATCCTGTACTTGCCGAAACCTATTCACTATTGTTGTCCACCGACTTCGATCCGCGGTCGACGCTCAAAGAGCCCCGCGCCTGAAAACTACGGCAAGTTCTGCATCTTGACCGACTTCAGACCTGACTCGTTGCTGCACTCGTAATGCCGTAGCCACCGAAGGCGAAAGGGACCGCACAAGCTTTCCCCAACAAATGCGCCTGCCCGCATCCAATCTACGATACAAACAAGGCCGCGAGCGAAATACTGTGCAAGAAAAAATGTTTCAAGAATTCAATGCTTCGCGGCGGATGTCGCGAATAGCTCGAGCGATGGCTTGCCCACCCCCGATCGACTACCGGCGCCGACGACGCATCTTCCCGGCCCCCTCTGATATCGGGCGCAATCACACTCGACTCCTCGCTCGCGCGGCAAACGCCTACCTGACCGAAGCCTTCACATGGAAAATCCAGCGCTACATCTGGCAACCCCTGACCGGCAGCGACCCACTCGTAACCTACGGCGCTGCTCTGCTCCACGGCCCCGCCGCCTATAGCTACCGCAAATTGTGCTGACGATGCCTGCCGACCTGCAAGACAAATCCGGCGAGGCCGCCCATAGGCTCCTACTCAAGCATCGAATCGGTGAACCCACTAGCTAAACAACACAATTCAGTGCAATCCGGAACATGGGCGGCCCGAGGACGCGAAGAACACTACCTTCGAGACATCGGCCGCAGCGACCTCCGAAGAACTAGTCTGTCACTCACACTCGCGGCCTCGACGGCAGGCGACCCCGAAGAATTTGTCCATCTAGCGCTCTCCGGTGAAATGGTTGCCGCACTTCGACTCTGCCGATTCACCGAAACCGCCCTCTGCGCGTGGGAGACAGAGGCTGCAGCAACTTTAGGAATCCGAACCACTCAAATCAGCCGAGAATGCGCGTACCTCTCCAAGTCACTCGGAACGGAAATCTTCGCTCGAAGAATGCCCAATGGGACTCGCGAACTCACACCCACAGGCACTGCGCTGTACAACCTCGCCCGGGCGAACATCGACAAACTACGCCGTCGCCAGCTACGAACCACCCTGCGCAGACTAGACGCTGAAGAACCACGCTCACGATTTCTTCAACGCGACCCAGTCGCCGCACTGTATCTCAGGTCGACAAGTTCCATACACAAATCAAACTGCCCCAGATCCGGACGGTGTGTGCTGGGCCTACATCCGCGCTTCGTCCCAACATCGACATAATCGCTGGTGCTCGCCCCGAATCCCACCATGACCGATTCTTGTCCCACCTTCAGGCGATGGCGGCAGCAGCTGCCGCCATCGCCCGAAGTTGAGACAGACACCTGCGGAACAGACCCGATGAGACAAGCTCCGATACTGAAGTTGAGACAAACCTAGCTAGGCAAGCCTTCCGTACATTTCACTCCCTAATTGACGCCAACGGCGTTCGGCTCCAGACGGGATTCACCGTCACGCCGCGACTGACCCCGTTCAACCAGATACCGTGGGCCGGTGCCATTCGAGCAGATCTCGACCTACCCGAGGCATGCCGCAGGTCCAGTTCAAAGGAGCTTGTCGACTTCGCATAATCGTGCGCCGGCGAGAGACCGCACCCGAATCGTTCGTCGGTATGACACCCTGAAGCGTCGCTTTTATGCTGTAGCCGCGCTGCCGGGTACCCGACGGAAGAAGACGCAAAGGTGTTGGAAACGGAAGGCCTTAGATCAGAGGACGACCCGGTGCCTTCGCCGGTATACGAGGATCCGGGGTATGGCGCGGGCCCCGTCCTCGACACCGAAAATCTATTGCCAGCCGAACGGAAACTTCTCCATGCAGTGCGGACGTCGACGATCTGCGACCCCATTCCGTACGAATCCAAGCTGCACAACTTCGAAATCGCTGGACGGACATTTCGCACGATCAAGCCGCCCGCACTCGAAATCGCTGAGTGGACGTCACCCGAGCGAATGATCCGCGGCGAAATTCTGGCGCGACTGATCCGGCATGGATACTCGGATGGGCCAGTGAAGAACATTGAGCTTCGCGGTGCCATCATCACCGGAACGCTGTATTTTTCCGATGAAATCGTCTCGCCAGCAATCGAACTGAGTCATTGCCGGATCGAGAATATTTCTGCATTCCTCCCGAATCCATTGACAATCAGCGGTTTTCCTGTGAGACCAGGGTGCACACACCCTTCGCGGACCAATCGGCCACCTCGACGGACCGGATCCTTCGATCGACTTCGGCCGCAACCAACAAACTGGCCAGGGCCCACCGGTACCCAGCTTTGTCTCTCGCCGACCTCCGTTGACAATGAAGCACCGACGCATAGGAACCTTTCTGCGACATCATCGTTCGCAGAAAGAGTACGACACCCCGATTCTAAGAGGGGGTTGCGGTCCAAACGCTTCGAACCCGCGACAATTGGCGTGGCATCCTGCGTCCGCCGCAATCGGCCACTTAATCGATGTTGCGCTCCGCATTGATCCACGTTCGTGGGATAAGCGCTTCGCCCGAACGCCAGGTCTCAACGACAGAGTCGTGGAACCAGTCGTCGGTGAAATCCGCGTGATCAAAAGCGATGATTTGCAGTCGGCCTCCTTGCGCTTGCACGGCGTCATACATGAGCTTGTACAGCATCCGAGTGTTGTCACGGTCTGTGTCGGTCAATTCGCTGAGGTCACCACCGGTTTCCCGGTCACGCGGGAAGAATGCTTGACTGGGCTGATCGATGACGATGAATCCCGGGACTGGTCGGCGGTTCGTAATGAAGAAATCGTGCAGGGCGAGGTACGCGACCAGGTGGTAGCCGACCCAACTCATTCCACTGCCGATTTCGCCAGCATCCATGTATGCGGGACCTTGAGGTGTATCGGCGACGACAGTGAGACGTTGAGGATCAATGCGGACTCCGTGTTGCGAATGTTCGAGTTGTAGCGTCTGCGCCATAGAGGTCATGTTGCGTGCAACTGCGGCCAGTAATGAGGCGACAGTAGATCGAAGCGTTTCGGGGTCGAGTTCATCGGCGAGGTCTTCGGCCCACCGTTGGAGTTCGGTCAGCTCCCGCTCCATGAGGTCAATGGTGTCATCGCCGTCGACGTTTGCGGTTGCGAGATACTGGGAGATCTTTCCCTTCACAAAGCTCTGTTGTTCCCACTCACCGCGTTCGGCGAGGCGCGCTTCGTCGGTTCGGGCCAGGGAGTCAAGCGCCTCATCGGCGTCCGAAAGGTCCGCTCGCAGCTTCTCCCGTTGTGCAATCAGCCCGCTCCGCGCCTGCTCGATCCGTGGCTGGTCGCGTTGAGCGAGTTCCAGGCGGTGTTCTACTCTGCCCAGGTTGCGAGCGATTGCGTCGTGCTCTGGGATTGCGGCGATGGAGTTTCGGCAAAGCGGGCACGAGGGATTCTCTACTTCTCTGTCGGGTATCAACCCGATCGACGCGAGCCTTACCCGGTGTTCATTCAGTTCTTGGTTGTAATCTCTACCGACGTTGGCAAAATTGTCGAGGCCGCGGAGATTGTCGTTGAGTTCACGAATCTGGTTGCGAAGATCGCGTTTTCGTCGAACAAGTTGTTCGGTCTCGTCAAATTCACCGAAGTCCACTTCAGTGGATGACGGAGAGATCAGGATGCGCCTGAGAAGGTCCATTGCTTCGTCGGATGCAGTTGGTGCGTCTGTGACGTCGAGCAGTCCGCAGGATCGCGCTTCTGATATCAGACCTGCAGCCCGCCCGACTCCGAGGGTTAGTGCTGCCCTTGCCGTTCCGATCTTGATACTCCTGGACCGTATGTCTCGACGCAGAGCAGTGAGTTCTTCGCGTTTACGCATCGCGTCGAGGCCTTGCGCGCCTAGAAAGTACGGCAATGAGTCTCGGATCGCCTGTTTCTGGAAGTCGCGATTTTGGTGGTGGAAGAGGATGTCTGGGTTCGCGATCTCACCCTGCCCTTGAAAGCAGTAGTACAGGGAATGCCTGAGATTCGCCGCGAGAGGAAGTCTGGTTTGGCCGTCCGCCGGGACATTCAGATTATCCCCAATACCGATTAGTCCTCCGATGTATTCGATCACGTCGGCTGCGTTCGCGTTGACTGACAACGTAGACATGTCGGGGATCGAGTCTTCCCCGACGAGGAGTACGGCAAGCGATGTGGTGGAGCCATGATTTGGTGCAGGTCGGGCGATGTAAAATGATGTTTCGTTCACGTGCGCGAGGAGTCCGTACCAATGCACGGTTTTCGAAATAGGCCCGATGGCTGCGTGCGGGCTGTCGCCGCCGAGCAAAAATCGGAGAATGTTGATGATGCTCGTTTTTCCGGTTCCCGATTCCCCGCTGATGATGTTCAGCTTCCCGGGATTAAAGCGGATCACTCTTTCTTCGCCGGATCGGTTGTAAAGAACGAGGGCGTCAAGCTGCATCATGGTCGAAATCCCCATCTGGCTAGTGTGGTGGCTTCGTCACTGTCGGAGGTGGCGAACCACTTTCCAAGGAAGACGGCTGTATTCATACATGATTCCCAATCCTCGGTTGGGCGAAGCGACTGAGGACGCCGCTTTAGCCGTGAGGGCAGAAGGCCGAAATCATCGCTCCTTAGCACGCCGTGACGGACACCAAACAGGATCGCCTCTGACGTCAATTCCTTGAAGTCTGTTACGCGTTCAGCGATGTCAACGAAGAGCAGCGGGTTCTCTCGAATCCAGGCCCACATTGATGTAGCTACGGTTTTCGGAAGATTCTCTCGTGTCTGTTTGTGGAGAGACGCAGGCAGGATGATGTAGGCATAAGTCAATGGCAGCGGTGCATCTGTTTTGTCAACGAAGGCCGCACAGGCGCGATTGACCAGCGCGCCGCAGAACGCGGGGTTAAAGAGAGCAGCGGCTTCATCGTCCGGGCGGGTGTTCTGTGGGGGTTGCATCACGCTGTCTCACGCGCCTCGGCGACACGTTCGCGAAGGAGGGTCACCCAATCGGGGTGCCAGCCAATTGTCAGGCGGTCCGCCAGGATGTGCATGGACCCGATGGGGATGTATCCGGAGCGCAATTCTCTGCGTATCTCAGGTAGCGGTCGGTCTCCTAATGCAATGAAGAGTCCCAGGGCTGCTCGTCTGCGTTCTTCGACGTCTACCGCCTCGGTGTCGCCCGGCTCCTCTGCGGGTATGAAGAGTCGGCGCCACTCTTCGACCAAGCGCCGGTCGTAATCTGCAAGTTCAGTCACGGCGAGCAACTTTTCGCGCTGCCATCGAGATCTTTGCAAGAAGGCGCGATTGTGGTCGAGGACTGCCATTCGGATTCGTTCATTATGGAGCATTATCAGCTTGAGTTGAGCGACAAAGACTCGATCGTCTTCCGCTACTTCACCCACACTCGGCATTTCCATGTCACCGAAATCGAGCGGGAGATTATCATCTCGCAATGCTTGTGCGATGTGATGCAATTGCTCTTCGATTTCTTCGATTTCAATCGTGTCGCTGTGCTGATCAGCAACGAGAGTCAGATGTGTCATTGCTCGGCCATGCCACCAACCTCGCAGTCGCTCGACCAGTGGTGTGCGGCGGTTTTTTGGCACCGTCTTGCGAACCGCCAACATCAGTTGGGCAGTGATATCAACTGCTGCCGCTGCTTGATCTATCACCGTGACGCGACTGAGAAGTTCATATCGCGCTTTGACCGTAAGTTTCAAAAATTCTTCGTAATAATCTTTTGATGCTTCATTACCGCAGGCCTTCGCTACTGCTTCCAGTTTCTCCTGTGCTTGACGAACCGCGTCCGCATTACGACCAGGAGCGAGTAAGGAGGCAGCCGAATCTGCCGGTGAAGTTGCTGTGGAGAAAATGACACATTCGGCACCGTCCGATGTCTCGATCCAGTTATGGATGGTCTTCCACACATCTGGGCTGGCGTCGCCAAGCGAGCCGCGTCGACCTACATGGTGTTTCGTCTGCCACAACTCGCGAGGTGTCCCGACGTCGGAACCATCAAAACCGATATCGTCGACGGTTTCCATCGACATCGCAAGCGATACGTCAGTATCCATCCGGCGAAGCATCAACAACAATCCATACTCAACCTGAGCGAGATAGCCGAGGGCGGAACCGGCGGCGCTGAACCGATTTGCGGTGACGTTCGTCATGCGAGGACATTAGCAGTGGACGAAACTCATTCTGATCGCCGCCGAACCTTTCTGCTCGCGACGGATTTAAAATCCTACATGCGCATTTTCCGGGAACTTTCACAGGGGAGTGGGTCTACTGACTCTACTCCCAATGATCGCGTAACCCGCCCGGCGCCTCGATGCGAAGCAGCGGAGACATACTCTAACCGGTGGCCAGATTGACTTCACAGGTCCCGGCTGGAAACTGCTGCAGCACATCCACACCCACAGCGGGCCGTCTCCTCAGTCTTCGGGTGTAGCTGAGCTCAAGCGGATTGAGAGCACGTGACACACGAACCCATCATCCACGCACAACCAGTTCTCGGATGTCGCCATGGCGCCTGGCGAGATGCACTCATGGCTGTGCCACAGAAATATTGGCCCACAACACAGCGTCGCTTTTGATGCTGTAGCCGCGCTACCGATTGCGGGCTGCAGATGTAGCGCTGGCTTACGTCCCAATGCGATCCGGCTACGACGGGCAGGCGCCCTCGGAAGACTATCGTCTTCCTCGCCGCTAGCTACCGCGTCTTCGCACCCCGCGAGATGCTTACCTGCGCAACATAAATGGTGGTTTCCACTCCGACCCATCGCAAGTAAAGCAGGCAAGATATCCGGCGTCAACGAACTCGTACCGATCCTGCTGCGTCTTGTTGTGCGATAAGTTGTGTTGCGTGTTTGCGGTCGATCTTGCCACTAGCGTTGTAGGGGAGTTCATGTAAGGCGATGAATTTTTCAGGGATGGCGTAGTCGGGAACACGACCTTGTAGTTGTCCCCTGGCATCGGTCTCGTCGAGTGTGTGCCCGCCACGCAGGACGACACCGGCGACGATACGTTCCCCCATTACAGGGTCGGGAAGGCCCACGACCGCCACCTCGGCGATCGCGGTGTTTTGCGCGAGAAGATACTCAAGTTGCGTGGGCAGTATCTTTTCGCCGCCGCGGTTGATGACTTGATTGATCCGGCCAAGGATTCGCAGTCGCCCGTCCGCGTCGATGGCTCCGATGTCGCCGGTGCGCAGCCAGTGCCCGCTGAACGCGTCTTTAGTGGCGTCGGGCCGCTTCCAGTATTCGAGCATCCGCATCGGCCCGCTGACCCACACCTCGCCGGCGGCGCCCCCGGGGACTTCGTTGCCTTCTGGGTCACGGATGGAGCAGTGCACACCGGCAACTGGGTAGCCGACCGTGTCACCGTGGTCTCTGATTTCTTCGGCGGGTAGCAGGTGAGTAGCCGAGGTGAACTCGGTGAGTCCGTAGGCGTGAAAAAGGTTCAGTTCTGGCCAGCGTTCGAAGAACTCGGCGCTCCACGCTGGCGGCATTCCAGCGCCCCCGACGATGGCGTGCCGGCAGGAGCCAAGAATTACGTCAGCGTGTTCGGTGAGCATGAGCATGCGGTAGATACTCGGGACGGAGGCCAGGTGGGAGGGAGGCCGCCGGGTCATGGCATCGATGGCGGTAGTGGTGCGGAACCGAGGCACGAGATCGACCTGACCGCCGATGACCAGCATGAATCCGAGTTGGTCGACATAGCCGGTGTTGTGGAATAACGGAACTAGGATGGTCGAGACCGCGCGCTCGCGGAACGGCATCCACGGCACGTACACACTCGCCGAATCGACCAAGGAGCCGTGAGATATCGAAGCCGCTTTGGGGTCTCCGGTGGTTCCCGAGGTAAAGCTCAGCAGGGCGAGGGTGTCACGGTCTGCTGAGCTGGGGGCGTTCCAACGGTGATCGCAGGGCATCCCAGCGAATGCGTCGGTGACGTCACCTGAACCCAGTGCGTGTATCCGAGTTCCCGATTCGGTTATCTGTGCGGTGGTGAGTACCGCGAATTGAGTGTCGTCGACGAGGACGATGCGGGGTTCGACGAGCTCGATCAGTGGGCGGAGTTGTTCGGACCCTAGGCGCGAGTTCAAGGGCACGATCACCGCGCGCATACGTAGCGCCGCGAGGAAGGCTACTACCCAGGCAGGGGTGTTGTTGCCTGAGAGTACGACCCGATCTCCCGGCCGGACACCGGCAGCGGATAGGCGTGCGGCGGTGGTGTCGATGAGTGAGAGGAGTTCTGCATAGCTGATTTCGGTGTCGAATGAGGACACGGCGATCGCGTTGGGGGTGTGGGACGCCCAGTGTTCGACGTGGTCGGTGATGCTGTTGAGTGGATTGCTCATAAAGGGCCGCCTGTGTGGTGGAAAGCTGGACGAGCGGGGATAGGGCGCCGTCAGACTCGGTGCGCAGCGAATGCAGTGAAGTATCGCAGAACTTGTATACAGCGAGCCCAGTTCGGTGCGGAACAGGTTTGCCGGATCACTTTTTTGGGGGGACTACCCTCGAAACGCATGATTCCTCTCGGTCGTTCAGAGTGAGAATTAAGTCGGCGTACGAGACGTGCTTGGTTGCTTCCTCGCGCATAAATGCATTGGTAGACAAACATTTATGCACACTTTGTTGCCGCGGGCAGCACCATTGATGGGAGAGATCTGGTCAGACAAAGCCGTCAGTAGTTCGCCTGCGAAAGCGCACGCGAACCTACGATTCCGGACGGTTCACAACCCATCTCCCCGCGCCAATCGCATTCTGCTGGCATAGAACCCGTATTCCGAACGATCGTCGTCAAAGACATAAATTTGAGGACCGTGAGGTGGAGCAGATCACGCTCCACGTAGCGCTGAGGTATCGGCGCTATCAACCGCCAGTCCCGTTTCGGTACGTACGATTGCCACTCCATAGGTGGTGCGTGCGACGTTGATGCTGACCCAGCCTTCGATGACATCATGTAACACGGCGTCCTGACAGCGGTCGAATGGGCGTCCGTAACCTCCGGCTGAACTATCCACACCGCGCACGGCCTGCCCGGGCTCGAGCTCGAACGCGGCATTGGCAGGTAGCGGTGATTCGGTGCCGTCAGCGTTCTCGATCCACGCTTCGGCACGCTGTCCGTCGTGGCCACCGAGAACCCCCTTCGGTGAGGTTTCCTGGCCGTCGCACGGGAAGATCACCGTCACCGGAGTGTCCTTTGCCGCGTAACTGACCTCTAGACTCGGCCCCCCTCTGAACTCGCCGGCGCCTCCGCTGTCTTGCCGAATCAACATGTGGCGGTACTGGATCGGCATCTTCACTTCGTCAATTTCGATGGAGTCCCGATACATCAGTCCGCTGACCACAGGCAGGCCGAAGGTGACCCATCCATCTGCTCGGGCGCTGGCAGGGCCGCCGTTGGCGGACACGATGATCTGGTTCACGAATGGTTCGTTGTCGTAGCGAGAGTCTTTGCCCGACAAGGTAGCCATAGCTGGCCCCATCCCTACAGCCGCCTCCGATACACCGAAAGGGGCGCCCAGCTGAGCGAACGAGCTGCCGATCATGTTGATGAGACGATCGGTGAGGTTGGTAGTCGCCAGGGAGCAGCTGTGCGGAAACTTCGGTATACCGACGGCCGCACCGTGTTTCAGAAGTACTTTCACTCTGCGGAAGGCGCCCGAATTCTTTGGGACTTCTCCGCCGATGGCGTTGAACAACCCGGCAAAGACTGCCGCCATCGTTGTAGCCTCGGTCATGTTGAGCCCGCAGTTCAGGTTGTCGGCGTTGTCGCGGAGATCGACCTCGATGAGTCCCTGGTCCGGGTCGATGGTGATCGTGGACCGGATCTCGAGCCCCTCGGGAAGGTAGGGATCGAATGCGTCGTGGCGTCCGGTGTTCGTCAGTGTCCGGCGGGGGAGTTTGGCGATTTCGTTGGCCATCCGCTGCTCGGAGTAGTCGAGCCAGTCGGAGATGAAAGCTTTGATTGTCTCCACTCCGTACTTCGCGCAGAGTTGCTTGAGTCGCCGCTCGGCGGTGCGGGCCGATCCCACGGCCGCCAGATAGTCGCCATACCATTGCGCGGGTACTCGGATGCGCGAGGCGCATATTTGGAGGATGTCGTCGTTGTCGGCGTAGTCGCGTTGCACCTGGACGGTGGGGAATATGAGTGCGCCTTCCTCGTAGACGTCCCTAGCTTCGGCATGGTAGGTCGTTGCCAGGGAGTTCCCGATGTCCGCTTGATGCGCTTTTGCGATCGCGGTGAAGAGATGTTCGCCTTCGAAGAACACGGGCACGAGGATCGTGTGGTCAGCGGCGTGGGATCCACCTTTGTACGGATTGTTGTCGAGGTAGGCATCGCCTTCTTTGAGATCGGGATGGCGTTCGCGCAGTGCTGCTGTCTGCAGTTGCGAGCCGAAAATGTGGACAGGAAGCCCCTCTGCACAAGCGAGCAGTTGGTCGTCAGCAGTTGTTATGGCGCACGAGAAGTCGCGCGCACTGTTGATCACTGCTGATCGGGCCGATCGGAGCAATGTGTTGGTCATTTCCCGTACGACGCTGTCTAGGCGGTTTGCCAGGACAGCGGTAAGGACCGCATCAAACGTGGTGGTGGGTGTGGAGGTCATCAGTGCGCTCCGTCTGTGTGCAGGATGTAATTGCGGCTGGGGCTGATCTGTGCGCTCATCCCCGGGAAAACTACAAGGGTGGTAGTGGGCTCTTCGATGATTGCGGGGCCCTGAATAGTGGTGCCGATATCGAAATGCTCAGGTCGGTAGATCGCCGTTGGTATCGGTTCTGTCCCGCCGAAGTAACACGACCGTTGACCGGGGGTGCTCGTCGCCTCATGAACGAGAGCGGCATGGTCTCGGGTGGAGGGAATTTCAACGGTCAGTCGGGCTTTCCAATTGATGACTTCGACCGCTGAACCGGCATCGCGAATCGCGAAAATACGTTCGTGAGCTTGGTGAAATTCCTCGACGAAGCGCGCGACATCTTCGTCCCCGGATGTGAATCGAGCGAAGGGTAGGGGCGCGTCTACATCCCACACCTGGCCCTGGTATCGAGCCTCGGCGAAGTAGTCGATGGAGGATAACCGACCTCGGAGACCGGCGCGTTCGAGGAATTCGTTGAGTCGACGGTCGAGTTCTTCGAGGGTCCGATTGACCGAATGGGTATCGAAGCGGTTGGTGGACGTGATGAACGCCTTCGCCTCTTCCTTGACGATGTCGGCGAAGTGCATTCCGGTGGCTGACAGCGCGGACGCGAGTCGGGGTAGGACGATGTTGCGGGCGCCGAGTTCGGAGGCGATTTGCATGATGTTGATTCCTGCGGCGCCGCCGCCTGCAACGATCGTGCTCTCTGCTGGGTTCAGCCCTTGGGCCGTGGTGACCTCGTGCACGGCCTTGACCATCGAATCGCTGGCGAGTGAGAGAATGCCCCAGGCGGTTTCGTACCGCCCGATGCCAAGTTGCGCAGCGAGGCGGTCCACTGCTTTCTCAGCAGAAGTGCGGTCGAGTTGCATACGGCCGCCCAGGAAGTTGTCGGGGTTGAAGTAGCCGAGCACAGTCGCGGCATCGGAGACAGTGGCGTCGACTCCTCCGCGCCCGTAGCAGGCCGGTCCTGGTTCAGAGCCTGCCGATTGCGGACCCACGTGGAGTAGGCCGCCGTCATCGACCCACGCAATTGACCCGCCGCCCGCGCCGATGGAGCGGATGTCGACGGAGGAAATCCCGAGAAGGTCCCCTTCCCATATTCCGCCCAGCCAGGTGTCTCGGGAGTACACCAGTTGCCCGTCTCGACTCACGCCGACATCGAATGTTGTTCCGCCGGTATCGCATACGACCATGTCGCCACCGAGTCCCTCGCTGAGGGAATAGTTAACTCCCGCGATGGGCGCCATTGCCGGTCCTGACTTGGCAGTATGGATCGGCGACTCGATGACCTCGTCGATCCCCATCACTCCACCCATGCTCGTCGAGACGAGTAGCTGGCCCTGATAGCCAAGATTTGCGAGATCGTCTCGGAGCTCCCGGAAGTGGCCTTGCATGAGTGGTTTGAGCGATGCGTCGATCGCGGTCGCCGAGGTACGGCGGTACTCACGAATGATCGGTGCGAGTTGATGGGACAGGGTGTAGGGGATGCCCGGCAACTCATCTTCGATGAGTAGCCCGATGCGACGTTCATGTTCCGGGTTTACGATCGACCAGAGCAGCGATACGGCAATCGCCTCGTACCCCTCGTCGCCAAGTCGCTGCAGAATTGTGCGGACCGCCGCCTCGTCCAACGGCGTCGTCACCTCAGCTTCAGAGCTGATGCGTTCGGGTACGCCGAAGGTGCGGCGCCGAGGAATGTACGGGTCGGGATAGTTGTGGCTGAAGTCGTGGCCGTCGAGCTTCCCACCTTCCTTCAGTACGAGTATGTCGGTGAAGCCTTCTGTGGCCAGAAGTGCTGTCTTCGCAACATTTCGAGTAACGATTGCGTTGGTCGCACGGGTCGTGCCGTAAATGAAAAGATTCGCGTTTGAAAGCACTCCCGACAGATCGGTGCCGATCTCGCTCGCTGCCGCGGCGATAGCCTGTGAGAGTCCACGGGAAACGCGGTCGTGCGTTGTCAGTGCTTTTCCTATGGTTTTTCTGCCGCGTTCGTCGTTAATGACGACATCGATGAATGTTCCTCCGGTGTCTGCGGAGATTTGGTAGGGCATCTCGAAACTTCCTTCGGCGAGGCGAACGTTGTTTGGGTTTGGGTTTAACTAATTGGCGAGGGCTGGTAGTAACGCACTGCGGTTACTGGCGAAAGTGCGCATCGAGCCGTAGATGGTCGCCGCGAGAATCGGTGTGACGAGGGCGCCGATACCTGGTCCCCAACCGATCCCTGACTGCAAGATCACCAGGCCCGCGGCGGTAGACACTGTCCAGGCAACGATTCCGGGGGGATAGAACCGGGCGAACCGCGACTCGGGGGTATGGGCGGGATCCGCACTCTCGCCGTGTCGGCGTGTCATCATGATGTGGGTCAACGCTATGCCGACCCAACCGGTGATAAGGACAGCCTGCCACGATAGTGCTACCAGCAGATATTGGACGACAGGTAGCAACATCATGAGGTAGATCGCCGCTCCGGTGACGATCGCCCACACCCACATCGGAGCAGAGATTCCGAGAACCCGTTTTCCGATCGACTGTAAGTTCGTGATCGCCAGGTGATAGTTGGCCGTATTGATACGGGTCTGTGAGACGAAAATGATGAGCAGTCCGACGACTCCGAGCATTTGGACGAGTCCGGTAGCAACACCTGTTTCGGTGGCCGCGATGCCAGGAATGGTGAAAGTGAGAAAGATTCCCACGACTGCGTTGACTCCGAATGCCAAGGCGTAGAAGAGATATCCGAAGGTGTATCGCTTATGGAATCGAATGTCCTCGGAACGGCCCATCGCGGCAAAGTCCATCGTATACATCATGAGTACCCACACGCCGATATAGGCAGCGAAGGCGGCGAGCCACCCTGGGCCACCGGATGCGACGGGCAACGCGGGCACGCTGTGTGTTATCCATTCCGAATCGGTGCCGTACTTGAAGCCCGCCCATACGACGGCCAGCAGCAATCCGCCCCAGTAAATCGGGAGCAGAATTCCATTAATGCGGTCCAGGAACTCCCGGACCCGACCGACCACGAGGGGCGTCGAGTAGGCCACGACGATGGCGGACCACAGGGGCAATGGTCCACCGAACTCCGCTTGGAATGCGAACGCGACAATTGATCCCTCGAACACCGCGTAGTACAGCGCGGTAACACCGAGGATCAGCGACGCAATAGAGGCTCCGCTGCGCCCGAGGATACTTCGTGAGAATTCTGCGACCGACACGTTGTTCCGTAGAGCGTGCTCGGCAATGACGCGGTTGATAACACCGTAGACGACGATAGTGAGCGCCAGTCCTATTAGGGCATTCATCGTCCCGTAGGCGAGGGCGAGCGCCGCGCCGAGATAGATGAAGAACATTGCGCTGACGATGCTGTACCAGATGGAGTTCAGGGATTTTCTATTCATCAATGGCGGGGAATGCTGGCCTACCGTGATCGACACACGCAACTCCTTCAGAGGTGGACGAGACTCGCACGTACCGACGGAGAGGCGGACCACGCTATCGGAAAGGAGACTCGGCAGATCAGGTTCATTGTGATCTGGAACACTGATCAGGTACGTGTCAACAATGACGGGTGAAGTGCCCGCGGCACATCATTCGATGGGCCGGATGGCTGGAGGAGAGACGCCGACTAAAAGGAGGAGATCCGATCCCATCCTCAGGTCAACAGGCCTCGACGCATCCCGGCGGCGACCGCGGCTCCCCGGTCGCTGACTCCGAGCTTGTCGTACACATGCTGTAGGTGCGTTTTGACCGTCGTGACTCCGACAAA
The DNA here is from genome assembly GCF_040546695.1 of Rhodococcus sp. OAS809. Classification (NCBI taxonomy): domain Bacteria; kingdom Bacillati; phylum Actinomycetota; class Actinomycetes; order Mycobacteriales; family Nocardiaceae; genus Rhodococcus; species Rhodococcus sp. OAS809. Next base: position 4,315,626 of record NZ_JBEPOI010000002.1, on the reverse strand, counting down.
AAGCTCAGCGGCGATATCCTTGATAGACAGGCCGTCCGCAGCGAGCCGTAGAACGTCGAGTTCGCGGGCCGTCAGCTTGGCCCCCTCTGGCTCGGCGTGCCGGCGGCGGAGTTCCTCGGCGAATCCTGTCTGTAAATCTGGCGGGATCACAGTGGCGCCGCCAGCTACGGCGAGCACGGTATCGCAGACTGTCTCCCCGGAAACCACCTTGAGCAGGTAGGCGCGGGCGCCAGCGGCAATCGCACGGTAAACGGTGGCGCTGTCCTCGAACGCCGAGATGATGATGCCTCGTGTCGGCATGCCGTCGCGCTCGAGTGCCTCGATAATCGCGATCCCATCGAGGCCGGGTAGACGAAGATCGAGCACTGCGACGTCGGGGACGGTGCGGCGCAGATCTTTTAGTGCGTGGGCACCGTCATTGGCGACCCCGACTAACTCGATGGAAGGGTGCTGCTCGAACAATCGCGCCAACCCATCCAGATAGACAGGATGGTCGTCTGCGACTAGAACGCGCGTACGTCCGCTCACGAGATCACCCCGTCGACGGCCGCCCGCACAGTCTCGACGAGGTTGTACACGTCGATCGGTTTGGTGAGGTAGGCAGTGGCTCCGGCGTCGAGTAGCCGGTCGATTCGGGCGGGCAGGGCGTCGGCGGAAACCACGATGACGGGGATACGTCGTGTCCGATCGTCGGACTTGAGCTCCGCGAGTACTTGCTCACCCTCCATGTCGGGCAGGTGCATGTCGAGCAGGATAACGTCGGGGCGGCTTTGCCGGGCAAACTCGATCCCCGCCCCACCTGTTGGAACGCAAACCAGATCGGCGAGGGCGCGTCGTCGTAGAACTTGTTGCACGAGTTCGATGTTGGCGGGGTCGTCCTCGATATACAACGCCCGAACATTACGCAAGACTGAGTGCAGTTGGACTGCGTCGCTGTCGGCGGAAGTTTGGGTGGGCATGTCGCCGGCCAGGGAATCCTCGATTGCGGGAAGTTCGACGTAGAAGACGCTACCGCGCCCCTTCTTCGTCCTTTCGACACCGACGGTTCCGCCCATCGCTGTCGCGATGCTCCTGGAGAGAGTCAGTCCCAGGCCGGTGCCCTCTACCCCAGTGCCGTCAGCATCGAGCCGCTCAAACGGTGTGAAGATCCGTTCGAGATCGGCAGGGGCGAGGCCAGGTCCAGTATCCGTGACCAGAAACTTAATCCGTCCATCCAAGGGGCCGCTGAACGAGGCGGTCACCATCCCACATTCACGGTTATATTTGACGGCGTTACTCAGTATGTTGAGCAGGACCTGGGTGAGTCGCTGTGGGTTTGCAAGCACCACTGTATGCAAGCCGTCGTGGAAATCTCGCGCGAGTTCGATGTGCCGGGCCTGGGCGAGTGGCCGCACCAGGACAAGTGCCTCCTGGAATGCCTCGACCGCACCGACCGGCTCGATCGAGAGGTCTTGCCCGTGATCCTCGATCCGAGAAATGTCGAGGACTTCGTTGATAAGTTTGAGCAAGTGCCGACCGGCCTGGACAATCCGGTCGGCCTTCTCGCTCACCTCTACGTCGCCGGCCAATTCGAGTTGCAAGAGCTGGCCGAAACCCAAGATGGAGTTCAGCGGTGTGCGAAGCTCATGACTCATCCTGGAGAGAAACTCGCTCATGGCCAGGTTTGCGCGTTCCGCCTCATCCTTTGCGGCGCGGATCGCGCGCTCTGCCCGGCTCCGGACCGTGATATCGGTGGAGATCCCACCAACCGCGTAGAGTTCGCCATTCTTGCGACGCAATGGGAACTTGGTCGACAAATAGATTTCTCCATCCGGTAGCAGCTCTTCGAATTGCATACTGTGCCCTGCCTCCCACACCCGACGATCGTTGTAGGAGTAGGTGCGGCCAAGTTCTTCGCCGAAAATGTCTACGTCGGTCAGACCCGTCACGTCTTCGCGGCGGACCCCATGCTCTCGCTCGAAGAAGCTGTTGATCAACAAGTAACGTCCGTCTATGCCCTTGAGGTAGATCAACGCGTCGACAGCATCGGCAATCGCTTCCAGACGCTGCTCGCTTTCCCACAGTGCGCGTTCGGCGTGCAGGTCGGCGCCGCCGTGCGGACTGAGCTGTACCAATGCAGACCCGCCGGGAAATGGCAGGACGTCCGTCCGCAGTGTCACTGCGATCCGTTGGCCCGTCGGCCTGACTACGACGGCATCGACAATGGCCCCCGATTCACCGTCGCACACGAATCCCTCGATAATGTCGGCTACCGGTACCTCTGCAACGACAGGACGATCCGCCAGTCGACGCAACGCGCCATTGGCGCGGATCACCCGCGCCTGCGTCCCTGCTAGATCGGCTACCAACGCGGGGGTGAGAGCACGCTCGAAGGCTTCGACGAATGGGTCAGACTCGCGGGACCGATTTTCGCGCTCCGCGGGGCGCTCCTCAGACATTGGGCAACGGTACCCGTGGACGGCATGGTGTGCCTATGCCTCTTCAAGAGCGCGCGGCTGTTTTCCTCGGGAAACGGACCCCTCGCTTCGCCGCCATCATGCCGGGCGCGCGCTCAAGAGCCCGCTCAATTGTCGAGTCCACACTGACGTCTCACCCGATCGCTCCCGCGGTGACCCGCACACGAGCGTTGTCAGCGCAGAAGCAGTAAGCATATCGTCTGTTGCGGCCATATCGTGTCGGCATCTCTAGCCAAGGTGGTCCCGCCCGGGGCGCGCATGGACGGGCGTCGAAACGGCGCAAACTGCGCCAACCTGGTGACGGCCAGCTCCACCCCCGATACAGAGTTACCCCTGGCGGCGAGCGCCGATGTTCAAGGTTGCTTGGTTGCTAACCCCAATATCGGAGACCTCACGCGTACGACAGCATCGCAGGCCGACAAGCGCTCGAAATTCCGACAGAACAACATTTTTGAACCATGTCTCAGTCGAAGCCGGAGCTCTCCATGGGGCGACAAACCGGTGTGCGAAAATGCGACTTCCCTGCCATCACCTCGAGCTTTTAGTGCCGTCATGTGAAAAGTGCCGCTGACTCGCGCACCTCGATGGAACACGTGCAATGGCCAGTGCACTCCCGGCTTCTGGCCGGAATCGATGAGTAGTTGATTTCGCCAGCTGTAGATGCTTTCAGTGATATCGAGATTCGAGGCGACTCCTGTTGCAACAGAGCTGATTCCCGATAGTCGGTCAGACAGTGCTGACTGAATCGCTATCGGTGATCGAGGCCGAATCGGCGTCGGCCCTTAGCTGCTGCAGCCCGCATGAGACCGAGCGCGAGTTTGACTCTCGAAGGCGTGTACGGGTACCAGTTCAGCTCTCTGTCCTGTAACGGAATTCGCGGCGTGGTGATGGCCTGTTGGCGGCAGTATTTCAGGATTCCGCTCTGGCCTCCCCAGCGAGCACCGACTCCTGATTCTTTCCAGCCGCCCATAGGCAAGGCGAAGTTGAACACGTTGGCGTACGCATCATTGATATTGACTGCGCCGGAGTCGAGTTGACGAGCGATCCTGCGCCCACGCTTGTTACTTCCAGTCCATATGGTCGCCGACAAGCCGTATCGCGAATCATTGGCCAGCTCAATGGCTTCCTGTTCGTCACGCACTTTGATCACCGGCAGCGTCGGCCCGAAAGTTTCCTCGCGTATACACGACATCGATTGCTCGACGTCGGCAAGCACTGTTGGTTGGAAGAAGGTACCGACACCAGTGGGAGCGCCGCCGGTTACCGCTCTCGCTCCGGCCGCGATTGCCTCGTCCACGTGGCGCTGCACGAGATCGCGCTGGCTCTGGGTTGCGAGTGCGCCGACATCGAAGTGGTAGCCGCGATCATCTTCACCCAACCGCAGTTCGTTGACGTTCTTCGCGAGTTTGGCGAGGAACTCGTCGTATACCGGTTCTTCGACATATACCCGTTCGATCGAGACGCACACTTGGCCGGCGTTGAACAATCCGCCCCAGGCGATGCCATTGGCTGCGCGATCGATGTCAGCATCGGCGAGCACAATTGCCGGGTCCTTGCCGCCGAGTTCGAGGCTGTACGGAATGAGTCGACCAGCGCATTTCTGGGCGACAATCCGGCCTGTGCCCGTGGAACCGGTGAACTGAACGTAGTCGACGTTGTCGACCAGGGCGGCCCCGGTGGCCCCGTAGCCGGTGGCCACTGCCAGAACCGGCGGAGCACCGATCTCGGCCCACCCTCGGGCAAATTCGATTGCGGACAGGGGCGTCACTTCCGAGGGTTTGAGTAGCACAGCCGCTCCTGCAGCCAGGGCGGGGATCACATCGAAAGCCGGCATGAGGAACGGAAAGTTCCACGGCGTGACCACACCTACTACCGGATACGGCCGGTATACGGTTTCGAGTTTCTTCAGCATTCCCAGTGGGCCGTGTGGTCTCGGGTGCTTGTCGGCGAGAAACTTGGCGGCGTTGCCGGACCAGTAGTTGATCAAGTCGGCGGTAACGACCGGCTCGAAACCGGCATCCGCGCGAGACTTGCCGGTCTCGGACTGCAGCACATCGTTGATGCGCTCGGCGTTGTCGAGCACCCAGTCCTGCAGTTTCAGTAACCACCGCTTGCGTCCCTTGGGGCCGAGCGCCTCCCAAGCCGGCTGTGCGTGCCGTAGGGCGCGGACTTTTGCGGCGACGGTGTCGGGCGCATCGTTCGGCACATGTCCGACCAGAATGCCGTCAGCTGGGTTCCGGACTTCGATGGACTCGGCCACCTCGGGTATTTCGGTCTTCATCTGGTACCTGCCCAGTGGTCGGTGATGTTGTTAAGTGGATTGCTCATGAGGGTCCGCCTGTGTGATCAATATGAACGAGTGGGGTTGTGATGCAGTCGGATTCGGAGTGGAGGTTGTCGAGTGCGGCGAAAAATTTTCTCCAGCGGTCATCGGCGCTCACAAGTTCGCTGAACTTGCCGGGTTCGGTGGCCGTGCGGACCGCGTGAGAATCCATGTGTCGATCTCGCCGGTGGAAGACCAACCGCGCTTCATCTCCAACTGTCCGATCCTGATCACCGATCTACCCACGCCAAGCTCCCAGCTCTGAGTTGGACCCGCTGGACCTGAAATCAGAATGCGAGTCGGATACGGAATAGGGTTATTAGAGCAGCGCGCTCACACAACGGTCAAGGATGTGTGTCCCTGTTTGACGCCGGTTCTTGAGAGATGACGCACAGGTGCTTCCGGCGAGACCGTGGCGAGTCTGCAGCCGCGAGGCCGCCACCTTGCTTGGTTACGCGTCAGGACCGCGTGAGTGCGAGCTGACGCGGCCCTGCGACCTCGGGACCCATCCAGCGTGAGCACGCAAAACTGACCTCGATCCGGCGTGCGTCAGCTGTCTTTCTGCGCTCGGCGCTCGATGCCTGACGCCTCTCGGGCGGCGCGCACCCCCGATTCCACCGCCCCATCGATGTATCCGGTCCAGCGGGTGGCGGTTTCAGCGCCGGCCCAGTGAATGGGTCCGACAGGTTGACGCAGCGACGAACCCACCGACGTCAGAGTCCCGGGCCGGGTATATCCGCCGTATCCACCACGCGAATAGTGCTCCGAAACCCAATCCTGCTCGATGAAATCGATCGGTTCCAACGCCTGTGGCCCGAAGTACGAGCTCAGATCGCCCAGGACACGGGCACGACGCTCGTCGGCATCGAGCTGTAGCGCGTCGTCTGCCGCCGCTCCTTCCAGGAAACCCACCAACACCCCATGGCCGCCGCCCGGCAGTGTGTTGTCGTACACCACTCCGAAAGGTCTGTTCGCACTGGTGACTTGACCGCTGAGTCCTGCGCTGCGCCAGAAGGGTTCACGGTAGACGATGTTGTATTTGATCACCCGTCCCATCGGCATGTTCGCCAACAGTTTCGCGCGGTCAGCGGGAAGTTCAGGGACATAATTGATCTCGGCGGCCAGTGGCGGCGGAACGGCAACGATTACTCGACGGGCCTCGAGTACCCCACCGCCGGCAGTCTGCACACGCGCGCCATCTGTGCTCCACTCGATCTCAGTCACCGCACTTCCGAGTCTGACTCGGTCACCGAGTCCCGCGGCAAGCCCCAGCGGGATTTCCTGCGTTCCGCCGACAACGCGATCCTGCTGCGCACCACCTCGCGTGTTGATGAGTGCGTCGAGACCGCCGGCGGCCTCGATGTATGCCAGTACCCACAGCGCAGAGAGTTCCCTGGGTTCAGCGGAGAAGACCGCCTGGGTGATCAGGCGCATGAGGGCGCGCCCGTCCTTGGTATGGAAGTGCTTCTCGAGCCAGGCGTCGAAAGTCATCTGGTCCAGCTCTTCGGCATCACGACTGAGCCACGGATAACCGTTGACGATTCTCCGAGAGGCGTTGCCCACCCTCCATTGTCCGAGCGCGATGTCCGCCAGGACTATTGGATTGAGGCGCGGAGTGCGGCCGGGGTAGGTGCGGCCGCCGAGCTCCGCGATGTGTTTACCGCCGTTTCGTGTGGGGTGTAGCGAAAGTCCTAGTTCACCGATCAAAGCCAAGACCCTGTCCTGGCCGGGGCCGATCCATTGACCGCCGATCTCAATTGGCGATCCGTCGGGAAGGACGTCGTTCAGGACTCGCCCACCAACTCGATCTCGGGCTTCGAGTACAACGACGTCGAGTCCCTCTCGGGTCAGATCACGGGCCGCCACAAGACCCGCAACCCCGGCGCCGATCACGACTACGTCGACAAATTCTCGTTCCATGGCCAACTCGCTTCCATACCTTATGTATCCGACATACAAGTTGTATGTGATATACATAGGGTATGTCAACAGCTGCCAGTCGCCGAGATGAATACAGCCAGAGCACTCGCCGGGCTCTCCTCGACGCCGGACTCGAACTATTCGTCTCCAGCGGGTACACATCCGTGTCGGCGGAGCAAGTGGTTCGAACCGCCGGACTGACCCGAGGCGCTTTGTACCACCACTTCGACGGTGGCAAACGAGGCCTCTTCGAAGCAGTCTTCGAGGAACAGGAAGCCGCAGCATCACAGAAGATCTCCGACGCGATCGGCTCTCGCACCGAGGTTTGGGAGCGGCAACTTGCTGCCGTCGACGCCTTCCTGGATGTATGTTCCGAGAAGAACTACCGAGAAATCGTTCTGCTGCAGGGCCCTGCGGCGCTCGGATGGGAGCGCTGGCGGGAACTCGACGAGCAATACCTGAGGGGTCTGGTGCTCGACTCCATCTCGACCCTTCGCACCTCGGGACTGATCGAATCGCATCCAGACACCCTCGCAACGGCCGCTATCTACGGTGCGATCACCGAAGTATCCCTCGCAGTCGCTCACGCACCCGACCCAGCGCTGGCCCGTGAGCAGGCTGCACACCTGATCCGGGACCTGTTCTCCGGAATCCGCACGAGATACTGACATTTGGACGACGCGACGTCCAACAGGTCAGCCGTGCCACAGTGCTTCAAGCCTGTCGCCCGTTCATGCACAAGGAACGATGACTCGCGAAAGGGGCATTACATGCTCGCCTAGAACCGTTGTCGAGAACTCTCAACCAATGAAGGCGTGTTTCAGTTCGCATTTGTCAGACTGTGAACTCGCGACCGTGCTGGTTTCCACAATGCGACGAACTCGTCGCTGATTGGGCGCGGTGGTGCAGGGCCTGGCGGCGTCCAGACGGGGCCCACCACTTGCAAATGCCCCGGTTTCCGGACAACTCGGACCCCGATTCAAGCCAATTTCCCTGCACGGCAGAGGAAATAGTACTTGCTGTATCGCTGGGATTCCGTGGCTCGTCACTTTTCAGGGTCGTTGTGGGCCTCACCGGGCGAACCAGGCGGCCGGACGGAAGCGCCTCTGCATGTAGTCACGAACCATGTCGGATGCTGTACGGCGCAGCCTTGAGTGTGCGTTTGCATTGTTGCAAATCAAATCGTTCGGATGTGTCTGCGAATCGACCAATCCGCGAGCAAGGAGTTTTGATATGGATTCATCCGGAACCAAGTTTGAGCAAATCGGAGCAATCGCCAGTCTGCTTTCCGCGGGGGTGGCAGTAATCGGCGGAATCGCTGGCGTTGCAGCACTGTTGGCGTAGATTGCTCTTCGAAATCGAGGCTCTGGTTGTGCCATGGCGCCCGACGGCCGGGCAGCTATCCCTCTGTCCGTTTCATTGGACTGCCCAGATGGCCGGCGGGCGTATTGCTGAATCGAACATTTACGACTCCGTCAGCGTGTGTCGAATCCGGCGACTAGCGCGGCCCCAACCTCCCTCGATCCCCGGTAGTCATCTGCATCTCACAATTACATGTGACTTGCGACCACCTGAACTCAACGGCCACCAGAATTCGGTGATCCGGCGCGGTGATGTCAGCTGAATCGGATGGGAACGCACAGGAACCTCGGCTGGGGTCCTCAGATGGATTGGCCGCAGATCCGCTGGTCAGAACCCCGCCGTGTTTGGTAACCCGACTCACATCTTCTAAATCCGAATCAGACACTGATTTTCATTGAAGTCCTCCGACTGCCTTGCTACGATTCGAGCGACAAGCCGGAAATTTTGTGGGAAGGGCCGATGTGTCACGAAGAACTGGCGGTAATGTCTACGCGCCCTACCTGCCCTGCGGTTGGTAGGTCGAGGTGGACGCCCCGGTCTCAGATTCGCAGGTAGTGCCTAATCGGCGCATTCCGAAACAAAGACGCAGCCAGATCAAAGTTTCTCAAATCCTTGATGCCGCTGCGGAATTGCTCGAAAAGATGCCGATCGACGATCTGAGTGTTCGGGTGATCACTCAGCACGCTGGGGTGGCACCTCCAACTTTTTACGCATACTTCAGCGATCGTGACGCTGTTCTCAGCGCGCTCGGAATGCGCTATGTGGAGGAAGCTGCTTGGGTGATGGATCAACTCGACGACAGGACCTTTGCGACGTGGGAGGATGCTGTCGATGCAATGGTCGACGCCTACGTCAATTGGTTTCGAGTCAGGATCGGGTTTCGCGCGTTGTGGTTCTCCGGCCACCTCGACGTTTCCGTAGTCGCCGCTGACCGTATGGGCAACTCCGCGATCGCGGATCGAACTCGTTCCGTCCTGGAACGTGCAGTGGGCTATCCCCTCGACATACCAAGGTATGTGTCTCGATTTAGCGTGGAGTTAGCTGACCGTCTCCTCCGCTATGGATTTGAAGAAGAAACCAACGGGAGTGAACTCGTTTTCGACGAAATCAAACGCGCACTGCGCGCGTATGTGTCGACTTACATGCCGTCGCAACGCTGATTCTCGGGTTTGCGCGCATAGCCCCTATCCTTTTGGAAATTTGAGGCGCCCTGCCGATCTCGTCAAAATGAAATGAAATCACTCGACGTGCAGCCGGGCATGTTTGGCTCCTCGGCGAGCCTGATAGCGTCAATCGGATTGGCAGGGTGCAAGTTTGATGATTGCGTGGCCGGAACGACCATTTGATGCTGAAATTGCCACCAGATCTTTGTCCCTCGCAGCTGTGGCGCGTAGCCCAAGACAGGATAACGGGCCGATCGAATCGGTCCCACGACTTGCGGTCAGGACGAACGGAATTGCGCAAATTCCCGACAGCCCTCACGAATTCACGGAAGGCTGGTCATTTGTCGGTGCATTCGCCGGTTTCTTCGGCGCAAGAGTTGGCCGCCGACAACACGTCACCCTTGACTGCCTGCCGCGTGCGCCACCATCGAACGACTGAGGAGTAAAGCAACATTCGGAGCCCGCCAACCATCGACTAGACGATGGAAAGCGTCAACTGTCAGACAGTGTCGATTCTCGTCTCAATCTTGGTGGTCAGGAGGCAAACGAGGAGGTGCTCGTGTCGATACCGCGGAAGAACATGCAGACAAAGTGTCGCCGCGACCAGCGGTGCCGTGGAAAAATCCGTTGCCCAGAAGTGATATTCACCGTGGGCGCACCTCCCATGCGACTTACTCGAACCGGTGGTCTTCGACTCCTACGACACCCGCGCCGGCCGTTCGCTCTCGCCGTTGCGGCATGTGAGGCTCCCTCGATCGACAGCACCTTGAAACTCGTGCGGTTGAGGTCACGCTTTGTCGCAGACTGGAAGTCGTTGAATGCGCAGACACCGGGAAACCTGTGGACGGGACTGAGTGTCTGGCCGGCTTTTGATTCGAGAGCTGTGTGTTGTCCTAAGGATTGCTACTGCGACCGACGACTTCGTCGAGGAAGATTTACCCGTGAGGAAAACTGTGTTAGTTTTACTTTCTAGTCAAACATGCGGTGTCTGCTCCGTGCCGCGCTGAGAGACCCCTCGGCTTCGACATCGGTTCGACTTTCTCAATCAACTCCTGGTAATTGCCGCCTTTGAAGGGACAAACATGGGCCACTACAAAAGCAATGTTCGAGATCTTGAATTCACTCTGTTCGATGTCCTCGGACTCGGATCGATTCTTGAGTCCGGCGCATTCGGAGACCTCGACGAGCAATCAGTGCGATCGATGCTCGAAGAGGCGGCGCGACTCGCCGAAGGCCCCTTGGCCGCTTCTTACTCCGATGCCGACCGGAACCCCCCCACTTTCGACGTGCAAAGCCACTCAGTGCTGTTGCCTGAGTCGATCAAACAGTCCCTTCGAGAATGGCAAAAAGCGGGCTGGTTCCGAGTCGGCCTACCCGAAGGAATCGGGGGAGTACCCGCCCCGGCGATGTTGGCCTGGGCGATCAACGAGTTCAGCCTGGGTGCCAATCCCGCCGCCCATATGTACCTCACCGGCCCCTTCATGGCGGGCATCCTCTACGAACTGGGAACCGAACAGCAACGACATTGGGCCACCCTGGCGATTGACCGGAACTGGGGAGCAACCATGGTGCTTACCGAACCAGACGCGGGATCGGACGTCGGCGCCGGTCGCACCAAGGCGGTCGCGCAACCGGACGGAACGTGGCACCTGGAAGGAGTCAAACGGTTCATCACCTCCGGGGACTCGGATGACCTGTTCGACAACATCCTTCACTTTGTTCTCGCCAGGCCGGAAGGCGCTGGTGGAGGCACCAAGGGACTGAGTTTGTTTCTGGTACCCAAGTTCGTTCTCGACCCTGTAACCGGCGAGTCGATGGAGCGAAACGGTGTCTATGTCACCAATGTTGAGCGCAAGATGGGATTGAAGGCGTCGGCCACCTGCGAGTTGACGTTCGGTGCAGACTCTCCTGCCAAAGGTTGGTTGGTTGGGGACAACCACGCGGGTATAGCGCAGATGTTCAAGGTGATCGAAGAAGCGCGCATGATGGTCGGCACCAAGGCTATCGCGACACTGTCCTCGGGCTATCTGAATGCGTTGGAATACGCAAAGACTCGGGTGCAAGGTTCCGATCTGAGCCGGAGTGCTGAAAGAAACCCACCCAAGGTGACGATCACTCATCATCCCGATGTGCGACGCTCCCTGATGGCACAAAAGTGCTACGCGGAAGGGTTACGGGCGGTGTACCTGTACACCGCCGCACACCAAGATCCGGTATCGGCGCACAACGTCAGCGGGATCGACGACGACGTTGCCTTCCGTGTCAACGATCTGTTGCTACCAGTGGTGAAGGGCGTGGGATCCGAGCGGGCATACCAGTACCTGACGGAAACTCTGCAGTGCTTCGGAGGCTCAGGCTTCCTCCAGGACTACCCGATCGAGCAATACGTTCGCGATGCCAAAATCGACTCGCTGTACGAAGGTACTACTGCCATTCAGGCGCAAGACTTTTTCTTCCGCAAGATTGCCCGGGACCGAGGTGTAGGACTTGGGCACGTGCTCAACGAAGTCCGCAAGACCGCAGAGAAGAGCCTCGAAGGGACAGACGAACTCGGACGCGAGCGCGCTCTGCTCGGCGCCGCATTGACCGACATCGAGGCGATGACCGCGAAAATGACCCAGTACCTGTTGAGTGCGCAAGACGAACCCCGCGAACTACACAAAGTCGGACTTGGTTCGGTGCGTTTCCTACTCGCCTTCGGCGACTTGATCATCGGCTGGCGTTTGTTGGTGGCAGCAGAGGTAGCCATCGCTGCACTTGCCGGCGATTGCAGGGAACAGGATCGACCGTTCTATCTCGGCAAAGTCGCCGCCGCGTCTTTCTTCGCCAAGAGCATGTTACCCCTACTCAACGGTGTCGCACAGACCGTCAACGATCTGGATCTGGAACTTATGGATCTCGACGAATCCGTCTTTTGACATCGCTGTCGTGTTTCAGGAGTCCGCAACACTGGCACTGAGATCAACATTCTGACGGACGCTGCGACGTGACGCGGCCTGCGTGAGCGCTTGACTCGCCTACCTTTCCTGCTGTCAGAACGCGTTTCGATGGGATGCAGTCTTCGTGTCCGACACGGCCCCTCCGGGGTACATCAGGGTCCAGGATGGCGGATGGTGCGCTGCTGCCCTCTACCGGGAGCGCTGTCACCGTGGCCTGGTCAAGGGCGTTCGGAGGCGCTGGGTAAAGTGAAACAGGTGGATTCCGAAGGTGTACGACTTCGCACTAGCTCACGTCCCCGTCGCAGTCAGGGCAACAGGCCTTCCGACAACTTACTTCTCGACGCGGCGTGTGAGGTCTTCCACGAAGTCGGCTTCCATGCGGCGGCGATGGAGAAAATCGCGGAACGTGCCGACGTCTCGAAGCCGACTTTGTATGCCCACTTCGGCAACAAGGTGGATCTCTATCAAGCCTGCCTTGAGCGTGAATCTAAGATGTTGCAGAAATGGCTGTTCGCCGCCTACGAGTCGGCCATTGACCTCAACATCGACGGGCAGGTCCACGCCGATATGCTCGCGTTGTTCGAATACGCGGCGGCGCACCCTGCGGGGTTTGGCCTTTTGTTCGACGACGCCACGTCCGGACCCAATACGACAGTCCGTGACAGGCTGACCGATAGTATCTCGGCTCGTATTGCCGAGAAGATGCGGGCATATTTCTCCCGGCGCTCACTGACTGCTCCTTCGGACCGCAGTATCGAGTTACTCGGTTCGATGCTGGTCGGAGTGGGAGTGCACGGCGCGCGGCAAGCACTCGTTTCCGGCGCCAACGCAGTTCTCGTGGGGGATCTCGCGTCGTCGTTGGCAAGCGCAGGACTGCGGCACCTCGACCGCGCGACCGTCCTCGCAATAGATCAAGAGGAAAATTCCCAAACGCAAGAAATCTGACCTGTTCGGAGCTGTGACATATCGGCGAGTTCGTTCGTTGGAGGAATTCGGCGTCGTAGACGCTTCGGGTCAGGGTGGGTTTCCTCCGCGCTCTTGCGAGAATCGAACGGCTTCAGTGGGAGATTCCGAAATTCTGAACAACCTAGTCATGCCGCGACAAAAATGAAATCCTGATTTCTGTCATTATGGTGCGTCTAGGCAACACCCCGGAACCTGTCGGTGGGGTCAACAGTCGAACGTAGGTGTCCAGGTCCGCCCGATTCGCCTTGTATCGCAGCATCATTCGTTTTGACATGCAAGTTCGCGACCAGTGCGTCAAGTTCGGCGGGCTGTTCGAGTGCAGCTTTTACCGACGAATTCTCAAACCTCGAACTCACAGGAGACTGGCTGAAAACACATGACTACCAATCGGACTTCGTACTCGTCGGGAAATGACCCTTCTCGGCTGGCAAAAGCAATATTCGATGAACTCTCGCGGCGCTATCATGAGGAAAGGCATCAGAAGATCGTGGCCGAAATATCTGACCAGCTTGTGCGTTATCGCCCAGCAGAAGCCATGTCGCTTCTCAATCTAGCGTTGAGCTGGGCGCCCTATGGCGGGGTTCCAGAGGAAATGGTATTCGAACAATACGGAACGACGTTGTCCCGCTTCGTGGACCAGATGTGGACCCTCGTGCACCATCTCGACTGCGATCGTCAAATCGTAGATAAATTGGCCGCGGCATATCCGAGGCATCAAAATTTTTTTGCAGATTCAGCTCGCCGAGCTTTGCTCTGAGGGCAAACGCGACCGCAAGAGTGATCCGTGTGGCGACCTTCGGTGAAGGCGACCCTATGTTTTTCGATAAGGCGACGGTTGCCTTTCAGTTTCTCCGCGAGGATTCGGCGGTATTGTCGCGGGAGAACAATTCTATTTCTTTTCCCGGGTCGGGGTGAACAGGTTACTTGCTCACTTCTGCAATTCCGAAGAAAACTGTTCGACGCACGCAGTGCGGCTCGGATATTGCGAAACGCACTATGCGTGTCTGCGCGCGACAGGCACGCCCTACATCGAGAGCTGGGACAAGTCCATCAACGGAAGGTCTACGCCTAACAAGGCCAGGCTCAATTAATTGACAACAAAATTACCGAAAATGTGGGGGAGGGGTATCGCTTGTTCACGGCAGTGCCCCTCCACTGGCATTTTCCCAACTGTTTCGCGAGTCGTCGAGTTCGAACCTGGTCGTCTGACTTGGTCAGGACGAGCGATGACGTTAACCTTGTCGTAGCGGCAGATAATAGGACAGCTGGATCAGCTCCTATGAGGAATGGACATTGGTTTCTGCTCGAACTTTGGAGGCGCAATGGCTCGGATACCGGCAACGCAGCGACGCCAAGATCTGGTCGAGGCTGCATTTCGGGTGATGGCACGCGATGGCATATCGGCAGCGACTACACGCGCGATCTGTACCGAAGCTGGTGTTCCCCAGAGCGTCTTCCACTATTGTTTCCACACGAAAGAGGATTTGCTACGGCAACTGGCACGCTCGGTCGTTGTCGAGATGGGTTCGCCGGCGCCGAAAACTACCGCGGCCGACCTGGAGTCTTCGCTCGCTCAAGCCTTTGATTATCTACTCAGGTCCGCTCTCGAGCGACCTGATCGCCAGCTCGTATTGTACGAATTGACGACGACGGTGTTACGCGATCCCGGACTGGCCGAACTTGCCCATTGGCAGTACGACCAGTACTACGAAGCGATCAACGCCCTGTTGGGTGATCTTGCAGAGCGGTTCGACTTTCGCTGGGCGGTGCCGACCGAAACTGTGGCGCGGTTGTTCACGGTCTTGATCGACGGCGCGATCCTTTCCTGGTTGGCGGATCGCAACACTGAGCAGACCCGGGCAATTCTGGCCCTCGCGGCCAAACAGCTCGCCGCGCTTGTCGACGAACCTTCGCGCACAAGCTAACTCGGCTCTCCTCCGCCAGTCTCGGCGAAACCCGTGCCACTCCACATGCTGTGGAGTGGCCTTTTCGCGTGGCCCGACCGCCAAGGTCGTCGGTGCGCGCGACGAGTGCAGCTAACGCGAACGTAACCGCTTGGAAACTCATTCGAGTCTCTTGGGCGCAACAATTTCCGTTGATCCGACTTGGTCAGTTGACATGTTCGGGTGACTAAAATTACGCTGCATGAACCAGTGACCTGTATCACTGATGCATTTCAACAGAAAGCTTGTCCATGACACCCTCTGCAGACTCGAATCGTCAGCTGGCCGGAGGCCTCTCAGCCTCGAAGATCGTAGTGATGGTCGTTGCAGCCGCAGCGCCTATGGGGGCAGTGCTCGGAATCATCCCGATGGCGTTCGCACTCGCGGGCGGGCCTGCTACACCGGTGGCGTACCTCATCGCGGGTGCAACGCTGCTGCTCTTCTCGATCGGATACAGTGCGATGAGCCGGCGCATCTCGACGGCGGGGGCCTTTTACGTTTACGTAGCCAAAGGCCTTGGCCGCATACCTGCAGTAGGCGCGTCCTATCTGGCGATAATCGCCTACAACGCAACCGCTTTGACGATCGTTGCGGGACTCGGCTACTTCGGTGACCTCATCATCGGAGGCGTGCTCGGAGTTTCCGTGCCGTGGGTTGTCTACGCTCTCGCCGGTGCCATCATCATTGCGCTGTTCGGCTATCGCCAGGTGGATTTGGCGGCACGCGTTCTCACAGTTTTGCTGGTTCTGGAAGTCGGCGCGCTGATCGTCCTCGATCTCGCGATGGTTGTCCACAAGGGGTGGGACGCATTCCCGCTGGAAATTTTCGCCCCTGATCCGTCACTGAACTTGGGAACATTCGGCCTGGCCGCGATGTTCGCCTTTCAGTGTTTCATCGGCTTCGAGTCGACTGCCCTGTACCGGGAGGAGGCGAAGAACCCTCGAAAATCCATCCCACGCGCCACATATACGTCTGTCGGCATCATCACGGTGTTCTACTTCCTGACCACCTGGATCACCGTCGGAGCAGTCGGCACCGACGAGATTCGCAGCTTCGGTGCGGATAACGCAGGCGACATGTACTTCGTTCTGAGTTCGGAGTTCGCCTCGGAATCGCTCACAGCCGTCATGCAGGTAGTTCTGTTGACGAGCTTGCTCGCCTCACTACTTGCACTCCACAATGCATCGAGTCGCTACATGTTCAACGCTGGGCGGGAGGGGTTGCTCCCTCGCTGGATCGGTGTCCCTCACCGCACGCAGGGCACGCCGTCACGCGCAAGCCTTGTCCAGACCGGTATCAATGTCGTCGTAATCATCATTTTCGCGCTCATAGGAGCCGATCCTTACTACGGGTTCGGAACGACAATGACCGGATTGGGCACCCTAGGGATTCTGCTGCTCCAGGTTCTTGCTGCGCTGGCGATCATGCTCTACTTCATCAAGAATCGCGAGAAGCTCATCTACATTGTTGCGCCTGCTCTGGCTCTCATTGTGTTTTCTGTCGTGGTGGCCCTCACCATCGGCAACTTCAGCATCCTCACGCAGATGGATTCGTGGGTGGTCAACGTGATTCCGTGGGCTCTCTTCGCTGTCGCGTTGCTTGGGATGGGTTACGGGCTATGGCTGCGCACATACAAGCCGAGGATTTACGCACAGTTAGGTGAAGGACCCGAATCTGAAACCCTCAGGCCGGTGCATACGCCCACTTCTCATGACGGATCCTCTCCGCAGCAGGTGCTTCTTGCCGGTGATCCAGCCAAGGAATCCGCTGGCACAGAACCCACATCATGAAGGAAATAATGACGCACTTGACCGAAGCAGACGGCTCACCGAATTCTCTTACATTGGGGCGCCGCAGTTTTCTCGGGCTCGCGGCAACCGTCTCTGCCACCCTGGCGATGACCGCAGCCGCAACCACCCCCGCTGACGCCGAAGGATCGATCGAGTTTCCATCGTCCTCCGGGGGGCTCCCGCACAGTTCCGGATCTCTCGCCGCGGACGAGATCACACAACTCGATGCGGTCAGCCTCTCGCTGGCCATTCGCGACCGCCACGTCACATGTGTCGAGGTGATGGCGGCTTACCTCGATCGGATCGATCGCCTCAACCCGCATGTCAACGCGATCGTCAATCTCCGCCCACACGAGGAATTGCTCCTCGAAGCAGCGGAGAAGGACGCGCTACTCGAGGCCGGCAACTACCAGGGGTGGATGCACGGCTTTCCGCACGCAGTCAAGGATGCTGCCGATGCGAAGGGACTCAAGACGACTTACGGGTTCTTTCGGCCGCCCTTCGACACCGAACCCGCCACCGAGGATTCGGTTTCCATCGCCCGCATCCGCAGCGCGGGGGCGGTCATCATCGGCAAGACGAATATTCCCGAGTTCGGTCTCGGCTCGCACACGTACAACTCGGTTTTCGGCACTACCCGCAATCCCTACGATCTCACCCGAACCGCTGGTGGCAGCAGCGGCGGAGCCGCCGCTGCCCTCGCTGCACGCCTGGTCCCCGTCGCCGACGGCAGCGACTTCATGGGATCACTGCGCAATCCGGCCGGGTGGAACAATCTTTTCGGTCTTCGTCCTTCTTTTGGTGCAGTTCCCATCGCGGCCGCAAACGCGTTCACCAGCCACGGCGCAGTCGAAGGGCCGATGGCTCGCACGGCGAAAGACCTTGCCCTGCTTTATGACACGATGTCCGGATACGATCCTCGGGCTCCGTTGTCACTGCTCAGGCCACAGGGGCAATCCTTGGCCGATAACCTCGATCGAGATTTTACCGATGTGAGGCTGGCCTGGATGGGCGACCTCGGCGGCTATTTGCCCACCGAGCCCGGCGTCATTGAGATGTGCGAAACAGCACTGGCAAACATGGACGCCCTCGGCGTCTCCGTCGAATCCGTATCAGCGCTACCGAAGTCGACGGGCTTCAACGGCAGTGACGACCTGTGGCCCCTGTGGCTGACCTTTCGCCACTGGCACATCGGAGCCGAAATTGCAGACCTGTACCAGGTCCCTGAGATGGCGGCAGCGCTCAAAACCGAGGCCCGCTTCGAAATCGACGGTCTCCTGCACGGCCCGACCGGCCAAGGCCCGATTTCAGGATTGGACATATGGAACATGTCCCTCAAACGCACCGCCATGTACCGCGCATTCCTCGAACTCTTCGACACCTTCGATTACATCGCGCTACCCACGGCACAGGTCTTTCCCTTCCCAGTCGAAACGCACTGGCCGGCAACAGTCGATGGGGTCTCGATGTCGAGTTATCACCGATGGATGGAAACGACAACGATCGCTACTCTCATCGGCGCACCCGCGATCAGCATCCCTGCAGGATTCAACGCAGACGGGCTGCCTATGGGACTACAAATCCTGGCCCGCCCGCGTGCGGGGGATCTCCAATTGCTCCAACTCGCCCATGCGTGGGAACAACAAACACCGTGGGGACCGAAATCCGCCATACCTGATCCAACCTGATTGCGTCACTGCGCAACTCGCCAGCGCCGTGCCAGGAAATCCCGATCAACTGTCTGAGTGGCTGAACAAGATATCAAACGAACCAGCACGACCTGGTCGGCCCGTGCGACCACGTATGGGTCAACTCACCACCACGTCTCACGCGGCTCTGTCACGCGTGAGAAAGCAGATCCCGCGCTTCGCGGTTCTGCTCACACTATGAAAAGGAGATTGAAATGGGTTCATCAGAGTCCGATATGCAGACGCTCAACATCGTGGCTATGATCGCAGGAACAGCAGGCGCTGTGCTCGCCGGAATCGGAGCCGTCGCCGGCTTCGCAGCCTTCGCAGGAACCGGGGCCCTCAGCTAACAGTCCATCCCTTTGGCTGGACAGGCCAGAACACTCCACACCAAAGCCCCAGGTTTCGAACGATCCATCCGAAACCTGGGGTACGGGCCGTTGCTCCATCGCGAATTTCGCTGCAGGGCAATGAGTTGTATGGTTAGCCGGGTATTCATCGAAGGGCCAATTTCGCTCGGCCTCATGCGTGTCGCAGGGGCTGAGGGATGAGCCGATTCGGTCTCGATCAGCGATCACAATCGGTTCAGTCACTACGACTTTGCGCGTGTCCTATTTTCGGGAGTCGTTCGCTGCGCCCCGGCGGCAGTGCCCGTGGCGCAGCGGCCCATTTCCCGCACCCTTACCTCGGTACTGGCTGCGTCGAACATGTCCAACATGGGCGAGTGTGTCGACATTGACGCGCCGGACCAACGATGCATTCCTGGTCCTGGAGCGCCTCGATGCCGGGCATGAGGTTGCGTTGTCGGCGATGGCAGGCGTCGGGTGAGTGTGCTGTTCAGCCCGGTGCGATTCGCGAGTATATGAGGAGCGTTCAGTGAGGCGAACAGCCGAGCCAGGTTGCTACATGAGCAGGGGTTGAATCGTTGCCGCAGACTTCCGCATCTAATCTACGTGCGGCCATCTCGACGATTTGCCGCTTTGGTGCTGAACGCCTGCCGCGGGGGAGGACTGAAACCAGGTCCGATGCGTGGTATCGGTCACATGACCGATGGTGGCCGAGTTTGGCGCTTCCTAGCCTGAGAGCATTACCCCTCCGGCGAAGGAAATCCCATGACCGAACAGAATCTGCATTGGCTCTCCGCTACCGAGATGGCCGCGTCGGTCGCGTCGAACAGTCTCTCGCCCAACGAGATTGCCGAAGCGATGATCCAGCGCGTCGACGCCGTCAATCCGTCGATCAACGCGATAGTCCAGTTCGATCGCGAGCAGGTCACGCGCGACGCGGCCGAACTCTCCCGGCAGCAGGAATCGGGCGAGAAGCTCGGCCCGCTGCACGGCGTGCCGTTCACGATCAAGGATCTGACGGCAGTGGACGGACTGCCGACCACGTTCGGGATGAAGCAGGCGGCCGACAACATCGCGACGGGAAATGCCGTCGTCGTGGACAGGCTGCGTGGCGCCGGCGGACTGTTCCTGGGAAAGACGAATACTCCCGAAAGTGGTTACTACGGTGGCACGGACAACCACCTGTACGGGCCGACGCACAACCCGTGGAAGCTCGGCAACAGCGCGGGCGGGTCCAGTGGCGGTGCGTCGGCTGCCGTGGCTGCAGGCCTCGGGCCACTCGCCGAGGGCAGTGACGGTGCGGGATCGGTGCGTATCCCGTCGGCGCTCTGTGGGGTCGTCGGGTTGAAGCCGACCACCGGCGTCATCCCGCAGACCATTCTGGCCGGGCGCTTCTACAACTGGGCGTATCACGGTCCGATCACCCGGACTGTTGCCGACAACGCGCTGATGCTCGACATCATGGCCGGGCCGGACAATGCGGATCCGCTCTCGATCGAGCGTGCGGAGACCTCGTACGTCGAAGCCTCGAAGGGTGACGTGAAGGGCCTTCGCGTGGCGTGGTCGACGAATCTCGGTCTCGGCCATGTTGATCCGGAGGTGCTGGCGGTGTGTCTCGACGCGTTGTCGGCATTCGAGGAATTGGGTGCGCGGATCACCGAGGCGACCCCGCAGTGGGGAAATCCGTCGGCGTCGATGTGGAACGGCATCTGGGTTCCGGGTTTCGCTTCCGAATACGACTTGCTCGACTGGGAGAACCAGCGCGGCGAGGTCGATGACAACCTGATCGAGATCATGCACGAGGCCGAGCGGCTCACCGGTGTCGACGTCGGGCGGGCCGACGCATTCCGCGGCGTCATGTGGGACACGTGGACGACGTTCATGAACGACTACGACGTGTTGGTCTCGCCGACCTTGGCTTCGGCCACGTTCCCGCTCAGTCAGTTCGCGCCGTCGTGGCTCGAGGGTGCGTCGCTGCGTGAGCAGTTGCTCGATTGGCTCTTCACCTACCCGTACAACATGCTCAACAATCCGGCGATCACCGTGCCCGCCGGATTCACCGCCGACGGTCGACCGGTGGGGCTGCAGATCGCCGCACGTCACCGCCAGGACGCACTGGTCCTGCGGGCTGCCGCGAACTTCGAAGCGGCACGTCCGTGGGCGGACAAGAAGCCGGCCGATTCACTGGCAATGGCCTAGCTGTTGTCGGTATGGGCGTTGCTGACGCGGGAATGAAGTAGACGGGCTGGCCCTTCGCGGCAGGATGGGAGTTGCGAAACAGACCATCACGAGCAAAGGGACCAGCCCTGTGCCACATCGTGATGCTCCGCTGACTGACGAGGAAAGAACGACGCCTCGTCGAGCGGTGCCGAACTCGTCCGATCGCGCACGTGGCGGCCGAAATGGGTATCTCCCGCCAATGCGCTTCCACCTGGTCAATCGGTATCGCAATTACGGCGAACTGGGATTACAGGACCGATCCAGCTCGCCCAACCACCACCCGACCGCCACAGCCGCGGAGGTCGTGGCCGGGATCAAATCCATGCGACGGACCCGGAAATGGTCGGCCTCACGAATCACGTTCGAGCTCCGCACCGACGGCATCGTCCTTGGTCGCCGGCCGGTCACGAAAATCCTGTTGGGCCTCGGCTTGAATCGTCGCCGGTTCATCGATCCGAAAGGCGAAAACAACCGAAAACCGCAAGTCATCAGCGCGAAACGATCCGGCCAGATGGTGACGTCGACATCAAGAAAGTTGGGAAGATCCCCGACGGCGGCGGATGGCGCGTTCACGGTCGCGGGTCCGAGCAGGCCAAGCGATCGAGGCGACGCGAGGCGCGATCGAAGCAGCCTCGCCTCGGTTACATCTACCTGCATTCCGCGATCGACGGCGTCACCCGTTTGGCGTACACCGAAGCCAGGAACAACGCAACCGCCGCAACAGCCCGGCCGCAAACGTGAAACGCAAGTTGTGAACAGAATGGGGGAGGCAAAAATGGGTGATAGTAGGGCTCCCCTCGCACAGCGTCACTCAGGACTCGATCAGACCCCACTTGGCGGCGCGCACCGCTGCCTGAACCCGTGAATTGGTTCCGGTCTTGACGAAGATGTTCTCGAGGTGGGTGGCGACGGTGCGACGGCTGACGAACAGCTCCTCAGCGATCTCGACATTGCCCGCACCCTTGGCCACCAATTGCAGTACTTGAATCTCCCGTGGGCTCAGATGGACACGATCGAGCGCCACCTGGTCTCCCACGACGCGCGAGCAGGCTGCGCTGGACGCCGCCACCACCTCCCGTACGCGATCGACGACGCCGGAATCCGCGAAGCTCATGTGCAGTAATCCGGTCACCTCACGGCCTGAGAACCCCAATGCGACCGACGCGCCCTCGGCGTACCCGGACGGCCGCAGAACGTCGGTGACCATCTCGGTCTGCTCGAATCGTGGCACGTCCTGCCAGAAAACCGGCACACCTGAGGCCTCGCGAACAATGGAGAAATCGCGGTCAGTGACGAAGTCGTCGAGCAGGACCTCGAGCACCCTGGCGTCGTATCCGGAACTCGCCAGGGCCCGATGCCGTCCGGTCGACGGGTCTCGGTAGGTGACCGCGGCAGCCGAGTACGCCAGTCCACGTGCGCGGAGTTCTTCGGCGCACAGGCCGAGAATGCCGTACGCCCCGGCCGCCGGCGATCGCGGCGCGAACATGTCAGGTCCAGCGCCGCGATCAGGCAGTACAGACGTCATCAGACCAATCTAGCCAATTGTGTGAGCTATGTGAGCTATAGGTGTACGAGGAACGGTCGTTGGTGACGCGGTGCCGGCCGTAAGAGGCGGGCGGTCGTCCTCCGCGTGCTGAATGCGGTCGATGGTAGTTGCAGTGAATATTCCACACCTCGACGGCGATGCGGCGTTGCTGCTCGCTGGTGTACTCACGGGAGTACAACAGTTCTTCGGCGAGGATGCGGTTGTACCGTTCTACTTTCCCATTGTGTTTCGGGGTGTACGGCCTGATCCGTTGGTGTCGAGAGGTTCCGAGCGAAGCTGTGAAATCTGTTGCCCGGTAGCATGATCCGTCGTCCGTGATCATCCGTTCGATCCGGGTGATTCCGTGTGCGGCGAAGAAGAGTCGGGCGTTGTTCATGAAATCGATCACCCCGATCGCAGACGATGAAGAGGTTCACAACGTCGTTGCTGCCAAGCGGAGCTCCCAGCGAGGGTGCCATCGAGTTGCGGATGAGTCGTTGGTGAGCGTGGGTGCAGTTCTGATCAGTTGCCCAATTTTCCTAGTGGCATTCGAGGACGGTCGGTATGCAGGTGCCAAATGCGTTGTTGAAAAGTGAGAATAGCGTGCGCGTTGCTTGACCAGAGCATTCCCGCTCGGTGATCGGGACGGCGTAAAGAATTTTTCCAGATGGTCGTTGCGCAGTGCTGGACAATGGAAGAAGGTGAAAAATCCGGCATGTCATTTGGCGTCGGCGGTGGTTGGATGAAACAATCGAAGGGTGAATCTCACAATGATCGGCCGCGCATGTCTGGGAGTGTGAGGTGCACGGGCATCTGGTGGATGCTTGCGAGTTTTTTGGGAATTTTCGACAGTGAAGAGCAAGAAGGGCATTTCAGTACTGGCCCGCTCTATGTCGAAGGTCTGAAAGTTGGGTTCAGGTATAGACGGGAGCTACCACTAGGTATTCTTGCAGTGAGATCTAATGTTGGTGGCGGAAGCTGTCAGAGTTAGTGAACTCGTTCGTTGGGGTCGCCGCTGATGGGCGACTGCTTTCGCTTGCCAGAGTCGTGCCGCGCACCTGTCGATGGAGCCGACAGCCCCGGACGAGACGCCTCGCGGCATTACTTGAACTGTTCCGTGCGATGAGGTCCAGTCTGCCTGGTGAGGCCGTTGTCGGGGCAATATTGGCTGGCGGCGGCGCTGTGTTGGTATCAAAGTTGAAATTTGGAAATTCTTCTTATTTTGAGGGATATTTCCCTGATCGAAGAGTCTTCATATCGGGTACCGCGGCTGCCAGCCGTAGAGAAGACATCTCAGCGAATGTCTATTTCATTCTGGCATATGAAAGTGTGGTGTGTCGTCGTAGCCCGCTGCCTGCAATACTGCTGTTACCCACGAATGCGGGATCGATCGATCCTCGGTCAGGCGGTCCATCAATATCGGGTCTAGAATGGCATGCAGGCTCGATCCGTCTGCGATAGCTGCAATGTCCGCCGCTATTCGAGCCGAGTCGGCCCCAGGTGGTAAACCACCCGATTCCGTGATTCGGTCAACGCATCGCGCAATGACTCGACGCCAGTTTTCAAGATACCGGCGCATTTCAGCTGAGAATAGATCGTCAGTCGTCGTTGCGGCCCGCGCGTAGTAAAATAGGAATATTCGTTGAAGCGCTAAGCGCGAATGGCCCACAGGTAGAGATTCATAGATGATCTCAGTAATCTTGTCGAGATCCGAAAGTGACGTATCTTGCGAAGCTTTTCGAAAACTCTCCCCTGCAAGCTCGGCGGCCCGGCGGAGTGCGAGTAGTAGCAATTCATCTCTGCTGCCCCCGTAGTGGCTTAGTATGCCCGTCGACCACCCCGAGACGCGGGCGACCTCACGCAAAGTCACGCCGTCGATCCCCACGCGGGCGATGAGATCGAGTACCGCATCAGCGATCTCCTTTCGGCGCTCGTCGTGATCCACAATTTTCGGCACCATCCACCCCTCATGGCAAATATTTTCGAACGTTCGACTTAGAAAACCCTAGTGGGCGGCGGTGACGCGCGGGGTCCGGGCTCGGGTCATCAGTCACCGCCAGTGCTTTGAGGCATTCCACTTCATACTAGATTTAACTTGCACGTGTGATATATAATCGGACTACGTCTCGCTGGTGGACGACGGAGGTTGTGCCAACGGGCGATGGTGTGCAGCACGGTGATCGGTTCATGGGGTGGTGCAGGTTTGTTGCGCTGCGACTGCGGGGCGGAGCCGTCAGTCGGCGACCGCGGATCTCGCCCGAGCCTTCTATGACGGGTGCTGTACAGCCACAACCCGCCCAGTGTTACCGCGGTCCGCGCATGAGCGTGCATTCGTGGCCGCACACTGCGCGAATGCAGAACCGTAGAGATCGAATTCTCTTTCGAGCCCTTGCCAATCAATGGAGGTTTGCTGAAAATGTCCCAGTGTCTAGATCGCACTCTGCGAGTGGTCGTGGTCGGAGGTGCAGGACAGATGGGCCGGCACACAGTCCGTGCGCTTGCCACTTACGACGAGATTGAACGAATTGACATCGCTGATCTTGATATAGATCGGGCATCGAAACTCGCACGCGAAGTTGGTCCCAAGGCATTTGCGGTCCAGGCGAACGCTACGGATCGGGACGATCTCGAACGCGTATTCCGTGATGTTGATGTCGTACTCAATACGATGGGTCCCTTCGCTCGATTCGGACGTCTCATCCTCGAGACCGCACTAGAGATGGGGTGCAACTACCTCGATATCGACGACGACTGGGAGGCCACCGTTGAAGCATTCGAGCTTGACGGGCTTGCCGCCGATCGCAATTTGACGGCAGTGATCGGGCTTGGAATGAGCCCCGGTATCACCAACTTGCTTGCTGTAGAAGCCGGCAAACGACTCGACATCGTCGACACTGCGCTTACTGGGTGGAAGCTAGCCAGTAGTGGGGTCGTGCCCGAAGCCGCGTATGACATGCCGGGGGCGGGATCGGCTGCGATGCAGCATTGGATGCTTCAGTGCAGTGGCACGGTTCGGAGTTGGCGCAACGGAGAGCTGACCGATGTGGCGCCACTGGAGCGTGGAATTGTCAACTTTCTCAGTCTAGGTAAACAGACAGTTGTTTCTTGCGGACATCCAGAGCCGATTACCCTTCCTCGGGTTTTTCCTCACCTCATCGAATCAAGCAATGTGATGTCAGGCCCCGATTGGCTCTTCGAACACGTGGCGGAAATCGCGAGATCCTATGACCGCGAAGAGATCGACCTATTCGAGGCAGCGAAGTTGGTCGCGAGCGCTGAACGACCCGCAGACCCGTCGCTCACGCCCAAAGACCCGTTCCCACGAGTATGGGCGTATGTGGAGGGACTCACCGGTTCTGAGCGGCGGGCGGCTGTGGCCTACCTGACAGCATGGCCGCCCTACGTAATGGGGGGAATGACTGGATATCCCCTCGCGGTCGGGGCCAAGATGCTCGCGCTGGGACAGATCGACGCCAAGGGGGTCTCAGCACCTGAGCAAGCTGTCGACCCTCGGACCTTTTTCGCGCATCTCGGCAGCCTGACAGATCCGATCAGGCCCAATGTTGATGAACTGCTTGTCGTCGAGATGGCCGAGCCGGGCTACGTGCGGCTGTGAATTTGTACCCGCGGGAGTGAAGTAGCGGCGAAATTTGATACGACGAAGTGTGAAATTGGAGAGCGAGACTCATGAGAAATTTTGGCAATCTTGGTGAATTTGCAGCAGCGGTCGGTGAGGAGCTCGGAACGAGTGAATGGTTGACGATCACGCAGGCGCGTGTCGATCAATTTGCTGAAGCGACGGATGACCACCAGTGGATCCACACAGACCGTGAAAGATCCGCCGAGGGCCCGTTCGGTACGACTGTCGCTCACGGATACCTGACCCTTTCCCTGATCCCACGGTTTGAGTCGGAGATCTTCACTGTCGAGGGTCTGTCGATGGCGCTCAATTACGGGTCGGAATCTGTTCGGTTTCCCTCACCCGTGCCGGTGGGTTCACGAGTACGAGCGATTGCCTCACTCGAGCATGTGGAATGGGGTCAACACGGTTTGCGTGCAACTGTCAAGTTCGTCGTTGAGAGAGAGGGCGAAGAGAAGCCAGTGTGTGTCGCACGCACCTTGTCTGTCCTCGCTGAGTGATTGGTGAGATTGAGGGTCGCCCAGAGTGACGAGTTGAGCGACGCTCACTGCTGAGACCTGACGATTACGCGGTAGAGCAGCGATGGTTACCTGGGTGCGACAACCGTGGCCGGGCATTCGAAAAGTGGTCATCCGCCGCCACAGTCGGTGTTTCGGCTGTCTGGGTGACGGTACCAATCCGAAAAATGCTGATGCATCGCTGCAATCTGCAGAATCCAAGAAGGGTCGAGCTGGGATCGCCCGGGCCGCTTGTATTTAGGTGGACTGTCTCAGTCTATCGCCGCGGACAGGTGACCGTACATCTCGCGAACTGTCAGGGCAGGACAAGGGTCTGCCAGTTCGACGCAAACGAATATTGGGTAGACAGGCGGCGCTCCGAGTTGCGCGCAAGAATCTAGCAGAGGCATGAATTCCATCCCTGGAACAGTCTCGGTTCGATCTCGTATGCGGGTGATCGCCCTGTCGCGCGATCACCCGCACCCAACCGTTCTCGCTGCGGCGGGAACCATCACTTGAATCGCCCTTTCCGACTGAGCGTGACGGCGCTAGCCGGTATGGTGCGACGTCCAGCCTGATGTTTTGCTCGTCGAGGGCAACCGTGGATGAGGTTGCCAGTTAGGCTGTTTCGAAAAGTCCTGCGGCCCCCATACCGCCACCGACACACATGGATACGACTGCGAATTGTTCGCCGCGGCGCTGCGCTTCGAGTAGTGCATGGCCAACTGCGCGCGCACCGGTCATTCCGTAAGGATGGCCGAGGGCAATTGCGCCACCATTCACATTGCATTTTGTCGGATCGATGCCGATTGTGTCGCCGCAGTAGGCGGCTTGGGCGGCGAACGCTTCATTGAGTTCCCAGACACCGATGTCGTCCACCGTCAGGCCGTGTTGCTTGAGCAGCTTCGGTATCGCCGCGATTGGGCCGATACCCATTTCGTTCGGGGCACAGCCAGTGACTGCAATCCCGCGGTAATACCCAAGAGGGGTAAGGCCATTGGCTTTGGCGAAGTGTTCGTCGACTATGACGTTCATGGATGCGCCGTCGGATAGTTGAGAGGCGTTGCCTGCGGTGACAGTAGGAGCATCCACGACTTCACCAGGCTTCAGGACGGTTTTGAGTCCGGTAAGCCCGTCGAGAGTGGTCGACGGGCGCACCCCTTCGTCTCGCGTGAGAGTGACCTCGATTTCTCGCTGCTCACCGGTGACCTTGTCGACTTCGATCTTGACAACGGTGATCGGAGCGATCTCCGCGTCGTAGATTCCGTTGTTTTGTGCTTGTGCGGCACGGCGGTGAGACTCAAATGCCATCTGGTCCTGGCGATCCCGGCTTACGCCGTATCGCGTTGCTACAATCTCGGCTGTGTGAAGCATGGGCATGTAAATCCCGGGAGCATTCGCTTCGAGCCAGGCGTCGCGTGCGCGATATTTGTTGACATGCGCATTTTGAACGAGCGAAATCGACTCGACGCCACCGCCAATGGTGGCCCGCATGCCGTCTACCAGAACCTGTTTTGCGGCGATTGCGACAGCCATAAGTCCGGAGGAGCACTGCCGATCTACGGTCATTCCGGGGACAGCTACCGGGAGGCCGGCGCGGAGTGCCGCCTGCCTGGCTATGTTGAAGCCGGTCGAGCCTTCGGGAAGCGCGCAACCGAGGATTACATCTTCGATGTCGGAGGGGTCGAGGCCAGCGGTACTCAGTGCGTGTTTGATCGCATGTGCTGCGAGTTCTTGACCTTGGGTGTTGTTGAACGCTCCTCGGTAGGCTTTGCCGATGGGGGTACGTGCTGTGGACACAATTGCCGCACGGGTCATGATCTCTCCTGTATATCTGGTACGTACGATTTGATGTGCTTCGGGTTGGTGGACAGATGTTTTCGGGTGACTAGCTCGGTTGTGGCGGAACGCACAGTGATATGAGGAGGCCGTCGGGACGGTGGCCATCCAGACTTGCGACCCCTTCCATGGGTTTCGGTTTCTTTGCCCTGTGATGATTCGAGGCGATGAGGAACTCGTCGAGAGCTCATGTGCAATGCCTCATCCGACTCAGAACCAGCTGGGGTTCATGTCGAGAGTGGTCCGATCAAGGCGCGCCAACAGATCCAATTGCGGTGCGACTTTCGGTAGCTCATGACGATAGAAATAGCGGGCGGCATGGCGCTTTCCGTCGTAGAAGTCGCCGTCCTTGCCGACGACCGCGGTGAGCTGTTCGAGCCACATCCATGCAATCACTGTGTGTCCGAATACCTCCAGATACACCGACGAGTTCGCCAACGATATCGCCGCGTCATCCGTCGAGCGCAAGATCGTCGTCACCTCGACCATACGGTTCCACGCCGAATCGAGTTCGTCCGCGTAACTCGCTGTCTCGCCCCCGAGAAGCCTGCTGCGTTCGATGGTCGAGGCAACCTTTGATCCGAGCAGGACCAAGCCGGCACCGTCGCGCATGGTGACCTTACGACTCAGCAGGTCTAGTCCTTGAATGCCATGGGTACCTTCGTGAATCGGGTTCAAGCGGTTGTCGCGGTAATGCTGTTCGACGTCGTAGTCGCGGGTGTAGCCGAATCCGCCGTGGACTTGAATGGCGAGGCTGTTGGCTTCGAGGCACCATTGTGATGGCCAACTCTTCGCGATCGGGGTCAGGATGTCGAGGAGCAAACTTGCTTCGTCAGCGGTTGCTGCATCTTCGACGGTTTCGTGCTCGTCAACCAACCTGGAGCAGTAGAGACCAAGGGCCAGAGCGCCTTCGACGTAGGACTTCTGTGCGAGCAGCATGCGGCGGACATCGGCGTGGTCGATGATCGGAACCGGCGAAGAAGACGGGTTCTTGGCTCCGAGCGGGCGTCCCTGGGTTCGTACCTTCGCGTACTCGAGCGATTTCAGATAGCCGACATAACCGAGTGAGGTGGCGAGGAAACCGACACCGATCCTGGCCTCGTTCATCATATGAAACATATACGACAGACCCCGGTGTTCCTGCCCCACGAGGAATCCCACAGCGCCGGATTGTCCTGCCGGGGAATGTGTTCCATCGCCAAATGCCAGCAGCGTGTTGGTGGTGCCGCGGTTACCCATCTTGTGGTTGAGGCCCATCAGCGTGACGTCGTTGCGTTCACCGACACTGCCGTCTACGCCGGGAAGAAATTTCGGGACGATGAACAACGAGATGCCTTTGACTCCGGGGCCGCCGCCCGGGGTCTTTGCCAGCACCAGGTGCACGATGTTCTCGGTGAGTTCGTGGTCACCTCCCGAGATCCACATCTTCGTGCCGGTCAACTTGTAGCTGCCGTCCTCCTGCGGGATCGCCCGGGTGGTGATGTCCGCCAGCGACGACCCAGCCTGGGGTTCGGAGAGGCACATCGTGCCGAAGTACCGGCCCTCGAGCATCGGGCGAAGGTAGTCGTCGATCTGCTGTTCGGTGCCGTAAGCCGCGATCAGGTTGGCGTTGGCAATGGTCAGGAACGGATATGCGGCGGTGCCTGCATTGGCGGCCTGGAACCAGGCCATCGCCGCCCGCGCCACAGTGGCGGGTAGTTGCATACCTCCGACGCTCTCGTCGAATTGCCCCGCCATCAGCCCCGACGCAGCGTAGGCGGCGAGGGCGGTTTTGACCTCGCCGATCATGTCGATGGTGCCGTCGGAGCGCAGGGTCGGCTCCTGAGCGTCGGCCTTCTTGTTGTGCGTGGCGAAATGCTTGTGCGCGATGTTCGCGCTGAGGTCGAGCACCGCATCGAAAGTATCCTTCGAATGTTCGGCGAAGCGTGTGCGGGAGGTCAGCGAGGTGACATCGAGCCATTCGTAGAGCAGGAAGTCGATGTCGCGCCGGGAGAGTACATCGGTCATGGGTTCATCCGTTCGGAAAGTGGTGTCACATGGAGACCCCGCCGTCGACCGGAAGGACGACGCCAGTGATGTAGCCGGCTTCCTCGGAAGCCAGGAAGCAGATGGCATCGGCCATCTCGGAAGGGTCTGCGAACCGTGAGATCGGTCCGGTGAGTTCGGCGATCTTGTCCGCGGGAATCGATGCGGTCATCCGCGTGGCGGCGTTCGGCGAGATGGCGTTGACAGTGACACCGAACGCCGCCAGTTCCTTCGCAGCGGTCTTGGTGAATCCGATGATCCCGGCCTTCGCGGTGGCATAGTTCGCTTGGCCCCGGTTGCCGTGCAGTCCGGTGTACGAGGTGATGTTGACGACGCGCCCAAACTCCTGCTTCCGGAAGTGCGGTACACATGCCCTCGTGAAGCGAAATGTCCCGCCGGCGTGGACGTTCAGGACCTGATTCCAGTCGTCGTCGGTCAGCTTCCACAGCACCTTGTCGCGCAGGATGCCCGCGTTGTTGACGAGGATGTCGATTCGGCCGGTCTCGTCGATCACGGTGGAGACGACCCGTTCGACGTCGTCGGTGTTACTGACGTCGGCGGGGATACCGATGGCGCCGACGTCACGGGCGGCCTTGTCGAGTTCGGCCTTGTCGAAGTCCACCATGAAGACGGTGGCTTTGGCTTCGGCGAAGTGGCGTGCCAGTGCCTGGCCGATGCCGCGGGCTGCGCCGGTGACGATGACCGATTTGCCGGTGAAGTCGTAAGTGATGTTGCCCATTGATGTTTCCTTCTCCTGGTTCAGATGCTCGACACCGATGGATGCTCAGTCCGCCTCCGGCGTACCGGA
Organism: Rhodococcus sp. OAS809; assembly: GCF_040546695.1. Lineage (NCBI taxonomy): Bacteria > Bacillati > Actinomycetota > Actinomycetes > Mycobacteriales > Nocardiaceae > Rhodococcus > Rhodococcus sp. OAS809. Next base: position 4,284,175 of record NZ_JBEPOI010000002.1, on the reverse strand, counting down.
CTTTGAGGTTGCCCCGAGGCTAATCTGGGGTTCTGGAGCGGCCTGCTCGTGTTACATCTGCGAGGGCGGTGGGTCACGTGCGAAAGAAAAATATGCAGATGCATATTTTCTATGCACTTGCATATACTGACCTTGTAGACGGATACCTGTCAAGGCCCAGCCGATCGAGAGGAAACCCGGCGATGAGTACGCCCACGCACCATTGCGTCAGTGAGGTGGGTACATCAAAGGCCGCCGCACGTATACGCGCGGCGGCAATCGAGGTATTCGCAGCTAAGGGGTACGGTGCGACAACCACTCGCGAGATTGCCGCGAATCTGGATCTCAGTGCCGGGGCTGTCTATCCCCATTACAAGACCAAAGAGTCTCTACTGTTTGCCATCAGTCTGGAAGGACACGATGCAGCGCTCATCGCCGTTGAGCAGGCTGATCAGCCCGCCGCATCACCGGTGATCAGGTTGGCCGCCATCGTCGCCGCCTATGTGAAGTGGCACGCAGACAATCGCGCGCTCGCGCGAGTCGTGCAATACGAACTGCGTTCGCTCTCGAACGAGCATTTCAATGTCATCGCGGACATCAGGCGGTCGACATCGAGGGTGTTCACCCGAGTTATCGAGGCTGGTGACGCGTCAGGTGACTTTCAGACAGTCGACGTGGAGGCAGCCGCACTCGCTATCACCTCGCTTGGGGTCGACGTCAGTCGATGGTTCCCGTCCAACACCTATTCGGAGCCCGACGCACTTGCGGCACGCTACGTAGAATTGGCTCTTCGGATGGTCGGTGCGACCCCTTGACTTCCAGACGTCGACAGGCAGTGCCAAATGGGTTCCAGCGCTTAGGTGTTCGTCGGCGAACGAAGCATGATCTTGATAGTGGGGTTTCTACATTGAGTCCGATTTCGCACGGCGGTGTACGTCCCACAGGCCCTTCGACAACTCTTTCGGGCGTCGGGGAGCTGACACTCGATATATACGTGGAGGATCATTCCTCCGAATCACTGGCAAGTGTTTGGGCGAGCGTTTGTCGGGAGAGGTCGATGGTTGTCGGTGGGAGACAGTCTGTCTCCGCAGTTCGAGATTGCCGCATCCCGATCGTACGGCTGATGGGTGAGCTACAAGCGCGTTGCTCGCCTGTTCCTGGTAGCTGAAGAGCCGGAGTCGTATCTGTTTGTCACCCCAAACCGGTGGAGAAAGCGCTGCGGTCCGGTTCAGGTCGTATTGTTCTGCCTCCGACGGCCTGTTAGCCCTCGAAAGGTTCGCCAGAGGACCGTCCGAAATTGAGGCCGATTGAGGCGCAGGAACATTCGAAAGTGCGGTCCGACAGTGTGGTGCGTAACTCGGGCGTGTGCGTAGATATCGGGACGCAATGATCGACCGTGGGTCGCGAAGATGTTGGTGCGTTGTGGTTCGGTGCCCCGACGGACACGAACCCGGGCAAACCCGAGTCAGAGCAATTTTGCTCGCTGAGGATGTAGTGGAACAAGGGCAAGAGGCCGGGTGCCTGCGTGATCTAACTACATCCAGCGGACCCGTGCGACTGTCTCAAAGTCCTTCGGAGGCATCATAGTATGGGCCTTCAGGCGTCGACCGACTAGGCGCTTGCGGGTCCGTGGACGAGGGCTCGGCAGCGAACTCTGCCCCCGACTGGCGGGGGATCTGCATCGAAGCTACCGCGACTCGACGTCATGAGCGCCGTGCACTACTCTCGCGCGTACTGCACCGTCGAAATTTCAAGTTTGGGATCGATAGACGGCCCCCAACAGTGTTGCAGTTGTCGAGGCATTTTTGGGTAAACGACCGAGTTCCGGCGTCCTTCCGGGAACGCAGCGGCGACGAATCGTGCGACAAAGTTGGCGATTCGTTGAAAGTATTCGCCCACCGTGTAAGTCGATCGACAATGATGGTGCGACCATGCTCGATGGCCGCACCATCGCTCGCCCACAGCGTGAGTGTTCGCTCGTGAATCAGTCAAGTGGGCGGGTGTTGATCGGTTGATGAGGTGAAGGGTCCACCGGACAGAGACGCGTTCTCAGATATCCGTCTGCTGTTTGCTTCGATGAGCCGCACTACATCGCAGAGCGCGCGCAGTCCCACATCAACCTTCTTCGCTGACAACGATGTTGAGATGGTTCGCGTCGAATGGGACCTTTCCCCGCCATTCTGCGCGAGAGAATCAACCCTCGACTACCTCGGTCACGATCAGGAATTCGTCGAGTGAAGCCCCCGGGTCGGTGCTCACGGCACGCAGCGACTCGAAGAACGCCTCAGGTGTCCCAATGTCTTCGGGTGCCAGAACCCCGGCAGTCTGCACGTCTCCGCGCAAAAGGGCTGCGGCTGTCAGAGCGGCCGGATATCCGGTGTTTCCTCCCATGCGGTGAGGCGGCAAGGACAGCAGATGGGCGGCCACTGTCGTTTGCTTTCCGTCGCGAATTCCCGTGACGTGGGCCCAGACCTTCGGGAACTTGTCCGGCGGTGTGGTCCCGTCTGCGTGACGCTTGTTGGTTGACATCGCCGCAACGGCCTCGTCAACGCTGAACTCTCCAGAGTCGACTCTTGCTGCGGTCTCGACGAGTTGATCGAAGACGAACTGTGGCCCGGACATCACGTTGAGCGACTCGCTAACCATGCCGATCCGGGTGGGCAACGTGATCGGCTCAGGGTGGCCGAGTGCGTAGACCCGTTGTTTGCCTCGATCGGGGTAGTCGACCTCGATGACGTCGAGGGGAGTGACGTCAGCCAGCCCACCGTCGCGCCAGACCCGGATGGTTCCGGTGACTTGTTCGATCCAGTGGTAGGTCGCAGCGGATCCGACCCTGCCTGCGTCGAAGATCTCCTCGTGCTCGGTTGTGACGGCTGTAAGTGACCACCCGGTGAGCATCCGGTCAATGTTCGAGAATCCGCGCGCTGCACGGATGGCGAGCATGTTGGTGATCCCTGGGCTCAGACCGAAACCGATGACGGCTGTCACGTTCGCGGCACGTGCCTTCTCGTCGAGCGCCAAGAACGATTCGGTCGCTTGCCAGTCATCGCAGACATCGACGTAGTTGCGGCCGTTCTCGATAGCGGCCGTAAGAATCGGCAGGCCGAACCGGTCGAAGGGGCCCATCGTATTGACAACCAGGTCGACGTCGGAGAGTGCCTGGTCGAGTTGGACGCGGTCGGTCGCGTCGAAGGCACGGGCTTCGCCTCGTTCTCCGAGTTCGCTCGCCAGCAGTTCAGCTCTCTCAGCGGCAATGTCGCCTATGATCACGGTTTTCACTTCGGGCAACGTGGCAAGCAGGCGGACGACGTGGCGACCGATCTGGCCGACACCACCGACGACGAGGACGCGGGCGCTCATGCGTTGTCTCCCACTGTGTCTTTTGCGATCACGGTGGCTCTGAGCACCGATTTGTCGATCTTTCCTGTGGAGCCCTGTGGTAGGGAGTCGATCATGATCACCTCTCGTGGGCATTTGTAGTGCGCCAGGTTCTGGCGCACGAATTCGATGACGTCGTGGACGTCGACGTTGGCGTCCGTCGGAACGACGAATGCAACGATTTCTTCACCGTGGTGGGCGTCCGGCCGGCCCACGACCGCGGCGGCGCTGACGCCGGGGTGGGCGTAGAGCACCTCCTCGATTTCGCGGGGGTAGACGTTGTAGCCGCCGCGGATGATGAGTTCCTTGAGTCGGCCGACGAGATAGGCGTAGCCATCCCTATCGATCCACGCGATATCGCCGCTGTACAACCATCCTTCGCGTAGGGCCTCGGAGGTTTGGTCAGGGCGGTCGAGGTAGCCCTTCATGATGCCGTGGCCCCTCAGGACGAGTTCTCCGGTGTGGTCCGGGCCCGGCGGCAACTCGTGGCCGTCGAGGTCGACGACGCGCATCTGCATACCCCACAACGGCCGGCCGATGGATCCTTCGCGATACGGGAACGGGCCCCCGTTGACTGTGCCCGCGCTACAGGTCTCGGTCAGGCCGTATCCTTCGAGGTACGTCACGTTCGGGAAAGTCCGTTCGAGGTCTCGAACCATCTCCATCGGCATCGGCGCGCCACCGCTGACAGCGATCCGGACGCTGGACAGGTCTCGGGTGCCGTCGTCTGCGGCTATGAGTGCGTGATACATCGTGGGCACGCCGAGTATGACGCTGACGCCGTGACTCTCGATTGCGTCGTAGACGGTCTGGGTCGAGAACCCGTTCATCAGGTAGATCGTCTGAGCTCGCGAGGTCGCGGAGTGAAGGACGCCTGAAAGTCCGTAGATGTGGAACAGCGGTAGGGCCCCCAGCAGCACGTCGTCAGAGGTGATCCCATAGGTGTCGCCTTCGAGGAGCACAGTGAGGAACAATTGCAGGTGCGTGAGTTCAGCGCCCTTGGGTCTTCCTGTTGTTCCACTCGTGAAGATGATGAGCGCTGTGTCGTCTCCGTCAGTCTGAGCGATATCGACGAGGGGTCCGACCTGGGTTTCCGTAGCCATCAACTCTTCGAGGTTCCACCGTTGGATCCCCGCCGGTGTGTCCACCTCGTCCTCGCCGAGCACGATGAGATGCGAGACCGTCGCGTCGTGGACGATCGTTGCGACTTCCCGATCGCTGAGGAGCGGGTTCATCGGCACGATCACTGCACCTCGTCGCAGCAAGGCGAAGTAGTAGGGGAAGAAGGCTGGGATGTTGGGCAAGCGAAGCGCGACTCGTGTGCCAATCCCGATGCCTCGCGATGCCAGGACCCCCGCCGCGCGGTCTGCCCAAGCGTCTATTTCGGCGTAGGTGTGGGTTGCCGCGTCGGTGACGAGGTATGACGCTTCGGGTGAGATACGAGCTGATTCCGACAGAATCGTCGACAGGTTGAATTTCACGGAACTCTGTACTCCAGGGGTGATGTGGTGTGTCAGGGAATAGTGGTGATGGTGGCGTCAGTGAATCGTTCCGACGACGGAGGCGAGTCTGCGGCGCAGGAGCACTGCGGCAACGACACCGACGAGCAGCGTGACGGCGATGAGGATCGTCGAGATCGCCGTGATAGTTGGGTCAATCTGGTTGCGCAATGTGGAGAACATCTTCACCGGAACGGTGATGTGGGTTCCGGCGATGAAAGAGGAGATCACGACTTCGTCGAAACTGACGATGAAGGCGAAGAGCCATGCGACGAATGCGTGTGGGGCGATGGCCGGCAGTACCACCCGCGTCAGGATGATCCGTTGCCTCGCACCGAGACTCGAGGCTGCTTGCTCGATGCGCACGTCGAATGAAGACACTGCGTTGACCATGACAAGGACGACGAACGGCAGCGCAAGCGTTGTGTGCGCGATAATGAGGCCGGGGACTGTCCCTATGAGTCCGACCTTGGCCCACACGAGGTAGATGGCAACGCTCAGGACGATCGTGGGTACGACCATCGGACCCATCGAGGCGGCTCGCAATAACGTGCTGAGCCGCCCTGGCCATCGTGCGATGGCGTACGACGCCAGGGTGCCGGCCACTACGGCGATGCAGCTGGTGCACAACGCGACGACGAGTGATGTCTGCAACGCTTCGAGCCACATCGGATCCGACAGCAGTCGGTCGTACCACTGCAAGGAAAACCCCTCCGGCGGGAAACCGACGCCCGAACCGGCCGAGAACGACATCGGCACGACGATGAGGACGGGTGCTACCAGCCACACCATGACCAGGAGCGACCAGAGTGAGAGCGCAAACCGTGAGATCATCAGGAGTCCTTCCTCACGAGCTTCGAAACGATGCCGACGAGTGCGGTGGTGGCGAGCAGCAGCACCGAGATCGCCGCGGCCAGAGCCCAGTCCGGTGACGTGTTGACCAGATAGGCCAGAAGAGTGGCAAGCATCTGGACACGGCCGCCGCCAAGGATGGCTGGGGTCACGTAGAAACCGAAACCAAGGACGAAGACGAGGAACGCCGATGAGACGAGGGTCGGAACAGTCATCGGGAAATACACGCGCCAGAAAGCCTGGAAGGGCGTGGCGCCGAGGCTACGCGCCGCGAGCACGAGCCGATTGTCGATCGCGCGCATGGTAGCGATCATCGGAAGGATGAAGAACGGCGCGAGGATGTTCACCGTGCCGATGAGCACGCCGGTGTCCGTGTAGAGCAACTCGAGCGGCTGGTCGATGAGACCGATCTTCGCCAAGGCCTCGTTGACCAGGCCTTGCTTGCCGAGCACGATGGTCCAACTGTAGGTCCGCACAAGAATGCTCACCCAGAACGGGAGCACTACCGCGATGACGGCGATGACGCGCATTCGGGGGCCGAGCCTGTTCACCCACAGGGCGTACGGGTAGCCGACGAGAACGGACAGTACAGCGGTCCAACCAGCGATCTTCGCCGTGCTCACGATGATGTCGAGGTAGAGGTGATGGGTGAAGAACTTCGCGTATGCGGCCGGCGAGAAGCCGTCACCGTCATTCAGGCTCTGGGGAGCCAACAAGGCAAGAGGCAGGACGAAACCCATGAACAGCACGATCAGGGCGGCCGCCACGAGGGCAATTCGCTGCCAATCGCGGGCGGCCGGTCTCGTTCGTCGGGCGCGGGCCGTCCAGCCCGGCCCAGCGGCAGGAGGGGACGACGTCAGGACGTCGTTCATCCGAGACTCTCGAGCTTGAACTGCTCCCAGCGCTCGTTGACGGCGTCGCCGTTCTCGGCCCACCACGCGTAGTCGTAGGTTGCCTGGGTGGCTTCGTTGCTGGGATTGGCGGGCATCGACTCGATGACGTCCGCACTGAGGTGATCGAGTAGTTCCGGGCTGGGTCCAGCAAGAGGAATTATTCCGGCCGCCTTGACCTGGTTCTCGACTTTGCTCATCTCGTGGAGCAACTTGTTGGCGTACTCGACGTTTTTCGCACCCTTGGGGATCACGATAAAGCTCTGGTCACGCACCGCGTTATCGAAGCTCGTATAGAAACCGTCTTTGGGATAGACGTTGTCCCACGTCGCGACGTACACCGCTTCCTTCGACTCAAGCAGTTGTGGCGTTTGGGAAGCCGCATCCCACAGGATCAGGTCATCGGCGATTTTCTCGAGGCTCTTGAACGCTCGATCGATGTCGATGGGGTAGAGATCTTGAGGCTTCACTCCGTCAGCGAGCAAAGCGATCGGAAGCGCATATCGGGCATAGGCCGGGATCGCTCGCTTGCCGGGCACTGCGGAGGTGTCCCAGAACTCTTGCCACGTCGTGATCGGTTTGGTGTCCTTAAGCGAACCCATATAGAGGGCAAAAGTCTGATAGCCCAGCCCGTACGGCGTCTTCGCTGCTTCATTCATCGGTTCGGGATCGATGGCTTCCCAATCAAGCTTCTGGATGAGGTCCGAGTCGACAGCGAGTTGGACGGCCGAGCCACCCAGTTCGTAGAGGTCGGCGGTGACATTGCCCGACTTGACCATGGCCTCGAGCTTCCCCATGTCGGGAGGAGTCTCCTGAACGAGCTTGACGCCGGTGGCTTCGGTGAATGGGTTGCCGTAGGCGACCTTGATCGATTCGCCACTGGCGCCGCCGGTCTCAACCATGCGAATCGCATCGGGGGTGCCGCCGGACCCGCCACTGGAACTACAGGCGGACAGTGCCATTGCAGAAACTGCTACCAAGGTGATGAGCCTGAACTTCATACCTTTTCTCCTTCAGTGACGAGTTCGACGGGTCCGGACCGACCGTCGAAGGTGGTGGGCTCCATAAGCCAAACCGATTCGGGGGACCATGAAAGGTGCACGAGGGCACCTCGATCGATGACGGAAGACGCGTCGTGCGAAACCGCGATCCACTCGTGGCCCGTCTCGAGGTCCAAGTGATATCTGATCGCGCCTCCGAGGTAGATGGCGTCCCGGACAGATGCACGAACCATTGCGCCTTCGTCACGTGTCGAAACGCTGATCGATTCCGGACGTAGCGTCGCGACCCTGTCGATGGAACCTTCTGCCGACAAAATTTCTGCCGGCTCGCGGCACGGCATCCTCAGGCCACCGGAGACGACTGCCCAATCCGGTCCGTGGCGCTCGATACGCCCCTCGACCTGGTTGGAGGTACCGAGGAAACTCGCAACGAACGGTGTCCTAGGTCGGCGATAGAGGTCGTCGGGACTTCCGATCTGTTCGATCGATCCGTCGTTGACGATGGCGATGCGATCAGAGAGCGTGAGCGCTTCCTCTTGGTCATGCGTGACCATGACGGTGGTGATGCCCAGTTCGCGTTGCAAATCACGCAACTCAACTTGGACCTCTTGTCGTAGTTTGCGGTCGAGGGCACCGAGCGGTTCGTCAAGCAGCAGCACCGTCGGCCGGATCACAAGGGCGCGGGCGAGTGCCACCCTCTGCTGCTGGCCCCCCGAAAGTGCCCCGATGGGACGTTGACCGAGCGATCCCAAACGCACCATGGCGAGGGCATCTGCAACCTTGGACCCGATTTCGCTCCGCGGAGTCTTGCGGACCTTGAGTCCGAATGCGACGTTCTGGGCGACAGTCATCGTCGGGAAGAGCGCATAGTTCTGGAATACGAGTCCCATGTTCCGGCGGTGACTCGGCGTGTGGGTGACGTCGGCACCGTTGATTCGAATTTCCCCGAATGTCGGGGTCGTGAGTCCTGATATGACGCCTAGCAAAGTCGACTTGCCTGAGCCGCTCGGGCCCAGCACGGTCAGAAACTCGCCAGTCTCCACTCGAAGATCGACGGCGTCGAGGGCGTCCACCGTGCTATAGCGAACGCTCACTTCTTTTACCTCGATGGCGCTCATAAGTGGTCTCCTCTAGTTGCTCAATTCAAGGAACATTGATTGACTTAACGTTCATTCAATTCAACGGTGGCCTACAGTAAGCCATGTCACATCAGCTGACGTCAAGCAGTTGTTCAAAGTTTCAGAGAGGACTCACTCCATGCCCAAGGAGCCCAAGACGGCCGTGGTTGCTCTCGAGAGCGAGGACACTCGCGAGCGCGTTCTCGATGCGGCGGCGCGATTGTTCAGCGAGCGTGGATATGAAGCGGCGTCGCTCAAACAGATCGCCGCAGCCGTCGGAGTCTCTGCGCCAGCCTTGTATTGGCACTTCGAGTCGAAGGCCGTCCTCTTGCACGCCGTGATCGACCGGAGCCTTCGACGATTCACTCGAACGATTCTGGCCGCGCAACAATCCGCGACGACGCCGCGCGAGCGCTTGGCGGCGCTCGTACGGGCCTACGTGCTCAGTCAGCTGCGCCAAGTGGCGGATGCGGAAGCATACTCCAATCTCTACGCACCCGGACATCTGATGTCCGTTCTGTCCGAAGAGTCTCGCAGTGAATTCCGTGCCTTGGAGAACCAGACCTTCAACGCCTTGCGTGACACCGTTCGCGAGGGGGTGACCCTCGGTGTGTTCACGACCGACAGTCCGACGTTTGCAACCCGCGCGATCGTGAGTATTGGCGAGGACTCCGCGAACTGGTTCGAGTACGACGGAGAGATGAACGAGGAACAGTTCGCGGATCGGGTTGTCGGCCTCGTCGAGCGAATCGTCGGTGTCAGCTGACCCCTGTTCCGGCTGTTGACGGAAACACCTCCCTTAATTAACCTTCATTAAGGGAGGTGTCTTCGCCGGCCCACACCTAGTCAGAAGAGGTTTTTATGAAGATCGTCGTGTTCGGGGGCGCCGGTGCCATGGGCGCCAAAGCCGTGGAGACTCTGGCATCTATGCCCGAGTTCACCGAGATCGTTGTTGCAGATCTCGATGTGGACCAAGCGAAGGCTGTCGCAGACGCGGCCGGTGAGCACGTTCGTGCCGACCGAGTCGACGCACTGTCCGCCGATCTGTCTGTGATCCTCGACGGCGCGTGGGGGGTACTGAGTACCCTCGGTCCGTTCACCAGGTTCGGCAAGATTATCCTCACCGCCGCTATCACAGCCGGCTGTCACTTCGTTGACATCATGGATGACTGGGAGCCCACCCTCGAAGCATTCGAACTCGACTCGGCCGCACGTGAAGCGGGCGTCACAGCTCTCATCGGGATGGGTGCGAGCCCTGGGGTGTCAAACCTGCTAGCCGCCCGGGCCGTCACCTACCTCGACGAGGTGACCGAGATCGTCACCGGGTGGCCGATCCAGACCATCGCGCCCATCTCAATCACACCTGACCGCCCCAACGCGGCGACTGTCCACTTTGTCATCCAAGCATCCGGCTCGATTCGTGTGACCCGGGACGGCAAGCTGCAGGACGTGACCCCGCGTGAAGTCATCGAACTCGAATACCCCGGCTACGGGCTAGTCTCTGCACGCACTTTGGGTCACCCCGAGGCCGTGACGCTCCGCCGGACTTACACGACGCTCCAGTCGAGCCTCAACGTGATGACGGGGCACCCGTGGTTCTTCGACCGCGTCGATTCGATCATGGAACGAGTCGACAATCGTGCACTCACCCACATCGCCGCCGCAGCGGAGATCGAAGCAACACTTGATGAATCACGGACGGCACTCGCCGATCCGAGGGACCCGCACGGCCCAGGCCTGTGGACGTGGGCCAAGGGCATCAAGGACGGCCAACTCCACGCGGTCGGTGCACAGCTCACTCGGTTCCCGCGTGGTGGCATGGCAGGCTCAACCTCGATTCCCGCCGCGATCGGCCTGCAACTGATAGCCCGGGGCGCGGTCACCGATCGCGGCGTTGTCACCGCCGAGGCGGCCATTGACGCTGACACCTTCTTCTCTGAATTCGATGCCTATTGCAACGCGCCAGATCCGCTCACGCCGTTGGTTCAGATCACCAACGCTCGGATCGTCTGATATCGCCGAACCGTAATGCAGCAGCTTGGGCGCCTGGACTTGGATGCGACGGCATCGTCGGGGTGCGGTGAATTTGCCCTGTCTGCTGTCTACTAATTCTGGATCGCACACTAGCTGGTGTGCCTGATAGGGATTCGCCGATGGCGTACGAACACCTTCAGCCGATCAGGTGTGCAAGTTGCATTCGTCCCCGCGGCTAACCTGCCCCCATGGATGAACCAACGGCCATATCAGCTGACATGTTCAAGTATTGGCATGTCGACTACCAGAACGGATCCGTCCGTGTCGTTTACCAAGACGGGCAGGTCCTCGATAGCGAACTCGAAGCCAGGTACAGGCCGATCAACTCCCAAGTCGAGGGGTCGACCTTCGACTGGGAGAAGTGGTGGATCTATACGACCACGACCAGGCACGACCTCATCCTCACCGAAGGGTTCAATCCAGCATCCCCACCGCCTCTCAACGGCCGACCGGCCGTTTACCTTGACCAAAACCGGTGGCGAACCGTCGCCGACGTCCTGCACGAACCGGCTCGCGTGAAGGACCTCAGCGAGCGACGTGCAGCTCAGGAGCTCATCGACCTCGCCAACGATGGGGGCATCGTCCTGCCCCTCTCAACTGGACACCTGATCGAGACCGCCGGGTTACATGGCGACCGACGCTACGAGATCGGCATTGCGATGGCCCGTCTGGCCAGCGGGTGGCAGATTCGGAACCCGCTCGATCTGTGGAAGCACGAAGTCGACCGGTCCATGCGAAGGCGTTTGGGCAGTATAGAGAGTGCACCCGTACTACATCCCATCGTCACAGAACCCGGTGCGCTCTTCGGCAGCGACTCCTCCCTAAGTATCACCGACGAGACCCCAGACCTGGACAAGTTAATGACAATGTTGACCATGCCGAGCGTCATCCTGGATGCGCTCGTGGACCCCGAGCGGATACCGAAGAACCCGATCACTAAATGGGTAACCCATCACGCAGCCATCACGGCGCAAATCCACGCAGAGCATCTACCCAAGGAGCAACGTCGCCGACTCGCTAGACGTCGCTACTGGAACGAAAACATCGGCTACTACACCGCCGCATACCGCCGACTGGCGAACTCGACAGACTTCCCAATGTTCAGCGACGCTGAGTTGGCGCGATTATTCGCGAATTCCCCCATGGTCGGATTAATGTCCGAACTCTTTATCCGCCGGTTTATCGACCACATGGGCAAGTGGAAGCGGAACGACTTGGTCGACATTTTTCACCTATCCAGCGCCGCCGGCTACGCGCAGTACGTGTGCGCCGAGGCTCACACCGGCACGCAACTCCGAGACGCCCAGCGAACGCTCGGGCGCCCCGAAACCGTCTTTACTACCCTTGACGAACTGCTCACCGCCGTTCGTAGCGACGGCGCCCGAGCCGATTCCGAGAGAGCCAGAACCGAGCGTTGAACAACCAGGGCTCTGCATCAAGCCCTTCACTCACACGCGGCGTCCGCCTTGGTGATCCCGAGTTGGCGTTTCGCAGAACGGTAGATTGATGCTCGACACGGTCCCGACGTTGCGCTCGCTGCCCCGACGGTTTGTGGCCTGTTGGCGACCGACCAGTGCAGGCCGACCCGGCCTAGTCAACGCCCACGCGTCCCTCCTAGCGACCCTGACGCGAAGTCAATTACAGACCGTCGAGTCGGCCGAGGCATGACTGAAATGTATAGAAGTGTCGACCGCCTACAGTCACGTTGAGGGACGGTCCGGGCGAATCCCCCGAACACGATCACTACCTCGACTTCACGCTCTCAGGATCGACGAATTCCTCTCCCAGCAGAATAGAGCGTGCACGCGCAGTGAATCCCGAATCAAGGTCCGAGGTAGTCACGAGAAAATTGACCACATCGGCCGCCAACTTTGCCCCAACTTCATCGTAGAGTGCACCCGTGTCAGTAGGCGCTGAAATCTTTTCCTTGAGCGCAGCGGTGAAGGCTCCCACTTCGAGCAACCGCAACGCGGAAAGTATATGAGCCGGTCGACGCTGCAGACGTGCAGTGAGCTCCAGCAAACGGGAGTGATACGAAGGAAGCGGATCAACATAAACATCCTGCGGAATTGCACCGTTCTGGCTCAGATGCGCGAGCATCTTTGACAGCTCTTTTTTCTCGGAAAAACCGTTCGGGCCACCTAAGATGTATTGTGACAACCCGAGGTCCAGATCGCTTATATACGCCTTTCGGATGTTTTCGATTGCGTGCGTGAGGCTGACGGTATACAACCAGGCGAAATCGATCACTAGGGATACATGGTGAGGATTTCTCGGCGAGAGCAATCGACTGGACAAGCGAAGCTGCTCCACAATCTGCGTGAGACTTCGGTATTCTTCTCCCACCCAATAATCAAACTCTCGATAGTCACGCAGCTCTCTCAGCCGTCCATCCAGACCACTAAATGCGTGGAGAACTTTTTGGGTCTTATCGCGATCAAACAGCCAAGACACTGGCCCGGAATTCAGCGGAAGGTCGCTTGGATGAAATGCTTCCGCCTGAGCTAGCTCCTTGCTATTCAATGCTGTTATGTGGAGTCGATTCGCGAGCTGTCTCGCTGCGTGTGACACGTCGGTCTCGCGCAACATATACGCTGCGTCGGCAGCGAATAGATCCGCGACTCCACGAACCCAGAACATTCGGCCGGTAGATCCCTTGGCAGTGGTTTTACAGTCTACGATGGCACTTTCAACTCGGTAGCCACCAGATATCGTAAGGCCAAGCACATCAAGATCTGTAAACGACTCCGCCCCAGCCGACCGACGAGGGCTCCCAGCCGAAGCAGTCGCAACTCCGCCCACGCTCCGGAGTTGAACATCGATACGCGTTGTGTATCCCATGCGCCACAACAACCGGCGTGCCGCGACTTTGAGCCCCAAATCGAGTTCACTCACCGTGCGCCTCTCCCCAACGCTTTATCGATAACCGCCTGCCAGGACTTATCATCAATGTTAGGCTTGTTCTTCATTCGATTGAGGGTCTGCATCGGCGCAGTGTACGGCGCGCCGAGTTCCAATATCTTACGAGCTTCGTCCCCGCCGCCACGACCCTCAATTTGCTGACCCTGAGACAGCAAGTCTCTCGCAATTCCGAGCGCTTCCCTATTATCAGTGGTGTCGATGAAACGCGGTGTCACCCATGTACCCCCATGCCTTAAGTCGGGCCCAAAGGCAATGAGGCCACTGCGGTGCATCAGGCGATATTGACGTTCATGCTCCCCTCGCGGATTAAGATATCCACGATTTGGGTCGAGTAGTTTGTCAATGACATTAATCAAACCAGCGGCCGACAAATTACTGTAGCCGCCAAAATGCTGCCCACAGCGGAGGCAAGCGACCACAGCGAGAGCCTTCTCCAAGACTGGCTTCCTCGACCTCAGTAGCGTTGAGTCCAGGCTGTAAGGGAGGGTAGCAAAGGGTTGCAAGGTTCCTCCGGGCAACTCAACGGCAGGCGCGAGTATCAGACCCCTTCCAACTGCGTCTATGAGAACTTTGTTCGCCGACTCGACAGGCAGACCTTGCTCACCAACGACGGCCGCGAATGCGTCCGCTATTTGCGCTGGTCCGTGATCCCGTATCAACTCTGCCAGTAGAGCTGGATTCTCAAACCCAAAGAATGGCGAGTATGCGACTAACCCGCCCGAGACTTCGATGGTCTTGATTAACTGGGATTGTGCTCCGATTTCAATTAATCTCGGGAGGTCCGTGGAGTCCAGACCCGCCCGGCTTGCAAGTTCCTCCACCGGGACCGGAGATTCAGCCAGTCGATCGACAGCAATAACCATTTGCTCTTCGAGGTCCGTCGGCTGCTTTTCACGCCACGCTTCCCCAAGGCGGCCGTACAAATCGTCGTAAAATGGGACAGTTTCAGTGAATCGGACAACCCGATCAGATTCGTAGACGACACCCTGGATAAATTCCAGATCCGCGAGAGATCTTATGACGTTGTCAAAAGCATACGGACTCACATCCAATTGCTCGGCCGCGACCGCTCGCAGTGCTTGCGCGTCACTAACAACGTCCAATCCGCGAACGAGTGCCGCCACACTGGCTGCCATTCCGATCATCTGGGTCCCGGCGAGCGGAACTAGGACTCCCGAATTGGGATTGACATTTCGTAGTCCAGCATGAACATCTTGACAGCGCAACCCCTCGTCAAACTTGTCCACTATTTATTCCTGCCCTCTCGTGTCGGCGCCTCGCTAGGCAATAGGTTAGATCACTGTCAGTCCGGTTCACCGACAGCCACGCGGTGCACCGCTACGCCAGAAACTGCTACTCCCGGGATTCATGAACCCGGCCGCCAGAACGCTAAGCGCTCCCGGGGACGAGGGGATGGAGGCATCCATGACGGAATTCAGCCGGAACCATCGGCCAGAAGTGACGCTGTTGCCCTCGCGTGGATCATCGCTCGGTAATGGCCGATATTGAGGCACTGCCTAGGCGAACCGTAGACACCCCCTTCCCCGCCTAGGGGCGGTCACGTGACGCGGGCGGGGAGAATTCGTCCGGCCACACTGTGAGCGCACTCCAGTAAATGTGGCTAAGGTTTGCACGTTCAATCTTTGCACCTGCGAGATTTGCAGCGTGCAGGTTCGCGTTGGTCAGGTTCGCTTCGGTGAGATCGGCGTTCGTTAAGTCCGCGTCAACTAATGTTGCTGCGGTCAGGTTCACGGACCCCAAATCTGCGCCGGATAACTTCGCTCCGGTCAAGTTTGCTCCAGATAGATTCGCGTCAGATAAGTCCGCACCGGACAACTTTCCACTGGACAGATTCGCACCAGACAGGTTCACAGTGAACATGACGGCATCTAGCAAGTTCGCCGAGGTCAGGTTCGCTGAAGTCAGGTTCGCACCAGATAGATGAGCCCCGGAGAAATCCGCGCGGGTCAGGTTCGCGCTCGACAAATCTGCGTCAACCAGGATCGCACCCGTCAAGTCCGCGTGAAACAATTTCGCACCAGAAAGATTTACCCAAGTCAAGTCCGCGGATACCAAATCTGCGCCACCCAGGTTCGCTGACGTCAGGTTCGCACCGGTCAGAATCGCACCGGATAGGTTCACACTCCGAAGGAATGCTCCGGGAATGTCTGAGGAGGTCAGATTCAAGTTGGATAGGTCCGCACGGCTAATGGTGCAGTCGAATCCTTTCCAGCTTTTCGGATCCGAGGTCTCTTCAGCTGAGCGGTTGTGCAACGCGAGGAGGATAGTCTTGCGCACTTCCAGCTCGCCCGTATCTGGCAGCATGGCCGCGATCAGTTCTGGAGTGTGAGTGTTGGGGGTGCGAAGGTAGGCGCGGAGTAGGTCGATGGCGACTTGTTTCTCATTGCGGTCGTTCTGTTGCTGCCAGTCGTCGGCAAGGGATGCGAGGGCGTAGACGCCAGCGAGCCGGATAGCAGCGGATTCGTGGGCGAGTTGTTCGGCGCAGGTGGTGTATCGAGATCGTAAGTCTCGTATCACTTCTCGGTGATGGTTGCGCTCGTCCGTCTTCGTTTGCTCCGCCCGACTAAGCTCGCTTTGTTGTCGCTGCTCCTCAAATTGCTTCTCGTGTCTCGCTTTCTCGTCTGCCGCGACGCTTTTCGCGTGTTCAAGTTCGGTTGCCGCATGTGTGAGTTGTTCAGCGGCGGTTCTCTCCGCACTAATTCGAGTGTTGTGTGCGGATCGGAAAGTGAGGACACCGGCCCCGAGAACGCCAGCTCCACCGAGGATTGTCGCAACGGGCTGCGCGACCCCCGAACCTCCGGAAAGGATCGCAAATCCCGACACTATAAACAAGGCGGCACTCACCGTAGCGAGCGCGGTGCCTGCAAAGAACCCGATCCGCGTGCCGCGCGATCCAGGTGGCGGCTCAAGAACTGGCGGCCTGTCTACTCGCGAATCTCCATGCGGCGAATCTGTTGTCATCATTCGGATATTGTGCGATGCCGACAGTCAGTAGGCGGCGCCGGAGCGTCATCCGGCGTCAGCATCACCGAACCCGCGCATCGTTTTGGGGCCGGATGAAGCGACTCACAGTACTGATGAATCACAAACCGCCTTTCCCAAGGCATGCGATTTTGCGAGAGATGATGATCGCTTCGGGCTTCCTCTACCACCGGCAACGAAGCGCGGTTGTTTCGGATGCTGCAGACAGAGCGAACCTCGCCTACAGCAGCTCGTCTGCCAGGCCAAGAGCCGGCACCAAGATCGCGATCTCGATGACTTCGACATGCGCTGCTGGTCCTCCGGTGAACTCGGCGATGGTGAACTGCTCCGCCAGGTCCGATCTTCTCCTCGGATCTCTGTCGAATGTGGGGAGAGGCGCGGCCCAAGGTCCACTCGGCGGTGGATTGTGTGGCACTAGAGACTTCTCGGACGCCCAGCGGAGTTGGGCGAGGGAGCGGCACCTGGCCAGACCCTCATCCGTTGCGGATTGACCTCCGACGGATTGTTTGGTCAGACGAGTTCGGTGATTCAGAAGAAATTGGTGATGGCCTCGGATTGAGTCATGCGTCCACCGACTTCGATCCGCGGTCGACGCTCGAAGAGCCCCGAGCCTGAAAACTGCGGCAAGTTCTGCACCTTGATCGACTTCAGACCTGATTCATTGCTGCACTCGCAATGCCGTTGCTGCACCCCCTAATGCCGTAGCCACCGGAAGACGAAAGGAAGCCGCACAAGCTTTCCCCAGCAAATGCGCCTGCCCGCATCCCCTACAAGAACTACAAGGTCACGAGCGAAACACTATGCAAGAAAAAGGGTTTGAAGCAATCGAAGCTACGCGGCGGATGTCGCGTTAGCTCGAGCGAGGGCGCTGCCCGTGATTGCTGACGTCTGTCTCTGTGTTTACTGGCGGAGGCTGATGCTCTACTCGTCCAGGTAGGAGTTGAGTTCGAAGAACTGGAGCAGTTGCTCTCGCATCACCTCAAAGTTCGCGCCACTGTCCGGCCGAGCTCCGCACTGGAGGTGTCCAGCCGTCGTGGCGATGCCTGCCAGTTCGGCCAAGTTACAACCGAGCGCCATCGCGAGAGCGAGTAGCTCGTTCGCCTTCGCCGGCTGGGTGCCAGCGATGATGCGCGAGAGAGTGGACGGGGAGATACCAGCTTTGTCGGCCAGTTCGCGTCGGCTTGCGATTTGGGCAGCGAGCCTCGCCTTCTCGATCCGCGCGCCAGTCGAGAGTGCACTCATCACAGATCACCTCCTCAATCGCGTACTCGGCGATCAAATCAGAGTATGTGCGCCGGCACCATTGCAGCAAGAAACTTCGCTAGATTGTGAGCCGCGACGTCCCGTTTGGCCTACCTTCTACGAGCGTCAACTTCCAATCCGGTCAAGTCAGTCGCGGCCCAGAGCCAATCATGGAGCCGAACCGGAACAGGACCCCACCCGATCATTGATCGGGGCGGTGACACACGCTTGCCCGACAGCAATCACGCTGCTCCACCACATATTTCGAAATATTGCACACCTAATTCGACGGTCGAATCCATTGTGGAGTACCGGGCCGAGCCGGTACTCTGTGTGACATCGGAGGTGCGCCGACCAGAAATTGAAACACGGCGAAAGGATGGCGCACTCGATGATAGAACTTCCGTCGGCTCATTTTGGGCGACGCACGACGAGGAACTTCGAGCCGGACGACACCGTGCGGGTTGAGGTCCGACTGCCCGCTAAGACTGCCCAACGCCTCTACGAGCGCGCACGGCTGTCCCAGCGCACGCTCAGTGCAGTAACTGCTGAGGCTCTTGACGCTCTTGAATGCGAGTGCTCGCGACGAAGCCGTGACGGTCCCTAGCCATTCTGGGCATGGAAAAAGCCGGGCGCCAACCCGGCTTTTCCTCAAATCTCAACAGCGGTGGTCGCCGCTGCCTCACCCAAACTCACCTTGTTGACTTGGAGGTTTGTTATGTCTATTTCAGCCTGCCCATCGGGCGTTGTCAAGGTTCTATTCGTTGCGGATCGACTCCTTGAAGCGGCAGATCGACCTGTACTCGACCACTGTGCCGGGCTACCAGTCTGGGGTCCACGATGAGATCGCCGCTGGTACCAGGCACTTCTGTGAGTGCGCGCCGAGGAGTTCGTCGCTCACCCAAACAGATCACTGCGCACCTCCGCCGCGCATTGCCCCGCCGGGATGCGCTCGACGCACTTCGCGATCCACAAATCCGGGCCAAGGCCGTCGCCGAATGCAGCGTGATTTTGTGGGACGGCGCAGACACCCGCATCGCGCCGGTAGCAACCCTGACGAGAACGAATGTCGAGTCCGTGATGCCGGTGCGCCGGCTGGGGTCACATATGCATTCACGCTCAAACCTGATGATCCATACTGCCCGTTTTGCTGGCCTACCAGCCGTAGTATGGGCCGAATCCAAGCTCGAGCAACTCTGGATGATGGAACTCGACCGCCGAGCCGACGTGCACCGCTATCAAAGCCAGGCCTGTGTGCTGTCTTGGCCCGTTGGGGAGCGGTGCATCCTTCAAATACCGGACCTCCTAGTGTCCTGCGACAGTGGTGTAGAGATCGTCAGCGTGCGCGCCGAAGACGACATGGGCACGTACGCCCGAGTGATACTGACCGAGCTACTTCCGGAAACGTTTCGGGCGCACGGCATCGACTACCGCGTATGTGGGACGATGCCGCGCCAGCGAACTGTGAATCTTCGCCTGCTCGGCGCGCTCCGGTGGAAAGCGCCTGCCATGAAAGAGCCTTGGTGGGTGGCGGGTAGCGACATTCAGTCAACGAAAAGCCTTGGTGCAGTGTCGGATGCGTTCGGCGGCGGCCCGGTAGGACGTGGACGGGCTCTGCGGGCGCTCGCGCAGTGCCATCTCGACGTCGATCTCGACCGGCCCATCACGCAGGCGTCGGAGGTGGCATGGCGATGAATACCAACACGTTCGGCCTGGGAACCCGCTTCGAGGTGGACGGGCAGCTATGTACGGTGATCTCGATCGCGGCGACACTGACCCCACCAACTGCGACTCTGCGAAATGATGCCGGCGAGTACATCGAAACAGCTCTGCTGCAGGCTATTTGGATGTTCAATGACTTCTGCATGATCGATCAGCCGAGGATCACCGACACCAGCGACAGCGACCTACTCGACGATCTACCGACGCACGTCAAGTTGCAAACGATCGAACGAGCCGCACACGCACGCACTGTGATCCACGGGGACCCGTCAGGAGTTGTCGGCCCCGACAGCGATCCTCGGTACAACCCTGCACTGACCACGCGGCCATCGAGACTCCGGACGCTGACCCGAGATCTCGCAGGCACCCGTGGATACTCACGCGCTCAGTTGTATCGCATGGTTTCGGATTTCGAGAGCGGCGGCATCCACGCGCTCATTCCTCGTCACGCTGACAAATCGCGCCCCGACGACCCGAGATTGGGTCTCCGCGAGGGCACATTGGACACAATCTACCGAGTGTTATTGGATCTGGCGAGGCACAAGTCGACGGTGGGTCTCCAAGCGAGGAAGACGCGAGTGCTGCGAGAGCTAGACCACCTGGGAATCAACGACCCACTGCTCACATCTTTCCGCCTCGAAGCTGTCGTCCGGATACTGTCCACCGAACTGACTCTCGCGGGCACAGCACGGACTCGTCGCACCAACAACGCCCGGGCTCAACGCGGATATCGCAGGCCTGCACCGTCAATGCCCGGCGAGAGAATTGAAATTGATGCCACCGAACTCAACGTGTGGATTAGATGCCCCGACACGGGAAAGGAAATACGGCCATGGATCAGCGTCGCCGTGTGTGTGGCAACTCGACTGGTCACGGTACGGGTCACGGCTGAGAAGCCATCGGGCCGAGACACGCGGATGCTGCTCTTCGACGTAATGTCGCCGCTCGTCCTACCTGAAATTGCCCGCCCCCACACTCTTGCGCTGGGCGTGCCCCGAGAAACGCTCGTCCATCCAGGGATGGGTATCGGCGTGCTGGTTATCGATCACGGCAGCGAGTACGAGAATTACCGTGTCGTCGATGCGCTTGCACGGTGGGGTAGCACGATCGAACTGGCACGAACCCGACGCGGCATGGACAAGCCCTACGTCGAGTCTGTGAATCGGTCACTAGCCATCATGCAGCAGAACCTCGATGGCTTCACCGGCAACGGTCCCGAAAACCGAGGCGATGATGTCAATGCCACTCTGACATTGTCTGCGGTGCAATCGATCTGCAAGGAATGGGCGATGACCTACTATCCGCATCTTCCTCACAGCGGACTACCGTCAGCAACCAAGAAGGGGCACTTTTTGACTCCCGCCCAGCGGTATGAGCAATGCTTGATTCGGGGTGGTGATCTGCACGTAGCTCCCCACCCCGATGACGTGTTCGGTTTCCTCGACTGTGCCGATCTTGCAGTGTCGTCGGACGGCGTTCACTATCGAGACTTCCGCTACGATGGACCGATCCTCAACGAGGTTCGGAGAGGGTCCATCTCGCCGTTGGCTCGGCCTGGACGCAAGCGCCGGTTCTTTTACGACAGCTACGACAGGTCTCGGATGTTCTTTCGAGACGACTTCGACGGGCGCTGGCACACCCTCACCGCCATCCACGACGACGGTACGACATTTCCTCCGTTCAGTGACCTTGTCGCAGATGACTTTTCGCAGTTCCTCGGGCGCAATCGGTTGACCCGCGAAGAGCGAGACAACGCCGAAATTGCCTTCTGTAAGTTCGCTGACGAACTAGCCGAACACGAACGCAAACGTTGGTCCCTTGACCGCGCCCGTGTCGCGAACTCAGCTCCGGTCCCGCAGTCGAACCCCGGAACGACTGAGACAAGCGGCATCGGCATGCCGGCACTACCGCCAGTCGACGTGGACACTTTCGCGATCTGGGATCTCGAGCCAGCCGATACCGACGAGGTGTGGTGACCCATGACAATCCAGACAACATCTGCCATTCGTTCCCTCATAGCAGATCAGCCACCCGTCCTACAGAACCGCGCAGACTGGCCTCGACTGCGGCGGCGAGACTCTGCCGATGCGCCGCCGTGCGGGATCGACGGTGATGGGATCACACTCGCCCGATGGATCAGATCGATCGGCCCCATCGAGACTTCCGACATCCAAACGATCGAAAACGACATGCGCAAGTTGCTCGACCACAACGCCACTTCGGTGAATGCGGGCCGTCGATGGGTCGCGATCAACGGGCCATCACTCGTCGGAAAAACACAGGCGACCACGGCCGCCATGCTCCGAATACATGACGACCTACTCAAACATCCTCACGATCCAGGAAAAGGTATTCGAGCCGAACACATACCGGTAGTTTTCGTCAGCGATGCGGGCGCAAGCTGGCCGACACTCCTACGGGCTATCGGCGCATTCGCCAGCGTCCCGAACACCAGGCTGGCGACGGGGGCCGACATGCTCCGGCAGCTACGAACAGTGCTGCCCAGCATCGGAACTCGGATGATCGTCGTCGACGACGCGCACATGCTTCGCCGCGTGGGTGCCGCTCGTGATCTGACCGACAACCTGAAAATGACGGTCGACGCGCTTCCTGTCAGTTTCGTCTTCGTCGGAGCCGGACTCGAAAACAGCGCCCTCCTCAGACGGACGGATCGCTCAGAGGACGAATACTCCGCAGCAGTGCAGCTCGCTGGTCGAATGCATCGTCGCGATCTGATGCCGTTCGTCGACACGGACAAGACTCAAATGCGAGCCTGGCATCGACGTATCGGTGCACTGATCGGCCGACTTGAACTCATCGACGGACTCGACAGCAGCGAACTCCGTGACGCGACGTTCGCCGCCAACCTCTTTCACGCGTCCGGCGGCCGAACAGGCCTGTCCCTCGAGCTGCTCAAGGACGCCACTATCGCCGCAATTGCCCACCGCCGGAGCCCCACAGTCAATGACCTCATCTTCGAATCCAAGAGAAAGGCCACCGAATGATTCCAATCCGAGCCGATCTTCTTCACGACGAGTCACTCGATTCTTGGATCGAACTTCTCGCCGATCTCAACGGGTGCCGCCCACGCGACATTACAGGCCACGACGACACCATCAACAAGGACAAAGCCCTACCCCTCACCAGGGCCGTCGACGACCCCTCGCTCCTTCGCGTCTCCGAGTGCACCGGTGTGGACCCTGACCGATTGGCCGAGGCGACACTACGTCGATACAAGCCTGTCGGGCTCGCGAACGTCACGCGTGATTCATCGACCGGCCCATGGTCTCAGGTACGCGGAACCGGTTACTGCCCCATATGTCTCATCGACGACGATCTCCGCTGGAAATTGCCTTGGCACCTGCGCTGGATCAACATCTGCGAGGAACACCACACAGTGCTAAGAGACAACTGTCCCGCGTGCGGATCGAGAGCGCGTGACACGCGCACACACCACCCACGCACTACCGGCTCCCACATATCCGCATGGCGCCTCAGAAGATGCAGTCACGGATGTGCCACCGAAATCCTGGCTCAGAACACGGCGCACACAATCGAAATCCACTCGGCCGCTTACGAAACGCACTCATGGCTCACCAGAATCCTGCACACCAACGGCGCTTCATGCGCATACACCGGCGACGAGTTCCTCAGCGCGGAAAGCATCCTCACAGACGCCTCGCTCCTGACCCGGCACGCTCTCAACGCCATGACCTACGTCGATGGCGTCGGATCCATCCCCGACAGCCCGGACCCAGGAGCGTGGACTCAAAAACTGAGTCGGTCGGACTTCGTCAGCACACCCATGGGCCGAAGTGGAGTATCCGAAGTAACAACCCCACAGTTTCTCATCGCACAAACCGCGGCGATCGGCATCCTCACCACCGCTGCCAGCGGCAGAGACTTACTTGATACGTGGTTGTCACCATCGCGAATCACACACATCATCGACCATCTACGACGAAGGAACCACGCCACCTGCACCGTCCACCTCGAACGGTTACTCAGCTGGCGCCGACCGCCACAAACCGGAACCGTCTTGAGCGACCGGCTCGGACGCCGCCGACCACAGCATTCCGCGAAGGCATTGACTAACGCCACCACACGATCGATCGACGCGATGAATCTTCCCTCCTGCATCTGGAGGCAGGTACGCGACAACGCTCCCGAACTCCCCGACCGAGTCATACGACTCTTCCCGCTCACCGCACCGATCGCACTCGCCTCGATGGGACGCAAACCAGACTACAACCGACTCGCCCTGGAATTCAGCCTTGACTACAACGCCGACGAAATCCGCTATGCACTAAACCATCTCATCAGCAACGAACACGGAACCGAAGTATTCAACTACCTTCAAAACCTGCATGCGCATCTACTGTCATACCCGCCACCGATCGACTACCGGAGGCGGCGCCACCTCTTCCCCGCGCCATCCGACATCGGACGTAACCACACCAGACTTCTCGCCCGAGCAGCAAACACCTACCTGACCACCGCATTCACATGGAAGATCCAACGCTATATCTGGCAGCTCCTGACCGGCAGCGACCCGCTCGTGACCTACGGAGCCGCTCTGCTCCACGGCCCCGCAGCCTACAGCTACCGCAAGTTCGTCCTGACGATGCCGGTCGACCTCCAAGACAAGTCCGGCGAAGTCGCGCAACGCCTTTTGCTGAAGCATCGAATCGGTGAACCAGTAAGTTATACACCACAATTCACAATTGAAACTGATACATGGGCGGACCGCGGGCGCGAAGAACGCTACCTCCCCGACATCGGTCGCAGCGATCTCCGACGAACGAGCCTCTCACTCACACTCGCAGCATCCGCTGCAGGCGACCCCGAAGAACTCGTCCATCTGGCGCTCGCCGGCGAAAAGATTGCAGCACTTCGACTCTGCCGATTCGCCGACAGCGCCCACTGCAAGCTCGATGGCGACGCTGCCGCGATGTTCGGGGTCCGACCCACCCAGATACGCCGGGAATACACCTACCTTGCCAAGGCACTCGGAACCGACGTTTTCACACGAGATACCAGCCACGGGCCACGCCAACTCACACCGACTGGCAGTTCGCTGTACCACCTCGTGCGGGCGAACATCGATCGCCTCCGGCAGATAGCCAGCTACGAACCACCCCGACCAACCTAAACCCCCAACGATACCGACGTCTTGCGGTCGTATTTGCCCGCAAGGCGTCGCTGTGTGCAGGAAACAGTGTCCTGGCACGCAGCAATTCCAACCTTCAGAAAGCTGAGAGTGGGCTCAGCCCGCATTTGTCTCAAATTCACAAAACTGCAGGTGTTTGTCTCAAAATCTCATGATGTCCGATTTTTGTCTCATCACCAGGCGATGGCGGCAGCAGCTATCCCCGCGCCATATCGACGAACTTCGAGAGATGAAGCTGGTGCGCCACAGTGATTGTCGCGGTCGGGCCGTTACGGTGCTTACCCAGAATCAGGTCGGCTTCACCGCCACGGGGATCGTCTCGCTCGGTCGCGTCGGGGCGGTACAGCAGAATCACCATGTCGGCGTCCTGCTCGAGTGAACCGGACTCACGAAGGTCGGCGACCTGGGGACGCTTGTCGGTTCGCTGCTCGGGACCACGGTTGAGCTGACAGATCGCGACAACCGGAACTTCGAGCTCCTTCGCCAAAAGCTTTAGGCTACGGGAGAATTCGGAGACTTCCTGCTGACGGGACTCGACCTTTTTACCCGAGCTCATCAGCTGGAGGTAGTCGATGACGATCAGGCGAATGTCGTGTTTCTGCTTGAGCCGCCGCGCTTTTGCGCGGATTTCCATCATGGTGAGGTTGGGGGAGTCATCGATGAATAGCGGCGCCTCACTGATCTCACTCATGCGACGCGCGAGCTTGGTCCAGTCGTCGTCGGTCATCTTTCCGGAGCGCATGTCGCCGAGCTTGATCTTTGCCTCTGCGGACAGCAGACGCATGACGATCTCGGTTTTGCTCATTTCCAACGAGAACATGACGCTGGCCATGCCGTGCGTGATGGAGCAGGAACGCAGGAAATCCATTCCGAGCGTGGAATTGTGCGTCGGGACCATCGAATGACCGGCCAGGTACATGTGGTCGGAGTTGTCGACCTCGACGCAGCGAACCGGAACACTCGCAATTGGTCGAACATCGACAATGTAGCGCGATCCGCTGCGCGCAGTGCTTTTACTCGCTCGACGCTCCTTGTGCAGCATCGCTTTCCGCGTAAGACCGAACACTTCGTCATCAGTCGAGAAGGTCAAGGTGAATGCAGTCGACGAAGCCTCGGTGCGACCGTTGACTCGCTTTGTGCTCATTTGGCAGCGATAGCCAAGACTGACCACTAATTCCTGGGCATCGCGGACGAGGCGCTCGTTGGTTACCGAAAACTGAACGGAGCCACCGGCAGTCACAGTTCCATCAGTGTCGAGAAGCCCCGCAAGAACCGCACGACGCTGCGCCTCGGACCCACGGAGATACTGGACAGGGATGTGCTTGTTGCCCAGAACACCGACCGTACGTAGGCGTCCTTGAACCGTGCCGTACTCATTGCGGCACTTCTGGCACAGTCGCAGCCCGATCGAAGGTCCACCACAGTGTGAACAGGTTGGCGCAGGTACAGGGTCAGACATGAAACGTGCTTTGCCGCCGCATGATTGACCGCACGTTCGCACCTGACTGGTGAACGGCACGAAGCTCTTTCCGCACACAACGCAATCGCGCGGAGCGACGGGATCTTCCGGGGCTAATTTAAGGCTGTAGCGCAAATGCGCCGACTTGGACGGAACTGCAACCAGGCCTTCGGCCTCGATCAACATGATGATCTCGGGATCAGCAATGGTGAATTGTGCGCAGGCAGTAGAACCGTCACCTAGCCAAGCGCCAAGTGTGTAGGGCGGGACAAGGAGATCCTGCGTTGGTAGGTCGAGCGGCTTGGCATTCACGACAGAGTGATTAACGCGGCCATCCGCCGTTGCGCATCGCACCGTCGATGCGATCTCCGCCGTGGTTCGGACCTCGGCGAATGTCTTTTGATTCTTATAGCGGTTGTAACCTGTCTTGGCGTTCTGCGCTGAACGGCGCGAAGCACGCGTCTCCGTCAACCACTGATGCTGCTCGTCGGCCACCAACACAGTTCCGTCGGAGAACTCGACCTCGTAGCAAGGGCGGTCAACCATCACGTCGGTAGCGGCAACAACCCGCGTCGGCTTGCCGTGGTTGTCGATCAACAGATCGCCGACAGCAACGTCACCCATCGTGGTCCAGCCACTGGGCGTCGCGAGGGGAGTATCGAGGGCAAGCGCCTTGCCCACACCAGGTCTAGCCGCGACGATGATCATCTGACCAGCGTGAAGGCCGTTGGTGATCTCGTCGAGATCCTTGAATCCGGTGGGCACACCGAGGGAAATTCCGCCGCGGCTGGCGATGGAGTCGATCTCGTCCATCGTGGGCTGGAGGAGCTCGGTGAGGGGTACGAAGTCCTCGGTGGTTCGACGCTCGGTGACCTCGAAGATCTCGGCCTGCGCGCGGTCGACAACCTCGGCCACGTCCTGGCCCTCGGTGCCGGCGTAGCCGTACTGGACGATGCGAGTACCGGCGTCGACCAGACGACGCAGCACGGACTTCTCGGCCACGATCTCGGCATAGAAGGCGGCGTTGGCGGCTGTGGGCACTGTCTGGGTCAGCGTCACCAGGTAGGCAGCACCACCGATACGGCGGAGCTCACCTCGACGGTCGAGCTCGGCGGAGACCGTCACCGGGTCGGCGGGCTCGCCACGGCTGTAGAGGTCCAGGATCACGTCGTAGACGGACTGGTGGGCGGGCCGGTAGAAGTCACCCGGACGCAGTACCTCGAGGACGTCAGCGATGGCGTCCTTGCTCAGCAGCATGCCGCCGAGCACCGACTGCTCGGCAGTCATGTCCTGAGGTGGCTGGCGTCCGAACTCCTGGTCGGGCTCGGCCTCGGGAGGGCCCGGGTAGTCCGGCCCTGAGAAGTCGGAAGGTCCTCGATCATCTACAACAGCCACAAGCGAGACCTTCCCGTAAAACACTCGACGACACTGCCAGAAACCGCAGCGCCCTCATCATTTGTACCTGCCCCCACCGACATCCCCTAGCCGCATTCGGCCGGGCTGTAGATAGACGCCGAGATGACGTTAGGGACTAGTAGGTCCGCATACAAACCGGACTGTGGATAAACCTGTGGATGCTTTGTGGAAACTCCCGCCCCACGGTGTGCACCGCCTGTGGAGCATTTGGGGACTACTTTGCTTAGTAACTACAAAAGACCAGGTAGATGGCTATCCACAATTTCACAGGCCTGTTGATGAAAATAGTTTTTCCACAGTCGGCGCGTCGGCGTGTCGGGCGTGTTGCCTCGCCCGATTCGTCACTGATCACCAAGTCGAACATCACAGTGTGAGAGTTATCCCCAGGTCCGATTCGGGACGCTGACAGGCGGCACACCGCACCCCGAAACAAAACGTCGGGCCCCGCACACCGAAGTGTGCGGGGCCCGACAAGACGAACAGTCGACTATGCGCCGACGACGTTCAGGTTGAACTTGGCAACCACATCGGGGTGCAGGTTCACGACCACGGCGTGCTTGCCCGTGTTCTTGATGTGAGCCTTCGGCAACACGATGGAGCGCTTGTCGACAACCGGTCCACCGGCAGCCTTGATCGCAGCAGCGACGTCAGCGACGGTAACCGAACCGAAGAGCTTGCCCGAGCCACCGGCGGTCTTGACCGTCAGCGTTACGGACTCGAGGCCCTCGATAGCTGCCTTGAGCTCCTTGGCGTGATCCAGGCCGCGCACAGCGCGCGCTTCCTGTGCACGACGGATGCCCTCGACCTGCTTCTCGGCGCCACGGGTGGCGACGATTGCCAGTCCGCGGGGGAGCAGGTAGTTACGGCCGTAGCCGTCCTTGACCTCCACGGTGTCGCCAGGCGCACCGAGGTTGTCCACGTCAGCGGTGAGGATGAGCTTCATGTTCTTTCCTCCCTTTCCTTAGCGAGCCACGGTGGCGTAAGGCAGCAGTGCTACCTCACGTGAGTTCTTGACGGCAATGGCAACGTCGCGCTGGTGCTGGACGCAATTGCCGGTGACACGGCGAGCACGGATCTTTCCGCGATCGCTGACGTACTTACGAAGCAACGTCGTGTCCTTGTAGTTGATCTGCGTGTTCTTCTCTTTGCAGAAGGTGCAGACCTTCTTCTTCATAACCTTGTCGCGCAAGGGCGGCTTCGGCATGTCTTTGCTCTTTTCTGGATGTTCCTGATCAGGTACGGATCAGAAGGGCGGTTCGTCGCTGCCCGCACCACCGAAGGAGCCCGAAGCCTGAGGCGCACTGCCCCAAGGATCGTCTCCACCCGAAGGTGCAGCGCTCGGACGTCCGCCACCCGATCCGCCGGAGGAACCGCCGAAGTTGCCGCCTCCACCGCCGCCACCACGGTTGGCCTTGTTGACCTTTGCCGTGGCGTACTTCAGTGAAGGACCGATTTCATCGACTTCGAGCTCGACGACAGTTCGCTTTTCGCCCTCGCGAGTTTCGTACGAACGCTGCTTGAGCCGGCCGCTCACGATTACTCGTGAACCACGGGTCAAGCTCTCCGCGACGTTCTCGGCTGCTTCGCGCCAGATGTTGCAACGCATGAACAGCGCATCGCCGTCTTTCCATTCATTGGAATTACGGTCGAAGGTGCGGGGCGTGGAAGCAACCGTGAAGTTTGCAACCGCGGCACCCGCCGGGGTGAAACGAAGTTCAGGATCAGCCGTCAGGTTTCCGATGACGGTGATGATGGTGTCGCCAGCCATGTGGTTCCTCCTGCATTGATGTAAGACCGTTGGGCGCGAGAGTAGAGCTCGCTACCGACAGTAATTACTTGTTGTGGCGCAGAACCTTCGTGCGCAGAACCGACTCGTTCAGACCGAGCTGACGATCGAGCTCAGCGACGGTGGCGGGAGTGGCGTTGATGTCGATCACCGCGTAGATACCTTCAGCATGCTTCAGGATCTCGTAGGCGAGACGACGCTTACCCCAGACATCGACCTTGTCGATCGTGCCGCCGTGCTGGCGCACAACATTGAGGAACGTATCCAGTGAAGGAGCGACAGTGCGCTCGTCCAGGCTGGGGTCAAGGATGACCATCAATTCGTAATGACGCATAAGACCTCATCACCTCCTGTGGACTAAGTGAAAACGGCCACGGACTATCCGTGGCAGGAGGGTCGTTGCGTCAGCAACCCTCGTAGGTTACACGAGGGGCCTTGACCAGGGAAATCGTCCCGGCCCTCCGGGAAGACCGCCAGGTCGATGCGCGACGCGTGGTGCAGACGCATCACCCCGCGAGCCACTGCGCCCCCTAGGGTGAGAATCATGCGAACAGACCGCAAGACCCCGGCGTCGATCCTGGCGTTGGTCGTCGGATTGTGCGGGCTGACGATGGCGCTGGGCTATTTCAACAAGGCCAGATGCGGCGGTGCACCGTTCGCGCCCGACGGACGAAGCCTGAACTTCGACGTCAACAAGAACATCGACGTCTGCTACTCCGACATTCAGTTGCTCTGGCTCGGACGAGGTATCGATCAGCATCTGTTCCCCTTCGTCACCGGAGGGATAACGCCCGAAGGATTCCTGACCGGCGGAACCGTCGAATACCCGGTGCTCAGCGGAATTCTGATGTGGCTGGGCGGTATCGGCTCACACACCGACACCGATTTCCTTCTGCACTCGGCCCTGATCCTGGCTCCTTTCGGACTGCTCACGGCGTGGATGCTCGGCAAGATGAGCGGCGCGTACGCGCTCGTGTGGTCGGCGACTCCGCCCCTGGTTCTGTACGCATTCCACAACTGGGAGCTCCCGGTGGTGGCCACCAGCGTCGGCGCGATCTTCCTGATGACGTTCGAGCGGATCCCGCTGCGAACTCGCGCGGTTCTGGCGGCCGTCATCCTGGCGATCGGTTTCTGTTTGAAGCTGTACCCGGGAATGTTCGTGCTGCCGCTCATGGCCTACGTGCTTCTACGCGGCACCGAAGGCAAGCGCTACGACGTTCGTGGAGCGCTGATGACGGCGGGCGCGGCGATCGTCACCGTCGTCCTCGTCAACCTGCCGTTCGCCCTCATTTCCTACGAAGGCTGGCGCGCGTCGTTCAGCTTCCAGGAGAAGCGAAGCGCGGACATCACCACCAACTCGGTGTGGTTCTGGGGTTTGCGCCCCTTCTACGGTTTCGGAGTTCGCGAACTCAACGCCGACTACGACGCACTGGTGAGCATCCTGTCTCCGGTGATGATCCTGTTGTCGTTCGCGCTCGCGATGTATCTGGGTTGGCGCCGCTACGTCCGCGACGGCTACTTTCCGTGGATTGCAGTCAGTGCCGCGATGCTGTGCGGATTCGTGTTGCTGCACAAGGTCAATTCACCGCAGTACACACTGTGGATCCTGCCTTTCCTCGTACTGTTCAAGATCCGGTGGTTCTGGATCGTCGCCTATCTGATCGCCGACGCAGCGTTGGGTATCGGCATCTTCCGGTACTTCTACCAACTGGACATGAATCTCGATCCGAGCAAGTACGAGGCCGTCGTCCAGGCGAGCGTGTGGGGCCACGTCATCCTGCTCGCCGTGTTCTTCTTCCTGTTCCTGCGAGTCCCGTTGCGGTATCCGCTTGCCGGTGGGACCGATCAGATTGCCAACTCCGACAACAACCTTCCGACTCACTCACGGGAGCACGCCTGATGACTGCATCATGGTTCGAATCACCGACGCTGACCGGTGATCGTGTCCGACTCGAACCCCTGGGCGTCGCGCACACCGACGCTCTGCTCGCTGCTGCCGACGACCCGGCGATCTTTCGCTGGACCGCATCGCCCATCACCGATCGGGAACAGGCACAGAAGTACATCGCTGCAGCAACCGACGACCCTAATCGGATCGCCTTTGCGCAGGTGAACATCGCGACGAACGCCGTGGTCGGCACCACGTCCATGTACCAGATCGACCCGGTAAACCGCAGTCTTGCAATCGGATACACGTGGTTGTCGCGATCGGTTCAGGGAACCGGGATCAATCCCGAATCGAAGCTGCTCCTGCTTCGTCACGCCTTCGACCAGCTCGAAGCCGTACGCGTCGAGTGGCACACGGACGAGTTCAACGAACAGTCCAGGGCCGCGATCGCAAAGCTCGGCGCTCAGTTCGAGGGCCTGCTGCGCAAGCACCGACGCCGCGCCGATGGCAGTTGGCGTACAACAGCGCTGTTCGCGATGACCGACGACGATTGGCCGACCATCGCACCTCAGCTCGAGACACGTACCCGAAACTAGCGATCACCTGCACTCTTCGGCCAAGTCCATGCCAAGATTCACCTCATGAGCGATCAGGGTGGGTACGGGTACCAGGGCAATCAGAATTGGCAACCGTCTCCGTACGGGCAGCCCGATCCGTACGGCAGGCGGCCGACGAACACACTCGCGGTGCTCGCCCTCGTCTTCGCGTTCCTCATCGCGCCGTTGGGGATCGTCTTCGGGCACATCGCTCGCGGCCAGATCAAACGGACCGGCGAAGAAGGCGACGGACTCGCCCTTGCCGGACTGATCATCGGCTACATCTTCACCGCACTCGGCATCCTGGCCGCGATCGTGTGGATTGCATTCTTCGGGCTGCTCGCCGCCGCTTTCGGCAACGCCGCCAATGAAGCGAGTTCGCGGAGTCTCACCTATACGACGCCGTACTCGTACTCCACGAACACGACTCGGGCGCCGAGTGCACCCACCACAGCGCCGAAAACGACGACGCCCCCACGCGTCACAACCTCGATCGGACCAGCGCCGACCGTCTCGGGCACCAACCGTCAGGGCTTCATCTCCGGCGGCCCCAGTTGCAACTCCACCAATCCTGCCGTCGCCATCGCCGTCACGACCGGATCACGAATCGTCATCTGCGAAACCGGAGTCGGGCGTTACTACTACAAGGGTCAACGGCTGAGCGACGGCGCCACCATCGAACTCGACGATCCGACGCCCACGGGCAACGGATTCACCGTCACCAACAAGGACGTGACGTACAAGCTCAGCCTCCGCCGGACTGGTGATCACCGGCAGCGGAGGCGAGCTGGGTCGGGAAGCGGCGCTCGAGTTCTGGATGAACTGAAGCGCGTCAGCCGGCACACGGATCCTGGTAGGGAACACCGGGCAGGTACCGCTCCCATTCGGCTTCCGTGATGGGAGATCCTGCGGTGCGGCACAATCGATCAACGACGCCGTCGGGGTCGATTCCCCACAAGCGAACGGTCTTGTCCGACCCGCTACCCGCGATCATGTCACTCTCGCCGGCGAACTGAGCGTCGTTGACGCGACCCGGGTAGGCGGACAGCGTCGCAAATCGTGTTGACTGCGAGGGCGTCTCGATATCCCAGAGCCAGACGGTTCCGTCGCCGACACCGGCAGCGAGCCGATCACCGGCGCGGTTGAACGAGATCGAATAGATTGCGCCCTCGGGGCCGACGAGACGAGCGAGTTCCTCGGGTGCCGACGGTGTGCGTACGTCCCACACGGCGACACCGTGATCCGCACTTCCAGCGGCCAACAGCGTTCCGTCGGCGCTGAAAGACACTGCTAATGCGTAGCTTTCGAATCCACCCACCGTCGCCGCCACCCGGGGCGACGCTGCGTTCGACACGTCCCACAGATCCACTTCGTTCTTGGCGTTCGCGATCGCCAAGATGTCGGTACCTGGCTGAAAGGCCATCATCTGCGGGTAGGAGCCGACATCGGTCAACGACAACAGTTTCGGAGCCGACGGGTCGGAAACGTCGACCAACGCAATACTGTTGTCGTCCTGCGAGGACACCGCCAGCAGATCTCCGGCGGGATTCAGTGCGACAACCGCCACGATGCCCTTCACGTACACCGCGGGTTCGCTGTAGATCCGTGGCGACGCCGGATCACTCAGGTCCCAAAGATATGCACCGCCGCCGCCGGTGCCGCTCACCGCCAGGTTCCCGTCTGCCGACACCGCCGACGCACCGCTGAAAGTGTCGGCCCCTTGCGGTTTCAACTCCGGCATCACCGCGGGGCGATCGAGATCCTCGGTGTTCCAAGCCAACATCGCGCCACCCCTGGCACCGACGCCGGCCACCAGACGCGAGCCGTCCGCGGCAAAGGGACTGGTGAAGATCGTGTCCCGAGCTCCCGCCCAGACCGGACCCGGAAGAGCCCACACGCGAGTCACACCGTTGAGTCCCCCGGTGACCAGATTGCGGCCGTCATCGCTGTAGTCGACTGTGGTCACCGCCCCACTGTCCGGAAGTGTTTCGATCAATGCCCCGGTTCGGGGGTCCCACACGCGCACGGAGTTGTCGGAACTTCCTGCGGCAAGACGTGTTCCGTCTTTGCCGTAGTTCAGTTCGTTGACGTAGCTGGAAAATCCCGTCAGTGCCTGCAGGGGAGTGGGGCGCGCCGGATCGCTCATGTCCCACCGAACCACCTCCCTGCCAGTGGTTCCCGCCGCGAGCTCGCGTCCGTCCGGACTGAAGGCGACGCCGAGGTAGTGGACGGTGGTGCCGTTGGGCTCGGTCGCGAAGATCGGCGCCGATTCCTCACCCCACTTCGCGACGTCCCACACGCGCAGAGTCGCTTGACGCCCGCCCGCCACGAGGAAACGTCCGTCGGGGCTGAACGTCGCGGTGACAATGCCGTCAGCTGGATGCGGAAGAGCAGGCAAAGCAACGGCATTCGTGGAGGTGTCGATGTTCCATCGCAGAACGTCGGGCGTCGAGGTACCGGCGACCAGCTTGGTTCCGTCTGGACTGAACTCCATGTCCTGCACTACCCGTTCACCGTCGACGGGAAGAGTTCCACGAACCGGATTCTCGGGATCCGACACGTCCCAAAGCGCAGCGCCGCCGGCGCCACCGGTCGCAAGCAGCCGTCCGTCCGGGCTGTAGGCGACGGCAAAGAGCGCCGTGCCCTCCGAGACTCCGAGGAACTCCGCCTGCGGAACAGCTGAGGCCACACCGTCGACCATCGGATAAAGTCTGACCTTCCCATCCGAACCCCCCACCGCCACAACAGTTCCGGCTGGGTTTATCCGGGCCTTCATCGCGCCGGGCGGTCCGATGATGCGAGTAGCCGAATGAACGCCCGACGCATCCAGCAATGCCGAGCGGGCTTCGGTTGTTTCGTTGACCGCAAATGCCGCCAGAGCAAGCTGCGACGCCAGCGACGGATCCCGCTCGCGCATCCTGATCGACTCGGTGGCCACCTGACGCGACATCGCCTCGTCTCGCGCGGTATCTGCTTGGACACGTTGACGATTGGCTCCGATACCGGCGACGGTCGAAACCACCGCCAACACCAGAGCGATCACCGACGCGGCTGCCAACGCAGTCACGAGCCGCCGTAGCACGCGTGTACGTCGGCGATCGGCAAATTCCTGCTGATCACGATGCTCGATGCTCGCGGCGAGGTACTCCCGCTCGGTGGCATTGAAGTCGGCGGCGCGGGTCCGACTCGGTTCCAGTGGGAGCCCGAGTTCGCCCGAACGCAGCCATTCTTCCGTCAGATGAAGACGTGCGGGTCCGAGCAGCGCGCCGGGGTCGCGTCCACTGTCTTCCCACACCTGCGCCGCGTAGGTGAACCTGCGATGCACCGCCAGGCCGGCGCGGTCCGAGTCGATCCAATCGCGAAGCCGACTCCACGCGGACAGCAAGACCTCGTGCGAAACCTCGACGGTCTCCTCGTCGACGGTGAGAAGGCGCCGTAAGGCGAACCGGTCGATGACGGTATTCACGTCGTCGACGTCGTCACCGAGGAAGAGTTCGGTGCGCGGTGCCCGCCGACGCGTCTGCGTCACTTCGTCGACGTTGACCAACCGGAGGAAGATCCTGCGCGCCAACTGCTGCTGCCGCTCTGTGAGCTCGCCGTACACTTCCTCCGCGCTTTGCTGGACGGCTCCGGCAATCCCGTCGGTGGCGTAGTAATCCGAGACGGTCAGCGTCTTACGCGTCGACCGTTGCCAGGTCCCCAGCAGTGCGTGCGACAACAATGGCAAAGCTCCGGGGTCGCTGGCCGTGCGCGAGCCGCGTGGTGTCAGCTCGGAGACCAGAACCTGAACCAACTCGCTCTGCACGGTCATCCCGGCCTTGACCGCCGGCTCGACGATCACTTCGCGCAACTGCTCTTCGGTCAGCGGCCCGACCACCATCGGCGAGTCGTCGAGCAGTGGCACCAAAAGCGGTTCCTTCGCCGCGAGCCCGTAGAAGTCGGCACGCATGCCGATGACGACAATGGTGTTCTCACCGAGTTCCGCGAGAGTCTGCAGTATTTCCTCGCGACGATCACCGTCGCACTGCGTCCACAGTTCCTCGAACTGATCGAGCATCAAGACTGTTGGTTCGTCGGAAATCGACGACGGGATTCCTCCCGTACCCGGCTGCCGGATTTCCACCCGCCAGCCGTCGAACCGTGGATCGTCTCCAGCGATCTTGGGGGCGAGCCCGGCCCGCAGCAACGACGACTTACCCGAGCCGGAAGCACCGATCACCATGAACTGACGGCGACGTTCACCCTGTATCGCCGACGCCACCCGTTCCGCCAAATTGGCAGTGAGTTCGTCTCGACCGAAGAACCACTCGGCGTCCTCCTGCCGGAACGACTCGAGACCTCGATACGGAACGGTGGCGTCGCCGCGTCGTCTGGCCGTCAGCTGTCTCACTCGTTGCACCGCACTGATCCAGCGCTCCCGCTCATCCTCGGAATCGACGCCGCAGGCCTCGAGGAGCGCGAAAAACATCGGGGTACTCGCCGGCGTCGGCAGGTGTTGGCCGGCAAACCATCCGCTGACGGTTCCGTGCAAACCACCCGAACGCTCGACGGCTTCGCGGACCGTCAGTCCGGCTGCGTTCCGCAGTGCAGTGAGCGTCTCAGCAAACTGCCCACGCGACTCGATCCGGGCGGGATCGACCTGATTGTGCGTACCGGCTTCCGCCTTCGAGTTCATAGCGACGCACTCTATCGGAGCAGGTAGGGGATTTGTCCGTTGTATGGACTCTGTATCGAGAGAGTTGCACCCGTTCCACTGAGACACCTCGATCGAAATACTCGTCTCAGTCGCACCCCGAGCCAGCAGCCCTTCTGCAAATACGGCAGTCGACGCCCATCCCCTCCGTCGAAAGGCGCTACTCGCATGTCTTCAATCGGCATTTCTCCGAAGATCGAGGCAAACGTGTCCCGAGTCGGCAACCCCAAGCACGGCAAGCACAAGCCGAAGCTGAGCGTCCGCGAGATCGAAGTACTTCTTGCCTGGCTACGTTCGGATTCCAAGTCCGAGGTCGCCGAGACACTCGGCCTACGCGTCTGCACCGTCAACACACACATCACTCGGATCCGCACGAAGTACAGCGACGTCGGGCGGCCGGCTCCCACGAAGGCAGCATTGTTTGCCCGCGCGGTCCAGGACGGGTACACCACCCTCGACGAGTGGTGACCTCAGACCGTGACGGGTTCCGGTTCCTTCGCCTTGGACGGCTTCAGCCAACCGGGTAGCCAGGCAGGTTGTTTGTCCGGTGCTTGATCGAGAACACCGCCCGCCGGATCGTCGATGAACCCGTACCGCACGAGATCCTCCGACGGCCGGTAGATCTGCCGGAGCACCAGCGCGCACAGAACGAGTACCGCGATGTCCCGGATCACGACGGTTCCGGTGAACCACTGCTCGGGCAGCCCCTTGTTGGACACACCGAGGTAATACATCATTCGTGGAACCCAGACCAGGGCGTCGATGGTCATCCACGCGAGCAGGAGTCTGCGGTGCGGCAAGGCCAACACGGCCAGCGGCACCAGCCACAGAGAATACTGCGGGCTCCACACCTTGTTCGTGAGCAGGAAGCCCGCCACCAACAGGAAGCACAGCTGCGCAACTCGCGGACGACGCTGCGCCGTCAGGGCGACGTATCCGACACCGATGCAGACGGCCACGAACAAAAGCAGAGAGACGGCGTTGAGATTCGACGGCGACTCACCCTGTGCGAGAGGAGCGTCGAGGCCCTTCCACGACGTGAACGACGCGATCACGTTGTAGAGCGAATCCGGATCGGCCCCGCGTTCGGAGTTGAGCCGGAAGAATTCGTACCAACCATGGGGGTACAGCGCGGCAATGGGCAGGTTCACCGCAAGCCATGCCGCGACCGCGCTGAGAGCGGTCACCAGCCAGTCCCTCGTCTTGCCCGCGCGCAGACACAAGACCAAGAGCGGTCCCAGTAGGAGCAGCGGGTAGAGCTTTGCGGCGCCGCCCAGGCCGAGCAGGATTCCCGCGAGCACGGGCCGCTTGCGTGCCCACGCCAACAACCCACCCGCCGCGAACGCCGTCGCCAGAGGATCGAAGTTCGTGAACACGTGCACGATCACCAAAGGGGAGCACGCGATGAGAGCGCCGTCCCACACTCGTCGTCCGGCCAGCAGGGTGCTCGCCCACACGGTGACCAGCCACGCCAACGCCAACCCGAACGCCACGACGTTGAAATAGAGCGCCACCTGAATCGCGCCCGGCAGCCAGGTGATCGAATCCCACGCCTTCGCGACTTTCATTGCGCCGTACTGATAGAGCCCCGAGATGACCGGATACTCCATGTACCGCATCTGGATCGAACCGTCGCCGCGTACTTCTTCCCACGACGTCTTGTACGGGAATGCTCCCTGATCGAGGCGCTCGGCTCCGTACAGCGGAACGGTATCGGAGTAACACATCGCCACGTACTGACGGCTGCCACTCCAGTCGAGGCCGACCTGCCCGCTCTCGCCGACCGGCGCCTGTTGAATACAGCCCGCCTTGGCGAACCAGCCGAAAGCCAAGAACACCACGGCGAGCAGAAGGATCACTCGCATCGGTGTGAAGAAGCGAGTGCGCCCGATCAGTGCGTGACGACCTACCGGACCGCCGACGGTTCCCGACAGCGCAGACACCATCGCGTCGTTGCGACTGGGAACGTCCCGCCAATCCGCCGAACGAAGATCTTCGGCCAGCGGAGCGGGGGAGGTCGGTTCGGCATCATCAGCATTCGCGGCCACTCCGCGAGGTTACCGTCTTTCGAACCGACCACCCTCCAACTACTGGCCGGGGCTCACACCTGCCGGTTCTTCCTCGGTGGTCTCGCCTGCCCCTGGTACCTGTGGCGTGGTTGTCGTCGGCCGGGAGATGCCCGGAATCGGGATCGTGATGCCCGGCAGAACCTCGACCTGCGTCGTTGTCACCACGGGCGGCGGAGTGGTTTCCGTCGTCGTCGGTGCGGTGGTCGGCGGCGCCGACGTCTTGGGCGGTGCGGGAGCCGTGTACTCCGGAACACCACCGGCTTGACCGTTGATCTTGCCCGGCGTCGGGAACTTCTCGTTGTCGGTGCCCTCGAGGGCGCCGTCCATCGTGTCCTTCCAGATGTCCGAAGGCAGACCCGAGCCGTAGATCATCGCGCCGCCCGAGTTGGTGATCGCTTCACCGTCGGGAGTTCCGACCCAGACCGCGGTCGAAAGCGACGGCGTGTAGCCGACCATCCACGCGTCCTTGTTGGCTCCGGTGTCACCGAGCTGCGCAGTACCTGTCTTCGACGCCGACAGACGTCCGCCGGCCAGGTTGTGACCGCGCGAGTACGCCGCGATCGGCTGCATCGCAGCCGTCACGTTGTCCGCCACGGCAGCGTCGATGCGGTCTTCACCGGCGGGCGCGCCGCGGTCCAGCAGCACGGTGCCGTCGGCCGCGACGACCTTCTGCACGAAGTGCGGTGCGTGATACGTACCGGACGCGGCGAGTGTCGCGTACGACGACGCCATGTCGAGCACGCGGGCCTGGTACTGGCCGAGCACGATGCCGTTGTTAGGGCCGGAACCGTCGGCCTCGGTGAGCGACGGGCCGACGCCCGGGATGTCCTTCGGGATGCCTGCCTTGTGAGCGATGTCCGCGATTTCCTGCGGGCCGTTGCCGTCGAGGCTGAGCATCTGACGGTAGAAGCTGGTGTTCAGCGAACGCTTGAGCGCCTCTGCGATGGTGCAGGTGCCGCAGCTTTCACCTTCGACGTTGCCGATGGAGATGCCGTTGACGGTCAGCGGTGAGCTGTCGTACATCTGCGAGAGCGGGATTCCCTGATCCAGGGCGGCTGCGAGGCCGAACACCTTGAACGAGGAACCAGTCTGAAGTCCGGCATTCGCGAAGTCGTATCCCGCGCCGTCCTCACCGCCGTAGTACGCCTTGACGGCTCCGGTCTTCGGATCGACCGAGACAACTGCGGTACGCAGGTTCTCCGGCTCGCCCTCCATATTGGAACGGGCTGCCTCGACCGCTGCGGCCTGAGCCTGCGGGTCGATGGTCGTGGTGATCTGCAAGCCCTCGGTGTTGAGCAACTGCTCGCTGATTCCAGCGTCGCCGATCTCCTTGAGCACCTGACGCTTGATCAGGCCTTCGGGTCCGGTCGAGCCCTGGCTGCTGTTGTCGACCTGGGCGAGCGGGATGTAGGCGGGGTACTGCATCGGCGTGCGCGCGGCCTGATCCAGCGTGCCGGCGGACACCATGCCGTCGAGCACGTAATCCCAACGGGACTTCGCGCCGGTCGGGTTGGTCTCGGGATCGAGGAGCGACGGAAGCTGGATCGACGACGCCAGGACGGCGCCTTCTTCGATGGACAGCTGGTCGACGGGCTTACCGAAGTAAGCCTTGGATGCTGCGCCGATGCCGTATGCGCCGCGACCGAAGTAAATGGTGTTCAGATACGCGGCGAGGATGTCGTCCTTGGACCACTCGTTGGCCATCTTCGAGGAGATGACGAGTTCCTTCATCTTTCGCGTCAGCGAACGCTCCGAGCCGACAAGCGCCTTCTTGACGTACTGCTGCGTGATGGTCGAGCCACCACCGGCGCTGTCGCGACCGAGGACGTTGTCTCGGGCCGCGCGTGCGAAACCGGAGATCGAGAAGCCCGGGTTCGAGTAGAAATCGCGGTCCTCTGCGGCCAGAACAGCGTTGCGAACGTGCGGCGGTACCTGATCGAGCGAGACCTCGACGCGGTTGCCATCTGGCGGGACGACAGTGCTGATCACCGTGGTGCCGTCGGCGGCAAAGACCGTCGCCACCTGATTGGTCTTGAGGTCACCGGGCTTGGGGACGTCCTGCACGATGTACGCCGCCATGAAGGCAAGGACGGGCAGAACAAGACCGAGCGCCACCAAGACGTAGGCCGAGCGGCGAACTGTGCGCCACTTGGACTTCTTCTTCACGGTGCTCTTTCTTCCCTTCGGGGGTTGTCCGTCGTTGCCACCGCCACCGGAGCCACCTGTCGGTGGCTTCGTCGGTGGAGGTCCGACCGGCGGGCGGGTGCCCGCGTTGCTACGGGTGGTCGCTGCTGCTGCCGCGACGCGCTGGGTCGGTTCGTTCGCCTGAGCGCCTACGGCGCGATCTCGAGGCGGCGGGCCGGCAGGTCGGCCTTGCGGCGGACGACCCTGAGGAGGGGGACCGGCGGGGCGGCCCTGAGGAGGCGGGCCCGAAGGTCGGGCTTGCGGCGGACGACCCTGGGGCGGGGGTCCCATCGGACGACCCTGAGGGGGCGGACCCTGAGGGGGCGGACCCATCGGAGGGCGTCCCTGCGGTGGTGGGCCCATGGGACGTCCCTGCGGCGGACGACCCTGAGGAGGTCCGGCGGGACGGTTGGGACCGACGGGACGGCCACCCGGGTTGTTGCCGCCCGGGTTGTTGTTGCTGGGGGAACTCACGAATCAAATCTCCAGTGGTCACGGACCGATCACGTGCAGACTTCGATCGGGCCCTTCTTCGGGTGTGGCGTTACTCGCTGGCGGTGCGCCGGCTTGGTGGGCGTGCTCGCCGCGGTCGCGGCGGCGCAGGTACTGCGCCGAGCACATAGGACTGCACCAAGTGGTTCCAACTGCAGGTACGGCACACCTCTACAACGTGCACCGTGAACTCCTCTGCTGTTTCCGCAAGCCGAGCGAGCTCGTCCGAGGTTCGGGCCGATCCCGAAACCTGACCGAGCTTGTCGCCGAACACCCAGGACACGAGCGTCAACTGTTCCTTGCGGCAAATGGGGCAGACGACGTCGCTGCCCCGGCCGTGGAACTTCGCGGCTCTGAGTAGGTACGGATCGGCGTCACACACCTGCTTGACGTCGGTCCGACCCGCAGACACTTCGGCCAGCACAGACCGACGCGCGAGCGCGTAGTCCACAACTTGCCGCTGTATCCGCACCTGACCAGCGTACGTGCGTCCGTGCCGCGACGGACGGTTCGGGAGGGTCACGATGAACACATTTCGGGGGCTGGGGGCATGGCGACCAGCCATTACGATCACTTCCTGTGAAGTCTTCTCGTTCTCCGATGACGCGCGCTCGTGATCTTGATCGCGTCGAAACGTGCAATGTGTTGGACGCCGCGTACGCCGAAGGGCAGTTGAGCGCGGAGGACTACTTCGACCGGACCGAGAAGGCGAAGTCCGCGAAGACCCTGCTCGCACTCGCACGCCTGGTCAACGATCTGCAGGTGCCGAAGATCGAGACCAAAACGGTGCCTCGGACGTCGACGGCACGAAAGGCCGTGTTCGTCGGTGCTGCTGCTCTGATCGTCGTCGGCGCGATCGCAGCAGTGGCGTGGAGTCGGTCACCGTTGACGCCCTCGGAAGACATCACTGCCAGTTATGCCAGCACTACTTCCCTCGCTCCGCCGTTGCCGACCACCACTCCGGCGCCGGAGCCGACCGTCGAACCGATCCTGATCGCACACATCGACACGTTGACCCCGGAAGGAATCGGCGCATTCATCGAGAGGTATCGAGACGAGTACGGCGACATGTTCGTCGACAGCGCGAGCTTCCACGAGAAGCATTCTTCGGTCCAACGCGCAGCACCCGGTGCACCGGCTCAGACCCAGCGCATCAGCTTCTGGGGTGGATTCCAGATCGAGCCGAACAACACCCCTCGCAGAAGCGATCAGCCGACGTTCGACCTCGGCTCCATCGAGATCGACAAACTCACGCCGTTCATGGAAAACATCGGCGAATTCATCAAAGTGCCGGACGCGACGATCACCGCCGTGATCCTCGACGCGAACTACGGTGTCCCGGAGATCGCGATCTACGCGGAGAACATCCGCGGCGAGGATGGACGCATCGAGGTCACCCCGTGGGGCGAGATCTCTCGTTCCTACCCGTACGGGAGCTAGGGTGAGCCGGTGAGTGGGTCCCCGACTACTACCTCTACGCGCACCCGCGCGCGCGACGTCGACCGTTCCGACACCTGCGCCGTTCTCGACTCCGCCCTGTCCGACGGACAGATCACGGCGGACGAGCATGCAAACCGAACGGCATCGGCCATGACCGCGACCACCCTCGGCCAGCTCGATCTGCTGGTCCGCGATCTGCAGAAAGCGACGCTGCGTAACGCCGTCGCCAAAGTTCGTCGTATCGACAAGATCTGGTACCTCGCGGCCGCTTCGGTTGTCTTCGCGGGCATGATCGGGTTCCTCACCTTGTCCGCCGACGATTCACCCCCACCGCCTCCACCTGCTGCAGCCGAACCTGTCGGACCGCTTGCCCCCATTGTGAGTTCGACGCTGAACACGGTCACTGCAAGCGGGATCGGGGAATTCATCACCAGATACAGCGCCAAGTACGGCACGACGCTGATCGATTCCGCCAACTTCTACGACGGCCATGCAAGCGTCACTCGCGCCGCCGCTGTCTCGCCGAATCTGGAGGAGGACATCGACTTTCGTGGAGGTTTCACACCAAGCGAGAGCTCCACATCCCGGGCGGCCAGCACGACTACCTTCGACCTCGCCTCGGTCGACATCGACAAACTCGCCGGATACCTGGCCGGAGCGTCCGCCAATCTCAACGTCCCCGACGCCAAGGTCTCACACATCAGCATGAGTTCGTCGGGCCAAGATCCACGTATTTCCATCTACGTGGACAACGAACTCGGCGCGAGCGGTTCGATGGAGCTGACCCCGGATGGCCGCCCGATCCGCTTGTCTCCCTTCACTCCTCGATAGGCCTCGGACATGCCGAACGATCTGACCCGGACCACCCGTGCTCGCGACGCCGACCGCGAGGCCACCTGCGCAGTGCTGGACTCCGCCTTCGCCGACGGGCAACTCACCGCGGCCGAGCACGACGAATTGACCGAACTCGCCGCGGTTGCAGTTACTCTCGGCGATCTCGAAGAATTGACGTTCGATCTGCAGACCGAGGCGTCCCTACCCGTTCTCCGGAAAGAACCTTCGCTGGACACGCGTTGGATCGCCGTTGTGATCATCGCTCTGTCACTGGTCTCGGCTATCGGTTTCGGAAT
The DNA here is from genome assembly GCF_040546695.1 of Rhodococcus sp. OAS809. Taxonomy (NCBI): domain Bacteria; kingdom Bacillati; phylum Actinomycetota; class Actinomycetes; order Mycobacteriales; family Nocardiaceae; genus Rhodococcus; species Rhodococcus sp. OAS809. The sequence continues at coordinate 4,240,212 of NZ_JBEPOI010000002.1, read as the reverse complement.
CAAATACGCCGCGTCCGACGTCACGATCTTCTCGAGCCCCGAGCCACAGTTACACACCGTCGACGGCCTGGGGGCGATGTTCCATGCCATCGAAACGGAGTACGGCAGCGGACTGGTCGACGAGATGACCATCTATCCCACTTATGCACGCATAACGCGCGCCGATCCTGCCGCGCCGCGCAAGAGCCTGGACAGCTACTACCGAGGCGACCTCGAGGACACGACTTCAGGAGGATCACGCGAACCCGACGTGACACAGATCGACGTCAGACAGCTCGATCCTCGCATCGTGATCGCCCTGCTCGACGGCGCCGGAACCACCACCTCCGTGCAGAATCCGACCACGCGGTACCTCATGATCGAGAGCTCCGAAACCGTGCCGACCATCGAAATTCACGTCGGCAACGACCTCGACGAGAGCGGGTACCTGACCGCTGCCCTCGATGGCGAAATCATGTCGATTTACCCGTTCACCCCCTGATCTAGCCGTGACACCTTGGTACACGTATCGGGCCGCAGTGTGGTTTTATATATCGGCGCGATATAGTTGGTTATCGCATCAAGCGGTTAGGTTCAACGACTCGGGAGGTTTGTCAGTTGCTCGAACTCGCAATCCTCGGGCTGCTCCTCGAGTCACCGATGCACGGATACGAGCTGCGTAAGCGGCTCACTGGTCTGCTCGGCGCATTCCGCGCGTTCTCGTACGGATCGCTGTACCCAGCACTGCGGCGCATGCAAGCCGACGGATTGATCTCAGAAGACGTCGACACTGCCACCGGCACGCTCAAGCGTCGGGCGCGTCGCGTCTACCAGCTCACTCCGGAAGGTCGGCAACGGTTCACCGAACTGGTCGCCGACACCGGGCCGCAGAACTACACCGACGACGGTTTCGGCGTTCACCTCGCCTTCTTCAGCCGCACCCCCGCAGAAGCGCGGATGCGGATCCTCGAAGGCAGGCGACGTCAGGTCGAGGAGCGCCGTGAGGGGCTCCGCGAGGCCGTCGGTCGGGCCAGCGGATCGCTGGACCGCTATACCCGTCAGCTCCATCAGCTCGGACTCGAATCGAGTGAGCGCGAAGTGCGTTGGCTCAACGAATTAATCGCAGCCGAGCAATCGACAACAGGAACATCCCGGAAAGAAGGAGAACCCGACCATGGGTGAGAACAGCACCGCGGTGCGCGTAGCCATTGTGGGCGTGGGTAACTGCGCCTCGTCCCTGGTTCAGGGCGTCCACTACTACAAGGATGCCGACGAGACCCAGACGGTCCCCGGCCTCATGCACGTCAAGTTCGGTAAGTACCACGTCCGCGACGTGCAGTTCGTCGCTGCGTTCGACGTCGACGCCAAGAAGGTCGGCTTCGACCTCTCCGAGGCGATCCTCGCGAGCGAGAACAACACCATCAAGATCGCCGACGTCCCGCCCCTGGACGTTCCCGTTCAGCGTGGCCCGACCCTCGACGGCATCGGCAAGTACTACGCCGAGACCATCGAGCTGTCCGACGCCGAGCCCGTCGACGTCGTCAAGGCACTCAAGGACGCTCAGGTCGACGTCCTCGTCTCCTACCTGCCCGTCGGTTCCGACGACGCTGACAAGTTCTACGCACAGTGCGCGATCGACGCAGGCGTGGCATTCGTCAACGCTCTGCCCGTCTTCATCGCTTCCGACCCGGAGTGGGCTGCCAAGTTCAAGGACGCCGGCGTCCCGATCGTCGGTGACGACATCAAGAGCCAGGTCGGCGCCACCATCACCCACCGCGTGATGGCGAAGCTGTTCGAAGACCGCGGCGTCGTGCTGGACCGCACCTACCAGCTCAACGTCGGTGGAAACATGGACTTCAAGAACATGCTCGAGCGTGATCGCCTGGAGTCCAAGAAGGTTTCCAAGACCCAGGCCGTGACGTCCAACCTGACCGGCGCACTTGCCGGCAAGGTTCACGACCGCAACGTCCACATCGGTCCCTCGGACTACGTGGAGTGGCTCGACGACCGCAAGTGGGCATACGTCCGCCTCGAAGGCCGCGCCTTCGGTGACGCTCCCCTGAACCTGGAGTACAAGCTCGAGGTCTGGGATTCGCCCAACTCTGCCGGCATCATCATCGACGCCGTCCGCGCAGCCAAGATCGCCAAGGACCGCGGCATCGGTGGACCGGTTTACCCGGCTTCCGCTTACCTGATGAAGTCCCCGCCGGTCCAGATGGCCGACGACAAGGCTCGCATCGAGCTCGAAGCGTTCATCATCGGCGCTGACGAAGCTTAATTCGACTCACACTGATTCGGGGTCTTGCGCCAATGGCGCAAGGCCCCGATTCTGTTATCCGCAGGGTGTTTCCGCATCCGCGCGGGTAATCACGCCTGCGGCTGCCGAATTGCCGTGCGGGTCCGGGTGCCGCTCAGCGTGGAATGATGGACATCAGAACCATCACACGGATCGAGGACCCCATGTCGATTACGTCGCTGCCAGTGCTCGATCTATCGCTTGCGCAGAACCCCGACACCGCCGAGCAGTTCCGCACTCAGCTCCGCGAGGCCACCCACGAGGTCGGATTCTTCTACCTGGTCGGCCACGGAATTCCCGACGAACTGCAGCGCCGCCTCCTCGCCGTCGCCCGCGAGTTCTTCGCGCTGCCGACTGCCGAGAAGCTCGCGATCGAGAACGTCCGCAGCCCGCACTTCCGTGGGTACACCCGGCTCGGCGGCGAACTGACCGAAGGCAAGCAGGACTGGCGCGAGCAGATCGACATCGGGGCCGAACAGCCCGCGGCCGAGCGCACCGACACCTCACCGGCCTGGGAGATCCTGCAGGGCCCCAACCAGTGGCCCGACGCCCTTCCCGAACTCCGCGACGTCATCACCGAGTGGAACGACACACTCACCTCGATCGCATTGAGCCTCTTACGCGAATGGGCGGTAGCCCTGGGCCAGGATGCGAACATCTTCGACGACGCGTTCGCTCACGATCCGTCGATCCTCATCAAGGTGGTGCGTTACCCGGGCCGCCCGAAAGGTGCCGGCTCCCAGGGCGTCGGCGGACACAAGGACGCGGGTGTGCTGACTCTGCTCTATGTCGAACCGGGCAAGGGCGGTCTGCAGGTCGAGCACGACGGCGACTGGATCGACGCGCCGCCGATCGACGGGGCGCTGGTGGTCAACATCGGCGAACTGCTCGAGGTCGCTACCGGTGGCTACTTGAAAGCGACTGTGCACCGGGTAGTTTCACCCGAGGGCGACGGTGAACGTATCTCGGTGCCGTTCTTCTTCAACCCGAACTACGCAGCGCAGATCCCGGAGTTCGACCTACCGCCCGAGCTCGCGGCGCGCGCCACCGGCGTCACCGTGGACGCGAACAACCCGATCCACGATTCCTACGGGGCGAACGCCCTCAAGAGTCGACTACGTGCGCACCCCGATGTCGCGGCCCGCTGGTGGCCGGACATCGTTGCGGCACAAAGCGCTACCTAGGGGATGGGTCAAAGATCCATCGCGACTTTCCACGCCGTGTGCATCGCGCCCTCGATGTAGTCGACGTTCACCGCGTCACCGACCACGTGCACGTCGGAGACGACGCCGATCAGAGCGTCGGCCAGTGGCGCCTGCGCCGACACTCCCGAGGCGACGACAACCATGTCGGCCGGAGCGGTCAGTGTCTTGTCACCGGAACGGAATTCGACGTGCTCCTTGGTGATGCGCTGCACCGTTGAATTGCGGTGAATGTTCACGCCGACATGCTTGGCGTGCCGCACCGCCGTCCAGCGGCGCGGCATCGCCATCGGAATGCCCAACTGCTGGCCTTCTTCGATCAGCGTCACATTGCGACCTCGCTCGGCCAGGAACTCCGCGAGCTCGAGTCCGACAAGCGAACCACCGATCACGACAACGTCCTTACCCATGGGCAGGAACTTGCGGGTCACAGCTCGGATCGCCGCGGGGCTCTTGGTGATACCGGACAGCTTGCCCAACTTGGCCATCGTCCGCAGGAACGGCGGTACCTGTGAGACGTCTCCCGCTCCGGTCATCAACGCGCGCAACGAATCACCGGTGTGCACGTGCGGGAGATCACCGCCCGGAACGCTAGGCCGCTCACGAACCGCACCGGTGGCCACGACTACGGCGTCGGGGTTCAGTGCCCGGATCAAGGCAACCGAGGCTTCGGTCTTCAGTCGAACATCGACACCGAGACGCTCGATTTCCACTTTCAACCAGCTGAGCAGACGCCCGTTGTCCGGGGTAGTGAGGCTCGAGAACCACAGGGTGCCACCGAGGCGATCGGACTTGTCCAACACCGTGACTCGGTGCCCACGTTCAGCGGCCACGCGGGCCGTCTCGAGACCACCGGGGCCCGCTCCGACCACAACAATGCGTTTCGGAGTGCTGGTCCGGACGAAGGGGAGAAGCGCTTCGTTGCCGAGCGCGGGATTGACAGCGCACAGCGGCGTCTCGTCCCAGAAGTTCTCCTGCACGCAGACGTAGCAATTGATGCAAGGCCGAACCCGCTCGGGTGCACCGTCTTTGAGTTTGTTCACCAACTGTGGATCGGCCAGGAGCTGGCGGCCCATTGCGGCGAAGTCCGTGCGACCTTCCGCGATCATCTTCTCGCCGACCTCGGGGAGCATACGTCCGACCGTGATCACGGGGATCGATATCGCCTGCTTGATTCGCGTTGCATTGTCGGTGTAGTAGCCGACCTTGTCGGGCAGGGGGCCGTCGGTGAAGTTGGCAAAAGCATTCAGCGCGGTACCGGTGACGTGAATGGCGTCAGCGCCGGCCTCTTCGAACATCTTCGCGGCCGCAGCAGCCTCGTCGACCGTCAGCCCGTCGGTTTCGCCGTACTCTTGACCGGCCAGACGCACGATGACGGCGAGCGCACCACCGACCTCCTCCTTGACCGCCCGAATGACCTCACAAGCGAGGCGAGCACGGTTCTCCATGGAACCTCCGTACTCGTCGCTGCGCTGATTCGTGTACCGACTCAGGAACGCTCCGAGGACGTAGTTGTGGGCACAGTGAATCTCGACGGCGTCGCCGCCCGCCGCCTTCACCCGTCCGGCAGCCTCGGCGAACATGCGAACCAGCCAATCAAGATCTTCCTTGGTTGCCTCGTGGTACGTAGCCCTCTTGCCCTCGTTGATGGCAGCCATCTTGCCCAGTTCTTCTGGCGTGCAATCGGCCATCGCGCTCATGTCACCCGGCGGCTTCGGCGTGGACGGGACCAACTGCGGTCGGCCGTCGAGGGTATCGATGCGCGCCACCTTGCCGTGGTGTGTCATCTGCACACAGAGCTTGCTGCCCGCGTCGTGGACTGCGTCGGCCAACGCCTTCAGACCGGGGATGAACCGGTCTTCCGAAAGCCCCGGTTCCTTGCGGCTGGTGCAGCCCAGCGGATACGCAACAGCGCAGCAACCGGTGATGATCAGACCCGTTCCACCAGCCGCACGAGCCACGAAGTGGTCGATGTCGCCCTTTTCGATTTCCCCGTCTTCACACAGGTTCATGTCCATCGCAGGGAGAACCACACGATTGGGCACGGTCATCGGGCCGATGGTGCCTGGTGCGAGCAGGTGCGGAAAGGTCTGGCTTCGGATCGTCACGAGCAGACGCTAGAACTGGACCACGCCCATCCGTTGCCGCACTCCCGATCAACGAGACTTCACGCGCAGTGACGTGCGAGGCACTCGGCTATCACCTCGAGCGCATATTCGAGGTCCGCGGATTCCACTCGCCCGTAGCCGATGACCAATCCGCCGGGGTCTCCGTGCGTTCGGGTGGACTCGACCAGGGTGGGCACTTCGACGCCGTGTTCAAGTGCCTCGCGAGCGACGGTGGCTGCCAGATCCGCGTCGAGCATGAGCGTCGTGTGCATGCCGGCGCCGAGACCCCGCAGTTCACCGAACGATGACAGCGCTTCCTCGACCGCCCGATCACGCTCCCGGTACCTGCGCCGGGCGGTACGCACCGCTCGATCCCATTCGCCGTCACGGAGCAGGGACAGGAGTGCTTGCTGCAGCGGAACCGACGGGAAGTCGCCGATTCGCTGGCGGTGTACTGCTATGCGGTCGACCAGGTCGAGGGGAGCTACCAACCAGCCCAATCGAATTCCGGCGCCGAGCGTCTTTGCAACTGTTCCGAGATACACCACCCGATCAGGAGCCAACTGGGCAAGCGCAGGCAAAGGCGCTACGTCGTAACGGAATTCGGAGTCGTAGTCGTCCTCGAACAGGACGACGTCGCGGACGCGGGCGAACTCGATCAACTGGTTGCGCCGACCTACCGGAAGCAGCCCACCCGTCGGATACTGATGGGACGGTGTCACATACACGCCACGGACGCTCTCCGACGCAGTTTCGAGTTGGTCGACACAGAGACCATGAGCGTCGACGGGCACGTCGAGCAGCGACCATCCACAGGCTGTAGCGGCCGAGGACGCATACCGGTATCCGGGATCTTCCATCGCCAGAACAGCACCACGGGTACGCAGAGCCGACAGGGCGAGGCCGAGACCATGCGTGGCACCTGAGGTGATCAGGATTCTCTCGGGTTCAACCGACATTCCGCGGGCTCTTGCCAGCAATTCCGATAGTGCCGAACGCAATTCGTAGTCACCCGCAGGATCGGGATCCTCGAAAGGTGGCGGTTTGGACCCGACGTCACGCCACGCCCGCCGCCACGCTGCCGATGCACGCGGCGGCGTCCACGGCACGCCCGGCCGGAGCTGCACCCTGGGCGACATCTTGTCGGCGGCATTCTTCGGTGTAGTCGTGGGAGTGACCATGGGGGAGGGCGCCTCGGCAACGAAGGTGCCTGAGCCGTGCACAGCGACAAGCCAACCCTCGGCGATCAACTGCTCATACGCCCGTTCCACGACGCCCCGCGCCACCTCGAGTTCCGCCGCCAGCTTCCGGGAACTGGGTAACCTCAGACCCACTGCCGCCTTACCACTGCGGATATCAGCTCTGAGGTGGTCGGCAATCTGGATCGGGAGCGCCCGCCGATCTGTCCGGTCGAGGACGACGGCTACCGCCGAAGGCAGAAACATTCGGAATCCTCCCGGAAGTGGCAAATCGAAGTGGCCTATCGAAGTCTCCACTGATTGGACCATGACTTGAAGCCACTTTGCCACCAGCATTGTCTGCATGACAGATTCCGTTGTCTTTGCTGCCCCTGCTCCTGCCCCCACTGCACCTGTTCCGCTGTCCCCAACAGCACGTACGACGCACAAGCGCGCCCGCCACCACGGCGTCGCAGAACGCGCGGCACTCGTCGACGTCTTGCAGTCCGCGAAGCTGTGCCACATGGGTGTGACCGTCGGCGGAGTTCCCATGGTGTTTCCCACCGCCTACGGGTTCGACCTCGACGGCCCCGACCGCGGCGGATCTATTTATGTTCACGGTTCAGTCGCTTCACGGAGCTTGGCTCCCGACAGCGAAATCTGCATCACCATCACGATCCTCGACGGGCTCGTGTTGGCTCGGTCGGGCTTCCACCACTCGATGAACTACCGCAGCGGCGTCATCATCGGATCACCTCGAGTCGTGACCGACGGCGACGAACGCGTGAAGGCTTTGAATCTGATCGTCGACCAGGTGGTTCCCGGACGTTCCCAACACTTGCGGGATCACACGCGCAAGGAAATGGTGGCAACCATCGTTCTTGCGCTGCCGTTGTACGAGGCTTCCGTCAAGGCTCGCACCGGCGGCCCCGGTGACGATGCCGCCGACATCGGTATCGAAACCGTTTGGGCTGGAGTAGTTCCCGCAGCTACGCACTTCGGTGAACCGATCCCGTCCGAGGATCTCGACTCCGGTGTCGCGCTGCCGGACCATATCTCGACGATGCTCTGACCGCACACGCCGTACACACCGGGGCATGGCTAAGCCCCGGTGTGTACGTATTCAGTTGCGCCCGTTCAGGCTGCTGTGGGTGGGCTGTTCCCGCCGATCGGCTGTTGATACGGGTCGATCGACATCGGTGGATAGAACACTGTCTTCCGATCCGGCTCGATCTCCACCCGCCATTCGGTGTGGTGCAGTGTCCGATGATGATGACCGCACAACAAGATCAGATTGTCGAGATCCGTTGGGCCGCCATCGTTCCAGTGAACAATATGATGGGCATCGCACCACCCCGACGGTGTCCCGCACCCCGGAAACGCACACCCACCATCCCGAACCGCAAGAGCCCGCCGCTGCGGCACCGTCGCCGTTCTCGCTTCCTTACCGCAGTCGAGCGGAACACCATTCTCATCCAACAAAATTCGCGTCACGGTGCAGTCGCACGCCAACATCCGGGCGGTATCGATACTGATCGGGCCCACCCAATCCGTCCACGCGAACCCCAACTCCTCAGTGGACGGCAGGAGGTCTTTCAGAACTTTAAGGTCCGTCATATCTTTTGCCGACGCGGTCACCGTGATGTGCGGTTTCACCCCGCCCTCGATCGGACCCAACCCCGCCCGCTCGTACCGCCGCAACAACTCGCAGAACCCGTCCGCCCGCCGCAGCGCCGGCGTACGCGTGTCCTTGACACCGTCCTTCTCCGGCGTCGGCGCCGACAGACTCGACAACAAGATCAGACGCGCCCCGTTCACAGCATCCAAGTCACCCTTCACCGACACCCGCCCGTACAAACCTTTCGAGGCGTAGAACTCGTTACGCTCCGAATCCTCGCCGACCGGAACACCGTCCTCACGCTTGCCGTACTGCTTCTCGATCCGCCGGATCGCCGCCCGCACCGCATCACAATCGGCAATGTTCTTCGACGCCAACCCGAGCAAGATCCCGCGAGCCTTGTCCACGTCCGCCGGCGTCATGTTCTTCGGCGGATGCTGACAAAACGACGCAACCTGCCGCGCCTTCAACGCATCCACATCACCACGGTGAAACGCATCCGCGACAACAGGTTCGAGCATCAACAACCGCGCCAACCCGACCAGCAGACTGCACTCACCGATCTCCAAATTCGTCGAACCATGCAACCACTGCGCGATCGCCCGAAAACCCTTCCCGCCGAGAACCTCACGGGAAAACACCTCCACGATCAGCAACACCAACCGCGACTGCAACTCGTGCCGGACACGCACCAGATCCAGAACCTCCCCCTTGAGGCCCTCGCCATCCAGCTGCCACGCATCCCGACTGTCCATGCCGAAAGTCTAATCGAACATAGTTTCGAATACAAGGAACGGATAACCGAAACTAGATGCTAATCAACAACTTTCGCATTCCAGGCGAAACGGGCAGGTTCTTGGGTCGCGGGAGTTGCCGCAACTCCGCCACCGATAAAGGGCCGGACAAGATCCAGCGGCAAGGGGAAGACAACGGTGGAGTTGTTCTCGCTACCGATCTCGTGAAGTGTCTGCAGATATCGCAACTGCAGGGTGGTCGGATTGCGGCTGATCACCTCGGCCGCCTCGGCGAGCTTGGCCGAAGCCTGAAACTCGGCGTCGGCGTTGATGATCTTGGCTCGCCGCTCTCGTTCGGCCTCTGCTTGCCTGGCGATGGCGCGCTGCATGTTGGCCGGAATCTCGACGTCCTTGATCTCGACGGTCGTGACCTTGACTCCCCACGGCTCGGTCTGCTGATCGATTACCTTCTGCAAGTCCTCGTTGAGCCGTTCACGTTCGGAGAGGAGCGAGTCCAACTCAGCTTTACCGAGGATGGAGCGCAGTGTGGTCTGGGCGATCTGTGAGGTGGCGGCCAGAAAATCCTCGACTTCGACTATCGAACGGTCAGCGTCGACGACCCGAAAGTACGTGACGGCGGTGACCTTCACAGGAACGTTGTCGCGGGTAATCACTTCTTGGACAGGTATTTTCAGCGTAACGGTTCGCAGACTGACCCGCTCCATACGATCGATCGCCGGCACCAGAATCACCAGACCAGGACCCTTCAAGGTGATCAGTCGACCGAGGCGGAACACCACCGCGCGCTCGTACTCGCGCAGAACTCTCACCGACATGCCCACAAGGACTGCAATCAGCACGACAAACACGGACAACACGACAAGCACGGTGGTCATAGCGGCAGCTCCCACGGTTCACGACGGCGCACTTTCAGAGTCAGGCCTCGAACCTGCTCTACGACGACGGATTCGCCCACGGCGGGCACAGAATCGTCGTACCCGAATTCCATTCGAGCACGCCATAATCCGCCGTCGAGCTCGACCTGACCCTGCGCACCGGTCCAACTGCGAACGGTCGCGTCCGAGCCGACAAGAGATTCCGTCCCCGTACGCACGGGAGCGCGGCGCGCGGTAAGCGCTTTTCGACTCGCTACCGCCACCACGCCCAGGCCGACTACCGCGACCCCCGCCGTCACCGGGATCGCGATCAATTGCCCGATACCGTCGGACGTGAAGAGCATCCACACGCCGGCACCGATCATGAGTGCTCCAAGCGCACCGAGCACCCCCGCGGTTGGGGCATGCGCCTCGACCACGATCAACAGGACGCCCAGCAACAGGGCAACGACACCGATCGTCGTCATCACTCGTCTCCACGCTCGCGAGGACGCGGTCACGTCGCGTAGCCATTGTGCGATCGCGCCCTCGACTTCAACGGTAATCACGTTCGGCCGGATCTGCCACAAGCGCTTTCACATCACGTCGGAGAAGGACCTCACCGATCTGTCGTGCAGTCACCTTGGCAAGATCCGCGAGGAACGGAATCCGTTCGTCGATCATCAGCTCGACCGGACCACGAAGCCCGAGAGCGTAACGCACAGTGCCAGATCCATCGATTATCGGAATTCCGATCGTTCGGAAATCCGGGGTCAACTCCTCGTCGTTGAATCCGTATCCTCGCTCACGAGTCAGTTCCAGTTCCCGGCGGATACCGGCGACATCGGTGATCGCACGCTGAGTGGTCGCTTCACGTGGCAGCGCAGCCAGCTCGGAATCGTCGACATCGGACCAAGCCAGAAAGGCTTTCCCCAGTGCGCTCGCATGCAAGGGAAGGCGGACACCCTGCAGCACGTGCCCGTCGGCCTCGCGCCACCGACTGAATCCGAGCAACACCACCTCACTTCCGCTTCGCACTGCCAGGGAAGCGGATGCTCCTGTCGTCGCGGCCAATTGCTCCAAATAGGGCTCGGACAGATAGATCCGATGCTGCCGGTAGGAGACCTGTCCGTAAGCCGCCAGCGCCGCGCCGATGCGATACCGACTGGTTGCGTCGTCCTTCTCGAGAAATCCCGCGTCGACGAGCGACTGCAGCAATCGATGCGTGGTGCTGACCGCAAGCTCTTGTCGCCGCGCAACTTCCGAGACTCCCAGTTCTTCGCCACTGCGAAAACATGTGAGCATGGTCAGGGCACGGGTTACCGTCTGAACTCCCGCGCCGCGTGCGTCCGTCACGAACGATCCTTTCGCTGTGGCCTGATCGACCTGAGAATCGGACGCTAACACGGACCCAGCAGTCCGGCCATCCTTTCCATCAGATGGAAAGGAACCGAACGTGGAGCTACAAAAGCCCAGATGAACAGACTTCCGATGTTGTCAAGATTTCCAATCTCCAGAAAACAAACGGGGGTAAAACGGACAGGCACCCAATAGCGTCATCGTCGTCAGTTCTGACGATTCAACGCCTGAAGGAGCCACATACATGTCCCGCTTCCGCCGACTGCCACGAGCTGCCGCTGCGCTCGCCATGATCCCGCTGGCCGGGTTGGCGGTGGCGTGTGGGTCTTCCGATTCCGACAGCGCCGCAGGCAATTCCAGCGCAGACTTCACGCTCAAGGTCTTCGATCCCGGAAACTCCGGTGCCATCGCCGTCGGCAAGCGTGACGGAACCTACGACGAGGCGCTGGCACCGCTGGGCGCAAAGATCGAATGGGTCAAGACCACACCGGGATTCAGCTCCAACCTCAAACTCTTCAACAGCGGTGAACTCGACATCCAAACCGGCGCATACAGTCCCGTCGTCGGCGCACTGTCCAAGGACGTGGGTGTCCGCATCTTCGCCACGTCCGACCCGTACAACAAGGACCAGGCCGGCATCATCGCCACTCCGGAGTCCGGCATCAAGACCGTCGCAGATCTGGCCGGCAAGCGCATTGCCGTCAACCCTGCAGGCAAGGGCGAGTACATCACGCTCAAGGCTCTGACGCAGGCCGGAGTGCCGATCGATTCCGTCGAACGTGTTCCGCTGCAACAGGCTGACGCGGCGTCGGCATTCTCCACCGGGCAGGTCGACGCGTGGGCATCGTTCCTGATTCCGTATCAGGAGGCCAAGGCCAAGGGCGCGGTCGAGATCGCAACCGAGGCGAGCATCGACTCCGTGGACAGCACCATCATCGCCGGCCGCACCGTAGTACTCGAAGCGCATCCCGAAGTGGTCCAGAAGTTCCTCGAAGTCACCCAGGAACTCACCGCGAAGCAGCAGGCCGACCCGGCAGCATTCGAGAACGTCTTCGAACAGACCGGTCCGCGCGCACTCTCCGGACAGCGACTCGACGACGCGATCACCCTGGGCGGCCAGATCACCAACTTCCGCTACCCGACTGCAGCCGACGCTACCGACCTCGAATCGATCTCCACGTTGTTCGCCGACAACAAGGTGATCCAGCAGCCGATCAAGGGCAGTGACGTGATCTTCGACCTCCAGGGTGCTGTGGCAGGTTCGGCAGCGGCAGCGCCCACCACCGAGGGGAAGTGACCCGATGGTGACGCTGACCCGGCCCGCACGAACTGCGTCGCCGTCAGTGGAGCATCCACAACTCGAAACGCCCCGCTACCGCCGCAATCGCAGCAGGCCCAAGTGGGTCTCGATCCCACTCCGCTTCCTCGTGCCCGCGCTGCTGGTTGCCGGATGGTGGATCGGATCCGCTACCGGACTGATCCGAGAAGAGATCCTGGCCGGACCTCCGGCGGTGTGGACGGCATTCGCCGAGCTGTACCAGTCGGGTCAGTTGGTCGACTTCGGTCTCGCGTCGCTTCAACGTGCTGCACTCGGTGTTTCGGTCGGTGTGATCGTCGGATTGGTGCTCGGGGTTCTGTCCGGTCTCTCCTCGCTCGGTGAAGAACTGATCGACTCGACCATGCAGATCAATCGCGCGGTTCCGTTCCTCGCGCTCGTTCCGCTGTTCATCGCCTGGTTCGGTATCGACGAAACCTTCAAGGTAGTCCTGATCGCCGTCGCGACCGTCGCCCCCATGTACGCGTACACCTACCTGGGAGTGCGCGGAGTCGATCGCAAGATGGTGGAAGCGGCACAAGGTTTCGGCCTGACGGGTTGGCGACTGGTGTTCGGAGCGATTCTTCCGACCGCCCTCCCCGGTGTTCTGATGGGGCTTCGAATCTGCCTGTCGCTCAGCATCACCGGATTGATCGCCGCCGAGCAGGTCGGCACACGTGAGGGCATCGGGTATCTGGTCACCCTGGCGCAGGAATACAACCGCACCGACTACATGGTTCTGTGCATCGTCATGTACGCGGCACTGGGACTCATCTTCGACGCAATCGTCAGACTGATCGAGCGGTACTCCATGCCGTGGCGGAGATTGTCGGTGGCGCGATGACGAATACAACCATCGGCTCGCTGCCATCCACCGAAGCACCTCTGCCGCCGTTGGCAGCCCGTGAGCGGACCGGCACCACTGCGGCCGAGCGACGTGCCGGATCACCGGTAGCAGTCTCACTCACCGGAGTGCGTAAGTCATTCGGCGACAAGACTGTTCTAGGTGGTATCGACCTCGAGATCACGCGCGGCGAGTTCGTCGTTCTGCTCGGCCCCAGCGGAACCGGCAAGACGACCCTGCTGCGAGTGCTCTCTGGTTTGGAAGCACCGGACAGCGGTGAGGTGCTGGTCCCGCGCGACCGCACGGTCGTCTACCAGGAACCGCGATTGATACCGTCGAAGCGAGTTCTGGCTAATGTCACGGTGGGACAAAAGCGATCGCGCCAGGTGGCCGACAACGCACGCAACGCACTCTCCGAGGTCAACCTCGCGGACAAGCACCGCGCCTGGCCGGCCACGCTCTCCGGCGGTGAGGCCCAACGCGTCGCATTGGCGCGCGCTCTTGTTCGCGAACCTGAACTATTACTGCTCGACGAACCGTTCGCAGCCCTCGACGCTTTGACCAGGCTCCAAATGCAAGACTTGGTAGGCGATCTGGTCGCCCGCCACCGTCCGGCTGTACTACTCGTCACGCACGACGTCGACGAAGCCGTACGACTTGCCGACCGTGTGCTCATCCTCGACAAGGGCGGGTTTGCCGTGGATGTCGACATCGACCTGCCACGCCCCCGCGATCGGAACGATCCCGAATCTCTGCGCTACCGAGCGAGTTTCCTGAAGGAACTCGGCGTCGGTCGCACCTTCCCCGACGGACAGGACAGTCATGACATTGATCGCTGATTCCGCAATCGACACACTCTGGTACACCCGCTGCCCCGTTCCCACCGCCAGCGGCCTCGCCAACAGTCTCGGTTGGCTCGACCGGACGGCAAACGAATCCGGAGTGCGTTTCGGCGTACTGCAAGATGCCGGACCGGAATTGGCAGTGCGCCATTTCGATCACCACCTCTCCGGACTCATTCGTGAAGGCGGCAACGTCCCCGCACTGGCCGCGCGTGCCAGTGGTTCTCCGACGAGGCTCATCGGGCTCACCTGGATCGACGAGGCCCAGGCAATCCTGGTGCGCGGAGACTCCGACATCCGAGAAGCCGGTCTTCTGGCAGGCGCTCGGATCGGCATCCCGGCCTGGGCGGCAGATCAGGCCAGGAGCTTTCCCCGTGCCATGGCCCTGCACGGCTTCGCCTCCGCACTTCGACTCGGCGAGTTGAGTTTTGCCGACGTCACTCTCGTCGAGGTTGCGACGACGGCAGCCCCCGAGGTCCGCACCGCCTCGTCCACCCGCAACACGACGTGGGGCGTCGAATCCCTGCTACGCGGCGACGTCGACGCCATCTACGTCAAGGGTGCCCGCGCCCAGGAAGTTGCCCGCGAACATGGCCTCGCCGTTGCCGTCGATCTCGATTCCACTGCATCGCTACGTGATCGCGTCAACAACGGCACCCCACGACCGATCACAGTTCACGCCGACTTACTCGAACAACGCCCGGACATCGTCGTGGGCTTCCTCGCCGAGAGCCTGAGAGCGGCGGACTGGGCCGCAGCCAACATCGACGAGGTCCGAGCCGTTCTGCAGACCGAAACACAGTCGGGGCCCGAAGGTGTGGTGGCAGCGTACGGCGAGAACTTCCACACCGGACTGCATTTGAGCCTGTCTGACGAGCGTGTGGACCTGCTCGGCGTGCAGAAACAATTCCTGTATGCGCACGGCTTCCTTGCCGCCGACTTCGACCTGCAGTCCTGGGTGGCGCACGAACCACTGGAACAGGCACGCAACCTCGTTGCGCAGAAGGGCACAGCAGAATGACGGACGTCTACTGGGAGCTACCGTCTCGCGGTGACGGACGCCGCGCGGTGGCCGCACTGAACAGTCGCGGCGGCTTCGGGCCGCAGCGACCGACTACCGTCGCGACCGATGTTCGTCCCGGAAACTTCGGGCCCTTCGACGAATTGGCACAGATCGTTCTCGCCGCCGAACTGTCGGGCGTCGACGGCGTTGTCGCACCGTACGATCCGAATGGCGAAGAATCCTGGATCGTTGCTGCCGCCGCCCTACGTCAGACGCGTCATTCGCGAGTGGTCGTGGAGTTTCACCCCACTTTCGGCACCCCCGTCTACGCCGCCAAAATGTCGGCGACACTTCAGCGCCTGTCAGCAGGTCGTCTCGAATGGCGAGTGAAGGTAGAGACGGACCCCGAAGACGCCGCTGCTCGCGGCGACGTGGTTCGAGGAGCCGACCGCTACGCGCGCGCCGCGGAGTTCCTGACCGTCGCCCGTGGCGTATGGAACGAGGAGCAGATTCTCCCTGGCGGATTCGGCGGCACGGGTTACGACTTCGACGGCGAGTACTACGACGTACTCGGCGGCGGATTCCGAGGCATCTTGTCGGGACTCCGCTTTCCCCGAGTGCATCTGACCGGGGACTCACCGGAAGCTCTGGAACTCTCGGCCCACCATGCCGATGTCCATCAGTTCACCCTTGCCGGCGACGAGTTGTCGACACGGATCACCACCCTCGACGACCGAGCATCCGAACTCGGCAGGACCGTCGAGAAGGTCCTGCGCATCCCGATCATCGCGAGGGAAACAGCGGACGAAGCCTGGGCTCGCGTCGAACGGCAACTGAGAGAAGCCGATTCCGCTGCACTCGAGATCGATCGGGGCGGCATCCTGTGGTCCGGATTCGACCGCATCGGCTACGAGCACAGTATCGGCCTCGTCGGAAGCTACGAGGAGGTGGCGCAGCGATTGTCGTCGTATCGCGATATCGGCGTGGACGGTTTCGTCTTGTCCGGTCGGCCACACATCGAAGAGCTGCACCGGGCGGGCGAGCATCTCCTGCACCTGGTCGATCCCGAGGGTCGGATTCGCAAGGAAGAGAAGGCCACCACAGAAGAGAAGGCCACCGCATGAGCATCGATTTCTATTGGCGGATCGGGATGGAAGGCGACCACGCGTCACTGCGTACTCCGCGTCGCTACAACCGCGGCGATGCCGGTGGATACGGGCCGGGCAACATTGCTCCCGCGATCCGCGGCGGCGAATTGGACGGATACAGCTACATCGACCACATGGCCGCGGTGGCAAAGGCTTCCGAGTCCGCAGGGTTCCTCGGTGGACTGCTGCCGTCTTTCCCGATGACCGAGGATCCGTGGGCGACCGCAGCAGCGTTGGCCGCCGAGACCACCACCTACCGTTTCATGGTTGCGTTCCAACCAGGGTTCCTGCACCCGGTACAGGCAGCGCGGATGTCGGCCAGTCTGCAGCGCGCAACCGGCGGACGTCTGGTTTACAACATCATCAGTGGTGGAGGTGGAGCGCCTCAGCTGTGGTGGGGCGACAAGGTCGACCACGACGATCGCTACACCAGGACGTCCGAGTTCCTCGATGTCCTCAAGGGTGTGTGGGACGGCGAACCTTTCGACTTCGACGGTCGCTTCTTCCAAACCCACGGCGCCGCACTGCCAACCGGACTGGCCGGCCAACCGTTTCCCGAGGTGTACTTCTCCGGATCTTCGGCCGCAGCCGTCGCCGCCGCCGGACTGCACTCCGATTACTACCTTTCCTGGCTGGAGCCGTACGCCGATCTCAGAGCCAAGATCGACGGAGTGCGGGAGAACTCGGCCAAACTGGGACGCACGCCGAAATTCGCCGTACGCATCGACGTCGTAGCCCGGCACACCGAAGAAGCCGCGTGGGCCGAGATCGAGAAAGGCTGGGCCTTCGTCGACAAGGGGGCCGCCGACCGTGCAGCCCAGGGTGACTCGGTGGGCGCCGCCCGCATCAAAGGCTGGGTACCCGAACACATCACCGGCTACCGAGATCTGGAAGTGCAACCCAACGTGTGGTGCGGCTTCAGCCTCATCCGCGGCGGACCGGCGTTCGGACTGGTCGGCAGTTACGAGCAGGTCGCCGAAAGACTCGACGAGCTGCGCGAACTGGGCGTCGACGCCTTCATCCTCGCCGGTAACCCGCATCTCGAAGAGGCATACCGCGTCGGCGAAGAAGTTCTTCCCCTCCTGCAGCGCACCCCGATCACACCTTCTGGACTGGAGACTCGATGACCACCACCGAAACTCGACTCGACACCGATACCGCAGCATTCGTCGAAGAAGCTCGCAAAGCAGCAGACAAAGCATTCGACGTCTTCCGCAAGACCGGAACCGTTGCAGCCAACGGGACCGTCAACTTCGTCGAACGAGTACCCGGCACCGAAATCGCGGTCGCCCTGAACGATCCGGGACCGTGGGCGAACGATCCGTCGGTGTCACCGGTTGTCGCCACCTTCGATGGAGAGGTGCTGTCCGGCAACGGATCGGCCGGATTTGTCACCGGCTACGCATCGGTCTTCCGTCAGCATCCGGAAATCACCAGCGTTGTCCACATCCACACACCGTGGCTCGGCGGTTGGGCACAGACACATCGGACGCTACCCATCCGCTATGCGGCTTCGCAGAGGCTGACGCTCTCCCGAGAGATTCCGCCGCACATCGATCGGTCCCGTTCTGCAGGCGATTTCATTCTCGAGCGTCTCGAACACGATCCCGATCTGGTGGCGATCTTCGAAGCCAACGGCGGGGTCAACGTCATCGGCCGCAGCGGGTTGCTCGACCTCGCGAAGTTCGTCGTCCTCCTCGAGGAGGGCGCACAGTTCCAGGCGATCGCCGAATCCCTCGGCGGTTCGGTCGAATTCGATCCGTCCAACCTCGCCGTGCAGTGGGGCCGTAGCGGACTCGCCGACGAGGCGCGTCGACGCGGCCTCATCTAGCCACCCCCATCACTGATTCAGAACAGGAAACCGTAGATCTCATGACCGTTCGCGTCGGATACTTCCCACACAACAATTCGCTGTTCGTACTGCGCCACACCGGAATCCTCGAACGCCGTCTCCCGGACGTCGAGTGGGTGGACCTGCGTGAGCTTCCCGCCAAGCCTGCAGTCAACCCGGAAAACGCCTTGCCGACCCTGCACTCGGACTGGCTGTTCGAGGAGGGCGGATACGACGTGATCGGAACCGGATTCACGCCGCCCGTCACCGGATTGGCTCAGGGCCGCGATCTCGTCTACATCGGAATCTCCGGCCCACGTGTGGAGAACGGGCGCCTGGTAGTCAAGGCGGAGTCCGAGATCAACACGGTTGAGGACCTGCGTGGCAAGCGCGTCGGCATCGCGCACGGATCGTGGCAGACCACACTTTTGTTGTTCGCCTTGGATCAGGCGGGGCTGACCTGGTCCGACATCGTCCCCGTCGACACCGACGTACGCGGTGGTGGAGCGGACCTCGTCGACGGCACCATCGATGCCTGGGTTGGCGCGTACCCGGGGCTGACGGACATCGAAGCGAACCACGAACTGCGCACGCTGATCGCCACCGACGGACTCTTCAGCCACCCCTCACTGTGGTTCACCCGGCGCGATTTCGCGGATACCAACCCGGAGGCCCTCCAGGCGATCATCGAGGCCCTGCAGGAATCCGACGCCTGGATCGAAGCCAACCCCCGCGAAGCCGCCCAGGTCTTCGTCGACGACGTCGAGAAGCGTGGCGGGTCCGCGAGCCTCGATGCCTGGGAAGCTGCACTGCGCGGACGTCCTTTCGGTGTCAACCCTGTCACCGACGAGTTCCTGGACGAGCAGCAGCGCGCGGCCGATCTCCTGCTGAGCAACGGACTACTGCCGAAAGCGGTCACCGTCCGCGAAGCAGTCGTGCCGTGGATCAGCGAGTTCGTCGGTTCGGATCGTTCGTCGATCTGAGGACCCACTCCTGACAGATCCGCTTCACACGTGACAGATACCGAACGGTCTGCCATTGTGAAGGAATGCGGCGGCGCGTGGGTGAGAGTTGGTCCACGCGACCAGTCTCAGGGGTAACCCCTGGGTCGGCCAGAAGAATTGGATACTGCGTCCACCGGCGTTCGGCACGCTCCGCGTGCTTGCCGCCGCACCGGACAAAGGATTTGGTCACCCCGCCCCGTCGCATCCCGGAGTCGAATCATGCGTGACTTCGAGCTCGATCCCGAGTTGGCGCGTCGTCTGGCCGTTGCGGCCGCTGACGCTCCGTGGACCCTCAGCGGCCTCGAGGAGGCATTCGGAACCGTCTTCGGCGTTTCCCCGACGCTCCTGGCCGTGCGCGTTCTCGACCTCACGCCCGCTCCACCGTTCGAACCGCAGACTCTGTATCGATTGCTTCGCGAACTACCTCGCCTGCGGCCTGTTCCTCTCTCACTGGACACCAATGAAACCTCGGTGTGGCGGTTCGACGTTCCCCGCTACAACACCAGTGTGGACCTGGCTCGTTCACTGGATCTGACGATCTCCGAACTCGAGTGGTTCGCCGACCGAGGGGAATGGCTCCGCACGAAACCCCGACCGCTACGCCACTACCGGCCGATGCAGATCAGCAAGAAGGCCGGCGCTCGCCTCCTCGAGGTACCGAAACCCCGATTGCGCGAAATTCAGCGGAAGATCCTGCGCCGCATCCTCGACCTGGTGCCCCCGCACGACGCGGCACACGGATTTGTCCGTGGTCGAAGCCCTCTGACTTTTGCAGCGCCGCACGCACAGTCGGAAATCGTGATCGGCGCGGACCTCGCGCAGTTCTTCCCTTCGATCAGCGGCAGCCGCGTTCATGCCGTCTTCGCCGCCCTCGGCTATCCACCCGCAGTGGCAGGCGTTCTCACCGGATTGTGCACTGTTGCAACGCCTGCCGATACCCTGCGCGGCCTACCGTATGCACAGGCATCACAGCTACGCACCGCGCATCTTCCGCAAGGCGCACCCACTTCTCCTGCACTGGCGAATCTCGTCGCACGCAAACTCGACATCCGCTTGAGTGGACTCGCACAAGCGAACTGGCTCACCTACACCCGATACGCCGACGACCTCGCGTTCTCCGGAATCGAAGTAGTCGACGTCGGCACCCTCCTCTGGACGGTCGAGCAGTTCGCCAGAGACGAAGGGTTTGCCATCCATCCACGAAAGACCAAGGTGATGCGCCCTCATCGACGCCAACACCTCACCGGGCTGGTGATCAACGACCAACCCTCGTATCCGCGCGACGACTACGATCGCTTGCGCGCCCTGCTGCACAATGCCGCCAGTACTTCTGCGCAGGAACAGAATCGGGATGGCGTGGAGAACTTCCGCGCCCACATCTACGGCCGGATCGCGCACATCGGCGAAACCAGCACTACACGCCGACGCACATTGCTGCGCCTGGCTGAACGTGTGGATTGGGACGGTTAGTGCCCGCGAGCAGTCAGACCCGCGGGGTGTAGGCCATGCATTCGACTTCCATGTGCGCACCCAGCGCCAGTCCGTCTGTTCCGAACGCACTGCGGGCCGGCAGTCTCGACGCCGGGAAGTACTCGAGGTAGACCTTGTTGAACTCCTGCCAACGTGACATGTCGTCAAGCATGACAGTGCATTTGAAGATCGCTTCGACACCGGAACCGTAGGCGATCAGCGAAGCCACGATATTCTCCATCGTCTGGCGAGCCTGCGCTTCGAAGCCGTCTGCCAAGGTCCCGTCGGGAAGCATGCCGATCTGACCCGACAGATACAGAACGTCTCCGACGCGCACTCCGGTGGAGAACGGCGTATCGAAAGCGGGTGGGATGAACTCGACGGTCTGAGATGAATCCATTAGATCTCCTCGGAGTTGGAATATGCGTGACGAGTTGGCGTTTCAGTGCACTGGGCGCGCACGAACATCGGCCAGGAAGTGCGCCACCAACTCGTTCCACGCGTGTGGGTCCTCGAAGTAGGGGGAGTGGCCGCGGTCGGCAAGCTCGACCACTTCGGCGTGAGGCAGGAACTCGGCGGCGCCGCGAATCCGCTCGGGTGTCATCAAATCGTCCAGCTCACCTGCGATCAGGAGAACCGGCGCAGCCACCGCCGCGAGTTCGGCCACCGAATAGTTGTGGGCCTTGAGAATTCGGAAGAACTCGGTGTCAGGTGGGCGATGGCCGAAGGTGCCGAGAGCTTGGTACAGGTATGCCCTCGCCATGTCCAAGCTCGGCAACCGTCCGCCCACAGCGGGATGCTCCCCCAGGGGCCGCGCGGTGACGGGTGCTGCGGTGAGGGGAGGTGCGCTGTCCGGACCGAATCCGACGGGAATGCCGCCGGTCGTGCAGGCCAGGACTACCGACTCCACCCGGTCCGGAACAGCGATCGCGGTCCCCAATGCGGCCCAACCGCCCATCGACTGGCCGACCACGTGCGCTCGATCAACCGCCAACAGGTCCATGATTTCGATCAGATCAGAGACTGCCGCTACCGGGCCGTGGTTGCCGTTCTCGTTGGTAGAGCGTCCGAATCCTCGCTGATCCCAGCTGATCACCCGATAGTGCTGAGCGAAGTAGGGCACCTGCTGGTACCAGACGGCCGCATTTCCGCCGAGACCGTGCGTGAGAATCAGATCCGGGCCCTCGCCGGCAGTCTCGTACCAGACCCGTTCGCCGTCTGCGACGGTGATGAAGCCCTCGGTCCGTGAAATCATCCTTATTCTCCTGTGTCGGACGGGCGCTTGCCCGAAGTGTGGTCAGTGAGGAGTTGCTGCACTTCATCGGTGGCCCGCAGCAGGTGTTCTTCGACCATTCGCGTCGTCTTCTCATCGAAGTCGGTATCGAAACCGATCACCGTCAACGCACAGAGCGGAGACCCCTTGCGGGAAGACACTGCACGCGAGACCGAACCGATGATGTCCTGAGATCGTTTGTGGACAACGGCGAATCCGGTTTTCTGCGTCTCGGCGATGTCGGCGAGAAAGCCGGTGGGTCCTTCCAGCGGATAGCCGCTCTTCTCCACCATCGCCAGGTAGGGCGCCCGGGTGTTGTCCTCGAGTGCCGCCACCAACGCGAGCGGACCCGCGAACCGGTGCGGCGGAAGCAGATCCCCGAGCATCCGAGTGATCATCTTGAGTCTCTCGGGACGCAGCGCCGCGATGATCCGCGTCCCGCCGCTCTCGAGAACCTGCAGATTCACCATCATGTCCGTGCTCTCGGACAGCACCCGCATGGTCGGATCGCACAAGGCCGCCAACGAATGCGCTGCCGCTTCGTGGGAAACCTGCAGTGCAGCCGGGCCGGGGAGATAGCGACCGTCGTAGCGGAAGACCCAACCACGGTTCGCGAGTTCTCCGAGCACTCGGTGCGCAGTCGGGCGGAGCATCCCGACTTCTTCTGCCAGTTCGCTGAGCTTCATCGGCGTGGTCGAGCGCGCGATGGCCTCGAGTAGATCCAGCGCTTTGTCGACGGCGGACGCAGAACCCTTCGTCATCCGATCCCCTCCCGGTGCCGTGGATGTACCCGGCGATCCGAAATCTCGTGTTCTTGGAAAACCCTTGGCATTCGCCTAGGAAATTACTATAGTCACAACAATCGTTCCGGCATACGGAATTCTTTGAGCGTCTTCACCTTCCCACCGGATTACCGGCAAGGAAGTCATATCTTTCCCAGCGAGAGGTTTTCGGACATGACGGTTGGACTTACCCTTCGGTCGGCACCACGGTTCAGAGTTGTTGCCCTAGCCGCGGTCGCGACCGCGGCATTGGCACTGACAGGCTGTTCGAGCGACGCCACGGCCTCCGACGACGGGGGCACCCAGACCACCACGATTCGAATCGCACCTCAGCCGATCGCGGACTTCGCACCGATTTGGCTCGGCATGGAGCAGGGGTACTTCACCGATGAGGGACTCGACATCCAACTCGTGGAGGGCGGCGCTAGTTCCTCGGCTCAAATTCCGTTGCTGCTCAGCGGAAATGCAGATATGGCAGCCACGACTGCCGCTGCCGCAATTCAGGCACGGAGCCAGAACATGCCCGTCACCATTGTCGGCGGGCTCACGAATTTTGCCGCAAATGACAGCGTCGACCAGTCCGGTCTCGTGGTCGCCAAGGACAGTTCCATCAGCGGCTTCCGTGACCTCGAAGGCAAGACCGTCGCGATCAGCGGTTTGAAGTCCGTCAGCGAAGCAGTCATCTCTGCCGCGGTGGAGAAATCCGGCGGAGCAGCGAACAAGGTCTCGTTCATTCAGGCGCCCATGCCCAACCTCGGCGACCTGGTTTCCACCGGCGGGGCCGACGCGGCATTCCTCATCGATCCGTTCCTGAGTAAAGCAACCGACTCGGGGCTGAAGATCCTCGGCCACCCCTTCCCCTTGGCCGCACCCGGTGTGCCAGGGACCTCGCTGGTCGCTTCGGAATCGTTTGTCAATGCGAACCCTGACTCACTCGCTAAATTCCGTACCGCGCTTGCCAAATCAGTTGACTACGCCAATCAGAATCCGGGCGCGGTCAAGGCTGCACTCTCGACACAAGCCAAGATTCCGCTCGAAATGCTGGCCAACAGCAAGAATCCTCAGTTCGTCGCAGTAGTGGAACCGGGTGCTCTCGGCACGGAGATCGAACTGCTGGTCAAGTACGGGGTACTGACGGATTCGGTCGAGGCCGAATCCCTGCTGACCCCGGCCAACTGAGTTGTCCGCCTTGACAACCCTGCAGACTCGCCGCAGGCAGGTTCTGCTCGGTCGGCTGCTGACGCTCTTCGCGTTGGCAGCCGCCTGGCAGATCTTCGGAATGCTCGGCGACGAGGACGTCAAAGGTATTCCGAAGTTCAGCGACGTGGCAGTGGCCTTTGTGAACGAGCTCGGCACGTCCTCGTTGTGGACATCACTGGGACAAACGGTGACCACCACGGCGATCGGATTGGCGCTGTGCCTGGTGATCGGAATCCCGGCAGGGCTGCTGCTCGCCGCGCACCCGTTCCTGACGGTCTCCTCCCGCTTCGTCATCGACTTCTGCCGAACCGTTCCGCCGCTCGCAATCATTCCGCTCTTTCTGCTGATCATGGGCCCGACGCAACGGATGGCGGTGGCACTGATCGTGGCAGTAAGTGTGTGGCCGATTCTGCTCCAGACGATTCACGGTGTGCGCAACGTCGACCCGGAACTGCTGGCCACCGCACGATCCTTCCGACTTCCACTGTGGCGCAGGCTCGCTCTCGTCGTCGCACCGGCATCGATGCCCTACATCTTCACCGGGATTCGCATCTCGGCAACACTGAGCTTGCTGCTGACCATCGGTGCAGAATTGATCGCCGGCGTGCCGGGACTCGGTAAGGAGATCCTGCTGAGCCAATCCGTCCCCGATCGAATGTTCGCACTGATCATCGTCGCCGGACTACTCGGAATGCTGCTCGCCTTCGCCGTGATGGCGATCGAGAATCGTTTACTTGCCTGGCATTACATCCCGAGGAGGATGACGACGTGAAGATGATGTCAGGACTTCGACTCCTCGCGTGGGAGTTGTGGCTGCCGATCTTGATCGTCGTCGTATGGTACTTCGGTTCGGAGTCGAGCAAGTCGCCTTACTTCCCGCCGCTGTCGCGTATCTGGAAAGCGTTTGTGGACAACTGGTTCGGTCCGGGATTCGCCCACGATGTCGTACCGAGCTTGACCAACCTTGCCTTCGGTTTCGCCGTGGCACTGGTGGTCGGCGTCGGCGCCGGTCTCCTGCTGGCACTGTTCCCGCTGGCTGCCGACATTGCCGATCCGTTTCTCCAGTTCTTCCGCGCTATTCCGGCGCTGGCCGTATTACCCGCTCTTTTCATCGTTTTCGGAACCGGTTCGACGGGTAACGTTGCCGCCATCGCCTTCGGCGCGGTCTGGCCGATACTCCTCAACACCCTCGACGGCATTCGCTCCATCGACCCGAGTATCCGATTGGTGGCGCGCAGCTACCGGATCCGTACACCCCTCCTGGTGACGCAGGTACTCCTCCCCGGAGCGATGCCGCAGATAACAGTCGGTATCCGTACCAGTCTCGCGATCGGTGTCGTCATCATGGTCGGCAGCGAAATGTATGTATCCACTGCAGGAATCGGTCACTTCGTGATCGTCGCGCAACAGACCTTCGCGATCGCGGACATGTGGTCCGGAATTCTCCTGCTGGGAATCATCGGATACGTGCTCAACCTCGGATACGGCGTGATCGAACGATGGTTGCTCAGATGGCAGCCGCGGACCCACGACGCTCTCGCAGTGAAAGGAAACTGATGTCATCCACAGAATCTGCGGCATCGAAACCCGCAGTCGAACTGAGCGGCCTCGGGGTGACCTACGGCGGTCCCACCGGCCGCGAAGTGCTCCGCGGCATCGATCTGTCCGTTGCACCCGGAGAAATCGTCTGCATCGTCGGCCATTCCGGCATCGGCAAGAGCACGCTGATTCGTTGCATCGCCGGTCTGCAGAAGCCGACCACCGGTGAGGTCCGCATCGCCGGGATCGCGATCGATGCACCGCCGGCCACGCTGGCTCTCGTGTCACAGGACTACGGACGCACACTGATGCCGTGGCTTCGAGTGGGCGAGAACGTTCGCCTGCCGCTACGGGGCAACGGTCTGGCGCGGAAGGTTCAGAACGAGAGGGTTAGCGATGCACTTGCCGTTGTCGGTCTAGGCGGTGCTGCGCGTTCCTACCCCTGGCAGTTGTCCGGCGGAATGCAGCAGAGAGTGGCGATAGCTCGCGCTCTCGCCTATCGGCCGCAGGTACTCCTCATGGACGAACCCTTCGCGTCGGTCGATGCGCAGACCCGCGCGGAACTCGAAGACCTGCTACTGACGCTTCAGCGTGATCTTGGCATCACCGTCCTCCTCGTCACCCACGACGTCGACGAATCGGTGTACCTGTCCGATCGAGTGGTCGTCCTCGGCGGAACTCCGGCATTGACGCAGGACATCGTCGACGTCCCGTTGACCGGAGCTCGAGATCAACTGACCACCAAGGCAGACCCACTGTTCATCGAGTGCCGTACCAGGGTCCTGTCCGCGATCCAGCAGTCGAAGGTGGTGGCGCCCGTGTCGTAAGCGCCTCGCCTAGGCTGGCTCCGTGATCCTTCTCCTCATCGGCCTCGCGCTGCTCGGATTCTGCGGCTACCGGTTCAGGCAGGATCGACGGAGGCTGAGCAACGGCGTCTACCTACTTCTCGGACTGATCTTCACCGGTCTGTGGATGTTGCAGTCGGGTGCGCCGGGAACCGAGGTCCCGTCGTTCGTCATCGCGACGATCGCTCTGCTCTCGCCGTTGCTGGTGCTCATGCTTGCAGGATTCCTGATCGTCAACGGAGTCACGATGCTGCGGCGCGAGGGATTCAGCGTCGCGAATCTGCTCTCACTCGTCGCCGGACTCGGCCTGCTCGTTCCCTACGTGTTGCTCGCATCAGCGCTGCTGACGCAGAGATATTGGCTCGCAGTCGTTCTCGGTTCGTTCAGCCTGGTCGCGTCGTACCTGGGGTTTCTGTTCACGAGCTTTCTGCTCTACTCCTACGTCTACGGACGCCAGAAGTACCAGCCCGGGATGGACGCGATAGTGGTTCACGGCGCCGGGCTTTCGGGCGCCGACGTGACACCCCTGCTTGCCAGCCGTCTGGACAAGGCGGCCGACGTCTTTCGCGCCGAGGTCCGCGAAGGACGTTCACCACTGTTGGTCGTGAGCGGTGGGAAGGGTTCGGACGAGGTGGTCAGCGAGGCGGAGGCAATGTGCGTCTACCTCGTCGATCACGGGATACCGCGCGAGAGCGTGATTCTCGAGGACCGCTCGACCACCACGCTCGAGAACCTCGAGTACACCAGGGACCTTCTCCGTGCCAACACCACGAAGCCTCGAATGGTGCTGGTCACCAGCAACTTCCACATCCTCCGAACTGCGACGTTTGCCCGAAGCCTCGATCTGGATGCGGAAGTCATCGGTTCCCACACCGCCCGGTACTACCTGCCGAGCGCCATTCTGCGCGAGTTCGCCGCCGTCACGGTGGAGCACAAGTGGCTCAACGGAACGGTCTGCCTGATCCTGGCCGCCCTGCCCCCACTGGTGGTCTGGGCGGCAGGAGGCATTTCGTAGCCGGATTCAGCGAATCAGGCTCTCGACGGCCATCGGTCGGCGACCCAGAAGCAGTTCGACGGCCGCGCTGCCGGCAAGAAAATCGTGGTGGTTGTAGAACTCGAACATCGCCGCCAGACGCGAGCTGGCGTTGACGTCAAGGCTGCTGCCGATCTGTTCGCGCCATTGATCCACGCTGATCTGATCTATCGCGACGGTCCGTGACGTCTGCTTTTCCACCATCTGTGCCACCTCCATGACGCTCAGAGCTTGCGGGCCGCCCACCTCGTACGTCGCTCCGTGATGTTCACCCGAGCCCTCGCTCAGTACGACCGCGGCAACAGCCGCCACGTCCGCCAAACTCACGAACGAGAACTTCGTTTCCGCGCTGTACGGCAGGACGATGGTGTCAGACCGACCAGTGAGTACCGCCTCGAAATTCTGCGCGTACGCACATGGTTGCAGCACAGTCCATTTCAAGGGTGAACGATGCAGCTCGTCCTCACACCTGGCTTTGTCCAGGTGATGCGGCATGGACGGGCTGAACGGCCACGCGACGGAGTGATAGACAAAGTGCTCCACTCCCGCCGATGCCGCTGCCGTCAGCGCATTGCGAAGCAGTGCGGGCTCGTCGGGATGGACGTTCGGGGCAATGAAGTACACGCCTCGGCACCCGGCGAGCGCCTTGCGCAGTCCGCTTCCGGTTTCCAGTTCTACCTCGAAGTCCCCGTCGACACGCGCCTTTCGCACCAGTCGCCGAACTGTCACGCTCGGCGGCAGTGCAGCGACGACTGCCTCACCGGTCTTACCCGCGGCGCCGATCACCGCGATGTCGGCGCCGCGAGCAATTCCGTTCTCCATGAGAGTTTTCCGTCCTAGACGTAGTCGTAGACCGCTGAGGTGGCGCCACCGGAAAGCTGCGCGTAGCCCGGACCCCGATCGAAGAAGGGTTCGTTCTCACCGCGTTCCGAGCGCAACTGATCCCGTAGCTCCGTGGTAGCAGCCTCGTCGACGGTCGGCTCGTCACCCTCGATCACGACGACAACGCCGTAGTCGTCGCGTGCACCCTCTACGGAAACCTTGCGCCACTGAATGTCTCGCAAGACCTCTTCGGTCGGGCGCTCCAGTGGATCTCCCCAACCGCCACCACCGGTGGTGCGAATCCGTACGACCTCGCCGGCCTTGATCGGCTCGGCATCGGTCAGCGCGTCGAACTCACGCTCGTTCGGTCCACCCGGATCCAGGACGACGGAGAACGGCCGACCGGCCTTGCCGCCCTTGACTCCCCAGCAGGCGAGGATCGAACGGTCCGCGATGGACATGAAGTGAGCATCCTTGAGCATGCGGATGTGCTTCTCGTATCCCAGACCGCCGCGGTAGCGTCCGGCTCCGCCCGAATCCATGGCCAGACCGAGCTTTTCGACGATGAAGGGGAAACGGCTCTCGGTGAATTCGGTCGGCAGGTTCCGTGAATCGGGAACGACGTGAATCGTGTCCTCGCCGTCGGCGTAGTAGCGTCCGCCGGAACCTCCGCCGAGCACCTCACGCATGAGGTACGAGTGACCCTCGAAGTCCTCACCGTAAACACCGGTGTACCTGATGGTCTCCTGATCGGCGGGCATGTTGCCGTCCACAGCCTTGGCCACGACGCCGGCCAGCACTCCGAGCAGACGGAGGATGACAAACGTGCGCGCGTTGGTGGGAGCGGGGAAGATCGGGGTGATCAGTGTTCCCTTCTCGGGGAACTTCATCTCGATCAGCGGTACGACGCCCTCGTTGACATCCAGTTCGGCCATGCGCTCCGGGGTGTCCGCGAGGTTACGCAGAATCGGGGCCAACCACTTGATGAGGAAGTTTCCGTCCGCGTAGTCACCGCAGTGGTTGATCGGACCCTTTGCCTGCGGTCCGGTTCCGTTGAAGTCCAGGATGAGTCGCTCGCCGCCCTCGTCCTCCGGCCGCGTCTTCGTGAGCGTGATGCGCTGGATGTGGAGCATCGGCTCGTCGACGCCGTCGTGCTCGGCGTAGTCCTCCCACGTGTACTCACCGACCGGGATCTTGCTGAGGATCTCGCGACGGTACGTCTCGGTGGTCGCGTCCATCATCGCGTCGAAGCACGACTCGACGGTGTCGACGCCGTAGCGCTCGAACAATTCGGTGAGTCGACGCGCACCCATCAGGCACGCCGAGCACTCGGCGTCGAGGTCAGCTGCCAACGCATCCGGCATACGGGAGTTACGCGTCATGATGCGCAGTGCCGCCTCGTTGGGAACTCCCTGGTCCCACAGTTTGATCGGCGGAACCATCAGTCCCTCTTCGTACACCGTGGTGGCGCCGGACGGCATGGAGCCGGGGCAGCAACCGCCGATGTCGTCGTGGTGACCGAATGCCTGAACGAACGCAACAACCTTCGGCTCGGCATCGGGAGTGACGCGGGCGAAGACAGGCACCGTGACGCAGAGGTCGGGGAGATGGCCGATGCCACCTTCGGACAGGTAGACGTCGTTGTGGAAGTACACGTCTCCCGGCTTCATCGTCTCGAGTGGGAAGTCCCGGGCGATCGGATGCACCAGCGCGGAATACGAACGGCCCGTGAGCTTGCGGAGGTTCCGGTCGTGAATACCGGCGCGGAAATCGTGAGCGTCACGGATCATCGGTGAGCGCGAGGTGCGCGAAATGGAGGTCTCGACCTCCATTTCCACGCTGGCGAGGTAACCGGCGACGATCTCGACCAAAATCGGATCAGGTGACGCGCCGTCGGTAGCGGTGAGTCGGTACGGCTTGGCCGCGGTGGCAGCAGCAGCATCGAGAATGGCGGTCATCACTTCACTCCGTTCGAGTCGGAAGACTTCGAGATACGAATGTTCCCGAAGGTGTCGATACGTGCCGAGAATCCGGGATGGATCGGGACAGTCGAGCTGAACTCCTCGATCACGGCCGGTCCTTCGATGACGTCACCCGCACCGAGCAGTGTGCGATCGTAGGTGGCCGTTTCGACCCAGCTGTCGAAATACGATTGACGCGAACCGGTTCGAGCGGTGTCGGCGCCGGTGCCGGCCGGGATCTCCTTGAGCGTCGGACGCTTGATCGGGCCGATGCCACTCACGCGCAGGTTGACCCATTCCACGTGCTGCGACGGGTCTCCCCGGAAGTCGTAGCCGTACAGCTCGCGGTGCGCCTGGTGGAACGCCTCGGCCGCGTCGTCCATGATCTGCGTCGTGACGGTACCTTCCGCCACCGGGACGCGTACCTCGAAGGCCTGACCGAGGTAACGCAGATCCGCAGTGCGAGAGTACTTGCGCTGCGTCTCGTCGAAACCCTCTTCGGCAAGCGCGATCTCGGCTTCGCCGGCCAGCGCGTCGAACTGGCTCTGCAGGTCTTCAGCCTTCAACCGGTCGTGACGACTGACGTGCGTCTGGACGTAGTCGTTGCGGACATCGACCGTCAGCAGACCGAACGCGGAGACGTTACCCGGATTGAGCGGGACGAGAACGTCTTTCAGACCCAGGATGTCGACGAGACGGCAGGCGAGCAGGGAGCCGGAGCCGCCGAACGTCACGAGGGTGAAGTCGCGAACGTCGAGGCCACGCTTGACGGTGATCTGACGCAGGGCGTTGGCCTGGTTCCATGCCGAGACCTCGAGGACGCCGACCGCGCACTCTTCGAAGCCCAGACTGAGCTGTGTTGCAAGCTCTTCGAGGCCCTTGCGTGCCAATTCCGTGTCGAGAGGAATCTCGCCACCGAGTAGGTGGGGTGGGATGCGACCGAGCAGGACGTGCGCGTCGGTGATGGTCGGTTCGCTGCCGCCCTTGCCGTAGCACAACGGTCCGGGATCGGCCCCGGCCGACTGAGGGCCGACTCGGAGGGTGTGTTCCGGCGTCATCCACGCGATCGACCCACCACCGGCGCCGACGGTCACGACGTCGATCATCGGGATCTTCGACGGGTAGTTGCCTACTCGCCCTTCGGTGGTCAGCGCGGGCTCGCCGCGAACCACGACGGTGACATCCGTCGACGTTCCGCCGCCGTCACAGGTCAACACCTGCTCGACGCCGGCGGCGTCGGCGATCAGCGCAGCACCGAGGGCTCCGGCGGCCGGTCCCGACAGGACTGTCGTAATAGGCTGGTGAACAACCTCTTTGGCCGACAGGACACCTCCGTTGGACTTCATGACGTAGAACGGGATGTCGCGGGGTTCACCGTCGGTGGTCGAGAACTCACGCAGACGATTCGCGATGTTGTTCACGTAGTTGCGGATGTTCGGCTTGACCGCGGCGTCCACGAGTGTGGTGATGGACCGCTCGTATTCGCGGTACTCACGCAGCACCTGGCTCGAGATGCTCACCGTCGCATCGGGGAAAACTTCGAAGAGGATGTCGCGTACGCGCTCCTCGTGCGTCGGATCGGCGTACGAGTGCATGAGGCAGACGCCGATGGTCCGGATCCCGCGGTCCTTGAAGAACTGCGCTGCGCTGCGAACGCTCTCTTCGTCGAGCGGACGAATCTCGCTGCCGTCGAAGGAAAGGCGTCCACCGACGGTGCGTACACGATCGGCGGGGACGATGCGTTCGGGCTTGACCCAGAAGTACGAGTTGCCGTAACCGTCCGGCACCGACTGACGAGCGATCTCGAGAACGTGCTCGTAGCCCTCAGTGGTGATGAAGCCGAGGTTCTCGACCTTGCCTTCGAGCAGCTTGTTCGTCGCTACGGTCGTGCCGTGGCTGACCGCACCGATGGAGTCGCCACTCTCACCGAGCTTGGCGAGTACCTTCTCGATACCGGCGAGAAAGCCCTCGGCGGGGTCCGCCGGGGTGGACGGGGTCTTGGTGGTGACGATGGCGCCGGTTTCGTCGTCCACTGCCACGATGTCGGTGAACGTTCCGCCGGTATCGATACCGACCCGAATCTTCCTGGGTTCCACGCTTCCTCCTGAGATCTTTGGCTCGTCTCGTCTGGTACCGATCGACGGTTGCGGCCTAGCCGGTAAGTGGCTCGTACCTGACGTGTAGAGCTATTCCACAGGTTCGGAAGAGCGGATTCTTTGTCACAATTCGCCGAATCGGGGGACCAAGGTTCGGCGCACGATCACGAGCGGATCTTCGCCGGCGCCCCCGTGGGTTACGCGGACGTGAAAAACGCCCCGAACCTGGTCGGTTCGGGGCGTTTCCCTCATCGCAAATCAGCTGTTGACACCTGAGTGAACTACTCGCGACAACCAGAACGCGCCAGGAATCCGCCTATAGCAACACCTGACAAAGCAATGGCTGCGCCGACGACGGCGCTGACCATCACCGTGCGAGCATCTGTGCCGCCCGCTGTCGGTGCAGCGGCCGGGAGAACCGCCGGTGCCGCGACAGCTCCGGAAACTACCGGCGCGCCTTCGACCGCCACTGCCGGTACCGCCGCCGCCACGGCGGCAGTGACCTTCTCGGGGATGCCGTTGGCAATGACGCCGTCGATGCTCTTGAAGAACACCCCGGCCATCTTCTTGGCTACACCGGTGATCATGCGCTGCCCGACGCCGCCGACCATCCCGCCGACCACGGCGTCGGCGTCATACGAAAGCAGCGTGCCACCCTCGTTCTCCGTCAAGGTGACCGTGACGTCCGCCTTCACCGTGCCGGGAGCACCCGCCCCCGAAGCCGTCATGACAAACGAATTAGGCCGATTCTGTTGCGACAGAACAACCTCGCCGTCGTAGACGCCCTTGATCGACGCGACCCCCGCCATGATGGAGAGCTTGTAGTGATTGTCCGTGAGCTGCTCGAGCGACTGCACACCGGGAATGGTCGCGGCCAGTACACGACCGTCCTGGAGCTTGTCGTAGACCTCTTCGCGAGGTGCCGTCAGCTGCGCGGTGCCGGCGATTCTCATGCATTCTCCTCTGATGACGAACCCGCATGTGCGAGTCGAAGTTCGAACAGTTCGGACGGTGAAATGGGCATGGACGTGATCGAGATTCCTTCGGCGTCCTCGATGGCAGCCGCGATGACGGCGCTGGTGGGGATCACACCGGCCTCACCGGCACCCTTCATTCCGAGTGGGTTGAGCCCTGACGGCGTCACGGTGTGATCCATCTCGAGCGAATCCGGCATCTCGGTGACGAACGGCATCAAGAAGTCCATGTACGACGCGTTGAGCATCTGCCCGTGCTCGTCGTAGACGATCCGCTCGTAGAGTGCGCCGCCGATACCTTGCGCGACGGCGCCCATGACCTGACCTTCGACGATGCGGGGGTTGATCACGTTTCCGCAGTCGTGGATGACAACGTAACGACGGACCGTGATCTCGGCTGTCACGGGATCGGTTTCGACGATCGCCGCGTGCACTCCCGAAGCGAAGGTGGAACTGGGCGGCGAGTAGTAGCCGGTTGCTTCCAGACCGGGCTGCTCACCCTCGGGAATCGGCGGCTTCGACATGTCCGTGTCGGTCTTGGCGAAACCGGTGGCCAGCTTCGACTCACGGTCGAACGCATATCGTAGCGGGTTCGACAGCACGGCAACAACACTCAGCGGTACGGACGTACCCTCCACTCCGGCTTCGGTGCCGATCTTGCACACGTGGCCTTCCCGGAGTTCCAGTTCGGTTTCCGGCAGATCCAGGATTCCGGACGCGATCTTCTTCGCCTTCTCCGCGACCATCTGCGCCGCGACATGGAAGGCCGAACCCGACATGACCGCACCACGCGAGGCGAAAGTGCCGACGGCATAACCGAACCGGCGGGTGTCACCCGTGACGATCTCGACGTCGGAGACCTTGACTCCGAGGTCGTCCGCAACGATCTGGGCGAACGCGGTCTGATGGCCTTGGCCTTGCGTCGTCAAGCCTGTTGCGGCCTTGACCTTTCCGGACGTCTCGACCACGACGTGCGCACCCTCGTAGGGTCCGGGTCCGGTTCCCTCGACGTACGCGCCGATACCGATGCCGACCGACCGACCTTCGGCGCGAGCCTTCCTCTGGTACTCGGGAAATCCGTCCCAGTCGATGAGCTTCTTGAGCTTGTCGATGCCCGCCTGGTAGTCGCCCGTGTCGTAGATCAACGGGCGTCCGTCCTGGAACATCAGGCCGAAGTCGTACGGCATGTCCTCGGGGCGAATGAAGTTCGCCTCCCGCACCGCGATCTTGTCCTTTTTCAGGTACTTGGCGATGGCGTCCATGGATCGCTCCATCGCGAACACGGCCTGCGGACGTCCGGCGCCGCGGTACGGGGTCACGATCACGGTGTTGGTGTACAGCGAATAGGCGTTGACCCGGAACGACTTCGGCTTGTACGGCCCGAGAACCTGCGTCGCGGTGTTGATCATGACGATGATCCCGTACGGCAGGTAGGCACCGTTGTCGTGCCAGAACGTGAAGTCGAACGCCAACAGACGACCCTCGTCGTCGAATCCGATGTCGACCTTCTGGATCTGCCCGCGCTCGTGTGCGCTCGAGATGAAGTGCTCACGGCGATCCTCGACCCACTTCACCTCGCAGGAGATACCGGCCTGGCCGAGGCGTCGAGCAGCCCACGTGATCATGACTTCTTCGGGCCACGGGTGAACGATCTTGACGCCGAATCCGCCGCCGACGTCAGGAGCGATGCAGTGAACCTTGTTCAGCGCCATCCCCAATCGCGCGGCGATTGCGGCGCGGGCGGACGTGGACGTCTGGGTGGAGGTCCAGAACGTGAGGGTGTTCTCGTCACCGTCCCAACGTGCGTAGACGCCCTTGCCCTCCATCGGCATGGAAGCCGAACGCTCGATTTCGAGATCCAGCGTCAGTCGGTGCGGCGCGGCGGCCAGTTCGTCATCCAGATCTCCGAACCCGTGCTGCAGGTGAGCGGCGACGTTGTCCGGAACGTCGGCGTGGACGGCGTTCGCGGCGGTGCGAGCGACGTCGATCCCCACTACAGGCTTCAGCGCCTCGTAGGTGACGTCGATCTTCGCGCAAGCGTCCTCGGCGATGTACCGGTTGTCCGCGACCACCATGGCGATGGCTTCTCCGACATGCTTCACCTCGTCCTTCGCGAGGGGATACCCGTTGCGCGGAGCGATGATTCCCGGATGCGGAATGAGCAGTGGCAGGTTCTCCGCCATTTCCGGCGTGTCGGCCAGGAGATCTTCGTAGGTGTAGATGGCATGTACACCAGGCACTTCCAGCGCCTGGTCGATGTCGATGTCGATGATTCGCGCATGAGCGTGCGGCGACCTGACGAATGCCGCGATCAGCGCGTTGTGGCCCAGATCGTCGAGGTATCGCCCCTGACCGCTGAGCAGACGCGTATCTTCCTCGCGCGGAATCGGTTTACCGAAGAACTTGCCGTCGTCGGCAACCGAATGATCGGCCGTCGAATGATCGGAAGCGGGGTGCTTCGCCCCGTTGCGCTTTGCTGGTTTGACCGGAGTACTCATGCCTTACCCGCCCGTCCTCCGACAGGATTCGTTGTTCCCCGCACCTTGCGATCCAACGCCTCCCGAGTGGACGCGTCGTCGATTCCGAGCGGGAACTGCCCGGCCCGTTCACGCTTGATCTCGGCTGCGCGCAAAACCGACGCCCTGATGTTCTGGTACCCCGTACAACGGCAGAGGTTTCCCGCTATCGCGTCGGTAGCTTCCTCCCGCGTGGGGTTGGGGTTCTCCTCGAGAAATGCCGCGATGGTCGTCACGAATCCCGGAGTGCAGAATCCGCACTGCAGACCGTGACAATCCTTGAACGCCTGCTGAACCGGATGCAAAGTGCCGTCCGGCTCGACGAGGCCTTCGACGGTGGTGATCGATCGACCTTCGAGGCTGGCCGCGAGGACGAGACAGGATCGAACAGGCTTTCCGTCGAGCAGCACGGTGCACGCACCACACACGCCGTGTTCACAACCCACGTGCGTGCCCGTCTTACGGAGGTGGTGACGAATGGCATCCGAAGCCAGAGTGCGGGAGGGAAGAACGACGGTGTTCGTCACCTCGTTGAGCGTGAACGTGACAGCTACATGGTGCTCACCGGTGTCTGCTGCCAGCTCGGCAAGTTGATCATCGATGGAGCGATCGTTTTTGGACATTGTCACCACTTTCCTGCCAGTACTGCGTTCTCACTGAGAGCATCCGTTGCCGCTGCGAAGCCGACCCGCGCGGTGAGCGCGGACACCAACTGCGAGCGGTACGCCGCCGTCCCGTGAATGTCTGCCTCGGTATCTATCTGCGCGCGGGCGCATTCTCCGAGAGTGCGCCACCGCGGATCCCGCTGATCCGTCGCCGACGCCCCCGCCAATACGTCCGTGTAGTCCACGACCTGTCCCAGCTCTCCGGCGGACACGTACGTCATGTGCGCTTCGGCCACCAGACCGTCGACGACGCGAATCCGTGCGACGACACCGACCAGTGCGTAGTCACCGTGACGGCGCGCGATCTCGTCGATGGCGGTTCCCACGCCGGGTTCGGCGGCGGGCACCGACACCGACACCGCGATCTCGTCTGATTCCAGGCTCGACTCGAGAGGGCCGGCGAAGAGATCCGTCGACGCGATCTCGCGGGTGCCACGCACCGACTGGACGGTCACGCTGCCCCCGAGCAGCGTCAGGACTGCCGGCATCTCCGCCGACGGATCGGCATGGACGATGGAGCCGACGCTCGTCCCGCGGTTACGGATCGTGGGGTGCGCTACCAACTGCAGAGCACGGTTCAGCAGAGGCTGGACTCGACGAGCACCTTCGTCGGCCGCCAGCACCGAGTGCGTGGCCAGGGCCTGGAACCGCACTCCTTCGTCTTCGGACGAGGTCACCGAAGCGAGGTTCGGGATCGATCCGATGTCGACGATGTGGGCGGGCGCGGCGAGGCGCATGGACAGCAGCGGCACAAGCGATTGCCCACCGGCGAGCACCTTCCCCTCGTGAGAGACCTCGGAGAGGATTCGGCACGCGTCCTCGACCGAGGACGGTCGGTGATAAGTCAGCGGCGACGGTTTCATTACTCAATCCTGCCTCTATGAGTCACTTCACGTTTTGTGCAGATGTGACAACGGTCACGGGTCATACCTGGCATACATTCAACTTGGCATCACGTGAGCTGCGCCACGGGCTCTTCAAGTTCGTCATCTGACGCATTCGCCCCCGGCGTTGCGCCCGGCCGCCTCCCGGACTTCGGCCTGTTCAGTTCAGGGTTCCAGGACCCCACGAGCCGGCAGAGGTGGTACATCGCGATCAAGACGATGGTGCCGAGCGCGATACCTCCGAGCGAGAACGTGTCACTGAACTTCAGCGCCGTGTCGCCGATACCGATGATCAGACCGGCGGCAATCGGCATCAGATTCAGCGGGTTCCCGAAGT
This sequence comes from Rhodococcus sp. OAS809, assembly GCF_040546695.1. Taxonomy (NCBI): domain Bacteria; kingdom Bacillati; phylum Actinomycetota; class Actinomycetes; order Mycobacteriales; family Nocardiaceae; genus Rhodococcus; species Rhodococcus sp. OAS809. The sequence goes on along the minus strand of NZ_JBEPOI010000002.1, from coordinate 4,202,479 downwards.
CGACGCCGTTCTCTTTCCAGATCTTGGCGCCGAGCAGACCGATCATGCCGAACAGAACCACAAGAATTCCGCCCAGGACGCCGCCGGGCGTCGCCGCCATGACTGCTCCGAACTTGGGCGAGAAGCCGAGCAGGATCGCGATGAAACCCGCAATCACGTACGCGGCGGTCGAGTACACCCGCGTGGCAGCCATGACACCGATGTTCTCGGCATGAGTCGTCGTAGGGGAGCCGCCTACTGCGCTGGCGATGGCGGTGGCGGTGGCAAAACCGTCACCGGCAATGGCGCGTCCGATGTACGGGTCGAGGTCGTCGCCCGTGATTTCGGCGACCGCCTTGACGTGTCCGGCGTTTTCCGCGACCAGTGCGATGACACCGGGAAGCACCAGAACGATGAACGTGAGGCTGAACGAGGGAGCATGAATACCGACGATCCCGTTGGCTTCGTCCGAGAACGGCGGCAACCCGAACCAGGACGCCGAGTGCACCAAATCCCAGTTGACACGAAAGTGCTCGGTGGGTGCGCCACTACCACTGGCGGACGTGATCGGACCGGAGAGCCGGTCGAGGACCCACGAGAAGATGTAGCCGAAAACCAGCGCGACGAGAATGGCGATACGTCCCAGGAAGCCGCGTAGCGCAACGCTCATCACGATCAGTGCAACCATCACGATCAGTGCCACCCACTGATCCTGCGGCCAGTACAACCCCGCGACCACAGGCGCCAGGTTGAAGCCGATCAACATCACCACAGCGCCGGTCACCACCGGCGGTAGCGCTTTACTGATGACGCCACCGCCGAGAAAGTGGATGGCGATGCCGACGAATCCCAGAACCAACCCCGACACCAGAATCGCACCGGTCACTTCGGCCGTCGTTCCACCTTGGGCACGAATGGCGGCAACGCCACCGACAAAAGCTGCGGATGTTCCGAGGTAGCTGGGGACGTGCCCCTTGACCACCAGCAGGAAGAAGAGCGTACAAAAGCCCGACATCATCACGGCAAGTTGAGGATTGAGGCCCATGATGATCGGGAAGACGAACGTCGCGCCGAACATCGACACGACATGCTGGCCGCCCAACCCGATGGTTCTCGCCCAACTGAGTCGCTCGCCGGGAGCGACCACTTCACCGGCTCCGATGTTCTTTCCGTCTCCGTGCAACGTCCAGATCGGCATGACGAGACCTTTCGCAAAGGAGGAAGGTGTTCGAAATGCTTTGTGCCCCAGCTCACAAACACCGTGTCTGGAGTGAAACGCTAATGCAGGACCGAGATTTGGACGTGATGACAATCTGCCAGAACCCACTCACCGAGATTGGCAACAATGGTGGCAGATGATGCGGGCAGGGGTCATCGTCAGTGCTGGAGGCAGTTTCGACCGAGATGAGGACCACGCCACAAAGGGCCCAAACATTTTCTTCGGCTTAATGATTCCGTAACACGATGTCTGTCAACGGAAAACGAGGTACCTAGCCGAGGGCTGCGAGGATTCCCGCTGCCATCTCCGCGACCTGATCATCGGTCATGACGAACGTCGGCGAAATCTGCATCGCACCCTGACCCGCGGCGCGACCCGAAATACCATGCTCGCGAAGCGTCTTCACAAACGGCAACGCCTCCGCCGGATCAGCCAACTGCACCGCAGCAACCGCACCGAGCCCACTACGAACCTCCGCCACCCGCGGATGCTCCGCCAACGGCTGCAGATGCGTATGCAACGACGCCTCCAAACGCTTCGACTCCGCGAGCAAATTCTCACGCTCGAGAATGTCGAGGTTCGCCATCGCCGCAGCAGCAGCACCGGCATGCCCGCCGTACGTGTACCCATGGCGCCACCACGAACCCGCATAGAACGGCTCCGCCACCCGCGGCGCGATGAACACCGCACCCATCGGAACATAACCCGACGTCAAACCCTTTGCCGTGGTCATCATGTCGGGCTGCAAATCGAAACGAGTAGACGCGAACCACTCACCACCGATACGGCCGAAACCGGTCACGACCTCGTCGACGACAAACAGAATGTCGTGCTCACGGCAGATGTCACGCACCTCCGCCAGATACCCCTCCGGCGGCAGATACACCCCACCCGCACCGATGATCGGCTCCGCGAAGAACGCAGCGATCTTGTTCGCACCGACCCTCTCGATCAACTCGAGCAGACTCTTCGCATCATCCCAGCCGACCGTCGCCGCATCCGCCATCAGCTCGCCGTACCCCTCACGGTTCACCGGAATACCAGCGAGAGCCGTTCCCGCAACGTGCATTCCGTGATACGCCTTCTGACGACCGACGATGATCGCCTTCTCCGGCTGCCCCACCTCGTGCCAGTACCGACGAGCAAGCTTCGCCGCAGTGTCCACCGAATCCGAACCACCCGAAGTGAAGAAGATCTTGCTCCCGGCAACCGGCGCGATCGTCGCCAACCGCTCCGCCAACACCTGCGTGGTCTCGGGAACAAAATCACCGAAATTCGAGAAATGAGCGATCTTCGACAACTGAGCCGCCACCGCATCCGCGATCTCCGTGCGCCCGTGCCCGACATTGGTGAACCACAGGCCCGCCGTCGCATCCAGATACCGCGTGCCCTCGCGGTCCCAGATGTACGCGCCCTCACCGCGAGAGACGACAAACGCGCCGTTCTTCTCCACAGCGCCCATGTCCGCGAACCCGTGCCACAATGCCGAAGCCATCGTCTTTCTCTCCCAACTGGATACGTTCGAAATAGATCGGTCAGTTCACGCGGAGTGCGGGCGGAAGAACCCGCTCGACCCACTGGGTTGCCTGCTCGAATGCGTAGGCGAGTTGGAGTACGTCCAAGTCGGCTCCGTGCCGACCGATGATCTGGATACCCATGGGAAGCGAACGATCGTCGAAGCCGACCGGCATCCCCGCAACCGGAACCCCGGCCATCGTCCAGGGAACAACCGTCTCCATCCACCGGTGATACGTGTCCATCGATCGGCCGTCGACGGTCTCGGGCCAGTGAGTGTTCTTGTCGAAAGGAAACACCTGAGCACTCGGCGCGAGAATGTAGTCGTAGGTTTCGAACATCTTGGTAATGGCCGACAGCCAGCCGTTGCGGGCCTCCGCGGCCTTGGTCACGTCGAGAGCCGACAGTGTGACCGCGTGCTCGAGTTCCCACAACAGTTCGGGCTTCATCAACTCGCGCAAGCTCGGATCGTTGTACTGATCGATCAAGCCGAGCTGTGCCCACCAACGCCACCGCAAGAACAGTTGCCAGATGTCCTCGGGTTTGAAGTCGGGAAGCGCCGCCTCGACGCGGCACCCCAACTGTTCGAAGACCTCGAACGAGGATTCGCACAACTCGAGAACTCCAGGTTCGGTTGCCAGGTAACCGTTCCAGTCACCGACCCATGCGATCCGAGAGCCCTTCAGATCACGTGCGAGGCTTTCGGTGAATACCGCGGGATCCTCACGAATCCCCAACGGTGCATAAGCATCCGGCCCCGCCATCGTGGAAAGCAGGTGAGCCACGTCGGTGACGGTTCGGCCCATCGGGCCCACAACAGCGCCCTGAGCGATGAATCCCGTCTCCGGTATCCGACCCCAGGATGGTCGAAACCCAACAACGTTGTTGAATGCCGACGGGTTTCGGAGCGAACCCATGTAATCGCTTCCGTCAGCCACCGGCAACATGCGGAGCGCCAACGACGCTGCGGCGCCACCGCTGCTACCGCCGGCAGTGCGCGAATTGTCGTACGGCGACACCGTCGTACCCCACACCGGGTTGTACGTCTGGGATCCGAGCCCGAACTCCGGTGTGTTCGTCTTGCCGATCACAATGGCACCGGCAGACCTGATCCGCTTGACGAACAGTTCGTCATCTTCGGCGATTCGGTCCGCGAACATCGGCGACCCGGACGTGAACGGCAGACCCTTGGCTGCCGAAAGATCCTTCACCGCATGCGGAAACCCGTGCATCCAACCGAGATACTGCCCACTCGCCAACTGCGAATCACGCTCGCGCGCCTCCGCCGTCAACGCTTCCCGATCCCGCAATGCGACGATCGCGTTCACCGCCGGGTTATGTAATTCGATCTGATCGAGGAAGCTCTCCATCACCTCGACACACGACACTTCACGCCTGCGTATCAGACCACTGAGCGTGACCGCATCGGCCATGACGAGTTCGCGATTCTCGGGCGCACCGGAAACGCTCTCGTCGACAGGGTCAGCAGCATGAACCATCGTGAATCCTTTCAAGCAGTGAAGTGGGGTACGCCGCGGCGGACTCGCCGCCACCGGCAACTGATTCGAGGACGAATTGCCGGTGGCGGCGCGACTGTCGAGGTTTCCAGCGAGGTTCTTGCCTACTACTGACCGAGATCGACGATGGCAGCGACTGGGCCGCCGCCCTCGGGACCCTGGTGCGCTGCCGATACCGAGACGAACACTGCCGGATCGCCGGTGACAGCTGCCGTGACTCCGCCGACACACGACTTGATCTGGCGGTGCCAGTGCACGTCGGAGTCGTCGAGCATCGCATTACGACGGCCACGGACCGTTCCGTCCTGACTGGCCTCGCACTTCAAGAACACGTTGACGAGTTGACCGTCCAGGTCGCTCGAGTGCGGCCGCTCCGGAAGTTCGAGTCCGGCGTCACGGATCGCCGCCCAGATGCCGTCCTGGTCGAGCGGATCCTTCATCACGCTGTGGCCGATCCGGTAGCGTCCGCCGACGCCACGTGCGTTACCGACGACGACGATCTGCGCGCGGTCCAACTCGACGCCGGACGAGCAGGATGCGACAGAGGAGAAGAGTTCGCGGCTGTGCATGACATCCTCGTCGGTCGGCATGTCGATTTCGCCGAGCGCAACCGCGATCCCCAGAGCCGTTCCGCCGTTGGACAGGTCCATCGACTCATGAGTCTGTTCGGTCCACACAGTCTTGCCGCGGCTCTTGGCGTCACGGATGGTGTGAATTGTCAGCAACGGAGTCTTGGTCTGTACGTAGTGCACGTCGGCGGGATCGGTGATGCCGGCATTGGCCATCGCGTCTTTCACTGCCGCAGCAACTTTGGTGATCATGGCCGTACGGCCGATGTCCTCGGGCAGCAGTTGCTCACTCATGGCGACACCCACGGTCAGGCGCGGCTCGTCGGTCTTGGTGACCTTGTCTGCCGGCACGGTCGCGAAGATCGTCGCGTGCGGGCTGATCACGCCGTCCGTGCCGCCGGACCAGACGATCGGCACCTCCGCCACTTCTTCGGGGCTGCGATTACCCTTGGCGGAGAGAACCTCTCGGAACGCTCGGTCCGCGATGATGCGCGTGTAGTCGTTGACGCCGCCGTTACCCTCGGTTTTGCCGATGACTGCAATGACGCGGTCGGCCTCGAGGACACCGTCGTCGATCAGCTTGGCGAGCTCACTGGCGTCGGAGACGCTGTGTAGCGGAACCTTACGGACCTCGATTGCTTCGGGCATTGGCATCTCCTTGTATAGGGAATCGTGGAGGCAAAATTGGGCCTTGACAGCTCCGGGCGCCCAGTCCAGCCGAGCGGTTCGGAACTGCCGTGTCGACCACGCTATGACGACTCGAACCCATCGGCATCGTCAATACTTGCCCAAACGAAAACCGCGATTGGTTATTTCGACTCCGAATCACCGGTTGTGCGCCGCCCCATCGGTTCTCACTTACGATTCGACCATGGACACCACTGTTGTCGACCATCCGCTGGCGGCATCGCTGCTCACGACCATGCGCGACGCTCGCAGCGACAACGCAACGTTCCGGTCCGCCTTGCGCAGACTGACCCATATGTTGGTCTACGAGGCCATGCGCGGCGCAGAACTGGAACAGTTCGACATCGAGACGCCAGTTGCTCCGACGCTGGGGGTGCGGCTGGCGAATCCACCACTCCTGGTCCCGGTCTTGCGAGCGGGCCTCGGCATGGTCGAACAGGCGAGTGCCCTCATTCCGCAGGCAGGCGTCGGTTTCGTGGGAATGGCACGAGACGAGAAGACACACCAGCCGGTTCCGTATCTGGAGTCCCTGCCTGCTGATCTGTCGAGCACCCCCGTCTACGTCCTCGATCCGATGTTGGCGACCGGTGGATCCATCGTCCGCACAATCGATCTGCTCATTGCACGCGGAGCCACCGATGTGACTGCAATATGTGTCGTCGTGGCTCCGGAAGGGATCGAAGCACTGAAGAACTCCGGACATCCGGTCCGGCTCCTCACAGCGAGCATCGACGACGGCCTGAACGAAAATGCTTTCCTGATACCTGGACTCGGAGACGCGGGCGATCGCCAATTCGGGCCGCGGTAGTTGGCAGACATACGGAGAACCGCTCATTCCGAGAGGCTATTTTCGTCAACTGTTGACAATGTTCACTGTGAGATCGAGCGTAGTCTCGCGACATGGATAGATCTGCCAAATATTCGAGCGAAGAGCTTCAACATTTGCCAGAAGGTGGCGACTACAGACTCACAGTTCGGGATGTCCTCGAGCTGCCCAGTCTGCGTGGAGCCGAAGTCCTTGCCGGGCACGGGGGCTTGCGCCACCTCGTTCAATCGGTGAACGTGATGGAAGTACCGGACATCCTCGCTTGGGTGAAGCCGAACGAGTTGTTGGTGACAACCGGGTTCCCGCTGCGCTACGGGCGAACCGGCGAGCTTCTCGACGACACAGATCTCAGTGACCTCGTCGACGGTCTTGCACGTCGAGGAGTCGCGGCACTTGCCGTGAAAACGGGCCGTTATCTCGACGAGCTGCCCGAGGCGATGCTGCACATGGCAGAGCAGCGAGGGCTTCCGCTGTTGGTTCTTCCCGTCACCGCGGGATTCGACGAGGTGATCTCGGAGGTCTTCACCAAGTTGGTGGCGAAGCAGTCCGCGGCACTCGACATTGCCGATCGACTTCACCGCTCGTTGACGTCGATCGTCTTGGAAGGTGGCGATCTACCTCAGATTGCCGCAGAATTCGCCGCGCTTTTCGACGTCAGCGTTCTCATCTGCTCGCCGGACGGAAGAGTGTTGACGGAGGCCGGAGATTCAGCCGCGCTGAACGCGCTTCCGTTGTTCGAAAGCACCGGTCGGTTCCTGACCGAACGGGTCGCTGTCGGTTTACAGAACGCGCCCAAAGGATTTCCCGGCCAGTTGGCGCTCACCCGGGTGGTGGCCGGCGGCACCGACCACGGCCGAATGGTGGCGTACGCCGGCACCCACGAACTCGGCGCAGTTGTCGTTCAAGCGCTGGAGCGAGCGGCCACCGTTGCCGCGCTGGCCGTCACCAAACAGCTGGCAGTTGCGGCAGTGGAATCCAAGTTCCGCGGCGACTTCCTCCGCGACGCACTGATAGGCGAAGCCGGCTCGCCAGCGGAAGTGAGCGCGCACTTCACCCAGTTGGGGTGGGATGTCACTCGTCCACTTGCCGTTGTGGTTGCAGAACTCGACGTCGATCACCCGGAATCCCAGCACGCGAATTCCACTCGCACGGACCAAGATCGACTCAGCGACGGCTGGCAACAAGTGGTACGAACACACGAGCGGACGGCGCCGTCCGTCGGGTTTCGACACGAGGTGGTCACGCTTTTCCCGACCAGCACCGACCGTGCGGTTCGGGACATCGAAGGGTTGGTGCGCAAGGTTGCCGGCGATCGCACCAGCGGCCGCCGATCCTTCAGCACGGGAGTGAGCCGGGTGATCTACTCCCTGGCCGATCTACCCGCGGCCTACGACCAAGCCTGTACAGCCGTGGTCGTCGGCCGACGTATCAACGGGCCGGGGCAGATCGCACACTTCGACGAACTCGGTGTACACCGACTCCTCTCGCTCCAGACGGACAAGAGCGAACTGCGTTCGTTCACCGATGACGTTCTGAAGTCCTTGTCGGCGGACAACGCCGAAGCCGCTGACCTGCGTCTGACACTCCAGACCCTGCTCGACTGCAATTGCAATGTCGCCGAGGCCTCCCGGGCGCTGCACATGCACTACAACACTTTGCGTTACAGAATCGGAAAGCTGGAGAGCGTCGTCGGATCGTTCACCGACGACCCCGTCCTTCGATTGAACGTCTCACTCGCCCTGCAGGTCATGAAGATGCACGAAATGTCATGACTTCGCACGATATGAGCTGACAGAACGTCCCGATAACGGTTCGATACAACCGCAATCGCGCCGCCCGGTGAGCGTTCGTCACTTCTTACCCACCACTGACACCCGTCGTCGGCAAGGTTACCCATGTGCCGTTCACCGGTGCCCGCTTACGGTTCGAAAGACGGGCCGCACATACCTCCTTCAGTGGCCCTGGCCGGTTTCTCGGTCCAGCGGACCGGAGTCGACCGAACTACGGAGGCCTCAACCACCAACTGGCTCAGCCAATTACACCAGAACACGGCGGTGCGACATGAACTCGACTTCGAAGCCTCACAACACAAGTGCTCGTAGTGGTCCGTTACACGACGTGATAGTCGTCGACCTCACGCGCGCACTCGCGGGTCCTCACGCGGCAATGATGCTCGGCGATCTGGGTGCCGACGTGATCAAGGTCGAATCACCTCACGGCGGCGACGACACCCGTGGGTGGGGGCCGCCTTTTGTGGAGCCCACGTTGGAACCACCGAACACGCAACGGGAATCGACGTATTTTCTGTCCACGAACCGGAACAAGAAGTCGATCACGCTCGATCTGAAATCCGACAGTGGGCGCGCGACCCTCGAAGATCTCGTCTGCCGCGCCGATGTTCTCATGGAGAACTTCCGCACCGGAGTTCTCGATCGACTCGGATTCTCGACCGAGCGGCTGGCCGAACTCAATCCTCGACTGATCGTTCTGTCCATCAGCGGTTTCGGCCACGACGGCCCGGAAGGCGGTCGCGCCGGCTACGACCAGATCGCCCAGGGGGAAGCCGGACTCATGTCGCTGACCGGCTCGAGTCCGGACGACGTTCAACGAGTCGGAGTTCCGATCGCCGATCTTCTCGCCGGAATGTACGGGGCGTTCGGTGTCGTCGCGGCTTTGAAGGAACGCGAGCAGACGGGGAGAGGCCGCGTTGTCCGAACGTCGCTCTTGGCCAGCGTGGTCGGTGTTCACGCGTTTCAAGGAACGAAGTGGACCGTCGCCGGTGAGGTAGGCACAGCGCAGGGCAACCACCATCCCTCCATCGCACCGTACGGACTCTTTCGTACCGGCGATGGCGCAGTACAGATCTCGGTCGGCAGCGAAAGCCTGTGGAGAAGATTCTGCGAAGGATTCGACCTCGACCCTGACGCCCCGGGTATGGCAACAAACGCCGAACGCGTCGAAAATCATTTCCAGGTCGTCGAATTGATCGAACGTACCTTCAAGCCGTACTCGCGTGACGAGCTTCTGACCGAACTCGACCGCATCGGAGTACCGGCAGGACGGGTTCGGACGATCTCCGAAGTGTACGAATGGGAGCAGACCCGATCACAGGGATTGCTCGTCGACGTCGACCACAGCACGCTCGGAAACATCACACTGCCCGGTCCACCGCTACGATTTTTCGATCCGGACGGAACCGAAGTGACGGAGACCCGCCACACTGCACCTCCGGTTCTCGGTGAAGACACTGACGAAATCATGTCGTGGCTACAAGGATTCACCCGATGAACCGCCTGACGGCTCGCGACTTGCTCGATCTGGTGATCGATGCCGGCACCTGGGAATCGTGGGATACCCCTCCGATTCCCGTCGCGACCGACTCCGACTACGCCGAAGCACTTCTGCGGGCCCAGGAGAAGACCGGGCTCGACGAGTCCGTCCTGACCGGAAGCGCCTCCGTCCGAGGCCGCCGTGTGGCAATCATCGTCTGCGAGTTCGGTTTTCTCGGTGGTTCGATCGGCGTGGCGGCGGGAGAACGCCTCGTCGTCGCCATCCGTCGAGCCACCCAAGAGCAGCTGCCCCTTCTTGCGCTTCCCACGTCCGGGGGAACGCGTATGCAGGAGGGGACGACGGCGTTTTTGCAGATGGTCAAGATCACCGCGGCGCTCATCAAGCACAAAGAAGCGCACCTGCCCTACATCGTCTATCTCCGAAACCCCACCACCGGAGGCGTATTCGCGTCCTGGGGATCACTCGGTCACGTGACGATCGCGGAACCGGGGGCCCTCGTCGGATTCCTCGGCCCTCGAGTGTTCGAGGCCTTGTACAACTCACCTTTCCCCGCCGGTGTCCAGACAGCGGAGAACCTTCACGAGCACGGACTCATCGATGCAGTGAGGCCGCCAGACCAGCTCGCCGAAATCGTCGAACGCGCATTGCGCATCATCACCGGGGCGCATCGTGGGTACTTATTGCCCAGTGACCCGTGCTCGTACGATTGCCCACCCGATACGTCGGCGTGGGAATCCGTCGTCGCATCCCGGCGCGAAGACCGACCGGGGATACGGGAAGTGTTGCTCAATTCCGCCTCGGACATGCTCCCGCTCAACGGAACCGGCCAAGGCGAGAACGATCCCGGCATCATGCTCGCGCTCGTTCGCTTCGGCGACATGCCCTGCGTCCTTCTCGGACAGGACCCGGCGCGGACAGACTGCTCACTCCCCACTCGGCCCCGGCGCTCTGCGGGAGGCTCGGCGAGGTATGCGGCTGGCCGCAGAACTCGACCTGCCGCTGGTGACGATCATCGACACAGCGGGCGCGGCACTGTCGAAGGAGGCCGAAGAAGGTGGACTGGCGGGCGAGATCGCTCGGTGCATAGCCGACATGATTTCACTCGAGGTCCCCACCATTTCCCTCCTGCTCGGGCAGGGCACGGGCGGCGGCGCCCTGGCACTGATTCCGGCCGATCGAGTGCTGGCGGCCCGCCACGGTTGGCTCTCGCCCTTACCTCCCGAAGGTGCGAGCGCGATCATGTTCCACGACGTCACGCACGCGCCGGACATGGCAGCCAGTCAAGGGATCAGGTCCTTCGATCTGCTCGCGGGCGGCATCGTCGATCGGGTCATCCCCGAATTTCCCGATGCCGCGGACGAATCCGCCGCCTTCTGCACTCGCGTCGGAGCGGTACTGCACTACGAGCTGAGCGTGCTCAGTGCTACCGATGCGACTGAACGGCTCAACACCCGCACCGAACGCATCGACCGTATCGGCCTGGTCGAAGCCAGTACCTCCGTCTGATCGATCAGTACCCAGAACACCGGAAAGGCCGGACATCCTCCGCGGAGGATGTCCGGCCTTCGTCGATCGAGCACACTCAGCCAAGCGTCACGTGAGTTGCTTGGCGGGTTCCTCCCGATCGCCGCCGGGAGTCTTCGAATCCGGCTTGTTCGGTTCCGGATTCTTCGCATTCAGTTCCGGGTTCTTCGAACCGATGAACTGGCACAGGTGGTACATCCCGATCACGACGATGGTGCCGAGCGCGATGCCGCTGAGCGAGAACGTGTCACTGAACTTCAGAGCGGTGTCGCCGATACCGATGATGAGGCCGGCCGCGATCGGCATGAGGTTGAGCGGATTCCCGAAGTCGACGCCGTTCTCCTTCCAGATCTTGGCGCCGAGCAGACCGATCATGCCGTAGAGCACCACGGTGATTCCGCCGAGAACACCGCCGGGCGTCGCCGAGATGACGGCACCGAACTTGGGGGAGAAGCCGAGCATCATGGCGACGATGCCGGCAACCGCGTAGGCGGCGGTGGAGTACACACGGGTCGCTGCCATGACACCGATGTTCTCGGCGTACGTCGTGGTGGGCGAACCGCCGACGCTGCTGGCGATAGCGGTGGCGAAACCGTCACCGGCGAGCGCACGTCCCATGTACGGGTCGAGGTCGTCCCCGGTCATCTCGGCCACGGCCTTGACGTGGCCCGCGTTCTCCGCGATCAACGCGATGACACCCGGAAGGACCAGGATGATGAACGTGAGGCTGAACGACGGAGCGTGGATGCCGACGATTCCGTTGGCCTCGTCCGAGAACGGAGGAAGCCCGAACCACGACGCCGACTGCACCGAATCCCAGTTGACGCGGAAGTGCTCGGTGATCTGACCGGTGCCTGCGTCGTAGGAGGTGATCGTCCCCGAGACCCGGTCGAGGATCCAGGAGAGGACGTAGCCGAAGATCAGCGCCAGGAAGATGGCGATGCGCGCCATGAAGCCTCGTAGCGCGATACTCATGACGATCAGGGCCACCATGACGATCAGAGCCACCCACTGGTCCTGTGGCCAGTACAGCCCCGCGACGACGGGTGCCAGGTTGAATCCGATCAGCATCACCACTGCGCCGGTCACCACCGGGGGAAGAACCTTGAATACGACCCGGCCACCGAGGAAGTGGATCGCGATACCGATGGCTGCCAGGACCAGTCCGGACACCAGGATCGCGCCGGTCACCTCTGCGGATGTTCCGCCTTGGGCACGAATGGCGGCGATACCACCGACAAAGGCCGCCGACGTACCGAGGTAGCTGGGAATGCGTCCCTTGACCACCAGCAGGAAGAAGAGCGTACAGAAACCCGACATCATCACGGCAAGTTGAGGATTGAGCCCCATGATGATCGGGAAGACGAACGTCGCGCCGAACATCGACACCACGTGCTGGCTGCCCAGCCCGATGGTTCTTCCCCAGCTGAGCCGCTCGCCGGGAGCGACCACTTCACCCGGTTTGATGTTCTTTCCATCTCCGTGCAACGTCCAAATCGGCATGATGGGACCTTTCGTGCAGAGGAAGGTGTCCGAACGCTGAGTGTGCTCCAGCTCACAAAACACCGTGACTGGAGTGAAACGCTATTACAGCGCGGGGGTATCGACGTGATGACAATCTGCCAGAACCCACCGACCCGGATTGGCAATATTAGTGATTGATGCCGCGCATCGCGGTTATCTTCAGTGCTAGAGACAGATCCAGCCGGAGTTCGGGTTGCGCCGTGAAGGGTCCCAGCATTTTCTCCAGCTTAACGACCCTGTAACGCAGTGTGTTGTAATGGAAGTGGAGCTTGCGCGCTGTCTCGGCGATGTTGATGTTGGTCGCGAGCAAGACTTCCAATGTCTTGCGCATGTCCTGCGCTTCGGCAGTTTCCTCCGTCAATTCCCGCAGCGTCTCGCGGGCGAACGTCTCGAGCTCGTTTTCGTCCTCGACCAGACTGAGCAGTCTGTACACGCCCAGATCGTCGAACTGAGTCACCGTCCACGGACCGGAGATCCGTCGCCCGACGGTCAGTGCGGTGCGCGCCTGACTGTAGAGCGCCGGAACGGCGTCGATCGCCGCTGTCGGCCGGGACACCCCGACACTGAACGGCCTTCTCCCGCCGCCACCTTCACCGCGAACGACCGTGACGAGGTCCCGCACCAATGCCATCGTGTCGGTGCCGACGCCCATGACGATCACCGTCTCGCCCGTCAGCGCGGTCACCGCCGCACCGGGATCACGGTGGGCGATCGCCCCGGAGAACGCCATCGCCTGGCGATCGACGACGGGCAGCCGAGCGGGCGCCGCCGAGGCCGGTTCGTCGATCGGGTCCGGCTCGATCGAGACGATCACCAGCGGGCGGTCGAAGTCCCAACCGAATGTCTTGGCGTGGGAGACAACGTGATCGTGGTCCCCGGCCCGGCCGAGGAGCAGGTCGTGAACGAAGTTGGCGCGATGGCGTTCTTCCACCGACGCCACGGCTTGTTCGCGGGTGATGACCAACGCACACACCGACGCGGCCCGCTCGACCAGGTACTGGTCGTAACTCGTCATGACGCGCTCACCGGTGAACAACGCGAGACGCCCGTGGTCGATGTGATTGGCGGAAATCGCGGACACCGCGATGAATTGACCGTCGAACTCGTGCAGACCCAATCCGCCCTCGACGGTGTCGGTCCGCAGACGACCGGTGGAATCGACGGCGGGACAGGCAGACAGATGCTTGCGCTCCGCGGCGTCCCCGGCGCGGCAGATCTCGCGTCCGTCCGAGGTGGTGATCAGGGCGGCGCCCTTCATCTCCCGTGCGATGACCTCGGTCAATTGCGGGAGGCCGCCGCCGCCCATCACGACGTCGACCAGCAGCCGTCGCAAGCGCTCGGCCCCGAACATGGCGTCGATCTGGGCCGACTCCGTCTGCTCACGGTCTCTCGCCGCAGGGTGATCACACGCACCGTGAAAAACCAGGAGCGGGAAGCCGGCGCTTTCGGCCGCGTCGACCAGCTCCGGCGCGAGAGTGTCCCCGTCTGCGCCGAATTGGACGGCAAGTGCCGCAACACCTCGCGTCGACAACCGTCCGACAAATGCTTTGAAGGTTTCGGTGACCCTGGCGAGGGTTTCCGGCGTGGTGATCAGCAACTGTCCGTGCCGCAGCCACGGTCCGATGTCCGGAACCGCCATGAATCCCACCCGGGCTACCGTCGGGTCTTCGCAGCCGCCGGCGACCTTTCGAACACCAGGAAGGAGCGGGGTTCGAAGAAGTTCGGAGAGAACAGCATTCACCTCGGATGCCGGTACGGCCGGGTTTGCCACTTGGCAGGCACCTCGATTTCATTCGGATCACGGAAGATGGTTCACGAAAGAAACGATCCTATCCCCACCGAACACAAGATGTCCGAATTCAGCGCAGTCGACTCAGGCCGTTCGATGCAGGGCGGTCGGATTCTCCTGAGGTGGCGGGTGGATCGGCCCCTGCAGATCCCGCAGTTCCAAACCGGAGGCATTGCGCAGGGTCTTGGTCATCTCGGCGAGGATCGACACTGCAGTCTCCTCAGGTGTCCTCGCACCGAGATCCAACCCGATCGGTGAGTGCAGACGCCCCAACTCGACGTCGGTGACGCCTCGCTCCTTCAACAGCGCCACCCGACGCTCATGCGTCGCACGACTTCCCATCGCGCCGACGTACGCAGCCGGCGAACGCAGCGCGATCTCGAGCAGGGGGATGTCGAACTTCTCGTCGTGCGTGAGTACGGCCAGGACGGTTTTGTTGTCGATCGGTGCGGTTTCGAGGAACTTGTGTGGCCACATGACGACCAGATCGTGGGCGTCGGGGAAGCGCGCCCGTGTCGCGAAGACCGGCCGTGCGTCCACGACGGTCACGCGATAACCCGCAAAGGCGCCCAACGTACACATCGAGGCCGCGAAGTCGATGGCCCCGAACACGTACATCCGCGGTAGTGGCGCGAAGATCTCGACCAGCAGGTCGTGCTGCGAATCGATGAGAGTTCCCGCCGGCGCGACAAAAGCGACGGACTCACCGGTGTCCATCGTGCGCAGCAGGATGGACACCTCGTCCTCCGTGGCATCCAGATCCCCGCTGCGTCGGCCATGCTCGACGACGAGGTGCCGTGCCGGTGCTCCCGGACGCACTTCGGTGACCACGACGACGGGCGTATCGGCCTCGATCCGTTCACAAACCTGACCGAACTCGACGAAATCGGCTCCGACGGCCTGGACGAACACTTCGATGGTTCCGCCGCAGGTCAGCCCTACTCCGATGGCGTCGTCGTCGGAGACGCTGAAGACCTCGACGCGACTGGTGCCGTCGGCGAGAACCTCCTGGGCGATCTCGTACAGTGCACTCTCGATACACCCGCCCGAGACGCTGCCGACCACCTCGCCGGAGCGTGAGACGGCCATCGAAGCACCGGGCATGCGCGGTGAGGATCGCCAGGTACGGACAACCGTCGCCAGTGCAAAATCCTCGCCGCGGGCGTGCCACTGCGCCAGCTGAGTGGAAATGTCGCGCATCGCCTCGCCTCCCGCTTGCATCGCCGTCCGTAGAGAGTTCACGGTATCGGCCCACCGCAATCCTGCCTGTCACACAATGCGCCTAAATCCGGGCCCTGCAGTTGTGCAATGTCGCCGTCGCATCACCTTGCGCTCTCGACCAGTGTTGTCACCGAGCCCAGCCGAAAGCAGGCCTGACCTTCATTCTTCCCCTCTCCGACGATCACTGCAGCGGCAATTCACGCAGATGGTGCGACGGATCGAGTGGGCGACGTTGCACACCACAGAACCGAGGTTTCTCCCATGGACCAATTGCTCAGCGGTATCAAAGTTCTCGACCTCACCCGCGCTCTCGCGGGGCCTCTGTGCACGTCGCTGCTCTCGGACTTCGGCGCCGACGTGGTCAAGGTCGAAACCCGTGGCTCCGGCGACAGTTCGCGTCAGTGGCCGCCGTTCGACGGCGATCGAAGCCTCTACTTCGCTTCCGTGAACCGCGGCAAACGGTCGATCGCCATCGACATGCGCAGTGACCGCGGGCGGAAACTGCTTCGCAGCCTGGCCCTCGACGCAGATGTGCTGGTCGAGAACTTCCGTCCGGGAGTACTGGCCGACATGGGGCTCGATCCCGACTCGCTCGAGCAGGAGAATCCAGGGCTCGTCGTGATGAGCATCAGTGGTTTCGGCCCGGTGGGCCCGGACCAGTTCGCGCCCGGACTCGATCAGGTGGCCCAGGGCATGTCCGGGCTGATGTCGGTCACCGGTGCCGGGGAACAGACCCCGATGCGGGTCGGTATCCCCATCATCGACACGGTCTCGGGCATTTACGCGGCACTGGGAATCACGGCGGCACTGGCTTCGCGCGGACGCGACGGTCGTGGGCACCGCGTGCAGACCTCGTTGCTGGAATCCGCGATCTCGATCATGACCTTCCAGGCGCAGGACTACCTGAGCACCGGACGGGTTTCGACGCCGAACGGCAATACGCACCCGACGATCACGCCGTACGGCGCTTTCGACACTGCCGACTTCCCGATCAACATTGCCACCGGCTCGGACAAGCACTGGATCGCACTGTGCTCGGTACTCGGTGACCCCGAGCTCGCCTTCCGTACCGAATATGCCACGGGTAAAGAACGTTTGGCGCACCGAGACCAACTGACCAAAGAACTCGAGGACCTACTGACCACGAAGGGCGCGGCGCAATGGATCTCCGAGATCCGCGGTGCCGGAATCCCCTGCGGCCCGATCCATTCGATCGATCAGGTGTTCTCCGACCCGCAGGTCGAGGCATTGCAGATGGTCGAGCAGACCCAGAGCGCCGACGGAACGTCGATTCCCGTTGTCCGCGGACCGTTCTGGGTGGACGGCAAGACTCTTCCCGTCAGGAATGCGCCACCCATGACTCTCGGCGGTGACGCCGACGACGTACTCACCGACTTCGGCCTGCGCCCGGAGGAGATCGAGGATCTTCGCGCCAATTCGGTGATCTGACCGCACACTAGTAACAGAGCAGACGCTCTGTTACTGTGCGTTCATGCCTCGGCCACGCGTCCACGACCTCGACACCCTGCTCGACGCTGCCGAAAAACTTGCCGCCACCGCCGGGCCGAGCGCTGTCACGGTCCGGGCAGTCTCCGACGCCACCGGTGTATCCAACGGGGCGATCTATCACGCATTCGGCTCTCGCAGTGGACTGGTCGGTAGCGCGTGGCTGCGTGCTGCGCGACGATTTCTCGCGCTTCAACAATCGAGAGTGGACGACGCTCTCGCGGACCCGTCGCCGACTTCGGCGGTTTCCGCCGTCGTCGCAGCCGCCGAAGTTCCGGCCGTCTTCGCGCTCGACTACCCACAATCCGCGTTGCTGCTGTTGACGATCCAGCGCGACGAACTGCTCGGCACCGACGTCCCTGCCGACATCGCCGAGCAACTCACACAACTCGACCGGTCTCTGGTCGAGTTGTTCATCCGGTTGTCGACCGCGCTCTGGGGCCGCAAGGACGGCAGAGCCGTCGAGGCAATCGAGGCCTGTGTTGTCGGCCTGCCTACCGGACTGCTCATCCATCCCGCCAAACGCGCCGACGGTTGGCGAGTCCCCGACGCCGCAGCACGCGCGCGGTTGGATGCCGCCGTTCGAGCGGTTCTGCATCTCGACCCACCACTGCCCAAGCCACGCAACAGGAAAGGCCAATCATGACCGCAACTCTGCGCTTCGAAGACAAGATCGCCGTTCTCGATCTCGGCGAGGACGAGAATCGATTCTCGCCGGAGTGGCTCGATTCCGTCGACAAGCTACTCGACCAGGCTTTGAGCGAAAGCGCACATGCCCTGGTCACCACGGCGACGGGCAAGTTCTACTCCAACGGACTCGACCTCGACTGGCTGGGCGCTAACGGCGACAAGGCGAAGTGGTATGTGCAGCAGGTGCAGTCGCTGTTCGCCCGGATGCTGACGTTCCCGATGCCCACCGTCGCGGCGATCAACGGCCACGCCTTCGGAGCCGGCGCCATGCTCGGCATCGCGCACGATTACCGCGTCATGCGCGATGATCGCGGCTACTACTGCTTCCCGGAGGTGGACATCAACATCCCCTTCACCGAAGGAATGGCAGCTCTCATCCAGGCCAAACTCAGCCCGGCGTCGGCAATCGTCGCCATGACCACGGGGCGGCGATACGGCGGAAGTGACGCATTCGCAGCCGGTTTGGTGGACTTCACCGCATCCGTCGACGCTTTGACCGCCAAGGCCATCGAAATGGTTGCACCGATCGGCCCGAAGAATGCGGGCACACTGGGGGCAATCAAGTCGACGATGTTCGCTTCAGTGGTCACCGCTCTGAACACCGACGGCTAGAAGCGACGGACTGTGTTCTCGCAGAGCCGCTTCCAGATCGTCGGCAACACTTTCGGGATCGCGGCCTTCGGTGCTCAGAACCACGTCGACTCCACTGAGCGTCGGCATCGAACCGGCCAGCAGTTGTGACGCCTCCACCAACTCGTCCAACCCGGCCCAGCCGGCCGGTTCACGTTCGATGATTCTGGTACGCAACGTATCCGGATCGGCCTCGAGGCGCGCCAGCAGGTGCCCCTCGGCGCCGGTCGCGGCCAGCAGGGCGCGCCCGTAGTCGTCGTCTTCGACGGTCGCCGTGAGGAACAGGAGTTCGTACCCCGCTTCCCTGTACGACGCGCACAACATCCCGACGTGTGCGATTGCCCGCTCGGTTCCCAGCGGCGGGTAGCACCGCTCGAGTTCGTCCACCTCGATCATCGCGTTGCTCACCCCGGCCTCACCGAGTCGATCGTGAAGCGCGGTCAGCACGGAACTCTTCCCCGCGCCCGGCGGGCCTGTCAGCAGCAGTACGAACACGTCCTCCACTATTGCAGAGCCGTAAGCACGTCCAGAACCTTGTGCAGGCGCGGGGCGGCGAGAAGGCTGGAGAAGACAGCTCGACATGTACAACAGCCCTGATCGGAGCACAGCGATGACCACCACGATCACCGAAATCGCGCCGGACATCTACCGACTGTCGACCTTCGTGGACGAAGCGAACCTCACGATGAACCAGTTTCTCGTCGACGGCGAGGAACCCTTGCTCTTCCACACCGGGCAGCGAGCGTTGTTCACCTCGGCTTCCGACGCACTCTCCACGCTGATCGACATCGACCGTCTGAAATGGATCACGTTCGGTCACGTCGAGGCCGACGAATGCGGGTCCATGAACTCCTGGCTTGCGGCGGCCCCCGAAGCGCAAGTTGCACACGGTGCGATGGGGTGCTTCGTCCAGGTCAACGATCTGGCCGATCGGGCGCCACTTCCCTTGCAGGACGGCGACGTACTCGAAACCGGCAGCCGCCGAGTCCGGCACATCGACACCCCACACGTCCCACACGGTTGGGACGCGGGTCTGATGTTCGAGGAGACGACGTCGACGCTGTTCTGCGGAGATCTCTTCACTGCGTTCGGGCACCACCCCGCGACCACCGAGCACGAAATCGTCGGTCCCGCTTTGGAAGCCGAGGACTTGGGCCACGCCACCTGCCTCACCCCGGATCTCGAACCCACGATCCGCGCCCTGGCCGACCTCGAGCCGCGGATTCTGGCTACCATGCATGCACCGACGTACTACGGCGACTGCGTCACCACGCTTCACGACCTTGCCGACTCGTACGCAACACGTTTCGCAGCCGAAACCGAAAGATGGAAGTCAGACTAGAGCTTGCGCATTCGACGTGATTCGCGCCGCCACGGACAGCGCAACGTGCTCGTGGAACGGCCGGGCCACCACTTGCACTCCGACCGGTAAACCGTTGCGGGAGAGTCCTACCGGAACCACGACCGACGGAAGGCCGAGCACACTGATCGCCCGGCAACTCGCGAGCGCGTCCATCCACGTGAGTTTGCGACCGCCCACCTCGAAGCTCTCCACACCGAGCGGCGGAGCGAGCACCGACGCAACCGGCAGAATCAGGACGTCGCCCATCTCGTCGAGGAAGTCGGCGATCAACATCGCACGATCCGCCCACAGCGCTTCCACCTCGGCAAAACTGCGATCACGGCCTGCCGCAAGCATGGCGGTGATGTCCGCGTCGAAAGAGTGCGCTGAACCTGCGGCGAGAGAGTGGATGTCCGCGTGGGTCTCGACCGATCGCAACGCGCCGAAAAGCGCGTTGGCCCGCGGCAGGGCCAGACCGTCGTACTCGCTCGCGTCCAGGCTGATCGCCACCGTCCGAACCGCTGACCGGATTTCTTCGTCGACGGGAATCGTTCCCTCGCCGGTGGCCCAGCGGATGTCGAGGTCGTCGACGTCGACCGAATCAGGCTCGGTCCACGAGAAATGCGGCTTCGACAGGACGCGCAACGCAAGCGCCGCATCACCGAGGTTGCGGGCCAGTGGGCCGATGGTCTGGATCGTGCCGTGCATCGTCGCAGGGTTGGCGAGTACCCGTCCATCCGAAAGCACGCCTGGATACTGACCTTCCGGATCGACACGTCCGAGCGTCGGGCGAACCGAAGTGAGGCCGGTGCAGTGGGCGGGCCAACGCACCGAGCCACCAAAATCCGTACCGAGTCCGAGCACGCTCATTCCGGCAGCAACCGACGCGGACTCGCCGCCACTCGATCCGCCGGGGGACCGGACGACGCCGTCCGGTCGCACCGGACTGGCCGTGGTTCCGAACAGTTCGTTTCGAGTCAGGCCGCACGCGCCGAATTCCGGGGTGTTGGTCTTGCCGATCAGAATTGCACCGGCAGCCTTGAATGCCGCGACGGCCGGGGCGTCGACGGTCGGGACGTTGTCCGCCAGAGTGCGAGAACCGGCAGTGGTGCGCACGCCGGCAGTGGCGATCAGGTCCTTGACCGTGAACGGAACCCCGGCAAGGGGGCCGAGTGTCTCACCGAGAAGGCGTCGTTCGTCCAGGGCATCCGCGGCCGTGCGAGCCTCCTCGGCGCGCACGGTGACCAGTGCGTTGAGTTCGACATTGCATTCGTCGACCCGTGAGAGGTGGTCTTCGACGACGGTCCGCGCCGACGCCTGACCCGACCGCACGGCTTCGGCGATGGATCGGGCATCACGGCCCACCCAGCTCTCACGACTCATCGCACGCCTCTCCTTGCCAGTACCCTCTGCCGAGCCTAAGGACAGCGAGTGAACCGAGAAACGACCACAATGCACATACCGACGGCGCCGACGATGTGAGGTTTTGCCACAACGTCTGCAGCCCCGGAAGGAACTCCTGCCGGATGGCAACTTCGCCGACCCTCACGAGCCGCGAAAATCGTTAACCGGTCGTGAAGAACAACCGACGATGATTTCGAAGCTAGAGACCTGTCGGGAACTACACCTAGCCTGACGGCATGAATAACGACGTCACGGAATGGAAGCTCCGCCTTGTCACGGTTCGCGAGCTGTCGTCGGCGTGGGGACGCCAACCGATGAATGGGGGGGCGGACAAGCCCATGGCTGGGCCATACATCGAGGCACTCGACGCAACGCCGTTTGGCGACACGGTGTCCGATTTTGACCGGCTGTCCGCAACTACTACCGAAGCGGTAGTCCGGGCCGTTGACCCCGCAATCGCGAGAATCCGTGATCTACTACGCCCCAAAGTCATGACCGGCCGCGATCTGGTAGTGCACATGCACTCCATCACAGCTGCAGCTGAGGACGCCTTAAGCGCGCTCGACGCTGTGATCCCGAACGAGGTCACAGTGGAGCAACTCGTCGACCAGTTCGAGCGCGACTACCTCCTTTCTCTTGCTGTTACGTTGACCAGCCAAGGTGCGATTGCGGCCAAGGTGAACTCGTGGCACTCGAACGGACGGCTACCTGGCTTCCTGGACGTGGCGACATTCCGGATCGTCGACTCCCCTGGGCAGGGCCGGACCGATATGCATCACGTCGCGTCCGCTACCTCTGCCGGCGTGACGACGCACGTCCTCGGTGAAGGGCTGCTTGATATCGGCCCTTACCCACAGGTACAAGCGATGCTGTATGGCCAGTGGTTCACCCACATCTTCGCGGTGTGGGAAGAACGTTATCGAGGCCGACTCGCGCTCGCCCACGAACTCGCCGCTGACGGTAAACGCTGGCGCCGAACAGATATCCTGATTCCGCTTTTCGGAGATATTCGCACCCTCAGAAATGACTTTGTGCACAACCAGGGCACCGCAGACGAATCAATACGTAACACCCTGCTGACGTGGGGTGTCCAGGACGAGCCTCTGAAAATCACAGTCCAACAGATGATCACACTCATCGAGCTGTTTCCCCGGGCGGAGCTGATGGCTACACCCACCCGAGCCTCTGCAGCGAACCCAATCAACTTTCCCTGGCCAGTAGCGCCAGAGTTGGTTGAGGACATCCGCGTCAGGGCAGATGTCCTCAAGCGCACACGGAAAAGCCGCCGCCAAATCGGGGATGAAGCGTTGAAGCTCTGGCTCGACGCCAATCCCGAGCCGGTCTAAGCACTAGCTACGGCGGTCACGGCAGGTCTTCCTTGGTCTGGAACAGCATGGCCAGACAGTCGTTGAGCGGCCCATCGCTGGTGACTAACCCGACAGGTCGAACGAGCCCTGGCTGATTCAATTCAATTCCGTGGTGTGTGCGGCGGCCCACCAGAGTGCCTCGCTGGGATGGGAAGCGGTCCGTGGCGGATCGCCCCTTCATTCGCCATTCAAGCGAGTTGGAATCCCCCAAATCCCTGAAGTATCGGCAGCGCAGCGGGGGTACGCGAGACGGAGCTAGTCCTGCGGCTTACACAAGGATGCAAAATCGGCAAGCATCGGGCCGACTGTCAGTCCCAGCGCCACGGCAGTCTGGGACTACATCTTCACTGTCGGACCCCAGGACTACCGTCGTAGGCGGGGTTTGAAAAGCAGGGGTTTCGGCGAGTCGTCGGTAGGGCCCCATGCGCCCCCGGACCAGAGGAGCGACGATGTCGGACAATACTTTCGATCTGGAAATCCTGAGTGCCTGGACTACTTTCGAGACTCATCTCGCTCGCTACATCTCCGTGATGGAGGACGACGACACCCTCGTGGTGGAGTCGCATTACGACAGCATGGACGAACTGGCCGACGCACCCGCGTGCATCCAGTTCTTCGCATGGAACCAGACCTCCGTGCGCTGTGAAGTTCCTTCCAACAGGTTTCTGCATCCACTGCGGATGCTCGAACCGGAAGACCATTCAGCGCTGCTCGACATGGGGTTCAACGCTCCCGATCTGTGCGAGCACGTACCCGAGGGCAATGGGTCCATGTCCTTCTACATCGACGTCGACCGCGCTCGTCCCGAGGAACTGGTGACAAAGGTGTTGCGCGTCTTCCGTGAAATGTGGAGCATTGCGCACCCGTCGTTCCTGCGTGCCAGCACCAGTGGGCGCGAGTCGACGCCGGCCTTCGCCACGACGCCGTCTCACGCTCCCTCGGGTTCGGGCGACATGCTGCGGATCCTGGTCGACGGGGCCGTCGAGCGCCTTCTCGGTCATCCGCCCAAGCGTGACGACGACGGCGATATCCCGCTGGTCCGCGGTGAGCAGGTCACCTATGTTCGTGTCCTCGAGGACGACGAGTACGTAGAGGTGTTCTCGCGGGTCGTGCATTCGGTGGAGAACCTCGAGAACGCTGCTGTAATTCTTGCTCAGCTCAATCGGCAATGGCCGACCATCAAGCTCATTCTCGTCGAGCAGAGTGTGCTGGGCGTGGTCCGCGTGGACGGCGCACCCTTCGTCGCCGAGCACCTGCTGCGGGCTCTGCGCTCGTTCGCCGAACTGGCCGAAGCATCCGACGAACTCGCCGAAGAACTGGGCGGGCAACCCATCCGCGCAACCGGAGACACCGCCTTCAACGACGGCATGGCCTCCGAGCACGAAGATCCCGGTGCCGAATACGAGTCACACGAGTGCCACGAATTTCCTCCGGCTCTCATGGCGCTCCTCGAACTCGACGCAGACGGAACGGGCGAGCTCAGCGCCGAAGAGGTTGCCGTGATCTGTGAGCACGACCGCGACACCATTCTCGACTACCTGCGGATCAGCCAGGAGCAGGAGACTGCCTGGCACGAGGCGTTGACCGAGTCCATCCGCCGCAAGGACGACGACACCGACCTGTGTGCGGGCGAGAAGCGCGCGTGGACGCACGCGATCCGCAACCTCAGGCGCGGACTGCGCGTCGTCGTACTGCCCGCCAAGGATGCAGCGCCCACCCAACTCGGTCTCTTCGACGATCAGGCCTGAGAACCGGAAATCGGGCGCTGCTTGTCAGCCCGGTAGTGGGATGACGATGCCCGGCAGGATCTCGATCTGACGCGGCAACTGGGGGAGCGGCGGTACTTCGATCGGCGGTAGGCCGGGCACCTCGATGGGCGCCGGGGGAGCGACCGCGCCCGTCGTGCGCGTGCCCGTCCCGTCCCCCGAGGTCACGCCGGAGTTCGCGGGAACGCCGGCCTGCCCGCCGATGGGGTCCGGCCACGGGAAGCTCTCCCAGTCGGATCCCTTCAGCGCGCCGTCCATCGTGCTCTTCCAGATGTCCGCAGGCACTCCGGAGCCGTAGATCAAACCACCGTAGGAGTTGGTGATGGCCTGAGCGTCGGAAGTTCCGATCCACACCGCGGTGGACAGCGACGGCGTGTAACCGACCATCCACGCATCCTTGTTCTGGCCCGTGTCACCCAACTGCGCGGTACCGGTCTTGGCTGCAGACGGGCGTCCACCGGCAAGCGCGTGACCGTTCGAGTACGACGCGATCGGGAGCATTGCCTGCGTGACGTTGTCGGCAACGGCAGCATCGAGACGACGCTCACCGGGAGAGACCGGGCGATCGAGCAGGACTTCACCTTCGGCCGTCACGACCTTCTGGATGAAGTGCGGCTGCTGGTACACACCGGAATTGGCGAGCGTCGCGTAAGCGGACGCCATGTCGATAACGCGAGACTGATACTGGCCGAGCACGATTCCGTTCTCCGGCGGACCACCCTCCTGTGTGAGCGTCGGGTAGTCGAGTCCGGGAATGTGCTCGGGGATGCCGGCCAGGTGGGCGGCGTCGGCGATCTTCTGGGGACCGTTCTCCATCGAGAGCATCAACCGGTAGAAGCTGGTGTTCAGCGAACGCTTGAGTGCCTCGGCGATGGTGCATCGACCACAGGATTCGCCGCCGACGTTTCCGATGGTCACGCCGTTGATCGTGAGCGGTGAACTGTCGAACCGTGCGGACAGCGGAATGTCTTCCATCAATGCTGCGACCAGACCGAAGACCTTGAACGCTGAACCGGTCTGCAGCGGCGCCTGGGCGTAGTCGAAGCCGGCTCCGTCGTCACCGCCGTAATAGGCGTCGACGCCACCGGTCTTGGGGTCGATGGACACTACTGCGGTCCGCAGGTCTTCCGGCTCGCCCTCGAGATTCCGCCTGACGGCGTTCAGCGCAGCTTCCTGCGCAACCGGGTCGATGGTCGTCGTGATCTGCAGACCAGCGGTGTTCAGCGTCTGATCGCTGATACCGGCCTCGGCCAGTTCCTTGAGTACCTGGGTCTTGATGTGGCCTTCGGGTCCTGGCGCCTGGTTCAGATCGGTCGGCCGATTGGCGGGGGCGACGACCGGGAACTGCATCGCGTCGCGATCCGTCTTGGTCAGGCTGCCCAGTTCCACCATGCCGTTGAGAACGTAGTCCCAACGCGCTTGCAGCGCGGACAGATTGGTCTCGGGGTCCAGGAACGACGGGCTCTGGATGACGGACGCGAGAACTGCGCCTTCCTCGACACTCAGCTCACTGACCGGCTTGTCGAAGTACGCGTTCGACGCGGCGGCGATGCCGTACGCACCGCGACCGAAGTAGATGGTGTTGAGATACGCGGCAAGAATGTCGTCCTTGGACCATTCGCGCGCCATCTTGGCGGAGATGACGAGCTCACGCAGCTTCCTGTCGATACTGCGCTTGTCACCGACCAAGACGTTCTTCACGTATTGCTGAGTGATCGTCGAACCACCGCCGGCGCTTTCCTTGCCCATCACGTTGTCGCGGGCAGCGCGAGCAAATCCGGAGATCGAGAACCCGGGGTTGGTGTAGAAGTTACGATCCTCCGCCGAGAGCACCGAATCGCGGACGTGAATCGGGATGGCCGACAACGCGACCTCGGTGCGGTTTCCCTCCGCCGGCACTACCTTGCCGAGCACGGTCGTGCCGTCGGCCATGTAGATGGTGGACACCTGATTGGT
Organism: Rhodococcus sp. OAS809; assembly: GCF_040546695.1. NCBI lineage: Bacteria > Bacillati > Actinomycetota > Actinomycetes > Mycobacteriales > Nocardiaceae > Rhodococcus > Rhodococcus sp. OAS809. The sequence goes on along the minus strand of NZ_JBEPOI010000002.1, from coordinate 4,176,157 downwards.
CTGCATGTCAGAGGGGCGCGGGACGTCGGTCCGGCTGTACGCGACAGCAAAAACCGACGCGGGCACGATGACCATCAGGAGCACGAGCACGTAGATGGTCCGCCGGACGTACCGCCACTTCGAGCGCTGCTTTTTCGCGGGCTTGGCCGACTTGTTCGACCGGGGCGAATTAGCCGACTTGCCCGATCGAGCCGACGACTGATCGCCACCCGTCGCACTCGATCTGTTAGATGGACTCACTCAACACTCCCGGTCGTGGATCCGGACTTACCGGCACCATTCCACCAGGGTGATATCTCGATCAGATAACTCCCGGCAACTGCGATACCGAAATGTCACCCTACCGGGCTGGCTACTCGCGACGTTCTGCTCGGACCGCGTTCCGATATCCGCGGAACGCCAGCCCGAGAGCGACGACGCAACCGAGCAGCACCAAAGACGGCATCACGCCGGGGTCGCCCTTGACGATCGCGACCACAGCGCCGATCAACGCCATGAGGGCGAAGACCGAGATGAAGCCGGCAATCAGCTCCATGCGCTGGGCGCGCGAAGCCCGCCTCATCGAAACCGTGCGGCCCGCATCACGACTTGACGCCGCCTGCGGTCAGACCGGCGATGATGCGTCGCTGGAAGATGAGAACCATGATGACCAGCGGGACCATCACGAGGGTTCCGCCGGCCATGATCGAGGTGTACGGCGTGACGAATGGGTCCGTTCCGGAGAACTTGGCCATCGCCACGGTGACGGGTGCGGTCTTGTCACTCGAGAGTTGGAGCGAGAGCAGGTACTCGTTGACCGTTGCGATGAAGGCGAGGATCGCGGTGGTGAACAGTGCCGGCGCGGCGAGCGGAAGCATGATCAGACGGAAGGCCTGGCCACGGGTGGCGCCGTCGATACGCGCCGCCTCCTCGAGCTCCCACGGAAGCTCGGAGAAGAACGACGTCAGCGTGTAGACCGTCAGCGGCAGCACGAACGAGATGTTCGGGATGATCAGCGCTTTGTAGCTGCCGATCCAGCCGATGTCGGTGAACAACTGGAACAACGGAGTCACGAGGGCGACAACCGGAAACATGGACGCGCCGAGGATGATTCCGGTGACGAAGTATTTGCCACGGAAATCGAAACGCGAGAGCGCGTACGCCGTGAACACGCCGATGACCAAGGCGATCAGCGTGGTCGCGCCCCGCGATGATGAGGCTGTTCATCAGTGCACGGGTGAAGTTCACCTTCGCGTCGGGATCGAGCGCCGCGGTGAAGTTGGACAGCGTGAGATTGGTGGGCCACAGCGACGTCGAGAACGTGTCCGCCGGGTCGCGCAGCGCCGTCACGATCATCCAATAGCAGGGAGCGAGTCCCCACACGATGATCAGTACGACGCCGATGTAGGTGCCGATCTTGCCGCGTAGTGCCTTGTTCATACCGGCTCCCCCTTCCGCTGCTTTTCCTGCGTGCTGACCGCATTTGCTCCGAGGAATCGGACCAGGATGAAGGCCACAGCGAAGATGATGAGGAACGTGATGGTGGACAGTGCCGACGCCGAATTGGCGCCGACGCGCATCTGATCGACCACCAGAACCGAGATGGTGGAGGTGGCGGGATTGGATCCCATCATGATCGCGGGCAGGTCGTACATGCGCAGCGCGTCCATCGTGCGGAAGAGCACCGCCACCATGAGTGCGGGCTTGACCAGCGGAAGCGTGATCATGCGGAACCGCTGCCACGCCGTCGCACCGTCGACCTTGGCGGCCTCGTAGACGTCGGCGGGAATCATCTGAAGACCCGCGAGGATCAGCAACGCCATGAACGGCGCGGTCTTCCAGACGTCGGCGACGACGATCGCGAATCGCGCCGGCCAGGGGTCCGCCGTCCACAGGATGTTGGTGCCGAGGATCTTGTTGGCAATGCCGTCGTTGGCGAAGATGAAGAACCAGAGCTTCGCGGTGACGGCGGTGGGGATGGCCCAGGGAATCAGCACGGAAGCGCGGAGCAAACCGCGTCCGCGGAACGTCTTGGCCATGATCAACGCCATCGACAGACCGATCACCGTCTCGAGCAGGACGGTGACGACGGTGAAGCCGAACGTATTTCCGATCGACTGCCAGAACTGCGATCCGAGTGTGCCGGGCGGGCAGGGAATCGAGCCGTTGGCGGTGTTGCAGGACTGGGTGATCCAGTTCTTGTAGTTGTCGAACCACGTGAACTGACCGGTGACGAACATGCCGGTCTCGGGATCGAGCTTCTTGCCGTCGCTGTGCATCGACATCCAGATCGCTCGTCCGAGCGGATACAGAATGATGACGGCGAGAACGATCAGCGACGGTGCGACGAACGCCCACACCGGAACTCGTCGACGCTTCTTCGGCTTGTCCGCCGACGCAGGCGGGGGCGAGGTCGGCGGGGGTGGAGTAGCTGCAAGGTCAGGCAGAACCTTGGTCAGGGATGTCCCTGCTGCCTCGGATGCCGACGGCTCTTCTAGCGGTTCCGGTGCACGGTGTCTCCCACCAACGCCCAAACGGTCGGGACCGGTTGAACCGGCCCCGACCGTGGGGTTGGTAGGCACAGCCGCGGAAGGATCCTGCGGTTCTGCCATTGCTTATTGCTCCTGGTAGATCAGTTACCGGCGGTTTCGATGCCGGCCTTGGTGTCCGCCAAAGCCTGCTCGACGGTCTTCTCGCCGCGAATAGCAGCGTAGGTGTTGTCGGAGATCGACTTCGACACCTGCGTGTAGTACGGCGTGACGGGGCGCGGCTGAGCGGTGGCGAGTGCTTCCTTCAGGGTCGCGAAGTACGGGAACTGAGCGAGCACTGCCGGATCGTCGTAGACAGCCGAGAGGACGGGTGCGCCGCCGACCTCGGTGAAGTACGTCTGCGACTTCTTGGTCTGCATGAACTCGAGGAAGTCACGAGCCGTGGCGGGTGCGTCCGAGTACGCGCTGATGCCGACGTTGTAGCCGCCGACGGTCGAAGCGCCCGGTCCGTCGACACCCGGAAGAACGGTGTAGCCGTACTTGCCGGCAACCGAGGTCTTCTCACCGTCGACCGAGAAGCCGGACCACGTGCGCATGAAGAGTGCCTTGCCGTCGCCGAACGCGGTCTGCGACTCGCCCTCGGAGTAGGTCAGCGCTTCCTGCGGGATCGTGTTGTCGGCGAAGTTGTCGACGATCGACTGAACGCCTGCCTTCGTCTTGTCGTCGATGGCCGGGGTGAGTCCGTCCGGGCCGACCCACGGTCCGTCGAAGGCGTTGGTGATCTCGGTGGTGTTGACCGTCAGGCCCTCGTAGTTCTTGAACTGACCGATGTAGCAGGAGATGCCGGCTTCGACAGCCTTCGGGCAGTTTTCCTTGAGCTCGGCCCACGTGGTGGGGGCCTTCTCGACGAGGTCCTTGCGGTAGTACAGGAAGGCGGCGTTGGTGTTCTTCGGCGCTGCGTAGAGCTTGCCGTTGTAGGTGCCCGAAGCGACGGTCGACGGCAGGAGGCCGGACTCGTCGATCGCGAGGTCACCCTCGAGCGGCAGCAGCCAACCGTTTGCGGCGAACTGGGCGGTGTTGACGACGTCGACGCCGATGAGGTCGTACTCGTCGCTCTTGGCCTGCATGCGCTGGGTGATGTCGTCGACCTGCGCGTTGGCTTCCTTCGCCAGCGGCTTGAGCGTGACCTTCTCGTCCGGATGCTCGGCATTCCAGTCGGAGATGATGTTTTCGAGCGCCTCGTTCAGGGCATCCTGCCCCTCGACGATCGTGATGGGTCCGCGGCCTTCGCTCGAGGACGATCCCCCGGATGCGGCCGTGGTGCTGGTTCCGCTGTCCTTGTCCGAATCGGACGAACAGCCTGCCAGTACCAGCATGGACGCTGCCGTGGCTGCAATTGCAGCGCGGCGCATCGCCTTCGAGTTCAGAACCATGGATTCGCTCCCCGTATGTGTATGACAAATAGACGGTCACCGAGAGCCGGCTCACGGCATGCGCCATGGGTGCCGGCTCCCGGCATCGGCCCCTACTGTGGCACGAGACACCCCTACTTGTGGGTATTACGCCGAACCTGAATCGGTCATGTGTCGTTTGACAGGTCGACCTAACCCAGGCGACGCCCGTCGGTGGTGGCAAAAATGTGCACCTTCTCGGGGTCGACGCGCAGGTTGACGCGCTCGCCCTTCTGCGGCGGATTGCGCCAGTCACCACGCGAGACGATCTGCTGCAACCGTCCGCCGATCGTGGTCCGGCCGTAGACGTAGGCGTCCGAGCCGAGTTCCTCGACGACGTCGACCTCCATCGGCAGGCCTTCGGCTGCGATCTCGAGGTGCTCGGGGCGAATACCCAGAACAACCTCGGTTTCGACGACGCCGTTCATCGTCTCGCGCGGAACCGGAACGATCCCGTCACCGAATGCGACGCCGCCGTCGACGACGGGGAGGGTGAAGAGGTTCATCGCGGGTGAACCCATGAAGCCGGCGACGAAAACGTTCTTCGGCTTGTTGTACAGCTCGCGCGGCGAGGCGCACTGCTGCAGGATTCCCTTTTCGAGGACGGCGACGCGGTCACCCATCGTCATGGCCTCGACCTGGTCGTGGGTCACGTAAACCATCGTCGTCGCGAGGCGTCGTTGCAGCTGAGCGATCTGCGTACGTGTCTGCACACGGAGTTTCGCGTCGAGGTTCGAGAGCGGCTCGTCCATCAGGAAGACCTGCGGCTGGCGAACGATGGCGCGGCCCATCGCCACTCGCTGACGCTGGCCACCGGACAGCGCCTTGGGCTTGCGATCGAGGTACGGCTCGAGATCGAGCATCTTCGCGACCTCTTCGACGCGGGCGCGGATCTCCGTCTTGTTGGTTCCGGCGAGCTTGAGCGCAAAACCCATGTTCTCGGCCACCGACATGTGCGGGTACAGCGCGTAGTTCTGGAAGACCATCGCGATGTCGCGCTCTTTCGGCTCCTGACCGGTGACGTCGCGGTCGCCGATGAGGATGCGTCCGCTGTGGACGTCTTCGAGCCCGGCGAGCATGCGCAGGGTGGTCGACTTTCCGCAGCCGGAGGGTCCGACGAGGACGAGGAACTCGCCGTCCTCGATCTCGAGGTCGAGCTTGTCCACTGCCGGAGTGTTCGATCCGGGGAACAGGCAGGTGGTGCTCTCGAAAGTCACTGAAGCCATGACGGGGTTGATCCCTTCTACCGGCAGGAACGTGCCGGACGATCCAAGTCGAGGGTGAGCGTGTGCGCTAGCAGCATAAACGTCCGTGTCGGCGCGCGAGCGTAGTCTTTCACGGTGAGTTCGGAGAAGATGCTGACCCGCATCGGTGCGCTGCTTCGCCAAGCGGAGTCCACCGACAATCCACACGAAGGTGAAGCCTTCATGGCTGCCGCTCAGCGGTTGGCCACCAGTTCCGCGATCGACCTGGCGGTCGCGCGTGCGCACACCGCGTCTTCGGAAAAGCGTGCGACGCCCACTCAACGGCTCATCACCATCGGCGAACCGGGCAAGCGCGGGCTGCGAACGTACGCCCAGTTGTTCATCGCCATCGCCGCTGCCAACGACGTGCAATGCGACATCGCGCAGACGTCGGCCGTCATCTACGCCTACGGGTTCGCCGGCGACATCGACGTGTGTGAGGCCCTGTATTCGAGCCTGCTCTTCCAGATGGTGCGTGACTCCGACGCGTACGTGCGTTCCGGGGCGTACCGCGGCGAAACGTCCGTGCGGACCGTCGTCGAAACTCGTGGACGACGACGCGTCAGCACGCAGGTCCGCAAGCCGGTCGCCGGAGTGACGGCGCGCCTGAACTTCCAGATGGCGTACGCGTCCCGCATCGGCGCTCGGTTGGCCGAGACGAAGCAGGAGACGGAGAAGACTGCGATCGCAGAATCTGCCACGTCGTCTTCCGAAACCGCACTCGTGCTGCGTAACAAGGAAATCGAGCTGAAGGACTACTACTCGTCCAACTCCAAAGCGCGTGGGACGTGGCGGGGCGGCGGCCGCGCAAGCGCCGGGCATTCCTCGCATGCTCGACGAGCGGGTGATCGGGCTGCGCGCTCCGCACGTCTGGGGAACCTTCCGGAGATCGGCGGGGTGCGCGGGCAGCTGGACTCGTGAGGGATACGCAGCGGAGCGCCGTCTACGAGGCAGAGACGTTGGTGCGCACCATGTTCGATCGCGCCGACCAGCGTGGACTTCGGAGCGTCGAGGTCATGGGTTTCCACCATCACCTTGCCGGTCGAGCGCAAATTCGGTTCCGTGGAGTCGGTCCAGGCGTACTGCGATCAGCTACTCGGGCTGAATTGGGTACGGGAGACCTGGACTCGGGCAACCATTCCGGTGTCCGTACGCTCCCGCGGCGGCAATGCCGCCGCTCACTACTCGAACGACGTCATCGCCGTCCCGGACGACCGTGACGGCCGGTGGGCGCTACGCGAATTCGTTGTCTTGCACGAACTGGCGCACCACCTCGGCGACCCCACTTCCGACGAGGCCTCCCACGGGCCCGAGTTCGTCGACCGCTACACCAGCCTTGTCGGCGAGATCATCGGGCCCGAGGCGGCCTTCGTTCTTCGAGCGATGTTCCTTGCCGGTGGTGTTCGAACGGACTAGATGTCAGCCCTCGGTGAACCGGGTGGTGTGCGAACCGGTCGGCTGGAATACTCGGCCTATGGATGCGCCGCGCAGACTGGTCCTGGTCAAGGGTGAGTCGGAACTCCCCCGATCCGGCTGTCGCCGTGCGCAAACCCCCGCTGATTCGTGAAGCCTACGGACGAGTGCTGCGGGAGGTTCGACGCGATCAGGACCGAACTCTCGACGACGTAGCCGCAAAGGTCGGGATGTCGAAGCAGTACCTCTCCGAGATCGAACGGGGCAAGAAGGAACCGTCGTCGGAAATTCTGCGCGCCATCTGCGAAGCGCTCGGGATGCCGCTCGAGCACCTGCTGTTCCGAGCGGGCAACAGGATCGTTGCGCTCAACTCCCTCACCTTCGGACATTCTCCCGCCCCGATCTCCGGTCCCGTCCTGATGGCAGCCTGATCAGTTCCCTTCGATGAGGGTGTCAGCCAGTCCGTAGGAGATAGCGTCGTCGGCAGTGAAGATCCTGTCGCGATCGGTGTCCTTACGGAGCCGCTCGACGCTCTGACCGGTGTGCTTACTCAGAATCGCCTCGGTCTGCTCCCGGATTCTCAGGATCTCGGCTGCTTGAAGCGCGAGGTCCGAGATGGTGCCACTACCTTGCGTCGACGGTTGGTGCAGCAGCACCCGCGAATGGGCAAGAACATGCCGATGGCCTGGAGTGCCGGCGGCCAGAAGCACTGCAGCAGCCGAAGCCGCTTGACCCATGCAGTACGTCGAAATCGTCGGTTTCAAGAACTGCATGGTGTCGTAGATCGCGAGCATCGCCGTGGTGGAACCGCCGGGAGAGTTGATGTACAAACCGATTTCGCGATCCGGGTTGTCGGCTTGCAGATGCAGCATCTGAGCCATCACGACGTTGGCGACGCCGTCGTCGATCTCTGTGCCGAGAAAGACGATGCGCTCGTTGAGCAGCCTGCTGAAGATGTCGAAAGATCGCTCACCCGTTGGTGTTCGCTCGATGACACTGGGAATCGTGTACTGGGACATGACGTCACAATCCGATCTTGGGGAAGGTGGCTTGCGGTGCGATCTCGGCGAAGGACGTAACGACGCGGTCGACGATTCCGTACTCGCGCGCCTGCTCGGCGGTGAACCAGCGATCCCGATCGCTGTCGGTCTCGATCTCTTCGACGGTCCGGCCCGTTTCGGCGGCGAGGATTTCCTGCGATTGACGCTTCATCAGCTCGAGGCTCTCGGCCTGGATCGCAATGTCCACCGCAGTGCCACCGATACCTGCCGAAGGTTGGTGCATCATGATGCGGCTGTGCGCCAGGCTGATTCGCTTGCCGTGGGTGCCGGAGCAGAGGAGCACCTGGCCCATGCTGGCCGCGAAGCCCATCGCGACCGTCACGACGTCATTGGGGATGAGCTTCATCGTGTCGTAGATGGCCAGGCCGGCAAACACCGATCCGCCAGGTGAATTGATGTAGAGCACGACGTCGCGCTTGGGGTCGGTGGTGGCGAGGAGCACCAGTTCCGAACACACACGTTCGGCCATGGCGTCGTTGACCTCGCCGGTGAGCAGAATGGTTCGCTGTCGGAAGAGCCTGTCTGTCAACAGGTCACGGTAGCCGGTATCGGTGGGCGCTTCAGTAGTCATGAATCCATTCCTACCGGCGCGGCAGTGCCGCGGCCCCGCCTGTCTGCTGTGGGCAGACCACCCCTGTTTTTACCCGCCGCCTTTGCCCGCCCCCCCCTTTTTTGCCCGCCCCCTTTGACTGCCCCCCTGTTTGAGCGAACGGCACGTTCAGTCGATCTAAGGCGCCGAAAGTACCGTTCGCTCGAAAAGGGGTGGGCACAAGATCGGGCAAACCCGTCACCGACGGCGGCGGTAGCGGTACCGCGCACACCCGGCCATGATGGGAGAAGACAACCATTCCTCTCGTCAGGAGCGTGGCATGACTCGTCCGGTACGCATCGGTGTTCAACTCCAACCCCAGCACGCACCCGATTACGGGTTGATACGCGACGCCGTCTTGCGGTCCGAGGACGCCGGGGTGGACATCGTCTTCAACTGGGACCACTTCTACCCGTTGACCGGCGATCCCGACGGCGCACACTTCGAGTGCTGGACCATGCTCGGCGCCTGGGCCGAGCAGACCGAACGCGTCGAGATCGGCGCCCTGGTCACCGGTGGTGGCTACCGCAATCCGGATCTGCTGGCCGACATGGCGCGAACCGTCGACCACATCAGCGGCGGACGCCTGATCCTCGGCATCGGTGCCGGCTGGTTCGAGAAGGACTACGACCAGTTCGGATACGACTTCGGCACTCCCGGTTCACGGCTGAAACTGCTGGGCGAATACCTCCCCCGCATCACGGGCCGCCTGGCGAAGGGCAACCCGCCGCCGACGCGCAACATCCCGGTCCTCATCGGCGGTGGCGGCGAGAAGAAGACCCTGCGCCTGGTCGCCGAGTACGCCGACGTCTGGCACAGCTTCGGCGACCGTGAGACACACCTTCGCAAGTCAGACATCCTCTCCGACCATTGCGCCGACGTGGGCCGGAACCCGCTGGAAGTAGAGCACTCGGTTCCGTGGCCTGGGCTCGAGAATGCTGCTGACCTGGTCGCCGACGGTGTCTCGCTCTTCACCGTCGGCGTCAGCGGACCGGACTACGACCTCACGACGCTTGCCGAGGCCATCGGTTGGCGCGACGACAACACGCCGCCTGCGTTGAGCGGGCTGGCCTGAGCGGTACCAAGGACTTCGTCGTTGTCGGCGCCGAGAACGGGCGGCGCCGACGTCAGACGTGGCCTCTGGCCGGAGAAGTTGACCGGAAAGGCCACTTGCTTCAACGGTCCGAGCGTCGGATGGTCGACGGTTCCGACCATGCCGAGCGCGGCGGTGTGGGGATCGGAGTAGATCTCGTCGAGATGCCGGATCGGTGAGACCGGTACGGCGCGTTCGGCGAGAAGAGCGCACCAGTGTTCGACCGTCTCCGATGCGAAGGCGCTGGTGAGTTCTCGTTCCAGACTCTCGCGGTTCTCCACCCTGTCGCGGTTGTGGGCAAAACGCGGATCGGTGACCAGTTCACTCCTTCCGATGGCCTCGCACAGCGACGCCCACATCGCGTCGTTGCCGACAGCGATGACGAAGTACCCGTCGCTGGCAGGAAATGCTTGATACGGAGCAAGATTCGGATGACCGGAGCCCAACGCAGTTGGGCGCTCACCGGTGGCGAAGTAACTGGTCGCCCAGTTGACGTGCATCGCGAGTTGGCACTCGTACAGCGACGTGGTCACGTACTGTCCGCGTCCGGTCCGGCCTCGCTCGACCAATGCGGCCAGGACACCGACCAGTCCGAAAAGTGCTGCGCCCAAGTCTCCCAACGCAAATCCGGATTTCATCGGAGCGCCGCCGGGTTCACCGGTGAGCGACATGAGCCCGCCCGCGGCCTGCGCGATCATGTCGTACCCCGGTTCGTCGCGCAGCGGTCCTTCTTCACCGAAGGCAGAGATGTGCAGGGTGATCAGATGCGGGTATCGCTCGGACAGCGCCTGGTAGTCGAAGATCTTCTGTAATCCGCTGCCCGGCTTGAAGTTCTCCACGACTACATCGGTCTCTTCGAGCATGCGGTGGATGATCTCCTGTCCTTCGGTGGACTTGAGGTCGATCGTGACCGACTTCTTGCCGCGGTTGATCGCGAGGTAGTAGGCGGCATCTACGCCGACGAAGGGAGGCCCCCACGAACGCGTGGGGTCGCCGCCTTCAGGGTGTTCGATCTTGGTGACGTCGGCTCCGAGATCGGCAAGCGACATGGTTGCGTACGGCCCGGCAAGGATCTTCGACAGATCGAGCACGCGGACACCAGCCAAGGGTGTGGGGCCTGTTGGAGAATTCACTGGTGAACCCCTGCTACGGAGAGGAACTCGGCTACGACGTCACGTGCATCATCCAGCTCGACGTCACCGCCGTCGGTGATCACGTCGAGATTGCCGAGTGCAGCCGACGGCACCTTCCCCACAAGACCGGCCAGGTAGGAATTCGCCACCAGCAGTGACCGGTACCCATTACCGTGTCGGATGCCGTGGTCCGCAAGGTCGAAGAGCAGGGTCGCCATGACGGTACGAGCCAACTCGTCGGAGTACCTTGCACTCGCAGCCTGCGCGGCATCGTCAGATCCGGAGATCAGACGATCTCCTTCATCGACCAGTTCCTCCCAGCGCCGCAACAGAACTCCGGACCCGGCTTCGCAATCCGGTCCGACGGTGGACAGGATGTCCGTCATCGCTCCCGCGACGGTGCGGTGCGAGTTGAACTTACGTAGGCACCGAAGTACGTCCAGCGCAATGACATTACTCGACCCTTCCCAGATCGATCCGAGGTGAGCGTCCCGGACGATTCGCGCGTTGGCCCATTCCTCGATGTAGCCGTTTCCTCCGCGCACCTCCATGGCCTCGCCGGTGACCACCCGCGCGCGTTTGCAGACAAAGTGTTTGGCGATCGGTGTCAGTACTCTGATCAGTGCGCGCGCCTGTTCGTCGCCGCCGTCTGCAGCCTGAAGACACTGTGCGCTGTAGGCGACGAGAGCCAGCGAAGCCTCGGCATCGAGCGCAAGGGGGAGAAGTGTCGCACGCATCAGCGGCTGGTCGAAGAGCTTCTTACCGAACACGACTCGGCTCTTCGAATGTTCGACGGCTTCGCGGACTGCTCGGCGCATGAGAGCGCTCGAACGCATCGCATTGGACAGGCGAGACGTGTTGACCATCTCAGCCATCTGGCGGAACCCTCGACTGAGTTCACCGACCTGGAGTGCGTGCGCGCGGTTCAGCGTCACCTCGCCGCTCGGCATGGAACGCGTACCCAGCTTGTCCTTGAGACGATCGATCGTCAGGTTGTTGCGCTCGCCGGATCCCACGGTCTTGGGCACCATGAACATTCCGACTCCACGCGTCGAACCATCCTGTCCGCCCGGGAATCTTGCGAGGGTGATGATCACATCGGCATCCGGGTTGGAGGCGAACCACTTCTTGCCCGTCAGAACCCATCCGTCACCGTCGCGCTCGGCGCGTGTTTCGGTGCAGGCGATGTCGGTGCCTGCCTGAATCTCGGTCATGAACATCGCACCCGTCTTCGCCTGCTCGGGGTCCGTCGACGTCAACGCGTCGATCCAGGGCGAGAACACGGCCGGATCACCGAACATACGCAGGGTCCGCGCAGCAGCATCTGTCATCGACACCGGGCAGGCCAGCCCGAACTCTGCCTGCACGAAGATGTACGACGCGAGGTACTTCGCGAGTGGCGGATGCACGGAGTCCCATCCGTGCAACCCTTTTCGGTGCGACATGGCGGACAGGCCGTACTCGTTGTACGCCGCCCGGCACAGTTCCAGGTAGGCCGGGTGATAGGAAATCCGGTCGACGCGGTCACCGGCCTTGTCGAATTGCTGCAGCACCGGCGGGTTCTTGTCTGCGATGTCGGCAAGCTCGGACAAACGGCCGGCGGCATCTCGGCCCAGTCGGTCGAGCAATCCGTTCAACGTCTCTCGGTCCGCCCCGGCGGTCCATCTGTCCACTACCGCTGTCAGAGCGGGGTCGGTGTGTGCAAAGTTCATCAGTGGTCAACGCCTTTCAGGGTGGAAGCATCAGTCATGTTCGAGGAGCTCGTCGACTCCAGCCCTTGCCCGTGCAGCGCACTCCTGCGCAACAAAGCAGTCATACAGACAAGGGAGAGAACGACATACACGAGTCCTAGAGCTACGACCGGCCAGATCGAGTTGGTTCGCGTCAGCAGATACTGGCTGACCATCGGGGCCGTTCCGGCAAATACGGCGGTCGACAATTGGTACGACAGAGAGATGCCGGTATACCGAACATTGGTGGGGAAAACCTGCGCCAGGATGCCGGCCAACGCGGCGTAATACATTGCGTGAGGCGCCGTCGCGAGGACCATCCCCAGAATCGCCAAGGGCACGGAGCCCGTCTGAACCAGCACGAACATCATTGGTAGGAGCACGATCTCCGGAAGCAGCATCCAACGGACCGCTTTCGACGGATCGATCCGCGTGGCCAGCACAGCACCGAAAGGCTGTACGAGCGCCTGGGCTACCAGTGCCACGGTGATCACGAGGAGGAAGTCACTACGCTCGAAGCCGAGATCCGTTGTCGCCCAAGAGAGCGCAAAGGTTGTCTTGACGTACGTGATGGCAACACCGGCAACCACAGCGCCGACGCCGAGAGCAAGTTCGACGGGATGCGACCGCAACACTTCGACCAGCGGCATCCGTGTACGCTCCTGTGCCGCAACAGCCTTCTTCATCTCGGGTGTCTCGGAGATGTGCAACCGGATGTAGAGAGCGACGATCACCAAAGCTGCGGATCCGAGGAACGGCAGACGCCAACCCCACGACTCGAACACGGAATCCGACATCAACGTCAGGCCGAGGAAGGCCAGCGTCGCGAGCAGGTTGCCGACCGGTGAACCCTGCTGCGCAAACGCGCCGTAGAGCACCTTTTTCTTCGGGGGAGCGAACTCGGTGGCGATCAATACGGCGCCACCCCATTCGCCGCCCATGGCAATGCCCTGGAGAACACGCAGTGCCACAAGCAGTATCGGTGCCCAGATCCCGATCTGGGAGTACGTAGGGAGGAGGCCGACACCGACGGTTCCCAACCCCATGAGCGCGAGGGTGATGATCACGGCGTTCTTGCGACCGAACTTGTCTCCGAAATGACCGAACACCACTCCGCCGACCGGACGCGCCACGAATCCCACGGCAAAAGTCGCGAAGGCTGCGAGTGTTCCCACCGCCGGCGACGCATCAGGGAAGAACAGCGGGCCGAGCACCAAGGCGGATGCGGTTCCGTAGATGTAGAAGTCGAACCACTCGATAGTCGTTCCGACAAACGCCGTGATTCCGGCCTTGCGTGCCTGTTTGGTGTTGTATTCAGGCGGATTGGTGTCTTGACCTGGGTGTTGATCCACGGTTCTCCCTGATTCTCGCGTCGGGCATCACCAAGGGATGCAATGTGAGGCGTGAATCACTATCGTCCGAAATCCATGTAGAGTCCAAGACTTAGTTCGACTTATTTATGTGGGAGAACCACATAATGAAACCCGGGAGGAGCGACGTGGAACTGCGTCAACTGCGCGCGTTTCTCGCAGTCGCCGACGAACTTCATTTCGGCCGGGCCGCCGAGCGACTCCACATCGGGCAGTCCCCGCTCAGCCAGACCATTCGGGCGCTCGAGCGTGAACTGGGCACCGACCTGTTCGTCCGGACCACCAGATCAGTGCAACTGACCGCCGCCGGCGAAGCCTTGGTCACGCCCGCACGGATCATCGAAGCGCAGATCGCCGTGGTACGAGAAATCGCATCGGCCGCGTCGACTGGCGAGACGGGCCGTGTCACAGTGGGTTTCGGCGGAACAGGCGGCTACACCGTCCTGTCGGCCCTCACACGGTCCTTGGCCGACTCCCATCCGGGAATCGAACTGGAACTACGGCCGCAGATGTACTCGGGTGAGGTGCTCGACGCTCTCCGACGCGGAGCACTGGACATGGGCATAGTCGGCCTGCCCATTCCGCGCGGATTCGAGACTCACACTGTGCGGGAGGAAACCTTGATGGTCGCGGTTTCCGGCCAGGCATCACCTCGGTACGCATGACTCGGTGTCACCGGAAGACCTGGCAACCGAACGATTCGTGATGTATCCCGCCGAGCACGGCTCGGTGGTGCGCGATGCAACGTTGTCCGTTTGCGCCACAGCAGGTTTCACGCCCACCATCGCACACGAAGCCCCCGATCCGTACAGCCTGTTGGCCATGGTCGGAGCGGGGGTCGGGATCGCCGTCGTCGTGGAGTCGACGGCGCATCTGTCCATGGACGGGGTCGTGTACCTGCCGATCGCCGGGGCCACGCCCACGCTGAAAATCGCGATGGCATGGCGACCCAACAATCCGACGCCGGCAGTACACACCGTCACCAGGGTACTGAGGGAGCAGCCTTAGGCTCTCGCGAGAATTCCCGCGAAATCTGTTCCCACAGGCAGAGTTCCGTACTCGTGACCACGGTCGGCGCCGAGGCGAGCGGCAATGAACGCATCGGACGAGGCGGCCGGGGAGTGGCGCACCATGAGCGAAGCCTGCAGCGCCAACGCCATAGCCTCGACGACGGTCCGAGCGCGGAGCTGGGCGTCGGCGGGTGCCATCGTGGCGAGCTCACCGAGTTGGCGTCGTACCCGATCGAGGTGCTGATCGAGGACCGGGTTGTTGCCGCGGGCGAGGTTGACCTCGTGGTCGAAGGCGGCAACGGAATCGGGTTCACGGGTCATGGCGCGCAAGACATCGAGTGCGATGACGTTGCCCGACCCCTCCCACACGGCCATGACGGGCTGCTCACGGTAGCGACGGGCAAGCGGGAAGTCCTCGGTGTAACCGTTGCCGCCCAGGCACTCGAGTGCCTCGTAGGAGTGGTGCGGGCCGCGCTTGCAGATCCAGTACTTCGCAACAGCCGTCGCGAGTCGGCGGAACGCCTTGTCCTGCTCGTCCGCGTCCTCGTCCTGCGCGCGAGCCAATCGCAGTGCGGTGATGGTCGCGGCTTCGGATTCGAGAGCCAGATCGGCAAGCACCGAGGTCATTGCCGGCTGATCTGCCAGGACGGCACCGAAAGCGCTGCGGTGCCGTGCGTGCCACACCGCTTCGGCGACCGACTGACGCATACCTGCCGTGCTGCCGAGGATGCAGTCGAGTCGCGTCTGGGACACCATTTCGATGATGGTCCGCACGCCACGTCCCGGTTCGCCGATCATGGTGCCGACGGTGCCGTCGAGCTCGATCTCGGACGACGCGTTGGACTTGTTGCCCAGCTTGTTCTTCAGACGCTGGATGCGGAAGACGTTGCGTGTGCCGTCGGGCAGGATGCGGGGGAGAAGGAAGCAGGAAAGTCCCTCGCCGGCAGCACCTTCGGCCTGAGCGAGAACCAGGAAGGCGTCGGACATCGGCGCGGAGCAGAACCACTTGTGTCCGGTGAGGAGGTAGTCTGCACCCGGGCCGCCACGTCCGGCCGGCTTGGCGATGGTCGTGTTGGCTCGCACGTCGGAGCCACCCTGCTTTTCCGTCATCGACATTCCGAAGATCGCGGATGCCTTTCCGGGAGCATCCAACTCGGGGGTGTAACTCCGAGAAAGGGCACGCGGGGTCCAGATGGCGGCTACATCGGGTTGCAGCTCGAGCGAGGGGATCACAGCGTGCGTCATGGAGATCGGGCACGCGTGGCCCGGTTCGACCTGGGAGAAGAGCATGAATGCCGCGGCCCGAGCCACGTTGGCACCCGGCTTCGGGTCAGCCCAGGCAGAGGTGTGAGCACCGTGCGCAACGGCGGCAGAGATGATCCGGTGATACGACGGATGGTATTCGACCTCGTCGATGCGGTTTCCCCAGCGATCGAAGGTCTTCAATTCGGGGATCACCGTGTTGGCCAGCTCGGCGTCGTGCTGGAACCCGGCACTGCCGACCAGTTCACCGATATCGGTGAGTTCACTGGTGGCCCAATCGGCGTCGTGACGCGCGACGCCTTCGGCCAGGACCGTATCGAGCAGGAACTCGTTGACGTCCGTGCGCGGTACCGACTGGTTGAGCACTGCATGGGTGCGATGCGGAGCCGGGTGGGTGACGGTCTTCTCGGAAATATCAGTCATGACAGGCCTTTCAGCTCGCTGCGCGGATGAGGTGCTTCTGGATCTTGCCGGTCGGTGTACGCGGAAGAATCGTCGCGAACACCACTTCACGCGGAATCTTGTAGCGCGCCAACTTGTCCGAGAGGTAGTCCTTGATGTCGTCGGCGCTGATGACATCCGGTTCACGCCAGACGACGTGCGCGACGACGGTCTCGCCCCATTCTTCGTTGGGTTTTCCGACAACGGCGACGTCGACGACGTCCGGGTGGCCGGAGATCACGTCCTCGACCTCCTTGGAGTAGACGTTCTCACCGCCCGTGATGATCATGTCCTTCGCGCGGTCGACGATGAAGAGGTAACTGTCCGCATCCTTGCGCGCCAGATCGCCGGTGCGATACCAACCGCCGTCGGCAAATGCAGCCTTCGTGGCAGCGGGGTCGTCGAGGTACCCCTGCATGACGGTGTCGGCGCGCAGCCAGATCTCACCGATCTGATCGGGCTCCGCGTCGGTGCCGTCATCGGCAACCAGGCGCAGGTCGACGCCGGCCAGCGCGACGCGGCCGATCGAGCCCGCCTTGCTCAACTGCTCTTCGGGGTACAGCACGGTGCCCACTGGCCCGGTCTCGGTCATGCCGTAGACCTGTCGGAATTCGGTGGTGCCGTACGACTCCACCAGTCGCCGAGCGACATCCGCGCCGATCGGTCCCCCGCCGTACAACCACGCACGAACGCTTCCGAGGTTGTAGTCGGCAAAGTTCGGCACGAGGTTGAGTGCAGTGGTGTAGATGACCGGCGGGCCGAAGCAGAGGGTAATGCGTTGTTCCTGAACTGTTTCCAGGAATTTGACGGGATGGTACTCGCGCAGCAGCACGACGGTTCCGCCCATGTAGAGCGTGGACATGAACCAGTTGTTGAGCGGGGAAGCGTGCCAGATCGGGACGGCCATGAGCAGTCGCTCGTCCCGAGTCGTCGACACGGCGAGGGCCGCGGTGACGGCAACACCGACGACGTTGCGGTGGCTGTGGACGCAGCCCTTGGGCGAGCCGGTAGTCCCCGAGGTGTAGAGGATTTCGGCCGGATCGTTCTCGTCGATGTCGATACCGTCAACGCCGTCCTGGCGGGTGATGGCGTCGTCGAAGAAGTCGAAACCGTCTGCGACAGAGTCCGTGCTGATCAGCTTGGCCGTTGTCTCCAGTCGACCGACAACCGGCGCCAACTCACCGTCGAAGACGCACACCGACACCTTCGCGTGTCCCAGCACGTAGGCAACTTCCGGAGTCTGCATCTTGTGGTTGATGGGGACCACGACGGCGCCCAAGCGCCAGGCACCGAGCATCGCGTACACGAATCCCGGAGTGTTGTAACACATCAGCGCGACGCGGTCGCCCGGCTGCACGCCCAGCGACTGCAAATAGCCTGCGGCGCGTCGACTTCCGTCCTGAACCTGGGAGTACGTGTGATCGTGACCGTCGAATATCAGGAAGGGTTTGTCCGGGGTCTTGGTGACGTTGCTGTCGAATACGCGAACGATATTCATCGAAGTCCTTGTCGGAGAATCACGCTCGAAGAGAGTTCATTCCATCGAGCTGTTGAGTACGGCGTCGGGTATCTGGAGGGTGGCGAAGATGACGGCAACCGCCTCCTCGAGGGAGTAGCCGAAGCTCTCGCCGGTGGCAGTCTTCTGGATGACGAGGCCGAAGATCGCAGACCAGAAGGCCTTGGACTCGACGTCGATGCCCGCGCGCAGCTGCCAGCCGGTGCGGATCAAGGTACGGAGGAGGGCGGTTTCGCCCGAGGAGTGCAGAGTGCGAAGCGTTTCGGAGATCAGGTCGCGGAGTTCACCACGACGACCCGTCATCATCATCGCTTCCACGAAGAGTTCGACGCTGGGAGCGCCCGAGCCCAGGAGGGATCCGACCAGCTTCTCGGTGTAATCGCCGACCGTGTCGGCGTCGGCGGCATCGACCTCGGCACGCTTGCCTGCGCGCAGAACGGCCGCGCACGCCACCTCGACGAAGAGCTTTTCTTTGGAGCCGTAGTAGTAGGTCACCTGGTTGGGATGGGCGCCGGCGGCCGTGCAGATCTGCGCGATGGAGACGCTGTCGCCGTGCTCGAGGAACAGCTCGGTTGCGGCGTTGAACAGCGCCATGCGCGTCTGCTTGCCCGACTCACGCGTCGCGCGCGCTGCGGGAACTGCCTCGGTGGCCATCACGAACTCCTACTTGTTTGTACGACAAACAATAACTCGGCGTTGTTTGTATGGCAAACAATTTCTTCCCGACGCGATGACATGTCGACTTCTATCGACATGTCTGATGTGCGGGATTACTCTCTGAACATCGAGCACCCGAGAACTTCGGCTTTTCTGCGAGGAGGCGCCCTGCAATGCTCGCGCGATCCGGCTTCTCCCTGCCCACACGCACGACTCTCACGGGCGACTGGGCAGATTTGTTGCGCGAGCATTTTGTCGCGCTCGACGTATCCGATATCGGAGACGGCGATCGATTCAGCGGGGCCGTCCACTCGGCCCAACTCGCACACGTTCGGGTATCCGCAGTTCAATCGATGGAACAACGAATAGTCCGTAGCAACAGCCTCATCAAAAGCGACGGCGCGGACTATCTGCAGATCGGGATGATCCGCCGCGGTAGCGCGGTAGTGCGCCAAGACGACCGCGAATGCGTCCTGCGACGTGGCGACTACGTCCTGTACGACACCACGCGCCCCTTCGATTGGCAGATCGAGGGACACGCACACGACGGCATCTGGGGACTCGAGGTGTTCACCTGGCCACGGTCGTACCTGTCGCTCAGCGACGCGGAGGTCACGAGCCTGACCGCCATCGCCTTCGACGGACACGCGGGCCTGAGTGGCCTGCTTGGTCGCTTTCTTCACGATCTTGCCTCCGTCCGCATGACGTCCGACGCAAGCGGAGACGAAGAGGAAGTCGTCAACGAGATCGGCAACCTGGTCAAGTCCGTTCTTCACACAACTGCGCGACCGATCACCTCGCGGCGAACCAGCCTCTACGAATCCGCCCTGTCGGTCATAGACGCCCGCATCGCAGACCCGGCCCTGTCTCCGGTGGACATCGCGGGATCGGTCAAAGTCTCCATTCGGCAGTTGCACCGAGCCTTCGCCGAACACGGCACGACGGTGTCACGGTCGATTCGCAGCCGTCGACTCGACGGTTGCCGTCGTGAGATCGTGCAACGACACGGAGTAGAGCGGTCGCTGACCCAGATTTCTCACCGCTGGGGATTCACCGACCTGGCCGCCTTCAGTCGAGCCTTCAAGGCGGAATTCGGGATCAGCCCGCGGCGGTACCGGTCGCAAGCAGCGGCCCCCACAAGTACTACCCGCTGATCTGTAACATCTTCGGACACTTACCCATTGAACATGGTGTTCAAAATTTTCTGTCGCCGAAGCGTATCCACAATTCTTGGCACGGTAGGCCAAGCATCGGGCGCTGACGGCCAAGTTTGCTCGGCTGAGCGGGCGTAGATTTTCGGCACGGCGTTGCCAAGTGCCAGGCACCCGATTCGACCACCTACATCACAGGGAGCACTCATGGAATCTGCAATCGGCGAACACCTTCAATGCCCGCGCACTCTGACCAGGCGGGTCCCGGATACCTATACGCCACCGTTTCCCATGTGGGTCGGGCGCGCAGACGAC
The DNA here is from genome assembly GCF_040546695.1 of Rhodococcus sp. OAS809. NCBI lineage: Bacteria > Bacillati > Actinomycetota > Actinomycetes > Mycobacteriales > Nocardiaceae > Rhodococcus > Rhodococcus sp. OAS809. The sequence goes on along the minus strand of NZ_JBEPOI010000002.1, from coordinate 4,156,252 downwards.
ACATTGCACCAGGTCGTGATGGGCTATCTCGGCGTGCAGTTCCGCGGCGAGGATCAGCGCCCGGCAGCACTGCGGGCGATGCGGGATATCGTCGCCGGCTTCGACTTGCCGGACGGACCGGCACACCACGATCTCACCCATCACATCGACAACCAGGGCTACGAGAACCTGATCGTGGTCGGTTACTGGAAAGATGTTTCTTCCCAACATCGTTGGAGCACATCACCTCCAGTGTCCTCCTGGTGGGAGTCCGAAGACCGCCTGTCGGACGGATTGGGGTTCTTCCGCGAGATCGTGGCACCGAGAGCCGAACAATTCGAAACGCTCTACGCGTTCCAAGACGACCTCCCCGGGGTGGGAGCTGTCATGGACGGTGTCAGCGGCGAAATCAACGAGCACGGCTACTGGGGTTCGATGCGCGAGCGGTTTCCGATCTCCCAAACCGACTGGATGCAGGCCTCGGGCGAACTGCGGGTCGTCGCCGGTGACCCCGCCGTAGGTGGACGCGTAGTAGTGCGGGGACACGACAACATCGCACTGATCAGGTCCGGGCAGGACTGGGCCGACGCGGAAGCAGACGAGCGCAGCCTCTACCTGGACGAAATCCTGCCCACTCTTCAATCGGGCATGGACTTCCTCCGCGACAACGGCCCGGCCGTCGGGTGCTACAGCAACCGATTCGTACGCAATATCGACATCGACGGAAACTTCCTCGACTTGAGCTACAACATCGGCCACTGGGCCTCCCTCGACCAACTCGAACGGTGGTCGGAATCCCACCCGACCCATCTACGGATCTTCACGACGTTCTTCCGGGTGGCCGAGGGCCTGTCGAAATTGCGTCTCTACCATGAGGTCTCGGTATTCGATGCCGCCGATCAGCTCTACGAGTACATCAATTGCCATCCCGGGACCGGAATGCTGCGCGACGCGGTGATCACCGCCGAGCACTGACCGAAGTCGCCGGCAATCTTCGGCCACATTCTTTCCCTCGGAGGCAACTCGAGATATGTTGACGGGTGTCGACATATCTCAGTAGAGACCATCGAGGAAGCGCGGACAGCAGACAGTGACTACTCAACGAAACGAAGAGTTGGCGTTTGCTGTGCTGGCCGACCAAGTGCGTCGACAGATTCTCGACACGCTGGCTACACACGGCGAGTGCAACGCGGGCTTCATCAGCGATCAAATTTCGACGGTCGGTCGCACCACGGTATCCACACATCTCAAGGCGCTGCGGTTGTCCGGCGTGATCGTCGAACGGCGTCAAGGACGTCATCGCCTGTTCTCGATAGATCCATCGGGGCCCGCCAACGATGCACTCCAGTTCCTGCGCGACGTCCTCGGGCGAGCGCTGGAAGCAGGTTCGAACGCCTCCGAGTTGCCGGCCACTGCGACTGAGGATTCAGACGTCGCATCGGTGCGTCGCCGAGCGTGAGGCCTTGTTGAGCCCCAGCACCTATTTCAGGCAGGAAGTAGAACGTGCCAGGTCTCTCTGTAACGGCACAGATCGTGACGACCGACCCACCAGGGTCAGCCTTCGAGCGCCTCGAAACGGGGCAACTGCTCGAACTCGAATGTGAGCAACTGACGGTCGGGGCCGCTGCCGCCATCTCCCTTCCCGTCGGCGACGGCGCACGCGCAGAGCCAGCCGGAATGCCGATCACGCTGTTGGGATACGTCGCCGGCGTGAAGCGGGGCCGATCGGTCGTGATCGTGCACCACCAACCGTGGCGCGGCCGCCTGACGATCCGGTTCTTTCCCGACGGCGCCGGGACCCGGATCGTTCTCGAGTCCAGCCTCGATCAGGACGGCATTTCCTGGCTTGCCAACAAGCGCGGATTCGCTCCACCCGAACCTCCGCGTTCCGACCGACATCGGATCGGGCTGCTGGTCAGCAAATCCGGCCCGGCAGCTGTATTCGCCCAGGCGACAGAAACACTCGCATCCCTGGCCGTGGAAGAAATCAATGCCGACGGCGGCATCGGCGGCGTTCTCGTCGACTTGGTGACAGGCGATGACGCTTCCGACCCGGCGGCCGGAGCGGCGACCGCACTGCGATTGGTGAAAAGCGGATGTCGCGCCGTTTTCGCGTGCGTGACATCGTCGACCTTCAATGCCGCTGCATCTGCATTGCAGAACAACGGTGTGCTGTTGGTGCACACAGTTCTCAACGAGGGAGGTCGATCGCGTCCGGGAGTCCTTCGATTGGGTGAGCGCCCACTCGACCAGACGCGAGCGGGTATACCCGCAATGATGTCCGAGACCGGTTCTCGCACTTGGTTCCTGGTCGGCCAGCAGTATTCGTGGTCGTTCGGAGCGCATTGGGCGGCCCGGCGTGTGATCGCCGAATCCACAGGTTCGGTGGCCGGCGAAGTCTACGTACCGTTGGGGACAACCGACTTCTCACGCATCATCGAGTCGATAGCCGACTCCGGGGCCGAACTGATTCTTTCCACCCTGGTGGGCCATGACGAGGTCTTCTTCGAACGACAATGCGCCCAGCACGGACTGCGGGCCACCACGCGGACGTTTGCATTGGTCCTCGACGAGGCCACTCAGCAGCTCATCGGCAATTCCGATGCCGACGGAGTCTGGGCGGCATTCGGCTACTTTCAATCCGCAGCCGGCGATCACGACCTCGAAAAGCGATACAGCGCGAGCTCGAACGAACTCCTGCCTCCGCTCAGTTCCCTGTCGGAGACAACGTACGAAGCGATCGTCGCTTACGCACGCGCCGTCGAACGAACGTCGGCAGGCGATCCGGAAACAGTACTTCGGCAGCTTGTCACGACATCGAAAAGCTCTACGAACAACGGTGTTCCACTGCATCGACCGATTCTGCTCGCTGAATCACGCCGTGGGCGCCTGTACCCCCGCTCTCTCTGAGCGCGCGTAACCCGAACTTAACGAGTCAATATGTCGATACCTATTGACGCAATTATGGATCCGGCCCTAGTCTGAAAGACAAGTGAAGCCGATCACATCAGGAGCACACTTCTCATGGCGACAATCCGACCTGACGACAATGCAATAGACACCGCCGCAAGGCATTACGGCATCACTCTCGACCAATCAGCCCGGCTCGAGTGGCCGGCACTGATCGACGGAGCACTGGGCTCCTACGACGTCGTCGACCAGTTGTACGCCGACGAGGCAACCCCGCCGACCACGTCACGTGAGCACACGGTGCCAACAGCGAGCGAAAATCCTTTGAGCGCTTGGTATGTGACCACAAGCATCCCGCCGACGTCGGACGGCGTCCTGACCGGCCGACGCGTGGCGATCAAGGACAACGTGACCGTGGCCGGAGTTCCGATGATGAACGGGTCTCGGACAGTAGAGGGGTTCACTCCGTCTCGCGACGCGACTGTGGTCACTCGACTACTGGCGGCCGGTGCAACCGTCGCGGGCAAAGCTGTGTGTGAGGACCTGTGTTTCTCCGGTTCGAGCTTCACACCGGCAAGCGGACCGGTCCGCAATCCATGGGACCCACAGCGTGAAGCAGGTGGATCATCCGGTGGCAGTGCGGCTCTCGTCGCAAACGGTGACGTCGATTTTGCCATCGGCGGGGATCAGGGCGGATCGATCCGGATCCCGGCGGCATTCTGCGGCGTCGTCGGACACAAGCCGACGTTCGGGCTCGTCCCGTATACCGGGGCATTTCCCATCGAGCGAACAATCGACCATCTCGGCCCGATCACACGCACGGTCCACGATGCCGCACTGATGCTCTCGGTCATCGCCGGTCGCGACGGTAACGACCCACGCCAAGCCGACAGCGTCGAAGCAGGTGACTATCTGTCCACCCTCGACTCCGATGTGGATGGTCTGCGAATCGGGATCGTTCGAGAAGGTTTCGGGCACGCGGTCTCACAGCCCGAGGTCGACGACGCAGTCCGCGCAGCGGCACACAGTCTGGCCGAAATCGGTTGCACGGTAGAGGAAGTAAACATCCCGTGGCACCTACATGCTTTCCACATCTGGAACGTGATCGCCACGGACGGTGGTGCCTACCAGATGTTGGACGGCAACGGGTACGGCATGAACGCCGAAGGTTTGTACGATCCGGAACTGATGGCACACTTTGCTTCTCGACGCCTTCAGCACGCCGACGCTCTGTCCGAAACCGTCAAACTGGTGGCTCTGACCGGCCACCACGGCATCACCACCCTCGGCGGCGCGAGCTACGGCAAAGCCCGGAACCTCGTACCGCTCGCCCGCGCCGCCTACGACACTGCCTTGAGACAATTCGACGTCCTGGTGATGCCCACACTGCCCTACGTCGCATCCGAATTGCCGGCGAACGACGTGGATCGTGCAACCTTCATCACGAAGGCTCTCGGGATGATCGCCAACACAGCACCATTCGACGTGACCGGACACCCGTCCCTGTCCGTTCCCGCCGGCCTGGTGAACGGGCTTCCGGTCGGAATGATGATCACCGGCAAGACCTTCGACGATGCGACGGTCCTCCGGGTCGGGCGCGCATTCGAAAAGCTTCGCGGCGCGTTTCCGACGCCTGCCGACCACATCTCCGACTCTGCACCACAACTCAGCCTCACCTAGTTCTGTATCCGCACTTGCACAACAAATTCCACCGATTCACACATGATCAGCCCGCATAGAAAAGGTGAACCAGATGTCAGTAACGATCGACCACACAACGGAGAACGCCGCACCGGCCCAGGCGCCGGTCTCCGATCGCGCGTGGGCCCTGTTCCGCGCACTCGACGGTAAGGGATTGGTACCCGACGGTTACGTCGAGGGATGGAAGAAGACCTTCGAGGAGGACTTCAGTCCAAGGCGCGGAGCGGAATTGGTCGCGCGGGCTTGGACCGACCCCGATTTCCGGCAACTGCTTCTCACCGACGGTACCGCCGCGGTTGCCCAGTACGGATATCTGGGCCCCCAGGGCGAGTACATCGTGGCAGTCGAAGACACCCCGACCCTCAAGAACGTGATCGTGTGCTCGTTGTGTTCATGCACCGCGTGGCCCATTCTCGGCCTGCCCCCTACCTGGTACAAGAGTTTCGAATACCGTGCGCGAGTGGTGCGTGAGCCACGGAAGGTTCTCTCCGAGATGGGAACCGAGATCGCGTCGGACGTCGAGATCCGCGTCTACGACACCACCGCCGAAACTCGCTACATGGTTCTCCCGCAACGTCCCGCAGGCACCGAAGGCTGGAGCCAGGAACAGCTTCAAGAGATCGTCACCAAGGACTGCCTGATCGGCGTCGCAGTCCCGCAGGTCCCCACCGTCTGATCACCCCGACAAGAAAGAAGCACACCATGGATGGAGTACACGATCTTGCCGGAGTTCAAGGCTTCGGCAAAGTCCCGCATACCGTCAACGCCGACATCGGCCCCACCTTCCACGCCGAGTGGGAACACCTGCCGTACAGCCTGATGTTCGCCGGTGTCGCCGAACTCGGGGCATTCAGCGTCGACGAAGTTCGATACGTCGTCGAGCGGATGGAACCACGCCACTACATGATGACCCCGTACTACGAGAGGTACGTCATCGGCGTCGCGACACTGATGGTCGAAAAGGGAATCCTGACGCAGGAAGAACTCGAAAGCCTTGCAGGGGGACCGTTCCCACTGTCGCGGCCCAGCGAATCCGAAGGGCGGCCGGCACCCGTCGAGACGACCACCTTCGAGGTCGGTCAGCGAGTACGCGTGCGCGACGAGTACGTTCCGGGGCATATTCGAATGCCTGCGTACTGCCGCGGACGAGTGGGAACCATCTCTCATCGGACTACCGAGAAGTGGCCGTTTCCCGACGCAATCGGCCACGGGCGCAACGACGCCGGCGAAGAACCGACGTACCACGTGAAGTTCGCCGCCGAGGAATTGTTCGGTAGCGACACCGACGGCGGCAGCGTCGTAGTCGACCTTTTCGAGGGTTACCTCGAGCCTGCGGCCTGATCGTCCAACATTCCGGGCGGCGGTCACGCGATCACAGCGTTTCGCGTGACCGCCGCCTGATCACAGCAATTCTCTCATTCGGAAGGACACTGGAAATCATGGTCGACACACGACTTCCGGTCACGGTGCTGTCAGGTTTCCTGGGCGCCGGGAAGACGACACTACTCAACGAGATCCTGCGAAATCGAGAGGGTCGGCGGGTCGCGGTGATCGTCAACGACATGAGCGAAATCAACATCGACAGTGCAGAAGTCGAGCGTGAGATCTCGCTCAGTCGCTCCGAGGAGAAACTGGTCGAGATGACCAACGGCTGCATCTGCTGCACTCTGCGAGAGGATCTTCTTTCCGAGATCAGTGCCTTGGCCGCCGATGGCCGATTCGACTACCTACTCATCGAATCTTCGGGCATCTCCGAACCGCTGCCTGTCGCAGAGACGTTCACATTCATCGATACCGACGGCCACGCCCTCGCCGACGTCGCCCGACTCGACACCATGGTCACCGTCGTCGACGGCCACAGTTTTCTGCGCGACTACACGGCTGGTGGCCGCGTCGAAGCCGATGCCCCGGAAGACGAACGAGACATCGCGGATCTGCTTGTCGATCAGATCGAATTTGCCGACGTCATCCTGGTGAGCAAGGCCGATCTCGTCTCGCACCAGCACCTGGTCGAATTGACCGCAGTCCTGCGCTCTTTGAACGCATCCGCTGCGATAGTTCCGATGACGCTCGGTCGCATCCCACTCGACACGATTCTCGACACCGGTTTGTTCTCGCTCGAAAAGGCTGCACAGGCCCCCGGATGGTTACAAGAACTCCAAGGTGAACACATCCCCGAAACCGAAGAGTACGGAATCAGTTCGGTGGTGTACCGCGAGCGCGCACCCTTCCACCCCCAACGGCTGCATGATTTCCTCAGCAACGAGTGGACCAACGGAAAGTTACTTCGGGCCAAGGGCTACTACTGGAATGCCGGCCGGTTCACCGAGATCGGGAGTATTTCTCAGGCCGGTCATCTCATTCGCCACGGATACGTCGGCCGTTGGTGGAAGTTTCTACCCCGTGACGAGTGGCCGGCCGACGATTACCGTCGTGACGGAATCCTCGACAAGTGGGAAGAACCCGTCGGAGACTGCCGACAAGAACTCGTCTTCATCGGCCAAGCCATCGACCCGTCTCGACTGCACCGAGAACTCGACGCGTGTCTACTCACCACAGCCGAGATCGAACTCGGGCCAGACGTGTGGACCACCTGGAGCGACCCTCTGGGCGTCGGCTATACCGACCAGACCGTTTGATATTGGTCCGGTTTGCCGTAAGTTGTGCGCAATGGGGGTATCACGCAACCGAACTCGGGCGTTGTTGATCGTCGCGGCGATCGCAGCCGGGACCGTGGCCGCAGCTACGCCGGCGGGGGCCACCTGGACAGTCGCGCCGATGTGCGGCGAGTGGCGGGTCGAAACCGTAGCGCAAGGGTTGGAACAGCTCGAAAACCTCGAGCCCGATGACAACGGCGGGTTCTACCTCTCCGGCGAGTCGAAGATCTATCACGTCGACGCCGCAGGACAGGTACGAACTGTCCTCGACGACATGGCTGCCCCTGGCGGTTTGCAACTCGACGGTTCGAGGCTGTCCTTCCTCACCAGACAGGACGGCAAGCTGTGGCACCTGGACACCTCGACGGATCAGCTGTCCGCACCCGTCGACTTCGCGGGCAACGGCCTGCTCCGGCTTCCCGACGGCGATCTGCTGACCACGTGGGTCGGAACAGAAGGAGGTCCGCCAAAGGGCGTCTCGCGCTATCTGCACGACTCCGGAGCCGTCGTGCCCAATTGGTCGACAGTGCCGCGTTCGGAGGGACTCGCGCTCAGTCCGGATCATCGAGCCGTGTACACCGATGACCTGTTCACCGGTCAGATCATTCGAGTGCCCTTGGATACCCCTGACGCGTGGACAGTTGTAGCGACGGTCCCGAGCCTGATACCCGGCCTCGACGATCTGACCATGTCGCAGGATGGAATGCTCTACGCCGCTGCTCACGTCGAAGGCTCGATCTATCGCGTACACCCTGAAACCGGCACTTCCTGCGTCGTCGCTTCGGGTCTGTCGAATGGGTGGAACGGGCCGAGTTCAGTGCGTATAGGACAGGACGGCGACGGCTGGGCGCTCTACGTCACCGGCTTCGACGGAACGCTGCGTCGCTTGGTACCTCCGTCGGGCGTCGAACTCGCACCCGTCCGCTGACGCTGATCTCTTCGGCACGAGATTCCCCGACCTGGCGATACTTAAAATCACGCTGATTTGAAGGCATGCCCGCAGCGCAGCGGCCCCTTGTCCGAAAACTGTCAACAGTTCTACACGGAGAAATGGCTACCCTTAGGTTTACGCTGCACGCATGTTTTCTTCCGTCGCAGCGAAGATCCGCCTGGTGGTGGCACTGCTCCTCACTGCCCTCCTGGCGCTGACTCTGTCATCGTGCTCGAGTGGCTCGGATTCGTCGGCAGCCCCCACAGACCTGTGTGCACCTCCAGGAGTGGGAGCCGCAACCGCGGCGCCCACCAATCTGGACGCGGCAGCGGGTGCGGGCGCCGAAGACCGCTACACCACGGCCACCGTCACCCCGGTCGATCAGATCGACACCTCGAAGCTGAACTTGATCAAACCCGGGGTCATCACGGTCGGCACGCTCGGTGACGCGCCCCCGAGCATCTGCGTCAACTCCGAGAATCAGTACACCGGATACGACAACGAGCTGCTGAAGGCCGTCGCGGACAAGCTGGGCCTGAAGGTCGAGTTCGTCGGCACCGAGTTCGCCGGGCTTCTCGCCCAGGTTGCCGGTCGACGCTTCGACGTCGGCTCGTCGTCCATCACCACCACGGACGACCGTCGCAACACCGTCGGCTTCACCAACGGTTACGACTTCGGATACTTCTCCCTCGTCGTGCCTAACGGCAGCCCGATCACCGGCTTCGGAGACCTGGACGCATCAAAGCGCATCGGCGTCGTACAGGGAACCGTGCAGGACGACTACGTCGTGAACACGCTCAAGCTCGATCCCGTGAAGTTTCCCGACTACGCCACGGCGTACGCGAACCTCAAGTCCGGACAGATCGACGCCTGGGTAGCTCCGTCTCAGCAGGCCGAAGGTGCAATCGCTCCCGGTGATCCGACCTCGATCATCCAGAACACCTTCTCGGTCAACAACTTCGTCGGCTGGGCGGTGAACAAGGAAAACCAGCCCCTGATCGACGCCCTCAACTCCGGCCTCGACGCAGTCATCGACGACGGAACCTGGTCTCAGCTGTACGCCGACTGGGTACCGCGCCAACTCCCTGAAGGCTGGAAGCCCGGATCCAAGGCCGCGACCACTCCGGAACTGCCCGACTTCGCAGCCATTGCCGCAGAAAACGCAGCAAACGGCGACGGTGGCGATACCGCGTCGTACCAACCGAAGTCGACGCTCGAACAGCTCAAGGACACGTTCTTCGACTGGGATCTGTACAAGAAGGCATTCCCCGATCTCCTCAAGACCGGTCTTCCCAACACCCTGATCCTTGCGCTCGCGTCCGGCATCATCGGCACGATCCTCGGCATGCTGCTCGCTGTCGCCGGTATCTCGCGCACCCGTTGGCTGCGCTGGCCGGCCCGCGTCTACACCGACATCTTCCGTGGCCTGCCCGCAGTCGTCATCATCTTGATCATCGGGCTCGGCGTCGGACCGATCGTCAAGGGAATCACCGGTAGCAATCCGTACTGGCTCGGTGTCGCGGCGCTGTCACTGCTCGCGTCGGCATACATCGGTGAGATCTTCAGATCCGGAATCCAGAGCGTCGAGTCCGGGCAGCTCGAGGCTTCACGTGCCCTCGGTTTCAGCTACCGAAAGTCCATGTCGCTGGTCGTCATCCCGCAGGGTGTACGACGCGTTCTGCCGGCGTTGATGAACCAGTTCATCTCGCTGATCAAGGACTCGTCGCTGATCTACTTCCTCGGTCTCCTCGTCACCCAGCGGGAACTCTTTGCCGTCGGACGTGATCTCAACGCCCAGACCGGCAGCCTGTCCCCGCTCGTTGCGGCAGGCTTGTTCTACCTTGCTCTGACCATCCCGCTGACGCACCTCGTCAACTACATCGACAACCGACTCCGGACCGGACGCGCCGACACTTCAGGCACGTTGGATCCGCTCGAGCAGGCCATCGTCGTGGAAAGGGGCTGAGGACATGACCACCAGCTCTGAACTGAAGTCCGTATCGCTCACCGGCAAGGACCTGCATCTGTCCTTCGGCACCAACAAGGTGCTTCGCGGCGTCAACCTGCACGTCGACGCCGGAAACACCGTCACCGTCATCGGGCCCTCCGGTTCGGGCAAGTCGACGCTCCTGCGCGTGCTGAACCGTCTGCACGAGCCCGAGCAGGGTGACGTGCTGCTCGACGGGAAGTCCGTCCTGAAGGACAACCCCGACGAGCTACGCCAGCGGATCGGCATGGTGTTCCAGCACTTCAACCTGTTCCCACACAAGACCGTCGCCGAGAACATCGCACTCGGGCCGAACAAGCTCAAGGGTTTGTCGAAGGAGCAAGCTCGGGCGCTCGCGCTCGAGCAGCTGGATCTGGTGGGGCTCAGGGAGAAGGCCGACTCGCGGCCCGGCAACCTTTCGGGTGGTCAGCAGCAGCGCGTCGCCATTGCCCGCGCCCTGGCGATGAAGCCCGAGGTCATGTTCTTCGACGAGGCGACGTCAGCTCTCGACCCCGAACTGGTCAAGGGTGTTCTGGCATTGATGGCCGATCTCGCGAAGTCCGGCATGACTATGGTCGTCGTGACGCACGAAATGGGTTTCGCGCGTTCCGTTTCCGACAAGGTGCTGTTCATGGATCGCGGTGCCGTTGTCGAAACCGGTACTCCGGAACAGCTTTTCGACGATCCCGAAACAGATCGACTGCAAGCGTTCCTCTCACAGGTTCTCTGACTCAGGGGCGCTTGCAGGAGATCGACGGGCGTTGATCCTGGACGCCTGAAGCATCAGATGGTCGCGTTCGGCGAGGTTGGATGCCTTGTGCGCTGCATCGGCATACAACCTCGCCGCCGACTCGAGGTCTCCGTCGCGTTCACGCAGATAGGCCTCGACTGCGGCATGGCGTGGAAGTGAATCGTCCAGCGCTGCAAGAGCTGCCAATCCGGCGCGTGGTCCGTCTGCCTCGCCGACGGCCACCGCTCGGTTGAGCCGGACAATCGGGCTGTCGGTCAAGGCTGCGAGTTCGTCGTACCACTCCACGATCTGCACCCAGTCGGTCTCGTCTGCTGTGAGAGCGTCGGCATGGAGTGCAGCAATGGCGGCCTGGGCCTGGAACTCACCGAGCCGGTCGCGGGCGAGAGCTGACTGGAGGATTGCGACTCCTTCGGCAATCGAATCGGTGTCCCACCGGCTGCGATCCTGCTCGGCTAGCGGAACCAGACTGCCGTCCGCGGCAGTTCGCGCGGCTCGACGAGCGTGATGGAGCAGCATCAGTGCGAGCAACCCTGCGACTTCGGGGTGATCGATCGCGGCCGCCAACTGCCGGGTGAGCCGGATGGCCTCGGCAGCCAGGTCGACGTCGCCGGAGTACCCCTCGTTGAAGACCAGATAGAGGACACGCAGGACGGTGGCGACATCGCCGGGTTGCTCGAACCGGACGCCGGAGACCGTGCGCTTGGCTCGGCTGATGCGCTGAGCCATAGTCGCCTCGGGCACCAGGTAGGCCCGCGCAATCTGGCGGGTGGTCAGCCCGCCGACAGCGCGCAGCGTGAGTGCGACGGCGGACGACGGCGTCAACGACGGGTGCGCGCACAGAAAGTAGAGCTGGAGTGTGTCGTCCACGCCCGGCACCGACCCGCTGACCGGCCGCTCGCCTGGCTGCTCGTCAGCCAGAAACTCCCGCTTACGGCGAGCCGCATCCGACCGGATCCCGTCGAGGAACCGCCGCCAGGCCACCGTGACCAGCCAGCCCTTCGGGTCCCGCGGCGGGTTGTCCGGCCAGACCCTGACCGCCTCGAGCAGAGCGTCCTGCACGGCGTCCTCGGCCGACGCGAAATCTGCTCCGCGGCGGACGAGGATGCCGAGCACGCTCGGAGTCAGACTCCGAAGCAGGGCGTCGTCCATGACAGGTTTCAGTCCGTGATGGTCGGCGGCTCGGTCAGGAACGGGCGCAGTTCGAGCCATTCGTGAATCGGCTTCCCGCCTGCGCCGGGCGCGGCCGAGAGCTCGCCGGCCAATTGGACGGCACGGTCGTAGTTGTCGACGTCGATCACCATCCAGCCGGCAATGAGGTCCTTGGTTTCCGCGAACGGACCGTCGGTGACCGGCGGGCGACCCTCACCGTCGTACCGGACAAAGGTGCCCTCAGGAGCGAGAGCCTGACCGTCGACGAACTCGCCCGCCTTCTCGAGCCGATCCGCGAAGTCCTGCATGTACTTCACGTGGGCAGTGATCTCGTCCGGCGTCCACTGGTCCATCGGCACGTCGTTGACTGCAGCCGGAGCGCCGCGGTAGTGCTTGAGCAGCAAGTACTTGGCCATCGTGAATCTCCTCTGTGTCGGTGCCACCCATTCTGGTCGCACTTCACTACAGGGACGAAGCAAGTCGGGGATTCTCGACATTGCGGGGCCTTCGGCCCTGTGCGCCTTTTTGGTAGTGCCCGCAACCAGAAAGGCGCACGGGGCCGGAGGCCCTAAATCCACCCCTGCCGGCGGGCGATCACCGCTGCTTCGTGCCGGTTGGCAGCACCGAGTTTGGTGACAGCTGACGACAAATAGTTCCGGGTGGTTCCTGCCGAGAGGTGTGCCCGGGAAGCGATCTGCTCGATGGATGCTCCGTCGGCCGCGTACTCGAGTACGTCCGCTTCGCGCGGAGTAAGCGGTGAGTCGCCGGCGCCGATTGCCTCGGCAGCCAACGACGGATCGACGTACCGCCCGCCCGCGTGGACGCTGCGGACCACCTCGGCGAGCGTCGCCGCAGGCGTCGTCTTCGGCAGAAATCCTCGGACGCCTGCTGACAGTGCCTTCTTCAGATACCCGGGACGCCCGTGGCTCGTCACGATGATCGAGACGCACCCCGAGACCGTCTGCGCAATCTGTTGCGCCGTCTCGATGCCGTCGATACCTGCCATTTGAAGGTCGAGCACGGCTACGTCAGGTTGATGTTTTGCAGCAGCGACCACGGCATCCTCGCCGGATTCGGCTTCCGCGACGACAACGATGTCGTCCTCGAGCGACAACATCATGGCCAGAGCCGAGCGGATCAGGTTCTCGTCGTCGGCCAGCAGTACCTTGATCGGCTCGGTCACCGAGACTCCTTCGTTCGGGACGGAAAGTGGGCGGTGAGGGTGAAGCGATCTTCGTCCTGCACGGTTTCGACAGTTCCTCCGACGGCGCCGACGCGCTCGCGCAATCCGTTCAGGCCGGTTCCGTTGTTCGGCTCTGCGATCCGTGCGCCGTCGTTGGCGATCACGACGCCGTCCGCGAACACTTCGATGCTGCAATTCTCGGCACTGGAGTGCCGGAGAATGTTGGTGACGCCTTCACGGACGACCCAGGCGGCAGCTTCGGCCAGTTCCACCGGCAGCTGATCTGCCGATCCACGTATCGCAGTGGAGATTCCGGCGGCCTCGAGCAGAGACTGCGCACCGGCCAGCTCGGACGCCAAGGCGATGGACCGGTATCCCCGAACCAACTCGCGCGCTTCGTCGAGTGAATCTTGCGCAAGTTCGCGTACTTCGTCCATCTGCGCGGCGGCACGATCGTCGCCGCGTCGTGAAAGAGTAGCTGCAAGTTCACTTTTCACCGCAATTGCAGACAGTGCCCGCCCGACGACGTCATGGAGATCGCGTGAAAATCGCAACCGTTCCTCGGCGACGGACAGAGCGGCAGCGGCTCCGCGTGCCTCGTCCAATTCGGTGACCATCCGCAGCAGCCACACCGACATGTAGACGGTCAGCCCCATGAAGGCGGCGACGATTCCGACGGACACGCCGCTTTCCGGACCCGCAAGCAGTCCCAGTACAACCCCGGCGGCCACCGAGCCCACGATCAGCCAGCGCAACGACGTCAACCCCGCAAGGGGCACGACAAGGATTGCAGCCAGCCAGAAGTACGGGCCGTTCTCGCCATTGCTTCCCAAGGCAATTCCCGCCGAGCAGAACGCCGACAATGTCATCACGGCAAGAGGAATCTGGACGGGCTTGGCCACGACTCCGCCCAGATCAGGCATCCGAGACACGGCGATGACGCACGCAACGGCACTGATTCCGAGGAAGACACCCGACAGGTACCGATCCGCAACGACCTCGGTGACCGCACCGAAGCCACCGAAAACCACTGCGACCATGATGAACGATTGCCGCGTGTAGAGGCGAACCTTGTCGACGTTCGACGCGGTTCGCCACGTCCGTCTCGGATTCCAGCGTCCGAAGTTCTGCGCGATCATGCCCACTACCTTCTCAGAGTTCTACGAACGCGGTTCCCAGCGGAAGTGGACGTTCGCGATCAGAACCGAACCGACGATCCACGCCAGCATGACCAACAGCGGTTGCGCAGCCGAACCGAAGGTGTCGACAAATCCGGCTGCCGCACCGGGCGCATCGCCCAGATCAGCCAGTTCGCCAGTGGTCCGCCCCAGCCATCCGAGATTGAGAAGGTCCACTACTGCGGCCAGCGGAGTGAAATCGAGAATGCGAGCAACGTTGTCCGGCACGACATTCCTGATCGAGGACATACCTGCCGTCGCCAGAATCAGAATCGGCATGCAGGTGATCTGCGCCGCCTCTGCATTTCGCGTGACAGCCGAAGTGATCAACGCCAGCGCCGTGAAGAGCGCGGCGCCGCCGATCACCGCGACCAGCACCAGCACCGGATTGACCGGAGCACTACCGCCCAGAACCATCACGGCGATTCCGATCACCACCGTCAACAGGCCGGTGAGAACCCACGACGGCACTGCCGGGCCCGCGAGGATCTCGGCGTCGCTGCATTCCCCTGTCCGTAGTCGCTTGAGAACCAACTCGTCACGACGCGTCGCGTACACCGACAGGAGGTTGTAGAAGACCACGAACACGAGCAGGAAGAGTGCAAACACCTCGAGGCCTGCCGACACCGACTTGTCGGACAACCCGCCATCGCGCGACAGGTACAGCATCCCCACGGGAAAGATCAACGGGAGGACGATTGCGTTGAAGAGCAACAGTCGATTTCGTCCCAGGAGCGTGAACTCCGAACGAGACAGGGTTGCTATGCGGTTCATGCCGACGCTCCTTCGAGAGTTGCGTGATGATCGAATTGGTCTGCAATGGAGAGGAATACGGTCTCCAGGGATGCCGCGCGGGCATCCAGGCCGGTCAGCAGGATGTTGTTGTGCTGTGCCCACAGCAGCAGTTCCGTCAGCGTCTCCTGCACTGTGCGAGTGGTGATCACCACCAGATCGTTTTCGACGCGTACCTCGGCGCCGGCCAGGGCCGGGAGCGGAAGACCGGGACGGTGCAGTTTGATCTGAGCGGGATGATCCGCAACGACGTCCGCCACGGTTCCGCTGCGCACCACCGATCCACGGTGCATGATCGCCAATTGGTCACACAAGGACTCGGCTTCGTCGAGGTAGTGCGTCGTCAACATGATGGTGACGCCCGACGCTTTCAAGTCAGCAATCAATTGCCAAGTGTTACGCCGACTTTCGGGGTCCAATCCAGTAGTCGGTTCGTCGAGGAACAGTACGAGTGGCCGGCCGATGATCGCGCACGCCAGATCCAGTCGCCGGGCCTCACCTCCCGAGAGGAACTTCACGCGGGTATCACCACGATCACGCATGTCCACGCGCTCGAGCACCTCGTCCACGGGCAGCGGATTCGAGCAGGTTCCGGCCCACATCGCCAAACTCTCACGAGCAGTCAGGTCTTGGGGCAAGCCACCCTTCTGGAGCATGATGCCAAGCGACGGGCGAATCTGCTTGCGGTTGCGCACCGGATCCATGCCCAGAACGCGCACCGTTCCGGCACTGGCTCGTGAAAGACCCTGAATCACTTCGAGGGTGGATGTCTTGCCGGCACCATTGGTTCCGAGGAGGCCGAACAGCTCGCCTTCCTGAACACTCAGATCCAGATTGCGAACAGCATCGAACGCCTCCTTACCGGAGCCGTAACGCCGCGACATTCCGACTACGTCGATCACGGGATCGCCCTTCATCGCTGCGCCTCCGCTCGGTTCCAGCCGCGCAGTCCGATCGCGAATCGAATACCCGCATAGACAGCGAGAGCGGCAACAAGGATCCAGAACACCGGATTGGAGCCGATGATCGCGAACACCACTCCGACGATCGCGATGTTCACCACGATCACTACAAGTTCGCGGCCCATCGTGGGTGCGGGTCCGATGTCCATCAGGTCCGTCAGGAGGCTTCCCTCATGTGGTTCTCTCATGCATCCAAGCTTCGCGGGAAGTCAGAGCCGAAAACAGTGCACAGCGTCATCACCTGCGGTGACACCGTCACGGATCAGCGATGACAAATGTCATGCGACGTCCCCGCGGGGACGCGTCGTAAACCGCGGGTAAGGGTCACCTCGTTGTTTTGCCGTTCATTTTTACGTTCCTTTACCCTTGCTTCGAGCTTCTACGGTTCCCGAAGTCCGTACATCGAATCTCGGGAGTTCACGGTGGCTATCAAGCCTTTGGCCTTGTTCGTCAAACACGACGGCGTGTCTGCACGCGCGTCGATCACCTGCCAGTACAAGTGCGGAAACGCGTGCTCTCACGAGGTCCCCAACACCTCGGGCGGCGAGTACTTCCGCGACATCGCACGCACAGCGCTGAGTCGTCGCGGCTTGCTCCGGGGCAGCGGCATGGCAGTGCTCGCGGTGGGAGCGGGCAGCGCCCTCGTTGCCTGTTCGGACGAATCCGCAAGTGCCGAACCGGGAACCGGATCGACGAGCGGCAGCAGCAGCGGATCAACACCAGCGGGGACGAACTTCGGCGCCGTCGCGCCCAACAAGGAAGACAAGGTCACCGTCCCTGACGGATACGATCAAGCCGTCGTGATTCGCTGGGGTGACGCCGTTCTCGCCGGCGCCCCGGCTTTCGACTTCGACAAGCAGACTGCGGCAGCGCAGGAACTGCAGTTCGGATTCAACAACGACTTCGCCGGATTGCTCCCGGTCGACGGGCAGCCCAACACCTACCTACTCGTGGTCAATCACGAATACTCCACCGAGCCGGCGATGTTCCGCGGCTACGATGCGGAGAACCCGACCGAGGAGCAGTTCAAGATCGGCCTCGCCAGCCACGGACTGTCGGTCGTCCAGGTCAAGGGCGAATCCGACAACGGCAAGCTCGTACCGGAGATCGGATCGAACAACCGCCGCATCACCGGAACCACGGAATTTGTCGTGACCGGCCCCGCTGCAGGTAGCGACTTCCTCAAGACGAGTGCCGATCCCACGGGAACCAAAGTGCTCGGCACCCTCAACAATTGCGCCGGCGGCGTCACCCCCTGGGGCACAGTGCTTTCCGGCGAAGAGAACTTCAACCAGTACTTCGCGAACGCCGAGGGTGTCACCGATCCCACGGTCGCAGCGCGACTGAAGCGCTACGGTCTTGCCGGCGCCGCTTCCGAGCGCAAGTGGGAACGCTTCGACAAGCGGTTCGATCTGGTCGCAGAACCCAACGAGGTCAACCGATTCGGATACGTCGTCGAGATCGATCCCTGGGATCCGTCGTCGACTCCGATCAAGCACACAGCGCTCGGACGTTTCAAGCACGAAGCCGCCACCATTTACATCACGGCGGACGGCACCGTCGTCGCCTACAGCGGCGACGACGAGCGCTTCGACTACATGTACAAGTTCGTCTCCAGCCGAAAGATGCAGGACGGCAAGAGTCAAGCAGCCATGCGCCACAACATGACTCTGCTCGACGCCGGAACACTGTACGTCGCAAAGCTCAGCGGAAACTCCGCCGGCGAGATCGACGGCAGCGGCAAACTTCCGTCGGACGGCAAGTTCGACGGAACCGGCGAGTGGGTAGCCATCCTGCGCACCGGCGAAGACGGCAAGGGCGAATCGCTGGTAGACGGTATGAGCGCCGAAGAGGTCGCCGTCTTCACCCGCCAGGCCGGTGACAAGGTCGGGGCAACGAAGATGGATCGCCCCGAGGACTTCGAGGCAAACCCGAAGAGCGGCAAGGTTTACGTCGCACTGACCAACAACACCAAGCGCGGAGTCGACGGTGGCGCCGCGGCCGACGAGGCGAACCCGAGGAACAACAACAAGAACGGCCAGGTCCTCGAAATCACCGACGACCACGCCGGCACCACCTTCGGCTGGAATCTTCTTCTCGTCTGCGGAGATCCGGCCACAGCCGATACTTACTTCGGCGGGTTCGACAAGAGCAAGGTCAGCCCCATCTCATGCCCGGACAACCTTGCCTTCGACCCGCACGGCAATCTGTGGATCTCCACCGACGGCAACGCACTCAAGTCCAACGACGGGCTGTTCAGCGTTGTCCTCGAAGGCGAAAACCGCGGTGAGACAAAGCAGTTCCTCACCGTTCCCGTCGGCGCCGAAACCTGCGGCCCCATCGTGGACGAGAAGCGCGTCATCGTCTGCGTCCAGCACCCCGGCGAGACCGACGACGCCAGCATCGAAAGCCCCGCATCCCATTGGCCCGACGGTGGTTCCGCCCAGCCTCGCCCGTCGGTAGTTGCAGCCTGGAAGAAGGACGGATCTCGGCTCGGCTCGTAACACACACGAAAACGACTGTGGGGCAGATCGCATACTCTGCGATCTGCCCCACGTCGTTTACCTCAGATTCTCAAGAGAATCAGTTGTCACCGTCCTCGCGACGCTTACGCGTCAGGAGAACAACACCCGTTCCCAGCGCCAGCAGCAGAACCAATCCACCTGCTGCGAGCAACCCGGTGTTCACGCCACTCTCACCAGCGCCACCACCCGAGTTGATCGTCCCGCCCTGAGGAGCAGACGGCTTCGGCTGACCCGGCTGACCCGGGTTTGCTGTCGGCGGCTTCGGCTGTCCCGGAACCGTGCTCGGAACCGGCTGACCCGGAACCGTCGGCGGTACGACGATCGGAGGCACAACGACGATCGGGGGAATGATGATCGTCGGTGTAACCGGCACCGTCGTGTTCGGAACCGTCGTGGTCGGCGGAACTGTTGTGACCGGCGGCGTTGTCGTCGGCGGCGTCGTTGTCGTCACGCCACACGGATCCACAATCTCTTCCGCGACAACTTCTTCTGTCGTGGTCTCCTCTGTGGTGGTCTCCTCCGTGGTGGTGGATTCCTCCGTACCGGTCACATCAGCGTCACCGGCAGTGGTCGCGCTAGCCGTCGTCGTCGCAACCGTTGTCGTCGGAACCATCCGCGTGGTCGTCGTTGGAGGAACACAGGGCTCCGTCGTGACCGGCGGCGTCGTGGTGGTCGTCGGCGGCACCGTAGTGGTGGTCTCCGGCGGGTCTATCGGGTGTTCGGTGCAGAGAGCGTCGCCCGGGACACAGTCCACTGGCGGGTTCTCGCCACCAACCACCAGGTAGTTGTTCAGGACACCCGGAGTGAATCCGGGACCTGACAACGTTCCGATCTCAGGATTGACCTTGACGGTGTACGTCACGGTCGCGCTCTCACCCTTGGCCAGCTTGCCGGTGACCGTGAAGACGTTGTCGACGACACCCGAAACAACCAGCGTGGAAGTGGTAGCCGGATCCTTCGTCATTACTGCATCGTCGAGAACATCGGTCAGATCGTCGTAGAAACTGATCTCACCATCCGCGGTGCCCACATTCTTGAACGTGAGCGTGTACGTGATCTCCTGGCCGCCAACCACACGGTTCGTGGTGGACGGAACAGAGGACTTCAGTACCTCGATCGCGGGTGTGCCATCCACCGGGTGTTCGGTAGTCACGGGCGGAGGAGTGATCTCCGGACCCGTCGGCGGCTTCGCAGTACCGGTGACCTTGTTGTTGATCAACGTGCCACCGGCGACACCGTCGTTGATCTTCACCTGGTAGGTCAGGACAACCGACTTACCGGCCTCGAGCACGCCGGTCCAGGTGAGCGTGGTGCCCGACAGGGTCGGAGCAGTCCCGTCGACACCGTCGACAGTCGCCTTGAGCGAACCGTCCACCAACGTCGCGTTGTCGAGAACCTTCGACAGATCATCGGTCAACACCACCGGATCAAGAGTCGTGTTACCCGTATTCGCACCCGTCACCGTATACGTGATCGTCTGACCCGCAGCAACATTGGTACCCGACACCGGATCCGCAGCCTTCGCGACCGTGAACCCCGGAACCTTCACCGGATGCTCGGTCGTCACCGGCGGAGGAGTGATCTCCGGACCCGTCGGCGGCTTCGCAGTACCAGTGACCTTGTTGTTGATCAGAACCCCGCCGGCAACACCGTCGTTGATCTTCACCTGATAGGTCAGAACAACCGACTTACCGGCCTCGAGCACACCAGTCCACGAGAGCGTCGTCCCCGACAGGGTCGGAGCAGCACCGTCGACACTGTCGACAGTTGCCTTGAGCGAACCGTCCACCAACGTCGCGTTGTCGAGAACCTTCGACAGATCATCGGTCAACACCACCGGATCAAGAGTCGTGTTACCCGTGTTGGAACCGGTCACCGTATACGTGATCGTCTGACCCGCAGCAACATTGGTACCCGACACCGGATCCGCAGCCTTCGCGACCGTGAACCCCGGAACCTTCACCGGATGCGTCGTGCACAGTTGCGTCGCCGGATCACACACCTCCGGAGGATCAACCGGCGGAGTCGTACCCGGAACAACGAAGTTGTTCACGAACACCCCACCGACCACATCGGCATTGACCTTCACCGAATACGTCACCGACTTCGTTTCGCCGGCCGCCAAGGTTCCCGTCACCGAGAAACCATCCGTGCCGACCATCGTCGCAACCAACGGAGCATCAGCAGTCAAACCACTCAATGCACCCTTGTCCACAACCTGACGCAAATCATCGAAGTACGCCACCTCACCCGCACCGTTACCGGTGTTCGAGAACGAAAGCGTGTACTTGATGTCCTGACCGGCAACAACATTCGAACCCGACACCGGATCAGAAGACTTCACCACAGCAATCTTCGGAGAGACCACCGGATGCGTCGTGCACAGTTGCGTCGCCGGATCACACACCTCCGGAGGATCAACCGGCGGAGTCGTACCCGGAACAACGAAGTTGAGCACCGTGTTGTCGGCATTCGCCGCAACGCGATCCGCATCAGCCTTGACCGTGACGGTGTACGTCACCGTCTTGCTCTCACCGGCCGCAAGGGTTCCCGTCACCGAGAAACCATCCGTGCCGACCATCGCAGCAGTCAACGGAGCATCAGCACTCAAGCTGCCCGCAACCAGATCAGCATCATCGAGCAGACCACGCAGATCATCGAAGTGCGCGACCTCACCCGCACCGTTACCGGTGTTCGAGAACGTAAGCGTGTACTTGATGTCCTGACCGGCAACAACATTCGAACCCGACACCGGATCAGAAGACTTCACCACAGCGATCTTCGGAGACACCACCGGGTGTTCGGTCGTCACGGGCGGAGGAGTGATCTCCGGACCCGTCGGCGGCTTCGCAGTACCGGTGACCTTGTTGTTGATCAGAACCCCGCCGGCAACACCGTCGTTGACCTTGACCTGATAGGTCAGAACAACCGACTTACCGGCCTCGAGCACACCAGTCCACGAGAGCGTGGTGCCCGACAGCGTCGGGGCAGCGGCAGCAGCACCGTCGACAGTCGCCTTGAGCGAACCGTCCACCAACGTCGCGTTGTCGAGAACCTTCGACAGATCATCGGTCAACACCACCGGATCAAGAGTCGTGTTACCCGTGTTGGAACCGGTCACGGTGTATGTGATCGTCTGACCCGCAGCGACATTGGTACCCGACGCAGGATCGGCAGCCTTCGCGACCGTGAACCCCGGAACCTGAACCGGATGCGTCGTGCACAGCTGCGTCGCCGGATCACACACCTCCGGAGGATCAACCGGCGGAGTCGTCCCCGGAACAACGAAGTTGAGCACCGTGTTGTCGGCATTCGCCGCAACGCGATCGGCATCAGCCTTGACCGTGACGGTGTACGTCACCGTCTTGCTCTCACCGGCCGCAAGGGTTCCCGTCACCGAGAAACCATCCGTGCCGACCATCGCAGCAGTCAACGGAGCATCAGCACTCAAGCTGCCCGCAACCAGATCAGCATCATCGAGCAGACCACGCAGATCATCGAAGTGCGCGACCTCACCCGCACCGTTACCGGTGTTCGAGAACGTAAGCGTGTACTTGATGTCCTGACCGGCAACAACATTCGAACCCGACACCGGATCAGAAGACTTCACCACAGCAATCTTCGGAGACAGAACCGGATGCTCGGTCGTCACGGGCGGAGGAGTGATCTCCGGACCCGTCGGCGGCTTCGCAGTACCGGTGACCTTGTTGTTGATCAGAACCCCGCCGGCAACACCGTCGTTGACCTTGACCTGATAGGTCAGAACAACCGACTTACCGGCCTCGAGCACACCAGTCCACGAGAGCGTCGTACCCGAGAGGGTCGGAGCAGTCGCGTCGACACCGTCGACAGTCGCCTTGAGCGAACCGTCCACCAACGTCGCGTTGTCGAGAACCTTCGACAGATCATCGGTCAACACCACCGGATCAAGGGTCGTGTTACCCGTGTTGGAACCGGTCACGGTGTATGTGATCGTCTGACCCGCAGCGACATTGGTACCCGACGCAGGATCGGCAGCCTTCGCGACCGTGAACCCCGGAACCTGAACCGGATGCGTCGTGCACAGCTGCGTCGCCGGATCACACACCTCCGGAGGATCAACCGGCGGAGTCGTCCCCGGAACAACGAAGTTGTTCACGAACACCCCACCGACCACATCGGCATTGACCTTCACCGAATACGTCACCGTCTTCGTTTCGCCGGCCGCCAAGGTCCCCGTCACCGAGAAACCATCCGTGCCGACCATCGTCGCAACCAACGGAGCATCAGCAGCCAAACCACTCAATGCACCCTTGTCCACAACCTGACGCAAATCATCGAAGTACGCCACCTCACCCGCACCGTTACCGGTGTTCGAGAACGTAAGCGTGTACTTGATGTCCTGACCGGCAACAACATTCGAACCCGACACCGGATCAGAAGACTTCACCACAGCAATCTTCGGAGACAGAACCGGATGCTCCGTCGTCACGGGCGGAGGAGTGATCTCCGGACCCGTCGGCGGCTTCGCAGTACCGGTGACCTTGTTGTTGATCAACGTGCCACCGGCAACACCGGCATTGACCTTGACCTGGTAGGTCAGAACAACCGACTTACCGGCCTCGAGAACTCCAGTCCACGAGAGCGTCGTACCCGAGAGGGTCGGAGCAGTCGCGTCGACACCGTCGACAGTCGCCTTGAGCGAACCGTCCACCAACGTCGCGTTGTCGAGAACCTTCGACAGATCATCGGTCAACACCACCGGATCAAGGGTCGTGTTACCCGTGTTGGAACCGGTCACGGTGTACGTGATCGTCTGACCCGCAGCAACATTGGTACCCGACACTGGATCCGCAGCCTTCGCGACCGTGAACCCCGGAACCTTCACCGGGTGTTCGGTCGTCACGGGCGGAGGAGTGATCTCCGGACCCGTCGGCGGCTTCGCAGTACCGGTGACCTTGTTGTTGATCAACGTGCCACCGGCAACACCGGCATTGACCTTGACCTGATAGGTCAGAACAACCGACTTACCGGCTTCCAATGCACCAGTCCACGAGAGCGTGGTGCCCGACAGGGTCGGAGCAGCACCGTCGACACCGTCGACAGTCGCCTTGAGCGAACCGTCCACCAACGTCGCGTTGTCGAGAACCTTCGACAGATCATCGGTCAACACCACCGGATCAAGAGTCGTGTTACCCGTATTGGAACCGGTCACGGTGTACGTGATCGTCTGACCCGCAGCGACATTGGTACCCGACGCAGGATCGGCAGCCTTCGCGACCGTGAACCCCGGAACCTGAACCGGATGCGTCGTGCACAGCTGCGTCGCCGGATCACACACCTCCGGAG
Organism: Rhodococcus sp. OAS809; assembly: GCF_040546695.1. Lineage (NCBI taxonomy): Bacteria > Bacillati > Actinomycetota > Actinomycetes > Mycobacteriales > Nocardiaceae > Rhodococcus > Rhodococcus sp. OAS809. The sequence goes on along the minus strand of NZ_JBEPOI010000002.1, from coordinate 4,132,219 downwards.
GATCAACCGGCGGAGTCGTCCCCGGAACAACGAAGTTGTTCACGAACACCCCACCGACCACATCGGCATTGACCTTCACCGAATACGTCACCGTCTTCGTCTCGCCGGCCGCCAAGGTCCCCGTCACCGAGAAACCATCACTGCCGACCATCGTCGCAACCAACGGAGCATCAGCAGCCAAACCACTCAATGCACCCTTGTCCACAACCTGACGCAAATCATCGAAGTACGCGACCTCACCCGCACCGTTACCGGTGTTCGAGAACGAAAGCGTGTACTTGATGTCCTGACCGGCAACAACATTCGAACCCGACACCGGATCAGAAGACTTCACCACAGCAATCTTCGGAGAGACCACCGGATGCTCCGTCGTCACCGGCGGAGGAGTGATCTCCGGACCCGTCGGCGGCTTCGCAGTACCGGTGACCTTGTTGTTGATCAACGTGCCACCGGCAACACCGGCATTGATCTTCACCTGGTAGGTCAGGACAACCGACTTACCGGCTTCCAATCCACCGGTCCAGGTGAGCGTCGTACCCGACAGGGTCGGAGCAGCACCGTCGACACCGTCAACAGTCGCCTTCAGCGAACCGTCCACCAACGTCGCGTTGTCGAGAACCTTCGATAAATCATCAGTCAACACAACAGGATTGAGCGTCGTCTTACCGGTGTTCGTACCGGTCACCGTATACGTGATCGTCTGACCAGCATTGACGCCGGTACCCGACGCAGGATCCGCAGTCTTCGCGACAGTGAAACCGGGAACCGAGTGATTCGTCTCAACCGGCGGCGGAGTGATATCCGGACCGGTCGGCGGCTTCGCAGTACCCGTGACCTTGTTGTTCAAGACCGTACCCGCAGCGACACCGTCGTTGACCTTCACCTCGTAGGTCAGGACAACCGACTTGCCGGCTTCGAGAACGCCAGTCCACGACAGCGTCGTACCCGACAAAGTCGGAACAGCCACGGAAGCTCCGTCAATGGTCGCCTTCAGCGAACCAGGAACGACAGCAGCATTATTGAGGACCGCACCCAGATCGTCATTGATCTGTACCGGATCAAGCTTCGTCTTGCCGGTGTTGGTGCCGGTGACGGTGTACTTGATCGACTCGCCAGCCTGAACCGTCGAACCGGAGATCGGATCGGCAGTCTTCGCCAGCGTAAAACCTGGAACCGAGTGATTCGTTTCCACCGGAGGAGGAGTGATGTCCGGACCGGTCGGCGGCTTCGCTGTACCGGTGACTTTGTTGTTCAGAACCGTTCCCGCGACAACCCCGGCATTGACCTTCACCTGGTATGTCAGAACAACAGACTTACCGGCCGGGAGATTCGCGGACCACGACAAAGTGCTGCCCGACAGAGTCGGAGCAGCAACGGGAGCACCGTCGATGGTCGCCTTCAGCGAGCCCGGAACGACAGCAGCATTGTTGAGAACCGCACTCAGATCATCGGTGATCGTCGCGGGAGTCAGGGCCGTCCTGCCGGTGTTGGCACCGGTGACGGTGTACGTAATGGTGTCGCCGGCCTGAACCGTCGAACCGGAAACCGGATCAGCCGTCTTGGTCAGCGTGAAACCAGGCATGGGATGCGTCGTGCAGAGATTGGTTGCAGGATCACATGTTGTGGGGGGAGTTGTAGTCCCCGGAACCAGATAGTTGTTCAGAACTTTGTTGCCGCCGTCTTTGACAGTGACGGTGTATGTGACTGTCCCCTTGCCGCCGGCCGGCAAGGTGCCGCCGACCTTGATCTTGTCGGCGCCGTTCAATGCGGCGGTGAGTCCGCCGGTTGCAGCACCGACCGCAACTGTTCCGTCATCAATGACGTCGGCGAGGTAGTCCGTGTAGTCGATCGTTGCCGGCGCAGTGCCCGGATTCTCGAAATTCAGAGTGTAGGTGATTGATTGGCCGATATTGACCGTCTCACCGGTAGGTGGTGACGACGACTTCTTCACGAGAACCGGGGTGTTCTTGACCTTGCAATACACGTTGTCACCCGGTGTAAGTGCTGCCTGCGCAACGTCACCGACCCTGAGGGCCTGGGTCACGCCGTTTACCTGGCAATCCCACGATGTCGCATAGTTCGCGGTCTTGGTCGCCGAGGTAGTTGGCTTCTCCCAGAATGTGACAGGGGTGGGCGTGGTATCTGCGAGGAGCGTCCGCCAGCCAGTCGATGCCGTCGTATCAGTCGCACCGGTCGTGGTGCTCTTGATCTCGGTTGCTGCAGCGGCGCCTGCATCAGCGTGGTGTCCGGTGCTCATGCCGATAGTGAAATCGTCACCGGGGGTGACGCGCGTGAGGTCCTTGTCGATCTTGACCTTCGACAGCAAAACACCGAACGCCAGACCCTGACGAGAGGTGTCCAGAACAGTATTTCCGAACGTCGCCGCGAAGTTGGTCGGAGCGGTCGATGCCAAAACCAAAGTGCCTGGCGAATACTCCTTGTTGTTGACCAGGTTCCACGAATCGCATCGGACGGTGGTGGCGGGCATAGCCGTCAGCCCACCGTCACAAGCCCGAATTCCGGGGTAGCCGGGCGCATCCGCACCAACCGTGCGTGCGATCTGGCGGAGAGGCTTGTCAGAATTGAAGGTCAGGAACTCTTTGTCGGTCGACGTGTTGGCGTCAGTCGACTCGGCGTCAGCAGCGACGAGGCCGTAGTTGTAAATCGGGCCGTTCGGCCCGGTCATCACGATGTTCTTCAGCGACACCGTTCCGCCGGATTGACCATTGTCAGCGGACTTCTGATAGATCGCAGGCTTGATCGTCGACGGCACACCCGTGTACGCAGACGAGCCAAGAGCTGCGTAGTGCAGGGTGGGAAGTTCCCTGGTTTCGATCCCCTGGTGTGTCTTTCCCGCTACCGAGTCGGTGAGGAAAGCCTTGAAGTTGATCTTGTAACCGTCGGTGAGCTGGATTTCCATCGACTGCCCTGCCGCAGAAGCAGCCGTTGCCGCATCGAGCGTCGACATATCGATCCAGCAGATGTTCTGCGAGAACGGACCGGTGCCGGGGGCGCTGAATGCGCAGCCTTTTGCAGGCTGTTCATCCGGAAGAACAGCGGCGCGAGCCGGCGCCTGAGCCTGAACGGGGCCGCCGAGCGTCGCGGCCGGCTGCGCTGACGCAACCACTGCCGTCGCGCCGGAGATACCGAGAATCATCGCGATGGCGGTCCATACCACCGTCCACGCTCGCACCCAGGGCGGGAGCCCTGCGGTGAATATGGCCGACCTTGTCGGCGGTATGTCGTTAGGCATTTCTTACTCCCCAGGATGTGCCTGATCGATGTTCGATGGACGGAGATGCGAGAGCGCTGGCGCGAACTCCCGGTTGATCGGTTGGTTCGGGTCGATGCGCCTGTTTTCGGCTGATCGACCTCACACCGGACGCTGTTGCCGGTCCTGTCATTCGAGCTCCTCTTCGGAAACACCTGCGTGTTGGAAGAGCCGCCCTGAACAGGACCTTGGCCCTCGAAATCCGCGCAAATCGAGAGCAACCTTCCAGTTATCAGGAACAAGATAACAGATAACCGGGAGCTTGCCCATCGAAAGTCGGACAAAGCAGACCGATCGACGTTTTTGTTCGTAGATCGGACAAGCTTCGAGGAGCAGTGTTGTCCGAGCGGACAATTCAGCCCTCGGAGTGCGGCACCGCGGCGAACGCGATGACATTCAATGTTTCCGCTGACCAGATCGGGTGACGACCAACCTCAAGGAAGGTACGGAATCTGGACAAATGCCCAATATGGATAAGGCCTGTTGGATGCGCCACAGACCCTCGAACGACGGTCGGAAACCCCGTCCTGAATGGAGTCCGATCACCCGTGCGAGCACGTCGAAATTGATCGAATTGATCCAGACCACACTCAGCGACGGCTGCCGGTAACGAAGCATCCCGAGGCTCCGATAATTGGATTGCGAGGCACCAACTTCGCCCGAAACCGGGCGGCCGCCTTCGATTCAAACCCAACTTCAAGTCCGTTTTGTAGCTTTTCAGGCAGAGCAGTTCTGCTCATTTTCTGCCATAGCTATTTTCTGATCCTGCTCAGCTAGTCGAAAGTTCAGCGACCGTGGCTACCGCCCGGCATAATTCTCGTAACTGACGAGCAACAACCGGACTAACCAGCCAAGCGTCACAAGAGTGCCAAAAAGGGCCCTTCCGCGTGCCTCGAGGCAAATGCATCGAGGGCGAAAGGGCCCGAACCGGGCACCACGGAGCCAAGGGCCCCGCCGCAAACTAGCTGCTGCCGAACCCCACACTGTTGGCGTAGCGATCGAAATCGCCCTGGGCTCCGCTGTAGACGTTGATATCAGTGTTTCCGGTGATTCCGGGGATGCGTCCGGTGCTGGTGTACTGCCAGAAAGTCCAGTTGGACCAACCGCCGGGTAGCGGCCCCGGTGCGTTCTGCCCGTTGTAATCGGCGATCCACAGCGGGTAGTGGTTGAACTCGGTGGTGTTGGCCATCTGAGTACGCCAGAAGTTGGGATACGTGTAAATGATGGGCTGCCGCCCGGTAAGTGCCTGGACTGTATTCAAGTAGCGATGAGTCCAGTCGATGACCTGCCCGGCGGGCAGTCCCTTCGCGTCCTCGAGATCCAGAACGGGCGGGAGGTCACCAGGTCCGTTGATACCCAGGACGATCGCCGAATAGAAGGCGGCCTGGGCTTCGGGGGACTGGCGAACGTCTGCGTAGTGGTAGGCCCCGCGCGAGACGCCGGCAGCACGCATGACCAGGCAATCCTGGATGAAGTACGGATTGACGTAGTTAAGCGACTCGGTGGCCTTGACCATCGCGAACTCGTGCCCTGACGCCTTGACCTGGAACCAGTCGATTCCGGTTCCGTCCACGTGCTGCCACGAAGAGACGTCCGGGCCGCGGGGAGCGTCGGCAGCGGCGAGGCCAGGTGCCGTGATCGCGATGGCAGCTGCCATCGCGATCGGGGTGAGCTTGCCCAGTGTCCTGACGATCCGTCGCTCGACCATTTCCCGAGACTAAGGTCGACTAGTCCGTTTTGTCCCCTAATTCAGGGAATGTTCACTCAACCGAGCCAATCGAGAACAGCCGCAGCGGTCCACGACTGTTGCATACTGCCCAGCGGCTCACCGGTGAAAGGCTCGTAGTATTCGGCAAAACTGCCATCGCTGGCCTGCCGCAACCCCTCCGAACGCAAGACGTGCGATCTCTCGGCCCACCCCCGACGCGCGAACGCCCACGAGAACAACCACGTGATCACCGGCCACACCGGGCCACGCCAATACTCCCGAGGACGGAAATCGCCGGAAACCGGAGACGTCGACGGTGGGACAGCAAACCGCATGTCCGGGTGACCACAGAATTTGGGCCCCTCGAAAGTGCGCAACAGAGCGCGCTCGGCATCGCGGCTCAGGCCGCCGCACAGCAACGGCGCAAACATCGCGATGGTTTCGGTATGAACCCATCGCCCGGTGCGAAGGTCGAAATCCTTTGCTGCACCTGATCGTTCATCGGTGGTGGCAATCACGCCCTGCCGGAATCGATCTGCCCAACCGCGCAGATCACGGACGTCGGAGTTCGGCCGCGAATGCTCCTCACCGATAGTTGCCAAGACGTCGCATGCCATCGAGAAAACCGCACTGACAAACACGTCCTCGACGGCAAAACTCATGGCAGTGGCGAGTTGAGAATCCTCGTACCGCACGGCCTTCATCTCTTCGAGAAGCCAAAGGTAGCGGTCGTATTCGTTATCCGTGGGCCGCTGAGACAGGTCCGTCACCACAGCGAGATCAGCACGCTGATACGCAGGCACTTGTCCCGCAACAACATTCGCGTACGCCAGATCCCAACGCGGAGAGTTGTCCATCCCAGATTCCCACCCGTGATAGAGCGCGATACGGCCGTTGCCGTCGAGATCGCGGGCCTCCGCCAACCACCGGTGCCACCGAACCAGATCGCTCCAGCGCCGGTCGAGGAACTCTTCCGCGACCGCACGCGTCGTACGTCCGTGCCGACGCGAATGATCGAGAATCCGCTGCACCGCGATCGCGTGAACGGGGGGTTGGGTGATTCCCGATGTAGCGGTACCCAAAGGAGCATGCGCTGCCAACGCATTGACATCCCACCGCGTCGGTCCGGGGAAGTAGCCGTCGACACCGTTCGCGAACACGATGTGCGGAATCATTCCGTTCTTCCACTGAGCCGAGAGCAAGGTATCGAGCTCTACTACCGCCCGTTCGACGCTGAGCGGCGCCAGACCTACCGCCACGAACGCGGCGTCCCAGCTCCACATGTGGGGATACAGCTTCGGGGCAGCGCTGGTCATCGTGCCCAGGTCGTTTCCGCGCAGCAAGTAGGCAGCTCGGGCGGCGAGCTGAGTCGGGGTAAATCCGCGGTCGGCCATAGATGTCTATTTTGCGACGCGTCGAGCCTTTGCGCTCACCGAGCACGAATCCGGCGCTGCAGCCGCAATAATGAAGGAAGTCCGTCGGGTGATCTCGGAGTGGAGGCCTAGTGCGCGAGAAGATCAAAGCACTGCTGTTCGACGTCCAGGGCACAGCGACCGATTTTCACAGCACACTGTGCCGAGAGGCCCGTCGAATCACCGACGCCGACGTGGACTGGCCAAGATTCGTCAATCTCTGGCGCGCTGAGTACTTCGCGAACACCTCCGAGGCCGACGATTCCACAGGCGAATGGGTGACAGTACATTCGGTGTACCGCGAGGCTCTGCGCAAGCTGTTGGCCCGCGAGAGCATCGAACTTTCCGATGCCGAACAGGAAGAACTCACCACCGCCTGGAAATTCCTGGACCCGTGGCCCGACACTGTCGCCGGCCTGACAACCCTGCGCCAGCAGTACACAATCGCTGCCTTGTCCAACGCCGACGTGAATGCCGGAGTCAGCATCTCCCGGCACGGAAATCTGCCATGGCATGCCGTCTTCACTGCCGAAATGGCCGGCGTCTTCAAACCAGATCCGAAGATCTACCACCTGGCTGCTCGATATCTCGGGTACGACCCGGCCGAGATCATGATGGTTGCCAGTCACAAATATGACATCCGGGCGGCCAAAGCTCTCGGATTCCGCACAGCCTTCATAGCTCGACCACTCGAATTCGGAGCCAGGGGCAATCCCGATGTGTCCTTCTCCGACGAGTTCGACATCAACGCCGAGGACTTTCTCGATCTGGCAGCGCAATTGGTCCACTGATCCCGTGCCTGCGCGTCGTTGCTGGTATTCCTACGTGAAGGAATATCGAAACGGACAGGCGGTTTGGAATTCATGGGCACCAAGGAAGACAGCGCTACCCGCGAACGCAAGGCCCTGCGGTACTCGCTCGTGGTCGCAACGGCGTTGGCTGTGCTCGCCGCATTCTGGGGCTGGATCTCGCAGTCCCAGGTGATCCTGCTCGACGGTGTGTACGCCCTCATCGGAATGGTGTTGACGGCGATCTCACTGCGGGTCTCGCGGATAGCCGACTCGGGCCCCACCGCACGCTTCCCGTTCGGTAAGGAGGCATTGATCCCGGTCGTCATCGCTGTCCAGGGCATGGCACTACTGGCGACGCTCGCCTACGCCGCAGTCGAGGCAGTTCGTGTCATCCTCGCGGGCGGAGCCGACGTCACCGCGGGGTCTCTGGTGGCATACGGCGCTGTCAGCGCGGTGGTGTCGATCATCATCTGGCGCTACGTCCGACAAGTCGACCGCACATCTGATCTGCTCGTCGCCGAAGCCAGGCAATGGGGAGCGTCGGCTGCCTTCAGCGCGCTGGTCGCAGTCGGTGCTGTCGTCGCAATGATCCTGGGCCGCACCGATTTCTCCGACGCCGACCGATATGTCGACTCCGTCTTGGTCCTCCTCGGCTGCGCGATGCTGGTCCCGCAACCGTACGCACTTCTGCGAACCGCACTGATCGAACTCCTCGAAGGTGCTCCCGGCGAAAACGTTCAGGCCCGCGTGCACGATGCCATCGCCGTCGTCCGCGACGAATTCGGCTTGGACGAACCGACTCTCACCATGAGCAAGGTGGGTCGCAAGCTGTATGTCGAAGCGACGTTCATGGTCGCGCCACACAGCTGGGACATCGACGGTGAAGACGCAGTACGACGCTCGTTCGCCACCAGCCTCGCCGATCTCCCCTACGAACCGTGGCTGAACATCGAACTGACTACAGATCCGGCGCTGATGCTCTAGCGACGGAATCTGCTCTCGAACAACAGAATCACGACGGCCGGGCCCACCTCACCTTCCCAAAAAAGCCCTTGACTCGAAAGTATGTTCGAGTATGATGGGAGATGGAACGGGGGGGTTCTCATGACGATCAACATCACCGACGAAGATACTGTCACCGACGTGGTCAACAACTCCGCCGTGGGTGTGCGCGGACGATTGTGGCGGCTTCACCCCAGCGACGTCCGCGAGATCGCCATCACCGCGTCAGCGGAAATCCTTCGCCTGGAAGCCATTCGAGTGGCCGCTGTCGACACCCTGACGTTGAACCCGGACGAACAAGTACTCTGCTACCGCGGCACCGGACAATGGCTCGCGAACCACACCATGCTGCAGATCTCCACCGGCAGAAGAATCGCAGCCCTGGGCAAAGCGCTACGCTCATTTCCCGAGATCGAAGACCAATTCGATGCCGGTGACCTCACTTTCGAGCACGCAGCACTGATCGTGGCGTTCTGCGAATCCCCACCCAAGGCAATGCCCGACGCCGCACTACCGTACTGCCGCGACACACTCCTCGCCGCAGCATCCGGAACCGAAGCAACCACCGTCAAACTGCGCTACGCCATCAGCGTCCTCGAGCACATGTTCGAATCCGACGACCCACCACCAAGCGAAGACACCGACCGCAACGAACTGCGCATCTCCCCCACCCTCAACGGAAGAATCGCCGTCCGAGGCGATTTCGACGGAGTGACCGGCGAAATGCTTCTCTCCGCCCTCTCCAACCTCTCCATGCCCACCCCCGCCGAGGACGGCACACCCGACAAACGACCCGCCGCCACACGCAACGCAGACGCCATGGCAGAACTCATCCGGCGCTACCTCGACAACGCTGCCACCGGCATCGACGGCGGCCAACGCCCCCACCTGAACGTGCACATCAACGCCAAAGACCTGGCCTACCACCATGAATGCGCCACAACGAGTGATGGCTCAACACCTGTCCCGTCCGAGGACGACGATCCCGGCATGCTCGATCTCGACTTTCACGATCTCGACAAACAAGATCTCGATGTCGGCCACATGCCCTGGATGGGACCACTGAGCATCGGCCGCACCCGCATGATCGCCTGCGACTGCATGCTCGGCGCCGTCCTCCTCGACGAAAACGGTGCCCCACTCGACGTCACCCCACTCAAAAGGCTTGTCACCGCAGCACAACGCACCGCACTGATCGCCCGAGACAAAGGATGCGCCTTCCCCGGCTGCGACTGCGTCCCCGCCTGGACCGACGCCCACCACATCAAACACTGGGCCAAAGGAGGACCAACCGTCATGGACAACCTGGTCCTACTCTGCCGAACCCACCACACCCTGATGCACCGAAAACCCGAATTCACCGGACAATGGGAAATCCGAATGGGCACCGATCACCTGCCCTGGTTCATCCCACCACCGGGCATCGACCCCGACCGGAAACCCCGCCGCTCCACCACACGACTCTGAACCCGGAGGTCACCGAGCAAACGCCTCGGTGACCCATTCCGGCGTGCTCTCAATTGCCCGCCCACTCCAAAAGATCTTCGGCGGTCCAGGTATTGATCACCCGATCGGCTTCGACACCGCACTTTTCGGCCCGGTCACAGCCGTAGCCCTGCCAAGCCAGCTGACCGGGGGCATGGGCGTCAGTGTCGATGGAGAAAAGACAATCGAGATCGCGGGCCAACTCGATCAAACGCGAAGGCGGGTCACGACGCTCCGGTCGGGAGTTGATCTCGACGGCGGTCCCTGATTCTCGGCAGGCCTCGAACACTTTCTCTGCGTCGAACTGCGACTCGGGCCGGGTTCCGCGAGCACCCTCGACAAGACGCCCGGTGCAGTGCCCGAGAATATCGACACGCGGATTTCGCACTGCAGCAAGCATTCTGCGGGTCATCGCCTCGCGTTCGGACCGCAGCTTGGAGTGGACGCTCGCCACCACGATGTCGAGTTCGTCGAGCAGATCGGGATCCTGGTCGAGTGAACCGTCCTCGAGGATGTCCACCTCGATTCCCGTGAGGATGCGGAAGGGAGCCAGTTCGGCATTCAACCCGGCTATCACGTCGAGTTGAGACCGTAGGCGCTCCGCGGACAGCCCGTTGGCAACTGTGAGGCGAGGCGAATGGTCGGTGAGGGCGCAGTAGTCATGGCCGAGTGCTGCTGCGCGTCGCATCATCTCTTCGATGGGGCTTCCACCATCGGACCAGTCGGAGTGGGTGTGGAGGTCGCCGCGGAGGGCTTGTCGCAATGGGCTGTCGCCGATGGGCTCAGCCTGCCCCCGCAGTTCCTCGAGATACTCGGGGATGCCGTCGTACGACTGAGCGATAATCGTGGCAGTCTTCGGCCCGATGCCGGTGAGGGCCTTCCAACTGTCGGCTTTCCGGCGAGACTCCTTCTGCTCGTCGGACAATCCTGAAAAGACCTCCGCAGCTCGGCGATAGGCCTTGACGCGGTGCGTTTCAGCGCGTGATCGTTCGAGCCAGTAGGCGATCTCCCGAAGCGCTTCATCCGGTTCCATGAGACCACTGTTCCGTCAGCAGCGGCTCGCGGCAACCCTTGATCCCCTTACGCTGTGAATATGGACGACCCGAGAGCACGATTTGAAGCCGCGCGGGTGGCTCACCTGGCAACGGCAGATGCGGCCGGCGTTCCGCACATCGTGCCGCTGGTATTCGTCTTGGTCGGCGGCACCGTCTATTCCTGTGTCGACCACAAACCGAAAACCACGACCGCTCTTCGCAGGCTCCGGAACATCACCGAGACGGGGCGCGCAAGCCTGCTGGTCGATCATTACGACGACGACTGGTCCGCGCTCTGGTGGGTCCGCGTCGACGGACATGCGGAGGTTCTCGACCCCGGCACCAAGGAGTCCGAGAGCGCGATCGATGCTTTGGCCGCAAAGTATCCGCAGTACGTAGATCACCGACCGCACGGACAGGTCATAGCTGTCCGCGATGTGGAGTGGTCGTCGTGGTCCGCAGCAGCCTAAGGTTCTGTCCTAGTGTTCAAGGAGCGAAAGTGATTGCAACACTCTCAATTCGGACAAATTGGCGGGGGATCGATGAAACGACGGCAGTTACTTCAGCGCGCAGCCACAGGTCTGGCGCTGGTAGCGGGACCTCAGGTGATCGACATGGGTAGCAGTTCCGGAAGCAGTCAAGACGCAACAAGTCCGTTGAACGAACAGTTGTCGGTTGTTTCGCTCTCACACGTGAACGACCCGGCGACGACGCCGGTTTTTCCAGGCGACCCCGAGTTCACTCTCGACACAGCGGCCACCATCGCAGACGACGGCTACTACCTCCAGTACGTCAAGGAAGGTGAGCACACGGGCACGCATTGGGGCGCACCCGCACACTTCCAGGAAGGCGGCCTCACAGCCGACCAACTCGATCCGGCGGACCTCTTCCTCCCCGCAGTGAAGATCGACATCCGGGACAAGGCTGCCGCCGATTCGGACTATGCGCTCACGGTCGCGGACCTGCAGGAATGGGAAACGCGCAACGGCAAGATCCCCGATGGAGCGGCCGTAGTTCTCTGGACCGGATGGGAATCGCGCTGGGGTAGCGAAGAATATGCCAACTCCGATGCCGAGGGCGTCACCCACCAGCCCGGCTTCTCGGTGGACGCGGCGCGGTGGCTGATAGACACCGGCCGTTTGGGCACCCGCGGAGCATTGGGAACCGACACGTTCGGTCCCGACCTCGGAAACGACGAAACCTACCCCGTCTCGACAATCCTGTACGACAAGCATCGAATCAGCCTGGAGAACTTGAACAATCTTGCCGCCCTGCCAACCACCGGGGCCAGCATCCTTGTCGGTGGTGCGATCAACAAGGCCGGATCGGGTTCACCGGCAACGATTTTCGCACTACTACGACGATAACCATTTGCGACGGTCGCCGTAGACAACGACCGCGCCCTTCCCACTTCTCTTCGCCTCGTACATCGCCGCATCGGCCTGGCGAAGAAGAGTGTGCGCGCTGAGCGGTTCGTCCCCGAACTCGAACTGCGCGGACTCGAAATGCGCGACACCAACGCTCGCACCCACCGACACCGATGTGTCTGCAGTCTGATCGGACCTGAGCGCGTCGACGATCCGGCGAGCCACGACGACGGCGTCGTCGATCGTGCCCTGCAGGAGCACTGTGAACTCGTCGCCACCGAATCGGGCGACAAACGCACCCTCGGGAACCGCTTCGCGCAGACGTGCTGTGAGAGCAACCAGTAACCGGTCGCCGGCCGGGTGCCCGTATCGATCGTTGATCTGTTTGAAGTCGTCCAGATCGACAAGCATCAGCACCCAATCGGAGTTCGTCTGGCGATAGTCGTCGATGGCGCTCGCAAAGTGTTCGTCGAACGCGGCCCGGTTTGCAAGCTCGGTGAGTGGGTCGTGATGTGCTCGGTACCTCAGCTCGTCCTGGGCAGCGGAGATCTGTTGAAGGAGCGCGTCGTTCTCGAGGAGCGTGAGTATTTGGCGCACCAGCGCGAGAACCAACACGCCGACGCCGAGTATCACGACCACGGCATCGAGGTTGCCGACGATCAGCGCCTGAACAGTCACGATCGTCGCGATCACCGCGATCAACAGATACGGCAGCAGCAACTGAGTCCGATCGCTTCGCCACTGCTGCGGCGCGTTGCGGTTCCGAGGCTCGGTTCGCTTCGTCAGCGCCGCCAAGGCGATCAACGGCGGCCCCGCGATGAACCCGGCATCGGCGATGGTCGGCATACTCTCGGCGCCGATCGCCACCAAGTACGCGTACAGGCTGTCCGATAGGGAGAGCATCACCAACCCGCACCCGAGGAACGTCAGCGGTTCGCGGATCTCGGCAACGGCCTTCGGTCCGATGACCATCAGCAAGACCATGGCGATCAGAACGAAGTCGGTGATCGGATACATCACCGCGACAAGAAACCCGAGAGATCCCGTCGGACCGGTATGAACGACGGCGCCCAAGGCGGTCGTCCACGTGAGGATGAACAATCCACCGACAACGACAAGACCGTCGAGCGTCAGCACGAGCCAGAGATGGATCGGACCGATCGCCTCACGCCGGGGCGACTGACGCACCAACGACAGAAGCGCCGGCACGGCGAACACCGGGAACATGAAGAAACCGATGTCCGCGATCGACGGCGACGGAAGTGGAACGTGGAGAACCGAGCGGTAGAACGCCCAGAAGAACATCCCGAGAGTCCAGCCGGCCATACCCAGAGCCATCAGAGTTCGCCAACGACGCTCGACGCCGTGATAGCGCCGCGATGTCCACCAACAGACCGCAGTTGCGGTGGCTCCGCCGACGAGCTGGGCGATATCGTCCACCAGAACCGAAGTTCGTGGGCTGAGCAGCCCGGATCCGGCGAGAGCGATGACCGCGACAACGACGCCGAGAACCAGCCACGTGCGTCGCGCTCGGAACTGCGTCATCGAAGAACCCATCGGTGTTCAAGGCGTCACCACCGATCGTCTTGCAGCCGGCATCGTTGCGGCCGGAATGTTGTGGTGACGAATGCCCGTACGAACCTACCCGATTTGGTAGCGGATTGTTAACTGGACGAACGATCAGGAAGGCTCGTACGCCGCGGCGCTGTATTCCGCTCGGGTCCTACGCTGCTGCGAAGTCCATTTCGCGATCACCCCTTGCGAGGGGCTGAACAGGTACACCAGAGCGAACACGATGCCCTGCGTCATGACGACCATGCCACCGGAAGCCGTGTCGAGGTAGTAGCTGACGTAGATACCGGTAATCGCGCAGACTGCGGAAACGACGGGAGCTATCACCAGCATCCGCGAAAACTTGTCGGTGAGGAGGTAGGCCGTCGCGCCGGGGATGATCAGCATCGCCACCACCAGCACGACGCCGACGGCTTGCAACGCCACAACGGACGTGAGTGCGAGGACGCCGAGTAGCAGCGCACCCAGGCGCTTGGGCGAAAGACCTATCGCGTTCGCATGGATCGGGTCGAAGGCGAACAACGTCAGATCACGACGCTTGATCAACAGAATGCTCAACGCCAACGCGCCGAGTATCGCGACCTGCAGAAGATCGGACGAGCTCACCCCCAGCAGGTTGCCGAAAATGATGTGGTTGAGATCGGTCTGGCTGGGGGTCACCGAGATGAGAACCAAACCGAACGCAAAGAGAGTCGTGAAGACGATACCGATCGCGGCGTCTTCCTTGACGCGACTGGTGTTACGGATCAGTCCGATCAGCGCTACGGCGATCAACCCGAAGATCAAGGCCCCGATGGCAAATGGTGCGCCGACGACGTAAGCGAGGACAACACCCGGCAGCACGGCGTGCGAGACGGCGTCGCCCATCAACGACCACCCGATGAGCACCAACCAACAACTGAGCACCGCGCAGACAACCGCTGCCACAACCGCAACGGCCAACGCTCGCACCATGAATCCGTACTGGAGAGGATCAAGTAGCAGTTCTACGAGGTTCATCGATCAGGTCCTGTCCATCACGTCGAGACCGAAAGCCAGGGCGAGGTTTTCCGGTTGCAGCACGGTGTCCGGGTCGGAATGCACCAGGACCTTGCGCATGAGCAGTACCGCCTCGTCGCAGAGTTTCGGCACAGCGTGGAGATCGTGGGTCGAGACCAAGATCGACCGGCCGTCGGAAGCCAACTCTCGTAGCAGCGTAGAAATCGTTGCCTCGGAACGCTTGTCGACGCCCGCAAACGGCTCGTCCAGCAACAGTATCGACGCGTCCTGCGCGATGCCGCGTGCGACGAACGCGCGCTTCTTCTGACCACCCGAGAGCTGACCGATCTGACGATCCGCAAATTCGGTGAGTTCCACCCGCTCGAGGGCCTCTGCCACCGCCTCGCGATCTGCACGCCGCGGACGTCGCAAGAATCCGAGGTGACCGTACCTGCCCATCATCACGACGTCACGGACGCTGATCGGGAAGGTCCAGTCGACGTCTTCACTCTGCGGCACGTATCCGACGCGGCCGCTCTTGCGCGCAGTGGCTGCGTCGAGACCGGCGATTCTGACAGAACCGTTGTCCGGCTTGATCATCCCCATGATCACTTTGAACAGAGTCGACTTTCCTGAACCGTTCATGCCGATCAGTCCGCAGACGCTACCCGAGTTCAACGTCAGATCGACGTGGTCCAGTGCGTGGACCTCGCCGTAGTGAACGCTGACGTTTTCGACGCGAATGGCTTCGTTCATGATTTACCGCCGGTCAGACCGCCGAGGATGACGTCGGTGTCGTGGCGAATCATGTCCAGATAGGTGGGCACGGGACCGTCGGCTTCGGACAGCGAATCGACGTACAGCGTTCCGCCGAACTTCGCGCCGGTCGCCCCGACAACCTGCTGCATGGGGGCATCCGAGACCGTCGACTCGCAGAAGACGGCGGGAACGGAATTGGCTCGGACGAAGTCGATCGCGGCGATAATCTGCTGCGGCGTCGCCTGCTGCTCGGCATTGACCGGCCAGATGTACGCCTCGCTGAGTCCCGCGTCCCTGGCCAGATAGGAGAACGCACCCTCGCAACTGACAAGTGCGCGCTGACCTGCGGGCAATGCCGCCAGGCCACTGACCAGGCCGTCCTGCACTGCTTGCAGTTCCGTCTTGTACTTCGCGCCGTTCTCCGCAAATGCCGAGGCGTTGTCCGGGTCGAGGTCGCTGAAAGCAGTCACCATGTTGTCGACGTAGATCTGCGTATTCAACGGAGACATCCATGCATGCGGATTGGGCTTGCCCGCATACGCGTCGCCGGCGATCGGAATGCCTTCGACGCCGTCGCTGACCACGACGTGTGGCACGTCCAGTCCGTTGACGAATTTCGCGAACCACGCCTCGAGGTTCATGCCGTTGTCGAGGATCAGATCGGCTTCGCTCGCCCGCCGAATGTCTCCGGGCGTCGGCTCGTAGCCGTGAATTTCGGCCCCCGCCTTGGTGATCGACTCGACGCGAAGATGATCGCCGGCAACGTTCTGGGCGATGTCCGACAGCACGGTGAACGTGGTGAGCACCACCGGGCGGTCGTCGTCGGAGCCAGAACTCACCGCAGAACAGCTGGACAGAAGCAGGGCGGCGAGGGCGGCAATTCCCAGGCGGCGGAAGTTCTTCGCGTCGCGTGTCGTCATGGTCGAACTCTAATATGTGGGTAAACAAATACACAAGTTCGTCTCGCCGAACAATCCTCACTCGATAGGCTCGGGCCATGCGTCCTACTGCCTTGATCACCGGTTCCAGTCGCGGCCTCGGAGCTGCCATCGCACGCGAACTGGCGCCGACACACGACCTGCTGCTCGGTGCACGATCCGCGCAGGCCCTCGAGCCGATCTGCGCCGAACTGCCCGGATCGACGCCCCTACCCCTCGACCTCACGGACTACGACGCCGTCGCCGCCGCCGCCTCGTCCATCACGACGCTCGACGTGCTGGTACACAACGCCGGCGTGGCCGACATCGGAACCATCGAGGAATCCTCGGTCGATCAGTGGCGACGCACCCTAGAGGCAAACGTCATCGCCGTCGCCGAACTCACGCGGGTTCTCCTGCCCGCGCTTCGTGCGGCTGGAGGTCACGTCGTGCTGATCAATTCGGGTGCCGGACTGCGCGCCAACGCCGGTTGGGGCTCGTATGCGGCCAGCAAGTTCGCCCTGCGCGCTTTCGGAGATGCGTTGCGCCTGGAAGAGCCGGCACTTCGGGTCACCTCCATTCACCCCGGACGGATCGACACCGACATGCAGCGCGACATCGTCGCGGGTGAGGGCGACGAGTACGACCCTGAGCGCTTCCTGAAAGCCTCCACTGTGGCGCGTGCCGTACTCACTGCCGTCGAAACACCGTCCGACGCACACCCCACGGAGATCGTGCTTCGACCTACCGGCCGGTAAATCCCCAGTTCGGCGGTAACGGAATGGTGACGATGGCCATCCGGATATCGCTTTTCCGGGCACTGGCCCGATACTGACATCAGTTGTCGGACAAAGAGACTGGACTTGTCTCAGGAGTTCATCGAGAGGTGGTGTGCGATGCATGATCATACGGATACATGGGGGATCCCCAGCCAGACTTTCCTTCAGTGGTACCTGGTGGCGGCTGCCGTCGCGATCGGACTCTCGCTGTACAGCCGAATGACTGCGCGCCGGTCACCGGTGGTCGTCGACGCTGTCCGTCGGCCGCTCACTCCTCCCGAGATCGGTGCCTTGACCAGTGACTACCAAGCGGTGCTGGCGTCGATGGCTATTCTGCGCAGCGCCGAGCTGATCAGCACCGAAGGCAAGACCAAGCTGGCACTCACTGCGGAGGACAAGAATCGTCTCGACTGGTTCACCCGTACGGTGCACAAGCGGCTCGGCAACGGAAAGGTCCCGCTGCGGCAGGTGCGTCTGATGGGACGGCTGAACGTCGCACTCGCACAACTACGTACGACGTTGATCGACGAGGGATATTTGCAACGCCAGCAGGACGGTCTGACCGCTGCCCTTCGGACCGTTCCGATCGTGGCGGTCATTGCTCTCGGCGTAGTCCGTCTCGTCGCCGGAATCGCCGGCGGTAAGCCGGTCGGGTTCCTTCTCCTCACCATCATCGTTCTCGCTCTGATGATTCCACTTCTTCGCATCAAGCGTCGTCGGACAGCTTTGGGAGACAGCGAGCTTCGACGCCTCAAGCACGAAAACTCGTACCTCTCACCGAAACTGCGGCCCGCGTACACGAGCTACGGTCCCTCGCTCGCCGGGCTGTCGGCGGCGCTCTTCGGTGCGGGCGCTCTGGTTCTGATCGATCCGGCGCTGGCGGGAGCGGTAGCTGCGGGCGCCGCGTACAGCCCGGGTGGCGGAAGTTCGAGCTACTACAGTTGTGGCTCCTCATCCGGATCATCCGGCTCGGACGGCGGTGGCGGCAGTGGGAGCAGTTGCGGCGGCGGGGGGTGTGGGGGATGAGCACGCATGCAGCCGACACCTGGGGGATCCCCAGCGAGGATTTCCTCTACGGCTACATAGCCGTTTCGGCCACGCTCATGGTTCTCACTCTGGGGTGGCGTCTGATGATCCGGGCACGCCGGCACGGGTACTCAACCGAGCACGGGTATTCCGCCGAGCAACTGACGCCTCCGGAAGTCGGAATGCTCACCGGCGAGTCACGCGCCATCGCAGCATCATTGGCAATCCTGCGTAGCGCTGACCTGATCACCACCGACGGCGCTGTCCTGCGCCCGTTGGGCCCTGGCGACGAGACCCTGGACTGGTTCACCCTCACCGTGTACCAGCGCCTGGCCCAGCAGGCTCTACCCCATCGTCGGCGCCAACTCGCCGAGCGTATGACGGTGGAAACAGCTCGCCTACGAAACTCTTTGGCGGACCGGGGATACCTGACCTCCGACAGCACCAGGCGTTCAATCTTTCTCTCCACAGTTCCGCTGAAGATCCTGGTGGCCGTGGGTATCGTCCGCATTGCTTTCGGACTGCACAACGACAAGCCCGTCGAGTTTCTGATTCTCGCCGTACTCGTCACCGGGTTCAGCATCCCGCTGCTCGGGCTCAACTTCGATCGAACCACCTCTGGCAAGGCGGCACGTTCGGAACTGACCACGGCACACGCCTACCTGTCCCCGCGCAACAAGCCTGCCTTCTCCGCCTACGGACCGCGTTTGGCCGGAATGTCCGCTGCTCTCTTCGCCGGTTCGGCGATGCTGATGATCAATCCCGCCTTGGCCTCCGCCGCCGGAATCGGTGCCGACGGCAGCGGAAGTAGCGGGGGTTCGGACGGTGGCGGTTCAGGCGGGGGAGGCAGCAGCTGCAGCGGGGGCGGCGGATGTGGCGGCGGCGGCGGATGCGGGGGATAGCCGCGCCCGGGCGAGCATAAGCGCTGCGGCCTCGGTAGTGATGCCACGTTCCTCGCTCAACGAGTACACCTCGTCCAAGGTTCGACCGATCCCGCGGGTTCGTTCGACGACGTCGTCTTCGTTCCACCCCAGGACTTCTCGCCCCACGAGGTGAAAGGCTCCGCCTGCGTTCGCGACGAAATCAGGGGCACAGAGAACCCCGCGGTCTCGCAGAACCTCACCGGCAGCGGCATCGGTCAAGATGTTGTTTGCTGCGCCCGCCACGGCCAGAGTCGGAATCGACGCAGCCGCAGCGAAATCGATGATGCCTCCCATCGCGCAGGGGGCAAAGAGGTCACACGGTGTTCGGAGGACCTCGCCGGCAGGAACGACCGTGTGCCCCGCGAGAGAAGCCGCCTCGAGGCGCTGCGGGTCCGTATCGGCAACCAGCAGACGTGCGCCAGCCTGCGCTGCGAGACGGACGACGTCGCCGCCGACGGCGCCGAGCCCCTGTACCAGTACCGTTCGGCCGTCGAGTGTTCCGAGTCCTCGGCGACGCGCCGTGGCCTTCATCGCTTCGAACACACCCAGAGCGGTGGCGTGCGCGCTGGAACCGGCGCCACCGTTGCCGACCGAACGCCCGAAGACGTATTTGGTGGTGCGGCTGAGCTGATCCATGTCGGAAGAGTTGGTGTTGACGTCGGGACCGGTCCAGTAGTTTCCTTCGAGCTTGTCGATGTTCTCGGCGTGGATGTCGAGGATACGGGTCCAGGTTGCGGCGTCGATCTGATTGCGCGGTGCAGGTAGCGCTATTACCGACTTCCCGCCACCCATCGGCAGATCGGAGACCGCCATCTTCAAAGTCATTGCGCCGGCCAGCTTCCCGGCGTCCGCCAATGCGTGACCGATGGAGGGATAGTGAGCGGCCCGCGTGCCACCCGACGCCGGTCCCAGACGGGTGGAGTCGATTCGAATCACGAAAGTCGTGCCGGTCTCCCGATCATGGCGAGTGACGGTCAGTTCACCGTCCCAGCGCAGTTCGTCGTCGATACTCATTGAATCTCCTTTTCTGTCTCCGGGTCAGTTGTGGGCGTGCAGTGGTGTTCCCGCGAGTGCGAGCATGGCCTCGCCCAACGCTTCGTTCTGACTGGGGTGCGCGTGGATGAAACGCCCCACTTCATCGGGAAGTGCTTCCCAGGCAACGGCCAACTGCGCCTCACCGATCAGTTCGCCGACGCGGTCTCCCACCAGGTGAACTCCGACAACAGGGCCTTTCGTTCCGCTTCGAATCACTTTGATTCCGCCGGTAGTTCGCAGGATCTGACTCTTGCCGTTACCTGCCAGGTCGTAGATGACGGTGGAGACGTCGGCGTACTGCGTGCGCGCCACCTCTTCGCCGAGCCCGACCGATGCAACTTCGGGATGTGAGTACGTCACGCGAGGAATCAGGTGTTCGGCGACCGGTATCGGATCCTTGCCGGCAATCTGTTCGGCCACAAAGATTCCTTGTTGGAAACCTCGGTGCGCCAACGCAAGACCGGGCACGATGTCGCCGACCGCGTACACACCGTCCACGGACGTACGGAGGCGTTCGTCGGTGACGACAAATCCCTTGTCGAGGCTGATTCCGTTTTCTTCGAAACCGTTACCGTCCGTGCGAGGTCCGCGGCCGACGGCGACCAACAGTAGGTCGGTGTCGAGTTTCGTTCCGTCGCTAAGTTCGATGCGGACGGAATCGGCTGCTTCTTTCGCGGAATCGACCTTTGTGTCTGTCTTACAGACGATTCCACGTTTCCGGTATGCCCGCTCCAGCTGCTTCGACGACCACGGATCCTCGGCGGCGATCAGTCGGGGGAGTGCCTCGACGATCGTTACTTGGGCGCCGAACGAGCGCCAGAGGCTTGCGAACTCGACGCCGATGACACCGCCACCGAGTACCGTTGCGCTGGTGGGCACCCGGTCGAGTTCGAGTGCCTGGTCGCTGGTGACGATCCGTCGGCCGAGTTCGATGCCGGGGAGTTCCCGCGGATACGAGCCGGTGGCCAGAACGAGTGATGTTCCGGTGTAGCGGGTTCCGTCGACGTCGATGCTTCGCCCACCGACGTACGTTCCGTATCCGTTGACGATAGTGATCTTGTGTTGCGCCAACAAACCTTGCAGACCGCTGTACAGCCGCTCGACTGTCCCGTTCTTGTAGTCGTGCACCTGCGCGATGTCGATGCCGTCAAAAGATGCCCGGACTCCGAATTGCTCACTGGTGCGTGCCGAGTCGGCCACCTCGGCGGAATGCAGCAGTGCCTTGGTCGGGATGCATCCGCGGTGCAGGCACGTTCCGCCGACCTTGTCCGCTTCGATCAGCGTGACCGACAATCCGAGTTGAGCGGCGCGGATGGCGCAGGCATAGCCGCCCGATCCTCCACCGAGGATCACGACGTCGCTGTGGGGTTCTGCAGTTGTCATCAGAGCCTTCCCAGGACGCGGATCGGGTTCTCGATGTAGTCACCGAACAGCCTGAGGAATCCGCCGGCTTCGCCTCCGTCACAGACGCGGTGGTCGAAGCTCAACGAGATCTGAGTGACCTTACGAACGGTCAACTCGCCGTTCACGACCCACGGCTTGTCGATGATGCGTCCGATCCCCAGAATTGCCGCCTCGGGGTGATTGATGATCGGAGTCGATCCGTCGACCCCGAATACCCCGTAGTTGTTGAGCGTGAACGTGCCGCCGGTCAGGCGGGCGGGTTCGAGTTTGCCGTCGCGCGCAAGGTCGGTGGTCACCCGAAGTGCCTGTGCGAGTTCGGCAGTGCTCAGCGAATCGGCATTACGAATGACCGGTACCATCAAACCTTTCGGTGTCTGCGCGGCGATGCCCAGGTGGGTGCGGGCGTGTCGGACGATCTCGCCTCGAGCAGTATCGACCGACGAGTTCAGTTCGGGGTACTGCGCCAACGCCGCGATGGTCAGCCGAGCCAGGAGCGCCATCAGGCTGATCTTGTCGGAATCGGGCAGTGACTTGTTGATCTCGGCTCGCGCCGCCAACAGTTCCGTGGCGTCGACGTCAACCCAGGTTGTTGCGTCCGGGATCTCACGGCGGCTGGTGGACAGCTTGTCGGCCACCACCTTGCGTAGTCCCTTGATCGGGATGCGTTGGTCGCTCACGTGCGACGTTTCCGTCTCCGGGCCGGTGTTCGACCCGGCCTCGACGTCAGCACGCGTTATCACCCCGCCGGCACCCGACCCGGAGAGCAAGGACAGGTCGATATCGTTGTCAAAGGCCAGTTTACGAACGATTGGTGAGATCACGCGTACCGACGGAGCCGCTCTGCGACGGCGTCTCGGTGCATCCTCGCTGGTGCCGTAGCCGATCAGGACGTTGCCCGAACCGGCGCGTTCCTCTTCGCGGTAGCGCTCGTGGTTGGCCGAAACGACCGCGTCGACACTCTCGCCACCACTCACAGTGATCAGCGGTGTGCCCACCTTCAGGGTGTCTCCGTCTTTGCCGTGTAGTTCGATCACGGTCCCGGCGAACGGGATGGGCACATCCACAGCAGCTTTCGCAGTTTCCACCTCGACGACGATCTGATCGATGGTGACCACGTCGCCTACCTTGACGTGCCACTCCGCGATGTCGGCCTCCGCCAGTCCTTCGCCGAGGTCGGGGAGCATGAAAACCTGATTGCTCATGCCGTCACCGCCCAACGGGTGTCCGGGGCGTCGTTCCACTGCAGACGGTCGACGGCGTCCAGGACCCGGTCGATGCTGGGCAGGTGGTGACGCTCGAGCTTGGGAGCGGGGTAGGGGATGTCGAAGCCGTTGACCCGGAGCACCGGGGCATGGAGATGGTGGAAACACCGTTCCTGCACGCGGGCAGCAATTTCTGCACCCACACCGGCAAAACCCTGCGCTTCCTGGATAACGATGCAGCGTCCGGTCTTTCGCACCGATGCGGTGACCGTCTCGTCGTCGAACGGCACTATCGAGCGGATGTCGATCACCTCGATGTCCCGGCCCTCGGCTGCAGCGGCCTCGGCGGACCTCAGTGCAACATCCACGGACGGACCGTAGGCGATGAGCGTCGCGTCACGACCGGGGCGACGGACGACGGCGCGACCGATCGGCTCACGTGCGGTCAGTTCGACATCTGCTCGCGCGAAGTACAGCTTCTTGGGCTCGAGGAAGATCACGGGGTCGGGGTCCTCGATTGCCGAACGTAGCAGCGAGTACGCATCTTCCACCGTGGACGGCGCCACAACCTTCAGTCCGGGTGTGTGCGCGTAGTAGCCCTCACTGGAATCACAATGATGCTCCACCCCGCCGATACCGCCGGCAAAAGGAACACGAATGACTATCGGAATCGACAGCGCACCCTTGGTGCGGTTGCGGATCTTCGCCACATGGGAGGCGATCTGCTCGAACGCCGGATAGGCAAACGCGTCGAACTGCATTTCCACGACCGGACGAAAACCGGCCATGGCCATGCCGATTGCGAATCCGATGATGCCGGACTCGGCGAGGGGAGTGTCGAAGCATCGGTCGTCGCCGAAGTCGCGGGTGAGGCCGTCGGTGACGCGGAAAACGCCGCCCAGGGTGCCGACGTCCTCACCGAAGACGACAACGTTGTCGTCCGCAGCCAGAGAGTCGCGTAGCGCGGTGTTGAGGGCCTGAGCCATCGTGAGCATGGGCATGGTCAGTGTCCCCCTGTGTCAGCGGCTTCGGCGGCAAGTTCGGTTTCGAGTTGGGCTTGTTGCTCACGCAATTGCGGTGTCTGCTCGGCGAAGACGTACCGGAACAGATCGAGCGGATCGTGCGGGCGGTCGACGTTCATGCCGGCGCGTAGTGTGGCGGCCTCTGCTTCTGCCTCTGCGGTCAGTGATTCCACGAACACGTCGTCGATCAGATCGTTTGCGCGCAGATACTTTTCGAGACGCGGCAACGGATCTCGCCCGAGCCAGGCTTCCACCTCGGCGCTGTCGCGGTAGCGGGTGGCGTCGTCGGCATTGGTATGTGCGTCGATGCGATAAGTGTGTGCCTCGACGATCACCGGTCCGTTTCCGCTGCGGACGAAGCGTGCCGCCTCGTCCATGACGGCCAGCATCGCAACGGGATCGTTGCCGTCGACCTGCTCGCTGCCGATCCCGTAGCCGACGCCCTTATGCGCCAACGTCGGTGCTGCACTTTGACGTGACAACGGCACGCTGATCGCAAATCCGTTGTTCTGCACCAGAAAGATCACCGGCGCTTTGAAGACGGCGGCGAAGTTCAGCGCTTCGTGGAAATCACCCTCACTGGTGGCCCCGTCACCACAGAGCGCCAAGGCGACGGTGTTCAAGCCCCGTCGAGACTCCCCGTAGGCCACCCCCGCTGCATGCAGCAATTGCGTTGCCAGCGGGGTGCACTGCGGCGCACTGCGCAGTGCGACCGGGTCGTATCCGCAGTGCCAGTCGCCGGCGAGCATGCTCAGAATCTGCACCGGATCGACACCCCTGGCGGCCAACGCCATCGAATCCCGGTAGGTGGGGAAGAGCCAGTCACTCGGCTCCAGACTCATCGCTGCCGCGATCTGACATGCCTCCTGCCCTCGCGAGGACGGATACACGGCCAGGCGCCCCTGTTTGGTCAGTGCCGTAGCCTGCTGGTCGAAACGCCTGCCCAGGAACATCTTTCGATACATCGCGATCAGGCGATCGTCGCTCGGTTTTGCGTAGCGGGCCTCGCTGCGCGTCAGTTCTCCGGCAGGGTCGAGGTACTGCACCGCAGAATCGGCCGGCAGGAACTTCTGATACCGCAGTTCCCCCAAGGGCTCGACAAGTGTCACTTCTACCTCCAGAAGACGTTGTGTCCATCAGTATTCGCACTTCGGCGACGTAATGGCAGCAAGCGTCGAGTATTCAAGACAAACGGCCTATCATGAGGATTCGGGCAGCAATATGTCCATCAACCGACTCGACTACCGAACCAGGAATGGACAGATGGCCACCGAACCGCACGCTCTCGATGCGATCGACCGCCGCATCATCGCCGAACTGACCGCAGACAGTCGCATCTCCATGCGTGCACTGGCTGAAAAGGCGCACATATCCCGCGCTCACGCCTACGTCCGCATCGAAAGGCTCGAGGACGCCGGAATCATCACCGGATTCACGACGCGGATCGCCCATGAGAAGGCCGGACTCGGCTCCTCGGCGTACGTGGCACTCTCGATCCGGCAGCACTCGTGGCGAGGTCTGGCGGCGTCCTTGAAGGCCCTGCCGTTTGTCGAGCACTTCTCCCTCCTCGGCGGCGACTTCGACGTTCTGGTGCTGGTTCGAGCCCCGGACAACCAGGAACTACGCCACACCGTTCTCGAAGAACTCCAGGGACTCGACGGGGTTCTCTCGACCAAAACGTGGCTGATCTTCGAAGAAGGCAACGGTCCGGGACCCAACTGGTTGCCCGGCTGATCCGTCTATAGTCGCCGTTAGCAGTTGCACACGGGAGGTGACTCGAATGACCCTGCACGGCCTGGGAATCGGTTGGCGCCCCGAGGTCTCCGGAATCATCGCGCAACTCGACGGCCTGGCATTCTGCGAAGTCATTGCCGAATCCGTCGGAAACGAGATACCGCCGCACCTCGGCTCGCTCGGAGTTCCGGTGATCCCGCACGGAATCTCGCTCTCACTTGGCGGGGCCGAGGCGGTAGATCAGGCACGGATCGATCACCTTGCGCGTGCATCCCAGCTACTGGGCGCTCCCTTGGCGAGCGAGCACATCGCATTCGTGCGTGCAGGCGGCATCGAGGCCGGCCACCTGCTCCCACTTCCGCGCACCTACGAAGCCGTCGACGCCCTGGTACGCAACATCACCCGGACTCAGGACGGTCTACCGGTGCCGTTCGCCGTCGAAAACGTTGCCGCCCTGTTCGACTGGCCGGACGACGAGTTGACCGAAGGGGAGTTTCTCGCGGAAATCGTCGAGCGCACCGGAGCCCTGCTGGTTCTCGACATCGCCAACGTCTATGCCAATGCCCTCAACCGAGGGCGTGATCCCTGGGCCGAGCTGAGCCGGCTACCACTCGAACGAATCGCCTACTGCCACATCGCCGGTGGCAGCATCAGCGACGGCAAATACCACGACACGCACACCGATCCGGTACCCGAAGCCGTGCTGGAACTCCTTGCGCAGTTCACCGCCGCCGGTCACCATCCCGCCATCATGCTCGAGCGCGACGGAAACTATCCGCCGGCACTGGAATTGCTCGACGAGCTCGATGCCATCGCCGACGCAGCTGGTCTGGATCGCATCACCGCGGGCACCGATTGGTCACGCACATGAGCACGCTCGGTGAGCGTCAAGAGGCGCTGATTCGCGCACTGGTGGCGGGTGGCGAACTGCCCGAAGGCTTCGACAAAGACGAAGCCGCCGTTGTCTCGGCGGCGCTGCTCCGAAAGCGCGCAGGAGAAGTGGCGCACCACCTTCCGGTCGTGCGCCACACTCTCGGCGATCGTTATCTTCAGTTGTTCACAGCGTGGGCGGACGGACGGCCGAAGTCGTCTTCGCATGCGGATGCCCAGGCCTTTGTCGCCCATCTCCAGGACATCGGCGAACTGCCTCGCCCACCCTGGTATCAGAGGTTTCGAAAGGTCTCACGCAAGTGAGACAACAGCTTCGCTGGTGTACATGAGGAACGTCATCGATTCCTGGAAGTACAGCTCGACGGAGTTCGCATCGTGCGAGAGATAGCCGATGGACAGGTCCTGGCCGAGGTGCAATTCGTAGTCACCGCCACGCGTCGACAGCAGGAAAGCGCCGTCGATGGCCGGGGCCCAGATGATCTCGCCGTCGAGGACGCGTCGCAGGTGCTCGCGGATGGGGTAGCCGTGATCGGAGGTCTCGTTGATCGCGGTGAACGCATCTGCATTCAAGAGCAGTGAGTACGGTCCGTTGACACCGGCCAAGCGCAGCGACGTGATCGCCTGGCTGATGGCTTCCGGGTAGTCCTTGGCGTCGATGGGTAGCTTCAGTTCCGGGTTGGAACCGCTGGCCCGCACGCCGGTGATGCTGGCTGCGGGGTATCCCTCGAAGATGGCGCGGTCCTCGGCGAACGCGATCTGCTTGGCCGCGTCCTTGACGGGCTGCCAGTCGGAGTCCTTGGCGCCGCGTTCGACGTCGTCGATGGCCTGACGGCTGACGGTGAAAGGGACCCGCAGTTCGATGATCGGCTGGGACTGACGAGCATGTGCGATGACGCCGTCGGCCAAGGGATTGATCGGCACCTGATGCCCGAGTGGGATGGCCGCGAGATCGTCACCCGACGGTCCCTCCACATCCACGACACGACGACCGGCGACGTGACGCTTGAAGGTACGGCTCGCCTCTTCTTCGATCTCGGCCCAGGCTGCTGCCGAAATGGGTGCTAGGTCGCGGTGCAGGTTTGTCATTGCTGGGCACTCCTTTTGAGGCTGCCGATTCCGAGAGAACCGTCAGAGATGGGCGCTGTGAACGTCGCTTCGGGAACGAGCCTGGTCGGCAAGTCCGGGGGATCGTCGAGAAAGTCCGCCGTCGGAACGAAGAAATTGATTCCGGTGACGGCGGTGGAGAAATCGAGAATGCGATCGTAATTGCCGACGGGATTCCCGATGAACATGTTGGTGAGCATCTGCTCGGTGACCGTCGGCGACGCCGAGTAACCGATGAAATAGGTACCCATCTCAGCGGAGCCGACGTGGCCGAACGGCATGTTGTCGCGCAGAATCTGGATCTGCTCACCGGATTCGTCCTCGATGACGGTGAGTGCGGTGTGGGAGTTGGCCGGCTTGGTGTCGTCGTCCATCTCGAGATCTTCGAGCTTGGAGCGTCCGATGACGTTCTCCTGCTCCTCGACGGGCAGGGAGTTCCACTCCGACATGTCGTGGAGGTACTTCTGGACGATGACGTAACTGCTGCCTGCGAAATCCGGATCCTCGTCACCGACGGTGACCGCGACGTAAGCGGCCTGCCCGGACGGGTTCTCGGTACCGTCGACAAAACCCATGAGGTCGCGTTGCTCGAAATACTTGAACCCGTGGACCTCGTCGATCACCGACGCGGCCCCGGCCAACCTGTTGGTCACGACCGTGGCGAACTCGAAGCACAGGTCCATCTGACGGGCACGGATGTGAAACAACAGATCGCCCGGCGTGCGCGGGGCGTGGTGTTTGTCACCGGTCAACTCGACGAACGGATGCAATTCCGCCGGCCGTGGACCGTCGAAAAGTCGATCCCACGCATCCGAACCGATGCCGACGACGGCAGCCAAGCCACCGGCGGGAACCCGGAATCCGATCGAGCGCTGCAGCCCGGAAATATCCGCCAGAACGTCGTGAACTGCCTGCTCACCACCCTCGTCGATGGTGAAAACCAGGAAGATCGCAGCTTCCGTGAGCGGGGTCAGCAACGGCTGCGGTATCGCGGGAAGGGCCACTTCGGCCTCGTCGATCTCACTCGTTTCCGCCATGCAGACCAGTATGGACGATTCCGGCAGTCCCGGCATCAGTAGTGGGTAAGTCGCGTCAGGGTGTCGCGTCAGGGGGTTGCGGCCTGGGCGCCCGCGTCGAAGCCGGCCGGAATCTCGAAGATCTTTCCGTCGAACCCGGCGCGGTAGAGATGCCCGGCCGCGAAACCGGAATTGCCACGCCCGTAGGTCAACACACTCGACGCTTGCAGTCCGCTGGTGAGCGAGCAGTACTGGCCGGGTCCGTCGATCCGCCACACCTCACCACTGATGTCCGTGGGAATAATTGCGCGATCTCGCGAGTCCAAGGTCAAACCATCTGGGGCAGAAAAGGTTTCAAAACCACCGAGATCGACCAACGACTCCGAATATCCCGGATTGTCCACGGAGATGCGGCTGACACCCGGGTTTGCGAACGTGCGCGAAACGTAGAGCCAGCGATTATCGGCGCTCAGGGCAGCGCCGTTTGCACTCGGGAAGGTTGCCCACGCCGGGTCGACGGAACCATTCGGGCTGACCTTTCCGATCAGCGAACCGAAATCGTTGGTGGCGTAGATCGTCCCGTCGTGCGCGACAGCAAGGCCGTTTGCAGCGCTCAGACCACCGGCTATCGGCGTCACGGCGCCCGAGTTCACGTCCACCCGCGCGACCGACGCAGCACGCGTCAGATCGCCGATCAGCACGCCGGCGTTTGCTCCGGTACCCACCAGCAGTGAACCGTCCGGGCTCCACGCGAGTGCGCCCGCACCGCCGGGAACCGTCGCGATCGGAACTGCGGCCTGACCAGGCCCGTCGACGCGGAAGATCCGCCCACTCACCAGGTCGGTCGTATACAGGCGCCCTTGCCCGTCCACCGTGACACCCTCGAGGGCCGCACCCGGAATCTGGGCGCTGAGTATGGCGGGTGACGATCCAGGGCAAGGCGGCGCGGCGGC
Source organism: Rhodococcus sp. OAS809 (assembly GCF_040546695.1). NCBI lineage: Bacteria > Bacillati > Actinomycetota > Actinomycetes > Mycobacteriales > Nocardiaceae > Rhodococcus > Rhodococcus sp. OAS809. Next base: position 4,102,834 of record NZ_JBEPOI010000002.1, on the reverse strand, counting down.
GGCACCGGACACGCCCAGAGCCAGAAGCGAACCGGCAACAAGAGCACCGGTGATACCAACACGAATACCGCGATCGAAGATCCTGGTGCGCATCTGCGCAACGCTAGACCCTCTGTCCGATTTCGCCTAGAGACTCCGAAGGAAAGAGATCAAAAGTTCATTGACCTCGACAGCGCGTTCTTGTTGTACGAAGTGCCCCGCACCGCCGAGGAGATGTACACCCCGCAGGTCGGGGACAGTGTCCTTCATTCGGTCCAGTGCCTTGGGACCGCTCATCGCGATGACCGGGTCTTCCGCGCCCGCAACGAAGAGCGTCGGGACCTCGATGTGCGCGCCGTCCAGATCCGCGCTGCGCTCCCAATTGGCGTCATACGCTCGGTACCAGTTCAAGCCACCGGTGAAACCTGTTGCAGTAAAGGCCTTTACATAGACATCCAAATCATCCTCGGTGAGCCACGACCACGGCAACGCCGGCGCCTCGGGAAGTACGTCGAGATAGCCGTTTCCTTCGGACGGGTTCTTCCACACATCGAGGTACCGGTAAGCCCCGGACAAGGCGTGGAAGAGCCGCTGAAGGAATTCACGTGGACGGGCGTCGAGTTCGCGCTCCGCGACACCCGGTTCCTGAAAATAGTGAATGTGCAGAAAGTGCTTTCGCGCCAAGGCGGCGTAGATCGTCGAGGGCTTGGCCGGGAATCTGTCCGGCGCATAGGGAACCGCCAAGGAGACCAGTCCCGCAACGCGATCGGGGTGACGAAGCGCTGTCGTCCACGCGACCGGAGCGCCGAAATCGTGTCCGACGAACACCGCTTTGTCGATTCCGAGAGCGTCGAGTAGGTCGATCAGCCGGTTCGCGACGGCGTCGTTGGTGTAATCCTCGATCGCGTCGGGGCGGGTAGTGCCGCCGTAACCGGGCATGTCGAGTGCAATCGACCGAAAACCCGCTTCCGCCAACGCTGCCGACTGATGGCGAAAGCTGTATCCGAGGCCGGGAAAGCCGTGGCACATGACCACAGCTGTCCCGGAACCGGAATCGTCGATCTGCCAACAGAATCCGTCGACGTCGATCGTCTTGACCGTCATGTCAGGCGGTGATCATGTCTTCCTGGTTCCAGAATGCGCGCATCGACAGGATCTTTCCGTCGTCGTCGAAGGTCATGACGTCGATGGGTGCGATGGTCAGGGTCTGCTCGCCGAGCTTGGTGATCAGCGAGAAGTGGAATGCCGCTTCGTTTCCGGCGATGCGGAGGGTCTGAAGGTGAGCTTCCTGGTCGAAATTCTCGATCACGGAGTAGAACTCGAGAATGGACTCGCGGGTGGTGCGCACGTCGGTACCAACCGGGTCTTCAACCGTTGCACCCTCTGCGTACAGGGCCACAACCTGGGCAGCAGTGCCCGTCGCAACGGTCTCGATGTAGGCGTCGACGGTCTTGCGGATTACCTCTGCGGACGGTGCCATGGTCTACCCCTCGTAGTTAGAACAGGTTCTAATTCTGAGGATAACCTACGACTCTGTTCCACGGGTCAGCTTTCGAGCACCTTGCGCAGGCGAGCCTTCTTCCGGTTCTCCCGCACGATCCAGACGACATCGGCGTCGTCCGACGCCTCCAGGGAGAGGAATGCCGGCAGTGCATTCTCCGGATCCGCCGCAACCGCGACACTCCAGCAGTATCCGAGCGCCTGCCGGAGAGTCCGTGTATCGGCGTCACGACGGGCGTCATCCGGTTGCGAGACGATCCACTCGGTAGCGTCTCGGCACACCTGAACGGCCAGCGCAGCGTTGGTCTTGTCCTTCAGCAACCGTGGCTCGCAGATACCGGCAGGCGCTGCGCGCAGCGTCAATGGATGGGTGGAGCGCGCCCACTGCTCGATGATCGCCCGGAACAATTCCGGATCCGTGTCGCCTATCGCTTGAACGGCCATCGCGGCAGCTTCACGTGCACGCCACGACGCACTGGTGGTCGCCTCCGTGAGACTGTTCAGAACAGCCTTGTCGCGTGAACGAACAAGGATGAATCCGAGCCCGACGATCCCACAGCAGCGGATGTATTCGTCCTCGGACTCCGCCGCCAGCAGGATGTCGTCGTCATCGGCGCCGCGCGCGAACTCGAGCATGAGCCCAAGGTTCGCGCGCGGGCCGGGCAATCCTGAACGCTCCGTCAGGTAACTCCACAGTTCGTCACCGTCCAGATCCGCGAACGTCATGGGAGTCCTGCTTTCTCGAGTGCGGGTGCACCCATCATTTCACCGAAAGCCCTCTCACGACGGGAGTTCGAAGCTCACTTGCTTCCGTCGTCGCGCATAGAGGAATCCACCGACAAACGCGAGCACCAGCACCCCGGTCATCACCACGGCCAGAATGTTGCCGCCCAGTAGGAGCGGAAGGTTTCCGGCAATGGCGATCGCGAATCCGATCAGCCCGACAAGGCCCAAGCTCGGGGCAAGTTTGGTGTGCCAGAATCGCTGATCGACCTTCGTACGATGAAAGAAGACGAGCACCGCAAGGCACGTGAGCAACATGAGAGCCACGATCCCCACCGTTGCAACGCCGGCGAACCACGCGAAGATCTGTGTCACCGGATCCAGACCGATGACGATGCAAGCTCCGAGAAGTACCAGAGCACAGCAGGATTGCACCACTGACGCGATGTGCGGCGAACCATGCACGCGGTGCGTCCGCCCACCTGCGCCCGGCAGAACGCCGGTGTTCGACAGAACGAAGATGTATCTGGCCAAGACATTGTGGAGAGACAGAACTGCGGCAAAGAGACTGGACACCAACAGAATTTGAATCAGGTGGGCTGTCACCGTTCCGGCAAAGTCGGTGGCAGTGGTGATCAGCATGCCGTCGGGGTCAGTACCCGCAATGTCCACTGCACCCTTGTCGCCCCAGGCTGTCACAACCGCCCAACTGGAGAGAGCGTAGAAGCCGCCGATGAGGATCAAGGCGGCGTATGTCGCTCGCGGGATAGTCCGCGCGGGATCCTTCGCTTCGTCACGGAAGATCGCCGTCGACTCGAACCCGATGTAACCGGCAAGCGCGAATACCAATGCGACGCCGGGGGATCCGGAGAATATTTCCGACGGAGAGAACATTGCTGTCGACGGGCCTTCCGGACCACCGTCGGCGATGATGAAAGCGTCGAGTACGACTACGATCCCGACCTCTGCGATCAACAGGATGCCGAGCACCTTGCCCGACAATTCGATATGACGAAATCCGAGGACGGCTACCAGAGCCAACGAGGCGAGCGAGAAGATCCACCACGGCACCTCCGGACCACCGTAGGAGGTGATCAACGAACTCATTGCCGGGCCGAGGTAGCCGTATACGGCCAATTGCACTGTGCTGTAACTGACGAGGGCCAACATCGCACTGCCGACGCCGGCACCACGGCCGAGACCATGTCCGATGTAGAGATAGAACGCTCCGGTTCCCGGGATGTAACGCGACATCGCGGTGAACCCGACGGCGAAGAGCAGAAGTACACCGGTTGTCACGGCGAAGGTCATGGGGAAGCCCGCACCGTTGCCACCGGAAATACCCAGCGGCACAAGACCACTGATCACAGTCAGGGGAGCAGCTGCGGCAACGACCATGAGGACTATCGAGCCGGTACCCAGCGAGCCTCGAAGAGTTCGGTCATCGCCGGATGCATCACGTGAAGCATTGACGGAAGTATGGGTCATACGGGCGATATTAGAACCATTGAAGTCGATTCGGGACCCAATTCACAAAACTTTTACTTGCGAAAAACGGGACGAACCGTCCGTTCGTCGCGCTCCCGTCAGCCTTCTTCCTGCAGCGCCAAGCGTTTGAGCTCGTCTTTTGCGTGCAGAATGTGACGTTCCATTGCCTCCGCCGCGCGAGCGCTGTCGCCCCGCTTGATCGCCTCGAAGATTTCCTTGTGCTCCACCCTCGAAGCCTCGACCTGGTCTTCGAACACGAGATGATCGACGGGGACGAACATTTCGCCGCGAGCCTCGACCACAGCGGCCTCCAACCTGCTGTTTCCCGCCGCTCTGGCGATACCGCCGTGGAACCTGGCGTCACAAGCCCGGAACGATCCCCGACTTCCGGAAACCCCCAATTGCTCAATGGATTCGAGCAACTCGAGAAGATGACGATCGGTTCGCCGGACCGCCGCGAGGCTTGCCGTGCGCATTTCCAACCCGATACGGAGGTCGACGATCTCGTCGATGTCTGCTTCTCGCGCTTTCAACTGGCCAACCCAGTCTTCATAAGGCCTGGTCAACTCCGAAACGAACGATCCGCCCGTGGCTCCTCGCCGCACCTCGATGTATCCCATCGCCTGAAGGATTCGGACCGCTTCTCGCACACTGACTCGACCGACTTCGAGTTGCTGAGACAGTTCACGCTCGGATGGCAGGCGATCACCGGGGCTGAGCGCGCCGCTGTGAATGAGCAGTCGCAAGCGTCGAGCGATATCCTCCCCCAACGTCGGTGCACTGACCATGAATTCGATGGCCGGCAGCTTGTCGATCTGCACGTCTCGTACCCCCTACTCGGTGCCTGGACCGACTCTTCAGCTTCGTCCTCGTACGCTTCGTCTTGACCTACGAAATCGAACGCTCCCATTCGCAACTGTCCTTGAATAGATACAGCAGCGCGCGGCACTTCGAACCCGTTACCCCAACTTTACAAGCCAAACTCTAGCGAAAAGCCATTCAATGGTTCTATGCTCGCTCCTATGACCCAATTCACGATGACGGCGGAGGCACTCCCCGCCATGCCCCTGATCGGAGTCACCGGCCGCGTCGACCGCGGCGGGCCGTCACTACCCAACGTCGTCGGCGACGCGTTGATGGAAATGTTCTTCACCGATTTTCCGTCGAAGATCCGCGCCGCCGGTGGTCAACCGATCCTGCTGAGCATCCACAGTGATCCGCGCCGAATCGTCGAGCATCTCGACGCCCTCGTCCTCAGCGGTGGTTCCGACGTGGACCCCCGACGATACGGCCGCACCCCCGGCCCCAACTCGTCACCCATCGACCCCGCTCGGGACGAATTCGAGTTCGCCCTGGTCGATGCAGCCTGGGAAATCGGACTGCCAATCCTGGGAGTGTGCCGAGGACACCAAGTCGTCAACGTCGCCCGCGGCGGCACACTGGTTGCCGACCTTCCGACCGACGCCGGTGAGGCGCACAGCTTCTTCGGCTATCCGCGTTCCTACCGACCACAACAGGTCGCCCTTGAATCCGGCTCCATCCCATACAGTCTGTACGGCAACAGCATTCACGTGAACAGCCTTCACCACCAAGCCGTGGACACCCCGGGGAGCGGGCTTCGGATCGTCGGACGCGCGCTCGACGGCGTCGCCGAAGCCATCCAGGCCGCCGATCGCCCCGTGGTGGGCGTGCAGTGGCACCCCGAATTCTTCGTCGAAATCGACCCGCTCTTCTCGTGGCTCGTCGACGCTGCAACCTCCCGTCGGACCAATTCTTCTCACCAGATCGATCATCACAGAATGGAAGACAACAATGTCACGTACGCATGAGAACAAGGTTGCCCTGATCACCGGTGCAGGCTCCGGAATCGGCCGCGGCATCGCGCTGCGCCTCGCCTCCGACGGTGCCCGCGTCGCGGTCGTGGACCTTCACATCGAAAGTGCAAAGGAGACCGTCGCACTTATCGAATCGCAGTACGGCACACCCGCGCTCGCCCTTGAGGCCGATGTGCGCGACCGCGCCGCCGTGAGCGCCGCTTTCGAAGCCACCGTCGCCGAATGGGGACGCTTCGACTACCTCGTCAACAACGCCGGCCTGATCACGATGAGTTCTCTCGAGAACCTCACCGACGAAGAGTGGGACCTCGTCCTCGACGTCAATCTCAAGGGCATGTTCATCGTCACGCAGATCGCCACCCCGTACTTCCGCGACGGCAACAGCGGCGCTGTGGTGAACTTGTCGACGGTGGAAGCGGACGTGGTCGTGTCCTCCCAGGGCTTCGCACAGGTCCACTACAACGCGTCGAAGGGTGGAGTGAAGATGCTGACGAAGGCTCTGGCCGTCGAACTCTCGCGGTACAACGTACGAGTCAACGCGATCGCCCCCGGGCCGGTCCCCACCGCCTTCCTGCCTGGCATCGACGTCTCCTCCGGCGAAGTTCTCGACTTCATGAAGTCCAGGCTCCTGGTGCCGCGCGTCGGCCGCCCCGAGGACATGGGTGCTGCAGTCTCCTTCCTGCTCTCCGACGACGCCTCCTACATCAGTGGAGTCCAGCTGCCCGTCGACGGCGGATGGCTTGCCCGATGAAAGGCCGGCTCACCACGGCCGAGCTCGCCGAGTCCGACATCGACACCGTCCTCATCGCCGGTATCGACCTCTACGGACGGTTGATCGGCAAACGAGTCCCGACGCGAATTTTCCTCGCGAACATCGACGAGGGTCTGCATGTGTGCACCTGTGTGTATGCCTGGGATGCCAGCCAACGCATGGACAAACTCGTTGTCGACTACGCCGGCGGACACACCGGCTGGCATGACTTCCGCCTGCAACCTGACCTGGGAACACTGCGACGCGCGTCGTGGCTCGAGTCCACTGCCATCGTCATCGCTGACTCGGTCGACGAACATACCGGCGAGATGGTCCCGATCGCACCGCGCACGATCCTGCGCAAACAGATCGACAAGCTCGAAGCTGACGGCCACACCGTCTACGCGGCAACGGAACTCGAGTTCCACCTCTACCGAGGTACCCCCGACGCATTGCGGCGCAGCGGCTATCGGGATCTCGAACCCACCACCCTGGTGCCCTCGGATTACACCATCACCGCCGGCAACGCGATGGAACCTTTCTTCCGCAAGGTACGAACCGCGTTGGAGGAGAGCGCGATTCCCGTGGAGGTCTCTCAGGTCGAATACGGCCTGGGCCAGTGGGAGATCAACCTCGAATACGGAACCGCCCTCGAGATGGCCGACCGCCATGTGCTATTCAAGCAGGTCGTCCACGACGTCGCTGCGGCAGAAGGGCTCACTGCTACCTTCATGGCACGTCCGAGCACCGACGGCATGGGCTCGTCGTGTCATATTCACGCGTCCATGCGGAGCGACGACACCTTCCCATTCCACGACGAAAGCGCAGAAAACACCGCGAGCGCCGAACTGCTGCACGCCGTCGGCGGAGTTCTCGAGCACTGCCCGGAACTCATGCTGTTCTACACGCCGACCATCAACTCGATGCGCCGCACCAGAGCCAGCCACGATTTCTCGGGGAACGGCTTGACCTGGGGTTTCGACAACAGGACTACCACCTGCCGACTCATCACCGGTGCACCGTCCGCCAACCGTCTCGAAATGAGACTGCCAGGGGCGGACGCAAATCCGTATCTCGCACTCGCCGCCGTTCTGGCGTCGATGAACGACGGTCTGACACGAAAGCTCGATCCCGGCGCACCGGTACGACGCGACGGGTACAGCGACACAGACACACTCGAGAAGGTGAAGCAACAACCGCTGCCCGGCACACTGGACGAAGCGGCGCGTGCGCTCGAGGCCAGTGAGTTCGCACTCGCGGCGTTCGGCGCCGACGTCGTATCGCACTATGCGGCGGTCGCCAAGGACGAATGGGATTCCTTCATGTCCGCGGTCACCGACTGGGAACGCGAACGCTACCTCGACAACATCTGACCTACAAACGATTTCGCCACGAAGGACAGTCATGACCACTTCATGCTCACTCGTGCCCCAGAACAACACGATCGACGGAAACGTCGAAACACCGGCTATCGACCTCGGCGAATTTCTCACCGATCCCGACACCGGAGAGAAACTGCAAGCCCAACTCTCGTCCTCCACCGAACAGGCGGAGAGGGCGATCACCGCCGCGACAGAACTTCACCGATCGGGTGTCTGGACCCGTCGATCGGTCGCCGACCGGGTGCGCCTACTCGAGAGAACGGCTGAACTTGTCGAAGAACGGACTGCGGCGATCGCTCGTGAGGACTCCAAGAACAACGGCCTTCCGCTTTCGATCAGCACACTTTTCGCCGGCGGACTTCCCGATCTGTTCCGCAGTGCTGCAACGCATCTGAAGAACTCCTCCGGGTTCGAGCAGCTGGCGTCAGGTGCACAATTACGTCGGCTGGCGTGGGGCCCGACCGCTGTGATCGCACCGTGGAACGCACCGAGCTTCATCACCGCCAAGAAGACCGCATTCGCTTTGGCCGCAGGTGCTCCGGTCATCGCCAAGCCCTCCAACTGGGCTCCGTCAGGACCCAACGTGCTTGCCGAGGCGATCTCACGTGCCATCGCCGAAGTCGACGCGCCGAAAGCTCTGTTTCAACTCGTTCACGGAGGCGGGGACGTCGGGCATCTACTGGCCTCCGATCGACGAATCCGAGCACTGGCGTTCACCGGCGGCCGAGCGGCCGGTAGTTCCATCGCCGCTGCAGCTTCTACCGATTTCAAGGCTCTTCAACTCGAGCTCGGCAGCAACAACCCCGTGATCATCCGCGCCGACGCCGACATCGATCTGACTGCCACCGCACTCGTCGACGGGTTCACCAAACTCAACGGGCAATGGTGTGAGAGTCCGGGAAGCGTCTTCGTGCCGCCGCACCTTCACGACCGGCTTGTCGACGCAATACTCGACCGCACGGCCGAAATCGCACTCGGCCGAACCGATGACGCCAACACCACGATGGGTCCGCAGGCGAACGAGCCTCAACTCCAACGGATGCGGGATACCGTCGAGTTCCTCCGTGGCGTGGGCGGCACGGCCGTCTCGAGCACCCCCGTGCCTGACGATTCCGGATGGTTCTTCCCACCGACAGTGGTGCGCGGAATCTCGTCGGAGCAGACCAAATCGGAGACCTTCGGGCCGATCCTGACGGTGCACCGAGCATCATCCGACGAGGAAGCTCTGCTCGAGGCCAACGCTCTCGATACCGGCCTGGCCGGATACGTGTTCGGCGCCGACGTCGACGCCGCTCGTGAACTTGCGACCCGAATCGATTGCGGTGAGAACAAGATCAACAGCACCAGCCTCCTGGACCTAGACGACCACTCGACCCAGAGTTTCTGGGGCGGAAGCGGTATCGGCGCACACGGCGACGCAGAGCTTCTCGACTTCTTCCGGGGATCGAGAATCATCGGGGTCGATGCGCCCGGACTTCCTCTCTAGGCGGAGGAGGTCGAGGAAATGGGTGAAGCGGCTCGGGTGGGCACCGATACGAGTCGGGTGGGCACCATGGTGGTCGAATGCCACGATACCGCGGCGGTTCTCGCACGTATTTCGTCGCTGGGGTGGAAGCTCGGCGTCGAGGTCGTCAGCCTGTCTACATGGGTATCCGTGACATCGCCGGGAGTCACCGGAATGTCGATCGCGTACCGTTGCCCGGCAACGATCTCCGACGCCATGTTGATCAAGCGTCTCAACAAGATCATCGGGATAGTTCGCATCAAGACGGACCACGGCCCGTTCGTTCCGGTGACACCACAGGTCGGCCTACACGTCACCGCGACTTTCCAACGCGTCGATCCCGTGGCGCTGGTGGCGTACCGGCACGGCGCAACTGTGTGCAGTCAAGCGAACAATGTACTGTCGGTACAACTCACCACCACCCGATCGATCGCGGACACATTCGTATCTGATCTGGCACAGGTCGCAGAGCGTCCGCTGCGGGGTGAGATCTCGCTGCAGGAGATTCATCTTGCATGACGTCGAAGTGCACCACGGCGATGTGCGGCTACGGAAGTTGGCCAGTAGCCGCACATCATCGTGTGATCAGTGAGCCGGGAGGAGGGACGTCTCCTGCTGCACACCGTCTTCTGCGCCGATCTGGACGATGTTTCGCGGCAGGAACACGGCTGCGATCGCGCCGAGAACTGCTGCAGCAGCACCGATCAGGAACGCGATACGCATGCCCTCGTCGGTGTAGAAGACAGCGCCCTCCATCGCCATCGCGATGTGCGAGTTCAAGACCGTGAAGGCGATGACGGGAAGCACTGCGGGGAAGATGCTCTGGAAGACCGCAACCATGCTCGCCGTGGTTGCCTGCAACTGCGGCGGCACTGCCTCGATGAGCAGGTTCGGGATGGAGGCGTAGCCCATACCCATACCGACACCGAAGATTCCGGCAAAGATGATGAGCAGAGGCTTGTTGTCGTGAATGGTTGCCGTCAACGTGAATCCGACTGCCATGAGGATCATTCCGATGATCATCAGCAGACGGGGCCGGATGTTGCGCCCCACGAGGAAGCCCACGATCAAACCACCGACCACCACCATGCCGCCAAGCGGCGCCTGGAAGATCGCGAATCCCTCTGCCGTGACGCCGAATCCGTATCCCAGGCCGAGAACTGCTGGGGTCATCACCATCATCGGCAGCAGAATCGTGAAGACTCCCGACGCGCCGTAGCAGAACCCGGCACCGACGGCAGTGAGCATCACCGAACGCTTGCCGAAGTAGCGCAGGTCGATCAAGGGCTCGCGGATGGCTCGGGCAGAGGCAACCCAAGCCACCAACAGTGCGACGCCGCCGATCAGGTAGGCCAGTGTCGAACCGTTCTTCCAGCCCCAGGTCGGTCCGAAGCTGACGCCGATCAGAATTCCGGCGATGCCCGATCCGAGCAGTACCGCACCGATCAGGTCCAGCGAAGAGCGAAGTCGGACAGTCGATTCCGCCGTCGAAGCGAAGATCATGCCGCCGAGGAGAACCAGCCCGACGACAAAGAACCAGAAGATGCTCCGGAACCCGTGGTTGTCGATCAACCAACCGGAGACGAACGGCGCCGGAATCGCGATCAGACCCATACCGGAAGTCGCGATACTGACCGCCAGCGCAACAGTTTTCGGCGGGAAGACATCTCGAATGAGGGAGTAGCTCAGGAAGAGGCAGGGAACGAGCAGACCCGTCAATGACCGGCCCAGAATCAGGACGGCATAGCTCGGCGCAACCGCCGAAATGAAGGATCCGACCGCTGCGCCGGCGACCGCCAAGAGCAGGACTTTTCGCTTGCCGTACATGTCGGCGAGCTTTCCGAGCAGAGGAGACGCGACCGCCCCCAGCAGCAAGAACGACGTGAGCAGCCATGCTCCCTGCGTCGTCTGATAATGCGTCGAGATGGCCGGCAGCGCAGTGGAAATCATCATGTAGCTCACCGCGAGCATCTCGAGAAGTAGAACGATCGACGCCAGAGAGAACACCAGTCGCGGAGTCCAACGCTCCGGTATCGATGTCGGTTCGGGCGCACTAGGAGACGAACCGGAGCTGTGGACGTGAGACGCCATGGCTGGAAGATCCTTTCGGGACACCTACAAAATTCGATTGACCCCCTGTCGAATACCGCCGACGGGGGCCTTGCGGGGAAGTGCAGTGGAACGACAGCTACCGCTCTCGGCAACGTGTTACGTGCATCACAGCCCTCACATCGAACACGCGCTACCAAATGTTCCGTGGAGCGGGACATTCAGGACAACGACTGATTGGCATCACAAACTCGAACCTGGCCTTGGATTATGAGCAACGGCAACGATTTTCGGTTCGAACTTGAACGTGGAGCCATTCCCATCTTCGAAATACCGACCACCCCGTACTTGACGATCCCGCCTTTGAGGTTCCCCCCTCGGTGTCAACTTCGGGAATCATCCCCCAGAAACGACTGTGCGCCGTTTCGGTAGCGGTAACTACCAAAACGGCGCACAGGGGCCGAAGGCCCTACAGAACTATGTTGACCATCTTGCCCGGCACAACGATCACCTTGCGGGGTGCGTTGCCCTCGAGCAGAGCGACGATCTTCTCGTCGGCCAGCGCAATCTCTTCGACAGCCTTGCGATCGGCATCCGCCGGGACGCTGATGCGGCTACGAACCTTGCCGTTGACCTGGATCGGGTACTCGACGGTATCCTCGACGAGCCACTTCTCCTCGACTGCCGGGAAGGGTCCGTGCGCAAGGGATTCCGTGTGACCCAGACGCGACCACAGCTCTTCCGCGAGGTGCGGCGCCAGGGGAGCGAGCATCAGCACCAGCGGCTCGACAGCAGCACGCGGCGCACCGCCCGGGAACGCCTTGGTGAGGTGGTTGTTGTACTCGATCAGCTTCGCGGCGGCCGTGTTGTCGCGCAGCGCCGTGTAATCCTCGATGACACCGGAAATCGCCTTGTTGAGCGCACGCAGCGTCTCTTCACCAGGAGCTTCGTCGGTGACACGGGGCTTGCCGGTCTCCTCGTCGATGACGACGCGCCACACTCGCTGCAGGAATCGCGCAGCACCGACGACGTCCTTGGTTGCCCACGGACGCGAGGTGTCCAGCGGACCCATCGACATCTCGTACACACGCAGAGTGTCTGCACCGAACTCGGCGCAGATCTCGTCCGGCGCAACGGCATTCTTCAGGCTCTTGCCCATCTTGCCGTACTCGCGGTTGACCTCGGCGCCTTCGTAGAAGAACTTGCCGTCACGCTCGACGACCTCCTCTGCCGGCACGTAGACGCCGCGGGCGTCGGTGTACGCGAATGCCTGGATGTAGCCCTGGTTGTACAGGCGGCGGTACGGCTCGCTCGAGGACACGTAGCCCAGGTCGAACAGAACCTTGTGCCAGAAGCGCGAGTACAGCAGGTGCAGCACTGCGTGCTCGACGCCGCCGACGTACAGGTCGACTCCACCGGGATCGTTGGGGCCGTGCAGTTCCGGACGCGGGCCCGTCCAGTACGCCTCGTTCTGCGGGTCGCAGAAGGCGTCCTGGTTGGTGGGGTCGATGTAGCGCAGCTGGTACCACGAGCTACCTGCCCACTGCGGCATGACGTTGGTGTCGCGGTGGTAGGTCTGCAGACCGTCACCGAGATCGAGCTCGACGTTGACCCAGTCGGTCGCCTTGTTCAGCGGGGGAGAGGGCTCGGAGTTGGCGTCGTCCGGATCGAAGGACACGGGTGCGTAGTCCTCGACCTCCGGAAGCACCACGGGCAGAGCCGAATCCGGCAGAGCGTGTGCGTTGCCGTCCGCGTCGTAGACGATCGGGAAAGGCTCGCCCCAGTAACGCTGACGCGCGAAAAGCCAGTCGCGCAGCTTGTACTGGATGGTGCCCTTGCCCTGGCCGCTCTCCTCGAGGCGACTGATGACGGTCGCCTTGGCCTCGGCAACGTCCAGCCCGTCGAGGTAGTCGGAGTTCACCAGCGGGCCGTCACCGGAGTACGCAGCCTCCGAAACATTGCCACCGGCAATAACTTCGAGAATATCCAGGCCGAACGCGTTCGCGAACTCCCAGTCACGGTGATCGTGTCCCGGAACTGCCATGATCGCACCGGTGCCGTAACCCGTCAGAACGTAGTCGGCGATGAAGATCGGAACCTTGTGTCCGTTGACCGGATTGACGGCGTAGGAACCGAGGAAGACGCCCGTCTTCTCCTTGTTTTCCTGGCGCTCCAGGTCGGTCTTGGCGGCAATCGACTTACGGTATGCAGCAACAGCTTCCGCCGGAGTCGTGGCACCGCCAGTCCAGCGCGCGTCGACACCTTCGGGCCACTCGTCCGCGACGAGCTTGTCCACCAAGTCGTGCTCAGGAGCCAGCGTCACGTAGGTGGCGCCGAACAGCGTGTCCGGACGGGTAGTGAACACATCGACGCCGTACTCGCCTGCGGCAAAGGTAACTTCGGCACCGTACGAGCGTCCGATCCAGTTGCGCTGCATGGCCTTGACCTTGTCCGGCCAATCCAAGTACTCGAGGTCGTCGACCAGGCGATCGGAGTACGCGGTGATGCGCATCATCCACTGCTGGAGATGCTTACGGAAGACTGGGAAGTTTCCGCGGTCACTACGACCGTCGGCGGTGACTTCCTCGTTGGCCAGGACGGTACCCAAACCGGGGCACCAGTTGACCATCGAATCCGACTGGTAGACAAGGCGGTACGAGTCCAGAACCTTGGCCTTCGCGGCCACGTCCAACGAAGCCCACTCGCGTCCGTCTTCCAGAGCGCGCTCACCGGAATCGAACTCGGCTTCCAACTCGGAGATACGACGCGCCTTGCCGGCTTCCTTGTCGTACCAGGCGCCATGGATCTGCAGGAAGATCCACTGCGTCCAGTGGTAGAAGTCGACATCCGTCGTCGCGAGACTACGACGCTCGTCGTGGCCCAGACCCAGGCGTCGCAGCTGGCGCTTCATGTTCGCGATGTTGGACTCGGTGGTGGTCCGTGGGTGGGTACCCGTCTGCACGGCGTACTGCTCGGCCGGGAGACCGAAGGCGTCGTAGCCGAGGGTGTGCAGGACATTGCGGCCCTGCATGCGATGGAAGCGCGCGAAGACGTCCGTAGCGATGTATCCGAGCGGGTGACCGACATGCAGGCCCGAACCCGAGGGGTACGGGAACATGTCCTGCACGAAGAGCTTGTCGGCGGGAACACCGTCGGGCGAGGAGAGCGGACCGACCGGATTGGGCGCGTTGAACGTGCCTTCCTCACTCCAGCGGTCCTGCCAGTGCTGCTCGATCTGGCCGGCGAGCTCCGCGGTGTAGCGGTGCTGCGGAGTTGCGTCGGCTGGTGAATCGGGGGACTGCGGAGACTCGGTCACTGTGGTCGCTATCTACTTGGCTGACGGAAATACCGATAACCAGGGTAGAGCCTGCACGACCCGGGCATACCATCAACTCCACTCGCGCCTATCCTGTATGGGTGATCGTTGTCGCTGTGGTGCTATTCGTGCTCGCTGTCGCCGTCGGTGGAGTTGCTGTCGCCGGACTGATCGGCAAACTCCCGCGCAACCGCTGGGCCGGTGTCCGCACCGAGGATTCCCTGCGGAGCGAGGAGTCGTTCGCCCTCGCCAACAAGGTGGCCGGTCCGACCATGCTCGCGGCCGCTGGAATGTTGGTCATCGGCGGAGTCGCAGCACTGACCATCGGCGGAGTCTTCGGCATTGCCGTCGCGATCATCGCCGTCGTCGTCGCCGTCCTCACTGCCGGTTTCGGTGGAGGCATCGGCACCCGCGCAGCCGCCGCGCTCCCGCAGCAGAGCGGATGCGGTAACGACTGCAACTGCGGCGGACACTCCGAGCCTGCCGCCGACGAGCCGGTGGCGGAGACCCCCGAGGCCAAGGCGAACGCTGCCGCTTGCGGCACCGCTTCCTGCGGTGCCTGCGCGCTCAAGGATGCTTGCCAGCCGGCTCATTGATTCACGTGAAACATCGCGTGGTCGACCCGGCCGGGGTCGTATTCGGGCTAGTCGTTCCGCTGTTGTGTGCGGTCTTCGGCTTCGTCCTGACAAAAATTTGGGAGCCCCGCCTCCCGGAACAGATCGCGACTCACTGGACCACCACCTCGCCGGACGGATTCTCCACCCCGTCGGCCAACGCCTGGACCATTACACTTCTGACGCTGCTCTTCGGTGGCGGCCTGAGTGCGATTGCTGCTCTTGCTCCCGCGATGCTGATGATGCGCCGATTCATGTTAGTTGTCGGGCTGAGCGTGGTCGGGCTCATCACGACAGCGAACTTCGCTTTGCTCTACACCCAACTCGATGTCACCGATCCATCCACGACGTCACTCCCGCTGTGGTCTCTCGGTGTCGGCTTTGTCATCGGCGGGGTGGTGGGGTGGATCGGCGCCTCGTTCCTGCGTGACTACCGCGTCCGCACTCTTGCCACGATCGAACCCTCGGCCGGGTTGCCGCGAAGCCGCTGCGCTCTCCCCATCTCCGACGACGTCGGATTCAGCACCAAGGGGTCGGTGATCCTCACTGCGATCACTCTGGCGCCCGGAGTCATCATGGCGTTGGCGATGCGGTCACTCTGGCCGTTGTTCATCTTCGGGGCACTCGGACTGCTCGTCGTCAGCCTGGTTCGCTTCCGGGTGATCGTCGACGAACGGGAAATCCGGGTGATCAACATGGGGATGGCTGCGATGACCTACGGCATCGAGGAAGTTGTCGGAGCCGACGTCGCGGAGATCAAACCGTTCGCGGACTTCGGCGGCTGGGGACTCAAGACCAAGGGTCGTCGTAACTACGGCGTCGTCACCCGCACCGGACCAGCGGTGGTCATCACGTTCGCTTGTGGCGACCGACTCACGATCACGACACCCGAAGCCAAAGACATCGCGGGGTCACTCAATCGATTGGCCGACGCCCGGACTCGGTAACCGCCGAGCCTGAACCGATCGCTTCCTGAGTCTTCTCGAGATACCCACACGCCGCAGCCCTGGCTTTGGTGACATCGCGTTCGGCGATGGCTTCGGCAACTCCCTGATGATGCGAAGACGTCAGAGACGGCGGATGCACCCCTTCGGTCACCTCGTAGGTGGCTCGAACTGTTTCGAGGATTCCGGCAAACAGATCTTTCAGCACGGGATTGTGGGCGGCATCGACAACGGCAATGTGAAACGCGAGATCGACGTCGACGAAGTTCTCCGCTGGGACATCACGCTTGGCGGCCAGTTCACGAAGTATCCGAACGTCGTCGTCGCTGCGACGCTCACACGCCAACCGGACCGCTTCCATCTCGAGCGCACGACGCACTTCGAAGACGTATTTCATCTCGTCGACGGACGCGTGTTTGCCGAGCAGTCCGCCGATGTCGGTCCGAGCGCGCACGAAGGTCCCTGATCCGCGACGGATCTCGAGAACTCCCGTCGAGGTCAATGTCTTGATCGCTTCGCGCACGGTGTTCCGGCCGACGCCGAGAACACTCATCAGCTCCGGCTCGGTCGGAACACGATTGCCCACTGTCCAGACGCCGTCGGAGATCTGCGTGCGCATCCAGTCGAGGGATTGCTCGTACGCGGACTCTTTGCGAACAACGGTCATCAGCTCATCCTCACAGCATTAGCGGCGATCATTCCACTCACCTACGATACGTAGGACGACCCATGTATTTTCGCACTCTGTCTTCAGGAGGGGCTTCCCACGTCCGCCACAGCTGTCGCCACCGAAGAACGCACACGCCGCACCAATCGACACTTCTACGGCGTGGGCTACGTCCTCACCGTGATCCTCTTGGGCGCGAACATGCCCACCTCCGTCTACGGGCTGTACCGGACCGAGTTCGGATTCACGCCCACCATCCAGACGCTGATCTACGGCGTCTACGTCGCCGGCCTCGTTCCGGCATTGCTGTTCTTCGGACCGCTGTCCGACGCCCTCGGCCGACGCACCGTGCTCCTTACTGCACTCGCTCTGAGCGTCGTCGGCACGCTCGTTCTGGCATTTGCCGACGCGACGGTGTGGTTGTTCGTCGGCCGGATTGCCCAGGGAATCGCGGTGGGCGCGGCCAGTGCGGCGGGCAGCGCCGCATTGGTGGAGCAGGAACCGAAGTTCGATCACCGACGAGCAGCGCTCGTATCGACGGTGACGGGCGCGTTGGGCGGTGCGCTCGGACCACTCGTGTCCGGTGCAATCGCCCAGTACCTTCCACAACCGCTGCGGTTGCCGTATCTGATCTTCCTCGTCGCGTTCATCCCGGCACTGATCGTGTTGCTGCTACTTCCGCGGATCGGGGACGTCACACGCCCGAAGCGGTTCTTCCAAATGCCACATGTTCCCGCCACTATTCGCGAGACTTTCTGGCTCAGCTCGCTCGCCGTCGCGCTGTCGTGGGGCGCGGTCGGGCTCTTCCAGTCGGTGGTCCCGTCGTGGATGACCAGCCTGCTGAACATCGACAACCTTCTGCTCGGCGGCGGGGCAGCTGCACTGGTGATGATCTGCTCGGTGGTCGCGCAACTCGGCGGAAGCCGCATGGACCCGCGCACGTCCGTCACCGTCGGTCTGGGAATCCTCGCTCTGGGAATGATCGGCCTCCTCGTGGTCGACCTCGTCCCGAGCCTGGCACTGCTGGGCGCCATCACCGTCGTGGTCGGCGCCGGGCACGGTCTGGCGTTTGCCGGCGGCATGAAGCGCGTCAACGCCGCCGCCCGGACCCACGCCCGCGAGAGCCACGGCGGAGTTCTGGCCGCGTTCTTCACCGTCAGCTACGCGGGACTGGCGATCCCGTCGATCATCGCGGGTATCGCCATCACCCTCCAGGGAATGCAGACGGCCATCATCGAGCTGTCGATCGTCGGGACGCTGCTGTGCCTGGCCGTGATGGGCTTCAACCTTCGTGGGGCTCGAGAGCCCGTCGACGCACGCCGTTATCCTTAGCCAGGTGAAGTTTCTCAGTAGGTTCTACATCGACGGGTTCATCCTCGGCATCATCATCGCCGGCGTGCTCGGAAGTGTGTTCCCGGTATCGGGTACCGCGGAGAGCATTCTGAACTGGGCCACCAAGATCGCCATCGGCTTCTTGTTCCTGCTCTACGGCGCACGGCTCTCGCCGCAGGAAGCCTGGAAGGGCGTCAAGCACTGGCGACTGCACACCGTCGTCCTCGCCGCGACGTTCGTGCTGTTCCCACTGATCGGCCTAGCACTGCGATTCCTGTCACCGACGCTGATCAGCGACGAGCTCTACACCGGCATCCTCTACATGTGCCTGGTTCCGTCGACGGTTCAGTCTTCGATCGCGTTCACCTCGATCGCCAAGGGGAACGTCGCGGGCGCGATCGTCAGTGCGTCGTTCTCCAACCTGATCGGCGTCTTCGTCACACCGCTGCTGGTGGTTCTGCTGATGAACACCACCGGCCAGGCGACGGTCGACTTCTCGTCGATCCTCGACATCGTCGTGCAGTTGCTGATCCCGTTCATCGTCGGTCAGCTGATCCGCCCGCTGGTGATCGGATGGCTGCAGAAGTACGCCGAACCCACCAAGTACGTCGATCGCGGATCGATCCTCCTCGTTGTCTTCGCCGCCTTCAGCGAAAGCATGAAAGAGGGGATCTGGAGCACCATCACGATCTGGCAGATCGTGATCCTCACAATCGTGTGCTGCCTGATTCTCGCGCTGGTTCTCGGCGTGACCACTCTCGCGGGGCGCAAGCTCGGGTTCGATCTTCCCGATCAGATCGTCATCATCTTCTGCGGGTCGAAGAAGTCCTTGGCAACGGGCCTACCGATGGCGGCTGTACTGTTCGCGGGCCAGCCCGTCGGCCTGATCGTGTTGCCGCTGATGATCTTCCATCAGATCCAACTGATCGTCTGTGCTGCGATGGCGCAACGCTTCGCGAATCGGGATCCGGTCAGCGTCAGCTAGCGAGCAACTCGCCTCGGGTCGCGTCGACGCAGCCGCAACCGCCCTGCAGTTCAGCACAATCGATGGACAGCGCATGGCGGACCGATGCCAGGTCGAGGCAGTTCGCGCCGGTGCATTCGAGTGATCCGTCGGCATGCCGTAGCAAAGAATCGTGGCAGTGATCGACATCCGAAACACAATCCGCGCACTGGATCTGACGCTCAGCGAGCATTACTGCCACCTCTCTCGAAAACGATGACACAGGAATATCATCGACCTCCGACAAGTCAGTTTCGTTCCACCTCGATGGGGTGGCTGGCCAGCATCGCCACGGGTAGCGGCTGGCGTCGTAGCACCCGTGCCCAGACATCGACTCGGGGCGGCGTCAGCACATCCGACGGCAGCGAGCTGATCACCATCCAGTCTTCACGCTCGAGCTCCGAATCCAGCTGGCCCAGAGTCCAACCCGAGTACCCGGCAAAAATGCGGATCCCTTCGACCAGAGGAGCAATGACCTCCGGGTCCGAGTCCAGATCCACCATGACTACCTTGCCGTCCACCCGCCGCAGGCCGGCGACGCCGTCGATCCGCGCACCGTTGCGAGCGATGCCCAGGCAAAGCGCCGAGTCACGCTTGACTGGTCCACCGATGTACAGGGCCGAAGGATGCGCGGTCAGCGGTGACCACTGCGGCAACACGTTCTGCACGGCCGTCTCACTCGGCCGATTGACGACGACGCCCAGGCTCCCGGCGTCGTTGTGCTCGATCATGTAGATGACGGTGCGGCGAAATGCGGGTTCCGTGAGATCGGTCGACGACACCAACAAACTGCCCGGACGAACCTCCGGTTCTATCCAGGCCATTCGATCCTCGGGTTCTTCTGCGTGCGCCACAAGGACATCATCTCACCGACAACTGCGCGCGGAGGAACGAGACACAAGCGTGTTCAGGTCAGACCCGCCACATCGGCAAGTAGTGCCAAATGCCGCTCGAAAATCTCGCTCGCGTCGGTGAACGTATCGCTTCCGTACTGCCCGAACACCTCGAAGTTCACCGAACCGAACAGCGATACCCAGACGAGAGTTGCGCGCACCGCGGCATCCGGCGGCAGGTCGGTGCCCAGTTCTTTCCGCACTCCCTCGAGGTCCGTTGCCAACGTGTCACTCAGGTCCGGGCCCTCTCGCACCGTGAGTGCACCCGCGCGATGGGCGGCGTCGATGATCCCGATCAGCCGGGTCACGACGAGGGTGCCGGGGCCGGTGGTCTGCTCGCCCGGAGCGTCGTAACCGGGGACGGGGCTGCCGAACAGTAATCCGTATCGAGCCGGCTCCCGGATCGCCCAACTCCGGACGGCACGTCCGAGAGCAATGAACTGTCCGCGAAAATCTTCTGCTGCAACGGCATTCACGGCGGAGTCCACTTCCGCGCCCAGTTCCGTGTACCCGTCCACCACCAGCAAGGTCAGCAGTTCGTCGCGACTGGCGACGTAGCGGTACACCGCTGAGGACACGACTCCCAGATCACGCGCGACGGCCCTCAAGGACAACGCGGCGGCGCCGACGGCAGCAAGATGCTCGCGCCCGATCCGGGTGATGTCCTGCAGCGTCTGTTCGCGCGCCCGCTCTCGGGGAGTCCCAACCATGAGTCCATCTTGCCCCATGACCGAGAGCACTATCAACAAAAGAGAGCACTGCTCTTGACAGCACCGAGGCGCGGGTGCATTCTTGAAAACGAGAGCAGTGCTCTCAGTTCACTCGAAACAAGAAGGAGCACACCATGTCGAACCTCGAAATCGTCACCGGAGCAGGACCCGTCGGATCCGCCGTCGCATTACAGCTCGCCGAGCAGGGAATCAACGTCCGGCTCCTGACCAGGTCCGGCAGCGGGCCCGAGCACCCGCTGATCGACCGCCGACGCGTCGACGTCTCGGACGCCGAGGCCCTGCGCTCGGTCAGCGAGGGCGCCACGGCCATCTACCACTGCATCCACGCTGCTTACAACGCAGCCGATTGGGAGCGGGAACTCCCGGCGGCCGAGAAGGTTGTGCTCGACGCGGCCGCATCCATCGGTGCCGTCGTGGTCTTCCCCGAAAGCCTCTACGCCTACAACTCCGACACCCTGATGACCGAATCCGATCCACGCAACGCCACCGGTGGCAAGCGCGGCGTGCGCACCGCGCTGCTGCGCGCTCGCGAGGCCTCTGCAACACCCACCGTCAGCGTCGTGGCCTCGGACTTCTTCGGTCCCCGCGTCCGCACCGCCCACGCGGGCGAGCGCATGGTTCCGAAAGTCATGGCAGGTAAGAAGATTCGTGTCATCGGTTCCGCAGATCAGCCGCACTCCTTCACCTACATCCCCGATCTCGCAGCAGCGATGATCGCGGCGGCACACAACCCCGAACTTTGGAACTCCGTCCTCCACGCACCCACCGGCCCCGCGCTCACTCAGCGCAAGATCGCCGAGGCCTTCGCCCGAGCCGCCGGGGCATCCCCCGCCAAGGTGGGTGTACTGCCCGCATGGGTGCTCGACGCCGTCGGCAAGATCAACACCGACAGCCGCGAACTCGCTGAGATGAACTACCAGTTCACCAAGCCGTTCGTCATGGACTCGAGTGCCAGCGAAGTGCTGCTCGGACTCTCGCCGACGCCGCTCGATCAGGCCGCCGAAGAGACCGTCGCGTGGTGGCGCGCGGAACAGGCTCGCGCCGCTGCTGCCTGAACCTGCAGGTGGGCCGGGCATCACTCAGATCTGCGTGAGATAGCGTCGACTGAGAGCGGCGATGGCCACGAAACACGCTGCAACGAAGATCATCCCGATGCGTACCCCACCAACGGAGTTCGACGCACTCAGAGCGATGCCCAGGGCCGCGACGCCGATCGCCATGCCCGTTTGACGGGAGGTATTCAGTACCC
This sequence comes from Rhodococcus sp. OAS809, assembly GCF_040546695.1. Classification (NCBI taxonomy): domain Bacteria; kingdom Bacillati; phylum Actinomycetota; class Actinomycetes; order Mycobacteriales; family Nocardiaceae; genus Rhodococcus; species Rhodococcus sp. OAS809. The sequence goes on along the minus strand of NZ_JBEPOI010000002.1, from coordinate 4,080,874 downwards.
CCGAGGCAAGTCCGGCGAACGATTTGTCGATCACTGCCATGGCCGCTCCATTGCAGCTGGGGCCGAACACACCACACCCGAGACCGACGAGGGCGGTCCCCGCCATCACCACAGGCCAGGTATCGCTGTCCCCGATCGCGGTGCACAGGAGCGCGCCGATCGCAGCAGTGGAAGCACCGACAGTCAGGAGCCAGCACATACCGCGACCTGCCCACACGCGATTGAGGACCAGCGTTCCGAACGTCCACAACACTGCAAACGGCAGAAAGAACAGTCCTGTCCGCAGCGCTGAAGAGCCCCAGTAGGACTGGATGAATATCGCGAGCATGAATTGCATGCCGTAGGACCCGAATTGGAAGGCGAATCCGTTCGCTATGGATGCAGAGAACGCCGGCTTACGGAAGATCGACAGCGGCAGAACCGGATGCCGGGTCCGGCCCTCGACGACGAAGAACCCGACGAGCGTTGGCACACATCCGAGTAGCAACGCCAGCGCCAACGGATCACCCCACCCGCGGGAGCCGCCTTCGATCAAACCGGCTACCAGAAGGGCAAGTCCGGCGATGCCGAGGACCTGCCCGGGAACGTCATAGGATTCCGCATCGCGCGTCGCGGTTTCACGGACATGCCGCCAGCACAGCCAGAGGGCTAGAACGCCGATGGGGACATTGACGAAGAAGATCGAGCGCCAACCGATGAACTCGGTGAGCAGGCCTCCTCCGATCGGCCCTGCTACCAATGCGATTCCGCCCGTTGCACCCCACATCGTGATTGCCTTGGCACGCGCGATCGGATCCGGATAGGTGCGTGCAATGATCGCCAGTGTCGTTGGAAGAAGCCCGGCAGCAGCAATACCTTGCAGGCAACGAAATGCCATCAGCAACCCCAGGTTCGGGCCTATTGCGCACAATAGAGAAGCCGCCGTGAAGCCGCCCAACGACCACAGGAAGACACTGCGGGAACCGACTCGGTCCGCCAGAACTCCCGCTGTGAGCAACAGGCTGGCCAGAGGAACCGTGTAGATGTTCACCAACCATTGCAAAGCGGCAATGGAGCCACCGATGTCGCGTTCGATTGCCGGTAACGCGATGTTGAGAGCGCTCCCGTCCAACAGGATCATGAAGAATCCAAGACAAACCGCAGTCAGCGCCAGTGCCTGAACCCTTGAAGCACTCACTGGTGCAGTATGTTTCGTGCCGCCGGAGACTGCGTCACCGACCGAGCTGTCAGCAGAGATGTTGCTCGTGCCCATAGGAGGCCCCCGTCTCCGGAATTTCTGTACCTGCAAGTACAACAGCTTTCACAGAGACTGTACATACCCATAGGTACAGTGTTTGTATGGGTAGCGCGGAACGGCTGATCGCAAGCATGCAAGAACTGTTGTGGGAGCGTGGCTACTCCGGAACGAGCCCACGTGCCGTGCAGAAAATGGCTGACGTCGGGCAAGGCAGCATGTACCACCACTTCCAGGGGAAAGCGGACCTGGCGGTGGCCGCAGAGCATCTCATGGGGCGCGAACTACAAGCGCAAATCACCGAACGACTCAGCTCCGGCGAGACGACCGTCGACAAGATCGCTGCCTTCCTCACGATCGACGAACACGTCCTCCGCGGGTGTCGGCTCGGGAGATTGGTCCAAGACTCCGAGGTCGCATCCAACGACGAGTTGCGAGCACCGATCCAGACCATGTTCGTGTGGATTCAACAGAACATCGCATCCACACTCGAAGACGGGCGCAGCAACGGTGAAATCCGTCCCGATGCGAACATCGAAGCTCTCGCCACCACCATTCTCGCAGTGCGGCAAGGTGCTTACGTCCTCGCTCGTGCTGCCCAATCCGAAGAACCGTTTCGAAAGGCGGCCGACGGGCTGATCGAAATGCTCACCCACGGGGTTTGCGTGTAAAAGTTCAACGATGCTCCAGGATGCTCCAGTAGGCCATGTCGCCGTTCTGCTCCAGTCAACTCTTGACGCAAGAACGGAACGGGTGTTCACTTCTTCACATGGCCTATCGCCGCACTCCGGCAGTACAGGAAAGATTGGACGCCCAACGCGCCCGACTGCTCGAGGCCGCCACGACGGCAGTGGCAACTCACGGCTATGCGGGATGTTCCATCGCCGCGGTGGCCAAGAACGCCGGCGTCGGCACCGGGACGCTGTATCGACATTTCGACGGCAAGGGCGAATTGTTCGCCGAAGTGTTCCAATCAGTCTGCAGCCGTGAGGTATCCGCAGCTCGGGACGCCGGAGACAGCGCCCGACATCTGGAAGGCAACCACCGCTCCGCTGTATCAGCGTCGGTTCGGACCTTCGCCGAACGTGCCATGCGCGCACCGGTTCTCGCCTATGCACTGCTGGTGGAACCGGTAGATCCTCTCGTCGACGAACAGCGGTTGATGTTTCGCGAATCGTTCCGCGATTGCCTGGCCACCGCAATTCGCTCGGCAGTCGAATCCGGTGAGATACCGCCACAGGACGCCACTCTGACGGCAGCGTGCATCGTCGGGGCAATCGGCGAGGCCCTGATCCTTCCACTGCGCGGCGGCACCACCGATCCCGCTGCGATCGACGCCATTCTCGCCTTCACCCTTCGATCGTTAGGGAGCTTCGATGACACCCACGCATGAAGTCACCAATCAGGTTCCGCCCCTGATCGATTACGACGCAGCCGAATACGCGCCGCTTCTCGAGGCACTGCAACGTGAAGGAGCTTCGGACGCACTCGAGGAGGTTCATCAGGTTGGAATCCGCGCCGGAAGCGCGCAGGCCCAGGAGTGGGGCGATCTGGCCGAGGAGCACCCACCTGTCCTGAGAACCCACGACCGCTACGGCAACCGTATCGACGAGGTCCGCTACGACCCCGCCTATCACCAACTCATGAGCACCGCAGTGGAATTGGGACTGCACGGCGCTCCGTGGGTTGACCCGAATCCACACGCACACCTCGTCCGCGCCGCGAAGATGGCCGTGTGGGGTCAAACCGATGCCGGCCACGGCTGTCCCATCTCCATGACGTACGCCGTGATCCCCGCGCTGCGGCACAACGCGGATCTGGCCGCGCAGTACGAACCCCTCCTGACCACGCGGCACTACGATTCGGCGCTGAAAGCTCCCCTCACCAAACCCGGATTGATCGCCGGTATGTCGATGACGGAAAAACAGGGCGGTTCGGATGTTCGTGCCGGAACCACAAGGGCAGTGCCACAATCCGACGGCAGCTACCTACTGACGGGCCACAAGTGGTTCACCTCCGCGCCGATGTCGGACGTGTTCCTCGTCCTCGCCCAGGCGCCGGGCGGTCTGTCGTGCTTCTTCCTTCCTCGGGTCCTGCCGGACGGCTCGCTCAACAACATGTACCTGCAGCGTCTGAAGGACAAGTTGGGAAATCATTCCAACGCGAGCAGCGAGGTCGAGTACCGCGACGCTCTCGCGTGGATGGTGGGCGAGGAAGGCCGGGGCGTGCGCACCATCATCGAGATGGTCAACATGACCCGGTTGGACTGCACGATCGGCACGGCCACCGGCATGCGCGTCGGCACGCTGCAGGCAGTTCACCATGCGAATCATCGAAGTGCGTTCGGCGCCAACCTGATCGACCAACCCTTGATGCGAAACGTTCTGGCAGATCTGGCGGTGGAATCGGAAGCGTCGACCACCGTCGCGATGTGGCTGGCCGCTCTGACCGACCACGCAACCGCAGGCGATGCCCACGCCAGCGCACTACGACGCATTTCGTTGGCCGTGAGTAAGTACTTCGTCTGCAAGCGCGGACCGATCCACGCTGCCGAGGCACTCGAGTGTCTGGGCGGAAACGGATACGTGGAGGAATCCCGGATGCCGCGCCTCTATCGCGAGGCTCCGCTGCTTTCGGTGTGGGAGGGTTCCGGCAACGTCGCGGCGCTCGACACACTGCGGGCGATGGCCAAGCAACCCGAAACACTGCAGGTGTTCTTCGACGAGCTGAAACGAGCCAGTGGAGTGGACGGCCACTTCGATCAGGCCGTGCGGGATCTCCAGGTGGCATTCGGCGATTTCGACGACATCGAATACCGGGCACGAAAGATCGTCGGCGACATGGCGCTCGCTCTGCAGGCCTCGCTGTTGCTCCGCTACGGGCACCCCGCGGTGGCCGACGCGTTCTGCGCGAGTCGGCTCGGAAACAGCTGGGGGAGTGTGTTCGGAACGCTGCCGAGGGGCGTCGACGTCGCGCCGATCCTCGAGCGGGCCACCGTCAAGATCGGCGCCTGACCCACCCACTACAGTTTCCGCTTATGAACCGAGCCTCGAACCGCCGCGAGGCCTGGCAGCGCGTACTGCACACCCTGCGTGAATCACCCGGCCTCGGAAGGCTGGCGCTCGTCCGCTTTTCCAGCCAGTTCGGCGACGGAATGTTCCAGGCCGCGCTCGGCGGCGCAATCCTCTTCAACCCGGAACGCGAAACCGATCCGGTGGCGATAGCGGCCGGCTTTGCCGTACTGCTCCTTCCTTATTCGGTGATCGGCCCCTTTGCCGGCGCTCTGCTGGATCGTTGGGACCGCCGCCTGGTGCTCCTGTGGGCGAGCGTGCTCCGCGGGCTCTTCATCCTGACCACTGCGGTGCTGCTGGTCGCCGGCGGCGGTGACACTCTGTTGTTGACCTGTGCGCTTGCTGCAATCGGAGTCAGTCGCTTCGTCGGGGCAGGCGTATCCGCAGCCCTGCCGAAGGTCGTCCGACAATCGTGGCTGGTGGCAACCAATTCCGTTCTCACAACGGCTGGTTCGGTGGTAGCCGCTCTTGGTGCTTCGGCAGCGGTGGCGATCATCGGCATGATCGGCGCGGGGGATCGAGCGTCAGGCGCCGCCGTGGCCATCGCAGCACTGGGATCGGTGATCGCGGCCCTCGCCGCGGCCAGGTTCACGGCCCGCTCACTTGGTCCGGTCGCCGACGAAGTGGTCCGCGCCAGTGCCGTCCGTTCGGTGACGGCCGGACTGCGCACCGGGGCAACCGCTGTCTGGGAGGCGCCCGGCGTCACCACGGCGATGATCGGAATCGGAGCGCACCGCATCTGCTTCGGCATCAACACCCTCATCATGGTGCTGGTCCTACGCGACACCTCGAACGGCTCCCAATTACCCGGAGGGATGGCCGGATTCGGTGTCGCCGTCGGCGCCACGGCAATCGGAATGCTGATCGCGGCATTGATCACACCGTTCCTCATCCCGCGGATCGGTCGCTCACGGACGATCACCTACGCCCTGGTGTGCGCGGTTCTCGTCCAGCTCGTCTTCGTGACCACGCTGACTCAGGGGTCGCTGCTGATTGCCGCTTTCCTGCTCGGCATCGCCGGCCAGTCCGTGAAACTCAGCGGCGACGCGGCCATGCAGATCGACATCGACGACGACCGTCGTGGTCAGGTATTCGCCCTGCAGGACACCGTGTTCAACGTCGCGTTCATCGGTGCGATCGCGGCAGCGTCGACGGTGATCGCACCCGACGGCAAGAGCGTCGGCCTGGCCGTTGCGGGTGCGGGTGTCTATGCCGCCGGATTGTCAGCGGTGCTGATCAACCGCAAGAAACGAGAAACTAGCCCTGCTGGGTAGCCCACCACTTCAGCAGTTCGGCCTCGGCCTCGTCACGCTCGAGCGGGCCGCGATCCAGACGTAATTCCTTGAGGAACGTCCATGCCTTGCCCACCTGCGGGCCGGCCGGGATGTTCAGCAGCTCCATGATGGCGTTGCCGTCGAGGTCCGGACGCACCCGAGCGAGGTCTTCCTGCTCCGCGATGCGCGCGATCCGCTCTTCGATGTCGTCGTACGTGGCCTGCAGCTGCGCGGCGCGACGCTTGTTGCGTGTGGTGCAGTCGGCCCGCACGAGCTTGTGCAAGCGGGGGAGCAGCTCGCCCGCGTCGGTGACGTACCGCCGCACCGCCGAGTCGGTCCACTGTCCCTTGCCGTAGCCGTGAAAACGCAAGTGCAGGAACACGAGCTGTGAGACGTCGTCGACCATCTGCTTCGAGAACTTCAGTGCCCGCATGCGCTTGCGCACCAGCTTGGCGCCGACCACCTCGTGGTGGTGGAAGCTGACCCCACCGCCAGGCTCGTTACGCTTGGTATCCGGCTTTCCGATGTCGTGAAGCAGTGCTGCCCAACGCAATACAAGGTCCGGATCGCCTTCTTCGAGATCGATCGCCTGCTGGAGCACCGTGAGGGAGTGCTGGTAGACGTCCTTGTGCTGGTGATGCTCGTCGATCTCGAGCTTCATCTGCGGAACCTCGGGCAGCACGTATGCAGCCAGTCCGGAGTCGACCATCATGTTGATGCCGTCCACCGGGTACATGCCCAGCATCAGTTTGTTCAGCTCCACCTGCACACGCTCGGCGGTGATTCGCTCGATCTGCGACGCCATCTCCTTGATGGCCTCGAAAACACGATTGTTCAACGTGAAACCAAGCTGCGAGACGAACCGGGCAGCACGCAGCATCCGCAGCGGATCGTCGTTGAACGAGTTTTCCGGCGCCGACGGCGTATCGAGCTCTCCGGCCAACAGCGCGTCCATGCCGTTCAGCGGATCGACAAACGTGTAGGAACCGTCCGCGCCGATCTTCATCGCCATCGCGTTGACGGTGAAATCGCGGCGCACCAGATCGTCGGCCAACGTCGTGCCGTACTCGACTATCGGATTACGAGAGACGCGATCGTAAGCGTCGGCCCGGAAGGTCGTGATCTCGATCTCCTGGCCGTGCTTGATGGCGCTGATGGTCCCGAACTCGATGCCCGTGTCCCACTGCTTGTCCACCCAGCCCTTGAGCAGAGCCTGAACCTTCTCCGGCCTGGCGTCCGTCGTGAAGTCCAGATCGCCACTGAAGCGGCCGAGGATCGCGTCGCGAACACTGCCACCCACCAGGAACAGCTCGTGACCGGCCGCAGCAAAACGCTCACCGAGCGGGTTCAACACGTCGGACAACGTGCCGAGCGTTGCAGTGGCGTCGGCAAGCAGTCGTAGGCGGCGATCAGCGTCGGAGGTAGGGACAGTCACGTGAAAGGAGCTTACTTAAGGTGCGCAAATAGCAGAACGCGCATACGAACGCGATAGACCGCTTTGCGCGGGTTACCGGGCAACGCTGCAACGCCAACTAGTATCGATGAGGTGTCTGGTGCCGAACGAACAAACAGGAGTCGCCGTAACCCGCGGCGTCGACCTGCCGTCGGCAACCCCGATAAACCTTTGATGCGAACCGTCCGTGAAACTTCTGCGGGCGGCTTGGTCGTCGACGGCTGGGGAGGACCCCCGGAACGCCTCTGCGCTGCACTGATCGGCCGAACCGACCGCCGCGGACGCCTGCTCTGGTCGCTACCGAAGGGCCATATCGAACAAGGTGAGACCGCTGAGCAGACCGCGATGCGTGAGGTCGAAGAAGAAACCGGTATCCAGGGAACCGTCCTGGCACCGCTGGGCAGCATCGACTACTGGTTCGTGACCGAAGGTCGACGCGTCCACAAGACCGTGCACCACTACCTCCTCCGCTTTCTCGGCGGTGAACTCTCCGACGAGGACATCGAGGTCACCGAAGTCGCTTGGGTGCCGCTGACGGAATTGCACTCGCGCCTCGCATACGCCGACGAGCGCAAACTCGCAGAACTCGCGTCCCAGATGATCGCCGAGATGCCGCGAACGGAAATACGGCAAGAACAGCGCCCGAAGGAACCGGACGCCGGATGAGAATGGCACTGCGGCGGGCCGGTGTGGCCGCTCTGGTGATGGCCGCTGTCGGTTTCGGGCCTGCAACGACGGCCGTCGCATGGGCAGCGCCGTCCAGCCAGCCCAGTGAGCGCGCCCCGGCGCGAAACACCAACGATGCCAAATTTCTGCAGCTGACCATCGACTCCACCGCACCGACCACGGTGACGACCACCAGCGACCGCAACGTCGTGGTCAAGGGGACGGTGAAGAACGTCGGTGACCGTCCCGTCGAGGACGTCGGAGTGAGGCTGCAACGCGCTCCCGCGATCGACTCCAGTTCGGACGTGCGCGCAGCACTCGACTTCGACCAGGCCGTTTTCGACACGGTCGGCGAATTCGACACCGTTGCCACCACCCTCGACACCGGCCAGTCCAAGCAGTTCACGCTCACCTTGCCGTTGCGGAGCACTACCGGGTTGTCTCTCGACATCACCGAACCGGGCGTCTACCCGATGCTCGTCAACGTGAACGGCACCCCGGAGTACGGCGGTGCCGCCCGACTCGACGACGCACGCTTCCTGCTCCCCGTCCTCGGTGTGCCGGCCGCAGCCGAATCGAACGCCACAGCCGGAACCCCCAGTTCGTCCGCCACGGCGGTCGTTCCCCCCGACACGTCCGCCCCGATCGGCGTCACGCTCATGTGGCCGCTGGCCGACGCGCCACGACTCGTCGGCGGAATCCCCGGCGCGGTCAACGAGCCCGTACGCCTGATCGACGACGAACTTGCCACCGAACTTTCCGACGGCGGCCGTCTGGACGCGTTGGTCGATGCGGTGGAGAACGCCACCAAGCCCGAGAGCGATACCGATCGACGCGTCACGGATGCGCTCTGCCTGGCAATCGACCCCGACCTTCTGATCACCGTCGAGAACATGACTCGCGGATACCTCGTGGCCGACAACTCGTCCGACCCCACCGGGCCGTCGCACGAAGGCCGCGGCAGCGACGCCGCCAACCAGTGGCTCGGCCGGGTGAAGACCCTCGCGTCCTCGATGTGCACGACGGCGGTTCCGTTCGCGCAGTCCGATCTCGCCGCGGTCACCTCGGTGGCCAATCCGGAGTTGACGGCTACCGCGCTCACACGGCCGGCGGACATCGTCGACAACATCCTCGGCGTGACCTCACTGCGAGATTTCGTCTGGCCGGATTCGGGTGTCCTCGACTCGGCCACCGCAGAGGTGCTGAGCGTGAATCCCACCACAGCGATGGTGGCTGACACTTCCGTCGACTCGGCAGCTCCGCAGCTGTCGTCGCGGATAACCGGCTCACTCGACGCGCTTGCCTTCGACACCTCGGCGGCAGCAGCGTTGGCCGCCACCGGCTCGGAGCCGCAGGTCCCGTCGTACATCCCCGACGACACCGCGCCGACCATCGACATCGAATCGCGCAGCGCCCGGCGTCAGGACGCGCTGGGGGCGATGGCCTGGGCCGCGCTGACGCCGACGTCGCTGCCGCGCAATCAGATCTTCGCGCCGCCGCAACTGTGGACCGCCGACAGCAACGACGCCACGGCGGTGCTCTCGATGCTCGCGACCCTCATCCGGTCCGGGCTCGCCTCACCTCAGGCCCTGCCGGCACTGCTCGGCAGGCAACCGGGCGCGACGGACGCCGCCACTCTCGACTACCCGGACCGGGCTACCCAGGACGGTCCGCAAACGTCCGTCGTCGAGACCGCAACCACCCAACTTCCGCGTATCGACGGGCTCGAAGCTTCGCTCGTGGACGATCCGGCGGCTTCGCTCACCCCCCGGGGATTCACGGCGCCGCTCCGCGAAGATCTACTCCGTTCGATGACCTTGGCCGATCGCCGCAACGTCGACTCCGCGTCGGTCAATCGGGCGGAGCGGGCCGCGACCATCCGCGCCGACAACGTCACCGAAGCCGTCGACGGGATGTACCGGGCCGTCAGTGTGGTGTCTCCGGGCGGCGTCTACACCCTCGCGTCGGGGCAGAGTCCGCTCCTGCTGGTGGCGCGCAACGAGCTGCCCATCGCCATCAACGTCGACCTGCGTGTGGAAGCCCCACCCGAGATGCAGATCAGTGACATCGGTCCCAAACAGCTTCCACCGCGAGGTAGCCGACAGTTGACTGTGCCCGCGGAAATGAACGATTCTCGCAAGCTGGAAGTCAACTTCTCGCTGACCACGACAGATGGCCGCCAATTGGGTACGCCGACCAGCGTGACCGTACGGTCGAATGCGTACGGTCGTCCCCTGGCCGCCGTGACGGCGACAGCGGGAGGGTTGCTGCTGTTCCTGGCAGGGCGACGGCTGTGGCATCGATTCAAGGGTCAGCCGGACCCAGCAGATGAAGGGTACGAACGCTCATGACCGGGAATCCACCCGAGGAGGGTCGCCGCTCGGCGATCACCCGCAAGAGTGCCACGACCCGCTCGCATCCTCGGATGCCACCGTGGGAGCGCGGTTACCCGATTCAGCCGGTCAACCCGGACGCACGTTTCGACGACGCACCCACCATGACCATCCCGGTGATCCGCGACTACCCCCGGTACCGCGAAGCCGAGATGGAATTCGCCGACCGGCAGACGACCACGTCGGACGAGTTCGACACCGACGCCCATGTCCAGGTCGGGGAACGCAAGGAGACGAACTCTCGACTCCTCGCGGCAACGGGTTCCATCGCGATCGCGACGCTGACGAGCCGCATCACGGGATTCGCCAAGCAGTTGATGATCCTGATGGTCCTCGGTCCGGCCATCGCCAGCTCGTTCACCGTCGCCAGCCAGATTCCGAACATGATCGCGGAACTGGTTCTCGGCGCCGTGCTGACCGCCATCGTCGTCCCCGTGCTGGTTCGCGCCGAGCGAGAGGACGCCGATCACGGCGAAGCGTTTGTCCGACGCCTCTTCACGGCGTCGCTCGTTCTACTCGGCATGGCCGCGCTGCTCGCGACCCTCGCAGCACCCGTACTCACCAAATACGTCTTCCTGTCCGAAGACGGCAAGGTCAGCACCGACCTGACCACGGCGCTGTCTTATCTGCTTCTGCCGGCGATCCTGTTCTACGGGCTGTCGGCGCTGTTCACAGCGTTTCTGAACACCAGACAGATCTTCAAGCCCGGAGCCTGGGCTCCCGTACTCAACAATGTCGTCGTCCTCGTGGTGCTCGTGGTCTATCGCCTGACTCCGGGTGAGATCTCGCTTGATCCGGTCTCGATGGGCGATGCAAAGCTGCTCACCCTCGGCATCGGCATCACCATCGGCGTCATCGTGCAGGCAGCCAGCCTGATCCCCGCGCTTCGCCGCGAGAAGATCTCGCTCAAGCCGCTGTGGGGTCTCGACGACCGCCTGCGCCAGTTCGGCGGCATGGCCGTCGCCATCGTCTTGTACGTCCTGATCAGCCAGATGGGCATGATCTTCGCGACCAAGATTTCCTCACATGCCGACGAAGCCGGCCCTGCCATCTACAGCCAGGCCTGGTTGCTCCTGCAACTCCCGTACGGCGTGCTCGGAGTGACGGTTCTGACCGCGATCATGCCGCGCCTGAGCCGCAACGCTGCGGCCGACGACACCCCGGCAGTCGTGGACGATCTGTCGGTCGCAACGCGTCTGACCATGATCACGCTGGTTCCGATCATCATGTTCCTGACCTTCATGGGTCCGCAGGTCGGTGAAGCGCTCTACGGTTACGGCCGCTTCGGACCCGAACAGGCCGAACGACTCGGCACCGCCGTCAGCTGGTCGGCATTCACGTTGATTCCGTACGCGCTGGTCCTGATCCAACTTCGTGTGTTCTACGCCCGCGAACAAGCCTGGACGCCGACGTGGATCGTTCTCGGCATCACTGCAGTGAAAATCGCTTTCTCGGCGCTCGCTCCGGTCTTCGCATCCAACAGCGATCAGGTCGTGATCCTGCTCGGTGCGGCCAACGGTCTCGGATACATCACCGGCGCCGTCATCGGCGGGTACCTCCTGCACCGCAGCCTCGGAAACCTGCAGATGGCCAACGTGGGCAAGACAGTCTGGTCCGTCGTACTCGCCTCGCTGGCCGGGTCGTTGACCATGCTCGCGGTCGACCGGGTCCTCGGATTCGATCAACTCACCGAGCGTTTCGGCGGACCTGGCTCGATGGTTCGCGTCGCCGTCGGCGGCATCCTGATGCTCGCGATCACCTTCACGATTCTCTACTTCAAGAAGGTTCCGGAAGTCCTGTCGGTAACGGTTGCGGTCTCCCGCAAGATTCGTTCACTGACAGGTCGCGCCGAACCGGACACACGTAACAACACCGACGACGACGTCACCGAGCTGATTCCTGCAATCAGAACGGAATCAAACGAGCAAGAACGACCGGGTGCGCTCCCGTACCCTGGTCGTGGGCGTACAGGATCGCAACCCGCGCGTATTCGGGGACGGGCTATCGATGGAGAAGGAGCGAGGGTGAGCGACGACAACGTTTCCGGCAACAAGAGTGCCGGGACTTCTGCCGTGAAAGCGTCCGAACAGAAGTCAACGGCATCGTCGGGCACACCTGCATCCACGAGTTCCTCCGCATCTGCCGGCCAGAAGCCACAGCAGGGTCAGAAGCCACAGCAGCCCGCACAGCGACCGCAGCAGGGCCAAAGCCCGCAGGGTCAGAAGCCGCAGCCGCCGGTGCAGAAGGCCGCTCCGCCGGTACCTCCGGTCAGTGTGTCCAAGACACCTTCGGCGCCCGTGTCGAAGACACCTTCAGTACCTGTCTCGAAGACACCCGCGCCGAAGACGCCTGCTCCGGACAAGAAGGCACCCGAATCTCAGAAGACGGCTGCCGCTCAGACACCACCGCCCGCTGCACCTCGCACACCTTCCGCCGGATCCGCATCACGACCGGCCCAGCGACCGATGCCACGTGGACCGAAGCTCATCCCGGGCGCATCTGTCGCCGGCGGACGCTACCGTCTGCTCGCGCCGCACGGCGGAACCCGCGGACTGCAGTTCTGGGAAGCTCTCGACGTCAAGCTCGACCGTGAAGTAGCCCTGACGTTCGTCGACGCCGATCAGCGCGGTGACGACGACAGCCAGTCCGGACCGCAGGCAGTTCTCTCACGCACTCTGCGCCTGGGACGAATCAACTCGCCCGGTCTGGCTCGCGTCCTCGACGTCGTCCGCGGAAGCTCGGGCGGCATCGTCGTCGCCGAATGGACTCCCGGCCGTTCGCTGCGTGAGATGGCCGAGACGACGCCGTCGCCGATCGGTGCAGCCCGCGCCATCCGCGCCCTCGCGGCGGCTGCCGAAGCTGCTCACCGCACCGGCGGTGCGCTGTCCATCGATCACCCGGACCGCGTTCGCATCAGCATCAACGGTGACGCCGTACTGGCGTTCCCGGCGACGCTTGCCGACGCCGATTCCACCAGCGACGTCCGCGGTCTCGGCGCCATGCTGTACTCGCTCATCACGGCGCGCTGGCCGCTCGCCGATCCGTCCGCCGGTCCCGTCGGTGGTTTGCTTCCCGCCGGCCGCGGCGCCGACGGGAACATCGTCGAGCCTCGCGTCGTCCGTCCGGAGGTTCCGTTCGACATCTCGGCCGTTGCAGTTCGAGCGTTGCAGTCGGAGAGTGGAATCCGCACTGCTGCCACCGTGCAGCACATCCTCGATCAGGCGTCCGTCGTCAACGACAAGACGGAAATGATTCCGGCACTTCGTCTCGGCCACCGCGAACAGGGTGCGTCGGGTCATGCACTGAACGACCCCGAAGCCATCGAGGCCGAGAAGAAGAAGTCGACGCGGATGCTCGCGGCACTGACGGCGCTCGGTGTCTTCACCGTGATCGTCCTGATTCTCCTTGTGGTGTGGGTAGCGAGCTTCCTCTCGGGTGGCAGTAACGACACCCCGCTCAGCGAGCAGAGTTTCGGACTGACCACCGAAGCCACTGCGCCCGAGAACAATTCACCGGCGCCCGCACCGGCGGCAGCAACCGTTCCGGTAGCTTCCTCGGCCGTAACGGTGTTCTCACCCCAGGGAACGCCGGATCAGCCGGCAACAGCGAAGAACGCCATCGACGGCAATCCGGCCACCGCATGGTCGTCGGATTCGTACTTCCAGCCCTTCCCGTCCCTGAAGAACGGCGTCGGCCTGATGGTGACGCTTGCCGATGCCGCCAACCTGAAGAACGTTGCGATCACGTCTGATTCGCCGGGAACCGTCGTTGAAATCCGTTCTGCCCCTTCTGCGAATACTTCGCTGGATCAGACCAAGGAAATCGGATCGGGTGTCCTGAAGAACGGCGTGACCGACATTCCAGTCACGTCGGACGGCTCGGGTCAGTATGTCCTGGTTTGGATTACGCAGCTCAGCACCGAATCCGGACAAAACCAGACATCCATCTCGGAGATTGCATTCACTGCTGCAAAGTGATCGCCCTTGGCCCTTCTGAAACCTACCGACTGGGCTAATATCCGCCCGTGCACAGTTATCGGGGGGGCACCGGGGGCGGAGCCGGAAAATTCGAATCCAGAAGTTTCGAGAACAAGAATCTCGAGGCGACGGATTTCGAATTGTTGACTGCTCATGTCGAGGGCGATCGGCATGCGTTCCGTGAACTACTGACCAGGCATCAGGATCATCTATGGCACGTTGCCCGGCGTACGAGCTACTCGGACGAGGATGCGGCAGACGCTCTCCAGGAGGGTCTGCTGTCCGCGCATCGCAAGGCGGCGAAGTTCCGCGGCGACGCGGCGGTGCGTAGTTGGCTCCACACCATCGTGGTCAATGCCTGCCTCGACCGGATCCGACGCAACAAATCACGTGCGGCGTTCTCTCTGTCTTCGGAGAACGCGGAGGAACCCCGCGATCACCGCGACTATGCGGCGACAGTGGACATGAGCCTGACCGTCGAACAGGCACTGGCATCGCTGCCGCCTGAGCAGCGTGCTGCCGTCGTCGCCGTCGATGTCGAGGGGTATCCGGTAGCCGAGGCCGCCGAGAGGTTGGGAGTGCCCGTAGGGACCGTGAAGAGTCGCTGCGCCCGCGCGCGCAAGCGTCTTGCCGCCCAGTTGGAGGACTTTCGCGAAGGCGGGAACCATTCGTGAACCGGCCGCGTCCTATCTTGTAAGGGTCCGCATCGACTGCCGAGGGAGGGTTCATGACAGATCCGTCTGTTCGCGTTCCGTCGCCTCCGTTTTCAGAAGACCTACTCGCAGATCTTCACGCCGGGGTTCTCGATTCCGAAACCAGTGCGGCTCTGTGGCCGGTGGTACGCGCAGATCCTGACGCCCATGCATTTGTCACCGCCCTTGACGGCGTCACGGCATCACTCGCGACACTGAACTCGAGCAAGGCCACTCACGAACGGATTCCGAATTCGCTTGCCGAGCGAATCAATTCGGCACTGGATCGACAGTCAGAACAGCTGGAGCCGCCAGCTGAGGCAGCTGTCGTGCCGTTCCGGCGGCGCCCACAAGCGTGGGTTCTCGGTGCCGCAGCAGCCGTGTTGGCGGCCTTCGTGATCGTTGTTATCGGAACCCGAGATTCCGAACCCGCCGAAAGTGTTGTCGCTCAACCGAGCACACCGGCGACGTCTGCTGTCGACGATCCGGATTCGGCGTCTCTGCTCTCACTCGTCGGATCCAAAAACCTTGGACCACTGGATGATCCATCCAAACTTGCCGGATGCCTACGCGCCAACGGCATCGACGAGGGCCGGCCTTTGCTCGGTTCCGGCGAGATTCGCATCGACGGGGCGCCGGCGATAGTCCTACTCTTCACGGGATCGCAGCCGCGTCAGATCACTGCACTGACTGTCGGCATCAACTGCAGCGACGGGAATCCGAATACGTTGTCGGTCAAGAACATCGGCTGACGTCGACGGTCAGCGCGGCGATGCCGCCGGGAGTAAGAGCTCGAGGATTCTTTCGCGTAGCGCATCTGTATCGTCCTCGACCGCTATCAGACTCGAAAACATCGCTGCCCCGGCCGCCAGAACCAGCACGGCCTTGGCATCGAGCAGTGCCGATTCAGGATCTTCGGCGTTCTGAAGGAACAGTTGCGTACTCGGTCCACTGAACCCGCGCCACAATTCGTTGCGCAGGTCGTCGTGGTCGCGCAGGGCCGCCAGCAATCCTGGCGACGCGGCGCGAACCTCGGGACGGGAGAAGAGCTGAGCACTTCCCTCCACCACCCAACGGATCCAGCCGTCGCGATCGGTGCCCTCGAACGGTGTCAGGTCCGGTGTCGCCCCCAGGATCGACCCGAGAACAAGATGTGCCTTCGACGGCCATCGCCGCGACATCGAGGCTCGGCTGACTCCTGCCCGTGCCGCGATCGCCCGGAGACTGAGTTGATCCCAACCGACCTCGAGGAGCATCGCTCGGGTGACCTCGAGGACTGTGTCGTCGATGCGTGGGTCTCGTGGGCGACCTGATCCTGTGGCATTCATCGTGTCGAATTGTCGGACAGATTGGGAGTAGGCGCTATATCGTCGTAGTTACGAGTCCACTGGCATCGTAAAGATCAGGCCGCCGCAGGAAGTTGAAAATGACCACAGCGCCCACACCGTCGATATTCGAACCCGCACGTCTCGGCCCTCTGACCTTGCGCAACCGCATCGTCAAAGCTGCAACGTTCGAGGGCGTCATGCCCCGGGGAGCGGTCTCGGACGATCTGATCAACTTCCACGCCGAGGTGGCCCGCGGCGGGGCCGCGATGACCACTGTCGCCTACTGCGCCGTCTCACCAGGTGGACGAGTCCACCGCGACACCCTTGTCATGGACGAGCGCGCGCTGCCGGGACTACGCAGACTGACCGACGCCGTCCACGCCGAAGGCGCACTTGCTGCGGCGCAGATCGGCCACGCGGGACTGGTCGCCAACACGCTCTCCAACAAGACGAAGACTCTGGCGCCGTCGACCCGGCTGAGTCCGCCCGCGATGGGCCTCGTCAAGGGCGCGACACTCGCCGAACTCGACGGTGTCGTCTCCGACTTCGAACGGACCGCTCGCGTCGCCGTGGACGCAGGATTCGACGCCATCGAGGTCCATCTCGGCCACAACTACCTCCTCAGTTCGTTCATGAGCCCCAATCTGAACAAGCGCCACGATCGATACGGTGGCAGCGTCGCCAAGCGCGCCGAGTATCCGCGTCGAGTCGTCGAAGCGGTGCGACGGGCCGCTGGATCCAGCGTGGCGGTCACCGCGAAATTCAACATGTCCGATGGGGTGCCGAAAGGTCTGTGGCTCGACCAGAGCCTGCCGATCGCCCAGATCCTCGAAGCCGACGGCCATCTGGACGCGATGCAATTGACCGGTGGCAGTTCACTTCTCAACGGAATGTACTTCTTCCGCGGCGAGGTCCCACTGGCTGAGTTTGTCGCCTCCCAACCCAAACTCGTCGGGTACGGGCTGAAGTTCTACGGTCCCAAACTCTTTCCGACGTACCCGTTCGAGGAGGGCTTCTTCCTGCCCTTCGCCCGTCAGTTCCGACAGGCGCTGAGGATGCCACTGATCCTGCTCGGCGGCATCAACCGCGTCGACACCATCGAGCACGCACTGGATGAAGGATTCGAATTCGTCGCCATGGCGCGTGCGCTCCTCAGGGACCCACAACTGGTCAACAAATTCCAAGCCGAGAGCGTCGACGAGGGGTTGTGTATCCACTGCAACAAGTGCATGCCCACCATCTACACCGGCACGCGCTGTGTGGTTCGGGACGCGCTTGTGGTTCGGGAGGCACCGCGCCCCGCCCCGTGAGTCCCGCCGCTGTGAGCTGCCGGCTGTGAGCCACTTTCCAGCGGAGTGCGGGAACAACACCCCTTATCCTGGTGTTGATCGGTACGGCTCTCCAAGAAGCGGAGGGTCTGCACTCACTATTGGAAGGCTCGCATGACCACCCAGCTGGAAAACACGCCCGCGGTCCATGACGTCATCATTGTCGGTTCCGGACCGGCCGGATACACCGCTGGTGTCTACACCGCGCGCGCTGAGCTCCAGCCCCTGCTGTTCGAGGGAACCCAGTTCGGTGGCGCCCTCATGACCACCACCGAGGTCGAGAACTTCCCCGGATTCCGCGAAGGAATCATGGGCCCCGACCTGATGGAACAGATGCGTGAGCAGGCACTTCGCTTCGATACCGACATCCGCACCGAGGACGTCGAAGCGATCGATCTCAGCGGCCCGATCAAGACGGTCGTCGCGAACGGCGAAACGTACGCCGCGCACGCGATCATCCTCGCCATGGGCGCGGCAGCCCGTTACCTCGGCATTCCCGGTGAAGAACGCCTCCTCGGCCGCGGTGTCAGCGCCTGCGCCACCTGCGACGGCTTCTTCTTCCGTGACCAGGACATCGTCGTGGTCGGCGGCGGCGACTCCGCGATGGAAGAGGCAACCTTCCTGACCCGCTTCGCTCGCTCGGTCACCCTGGTGCACCGCCGCGAGGAATTCCGCGCCTCACGGATCATGCTCGAGCGCGCCAAGGCCAACGAGAAGATCCGCTTCCTGACCAACGCGGAGCCCGTCGAGGTCCTCGGCGAGAACAGCGTCACCGGGCTCGTCGTTCGTGACACCGTCACGGGTGAGACCTCCACACTCGAGATCACCGGCATGTTCGTCGCCATCGGCCACGACCCGCGCAGTGAGCTCGTCAAGGGCCAGGTCGATCTCGACGACGCCGGATACGTGCGCGTCGCTCCCGGTTCCACCGCGACCTCCGTCGACGGCGTCTTCGCTGCCGGTGACCTGGTCGATCACACGTACCGTCAGGCGATCACCGCTGCCGGCACCGGATGCTCCGCAGCAATCGACGCCGAACGCTGGCTGGCCGACCGCGGCGACATCACCGCCAACACGCTCGACGCAGCCGGCCACACGGTCGACGTCGTCGGCGCTCCCTGATTCACCAAGCTGTCGAACCCAACCCTCGAGGAGTAACAGTGTCGAATACCGTCACCATCACCGACGATTCCTTCAAGCAGGACGTCCTGGGCAGCGACAAGCCCGTTCTGGTCGATTTCTGGGCAACCTGGTGCGGCCCGTGCAAGATGGTCGCCCCGGTACTCGAGGAGATCGCCGGCGAGAACAGCGAGAAGCTGACCGTCGCAAAGCTCGACATCGACGCCAACCCGGCGGCCGCCCGCGATTTCCAGGTCATGTCGATCCCGACGATGATCCTGTTCAAGGACGGCAAGCCGATCAAGACGATCGTCGGCGCCAAGGGCAAGGCCGCACTGCTCAAGGACCTCGCAGACGTTCTCTGACGGCTGGATGAGCATCGTGGATTCTCGCAATCCACAGAATTTCTGAGATAATCGATCGATGTGCCTGATCGGGTCTACGACCAGGCACATCGATCGAATTCGTTAACCGATCCGAGAGGCTTTCACGCATGCACAGACTCCGACACGGCGATCACGGCCCGGCCGTCGCCGAGATTCGGGGCACATTGACGAAGCTGGGATACCTCCATCACGGAACTTCCGGTATTCGACGTGAAAGCGCCGACGGTGCCCACTGGGTTGCACCCGACGCCATCTTCGATCATCAACTCGACAGCGCCGTTCGCGCCTTCCAGCAGCAGCGTGGGCTCCTTGTCGACGGCATCGTGGGCCCGGCCACCTATCGGTCACTTCGCGAGGCCTCGTACCGCCTGGGCGCCCGTACGTTGATTTACCAGCTTTCTGCGCCGCTGTACGGCGACGACGTCGCAGCTCTGCAGGCCAAATTGCAGGACCTCGGCTTCTACGCAGGTCGGGTCGACGGTTTCTTCGGCCCGCAGACCCACGAATCTCTCTCGTCTTTCCAGCGTGAAATCGGGATCGCCGCCGACGGTATCTGCGGACCGCAGACACTCCGTTCGCTGGAACTTCTGGGAACCCGCGTCACCGGTGGTTCCCCACATGCGATCAGCGAAGAGGAACTGGTGCGGCGCAAGGGCCCACAGCTGGGCGGCAAGCGCATCGTCATCGATCCAGGCCTCGGTGGTCCGTCCACCGGCACCATCGTCAACGGCATCTCCGAAGCCGACATCCTGTGGGATCTGGCTATGCGCCTCGAGGGGCGGATGGCAGCAACCGGGATGGAAACCTTCCTCTCCCGCCCGCACAACGCCGATCCGAGCGAGGCCGAGCGCGCGCTGACGTCCAACGCATTCGACGCCGATCTGATGATCTCCCTGCGCTGCGACAGCAACTCGAGCCCGTCTGCGAACGGCGTCGCGAGCTTCCACTTCGGAAATTCGCACGGTTCGGTCTCGATGATCGGTCAGGTGTTGACCGGTTTTGTTCAGCGCGAGATCGTTGCGCGAACTCCGTTGCGGGACTGCAGAACTCACGGTCGAACGTGGGAGTTGTTGCGCCTGACCAACATGCCGACGGTACAGATCGACCTCGGCTACCTGTCCAACGCGTCCGACGTTGCGGTACTGACGAATCCGCGGATGCGTGACACCATCGCCGAAGCCATCCTGATCTCGGTCAAGCGGCTGTACCTGCTGGGTCAAGACGATCAGCCGACCGGCACCTTCACCTTCGCCGAGCTTCTCGCAGAAGAACTTTCGGTAGCCGACCGCATTTCGTAGATCCTGCGGTCGGCACCTGCTCACACTCTGGCGAGTTCGCTGATCTCCACCATTTCGAGAGCTGCGGCCTTCAGTAGACGGTCGAGGGCTTCTTCGACGTCGACTTTCCATTCGTGATCTCGATTGAGTTCGAGACGAAGCCGCGGATAGCGATGGTGCGGTGCCACGACCTCGAAACCGTAGTCCTCGAGGAACTCGGCACTGATCATGCATTCCGCGGGTGAACATTCCAGAGCGGCAGTTGCACTGGCCACGTCGGAAGCAGGTCCCAAGTCGTCGCTACGGATACCGAATGCCTCGAGCGCACGAACTCCTCGTCGGACCAGATCTGTCACGACAGCGGCCAGCAGGCTCGGCCCTAGTTCTTCCTCTATGCCCGAGGGCTCGAGGCGAAGGCTTGTCAGAAGCACTGCGTCCGAGCTGACCGGGCTGGTGGGAAACAGTTGCGCGCGCGGGATCATGCGGGGAGGGGCGTACAACGCACTGCCGAGCGGCTTTCCGTCGCGGACGGCGACCTGTCCGCACGAACCCCACTCGAGCATGACCATCGACAGCCAGGCTTCCTTCTCGAATTCCTGATCACAGAATCCTCGGGCGTCGTGAAGCGCGCCCGGGTCCATCTCCCAGAACACGCATCGGCGCGCATGGGCGGAAAGCTGATCGAGGCTGTCGAGTGTGAGAGAGGTGATGACGTGAGTCGACACTGACTAACTCACTCTCCGTAGGTCCCCGAAGCGGTTTTGATGCTCGCCCGCTGCTTTTCTCTTCTCCAGGATAGGCCAGCTACGACAAGTCGGCAGTGGCACGAGAGTTGATCGCCCTAATATATTGCTGTTCAACATCTTTCGTCCCGGTTCAAGATTTCGAGAAGCTCGGACCACCTAGATTTGTCACAGTGACGAAAATAGGTGGTGTGCCCGGTCATCATGATTACGTCACCAAACGGGCATCCGAGTTCTCTACTTGGATTTCTGTGCTTCCATCATTCCGACGATGCGTTGTAAGTCGTCGACCGAGCCGAATTCGACCACAATCTTTCCCTTCCGCTTGCCCAGACTGACAGTCACCCGAGTGTCGAACGAGTCCGACAATCGCTCGGCCACATCCTGCAGACCCGGCATCACGATGGGCTTGCGCTTCTGTGGGGGAGCGATCTCATTATCCGCCCGGTTGGCGAGAGTGACTGCTTCCTCCGTCGCGCGAACAGACATTCCTTCCGCGACGATGCGCGCCGCCATGACCTCCTGAGCGTCGGCACCCGCCTCGAGGGACAGCAGTGCACGAGCATGGCCGGCCGAAAGTACACCGGCCGCAACGCGACGCTGAACCGCCACCGGCAGCTTCAGCAGACGAATCATGTTGGTCACGACGGGACGCGAACGTCCGATCCGATTGGCCAATTCTTCGTGGGTGACTTCGAACTCCTCGAGCAGCTGCTGATACGCCGCTGCCTCCTCGAGGGGGTTCAGTTGCACTCGATGGATGTTCTCGAGGAGCGCGTCGCGCAGCATCGAGTCGTCATCTGTTTCACGAATGATCGCCGGAATCTTCTCCAGCCCGGCTTCCTGGCTCGCGCGCCAGCGACGCTCACCCATGACAAGTTGGTACTTGTCACCGTGACGACGGACCACGATCGGCTGCATCAAGCCGAACTCGCGGATCGAGTGAACCAACTCCGCGAGTGCTTCCTCGTCGAAAACGCTGCGAGGCTGCTTCGGGTTCGTCTCGATCAGGCTCGGTTCGATCTCAAGATAGACCGCGCCGGTCGGCTCGAGTTCGGTCTCCGGCTCAGCTTCCACCGGAGCCTTCGCAGCCGACGCCTTGGTGGCTTTCGGCGTTTTCGGGGCCGCCTTGGTCGGTGGGGGAGGGGAGGGGTTGCGCTTGTCGACGCCGATTACGACGTCCGCTGCAGCCGATCCCAGACCCGGCGCCGTGGCCGGCCCAGTGGGGATGAGAGCAGCCAAGCCGCGGCCCAATCCACCTTTGCGTGCTTGACTCATCTCACTGCTCCTGGGTCGTCGTGGTGGCAGAGCGGGCGGCAAGTTCACGGCCGGCGTCGAGGTAACTCATGGCGCCACGCGAACCCGGGTCGTAGTCGAGAACTGTCATCCCGTATCCGGGAGCCTCGGACACCTTCACGCTGCGCGGAATCACAGCTCGCAGAACGGCCTCACCGAAGTGCTTGCGTACTTCTTCGGCGACCTGGTCGGCCAGCTTGGTGCGCCCGTCGTACATCGTCAGAAGGACGGTGGAGACATGCAGATCCGGGTTGAGATGAGCCTGGACGAGTTCGATGTTGCGGAGCAACTGACCGACCCCCTCGAGGGCGTAGTACTCGCACTGGATCGGGATCAGAACTTCCTTGGCAGCGACCATCGCGTTGACGGTCAGCAGTCCCAGCGAGGGCGGGCAGTCGATGAGGACGAAGTCGACGTCAAGCTCTGCGAGCACCTTGTCGTTGAGCGCGCCTTTGAGTCGATTCTCGCGGGCAACCATGGAGACCAATTCGATCTCGGCGCCCGCCAGATCGATCGTTGCCGGGATGCAGAGAAGGCGCTCACTGTGCGGGCTGGTCTGGATCGCCTCCGGGGCCTTCACTTCGCCTATGAGCAGCTCGTAGCTCGACGGGGTGCCCGAGGTATGGACGACGCCCAGAGCGGTGCTGGCGTTGCCCTGAGGGTCCAAATCGACCACAAGGACAGTGAGCCCTTGAAGAGCGAGCGCCGACGCAAGGTTCACCGTGGTCGTCGTCTTGCCGACGCCACCCTTCTGGTTCGCGATGGTGATCACGCGGCGGAACGCCGGCTTCGGCAGCGTCACCGAATGGGGATGAAGCACTTGGCTCGCTCGATGCGCTGCCGCCCCGATGGGGGTCTCCTCCGAGGAGATCGCCGCGTAGGGGGCGGTGAAATTGTCGTCGTCGTTGACGATCTGATCCGCACCCGCACTCGTGTGCTGCTTCGGTGTTTCACGTGAAACGGCGGATTCAGATCGACCCGACATTGACTGCTCCTTCGATTGGGAATCGATCACTAGGTGCTCTCATCATCTGTACATTGCTCTCGATTGCATGCGTGTAAATCATCAACGCTGGCGGCGCTTCGGGAGACGTTCGGCCTTCACCACAACAGTGGGGGTGCGGAGAATCTTGGCTCCACATTCGAGTATTTCCAACTTACCTGCGCCCAACTTGGTGAGCGCCGTACGGTCTCGCTCGATCTCCTCGGCGGCGCTCGAACCCTTGAGTGCCAACATCCGGCCGTGCTCGTGAATGAGTGGGAGGGACCAACGTGCGAGCTTCTCGAGAGGCGCCACAGCTCGCGAGGTGACTACATCCGCGCCGCCCGCTTCCTTCACAACACCCGATTCCTCGGCTCGCCCTCGGACAACCAATACGTCCAATCCGTTGGACTCGATGAACTCCGCGAGGTACACCGAGCGTCGAAGCAACGGTTCGACGAGAGTCACCTTCAAGTCCGGGCGGGCGATTGCGAGAGGGATACCGGGTAGGCCGGCGCCGCTTCCAACGTCCACAACCGACTCGCCTTCGGCAATCAACTCACCGATGACGGCGCAATTGAGAAGGTGACGCTCCCACAGTCGGGGAACCTCACGGGGACCAATGAGCCCGCGCTCGACACCATCCGTCGCCAGGGATTGGTAGTACCGTTCCGCGATCTCATATCTGTCACCGAACACTGCGCGCGCAGTCTCTTGTTCGTCCCAGTCAACCGACGCCGCACCATTCTGTTCCACGTGAAACATCCTCCCGCGTAAACCGCGAAATCAACAATCAAGACCGAAATCATTATCCGCTCTGGAGCCGACATGTGTTCGCTTCTGCACACCGACTCGCTGTGAGTCTGCCGACTCGTTCATTCTTTGGGAAGTATTCGGCCCAAAATTCAAGCGGGGGAGGGGAGGGGTTCACGTTCCACGTGAAACATTGCGCTGAAAATTCTTCCAATTCTGACGCGTTTCACGTGAAACATGGCCGGGCGATCGAATGCAGATAGGAGCGCAATTCTTAGTATCATCACAGTGACGAAACTGCCATGGGTAGTTACATGGATGGAATTCTGACCCAAAATGGGCAATTTTCAACGAAAATGTGGTTGTAGAAAATTGCCGCCGTCGGACAGCCGAACGGACTCGGTCGGTCTGACGCAATCTGTTGTGCGACGCGGATGAGCTTCGAGTCCAAGTCCCGGACAGCATCGTTATCTCATCGCCGGTTGTTGCGAGCCATACATCCGTCGGCTTGACACTCCTGTTGCGGAACACCGGAGACTTGTCATCACAAAACGAGAATCAATCCAAGGAGCTTCGCACATACCGATGCGCATCCGAGAGTTCACCCTCTCCGCTGGACTGATGGTGAACGCACTCCGCAGCATTGGGCTCGCCCTCGACTCCGTTCGCAGATGCATTGAGCAATCCGCACCACATAAATTTCTTCATCGAACTGCACCGTCGTTCCATGCCGGCTCGACACTGGGTGGGACTCGAACACGAGATCCGCCACTTGGCATCTCCGGAACGATCGTCGACTCCGGCGCACGACGAACCATTCGCGACATTCGAAATATCCGAAGACGATCCGATCTCGGCGATCTAGGCGCCGAAGCCCCACAGATCGCGATGATCGAGCAAGCAAACGGTGACGGGCTGAAGTTGGTTCACGGCCGCATCCGTCAGGTTGGGGTTCGCGCTGACGATGGCACACCAGAAGCCATTGGGTCGTGATCGCCATCCAGTAGACATCCAATACCAATCTGGGATGGAGATCGAGGGCTCGGGGCAACAACCATCGATCCGGTTTCACGTGAAACGAAGGGCCGACTATTTCCGCTGGGGGAGGGGAGGGGCTCACATGTAGTACGCCGTGTTGTCGATCGATTATCCGAACGTGCACAGTGTGCCGCCGACAGCCAAGAAGGCAATCATGAAGCTGAGCATGACGGCTCTCAAGAATCGCCGCCCGCCTGTGAGAGACGTTCGGGATCGAAGTTTCGGTCGCTGCCGACCTCCTCTGTTCCGACTTCCCCGTGGCTGCGGTGACGATGCAAGTGACCGAGCGTACCGCCGAATGCGCCAAGTCGGCCGTGCGCGCGCAACCGATGGTGGCACTTCCTCGACCGGGTGACCGGATCTGGAGACCTCTATTTTCGTACGACACCGTTGCAGCAGGATATGTGGGCCGAGTTGGAACCTGGCCACCTTTACCCCCTGGTACACGGCGGTCTCCGCGTCACCCCGTACACCGTCGGACAAGCTGGACAGAAAGGCCCGCGCCGGCACGACGGCAGCGAACCTCCGGTTGAGGCCCGGATCAGCCCGCCGGGGCCTCGAACACCATCCTGACCTCGGTCACTTGGTAGTTCGCCCGCTTGAACGCCGCGGCCATGGGTGTGTTGGGTACGTCCGTGGTCGCGGTGATGCGATTGGCGCCATCGGCTGCGTGAAAGCGGGTGATCTCGCAGAGGATGTCGTCCACGTAGCGGCACCCGCGTAGCTCGGGCACTACTCCGAGGTATCCGACGTTGCGGTGGTAGGGCGTCGCGGACGGGATCGCGAAGCCGACCAGCGTCCCGTCCATGGTCTCCGCCAGCCGCCACCACGATCGTTCGCCGGGGCACGACCGGTAGAACTCGAGATCGTCCCGGGCCTGGCTGACGATGTCCGTAGCCGCGATGCCTCGTTGCGTGGCGACGTCCAAGCTGCCGACAACGACCCGCTGGAACACCGCAAGGAACTCCTCATCGGAGGCGGGACGGAAAATCAGACGCTCGGTGGGGGCGGGCACACCGGCCGCAGGCGTCCACTCGAAACGCAGCCGCTCGATGATCTCGGTCAGTCCGGCCGCCTGGGCCGCCTCGCGACGCCAGGACACGGCGTCTGCGACGGCGGAATTCGCGTCCTGCCCGGCGGTCGGCACGACCAGCACATACTCAGGTTTCGCATGGAACTCGGTGTGCGCCCGCGACATGAGTTCGGCGGCAAGCGCAGCACGATCCGGCACGTCAGCCAGCACGTGCAGGAAATCAAGGGCGAGCGGACGCTCACTGTCCTCACGCCCCCACCACAGGGCACGCGCGACGATCCTGGAACCGTCAACGGCGAACCAACTCCATTCCGGACGAAGCCGTCCGGCCGCCACCTCTTCCCGGAGCGAGTCAGCGTCGATGAACTCGACCGGATCGTTCATCGCGAACCCCACGGGCTCTTCCAGCTCGGCCCGTGTCGCGGGTCGTATCAGCAAGATTGCTTCCCTTCACGACGCTTCATTGACGACAGGTTCCGAAATAGAGATCGGCCGTGTCGACAACGATAGGCACCGGACCTTCACCGTGCCGCCGGATTCGGTTTCACGTGAAACACCTCTCGGACACAAAAGCGGGCCCCGGAAAATCCGGGGCCCGCATTCGATCAGGGGGGAGTGTCAGTCCTTGAGGACAACCACTCGACGAGACGGCTCAGCGCCTTCGCTCTCGCTGGAAACACCGGCGACCTTGGCGACGGCGTCGTGCACGATCTTGCGTTCGAACGGCGTCATCGGAGCAAGCTCTTCGCGTTCGCCGGTCTCGAGAACACGCTGTGCAGCTTCCGCACCGAGAGCACTGAGTGCCTCGCGCCGGCCCGCACGCCACCCGGCGATGTCGAGCATCAAGCGGCTGCGCTCTCCGGTCGACTGCTGAACTGCCAGACGAGTCAGCTCCTGGAGAGCATCCAGAACCTCACCCTTGCGTCCCACGAGCTTGGTCAGGTCGTCGCCGCCGTCGATGCTGACGATCGCCCGATCGCCCTCGACGTCAAGGTCGATGTCTCCGTCGAAATCGAGAACGTCGAGCAACTGCTCGAGGTAGTCGCCGGCGATCTCGCCCTCTTCGATCAAATCGTCATCGGAATCGTCGATGTCTACATCCACATCGGTAACCGGCGCAGTGGTCTCGGTGCTCACGTCTGCGTTCTCTCCATCCACAACGATGTCAGCTTCACTGGACATTGGTCGTTCTCTTTCCTGGATCAGCGCCGTTTATTGCGCTTGGGGGAGTTGCCGCGGTTGCTCTGTGGCCGGTTCTGTTTGGGTTTCGACGTGGAACCACCACTGGAACCCGAGGGCTTCGGCTGTGGCTTCTTGAGCGAAACTTCCGGGGCGTCACCGTCGTCGTCGGCTGAATCCGCGGTCTTCAGCGCAGCCGGAGATCCCTTCTTCTTGCTGGGATCAGGACGGGCACCGGGCTTGGGCGCATTGTCGTTGCGGCGAGTGATCGCTTCCTGCTTCTTCGCTTCTTCTTCGGCATCGATCTTGCGGAAGACGAGGTGCTGCTGACCGTAGGTCCAGATGTTGTTCGACACCCAGTACAGGAGGATCGCGATCGGAAGGAACGGTCCACCGACCAGAACACCGAGCGGGAAGACGTACAGGGCGAGCTTGTTCATGATCGCGGACTGCGGGTTCGCGGCAGCTGCTTCGCTCTGACGGGCAACAGAAGCGCGTGAGTTGAAGTGCGTCGCGATGCTGGCGATGATCATCAGCGGAGCGGCCACGAGAATGATGTTCAGCCGTGACGGAAGCTCGGGAACGTTCTCGGTGACGTAGGCCTGAAGCTGCGCAACCGGCGTCGTGATCGCGGCCGAGATGGGCGCGCCGAACAGACGAGCATCCAGGAACGACTGGACGTCAGTGGCCGAGAAGACGTAGTTCGGGGTGTTGAGGTTGTCCTCGGCGCTCATGCCCAGCTGGCCCATGCCGGTGCCGGTGCGGTTGAACGAGCGCAGGACGTGGAACAGACCGATGAACACCGGAGCCTGAGCCAAGACCGGGAGACAGCCCATGATCGGGTTGAATCCGTGCTCCTTCTGGAGCTTCTGCATCTCGACGGCCTGGCGCTGACGGTCGCCCGAATACTTCTTCTGCAATGCCTTGATCTGTGGCTGCAGTTCCTGCATCTGACGCGTCGTGCGGACCTGCTTCACGAACGGCTTGTACAGAACCGCACGCAAGGTGAACACCAGGAACACCACGGAAAGCGCCCAGGCTATTCCGTTGTCCGGGCCGAGAATGAACCCGAAGACCTTGTGCCAGACCCACAGAATCGCGGATACCGGATAGTAGATGAAATTGAGCACGGCTCTAAGTACTCCTCTGTTCGTCCGTCGGACTGTGACACGCTGCGCGTGCTTCCGGACAGCTATGGCGGCTACCCGCATCACGGTCACGACGGGCAGGGACAGGGTCCCACCCTCCAGAATGCCAGGGGGCACACTTCGCCAACCGCACCACAGTCAAGAAAAGGCCTTTGATCGCCCCGTGAGTGCGCAGCGCTTCGACTGCGTATTCACTGCAGGTGGGGGTGAACCGGCAGGTCGGCATCCTCAAGGGCGACACATACGTCCGGTACAACTCGATACAGAAGATGAGAACAGTGGCGGGAGCGCGACGCACAGCCTTCAACACCGTGATGACACGGGAGGCTCTGGGAGTCTCGATCTGCTCAGAGAGCGGAGTACTCATGGCTCTTCACTTACCGACACCAATAGGTTCATTTTGGTCAGGCCCCCACGCAACTGCTTGGCCAGTTCGGCTGAACTGGCGGTAGCTGCACCCGGAAGTGCGCGGATAACCACGTCTGTCTCCGGTGAAACCTGTCCGACGAAATCTGCACAGATATGACGAAGCCGGCGTGCGACTCGATGTCGAATCACCGCCGGCCCGACAGCCTTGCTCACGATCAGCCCGAACCGGGGACCGTGATTTGTTACTACCAGCGCCTCTACTTGCTCGCGATCGAACGCGTGCACGACAAGATCGCGTCTTCCCATACGACGTCCACGTCGCACCGCCACGGAGAAATCCGCGTGGCGACGCAACCGGAACGGCTCAGGCAACACCCCGAGCTCCTGAACTCGAAATCAGATCAGGCGGTGAGGGAATCGCGGCCCTTACGGCGACGCGCCGAAACGATTGCACGACCCGCACGGGTACGCATACGAAGACGGAAGCCGTGAACACGCGCGCGGCGGCGATTATTCGGCTGGAACGTCCGCTTGCCCTTGGCCACGGTCAACACTCCTCGAAGTTCATTGACGCCTCCCGGCGTCATTCAGTGATCGACGCCTTACGGCGCCTTTGGATACAACAGGTACAGAACAATCAGCTTCACTCGTTGTGGCTTGGAAGACCGTTCCGACCTGACATATGTAGCCAGCACGAAGCGATCACCACCAGCGGGTGACCGTTCGAGGTTACTTACCACCGTTGCCAAGGTCAAACCAGCCCGATTCAGGGCCCTCCCGCGGAGACTGCGGCGACACGCCGACACTTCCATTGTTCCGAAGATTCCGTTCGCGGTGTGCATACGGCCGTGACCTCGAGCGAGGCGGCAAGTGTGACCTTGGCAACAGTTCCGCTACGGAACGCAGGTGGCCCGAAGGCAACCCGGACAGTTCCAACCGCGCACGCTCTCGACAAGGCCTCATCAGCACATACGGGCACGAGCACCGGACGCGACCCCGAATCCCGAGTTTCCACATTCATCCACAGGGCTGTGAGTGTTGACGCATCCCCGACACCAAGTGGCGAACGCCTCGAGTTCCGACAAAGTTGCAGGTAGATCAATTTCTCGGTCACTTTGACGAATTTGGTTGACGAAAAAACCGACTCGGTGCAGGTTTGTCCACATCTGTGGATAATTGTGTGGAAACACAGCCCAGGTGGCATATTCGTAGCCTGTTACGGGGTTCTCACCCCGGGTGGTAATCCACCGAATCATTCGACGCCGCAGCCATACGCTCGGCAGCTGCAGCACACCCACTGTCGGCGAAACACGGGAAGGAACCACGTGAACGACGATCCCAACGCGCTCGCACGGGTCTGGGTCGACGTGGTTGCAGAACTCACGAGTGATGACCCCGGAAGTAATCTTCCGGCTTTGAGCAGCAAGCAGAAGGCATTTGTCCGTCTGGTGAGGCCTCTCACACTTGCTCAGGGTTTTGCACTCCTCTCGGTTCCATCGCCATTTGCTCAAGAGACGATCGAGCGCGATCTGCGCGAGCCGATCCTGCAGGCACTCGGACGCCATCTCGGTGGCCAGGTCGAGGGACTCGGTGTCCGCATTGCACTCGAAGACGATGCCGACGCACCCGCCGAACCGGTCGAGGAGCGCACGGGCAGCCGTCAGTTCGAGTCGGTCAACTCATCGGGCGCATACCGTCGGCGCAGATTCACCGAAGGCGACGGCGAACCTTCGGACTCCGAGACTGCCGAGACCGAAGAAGTCGACGACGACCGCGAAGCACTCGCGAGCGTTCACGAATCGTGGCCGTCGTACTTCACGAAGCCGCCCGCTACTCCTTCTGCTTCGGGGTCCGGCGCCAACAGCCTCAATGCGAAGTACACCTTCGACACTTTTGTGATCGGATCGTCCAACCGATTCGCTCATGCCGCTGCCGTCGCGATCGCGGAGGCGCCGGCGCGTGCCTACAACCCCTTGTTCATCTGGGGAGCTTCGGGCCTGGGCAAGACGCACCTTCTTCACGCCGCCGGCCACTACGCACAGCGACTGTTCCCCGGCATGCGGGTCAAGTACGTCTCGACCGAAGAATTCACCAACGACTTCATCAACAGTCTTCGTGACGACCGCAAGGTCGCGTTCAAGCGTCGCTACCGGGAAACGGATGTCCTGCTGGTCGACGACATCCAGTTCATCGAAGGCAAGGAAGGTATTCAGGAGGAGTTCTTCCATACCTTCAACACCTTGCACAACGCGAACAAGCAGATCGTCGTTTCCTCGGACCGTCCGCCCAAACAGTTGGCAACCCTCGAGGAGCGTCTGCGGACGCGCTTCGAATGGGGCCTGATCACCGACGTTCAGCCGCCTGAGCTCGAGACGCGTATCGCGATTCTGAGCAAGAAGGCGAGGATGGATCGCCTCGAGGTCCCGCACGACGTCCTCGAGTTGATCGCCAGCCGTATCGAGCGCAACATTCGTGAACTCGAGGGCGCGTTGATCCGCGTCACCGCTTTTGCCTCGCTCAACCGCCAGCCGTTGGATCTGACGTTGGCCGAGGTGGTCCTGCGCGATCTGATGCCCGATTCGTCGAGCCTCGAGATCAACGCGGCGACGATCATGGCGGTGACGGCCGAATACTTCAACATGTCGATCGACGACCTGTGTGGGCCGGGTAAGGCCCGGCCACTCGCTCAGGCCCGCCAGATCTCGATGTATTTGTGCCGTGAGCTCACTGATTTGTCCTTGCCGAAGATCGGTCAGACGTTCGGCCGTGACCACACGACGGTCATGTACGCCGACAAGAAGATCCGTAAGGAAATGACGGAACGCCGCAAGGTGTACGACCAGGTTCAGGAGTTGACCGCAAGGATCAAGCAGCGCTCCAAGCGTTGACCTGCACTTATTTCGATCGATGCCGCTCGAGGCAGAGGTTCCCTCGAGCGGCATCGGTGTATTCGAAGGGTTCCACGTGCGGTCCCCTCGAGGGCGGTTGTCCACCTCGAGGGACGACACGCCGGAGTCAGACACGCCGATGAGAACAAACTCTTCGTTTCTTGTGAAAAGTATTCACATCTGTGGATAAGTGTGTTGATAACTCCGAAAGTCTGTGGAGTTCTCGAGGAGGAATCCGAAAACTTTCAGAGAGTGCACAGAGGGGGTCGATTGGTCCTCGAGTCTGTCCTCGAGAAGTGCACAGGCCCTCGAGGGGACCTACCAGCGTCGACAACCGTTGCTCCACAGATTGCACAGGACTTATTACTACTACTGAGAATTTCCTAGGAAAAGCTCTTTGAAAATAGTTCTGGGGACAACTCCTGTTGAGAACCTCGCCTCAGGCTGCGCTCGCCGCGGCTTCGGCTTTCCACTTGCGCCCTCGAGGGCATACGGTGGGCATCGCTTGGTCTGTGTCAGACTTCAAGTGAGCTGATGCAGATCCGCAGCAGACGAACATGCCTACCGAGAGGAATAACCCGGCGATGGAGCTTGGAAGCCTGAAGTTTCGCGTTTCCCGGGAAGAGTTCGCTGATTCAGTAGCGTGGGTTGCTCGTAGCCTGCCCTCGAGGCCGCCCGTGCCGGTTCTCGGCGGAGTTCTTCTCGACGCAACCGAAGCCGGCCTCACCGTTTCCGGGTTCGACTACGAGGTATCCGCGCAGGTCCGCGTCTCGGCAGATGTCACAACTGCAGGTCAGGCACTCGTCTCCGGTCGCCTCCTCGCAGATATCACCAAGTCGCTTCCCAACAAGCCGGTCGATGTGACCCTCGAGGGCACTCGCGTGCTCATCTCGTGCGGAAGCGCCAAGTTCTCCCTGCCCACGATGCCGGTCGAGGACTACCCCCAGCTTCCGACGCTTCCGCAGCAGTCCGGGTCCATTCCCGTCGACCTGTTCTCCGAAGCCATCAGCCAGGTAGCTGTTGCAGCCGGCAAGGACGACACCCTTCCGATGCTCACGGGTATCCGTGTCGAGATCGAACAGAATTCGATCGTCCTCGCCGCTACCGACCGCTTCCGTCTCGCCGTACGTGAACTCGAGTGGACTCCGGCCAATCCCGACGTCCAGGCTGCTGTTCTCATCCCGGCCAAGACTTTGTCCGAGTCCGCGAAAACGCTTGCCGGCAATGCAAATTCGCCGGTCGAGTTGGCTCTCGGCTCCGGTACGACCATCGGAAACGACGGACTCCTCGGCATCGTCAACGACGGACGCCGCACCACGACGCGCCTCCTCGACGCCGAGTTCCCGAAGTTCCGTCAGTTGCTGCCTGCTCAGCACACCGCGATGGCAACGGTCGAGGTCACGCCTCTCATCGAGGCCATCAAGCGTGTAGCACTCGTCGCCGAGCGTGGCGCACAGGTTCGCATGCAGTTCTCCGCTGACGGCCTGCTCCTCTCTGCGGGTGGCGACGACGCCGGCCGCGCGGAAGAGACGCTCAACGCGTCGTTCCAGGGCGAAGCACTCACCATTGCGTTCAACCCCGGTTACCTGATCGACGGGTTGAATTCGCTTCACAGCGAAAACGTTCTGTTCGGCTTCACCACTCCCAGCCGTCCGGCTGTTCTTCGCCCCGCGGCCGAGGAAGAGCCCACGGCAGACGAGTCCGGTAACTTCGCTGCGCCCTCGAGCGAGTACACGTACCTGCTGATGCCGGTTCGCCTTCCGGGCTGAGTGGAACCCCGCACTTCAGTTCGCGCCTGACCAGGGAGAACAGTATGAAGATCGGACTCGTAGGTCTCGGCAAGATGGGCTTCAACATGCGTGAGCGCTTGCGCGCGCATGGCCTCGAGGTGATCGGATACGACCCTCGACCGGAAGTCACCGATGTCGGGTCACTTGCCGAACTCGCTGCTTCCCTCGAGGGACCTCGAGTCGTCTGGGTGATGGTTCCGGCCGGTGAAATCACCCAGAGCACCATTGCCGAACTGGCGGATGCCCTCGAGGGCGGTGATCTGGTCATCGACGGTGGGAACTCGCGTTACACCGACGACGCTGTCCATGCCGAGCTTCTGGGCGCCCGTGGGATCGGTTTCCTCGACTGCGGTGTCTCCGGTGGCATCTGGGGCCGTGAGAACGGCTACGGCCTGATGGTGGGCGGATCCGAGCCTGACGTCGAGAAGGCAATGCCGATCTTCGACGCCCTTCGCCCCGACGGTGAGGCTGCAGACGGCTTTGTCCACGCCGGTCCCGTCGGTGCTGGTCATTACGCGAAGATGGTGCACAACGGCATCGAATACGGCCTGATGCAGGCGTATGCCGAGGGGTACGAGCTCCTCGAGGCGGAAAGCCTGATCGCGGACGTTCCCGGCGTGCTCCGAGCTTGGTCGAAGGGGACCGTCGTACGTTCGTGGTTGCTCGATCTGCTTGTCGACGCCCTCGAGGAAGATCCGGAGCTTGCGCAGATCACGGGCTATACCGAGGATTCCGGCGAGGGCCGCTGGACGGTCGAGGAAGCTATCAAGCACGCTGTGCCCGCTCCCGTCATCTCCGCTGCTCTGTTCGCGAGATTTGCTTCACGACAGGATGATTCACCGGCCATGAAGGCTGTGTCCGCCTTGCGCAATCAGTTCGGCGGTCACGCGGTCAAGAGCGCTTCGCCCAAGAATTCGGCTTCTGGAAGCTAAGTGTTCGTTCGTAGATTTTCGCTGCGGGACTTCCGATCCTGGGATTCGCTGACGCTTGACCTCACACCGGGAACAACCGTTTTCCTCGGTTCGAACGGGCACGGTAAAACCAACGTCCTCGAGTCACTCGGGTATCTGTCGACGCTGTCGTCTCATCGAGTGTCCACGGATGCACCGATGATCCGCAGCGGTTCCGCCAGTGCTTTTGCCGGTGCAACGGTGGTCAACAACGGACGCGAACTGACCATCGACGTCGAACTGATCGAGGGAAAGTCCAACCGCGCCAGGATAAATCAGTCTCCGACGCGTCGTCCGCGGGAAGTGCTGGGGATTCTGCAGTCGGTGATGTTCGCGCCGGAAGATCTGTCGTTGGTTCGCGGAGATCCTGGTGATCGTCGACGCTATCTCGACGAGTTGTTGACGTCCCGGATACCCCGAATGGCTGCTGTCCGTGCGGATTACGACAAAGTTCTGCGTCAGCGCTCAGCCCTACTCAAAACTGCCGGTGCGGCTTTGCGTCGCGGTTCTCGTGGTGGCGAGTCCGACAACGTCCTCTCCACCCTTGAGGTGTGGGACGGGCATCTGGCCGCTCACGGCGCACAATTGTTGGCCGGGCGCCTCGAGTTGGTCCATGATCTGGCGCCGCATCTGGCGGAGTCGTATCGTTCCATCGCACCCGAATCCCGGCCGGCGTCGATTCGATACAAGAGCAGTCTGGGGTCCTCGTTGGATCCCGAATTCACCGATCCTGCAAGGATTTCCGGTATCGACGACGTTGCATACCTCGAGGAGAGATTCCATCTCGAGTTGGCGCAGATGAGGTCGAAGGAAATCGATCGCGGAGTGTGTCTGGTCGGTCCGCATCGGGACGACCTGGAGCTGATTCTCGGCGACAGTCCGGCGAAAGGTTTTGCCAGCCATGGTGAATCGTGGTCTTTTGCGCTTTCGCTGAGACTGGCAGGTTTTGCTCTGTTGCGCGCGGACGGCAGCGACCCGGTCCTGATGCTCGACGATGTCTTCGCGGAATTGGACCGTCGTCGCCGTCGTGCGCTCGCCACCGTTGCCGCCACCGCAGAACAGGTACTGATCACAGCTGCTGTTCCCGAGGACGTACCGGACGAACTCGAGGCGGCCAAGTTCGGCGTCGAAGCCTCCGATACCGGAGACGGTCGGATATCCCGGATAGTGCCCGTAGGCTCGACAGATCAGGAGGTCGAGTTCGATGACTGAAGACAGCAGCGCGGCTCCGGAGCCCGAGCTCAAAGGGATCGATCTGGCGCGCCGTGCCCTCGAGGAGGCACGCGCGACGGCAAAGGCCAACGGCAAGGCCGTCGGGCAGGGGCGATCGTCGCCCAAATACGGAAGTGGCCGACCGCGTCGACGCAGCGGTTGGTCCGGCCCCGGCCCGGATGCGCGGGACCCTCAGCCGTTCGGCGCTCTCACCAGCGCTATCTCTAAATCGCGTGGGTGGTCCCCCAAGGTGTCCGAGGGCACGGTCCTCGGTCGGTGGCCGCAGGTCGTCGGAGAAGACATCTCCGCGCACGCCGAGCCGATCTCTCTGAAAGAAGGTGTTCTCAGCATCTCCGCCGAGTCGACGGCGTGGGCTACCCAGTTGCGCATGATGCAGTCCCAGATTCTGGCCAAGATCGCTGCTGCCGTCGGTGACGGCGTCGTGAAGACACTGCGGATCACCGGTCCGAGTGCGCCTAGCTGGCGCAAGGGAGAAAGGCATGTGAAAGGCCGCGGACCTCGCGATACGTACGGCTGAGGAAAACTCAACCAGGCCCTGGTTCTACCTATTACTTCGTGTTACAGTTAAAACTCGCTAGTGAGTGAACTGTGTCACAAGGCTGTCGTTCCCCACCGATCGGCAGGCATGAAGGAGTAGCTAGATGTCGCAGAAGATATCGACACCCGCTTCGTCGTTCGCCGAGCCGGAT
This sequence comes from Rhodococcus sp. OAS809, assembly GCF_040546695.1. Taxonomy (NCBI): domain Bacteria; kingdom Bacillati; phylum Actinomycetota; class Actinomycetes; order Mycobacteriales; family Nocardiaceae; genus Rhodococcus; species Rhodococcus sp. OAS809. Next base: position 4,044,585 of record NZ_JBEPOI010000002.1, on the reverse strand, counting down.
CACATCCTGTTGCAGGCTCGCAATGTCGAGTTCGACTGGTCCGATCTGCCCATGCACTGGATTCCGGGCGATCCGTTCAGCACACACGTTCTCAACGTGCTTCACCTTCTCCTCCCCGCCGGTGAGGAATGGTTTGTCGAGACCTTCAAGGAAGCTCTTCCTCTGATCGAGGACGAGAAACTCCGTGAAGACGTCGTCGGATTCATCGGCCAAGAGGCGATGCACTCCAACGCGCACTCGGGTGTCCTGGTCCATCTCAAGGAAAACGGCCTCGATCCGACGCCGTACACCCAGCAGATGGAGTGGGCATTCTCGAAGCTGCTCGGACCGCGTCCGATGACGGGTCTGCGTGCCGAGAATCACCTGGTGGAGCGCTTGGCGATCATCGCGGCCATCGAACACATCACTGCTTTCCTCGGCGACTGGGTGCTCAACGCCAAGGGACTGGACAAAGCCGGCATGCACCCGACCATGCTTGATCTCCTTCGCTGGCATGGCGCCGAAGAAGTCGAACACCGCGCCGTCGCGTACGACGTGATGCGCTACTTCGACAAGCGTGAGACCCGCCGGATCCGTACCCAGATCCTCGTCACGCCCGCAATCGTGTGGCTGTGGATTCGTGGAACCCGGTTCCTGATGCGCAACGATCCCGAACTTGCCGCTCAGGCCCCCAGCCGTCGACGACCCCACCTGTCCGATTTCATCGCGGCCGGTAAGCGCGGCACAGTTCCCACGTCGTTCGAGCTGGTCAAGCGGATGTCGACCTACTTCAGCAAGTCCTATCACCCCAGTAACGAGGGCTCGACCGCCCAGGCGGTGCAATACCTCGCGTCGTCACCCGCAGCCCAGGCGGCCGCACGGTGATTTCACTCTCGAGGGTCAAGGACGTCATCTCCGGGCACGACGGGTTGCCGCGGTTTCCGGCGCCACCCGATCTGTCCGGCAAGAACCGTCCCGACCGCGCCATGCGCATCACGGAGTTGTTGGCGGACAAGTACCTTCGGGTGTTGACGGCCTACGACTACAACCCCGAGATCGCGGGCCACAACCCCGACACGGCCATGAACATGGTGGTCAGCACACGTGAGGTGGTGGCGACTGACGAGAACGTCGTTCGCCTGCGCTTCGAATCCGCCGACGGCTCACCGATTCCGCCGTGGCATCCGGGTTCGCACCTGGACTTCCATCTACCTTCGGGTCTGCGGCGTCAGTATTCGCTGTGCGGCGACCCGGCCGATCGCACGGGATACAGCGTCGCGGTGCGCCGGATCCCCGACGGCGGTGGCGGTTCCATCGAGATGCACGCTCTCCAGCCCGGTGAGCACGTCACGGTACGCGGACCACGCAACGGCTTCCCGTTTGTCGGAGAAGGCAGCGCGTTGTTCGTCGCCGGCGGCATCGGTATCACGCCGATCATCGCAATGGTCCGTGCGGCAAGAGAATTGGGGATGGACTGGTACTTCGTGTACTCGGGCCGCTCCCGTGAATCCATGCCGTTCCTCGACGAGATCGCAACCTGGGATCCCGAGCGTGTCTTCGTGCGCCCGGACGACGAGTTCGGATTGCCCACCACCACAGACCTTCTCGGACGAGCGCCGGTCGGCGGCGCCGTGTACTGCTGTGGCCCGACGCCGATGCTCGATGCCGTCCGCCGCGGTTTCCGCGATACACCCTCCACCGCTTTGCATTTCGAGCGGTTCGGGGCTCCGCCGGTGATCGACGGCAAGGAATTCGAAGTGCAGCTTGTCAATTCGGGACAGGTGCTCACCGTGCCCGCCGACGAGTCCGCGCTCGACGTCATCAAGAAGACATTGCCCGGTGTCGGGTACTCGTGTCAGCAGGGTTTCTGCGGAACCTGTCGTGTGAAGGTACTCGCGGGTAAACCCGATCACCGCGAAAGGCGTCTGACCGACACCGAACAGGAAACGGAGATGCTCATCTGCGTATCCCGTTCCGACGGTGGACGTCTCGTTCTCGATCTCTAGATATTTCCCGACTCCGAAGGGTTCGACAATGTCGAAGCACTCTCCTGTCCATGCCGTGACCGCGCGTCGCGTGACCAACGGTTCCGTCAGCCTGGCCGTGTTCGAGCAGGGCAAGGCAGACGGCGAGACCATCGTCCTGGTGCATGGTTGGCCCGACACCCATGAACTGTGGAACCGCATCGTGCCTTTGCTGGCAGACGACTTCCGCGTCGTCAGCTACGACAGCCGCGGGGCCGGTGAGAGCACAATCCCCTCGAGGGTGCAGGACTACCAACTGAGCGCACTGGCCGGCGATCTTTTTGCCGTCATCGACGCGGTCAGCCCGGGCAAGCCGGTGCACGTCCTCGCGCACGACTGGGGATCCGTCGAAACGTGGGAAGCGGTCTGCGAGCCGGGTGCCGAAGAGAAGATCGCGTCGTTCTCGTCCATCTCGGGCCCCAATCTCGATCATCTCGGCAAGTGGATCCGGGCGAGCGCGTCCAAGCGTCGTTTCCTCGGCCCGGCGGCGCAGGGAATTGCGTCGGCCTACACCGTTCTGTTCCAGATTCCCGGGCTGTGCACCCTTCCGTTGCGTCTGTGGTTCTCCAAGCACTGGCCGGCATTTCTGGGCTTCTTCGACGGTCTGGACCCCCGTGTGGTCAACACCGCGCCCACCATCGCCGACGACATGGTGAACGGACTCAAGCTTTATCGCGCGAACATCCGGCCGTCGCTCGGCAAGCCGCGGGATCGGTACACGGACGTGCCTGTTCAGCTCATTCTGAACAAGTACGACAAAGCCGTTCGTCCGGTGGGATACGAAGACACCGAAAAATGGGTCTCCGACCTGCAGCGACGTGAAATTGCCGCGGGACACTGGTCGCCGTTTTCACATCCGGGTGAGGTTGCCGAACATGCGCGGGCATTTATCGCGAGCCTGAGAGAGCGTCGCTCGGAGAAGCAAAGTTCCTAGCGTTTCACCTTCCGGGGATCGTAAAAATTCGTCTGCGGCGCAGCCAGGGGTGTCATTGGCCGCTTCTAGTCGGTGCTTACCAGTAAGATGGTCAACGGTAACTAGCGGCAACATTCTCGAACCCGCTCCGACGACACCCGCAAGGGCTTGCTGACGGCTGCGCTCGAGTATTGACGGAGAAGGAGAGCTACCCACCCGTGGCTGCCCAGAAGTCAGATACAAGCACTTCCAGCAAGGACTACAACGCGTCGTCCATCACCGTCCTCGAAGGACTCGAGGCGGTACGTAAGCGTCCAGGCATGTACATCGGTTCCACCGGTGAACGCGGCCTGCACCACCTCATTTGGGAGGTCGTCGACAACTCGGTCGACGAGGCGATGGCCGGACACGCCACCAAGGTCGAGGTCACCCTCCTCGAAGACGGCGGAATCCGCGTCATCGACGACGGCCGTGGCATCCCGGTCGGCATGCACGCCTCCGGAGTTCCCACCGTCGAGGTCGTGCTGACCCAGCTGCACGCCGGCGGCAAGTTCGACTCCGACTCCTACGCCGTCTCCGGTGGTCTGCACGGCGTCGGTATCTCGGTGGTCAACGCGCTCTCCACCCGGCTCGACGTCGACATCAAGGTCGACGGCTACCGGTGGCAGCAGACGTACACCGATTCCAAGCCGGGAGAGCTCGTACAGGGCGACCCGACGAAGGAAACCGGCACCACCGTCAGTTTCTGGGCCGATCCCGAGATCTTCGAGACCACCCGCTACAACTTCGAGACCGTTGCGCGTCGTCTGCAGGAAATGGCCTTCCTCAACAAGGGCCTGACCATCACGCTGACCGACGAGCGCGCCGAGGTCATCGACGACGAAGCTGCCGAGGTGGCCGAGGCTCCCAAGTCTGCTGCCGAAGAAGCCGAAGAAGCTGCTCAGGCAGCGCCGCGTAAGTCCAAGACCCGTATCTACCACTACCCCGGTGGACTCGAGGACTACGTCCGGCACATCAACAAGAGCAAGACCCCGATCCACAACTCGGTCGTCGGATTCACCGCCAAGGGCACCGGCCACGAGCTCGAGGTCGCAATGCAGTGGAACTCCGGCTACTCGGAGTCCGTGCACACCTTCGCCAACACGATCAACACCCACGAGGGTGGTACCCACGAAGAGGGCTTCCGCGCCGCACTGACCGCAACGGTCAACAAGTACGCGCTCGAAAAGAAGCTGCTCAAGGACAAAGATCCCAAGCTCACCGGTGACGACATCCGTGAAGGACTCGCGGCCATCATCTCGGTGAAGGTCGGTGAACCCCAGTTCGAGGGTCAGACCAAGACCAAGCTCGGCAATACCGAGGTCAAGTCCTTCGTGCAGAAGGCGTGCAACGAGCACCTCGCGCACTGGTTCGAGGCGAACCCCGCCGACGCGAAAACCATTGTGAACAAGGCTGTTTCGTCGGCGCAGGCCCGCGTCGCCGCACGTAAGGCGCGTGAGCTGGTCCGTCGTAAGAGTGCGACCGACCTCGGTGGCCTGCCAGGCAAGCTCGCCGATTGCCGCTCCAACGATCCAGAGAAGTCCGAGATCTACATCGTGGAGGGCGACTCCGCAGGCGGCTCGGCCAAGTCCGGCCGAGACTCGATGTACCAGGCGATCCTCCCGCTCCGCGGAAAGATCATCAACGTCGAGAAGGCGCGTATCGATCGCGTCCTCAAGAACACCGAAGTCCAGTCGATCATCACCGCGTTCGGCACGGGCATCCACGACGAGTTCGACATCGCCAAGCTGCGCTATCACAAGATCGTGCTCATGGCCGACGCCGACGTCGACGGTCAGCACATCGCAACGCTGCTGCTCACGCTGCTGTTCCGCTTCATGCGGCCGCTCGTCGAGCACGGCAAGGTCTACCTCGCGCAGCCGCCGCTGTACAAGCTCAAGTGGCAGAAGGGTGCGCAGCCGGAATTCGCGTACTCCGACCGCGAGCGCGACGCGATGGTCAAGGCCGGCCTCGAGTCCGGCAAGAAGATCAACAAGGACGACGGCATCCAGCGCTACAAAGGCCTCGGCGAGATGAACGCCAAGGAGCTGTGGGAAACCACGATGGACCCGACGGTGCGCGTTCTGCGTCTCGTCACGCTCGACGACGCGGCTGCTGCCGACGAGCTGTTCAGCGTGCTGATGGGCGAAGACGTCGAAGCACGACGCAGCTTCATCACCCGCAATGCCCGGGACGTTCGTTTCCTCGACGTGTAGGCCTGCGGCCCTGTGCGTGGTTGAGGAGTCCCCGGGCTCCTTTTCCGCGCACAGGGGCTTGCCCCCTCTTTTAAGAAAGTGAGCTCATGACCGACACCACGTTGCCACCGGACGGTCCGCAACACGACCGGATCGAACCGGTCGACATCCAGCAGGAAATGCAGAACAGCTACATCGACTACGCCATGAGCGTCATCGTCGGTCGCGCTCTGCCGGATGTCCGCGACGGACTCAAGCCGGTGCACCGCCGCGTGCTCTACGCGATGTACGACAACGGATATCGCCCCGACCGCGGATACGTGAAGTCTGCCCGACCGGTCGCCGAGACCATGGGTAACTACCACCCCCACGGCGACTCCTCGATCTACGACACGTTGGTTCGTATGGCCCAGCCGTGGTCGCTGCGTTACCCGCTAGTCGACGGTCAGGGAAACTTCGGCTCCCGCGGCAACGACGGCGCAGCCGCCATGCGTTACACCGAGTGCAGGCTCACGCCGCTCGCGATGGAAATGCTGCGCGAAATCGACCACGAGACAGTCGATTTCACCCCGAACTACGACGGCAAGACGCAGGAACCGACGGTTCTGCCCAGCCGTATCCCGAACCTGCTGATCAACGGTTCCAACGGCATCGCCGTCGGTATGGCCACCAACATTCCGCCGCACAACCTGCGTGAAGTTGCCGAGGCCATCTACTGGGCGCTCGACAACTTCGAAGCGGACGAGGAAGCCACCCTCGCGGCCGTCATGGAGCGCATCAAGGGACCCGACTTCCCCACGCACGGGCTCATCGTCGGTGGACAGGGCATCCAGGACGCCTACACCACCGGCCGTGGCTCCGTTCGTATGCGCGGCGTCGTCGAGATCGAAGAAGATGCCAAGGGCCGCACCACGATCGTCATCACCGAGCTGCCCTACCAGGTCAACCCGGACAACCTGATCACTTCCATCGCGGAGCAGGTTCGTGACGCCAAGATCGGTGGCATCTCCGACATCCACGACGAGTCCTCGGACCGCGTCGGCATGCGCATCGTCGTCACCGTCAAGCGTGACGCCGTTGCCAAGGTCGTGCTGAACAACCTTTACAAGCACACCCAGCTGCAGACCAGCTTCGGCTGCAACATGCTCTCCATCGTCGACGGAGTGCCGCGCACGCTGCGCCTCGACCAGATGATCCGTCTGTACACGGCGCATCAGCTCGAGGTCATCGTTCGTCGTACCAGGTACCTGCTTCGCAAGGCACAGGAGCGCGCCCACATCCTGCGCGGTCTGGTCAAGGCCCTCGACGCTCTGGACGAGGTCATCGCCTTGATCCGTGCGTCGCAGACCGTCGACATCGCTCGCGCCGGATTGATGGAACTCCTCGACGTCGACGAGATCCAGGCCGACGCCATCCTCGGCATGCAGCTGCGTCGTCTGGCCGCCCTCGAGCGTCAGAAGATCGTCGACGAGTTGGCCGAGATCGAACTCGAAATCGCGGACCTCGAAGACATTCTGGCTCGCCCGGAGCGTCAGCGCGCGATCGTTCGTGACGAGCTCAAGGAAATCGTCGACAAGTACGGCGACGACCGTCGTACCCGCATCATCGCCGCCGACGGAGACGTCAACGACGAGGATCTGATCGCCCGCGAAGACGTCGTCGTCACGATCACCGAGACCGGTTACGCCAAGCGCACCAAGACCGACCTGTACCGCTCGCAGAAGCGCGGCGGCAAGGGTGTTCAGGGTGCCGGCCTCAAGCAGGACGACATCGTCTCGCACTTCTTCGTCACGTCGACGCACGACTGGCTGCTGTTCTTCACCACGAAGGGCCGCGTCTACCGCGCCAAGGCTTACGAACTGCCCGAGGCGAGCCGTACAGCTCGCGGTCAGCACGTTGCCAACCTCCTGGCCTTCCAGCCGGACGAGCGCATCCAGTCCGTCATCCAGATCAAGACCTACGAAGACGCGCCCTACCTGGTGCTCGCCACTCGCAACGGTCTGGTCAAGAAGTCCAAGCTCACCGACTTCGATTCCAACCGCAGCGGTGGCATCGTCGCCATCAACCTGCGCGGTGAAGACGAACTGGTCGGCGCTGTCCTCTGCTCCGCCGAAGACGACCTCCTTCTCGTCTCGGCACAGGGCCAGTCGATCCGCTTCTCGGCCACCGACGAGGCACTGCGTCCGATGGGCCGCGCCACTTCCGGTGTCCAGGGCATGCGTTTCAACGGTGACGACGAGCTGCTCTCGCTCAACGTCGTTCGTGAAGGAACGTTCCTCCTGGTCGCCACGTCGGGCGGTTACTCCAAGCGAACCGGCATGGAGGACTACCCGGTGCAGGGTCGCGGCGGCAAGGGCGTGCTCACGATTCAGTACGACAAGAAACGTGGCACTCTGGTCGGTGCGCTCATCGTCGACGACGACGACGAGCTGTACGCGATCACCTCGGGCGGCGGCGTCATCAGGACGGCTGCCAAGCAGGTTCGTAAGGCGGGACGCCAGACCAAGGGCGTGCGTCTGATGAACCTCGGCGAAGGCGACACACTGCTCGCGATTGCGCGCAACGCCGACGAGCCCGAAGAGCTCGCTGCAGAGACCACCGACAACGCAGACAATGCCGATGGAGCTAAGGAGTCCTAGTGAGCACTCCCAACCAGCCGGGCAGTGACCAGAAGAGCGAAAGCACTTCAGGTTCGACGCCACCGAAGCCGGAGCAGGCAACTGCTCCGGCGGGGCCGCAGACCTCGAAACCTGCAGCTCCAGCGGACGGCGGACCCAAAGCTTCCGAGGCAGCTCCGGCGCCCAAGGCACCGGAGCCGCCTCGCGGCCCGTCGGCTCAGAAGCCGGCGGGTGGGGCTTCCGACGCCGCGGGTGCGGCCAAGGGTCAAGCTCCTTCCGCTCCTTCTGTGGCTCCGGCTGCGCCGGTAACTCCGGCAAAGGGTGACGGTCAGGCTCCGCCGCAACCGGTTGCCAATCAGGCTCGTGGCAGCCAGGCGCCGCCGTGGCAACGCGGACCCCAGCCGTCGGGTCAGCCGCAGGGGCAGCCAGCTCAGAACCCCGCTGCTCAGAACCCGGCTGCTCAGAACCCGGCTGCTCAGAACCCGGCGTCCAAAGCCCCGGCGTCGAAGACTCAGCCACCGCAAAGTCAGGCGCCGCAAAGTCAGCCGCAGACCAACATCACGCGTCCAGCCGGCGCTGGTGCTCCTGCGGGTCGTCCGGCAGCTCCTGCCGGGGGTAAGCCGCCTGCGGGTCCGCAGCGTCCTGCAGCGGCCGGCCCGGCGCAGGGTGGTCCGGTGCAGGGTGGTCCGGCCAAAAACCCCGCGCAGGGTGGTGCGCCGAAGGGACAGCCGCAATCGGGTCGTCCCGCTGCCGGTGCACAGACGGGTCGTCCTGCCGGCAACCCGTCGGCACGTCCCGTCGTGACAGGAACGGCGGCTGCCGCAGCTACCGGTGGCGTCGCCGGCGCGGCAGCAGCCAAGGCTGTTGCACCCTCGGGCGCAAATCCCAAGGCTGCAAACGCCACAGTCGCCAATCCCACGGTCGCTAATCCGAAAGCAAAAGCCGCCGCGATCGACGGGCCGACTCGGCACATCGATCGCAAGGATCTACCGAAGGACATGCCTGACCTCTCCGAGGCCAAGCATCCGTTGCCTGCTGCGGTGAAGGGTGAGAAAACTCACGCCGTATCGGCTTCGGTCGTGGACGGTGCGCCACTGCGCGCAACGGTCCAGATCCGTCGTATCGACCCGTGGTCCACGCTCAAGATCACATCCGTGATCTCGGTGTCGCTGTTCTTCGTGTGGATGGTGGCCGTCGGACTGCTCTACGTCGTTCTCGACGGCATGGGCGTCTGGGATCGCCTGAATAACGCGTTCACCGACATCGTTGCCGATGGCGGCTCCGACGGTCTGGTGACGGCAGGCCAGGTGTTCGGCTACGCCGCGCTGATCGGCATCGCGAACATGGTGCTTTTCACGGCACTCGTCACGATCGGATCGTTCATCTACAACCTCTGCAGCGACCTGGTTGGCGGCGTAGAGGTAACTCTCGCCGACCGCGACTGACCTGCGAAAACATTGCTCCGCCGGGCCCGTTTTGGTGTCAGCGGCCCGGTGGGGTAATCTTTGGAATCGGTTCAGGGGCCTATAGCTCAGGTGGTTAGAGCGCTTTACTGATAATGAAGAGGTCGGAGGTTCAAGTCCTCCTAGGCCCACTCCCATGTGCCGAAGAAGGGTTGCTGGAATGAAGGTTTTCCTGCTTGTCGGGGCCGGAATTCTGGTAGCTCTCGGGGTCACCAAGCTGATCAAAAGTCAGCGCGGAGACAAGGTTTGGCACGATTTGGAAACAGGATAGAACCTAGGTACTCTGACTCCGGTCAGAAAACCGAACGGGGCCTTAGCTCAGTTGGTAGAGCGCTGCCTTTGCAAGGCAGATGTCAGGAGTTCGAATCTCCTAGGCTCCACAGTAAGAAAACACCCTCCCGGGATCCGGGAGGGTGTTTTTGTATGCCGATGTACCCGATCTCTGCTCGCCCCGGCCGGTGCCCGGCTTGTGTGGTTCCACCCCACCCGTTTTTGAGCGAACGGCACTTTCGGCGCACTGGAGGCGATGAACATGCCGTTCGCTCGGAGTGGGGTGGCCGGAACCGCGCCCACTATGGACCGTTCGTCCCGAATTCTCCGGAAAGTCTAGTGGTCATAACCAGCCGGGCGTAGCGTGAGGAGAACCCAATTTCAGGAGGTTCGTAGTGCTTCACAACGACATTCCCAGCCACGGTGAAATTGCCGCACTCGCGGAGGTGGAGGGGCCCACCTGCATCACCATCGTTACTCCGACTGAAGATGCGCCGCAGGATTACGACAAAGCGCGCATAGCCTTCAAGGACCAGGTCCGCTCGGCACTCGCATCGGTGGAGGATCCGGCCGAGCGCAAGCAGTTCGAGGCCGAATACGCAGAGCTCGACGACGACGACGATTTCTGGCGCTTCCAGTCGCGCTCATTGGTCACGTACGCGACGCCGGAGCGTCTGGTGACCTTCCGCCTCCCCAACCGTCTGCAGGCGCTCGAAACGGTCAGCGATCGGTTTCATCTCAAGCCACTGCTCCGTTCGGTGACGTTCCCCCAGACGGCGTTTGTTCTCGCTCTGGCAGAGGGTTCGGTGCGACTGATCGAGATCGCTGCCGATCAGCCGGCCGACGAGGTCCGTGTTCAGGGAATGCCGAAGAATGCTGCGGATCACGCGGGCAAGTCGTCGATCAACAGCCGAACCGAAGCGGGTCGGTTGTCGGGGTCGGACAGCCGAAAGTTGCGCGTCAATCAGTACGCCCGCGCAGTCGATCACGAGGTCCGCGGTGTGCTCGCCGGCCGTGACGTCCCCTTGATTCTGGCCGCTGCGGAACCCATCGCGTCGGTGTATCGCTCCGTGAATTCGTACCGCCACCTGGTCGACAAAACCGTCGAGGGAAACCCGGAAGCCTTGTCGACGCAGGAAGTGGCGGACGGTTCGCGTCCGGCGCTCGACGACTTCCATGCCGAGCAGCTGGCGGCGGTGCGGGACACCTTCAATGTGCGCACGGAACAGGGACGCACTCAGACGGACGTCGCCGACGTGGCAACAGCCGCGACGTACGGACAGGTCGACACCGTTTTCATCGACATAGATTCCGTCGTACCCGGAAGTCTCGATCCCCAGACGGGCGCTCTCACGACCGGTGAGTCGACTAACGGAAGCACCTACGGGGTCGTCGACGAGATCGCTCGTCGTGCGCTCCTGACGGGTGCGCGGGTGCTCGCTGTTCGCGCGGAGGACATTCCGGGCGGCGGCGCAGTTGCCGCGATTTTGCGCTTCGCCCCGTAAACAGACTGGACGCGTGTGCGCCTCGTGACCTGATTCGGGCACGGGGCGCATACGATTCCGGCATGAAACGTGTGTGGGAACGGCTGCGCCTCTATTGCAAGACGCTGCACCCGGTCGGGCTTGCCTTTGCTCTGGTCTTCTTCACCTGGTCGATGAGTCCGTCCCTGTTGCCGCGCGCGTGGTACCTGCAGGGCGTTGCGACGGGCATCTCGCTCGCCATGGGATACGGCGTCGGCGTGACGGTTGCCTGGATGATCCGCAAGTGCGGCGTCGAACCGCAGTGGTCGGATCGCACCAAGAAGATCGGCTGGCGAATCCTGTTGGTCGCGGCCGTCATTCTGGTGCCGACGTTCTTGGTCCTCGGTTCGTGGTGGCAGCAGATCGTTCGCGATCTCGTGGAAGCTCCACGCACCAATCAAGCGAATTATCTTCTGGTGCTGATGATTTCGCTCGGAATCTGGTTCATCCTGCTCGAGGCAGGCCGTGGTCTTCGGTTCACCACCAACAAGCTCACCGCCGTCGCACTACGGTTCGTTCCCCTCGAGGCGGCGAAGGTCGGCAGCTTGATCGTCATCTTCGCCCTCGGCATCTTCATCGTGAACGGTGCGCTGTACAACGGGCTGATCGCCTTCGCGAACTGGAGTTTCTCCGGTGCGGATCACGAAACACCGGACGGCATCGAACAGCCCATGATTGCAGAGCGCAGCGGTTCGCCGATGTCCGCTGAGGCTTGGGATTCTCTCGGCCAGGAGGGGCGCACCTTCATGGGTAGCGGTCCCACTGCAGCCGAGATCTCTGCATTGACCGGACGTGAAGCGAAGCAACCGATCCGGGTGTATGCCGGACGTGAATCCTCGGACTCGATCAACGGTGTCGCACAGCGGGTCGTAGACGAGTTGGAGCGCACCGGCGGATTCGACCGCGGAACTCTCGCAGTTGTCACGACCACCGGTCGCGGTTGGGTGAACGAGGACGTCGCGTCGGCGTTCGAGTACGTCGAGGGCGGGGACACGGCGATCGCGTCGATGCAGTACTCGTTCCTTCCGAGTCCGTTGGCCTTCATCGCAGACCGCGAGACGCCGATGATCGCCGGGCGGGCACTCTTCAACGCGGTCTACGCCAAGTGGATCGACCTGCCCGTGGAGACGCGTCCCGAACTGGTTGTCTTCGGTGAGAGCCTCGGCTCCTACGGTGGTCAGGCAGCATTTGCCGGCGCCCAAGACATGATGACGCGCGTCGACGGCGCACTGTGGGTCGGAACCCCCAACTTCACTGCTCAGTGGCAGGAAATCACGGACAGTCGTGACTCGGGCTCACCGGAGATTCTGCCGGTGATCGACGGTGGCCAGGCAATTCGGTTTGCCGGTGATCCGGAAGATCTGGAGCTGAAGTCGGACTGGGACGACGATCGCATCGTGTACTGGCAGCACGCCAGCGACCCGATCACGTGGTGGTCCTTCGACCTGCTGCTCAACAAGCCGGATTGGCTCAAAGAACCGCTGGGTCGCGACGTGGATCCGGGAATGACATGGGTTCCTCTCGTGACCTTCTGGCAGGTAACCCTCGACATGGTCTTCTCGGCTGACGTCCCGTCCGGGCACGGTCACAATTACGGCGAGGATGCAGCGGACATGTGGGCCAAGATCCTGCACCCCGAGGCCTGGACCTCTGCTGATACCGACAAGCTTCGTGCGCTGCTGACCACCAATCTGGAGCCCACGAAGTAGTCGTAAACGGTTGTATTTCAGCCTGTTAAGGCGAAAACCTCACGAAAAAGTGTTACGTGAGGTATGTGTTACTCTGCGTTCGCTGTGTGCCAAGCCACAGCGCAAGCGAACGTGGGGAGATCGAGACGTGAAGAGCAGAGCATGGTGGGCGGCCGGGGTCTCCGTCGCGGCACTGGTCATGGGTGCTGTGACGGCCCCTGCCGCAACGGCGGAGCCGGCGGATTTCTACACGCCGCCGTCGGAGCTTCCGGCAGGTGCCAACGGAGATCTCATCAAGAGTGAGCCGTCACCACTGCTGCTGAGCGTGCCCGGATCGAACGGTGCGTGGCCGGCAACCGCCACCAAGATCATGTACCGAAGCGAGGACGCCAAGGGCGCCCCCGTTGCCGTGACGGGCACCTATCTCGAACCGTCGAACCCGTGGACCGGGCAGGGGGCGCGTCCACTGGTTGCCGCAGCGGTGGGAACGCACGGGCAGGGCGATCAATGCGCTCCGTCCAAGCTGTTCAACACCGGTATCGAGTACCAGTTCCCGACGGACGTCATGGTCGGCTACGAGTCCATCTGGGTGAACACGTTGCTGCTCAACGGCATTGCCGTCGTTGTCACCGATTACGAGGGCCTCGGAACTCCGGGCGATCACACCTACGTCAACCGTGAAGCCGAAGCACACGCGGTTCTGGACTCGGTGCGAGCCGCTCAGCAACTCCCGAACACGAGCATTCCCGCCGACGGCCCCGTCGGACTGTGGGGTTACTCGCAAGGTGGTGGAGCTGCCGCTGCCGCAACGGAATTGAAGCCGTCGTACGCTCCGGAGCTTGATCTCAAGGGCACCTACGCAGGTGCACCGCCCGCCGATCTGGCGGCGACGCTGCAGCAGGTCGACGGCACGTTCCTCACCGGAGTGATCGGATACGCGCTCAACGGGATCCTTGCGCAGTACCCCGAGGTTCAGCCGCTGCTCGACGCCGAGATCAACGATCGCGGCCGACAGATGTTGGCCGCCACCAAGAACCAGTGCGTCGCCGAAAGTGGATTGCAGTTCGGCTTCCAGCAGTCGTCGAGCTTCACCAATTCCGGTGAATCACTCTCCGCAGTTCTGGCGCGTCTACCCATGGCGCAGGCAATCCTCGACGAGCAGAAGATCGGCAAGCTGACGCCGGAGTCGCCCGTGCTCATTCAGCATGGCCGCTCCGACGACATCGTTCCGTTCGGCCAGGGACAGCAACTGGCGCGAGACTGGTGCGGCAAGGGCGCGACGGTGCAGTTCTCCGTCAACGAACTGCCCCCGATCATTCCGGGACTGGCAATCAATCACGCGACGCCGTACCTGGTGGGTACCCCCGAATCCGTCGGATACATGATCGATCGCTTCAACAACGTCCCGGCACCGTCCAACTGCTGAACGTGAACATCGAAAAGCCCCGGAACACAATCTGTTCCAGGGCTTTTCGTATGTCGACTAAGCGGTCTTCTCGGCCGAGTTCTCCTCGAGGCGAGGGGGTGCGGAAGCGACCGGCGGATGCTCGCGTCGGCGGCTCTTGAAGAACACCGCGCCACCGATCACCGCGACACCGGCGATGACGAACACGGTGACGCGCTTGCGGCCGCGAGGCTTCTCGGTGCGTTCCGCGGACTTCGTGGGGATAGCCTTTGCGCGCTCGACGCCCTTCTTGGCGAGGACTTTGCCCTGACGACCCAGGAACAACCCGACCTGCCCAGCGCCGCGAGCGACCGACGTGGCGACCACCGCAGCGATGCGGCGAGCGTTGTCGGCTGCCTCGGACTCCTTGATGCGAGCCGCTGTCTCTTCGAGGTAGGCGGCAGTCTCGTCGAAGGTGTCCTCGACGCGGGCGCGCGCGTGATCGAAGGTGTCGGGCAACTGCGTGCTGAGGGACTCGGTCACTCGTGTCATGACTTCACTGTGCCATAACAGTGGGGCGAGGACAGGGAGACTTTTGCGGGGCGACATCCGCGAGAACGCCGGCAATGGCACGATGGTGGTGTGACTTCAACTCATCAGACCGCAACCGCAACGCTGCACACGAACCGCGGCGACATCAAGATCGCTCTGTTCGGCAACCATGCGCCGAAGACCGTCGAGAACTTCGTCGGCCTCGCCGACGGCTCGAAGGAGTACACCACCGCAAACGCCGCCGGCACCAAGACCGGCCCGTTCTACGACGGTGCCATCTTCCACCGCGTCATCGACGGCTTCATGATCCAGGGTGGCGACCCCACCGGAACCGGCACCGGCGGCCCGGGCTACAAGTTCGGTGACGAGTTCCACCCGGAACTGCAGTTCGACCGTTCCTACCTGCTGGCCATGGCCAACGCAGGCCCGGGAACCAACGGCTCGCAGTTCTTCATCACCACCGGCCCGACGCCGCACCTGAACCGTCGCCACACCATCTTCGGTGAGGTTCTCGACGACGATTCCAAGAAGGTTGTCGACGCTATCTCCTCCACCGCCGTCGATCGTGGCGATCGTCCGGTCGAGCCCGTCGTGATCAACAGCATCACCATCTCCTGAACAGGTAAAACAAGCAGATGACGAACCCCGGTTGGGGCGGCGGTGCGAGTGAGGGCATCCCGCCCCAACCGCGGTGCGTCCGCCATCCAGATCGACCTACCGCACTTTCCTGCAATCGTTGTGGACGACCGGCGTGCCCGGACTGTCTCCGCGAGGCGGCGGTGGGATACCAATGTGTTGACTGTGTAGCTGCCGGCCAACGCGATGTCCGCCCCGTTCGGGGCGTCGCCGGAAACACCGTGAGCCCCGCCCGTGCGATCCCGATCGTGACGTACACCTTGATGGGGCTCAACGTCCTGGCGTTCCTCGCCACCTTCGCGCAGTCGCGAAGCATCATGAACAATCAGGTCGGCTCGTCGATCTTCGCGAACTGGGCACTCAATCCGGGTCTGGTCGCCAGCGGTGACTGGTTCCGGCTCATCGGCTCCGGGTTCTTGCACTTCGGCATCTTGCACCTCGCGGTCAACATGTACGCCCTCTACATCCTGGGCCGCGACACCGAAATCGTGATGGGCCGCTCGAGGTACATCGGCATCTACCTGGTTTCGCTTCTCGGCGGTTCCGCCTCGGTGATGGCATTCCAGCCGGTGTTCTCTTCGCTCACGGCCCTGTCCTGGACTGCTGGGGCGTCGGGTGCGATCTTCGGCATCATGGGCGCACAGGCCGTCCTTCTATTGCGTTTGCGTCGAAGCCCGGTCCCGATCATCTCGGTGATCGCGATCAATGTGATCATCAGCATTTCGCTGCCCGGGATCTCGTTCTGGGGTCACGCGGGAGGTCTGGTGGCAGGTGCCGCAACGGCCGCTGCATTCCTGTACGCCCCACAGTGGTTGGGCGCCGGTGAGAACCGCGTGAAAGCAGTGCGGATCGGCTGGATCGCTTTTGGTGCCGTCACTGTGGTGACGTTGGGAGTCATCGTGCTCCGCGTCGTCCAACTGCGCGAACAGTTGGGAATCAGCTAGCAAGAATCCTAGGGCCCAGCCGTTCTATGGCTCAGCCGCCGATGATGGACTCGCAGGCGAACGTGATCTCGAAGCTCGACGTCTCCGTCGGGTTGCCCTTGTCCCGGGCGCCGATTCCCTCGCCCGTCACCACGAAGGTATTGCCGTTCTGCTTGGCACTGGCAGATCCGCCGGGCAGTCCCGGTGCGTATCCGGCGGTGTACGGCAGACCGTTCGATCCACCCTCGCTTCCGGCGATTCCAGCAGTCTGAACCGTGCCCGATTCATCGACGATGGCTGAGACGGTCAACATGCCGTAGGTGGCATTTTCCGCGTCGAGCAGTGTCATAACTGTCGTGCCGCCGTCCTTTGCGCACTTCGTCTCGAATTTGGCGTCGAGCGTCTTCCCGCCGACGGTGGCCGAGGATGTAGCGGACGAGGCGCCGGCAGCGCTCTTGTCGGAGTTGGTCTTGTCGGAGTCGCTGCCGCAGGCGGAGGCGAATAGAGCGACCGCCGCGAGGGTGGCAGCGACTGCGGTGGAGGACCGGCGGGTCATCGTGGTCCGAACCAACTTCGTCATGTTCTGTCCTTCAAGTCATGCGGTGCGTCCGCACTTGCTCTGGCTGTTTCGCCGACAACACTAGCCAGTGACTTGGTGCTCGTAGCTCTAAAACCCCAGCTCAGACGGGTTTGTCGCCTTCGACTGTTCAGGGACGTTCGTCGGGCGGCCCGGGATCATCTGCCGGATCTTTGGGAGCAATCGCACATGCAGAGACGGCTTCTGTAGAGATTGTCCACATAGGTTGGGCTCGGTCGTGCTTCTACTGTGGCTTGAGTCACTTCGTAGATAGCAACGCTGACCTTTTCCGAGGAGTACCCCTGCAATGACCTCCACCGATAGCACCACCACTGACGGTGGGGTTGCGCCGAGCGAGATCGAAACTCGCGTGGTGAAGAAGGTAGCGCGCCGGCTGATTCCCTTCCTGATCCTGCTCTATTTCGTGAACTATCTGGATCGTACGAACATCGCTTTCGCCAAGCTCACCATGAGCGCCGACCTCGGTATGACCGAGACGATGTTCGGGCTCGCATCCGGTCTCTTCTTCGTCGGCTATCTGCTGTTCGAGGTGCCGAGCAACCTGGCCCTGCACCGCTTCGGCGCCCGGCTGTGGATCGCGCGGATCATGCTCACCTGGGGCATCCTTGCCGCTGCGCTGGCATTCGTGCCTAACGTGGGCAGCCTATATTTCCTCCGCATTCTGCTGGGCATCGCCGAGGCCGGCTTCTTCCCCGGAGTTCTTCTCTACCTGACCTTCTGGTTCCCGAAGAAGTACCGCGTACGCCTGATGGGCTTGTTCCTGCTGACACTTCCGCTCTCGTCGGCGCTCGGTGCCCCGCTTTCGGCCGCAATCATCCAGTACGGCGACGGACTGTTCGGCCTCGCCGGATGGCGCGTGATGTACCTGATCGAGGGTCTGCCCGCCGTGATCTTGGCGTTTGTCGTCTGGTTCTACCTCACCGATCGTCCCGCCGACGCAAAGTGGTTGACCCTCGAGGAGCGCACCTGGCTGATGAAGTCCATGGCGGACGAGGAAAAAGAACTCGGCGACGCTGGTCACCAGTCGGCCGGTAAGACCCTGCGTGATCCCCGCGTCATCGGTTTCGGTCTGGTCTACTTCGGAATCACGTACGGGCTATACGCTTTGAGCTTCTTCCTGCCCAGCATCGTCGCGGGATTCAAGCAGACGTTCGACACCGATTTCTCGCTCGTCGAGACAGGCCTGATCGTGGCCGTCCCCTACGCGATCGGCGCTGTCGCGATGGTGCTGTGGAGCCGCCATTCCGACAAGACCGGTGAACGAATGTGGCACGTTGCAGCCCCGACGCTCCTGGGCGCGGTATCCATTCCGATTGCGCTGTACCTGGATTCACCGTTCACCGTCATGATCGCGGTCTCGCTCACCGCCGTCGGCGTGCTGTGTGCACTCCCCGTATTCTGGTACCTTCCCACCACGTTCCTGACGGGTGCCAGCGCGGCCGCGGGCATCGCCATGATCAACTCGATCGGCAATGCGTCGGGCTTCGGTGCTCCGTACATCACCGGCTGGCTCACCGATGTGACCGGAAATGCCAAGGCAGGACTGTGGGTGGTGGGCGCCGTGATGCTCTGTGCCGCAATCCTTGTGGTGGCGCTGGCAAAGCGATCGAGCAAGCCCGTTCAGATCTGACCGAGTTTCCCGGCACTGGCACGCAGCCGGATCAGGAGCGCAAGATCGAGCGCCTGGTCCGGCTGACGCCACTGTGTACCGATCAACCTGTCGATCGACTCGAGCCGTTGGTACAGAGTGTTGGCGTGAATCGCGAGCGCGGCGGCGGTCGCAGAATGCTTGCAATTGTGTGACAGGTACGACGCGAGGGTGTCCAATAGCGGAACGCCGCGACGTTGCTCCTCCTCGAGGAGAGGACCGAGGGACCGCTGCGTCAGCGATTCGAGTTCTTCGCGGCCGGTGCGGCTGAGGAGAATTCGGTAGATACCGAGTGAACTTGCCGGCTCCACGTGGGAGGCCCGCCCGAGAGTCTCGAGGACGTCGACGGTGTGCTGTGCCTCGACATAGGCTCGCGCCAGAGCTTCCGCTCCCACCGCGGGATCGGCGATTCCGACGGTCGGGTTCTCCGCCGGCTGAACCCACGCCGCCGCAACTGCTGCCGGTGACATTCCGGGAATCAGTGCGATGACTCGTGAACCATGTTCGGCAACAACGGTTCCCGAGGGGAATGCAATTTCCTCGATACTGCGACGCGCACGGTCGACGGCGTCGGCCGGGCGGGCCACCACGACGGTGTACGAGCGGTCAGGATTGAGCCCGGCCAGGCGGAACTGACCGGTGACCTCGGCCGGCGTCGGCGCAGGCCTGGTGATCAGATCGACCAGAAATGCATCGCGTGCTCGGCGGGTGGCTTCCCGGGCTGCCCGTTCGCCGACCAGTGCCAGCGCAATGGCGGGAGCAGACCTTTCGAGTGCCAATCTCATGGCGGCGGTGGGTTCCTGGCGCGAGAGTAGGAACAGAACTCCGAGTTGGTCACCGGCACTGCGTACTTCGGTGGCGAACAGGAACTGCTCACCGACGATAAGCGTCACTTCCTGCTCGCGTCGGTCGGCGGCAAGGATGTCGAAGACCCGATGCGCGCTCTCGCTCACCCGTTGCAGTCCCGGTGGGATCTCGGATGTTCCGGTCACGAAGAACACGGGCGAGCCCGTCGACGCCGAGGTTTCCTCCACGAGTTCGCGAACACCGCCGCCGCGCAGGACAACCTGAGTGAGCGAACGATCCCAAGTCAGTGTCTGTTCGAGAAGTGCTGTGCGCTTGGCAAGTTCGGTGTTCGCGGCGTTCACTTCCGCAACCGTCGCGCGATAGCGTTCGAGAGAGCGGGCATTCTCGATGGCCACCGAGGCATGGGCTGCGAGGGCGGACAGCAACGCAACTTCCTCGTTGCCGAATCGGCGCTCTTGACGTTTGCACGCGCACAGGGCACCCAGGATCTTGCCGTTCAAGGTCAGCGGCACAGCCAGCAGGCCGCGCATGTTCTCGGCTCGCGCTGCGTCGTCGGCCGGTCCGATGTGTGCAAACGAGGGATCGTTTCGGTAGTCGGGGGACCAAGCAGGAGAAGAGTTCTCGACCACGCGACCGATCAGACCTTCGCGGAAGGGAACCGTGAGGCCGAGCAATTGGGAGGTGTACGCACCGCTCGTGACTTCGATGATCAAGATGTCGTCATGAATGAGAGCAAGGTACGAAAGGTCGACGCCGAGTAGTCGTTTGGCCTGATCCACGATCTCCTGCAGGAGGGCGTGGTGATCGTGCATCGTGGTCAGCAGCGACGCGATGTCGTTGAGTGCCCCGAGTTCGGTGGCGCGCTGTCGGCGCTGAGCCAGGAGACTTCGTAGTTGAAGTGCCGATCGGGCTTCTCGCTCGATCTCGGCGGCGACCTCGGGGCCTGACCCAGCGGCCAACTGATCGCGGTGTTCGATCAGTTCCTCGGTGGATGCCTCGGCCAGGAGAAGCTGTAGCCAGTTCTCGTGCATCCGCGCTCCCTTGTTAGACCACTGGTGACTATGGAGAGAATGTCCATACGGTTTCCGGTTTCTCGGAGTAAATCTACATGGGGTGGTGTAGCGGCCGTCACTATCGTGGAGGCATGACACTCCTCGAGGCGCTCGGCTCGCAGATCGATGCGGATCGACTGATCACCGACCCCGACATCATGGCGAGCTACATCCACGACGACGCCGAGTGGGCTCCCTACGAGATGCCTGTCGCAGTGGTCCGCCCGCGCACAGCCGAGCAGGTACAGACAGTTGTGCAGGCGTGCATCGCCCACGGTGCGCCCGTCGTCACGCGCGGCGCCGGAACCGGTCTGTCGGGCGGAGCCAACGCAGTCGCCGGCGGCGTCGTGATCGCCTTCGACGCGATGAACGCCATCAAGGAGATCAACACCCTCGAGCGTTTGGCCGTGGTCGAACCCGGAGTGGTCAACGATCACCTCCGCGACGCCTGCGCTGAGCACGGCCTCTGGTATCCACCCGATCCGGCGAGCGCACCCTGGTCGACGATCGGCGGCAACGTCGCGACCAATGCCGGCGGCCTGTGTTGCGTCAAGTACGGCGTCACCAAGGACTACGTACTGGGCATGCAGGTGGTCACCGGAACCGGTGAGCTGGTTCGACTCGGGCGTCGAACTGCCAAGGGAGTGGCTGGGTTTGATCTCTCGGCGCTCATGGTCGGCTCCGAAGGCACTCTCGGGGTGATCACCGAGGTGACCGTCAAGCTTCGTCCTCAGCGCGATCCCGAACGCACCATCGTCGGATACTTCGACTCCATCGTTGCTGCGGGCAAGGCCGTCGAAGCCGTCGCCGCAGACGGTCTCACGCCGTCGGCCCTCGAGTTGATCGATCGGCAGTGTCTCCTTGCCGTCGATGCCTGGAAGAACATGGGCCTCTCGGCTGACGCCGAGGTGGTCCTGCTCGGCCGCATCGACACACCTGGCGAGATCGGCGACGCCGAAGCCGAGCGAATGTTGGCCTGCTTCAACCGCTCTGGAGCTACCTGGAGCGCCAGATCCACCGACCAGGAGGAAGCCGACGCCCTGTTCTCCGCCCGGCGTCTGGCATACCCCGCCCTCGAGCGGCTCGGCCCGGTGCTCACAGAGGACATCTGTGTCCCCAAGGCAGCGGTCCCGGAGATGTTGGCACGGATTGAGGCCATTTCGGCCCGGCACGACACGCACATCGCGAACATCGCGCACGCGGGTGACGGCAACCTGCACCCGCTGCTGATCACGCCACACGACGACGAAGCGGCGCGGAAGCGCGCTCAGGCCGCTTTTGCCGAGATCATCGACAACGCCCTCGAGTTGGGCGGAACCGTCACCGGTGAGCACGGCGTCGGCCTACTGAAGATGGGTGGCCTGGAACAGGAACTGTCACCGGCCGTCGTCGCGATGCATCATGCAATCAAGGGCGCACTCGACCCTCACGGAATCATGAACCCGGGCAAGGTGATCTGAAAGGCTGGCTCCGTAACCGAATCGGTTTCCGGAGTTACGCCGTCGAAATGACGAGTTCCTACGCTCGAGTTGAACCGTTTGGCCAACTCGACGTATGGAGTCATGAATGTTCTCTTCCGATTTGACGCTGGCAAGTGTTGTTCCGCGGCGCGTGGACACGGTCGAGGCCGTCCGGGCGGCAATCGCTCTCGACGGGGCCGCGGTCTTCGGTGGCCTGCACACCGAGGAAGATGCCATTGCCTTCGCGTCGAATTTGCTCGGTGAGAAGTGCATTCGCGTCGGCCGTCAGTTCGAGGCGAGTGCCAAGAGTCAGGATGCCGAAGCAGCTGTCGTCGACACCCAACCGGTGGACGAACGCGGCAGGAAGCGCTCGTTCGGCATCTCCGGCGAGCGGATGACCGCCCACAACGACGGTTTTGCGTTCGGTGACTACGCGCCCGACTATCTGTTTCTGTGGTGCAAGCGTCCGGCGTATCCGAGTGGCGGCGACTCGTTTCTCATCGATGCGCTCAAACTGACGCGGTTGCTCGCCTTCGATCCCGCAACCGCTGAATTGGCCGAATTCTGTTGGAGCACAGACATCGACCATTCGGAACCGAACTTCCCGCAGAACACATTTGCGCCGATCGCCAGGACGGTGCCGAGTGGACGCAACCAGGTTCGCTATCACCCGTACCTCGCGCCGATCGCCGGTGAATCGGAAGTAGCGCAGTGGCCGCTGGTGAAGCAGTGGAGTGAGGCTGTGATTCACGTGCGCGACAGCGGTCCGATGTTCCGCGCCGAAGCCGGCGAGATGATCTGCATCGACAACTACCGGGTACTGCACGGCCGCGACGGATACACCGACCCCGGCCGTGAGCTGTACTCGATCTGGGGATGGTCGAGCGACGCAGTCGCGGTGCCGCAGCAGGCTCTCGACATCGTGCAGCCGGACCTCGCGGCACTGGCCATGTAACCCGCGCCTATTTCTCGGGCGGTACCAATCCGTGGACAGCGAGCACGTCGAGGACGTCCTCCGGCGACGTGCCGAGATCCCAGCGTCCGAAGATCAACAGCTTCTCCGTGTCGGTGGGACGGTTGACGATGTCGATCTCGAGCATCGGGACGCGTCGACCCAGACGCGGGTAGCGGACGAGACGCACGCGGTCGATCTGTTCGCGGGTGAACTCGTGGCGGGCGCGCAGTCGCTGCACCGCGATCGACTTGGTTCCCGCGTCTTCGATCACAGCCAGGCGGGGACGCTGACGCAGGGCGAGTCCGCCCATCACGAACAGCCCGATCACCGCGAGGGCGAGCAGGAAGCGTCCGGCAGGCTCCGTGGGCGCGATTATCGAGGCGATCGCGAGGGCAATTCCGCCGCCGAACATCGCGTAGACAACACCCATCGGAGTGGCCCACGAGATCACCTCCGTGACGTTGTCACGAGGCTGTGGATGAAATTCATCCTCGAGCATGTGGATAACTTCCTAGGTTGTCCACAGGAGTTATCCACAATGGGGATGAATGACACCCATGTAATTGAATGACGGTCACGATCCGGGTCGAATCAGATACTCGCTGGTCAGCGCCATCTCATGGTCATGACAAGGCCGACAACCATGAAACCGAAGCCGACGAGGAAGTTATAGTTTCCCAAGTCGTTCATCCACGTGATCGAATCCGCGGCCAAGTAGTACACAATCAGCCACGCCAGGCCGACAAGCATGAATCCGAGCATCACCGAGACGTACAACGTGCTCGACGGACCCATCTTCACCTTCACCGGAGTGCGGTTTGCCGGGTTGACTGTGTAGTCGTTCTTCTTACGGACCTTCGACTTGGGCATGACGTCCTCGCTCTACGGTGTGACCTGCATGTGTTACCTACACGCTAACGTAGCTGTGTCCAGTTGGTCACCGGCCGACCTGCACAATCCGGGAGGAGCCACGTGTCTTCGGGTGAATCTTCACGAACCGTCTGGCACATCGGTGTACTTGCCGTCTGCCTGGTAGCCGGTCTGATGGTCGCCACGGCGCAACGATCCGCCGAGGAGAACCAGCTCCAGGTCACCGAAAGCACCAGGCTCTCCGATCTGGTTCGCAGCGCCCAGGCCAATGCCGAAAAAGTCTCGGCCGACCGGGACGAACTTGCCGCCCAGCTCGATTCGCTGCAGCAAGACGCCGCTCGGTCCGACGCCGGAGTGGCCGCCGCGCTCGGTGACATCAAGAACATCTCCGCCGACGCGGGACTGACGGAGATGACCGGCCCGGGTGTTGTCGTCACGATGACGGACGCTCCGCGCAACGCCGACGGCAAGTATCCGGTCGACGCCACCCCGGACGACCTCGTCGTGCATCAGCAGGACGTTCAGAGCGTCCTGAACGCACTGTGGGCCGGCGGGGCCGAAGCGGTGGGCATGCAGGACCAACGGATCATCAGTACGTCGGCGCCGCGGTGCATCGGAAACACTCTTCTTCTTCACGGACGTACCTACAGCCCGCCCTACGTGATGAGCGCCATCGGTGACGTTGCGCGCCTCGAGGCGGCCCTCGCCGCCGAACCGGGCATTCGGATCTACAAGCAGTACGCGACCCGCTTCGGCCTCGGGTACACGCAGGCAACGCCGTCGCAGATCACGGTCCCCGCCTATACCGGCGGATAGCACGGGCGTTTACCCTGCTCTCATGAGGATTCTCGTCGTCGACAACTACGACAGCTTTGTGTTCAACCTGGTGCAGTACCTCGGCCAGCTCGGAACCGAAGCCGTGGTCTGGCGCAACGACGATCCACAACTGACGGCAGACCTCGAGGGTGCAGTAGCGCAGTTCGACGGCATTCTCCTGAGCCCGGGCCCCGGAACTCCGCAGCGCGCGGGAGCGACGATGGATCTGGTGAAGGTCTGCGCCGACACCAAGACCCCGCTGCTTGGCGTCTGCCTCGGACATCAGGCGATCGGTGCGGCTTTCGGCGGAACCGTCGACCGCGCGCCCGAACTGCTTCACGGCAAGACGAGTCTGGTTCACCACAAGGACGTCGGCGTCCTGGCCGGACTGCCCGATCCGTTCACCGCTACCCGCTACCACTCGCTGACGGTTCTCGAGGACACCATTCCCGAGGAACTCGAGGTGACCGCCCACACCGAGAGCGGCGTCGTGATGGCGATGCGCCACCGCGAACTGCCGATTCACGGCGTCCAGTTCCACCCCGAGTCCGTACTCACCCAGGGTGGACACCGGATGCTCGCGAACTGGCTCGCAGTCTGCGGTGAGGCGCCGCCGGAAGGGCTCGTCGCAGCCCTCGAGGCCGAGGTCGCGTCGGCGCTCGGCGGCGCATTGCCCGCAATTCTCTGACACCTGTCCACAAAAAAGTGCCTCCCGGAAATCTCCGGGAGGCACTTTTTCACTTTGCTAGCGGCCGGGGATTCCGAGCGCTCCGACGCTGACGGTGATGACTGCGTCCTTGGAGATCTCCGAGCCCGGAGGCTGCGTCTGCGAGACGATCTTGCCCACCATTTCCGGGGTGAGCGTCGTGCTCTGGTTCTGCACCAGCTGCGATGCAGTTCCCGCCCAGCCGGCTGCGCGAAGCGTGCTCAACGCCTCGGACACCGTCTTGTTGGTCAGATCAGGCATCGCGACCTGGTTGCCGTTGGACACTCGTAGCGTCACGGTCGAACCCTTGGTGGCCGACGTACCGCCGGTCGGGTCGGTCGAAACAACCTGTCCCTTCGGCAGTCCCGAATCGATCTCCGTGATCTGGACGACGAACCCGGCACCTTCGATGTTGGGCCTCGCCACCTCTTCACGCTGACCGGTGACGTCCGGGACACGAACCTGCTCCGGTCCGGTGCCGACGGTGATCGAGACCGCGGAATCGAGAACAACCGACACTCCGACGGCCGGGTCCTGATTGACGATCTTGTCGACCTCGGCGACGGTCGATGCCGCCTTGCCGATGGTCGGATCAAGTCGGAGTCCGACGGAGTTGAGCTTCTTCTCCGCGTCGTCCTGGCTCAGCCCGGTCAGGCGTGGGATCGCGACCTGCTCGGGTCCGGTGGACACGTCGATGGTGACGGTGCTGCCCTTCTCGATACGCACCCCGGCAACCGGACGCGTCGTGATGACGTTTCCGGCGGCGATCACCTTGTCCGTCTTCTGCTGACGCTCCACCTGGAATCCGGCGTTGGTCAGCGTCGCCTCGGCGACGTCGGCGGGCTGGTTGGTCAGGTCACCCGGAACGGTCACCATCTCGACCTTCGGCGAGTTCACCCGAATGAGAAAGAACGTCACCAGACCGATCACCAGAAGCGCCGCGATGCCCATCAGGGCGTAGCGTCCGCCCTTCTTCTTGGCAGGCGGCTCGGCGGCGCGAGTTGTCCTCGCAGCAACCGGCTCGACCGGATCGGGAGCAGTGCGGTAGTTCCCGGTGTCGGAGCCGACGGCGCCGAGGATGGTGGTGCGGTCCTCGTCGTTCATCACCATCGGCGCACTCGGACGCTGACCGCCCAGGACACGCACCAAGTCGCTGCGCATGTCGCCGGCGCTCTGGTAGCGGTTGGCCGGGTTCTTGCTCATTGCCTTGAGAATGATCGAATCCAGCTCGCGTGGAATGTCGGGATTGATCTCCGACGGCGTCTGCGGATCTTCACGAACATGCTGGTACGCCACGGCGACCGGTGAATCACCCTTGAAGGGCGGCTCGCCCGTCAGAATCTCGAACAGCACACAACCGAGCGAGTACACGTCCGAACGCGCGTCCACCTGCTCACCTCGCGCCTGCTCCGGCGAGAGGTACTGAGCGGTGCCGATCACGGCGGCCGTCTGCGTCATCGGGCTCGACGCGTCGGAAATGGCACGGGCGATACCGAAGTCCATCACCTTCACGGCGCCGGCACGGTTGATCATGATGTTGGCGGGCTTGACGTCGCGGTGCACGATGCCGTTGCGGTGGCTGAAGTCCAAAGCGGCACAGACGTCCGCGATCACTTCCATCGCCTTGCGCGGAGCCATCGGCCCGGTGCTGCGCACGATGTCACGCAACGTGTCGCCGTCGACGTACTCCATGACGATGTACGGCAGCGGCCCGGCGTCGGTCTCGGCTTCACCGGTGTCGTAGACGGCCACGATCGCCGGATGGTTCAGCGCGGCAGCGTTCTGCGCCTCACGACGGAACCGCAAGTAGAACGTGGGATCGCGCGCGAGGTCTGCACGCAGCACCTTGATCGCGACGTCGCGGCTGAGTCGGAGGTCGCGCGCCAGGTGAACCTCGGACATTCCGCCGAAGCCGAGAATCTCACCCAGCTCGTAGCGGGAGGAGAGATTGCGGGGTGTCGTCATTGGTCTTGTCCTAGCGGTTCTTCAGCGTCTCCCGGGATCCGCCAACGGCTCAGTGGTCGTTGTGGTCGTCGTTGTCGTCGTGGTGGTGGTTGTGGTCGTCGGAGTTGTTGTTGTCGTGGTCGGCGTTGTCGTGGTGGTTGTCGGCTCGGTCGTGGTTGTCGTCGGCCGAGTCGTCGTTGTTGTCGGCTCGGTGGTCGTCGTTGTCGGCCGAGTCGTCGTGGTGGTGGGCTTGGTCGTCGTGGTGGTCGGCAACGTCGTGGACGTGACGGCGGGCGGCGTCGGGTCGCTCGGACCGTCGGTTGCGATCCAGACTCCGCCGATGATCAACGCCAACAAGATCAATCCGCCGCCGGCCCATGCCACGGCCTTCTGCCCACTGGTCATTCCGCCGGCTGCCGCGTCGTCCGTTGCAGCTGCGCCCGTCACCGGGCCCGCGTACGTCGGCGGCATGACCTGCGTGGCACCCGTTGCCGGCAACGCGCTCGCGGCACCGGTGGCGAGCAGACCGGGCGGCGGTGGACGCCTTCCTGCCCGAACGGCTGCAACGGCGTCGGCGAACTCGCCGCCACTGGCGTAGCGGCCGGCCGGATCCTTGGTCAACGTGATGTCGATGAGCTCGCGGATGTTCGGCGGCAGGTCGGCCGGCATCGGCGCCGGGGTTTCCTGCACGTGCTTCATCGCGACGGTCAGCGCGCCGTCACCGGTGAACGGGCGTCGACCCGAAAGTGCTTCGTATCCGACGATTCCCAGCGAGTACACGTCACTCGCCGCGGTCGCGTCCTGACCGAGAGCCTGCTCGGGCGCGATGTACTGGGCGGTGCCCATCACCATTCCCGTGCGCGTGACAGGTGAGTTCTCGACGGCCTTGGCGATGCCGAAGTCCGTGATCTTCACCTGGCCAGTAGGCGTGATGAGGATATTGCCCGGCTTCACGTCGCGGTGCACGACACCGGCGTCATGTGCGACCTGCAGGGCGCGGCCGGTCTGCTCGAGCATGTCGAGGGCATGCGGAACCGCCAGGCGGCCGACGCGTGCCAGGACGGCGTTGAGCGGTTCACCGTTGACGAGTTCCATCACCAGATACGCCGTGGAATCGCCCGAGCTGTCACGGGTCTCGCCGTAGTCGTAGATTCCGGCGATACCGGGATGGTTGAGCTGCGCGGTGGTGCGGGCCTCGAAGCGGAAGCGCTCCAAGAACTCCGGATCGGAAGAGAACTCGGACTTGAGTACCTTGACGGCGACGCGACGGTTGAGCCGGGAGTCGGTGGCTTCCCACACCTGACCCATCCCACCGGTGGCGATGAGACGGATCAATCGGTAACGATCGGCGATCAAAGCGCCGTTGTTCAACGCCACGGTTCAGCCCCCTTGGATTCCGGCTGCGATGACTGCACGACCGATCGGCGCAGCAACCGAGCCACCGGTAGCGGCAAGTCCGCGGTCACCACCGTTCTCGACGATGACGGCCACGGCGACCGTCGGATTCTGCGCCGGTGCAAAAGCGATGTACCACGCGTGCGGCGGAGTTTCCCGCGGATTCACGCCGTGCTCGGCGGTACCGGTCTTGGACGCGATCTGAACGCCGGGGATCTTGCCGTCGCCGCCGGTGAAGTTCTCCGAGCCGATCATCAGATCGGTCAGCGTGGCCGCAACTGCCGGCGAGATCGCCTGACCCATCGACACCGGTGACGGCGTACTGAGATCGGTCAGATCGGGTGCCTGCAACTGGGAGATCAGGTTGGGCTGCATCCGCACACCACCGTTGGCGACGGTAGCGGCGATCACTGCGTTCTCGAGCGGGGTCACCGCGACGTCGCGCTGGCCGATGCTGGTCTGGCCGAGGGCCGCGTCGTCGGAGATGTCGCCGACGGTGCTGTCTGCGACCGGCAGCGGGATCGCGGGAGTGTTGGGCCCGATGCCGAAAGCGCTGGCCTCGTCCTTGATGGCGTCGGCGCCGTCCTTGATGCCCAGTTCGACGAAAGCGGTGTTGCACGAGCGCGCGAAAGCGTCGCGCAACGACGCCGTCGGGTTGGGGCCGCACGTGCTGCCGTTGTAGTTCTCGAGGGTCGTGCTGGTGCCGGGCAGCGTGATCTGCGGCGCCGCGGTCAGCTGGTCGTCCGGCGTCGCACCGTTGCCAAGAGCTGCAGCCGTGGTGAGCACCTTGAACGTCGAACCGGGCGGGTAGGTCTGCGAGATAGCGCGGTTGACCAACGGATCGTTGGGATCGGCATTGAGCTCGTCCCACGCCTTGGTGGTTTCGGCGCCGTCGTGGCTGGCAAGCAGGTTCGGGTCGTAGCTCGGAGTGCTGACCATCGTCAGGATGCGTCCGGTGCTCGGCTCGATCGCGACGACGGAACCGGTGTAACCCTTGCTGGTCAGCTGGTCGTACGCCACCTGCTGCATGGCCGGATTGAGCGTCGTGACGACGTTGCCGCCGCGCGGATCGCGTCCGGACACCAGGTCGAAGAAGCGCTGACTGAACAACCGGTTGTCCGAGCCGTTGAGAATCGGATCCTCGGTGCGCTCGAGGCCGGCGCTGCCGTACTGCATCGAGTAGAAGCCCGTGACCGGTGCGTACGGGTACGGATTCGGATACTCGCGCAGGTACTTGTACCGGTCGTCGGTGGCGCGGGAGGCGGCAAGCACCTGACCGGAAGCCGAGATCTGACCTCGCTGGCGTGAGTACTCGTCGAGCAGCACCCGCGAGTTGCGCGGGTCGGCTCGCAGGTCGTCAGCTTTGATGACCTGTACGTACGTGGCGTTGGCGAGGAGCGCGACGACCATCACCATGACGGCCATCGCGACGCGGCGCAGTGGAGTGTTCATACGCGCGGCATCATCTCGGTATTGGCGTCAGCGATTGGGGGCGGACCTTTCTTCTTCGTCACTACCGGCGCACGTGCCGCGTCCGAGATCCGGACGAGGATGGCCAGCAGTAGGTAGTTCGCGAGCAGCGACGAGCCGCCGTACGACATGAACGGTGTTGTCAGACCCGTCAGCGGGATCAGCTTGGTGACGCCGCCGACGACGACAAAAATCTGGATCGCGATCGTGAACGACAGACCGGCGGCGAGCAGTTTGCCGAAGCTGTCGCGCACTGCCAACGCAGTACGCAGGCCGCGCACGATGAGAAGCAGGAACAGCATCAGCACAGCGGCCAGGCCGATCAGGCCGAGCTCTTCGCCGATGGTCGCGATGATGAAGTCCGTCTTCGCGAACGGCACCTGGTTGGGCCGGCCACTGCCCAGACCTGTTCCGGCGATACCACCGGTGGCCAGGCCGAACAGCGATTGCGAGATCTGATAACCGGTATTGGCGTAGTCGCCGAGCGGGTCCAGCCAGGTGTCGACGCGGACGCGTACGTGTCCGAACATCTTGTAGGCGAAGAAGAATCCGATGGCGAGCAGTCCGCCGCCGATCACCAGCCAGCCCACACGTTCGGTCGCGATGTAGAGCATCACCAGCACGGTGCTGAAGAGCAGCAACGACGTACCGAGGTCGGTTTCGAAGACGAGCACACCCACCGAGACGATCCAGGCGAGCAGGATCGGGCCGAGGTCGCGGGCACGCGGAAAGTCCATGCCCAGGAAGTGTTTACCGGCCGAGGTGAACAGGTCGCGCTTGGCGACGAGCACCGACGCGAAGAAGATGATGAGCAGGATCTTCGCGAACTCACCTGGCTGAATGCTGAATCCAGGCAGGCGAATCCAGATTTTTGCGCCGTTCACGCTCGAGAACTTCGCCGGCAGGATCGCGGGAATCGCCAGGAACACCAGGCCTGCGAGGCCGAGTGTGTAGCTGAACCGCGCCATCAGGCGGTAGTCCTTCAAGAACACGAGCAGCAGCACGAAACCGGTGATCGCCAGTGCAGTCCACATGACCTGCTGGTTCGCATCCGGTGACGGTGCTTCGACGCCGTTGTAGAGCGCTGTTTGTTCGTCGGCGAGGTCGAGTCGGTGGATGAGCACCAATCCCAGGCCGTTGAGCAGGGCGACGATCGGCAGCAGCAGCGGATCGGCGTACGGCGCATAGCGCCGAATTGCCAAGTGCGCGATCAGGAACAGGCCCGTGTACGCGAGCGCGTACTTGGCGAGGTCCAGCGTGATCTTCTGTTCCTGGCTCGCCTCGACGAGCAGAAGCGAGACCGTCGTGATGATGACGGCAAAGCCCAGGAGCAGCAGCTCCATGTTTCGACGGGTCGACTGGACCGGCGCCGGGGCAAAACCTCCGGGCGGACTCGGAAAAGCCGTCCCCGCAGCTGCGTTGGACGACATCAGTTGACCGTCCTGCAAGTCTGACCGGGAACTTCGGTCGGCGTCGGCGTAGTCGTGGGTGCCGCCGTCGTAGGCGTGGCCGGCTCCGCGGGCGGTGCGGGGGGCGGCGTGGTCTCCGGTGCCGGCGGGGGAGTGGGCGTGGCCGTCGTCGTCGGAACCGGCTCACAACGAGGCAGCAGATCGCCGCCGATGAGACGGATCATCTGGCTCTGCGCATCCTCACGCTTGCCGGACGGCAGCCCGGCGCGCACCTGCTCCTGCGCCGACGGCTGCAGATCCGTCACTTCGAGGATGTTGCAGTTGCTGGGAATCGCGTCGGGGGAGACGAGGGTCAGGACGTCGTCGTCGCCGACGCAACCCACCAGATCCGCGTCTTGCAGCGAGTAGCCGAGCACCGAACCGGGAATTCCGCGCAGCACCGTCACGCGGCCGTTGTCTTCGCCGACGTAGTAGTTGTTGCGGATGACGGCGCGGCCGATCACGGCGCCGACGCCGACCAGCGCGATCAACACCACGGCGAGGACCACCCACCACAACCGGTTCCGCTTCTTCTTCGGTTCCGGTTCGGGTTGGGAGACAACTCGCTTGGGCGTCGCGCGCGGCGGACGCATGGCAGCGGCGCGGCCGGCAGCGGTGTTGGGGGGAGGGGCGTCCTCTTCCTCTTCCGTCGACGCGGCGCCCGCGACGATGGGATGCGACTGGCCGTAGTCGAGGTCGATGACATCGGCGACGACGACGGTGACGTTGTCGGGACCGCCGCTGCGCAGCGCCAATTCGATGAGACGGTCGGCGCACTGCTCCTGCGAGCCCTCGCGCATCGTGTTCTCGATGGTCTCGTCGCTGACCACGTCGGAGAGGCCGTCGGAGCAGAGCAGGTAACGATCGCCGGCGCGGGCTTCGCGCACGGTGAGCGTCGGCTCGATCTCGTTGCCGGTCAGCGCCCGCATGATCAGGGATCGCTGCGGGTGCGTGTGTGCCTGTTCGGCGGTGATCCTGCCCTCGTCGACCAACGACTGCACGAAAGTGTCGTCGCGGGTGATCTGCGTCAGGTGGTCGTCGCGCAGAAGGTAGGCGCGCGAGTCGCCGATGTGCACGAGGCCGAGCTTGCTGCCGGAGAAGAGGATCGCGGTGAGCGTGGTGCCCATGCCGTCGAGTTCGGGTTCTTCCTCGACGTGATCGGCGATGGAATCGTTGCCCTCGCGGGTGGCTGCCTCGAGCTTGCCGAGCAGATCCTCGCCGGGCTCGTCGTCGTCGAGATGCGCCAGAGCGGCAATCATCAACTGCGACGCGACCTCACCGGCCGCGTGTCCGCCCATACCGTCGGCCAAAGCCAGCAGACGGGCGCCGGCGTACACGGAATCTTCGTTGTTGGAGCGCACGAGACCGCGGTCGCTGCGCGCCGCGTAGCGGAGAACAAGGGTCACGGGCGTAGCTCGATTACCGTCTTGCCGACGCGAACCGGAGTGCCCAGCGGCACGCGCACCGCAGTGGTGACCTTGGCGCGGTCCAGATAGGTGCCGTTGGTCGAACCGAGATCCTCGACGTACCAATCAGCTCCGCGCTGCGAGAGCCTCGCATGGCGCGTCGACGCGTAATCGTCGGTGAGAACGAGCGTCGAATCGTCGGCGCGGCCGATCATGACCGGCTGTGAGCCCAGGGTGATGCGGGTACCGGCGAGGGCGCCCTGCGTGACCACCAGGTACCGAGGCACCTTCGCCTTGCCCAGCGAGGGCAGGACCTTTCCGGCGCGGGTGTACCGCGGCGGAACCCTGACCCCGGAGCCGGCATAGATGTCGGAGCGGAGAGTGCGGAGGACTGCCCAGACGAACAGCCACAGTAGGAGCAGGAAGCCCGCCCGTGTGAGTTGCAGAATCAGGCCCTGCACGGCTGTCCACCTCCTTCTATGGCTCGAGCCCCGCCGCAGCGGGGTTCGAGCATTGTCGACTGGCAGCATCATAGGGGGCTCTGGGCCCCGAAGATCACGATACTGACAGCCGCGTGACGGCGGCGCGCCGACGGACCGCCGAATGTTCGATTGTTATCGGAAAAATCCTGGCGTCCGTTTCTCAGCTCAGAGAATGCGAACCAGAATCTCCGAGTGACCTGCACGAATGATGTCGCCGTCTGCCAGCTGCCAGTCCTGGACCGGTGCGCCGTTGACGGTGGTGCCGTTCGTGGATCCCAAATCGGACAGCATCGCGGTGCGGCCGTCCCAACGGATGTCGATGTGGCGACGTGAGACGCCCGTGTCCGGGAGGCGGAACTGAGCTTCCTGGCCGCGGCCGATGACATTACTGCCGTCGCGAAGCTGGAAGTGGCGTCCGCTGCCGTCCTCGAGCTGCAGGGTTGCCGTCAGGCTCTGGGCCGTCGGTGCGTAACCGCCCTGCGGCTGGGCGTAGCCCTGCTGCGGGTAGGCCTGCGTCTGCTCGAAGTTGCCGCCCTGCTCGTAGCCGGCCTGCTCGTACGGCTGCTGTGTGTACGCCTGCTGGTCGTAGCCGCCCTGCTGGTAGCTCTGCTGGTCGTAGCCCGGCTGATCGTACGACTGGCCGTTGTACGGCTGCTGGTAACCCTGCTGGTCGTAGCCACCCTGCTGGTAGCCCTGCTGGTCGTACCCACCCTGGTACGCCTGCTGGCCGTAGCCCTGCTGGTCGTACGGCTGCTGCTGGTAACCCTGCTGGTCGTAGCCGCCGCCCTGCTGGTCATAGCCCTGCTGGTCGTAGCCGGCCTGCTCGTACGGCTGCTGCTGGTTCGGGTACGCCTGCTGGTCGTAGCCACCCTGCTGCTGGTTGTAGCCCTGCTGGTCGTCGCCCGTGCGGTAACCGTCGCCGCGGTCGTAACCGTTCTGGTACGGCGCTTCCTGGCCCTGCGGAGTGGCGTAACCGCCGTCGTCGTGGGAGTACCCGTTCCGTGCCGGCTGCTGCGGTTCGGGCTGGCGACCCGCCGGTTCGCGGCTTGGTTCGTAGCCTGAGTTCTGCGTCATGGGGCCGGCTCCTGGTTGTGACGGGACTGGATTGGAAACAGGGGGAACAATCGGTGCGGGTCGCTGAGGCGGCCGTTGTGGAGGCCGCGACGAAACCTGCGGAACATGCGACGGCGGTGATGCCTGCTCGGCGTCACCATCCGGGTCGACGGTTCCGCGGGTGCGGAACTGACCGGTGTGGAGCGTAGGCGAAGGCTCGAAAGTGACCGAGATGTCGCCGTACGTCTGCCAACCCTGATCGCGGATGAAATCCTGCAGGTGTCGGCTGAAAGCTTTGGTCGTCAGTTCGCGATCGGCTGCCAACTCTTCGTGATCGGAGTTGTTGATGGTGATCACGTAGTTGTTGGGGGCGAGAAGGATTCCGCCGCCGAGGTGCTCGACGCGGTCACGTGCCTCCTGCTGGAGCGCCGCCTCTACTTCCTGCGGCACAACACCACCACCGAAGACCCGCGCGAATGCGTCGCCGACAGCTCCTTGGAGCTTTCGTTCGAAACGCTGCACGATGCCCATCGGGCCCTCCTCTCGCCTCGCATCTACGACGGCAAAATGCTCGGCAAGTAGCGCCGGCACCGCCTTGTCGCGTGTCGTCCAAACTGCTGTACAGGTTCCACGGTACTGTCAAATGTCGCTTCGGCAGTACCTGGCCGCTGTTTCAGCATGGTATCGGTTCTGGGCTTTTGGGTGCTCGGTGTTCACCGATTCGTGCCCTGATCTGCACGAATAGAACTTTCAAAGTTTGTCGTGATAATGTTTCGGCGTTGCTCGGGCGAGTGGCGGAATGGCAGACGCGCTGGCTTCAGGTGCCAGTGTCCTTCGGGACGTGGGGGTTCAAGTCCCCCTTCGCCCACCACAAGACGAGGCCCTAACTCCTTTGAGTTGGGGCCTCGTTTTTTTGTTGTCGGCTAACTGGCCGCAGCCTGAATGAAGCTCAGAACGAAGTCCAATGCGGTGCCCGCAAACGGGTCGCCGACTGGTTGAGGGGCCGCGGCGGGCGCAGTGATCTGAGGGGTCATCATCCCTGGCGGCAGTGTGCCGGGCGGGAGATTGATGATGGCGTTGATGTCGTAGATGGTGTTGCCGGGACCGTTGGTCACCGCGAAAGAGATACTGCCGAAGTCGACGACCGGAGTGTCGGCTGATGCAGTACCCACTGCACTGCCGAAGGTGATCGCGGCAGCGAGCGCGCCGACACCGAGGGCCGCGGTGGTCCGGGACAAACGAGTAGGTGTTTCGAGTCCATTCACAGATGTGCTCCCTTTCGTGGTGACAGCATCCGTGCAGGGGACGCCGAGCAGCCAGGAGATTGCAACCACTATCGAGGAAGATAACGGACATTCACCCCATGGCGGGGTGGTTCGGCACGAAGTGCTTCGTCCTTCTGGATCTACCGGAATGGAGGTTGCCGGCGGACTGCTAGTGTCGGAATTCGCAATGACGTGTCCGGTAGTCACCGCTTTGATCGGTACGGCGGCTAAGAAGGATGCGGCACCAGTGGCATATTGAAGAATCGATTGGCGAGGTCAATGAAAATCGCCTCGGGCGACTGCCGGATCTGCGGCCCCATCCATCGGTCCAAGTGGTTCGCCTGATTTCCCCTTGTCGTACAACTGTTTTCGAGGGTGGGGGCCCGCCTCGCTAATTTTCGGGTCAGACAACCGCCTCTTATGTCCGTTAAGCCGCTGACCGAGATCGGACGTCGAAGATCCAGCCTTCGGATGGCGATGCGGACCGGTTCATAGTAGGTCCGGTATCCGGAATATCACTGTCCGCCAAGGTGACTCAAACAGCATCGGGGTAGCGCAGCAAATCGCCGTCCGAACCTGGCCGTGGTCGCGGACAGAAGTAGGCCAGTCGAGCACCCGCACATCCTCTTCGGAGCGGGAGCGCTCAACCGACCGCCTTCTGATCGATTGCTGACTCGTAGAAGGCATCCGCTAGCGCAACGATGACACCGTTGATGCCGGACCCGTCGGTGAAGAAGTAGTCGGCCATAGTGTTGTGGGCCTCCTGATTGTCGACGACCGCCTCAGTAACCGCCGCTTGGAAGTCCTGCGACTCCATGAACTGCTTCTTCGAGTTCACCTTGGTCTGGTTGACAAGGTCCGGATAGGCGAGGAGTCGCTGTACCAGCCCCAGTACGAACTCACGGATCTGCGACTCGGCGAACGCATCGGCGCCGAAGAGGTCGTTCATCTTGTCGATGACGACCTGCAAGGCAACGTATTTCGGTTCCTTCCGAGCACCGGTGCCGGCGGCGCTGATGCCCTTGAGCTGACCGTCACCGGTCAGCGAGATGTCGACCGCAGCCGCCTTGTTGTGCTTGACCCCGACCAGGACCACGTCGGAGAGATCGATCTCCGCAGCCCAGGACGAGTCTGCAATCACCTTGTCCAGCAGCCGCAGGAAGATCGACAGCATCTCCATGTACGGGTCGCCGTAGTCAACGATCTGACTCATGAAGTCGTAGAGCCGGACGTAGGTGGAGACGTCCTTGCGGAACAGGTCGAGAGTGTTGAGCGTGACTTTGTCGTCAGCCTCGATCGCCGCCGCGTAGCGACGCGCGAAGTCGTGCTTGGCCGGGCTGATCGCGGCCGAGAGCGCGTTGTTACCCTTGCGGGTGACCCACAGTTCAGCGACGTCACGCACCTGCTCCGGGGTGTAAATCCCGGCCTGGGCGAGCTTGGTGGCGAGGTGGACGACGACGTACGGGTCGGTCTCGGTCTCGAGGGTGGCACCGGTGAAGTACGGCTCGAACGCGGCCCGGATGTCCTCGGGTTTGTTTACGAAGTCGATGACGAACGTCTTGCGCTTCTGCTCCCCGCTCGCAGTGCGATGGGTGCGGTTGAGCCGGGACAGCGTCTGCACGGCGGTGACCCCGGAGAGCTTCTTGTCGACGTACATCGCAGAGAGTAGTGGCTGATCGAACCCGGTCTGGAACTTGTTGGCGACCAGCATGATCTTGTACGTCGCGCCTTTGAACGCGGCGGCCAGGTCCGAGCCGGCACCGGGGTTGAGGTTGGCCTCGGTGAACTCGTCGTCCTTGCTCGGCTGTGGCCCCCAGTCCGACGACCACTGCTCGTCCTCGTCCATCGTCACCGAGCCGGAGAAAGCGACGAGGGTGCGGTAGCTGTACGAGGCGTCCTCGGCGGCCCGCTTGGCGATGTAGGCGTCGATCGCCTTCTTGTACTTCACCGCAGCCTTGCGCCCGTCGGTCACAACCATCGCCTTCGCCTTGCCCTCAAGTAGGTGGGCGACATTGGTGTGGAAGTGCTCGACGATGATCTGCACCTTCTGGCTGATATTGGTCGGGTGCAGCTTCACCCACCGCATCAAACCCTTACGCGCCGCGGACTCCTCCACCTCACCGCCGTCGCCGCTCTCGGCCTTGCCGGCAATCTTCAACGCAGTGTCGTAGGTCTGGTAGCCCTTGAGCACGTCGAGGATGTAGCCCTCCTCGATCGCCTGTCTCATCGAGTAGAGGTGGAATTCGACCGGCTTCCCGTCAGGCCCCTTACGGCCGAAGAGCTCGAGGGTCTTGTTCTTCGGCGTCGCGGTGAACGCGAGGTAGGAGATGTTCTCCGACTCGGCCCGTTCGGTCATCTCCGCGGCAAAGTGCGACTCGACGTCGACCTCACCGCCATCCTCGATCTCCTTGACCTCCTCCGCGGTCAACACGGCCTTGAGCTTCGAGGAAATCTGGCCGGATTGCGAGGAATGCGCCTCATCTGCGATCACCGCGAACCGCCGCCCCTTCAGCGATGACTTCTTCCGGATCTCGTCGAGGGCGAACGGGAAGGTCTGCACCGTCACCGCGATGATCAGCTCCCCGTTCTTCAACGCGGTTGCCAGCAGCCCGGATTTCGACTTCGCGCCAGCCTTGCGGACGTCTTCGGGACTGATCGTGGCCACGATTTTTCCGGACCCGTCGATTTGCCGGATCGCGTCCTGGAGTTGCCCGTCGAGGACGGTGCGGTCCACGACCACGATCACCGAGTCGAAGACCTTCTTGTCGTCCACGTGCAGCCGTGCGAGCCGGTGTGCGGTCCAGGCGATGGTGTTCGTCTTCCCCGACCCTGCCGAGTGTTCGATCAGGTAGCGCTGCCCCACCCCCTCCTCGCGCACGGCGGCCACGATGTTTGTCACGGCTTCCCACTGGTGGAACCGAGGGAACAGCATGCTCGTTCGCGACACCGATGTACCGGTCGCCACGTCCCATTCCTGCTTGGTCTCGACGATCATCAGTCGGCCGATGATGTTCAGCCAGGCGTCCTTGTCCCAGACTCGCTCCCACAGGTACGCCGACGCCGACTGCCCGCCCTCGGCCGGCGGGTTCCCCGCGCCACCCTTGTACCCCATGTTGAACGGCAGGAAGTGTGTTTTCTGGCCCTCGAGCCGGGTGGTCATCGCGGCCAGGTCGTTGGAGACCGCGAAGTGGACCAGTGCCCGGTGCCCGAACGACAGCAGCGGCTCCGTGCGCCCGTTGGTCAGCGGATTCCGGTCCTTGCGGTACTGGTTGATCGCATCATCGAGAGACTGGGTGAAGTCGGTCTTCAACTCGACTGTGGCGACCGGGATTCCGTTGACGAAGAAGACCAGGTCGATGCTGCGCCGGTCGGCGGTGGAGAAATGCACCTGCCGCATCACCCGCACCCGCATCGCCGCGTACTGCTCGTTGGTCGTCGCGTTCAGACTGGTCTCGGGGCGGAACTGCGCCATCTTCAAACGGCCACCGCCGATGTACTGCACTCCGTTCCTCAGGATGTTCAGCGTCCCGCCACCATGTTCGAGGGGCTTGTCGAGCGCCGCGACAAGTACGTCGAGGAACTTCGCCTGGGACCCCGCCGCCTTCAACGCCTTCTCGTACGCCGCCTGCTGGGTCTCTTGCAGCCAGGCGAACAGGTCCTCGGGAACCAGCGCCCGCTCTCGGTCGTAGTCGGCATCGTTCGCCGAGGACAGCCACCCGTGGGACTCTAGGTGCGCGCAGATCTCGGACTCGAAGACGACCTCGTTGTGATCGGCCATCACGCCACCATCCGGACGTCGATTTGCCCCGTGACTGCCGCCGTGATCAGCGCCCCCCGCCGCTCCTTCGAGAGCTCGATAAACCGCTCGGCCTCAGCGATCAACACGTCAATCTTTGAGGTCTGCTCGGCCAGATACGTAGCGATCCGTCGCTGCTCGTCTCCGTTGTCGGGTGCAGAAACCCGGAGTCCCATCAGGGCTCCAGCGGTCAACTTGGGCTGCGCCGATCCAGAAACAACGGTGGTGACGTCGAGCGCCTCTAGTCTCTGGGCCCAGAAGTCGACGTCGCCATCGCCCAGAGGGCGAAGGACGTGGGCGTGGTTGTTCACCCAGTAGCGCCCTTTGGCAGCAAAGGCTATCGGAGTCGAGCGCATCAGGAGATTGGCTCCATCTTCAGAGACCAACACGAGCGGTTCATCGAACAGGTAGCCGTCGACCTGGTCGATCACACCGGATGCTCCGTAGTAGTCGAAGTCACCGCGGCGGTCGGCACGCTCCTCTCCGCTTAGCGGGATGCGCTG
The DNA here is from genome assembly GCF_040546695.1 of Rhodococcus sp. OAS809. Lineage (NCBI taxonomy): Bacteria > Bacillati > Actinomycetota > Actinomycetes > Mycobacteriales > Nocardiaceae > Rhodococcus > Rhodococcus sp. OAS809. The sequence continues at coordinate 4,004,704 of NZ_JBEPOI010000002.1, read as the reverse complement.
ACCGTCGAGACTCTCCGTCCAGTGTCGGACGGCCTTGACGGTCCAATGGCGCGGGACCAAGCCGACCATAGGGTCACCACTGTCGCGGAGTTCGACGTCCTCGTCCACTCCGAAGCAAACGACGCGGGCCACCAGCGCGCGACGGCGCTCGAGGAGCATCTCGATCAGGCGCTGCTGCTCTTCGATAAACGTGTCGATGCGAACCGTCTGAAGATCGAGGTAGTCGGCGATGACACGCTGCTGTTCGACTCCGGGCAGCGAAATCTCGATCGTCTTCATCTCGTCCCAGTACAGGCGCCACTGAGACGGGCGGATGCCTGTGGAACGGAGAGCGTACTGGTCAATCAGGGCGCGCGAGCGGAGCAGGCTATGGAGAAAGCGGCGGTCGTATTGGGGAATAGTTGGCCGAAGGACCTCGTAGTCCGGGCTGACGATGCCCTGGTGCTTGGAGATTCCTAGCGAGCCCTGCCACGCCTTCATCCGGTTCACGACGAGGTCGCCGGGCTGCACAAGCTGGTAGTTGCTCAGATTTTCGGGCGTCCGGTTGAAGTTGTCATTGCGGCTGTCCTTCGGGATCACGCCGTAGTCACGGTAGACACTGAGGACCATCGTGTCCTCATGTCCGCGATCGGAGACCGGCTGGAACAGCCAACCGAGTCGAGTCGTAGTCCACGACTCGGACACGACCGTCGTACTCACTGCTCGACCTCCCGCAGCAGGCCGAGTATCTTGGCGACTTGCTTTTCCAGGTCGGCGTCGATTTCGGCGAGGGGGCGGGGTGGGACGTACTTGTAGAAGTGGCGTGTGAAGGGGATCTCGTAACCGGTCTTGACCTTGGCCCAATCGATCCAGGCATCGGGAAGGTGGAGTTTCACTTCGGCGTCGAAGTACGCCTGGATCACCTCGGCCTTGCCAGCGGCGCCAGCGGTCGAGCCGCCGAAGGTGAAGGGGACCTTCTCGGTGTCACGCTTCTTCGAGTCCGGCTTGGGCTTGCCCTTGCGGTCCACGACCGGGTTCCCGTCCGCGTCGAAGAGGGGGCGCTCGACAGTGAGGGTCCAGTAGCCGAACTCGTCGTTGCGCAGCACCTTGGAGTAGTCCGGGTCTGCGTCGGTGAAGTCGGCATACAGCTTCACCACCTCGGCGCGGTCGGTGTCGCTGATCTCGCGGCCCTTGGAGCCGAGGTTCTTGCGCATCTTGGTCCAGAACGAGGTGCCGTCGATGAGCTGAACCACGCCCTTGCGGTCGGGGTGCTTGGTGTTGTCGAGGATCCATATGTATGTGGCGATGCTGGTGTTGAAGAACATGTTGGTCGGCATCGCGACGATGGCCTCGACCAGGTCGTTCTCCAGTATCCACTTGCGGATGTTGGAGGGGCCAGACTCGGCGGCGCCGTTGAAGAGTGGCGAGCCGTTCATGACGATGCCGACGCGGCCGCCGCCGTCCTCGGGTGCGCGCATCTTGTGGGCCAGGTGGAGCAGGAAGAGCATCTGCCCGTCCGAGCTCGACGGGAGGCCGGGGGCGAACCGGCCGTAAGGGCCGGCTTCGTCGCGCTCTTTCATGACCGCCTTGGCATACTGTTTCCAGTCGACGCCGTACGGCGGGTTGGACATGCAGAAGTCGAAGTGACGACCCGTGAACGCGTCCTCGGTGAGTGTGTTACCGAAGGCGATGTTGGTCGCGTCGTGGCCCTTGGCGAGTAGGTCCGACTTGCAGATCGCGTACGACTGCCCGTTGTACTCCTGGCCGTAGAGGCTCAGCTTCGCATGGGGGTTCTGTTCGAGGAGGTGCTCTTCGGCCAGGGCGAGCATGCCGCCGGTGCCCGCGGTGGGGTCGTACAGCGTGCGGATAATGCCGGCCTCGGTCAGATCGGCGTCCTTCTCGGCGAAGAGCAGGTCGACCAACAGCCGGATCGCATCCCGTGGGGTGTAGTGGTCTCCGGAGGTCTCGTTCGCGGCCTCGTTGAACTTGCGGATGATGTACTCGAACGCATCGCCCATGTCTGCGTTGGAGACGACGTCCGGATGCAGGTCGACGGCCTTGAAGGACGTGATGACCTCGCGCAGCAGCTCCGCCTTCTCCAGTGCGAGGATCTCCTTCTTGAAGTCGAAGTACTCGAACACGTCAACATCAGGCGAGAACCGGTCGATGTAGTCGGCCAGGTTGTCCGCCAGCCCGTCGGCGTCTTTGAGGAGGTTCGCGAAGGAGTAGTTCGAGGTGTTGTAGAACGGCCGCCCAATGGCCTTCTTGACCTCGATCTTGAGCCGGTTGGGGTTGTCGTACTTCGCCGCTAGCTCGCGCATCGTGTCCCGGTCGGGCTCGATGATGCAGTCGAGGCGGCGCAGGATTGTGAGTGGAAGGATCACGTTGCCGTACTGGTTGGGGCGGTAGGGGCCCCGAAGTTGGTCGGCGATCGACCAGATGAAGCTACCGAGGGTGCTCACAATGCTCCTTACGAGGCTCACTCAACGACGAATATTGGACGCCCAGCGCGAGCCGTGCATGCCGTCCGAACAGGCGGCGCACAGGCTGCAGTGGTCGGTGCGTCGCACGAACATCATTGCGCACCACGAGGCTTACGTGTGCCGCGAGGTCAGCAGGGTCAGCGAATCCGTCGCGGTTGCCTTCCTCGCAGTGAAAGTTCCCTGGCGCCCCGGTCCGGATACCCGGAGAGTGTGTCTCATTTCCTTGGAATTGAACACCCGGCCGTTCGGGTGTGAGATCGAGATTTGCCCCAGCTCGTCGTGTCTCAGAAGTACGTACCAAAACTAGCGTCCCAGCATTGTGCTATGTGCCGACTTAAGAGACCGTTCCAGTATGAGTACAGCGACCCACACCGGACACCTCGTAGGTCACGCCATCGTCACCATGCGATGCGCTCCAGGACGGCGAGTCCAGTGGCTGAGCTCGGCACCATGGCCAAAGACTTCTCGTTCATGGCCGCCTATGTGATGTGGACCATATTGCGGACTTTCTGCAGATTGCTGATTTCAGAAAAGACCGTATGTGGCCGAAGTAGTGAGACTTCCTGGAGGCTCGAGACAACTACCTTCCCCATGGCTGGCCCGACACCGCGGCGCTACCTGCCGATGCGAAAACCTCGGCTTGATTCGCTGAACCCGCCTGATTTCCAAGGACTCCTCCGGTCACCCCGCTTACTAGTTGGACCCCTGCTGCGAAGGCCGATGGTTCGAAGCATTCGCCCCCTGCTTTTCGTCTACGTGTGTCCGAAATGTCGTCCCCATCGGGGACGCCTCAACCCCGCGCCTTCAGCGCCGCACGCGCCGCATTGAACCCACCCATCCCGTGGACCCCGCCGCCCGGGGGAGTCGCGGATGAGCAGAGGTACACGCCCGGGGCCCCGGTGGCATAGGGGTCCAGCCCGAACCGGGGGCGCGCGATGATCTGCCGCGCAGTGTTCGCCCCCGCGGAGATGTCGCCACCCACGTAGTTGGGGTTGTAGGCCTGCATCTGCGGCACATTGCGCACGTGGACGCCCACGATCCGGTCCCGGAACCCCGGCGCAAAGCGCTCGATCTGACGTGTGATCGCTTCTGTGGCGTCACCCGGATAGCCATGCGGCACATGCGCATACGCCCACACCGGGTGGATGTCTCCCACAGATCGGGAGGGGTCGGCCAAGAACTGCTGGCCCAACAGAATGAAGGGCTTGTCCGGCATCTGACCCCGCACGGTCTGGCGTTCGACAGCAGCAGTCTCCGAAATCGTCCCGGACAGATGCAGGGTGCCGGCCTTGCGGGCATGCGGATTCGTCCACGGCACGACGCTTCCGTCGGAGTCACCACGCACGGCGTAGTCGACCTTGTAGGCGGCGGTGCCGTAGCGGAATTTGCGGTAGGCCCGGGCAATGCGATCAGGCTGCCGGCCGTCGAGCAGACGACCGGCCGCGTCGGGGGCGATGTCGAGCATGACGATGTCGTAACCGGCGATCTGGGAGTAGTTGGTGACCCAGTTCCCGGTTTCGATGGTGCCACCGAGGCTGCGCAGGATCGAGGCGAGCGCCTCCGCAATTGATCCTGAACCCCCTTGCGCCACAGGCCAACCGTGAGCATGAGCGGCCGCAGTGAGCATCGAGCCGACAGCACTGGAGAGAGGAAGGGTGAGCGTCCCGAACATGTGCGCCGCGACGCCGCCGAACAGTGCCCGCGCCTGTGGGGTCTTGAACATCCGTGCGAAACCCGTCGCGGGAAGCAGAGCGCCCGTCCCGAAACGGGCGAGCATCAGCGGGTGCTTCGGAACGTGCACGATGGGCTGGAAGACGTCCTGCACCAACTCGTCGAAGTTCTCGGATAGGTATCCGAAGACGTCGAGCCACCTCTTACCGTCGACACCCAGTCCCTCAGCGGTCCGGTTGATGTCGCGCCACAGAACCCCGGCGGTGCCGTCGTCGAGTGGATGGACCAGATCGATCTCGGGCCACAGCCACGTCAGGCCATGCTTGGCGAGCCCGAATTCGCGGTCGAGTTCCTTGAAGTAGGGAGAAGCCAAAGCGGTGGGATGGAAGGCGGAGCAATCGTCGTGGACGAGTCCGTCGACTATGTATTCGCTGCTGCGGGTGCCACCGCCGATCTTGTCCGCACCCTCGATGACATGAACGTCGATTCCGGCGCGGGCGAGTTCGATCGCCGCCGCGAGACCGTTGGGGCCACTGCCCACCACTACTGCTGTTGTCATTTGCTCTTCGCCACCCGTCTTCTCAAGGGTGAGCCTACGGAAATTACAGCGATGGCATTCTGCGAGCAAACAATTCAGGCCTAGACCTTGGTTGATCGATCAACTTTTGTTACAGTTCGAGGCGCACTGGCCGCAGCTGATTTTCATCGCTGCGGCCAGTTGTTGCATTCATCGCCCATCGCGCCTGTTTCCTGCGGATTCGGTATCCTGTGAATCGGAACTTCTCTGCACAGACGCAGCTCCGAAATCTGTCGAGGGGCCTTCTGGCTCCCTGCATCGCCGCAGTTCAGAGCAATTATAGGGCTACCTTAGTTGCGCCCGTGCCGGGGTTCTGAATTATCGTTTTCGTTACACGGTTGACTCACAAAAGTTTCAACCGACCGAAGACTCACGTCGCCGGGTGCCAGAACGCACACCATCGCGTCTGCGCAGGGCGGCTACTTCGGTGGTACCGAACACATCGTCGTGTCGGTGCTTTGAAGGACTTGCATTGCAAGTTGATGGCCATCAGCGCTGCTGGTCGTCGGTGCATCTTTATGGCATACGAAGGCTGGGTATGAAGCAACTTCCAGGCCCCCAGGGCCTCTATCACCCGTCCAATGAGCACGACTCCTGTGGAGTCGCATTTGTTGTCGACATGCATGGTCGCCGCAGCAGGGACATCGTCGAAAAGGCGATCACCGCTCTGGTCAACCTCGAGCATCGCGGCGCTGCCGGATCAGAACCCAACACGGGTGACGGTGCGGGCATTCTGCTGCAGGTTCCCGACAAGTTCTTCCGAGCTGTCGTGGACTTCGCGCTGCCCGCCGAAGGCGCGTACGCAACCGGTATCGCATTCCTCCCGCAGGGCGACGCCGATGCACACGAGGCTGCTGCTGCAGTCGAGAAGATCGTCGTCGAAGAGGGCCTGAAGGTTCTCGGCTGGCGCGAGGTCGGAACCGACGACTCCTCGCTGGGCGCACTGGCGCGCGACGCGATGCCGACGTTCCGTCAGATCTTCATCGGCTCCGAGGGTGACAAGTACACCGGCATGGATCTCGAGCGTCGTGCATACGTGGTGCGTAAGCGCACCGAGCACGAACTCGGCTCCGAAGGCGCCGGCAAGGGTGGCCCGGGTAGCGAGACCGTGTACTTCCCCAGCCTGTCCGGCCAGACGTTCGTCTACAAGGGCATGCTCACCACCCCGCAGCTCAAGGGTTTCTACCTCGACCTGCAGGACGATCGTGTCGAGAGCGCACTGGGCCTGGTCCACTCGCGCTTCTCCACCAACACGTTCCCGTCGTGGCCGCTGGCGCACCCGTTCCGCCGGGTCGCTCACAACGGTGAAATCAACACCGTCACCGGCAACGAGAACTGGATGCGCGCTCGCGAGTCCCTGATCGACAGTGACGTCTTCGGCGGCCGCGAGAACCTGGAGAAGATCTTCCCGATCTGCACCCAGGGCGCCAGTGACACCGCTCGTTTCGACGAGGTGCTCGAGATGCTGCACCTCGCCGGCCGCAGCCTGCCGCACGCAGTTCTCATGATGATCCCGGAAGCCTGGGAGAAGCACGAGAGCATGGACCCCGCTCGTCGGGCGTTCTACGAGTACCACTCGGCACTCATGGAGCCCTGGGACGGACCGGCGTCGGTGTGCTTCACCGACGGCACCGTCATCGGCGCCGTGCTGGACCGCAACGGTCTGCGTCCGTCGCGTCTGTGGATCACCGAAGACGGCCTCGTCGTCATGGCGTCGGAGGTCGGCGTTCTGCCGATCGATCCGTCCACCGTGGTCCGCAAGGTCCGCCTCCAGCCCGGCCGCATGTTCCTCGTGGACACCGCGCAGGGCCGGGTCATCAGCGACGAGGAACTGAAGAACGAACTCGCTGCCGAGCACCCGTACCAGCAGTGGATCGACGAAGGTCTGATCCACATGGACGACCTGCCGGACCGTCCGTACACGTACATGTCGCACGAGCGCGTCGTGCTGCGTCAGCAGCTCTTCGGTTTCACCAACGAAGAAGTCAACCTGCTGGTCAAGCCGATGGCTCTCTCCGGTGCCGAGGCACTGGGCTCGATGGGTACCGACACTCCGATCGCCGTGCTCTCGTCACGTCCCCGGATGCTGTTCGACTACTTCTCGCAGCTCTTCGCTCAGGTCACCAACCCGCCTCTCGACGCGATCCGTGAAGAGGTCGTCACCAGCCTCGGCGCGACCATCGGCCCCGAGGGCGACCTGCTGCACCCGAATGCGGACTCCTGCAAGCAGATTGCGCTCCCGCAGCCGATCCTGCACAACGACGACCTGTCGAAGCTCGTTCACGTCAACGACGACGGCGAATTCCCGGGCTTCCGCAGCGTCGTGATCCGTGGCCTGTACCCCGTCAAGGAAGGCGGCGACGGTATCCGTCGTGCGCTCGAGGGCATCAAGTACCAGGTCTCGCAGGCAATCGAGGGTGGCGCGCGCATCGTCGTGCTCTCGGACCGTGAGTCCACCGAGGACTACGCACCGATCCCGTCGCTGCTCCTCACCTCGGCTGTGCACCACCACCTGGTTCGTGAGAAGTCGCGCACCAAGGTCGGCCTCATCGTCGAGGCCGGCGACGCCCGCGAGGTGCACCACATGGCGCTCCTCATCGGCTTCGGTGCCGCAGCGGTCAACCCGTACATGGCTTTCGAGACCATCGACGAGTTCCTGCAGAACGGCGAGCTCGAGGGTCTGACCCTCGAGAAAGGCATCGCGAACTACATCAAGGCAGCCGGCAAGGGTGTCCTGAAGGTGATGTCCAAGATGGGCATCTCGACGCTCGCGTCGTACACCGGTGCTCAGCTGTTCCAGGTCATCGGCCTCTCACAGGAGCTGACGGACGAGTACTTCACCGGTCTGCAGTCGCAGCTCGGTGGCATCGGCCTCGACCAGATCGCAGCCGACGTCCAGGCACGTCACGCCGTCGCATACCTCGATCGCCCCGAAGAGCGCGCTCACCGCGAGCTCGAGGTCGGCGGCGAGTACCAGTGGCGTCGTGAAGGCGAGTACCACCTGTTCAACCCGGACACGGTCTTCAAGCTCCAGCACGCAACTCGCACAGGTCAGTACGAGGTGTTCAAGGAGTACACGACCATGGTCAACGACCAGTCGGAGCGCCTTGCCGCTCTGCGTGGTCTGTTCGACTTCAACATCGGCAAGCGGCCGTCGATCTCGATCGACGAGGTCGAGCCGGCCAGCGAGATCGTCAAGCGTTTCTCGACGGGTGCGATGAGCTACGGCTCCATCTCCGCCGAGGCTCACGAGACTCTCGCCATCGCGATGAACCGTCTGGGCGCCCGCTCCAATTCCGGTGAGGGCGGCGAACATCCGTCGCGCTTCACGCCGGACGAGAACGGCGATCTGCGTCGCAGTGCCATCAAGCAGGTCGCGTCGGGACGCTTCGGTGTCACCTCGCACTACCTGAGCAACTGCACCGACATCCAGATCAAGATGGCGCAGGGAGCCAAGCCCGGTGAGGGCGGCCAGCTTCCGGCTCACAAGGTGTACCCGTGGGTGGCCGAGGTTCGGCACTCCACGCCTGGCGTCGGCCTGATTTCGCCGCCGCCGCACCACGACATCTACTCGATCGAGGATCTCGCTCAGCTGATCCACGACCTGAAGAACGCCAACCCGCAGGCCCGCATCCACGTGAAGCTGGTCTCCGAGGTCGGCGTCGGAACGGTCGCGGCCGGTGTCTCCAAGGCACATGCCGACGTCGTTCTGATCTCCGGTCACGACGGTGGCACCGGTGCCACCCCGCTGACCTCCGTCAAGCACGCGGGCGCACCGTGGGAACTCGGCCTCGCCGAGACCCAGCAGACGTTGCTGCTCAACGGTCTCCGTGACCGCATCGTCGTGCAGGTCGACGGCCAGCTCAAGACGGGTCGCGACGTCGTCGTCGCTGCCCTGCTCGGCGGCGAGGAGTTCGGTTTCGCCACCGCACCGCTGGTTGTCTCGGGCTGCATCATGATGCGCGTCTGCCACCTCGACACCTGCCCCGTCGGTGTCGCGACGCAGAACCCGTTGCTGCGTCAGCGTTTCAGTGGCAAGCCGGAATTCGTCGAGAACTTCTTCATGTTCATCGCCGAAGAGGTTCGCGAGCTTCTCGCGGAACTCGGTTTCCGCACGCTGCTCGAAGCCGTCGGCCAGGTCGACATGCTGGACACCACGCGCGCTCTCGATCACTGGAAGGGAAGCAAGGCAGGCAATCTCGATCTGTCGCCGATCCTCACCCAGGTCGAGTCCGCGTTCATGGACCAGGACGTCCACTGCACCGGCACGCAGGATCACGGTCTCGACAAGGCACTCGATCAGCAGTTGATCGTCTCGGCCCGCAACGCACTCGACAAGGGTGAGGCGGTCTCCTTCGAGTCCGCGATCACCAACGTCAACCGCACGGTCGGCACCATGCTCGGCCACGAGGTCACCAAGGCGTTCGGTGGAGAGGGCTTGCCCGAGGGCACCATCGACATCACGTTCACCGGTTCCGCCGGTAACAGCTTCGGTGCTTTCGTGCCCAGCGGTATGACCCTGCGCCTGCACGGCGACGCCAACGACTTCGTCGGCAAGGGCCTTTCGGGTGGACGCATCGTCGTACGCCCGCCGCTCGATGCAGCGGAAGGCTTTGTCGCCGAGGACAACATCATCGGTGGCAACGTCATCCTGTTCGGCGCCACCAGCGGCGAGGCTCTGCTTCGCGGTGTCGTCGGCGAACGCTTCGCAGTCCGTAACTCCGGCGCCACTGCCGTCGTCGAGGGTGTGGGCGATCATGGTTGCGAGTACATGACGGGTGGAAAGGTGGTCATCCTCGGAGCCACCGGACGTAACTTCGGCGCCGGCATGTCCGGTGGCGTCGCGTACATCTACAACCCCGACAAGGCATTCGAGAAGAACCTCAACACCGAACTGGTGGACCTCGAGGATCTTTCGGGCGACGACTTCACCTGGTTGAAGGGCGCCATCGAACGTCATCGCGACGAAACCGGCTCCGAGGTTGCAACGCGCATCCTCGCTGACTGGTCGCAGCAGGTGGGTCACTTCGCAAAGGTGATGCCCCGCGACTACAAGAAGGTTCTTTTGGCCATCGCGGCCGCAGAGAAGGATGGCAAGAACGTGGACGAGGCAGTTATGGAGGCAGCTCGTGGGTGATCCAAGCGGCTTCCTGAAGCACACGTCGCGCGAACTTCCGGTTCGCCGGCCGGTGCCGTTGCGCCTGCTCGACTGGAAAGAGGTCTACGAGGAGTTCCCGAAGGAAACCCTCAAGACCCAGGCCAGCCGTTGCATGGACTGCGGAATTCCTTTCTGCCACAACGGTTGCCCTCTCGGAAACTTGATTCCCGAGTGGAACGACCTGGTCTACAAGGACCACTGGCACGACGCCATCGAGCGTCTGCACGCGACCAACAACTTCCCGGAGTTCACCGGTCGTCTGTGCCCCGCACCCTGTGAGGCGTCCTGTGTCCTGGGCATCAACCAGGATCCGGTCACCATCAAGCAGGTCGAGGTCGAGATCATCGACAAGGCCTTCGACGAAGGGTGGGTCAAGCCGGTTCGCGCCGCGCACGCCACCAACAAGAAGGTTGCGGTTGTCGGCAGTGGTCCGGCCGGTCTGGCTGCAGCGCAGCAGCTGACCCGCGCCGGTCACGCAGTGACGGTCTTCGAGCGGGCAGACCGCATCGGCGGCCTGCTGCGCTACGGCATCCCCGAGTTCAAGATGGAGAAGCGGCACATCGACCGCCGTCTCGAGCAGATGGAAGCCGAAGGCACCGTCTTCAAGACCAACGTCAATGTCGGCGTGGACATCACCGCGGACGAGCTGCGTGAGCAGTTCGACGCAGTGGTTCTGGCCGGCGGCGCCACGGCAGCTCGCGATCTTCCGATCCCGGGCCGCGAACTGGACGGCATCCACCAGGCGATGGAGTTCCTGCCGATCGCCAACCGCGTGCAGTTGGGTGACCTCGACGCTCCCACCATCACCGCTGAGGGCAAGAAGGTTGTCATCATCGGCGGCGGCGACACCGGAGCGGACTGCCTCGGCACCTCGCACCGTCAGGGTGCGGCCAGCGTCCACCAGTTCGAGATCATGCCGCGTCCGCCGGAGACTCGCGCCGAGCAGACTCCGTGGCCGACGTACCCGCTCATGTTCCGCGTGGCTTCGGCTCACGAGGAGGGCGGCGAGCGTCTGTTCTCCGTCAACACCGAGAACTTCGTCGGTGAAAACGGCAAGGTCACCGGACTCAAGGCTCACGAGGTCGAGATGAAGTCGGGTCGCTTCGAGAAGGTCGAGGGCTCGGACTTCGAGCTCGAAGCCGATCTCGTGCTCCTGGCAATGGGCTTCGTCGGTCCCGAGAAGCCGGGTCTGCTCACCGATCTCGGTGTCGACTTGAACGAGCGTGGCAACGTCGCCCGCACGTCGAAGTGGAACACCAACGTCGACGGCGTGTTCGTGGCCGGCGACATGGGCCGCGGCCAGTCCCTGATCGTCTGGGCCATCGCCGAGGGACGTTCCGCAGCAGCCGCTGTGGACACCTACCTCGAGGGTGTCACGGCCCTTCCGTCACCGATCCACCCGACAGCGGCTCCGCAGCGCTAGAGGCTCTTACTAAGCCGCACCCCACCGCATTCGGTGGGGTGCGGCTTTGTTTCTGCAAGTAATTCGCGCGATCTGTAACAAACCTTCATCGATCGTGCATCGGACAGACACAACGCCCAGACAGTATGATTCCTGAGCATCGATAGTGGTGTATGGGTTGCATCAGTTGAATCAGGGGAGTTTCATGCGTGCGAGGCGTCTCGTTGCGGTGTTGTCGGCACTTGCTGCGGCAGTAGTGGTACCGGTTGTCAGTGCTCCCGTGGCGTCGGCTGATCCCTGCCCCAGCCTGTACGTCGTGGCCATCCCGGGAACGTGGGAGCCCTCGGGCACCAGGCCCGGCGCCGGCATGCTCGCTCCGGTGACCAACGGGCTTCCGGGCTCCGTTCGCACCGATTACGTCACCTACTCGGCGACGGCCTTCCCGTGGGAGTCCAACGTCTACGCCAAGTCGAAGCAGCAGGCTGTCGACAATGCCCGCGGCATGATCGGCGCTATGGCCGCCTCGTGCGGTGACACTCGCTTCGCCATCGTCGGGTACAGCCAGGGCGCCGACGCGGCAGGCGATCTCGCAGCCGAGATCGGAACCGGCATCGGCGTGGTCCCCCCGACTCGCGTCGAGGGCGTCGGCTTGCTGTCAGATCCCCGTCGTTCCGAGTCCGACGTCCTGATCGGCCCCGCTGTCGGCGGTAACGGTGCCAGCGGCCCTCGCATCGGTGGATTCGGTTGGCTGTCAGGCAAAACGGTGACGCTCTGCGCAGTCGGTGACCTGTACTGCTCGACGCCGAAGGACGATTTCGTGATGCGTCTGGCCGGATTCATGGCTCAGGCGTCCGATCCCACTCCGGCCAGTGCGCTCGCGCTGCGCGACGAGGCCGCCGTGATCGTCAATGATCTGATCACCGCAGGCGGTCTCCCCGCTTTGATGGCCCAGCTCGATCCGGGCGCGAACTCGCGGCGCATCGATCAGTTGGTCGACTTCTACGGCTCGCAGGTCCACACCGACTACACGCGTTACGTCGTTGACGGCGCAGGCAATTCGGCTACATCCTGGCTGCACGGCTGGTTGGCCGGCAAGGCCTGATCAGCAGTACGTCTGCTCCGCCGTGTCGACGTAGATCTCGGCAACGCGCTGCGAGGACATCGGCGTGATCTGTGAGTACACCTCGCCGACGGAGTTGAACTCTGCCAGCACTTCGGACCGAGGCATACCGTCAGCGAGAGCCTTGCAGGTGCCGTCGGCGTAGAGGATCTCTGCGGAATCCATTCCGGCGGGCGGGATCCCGGCCAGACGCAGAGCGGCGATGTACCGCTGCCCCTTCTCGCCGGCGTTCGCGACGATCTCTTCCGGTGACCGGGCGTCGATCGGCGCATTGGCCGCTGGCGCTACCGGTAGCGACACCGGCGGGGGCGTCGATTCGACGACGCTCGGCGCGGCTTCCGCAGGTGCGGCGAGCGGGCTGGTCGGCAGCTCGGAAAGCGTACTGGGGGCAGTCGAACTCGACGTTGCCGCCACTGTGGTACTGGTGGCCGCAGAAGTGGATTCCGATGCGTCGCTGTCGGACTGGCTGCTGCAGCCGCTGAGGAGTAGGCCCGCTGCCGCGACGCAGAGGACCAGTCTGTTCGTGTTCATCACCCGTGAGTGTTACACACCGTACCGCTTATTTTGTCCGTTTTAAGGAAACTCCCTTTTGCCCTGTTTTTAAGTCGAAGTCCTGTGATATACATCTGTTCAGTTGTTACTTGTGAGTAGGAGCACACCGCAAAGACCTTGTCGGCGGCGGTCGAAACACAAGCAATGACTGCGAGTTTCGTCCCCCATCACATAAACGGCAGGGAGAAATCAGTGCAGAAATCTCACAAGAACGGCAACAGACGTCTCGGCACGCGCGTGGCCGTCATTGCAGGTACCGCAGGTGCGGTCCTCGCGTTCGCGGCGCCGATGGCCTCGGCTCAGGATCCGGTCGACAATTCGATACCCGGTGCCGCAGTGTGTCCGGCTACTGCAGAATCCTGTGTGTCGGTTGTGGTTCAGAGCGGAACCTTCGACAACAACGGCTTCAACCTCCCGATCGGAAGAGGCGACATGATCATCGCCGCCGAGGCCGGCTCCGGTGAAGGTGAGTCCACCGTTCTTCTCCCGCGCGACGACGGACACAACGGTGTCTACTCCAAGCCGTTGACCGTTCCGGGTGGAGTCCTGGGAATCGATCTTCCGTTCGGCAATCTCTTCGGCCTGGCCGCAGTCACCGCCGAAGTGGAGGCAACGGCTGCGCCGACCCTCAACGGAATCATCACCGACATGGATCTGAGCATCCCGGTGCGGATGAAGATCAACAACGCGTTCCTCGGTGACAACTGCTACCTGGGCTCCGCGGCTGCGCCGGTGAATCTTCGTCTCGCGCCTGACCCGTCGGTGGTACCGACCTACACGGTGCTCCCGGACAATGCACTGAAGGTGAGCCCGGTCGGGAACCAGGCCACCGGCTTCGCGCTGCCCGCCGCCAGTGGTTGCGGACCGTTCGGAGTGCTGAACCCGATCGTCAACTGGCGAGCAAAGGTACCGGCCACGTCGGGAACCTCGCTCAGCACGATCTCCGACGCCTACCTGTACCCGGGCGGCCTCACCGGTAGCGATCCTCTCGACGATCTCGGTGGCGGAACAGGATCCAGCGGTTCCAGTGGCTCGAGCGGTTCGTCCGGAAGCTCCGGTTCCTGAAAACTCGGATGCCTTGAAGCAGCGGTGGTGACGGAATGTCACCACCGCTGCGGCGTCCGACCTGTAATAACCTGTGCCTCAGGGTGGGCGAAGGCGGACTCCATCAGGAGGACCTGCGCGGCCACGAAATCACAGGGGAGTCCTCAAACATGTTTCGAGACAGCGTTCTTGCGAGTCCGGTCCTGCGCCGGGGTGTGACAGCACTGGCAGTTGCGGCCGCGGCCACGATGTTTGTCGGTACTGCGGCAACGGCGGAGCCGGCGGCAGTCGTCGGTGAGGTGTCCGCGGACTCCATCGCGGCAGCCCGTGCGCAGGCCATCGGAACGACGGTCACCGTCGTGGGAACCGCGACTACGCCGTCGGGAGTCTTCGAATCCAGCTTCTACGACAAGGGCTTTGGTCTCCAGAGCGGAAATTCGGGCATCTACATCAGCGATCCGAACAACTCCGGGATTGCTCTCGGCGATCAGGTTCAGGTCACCGGAGTCCTCGCGGATCAGGAAGGCCTGCTCGTCGTCCGCCCGACTGCCGTCGAGGTAATCGGCACGACCTCCCAGATCAGCCCGGCGCGACTGCCCCTCAATGCAATCGGTGAGGGTAGCGAAGGTCGTCTCGTGACGGTGTCCGGAATCGTGAGCGGACCCGTCGTCGACGATCTGCCGTACGGTCACAAGATCCTGGTCTCGGGCGCCGAGGGAAACACCGTCATCTTCGTCAACACACAGACCGGAATCGACCTCGATGCCGTCGCCGTCGGACGCCCGATCACCGTCACCGGTTTCAGTGGCCAGTACGCCAGCACCTACGAGGTTCTTCCCCGCTCGGAAGCCGATGTGCAGCAGGGTTTCACGGGCAGCCTGAGTTTCGGAAGCTGACCTAGATCTCGAACCGAGCTCCGACGCGCATCGACCCGGGAGACAACCGGCTGATCGTGCGTCCGAGCTTGGCTTCGACGGTCACGGGCACGACGGCCTTGTTCGTGCGAACTGCTTTCACGATGGCACTGGCCACTCGATCAGGAGTGAAGTTCCGCTTGCGGTAGAAGTTGTCGACCTTGGTTTGATTTTCGAGTTGTTCCTCGGCGGTGGTCCCGGCAAATTCGGTGGTTTTGAGGATGTTCGTGTGAACGAGGCCAGGGCAGATGGTGCTGACGCCGATGCCGTGTGGAAGCAGTTCTGCCCGTAAGCAATCCGAGAGCATGAATACCGCTGCTTTGCTTGTCGAATACGCGGTGAGCGCCTTCTGTGGCGTGTACGCGGCGGCCGAGGACAGGTTGACGACGTGCCCACCTGTTCCCCGGTCGATCATCATCGGGGTAAAGGCCCGGCAGCCGTAGACAACTCCCCAGAAGTTGATGTCCATGACGCGCTCGAACTGGCGCTGCTCGGTGTCGGCGAACGTTCCCGAGAACCCGATTCCGGCGTTGTTGACGACGATGTCCGGTACGCCGTGATGTGCCGCGACCGTCTCCGCGAACCGAATCACGGCCTGTTCGTCGGACACGTCCACCTGATAGGCGTGGGCACCGCCACCGAACACTGCTTCGGCGCCGCCCGCTTGCGAAGGGATGTTTACAAGTGCCGCAGTGTCCTGCGCGCTTTCGAGATTGATGTCGGAGACCACGACGATAGCTCCCTGGGCGGCGAAGGCGAGGGCCGTTTCACGCCCGATGCCGCTGCCCGCACCGGTGATCACCACCAGCGTGCCGGTGAGATCGCGCAGTCGACGCTGCAACTTCGTTCCGCGTCGCCAGCCGGTGACGTCCTTGAGTAGCCCCATTGGTTGCCCTTTTCGTGTGTACGTTTGTGGCGTGTGTCTCTAGCTGACTTCCCCTCTGCGAAAGGTATCCGATGAGCGAGCTTCGTGTAGTTGCAACCATCCCGGCCAAGTCCGGTTCCGAGGACGACGTCCGATCGGCTCTGACAACTCTCGCGGAGGCGAGTCGGTCCGAGGACGGCTGTGTGTCGTACGAGTTGTTCGAGTCAGCGGCTGCGCCCGGCACGTTCGTCACGATCGAAACTTGGCGCGGGCAGGAGGAGTTGGACGCTCACATGCAGTCCCCGCATCTGCAGGCCGCGCTGGCCGCCGCCGGACCACTTCTCGACGGCGCTCCGGCGATTCATCCGTTGAAAGGCGCCTGAATCAGAATGAATTCCTGACCTTCGCTAAGGGTCTGACCTGCGAATGTCGCTCGAAAACTGACCAATCGTCGCGCTCCATTCCACTGAGCGGGACCTGCGACTAATACCTGTGCCTTAAGTCACAAACTGTCTCGACAATGCTTCACATCACAGTTTCTGACCTGGAGGTTTTGAATGAGTCGCAGTTCTCGGCGCGGTCACCGCAAGGTTGCCGCCGTCGCGCTGGCAGTCTCCGCCGGCCTGTTCGTCTCGTCGTGCGCTGACAGCGGGAACGGGGGTGGGAGCGGCGACGCACCGGACTCCGGTTCGGGATTGTCCATCGGCCCGGTCAACGAGCAGTCCGGCGAGGGCGATCCGGTCAAGGGCGGCACCCTCACGTTCAGCGGGTACTCCGCCGTCACCAATCTCGATCCGGCGAAGACTCAGATCGCCGGTTCGGTCGCCGGTTCGGAGTTGGGCGCGATCTACGACACGCTCCTGCGGTACGACCCGGCGTCCAAGGAATTCGTTCCGAAGCTCGCAGAGTTGATGGAGCCGAGTTCCGACTTCAAGACGTGGACCCTCGAACTGCGTGACGGTGTGAAGTTCAGCGACGGGACGCCGGTGGATTCGGCGGCCGTCTCGGCGAGCCTCAATCGCTACGTCACCAACAAGGGACCGCAGTCGAGTCTGTACGCGTCGAAGGTCGCGTCGGTAGACACTCCGGATCCGTCGACGGTCGTCTTCAATCTCGTCGACCCGTGGACCGGTATCGAGTCACTGCTCTCGACGGGCCCCGGCATGATCGTCGCGCCGAGCGCCCAGCAAGGTGATCAGTTCACCCCGATCGGCGCGGGTGCCTTCACCCTCGAGAAGTTCGCTCCCAACGAGGAATTGATCCTCGACGCTCGGGAGGACTACTTCGACGGTGCCCCGAACGTGGACAAGCTGCGGTTGATCAGCATCGTCGGTTCGCAGTCCACCACCGAATCGCTCAAGAGCGGCGGCACGGACGTCGCGTACATGCGGTCGCTACCGAACGTGCTGGATCTGATCGACTCCGGCTACCCGGGCTTCGTCGACATTCCGTCGCTGTCGTACCTGTCGCTGGTGAACACGGCACCCGGTCGTCCCGGTGCCGACGTGCGCATCCGTCAGGCATTGGCGCTCGCAACCGATCCCGTCGCACTCGACAACCGACTCAACGAGGGCAAGGGTCTGCCCGGGCAGGTCATCTTCCAGGACACCTCTCGCTGGCACAACGACGTCGCTCCGATCGGCGTCGACACCGCAAAGGCGAAGCAGCTTCTCGACGAGGCCAAGGCTGACGGTTACGACGGCAAGATCACATACCTGACGCTGCAGGAGAATTCGGCGCAGGCGATGGCTCTCGCACTGCAGTCGATGGCCAACGCCGTCGGATTCGATTTCCAGATCGAGTACGTCAACTCGGTTGCCGACGTCGTCAAGCGTTTGTACGCCGACCGCGACTTCGACATGGCAACAGGTTCCGCCAGCCTCGCGGAAGCCGATCCTTTCGAGCGTCTGTACTCCAATCTCAAGTCGGGTGGACGGAACAACGCCACGAGCTTCTCCGACCCCGAGATGGATACGCTGCTCGATCAATTGGGTGTCGCGACGTCGACCGACTCGAAGATCGAGGTGCTCGCCAAGATCCAGGAGCGCGCCAACGAGGTTGTGCCGTGGCAGGTTTACGGCAACACCCCGTGGCTCGGTGTGTGGGGACAGAACGTCCACGGCATTCAGCAGAGCCTGGACGGAATCATGTTCTTCGACAAGGCCTGGAAGAACTGAAGGCTTCTGAAGAACTGAAGAACTTAAGAACTGACTGGACCCGAGAAGCGTCCCTGCGGGGACGCTTCTCGGCATCAGAGAGTGTGATCGATCAAGAAGTGAGATCGAGGGCGGCGCGGACGATGCTGTCGGAGTCGAGGCCGTGGTACCGGTAGACGTCCTCGAGCGAACCGACCTGACCGAACCGGCTCACTCCGAGCGCAGCACCCGGAACGTTGTTGATTCCCGTCAGGAACGCGAGGGTGTGCGGGTGCCCGTCGAGAACGGTGACCATCGGCGCGGACCGGCTGCTCGGAAAGACCTGATCCAGGATCCACGACGGACCGTCCGCGAGACCGCGCCGCGATTGGAGCGCTTCGAAGAGCAAGCCGGGGCTGGTCACGCACACGACGTCGGCGGAAATACCTTGCTCGCCCAGTCTTTCGGCTGCGACCAGTGTTTCGGTGACGGTGGCACCCATGCCGACCAGGGTGACGGCCGGATCAGGGTTGTGCCGCAGTGTGTATGCCCCGGCCACCACCTGACGTCGACGGCGTTCTCGCGCAGCCGGATCGGTCGGTACCGCGGCCAGGGCCTGATCGACCGGACGGGTCGACAGGCGCAGATACGACGAGCTGCCGTCCGGGCGACCGAGGCGTCCGATGCTGTCGAGGAGCGTCCACTCCACGTCGACGGCGAATGCCGGTTCGAAACTGGTGCAACCCGGCTGTTCCAGTCCGATGGACGGGGTCTTGATCGACTGGTGCGCACCACCTTCGGCGGCCATGGTGACGCCCGACGGAGTGCCGACCATGATCGACTGCCCTCCGGCGTAGATGCCGTACGACCACGGTTCGAGAGCCCGCTCGATGAAGGGGTCGTACATCACCCCGATGGGGAAGAGTGGCTGGCCCCAACGACTCCAGGTTGCACCGAGTTCGCCCATCAGTCCGACCAGGTTGGTCTCGGCGATGCCGAGTTCCATGTGCTGACCGGTGGGCTTCTCACGCCAGTGCATGATCGTTTCGGCGTCGTCGGCAAACCAGTTGTGCCGCTCGTCGGGGGACCACACGCCGACCTTGTTCAGCCAGCCTGCGAGGTTGGTGGTGGAACTGACGTCCGGGCTCAGTGTGACAACACGTTTCGCGGCGTCCGGCGCTTCGCGGCTCAGGTCGAGTAGTACCCGGCCCAGAGCTGCCTGAGTGGTGGACGTGCCGGAGGGCGTACGGCCGATGTCTTTCGGAACTGCCGGGGGCACCAGATGCTCCACCTTCGGGCGAGTCAGGCGCCCAGCGGTTTCGGCGCAGATGCGGCCGGACGGGCTGTCGGTCTCGAACCGTTCCCAGGGCTTCGACGGATCCATGCCGAGTTCCGACGCCAGGTGCTCGAACTGCTCGGTGGTGAGCAGCGACGAGTGGTTCTGCGGATGACCCTGCGTCGGCAGGCCCCGACCCTTGATCGTGTACGCGATGATCACGGTGGGACGGGTGTCGTCGATCTGTGCGTACGCCTCTCGCAGAGCGTCGAGGTCGTGGCCACCGAGATTGCGGATGGCCTCGAGCACCGTGGCGTCGTCGAGGTCGTCGATCAGCGCCGTGATCGCGTCGGCGTCCGCCGCGTCGCCGGGCAGTCTCAGACGTACCTCGTCGGCCGTGCATCGCAGCAGACGCTGATACTCCGGATTCGGCATGTCCAGGATTCGTTCGCGCAACGCGGTGCCGCCCGGCCGGGTGAACAGTGATTCCAGCAGCGCACCGAACTTCACGGTGATGACCTGCCAACCGGCACCCGAGAACATGCGCTCCAGGCGGGTTGCCGCGATGTTCGGCACCACCCGGTCGAGTGATTGGCGGTTGAGGTCGACTATCCACACGATCTCACCCAGTTCGGCAACCGAATGATCGAGAACTGCTTCCCACACAGCGCCCTCGTCGAGTTCGGCGTCACCGACCAGGGAGTACTGACGCCCGGTTCCGGCGCCGCCGAGGGAGGCGTCGACGTATCGGCGAGCGATGGCGCCCCAGATGGGAGCCGTCGCGCCGATGCCCACCGAACCGGTCGAATAATCCACCGGATCAGGATCTTTCGATCGACTCGGGTAGCTCTGCAGGCCCCCGAATTCGCGCAGAGTCGTCAGGTAGGACTCGTCGAGTTCACCGAGCAGATAATTGATGCCGTGGAGCACCGGCGCCGCATGCGGCTTGACGGAAACCCGGTCGCCGGAACGAAGTTGGCCGAACCACAGCGACGTCATGATCGAGACCATCGACGCGCACGAGGCCTGATGGCCGCCGACCTTGAGCCCGCTGGGATTCGGACGGACACGGTTGGCGTGATGGATCATCGCGGTCGACAACCACAGAACGCGCTTCTCGATCTCCGCCAGTGACTCGGGAGCGTTCTGGTCGATGTTGGGGCTGTTCACGGCCGGTCCTGCCTTCAGTAGTGGACATCGATCACCGCACCGCCTGTACCCCAGATCGTGGGGCCGACGATGTGGTTGTGATGTTTGGCAGGACTTCCTGAGGCCGAACCGTTCGGTGCGGCAAAGTCCAGCCGCACCTGTCGATCTGTTGTGCAGATTCTGCGTCAAAGTCCATCATCGGCATACAGATTGGGCAATAGCTACCCGGTGGATTGAGCAATGTGCGCAACACCGAGGGCTGTGCGCCGTGACAGGTGGGCACTATGCGCAGTGCACCGCCAGTCGCGCGCGGTCAGTCCATCAGGTCGTGGACGTAGCACCAGCGCCAGGATTCGCCGGGCTCGTGTGAGCGCATGACCGGGTGCCCGGTTTCGCGGTAGTGGTTGGTGGCGTGCTGATGAGGGCTGGAATCGCAGCATCCGACGTGGCCGCAGGACAGGCACATGCGCAGGTGAGACCAGTTATCCTCACCCAACTCGGCGCACTCCTGGCAGACGCCGGGCGTCAGCGCCGCCGGGTCTGTTTCGGGCGCATTGGTTAGTTCCTCGCAACCGGTGGGAGCGGGTGCGGGCTGCTGTGTGCGAGCTGCTGCTCGCTTCAGGATTTTCTTCATCGCCTTCCATACTGCATGCTGCCAGGGTGAACGGCATATTACTGGGGGTTGTAGTAGCGGCGTTGCTGGTGGCGGCGGTCGCGCGAAGGTTCGGGCTGTCTTCGCCGCTGATCCTCGTCCTGGTCGGTTTGATCGCCTGTCAGATACCGGGTGTTCCGGAATTGGAACTCGATCCAGACCTCGTCCTGTTCGTCGTGTTGCCTCCACTTCTGTACTCGGCAGCACTGGACAGTTCATACCTGGCTTTGCGCTCGAATCTGCGTCCGATCGGATTTCTCGCGGTGGGGCTTCCCCTGGCGACGACGGCTGCGGTGGGCTTTGTCGCCTACCTGATCGTGCCGGAGTTCTCGATAGCGGCTGCTCTGGTTCTCGGCGCCATCGTGGCGCCGCCGGACGCGGTGTCCGCGAGCGCAATCGGACGCAAGCTCGGCCTGCCGCGCCGAATCATGACCCTGCTGGGCGGGGAGAGCCTGCTCAACGACGCCACCGCTCTGACGGCGTACAAGGTCGCTCTCGCGGCTGCCGTCGGTACGGGTGCGACGCTGATCGGCGGCTTCGAGACTTTCCTCGTCGCGGCGGTCGGTGGAACGGTGATCGGCCTCGCGGTGGGGTTCGTCATCTCGAAGGTTCGCGGCAAGCTCCAGGATCCGGTGATGGAGAGCGGAATCGGATTGGTGGTGCCGTTCTTCACCTACCTCGCTGCGGAAGAGGTCCACGCGTCGGGCGTCATCGCGGTCGTCGTAGCCGGATTGTTCCTCGGCCAGCGCTCCACCCGCGCGAGTTATGCGACGCGTTTGCAGGACACGGCAGTGTGGAGGGCCGTCGACCTGATCCTGGAGTCGTTCGTCTTCCTGTTGATCGGTCTCCAATTGCCCAGTGTCGTCAACGGATTGCAGGGGTACAGCACTTCGATCGTCGTCTGGGCGTCGGTTGCGGTTCTCGTGACCGTCGTGGTGGTGCGGATCGCCTGGGTGTTCCCGTTCACGTACGTACCGCGCTGGCTGTCGCCGCGTATTCGAGCGAGGGAGCCGGAGATTTCGGCGCGGGCGGTGTTCGTCGTGTCGTGGGCCGGTATGCGAGGGGTCGTGTCGCTGGCAGCTGCCTTCGCCATTCCGCTGACGGTCAACAGTGGGGAGGACTTCCCGGGGCGGTCGCTGATCCTCTTCCTGACGTTTGTCGTCGTGGTCGGCACGCTGTTGCTGCACGGCCTGACGTTGCCGTGGGTGATCCGTGTCCTCGGCGTGCAGGGGGACGAAGAGCAGTCCGACGCCCGCGCCGAGGCGGCAGCCCAGGACAAGGCTGCACGGGCCGCTGCGGCGCGGCTGGACGAATTGGTCGGAGCCGACGCCGACGACGTCCCTCAGGTCCGCAATCGTGCCGCGGACATCTTGCGAAGCTGGAACACCCACCGCGCGAACTCGGCGTGGGAGCGACTGGGACGCAGCGACGAGGATCTGGGGGAGAGCCCGTCGAACGCCTTCCGCTCGCTGCGCCTCGAGATGATCGATGCCGAGCGAGGCGTCTTCATCGCCGAACGCGATGCCGGCCGGATCGACGACGAGGTCCTCCGGAAGGTACTTCGCGAGCTCGATCTCGAGGAAGCGACGCTCGACCGGGACTAGACCGGCTGGTCTGCTGTCCACGAAGGTAACCGCTGGCCAGGGTCGGTTTACCTGACTGTTGAGGCCTGCAACTTAACCGATTCCACTGAGCGAGACTCGATCCAATTTTCTGTGCCTCCCATCACAGACTGTTTCGTGTTCAACATCACGTCACGGTCTTACCCCGCCTTGGAGGCATTCGAATGAGTCGTAGTTCCCGCCGCGGAAGTCGCAGATTGGCTGCGGCTGCGCTGGCGATCACCGCAAGTATGTTCCTGGCGTCGTGCGCCGACAACGGCTCGAGCAATGGCGGCGGCGAATCCGCTGATTCCGGTTCCTCGCTGAAGATCGGCATGGTCAACGAGCAGGCCGATCCCGGCACTCCCACCAAGGGCGGCACGCTGACGTTCAGCGGTTACTCGGCGGTCACGACTCTCGATCCCGCGAAGGCTCAGGTTGCCGGCGCCACCGGTGGCAGCGAGCTCAGCGCCATCTACGACGTGCTCATGCGTTACGACCCGATCGGGCAGAAGTTCGAGCCCAAGCTCGCTCAGTCGCTCGAAGCGAGTTCGGACAGCAAGACCTGGACGCTGAAGCTCCGCGACGGTGTGAAGTTCAGCGATGGCACAGCTCTCGACTCGAAGGCCGTCGCCGACAGCATCAACCGCTACGTCACCAACAAGGGACCTCAGTCGAGCCTGTGGGCTTCCAAGGTTGCCTCGATCGACACCCCCGACGCGACGACCGTAGTCTTCAACCTCGTTGATCCGTGGACAGGCATCCAGTCGATGCTCGCCACCGGACCCGGCATGATCGTCGCCCCGAGCGCCCAGCAGGGTGACCAGTTCACCCCGATCGGCGCCGGCGCCTTCACCCTCGAGAAGTTCGCTCCCAACGAGGAACTGCTGTTGGCTGCTCGCCCCGACTACTACGACGGCGCACCGAACATCGACAAGCTCAAGCTGATCAGCATCGTCGGCGCTCAGCCCACCGCCGAAGCACTCAAGACGGGCGGCATCGACGCCGCGTACATGCGTACGCTCACCCCGATCCTGGATCTGATCGAGTCGGGTTACCCCGGCTTCGTCGACATCCCGTCGCTCGGTTACATCGCCAACGTGAACATGGCCCCGGGCCGCCCGGGCTCGGATGTCCGTGTCCGCCAGGCGATGGCGCTGGCCGTCGATCCGGAGACGCTCAACACCCGCGTCAACAACGGCAAGGGACTGCCCGGCCAGGAGATCTTCCAGGACACCTCGCGCTGGCACAACGACGTCGCACCGATCGGCGTCGATCCCGCCAAGGCGAAGGAACTGCTCGATCAGGCCAAGGCCGACGGCTACGACGGAAAGATCACCTTCCTCTCCATCCAGGAACCGTCCGCACAGGCGACGGCTCTGGCCATCCAGGCGATGCTCAACGCAGTCGGCTTCGACGCTCAGATCGAATACGTCACCGGTGCAGGTGATCTGGTCAAGCGGATGTACGCCGATCACGACTACGACATGAGCACCGCAGCACTGAGCCTCGCCGAGGCCGATCCCTACGAGCGTCTGTACACGGGCATCAAGTCCGGTGGCCGTAACAACGCGACCGGCTACTCCGACGCCGAAATGGATGCTCTCCTGGACAAGTTGGGCGTCGCAACCACCGACGAGGACAAGAAGGCAGTCCTGGCCCAGATCCAGGAACGCGCCAACGAGACCGTCCCGTGGCAGGTGTGGGGCAACGTCGCCGCACTCGACGTGTGGAACCAGAACGTTCACGGACTCGAGCAGAGCCTCGACGGAATCGTGCTCTTCGACGGAGCTTGGAAGTCCTAGAGAGCCTGAAGTTCACAGCCGGCCCCGCGCCCGTATTGCAGCGGATCGGGGCCGGCTGCGAACGAAGAAATGAAATCAGAGGAACTGCTGTGTATTGCGAGCTCGCTGTCCGAAGGAGACGAAATCGATGAACATCGGCGCAATAGGTAAGAAATTGGGCCAGCTCGTCATTGTGATCCTGATCGTCAGCTTCGGAACCTTCGTGCTGGCATCACTGATCCCCGGCGATCCCGCTGTCTCCGTTCTCGGTGAAGGCCGAACGCCTGCCGAGTACGAGGAAGTTCGGCAGCAGCTCGGACTCAACGATCCACTCCTGGTTCGCTATTGGGACTGGCTGACCAGCGCTCTCCAGGGCGACCTCGGCAACTCGCTCGTTCCCCCGCAGCAGGACGTCCTCACCGCGATCAGTTCCGCTCTCCCCGTCAGCGTTCAGTTGGCAGTGATGGGTCTGGTCATCGCACTCGTCGTCGCAGTTCCGCTCGCACTCTGGTCGGCGCACCACGAAGGCGGCGTCATCGACCGCGTCATCAGCGCCGCGACGTTCGGTGTTCTTTCCGTCCCGAGCTTCCTCGCCGGTCTGTTGCTGATCATGGTCACCGTCAACTGGCTCGGCTGGTTCCCGCGATCACAGTGGGTGCGCATCGGCGACAGCCTCTCCGGAAACCTCTCACACGCAATACTTCCCGCGATCACCATCAGCCTCCTCGAGATGGCGATGTTCACTCGCGTTCTCCGATCCGACCTGGTGACGACGCTCCGTGAGGATTACATCCTCGCGTCGAAGGCCAAGGGAATGCCCACGCTGCGAGTGCTTTTCAGCGACGCGCTCCGCCCGTCGTCGTTCTCGCTCATCACGATGATGGGTCTGGCTCTCGGCGGCATGATCGGCAGCACCGTGATCGTCGAGACGCTGTTCTCACTGCCCGGAATGGGCACGCTCATCGTCCGCGCAGCGCAGCAGGGTGATTCGCCGATGCTGCTGGGCGCGGTGGTCGTGATCGCGGTCATCTACGTCCTCGTCAACAGTGCGATCGATGTTCTGTACACCTATCTTGACCCGAGGAGTCGTCGTGTCCATGTCTGAAGTGACGCCAGACGGAGCGGCCCCGTCGCCGGCCCCGTCCGAGGTGATGACATACCGGCAGCAGACAGTCCTGCTGGCTCCCGGTCCCGTCGAGACGCTGGAACAGCCCAAGAATCTGGTCCTGATCGGATCGATTCTCACAGTGGTCGGCGTTGCGCTGCTCGGCACCGCACTCTTCGGTTCAGCGATCATGATGACCGTCCGCATCGTGCTCGCGCTCGTTGCCCTGGTTTTCCTCTTCAAGGGTCTCGGCAAACTCGGTACGTCCAAGTGGGGCAGTCAGTTCGATCTCTCGTACTGGTTGGCGTGCATCTGGCTGGTCGCGCTGATCCTGGCCGCGATCTTCGCGCCGCTGCTGCCACTCGGTGAGTACAAGGACACGGTCAAGACCTTGGCCGAGCCGGGCTTCGCATCGCCGAGCCTGCTCTCCGATCATCCGTTGGGTACCAACAACTTCGGTCTCGACCTGCTTGCCCGCGCCCTGTTCGGTGCTCGCGCTTCATTGACCGTGGCCATCTGCGCCGTGCTGATCGGCATGATCATCGGTGGCACCATCGGCGTCATGGCCGGCTATTTCCGTGGCAAGGTCGACGCCGTGGTCGGAATCCTGACCAACTCGCTGCTGGCCATTCCTTCTCTGGTGCTGCTCATCGCACTGGCCGCGGTGCTCACGTCGAACCTGCGCAACATCACCCTCGCACTGTCGATTCTCTGCATTCCCAGCATGGTTCGAATCGCCAGGGCAAACACCATCGTCGTCGCCCAACGGGAGTTCGTGCTTGCCGCGAGAGCCATGGGCGCCACCAAATGGCGCGTCATCTGGCGCGAGCTGGTTCCCAACGTCCTCGTTCCCGTCGCCGCGCTCGGCCTGGTGGCCGTCTCCGGCCTGATCGTCGCGGAAGCATCACTGAGCTTCCTCGGACTCGGTATCGCACAACCTGATCCGACCTGGGGCAACATGATTGCGGAAGGTCAGGGCGGGATCGTGGAGAAGCATCCGTTCATCGTCCTGGTACCAGGCGTCTTCCTCTTCCTGACGGTGTTCTCCTTCAACCTCATCGGCGAGAAGTATCGGAGTAAGCTGTGACCACTTCAGCTCAGCACGGCGTTCCGCTGCTGCAGGCGGACAACATCAGAACCGTATTCGCCACTCCCCGTGGCCAGTTGCGAGCAGTCGACGGTGTCTCGATCCACGTCTCCGCCGGCGAAACTCTCGGCATCGTGGGTGAATCCGGTTCCGGCAAGTCGGTTCTCGGGCGCACCATCATGGGACTGCTCCAGAAGGGTCCGGCTCTCGACATCAGCGGGACGGTGACGTTTGCCGGACGCGACATGTCGACGATGAAGAAGTCGGAGATGAAGCACTTCTGGGGACCCGAGATCGCCATGGTCTTCCAGGATCCGATGACCTCGCTCAATCCGTTCAAGCGCATCGGTACCCACATCACCGAATCCTTGAAGTTCCACCTGGGTCTGAAGAAGGACGCGGCCCGCGATCGCGCAGCGGAACTCCTGTCGATGGTGGGTATCCCCGAGCCCAAGCGTCGGCTCGACCAGTATCCCCATGAACTTTCGGGCGGTATGCGACAGCGCGTGGTCATCGCGATGGCCCTGGCCTGCGAGCCGAAACTGCTGATCGCGGACGAGCCGACCACCGCTCTCGACGTGACGGTGCAGAAGCAGATTCTCGATCTGCTCGCCTCACTCAACGACAAGCTCAACATGGCCGTCATTCTGATCAGCCACGACCTCGGTGTGGTCTCGGGTCGATCGGACCGTGTTGCGGTCATGTACGCCGGTTCCGTCGTGGAAACGTCGGCGACCGAAGAGTTGTTCACTCGTCCTCGCCACCCGTACACCGAAGCGCTGATGGCCGCGATTCCGCGACTCGAGTCACCGACGCACACAGTGCTGCAGACAATTCCGGGCGGTCTCCCGGACATGACGAAGCCGATCACCGGCTGCCGCTTCGCCGCCCGCTGCCGTTACGCCCAGGACGACTGCCTGACCGGCGACCCGGCCCTGGCTCCCGGCGGACCGGGGGACAACACAACCGAAAGCCACACGTTCGCGTGCCACTACCCGGTCGACACCCCCGAAGGCACAACGGCATTGGTCGCCAACGAGAAGGCCGGCACTACCGCAGCGGGCCTGACGCTCGCGGTGAAGGAGATGGTCTGATGACTGCATCGGTGGATACCAGAAAGCCTGAGACGGTGGACGCGGCCCTGACGGTCGAGGACTTGGTCGTCGAATTCAACGTCGGCAAGGGGCAGACGGTTCACGCCGTGTCCGGAATCAGCTTCACCGTCGCGCCGGGCGAAACCTTGGGCGTGGTCGGTGAATCCGGCTGTGGCAAGTCCACGGCGGGCCGGGCGATCATGCAGTTGCCCTCACCGACGTCGGGCTCGATCCGCCTCGGAGAGACGGAAATGACGGCACTGGGCGCGGAAGAATTGCGTCGCAGCCGCACTCAGTTGCAGATGATCTTTCAGGATCCCATCTCCTCCCTGAACCCCCGACGCAAGGTCAAAGCTCTCATCACCGAGGGTCCGTCGATCTGGGGCGGAAAAGACAAGGCCGCCATCGAAGCTCGGGCGCGCGAGGTTCTTGCCGAGGTCGGGCTGGACCCGGACATGGTGTGGGATCGAACCCCACGCGAACTCTCGGGTGGTCAGTGCCAGCGCGTGTGCATCGCCCGCGCATTGATGCTCGACCCCAAGGTCCTGATCTGTGACGAGCCGGTCTCGAGCCTCGACGTGTCCGTGCAGGCGCAGATTCTGAACCTGCTCGAGGACGCGAAGAAGCGTCACGGGCTGTCGCTGCTGTTCATTGCGCACAACATGGCCGTCGTGAAGAACATCAGTGACCGCGTGATGATCATGTACTTGGGCCGCGTCTGCGAAATCGTTCCCGCAGAAGACATGCAGAACCGCGCGCTGCACCCGTACACGCAGCTACTGCTGGCGTCGATTCCCGATCCCGACGCCACCGTCACCGCGGCGCAGAACGTCGAGCAGAAGGTCATCGAACTGCCCTCGCCGCTCAATCCGCCCAGTGGCTGCCGCTTCCGCACGCGGTGCCCGCTGGCTACTGATCTCTGCGCCGAGGAAGTTCCCGAGCTGCGTCTCGTCGAGGGCGGCCATCAGGTGGCGTGCCATCACGTGTGACTACACGCGAAGCATGTTGCGTACGTGACCGGTTTCGTTGATCGACCCGACCCTGCGGCTTCCGTTTCGCGACACGAGAATGCGCGTGACGGACACGTACTCGATCGGGAAGGTCAACGGGCGCTCCAGTCCGAGCAGTTCCTGCAGAACGATGTTGACGACGCCGCCGTGGCAGAAGATCGCCACGGTGGCGTCGTTGTCCGTTGCCGCGACTATCTCGTCGATCGCACCGAGGACTCGCGCACGAAAGGCGTCGCCGTCCACCGACTCGGGGAGCCAGCCGGCTTTGATTCGCGCATAGGTTTCCGGCGCCCGCTCCAGGACCTCGTGCATCGGGATGTAGTGCGGCTGCTCGTAGTCGTATTCCGCCAGACCCTCGCGCTGGGTGACCGGAAGGCCCAATATCTGCGCTACCGGGGCTGCGGTCTCGAGTGCGCGCTTTTGCGGGCTGCTGAAGAGTCCGGTGATCCGGTACGGCGCCAGTGCTGCGGGCAGCCGTAGTGCCTGGGCACGACCCTCGTCGGTCAGCGAGGGATCTGCGCGGCCTTCGGTGACCTCGGCCAGTTCGGGGAGAGCGTGTCGGATCAGGAGTAGTTGCACCTACGTCACCTTGCCATGTACAGATCGAACGCCACCACGAGGTTTCGGCCGTCGCGTTTTGCCTGGTACATCGCGTTGTCGGCGATATCGAGCAGAGTCTCCATGCCCGGCATCGCGCGATCGGCCCAGGCGACGCCGATACTGACCGTTCCCGCGAAACCGCGAATGGATCGCGCGTGGGCCTCTTGCGCCTCTCTGATGCGCTCCGCGAGCTGGATGGCTTCCTCGAAGGTGCAGTCGGCGGCGGCGACGGCAAATTCTTCACCACCCAGTCGGCCGGAGAGTCCCAGCCCTTCGGTAGCGGCGAGGAGGGTGTTTCCGAACTGTTCGAGGACCGAATCGCCGGTGAGGTGGCCGAGGTTGTCGTTGATCGATTTGAAGTGGTCGAGATCGAGCATCATGACGGCGATTGGTCGTTGCGCCGCGTGCTGGGCGTCGAGGAGTTCCTGCGATTGGGTCCAGAACGCGTGGCGACTCAGCGTTCCGGTGAGGGCGTCGCATTCGGCGATGCGTTGGAGTTCTCGCTCAGCGCGCCGCTGTGCGCCAGTGGCGACGGCTACGGCGATGGGGGAGAGTGCCATCAAGATGACGGAGATCCGGGTGGTCACCCCCTCACTGAGTAGGTGCACCGGATCTGCCAGTGCCAGACGTCCCTTACCCGCCATGACCAGTGCCCACGCGCTCCATCCGGCTGCCAGGAGCGAGGTGCTGAACAGTGAGACACGCATTGCGCACCACAGGAGCGCCGGCATCGGCAGCAGCAGCGCAAGGGCTCCCTGGACCTCCAGGGCGAGTGGCAGACAGGCCAGGAGAGCGGCCAGAGGTGCCAGGATCTGTGCGAGCCGCCTCAAGCGCAGACTCTGCCGCACGGACGGCCCGCAGGTTCTTCGAATGTGTTCGAGCGTCGGTGCCGACAGAACGATCGGCAGCACGATCAGATACGTACACAGATCGGCGAAGAACCACCCCACCAATTCCGTTGCCGCACCGCTTCCTTCGTGGAGTTGAGTACGTAGTGCGCTGGCGGACCCGGCCGTGAACGACGCCAGAACCGAGATGAGGAAGATTCTGGCCGTGTACTTCGTCTCGGAGATTCGCCGTGGAAAGCAGCCGAGCAAGTTCGCGGCGATCAATCCTGTCGTGACGCCGACCAGATTGATCGCATTCAGTTCGAAGGCCCTCTGCACGGGGCTTCCGGTCGCAAGATCCGCCGTCAGCAGCGCGGCGCCGCCGACAGCGAGTCCGATCGGCGCAAACGAGCGCGGGTTACGGAGGAGAATGCCCAGAAGGATCGCGTTGGCGGGCCAGAAGGTCGACAGAAAACCGGGCGGACGGGCGGCGATGCCCGCCAGGGCGACAACGAGGATCGCCACGAAAATCAGGCACGAGCGCACCCGACGTGTCGAACGGTCCATGGTCAGCCTGTCGTAGAAAGCAGAAGCTGTCCGAGACTAGCAATGATCCGGCTACTGTCCGAGTTGTAACTTTAAGTGTCATCCCCGACGGTTCGGCTGCGTGAGGCGCCGAATCAAGTTCGCCAACTCCTCGGGCTGATCGATCATCGCGTGGTGATGCGCCGGGCGCAGGACGTGAAAACTCCCGCCGAGGTAGGTGGCGAGTTTCTGCTGCTTTGCCATCCAGGCGATGGACCAGGGAGTGGTGTGGCCAGTGTGTGCAGCGACGACGCTGAGGTCGATGTCGGGCAGTGGATGCTTGCTCGAGCGTCGTAAAGCGGTGAGCTCCAGCGCCATATCGGTGTACGCGACGTATTCGATCATCGCCGCTTCCAGATAATGAGGCTCGCGGTAGATCTTCCGGACCCATTCGAGAGTGGCTTCGGACGACCCGCTCGGCGGCACGGACTGGTTGAGGATCTTGCGCGTCGTCGTACCGAGGAGTCGTTGGAGCCCGGTGGTGCTGAACGAAGCCGCGGCGGCTCGGGAGGCGATCAGCAGCAGGTCGCGGGGGAACAGACGTTTCGGCTCCTTCTCGGCACTGGAATCGAGGAGGAGCATCCCCGCCGCCCGGTCGGGGAACAGGCGCGCGAAGCCTTCGACGTAGAAGCCGGCGATGGAGTGGCCGACCACCACGGCCGGACCACTCAGTCCCAGAGTGTCGAGCACGTCGCGGATCCGCTCAGCTTCGCCGCGGACGGTCGGAACTTCGGAAGACGGCTCGCTGAGCCCGAAGCCCGGGCGATCGAAGCGGACGACGGTGTGGTCCGACTGAAGATGACGCGCGCAGTCATCCCAGTCGAACCAATTGCCCGCCAGCCCACCGCACAGGACGACGACGGGGCCGTCGCCCTCGGCAAGAACATGCAGTCGGCTCTCGCCGACCTGCAATATCTCGCCCGGTGGTTTCACGTGGAACAATTCCGGCACGCGAGAATCCGGACTACTGACGCGGTTTCGCGAGGGGGAAGGCCAGCGTCTCGCGGATGCTGCCACCCGTGATCAGCATGACGATTCGGTCGACGCCCATCCCGAGACCACCCGTCGGCGGCATCGCGTGTTCGAGGGCTTGGAGGAAGTCTTCGTCCAATTCCATCGCTTCCGGGTCGCCGCCGGCCGCGAGCATCGACTGCTCGGTGAGCCGGTTGCGCTGATCCACAGGGTCGGTCAGCTCGCTGTATGCGGTTCCGAGTTCGACGCCCCACGCCACCAGGTCCCACTTCTCGGCGACGCCGGGGATGCTGCGGTGCGGCCGGGTGAGCGGCGACATCGAGGTGGGGAAGTTGGTGTAGAACGTCGGGAACTCCGTGTAGTCCTCGACCAGGTGCTCGTACATTTCCTGCGCGATGGCGCCGGTATCCCAGCTGGACTGGTACGGGATCTCGTTGGCGTCGCACAACTTCTGCAGGTCTTCGAGACTTGTCTCGGGGGAGACGTCGACACCAAGTTTTTCGGCGACGGCGCCGTGCATCGTCTTCACCGGCCACTCACCGGAGATGTCGACCTCGACCAGTTCGCCGTCCGGGCCGGGACGCATGATGATCTCGCGACCGAATGCTGCGACGGCCGCCGCCTGGATCAGCTCGCGGCACATCCGCATCATGCCCTCGTAGTCGCTGTGGGCTTCGTATGCCTCGAGGATCGTGAACTCGGGATTGTGTTTGAAGTCGACGCCCTCGTTGCGGAACACGCGGCCGATCTCGAACACCTTCTCCATACCGGCGACGCACAACCGCTTCAGGTACAGCTCGGGTGCGATGCGGAGATAGAGGTCGAGGTTGTACGCGTTGATGTGTGTCAGGAACGGAGCGGCATTCGCGCCGCCATGCACCTGCTGCAGAATCGGGGTCTCGACTTCGAGGTATCCGCGACCACCGAGTGAATCGCGCAGCGACTTCACGACGGCGCTTCGGGCCTCGAGCAGTTCGCGGGCCTTCGGGTTGAGGGCGATGTCGAGGTACCGCTGGCGGACGCGGGTCTCGGGATCCGAGAGGCCCTTCCACTTGTCCGGCAGCGGGTGCAGGCACTTGCCGTTCATGCGCCACTCGACGGCGATGAGCGACAGCTCGCCCTTGCGGCTGCGCCCGATGGTTCCGCTGACTTCGATCAGGTCACCGAGATCGAACTCGGCAGCGAACTCCGCCAACTTCTCGCGGCCGACGTTGTCCTGGTCGACCAGAACCTGGATGTCGCCGGACCAGTCGCGCACGTCCGTGAACACCACTCCGCCGTAGTCGCGGACCCTCAGCAGGCGTCCCGCGATTCGCACGCGGGTGCCCTCCGGTGACTTCGCTGCGGCCGCGATCGTGTGCGTCGGTGGATAGGCGACGGGGTAGGCGGCGATCCCTTCGTCGGCCAGTTGCGCGAGCTTGTTCATGCGCACGCGGACCTGCTCGGGTCGACGCGGACCGTTGGTCGTGAACGTCGGCGCCGAGTCCGGCGGGCTGCCGTCGGCATGCAGTCCTTCGGAAGTCACCAGAGCTGCCGGCACCGCCGCATGCGTACCGGTGTGCTTGACGACCTGGCTGGACTTGCGCCCGAAACTGGGCAGCACCACAAAGCCTTCGGCGATGGCCGACGCGAATCCGACGCGCGGCAGTTCGCGGTTGTCCTCGAAGCAGAGGAAGCGCGGCGCCCAATCCGGCTGGTATTTCACGTTCGAGCGGTACAGCGCTTCGAGCTGCCACCAGCGGGAGAAGAAGACGAGCACCGAGCGCCAGATGCGGAGGATCGGGCCCGCACCGATGCGCGAACCTTCCTCGAACACCGAGCGGAACACGGCGAAGTTGAGCGAGACTCGCACGACGCCGATCTCGTCCGAACGTGTGGCCAACTCCGAGACCATCAATTCGACGACACCGTTGGGCGCCGTCGGCTTACGGCGCATCAGGTCGAGCGAAACACCGTTCGGTCCCCACGGCACGAGCGAGAGCATGCCGACGACGCTTTCGTCCTCGGTGCCTTCACCCATGACGGCTTCGACGAGGAGGCAGTCGCCGTCGAGGTGATCGCCCAGTCGGCCGAGCGCCATGGAGAAGCCGCGCTCGGTGTCGGTGTCGCGCCAGTCGTCGGCGCGGATGATGACGGCCGCCATGTCCTCCGGCGGGACGTCGCGATGGCGTCGCATCCGCACGGTGACGCCGTGACGCCTGACGCGGGTGACCGCCTGGCGCACCGGGCGCATGTCGCGTCCGTTGAGATTGAACTCGCGGGTGCGCAGGATCGCTTCGTCGCCGAGCTGCAGGACGCTCAGGCCCGCCTTCTTGTATGCCGTCGCCCCGGTTTCGCTGGCGCCCATGACGGCCGTCGCCCAGCCGTACTGCGATGCGAGCCCCTGCCACGCTTCGATGGCGTGCGGCCAGGCTTCGGGATCACCGATGGGATCACCACTGGCGAGGCAGACGCCGATCTCGACGCGGTACGTGATCGCGGCCTTGCCGCTCGGCGCGAAGATGACCGCCTTGTCGCGGCGGGTGGCGAAGTAAGCGAGAGAGTCGTCGGCACCGAAGTTCTGGATCAACCCGCGGATCGCGGACTCGTCGTTTCCGGTGAGCGCGTTGTTGGAGCGTTGCGCGCGGAAGAGCGTCATGACGGCGGCGAGGAGCGCGATGGCACCGAGGAGACCGAGGACCGTGTTGACGAAGACACGCGGGTGGCCGTCGAACACCTCGTTGTCGACCGAAGCTGCAGCGGTGACGCGGTTCAGGGCCCAGAGGAATCGCTGGTTCTGCGGTAGGTCACCTGGGAAGAGTTCGACAAGGCCCCAACCGATCACGGTCGCTACAGCCATGCCGCCGATCAGCACGCCGAGTGCTTTCCAGCCGGCGCCGCGCCGTACGCGTGTGTAGAACTCGGGCCTCGCCGCGATGAGGATTCCGATCACGACAAGCAGAACGACAACCGCCACGGCGTTGTTCGGGTTCTTGTCGACGATCGCGGAGGCGATGTTGGTGAGGGTGATCAGTGACAGGTAGATCGTCAACAGCCACCAGGCGATGCGCTTGCGGCTCGCGAGGGCGGCGGCGAGCAGGGCGACGACGAGCGCGCCACGACAGGCTCGTATCCGGTGCGTCGAAGTAGTAGCTGTCGATGTATTCGCGTGGGACGCGGAGGATGTGCCGCAGTACCGGCGAGATGCTCCACAGGAACACCAGTACGGAGAAGACTCCGAGGATCAGTCCCGAGATATGGGGAACCTGGCTGAACCGCCCTTTGCGGAATCGACGCGCCTGGCGCGGATTTTCGGGTGGCGATTCCACCAACTCTGCAGTGGTGTCCGATACCTCGGTCAATGGTGCCATCGAGCTTCCTCTCCTACCGGTCGATCAGATCCTCACGCTAAGTGTGGTCTGTCGTGTCCAGTTTTGTGGGAGGAGGAAGATGATTGACATGACCGACAACATTCCAGCAGTACCCATCCGCGACGAAATGATTCGGCTCGGTCAGTTTCTCAAGCTCGCGAACCTCATCGAATCGGGCGCGGAGGCGAAGGAAGTGATCGCCGACGGCATGGTTTCGGTCAACGGTGAGGTCGAAGATCGTCGGGGCCGTCAGCTTCGTGACGGCGATGTCGTCGAGATCGGCGGGATGGCCGCCAAAGTGGAAGCCCCCGCCTGATCCCGCGACTTCTGACTAGCTTTCGCGAACGACGACGCCGTCCTGGTCGCTGTAAACGATCTCGCCGGGGTTGAAGGTGACTCCGCCGATTTCGATCGGCACGTTCTTCTCGCCCGAACCGGTTTGCGTGCTCTTGCGCGGGTTGGTGCCCAAAGCCTTGACGCCGATGTCGAGGGTGCGCAGGATCGCGGAGTCGCGGACGGCTCCGTTGACGATGACGCCGGCCCAGCCGTTGTCGACGCCGCGGCCGGCAATGATGTCGCCGACCAGGGCGGTGTGGATGCTCGCGTCACCGTCGACGACGAGGACTCCGCCGTTGCCCGGTTCACTGAGGGTCTGCTTCACGAGCAGGTTGTCCTGGAAGCACTTGATGGTGGTGATGGGGCCGGCAAAGACTTCACGTCCACCGAATTGGGTGAACTGCGTGTCGCAGCTACGGATGTCGGGTCCGATCTCGTCGGCAAGGTCAGCGGTCGCTACAGGCTCGGTCATGCCCCACAGGATAGTCGGCGGGGCTCGGGCCTAGTGGGCCTCGGGGAGGGTTCTCAGGCG
Source organism: Rhodococcus sp. OAS809 (assembly GCF_040546695.1). Taxonomy (NCBI): domain Bacteria; kingdom Bacillati; phylum Actinomycetota; class Actinomycetes; order Mycobacteriales; family Nocardiaceae; genus Rhodococcus; species Rhodococcus sp. OAS809. Next base: position 3,968,844 of record NZ_JBEPOI010000002.1, on the reverse strand, counting down.
AGTACGCCTGACGTGGGGGACGTCTGCGAGTTACGCGACGGCCTGATCGAAAACCTTTCAGCACCACGCGCCATCCGGTAAACATCGACGGTGGACACTTCGCGTTGGTACCGATCATTCGCGGAAGTGGAGGCTCGAGGGAACTCCGCGATCTACGAGGAATGGGGCACCGGCGTATCGGAGGATCCAGCAGTCCTCGCTCTGATAGATCGGCTTCCAGAACCCCGCAGGCAACCCAACCTGATATTCGGGGCGTGCCGTCACCTCGGTGCCCCGGTCGCGCCGTATGCGTTGTTTCGCCGGTGGCTGAGCGACAACTGGTCCGAGGTGGAACAACTCGCGCAGACCAGGACTACACAGACGAATGAAGCTGGCCGCTCTGCCGTGTTGCTTCCCGTCCTCGGGTTGTTGAAGGGCCCGCTCTCCCTCATCGAAGTCGGTGCTTCGGCGGGCCTGTGCCTTTACCCTGACCGCTACAGCTTTCTCTACGACGGCACAAAGTATCTGCATCCAGTCGATGGTCCGTCCACCGTTCTGCTGGAGTGTGCGACGACTGGCAGTCCGCCGATTCCGGAGAGAGTCCCAGACGTGGTGTACCGGGCGGGCATCGACCTGAACCCACTCGATGTAGGCGACACCGACGACATGAGATGGTTGGAGAGTCTTGTGTGGCCGGAACAGGACCATCGCCGGCGGCGATTGCGCGACGCAGCGGCACTCGCTCGTGTGGATCCGCCTCATCTGGTTCGCGGAGATCTCACGTCGGCTGTTGCCGATCTCGTCGAACGTGCGCCACGGGAAACAACGATCGTGGTCTTTCACAGTGCGGTACTCAACTATCTGATCCCGACTGCCAGAGATGAATTCGCAGAAGCTGTTCACGCTTTGCCATGTCGCTGGATAGCGAACGAAGGTCTCGGGGTTTTGCCCGAAGTCGATGCCAAGTTGACGGCATCACCAGAGGTGCGCCGTGGGAAGTTTGTTGTTTCTCTTGACGGCACACCTCACGGGCTGGCCGGTGGACATGGGCAGTTCCTCGACTGGATAGACCAAACCTGCACGGCATCAGATTGATTGATTCGGGGTCCGATCTTCGCAGAGGGCTTGACCTTCACATTGATGTGAAGGTTGACAATCGTTTCATGGCAGACGACATCGATTCAAAACACCACACATCAGGAGCGAAACAGTTTCTTGCGGAACAGGATCGCGGGGACGCACTCCCACTCGTTCCCCTCCTGGCGTTGTTCGCGTCCGTCTTTATCACCAGCCTGACGGAGACCCTCCCAGTGGGAGTGTTGCCGGCAATGAGTGAAGGCCTCGATGTCAGTGAATCAGCCGCCGGGCAGACGATCATGATCTACGCGCTGGGGACGGCCCTGACGACAATTCCCCTCGTCGCAGTGACAGCGTCGTGGTCGCGAAAGGTGTTACTGCTGAACTCGATTCTCGGGTTTGCATTCGCCAACACGGTCACTGCATTTTCTTCCGACTACCTTCTGACGATGACCGCCCGGTTCATTGCGGGAGTTGCTGCAGGTATCGCCTGGGCATTGCTCGCCGGATACGCCAGAAGTCTTGCCCCGAAACATCTCGAGGGTCGCGCCATCGCGTTCGCGATGGCCGGAATTCCGCTCGCTCTCGCGCTCGGCGTTCCGTTCGGGACATACTTGGGCAACGCTACCGGGTGGCGGGCACCGTTCTACCTCATGTCGATACTGGCTGTTGCGCTTCTCGTTGCAATCGCGGTGTCGGTTCCCGATCGTCCAGGTCGGCCCCGCGGCCGTAGACGGCGAAGCATGCTCGAGGCGGCACGCATTCCCGGTGTCGACGCAGTTCTGATCGTGACGTTCATCGTCGTGTTGGGTCACACCATCCTGTATGCGTACATCGCTCCGTTTCTCGAATCGATAGGAATGGGAGACGACAACGACCTCGTTCTGTTGACCTTCGGAGTGGCATGTCTAATCAGCATTGTTGTTGTGGGCAAACAAATCTACGCGCGACTACGGACTTTTGCTCTTGTCGGCGCCGTCCTGATTTCAGTCGCCGCAACCGCACTGGCAGTCACCACTGAGGATGCGCTGCTCGTCTACATAGCAGCTGCCGTATGGGGATTGGGGTGGGGCGGAATTCCGACTCTGTTGCAAACCTCAGCAGCGGTTGCTGCGGGCTCACACGCAGACGAGGCTCAGGCGGTTCTCACGACGCTGTGGAACGCTGCCATGGCAGCAGGTGCAGTGATGGGTGGAGTTCTCTTGTCTCTCAACGGTGCTCGATCTCTCCCGTGGTGGACGGTAGCACTCGCGCTGCTATCCGTGGTGATCATGTGGACCGCCCGCGGAGACGGGTTTCGATCTCCGGCCCAAATCCATCAGGAAGGTCAGGCACACGCATGAACACAACGCCGTCGATCCATCGGTCACCGATCATCGGTATCGCGCTGGAACCAGCCGGCTGGCATCCAGCGGCCTGGCGATTGCAGGGTATTGCCCCCGCCGAACTCTTCAGTGCTCGTTACTGGTCGGAGTTGTTGCGCGACATTGACTCATCTGTTGTCGATTTTGTCACTTTCGAAGAATCGATTGGGTTGCAGTCGTCGGACTTCAGGAGAATCGATGACAAGGAAGACCAGGTTCGTGGTCGGTTGTCTCCGGTAGCGCTGACGGCACTGGCTGTTTTCGAGACGCAGAGACTCGGCGTGATTGCCACGAGAAATCTGACTCACAGTGAGCCATACAGTATCGCCACCGAAATCGCATCGCTCAATCTCTTGAGCGGGGGCCGAGTCGGCCTCCGTGCCCAGGTCACTTCGCGAAGCATCGACAGACGTCATTTCGTTCGCCCGCAACCGGTGCCGGAGCTGAGAGAGTCCGACATCTACTTCCCTGAACGGATTGGAACCAGACTCGAACCGGTCTTCTCGAGCGCAACCGAGTCGATCGAAATACTCCGAGGATTGTGGTCGACCTGGTCGGAAGGCGCACTCCAAGAAGGCGCCGATGGCCGATTTGTCGATATCGACAAGATCTCTGAAAAGTGGATTGTGACAAAGACTTTCGAGGTCGCCGGACCACTCGCCATCCCTGTCGTCGAAGGCTTGAAGCCTGTCGTTCTCGCGCTCGCACATCACGCCCAAGTTCCTTATCGGTTGGCGGTTGCGTCGGCTGATGCCATCCTGGTGACACCCACTCCGAGTGCTAATGGCGTCACCATCGGCGATGTACTCGACGCCGTCAACGCTGAATGTGATGCAGTGCGAAGAAATTTGATCGATGAGCCGCTCGCGATCCTGGTGGATCTCGTGGTTTTCCTCGGCAAGACCCACTTCGAGGCTGTACAGCAGAAGCGTGCCCTCGACGAGCTGTCAGGCGCACCGTACTCGTCTGACACCGACATCTTTGTCGGTTCGGTAGATGAGCTGATCCACCGGATCGACGAACTCGTATCCGCTGGCGCACACGGTGTGCGACTGCGGCCGGCGGTCAACGGCCGGGACATCCCACTTGTCCTCGAACAGCTTGCCGCTGTCTTCGGGGCGAGCACCCGGGTGAGCACGTTGAGAGAGCGACTCCAGGCAGCGTCGCTCGAAACATCGGCGGCCAAATGAAGATCGGCGAGCTGTCAGAAGCGACACGGGTGTCCCGCCGCCTCTTGCGGTACTACGAGGAACAGAGCTTGATTGCTCCGAGACGATCCGAAAACAGTTACCGCGACTACGACGAACGAATGGTTGACAGGGTATTTCAGATACGTGGGTTGTTGGACATGGGTTTCCCGACGCGGGTGATCCGGCAGATCCTTCCTTGCCTGGACCAAGAACGCGTCATTCACATGAGCGATGTGACACCGGAGATGCTGTCGATGCTCGAGGCGGAGGCGTCGGGACTTGACGAGAAGATCAGCTTTCTTGTGAAAAACCGCGACGCCATCCGTGAATACATCGCAGAAGTGAGGCAGCGACAGACTGTCCCACTCGATGGATGAACACTGAGCGAGCTGCCGGTTGGTTCAGAGCATGCCTATGCCCATCGTGCCGCGTATGGCAGCGCAAACCAGCGGTTCAGTGAGCCTCGGGGAGTATGCCGTTCAGCACTATGTCGGCAAGAGAATCGGCAAACGGTCCCGGGTCCGAGACGTCGCGAACCGACATCGCAAAGATGGCCGCGCCAGCCATGATGTCGAGAAGAGCGTCGGCGTCGACGCCGCTTCGGATGTCGCCGCGCTCTCTCGCCGCCTCGAGTCGACGGTTCAGCTCGACGCGGACTCCGGCCAGTTGCCGCACCACGAGAACGTCGCGTAATTCCGCGTTTGTTCGCACTTCGCTCATCAATCCGGGAGCAGCGGCTCGTGTGGCGGGAGCTGCGAACAGAGCAACCGCGCCGTGCACCAGCGCGCGGATCTGATCCGTGATCGTGCCCTCGGTGCCGAGTTCGGTGTCGATGTCCGCGCCCTGTTCGACGTCGAGTACGGGATAGATCGCGTCGTTGACGATGTGTGCCTTCGACGGCCACCGACGGTAGATGGCTGGACGTCCTACTCCCGCACGCGTGGCTATGGCGTCGATGGACGTGCCCGCGTACCCCTTTTCTTCCAACAGTTGCCTGGTCGCGTCCAGTACTGCGTCGTCGATTGCAGGGTTTCGCTGCGGGCCCAGGCGGTGCTGAGTTTCGGAATCTTTGGACATTTTGGGCAAATCCCTTGCGGTATCGCTGTGATGGCCGTTACATTCTGTCACGGCTTTAGTCGATACATATTGTATCGACAATCGGCACGTGCGCATCGGCGCCACCGAACCACGAGGAGTGGTGATGAACCTTCGAACCGAAACAGAAACTTCCGGCGATCCCGACTACGCCGAATTTGCCAGGCCCGGCGAATCCCGCAACGACCCGGCAGAGATGCGGCGCAGCCTCGAAGGCTGGCTCGCGACCGTGCTGTGGCGAGGCTCGAAACCTTCCGTGACCTCGGTCGAGGTACCGGCCGCGAACGGCATGTCCAACGAAACTGTGCTTTTCGACGCGACGTGGATCGAGGACGGGATTCGAGCCGAGCATCGCCTGGTCGCCCGTATCGCCCCGCGGGACAGTGCGGTACCGATCTTTCCGTCGTACAACCTGGACCAGCAGTTTCGGGTCATGAGCGCCGTCGCCGCTCACACATCGGTGCCGGTCCCGCGGGTGTACTGGTCCGAGAGCAACCCGGACGCGCTCGGCGGTGAGTTCTTCGTGATGGAACGGCGCGAGGGCGAAATCCCGCCAGACGTCATGCCGTACACGTTCGGCTCGTGGCTCTCGGAAGCTTCGGCCGACGACTGCTCTCGACTCCAGCAGTCATCGGTCCGGGTGCTCGCCGAGCTACACGCTATGGCCGATCCGCACCTCGCACTCCCCGAGTTGTGCCGCGATGGTGCCGAACCGACTGGGGCAGAAGCACTTCGCGCGCACCTCGAGGACCAGCGGCGCTATTACGAGTGGGCAACAGCCGACGGACCAGGATCTCCGTTGATCGAGCGCGGTTTCGACTGGATCGAAGCGAACCTTCCCGTCGATGCCGGTTCCGCAGTGCTCTGCTGGGGTGACTCGCGGATCGGAAATGTCATCTACCGCGACTTCGAGCCGGCGGCGGTCCTCGATTGGGAGATGGCCACACTGGGGCCGCGTGAGCTGGACCTCGGCTGGATGATCTTCCAGCACAGGTTCTTCGAGGATCTCGCTGCCATGGCCGGACTCCCCGGAATGCCGGACTTCCTTCGTCGCGAGGACGTGGCAGATGCCTACGGCTCGCTTTCCGGCCACCAGGTTGCGGATCTAGATTTCTACATCCTTTACGCCGCGCTGCGGCACGCGGTGATCATGTTCCGAGTCCAAAGCCGCGCAGTGGCTTTCGGTCAGGCCGAATTCCCCGACAACCCGGACGAGATGATCCTGCACCACAAAACACTCGAAGCCATGCTCGACGGCACCTATTGGGAGTCGCTCGCAACATCCCCGCTCACAACAGGAGATGCACGATGACACTGTCCCCGCTCGACGACTACCCGGTACATCAGATCGCCGAGACCATCCGCCACGTGGGCACCTCGGATCGAAACTTCTACGACCGCTACTACTTCAACTGCCATGCCGGCGTCGACGGCGACACCGAGCCGCTGTTTCTCATCATCGGTCTCGGTCAGTACCCCAATCTTGGTGTATGCGACGGCTTTGCGGTTCTTCGGCGCGGCGAAGACCATATTGTCTTCCGGGCATCCCGAGCCTTGGGTGACGATCGTATGGACCTGTCAGTAGGCCCGCTGCGAATCGAAATCATCGAGGGTCTGCACCGCCTACGTGTGGTGTTGGACCCGAGTCCCGAAGCGCCGGACCTGAGCTTCGACCTCACCTTCGAGTCCGACGGCCCCGCCAATCTCGAGGCCAGACATTTCCATCGCCAGCTCGAACGAGTCACCTTCGACACGCAACGATTCGTGCAGACCGGAACATGGTCCGGATCCCTGACCGTCGACGGCGACGTCATCCCGGTCACCCCGGAGACGTGGCGGGGTAATCGCGATCGGTCCTGGGGTGTGCGACCGGTCGGCGAAGCGGAACCGCCTGGACGCAAGGCAGATCCGGCGATAGCCGGCAGTCAGAACTTCTTCTGGATTTACTCGATCATGCAATTCGGCGACTTCACCATCGTCACGATCGTTCAAGAAGATCAGCAGGGACGCCGAATCCTCGAAGATGCGACTCGCGTCTGGGCGGACCGCTCGCGCGAGCCGGAGTGGTTGGGTCGACCGGACCACCAGCTCACGTTCATTTCCGGTACTCGCGAGGTGAAGAGCGGAACTCTGTACTTCCGGCGCCCCGGTGCACCAGGCGAATCCGACCACATCCTGGAGATCACCTGCGAACCGATACTGCCCAACTACATCGGTGTCGGCACGGGCTACGGACTCGAGCAGGATTGGCGCCACGGGATGTGGCAGGGCGAACTGGTGGTTCAGGGCCTGCGAGAGAAGGTTTCGGACATCGAACCGTGGAAGAAGATGCTGTGCCCGGTCGACAACTTGGCTCGGTTCACCCTCGTCGAGGACGGCGTAACCCGCACCGGGACAGGCCTGTTCGAGGTAGCAGTCATCGGACCTCACCAGCGATACGGATTTACCGGCATCGGTGACGTCGCTCCGTAACTCCAGATCACCACACCACAAATCCCAAACTACAGAGAAAGGCACTGCCACATGTCCACACGCACACGAATGTTGTTCGCTCGCACTGCGAAGGCCGCCGCACTGGTTGTTACAGGTGGTCTGATGTTTGCTGCTCCCGCCACGGCAATCCCGCTCGACCTGGGCTCTCTCAACACAGGCTCGCTTGGAGCGGTCGATCTCGGCTCGCTCGATCCTGTCCTCGCGCCGACACCGAATTTGGCCTCCGTGGCCAACTTTCGCGACGTTGCCGGCAACGACGGTAGGGGATACGCCACCGTCGACGGCTCACACCTCAAGCGCGGCGTCATCTACCGGTCCAATGCGCTGACCGCGACCACCGACGCAGACAAGACGACACTCACCGGCCTCGGACTTGCCGACGCCTATGACCTGCGCGGCGCAACCGAGATCTCCAACCCGTTCATCGGTGGCGCGGACAAACTCCCGGACGGTGTGACGTACACGAACATCCCCATCGAGTTCAAGGATCTCACCCAGCTCGCGACGACGATCAAGTCGCCGGAGGAGGCCAAGCAGTTCTTGGTCGACACCAACCGCAGTTTTGTCACCGATCCCGTTCGCCGTGCCGGCTTCAAGCAGGTCCTCTCGGACATCGCTGCGAGTGACGGGGTGCAGTTGTTCCATTGCACCTCAGGCAAGGACCGCACGGGTTGGACCGCGATGTTGCTGCAGACCATCGCCGGTGTCCCCGCCCAGACGATCATGAACGACTATCTGTTGAGCAACACCTACCTTCAGGCGACCAACGAGAAGATCCTTGCGCAGATCTCTCAGGCCCTGAGCCCGCAGGTAGCGACCAATCTCGAACCGGCCCTAGGTGTCGACGCTTCGTACCTGGAAGCTGGACTCGCGCAGATAGCCAGCGATTACGGAACCGTCGACGGTTATCTCACCGAAGGTCTCGGACTCACTCCGGACACGATCGCGCTTCTGAAGGCCAAGCTCGTCGACTAGTTGCGCGCCGCTAAAACGCTTGAACGAACGAGTACCAGTCGCCGTCGAACTCCTGGTATCCGATCTCGCCGTCGCGGCGGGGCTTGCCGAGATATGGTGCGCCGTCGGGTAAGTACGCCAATCCGATCGAATCGATCAGACCGCCCTCGATGTGGAAGCGGCACCCGTTGCCGACGGGCCAGACCTGCAGGACCCGGTAGACGCCAATTGTTCGGTTTTCCAACGACTTCTGGCAATCCGCGGCCACTGCTTCGAGCGAATCTTTCGACAATGCAAACGCAACATGCGAAGGGACGGACAAGGTCACGAGCGCACCGGTGACGAGCACGATCACCGGCGCGATCGTGCTCAAACGCAGAGTTTTGTACTTCATCCAGCCAATCAGGCTGAGTATCAACCACACTCCGCCCAAACCGAGCAGTACTGAGGCTGCGAGCGCAAAGAACGGAAAGTACACAACCGGCGGCATGAAGGACCACACGATGACGCCGCATGTGAGAGTGACAAGCACTGCGGTGACAATCGCTGTCACCTTCCACCAGGATGCCGGACCTCCACGCTCAGTTGTCGGATCACCGTCAGTCATCGGACAACCCTTGCACAACGCGGTAACTGCGGAGCGGCAACGAATGGAATTGTTCCACTGATTTACGTCGGGGTCGTCCTGCGTGGATCCGAAAATTGAACACTTTCGGCCCGGTCAGTGCGCTGACGCCTGAGGGTATGGTCGGATTGTGAACCAGGATCTGATCATTCGCCGCTACGTATCCTCGGATGAGGATGTGGTCGTCGACTTGTGGTCGCGCGCTGCCCGTGAAGCCCACCCGTTCCTTGCGGGTGAGGGGACGGGCGAACGCGAGCAGAAGATGCGAGAGGTCTATCTGATTCAGGCCGACAATTGGGTCGCTGAGCACAACTCCGCTGTCGTTGGACTGTTGGGAATGATCGGCTCCGAAATCGGGGGACTGTTCGTCGCGCCGGCGTCACAAGGGTTGGGCGTCGGGCGGGCGTTGGTCGAACACGCCACAACCATGCACGGCGAGGTGACACTCGAGGTCTACACCCTCAACGATCGCGCCCGCAGGTTCTATGCGCTGATGGAGTTCGAAGAAGAGGGGCGTCGACACGACGCCGAGACGAACCATGAATTGATCACCCTTCGTCGTACTGGTCGCGACTCCTCCCTCATCTAGGCATGAGAAACGCGAATCAGCCCGGGTGCCAGGAGTTCCACCACTCCACGATGGGAACCTGCTTACGCTTGGGCCTGCTGGTCTGCCTGCAGGTGCTTGACCGGGCATCCCGTGGGGAAGGTGCCGAGGTCTTCGACCTTGTAACCGCTCGGGTAGCTGCGGATGTTGGGCAGTTCGCGGGCGAATTTCCGCTTCGTACGCACGGGGAAGAACCGCAGCAGGCGCGCGCGGACCTTCAGCGCACCGCGTGAGACGACGCGCATCGCAGTGCTCGGGTGCCTGTAGTGGAAGGCGTCGAGTAGGTGATCGTCCATGAGAGCGAAGGCGAATCCCTTGACCAGAGCCTTCGGTGCCAGGTTGTTGGGCGGGAAGGTGCACATCAGGTCGAGGGTGGAATCAGCGACGGCTCGGGCGCCGGGATCGAATGAAAAGTGTTCGCGCTCATAGTCGTCGAGAAGTTTGACGAAGCCCTCGTAAGTGTCAGGAGTGTCTTTGATGTTCATGTACCGACCCAGGTGGCGGTAATAATTCGTCGACCCGACGATCTCGTTGTCGGTCATCTTCCGCCAGCCGTACTCGTCGAGCCATCTGACCGGCGTGACGACGAAGGTGGCCAGGACATAGAGCATGTCGTCGTTGGAGATGTCGTACGAGCCGTGCATCTGATTCATTCGACGCACGCTCTTGCGGCCTTCGGTGCTGCTGAGGCCGTGCTCGAGGATGGCGTCGAGGATCAGGCTGGTGTCGTCGTAGCGCTTCTGAACCTTGTCGGTGAACTCGCCTGTGGAGAAGAGGAGCTTGCCGATCGAGGGGACAGCGTACGTACGAAACAGTGCGAAGCTGAGCGCCTGATTGATGTCCCAGGGAAACTCTTGCGCCGCGAGAATGCGCGACATCTCTTCGTAATCGGTTTCGGGATCGAGTTGATCCGTGCGACTGCGGAGGTCGTAGCGCTTCATCTGAACACTCCCTGGGACTGGTCTGCGCGCGGCAGAGGTAGGTGTGAGCTGCACCACCGACTGTAGTTCTGACAACACGCGTTGTCTAGGGGGTGTGAATAGTCGTCTTTCCTTCGTTTCGGGCGTTGTACCAGGGGTATCCGGAAAGTGTTGTCGACCCGAGGAGCAGCTATGAGCGTCACACGCACGGCCGGGGTTTTTGCGGCCATCGGACTACCGATTGCCGCGAGCGTCATGTTCGCCGGAGTCGCCTCGGCTGATCCGCCCCACCCTTTCGGCGGCGCCGCCGTCACTATCGGGTGTCCGAATCAGGGGTCGCTGGCCTCGTTGACCGGGCTCACCGGCCAGTCCGGGCCAGAATCCAATCCGCCCATCGCCAAGGGTGACATTCGCTTCGATTCGTTCCCGGCCGCTGCACCCATCCCGGCGGCGGGTCAGGTGACTGTTGCGTGGGTCAACACCGACACGGGCAAGTCCGGAATCGTCGACCTGGTCGGTACTTATCCGTACCTGTCCGCGACGGTGAACACCGGCGTCGGCAATGTCGTTGCGACGGCGTTCGGTTCGATCAACTGGGGCAGTAGTCCCATCTGCCAGTCGAATCCGACGATCGGCAGGTTCATAGCCTGATCCTGAGCCTCATCGTCGCGGCCTGGACGGGCACAGGGTTGGCGGTATCGCGTGATTATCTGTCATCTCGGAGATACCGCCGGGTCCGTCCCATCCCATATTCTGAAACATGTTAGGTGAAAGCATATTTCAGGGATGGAAAAGGTGGCGACGTGAACGGGTCGAGCGCGCGTCAGTTGATGAGCCAGATGCTCGTCGAAAAACGAAACAGTCTTGCGCCCGAAAAGGTCGGCATGCGCTGCGAGGGTGCTCGCCGAATGCACGGCCTCAGTCGGCGCGATGTCGCGCAGATTGCCGACATCAGTTTCAATCACTATCAGCGGCTGGAACAGGGTACGTCCGTTGGTGTTTCGGCTCCGGTCATCGTGAGGATCTGCGACGCCTTGTTGATGGAAGACGACGAGAAGGCGCGCATGCTGGCATTGCACCAGGTATGGGCGCGCCCTCGTCGACCGCTGGCTGGATCCCGAGTTGCCGGATCTCAGGGTGCCGGTGAAATCTCCGGCAGGCAGCGGGCCAGTTCGTCCGGCGTGTAGAAGAAACTTCCGGCGCTCACCGGAGCGCACGGGGCAGCAAAGGCTGTCTCGCGCTCGTTGTAGAGCATTCGGACCAGACGCTTACCCTCCGGTCCGGCGTACACGTCCCACTGCACGTTGGCAGCCATCGGGCTGACCTGCGATCCGCGCCAGGGGTTGTTCGCATAGGTGTAGAGGTCGCCCTCCGCCTGCGAGACGGTGCTTCCCGGCAGTTTCAAGAGTGCCGCGAAGGGGATGATCGTTTCTGCGTGTGCAAACCGGAAATCCGCTCCCGGGACGGCGTCGTCGCCGGTGTGTTTCTGCAGGCCGCGCAGGAACTCGTCGCTCAGGACGGTTGCCATCCGGTAGGTGACGTCCTCACCGGTGAAGCCCGGGCCCTTGGCGTAGAAGTCCTCGGCATCGTTCGTGTATGCGAGCCACTGCGCGTCAGCAGGTTCGATGAAGCGCTCGAAATTCCACTTGCCTTCTTCGGCCATGCCCGGAGTGATGATGTACGTGTTGTACAGCATGTACGCGGCGTCGACTTCGTTGTCGATCGTGCTGGAACCCTTGCCGCGGTCGACGAGTGAGAACTCGCCCGCGCTCAGGCGGTTGACGAAGTCCTCCGAGTAGAGCCTGAGCATTATGTGCCGCGAGACCTCGCGGGTGCGGAGAAGATCGGCGATCTGGTCGTCGACGGCTTTCAGTCGAGGATCGGACTCTTCGTAGTCCTTGTAGTCGGAGTTTGCATCCGAGTCGTGGAAGTAGAGAAGGTCGGCATCCGTGGTCACCGGCGCAACATCGCCGGCGACGGCTGGAAACGCACCGGTCAGCCCTTGCGCGAAGTTCTCGGCGCTGTCCACGGCACGGTCCACACCCGACGAGGTCAAGGTGATGGTGCCCTGTTGCGCTGCGATGGCGTCGAACAGTTGGGGGAGGCGTTCAGTGACCCGCGCGCCGAGCTGTCTGTGTTCGGTGATCCCGAGTCCGCTGAGGTTGCCGTACCCCAGCTTCTTGTTGGCGGCCATGAGATCACGAAGGGCCGGGCCGAATTCCTTGCCGACGGGAGTCAAAGCGTTCTCGGCTTCGGCGATTTCCCACAGCTGCAGGCTCAGGTCGTCGTACTTCAGGCTCGACAGTGCTCTGGAACCATGGCGCGCAACACTTTCCGTGTACACCGGGGAGTATCCCGTCGGCGGCGCCTGATAGTCGGCGATGCGCTGGCCGGGAGTGTAGGGCGTCTTGGACGTGAAACCGCCGTCGCTGACGGTCGGTATCTCTGTCGAACCGGAACTCGAACCGGCGTCGAGCGAACCGAACGGTGACGCCGTGGCGATGGACTGGACGCTGCTGGTGACAAGCACTAGTCCGACAGCGCCGGCAGCGGCCAGCACGCCGAAGCGTGAGCTTCGCATGGTGAGTTGATCCTCTCCGTCGGTGCCGAGGTGACACGACGGAAGGAAAGTTAGAACAGCTGAGCGTCCGAATTGCTCCTATTTGCCCATGTGCAGATGGACGCGGGGTTACAAGTTTCGGATTCGCGGAGCTCAGGAGGGTTTGGCGGCAATCCCGATCGACACGGAGAGCGACAACGCGATGAGGGTCATGGCCAGCCACTGGTAACTCTTGGGCGTGGGCTGCTTCTTACGTCCGAACTTGCTCACTGAAGTCTCCCGTTTGTCCGTGGGTACTCAGCACATATTACTGTTCCATTACCCCGATTGCGTGGTCGACCTAAAACTGTGCGCGATCAGACAGCAGGCGGACCGTGAAGTCCGCCCGCTGCCCTGTGATCAGGAGGTCGTGCGCAGCTCCCGTCGCAAGATCTTGCCCGTGACGGTCTTGGGCAGTTCCTCCACCAGCACCACGGAGCGTGGGTACTTGTACGCCGCCATCCGCTGCTTGCAGTGATCGATCAGATCTTCCGGGGTGACCGACGCCCCCGCGACGAGGCTGACAAACGCCTTCACCGTCTCACCGCGGTATTCGTCGGCGATCCCGACGACTGCCGCCTCACGGACTGCGGGGTGCTCGGCAAGAACGTCCTCGACCTCGCGTGGCCACACCTTGTAGCCGGACGCGATGATCATGTCCTTCTTACGGTCGACGACGTAGAACCAGCCGGCTTCGTCCATGAACCCCACGTCGCCGGTGTGGAACCACCCGTCGCGAATGGCCGACGCACTCTCCTCCGGCTTGTTCCAGTAACCGCGCACCACCTGTGGACCTCGGACGACCAGTTCGCCGATCTCTCCGATCGGCAGGACCGCACCGCCCTCGTCTTCGATGCGGACCACGGTGTTGGGTACGGGAACGCCGACAGACAGCGCTCCGGATGTGGGGTCGACCGGCGTATCCGCACCAACGGGAACGGCATGGGTCGGCGACGTGGTCTCGGTCAGCCCGTAGATGTTGTGCAGCGCAGCACCGGTCATGGCGCGGACGGCCTCGGCGGCAGTCGGCGAGATGGGTGCGCCGCCGGAGTAGAGCAACCGCATGGAGGTGAAGTCTTCGGGCGCGCATCCCGGAGTGTTGAGCAGTGCGGTGAACGCAGTGATGGCGCCGACTGTGAATGTCGGTTGGTGCTCACGAATCGCGTCGAGCATCACCTCGGGGTGGAAGCGATAGGCCAGCACCAGCGGCATTCTCGCCAGGACGGACACCGCGATGTGACCGATCAACCCCGTGATGTGGAAGAGCGGTGCAACTCCGAGAACCGTGTCTTTCGGGGTGAGCCCCAGCCAGTCCCGGTAGACCTGGGCGTTGAAGGTCATATTCGCGTGAGAGGTCATCGCTCCCTTCGGCGGACCCGTGGTTCCCGACGTATACGTCAGTACCGCAATGTCTTCCGGTGCAGCGTCAGTGGTGATCGGATCGCCGAGACGATGTTCGTCGATCAGCGTCGCAAGATCGTCGGTACCGAGATCCTTCTTGACGATTCCGTCGAAAATCCTCGGATCGTTGCGACTTTGATACTCGAGTTCCGAGGTGGTGATAACTCGCCTGACCGGCGAGTCGGAGACGACATTGCGGCCGACGGACTCGTAGAGCCCCTCGAGAGCGATCAGAACCGCTGCTCCGGAATCTTCGAGTTGGTATCCCAGTTCTCGTTCACGGCTCATGGGATTGATCGAGACTGCGACGCCGCCGGCTTTCCAGATTCCGGCGAGCGCAAGCACGAACTGCGGAACGTTCTGGAGGAACAGAGCGACGCGGTCACCCTTCACCAGTCCACCGGCTCGGAGTGCTCGGGCCAGCGCGTCACTCTGCTGATCCAGTTCGGCGTAACTGAGTTGACCGTCGAAGTACTTCACAGCCGTGGCGTCCGGATCAGAGCGGACCGCCGCTGCCAACATTTCGAGCATCGTGGGGTGTTCGACGTCGATGTCGGGGGGAACGTCGTTGCGGTACAACGCCAACCAAGGGCGATCTTCGTATGTCATTTGATGGCAACCGGATTCACGGGAGAGCCGCTGGCCTTTGCGACCTTGAGTGGCGCGGCGACGTACAGGAACGTGTACTGGCCGTCGGCCGCGCAGTCCGCGGCCAACTTCTCCAGATCGCAGATCTCGGTGAACACCACTCCGAGGTTGCGCATCAATGCGTTGTGGAGAACCAGTGCCACACCGTTTTCGGGGTCGGTGGTGACCTCGTTGGCAATGGTGTCAGTGACAAGGTTGGGGATCTCCATGTCCTGGAACCACTGGACGAGTTCGGGGCTGTAGATCAGGCCGGGCTCGCAGAAGCCCTCGTAGAAGGCTTCGCCCTGGTCGAAGAACAGCTTGAGGAAGTTGGTGCGGATGACGAGGATGTCACGCTTCTCGATGGTGACCCCCTGCGCTTCGGCACAGGCCAAAAGATCATGGTGCGTGAAGGTTTCGGCCTTGTCGAGGTTTTCCTTGCCGCGGAACTTTGCCATGTCGAGAAGTACTGCGCGTCCGACGACGCCACGGTCGGCAATCGGTTCGACGCTGGCCTTCTCCAGGCCGCCGACAGTGGTGTCAGCGGAGTATCCGTTCCACAGCGCGCCGTCGTACCAGACGTGGCCGAGCGCGTCGTACTGCGTCGAACCCTGCAGGAACGCGTCGATCTTGTCGTCCGCGTAATGCAGGCCACCGGGGAAGTTGGGGGCGTCGTCGCCGTCCCAGCTGCTCTCGTCGAAGATCTGTGTGCGCTCGGCAGGGCTGCGTCCCGGCCACACCGGATCACCCTTGGGATCGCCGATAAGACGTTGGAGTGTGAACACGGAACCCTGCTTGATGGTTCCGACGCCACGAAGCACCTGTCCGGCGTCGAGGTAGTTCAGTGAACCGACCTCGTCGGACTCTCCCCACTTGCCCCAGTTGCTGGGTGCGTCGCGCAGGAGTTCTCCAAGATATGGCGCCTCGGTCATGGTGATTCGATCCTCTCGCTACCGACACCGAACGATCGCTCGGGCGGACCTGGGTCTTTGTGATCCACATCATGTTCAGGCCGATAATCAGTAGTCAACAGGTTCACCGATTGCCGTGGTCATCGCATTGTTGGAAATCCAATGTTCGGGAATACTGAACACTGTGACCGAATTCGAGAATGCCGTCCTGATCGGAGCGTCGATCCGGCAAGCCCGGCGTCACCGTGGGCTCTCGCTGCGCGAATTGGCCAGGCGTCTCGGCGTCAGCGCAGCTACCCTCAGCGCCGTCGAGACCGGAAAGACCAGAGTCAGCGTCGACAGGTTGGCGGCAATCGGCGGGATTCTCGGAGTGCGTTTCGACGCTCTGCTCCCGGCTGCGATAGTGCGTCCGCCAGAACAGCCACGATGGGGAGGCGACGACGCCGACCCGAACGCACATTTTCGCCCGAACGAGTGGCGAAGGTTCGGCCCGAGTTCGTTCGATCCGGTGTTGGCGGCCGCGCTCGCGGAGATGGTGAAGACCGGATATCACGGCGCTGCGATGCGTGAGATCGCCAAACGTGCGCAGATGAGTGTTCCGGGTCTGTATCACCACTATTCCAGCAAGCAACAGATGTTGGCCGAAATTCTCGACCTCACCATGGCTGAACTGAACACGAGATCGTTGGCGGCTATCGACGAGGGCGAAAGTCCCTCCGAAAGGCTGGCTTTCCTCGTCGAATGTGTGACCTTGTTCCATATCTATCGGCGTGATCAAGGATTCCTCGGCGCCAGCGAAATGCGCAGTCTCACAGCCGAGAACAGGTTGCGCATCACGGAATCACGCAACTACCAGCAATGGTTGATGACGAAGCAGGTCGACGACGGAATCGCTGCCGGTGTGTTCGGGACGGATCGGCCGCGACAGGCCGCGCGTGCAATCGTCGTGATGTGTGTCTCTGTCGCGCAATGGTATCGGCCGAGCGGACCACAAACGCCCGAGGAAATTGCACGCGACTACGCGCGTTTTGCACTGGATCTGGTGCGCCTTCAGCGACCGTGACGGACGTCATCCGGTTCGGGTGATGCGCCAGCGGGCAAAGGGGTCCATGCTTGGAAGGTATCCGTACCGCGACTCGAGTAAGGAACGAAACCCAATGTCTTCCAAGCTGTCTCACAAGGCCTACATGATCGGTGCCGGCATCGGAAACCTCTCGGCTGCCGTCTATTTGATTCGAGACGGTGAGTGGAGCGGTGAGGACATCACCATCATGGGGCTGGACATGCATGGAGCGAACGACGGCGAATCTGCCGCTACCTTCCAGCACCAGTACGGTCATCGCGAGCTGGGCAACGACGCGGGCTTCATCAATCGTGGCGGTCGCATGCTCAACGAGGAGACCTATGAGAACCTCTGGGACGTGCTGAGTGTGGTTCCGTCGCTGGACAACCCGGGAAAATCGGTGACGGATGACATTCTCGATTTCGACCACGCGCATCCAACGCACGACGTCGCACGATTGATCGATCGCGACGGCATTCGCAACAAGGGTGAAAACGACTACAAGCACATGCAATTCGACAACAAGGATCGGTACTTGTTGACGAAGCTGATGACGATGCCGGAGTCGGACGAGGCAAAACTCGACGACATCAGTATCGAGCAGTGGTTCGAGGACACTCCGCACTTCTTCACCACCAACTTCTGGTACATGTGGGAGACCACATTTGCTTTCAAGCGGGTGAGTTCGGCGATGGAGCTGCGCCGGTACATGAACCGAATGATTCTCGAGTTCAGTCGCATTCAAACTCTTGCCGGTGTCACCAGATCCCCGTACAACCAGTACGAGAGCATCATCTTGCCGATGCGGGCCTTCCTCGAAGGCAAGGGCGTGAAGTTCGTCAACGAACTGAAGATCACGGAGTTCGTGTTCAAGGACACCCCGCTACGAGACGAGATCATCGTGACGGGACTCGATTACGAAAACGTCCGCACCGGTGAGAAGGGCCGAATCGACGTGGCGGAGGGCGATTTCGTCTTCGACACCAACGGCAGCATCACCGACAGTTCTTCGATCGGCGATCTGGATACCCCGATCGTCGAAGACATGAGATACGCACCGAGTGCGCTGCTGTGGAAGCAGGCCACCGAGCATTTCTACGATCTCGGGAATCCCGACAAGTTCTTCGGGGACCGGGCGCAGAGTGAGTGGACCAGCTTCACCGTCACCACTTCGTCACACGAGCTCATCAACGAGATTTCCCGAATCACCAAGCAGCTCCCCGGAAATGCGCTCAACACATTCGTGGACTCGAACGTGCTTCTCTCGATCGTGGTCCACCATCAGCCGCACTACCACGCGCAGAAGGAGAACGAAGGAGTCTTCTGGGGTTACTGTCTGTTCCCGCGCAAGGACGGCGACTACGTGAAGAAGCCGTTCATCGAGATGACCGGGCGGGAAATGCTGGAAGAGACGCTCGGACACCTCGAGGCGCTCGACGAGAGCGGTGCGCTCGCCGCGCGTCGACAAGAGATTATGGACAGCGTCGTGAATTCGATTCCCAGCCATATGCCTTACGCCAGTGCGCTGTTCAATCGGCGCGCCGTCGGCGACCGGCCGCTGGTGGTGCCGAAGCACTCCAAGAACCTGGCGTTCATCAGTCAGTTCGCGGAGCTGCCGTTCGACATGGTGTTCACCGAGCAGTACTCGGTGCGCTGTGCTCAGGTAGCCGTCTACAAGTTCCTGGGGATTCCGGAAGACAAGCTCACCAAGATGCATCACTATGAGAAGGATCCGAAGGTCCTCGCCAAGGCCGCAGTGACGATGTTCCGCTGAGGGGTGCTCAGCGACCGTGCCGCTTCTCGTAGTCCTCGCGAGTGCGATCGGCACGGCGCTGGGCCTTCTCGTCGAGCAGTTCGGGATCGAGTCCGTGGCTCAGCAGGCGGTGACGGCGGTAGATGGTCCCGAGCGCCACGACGAAGTACGCGAGCGGGATGAGCAACAAGGCCATCATGGCCAAGGGAATCCAGATCGGTCCCGGGATCAAGAGGAACAGCAGAAGGATCAGCGTCGCCGGCACGGTGAAGCGGATGATGTAGCGGGCCTGGGCGCCCGGGCCGACGAGATCGTTCCGTACCCAGTCCTGATACCGGTCGGGGAGCGTCTTCCCCAGGAGGTATCCGCAGTACTGAGGAAAGTTCGGGCGAGTCTGTTCGGCCATGGCATCCAGGATAGTGCCTGGTACTGCCGCTTACACCGGTGCCTTGAACGTGCGTCGGTAGGCGCTCGGTGAAACGCCGAGGGCCTCGTTCATGTGTTGACGCATGGATGTCGCAGTCCCGAAGCCGGTTCGAGCAGCAATCGCATCGATCGACAGATCGGATTCCTCCAGTAGTTCCCGCGCCCGATCGACGCGTCTGCTGGTCAACCAGCGGTTCGGTGTGGTTCCGACTTCGTCGCGGAATCGACGGCTGAACGTGCGGACGCTCATGTTGGCGCGCGTCGCCAGGTCCGCCAGGGTGATCGGGTCGTCGAGATGTTCGAGGGCCCAGTGCCGAGCGTCGGCAGTCGATTCCGAAGGCTTGTCGGCCAGGGGGCGTCGGATGTACTGAGCTTGGCCACCGTCGCGCCACGGCGGTACGACGCAACGCCTCGCGACGGTGTTCGCCACTTCCATGCCGTGGTCACGCCTGACGATATGCAGGCAGAGGTCAACTCCCGACGCCACCCCGGCCGAGGTCAGGATGTGGCCTTCGTCGACGAACAGCACGTCCGGATCCACGTTCACCTTGGGATAGACACGCTGGAAATGGTCGGTGTTGCGCCAGTGCGTCGTGGCGCGGAGTCCGTCGAGCAAACCCGCCGCGGCGAGGATGTACGACCCGGTGCAGATCGAGACCAGCCGAGTGCCCGGCCGGATGTGTTGGAAAGCTGCGGCCAACTCGGGGGAGAGGTAGCCGTCTTCGTAGGCCGGACCCAACTCGTACGACGCGGGGATGACGACGGTGTCGGCGGTGGCGAGCAACTCGCTCCCATGGTCGACCGAAATGCTGAAGTCAGCGTCGGTCCGCACGGGATTGCCGTCGATTGTGCACGTCAGGATCTCGTACAGCGGCCGATCCTCGACGTCGAGGGCACGCCCGAAGATGCGCGCGGGGATCCCGAGTTCGAAGGGTATGACTCCGTTAAGAGCCAGTACGACGACGCGATGCGGACCAGACATGGCTCGATCCTTTCATATATTGGCAATCTGGCCACTGTTCTCGATCGAATCCGAACTGCAGAATTCTCTCTGTGACTTCTGAGACCGCTCTCCCCGAATCAGGCCAACAGCAGGTGAGCCCGCCGCGCTTTCACCGCGCGTGGTCCGTCGCGATCGTGGCATTTCTGGCGTTGGTCGGAGCGGCGAGCTTCCGCGCTGCCCCATCCGTGCTGATCGATCCACTGCACGAGGATTTCGGGTGGTCGCGCGCCAGCATCTCGGCGGCCGTCTCGGTCAACCTGATTCTGTACGGGTTGACCTCGCCGTTCGCTGCTGCCTTGATGGAGAGGTTCGGTATCCGGGCGGTCGTCACCTCGGCGTTGGCGCTCATCTCGCTCGGCAGTGGTCTCACCATCTTCATGACCTCGAGTTGGCAGCTCATTCTGCTGTGGGGTGTCTTCGTCGGTCTCGGTACCGGTTCGATGGCGCTGGCGTTTGTCGCCACCGTCGTCGATCGCTGGTTCGTCGAGAAGCGTGGTCTCGTGACCGGCATCCTGACGGCCGGTGGTGCTGCCGGTCAGCTGGTGTTCCTTCCGGTCCTGGCGAAGATCGCGGAAACGTACGACTGGAAGAGCGTCGCCTTCACAGTTTCGTTTGCTGCACTGGCCGTTGTGCCGTTCGTTCTGCTGTTCCTGCGTAACTATCCGTCAGACGTGGGTACGACGCCTTACGGAGCGCCCGCCGATTACGCCCCAGCAGCCAAGCCTGTCTACCAGCGCGGCGGTGCCGGAGGCCGGGCGATCTCGGTGCTGGTGATGGCGTCGAAGACCAAGGTGTTCTGGCTTCTCGCCGGTACCTTCGCGATCTGCGGCGCGAGCACCAACGGCCTGATCGGCACGCACTTCGTCCCGGCGTCGCACGACCACGGAATGCCGATCACGACTGCCGCGTCCCTGTTGGCGTTGATCGGAATCCTCGACATGGTCGGCACCATTGCTTCGGGTTGGTTCACCGACCGGATGGACTCGCGAAAACTTCTCGGCATCTATTACCTGTTCCGCGGAATCTCGCTGCTCTTCCTGCCGCTGCTGCTCGCCAACACCGTGAATCCGCCGATGATCGCGTTTGTCATCTTCTACGGGCTCGACTGGGTGGCGACGGTTCCGCCGACCGTCGCGCTGTGCCGTCAACACTTCGGCGCCGACGCCCCCATCGTGTTCGGTTGGGTGCTGGCATCGCACCAGATCGGTGCGGGTCTGGTGGCCTTCTTGGCCGGTCTCGTTCGTGATCAGATCGGCTCGTACGACGCTGCCTTCTTGGTGGCCGGCGCGCTCTGCGCGATCGCCGCAGTCATGTCGTTGTTGATCGCAAAACGTCCGAAAGAGGCAGTATTGGTTGACTCTGTCTGATTCGGCACTGTGATCGGTACCACCGACGGGGTAAGTTGTGTGTAACTCCAAGAACTACTCACCAGTAGGGGTACTGAAATGCCTGCTCCGTCCGCTGCGACCTTCTCGCGGCTCGCCGATCTGATCGCCATCGACAATGTTGCCGATCGCCCGACGAAGTCCATCACCGAGGTGTTCACCGGCAAGGAGCTGGCGACCATCCCCGTCGGCACCGCCGACGACGCACTTGCGGCCATCGCCCGTGCCCGCGTCGCCCAGAAGGAATGGGCCAAGCGCTCCGTCCTCGACCGCGCTGCCGTCTTCCACCGCTACCGCGATCTCATCCTCGAGAACCGCGACGCCCTCATGGACATGGCTCAGGCCGAGACCGGAAAGTCGCGTACCGCAGCTCAGGAAGAAGTCCTCGACATCTCGATGACGTCGCGTCACTACGCACGTGTGGCGCCGAAGCTGCTGCGCCCGCGTCGCGTCTCCGGCATGCTCCCGGGTCTGACGAAGACCGTCGTCCGCTACCAGCCCAAGGGTGTAGTCGGCGTCATCTCGCCGTGGAACTACCCGATGACGCTGGCCGTGTCCGACGCCATCGCCGCGCTGCTCGCCGGTAACGCCGTTGTCCTCAAGCCGGACAGCCAGACACCGTACTGCGCGCTCGCCTGCGTCGAACTGCTCTACAAGGCGGGTCTGCCTCGCGACCTCTTCGCCGTGGTTCCCGGGCCGGGCTCCGTCGTCGGCACCGCCCTGGTCGAGAACACCGATTACCTCATGTTCACCGGTTCCACCGCGACCGGTCAGCTCCTCGCCGAGCAGGCCGGCCGTCGACTGATCGGCTTCTCCGCCGAACTCGGTGGCAAGAACCCGATGATCGTTGCCGCCGGCGCAGACCTGCGCGAGGTCACCGACGCCGCTGTGCGTGCGTGCTTCTCCAACTCCGGTCAGCTGTGCATCTCCATCGAGCGCATCTACGTCGAAGAGTCCATCGCACCCGAGTTCATCCGCATGTTCGGTGACCGCGTCAAGAAGATGAACCTCGCCGCCGGATACGAATTCGGAATCGAGATGGGCAGCCTCGTCTCCGAGGCGCAGGTCAAGGCAATCTCCGCTCATGTCGACGACGCAGTGGTCAAGGGCGCCACCGTCATTGCCGGTGGCAAGGCTCGGCCGGACATCGGACCGCTGTTCTACGAGCCCACCCTGCTCACCGGGGTTCCCGAAGACGCCGAGTGCTACCGCGACGAGACCTTCGGGCCGCTCGTCTCGATCTACCCCGTCAAGGACGTCGAAGAGGCCATCGCTGCGGCCAACGACACCGAGTACGGCCTCAACGCCAGTGTGTGGGCGGGAAGCAAGGCTGCCGGCGAAGCCATCGCAGCGCGCATCCACGCCGGCACTGTCAACGTCGACGAGGGTTACGCACCCACCTGGGGCAGCACCGCAGCACCGATGGGCGGTATGGGTGTCTCGGGCGTCGGTCGTCGTCACGGCGCCGAGGGGCTGATCAAGTACACCGAACCGCAGACCGTTGCCACCACTCGCGTCATGAATCTCGGTGGACCGCGCGGACTTCCGGCCAAGGTGTGGGCAAAGCTCATGCCTCACGCCATCAAGATCATGTCCTGGGTTCCGGGCCGGTAACGGGTGGAAACCGCCAGCGCGTACATCGAGGCAACGCCGGTATCGGTGTGGAAGGTTGTCAGCGACATCGAAGGTATGGGTCGCTTCAGCCCTGAAAACACCGGTGGAACATGGACTTCCGGAACTCCGGGCACTGTGGGTGCAAAGTTCAAGGGCACCAACAAGCATGGTCTGATTCGGTGGAGCACGCACTGCACGGTGGTCGACGTGGTCGACTGCCGGAGGTTCTCCTTCGAATCGGACGAGCCGAAAGCGCGGTGGACCTTTGTGCTCGAGCCTTCGGGAACGGGCACCGTGCTTACCGAGACTCGTGAGATCTATGCGACGCCAGCGCTTTACGTGCGCATGATGT
This sequence comes from Rhodococcus sp. OAS809, assembly GCF_040546695.1. Lineage (NCBI taxonomy): Bacteria > Bacillati > Actinomycetota > Actinomycetes > Mycobacteriales > Nocardiaceae > Rhodococcus > Rhodococcus sp. OAS809. Next base: position 3,945,406 of record NZ_JBEPOI010000002.1, on the reverse strand, counting down.
CGGGTAGCGGCCTACTCGGTCGGGGTCGAGATCAGCTGATGCAGACCGGAATGGAAACCACTCTGGCGCGCATCAAGGCGTTTCTGGAGAGCTAGAAACTTACACAAGTGGGGCTGCACTCGAATCGAGTGCGGCCCCACTTGTGTTGTTGGAGATCTAGTTTGCAGTGCTGATGAGCGCAGCGTCGATGAGCGCGGTGTAGACACGCTCTGGTTCTTCGGCGATGCGATTGAGTACGTACAGCCACCACTGTGTTCCGAAGATGACGTATTCGCGTGTGGTGAAGCCCTCTGCTCGGAGGGCGTCCAGCTGCTCGGTACCGAGGCCGAGCAGCATCTCGAACTCGACGTGCCCGGCTCTGAGCTTCGAATCATGCTCGGCGCGTAGTGCTTCGAGGATATCGCGGTCATGCGTCGCGATGGAGACCTGGTGACCCGATTCGACGATTCGGGCTGCGTAGTCGAGATACGCGCTGCGCAGTTCGGCACTACCGCGTGGGTAGGCGACGGACTCGGCTTCGAGGAAGGCGCCCTTCACGAGACGGATGCGGCCGGGTCGGTCCAGCAGAGCGGCGAGATCCTTTGCCGTGCGGTGCAGTCGGGCCTGAACGGTGATCCCCACGTGAGTGAACCGCTCGGCCAGTCGCGCGTGCATGTCGAGGACCAGGTCGGTGCGGTCGGACGCTTCGGCAGAGATGATCAGCTCGGCACCTGCGCGTTCCGTGGTCTCGGCCAGGCGCACGACATTACGAAAGCACTGCTCCGGATCGATGACCAAGCCGATGTGCGAGAGGTCGAACGACACGGTGCTGTCGACGCCCGACGTTCCGATCCGTTCCGCCAATTCCACGAACACATCGGTTTCGGCGTTCGCGAGTTCGGGATCCCGGACGCTTTCCCCGGTGTATTCGATGCTCGCCTTGTGTCCTCGCGCGAAGATCGGGGGGAGTCGGTCGAAAGCGTCGTCGATGGTTTCGCCGCCGATGTAGCGAGCGGCGACTTTCCGTGCGAGTGCTGCCGTCGCGGCGTCCGCCATGGTGCGTTCTTTCAGGTATTCGTCGAGTGCGAGGCGGCGTAGGACGTCCGCGGCCTGGGCTTGTAGATCCGTGTTCACGGCTTCAGCGTATCCGGACGAGGGTGCGGGAATTATTCTACGAACCCTTGCGTTCGATCTATTGTCGATATATCGTCGATACGTCAAACAAACACAGACAGTCCAGGAGGACAACATGTACGCCCCACACAACAACCCAGAAATGCAAGAACGTCGCGAGCATGGCCGCCGAGGCCCGCATCGTGGACACGGTTTCCGTCGAGGATTCGAGGGCGAGCGACCCGAGGGTCGCTTCGAAGACCGAGCAGAAGGACGCCCCGAAGGCCGGCGCGGTCGACTTGACCAGCGCGGACACGGTCGGCCGGGTTTCGGTGAAGCCGGCGCAGCGCTCCGTCCCGCGATGGGCCTACTCCGAGGTGCCGCTGTCGCGGTAGCCGCAGGTGGGACCGCTGAGCAGGTAGCCAAGGCCGAGGCAATTCTCGCCGAGGCACGCCGAGCACTGTTCGAGATGCTGGCGGAAAAGTCGGCTGACGCGCAGCAGGCTCACACAGAATCTACCGACACGCTGCCGGCAGAGTGATCACGGCGCTCAGGCGCCGACGGTGACTTCCTCGCTGTTCATGCCGGAAACGTGGCCGTCGGCGCCCTCTCGCCAGTACCCGACAACATTGTGCTTGTCGCGAGCTATTCCTCGAACTTCCCTCAGATGCTTACGAATACGACGGCTGGTTGCGCTTTCGCACGCCACCCACGCGTAGACGTCGGCCGATTCGGATTCGGGAAACTCGACCTTCTCCACAGCCTCGAACAGTGCGCTCGGCGCCTTTCCGAGGCCACTCCCCACGAGCCACGTGTACGTGACGTCGCCGCGAGTGACAAATTCCTGTCGATCCTCTTCGGTTTCGACCTCGATGATCGCCTGTGCGACACCGCCTTCACGAAGTTCTTCGACAATCCTGCCCAGTCCGGGGAGACCCGTGGCGTCTGCGACCAGCAGCTGCCAGCGAGGACCTGCCGGTGCTTGGTAGTGGGACCGCGAACTGTCCGACCAGAAGACGCCTAGTAGGTGACCTGGTTCGGCCCGCAGGGCCCAATCCGCTGCAATACCGCCAGGGTGCACGACGAAGTCGATGTCCAGACGTCGGCCGCCGTCGTGCACCTTGCGCACGGTGTAGTGCCGCCACGGTGGCTCGGTTCCGAGATCGGCCTTGCCGTAGTCGGGATTGTTGAAGTAGTCGTATTCTGCTTCTGTTTCACCGGGTTTCGGGAACGCGAGGTCGATGCGCTCGTCGCCCTGCCCGCCGGTCGGCCAGTGCCAGTCGCCTTCTGCCTCGATGCTGATTCGCCGCATGTGCGGGGTCAGGGACGTGACGGTGACAACGCGGGCGGGTTCGCAGAAAGACATGCCTCGACCCTATGGGTCCGGCGTGTCGAAGTGGAGACAGATGCTGTCGCAAGACGGACATCGAGCGCAGCCGAAAAGGCCAGCGTATGCCCCGGGGCATGATTCTTCCCCGGTGCACACGCTGGCCTTTTCAGTTATGTCGGTTCACGCCGCTGTCGGTGGGCTGTTCCCGCCGATCGGCTGTTGATACGGATCGATCGACATCGGTGGGTAGAACACTGTTTTTCGGTCGGGGCCGATCTCCACCCGCCACTCCGTGTGGTGCAGCGTCTGGTGGTGATGACCGCACAACAAGATCAGATTGTCGAGATCTGTTGGGCCGCCATCGTTCCAGTGAACAATATGGTGGGCATCGCACCACCCGGATGGTGTTCCGCACCCCGGAAACGCGCAACCACCATCGCGAACCGCCAACGCCCGCCGCTGCGGAACTGTCGCCGTTCTCGCTTCCTTGCCGCAGTCGAGCGGAACACCATTCTCGTCCAACAAAATCCGCGTCACGGTGCAGTCGCAGGCGAGCATCCGGGCGGTGTCGATGCTGATCGGGCCCACCCAATCCGCCCACGCGAACCCCAACTCCTCGGTCGACGGCAGCAAGTCCTTCAACGCTTGCAGGTCCGTCATGTCTTTTGCGCTGGCGGTGACCGTGATGTGCGGTTTCACCCCGCCTTCGATCGGACCCAACCCCGCCCGCTCGTACCGCCGCAGTAGTTCGCAGAACCCGTCCGCCCGCCGCAATGCCGGAGTGCGGGTGTCTTTGACGCCGTCTTTCTCCGGCGTCGGCGCAGACAGGCTCGACAGCAACGTGATCAGACGGGCCCCGTTCACCGCATCCAGGTCGCCCTTCACGGTCACCCGCCCGTACAAGCCTTTGGAGGCATAGAACTCGTTACGTTCGGAATCCTCGCCGACCGGAACGCCGTCCTCGCGCTTGCCGTACTGCTTCTCGATTCGGCGGATCGCTGCCCGCACCGCATCACAATCGGCGATGTTCTTCGACGCCAAACCCAACAGAATCCCGCGGGCCTTGTCCACATCCGCCAGGGTCATGTTCTTCGGCGGATGCTGACAAAACGACGCCACCTGACGGGCTTTCAACGCATCCACGTCACCACGATGAAACGCATCCGCGACAACAGGTTCGAGCATCAACAACCGCGCCAACCCGACCAGCAGACTGCACTCACCGATCTCCAAATTCGTCGAACCATGCAACCACTGCGCGATCGCCCGAAAACCCTTCCCACCGAGAACCTCACGGGAAAACATCTCCACGATCAGCAACACCATCCGCGACTGCAACTCGTGCCGGACACGCACCAGATCGAGAACCTCACCCTTGAGGCCCTCACCATCCAGCTGCCACGCATCCCGACTGTCCATACTCAAAGTCTAATCGAACAAAGTTTCGAACACAAGAGAATTGTGAGCGAAAATTGCTGCTGTCCAGCTACTTTCGACAATTCGGGCAAATGTCAGATCGAACCCAGCTCCCGCGCACGAGCTACCGCCGACGTCCGCGACTTCACTCCCAACTTCCCGAAGATGTGAACCAGGTGCGACTTGACCGTGGTCTCACTCAGGAACAGTTCTTTGCCGATCTCTCGGTTGGAGCGACCCGCCGCCACCAACTTCAGAACTTCGATTTCCCTTGGGCTGAGGCTGGTTTCGGGTTTGCGTACCCGAGTCATGAGCTTCGACGCGATGGCGGGGGAGAGAACGCTGTCCCCGCTCGCAGCGGCACGGACGGCTGACAGCAACTCGACCGGTGGTGTGTCCTTGAGTAAGTACCCGCTGGCCCCGGCCTCGACAGCGCTCAAGATGTCTGCATCCGTGTCGTAGTTGGTCACGACGAGTACGTGCGGCGGATTCGGCAGCGCGCACACCGCGCGGGTGGCGTCGACGCCCGTCTTCCCGGGGCCGAATCGCAGGTCCATGAGCACGAGGTCGACCGGCGTGGTGGCGCAGAAGGCTATGGCTTCCTCGGCGGTGCCCGCTTCGCCGACTACCTCGATGTCGGCTTCGCTTTCGAGCAGCGCTCGTAACCCGGCGCGCACGATCGCGTGATCGTCGGCGAGCAGCAGGCGGATCACGGTTCGCCGACTTCGAGAGGAAACGTCACTGCGACGGCCGTGTGTCCCGGCTCGGACTCGATGGAGAAAGTCCCGCCCTGCAGTTCGACGCGTCGGCGAATTGCATTGAGGCCAAAAGATTCCGCCGGGCCACGTTCGAGAACTGCCACGTCGAAACCGCGACCGTTGTCGACCACGTCGAGGCTGACGGTGTCATCGGAATAGGTCAGTGTCACAGCCATTCTGGTTGCATCGGCATGGCGGAGAACATTGGACACCGCGCCCTGAGCGATGCGTACCAATGTTGCTTCGAGGGGCATCGGCAGCCGCACTGCCTCGCCTTCGACCACGGAGCGCGCTTCCAGTTCAGGACTGCTCGCGCGTTCGCAGATTCGACGAAGCGCGTCGGCGAGCGACTGACCGTCCAAGGCCGCGGGCGTCAATTCGGCTATGAGTTGGCGGGTTTCGGCAAGACTGTCCGCGGCAGTTTCCCGTGCGAGGCTGATCTGACGGATGGCCGGGCTGTCCGGATCGGCGCGTTCGGCAGCGTGAAGGAGCATCTGGATGCTCGAAAGTCCCTGGGCCACGGTGTCGTGAATCTCGGCGGCGAGTCTTTCACGTTCCGCGAATTTTCCGGCATCGCGAGACGTCGACGCCAATTCTTCACGAGTATTCATCAACTCGTCGATGAGACGACCGCGCTCGGCTGCCTCGCGGTACAGAGCTTGATATCCGAGACCGATAGCAACGGCTACGGCGGCGCCGATGATCGGGCCGACGGCGCCGGCCACCGTCCACCCGCGATGCAATCCGGTGCCGATCACGGCGACAGCCGTTGCCGCGGTGACGGCGAGAAGACTCCAGGGGCGTCGCAGAATATGGAGATAGAGGAAGAAGAGTCCGAACGCGAGGTAGGCGGCGTCGGCGGATACCGCCATCGTCGCGATCCAGACGAGGGTCAGCACGGCCAGCCACCAGCGGGCAGCGTTGCCGCGCAGCCTTTTGGCGACCCCGAAAAGATAGACGGCAACGAAGATCACGGCCAACGCGATGATTGTTGCGGTCAGGTCGGATTCGTCGATCAGCGCTCGAAGAAACACCACACCGGCCAGCGCCATGACAAGGACATGCAGGCCCAGTTGTAGGCCGGCGAAGACAGGCGTGAGCGGCGATCGGTGCATCTCGCCCAGCTTAGCGAGGTTCGGGCCTGGTTCATCCATCAAAAGTTGTAAACCGGGATGGTTCTTTCGAGCGCTGGAATGTCGATCCGAGGTGCGATGGAAAGAGTCTGCATCCGCGAGAGCGTAGAGGCAAGCACAGGAAAGGAATTCACAGTGTTTGTCGCAATGAGGGACTTACGGGCAGCGCGAGGTCGTTTCGCGCTGATCTCCGTCGTGGTTCTGTTGGTTGCACTTCTGGTCAGTTTTCTCAGCGGGTTGACTGCAGGACTTCGCCATCAGAACGTGTCGGCCATCGAGGCCATGAATGCCGACACGGTGGTGTTCGCCGACACCGGAGCCGGGGCGTCGTTCGACGAGTCGGCGCTCACGCAGGACCAGGTCAACGCTTGGACCTCCACGTCGAAGGACGTCGATCCCATCGGAATCGGTCACGGGAAAGCGGGATTGGCCGACGGAAATCAGAAGTCGGTGGCCCTGTTCGGCGCTGATGGCGGTTTCGGTGACGTGACGCCGTCGGCGTCAGGCACGGTGGTGTTGAGCGAAGGTGCCGCCCGCGAACTGGGGGCGGGCGCCGGCGATCAGGTGAGCGTCGGTACGAAGCAGTTCACCGTCAGCGCCGTTCGCGGTGACGACTGGTACAGCCATTCGCCCGTCGTCTGGATGACGCTCGACGACTGGCAGGCGGCCAATCCACGCGGCGGAGTTGCGACAGTACTGGCTGTCACCGGAGCCTCTGACGCTTCCGCAACGGACAAGGCGGCTGCGACGACGTCGACGACGGTCAGCGGTTCGCTCGACGCGATCGGTTCGTACAAGTCGGAGAACGGGTCGTTGACGTTGATGACGCTCATGTTGTTCGCGATCTCAGCCCTGGTGATCGGTGCGTTCTTCACGGTGTGGACGATCCAGCGAACTCCGGACATCGCGACGCTGAAAGCGCTCGGTGCGACTACCGGTTCGCTGGTGCGCGACGCACTGGGTCAGGCGCTCATCGTTCTGATTGCCGGTGTCACCGTCGGAATCGGGCTGACGGCCGTGGCCGGATCGCTGATCGGTGACGCCATGCCGTTTGTCCTGGACGCATCCACCACCGTCGTACCTGCCGTGGCATTGATCGGGCTCGGTCTGCTCGGCGCGGCCTTTGCACTTCGATTCCTCTCGACCACCGATCCACTCACAGCATTGGGGAGCGCACGATGACCATGACAACCGGCACCACAGTTCTCGACATCCAGAACGTCGATCTGACGTTTCCCGATGGGCAATCGCGGGTGACGGCGCTGGACGACGTGTCTCTGCGACTGCACCGCGGCGAGATCGCCGCGATCACCGGGCCCTCGGGTTCGGGCAAGTCCAGCCTGTTGGCGGTGGCGTCGACGCTGATCCGTCCGGATTCCGGGCACGTCTATCTCCGGACGCCGGAAGGCAGCACCGACATCGCTGCGCTGAGTCGGCGGGCGGCGTCGGAGCTGCGACGCTCGTCGATCGGCATCGTCTTCCAACAGTCGAACCTCGTGTCTTCGCTGACTGCACTGGAGCAGCTCGAGGTGATGGCGCATCTGGGGCAGTCCGTGTTCACGTCACGGACCCGTCGCAAGGCCGTGAAATCAAAAGCGATGGATTTGCTGGACGCTGTCGGGCTCGCGGATCAGAGCGGAAAACGGCCGTCCCAGCTGTCGGGCGGGCAGCGACAGCGCGTCAATCTCGCGCGAGCATTGATGAACGATCCGCAGCTTCTCGTGGTCGACGAGCCCACGAGTGCGCTCGATCAGGAGCGCGGTGCCGCTGTCATGGATCTGATCATCGGGGTGGTGCGGGAACGCGAGGCGGCAACCCTTCTCGTGACACACGACCGAAGTCACCTGTCTCGGATGGATACTGTCTATCGTGTTGTTGACGGTTCCTTGGCGGAGGATCAGGAGGCGCTCGCGGCGTGACTCAGGCGGGCACGATTCGGGCATTCGTCACTGCATCCGGGCGGGAAGTCAACCCGCGATTTGCTGGGCAGTTAGACTGTTGTCGACTCGGGCAACTTGAGAGGACGTGTTATGGAACGCCGCCGCAACGTTGCGCAGCCGCCACAATCGCCGATTGCGGATCTGGAGCAGATGCCTGCCCTGATTCTCCTCGACAGGCTTCCGGTGCCGGTCATGGCCGTTCACCGCGACGGCAGCATCGTTTTTGCCAATCCGTCCTTCGCTGACATGCTGGGATATCCCAAGAAGGCCGTCTCGGCGTTGCGTTTGCAGGACATCCTCTACGACAAGGATGCCGACGACGTCAGTGCAGAGCAGGCCCATCGTGAACTGAGTTCCGAGCCGGGCTCGGTCAAGGAGTTCGTGCACTCCGACTCCACGTTGGTGCGCGCGACGGTCAGCCAGTCTCTGCTCCGACGGGACGACGACACGATCACCCTTGCCGTCCTCCACGATCTGACGGAGCGCCTGTGGAACAACCCACGGCACATCGACGACAAGCCCACCAAGTAATCCCAGCTACTTCCGGGATTTGACGGTTCGGTCCAGGCCGAGGGTGGCGGCAAGGGTGTTGACCACCCATTCTTCGTACTGTTGGCCGGTCCAACCCGCGCCGACCACGAGGTCTGTGTAGGTCTCGGGACTGAGCAGCGTGAGTGCGACGTTCACAGCTGTTTCGAGGTCGACGGTTGGCGCTTTTTCGACGATGCCGACCATCAGATGTTCCTGCACCGTGCGTCTCTGAGTGCGGTTGATTTGCCACAGACGGGCGGCGTCCTCGTCGGCGGAAGCGGCGGCCCGCAGTGCCAGCAGGATGTCTGCGGTGCGTTCCAGAATGAGCCGTCCGTGGTGAACCTGAATCCGGAGTTGTCCGAGTGGATGTGGGGCGCCGAGTGCTGCCGCCACCCACGGACGGTCGAGAGTTGCCGTCTTTTCCTCGTCGCCCGCAACGGCCACGTCGAGCAGTGCTGACAGCACGCTCGGCTTGTTGCCGAACACGAAATAGACACTCTGCACCGACACGCCCGCCGCCGCGGCAAGCTGCTTGATCGTGGCGGCCGCGTAGCCGGGATCGACAAAAACCTCACGCGCTGCCTCGATGATCTTGCGCCGCGCCGACGTGTCTTCCCGAAGAACCTCAGTCATGATTAGAGTCTAACTCTAGAGTCGAACTCTAGCGACTCGGGAGGCGAAGTAATGACGAAGGTTCTTGTACTCGGTGGCTACGGTGCCGTCGGGATTCCCCTGATGAAACAACTCGCGAAGGTCCCCGAAATCTCCGCGTACTCCGCCGGCCGTGACCCTGCCCGCGCGGACGTCGTCGTTGATCTTAAAGAACCAGGCGCGTATTCGACTGTGGTTCGAGACTTCGATGTCGTGGTGAATGCGTCGGGTTTCGAGGATGTTCGCCTGGCCGACGAAGCGGTACGCGGTGGGGCGGCATTCGTCGACATCACGGCGACCTCGAGCTACTGCGAAGAATTGGAAGCGGTCGACGGACCCGTTCTCATGGGCGTCGGGTTGGCGCCGGGATTGACCAGTGTCCTTGCAACCGAGGCGCATCGACTCGGCGACGGACCCGTGGACATCCTGATCGGCCTCGGCGGTGGAGAACTACACGGGCCGGCCGCAACGGCGTGGACGTACGGGATGTTGGGCACGAGGTTTCCTGATCCCGACGGACGATCGGTCCGCAACTACACCGGGATGAAGACGTTTCGAATACCGGCCGATGCGACCGGCTACCGCACCGGTCCTGCTGTGCGGGCCGACTTTTCGGACCAGCATGCGTTGACGCGAGACCTCGGTGTTCCGGTCAGGACGTACCTGCGATTGGACACGTCCACCGCGACGCTCGGACTTGCGGCCATGACGTGGGCACCCGCTCTACAGAAGGTCGTGCCGAAGAAGCTGTGGGGCTCGGATCGTTGGGTAGCGATGGCCCGAGCGGATACCGGCCCGGCGCTGTGGGTTTCGGGGCGTAGCCAGTCGGTCGCGACGGCAGCTATCGCCGCGCGCGCCGTGCAGGTGATTCGGGATGCCGCGATCTCGAAGCCGACGTGGTTCCACGCGGTGGAAACCACCGAGTCGTTGCAAGCGGCGGTTCCCGAACTGTCAGTGCGGCAATGGGATGGTGCGAGCCGATCGTCCGGCAAGACTGTCCACTAGTCGGGGCGAGCCGAGAAACGGCAATCCGGCGGCCGCATTGGTGAGACAACCGGGTACGACGACGCGGACGACGTGCAGGCCGGCGTGGAGAACATCAGTTGTGGTGAGATCGACCCATGCCGGCCGGAAACCGGCTGCCGTCAGAGCGCTTTCGGTGCCGGCGGCTGATGTCAGAGAGTCGAGTCCCACCTCGCCGACGACGGCACCGACCAGCTCACTCTCGAATCGTGCTTGGATCTCCGGGTCCAGGTGAAGTTGCAAGTGGCATCCGTAGTCCATCACGTCGGCAAAATCCGATCGGTAGGCGCCTGCATAGCTTCGGTCAGCTCGCCAAGGCGCAAGCGGACTGGTCGGGGAGGCCGCGGCTCGACCGATGCCGCTCTGCGGGTTGTCGTAGTCGGCGGAAAGCAGCTGCAGCTGAAGCGCTTCGCCGAGTGACTTGAACGCAGCCGTCTGGGCTTCTTCGTGGCAGGCGGTACCGATGGTCGAGTATCCGGTGAGTCCGTCGTGGACGAGGGCGCCGAGCACCGGGATCCCGAAATCGCTGTCGAATGACAACCACCTGGTCGAGAGGGTGCCGTGATTCCCCAGTCGCCGAAGCACCTCGGGAATGCCGGTGACGATCCGAACGCCGCGTCTTCCGTTCCAGGACAACGTCATCGCGTCGCGCTCGACTATCTCGCGCAGTGCATTCCGTATCGCGAATTCCGTCGTGGGACCGGCGGCGAGACCCGCCTGAGCCACCGGAGAGATCGCCGGACCCGTCCGGGCGACGAAATGAGGATACGAACCCCAGACGAGTTCGGCCGGTACCCAGATATCCGAACCCGTGATCAGGTCGGCTCCGCGAGTCCAGTCCATCTCCAGATCGTCGGTTGGTTCGACGAACGGGAACTGTGGCCGCGCGTACTGGGCAGCGTCGAAACGCGCGAGTTGTGACAGCTCGATGCTTGCTCCGATCAACGCTTCGGCGGACCCGCGGACGATCGGTTTGGCGACGATGTTGCCGCAATACCGTTCCACCGCTTCGCCTATCGCAGCTGCGGTAGGCCGCGCACGGTCACCCAGATCGAAGCAATATCCGGCGCCCGCCGAGTCGCTGGACCAGGGTGTAAAGCGTGCTGAATCACTGACATACGAGTGAATCAGCTTGAACTCGGGCGGAAAGTGCTGGGGAACAACGGCGTCGACCAGCTCTCGAATGATCCCAGTTCGGCGGTCGACGAGCGAAGATGTCATGCGAGGGGGACCGGCAGATGCAGATGGGTGGTCGATGCGCTGGTCAATCTGCTACCTCCAAGAAGGGGAAAGGCTGCCGGGGCATTGTTGTACAGGCCCGGAGTCAGGACGCGGACGACGTGCAACCCGGCAATCGAGATGTCGCCGGTGGTGAGATCGACGGAAATCGGCTGGTGCCCCCGTGAGGTCAGAAGCGCTACGAGAGAAGCCAGATCCACCGGCGCTTCGACGGGAATCTCTGATACCGAGAGTGTTTCGGTGTAGTCGAAGAGATGTTCCTCCGCGGCCAGGGCCATCGTGGGATCAAGATAAAGTTGGGCAACGGTCGGCAGATCGACGACGTCTTTCCATTGCGGATCGAACTCGTCCCGGTAACGACGGTCGGCCCGAAAGGGTTTGTACAGGTGCGCCGGCAGCGTTCCGTCCGCCACGCTGCGCCAGGTCGGCCCGTCGGGGTCGGCGAGGTCGATCGTGATGGCAAGTACCGCGTACGCCTCGACCAGTGCCTTCGAGACTGCCGCCTCCACCGTCGGTCGACAAGCTGTGCCCAGCGCGACCAGTCCACGTCGGTCATCGCGGATCCACGCTGCGGCGACGGGAATGCCGAAGGGGGAGGGAAGCAGCAGCACTCGAACGCTCCGGGTCTGGCTCTCCAGATCCCCGAGTTGGCGGTGCGCAGGCAACCGCTCCCAGTCGGAAAGCTCGATCGCCGGCTGTGACCGGTCCCCGCACCACCACAGCGCGGTGGCATCGCGTTCGAGAAGTTCCAGCAGAGCTGACATCTCGGCCTCGTCGCGTGAGCGTCCCGCTGCGATTCCGGCGTACTGCAACGACGCGATCGGTGGCTCGCAGCGACGGGTGCCTGTGTAGTACCCGAGATAAGTCAGGGCCGCAGGCACGTAGGTGGGCACTTTCTCGTCCATGGTGTGACCCAATGCCCAGCGAATGTTCAGATCAGAGGTGAAGGGAACAAAGGGGAATCCGGGAAGGCGGTACTGATCCTCGCTGTACAACGCAAATTTCGCCGGATCGACGACCCGTGAGCCGGCCAGTTCCAGCGCTGATGCACTGCTGCGGACCAGATCTTCGGGGACCACGTTGCCGCAATATCTTTCGACGGCCTCACCGGTTGCCGCCCCGCGGGCCGCTGCATCGTTGCGTATCGAAGCCCCGAATCCGTAAGGGTCCGCGCGAAACAGTGAACCGCTGCCGCCGAAGTTTCTGGTGTCGGCCACCCTCGCGGCCCAACCGACCCAGCCCGTCGGCATGTCCGAGCGAATGTGTGGTTCCAGTGAGGTCAGCACGCCGCTCCGGGCGTCGACCAGCAAGTCATCCACCGTCAGTTCCTCCGAGTATCGGCAGGGTCAACGACCCGGAAAATGATTGGTGCAGTGCGGTACTGCGTGTTCCTCGATAGCGATCACCGTCTCCGAGATTGCGTGCGAGGCGGGGGAAGTCCGATCCGGCGATCCGCAGCGACAAGACATCACCCGCGCGCACAGTGTGCAACACGGGATCCAGATCGATGGTCACCATCGTCGGCTGCAGGCTGACACCCGCGCCACGTGCGATCGATCTGGTAACTCCAGCGGGATCTACGACGCTCAGTTCGGCGATCCAATCGGCTTCGCCCTCGGGTGAATGCACTTTCAGCTCCACCGATGGTGTTCCGGAGAGTACGGAGTCGTGCTTGATATCGAAAGTCAAGACAACACAGTTGTTTCGGTCCCGTGAGGCGTCATACAGGAAGCTGTAGGCCGCATCCTTCCGATCTGGTTCGAGATGAACGCGATTCGCACCCGTGACAAACGGTTCGGTCGACCATTCGCCGACACCCCGGTCGAATACCCGATTGATGGTCAGGGGCCGCGCAGCGAATACCGATTCCATCCACTCGACCTGAAGGCGGCCGAAACTTGTCTCGCCGACCCTTCCAGGGCGGAGGTCGTGCGCCCAGGGGCCCACGATCAAACTCTGCGGCCCGCGCCCCACGGACGTGAAGTGCCGCAGTGTCTCCCGAATCATCGCATCGTCCCAACCGCCGATGTGCAGCCCGGCGATGTCGAGTTCGGAGAGTTCGTCCGCGGACACCAGATCATCGCCACCGAAGTCTTCGCGTTTACGAGCGCGAAGGATCGGCGTCAACCAGCCCGGTGAATCGGAGGTCAGACCAACCTCCTCGATCATCGACTGCACCGGGAGATGTTCCAGCAAAGACGAATCCGAGCGCATCAGGGCAGGGATGAAACCCTCACGAGGGGAAGACGAATCTCCGTGCTCGCCCCACCACGCCAGATGCTCGGCGAGGAGAAGTATCCCCGAGGGATCACGTTTGACGCGGTCGCTTCCGATGGTCGGCACCTTGGAGACGACGCCGTCTACACGAAATGACCGATCGGCGCTGTTGGTCTCGGCAGCAAATGCCCAGGCGGTTCCGGCCGCATACGAAGCCCCGCTTGCGATGACGCACTCCGGTGTCCACGGCTGATCCTGCAGCCACTCGGCAAGGGCGGCGCTGTCCTCGCGCTCGTGGACGTACGGTACCCAAGATCCGGTGGAATCGTGCCGTCCACGTACGTCCTGACAGATGAAGGCAATTCCTCGTGATCGCCATTCGAGCCCCTCCGCCAGATGCCATCCACGCCCGTACGGGGTGCGGATCACGATCAGTCCCCGCGGTGAAGAATTCGGTGGGAGAAGCACATCCGTAGCCAACGAAGAACCGTCTGCTGCCGGGATCTTCACGCCGAGTGAGATCACCGGAGCGTCGGCGCGGGTTCGAGAACGCCGCCGGGCAGTGGTAGCACGGGATGGCGAGTCATCATGAGGGTTCGCGGATTCATCCGGATCTGGTGGTGAAGGTGTGATGGCGGTGCGCCATGCACACCAGCCACGACGTCCGAACATGCAAGCGCACTGGCCATTGCGGCTGCGGTGGGTGAAAGTTCGAGCGGGCGAGGTTCGCTGCCGGCGAGGTGATTCCACAGTGCCTGCAGATGATCCGGGACGCGCGACGCAGCAAGCCGTCGACCGCAGACGTCCCGGTAGCTTGCGCTGTCGATGCCGTCGAAGAAGGGACCGATGCAGATCTCACCCAGCTCCGTGTGGACGCGTTGCCACGGAGTTCGGCTGTGGCGGCACCAGGTATCGAGTTCCGACCACGCGTCGTGAGGAGGAGCGTCGGCAACCGACAGTACGAGGTCCGACGACGCAACATCGTCTTCGATTGGCGCAGTGTTGGATACGACCTCGAGATGCGGAAGAGCCTTGGAGAGCAGGGCGATGCAAGCATCGGCAACGGGCCCGATCCCGTCCATCAGCACACGCTGTGGGCGCGGAATCTCTGGCACTTGACCTGGAACAGCCAGCACGCCGCGAGAGACGAGGGCGTCGGCGATCTCGATAGCTCCCGGGCCGAGCACCGAACCAGAGCGCCTGAGAAAGTTGTCGAGTTCCGCGAGGTCTTCGGCCGGCGCGCCGATCGTGACCGCGTTCTCGTCCGGTGTCAGGTAATGCCAAGTGCCGTCCGGGGTCGGATACAGCTGGTGTCCGTCGGCGAGGGCGTACACGGATCTCCTTGTCGGTGCCCGCACCCGACGAGTCGGATGCGGGCGGGGTCATCGGCTGATCAGGCTGTCGAAACAGTCTGGATCAGGGGAGGTTTCAGCTCTGGAAGCTGAACGGGTTGTCGACGAGGGCGTTGGTGCCCACACCCTGCAGGGCGTGTGCGGACGTTGCCTCGGCAACCGGCTCGAAGGTGAACGGGTTGTCGACGAGAGCGTTGGTGCCGACGCCCTGGAGTGCATTGGCCGGAGCCGAGTTGGAGACGCTGTCGAACGAAATGTTGCTCATTGTCATCCCTTCCGTAATGGAAACCATTTCCATTACGATGCCACCGTACGAAAGATCGCCACGGAGAGCAACAGGTACAAGAGAGTGCATACATGAGCGAGACCCCGACGACGGGATCCGTCGAAGCGCAACCACATGTCTTTCGGGACAGATCGTTTCGATTGTTCTTCACGGCTCGTACGATTGCCGTAGCCGGTGCGGCGGTCACCGGAGTGGCCATGCCGATCCTGGTGTTCGACATCAGCCGGTCTCCGTTTCTCACCTCGCTCGCGGCTGCGGGGACGGTTCTGCCGTATCTCGTGTTCGGCTTGTTCGCCGGCGCCGTGGCAGACCGAGTCAACCGGCGGACGGTCATCCTGTGTGCGCAGGCCGTAGCTGCACTTGCTTTGGCGAGTATTCCGGCAGCGCAGGCACTCGGCGTATTGACGGCGTGGCATGCCGTCGGCGTATCGATGTGCATCGGAACGTGTTTCGTGTGGTTCGACGCCGCTGCTTTCGGAGCGCTGCCTGCTCTGGTCGGACGGCAGAGGATACCGGCGGCCAACAGCGCGCTGTGGACGTCCAGCACGCTGATCGATGTTGTCTTTCCGGCGATAGCCGGCGTGCTTGTGGCCTCGATCGGCCCGGCCTACGCATTGGGTGCTGATGCACTGGCTTACGTACTGGCCGGGCTGGCCATGGCCTCGATCGGAGCCTCGTTTTCGATTACTCCTGCGGCGCCGAAGAAGTCGGGAACCGGAATTGCGCGTGACATACGCGAGGGCCTCAGCTTCCTCTGGCGGTCGCCGCTTCTGCGAGCCTTGACCGGCGTCGGCTTCGTCAATTCCCTGACGCAGGGTGCGGTTACGGCGCTCCTGGTGGTGTACGCATCCGAGAGGCTTGGGATTTCGACGTCGAGTCCGATGATCGGCGCCGTGTGGACGGCCGTCTCCGTGGGTGGAGTGGTCGGGGCGCTCGTGCTTCCACGCCTACCGGCGCAGTGGCCGGTCGGGGCGATCACTGTCGGGGCGCTGACCATCGCCCCGGTGGTGCTGTTCGTCGTTGCGACAACCGGCAACACCGGCGCCGCGATCACGGCGCTCGTCGTCTACTCCGGCTGTGCGACCGTCACCATCCTCAATGGCATCGGTGCACGTCAGCGCCTGACTCCGGATCGTCTGCAGGGGCGCGTGAACACCACGGCGAGGATGGTCGCCTGGGGTGGTTCGCCGGTCGGCGCCTTGATTGCCGGGGCAATCGCAGGACGCTGGGACATCGGCACCGCCTACCTCGTTGCGTGCATCTTTGCGCTGGTCGGGGCGCTCTTCGCGTGGGCGAGCGCGCTGCGGACCGACCCTTATCCGCACAAATGAGCATGTGACTATTAATGAAAACGACTGTCGTTATGGTTAGATCCACCTGTTCATGACTGCGAACCCCACCGACTCAGGAGTGCGATGACGCTGACCAGCGAGGCAGCACCACGAGTGCCGTCGCGTCCACATCCCGTCGGCGAGCGCGGGTACGTCCCGTTTCTGTTGGCCACGGCGGTTGTGCTTGTCGCGGTCTCCACCGTCGCGGTGTGGTCGGGTGCCGCGTCGGTGTCCTTTGCCGACGTGTTCGCGGTGTTGTACGCACAAGTCGGCGGTCCGCCGGTCGACCCGTTGCTCGATCGGATCGTGTGGGGATTGCGGGTACCGCGCATTCTGATTGCGGCATTGGCGGGCGCCGGGCTGTCGCTGGCCGGCGCCGTGCTGCAAGCGTTGGTGCGCAACCCGATTGCCGATCCGTACATTCTGGGCGTGGGTTCCGGAGCATCCTTCGGTGCAGTACTGATCATGACGACCGGCATCGGCACCGGCCTGTCGATCGGTGTCCCGGTGGCAGCCTTCCTGGGGGCCATGGTCTCCCTGATCGCGGTTCTCGTACTGGGTCGGCGAGAGGGAATGCTCGTCCCGCTGCGCATGGTCCTGGCCGGAGTTGCCATCGGCTATCTACTCTCGGCTGCAACAAGTTTTGTGCAGTTGCGCGCCGATCCGAGTCAGCTTTCGGGAGTGCTCTTCTGGTTGCTGGGCTCGGTGAGCGGGGCCAGTTGGTCGGATCTCGGTGTGCCCGCCGCGGTGA
Organism: Rhodococcus sp. OAS809; assembly: GCF_040546695.1. Lineage (NCBI taxonomy): Bacteria > Bacillati > Actinomycetota > Actinomycetes > Mycobacteriales > Nocardiaceae > Rhodococcus > Rhodococcus sp. OAS809. Next base: position 3,928,356 of record NZ_JBEPOI010000002.1, on the reverse strand, counting down.
TCACCGTCTGTGCGGCAATTCTGTTGACACAATCGCGCCAACTCAACGCGTTGGCCATGGGAGACGAGAGCGCGCAATCGGTCGGCGTGGACGTGCGCCGTACCAGGTTGCTACTACTGGTGATCGCGTCGTTGCTGACCGCGGTTGTCGTATCCGTCGCCGGGGGAATCGGTTTCGTGGGGCTGCTCGTGCCGCACGCCGTACGACTTCTGGTCGGTTCCGATCACGGCAAGCTGCTCCCCGCGACCGCGTTGGTTGGTGCCACCTTCCTGGTGATCGTCGATCTTGCGGCTCGGATGTTGGATGCGCCCAACGAATTACCACTCGGGATCATCACCGCCGGATTGGGTGCACCGTTCTTCCTCTGGTTGCTTCGACGGGACGGCGGTGCGCAGTCATGAGATTGTCGGCCAGCGGAATTCACGTCGTTCGGGGCGGACGCCTCGTGGTTTCGGGTGTAGACCTCGAAGCGCCCGAGGGAAGCGTGGTCGGACTCGTCGGACCGAACGGCAGTGGAAAGTCCTCCCTCCTTCGCGCGTTGTATCGCTCGATGAAGCCTCGAAGCGGAATCGTGAAGGTGGACGAGGTGAATGTTTGGGACGATCTCTCGCCTCGATCGGCGGCACGCATCATCGGTGTTGTGGGGCAGGAGCATTCATCCGATTTCTCGTTCAGGGTCCGCGAGGTGGTTGCAACGGGTCGGACGCCGCATCACAGCGCGTTCTCTCGACTCGGCGAGATCGACCGAGACATCGTCAGCGCAGCACTGATGCGAACCGGTATGCAGGGCTTTGGATCACGTCTCTTCGCCGAACTGTCCGGCGGAGAAAAGCAGCGTGTGATGTTGGCCCGGGCGATCGCTCAACAACCGTCAGTGCTGGTCCTGGACGAGCCCACCAACCACCTCGACATCCGTGCTCAACTCGAATTGATGGAATTGGTCGCCGAACTCGGTACCACGACGATTGTCGCGATCCATGAACTCGCCTTGGCCGCAGCGTATTGCGACTACGTCTGTCTGCTCTCCGGCGGGGTAGTTGTCGCGACAGGACCAACGGCCGAGGTCCTCACCGAGGACCTGCTGTCCGAAGTATTCGGGGTTCAGGTGCATCTCGGCACTCATCCGTTGACCGGGCGCCCCCTGCTCTCGTTCGCCCCTCCGCTCCTACACACGAAAGAAGCAGTGTCTTGAAATCCTCGATACGTACTGCCGCGCTGTTGTGCTCGGCCGTTACCGCCACCGCAGTACTGACCGCATGCGGAAACTCCACGGCGGATTCGGCGGCGTCGTCGTCCGAGAAGATCACCGTCACCAATTGTGATCGCGAGGTCACGGTGCCCAAGACGGCGGAGCGGATTGTCTCGCTGTATCCGTCGATGACGGAACTTCTCATTCAGCTCGGCGCCGCCGACCGCATTGTCGGACAATCGAATACCGACCTCTCTCCTCCCAGCCCCGAACTCGCTGATCAGTTCGCGGCCGTGCCGGTACTGAGCACCGGAGTTCCCGCGAAAGAAGCATTGCTCGACGCCCGTCCGGATCTGATCGTCTCCGACGGGGAATACTGGTTCGACGGTGACCGATTGCAGACCATGGACGAATTGCGTGACCTCGGCATCCCGATCTTCGTGAACAGCGGCTACTGCCACAAGGCCGTCACCGAGGGGCGGATCGACGACGTCTGGTCCGACCTCGACGGTCTCGGCGCCTTGACCGGAACAAGTGAGGCGGCAGCAACCCTCCTGGCCGACGGCAAGAAGTCCCTCGCAGCAACCGAGGCATCTGTCGCCGGGCAGGAGCCGGTTCCCACTGTGATGGTTCAGGTTTCGGAGGGACAGTCCTATGCTCTGGCCAGGGGCCTCTACAGCAGTGTGCTCGAGGCCGCCGGGGGAAGCAATCTTTTCGAGAACGACCTTCCCGACGGAAAGTACTTCGGCCAGGTAGCCACGGAATCGGTGCTCGCGAAGTCGCCGAAGGCTGTCCTCGTCGTCTACTCCACCGAGTCGGCTCGGGAATCCACCCTGGATGCTGCGCGGACGGCATTTGCCGGAACCCCCGCCGCGACATCGAATGCGATCTTTGCCGTTCCGGAGGCGTGGTTCGCCGGCGAGTTGGTCTCGATCGACGGGGCCGGCGAGGTGTCTCGCCTGCTGCACCCGGGTTCGTGACCGCACTCGAGCGAATCGAGGCCGTCGTATCGCTGCATGCAGTGTTGGACCGGACGGTGAGTCCGTCGGAGCTACCGTTCGACGAGCACGCACTGCCGCCGGTGACGTGTGAATCCGTGGAACTGCCGGCCGCGACGCCACTGCCGGCCTGCGGGTTCGCGGACGTCTTGCAGGCACGACGGAGCCGCTACGACCCCGCACAGACGGCACTCCGAGCAGGCGAGCTGTCAAACATGTTGCACCACAGTGTTGTCAGCAGCCCGACGGCGGGCGGGATGTGCGAACTGACGCTGTCGTTTGTTCTCAGCCGACCCGGAGACGAGCTCGGAGCCGGGGTATACCGATATGCCCGAGGCCGCGCCGAAGCTGTCCGGCCAGGCGACGTGCGAGAGCACCTTCGAGCGAGCCTTCTCCAACCCGAGTTCGTCGACGTGTTCCCGGTTCTTTTGTTTGTGGTCGCCGACGTGGAAGCGCCGCTCGAGAAGTACGCGATGCGGCACTACCGCACGATGCACGTGGATGCCGGTGTGCTGGTTCAGAATCTGTACCTCGTGACCGAGGCGATGGGACTTGTGGGCTGCGCCATCGCAGGATTCACGGATGCGCGAGTGGCATCTCTGTTGAATCTCGCGACGACGCAGCTTCCCGTCATGGCTTTTGCCCTCGGGAGGCGCAGCTAGGTCAGGCGAGGATGCGCGCCTTCTGGGTCTCGAACTCGGCCTCGGTCAATACTCCCGCATTCTTGAGTTCGCCCAGCTTGGTGAGCTCTTCGAGCTTCAAGTCCATCGATGCTGCCGGAGCTGCCTGCGGTGGCAGGGGTGGTAGATCGGGAATCGGAGGCACCGGCTGGGCCTGCGCTGCGCGAGCCTGATCTTCGGCGGCCCAACGGGTCCGCTGACGGCGCTGAACATTGCCGTGAATGGAGCTTGCGACGGCTACCCGGCCGGCTCGCCTCAAGAAACTCATGCGTCCTTCTCCGTATTGCCTGGTGCGGTGTTGTCGAGTGCGGTGGCAAGTTCGTCCAAGCTCAGGTGACCTTCGGTGACAATCTTTGCGCCGCTGCGTGTCCACGCGTCGATCACTGGCAGTATGGCCAGTTCCTCGTAAACAAGCACGGCGGCAACACTACCGGTGGCCAACTCGTCACCAACGGCGGCGATGTCGCCGGCGTCGAGCAGTCCGGAGGCTGCGCCGTCGAACTGCGCCAGATCGAAATCTGCGAGTTCGAAGGTCGATGCCGGTACGACGGCCACTGATCCATCGGCGGCTTTGGTGACGAACTCGAGGTCGAGGATGCGGATCACGCCGGAGTCGACGAGAGTGAGCAGCTGCTCGAATCCTGCGGAGGTCGGTGCACCGCCGGGAAACTCGACGGCAACGTATTCGATCGGACCGAATTGGTCTTGGTTGGACATCGGTTACTTCTTGCCCTTCGTGGGTTGCGGTTCTTCCAGAGCAGGTACTTCGTCGGGCATGCGGCCGGCCGGAATGATGGCGAGCAGGGAGAGTCCGGCGAGGACGAGTAGCGAGGTTCGCAGGGCGCGCAAGCGCGCTTCGGTGTTGATCCGGATGGCTTCGTCGATCTGTGCTTGTGTCGCCGAGGTGTTTTCGAGCGTCACGACGAGTTGATCGTTGGGGACGAAGTTGACCTGGTCGAGATTGATCCCGGACTCGACCTTGAGTGATGCCGGGATGGTGGGGTTGTCGATCAGCTGCGAGCTGACGAGGGTACCGAGGATTCCGACGGCGAAGACGCTGGCCACCGCGATGCCGACGCTGCCGGACATGTTGTGTACCAGTCCCCGCCAGGCACCGACGTCGCCGGCCAGTTCCTTGGGGGCTGCGGTGAGGAGGGTGTTGAACACCAGCGCAACGATGGCGCCCTGCCCGAGGCCGAGGGTGATCAGTCCGATGATGACAAAGATCTGATGCCAGTCGCCACGAATGGTGAAGGCCAACAAGATGAGTCCAGCGGCAACGACGACGAACCCGGCTCGTGCGATCAGACGCGGGGAGTACGTCTTGTACAGACGCGCGACGACGGTACTCGCGATGAAGATCGAAAGTGTGTACGGGATGATCGAGAACGACGTCTGCAAGCTGCTGCGGCCCTGGATGATCTGCATGTACAGCGGAATGAGGAAGTTGGCCGCGGTTCCCACGAACATCATCGTCGCCATGCAAATCGTGGTGGCGCGCTCGGCGCCGGTCTTGAGGACGTCGAGGTTGAAGAGCTGAGGCTTGTTCTGCGCCTTGCGGCTTCGCGTCCACTGGAAGAATCCCTGCGCGCAGATGGTGCCGAGGACGATCAGGATGGCCGCGGGTGAGACACCGATGACCGAGAACGGCGCAGCGTCGGTGGCCAGGATGACGCCCCACGAGTTCAGGCCGCTGAAACCGAAGCTGAGCAGGATGACGGCAACGGCAGCAATGGCGGCGCCGGCCCAGTCGATGGTGATGTCCTTCTGCGGGGGAACAGGTTTGACCCGGAAGCTCAGGATCAGGTTGACCACCGCGAGAGCCACGACGAGGGCGAACGAGTATCGCCACCCGATCGTCGTCGCGAAGGAACCGGCGATGAGCAGCGCCAGCACACCGGCCGCCGGGATTGCTGCTGCCAGGTAACCGATGGCCTTTGCCTGCTGATCGCCACTGAAGTTCGTGGCGATGAAGACCGTCAACGCGGGAGCGATGAGGGCGATCACGGCGCCGGATGCAGCTTGCGCCACGAACAGCATTGCCGGGCTCTGACTCAGGGCGACCGCGGCCATTGCGAGGCCGTGAATCGCGACGGCAATCTGGAAGACCAGACGCGTTCCGTAACGGGCGCCGATCTTGGCCCCCAACAGAATGAAGGCAGCCATGGCGAAGGTGCCCGCGGTGATCGCGGTGCCGACACTTGTTGCGGGCGTGTCGAGATCGGTGGTGATGCCGGCCATCGAGACGGTCAGGGCGTTGACGGCGAACGACGCCTGAATCTGGGTGAGGACCACCACGATGAGTGGTAGCCAGGAGGCGGTGCTCACGGCGGCCGTTGTGGCGGCCGCGCCAGGCTTTACGGACATGATGGGTCACGCCTTCCTCGACACTGCGTGTACTCGCGACGTGCCCGGATCAGCCACGCACGGCTACATTAGCCGGAATTGTGCTGAGTGGTCGCCTGCAAGTGGTTGGTTTCTTCGCGGTAGACCACCATCTCCCGGTGCAAGGCGCGACGGAAGCGCGGTTGCTCGGCCAGGAGTACGGCCAGCACGGTCAGCAACAGCCACGTCGCGGCCGCGCTCGCGAGGAGCAGCAGGACCGGAATCCACGGACCGCCCATCTGCTCGAGCAGCGTCGTCTTTGCCCAGACGCGCCAGTAGAGCATCAGATTGACGATCAGTCCGACACCGTACGAGATGACGAAGGACAGCAGGAACTGCTTCCACGTGCCGTCGTGGCGCCGCGCCGTCATCGGTTCTGCTCGCAGCGGCAAGCTCACCGACATCACGTTCGCGACCCCCAACCAGAGCAGGATCATGGTCAGCACCTGGCCGCACGCCTTCACCAGGTCGGCACTGCTTCCGGAGCGCCACGCGAGGACGGCGCTGAGCAGGAACCCGGCGCTGCCGACGAGAAGCAGCATCACCGCGTTTTTCGCGACCAGTACGTGCCAGAGTCTGGTTCCACCTGACAACGCAGCACGGACGCGGCCGGCGTCGAAGCTGAGCGCATTGGTGCACACGACGCTTCCGACCACACCCGAGAGTGCGTACAGCGCAAGATAAGGCAGTCGATCTTCCTTGGCGTCCCACTGGAAGAGGCGAATGAATGCCAGGTACGCCAAGCCCATTCCGAGGCTCAGCCCCAGCCGAAAAGCGATCGACCGAGGCTTACCACTCACCACGTGCCGTGCTTCCTCACGGATCCGGGAGCCGAGATCCTGCACGTGGCGGACGACGGGGTTGCCAGAGTTCAGCGGGACGTAACCGCGGATCGCGGCGGCGACGGTATCGGTGTCACCGGCATCGAGCGCGGCGACGCGTGCTTCGAGAACCGCAAGGTGGGCGGCGCGCAAGGCTATCCGTGCGGTGGTCACCGCGGCGACGGCGTCGGCCTCGGCCTGCGCGGCGGTGCCGATGCCGGCGTCGGCGGGCAGTGGCGGCTGCAACGTCGTGATCAGTTCGAGTTGGCGCGCCATGTGCGGCGACGGCGACAACCCGCTGTACGACGGTCGGCTCAGCGCTGATCGTTCGTCGTCGAGCGAATCACGGACGGCCGCGGCAGCCTTGCGGACGGCTGCCGGGTTGTGCCAGCGCACCGACCGGGCGTCACGCTCGGCGGCGACGGCCCGGGAGGCAACCTCGGTCAGATCCTCGACCGCTGTCAATGTCTGCTCCACTCGGTTTAGGTTGGTTTCATGACCACCAACTCGGAAAAGGAAGATCTCCAGCGGTACCTGCAGGCAGCGCGCGACGTGCTCGTCTGGAAGCTCGACGGGCTGTCGGAGTATGACATTCGGCGCCCGATGACCCGGACAGGGACCAACTTGTTGGGTCTGGTCAAACACATGATTGGCGTCGAGCTCGGGTATTTCGGTCCTACGTTCGGCCGTCGGGTTCCCGATCTCCCCGCGTGGTTGCGTTCGGAGGAACTCAACGTCGACATGTGGGCCCGCGCCGACGAGTCCACTGCCGACATCGTCGAAACCTATCGCCGCACCTGGGCTTTCGCCGACGCCACGATCGAGGAGCACGATCTGGACGCCCCCGGCTTCGTGAAGCACTGGCCGGAGGATCGTCGCGACGTCACACTGCACCGGATACTCGTTCACGTTGTCACCGAGATCCATCGGCACGCCGGCCACGCGGACATCGTGCGGGAGCTGATCGACGGCGCCGCTGGGATGAAGGCGGGCGACAACAATCTGGCTCCCGGCGATGAGGCGTGGTGGGCCGAGTACACCGACCGTCTGGAGACGGCGGCACGCGAGGCCCACCACGCTTGAACTACTCGAATACCGCTGCCGCGCCGATCACCACGACAACGATCACGAAGTTGATCAGTAGCAGTGGCCAGACGAAGCGCAGGAACTTGTCGTAGCCGACCTTCGCCATGGCCAACCCTCCGACAACGACGACGTTGGTCGGGGCAACCATCAGCATCAGGCCGTGGCCCATCTGGAAGGCGGTGATGACGAGTGCTCGGCTGACTCCGGCAAAGTCGCCCAGCGGTGCGAGCAGCGGCATCGCCAGGGTGGCGTGACCGGAACTGGACGGGATCAGGAACGCCAGCGGGATGTTGACGAGCATCACCAGGATCGCGAAGACCCCCGCCGAAGCGCCGCTGACCAATTGCTCCATCGCGTTGAGGATGGTGTCGAGGGTTTCGGTGTTGGTCATGATCACCGAGACGCCGCGAGCGAGCAGGATGACGATCGCCGGTCCGACCATGTCGCCGGCTCCACGCGTGATCAGGGAGACGATCTTCTTCTCACCCATCTTCGCGACTATGCCGACGAGAACGGCGGCGAGGATGAACAGCATCGCCAATTGCGGGAACCACCAGTTCAACTCGAACCAGTAGGGCTCGGTTGCCGTGACGTGGTACGCGTCGTACTCGGCCGGACCGGTAGTGGCGCCGAAGATGCTCGACCACGGGATGACGGAGAAGATCATCAGTCCGAAGGTGAGTCCGGTGATGAGCAGTACCAGCTTCTGAGTTCCGGTGAGCTTGCCGTCGATGTCCACCGGCTCGGCCGGCTCTTCGTCTTCGTCGTCCGCGATGTCGAAACCGACAAGCGACTTGGACGGATCCTTCTTCACCTTTGCGGCGTAGCGGAGAACGAATACCACTGCCACAGCGGTCAATACGATCCACAGGATCACGCGCAGCACGATGCCGTCACCGATGGAGACGCCTGCCTCACCGGAGGCGACGCCGATCGAGAACGGATTGACGGTCGACGCCATGTTTCCGACCAGAGCGCCGAGGATGATCATGGTGGCCGCGACCATGCGGTCGTAACCCAGTGCCGTCATCAGCGGGATGAGCAGGGCGTAGAAGCCGAACGTCTCGACCGAGAAGCCCATTGTCGAACCGAGCAGCGAGAACAGCACCATGATGACGGTGATGAGCAACCAGCCCTTGTCGCTGAGCTTGGTAGCGAGTTGGGAGACAGCGGTTTCCAGGCTGCGGGTGGCAAAGCTGACCGAGATGAACGCACCGAGCGCCATGATGAAGAGGACTACGCCGACCGAACCGAAGAGCCGTCCGATGTTGTCGGTGTCGACGAACCCGGTGATCGAATCCTGGACGCCGTAGAGGCCGTTCACGGGGGAGAGGATCAGTTGCTGGATTCGTTCCCAGAACGAGAGCGGAGACGTGACGGTCTCGAAGCTGCCGGGAACGGGTGAGCCGTCCACGTCGATGCCGAAGCGTCCGGCCGGAATGAACAGTGCCGCAACCCAGACCAGAATGGTGACGATCGCGAGCATCGTGACCGCACCGGGAAACTCGAACTTCTTCTTGGCGGGCGTTTGCGCGGATCCCGTATCGGTCTCGGTGCTCATTTCTTCCCCTCGAAGGTGTGTGCGTACTCCTGGAAGAACAGTGCTTTGGCGACGACGGCCTTCTCGAGCTCGTCGAGCAGGACGCGTTCGTTGGGGCCGTGGATGTTCGCGTAACCGTCGGTGGCGCCGAACAACAGCTTCTCGGCGGTGGGCACTGCTGTATCCAAGGCCATCACGAGGGGGATCGAGCCGCCGCCTGCCATCAGCCCGGCCGGCTCACCCCACGACTGCGATAATGCAGACAATGCCGCGTCGAAGGCCGGTCCACCTTCGGCTGCCGCAAACCCGTCGCCGGTTTCTCCCGCGGTGACAGTCAGTTGTAAACCGAAGGAGCGCAGGGCTTCCAGGTGCCGGACCAGAGCAGCCTGCGCCTCGATGGCAGGTTGGCGCGGGTGTACGCGCAGATTGATCACGGCGCGGGCCGTGCTTGCGACGGCGTTGACCGCACCGTCCACAGGGGGAGCGTCGATTCCCGTCACGGTGATGGCCGGGCCCGACCAGATGCGTTCGCCGATGCCGCCGGTTCCGAGCAGCGGAAGCCCGTCACGGATCTCGGCGAGGGTGCGGAACTCGTCCTCGGTGTATGAACTGCCGGTCCACGGTTCGCGCATGAGGCCGTCGACCGCCACGTCACCGTTGTCGTCGTGCAGCGACGCCAGTGCGCGGATGAGCGCGAGGCGGGCGTCCGGTGCGGCGCCGCCGTAGAGGCCGTTGTGCTTGTCGGCTCCGAGAGTGGTGAGTTCGACGATCACCTGGGCCGATCCGCGCAGTGCGACGGTCAGGGTCGGTGATCCGGGTCGAACGCTCCCGACGTCGGCGATGACCATTGCGTCGGCCGCAAACAATTCGGGGGCTTCCGGCGGATAGTTGTCGAAGGGGCTGCCGAATTCTTCCTGGCCTTCGATGACGAGCTTGACCGTCACTGGCGGCTTTCCGTCGAAGACGCGAAGCGCGCCGATCATGCCGATGACGTTTGCCTTCGAATCTGCCGTACCGCGGCCGTAAATCGCGCCGTCACGCTTGCTCGGTTCGAAAGGCGGTGAATCCCAGAGTTCGACGTCGTCGGCGGGAACGACGTCGTAATGCGAATACATCAATACGGTCGGGGCTCCCTCTGGACCGGGAACTGTTGCAATGATGACCGGCGCAGTTTTACCTGTTATTTCGAGTTTCTCTATCTTCGTGACTCCGGACTTCTCCAATAGAGAAACGATCAGGTCGTGAGCCTCGAACAGGGGCTCGCTGGGGAAACCTTCTGTTGCTATCGACGGAATACGAACAAGTTCGACGAGTTCCGACTCCAGTGCCGGCATCAAAGCTGCAACTGTTTCCTTGATTGTGGAATAGGAGGGCGAGGCGGATTCTTCCGGCACGGAATTGACTCCTTCTGGGAAAGGCGAAAAACATTAGAGGCAGAGTCTTACACCCGATATGCGGGGTGTGAAAGGGTGACCCGAACAAAAAGCCGAAGTGGGGCGTCGGGCCCGCGATTCTTGACATTGACGTCAACGTCAACACACACTGTGACGGTGACCACCAGCGAAACGCAGGAGCGAGCGCGGACAGCCCGCAAACTCGGCGACGGTCCACGCCGTGCCGGACTGCTCGACACCGCTGCCCTCTGCTTCGGCGAACTCGGATACGACGCCGTGACGGTCGAGACGATCACGACCAGGGCCGATGTGTCCCGGGCGACCTTCTACGCGTACTTCTCGTCGAAGGACGAGGTCTTCCGCGCCGTCGCCGAGATGATGTGCCGACGCTTCCTCGACGCTCAGCACATGGAGGGCCCGGCGGCCGAGGATCTACGCGAAGTTCTCCGAACGACCACGTCGGCGTTCATCACGGCCGTGTACACCTACGGTGACCTGCTCGCGGTGATCGAGCATCGGGCGCGGGTGGATTCCGAGGTCGAGCGCAGTTGGTCGGCGGTTCGCGAAAAGCTCGTGAGCCGCTACGTCCGGTTTGTCGAACGGATTCGACGGGTTCACGACGTAGATCCCTGTGTTTCGCCCCCGGTGCTCGTTCAGATGATCTCGGACGCACAGATGGCCGGTGGAGCACGACTGAGTAAGGCGAGTGTCGAAGAGCAGAACCAGTTCATTGCAGATATGACGACGATGTCCGAGCGGTTGATCGGGTTCGAAGAGTCGAAATAGATTTTTTTACGAATGGAGTGATCGGTGGCAGAACAAGACGTGCTCGAAGCGGCTCTGGCGGAGATCTCTGCGCTGCAACAAGCGAATTGGCCCGCCGGCATTCCCCGCGCCGTCGAGTATCCGCTCGAAGGTGGGGGACTTGTCGATTACTTGCGGCATTGGGCGATCGAGCGGCCGGATACTCCTGCCATCGTCTTCTACGGCCGGGTCATCACGTATTCCGAATACGACGAGCTTTCGGATCGTTTTGCCGGATGGCTGCTGTCACTCGGAGTCGAACGCGGCGATCGCGTCGGCGTTCACCTGGTCAATTGCCCTCAGTTCCATATCGCGATGCTCGGCATTCTCAAGGTCGGTGCGGTTCACGTGCCGATCAATCCACTCTTCCGTGAACATGAATTGATTCACGAACTCAACGATGCCGGCGTCAAGGTCCTACTGACGCAGAACACCTTCTCGAAGTTGGTGAAGAAGGTTCGCTCACAGACTCCACTCGAACACGTCGCGAAGACTGCAGTGTCGGACATGCTGACGGCGATCCCGACCGTCGAACTGCCCTTCGAGGTCGACGATCCGCGCCTGAGCGACTGGCAGTCGATCATCACCAGTGAGCGGGCGACTCCTGTCGCCACCGAACTCGATTCCCTCGCCGCCCTGAACTACACGGGCGGAACGACGGGAATGCCCAAGGGCTGTGAGCACACTCAGCGCCACATGGTTTACACCGCGGCCACCGCGACGCTTGCGGGCGGTGACCAGGTGGGTGCCAATCCGCCGGTGTCCCTGGTGTTTCTGCCGATCTTCTGGATCGCAGGTGAGGACTTCGGCATCCTGGTTCCGCTCGTCAACGGCGGAACCGTGGTCCTGCTGAATCGTTGGGATGCGGAGACCACGCTCGACGCTGTCGAGGCTTACGGCGTGACCTCGCTGGTCGGAACTGTCGACAATTACGTCGAACTGATGGACACGCCAGGATTCGCGGAGCGAAATCTCTCGACACTCCAGAACGTCATGGCAGTTTCGTTCGTTCTCAAACTCGATCCGGCCACGCGCCAGCGGTGGCGCGAGGCTACAGGCGGCGTTCTGCGCGAAGCGAGCTACGGCATGACCGAAACCCACACCGCGGACACGATCACCCTCGGCTTCCAGGACGGCGACTACGACCTGAAAAGCGAGCCGGTGTTCTGCGGAATTCCGGTGCCCGGCACCGACGTTCTGATCGTCGATCACGACGGCAGGCCGGTTCCCGTCGGCGAGCACGGGCAGATCATCGTGCGCAGCCCGTCCATCCTTTCCGCGTACTACCGCAATGAGGCGGCCACCGCCGACGCCATCCGTGACGGCTGGCTGCAGACCGGTGACGTCGGAAAGTTCAGTGAGCGTGGCGGTTTGCACTATTTGGCGCGGAACAAGGAAATGATCAAGACCAACGGCATGAGTGTCTTTCCCTCCGAGGTGGAAGCGCTGCTCATGCTGCACCCGGCGATCGAAAAGGCTGCGGTGGTGCCGAAACCGGACCCGGACAAGGGGCAGGTGGCTTTTGCGTTTGTCCAACTGGTCGAGGGTTCCGACACTGTGGCCGACGAGATCGTCTCGTGGGCGAAGGAGAACATGGCCACGTACAAGGTGCCCGAAGTGGAAGTGCTCGAGGCGCTTCCGATGACAGCGACAGGAAAGGTGCGCAAGGGCGATCTGTTCGAGCGCACTCAGGGGGACAAGTGAGACTGCTGATTGCGAACCGCGGCGAAATTGCGCTGCGGATCATTCGAACTGCCCGTGAACTCGGGATCGAGACGGTGTCGGTGTACGCCGAGGACGACGCGTCCAGTCCGCACGTCGCGGCGGCCACGGAGTCGGTGCCGCTCGGAGCGTCGGGCGCATCCGCGTACCTGGATCAGAGCGCACTGCTGAAGATCGCGGCCGAAACGGGCGCCACGCACGTGCACCCGGGCTACGGATTCCTCAGTGAGAATGCCGAATTCGCGCAGGCGTGTACCGAGGCGGGCATCGTCTTCGTCGGCCCGGACGCCCAGGTTCTCCGGACTTTCGGCGACAAGGCCAGCGCCCGCACTGCGGCGGTCGACTCAGGAGTGCCGGTCCTGCCGTCGACATCGGCGAACGCCGACCTCGACGAGGTGCGTGAATTCTTCGAGCGCAACTCCCGCGGCATCATGATCAAGGCGCTCAGCGGCGGCGGTGGCCGCGGCATGCGCGCGGTGCGCGACCCGAAAGCGCTCGACGACGCGTACCGTGTGTGTGCGGCCGAAGCCCAGTCGGGATTCGGCAGTTCGGCACTGTTCGCCGAGGTACTCAGTGAGCACGCTCGGCACATCGAAGTGCAGATCGTGGCGGCACCGGGGCAAGGTGGAACCCACGCGCTCGCTCTGGGTGACCGCGATTGCAGCGTCCAACGTCGCCATCAGAAGTTGATCGAGGTTGCGCCCGCGCAGGGGCTGTCGGGGGCCCTGCGCGAGCGTCTTCACGCTGCGGCGGCGAGGCTGTGCGCCGAGGTCGGCTATCGAGGCATCGCGACGGTCGAGTTCCTGGTCGAGGAACGCGGGTTCGTCTTCCTCGAAGTCAATCCCCGAATTCAGGTGGAGCACACGGTGACCGAAGAGGTCACCGGAATCGATCTCGTCGCCGTGCAGCTCGCGATCGCGGACGGAGTTCCGTTCGAGAACTTGGACTTGCCAACAGGGATCATCGCTGTCGAGAAGGGCTCGGAGACAGTCGGATCCGTGGCAAACGCTTCGGGAATCGCGATCCAGACCCGCGTCAACATGGAATCCATGACGCCGGACGGCAATGCGTTGCCCTCGTCGGGCACGCTCGACAACTTCACTCCTCCGGGCGGACCCGGCGTGCGCGTGGACACCTTCGGCATGGTCGGGCTCTCGCCGAGTGCGCGTTACGATTCGCTCTTGGCAAAGGTGATCACCCACACGCGTCGATCGGATTTCCCTGCCGCGGTGCGTAAGTCGATTGCTGCTCTGAGTGAGTTCGCCATCGACGGTGTGGCGACCAACCTCGAATTTCTGCAGGCAATACTGTCCGACAAGGACTTCCGCGACGGTCTGGTCGACGTCGACTGGTTGGGTTCTCGATTGGCGGACCTCGTTCCCGAAGCGGGCCCACAAACACCCTCCGCGAGTGTGGACATCGCGCCGGACGAGGACGTGGTCCGTGCACAGATGGCGGGAATCGTCGTCGAACTTGCCGCAGTCGGTGACGGCGTCCATGCGGGTGGCCAGGTTGCCGTCCTCGAAGCGATGAAAATGCAGCATGTTCTCTCGGCGCCCGGTGACCTCGAAGTCGTCCGGGTCCTGTCGTCACCGGGGAGATCGGTGAGTGCGGGCGAACCGTTGCTCGTCGTCCGTAGCGCGAGCGCGGGATCGAAGCTCGCCGAGGTCGACGAGGTGGACCTCGACGACGTACGTCCCGACCTCGCCGAAATCATCGCTCGCCACGAGGTGACCCTGGACGCGGCGCGGCCCGCGGCAGTGGCGAAACGCCACAAGCTGGGGCGGCGGACTGCTCGCGAGAACGTCTACGACCTGGTCGACGACGACAGCCTGGTCGAGTACGGCGCTCTCGCGTTGGCAGCGCAGCGCAGTCGGCGAAGCGAGGAAGACCTTATCGCCAACACACCCGCCGACGGACTGATCGGCGGAGTAGCGACCATCAGCGGCGGCGAGAGCGTCGTGATCTCGTACGACTACTCGGTGCTGGCCGGTACCCAGGGCATGCGCAATCACGCCAAGACCGACCGCCTGCTCGAGATCGCCGATCGCAAGCGAGTTCCGGTAGTGCTGTTCGCGGAAGGCGGCGGTGGTCGCCCCGGTGACACCGACGCCGGCGCCGGGGCAGGCCTCGAGCTGGGAACCTTCCGCGCCATGGCGGCGCTGAGCGGGCGGGTGCCCATGGTCGCCGTCGTGTCCGGGCGCTGTTTCGCAGGCAACGCGGCCCTGGCCGGCGCGTGCGACGTCCTGATCGCGACACCGGACGCCAACATCGGGATGGGTGGTCCTGCCATGGTCGAGGGCGGCGGGCTCGGAAACTTTCGCCCCGAGGACATCGGCCCCATCGACGTGCAGCGCCGCAACGGCGTCGTACACCTGGTGGCTGACGACGACGCTCATGCGGTGGCGCTGGCCAAGCAGTACCTCGGCTACTTCCAGGGTGCGAGCGGAGAGTGGACCGCTCCGGATCCGCGGCTCTCGCGGCATGTGGTGCCGGAGAATCGCCTGCGCTCGTACGACGTTCGTGGAGCGATCGACGCAATCGCGGACGTCGACAGCGTCCTGGAACTGCGTCGAGACTACGGACGCGGTGTAGTAACCGCACTCGTTCGTGTCGAAGGAGTTCCGTACGGTGTGCTGGCGAACAGCAGCGAGCATCTCGGCGGCGCGATCGACGCGGAAGCCTCGGACAAGGCTTCGGATTTCCTGGAACTGCTCGAAGCGCACCGCATCCCTCTGGTGACGCTGTGCGACACACCGGGATTCATGGTGGGCCCGGATTCGGAGGAGGAGGCGACGGTTCGAAGGTTCGGCAGGTTCTTCGTTGCCGGTGCTCGCCTCACCGTGCCGTTCGGAACGATCATCCTGCGCAAGGGTTACGGGTTGGGCGCCATGGCAATGGCCGGTGGTTCCTTCCACGCCCCCGAGTTCACGGTCGCGTGGCCGACGGGCGAGATCGGGCCGATGGGTCTGGAAGGTGCTGTGCGTCTCGGTTTCCGCAAGGAACTCGAGTCCGTCGAAGATCCGGTGGCTCGGGAAACGCTGTTCGGTCAGTTCGTAGAACTGGCCTACGCACAGGGCAAGGCGCTGATGGCGGCGACCACGTTCGAACTGGACGACGTCATCGATCCGGCCGATACCCGCGGATGGATCAGACAACTCGGCAGAAACAGTTGAGATCCTGCTGATTCGAGCTGTTGCCGCAGGTGGGCGGGGCAACTAGCCTTGCCCACGTGTCGGCTGCGCGAGATAACGTCCTGATCATTCATTGGCACGACCTGGGGCGGCACCTCGCGAGTTACGGTGTCGCCGGGGTCAACAGCCCCCATCTCGACCGGCTGGCGGCAGAAGGCATCCGGTTCACCGACGCACACGCGACGGCGCCGCTGTG
Source organism: Rhodococcus sp. OAS809 (assembly GCF_040546695.1). NCBI lineage: Bacteria > Bacillati > Actinomycetota > Actinomycetes > Mycobacteriales > Nocardiaceae > Rhodococcus > Rhodococcus sp. OAS809. Next base: position 3,912,347 of record NZ_JBEPOI010000002.1, on the reverse strand, counting down.
CTCGCCTTCGCGCGGATCGCTCTTCTCGGGCAGGTATCCACACAACAACGGTCTGATCGGGTTGGCGCACCACGGCTGGGAGTACCACGCTGAGGTGCAGACGCTCCCGCAGATCCTCTCCGACAACGGTTGGTACACCTCGCTCTTCGGCATGCAGCACGAGACTGCGTATCCGAAGCGACTGGGCTACCACGAGTACGACGTCACCAACTCGTTCTGCGACTACGTGGTTCCGCGTGCCCAGAACTGGCTACGACGCTTCCCGCCCGAGCCGTTCCTGCTCACCACGGGATTCTTCGAAACGCATCGCCCGTACCCCGCCGATCGCTATACCCCGGCGGACACCGCAGCCCTGGAGGTCCCCGGATACCTTCCGGACGTGCCACAGGTGCGCGAGGATCTGGCCGAATTCCACGGCAGCGTAGAGGTGGCCGACGCCGCGGTGGGGGAACTGCTCGCGACCCTCGAGGAAGAGGGGCTCGACGAGAACACCTGGGTCTTCTTCCTCACTGATCACGGCGCGGCGTTCCCGCGCGCCAAGTCGACGCTCTACGCCCCGGGCACCGGTATTGCCTTGATCGCTCGGCCTCCCGCGCGGTATCGCAGTGGCGGAAAGGAATACGAGACACTGTTCAGCGGTGTGGACCTCGTTCCGACCATTCTCGATCTGCTCGGAATCGACGTCCCCACCGAGGTGGAAGGGCGCTCGCACGCCGATGCCCTCGTCGACCGCGGAACTGAACCGTCCGAACCCGTTCGTACTTCCCTGTTCACGGAGAAGACCTTTCACGACAGCTTCGATCCCATTCGTGCGGTGCGAACCAAGGACTACAGCTACATCGAGAACTACGCCGTCCGCCCGGCTCTGGATCTACCGCTCGACATCGAGGACAGTCTTTCCGGAAAAGCGCTCGGCACCGAGCATCTTGCGGTACGCGCACCCCGGGAGCTGTACGACCTCCGTGCCGACCCGGACGAGAAGATCAATCTGATCGATCGACCGGAAGTCTCGGCAATACAGGCGGAATTGTCCTCGCAGCTTCACACGTGGCGCGCCGAAACCGACGATCGTCTCCCGGACGAGGCATTGGGAAGCGCGATGGCGGTGCACCGCATGGCGGCGTACCTCGAGAAGATCGGTGTCCGACCCAACGTGCGGTCCGCCTACAGTGCGGACCGCGGTTACCTCGAGTCGGACACCGAAAATCCCTAGGGCCTTGCGGCTTCGCGCTCTTCCAGCAATGCGATGACCCGCTCGACCAGCTCGTTGATGTCAGCGCCGGTTGTGTCGAATGCCAGGTCCGGGTCCTCCGGCGTCTCGTAAGGCGCGTCGATTCCGGTGAGCCCCTTCAGTTCACCCGCCCGCGCACGAGCGTACAGGCCCTTGGGATCTCGACGTTCGCATTCTTCGACGGGAGTGGTGACGGCAACTTCGAGGAAGGTGAGTCCGGCAGCTTCGTTGAGAGCGCGCGCAATTGCTCGATCCGAACGCAGCGGCGAAACCATCGACGCGATCGCCACGACGCCGGCGTCGGCGAACAGTCGAGTGAGATGCCCGACGCGTCGGATGTTCTCGGCTCGGTCTCCCGGCGAGAACCCGAGATCGTCGGAGATACCGTGGCGGACGTTGTCACCGTCCAGCAGATACGCGGTGCGTCCCGCGTCGACGAGCGCACGTTCGACAGCGACTGCGACGGTGGATTTTCCGGAGGCAGGAAGGCCGGTCAGCCAGATCGTCGCGCCCCTCTGGGTGGTAGACGCCCATCGCCGTTGACGTTCGAGTGAGGACGGATGCCACTTGATGTCGTTGCGGGTCTGCTCGCCGGGAACGACGACGCGTGGTTCGAGAATGGTGCCTGCGCCGACGGTGTCGTTGCTCTGCTCGTCGATCAGGATGAAGGCGCCAGAGTCCCGATTGTGGTCGTAGGTGTCGGCGACCACCACGGAACTGGTTCGGAGCGTGACCGTTCCGATATCGTTGAGTCCCAGTTCGACAGGGCTGTCCTGCTCGTCGAGCGTTTCAGGATCGAGACGGGTGTGCAGTTCTTGGACGGTCGCTCGCACGGTCCGGGACGTGTGTTTGAGCGCTATCCGATCGCCCGCGCGCAACGGTGTGTTGGACAACCAGCAGATCGTGGCTTCGAGTTCTCGGGCCAGAACCGGCAAATGAGCCTGCGCACCGCCGCTGACCAGAACGTCGCCACGTCCGACGTCGATGTCGTCGGCCAGTTCCACCGAAACCGACAGTGGTGCAACGGCAGTACTGCGGTTGTCGTCGAGAGTGTCCAGACTGATCACGGTGCTCTTCGATCCGGACGGCAGGACCACTACCTCGTCTCCGACGCTCAGTGTGCCTGCCGAAATCCGGCCGGTGTACCGGCGACGATTCTGCGGATCGGGGCGCGAAACCCATTGCACGGGAAGCCGAAGCTCCTCGATGTGCGTCGCGGGCGCATGGAGTTCGACGCCTTCGAGGTACTCGAGGAGCGTCGGCCCCTCGTACCACGCGGTGTTCTCGGACCGCGTCACGACATTGTCGCCGGCTTTCGCGGAGACCGGTATGGCGAGTACGTCCTCGCGTCCGACTTGCCGTGCCAAGGCCCGCAATTCTTCCTGCACCTGAGCGAATCTCGCTTCGTCGAAGTCCACCAGATCGATCTTGTTCACCACGGCTACAAGGTTCGGAACACCGAGCAGTGCGGCGATTCTGGCGTGCCGGCGCGTCTGACGCAACACGCCGGTCCTCGCGTCGACCAGCAGGACCGCTACGTGAGCGTTGGATGCTCCGGTGAACATGTTGCGCGTGTAGCGTTCGTGCCCCGGGGTGTCGGCGAGTACGTAACTTCTTGTCGGGGTGGAGAAGAATCGGTACGCGACGTCGATCGTGATGCCCTGTTCACGCTCGGCACGTAGTCCGTCGGAGAGTGCAGCCAGGTCGGCGACACCGTGCTCGTCGGTCACGGAATCGAGGTGATCGGTTGGCAGGCTGTCGGTGTCGTGCAACAGTCGTCCGATCAGCGTGCTCTTGCCGTCGTCGACGCTACCCGCCGTTGCCAGCCGCAGGAGTTGGCGAGTGATGGTGGTCGTCATCAGAAGTAGCCCTCACGCTTTCGGTCTTCCATCGCGGCGACCGACGTTCGGTCGTCTGCGCGAGTCTCGCCTCGTTCGGAAACCGTCGCGGCCGAGATTTCGGTGACGACGTCGTCGATGGTGGTGGCATGAGATCGAACGGCACCGGTGATGGTCAGATCGCCGACGGTTCGATATCGCACCCACTCGGTCGTTGCCGCGGCGTTCTCGGCGTCGGTGCTGAATTCGGAAGCAGCGAGGAGCATTCCGTCGCGCTCGAATACCCTCCGCTGGTGCGCGAAATAGATGGACGGCAGTTCCAGTTCCTCCTGGGCTATGTAGCGCCAGATGTCGAGTTCGGTCCAGTTGCTCAGCGGGAAGACACGAACGGACTCGCCGCGTCTGATCCGACCGTTGTAGAGCGACCACGGTTCGGCCCGTTGCGCTCGCGGGTCCCACTGGCCGAACTCGTCCCGGAAGCTGAGGACTCTTTCCTTGGCGCGCGCACGTTCCTCGTCCCGGCGGGCGCCACCGAACGCGGCGTCGAACCTTCCAGCTTCGAGAGCGTCGAGCAGGGTTCTGGTCTGCAGGCGGTTTCGCGATCCGCTGGTCTCGGTCGACTCCTGCACTCTGCCCTGGTCGATCGAATCCTGAACGGAAGCAACCAGAAGTGTGTGCCCGCCCTCCTTGATTCGACGGTCGCGAAATTCGATGACCTCCGCGAAATTGTGACCGGTGTCGACGTGCAGGACCGGGAAAGGGAGTGGGGAGGGCCGAAACGCCTTCTCGGCCAGACGAAGCAGGACTATCGAGTCCTTGCCGGCCGAGAAGAGCAGTACCGGTCTTTCGAGTTCTGCCACCACCTCTCGAATGATGTGAACCGCTTCGGATTCGAGAACTCGGAGTTCGTCGACGACATCGGTGACGGTGCTCATGTGACGGGATATCCGTTCTGTTCGGCGTCGATGCGATAACGCTGCACCCATTCGCGGGATCGTCCGTCGCTCTGACGACGCAGCGGCGGTGGCGGGGCCAGTTGTCCGTCGAGGCCGAGGGAGATGAGGGTTTTTGCGACCACGGACTGCGGGTCTTCGGTGAGATCGCGGAACCCGACTTCGATGGGAGAGATGTCCTCTTCTTCGAACCAGCGCTTCCATTGGCGTTCCTGCTCACCGAGAATCGTCACCAGGTGCGCGATTCCGACTGCGTTGTACTGCGCACCGTCCGAGAGATTCGGTGGAGTCGCGTCGTCGCGCCAAACCTGTGTCTGCACGGCGCGCCACATCGACACAGCTTGAGCGACGACATCTTCTCGATAGACGTGGATGAACTGCAGGTCGTGATCGAGGGTGTCGTGGAGTGCTGAACGTAGGTCCGTCCCACTGCGCCAGGGCAATCCGGCCGCGCGATCGAGTAGGAGCGGCGTCTGGTTCCACATCAGCTTGCCACCCCAGACTCCGTTGGGGGTTCGGCCGAGTTCGAGAAGTTGTGTGCGCCACTGTTCGGAGGTGCGAGTGTCCGGCGTGCCCGGGTGGAACGGGGCGAGCAGACCCAGGACGGACTCGTCCGTGACGTCTTCGAACCACTGCCTCGGTTGCGGCGATCGCGAGGTCTCGGGGAGGTACTGGAAGAACTCTTCCGGCTCACCCGCAACCCCGGTTGCTCGCAGGGATTCGACCAGCAAAGTACTGCCGCTGCGCTGCGAAGCGCAGACGAGAAACGAGCGTTGGGCCTCCGTCATGCGAGCAACGCTAAGGGGGGCCGGAAACCGCCGCAAGCTGGGAAAATAAACTCACGCAGAGGTTAAATCTCGACGTGAAACGTTAAATGTGCGGGTCACGAAATGTCGCGCTGAGGCACGTCTTACGCAGTTGTCGCAAGGGCCGCGGCAAGCCCGAATGCGATGGCCATGAAGACAACTTCACCGATGGCGCGACGCAGGGATCCGTCCGAACTCATGCGGTGTGCAGCGCTCGCGACCACCCATGTCCGGCGCCACCACCATCCCAGGGCGACGAGCAGTCCGATCGCCACGATCTTGGCGAGGATCACCCGGCCGTATGCGGTGTCGTAGAAGGCGGAGAGTGAGTCGAGTCGCACGACGGCGTTGACGATACCGGTGACGACCAGCGCGAGGACGCATCGCCAGGCGAGAGCGGAGTACTTGGGCAACCAGATCGCCCAGGCACCGCGCGACGGTACGGCAAGCGCGAGTGCGGCGAGCACGCCGAACCACAAGGCCGCAGCGAGGACGTGAACGGCGTCGAGGATCGATCCGAAGCTCTGCTGCGCCATGTGCCCGGTGATCGGGCGGGCAGCGAGCGCCAACGCGGAGACGACCAATGCCGGTGCGACGGGCACCGTCTCGGGATTGGTGAATCCGTAGATGCCGTAACAGACGACGGCAAACGCGCACGCGATGATCGCGACGCCGACGCGGCCGACGTTGACCTCGGAGACGAATGCGCCGAAGTGCCCGATGGTCAGCGAGGTGACCGGGGCGCCGTCGGCCGCTGCGGCATTGAGCACGAGGAGCGTGATCTCGGCGACGAGCCACACTGCTGCCACCGCGGTGAGCTGAGTCCACATGACGGCGGGGGTTGTCGCCGGGCGGCGTTCACTGCGGCCCATCCAGGCGAGCGTCGCGATGCCGAGGGTCAACGAACCACATCCGATCGCGAGAACGCGGACCGTGCTCGACGATTCGGGTCCCGACGGGCTGGCGAGGCCCCAGGCGATCAGGACTCCCAGCAGAGCTGTGGGTACGGCAAACAGCAACCACCACCTGTTTGCCGTACCCGTCACGCGATCAGCTCGACTTCGGCTTACGGAGCACGAAGAACAGCGCACCGCCGAACACGACGACGCCGGCGACGATGAAGATCCACACCGGCATGCTGCCGGACTCCGACTCACCCGTACTCGACGCGGCGGCAGCGCCGGGAGTGCCCGACCCCGCCTCGGTGAGGGTGAACGTCAGGGTTCCGTTGACGGGGTGACCGTCAGCGGAGGTGACGCGGTACGCGATGGTGTAGACGCCGGTCGGCCCGAGATCGCCGAGGTCTGCACTGACAGTGGGTCCTTCGACGGACGGATCGCTCTTGGTCCAGAGGTTGCCGTCCGGGCCGGTGACCGTCAGCGCCGCGAACTGTGCCTGCAGAGCCTCGTTGAACGTGACCGAAACCGTGTCAGGCGCAACCTGAATGGACGCACCGTTTTCCGGGTTGGAGCCGACGACCGCGGAGTGTGCACTGGCCGTGCCCATTCCGAGCATCGTGGCCAGCATCGCGAGCATGCCGACGGCGATGACCTTGATCCGGGTACTCATCAGCGCTTGCTCCTGACCAGTGCGCCGAGGCCGAGTGCAGCGCCCAACGCGCCGAGCACCAGGCCGACGCCGCCGAGCCAGCGCGCGGTGTTGTCTGACGAAGAAGATTCGGAAGCAGCGGACGTCTCGGCAGTGTTATCGGCAGAGGGGGCTCCGTGGGCATCGCCGGTGGATGCGGCGAGAGTCAGCGTCGGCGCGGGCTTGTCCGGCTCGCTGCCGTCGGCAAGCTCTTCCTGATCCCAGTTGACGACGTTGCCGTCGCTGTACGTCTGCACGGCCTTGAACTCGACCTCTTCCTGCTCGGGCAGCGGGCCGGCGGAAAGGACGAACTGCTGGAACTGGCCGGGGGCGATTCCGACGCCGGGGTCGGCGGTCCACGTCACGGACTTGGCGACCAACGAGGTGGGGTCCTTCTCCACGACGGCGGTCCAGCCGGGCATCGGTTCGGTGCGTGCCGACTTGAGGTCGGGGAGCGCCACCGTCAGCTTGGTGGTCGAAGCGGTGTCGGATTCGGTGGGCACGCGGAACGTGAGAACGGAGTATCCGCCCTGCGCAGCTCCTGGTGCGACGACGCTGACGTGCGCTGAAGCAATTCCGGCGGCCAGCAGCACGGCGCTGCCGGTAGCGACGGTCGTGACAACCGCGCGCGAAATCAGGGTGTTCTTCATGTCGGGAAGTGTCCTCTTGGTCTGGTGAAGGGGTGGGGCGTTCTACGAATCTTCAGACCAGGGCAGGAGGACCGCGCCGCGAGATGCTGGCGCGAAGTAGAGCGTCGACAGGTCCGTGATGGATTCCGGTCGAGACGGTGTGGCCGCGGGAAGTGACAGCGGCGGGAGCCAGAGACGCCAGGACGACGTGGAGAGCGTGGGTGACAACGCGGTAGAGGCGCTCGGCGGCCAGGACCGCCACCGCACAAGCGACGGTGGCACCGGCGTGAGCACCGAGCATCACCAATCCCGGAGCGGGCGAATGAGCGTGCTCGGAGAGCGTCATGGTGGTGTGCGCGGCGAGCTGACCCAGACCCAGAGCAACGATCAAGGCAGCGGGCCCCCGAGAGAGGGCGGGAAGGGTGGCCGTCACGGCGCCGACGGTTGCGCAGACGGCGAGCAACAGGGTCAGCGACGACGACTGTGGCAGCTCGCCTCCGCCGATCCCGTGCGCGGCGACAGCGAGAGCAGCCGAAGCGGAACCGACAGCTGTCCCCCGGAGGGTCGCGGTCTGCTCGGCTGCTCTCACTGGCGTTCTCAGGTCTAGCGCACGCCGAGACGTGCGAGCAGATCTGCTTCGACGCCGTCGAGTTCGGAAGAAATCGCCTGGTGAGCTGCTTTACGGCGAGCCTGCGGCATCTGCTCGGCAGCGCGAACTGCCGTGCTGAGGTCGCCGAGGCGCTCACGGATGGCGGCGGCGAAACGCTGCGTCTCCGCGTCGTCGGGCTTGCGGCTGAGGATCTCGGTGACCGAGCTCTCGGCGCCGGCGATACGAGCGCTCAACTTCGCGCCGTGACCGGTGTAGTCACCGAGCTGGTCGACGGCGATGCCCATCTTCTGTGCACGCGTGGTGTCGAGCTGGGCGCGCACCGCCGTGGCTGCGCGGTAGGCGATCGGCAGGAGAACGGGGGCAAGCAGACGTGCCACTCCCAGGTACTTACGCACCTTGGCGACGGTCAGGCCCTGATTCGCAGCGGCCTTCTCCTGCGCCTTCAGGGTCGCGATCTGCGCCTTTTCGATCTTGTGCTGTGACTCGATCTCGGCTTTCTCCAGCTTCTTGAGCGACTTGGTCTCGACCTTGTCGCGCTTACGCTGGCTCTTGGCGTTGAGCTTCGCCTCGACCTCAGCCTTGTGCTTGAGAGCCTTTGCCTCCGCCTTGCGGGTGGCACGAGACTTTCGCTTCTTGAACAACCCCATCGAAAAGGACCCCGTTTCCAGGTGTTTGTGTGTTGCCAGGTACCTGCGCTTCGGCTTCAGCCTAGGGGAGCACATAATCTTCGTCATCGTGTGTTCCGTTAACAACCCCGCGCCCCAGCTCCCGATCATCGATTCGGGGGCGTTGACCCGATGCCGTCATCGGGTGCGTCTGGACGGGTTGTTTCCCGGGAAATCGGCTTCGGAACCCGTCGACACCGGCGTCAAGCAGCGCCAGGATGCCGCGATCGCGAAGCGCGCGGAGATCGCCGAACTCGTGATCGGTGCTGCTCCCGAGCGTTGGGTGAAGATCAACCCCGACCAATCGGCGTCGGCTCAGGCTCGCGACACCTTGGCTGCCTGTGAGGCCGGCGCGGACCGGATCTGGGGCGCGGTCTTGCCGGTCGAGCGCGACACCGGACGCAAGGGCCGCTGCGAAATGCTCATCCGTGACGACGAGGGCGGCGGGTACATCCCCGTCATTGTCGTCAATCACAAGGTGACCGATCCGGGTCAGGGCGCGATCACCTCGGGGCTCTTCGAATGGGAGCCCGCGGTCGATCCCAAACGCAAGGTCCGCAGTCAGGTCCGCGATCAGATGCGCGTCGCGCAGGTTTATCGGATGCTCGAGCGTCGTGGGCTGGCGAGCCCGTCGCTGACGGCAGGCGCGATCGGATACAACGGAGACTGCATCCTCGTCCACGACCTCAGCGCGATTCTCGACGATTACGACGAGCGTTTCGCCGACCGTATCGCTGTGGCCCGCGGTGAGGTGCTGACGTCTCCGTCACAGGTGAGCGAGTGCAAGTCGTGCCCGTGGTGGACCGAATGCAAGCAGGAATTGGTCCGCAACCGCGACGTCAGCCTGGTGGCTGTCGGATCGCGGGCCGAGCTTCTGCGCGACGTCGGCTGCAACACGATCGATCAGCTGGCCGCCTGGGACGGTGAGCCGCTCGAGGATTGGCCGCACGGAAATTTCGACGACGCAGTCGTGATCGCCAAGGCGTGGTTGGCAGATGCTCCGTTGGTGCGGCGGTTCGAGAAGATCTCGGTGACTCGGGCGGACATCGAGATCGACGTCGACATGGAGAGCTATCAGGAGCACGGCGCGTACCTGTGGGGGACGTTGCTCAATGTCGGCGGCTTCTCGATGTATCGAGGATTTGCGACGTGGGATCCGCTGCCGACGCGTGACGAGGCGCGGTCGTTCGCAGAGTTCTGGGGCTGGCTGATGGCGGAGCGTGCCGCGGCCGCTGCTTCGGGTAAAACCTTTGCCGCATACTGTTATTCGCGTTCAGCCGAGGACAAGTGGTTGTTGGACTCGGCGCGCAGGTTTGCCGGTGAACCCGGGATTCCGAGTAAGGACGAGATCCGCGAGTTCATCGACAGTCCGCAGTGGGTCGACATCTATCAAGCAGTGAGTGATCAGTTCATCTGCCCGAACGGAAAGGGGCTCAAGAAGATTGCGCCCGTCGCCGGCTTCAACTGGCGTGACGCCGAGGCCGGGGGTGAAGCGTCGATGGCGTGGTACCGCGAGGCGGTTGGCTACGACGGTGAGCCGGACGAGACGCAGCGGACACGCATCCTGCAGTACAACGAGGACGACGTCATTGCCACCAAGGTCCTCCGTGAGTGGATGACGGACCGCGCGGAGAAGGAAATTCCGCTGGCTTCCGAGTTGTAGCGCTGATCCGTTCTGTCGTGATTGTCTGAAACATCCTATTTAACAGTATGTTTCAACTCGTAGTTTCTCGTCATCGTGTGTCCGGAACCCGCATCCGCGCTACCTTCATCTGGTCGGCTCCACGATGGAGGGTGTTGCATGCTGAGCAGGCTGACTTCGAGTGCGAGCGACGCCGAACTGTCTGACGTCGAGCGGCGCGACCTCTTCGCACGCCAGATACTGCAGGTGACGACGGTCGCGCCACTGGCCAACATGGTCAATGTACTCAGCGTGTGCGCTTTGCTTGTGTATGTCGTACCCCCCGGTCACAACGAGTTTCGGGTGATCTGGGGTTCTGCGGCCTTCTTGGTCGTCCTCAATTCGGTGCGCGTCTGGATACCGCGAGTCGTCCTGAAGGGCCGGTACACGCCCAAACATACGACGAAGTACGACTACTGGGCGCTCATGCTCGAGGTGATCCTGCTCGGGCTTCTGCTTGTCGTTCTCGCCGCCGCGATGCTTCCCGTGACGGACAACTCGCGAAAGCTTGTGCTTCTAGCGACATTCGCCGGAGTCATGGGCGCCGGCGCCGTAGCATTGTCGACGGTTCGGTCGATAGCGGTAGCGTGGATTCTGGTGCACAGCATCGGATTGCTCGTCGTTATCCTGCCCAAGAGAACTACGGAATACGCTGTCCTCTCGTTCCAGTTGGTCGTGTACTCGGTGACACTGATTATCGGCGTCGTGTACCTCTGGGCGTCGTTCCGAAGTCGTTGTCTTGCCGAGTTCGAGGCTGCTGCCGAGCGCCAGACGGTCAGTTTGCTTCTCGACGATTTCGAGGGTGGGTCACGCGACTGGCTGTGGGAAGTCGACACCACCGGGACGTTGTCGCACACCTCCGCTCGGCTGTCGCAGATCTCGGGAGTTCCCGTCTCCGACCTGCGAACCCTGTCGCTGCGCGGATTGTTGGATCGGCTCGACGTGGGTTCGACGAAGAGTGGCCGAGCCGCGGTCCAGGTCATCGGAGATCACCTCGACCGCCTCATGCCGTTTCGAGAGGTCGTCATTCCCGTTCGTGTCGACGGCGTCGACCGATGGTGGTCTCTGTCGGGTCATCCCAGGCTATCCGAGGCCACGGAGTTCGTGGGTTGGCGAGGCGTGGGCTCGGACATCACCGAGAAGTACAACTACGAGCGGCGAATTTTGTGGCTTGCTGCAACCGACGGACTGACCGGGCTCCCGAATCGCCGGACGTTCGGCTCGGAGCTGTCCGACGCGCTCGGCACCGTCCGAACCGGCGAGGAAGTCCTTGTCGGAATCCTCGACCTGGACAATTTCAAGTCGGTGAACGACACGTTAGGGCACCCTGTCGGTGACAAATTGTTGATTTCCGTTGCTGCACGGCTCAATCGGGTGGTCGACGGCGCCATGTGTGCGCGAATCGGTGGTGACGAATTCGGCGTCGTCTTGCGGGGAACAGGGGACGGCGGAGAGGTGTTCGCTCGCTATCTGGATGCATTGCGTGAGCCGTTTTGCGTGCGGGGGAATCGCATCGAGGTTCGTGCATCGATCGGCTATGCCGGCGCACCCGCAGATTCCGAAGACGCGGACACGCTTGTCATGTCCGCCGACCTGGCGCTGTATGCGGCAAAATCCGCCGGCAAGAACCGGGTAGGAAGATACTCACCGGTGCTGCGGGCGCGGGCCAGGGAGCGAGCATCGGCCCTGCAAGAACTTGGGCTTGCGATCGAGTCTCGGCAGTTCGAGCTGTACTACCAACCGCAGGTTCGTGCGGACACCGGCCGCGTCGAGGGTTTCGAGGCACTGCTTCGCTGGAATCACCCGGTGCGGGGCGTGCTTGCACCGCACATTTTCATCGATGTCGCGGAGGAGACCGGCTTGATAGTCCCTCTGGGACTCCAGGTACTGCACATGGCGTGCGCCGAAGCCGCGACGTGGCCCGACGACACGTACGTGACGGTGAACGTCTCTCCGGTGCAACTGATGTCGTCCGGCTTCGGATCAGCCGTGAACGATGCGCTGGAGGCAAGCGGTCTGTCCGGCAAACGGCTTCAGCTGGAAATCACAGAGACGGGAGCAGTGGAGGAGCTTGCCGTCGCCGAGTTGGATCGCCTACGTGCCACCGGGATTGCGATTGCCTTGGACGACTTCGGAACCGGCTATTCGTCTTTCGAGAGTTTGAAGAAACTGCCGTTGGACATTCTGAAAATCGACCGGTCGTTCATCACCGAACTGAGCGAGGGTGATTCGGCAGTTGTCACTTCGGTGGTCGAGGTGGCGAAGGCGCTCGGTATGCAGTCATTGGCGGAAGGCGTGGAGACGGCCGACCAGCTGAGGCTCTTGCTTACCGCCGGTTGCGAATTGGTTCAGGGTTACTACATCAGCCGACCGATGCCGGCGAAGGAAGTAGCCGAGTACCTCAGCGCAACTGCCCACTCCAACGGTGGGTATTTTCATTCGTTCTGACAACTGTGCGCCTTTATTAACCGCGGGCGGTTAATAAAGGCGCACAGCAGGGAGGTTAGCGCGGCGCCATGCGCAGTGCGCCGTCCATGCGGATGGTCTCGCCGTTGAGGTAGTCGTGCTCGACGATCATCTGCGCGAGCTGCGCGTACTCGGACGGCTGGCCCAGGCGCGACGGGAACGGAACGCCGGCCTCGAGGCCCTTGCGGTACTCGTCGGTGACGCCTGCGAGCATCGGGGTGTCGATGATGCCGGGAGCGATCGTGTTGACGCGGATGCCGAACTGCGCAAGGTCACGGGCAGCCGGAACCGTCATGCCGTGCACGCCGCCCTTGGAGGCGGAGTACGCGATCTGGCCGATCTGGCCTTCGAAGGCAGCAACGGAAGCGGTGTTGATGACAACGCCGCGCTGGCCCGACTCGTCGACGGCCTCGGTCTTGGCGATGGCGTCGGCGGCCAGGCGCATGACGTTGAAGGTGCCGAGCAGGTTGACGGTGATGACCGTGCGGAACAGCTCGAGGTCGTGCGGACCCTTCTTGGACAGGATGCGTCCGGCCCAGCCGACACCGGCACAGTTGACGACGATGCGCAGCGGGGAGCCCGACTCGACGATCTGGTTGATCGCTGCTTCGACCTCTTCGCCGCTGGTCACGTCGGTGGGGATGAGGGTGACGCCGGCGGGGACGTTGTCGCCTGCGCGCTCGATCGACGCGGGCAGATCCAGGCCGAAGACGGTAGCGCCGGCGTCGGCGAGGCGCTTGGCTGTTGCGGCGCCGAGGCCTGATGCCGCTCCGGTGACCAGTGCTGCGGTTCCCTTGATTTCCACTTCGTGTGCTCCTCGAGTTAGCGATCGGTAAGGCGGTGGTACGTGTCGAGAACCATAACGCGAGGGTGTATGTGAGGGCGAACGCGCGAGACCCGCGTAGGGCTGGGTACCTTGGACGCGAGGTCTGAGAGCAAAGCACCGGACGAGAGGGGACCTGCGTGAGCAAGGCGCCTGTGCGTCCCGCCGCTTCTGTCGAGAATTTCGAGCGGTTGCAGCGCGACCCTCTCTTCGAAGATCTCGCCGAACTGATTGCCGAGGTTCTCTCCTACGCGTTCGACGCTCCGGCCGCCGTCGAGATCGAACAGTGGACGATCAGCTGCCTGCCGTCGACCAACCGATCCGCGGAGCGCCATCGCTTGTTCACGCTCAATATCGGTCCGATGGAGATTCTGAGCGTCGAGTGCCATCTGGTCGGCGGTAAGCCGATCGAGCACGTCATGTCCGTGTACGTATCCAGTTCGGCACTGGAATCGCGAACCGGATGCAGCATCGAAGAACTCGACGCCAAGCACGATCTGGTCGCCATCAGACGCACCGAGTTGGCGTCCGCCGACGGCGACGGGACCGTGATCGACTGCAGTCTCGAGGACTCGGATGCGTTGGAACAGTTTGCTCAACTGCCCGTCGACATGACGACGGTTCGTCCGCTCGCGGAGCATCTTGTTGCCAAGGGCAAGGGCCCATTTCGGCAGTATCACAACGCCGGGTTCGCCAAATATGTACTGGAAAGGTCGCTCGACCATGCTTGATCAGTTGCCCATCCGACTCCCGCGTGTGCTGCGAAACGGGGACGATGACGGCGCGGTCGACGTGCTGCAGGAATATTTCACGAGGCCGCTCCGAAAGACCGGTTATCTCCGAACCGGTGCGTTGTGGGATTCCTGGGATCCCAGTGGCAATCGCGATCGTGATGCGAACATCTTCACCGCGGAAGATCTTGTTGCGGTGACGCTTCTGTCGGTTCAGGTTCCGGCGCAAGGAGCCTTCTTCCTGCTCGGGGAGAACAATGCCGAACTGAACCGACTCCTGGCGGACGTGGGCCCGGATCGCGATCTGTCGAACGAACCCGATCCCTTCACTCCGGAATCTCCGGTGTGGCGGTTGGAGACGGCGCTTCGAGAGATTCACGGTGTCGGGCGAACCATGGCGTCCAAACTGATCGCGCGCAAGCGTCCGCGACTCTTCCCGATCTACGACGACGTCGTCGGGCGGGAGTTGGGAACGAAGTCGGCCCACCTGGAACCCGTTCGCGTAGCCATGCGGGAAGACGAGTTGCAGAGTCGACTCCTCGATCTACGTGCACGAGCAGGTCTCGACGAATCCGTTCCGGTCATCAGGGTGTTGGACGTGCTGGCGTGGATGCAGGGTAAGGGATACAAACCGGCACTCTAGCTTTCTTGTCGGTGGGTGGGTTTATTGTCGAATGTATGTTCGATAAGGGATCGACGGGCGGTGTGGGCACATCCGTCGATGACGGCTGTCCTGTCGTCGACCCACTCGTGTTGCCGGACATGCTCTTTGCGACGGCGCAGAGCGAGAACATGCTAGCCGCGCAAAAGGTGCTCGGTGCATCCATGTTGTCGGAGTCGAGATTCAACGCCGAACTCGACGTGTCCGGTGATGTCGACAAGGCGTGGCGGATCGCATGCAACGAGATCGCGGTCATGCTCACGTGCTCGCGTCGTACTGCCGAAGTCCACATCGAGATCGGTGATGCCCTACGGGAGTTCCTTCCGCTCACCAAGGTCGCCTTCGCTGCCGGCGAGCTGGACTATGTGCGTGTGCGCAAGATTGTCGACGGACTCACCGGGGTCGACCCCGAGGCGATCGCAGCACTCGAGCGCCGGGTACTTGCCTCGGCGCACCGTCTTCCGCCCGGGCAACTGGAGCGCGACATCGAGCGCCAGCTCTTTGCCTACGATCCGGATGCTGCCGCCGAACGTCGCCGGAAGATGCTGGAACACCGCGATGTTCGCACGCGAGCAGACCGTCACGGACTCGCCCAGTTGCAGGCAACACTCAGCGCGACCGAGGCCGTCGAAGCGCTTGGCCTGATCAACGAGGCCGCCGGAAGCGTCTGCAACCACGATCCACGAAATGTCTCGACCCGTAGGGCCGACGCACTGGTCGCTCTGCTGCACGGCGAACAGGGGCTGACATGTCAGTGTGGCAGCGAAACGTGCGAGGCAGCATCCACAGCAGCTCGATCGACTGCATCCTCACGTCGGAAGCCGTTGTTGCACATCGTGTGTGATCTGGCGACGCTCCTCGGATTGATGTCAGATCCCGCGAGCATCGACGGATACGGGCCGATCGATCCTGATTTTGCTCGCGAGCTCGCCGCTGATTCCACCTGGCAGGCCTTGTTCGTCGATTTCCGCGCCCAGGCCGCGGGGAACCGACCGCGTCGGCAGCATGCTCCGACTGTCCTGCCGCTTGTCACCCGACGTGATCGCCCAAGTCGCGAACCGAACGGCTGCGGGGATCGGATTCGGGCGATGCAACGGTTGGTCGCGCGATCCCCGGACATCGTTCGAAGATCGGATGGGCATGGCACCCAACCCGATCCGCCTCCCGGCGCGCTGACCTATGCTCCGGGAGCGGCTCTGGCCGCATTGGTGCGGGCCGTCGACGGTCACTGCCGGTTCCCTGGTTGTTCGGTGGCCGCGAACAGGTGCCAACTCGACCACATCACCGAGTTCGATCCTTCCGATCCGAGACGTGGTGGGTGGACCATTGCGAGCAACCTCCAATGCCTGTGTCGTCATCACCATCAGGTGAAGACATACAGGTTGTGGACGCCGGTGATGCTGGAGGACCGTGCCATTCACTGGACCGATAAAACCAGCGGGTTGACGGCTGTCACGGTTCCGGAGAGGATCTGACCTGTGCCGGAAGGACAGTGCGCGGGAATCGTCGGCGGGGGAATTGGCGGGCTGACGGCTGCCATCGCGCTCCGCAAAGCAGGCTGGGATGTCACCGTGTACGAGCGTTCGTCCGAGTTTACGGAGGTAGGCGCCGCCGTCGTGTTGTTTCCCAACGCTCTGGCAGCGTTGGACGAAATCGGTGTAGGCGAACAGGTCAGGGCGAATTCCCTTCCGTACAGCTCGGGCGCGATCAGGAATCTGCGCGGGCAAAATCTGGTGACGCGCAAAATTGGTGACCTCGCCGGCGGTCGCGATCTGGTGACAATCCACCGCGCCGATCTGATCGACGTGTTGGTTCGCGCAATCCCCGCTGAGTGCCTACGCACCGGAACCAGGGTGACGGGTGTTGGCTGCGGAAATCATGGCCGCGGCGAGATCGTCACCGATGGTGATACCGCTCGATACGACCTTGTCGTTGCTGCGGACGGTGTGCACAGTGTTGTGCGACAGCAGATCTGGGACGGCGAGGGAACCGTGGAACGGACTGGCGTGTCCGCTTGGCGCTGGATCGTCGATGGTCCACCGCCCGATTTTGTCGGACAGGTATGGGGGATTCGAGGGGAGTTCGGGATTCTCCCGTTGGCGGGCAACCGCACCTACGCTTTCGCGGGTGCGCAACGCGGCGAGAGTCTTGCGCATTTTGCGGACTGGCCCGAACCTGTGTCGCAGCTCGTCGCGAACGCTGACCCGACCCGCATCATCGAGAACGAACTGCTCGAGATTCGGACCCCGAAGTTGTTGACACGCGGCAAAGTTGCGTTGATTGGCGACGCCGCTCATGCCATGCGCCCTCACCTCGGGCTAGGTGCGGCTTTGGCGATCGAGGACGCCGTTACTCGCCTGCTGGCGGCGGTGCGTGACGTCGTTGTGCGGTTGACTCCCGACATTCTTGCCTTGTCGGTATTCGGTGTGATCAACCGTTGGC
The DNA here is from genome assembly GCF_040546695.1 of Rhodococcus sp. OAS809. NCBI lineage: Bacteria > Bacillati > Actinomycetota > Actinomycetes > Mycobacteriales > Nocardiaceae > Rhodococcus > Rhodococcus sp. OAS809. The sequence continues at coordinate 3,895,224 of NZ_JBEPOI010000002.1, read as the reverse complement.
GGCCGAAGCCGATCGAGAGGCACTGACTTCGAAGATGGTTTCCAGACCGTCTTCCTCGTCCCACTGCTCACCGACTTCGCAAAAATTGTACTGGCTGATCAGGTTTCGAGATGCGGCATTGTCCGGGCTGATGGTCGCGCGAACGATGTGTACTTCGGATTCGCGACTCGCGACGTCGAGAAGTATCTCGAGGGCGGCCCGTGCGTAGCCCTGGCGCCGGAACGCCGGGTCGATGCGATATCCGACCTCCACCATCCCGCGCGCATCGGGGCGACCGTGGAATCCGGCCAACCCCACCGGCGTCGAGGTGCGGGCATCGACTGCGATGCGGGTGATCCACGCGCTGTCGAGGGGATTCTCTGCTATCTGCTTGCTACGGTAGCGCCACAAGCCCTGGCATTCTTCGCCGAGGAGATACGGGGTCAGGAGGTCGGGTGCGAGTTCCATTGCAAGATTAGCGTTGTCTTCACCCAGTGCGTGGAGGGCGAGTGATGGAACCTGGACCAGTTGAAGTCCACGTCCGCCGAGTGTCCAGGGTAGTTCGGTGACTGTCACAGGTCGGCGATCGGTGTCGACAGCGTTATGTCGACACCGATGCTCCGGAGATTGCCGTCGAGGACTTGCCAGATGGAGCGTTCGAGGAATTCGGCCAATTCCGCACTGGTCACATCGGAACCCGGCTGGCTGAGCCAACGGTTGACGCTGACGTCGACCAATCCGATGACGCCGAAAGCCAAGGGTTCAGCCATCTTCGACGGTTTGCCACGGCTGGTGAGGATCGTGCCCAACAAATTTCCCAATTGGACGGCGATTGCCGTCTTGGTTCCGGTCACCACTTTCGAACCGGTGGCCCGCGTACTCGGCGAGCCCTTGCCTAAAAAGTGGTGCAGTCGTGGATATTTCACAATCCACTGGAGGTAGGTCTCGACGGCCCGTGAGATGGCCTCGCCGACGGTGCCTTGTGGCGTGAGGGTGGGGGTCAGGTCGGTCATCATCATCTCGAGGATGCGGACTCGCAGCTGCTCGTCGAGGTCGGCTCGATCCTTGAAGATCCGGTAGACAACGGAACGGGGGACGTCGGCGCGCTCGGCGATCTGCTGGACGCCGACGTCGGCGCCACCTTCGTTGACTGCATCGAGTGCTGCGTCGAGGATCCGCGCTTTGCGCTGCTCCTTGTGATCGTTCCAGCGAGTGCTGCGCCCGTCGGGCTGCGCCGACTCGGCTGTTTTTGTCATAAATCGAACGATACTCACCCCGCCATTGACTGGACAAGATGTCTCACATACTTTGGTGGGACAGCGTGTCACACACAGATACCGTTCTCTTCAGGAGTGGCAATGAGTAACAGGGTTTTTGTCGTCGGCGTCGGCATGACGAAGTTCGAGAAGCCGGGAGCCCGCGAGTGGGACTACCCCGACATGGCACGCGAGTCGGGTACCAAGGCGCTCGAAGACGCGGGTATCGACTACACCGAGGTCGAGCAGGCATACGTCGGCTACGTCTACGGCGAGTCCACCGCAGGTCAGCGCGCTGTCTACGAGCTCGGTCTGACGGGTATCCCCATCGTCAACGTCAACAACAACTGTTCGACGGGATCGACCGCGCTCTACCTCGCCACGCAGGCGGTCAAGAGTGGTCAGGCCGACTGCGCACTCGCGCTGGGCTTCGAGAAGATGCAGTCCGGGTCCCTCGGATCCACCTACGACGACCGCGAACAGCCCCTCATGCGGCACCTCCTCGCTCTCGCCGAGCTGCAGGAGTTCGCGATGCCGCCCGCTCCGTACATGTTCGGCGCGGCCGGCGTCGAGCACATGGAACGCTTCGGAACCACTGCAGAGCAGTTCGCGAAGATCGCCGTCAAGAACCACAAGCACTCACTGAACAACCCGTACGCGCAGTTCCAGGACGAGTACACCCTCGAGCAGATCCTCGAAGCACGCCAGATCCACGGGCCGCTCACCAAGCTCCAGTGCTCGCCCACCTCGGACGGATCCGGCGCGGCGATCATCGCCAGCGAAGCATTCGTCGAAAAGCACGGGCTCGCTGCTCAGGCGATCGAGATCGTCGGACAGGCCATGGTCACCGACATGAACAGCACTTTCGAGGACAAGAGCGCCATCAGCCTCGTCGGCGCAGACATGACCCGCAAGGCCGCCGAGAAGGTATACGCCCAGGCCGGGATCACCGCCGACGACGTCGACGTCATCGAACTCCACGACTGCTTCTCCACCAACGAGTTGCTGACCTACGAGGCACTTGGACTGTGCGCCGAAGGTGACGGCGGCAAGCTCGTCGACGCCGACGACACCACCTACGGCGGACGCTGGGTGGTCAACCCGTCCGGCGGCCTCATCTCGAAGGGCCACCCCCTCGGAGCAACAGGCCTCGCGCAGTGCGCCGAACTCACCTGGCAGCTCCGCGGAACCGCGGACAAGCGTCAGGTCGACGGCGCGAAGGTCGCCCTCCAGCACAACATCGGACTCGGCGGTGCAGTTGTCGTGACCGCATACAAGCCCTACGCACGCTGAATCACACCCTCAACCCGCCAGCTACCCACTAGGAGTTTCATCATGGCTTCCGTTTCCGTCTCCGCCGTACTGCCCGCATCCCCCGAGAAGACCTGGGATGCGCTCTCCGATCTGTCTCGCTGGGAAGAGTGGCTCACCATTCACCAGGGCTGGAAGAGTGAACTCCCCACCGAGGTCGCGTTGGGCGCCAAGTTCACCGAGGTCGTCTCCGTGATGGGTATGGCCAACAAGATCGAGTGGACCGTCGAAGAGGTCGAGGTTCCGAAGATGGTCAAGATTGCCGGAACCGGAATGGCCGGCGTCACCGTCGAATTCATCCTCTCGGTCGAGGCCGACGGTGCGGGTTCGAAGGCAACCGTCGACGCCAGCTTCAAGGGCACCATGATCGTCGGGCCGATCGGCAAGGCAGTTGCCAAGAACGCCAAGGCTGATCTCGAGGCCTCGCTGGCCAAGTTCGCCGAGCTGGTCGGGTAACGGCTCGATGACGACACCGAAGACCAACGCGGTCGAATTCGATACGTCCGGGCTGGACGTATGGACCGATCCGGAGCACTTCGAGGTGACAGCCGAGCGCATCGCCGAATATGCCGCTGCCACAAACGACCCCATCGAGCGACACCTGAAAGGCGAGATCGCTCCGCCGGTCTTCGCGGTGGTACCCGTCTTCATGTCGATGGCACCCGCTGCGCTGTCGGTGGCGCCGGTCGAACTGCTGATGAAGCTCGTTCACGGTGAGCAGGACTTCCTGTTCCACCGTCCGATCTACCCCGGTGACCACCTTGTCGCTCGTGCCAAGCCCATCGGATTCGAGGGCCGGGACAACGGATCCACCGTCGTCATCTACGTCGAAACCAAAACCGACAAGGGTGAATTGGTCAACGAGCAGTGGATGACGGCCTTCTTCCGCAAGGTCGACGCGGGCCCCGGACTTGGCGAGAAGGCTCCCGAACACCGATTCGACGACGCTCTTCGCGCTGGTAGACCCGCAGCGGTGGTGAACCAGCACATCGACGAGGACCAGACATTCCGGTACTCACCGGCTTCCGGCGATCCGATGCCGATTCACCTCGACGAGGAGATCGCTCGGATGTCCGGTCTCCCCGGAATCATCAACCATGGACTGTGCACGATGGCGTTCACGTCGTGGGGAGCCCTGACCGAACTGGCAGGCGGCGAGACCGAGCGGTTGCGCCGTCTCGCAGTGCGATTCGCGAAACCCGTACTCCCGACCCAGGACATCGAGACGGTGTTCTACAAGTCGGGTTCGGCAGACGGAGCCACGTCGTACTCGTACGAAACCAGCGCGGTCGGCGACCTCGTGATCAAGGACGGCCTGGCGGTCATCGCCGACAAATGAGTCTTCATGTCCGACAACTGAACTGATGGGAATCTGAACTGATGGGAAGTCTCGACGGTCGCGTAGCGATCATCACCGGAGCAGGACGCGGCATCGGCCGTGAGCATGCGCTGCTCTTCGCTCGTGAGGGTGCGAGCGTCGTGGTCAACGATCTCGGCGGAGCAAACGACGGTTCCGGTGCAGATGCCGGCCCCGCGCAGCAGGTAGTCGACGAGATCGTCGCTGCAGGCGGCAAGGCTGTTGCCAACACCGACAACATCGCCACCTGGGACGGTGCCGAGGGCCTCGTCAAGCAGGCCGTCAGTGAGTTCGGCCGACTCGACGTCCTGGTCAACAACGCCGGCATTCTTCGTGACGCCTTCATCGCGGGTATGGACGAGAGCCAGTGGGACGCAGTCATTGCCGTGCACCTCAAAGGGCACGCCGCGACACTGCACCACGCTGCCGCATACTGGAAGGACCAGAGCAAGGCAGGCGAGACCGTCAACGCTTCGGTCATCAACACTGCTTCGGCTTCGGGTACTTTCATGCCCAATGCGGGCCAGGGCAACTACGGTGCCGCCAAGGCGGGCATCGCAGCTCTGACTTTGGTGGCCGCTGACGAGCTCGATCGATACGGCGTGCGCGTCAACGCAATTGCGCCGATCGCGCGTACTCGACTGACGCTGGCGACACCCGGTATGGGTGCGCTCTTCGCGGCCGAGGTCCCCGAGGGTGAGTTCGATGCGTTTGCGCCGTCAAACATCTCGCCGCTCGTGGCTTATCTCGCGGCGGCGGACTGCAAGCTCACCGGCAAGGTGTATGCCGTTCAGGGTGGGGCCATCACGGAACTCGCCGGCTGGCACGGTGTGAACACCATCGAGAGCGAGGGTCCCTGGACCACCGCCGACCTCGCAGAACGACTGTAAGCGCATGGCACGCAACGCATACGAACTCGGTCTCGGGCTGAGTGAGGAGCACACCGCGCTTGCAGATTCGGTGCGCTCCTTCGCCGAGCGCACCATCACCACCGAGCAGGTGCGCGCGGCCGTGGAGTCACGGACCGAGGACAAGTTCCCCCAGTTCTGGACGGCACTCGTCGGGCAGGACCTTCTCGGGCTCGCGGTTCCGGAAGAGCAAGGTGGTCACGGCGCCGGCCTGCTGACCTTGGCGGTGGCACTGGAAGCATTGGGCCGCACAGTCTCTCCCGGACCGTTCGTTCCGACGGTATTGGCAAGCGCCGTTCTCGGCGCCGCCGATTCCAAGGCGGGACCCGAGTTCCTGCCCGGTCTGATCGACGGAAGTCGTACGGCAGCAGTCGCCTTGGGTGCACCGTTGGCGGCCGAGTCGTCGGACGGTGGGTACAAGATCACGGGCGCACTCGACGGTGTGCTCGGTGGTGAGCACGCCGACGTACTGCTGGTTCCGATCCAGTTGCCCGAGGGCGTTCGCTACGCGGTGCTCGAGAGCAGCGCAGTCGCGATCACCGTTCAGGACAGCATCGACGTGCTGCGCGGTAGTGCGCGGATCGAAGCTGACAATGTTCAGATCAGCGCCGAACGGATACTCGACGGTCTCACCGAGGCGCGGGTACGGTCCATTGCCGCAGTCGTTCTCGGCGCCGAAGACGTCGGCGTCATGTCCTGGTGTGTTTCCACTGCGTCGGAGTACGCCAAGACACGCGTGCAGTTCGGGCGACCCATCGGCCAGTTCCAGGGCGTCAAGCACAAGTGTGCGCAGATGGGCATTGCGCTCGAGCAGGCACGCGCCGTTGTGTGGGATGCGGCAAGCGCATTGGACAAGGGCGACGACACGGCAGATTTTGCCGCCGACATCGCCGCAGTCATCGTGCCGGACGCCGCAGTGCAGGTAGCGCAGGACTGCGTGCAGGTTCACGGCGGCATCGGATTCACGTGGGAGCACGACGCACACCTGTACTACCGCCGCGCGCTCTCGATCCGCGGCATTCTCGGCACCCGCGAGGATCGAGCCAATCGTGTTGCGCAGCAAGCACTTGACGGTGTCAGCCGGGCTTCGGTTCTCGAACTACCGCCCGAGGCGGAGGAGATCCGCGGCGACATCGCGACCGAGCTGGCCAAGTTGGTCGATCTCGACGAGGACGACCAACTGATCGCACTCGGCGACGGCGGCTGGGTTCAGCCGCACCTGCCGAAGCCGTACGGGCGCGGCGCCGCTCCGCTCGAGCAGATCGTCATCTCCCAGGAGATCAAGGCTGCGGGTATCTCGATGCCGCAGCTCCTGATGGGCACTTGGGCCGTGCAGGCCGTCGTAGCGCATGGTTCGGACAAGCAGAAGCAAGAGCTGGCCGTACCGACCCTGCAGGGTGAGCTGGTGTGGTGCCAGCTCTTCAGTGAGCCCGGTGCTGGTTCCGACCTCGCATCACTGTCGACGAAGGCCGAAAAGGTCGACGGCGGTTGGAAGATCACCGGTCAGAAGATCTGGACCACGGTTGCTCAGTTCTCCGACTGGGCTATGCTGATCGCCCGCACGGACGCCACCAAGCCGAAGCATCAGGGCATCACCTACTTCGTGCTCGATATGTCGACACCGGGCATCACCGTCCGCCCGCTGCGTGAGATGACGGGCTCGGCGTTGTTCAACGAGGTGTTCCTCGACGACGTGTTCATCCCCGACGAGAACGTGGTCGGTGAGGTCAACGACGGTTGGAACGTCGCCCGGACGACGCTGGCCGGCGAGCGCGTCGCGCTCAGCCAGAAGATGGAGGCGTACGCCTCGGACTCCGATCTGCTGAAGTTCGCGAAGTCGGCAGACCTGAGCCCGATCGGACGCTACCGTGTCGGCGAGCTGGTTGCGGAGAGTCAGGCGATCGACCTCATCGGCTCCCGCGTTGTGCTCAAGCAACTTTCGGGGATCGACGTGAGTACGACGTCGAGCGTCGGCAAGCTGTTGGCGATGAAGATCAGCCAGTCGATCGCCGAGTTCGTCGTCGCCGAACTGGGTGCTGCCGGAGCGGTCAGCATCCCAGGTCAGCCAAGCGACAAGGCGATGGAGCAGCTCATTTCGGGCCGTGCCACCACCATCTACGGCGGCACAACCGAGGTGCAACTCAACGTGATCGGTGAGCGCATGCTCGGATTGCCGCGAGACTGAGGGTATTTATCGGGTGGGGCTCAGTCCTGGATTCTTCTCCAGGGCTGAGCCTCTTCCAGTTCGAAGGCCAATTCGAGGAGCGTGCGCTCGTCGCCGAGATCGGCGGAGAAATGCGAAGCCAACGGCAAACCACTGCTGGTCTGATGCATCGGTAGCGAAATCGCGGGACCTCCGGAGATGTTGTTCAGCGGCGTGAACGACGTGTACGCGATCAACTTGTCGAAAAGCTCCTCGAAAGGCTGAGCGGGAGAGAGGTATCCGAGCTCGGGGGTGGTGTGCCCCAGAGCCGGCGAGAGCACGACGTCGTACTTCAAGAACATGGCGCTGTACTGCTGCTGGAGCCGTCGCAGACGGTAGAGCACGCGCGGCGTCTTCACCAGGTTCTTCCGGTACAGCGTGTAGAGGCCCTTGGTGAGATTGTCGGTGCCGGACTTGTCGAAGTCGGGTCCGAGCATTTGTTTGCCACCGGTGGAGATGGCAAACGACAGAAAGCCCCAGTAAATGCTGAAGTCGTCGATGAATTCGGGGCCGACGGGCAGTGCTGCGTCCTCGACATGATGGCCAAGGCTTGCAAGGAGTTCGGCCGTAGCTTCGACGGACTTGCGCGTCTCGTCGTCCGTCTTGGTGACGGTGACGGAATCGGCGATCACGCCGACGCGCAGGCGGGTTGAGCTGGGTCCTTCGATCAAGCGAACCGGTGCGAGTCGCGGATTGCGGTAGTAGTTCTCAGCCGCAGACATCCATCGTGCAGTGTCGCGAACAGTGCGAGTAACGGCGCCCTGGGCGATCAACCGGATCGGCATCGACTTGTCGGCCGGATCGGCGATGGTGCGTCCGCGAGTGGGTTTGAGTCCGACGAGTCCGCAGGCAGCGGCGGGAATGCGAATCGATCCACCGCCGTCGTTGGCGTGCGCGATCGGGAGTACGCCGGCAGCAACAAGCGCGGCTGCGCCTCCCGAGGAAGCGCCCGACGAGTACGCCGTATTCCACGGGTTGTGGACGGGTTCTTCCGTCATGTATTCGGTGGACGCACTGAACCCGAACTCGGGCAGTCGGGTCTTGCCGATCGAAATGGCCCCGGTGGAGAGGAACTGCTTCGCGAAATCGCTGTCGGCTTTGGCGGGGATCGCGGTGAAGGCGGTACTGCCCTGCTGGGTGGGAAGGCCGGCGCTGTCGGTGTTGTCCTTGATCGCGGTGGGGACACCGGCAAAGACGCCCTTGGCGGGCCGGTTGCTCCTGGCGAGGGCACGATCGAAATCAGTGCAGGCCAGACCGTTCAATTGCCCCTGCACTGCCTCGGCGCGGGCGATCGATGCCTCCATGACTTCCCGTGCGGTCACCTCGCCTGATTCGATCCGGGCGGCGACGCCGGTGGCGTCGAGGTCGCCCAGGGCGTCGTCGGTGAAAGCGTGGATGGGGGTGTTCGCGGTCATGGGGATCCTTGTCAGGCGGAGGCACTCAGGTCGTCCGTCCAGCATATTGGACGGACGACCCCTGAGTGGCGCTATCTGTGGATTGCGGTATCAGCTACCGAAGATCGTCACTGCCTGCTCTGCTGCCTGCGGCGCCTGCTGGAACACTCCCTGTGGGATGAACTGCTGCGGAATGAACTGCTGGGGGCCCAACTGCTGGAAGTTCGTGACCATCGGGTGGATGACGTTGTTGAATACATCGTTGAACATGTGTTGTGTCCTTCGGTTACAGCGTTTTTCGAACTTCTGACTCCATCGACACTAAGCACGGTTCTGACGAGTTTCAACGAAAATTGCTGATACACAGCCAAGTTCAAGTTCATTGCCAGCTGGGGGCCAGAAATCGGCCTTCCTTCACAGCTTGGACGCTGCGCCGTGCAGGTTCTTGGCTGTCGGGGAGGTCTCGACGGATTTGGGATCGGGGTACGTGCCCAGTACTCGATCGGCAGTTCCCGCGGTGGTGACGGTGAACCAGTAGTGCTCGTTCTTGAAGTGGTGGTTGCGGTGGTTGCGCCAAACTGACCGGTAGAGAGCAGTTTTCGGCTTGTAGTCACTGTGGATGAGGAAATGTGTCCACTCGTAACCGAGGCCGAGCACGGAAATGCAGGTCAGGAACGTCAGACCGAGTTCGACGCGGGGAAATGCCAGGAGGGCGACGGCTGTCAGAACGGGAATCACGATCAGGAGCGTCTGCCACGGGATGAAGATGAGTGAGACGGTTCGCGGCGCAAAGTGGTGTTCCCGATGGCTGCGCGCCAGCCGTGAATCGAGTGTGACGCCGGCAATGGTTCGTGGCTTCCAATGAAGAATGAAGACGTGAATGATCCACTCCACGAAGGGGAATGCGGCAAGCATCACGAGCGGAACGAGGGCGTCGGTGATCTGCCAGTTGCCCACTGCGATGCGCGCCGCCGCGGCGGCCAGCAGCATGGTGCCGATCATCCACGGCGTCGGTGACTTGCGGAACGTCCGTGCGGCATCGGCGAGAGTGAGAGGCTTGCTCATGGTTTCAGTCCTTCCAGGAAGGTGAGAGCGTCGCCGATTGCCGTCGTGCCGGTGTGAAGGAGCTGTGCGGCTGACGTCTCGGCAGTTGGCTCGTCGTGTGAAGTGATGGCGGAGGCCAGTTTTCGATACAGGTCGGTCTGGCCGACTTCGGCGACCATGACGGATGCAAGTGCAGTCATAGCCGGCTCGTATGCAGCCCGAAGGCTGTTGAAGATCAAACGGAAGGCAATGGAATCTGCGCTGTCGACGACGACGTCCCAGAACGCCAGAGCGCGGTCTTGCAACTCCACTGGATCTTCGGTGGCGCCTAGTTGATCAACGGCCGTGTCGAGTTCTCGGGCGGATTCCGCGGAGATGCGACGGGCGGCCAGCACAGCGATCTGCGGTCCCATCAACTCGCGAGTTTCCAGCACGCTGCGCACCACGCTCAGGTCGGGGACGCCGTCGCGCACCAGCAGCTGGGGGAGAAGTTCGGGTCCGGCCTGGCGTCGAAAATCGCGCACCGACGTGGACTCGCCCTGGCGGACCTCGACGAGCCCGGCCTGGGCGAGCTTCTGAATTGCCTCGCGGACTGCGGGCCGCGAGACGCCGAATGCCTCGGCGAGCTTGCGCTCGCTGGGTAGTGCCTCACCCGCAGCCAGCTCTCCGGCCAGCACTTTCACCGAAATCTGGTCGAAGACTGCGCCGGAGGCCGAGGTACGTGCAACGGGTTGAAACATGTACCGACCGTAACGCGCTTATCGGTAAGAGGTCAAGTGGTAATACCAGTTCAACGATTGGCGGCTTGGCGCGAAAGAGATACGTCTTGGCCAAGAGGCTTCACCGTAACGACGCAGGTGAGAGTAATTTTAGGTAGCCCTAATTCGGATAACCGTCAGGAAACCCATGACATCACTCCTGTTACCGACTCCAGATACCGATGCAGAGTTCGCTCGCATCACCGCTGCCCTGACTCGACGCGGCTTTCTCGGCGGAAGTGCCGCCGCGCTGTCCACACTTGCTCTCGTCGGATGCAGTAGTGGGGAGGGCGGTGACGGTGCGGACGGCGCAACTCGTACTGTGCAGACGCACTACGGATCCGTGGATGTTCCCGTCGATCCGCAGCGCATCGTCGCCGTCTCATACAACACCCCGTGGCAGTTGCAAGCCGTCGGCGCCCGACCCGTCGCGACGCTCGACTACAGCGCGTACATCGACCAGTTCATCCCGACACAGCAGAAGTTCATCGACGGCTTGTCCACGGTGGGGGTTTTCCTCGAGGTCAACCGCGAAGCCGTCGTGGCTGCCGCGCCTGATCTCATTGTTGGCGATGCGTACGAGATCGACGAGGACATGTTCCGCGAGCTCTCGAAAATTGCTCCGACAGCGGTGTATTCGGGCACGAACCGATCGGATTGGCGCGCTGTCGCCGAGGGTGTCGCAGACGCGGTCAACAAGGGTTCGGCATTGACGTCGAATCGCGAGAAGTATCAGGCGATGCAAGAGCGAATCCGCACCGAATACGCCGCGCAGCTTGGCGAGAATCGGTGGGCCCAGGTTGCTATCGGTGGTTCGGAAGGGCTCTTCTCCATCCTGTATCCAACCGGAGTGACCGGCGCGATGCTCGCCGACCTGAACGTGACCCGCGGCGAATTCATCCCGGACCTGCGCCCAGCCACCGGCTTCGAAGCCTTCCCGCTCGAACAACTCGAAATGCTGCGGGACGTCACCGTCGTCATCTACCCGAAGCAGCCGAACGGAACTGATTCTGCAGGAATGAAATCCGTCTTCGCCAGCCCGCTGTGGAGCCGCATTCCGGCAGCAGCTTCGGGCCGGGTATTCGGAATCAGCACTCAGGTCACCGACTACGGCACTGCAATCAATTGGCTCAACGAACTCGAAACCGGCGCTTTGGAGGCACTTTCATGACATCACTTCTATTGCCCAGCGCTGACACCGATGCCGAATTCGCTCGCATCACCGCAGCACTTACCCGACGCGGTTTCCTCGGAGCCGGTGCCTTGGCGGGGATCGGATTGCTCACGGCCTGTGGAACCAGCTCCGGTGAATCGGCCGAGGGTTCGATGCGCACCATCAACACGGCTCTGGGGCAGGTGGAAGTGCCCACCAACCCGCAACGGGTGGTCAGCGCCGATTACTACACGGGCCCCGCGATGTTCGACGCCGGGTTCACACCGGTCGGATTGCCGGTCGACTACGAGAACGCCGACGGCGTCCCGGAACCCTATGCGTCCGCTCTGCGGTCTCTCCCGAAGGTGGGACGCTGGTACGAGCCCAACGCCGAGGCGATAGCGGCTTTGTCTCCCGACCTGATCGTGATGACCAACCTGCTGTCGGAGAACAACCCGGATCTTTACGAGCAGATCCGGTCGATCGCACCGACCGCGGTTTTTGCCGAAGACGGGCAGTACGCATGGAAGGAGCGCGCCTTCGGAGTCGCGGACGCGCTGAACCAGAGCGCGAAGGTTCAAGAGTTGGCAGATCGGTACGAGGCGCGGATCGCCAAGTTCCGCAGCGACAACGCTGATGTGCTGAGCAAGGTGAAGGTCGTCTACACCACGTACTTCGAGGAGAGTGGTTTCTCGCTGTACTCGCCGACCAAGTATCAGACGACGGTCATCAGCGAGGCCGGGTTCCAGTTCAACGACCGTTCGCTCGCAATTCCCGCCGGCAGCAACGAGTGGTTCCCGAAGGAGCAGTTGGAGCTACTCGACGAGGCCGACGTCATCATCACCAACAGTGGCAAGGGCCCCATCAACGAGAAGTTGGCGAACGACACCATCTTCCAGCGTCTGCGCGCCGTCAAGAATGATCAGGTGTACTCGTTCGACTACGAGGGCGTCGCGTCCTTCGGTTGGGCCCTGACATTCCTCGAGCAGTTCCAGCCGATCGCTGAGGAGATCAGGGCCAAGCTCTGATCTCCTCAGCGATCACGAGGAAGCCGGCGCCACCACATTCAGCTTCGGTTGATGCTGGTCGGTGTATGCCCACGGGCGGATCTTCTCCAGTGCTTTGCCGATCCGGAACACGGTCGGTTCGTCGTACGTATGGCCGACGATCTGGACGCCCGTGGGAACACCGTCGTGTGCGTGTCCACTCGGCACCGCCAATACGGGGCACCGATTGGCGACGTTGAACGGCAATGTGAGAAGTGCTTCGGCGGTGGTGTTCACGTGCTGACCCGCCACAGTGAGGCCGTCGAGCAAAGACTCGCCTGCCGGGAAGGCGATGGTGCCCGAAGTCGGGCAGATCAGCGCATCGAAGGGAGTCATCGCCTCGGCGAGCTCTCGTTGCATTTGGGTTTCCTTGCGAAGGCCGTCCAGAAATGACATTTCCGCAGCGCCCTTCGACGTGATCGCGACGTTGTCGAGCGTGTAGTCGGCAAGAAGATCACCGTGGACGCGAGCAACTTCCGCGACGGATGCACCCATGATCGTTCCGAAATGGACTTTCACCGCTGCTGCCATCGAATCACGAGTCCACGGCAGTTCGATCTCCTCGACGATCGCGCCGGCATCGACCAACGACTGTGCGAGAGCCCGGGTGTTCGCCTCGATGTCAGGCTCGATGGGGAAGTCACCGAGCCGCAGGCACAGGGCAATTCGCATTCCCTCGACCGACGGGTACTCGTGTGGCAGCGTGATCGCCGGCCTCAGGGAAGAATGGTCACGCGGATCCGGCCCGATCAGAACGTTGGCCAAAAGAATTGCGTCGTCGACAGTTCGGGCCATCGGACCGTCGCCACGGTAGGAATCCATGGACAGCGGGGCGACCCCGGCGATACGCCCGTACGAGGCCTTGAGACCGACGGTGCCGGTAAAGCCTGCCGGGCCTCGTGTCGACCCGCCGATGTCGGATGCTGTTGCCAGAGTAGTAGTTCCGGCGGCCAGTGCGGCGCCGGCTCCGCCGGAGGAGCCGCCGGGACTGTAATCGAGGTTCCAGGGATTGCGGGTCACGCCCCACAAAGGAGAGTGTGTGAACGCCGCGACGCAGAATTCCGGTGTCGTCGTGCGTGCGTGAATCAGGCCGCCTGCTGCCAGAACTCGGTCGATCACCGGTGCGTTCTCGCGGGCGATGTTGCCGCGTCCCGCCAGCGAACCTTCGGTCAGAGACTTTCCCGCAATGGCATGTTTTTCCTTGGCAGCTACCGGAATTCCCTCCAACGGTCGAGGTTCGGGTCCGTGGCCGAGGTATCGGCTCTCGGCTTCCCGTGCGCCAGCGAGGGCCTCGTCGAACATCTCTTCGGTGAAGGCATTGATGTGAGGTTCGAAATTCTGTGTCCGGTCGATGATTGCCTGTAGCAGTTCGACCGGAGACAATTCTCGCGCGCGAAAGTGAGCAATGGCTTCGGTGGCGCTGAGGTAGTGCAGTTCGTCTGACATGACGTTATCTCCCTGGGTAAGTCTGTGTGAGAATCACGCGCTCCGCGCAAGGGCTCCCAGTGCAGCTGCGGTCATGGCCGTGACACCTTCGGGTAGGGCAGCGGCGGGATCGGGGGCGAAGCGCGGTGAATGATTGGACGGCGTGCCGGGTGGTATCCGTCCCTCAGCGAGCGCGGCAAGGGCGGTTCCGTCGAAACTCTGCAGTGCCGTTCCGCCGAAATGCCAGAACACGGAGGGGCATTGGGCGGCGGTGCCGAAGATTCCGAAGTCCTCGCTACCTGAAAGTGGTTGTGACAGAGTGTGCATTCCCAAGCCGGCCTGTCGCAGGTCGGACATCACTGTGGACGTGGCGTCCGGAGTGTTGACCGTGGCCGGAAAGCCGTTGTACGCATGAACGTCCGGCGTCTCGACGGCGCCGGCTCCGTCCGCTTCTGCGCGGGCTATCCGGCGCACCGATTCGAGCATGTTTTCTCGTGACGTTGCGCTGAAAGTCCTCAGGCTGAGCAGTAGTTCGGCTTCATCGGCGATGATGTTCGCAGCCGTGCCGGCGTGCAAGGCTCCCACCGTGAGCACAGGTGCTGTCGGGGTTGCCGCTTCATGAGCGACCAGACTTTGAATGCGCAGCGCGAAAGACGCTGCCATCAACAAAGGGTCGATGCATGCGTACGGTGAGGACGCGTGTCCACCACGGCCGTGAAAGACCACTCGTATCGTGTCGGATGCTGCCATCAAGATGTCGGGTTTGCTGACCAACATCCCCGCAGGAGTCGGGCCCACGTGCTGTCCCAGGCAGAGGTCCGGTCGTGGGAAGCGGTCGAAGATTCCGTCGTCGACCATCGCACGAGCGCCGGAGCCGGTCTCCTCAGCAGGCTGGAAGACCGCGACAACAGTCCCGGTGATCGATGTCGGATCCGCGGAAAGTGCTGCGCACGTGGCAAGTAGCGCGGTTACGTGGACATCGTGGCCACACGCATGCATGACTCCATCAGTTCTGGAGGCGTAGGACAGCCCGGTGTCTTCTGCCACCGGCAACGCGTCCATGTCGGCGCGTAGCAGAATCACCGGACCGCTGCTCCCTTCGAGAACACCGACGACACCCGTACCGCCGACCCCGACCGTGACGTCCCAGCCGCCGATTCGCCGAAGTTCCTCGGCAACAATTGCGGCGGTGCGAGTTTCGTCGCCGGACAACTCGGGGTGTGCGTGTAGGTCGCGGTAGAGCTCGAACCAGTGCGGCTCGACGGTTCGCAACCGCGACGGGTCTCCGAACTCGAGATTCGAAAGCAGTTGATTCATGGTTGATCTTCTTTCAGTTGGCGGTTTTCAGTTGCACCAGGTTCAGCATCTTTTCTCGGGTTTGTGGTGCTGCCATGACCGCGACGATCGCCACGACGGGCCCGAGTGCGAGCGATACGAACGCCGCTGACCAGGAGAGATGGTCCACGATGAATCCGAATACAAGCGGTGCGACTATTCCGGCGACCATGCCGCCGAAAATGATCATCGACGAGGCGGCCCCGACCACCGAAGAAGGCAGAGCCCGCAGGGGCAGTGCAAAACACGGCATGAAAGCGAAAGAGGCAGCGGCAGATCCGAGGGTGACGAGAACGACGAACAAGGCCGTGTTGGAGACGAAAGGAATCGAAGCGAGCATCACGATGCACGCGAGCATGGACGGCACCACGACGACACGACTGTTGCCAGCCAGCCGATCGGAGATTCGCCCGCCGATGACGGTGGTCACGGCGGCCACCACGGTAGCCGGAATCAGAAGGAGGCTTGCGCTCGAGAGGGCGATTCCACGTTCGTCATGGAGGTAGGACGGAACCCACGACGACATCCCCCAGATCACGAAGTCGTATCCGAAGAACATCAAGGCGAAGAGCCACATCGCGCGGGAGCGAAGTACGGTGCGCATGTTGTCCCAGGAGGAATCCGGACCGTGGTCGTTCTCCGCCGGAAGTGCCGGCGGGAGCCACAACTTGATGCTGACAAGCGAGAGTACGCCGAGCGCCGCGACGGCCAGAAACATTCCACGCCAGCCGATCAACGGGAGAAGTGCTGCCGCAACAACGATGGCAAGAAGCGTACCGACGGCGTTGGAACTGTTCATCCATCCTGTGGCAGTGGCACGTTGCTCCGGGATGCTCCGCTCGGCAACGAGCTTTACTGCAGCTGCCGGAAACACGCCCTGCGCGAGACCGAAGAGAAAGCGAACAACCAGAAGCGTCCCGAACGACCAGGCAAGGGCAGTGAGGCCGGTGAAGACACTCCACGCCACCAACCCGATCAGAGCCATCCGGACTGCGCCGTATCGATCGGCGAGCAGTCCACCAGGCAGTTGGGCCAGCGTGTATGCAATGAAGAACGTGGAGATGATCAATCCACGCTGGGAGTAGTCGAGATCGAACTCCTCACCGAGCAAGGGGAGAGCGAGGTTGATCGCCAGCCGATCTATGTAGTCGATCGCGTACGCGACGAACAGCAACGCGACCGTGACTTTGGTGGAGCGAAGCACTGGGCCTCCAAGTGGTGAACCTGTGAAGTGATTCACACATCTTTGGCAAACAGGCAGGGATCACCGACCAGAATGCAGTAATCCGGCAATACTGTGCCGATGAAGCCGGAATCCGACGCATTTGTCATCGCGGAATCTGATCTGGAGATCATCAATGCACTTCAGCTCAACCCCCGCGCGTCGTGGACGCAGTTGTCGTCAGTGCTCGACATGGATTCGACGACGATCGCCCGCCGGTGGCGTCGCCTCGTCTCGAACGGTCATTCGTGGGTCAACGCGGTCGCAATCGGTCGAACCCACATATTCGGCTATCTCCTGATCAGGACCACACAGGATTCCGTTGCCGACGTGGGGGAGCTGTTACGTCAACTCTCCTGTGCCTATCTGTTGGCCAGGACGGAAGGCGAGTACGAGTACTTCGTCGGAGTCGTGGCCGCCGACCACAAGAGTTTGGACGCTTTGGTGTGTGAGCACCTTGCCGCCGACCCTGGAATTCTGTCGATCAGAAGCCGGGTCGGGGTGAAGGTGTACCGGGACGGGTTCAGCTGGGAGCCGGGCGCTCTGGGGCAAGCGGGTCGGGCTCAGCTGGCAACGGCATCGACAAAGGGCGCTGCGGTGCCGGCAGATCCGACAGAGTTCCGCGAGTCCGACGGTGCCCTGTTGGAGGCGCTCGGCCGTGACGGACGTGCCAGCTACGCGCGCCTCGCCGCGATTTGTGGAACGAACGAGACTGCGATTCGACGGCGCTTGGCCCAACTGACTGCGTCGCAACAGTTGATTTTCCGCTGCGATGTCTCGCAACAGGCTGTCGGTTCACCGTTCGAAGTGATCTTCGATGTCGCTGTGGACGGTTCCACCGACGAACTCGGCAATCTTGTGTCGAGTTGGCCGGAGATCAGATTGTTGGTGGCGACTACCGGAACAGCGAACATGTTGATCAGCGTGTGGCTGAGCAGCCTCGCGCAGAGTCTTGTCGTCGAGGATCGACTCCGCCGAATCGGTAGTGTGCGGATCCTCGATCGACGTGTCTCGCTGTACCCGATGAAGCGGTTCGGGCAGCTACTCGGACCGAGCGGAGTGGCGGAAGGTCATGTCCCGGTCGCAATTTGGGGTGCCGGCGACGTTATTCGTTGAGCGTCAGTCGATCGGCGTCCGATTGTCGTCGACGAGGTGTGTAGCGGAGTCGGTCGCACGGGAGCGCTTCCAGATCATCCGTGCCAGTGCGCCCAGCACGGACACGGCCAGGACAACGCCACCGCCGATGATGCCGGCCGACGAGTCGGGGAAGATGCCCTCGAGCAGCAGCCAGACACCGAAGACGAAGAACAGCACCGCGGCGCCGATCTTGATGAATCCGTCCGGAAGGTGCTTGCCCAGCACCGAGCCGACGATGATGGCGAGAGCGTCGGCCGCCACCATGCCTACCGTCGACCCGATCCAGACGCCGATCCAGTCGTTGTCGGTGGCAAGGGTGATGGTGGCGAGCATGGTCTTGTCGCCGAGTTCTGCCAGGAAGAAGGCCGAGGCGACGGCGATGAAGGCGGATCGCGTGACGCGACCGGCCTTGTTCTGCTCGTCGTCGGTGAGATCGTCACCGCGCAAGGTCCAGAGGCCGAAGATCAGGAAAGCGATACCGCCGACGATGGAAATCGCCGCGGTGGGGAGGGCGACGCCCAGGTAGTGGCCGACGGCGACCGAGACGAGGTGAACAAGGGTGGTGGCGACGGTGATTCCGCCGAGGACGACCCACCAGCGATAGCGCAAGGCAAACGTCATTGCCATCAGTTGCGACTTGTCACCGAGTTCTGCGACAAAAATGACGCCGAAACTCAAAAGTATTGCGGCAAGCAAGATTTACTCCTCCGGTCGGTGTAGGTCGGAGGAAAAATGCGAGCCTCCGGCCTGGGCAGGCGCAGTGGGTGCGCTTGTCCGGCCGAAGGTCTCGCCCACCGAGGCCACAAGACCTTCGGTTCGCCAGGCCGGGTGCTTCGCGATCCGCACCAGGCGGAGCGCGTCGAACCAGTATGTCGACACGGGCGATTGGGGGCTACTCCCCTTCGTTGCTGCCCACGTTAGCGCGCCTGAAACGAATTGGCAAAGCGCACAGCAAGTTTGGGAGTCCGAACTTATCGCTTACCGGGGCCGTCACGAGGCGAGGAGCATGGCCAAAACAGCGGTGTCGGGATCGCTGATCGGATCGATGCCGACACGACTGATCATGGAGACGACTGTGCCGTCCGGCTCAGCCTCGACCCACGCCGCACGATGCTCCAAACCCAGATAGGGAAGGCCTGGCAGCAGTACACACCCCGACGCGCTGCCCTCGCATTCCGGCAGGCTGGGCGTGGTTTCCGACGGTGGGTGCAGCATGATCAGCGCCGGTGGCTGATGGTCGGAGAAACGGCCGGGTGTCAAGGCGAAATCGCCGAGTACCGGACCTTCGGCGACCACCAGACCGACGGTGCCCGGCTGCGGATCTTCGGGAACGTCTTCACGGACCCCGAAGACCGTCGTGGTCGGCAACAAACCTGGCATCGAGGCCACGCGGACGGCCAATGCGAGAAGCTGCGCCCACTCCTGGGTGGTGTCCGGCCAACGACCGGAAATGACGAACCCCTGCAAAGACCCAGCGGCTTGGAACGGAGAAATGCCTATTGCTTCGTTTCTGTTCATTTCTGTTCCTCCCTCGGTGCTGGGGCAAATCTCGGGCAGACGCGCATGCGTCGGTCCGGCACACCTCGTTGGGTAATCGAAATATGCACCCATTCGGTACTGGCACACAAGAGAGGGAGAGTGCCAGCCAGGTTTGCGCTGGTGAGGGCGGTGGTATGCGCAGACATGACTCTGTCGAAGAACCGTTCTCGGCTGGAAGACCTGGCAACGCAGGCGTGGATCTTCGGATATCCCCTGTTGATTGCTGCGGTATCGCGGGATGTCATGACGGCGGTGCCTTCGCCGGTGGCGATGAAAGCCCCGCTCAACCAGTTCGCATACGCGCGTACGACGCCGGATGCGACCTTCACCGATGTCGTCTCACCCAACGCGGACACTCTCTACTCGTCGGGGTGGCTGGACGTCTCGACGGAACCGCAGGTGCTCTCACTGCCGGACTTCGGCACGCGGTACTGGCTGGTCCCCATCCTCGACGCGTGGAGCGACGTGTTCACGGTTCCGGGATCTCGGACAGTCGGGCGGACCGGGGGACCGTACCTGGTGGCCGGGCCGAATTGGAAAGGCAACGTGCCCAAGGGTTTGACGCTGCTGCGGTCTCCGACAGCGATGAACTGGATAGTCGCCCGCTACGCGACGTCGGGGGGAACAGACCTGGCAGAAGTGCACAGCCTGCAGGACCGGACGCGACTCACTCCTCTGTCGGAGTGGACGGGTGACCCGCAGGACTACACGCCTGGTGAAATGCCGGTGAACCCTGCCGTCGACACGCGGACGCCGCCGGTGGACCAGGTGGCCCGCCATGGACGGCGAGGCATTCTTCACCAGACTCGACGCACTTCTCGACGACAATCCTCCGCGTCCGGAGGACACCGAGATGATGAAACAACTGTCCGACATAGGAATCGGCTCCTCCTTGCCCTGGAGGTCGCGTCCGCAGGAGGTACGTGATGCCCTCGATAGAGCTGCGCGAACCGGTATGGACATGCTGAGCGAGATCGCCGAAGAGGCCGAGGGCAGTCCGAAGAACGGCTGGACGATGCACCGCGGCTTGGGGCACTACGGAACCCATTACGCTCAGCGGGCTCTGATCGTCTGGCTCGGTTTCGGGGCCAATCTCGATGCTGATGCCGTGTACCCGCATGCCACGACGGACGTCGACGGGAAGCCGCTGACCGGGGCGAAGAAGTACGTCCTGCACTTCGAGAAGGACGAGCTGCCACCGGTCGAGGGCTTCTGGTCGCTCACGATGATGAACGAGCGGCAGTTCTTCGTGGACAACCCGATCGACCGATACGCGATTGGCGATCGAAGCGATCTGGTGTTTGCCGACGACGGTTCCCTCGACATCTATCTTCAGCACGAATCCCCTGGTGGTGAGAAGGAGCGGAACTGGCTGCCGGCTCCGTCCGGCGACTTCAACGTCTTTCTGCGCCTGTACTGGCCGAAGGCTGCAGTGCTGTCGGGATCGTGGACTGCGCCCGGTATTCGAGAAGCAAGTATTCGAGAAGCAGGCTGAAAGTCCCCTCGCTTCGTACCCGAAGAGCACAACTCGGTATCAGCCGCGCGTTTCGATGGGCGGAAAGGTCACAAGAGTCATACGATCTGTCGGTACTGCCCTGTTTGAAGAGCTGTTGAATCGGTCAGAGACACCCGCTTGTTTCGGAGGCTACTGATGGTCACGCAGAATCCGTTCGTGCAGTACGGCAAAGAGATCTGGTGGATGATCCTGATCCGCGGAATCTTCGGCGTGATCTTCGGAATAATCGCGCTCGTGTGGCCGGGAATTACCGTGGTGGCCTTGGTTTTCCTGTTCGGTATCTACTCCATCGCCGACGGTTTGATCACGATAGTTCGCGCCATCCGGGACCGCGAGCATCTGAGCTCGTGGGGTTGGTGGGTGTTCACGGGCGTCGTCTCGGTCGGAGCCGGCATCGTCGCGCTGGTCTGGCCGGGCATCACTGCGCTGGTGCTGCTGTACATAATTGCCTTCTACGCCATCATGTTCGGAATCTTCGGAATTGTCGGCGCCTTCAAGATGAAGGCGCTGCCCGGATCCAGTTGGGGATGGTTGCTCGCCGCATCGGTGCTTGCTGTCATCTTCGGCATCATTCTTCTCATCGCGCCCGGCGAAGGCATCATCAGCCTCATCTGGTTGTTGGGTTGGTACGCAATCCTGTTCGGCCTCTTCATGATCGTGGGAGCATTCCAGATCAGGAGCCGGGCAAAGGAAGCCGGTGTTCTCTAAGAAGGGAAAGCCGGCCGTCGAGGCTCCCACTCCGATCCCCACGCTGTCCGGTAGTGAGAACTGGTCGATCCCGCGCGGTTTGATCGTCCTGCTCGGTATTGCCGCCACCGTGGTCGCCGTCGGCGGAATGAAGGTGTTCGGCGGCATCCTCGGACCGGTATTCCTGGCCCTGGTGCTGACGATTGCCGTTCAGCCCATTCAGGATTGGTCACAGCGCCGAGGGTGGCCCAAGTGGGTCGGGATGCTCGGCTCACTGGTCACCGTGTACTTGATCCTGCTCGGGTTGGCGGCGTCGTTGATCGTGTCGACGGCTCAGTTGGCGACGATCCTGCCGCAGTACTCCGAGGAGATGACCAACCTCCTCAACGAGGGCCGCGACAAGTTGGCCGACTTCGGAGTGAGCACCGAACAGATCCAAAGCACGCTCAGCAGTGTCGATCTCACGAAGGTTGTGGGCGTACTCGAAAGCGGGCTGGAGGGCCTGCTCGGCATCCTGTCGGATCTGGTGTTCATTCTCGCGTTGTTGTTGTTCATGGCCTTCGACGGCATGAGCATCCGCTCGCGGTTGCATGTGTTGTCCGAGCAACGTCCCGAAATCTCCTACGCGCTCTCCACCTTTGCCGCCGGAACTCGCAAATACCTGGTGGTCTCGACGGTCTTCGGTCTCATCGTGGCGGTACTCGACGGTGGCGCGCTGTGGCTCATGGGTATTCAGCTGCCCGTCCTGTGGGCGTTGCTGTCCTTCATCACCAACTACATCCCCAACATCGGGTTCGTCATCGGCGTGATTCCACCGGCGCTCCTGGGACTGTTGCAGGGCGGGCCGTGGCTGATGCTGTGGGTGATCGTCGTCTACTCCGTCATCAACTTCGTGATCCAGTCCATCATCCAACCCAAGTTCGTCGGCGACGCCGTCGGACTGTCGGTGACGATGACGTTCCTCTCACTTGTCTTCTGGTCGTGGGTTCTCGGGGCGCTCGGAGCGCTGCTGGCGATCCCGCTCTCGTTGTTGGTGAAGGCCGTCCTGCTCGACATCGACCCAGCCACGCGCTGGGCCGACATCCTGATCAGTGGGCCTCGGGACATGCCGAAGGAGGAACCCGAGGAGTCTGAGAAGCCGGCCACGCCCGCAGACTAGGGCTCTCAGTGTTTCTACAAGTTGTTGCTTTATCGTCTCGCCCATGAGCGCCGAGAACACCACAGAAAACTCCCATCGCCGGCCGTCACGACTCGGTCGACGGCTGGCAGTCGGTGGTGTGGCCGCGATCGTCGCGGCTGCGGTGGCGGGGATCGGGTTCGTGATCTTCGCGGGCGGTGCCGACACCTCGAACACCGTCGCGATCGTGAACGCCGACGCGGGAACCACGCTCGACGGCAAGGAACTTCGGGCCGGCGACACGCTGGTGGACACGTTGGGCAAGAACGAAGACTTCGACTTCCAGGTGGTCGACAACCCCGGCGGGAACTACTTCGCGACGTTGACCGTGCCGGAGGACTTCAGCGAAACCGTCGCGTCGATGTTCGGCATGGATCCACGGCAGGCGAGCGTCGACCTCGAGGTGAAGGGCTCGGATTCGGAGAAGTCGGCCGAGTTGACTCGGGCCGTGTCGGCGCAGGTCGGCGCGGACGGCATCAAGGGCCTGCTGGCTCAGACGTCGGCCGCCAGACGCTCGATCGATCAAAACCTCACCACCGCACAGATTCTGGTCGCCGGAACCAACGAGGCCGGAAAGTCCATCGATCAGGTGAAAGCAGGCGCAGGCACTCTGCTGCCGTACCTCGAGACCGCACGGTCCGGGGCGTTGGAGCTGATGAGCGTCGCGGATCAGGTGTCCGGTGTTGTCGATCAGGCGTCGGGGTCGGCGGAAGAGCTGGCCACGCGCGCGGACTCACTGGGCCTGACGCTTGGGGAGGCGTCGTCCTCGACCGCGGAACTGAAGACACGAATCGACGCGCTGCAGACTGCGCTGAACGGCCTTCCTATCCCGCCTGACGTGACAGCGCAACTGGCCGGTGTGAGTTCGGATCTCGGTGCGCTGAATGCGCAATTGGGCACCGTTCCGGCGCTGTTGGGTGGCTCGGTCGGGCCCGATACGGAGCTCGGTGATCTAGTCCGCACCGCTGTCGGGCAGCTGCAAGGCGCGAGCGATCAACTGAGCAGTGCTGCCGGACAATTGAACGACGGCCTCATTCCCATCGCTGATCAGGCGCCGCAGATGCTCGGTGACGTGACCGATCAGATCACCCAGGGATTCACGACGCTGCAAGGAATCGCCAAGTCACTGGTCACGGGCCTCGACGGCGCAAAATCCGGTATTCCCGCGATGACCACCCCGCAGCAGGTTCAGCTGACCTCGGTGCTGTCGGATCCGGTGGCCGTGAATCAGACCACCGCGAGCAGCGGTGACTCCGGAACTCGCACACTGGCATTGGTCTTCGGAGCCACGACGGTCCTGCTCGGTGGTGTTCTGCTGACACGAACGGCGGCGCCCCTGGTGAGGCGCCGCCGTTCGCAAGAAGAGCGTGACTAGACGATCAGACCTGCGGTCTGGGTACGTGCACGGTCGAAGCGAGCCGAAACGTCGTTCCAGTTGACGATGTTCCAGAATGCCTTGACGTAGTCGCCCTTGACGTTCTGGTAGTCGAGGTAGAAAGCGTGCTCCCACATGTCGAGGAGCAGCAGCGGCGTGAGGCCGATGGAGATGTTGCCCTGCTGATCGTAGAGCTGGACGATGATCAGACGCTGTCCGATCGAGTCCCACGCGAGGATGGACCAGCCGGAGCCCTGGATGGCGTTGGCGTTCGCGGAGAAGTGAGCGCGGAAGAGATCGAACGAACCGAAGTTGTCGTCGATCGCTGCGGCGAGTTCACCTTCGGGCTTGTCGCCACCGTCAGCGCTGAGGTTGTTCCAGAAAACAGTGTGGTTGGTGTGGCCACCGAGGTGGAACGCCAGGTTCTTCTCGAGCAGGTTGGCCTGCGCTGCGATGGTGTCGTTCTCACGAGCCTCGGCCAGCTTCTCGAGTGCAGCGTTGGCACCGGCAACGTAAGCCGCGTGGTGCTTGTCGTGATGCAGCTCCATGATCTTGCCCGAGATGTGCGGCTCGAGGGCTGCGTAGTCGTAGGGGAGTTCCGGCAGCGTGTAAACAGACACGAGGGTCCCTTCTTTGCGGGCTGGTGAGCCCTGGTGCTTTAGAGTGCGTCGATCACCGGTCACGGCGCGACGTCACTCGCGTATGTGCAAATCATTCTTCGGGTTTCCACCCAATAACATTCGTACACCGTCCGCAACAGTCCGGCTCAGGTAGTAATCACCAAAGAATAAAGTTTGGGAAACCGAACTTGCCCCGATCTAAGGGTAAGCTAATATGCGCAAATTCGTCGTAAAGGTGAACGGAACCTTAAACTTGCGCGATGCCCGCACCAGTTTTCCTCCCGGAATCACCAGAGGCGGCCGCGCCTCGGGTGAATCTTCCGGGCGCTGACCTGCTGCGAGCCCTGGCGGTTGCCGCCGTGATCTACTCCCACATCTCTTTCTACGTCATCGACGATCTCGGCTCGGGTTGGTGGGTGATCGACGTCGTCTACGGCGTTTTGATCGAGCCTGCCGAACTCAACCAGCACCTCTCTTTTGTCGGCGTCGCAGTATTCATGATGCTTACCGGTGCTCTGGTGACGCGATCCGCGATTCGCGACGGCCCCGGAAAGTTCTTGACCAACCGATTCAGTCGACTGCTGCCCGCATTCTGGGTGGCGACCGCGATTGCCATTCTTCTGGTCCGCCTCGGAATCAACGGAATGTTCAGCGGTCAGGAAGGTATTTCCGATACCGAAGCGTTGATGAGCTTTTTTCTCGGCGGATTCTTTCTCAAGCCCGAGGTAGCAGTTCTGGGAGTGACCTGGACACTCACCGTTCAATTCCTCTTTTATCTCGCATGTGTAGCGGCTCGCCCGATACTGCGGCTGCGACCGATCGTCATGCCGCTCGCCGGTGGTGCGCTGTGCTCGCTGGTGCTGCTCTACAACGTCTACGCGCCGCTGCCGTACACCGTGCCGATGCTGTCCAAGATCGCCGCGACGCTGCCGGCCGTCTTCCTCGGCCAGATCATGTACCTCGCGTGGGCGAAGCTCGCTCCCGGCCGCTGGCTGATCGCGGCCGTCCTCGTCCAGATGCACGTCATCATCGTGGCGACCCAGTTCCGCGTCTACTGGGCCGGTGAGCACTATCTGTGGACCATTTCGGTAGTCGCCGCAGCGGTAGTTCTCATCGGCCGCTACGACGGCGTCCCGACGCGCTGGCCGGTCGTGAAGTGGCTCTCGACGCGTAGTTACGTCATCTATCTCGTGCACACCCTGATCCTGTACCGCGTCGTCGAGAACACTGTTTTGTACGTCGGACCGACGCTGGCGTTTGCGCTCTTCCTTCTGGCCACGGCCGCGGTAGCAGAAATCGGCTACCGGTGGGTGGAGTTGCCCGGCGCCCGGGCGATCACGGCGTGGCGAAACAGTCGCTCGCGCGTAGCATCGAAGCATGAGCTGGTACGACGACATTCTGGGACGAGCGTCCGCAAAATCCACGCTGATCGCGCCTGAGGACGCACTCCCGGGCCGAGAGCAGAAAATGCCGGTTCCGACCGCGCACTACGTCAACGGGCATCCGTTGACGCCGCCGTTTCCGGCCGAACTGCAGACCGTCGTCGTAGGAATGGGTTGTTTCTGGGGCGCCGAGAAGGAGTTCTGGCAGCTTCCCGGCGTGTACACGACCGCTGCGGGTTATGCGGGCGGCTTCACGCCCAACCCGACGTACGAAGAGACGTGCTCCGGACGTACGGGTCACACCGAAGTCGTGCTGGTGGTCTTCGATCCCGCAGTGATCTCCTACGAGCAGATCCTGGCGCACTTCTGGGAGAACCACGATCCGACGCAGGGGATGCGTCAGGGTAACGACCAGGGCTCGCAGTACCGTTCGGCGATCTTCACGACGTCCGCGGAGCAGGAAGAAATCGCTCATGCGTCGGCCGTCGCTTTCGGTGAACGGCTTGCCGAAGCCGGATATGGAGCGATCACCACCGAAATCGGCCCGCTGCGCGACTTCTTCTACGCGGAGGATTACCACCAGCAGTATCTGGCGAAGAATCCCGGCGGTTACTGCCCGGTGCATGCCACGGGCGTCAGTTGCCCGGTCGGATTGCTCCGTCAGGATCAGGTTCCGGCGCAGACGGACATCCTTCCGCCGAGCGAATAACTGGACAGGTGTTGGAGGACACATGTGATTCAGCTCGTTAACACTTGCAACTAGATCGAAACAAAGGGAATCTCGATGTAAGAGTGTGTCGTCGAGAGAACTGAGCTCACAATGTCAGGTAGTACGCGAGGAACTGCGTCGCTGCTCCGACGCACCATTCATGTAGGCCACGATCCGATGGTTCGCCGCAGTGATCGGATCGAAGGGTTCATGTCCTTCGGTCTGATCATTTTCGCGATTCTTCTGCTGCCTCTCGCGGTATGGGCAGGGGCTGCGACTGCTTCGAGCCAGAACGCACTGATCGCCAAACAATCCGCCGAATTACACAGCATTTCGGCGACGACGACTGCAGATTCGACGCAGACCACCGCCTCGACAGCCGATTACATTGCGCCGACCACCGAAATGGCCAGCGCGCAGTGGAACTGGAACGGCCAGGTTCATACGGGTGATGTCACTGTCGACTCGGCGACGCCCGCCGGCACCGAGGTCCCCATCTACGTCAATGATCAGGGCGACAAGACCGTAGCTCCGATCACTCAGAGCGCTGCCGACGTCGCAGCCGTGGTGACCGGCGTTTTCACCTGGTTCAGCGTGATGTCGCTGCTGGTCATCGCTTTCATGCTGGTGCGCGTCTTTCTCGACCGTTCCCGCTCGGCCCAGTGGGACCGAGACCTACGCGCGTTCCTCGACGCGAACGCGCTGTAGATCCCGGCCCATTCTTTACTGCAGTTGGGGCATGACCTCGCTTGCGACGAGTTCGAGATGATCCAGATCGGCGAGATCGAGAGTCTGCAGATACACGCGCTGTGAACCGGCCTCGGCGAAAGTGCCGATCTTGTCGACCAGCTCCGAAGGTGTTCCGGCCAGACCGTTCTCACGTAGCTCGTCGACGTCGCGTCCGATAGCCTCGGCGCGCTTCTTGATCTCCGCCTCGTCGCGGCCGCAGCACAGGACGAGAGCGTTGGAGTACACCAATTCGTTCGGATCGCGCTCGTGCTCGACGCAAGCCTGACGAACCCGCGCAAAGATGTCCTTCGTTTCCTCGAGGGACTTGAACGGGATGTTGAACTCGTTTGCGAACCGAGCGGCGAGCGCCGGAGTCTTCTTCTTGCCCGTGCCACCGATCAGGATCGGCGGACCGTCGACCTGGTGCGGTTTGGGAAGCGCGGGAGAGTTCTTGATCTGCACGTGCTTACCGTCGTAGTCGAACGTGTCGCCGACCGTCGTACGCCACAGACCGGTCACGACGTCGAGAGTTTCCTCGAGCAATTCGAAGCGATCCTTGAGCGCCGGAAACGGGATGCCGTACGCCTGGTGCTCTTCCTCGTACCAGCCGGCGCCGATGCCGAGGTCTACGCGGCCACCACTCATCTGATCGACCTGTGCGACCGAGATGGCCAGCGGTCCGGCGTGACGGAACGTAGCCGACGTCACCAGAGTGCCGAGGCGGATGGTGGACGTTTCGCGGGCGATTCCGGCGAGCGTGATCCATGCGTCGGTGGGCCCGGGAAGGCCGTCGGAATTCATGGCGAGATAGTGGTCCGAGCGGAAAAATGCGCCGTAGCCGAGTTTTTCGGCGGTCTGGGCAACAGTCAGTAGTTGTTCGTAGGTAGCGCCCTGCTGGGGTTCGGTGAATATACGCAGCTCCATGACTTCCACTCTGCCACTATTTTGCGGAGGTCGGGACGACGGCACCGACTTGTCCGGCGCCGAAACACAGCGTAAGTCCCGGCGTTGTCGGCGTGATCTTCACACTGTTTCCGTGGCCGACCAGGCGCACGAATGCCGAGTGCAAACTCTGCGTCACGGGTACCGATACTGCGTCACCGGACTCCAACGCAACATCGATCGTTCCGTCGGCGCTGGCGAGGTAATTGAGCTGAACCGTCCATTCCCAGCCGGCCAGGGGGCCGTCGAGGGGGAGCTCGGTCGGGCCTTCGGCACGGGTGCCGCAGTTCGGCGCCGTTCCTTCGGGAATCCTTCTCGTCCAGGTCACTTCGGCATCGACGATCTGACCGCTGTCGTCGATGGTGCGCAGAATCGGAGTGCTGGAAGAGAATTCGGGGCGATCAGGCAGCGGCGCGAGAACGTTGCTTGCCAAATTGTTCGGAAAGGCGACGGGAAGGAGCACTTCGATCGCGACGGGTTGCTCGAGCAGTGGAGCATCCTGATTCTGTGACAACGACATTCGCGCGTTCGCGAGGTAGTCGCGGGTCGGGTTCTCGCGCCAGATGTCGACGAACGTGACGGTCGAGACGAGCGAACTGATCACGAAGAGCACTGACAGGCCGGCGGCGACTGCGACGGGTATACGGGCCGGACGTCGCCGAGGCGCAGCGAGAATCAAAGCGGCGGCGAGGGCGAACACCGTCGCCGAATCCGTGAAGTAACGCAAGGTCTGCGCCAACTCGTACGTGGTGTCGGCGTCGGATCGGGTAGCGGTCATCGCCACCACTGAGGCCAGGAAGTACAGCGCCGCGGCGACCCAGATCCAGGCAGCGCCGCGTCGGGCACGCACTGTCATCACGGCCGTCGTCAGCAGCGCGGCCCAGGCTGCGACCACCAAAAGCGTCGGCGGATCGGCCCAGGCGGGGCTGGGGATCCACCGCTCCCAGCGCCAGGGGCCGCCGAGAAGAGTGGGAAGCATCCCCAAAGACGTTCCGTGATGCAGCAGTTCGGTGGACATCGAACGGCCGTATCCGGTGATCGGAGATTCGACAGTTGTCAGATACACCGGAATCCAGAACGCGAGCACGGCGGCAGAGGCCGTCCACAGGAGTCGGCACTTCGTGACCGCACTTCGTATCGGCGTTCCTTCACCTTGTGTGCGCAAGTACAGCACCAGAAAAGCGAGTGCGACGAACGGAACGAGCACTGCTTTCTCGAAGAACAGCAAGGAGACGACAAAAACCGCGGTGCCCGAGAACACGTAGCGCACCTGCCCGGTGCGGTACAGCTTGATCGCGTCGCCGCATGCCCAGGCCAGCGCGATCTGGAGCGGCAATGCATTGAGCGCGGCTGCCCACCACGAGAACGCCGGAAGTGTCAGCGGGACGAACAGATACAGGATCAACGGAATCAACAGTGCCGGTCGCCGGCCGAGGACCAACCGAAGAGTGCGCAGAAGCGCCAACGACGCGGCGGCCTGACCGACGACGAGCAGTGCCGCCGACAGCGCCCAGTTGTACGGCGCGAAACGGGCGATCAACCCGGTGAAGAAGAAGGCCGCGGGCATGAAGTGACCGTCGTGGTCGTAGAGCAGGAGTTCGCTCGAGAAGAGTGGGAAGCGTCCTCCACGGCCCATCAGGATGAGGTCGTCCCAGTAGAAGTAATTGCTCGCGGCAACCCAGATGCGAATGACGAGCTGACATCCGATCAACACGAACGCGAGCTGCGTGACCCGTCTCGGGGTGAACGTCAGAGTTGGCTCGGGCTGTGGAGAAGTCATCGACGGTCATGCTTCCAGGTGTGTCAAAAACCGACTTCTCATAAAAAGGGGATATCGGTCTTTTCTGTCTTTTCGGGAGCAATTTCTGAATGGATTGTGAACTTTGCCGGGATAAATGACGTCGACGCCCGAAAGTTCACTGACCTGCGGTGTCAAATTCATCCTCGAGCCTGTGCATCGTTCGCTAACACCTGTCAGCAAATTCTCAGGGTCTTGCCCGTGACCTGTGGATAAAGCCCGATTCATTCATCCAGAACTGTGGATGAACCTGTGGAAACTGTGGATAACTCGAGTTTTTAAGTGGCGGAGGTCACATTATTCGAACAATGCAGGTGAACGCGGTGGAGGTTCGATCACAAATCGGGAGTGAATCCATTTGCTGCCGTTACCGATACGGCGTGACAGAATCGAAGTTGTGAGTGTCGTTCAGGTCTGCGCCCGGTGCGCCGCACGCTGGCCTGTCGTCGGCGGCCCGACGCAGTGGTGCCCGCGCTGCAGCGGCGTCCTGCTGATCCCCACCCGCACCGAGATCTACCAACCGCCCAACCGCCGTGGCTTCCGCTGGATCGCGCGCTCCCCGTCCGACCCCCGCGGCGTGGGGGACGCACCAGTGCGTCGTAGCTTCTCCACTCCGCGCTACGACGCTGTCCCGCAGTGGGGACTCCAGGACGTCGTCGACAACTCACCGGTGCCGCCCTCGCGAGCGGACCGGATGGCCGACCGAGTCGGGCCGTTGCTGACGCTCGCAACGATCCTCTACGGACTGGCAGTGTTCGCCGAACTGGGCAGATACGCGATCCTGGTCCGCAACCGCACCAGGCTGATCCCGCAGTCGCTGCTCACGGTCTCCGACGCCGCCGTGTACTTCACTCAGTTGGGTGGACTGCTGATCTCGGTCTTCGCGGCAATCGCCGCTGTGTGCTGGCTGCTTCGTCGGCGTCGTGAACACTTCGCAGGTGCCCGGGAATCCGATCCACGCACAGCGTCGGAAGTTGTCGTCGGCTGCGCTGTGCCGATCCTCAACCTGGTGATGCCGGCCGTTTATCTCTTCGAGTTGGTCCGCCGCGATCCGCGCGGAACCCTGCTGGTCAAGATCTGGTGGGGCTTCTGGGGATTCAGCGCTCTGCTGCTGGTGGTCAACGCGTACTGGCGATCACGCCCGGGGATTCAGGCAATGGCCGACGGGGTTCTGCTGAACGCTTTCATCGCACTGATCGCTGCCGTCACCGCGGCGTTGACACTCGTCGTGATCCGCCGGATCGAGCGCAAGAGCTGGCGCGGTGAACCGGAATCGGAAACCCGGTGGGTGCCAGTGCCGCGCTCGGTGCTGGAAGAAAAGACGGTGCTGGAAGAGAAGACGGTGCTGGACGAGAAGGAGACCGCTGCCCTGTGAGCCCAGATCGTCGAGGTCCACTCGTCGTTGCGCACCGAGGTGCGTCGGCTGCGCGGCCGGAGCACACCCTCGCCGCCTACGAACTGGCCCTCGAGGAGGGTGCCGACGGGCTCGAATGCGACGTCCGGCTCACCCGCGACGGACACCTGGTCTGCGTTCACGACCGCAAGGTCGACCGCACCTCCAGCGGCACGGGGATCGTCAGCGAGATGACGCTCGATTCGCTGAACGCTCTGGACTACGGGTCGACGAGCGAACCGGCCGAACTGCTGACTCTCTCCGACCTCATCACCCTCGCTCTGGATTTTGCGCGCCCGGTGAAGCTGTTCATCGAGACCAAGCACCCCGTGAGGTTCGGCGGATTGGTCGAAGCCAAACTCCTGGCGGAACTGCACCGCTTCGGGATCGCGTCACCGCCGTCGGCCGATCACTCGCGCGCTGTCGTCATGTCTTTCTCGGCGAGTGCGGTCTGGCGAGTGCGTCGTTCGGCGCCGCTGCTGCCGACGGTCCTGCTCGGTGACGCGTCGCGGTACCTCGGCGGCGGTGCGTCGACGGCTGTGGGCGCTACGGCGATCGGGCCGTCGATCAAGGCGCTGCGCGAACATCCCGATCTGGTCGATCGGGCCGCCGCTGCGGGTCGCGCGACGTACTGCTGGACCGTCGACGACAAGGCGGATGTGGACCTGTGTCGTGAGCTCGGGGTCAGTTGGGTTGCCACCAACCATCCCGGGCGCACGAAGCAATGGCTGGGCAGCGTGTAGATTTTGCCCTCGTGGCCAAGAAGAGCAAAAGAAACAGTGGACCGAAGCAGGGCAGCGCACGCGCAGAGAAGCTGGCGGCACGCCAAGCAGAGCGTGAAGCCGCTGCCGGCGTAGTCAGCCGCCCGTTCGAGGGCCTTGCCGCCGAGTGCGATCTGGTCGCGCTGCGCGAATTCGTTCCGTCCGCCACGGCTCCGTTGCCGGTCATCGGCTCCGACCGTCCCGTCACGTTGGCAACGGTCCTCCCCGGCGCTGTTGCCGCACTCGTCCGCGACGAGGGCGAGACGGCCACAGGATTTGTCGGTGTCCAGGTTCAGGCGCACTCGGCCGACCTCGGCGCAGACCTCGCCGCTTCGGTGAACTGGATCAAGCACGCGGCCCCCGGCGACGCGCTTTCTGCCGCGAACCCCGATTCCGAGACCCCCGCAGTCACCGCTGTCGTCGATCCCTCGGCACTGCTCGACATCACCGTGCACCAGAACTTCAACTGGTGGATCCCCGAGGGCGTCGAAACCGATCCCGAGGTTGCCGCCACCGTGCAGCACGCCAACTCGGCGATCATGCCCTCTGCACGCCTCGAAGGCGACGGCCTCGTTGCCGCGTGGTGGGTCGACGCCGGCGAGAAGGCGCACCTGCGTTGGGTTCGTCCCGAGAGCGAAGACGACCTGATGCTCGCGCTGGCGCGCGTGCACGCGACCGGTGGACTGCATCTGGGTGAGGGCTCGCGCTACGCAGGCTCGTTCCGCACCCACGGCCTGTTGGTTCCCGTCTTCGACCTCGACCGCGAAAAGCATGCAAACGAGTGGGTAGCGGCAACCGTCGAGCTCGGTGAGCGTCTTGCCGAGGCTCTGGCCGTCGATGCTCCGCTGACCTCGGCCGAGCTTCGCTCGCGCGACGGACTTCGTGGTCGTCAGGTCACGCTGCGCTGATTTTTTCGCCCGAACTATAGGCGTTACGCGAAGTTACGGTTAATGTTGGTGACATGACCTTGTCGCATGACATCTCCGGTAGTGGTCCCACGCTTGTGCTCGTCCATGGCATCGTCCATCGACGGCAGGCGTGGGATTCGCTTTTGGACCAGCTGACGCCGTACCGCCGCGTCGTCACCGTCGACCTGCCGGGTCACGGAGAGTCGCTGCTGCCCGAACTCGGTCCGGACGTCATGGGACAGCTGATCGACGATGTCAGTGAGTTCGTCAAGGAAGTGACGCCGGCGGGGGAGCGTGCCCACGTCGCGGGAAACTCCCTCGGCGGCTGGATTGCCCTCTCGCTGGCAGCGCGCGGAGATGTCGCGTCGGCGACAGCTCTTTCGCCGGCCGGGTTCTTTGTCAATCACCTCGATCAGGTGCGAGCGATCAACACGTTCCGTGCACTGCGCGGCACAGCCAAGCTCATGGGTGACGGATTGCCACGCGCATTGCGGTACAAGCTGATTCGCTATCCGGCGCTCGCCGCGTTCTTCGCTCATCCGAGTCATGTCGGTTATGCAGCGGCGTTGGCCGACTGCCGTTCGCTCGTGTCGAACGAACTCGTCGATCTCGGTCTCGAGATGGACTTCGTGCTGCCGCCCATCGTGGATCCCACTGTGCCGGTGACGGTTGCGTGGGGTCGACGCGATCTCATCCTGCCCGTGTATCAGGCGCAGCGCGTGAAAAAGCCGTTCCCGCAGGCAAAGTTGATGGTTCTGCCCGGCCTTGGGCACGTACCGATGACAGATGCCCCCGAGCTGATCAGTTCGATCCTGCTGGCAGGCAGCGAACCGTTCGGCTCGAGGGCAAAATCCGTGAGTGCTGCAGGCTAGATGGTTCCGCCGGCTGCGCTCGGTGCACCGGTGGTGTCACCGACGGTGCTCATCTCGCGGGACACGAAGTCTTCGAGGTCGAACAGGTTGGCGCCTGCGCGGTCCGCGATGGTGAGAAGTGTTGTCATGCTTGCAACTTCCTCGACCTGCTCCTTGAGGAACCACTGCATGAACTGCTCGCCGAGGTAGTCGCCTTCTTCGCGGGCAGTGCTCGCGAGCTGGACGATTTGCTCGGTGACCGTCTTCTCCTGCGTCAGCGCGAGAGCGATGGGCTCGCGGGCATCCTTGAAGTCGGCCTTCGCGGCGTCGACGCCGGTGAGTTCGACATTGATGTCGCGATCGAGGAAATACTGAACGATCATCATGGCGTGGTTACGCTCTTCCACAGCCTGCTTGTAGAAGTGCTTTGCCAGCTGTGGCAGATCCGCATTGTCGAAGTAAACCGCTGTCGCGATGTACTGATGCGAAGCGTTGAACTCGTTGCGAATCTGGTCTCGGAGTAGTGCGTGGAATTTGGTCATGTGAGTCTCCCCAGAAGTCATGAATTCCAAGATAGTGCAGGTCAGAGGCCCTGTCATCCCAGTATGACCTTATTGTGGTAAGCGTTCCCAAACTAAAGAAGACCTAATTTTTCTTCGAATTCGGTGAGGTTATCGAGCCCGGTGAATTCGAATGTTTCATTTAGGAATGTCCATTTCACCAGGCGAGTTCCGCGCATTTACCGTCGCTTCCCTGTAGTTCCACCTGTACGGTGGCGTGCCCCAGTTCGAATTCCTCGGCAAGCAAGGTTCGGGTTGCTGCGAGCACCGTTGTGGGATCGGCGTCACTGACCGCGGTGACGTGAACGGAAGCAACTTCCATCCCCGAGGTGAGTGTCCAGACGTGCAGATCGTGCGCGTCGACGACTCCCGGCAGAGCGTTGATCTTCTCGATGATCGAGGTGACGTCGATGCGGTCGGGAGCCTGCTGGAGGAGGATGCGAACGGCGTGGCGGCCCAGGTTGAAGGCACGTGGCAAGACGAAGAGGCCGATCGCGACGCCGATGACGGGGTCGGCGTAGCGCCAACCGAACGCAAGCGTGACCAAGCCGCTGACCAGGACGCCGATGGACCCGACCATGTCCGCCATGACTTCGAGGTAGGCGCCGCGGATGTTGATGCTTTCCTTCGCGCCGCTGCGCAGCATGAGGAAGGCGATGACGTTCATCGCCAGACCGACGACGGCGACTGTCGCGACGGGAAGGCCGGGAACCTCGGGCGGATCCGTGAAGCGGCTGGCGGCCTCGTAAAGCACCCACCCGGCGACTGCGAAGAGCAGGATCGCATTGGCCAGTGCCGCAAACACTTCCGTGCGGTACATGCCGAAAGTACGGTCGGGGCGCCGGGCGGCACGCTGTGCGACGAGGATCGCGGCGAGCGCCATGAAGATGCCGAAGATGTCTGTGAACACGTGCGCCGAGTCCGAGAGCAGGGCCAGTGACGAGGTGAAGAGGCCGACCGTCACCTGCAGCACGAAGGTCACCAACCCGAGGCCGGCGGCGATCCACAGTTTGTTGACATGCTTGCCGCTGTTGCTGGTCGCAGCCTCGGCGGGGGAGATTCCGTGCCCGTGTCCGTGTGACATCGAAGGTCCTTTCGTCGACGCCAGCCTAGACACATATGCATATATGCGCAATAGTGCATGTCTTAAAAACTATGCAACATAGTTGTAAGGTGGCGGCGTAGACCTTCATTTGTCATCGACGCGAGGACCGAGAAGTGGGAAGACATCGAAAATCCGAGCCGATCAGACCCGGCGGGCGCATGGCCGCGGTTTCCGTGGCGACGGGTGCAATCCTCGCGTCCGGCACTTCCATCGGGCACGCGTCGCCGCCGTCGGTCGTAGTCGAGGATGCATCTGCGGTGTCGGCGCCGGAGATCCTCGACCTTGTCCGGTCGACGGATCTTGCCGGAATAGCCGAACAACTCGGCAAGACGCGACAACTCGAATCCGAGCGAGCGGCGCTGGTGTACGAGGCCGAAAAGCCACAGGTGATGGCCCCCGTCAGCGGGACGATGACGTCCAACTTCGGTCCACGGTGGGGAACCACCCACTACGGTCTCGACATCGCGAACGCGATCGGAACGCCCATCGTGTCGGCGACCGACGGTGTTGTGCTCGAATCCGGTCCCGCCGCGGGATTCGGGCTCTGGGTCCGCATCCAGCAGGACGACGGGACCGTCGGCGTCTACGGACACATCAACGAGGCGCTCGTGGTTGCGGGTCAGAAGGTGCGGGCGGGTGAGCTGATCGCGACCGTGGGCAATCGTGGACAATCGACAGGACCACACCTGCACTACGAGGTGTGGCAACCTGACGGACAGAAGACCGATCCGCTCGCGTACCTGAATTCCCGGGGCGTGTCGTTCGGGGAGATGACCACGGGCGACTGAAGTTCTGTCACGACGCGATGGAGGAGCAATGCAGGGGCTTGGCGGACTCGAAGCCGAGGTCATGGATGTGCTCTGGCAGTCCGACGACGCGCTCTCGGTCAAGGATCTGGTCGAGACCCTGGGTGAGCGTCGACAACTTGCGTACACCACCATCCTGACCGTCGTGACGCATCTCTTCGACAAGGGCTGGGTGAGTCGTGAGAAGAAGAGTCGCGCCTACTTCTATCGGCCGAGTCGCAGCCGTGAAGAGGCCACATCCAGAGCACTGCGCGAATTGTTGGACAGCAGTTCCGATTCCGCTGCCGTGCTGTTGCACTTCGCCAAGACCATGACAGATGCCGAGAACGAGGCCCTGCGCCGGGGTCTTTCCGGGGAAGGTGTGCAATGACATTGGCGTTGCCGATGTTTCTCGGTGCGATGCTCGTGGGATTCCTGGTTCCGAGAGTGTTGCGAGCCGTTTCCTCGGCGTTGTCACCGGCGGTGCTGCTCGCGGCGTGGCTCGGCAGCATGGCGTCGGCTCTGTATCTCGCTCTCTCCGCGGTCTTGGTTCTGGTGTGGCCGAGCCACGCGCCGGTCGAGGGGCTGGTCGACGGTATCGCTCGGTGTTTCAGCGCCTTCGCGCACGGCACGAGTTCATGGGTGGGTGAACTGATCACCGGCACAGCCGTTGCTGTGGTGGGTGTGATCGCTGTTCGGATCGTGCTGGCCGGCCGCAAGCAGGCACGTGAGCACGCGAGGGTCCGAGATTTCCATCGTGATGTTCTCTCGATCGTCGCGCGCCGCGACAACTCGGAGTCCGACGTGTTGTGGCTGGATCATCCGCTGCCTATGGCGTACAGCGTCGCCGGAAAGCCTGGATTTGTTGTTGCGACGCAAGGCTTGTCATCCGCTCTCAGTGGAGGCGAGCGGGATGCTGTCCTCGCGCACGAGCGTGCACACCTGAGCGGCGGTCATCACCGAATTGTCGGTGCGTGCGAAGTCTTGGCCGCTGTTCTTCCGCGAGTGCCGTTGTTCGCGGCGGCACCCGCTGCCGTCGGCGCGATCGTCGAACTGTCGGCGGACAGACACGCCGCTCGCGTCACCAGCCCGGCTGCGGTGCGTTCCGCCCTTGCCGTGGTGTCGAAATCGCCGCTTCCTCAGCCGGACTGGAGCTTGAGCGATCGCGGCAGCGCGACCGCGGTGCGATTGAGTTCCCTGGTCGACGGCGACGTGGCGTCGCCTCGGCGACTGACCTGCGCGGTGGCGGCCTGTGTGCCGGCCGCTGTCACGACGGCCGTTGCCGCAGCCGTGACGGTGGCCGTCTCCGCGGGGATCTGCGCTGTTCTGACCTGATCATTCTCCCAAGGCCGAATCGATCTGGGCTTTCAACTGCTCGTAGCTCGGCATCTGGTCCAGCTTCACGTCGTTGAGGAACAGCGTCGGAGTACCTTGGACGCCGAGGCGTCGGCCTTCTTCGAAGTCGCGCTCGACCCGCTCGCGGACGCCGCGGCTGCCGAGGTCGGATTCGAATCGGGCCATGTCAAGTCCGAGATCTTGTGCGTAGGAACGGAACAGCGCCTCCTGTGATTCGGCGGATTCACCCCATTGCGACTGCGTCTCGTACATTCGCTTGTACATCTCGACGAATTTGCCCTGGCGAGATGCGGATTCGACGACCTGCGCCGCGAGAGTGCTGTTGGTGTGACTCGGAATCGGAAAGTATCTGATGCCGAACGTGATTCGATCCTCGTACTCCGCTCTGATCCGCTCCATCGTCGGGTACAGTGCGAGGCAGGCTTCGCATTCGAAGTCGAGGAATTCGACCAGGTTCACCTTGCCATCGGCGGCCGAGGTCAATCGGTACGCGTCGTCGGTGAGGACGGCGGTGGATTGTGCTGCCCGATCGGCGTTCTCGTTGTCTGCCCGAATCGGATCGACGGTGATGAACGTGATCAGTGCTACCGCGAACACCGCGATCAGGGCGGCGGATATCTTCATGCTTCTGGACACTGCTGTGCACCTGTACCTTCCGTCGAATTCCTAAATACTATTCAACATAGTAGTTAGGTGTAGAGTCGACGGTACCCGCATGGAGACGAAGGAGGACCCGCCGGTGAAGCGTTCGTGAATGACGCGCCGCCGCCGTCGATCGGGCAGATGCTGGAGTGGGATACCTCATCCCTCCCGCTTCTTCCTGCCCTGGGAGTTGTTCTTGCACTCTGGTATTGGACTGGCGCTCAGCGAGTTCGCGCGAGTGGGCGACCATGGCCGTGGTATCGGACAGCGTGTTTCCTCGGTGGGTGCCTGCTGCTGATCGCGGTGACCGGACTGAAGGTCGAGAGCTACGGCTACGAACTCTTCAGCGTCTGGATGTTCCAACACCTGACGCTCTCGATGGCGATCCCGCCGCTCTGGGTACTGGGCTCGCCGGGACTGCTGCTACTACGTTCGACGCCGCACCGAGGAATAGGAAAAGGCATTCTCGCGCTTGCCCTCTCGGCATTGCGCAGCCCGCCGGCGCGGTGGATGCTGCACCCCGGGTTCACGATCCCGGTATTTCTGTTCAGCTACTACGGGATCTACCTGTCGCCGATCTTCGACACCGTCTCGGCGTTACCGGCTGGACACGTCTTTCTCGAGATCTTCTTTCTCGCCAGCGGTCTGCTCTTCATCATGCCGGTGCTCGCCACCGGCCCACTGCCGGTGCGACAGAGCTACCTCGGCCGGTGTTTCGACCTGTTCGTGGAGATGCCGCTGCACGTGTTCATCGGCGTCGTACTCATGATGGCGACAAAGCCGCTGCTGACCACGTTCGTGGATCCGCCTCCGGAGTGGGGCGTGGACGTGATGCAGGATCAGCAGCTGGCGGGCGCCCTCGCGTGGTCGTACGGAGAGCCCGTCGCTCTGGTGGTGGTCGTGATCTTCGCGATGCGCTGGAACCGCGACGACAAACGGATGAATGCCGACCTGGACCGCCGCGCCGAGATCGACGGCGACAGTGATCTTGAGGCGTACAACAATTTCCTCAGATCACTGAACGCCGCCGAGCGGCCTGAGACTCGGTAGGCCGGTGGCCCTCAGACGCCGCCGCCGGCGGGCGTCGGAGCCATTGCGTCGGCAGCGGCCGGGGTGTTCATCTCGCGTGCGACAAACGTTTCGAGGTGGAACAGGTTGTCGCCGGCGCGGTCGACGATGGTGAGAAGTGTTGTCATGCTTGCCACTTCCTCGACCTGTTCCTTGAGGAACCACTGCATGAACTGCTCGCCCAGGTAGTCGCCGGTATCGCGCGCGGTGCGTGCCAGCTGCGTGATCTGCTCCGTGACCGTCTTCTCCTGCTCGAGTGCCAACTCGACCGGAGCCCGGACACTGTCGAACTTCGTCACGACGTCGTCGATGCCCGGAACGTCCACGTCGAGGTCGTTGTCGAGCAGGTACTGGATCATCATCATCGCGTGACCGCGCTCCTCGGTGGCCTGGCTGTAGAAGCGCGCGGCCATCTGCGGAAGATCGTGTGCATCGAAGTACACCGCTACCGCGATGTACTGCTGCGATGCAGTGAACTCGTTACGGATCTGCTGACGCAGCAGAGTGGTGAATTCGCTCGAGTTCTTCGCCTGTGTCATCCCAACAGGTTACTGGGTCGTCGCCGCTGAGAGGGAGCTACTTCTTGTCGAGCTGATCGATGACGAAGCCCACAGTTTCCGGTCGGTACCCGTAGACGAACGAGTCCTTTTCGCCGACGTACCAATCGCCGCACTGAAAAGAACTGCCCTTCTCGACCCCCGTCGGCCACCACTGTGCGGACAACGATGCGGGACGAGTTTCGACGGTGGGTCGTGCGATGCAGCTGTTGTGATCTATCTCCGCGATGTTCGCAGTCATTCGCAGGATGCGTTCGTCGCCGGTGGTGCGGATGACCTCGTCGATACCCGTTGCGCCGGCGGGAACCCAACTCGGCAGTGTGTCGATTCCGTTGGATGCTTGTGCAAAAGAGAAGGTTTCGGTTTTCTTGTACGCCTTGGAGTCGTCGAACTTCTCGAAGGTTCCGGAGCAGGACGTCACGAGTGCAGCAGCTCCGACGGCGGCGGCAACGACGGCGAGAGTGCGGAATCGGCGGTGTGTTGTGTTCATACCTTCACGGTATTTTTCGGCCGCCGATTCCGCGTCCTGCCGGAAAGCGATTTGTTCGCCGGGCTTGTCCTCCCGCGGTACTACCGGAACTCAGGGCGATTACCCCGTGGTGATCAGATCCTGTGGAATCTGCTGATCGTTGGCCAGGGCGTCGAAGAACTGCGAAGCGCGCGCCTTGTCCCACAACAACACGTTGCCCGAACCGTCCACGTCCTCGAAACCGGCGACCGGAACCGTCGTGGTGGTCATCCCGCCGCGAAGCGCCCAGGCGAGTGAGGCCAGATTCCAGATGTGATCGCCTTCGTCGACCTGTAGAGACTTGGCGGTATCGGAGACGAGTGGCCACAACCGGAACGGATTGAGGAACGTGGTCGGACTCGTCGCCTTCGACAGCAACGCCGACATGAACTGGCGCTGGTTGTTCATGCGGTCGAGGTCGGCGAGCGCCGTCGCGCGAGTTCGCACGAACCCGAGTGCGTCCGAACCCTTCAAGTCCTGGCATCCGGCGGGGAGGTTGATCCCGGCCAGCGGATCGTCGATCGGCTGTGCCAGGCACACGTTGACGCCACCGACGGCGTCGACGATGCCGGCGAACCCGCTGAATCCGATCTCGGCGTAGTGGTCGATGCGAAGCCCCGTTGCCTCTTCGACGGTCTGCACGAGCAATGGAGCGCCACCGAAGGCGAAGGCGGCGTTGATCTTGTCGGAGCCGTAGCCGGGGATGGGAACGTACGAATCGCGGGGGATGCTGACCATGGTCGTCTTCCCACTTTTGGGGACGTGGACCAAGATGACCGTGTCAGTGCGCTTGGGACCGGTGTCGCCGCCCGTCGCAAGGGCTTGCTCCTGCTCGGGGGTGAGCCCCTCACGACTGTCGGAGCCGACGATCAGCCAGTTCGTGCCCGGAGTATCGGCGACGCGTCCCGCGTAGTCGGGCAGCGCGTCGATTCGATTGAGCGAACTGTCGACGTAATAGAGCGCGCCGGCCAGCGCGAGCAGCAAGACCAACAACGTGATGCCGATACGTTTACCCCAGCTACGACGCTTGCGGGGGCGTCGCTGCTTCGGAGGTTCTGGAGGGCGCGGCGGGGCGTTCGGCGGGGTTCGGCGCGGCGGTGCGGGCGCGTACTTCGCCTGGCGCTGCGGATCCTGACGCGGCGGCCCCTGCCTGCGCGGGTCGTCCTGAAACGGTTGTGGGCGCTGGGTCGGCGCCCAGTCCTCACGCCTGGGCTGCTGCGGCGCTTGTGGTGGGACCTGTGACCAGGCCTGATTGGCCGGATTCTGCTGCTGCGGGCGTCCGTCGCGGCGAATGACCGTCGGCCCTTCCGGCGGCATCGGTGGACGCCGCTGCGGGGGTGGGCCCTGACGGGGTGGATTCTGGCGTGGAGGGTTCTGCCTCGGAGGCATCGGTCCACGCGGAGGTGGCCCTGGCGGCTGGCGCCGCGGAGGGCGCTGAGGATATTCGGAGTCGCCGGTCACCAGTTCACGGTACCGGTCACGGCAGCCAGGAGACGTGATCGCGCAGGAGGGCGTAACCGATGAACGCCACCATGTCGATGAGAGCGTGGGCGATGACCAGCGGCCAGAGTTTCCCGGTGCGCTGCCAGTACCGGCCGAACACGAGCCCCATGATCACGTTTCCGACGCCGCCACCGAACCCCTGATAGAGGTGGTAACTGCCGCGCAGGAGTGACGACGCGAGCAGTGATTTGTTCTCGCTCCAACCCAGCGTTCGGAGGCGAGTGATCAGGTAGGCGACGACCAGTACCTCTTCGGCAACCGGAGTTCGCGATCGCGGACAGTACGAGGATCGGCACCCGCCACCAGTGATCGTCGAGCGCACTGGCCTGGACGGTGAGGTTGATGCTCAGTGCCTGAGCCACGAGATAGAACAGCAGACCGGGGAGACCGATCACAGCGGCGAGGCCGAATCCCGGAGCGATGTCGCGCCCGAATCGAGGCTTGGGAGTCAGTCCCGCAGCACGTGGACCGATCCCCGAACGCCACAGTAGATAGAGTCCCAGCGCTGCCCACGCGAGAAGCTTTGCGACGCCCAGCAATTGGCGCGCCAGGTCGATCCAGTCGATGGCGGCCCGCGACGGGTTGAGTGCAACCGTCTGATCCGAGAGCGCAACCGGCGTCGCCAAGGATTCGGCGAGCGAGAGGATCCCGGACAATCCGCTGAGTCCGAACGTGACCAGCAGAACGATGGTGATCTCGATCCAGACTCCGCGTCTGGCGGTCGGATCGAGTTCCGGGCCGGCCGGGACGGGAGTCGGCGGCCGTAACCAGGTGCGGACGGTTTCGCGGGCATTCACCCGCGCAACGCTAGCCGTTTGATGCGCCGCCTGATCGGAGGCCGTTGAGGAAAGGGCACCCGACCAGCGTGCGGATGGCGCGGCTCAGCGCGGGAGCGTCGTCGACGGGGTTGGCGAACGGCATCCACACGTCGCGGTCACCGGTGTGATCCTCGACCCGCAGGCGAAGTCCGTAGCGGTCGATGCCGAGTGGGCGAACGCGTCCGGTGCGCATGTACGGGGGAAGCTTGCGCACGAGCAGGTCCACGAGGTCGCGGTGGTCTTCGTCGAGATGCTGCAGCCATGCGGTCTCCATTTCCCAGAAGGGATCGGGGCTGGCGTTCATCAGTTCGTCCACGGCGACGGGTTCTGCCCCCGTTGAATCAGCGACTACAGCCGAGGCCAGGCTCAAGCGAAGGAGGACCGAGGTGTGGCCGATGTCGAGGAGCCCCGGGTGTGGATGTTCGGATGCGACGTCGTCGGCGAGAACGCGTGCCTCGTAGTCGGGCACGGCGTGCAACGAGCCGCGAAGCCACACGAGGGAGCGTACGGGCTCACGCAGCCGCAGTGGTGCGTGATCGGTGATCTCGAGGACGGCAGGCAGGCCGCCGCCGCCGGAGTTCCAGGCCAGGGCCGCAGCTGCGGAGGCATGTGGGACTGCAACGACGACGTCACCGTTCGAACGCAGGTGATGCACCGACGTGACGGTGGGATCGCTGCCTTCGATGGCGAGAACTGCGTCTTGTGCGCGCACGCAGGCGCTGCGGACGCGTTCGGCGGTGGACGGGCCGGTGCTGGTCTTCGTTGCCATGCTGCCCCCTTGGCGGGTGTTCTCTCGAACTCCATCGGATGATGAGGTAACCCTAACCTAAGGCGCTTCGGTGTGAATCGCAAGACTTTTGCGCAACTCGCGTGGAATCCGCCGCCTGCGCCGGGGTTACGGTTTGTCTGTGGCCATTCCTCTCTCACTCGGGCTGCCCGCCCCGAGAAACTCGCGCGGACTCCTCGAAGCACTCTTTCTCCCGGTTGTTCCGGCGTCGGTTCTGATCGGTGGCGAAGCAGCAGGCCGGGTTGTCGTCCGTCTCGATATCGATCCGGAAGAACTGCGTGCGGACACGGAAGCGTCGTACGAGGCCGTCCGATTCGACGTCGACGTCACCACCGACCAGATCGACGACGCGATCGCGCTGCGCCTGCCCGCTCCGCTCGCTGTGTATGTCGACGGCGGCGAAGAGGATCTGACACCCGCCGAAGCGGCGCTGCGTCTGTGCGAAGGTGGCCGGATCCCCGGACTCGCCGCCGGTCTTACGCCCACCGAAGTGGCTGATTTCCTGGCGGTACTCGCGCACGAGTCCGTCGGTTTCGTAGCCCGCGCGGCCGACGGCGACGAGGTGATCGCCCTGCTGTGTGGCACCGTCGCTGCACTGCGCGGCGACGACGTGCGCGCCGCGATGGTCGATCCGAAGCCGGAAAAACTTGCCGCGCTGATCCCCGAAGCCGCGTCGGCCATGCGTGAGGTGCTGCTCACGATCGAGGTCGCGGATCTGCCTGCAGTGGAAACGGCTTTGCGTGCCGCGGGTTTGCAGTGACCGGCGTGGGTCGGT
The DNA here is from genome assembly GCF_040546695.1 of Rhodococcus sp. OAS809. Taxonomy (NCBI): domain Bacteria; kingdom Bacillati; phylum Actinomycetota; class Actinomycetes; order Mycobacteriales; family Nocardiaceae; genus Rhodococcus; species Rhodococcus sp. OAS809. The sequence continues at coordinate 3,850,845 of NZ_JBEPOI010000002.1, read as the reverse complement.
GCGTAATCTTTTAGGCGTGCCAAGAATCGCGTATTTCGGTCCGTCGGGAACCTTCACGGAGATAGCTCTCGCCCAGTTGGAGGCTGAGGGCGCGTTCGGCGAAACCGTCGAGCGAGTACCGGCCGGCAGTCCGCCGGCGACTCTCGACATGGTTCGCGACGGTTCCGTGGACGGAGCCGTGGTTCCCTTCGAGAACTCGGTGGAAGGCGGCGTAGCTCCGACGCTCGATTCACTCGCTCTCGGTTCGCCGCTGCAGATCGTCGCCGAAACCGATCTGGACGTGAGTTTCTCCATCCTGGTTCGGGCCGGGACCACCGCCGATCAGGTCCGAACGATCGGCGCGTACCCGCATGCGGGCGCGCAGGTCCGCGGATGGATCGCCGAGAACCTGCCCCAGGCCGAGGTGGTGTTGGCCTCGTCCAACGCCGGTGCGGCCCTGGATGTGCAGGCCGGAACCGTCGACGCCGGTGTGTCCACGGCTTTGGCCGGTCAGATGCTCGGACTCGAGAGCCTGGCGGACAACGTCGCCGATGTAGGCGGCGCCCGCACACGTTTCGTGTTGGTCACCAAGCCGGCCCCGGTTCCGGCGCGGACCGGTGCCGATCGCACCGCGCTGGTGCTTCACCTCGACAACGCTCCCGGCTCCCTGGTGCGTGCACTCTCCGAATTCGCCGCTCGCGGTATCGATCTGACTCGGATCGAATCACGGCCGATGCGAACGGAATTGGGCACGTACCGGTTCTTCGTGGACTGCGTCGGACACGTCGAGGACTCGCTGGTGGCCGAGGCGATGCGTGCGCTGCATCGTAAATCCGGAGTCCGCTTCCTGGGGTCGTGGGCGACAGCGAATTCGACCGGGCCACAACCTCCTTCGGACGAAGAAGCGATTCGGTGGATCGACGAACTCAAGCATGGAGGGGGAGAACGATGACCGGAAGGCTCATCCTCGTTCGGCACGGTCAGACGGAGGCGAATGTCGCCAAACGTCTCGACACCGCACTACCCGGAGCAAAGCTCACGCCGGAAGGGTTGGCACAGGCCGAGACTTTGGGCATCGGCCTGGCTTCGGCGCCGCCGCTGGCACTCGTATCGTCGTTGGCTTTGCGTGCCCGGCAGACAGCAGGTTTCGTGGAGCAGGCCGCCGGTGTCTCTCTGGACGTGCGGGACGGATTGCACGAGGTGCAGGCCGGTGACCTCGAAGATCGTACCGACGAGGCCGCGCACCGACTGTTCATGGAGACGTTCCATCACTGGCACACCGGCAACCTCGGCGCTCGCATCCCCGGTGGTGAAACGGGATACGACGTCCTGGAGCGGTACGTCCCCGTCGTCAATTCGTTGCGCGAAGAATTTCTCGAAGGCTCACGAGACGGCGGCGACATCGTCGTGGTCAGTCATGGTGCGGCGATCCGTCTTGTCGCAGCCCAGCTTGCCGGTGTCCCCGGTCTGTTCGCAGCCAACAACCACTTGGCCAACACCGAGACCGTCGAACTGTTGCCTTCGGTCGACGGCGGTTGGGAGTGCCTGCGCTGGGGAACCGTCAACCCGCCGTTCGAGCACCGACTCATCCCCGGTGCCGACGACGTGATGGGCTGACGGCCGGCTTCACCACCAACCGGTCTGGACGCTCAGTTGGCGCCCGAGTTCAGTGGACAGCGTGCTCACGTAGCTGGCTGTCAGGTGGTGGGAATCGTGATACACCAACACATTTCCCTCCACGACGCGGCACAACTCCGGTCCGCAGACGCCGTCGCTTAGGTCGAGTAGACGGACGTTGGTCAGATCGCCGATCGCCGACGGCGCCGGATTGACGTCGCTGAGCATTTCGGACCGTGGCATCGCGCAGTGATCGGGTGACGTGGTTGTCGCCAGACAGTCGATCGCGCGGTAGGCGACGCCGTCGTGGTGCAGCCAGGGGGTATCGCGGATGGCGAGTACGTCGATACCGTCGCGCCCCAGTTCCTCCCACACGTGTACGTAAGACTCGGGCGTCACGTCGCCAGGGCCGTCGGAACTCGGCCTGGTTGCCGTCGTGAACACGAAATCGGGTGAGGCGTCGGCCAACTCGGTCAGCACTCCACGCGACCAGTCGACGCAATCCGGATAGTCGTTGTCCGACAACGTCTGTATGGAGTCGATGGTGAGCGGGCAGCCCATCTTCAGATACGTGTCGACGCGGAACCCGTGACTCTTGCCGAGTTCGTCGAGCGCAGTGAGCCAGTGCTCGGAGTGCGAACCACCCGCGAGCGCGATGGTTCTGTCTGCGTCGGCGTCGCCGTAGGTGCAGTGGACGACGTCCCGCTCGAGAAAATCGGCGATACAGCCGTCGAGCGTACTGGCCGGAAGGTCCAGTGGCGCATCGAAGATCGAGGGAACCATCGACGCCTTGGGTACTTCGGCACCGTCGGTGAGCGCGAGTGCGCCGGGATGGGTCGGGAGGTCGAGGGTGTCGACTGCCCGCTGGCCCGTCGTCTGGCTGCTCGCGTACGACTGCCAGGCGACCGAAGCGGCGAGGACCACGGCAGCGGTGACGACGCAAGCCAGGACGGTGTACCGGCGCGAGCGGCCTCCACGTTCCACCGGAACCTCGATCAGGCGCCGAAGTGCAAGCGCCCCCGCGACGGAGAGGGCGATGATCAGTGCCCCGCCGAGCAGGCCGGCTTCGGGGCGTCCGGTGATCACGAGTGCAAACACCAGAATCGGCCAGTGAATCAGGTACAGCGCGAATGCGAACGAGCCGAGCCACGTCAGTGCCGGATGGGCGAGCGTCTTCGACGTCCAAGGCGTGTCGTCGCCGACTCCGGACAGGATCAGCGCAAGAGTGGCCAGCACCGGCACCAGCGCCCACGGGCCGGGGAACTGCTGGGCGCCGTCGAGCACTATGCCGCACAACAGGATCGACGAAAGACCCGCCCAGCCGATCGTCGCTCTGACCGAGAACGGCAGGGATGCGATCTGCCGACTGCGTGTGCTGGTCATCAGAACGGCCAGCAGACCACCGAGTGCCAATTCCCACAACCTGGCACCGGAGTCGTAGTACGCCCAGGCTTGGTGACGTGAAGATTTGGCGAGTGCGTAGAGAAAAGATCCTGCGGTCAGAACCAGAAGGGTGACCGCGAGTGACGGGCGGAAATAGTTGGGATTCACGCGTGAAGCCACATAAGCGATCACGGAGACCAGTGCGATGGCCAGGAGATAGAACTGACCTTGTACGGCCATCGACCACAGGTGCTGCAGGGGAGTGACCGAGCCGTCGGCGGCCAGGTAGTCGCTTGCGGTGCTGGCGAGCTGCCAGTTCTGGAAGAACCCGAGCACCGCGATCAGTTGATCGCCCAGATCGGCCCAGCGTGTGCGTGGCAGCAGCAACGCGGTCCCCAGTGCGGTCAAAATGCTGACCACCGCGATCAGGGGGAACAGCCGCAGAAACACCCGCCGCAGTGCCGGGACCGGGTTGAGTGAACCCCCGGCTTCGGCGCGTCGAACCAGTGAGCCGACGAAGAAGTATCCGGACAGAACCAGGAAGACGTCCACCCCGCCCGATACCCGTCCGAACCACACGTGGAACACGACCACCAAACCGATGGCGAGGCCACGCAGTCCGTTCAGGTCTTGTCGGTGCGGTGTTGTTGCCCGTTCATCGTTCGGCCGGTCGATCGTGGCGACCGAGCCTTGTTCGCCCGGTGACGACGGTTGACGCGAGAACTGCATGCTGAAGTAAGGCTCCGGGCGTTGAAGGGACGCCCCGAGGTTACCCGGAAGTCTCCGGCGCCGATTCCTCGAGTTCCGTTACCAGAGCGTTCACGGCTTGTCGGAGGCGATGGGATGTTCCGGAACTGATGGACGTCCATTCGGTGCCGTCGGCGGCCCGAGTGGTCGAACCGACCAGCCGACCCGACAAGGTGTCGTACACAGTCACTGCGCCGGTCATGAGCGTCGTCGCTCCCAAACTGTGTGGTATTCCAACCAATTCGGCGAAGGCGGTGCATGAGACGATTGCGCTACCCAGTTGGCGCGCGTCGTCTTCGGGTATTCCGGCGTTGATCAAGGCCGAGGTTACGCTGCCTGCATCCGGGCCGGCGCCGAATGCCAGGCTGAGCATCTCGGTCGGTGCGTTGATCACGGCAATCGGCATTGCTTCGGCGCTGCCGAGCGCGGTGACAACGGGTGCAGCTGGTTCGGTTGTGACACTGCGTAATGCGAACGAAGAATCGGTTGAAGTTGCTTCGACACAAAGGAATTCGCCCTGCGCGACGCAGAGGCGTGAAATGCTTCCGCCGACATGCCGACGCAGCGCCAACTCCCACTTGGGGTGGGTCAGGACGCGCAGGCGGGCACTGAGGTCGTGATGGATCTCCCCACCGGGGAGGAGATCGCGCTCGGAGAGTGAATCTGCCGCGGACTGCATCGCCGTACGGTGAGCGCTCGCACTGCCGTGAACCGTCGCGCCACCGAGAACCACGGGAAGCCCATCGAGTCCGAGTCGCTCACGTAAATAGTCGATTTCGTCCTGTGACAGGGCGACGACAGGTAAATTCCACCCCTCAGGTGAGGTGCCGAGATCCACCATCAATGCTCTGCAGTTTCGAGTGCGCCACCGATCACGGACGGGATGACTGTTCGGCCGTCGGCGAAGTGCTCGAAGTGCTTCAGGTAATCGGGTGTGTCGTGCTCGGTCTCGTCTTCAGATTGGGCCGCATGACGGCCGCCGGCGATCGGCGCAGATCCGCCTGCGGTTCGGGCCGGATCCACCTTGACGGTATCCGCGGTGCCCTGAACCGGCGAGGTCACGGGGTTCTGGCGTGTGGCGCTCTGGCCGGTGGAGGGATCAGGAAGAGCGTGCCGACCGGTGCTGCTGCTCGACGACGAGCCCGCGATTGCTCCGGCTCCTGTAGTCGCGGAAGCTGCGCTGACCTGTGCCGGTGCCCGGCTTGCCGACGGGGTGCCGAACAGTGATGGTGTGGAAGCGCCGAGTCTTGCGCCGCCGAGTCCCGCGCCGCCCAGTCCGGTGAGTCCTGCTCCTGCCGTCGCGAGAGCTGATGCGGCAGTGGTGGCGCCTGTGACTGCGGTGGTGGTGGCGCTGGCTGCGGTGGCAACTCCACCGGAGATGGCACCGGCCTGTGAGGCAGCGGCGGCAAATACCGGGTTGGAAACTACGGATGCGACAGCAGCGGTGGCGGCGCGCACGGGATCCGCGATTGCGTCAGCGAGCGTGGATGCCGCTTGCACGACGGACTGTCGTGCGGCGCTGCCTGGGCTTTCGGCCGAAGCGGATGCCCCAGCTGTGGGTTCCGCGATGGACGGTGGTGAGTCGAAGTTCTGCTGCACGGCCAGATGGGCCGTTGCGGCGTCGTACGTTTCCATTGTCACCGCCGCTCGAATTTTGAGAGCTTCTTCGGCAGCCTCGGCGGCGGCGGCACCGCCGACCAGGGCACCGCCGATGGAGTACGCGGCGACCTTTGCCGCTTGAACTGCCGCGATCTCCGCCAGCGACGGCATGGCCAGGGTGGCGAAGGTGTAGGAACCGGACTGTACTTGGGCTTTACCTGCGGTTTCTCCCGCGAGCAACGCGGCCGCTGCAGCCCATTCCTGGAACGGTGCGAATTTGCTCAATGCGGCATCCGCTGCTTCTCCGGACCACCCGGTGCGAAGATCCGCCATCACGCGAGAGATGGACGCAGCGGTGTCGGTGAGTCCGGACGACACGGTGGACCAGGCTCCGGCCGCCACGCCGAGAGGGACCGGCCCGGCTCCGGCGACCAGTGCTGCGGAGTTGGGTGCTGCGCCCCGTGGATACCAGATGACGCCGGTGATGCCGACCATTGTTCTTCCCCCCAGGAAGTGTGACTGTGTTGCCGAGTTACCGAGTTCGATTTCTGTCGATCAGATCGGTGCGGCTGCCAGGCTGGACTTGGTGAGCTGGTCTTCGAGCTCGTAGGCAGCTGCATTCTTGCGCAGAGCTGCCGCAGCCGCGGTGAGCTCCTCGATTGCCCGATCGGTGGACGAGGCAAGGCTGCCCGAAATGGTGTTGAAGTAATTTGCCGCGCTACCGGACACTTCTTCGGATCCCGCTGGGAGAACGCGTAGCGTCGGCTGCGCAGTAGAGACGATTCCGCGCAATCGCGTCGCCGCAGACTCGAGTTCCATTGCGGCGGCAACTAGGGCTTGAGGGTCGACGTGCATAGTGCCGAACTCCTTCCTGACCAGGGCGGATAAGTGGTCGGGAGGCCGTGCGCACAGCCGTCGATATCCCCCCGCACATACTTTGATGCCTACCGCCCGCTTTTGGTTCCCCCCGAAATCGGACGACTTTGCCCTCAGCCCCAGCCGAGTTCGTGCAATCTGTCTTCTTCGATGCCGAAATAGTGCGCGATCTCGTGGATGACGGTCACGGCAACCTCGTGAACAACCTCGTCCTCGGATGCGCAGATGTCGAGTATCGAATCGCGGAAAATAGTGACCGTGTCCGGCAGGTACCCACCGTAATGAGAATCCCGCTCGGTCAGAGCGACGCCCTGATACAAACCGAGCAGCCCCGGCTCTTCCTCGTCACGTGCTTCGACAAGCACCACGACATTGTCGATTGCCTTGGCAAGTTCGGGCGGAATCAGATCGAGCGCCTCGCCGACCAGTTCCTCGAACCGGTCGGGCGTCATAGTTACCGTCATGGCTTACGACGGCGGAGCTGCGCCGGGCAACGGCGTCGGCAACGACCGACCTTCCGGTGCAGCGGGTGGCGGGACCGGAGCGGCGCCGTTGATCAGGATGTCGCCCTTGGCGCTTCCGGTGATCGCGGCAAACCCGCCGGTTTCGACCTCTTTGCCGATCGAACAATTGACTCGGCGGCTGCCGGCCAACCAGCTTTCCAGTGAAATGTTGTCCCAGAACAGTGTCAGCGTCTTGTCGCGAAGCGCGTCTGCGGAACCAAGGTACTCGTTGGACGCCTGAGTGCAGACGCCCTCGAGATAGCGGTCCTGATCTTCGACCGACGGCATTGCGCCCGGGAATTGAGTGCCGAGGTCTATCACCGAAATAACCTCGTATGCATGCGGTTTCGCGCAATCGACCGGATCGGTCGGGAGGTTCTGGTTGATGCCGATGCAAGTGCCGACGTCCCACACGTTCGACTGGTCCTGGTCCGCCACGCGGCCAACGAACGGTTGTAGCTCGCCGGTCGTGGTCGAGAACTGCAACCCGCAACGCAGTGCGCGCTCGCCCGAAGCCCAACCCGATTCGCTCGGGAACATCAAGCCGACGCTGAACTTGCCCTTGGGATCGAATTTCGAATCGAGGTAGGACATGACGATGGGTGTGCAGTGCTCGTCGCGTAGTTCGGCGAATCGAAGGGCGCCCGGGTACCGGGAACCGGGGCCGAACTCGGCGCCCGGGAACACCGAGAGGTCGAGTGGTCCGGCTACCTCGAAGCGGTGTTCAGTTCCGCACTGAACCTTCGACATGTCCGTGCGGTCTCCGCCCGACTCGGTCGCAGGCGTCCAGTTGAGGCAGTCGCCGGCCGCAGCCGCGGTGAAGGCGTCGTCGCGAGTCGATCCCGTCGCTGCGGGACCGCCACCACTGACACTGACCGAGGACGAGTCGTCCTTGTTCAATCCACCGGAAATCGCGATCGTTGCGATCGCGGCGACCACCGCACCTACCGCCACAGCAGCCAGGACCCGACGGGTGCGACTCGCGGAGACAGTTTTCTTCGCCGGCGTCCCCTGGGGATCGGCCGGATCTGGCGACTTCTCGATCTTGTCTTCGGACATCGATTCCATCATGCCTGTTGCCGTGGCGATATCGAACCTTCACTACAAAACTCACAATCGCGTCTGTGAGTATTTTGTAGTCATGAGCGAAAACACCCCACTCGATCCCGAGGCTGTCGAGCTGGCGGGCCGGCTCTTCGACATGGCACGAACCGGTGATGCAGCCGGGCTGGCGTCGTACGTCGATGCCGGAGTTCCCGTCAATCTGACCAACGAGAGTGGCGACACGCTCGTCATGTTGGCGGCGTACCACGGTCACGCTGACGCCGTCGTTGCCCTGATCGAGCGCGGTGCCGACGTCAACCGACCCAACGACAAGAACCAGACGCCCCTTGCCGGGGCGGTCTTCAAGGGCGAGGATGCGGTGGTGAAAGCGCTGGTGAGCGGGGGAGCCGACCCGAAAGGTGGACACCCGACGGCGGTCGACGCGGCTCGGATGTTCGGACGCGAGGACTACCTGAGTCTGCTCGAATCGTGATCTCTCCCTCTCCGACGTGGACGTGACCGTCGGAGAGCTGCAGTGAGTGGGTAAAGTTCGAAGTCGTGATTGACCTCAAGTTTCTCCGTGAGAACCCCGAAATCGTCCGCGAGTCGCAGCGCACCCGTGGAGAAGATCCAGGACTGGTCGACGCTCTGCTCGAAGCCGACGCGTCCCGACGCGCTGCCGTTCTGACCGGAGACAACCTCCGTGCAGAGCAGAAGGCCTTCGGCAAGAAGGTCGGACAGGCATCTCCGGAGGAGCGTCCCGCACTGCTCGAAGGTTCCAAGGAACTGGCGGCAAAGGTCAAGGAAGCCGAGGCCGCGCAGCACGAGGCGCAGGCCGCGCTCGACGCCGCACACCGCGCGATTTCCAACGTCGTACAAGAAGGTGCGCCGGCCGGCGGCGAGGACGATTACATCGTTCTCGAACACGTCGGTGAGATTCCGAAGTTCGACTTCGAGCCGAAGGATCACCTCGAGCTGGGCGAGTCGCTCGGCCTGATCGACATGGAACGCGGCGCCAAGGTTTCGGGTTCGCGCTTCTACTTCATGACCGGCTACGGGGCCATGCTCCAGCTCGGACTGCTGCAGTTGGCTGCGCAGAAGGCGATCGCCAACGGATTCACGATGATGATTCCGCCGGTGCTCGTACGCCCGGAAATCATGGCCGGTACCGGCTTCCTCGGTGCTCACTCGGACGAGATCTACCACTTGCAGGATGACGACCTGTACCTCGTCGGAACTTCCGAGGTACCCATGGCCGGCTACCACTCGGGCGAGATCCTCGAACTGAACGAAGGCCCGAAGCGCTACGCCGGTTGGTCGTCGTGCTTCCGCCGCGAGGCCGGAAGCTACGGCAAGGACACCCGCGGCATCATCCGTGTTCATCAGTTCGACAAGGTCGAGATGTTCACGTACTGCCGTCCCGAGGACGCCGACGCCGAACACCAGCGTCTCCTAGGGTGGGAGCGAGACATGTTGGCGGCCATCGACGTTCCGTACCGCGTGATCGACGTCGCCGGCGGAGACCTCGGTTCTTCGGCTGCGCGTAAGTTCGACTGCGAGGCATGGGTCCCGACGCAGGGCACTTACCGCGAGCTGACATCGACGTCCAACTGCACGACGTTCCAGGCCCGCCGCCTCGGAGTTCGGTACCGCGACGAGAACGGCAAGCCGCAGACGGCCGCTACTCTCAACGGCACCTTGGCTACGACGCGCTGGATCGTGTCGATTCTCGAGAACCATCAGCAGGCCGACGGCTCGGTGCGAGTGCCCGAGGCATTGGTGCCGTTTGTCGGCACGGATGTGCTTCGCTGACACGCTGAACCAACACAATCAGGGCCGCGACGGACTCCGTCGCGGCCCTTTTCGTACTTTCGTACTGGTAGGTTTGGAACTTTTTCTGAACTGACGAAATATCAACTTTTTCCCGCCGATTGGCGCGGTGACCACCAAAAGCGTTGTCGATGGGCCGCTTTGGCGATAGTTTTGCGTTCAATCGAGTTTCCATACTCTGCTTTTCCATCCCGCGTCTGGTGATACGAGGGTGAGTCCGGGGTGAATTGGACAAGTGTCTTGCCAAAAGTAGTACACGTACTAGTTTTTTCGTTATGTTGTGACGGCGCGCACACGTTTTGTCCGAATCCACTGCTCATGTTTGCCCTTCCGAAGGAAGTGCCCATGCCCCAAATCTCTCAGTTGCGGCGATTCGCCGTGCCCATAACCGGAACCGCCATGGTCGCCGGAATGCTGCTGGTCGGCACGCCCGCGTCAGCTGCTATCTCGACCACCGGTTTCAAAACAGCGTGCGTTGCCGGATCGATTATCGGAGACGTCCACAAGGTCACCGACAACCTCATCACGGTCGACGCCCCGGCTTCTGTCCAGCCCGGCGAGACTTTCACCTACCGAATTCAGCCGAGCGGAACGTCATATCCGGACAAGGACTCCGGAGCGACTACTACGAACTTGTCACGTCTGAAAATCGACTATGCCATCCCGAGCAATGCGACGTACGTTTCCGCTACCGTCGTCGCAGGTACCTCCATCGGACTCGACAATGTCGCACCGAATGTTCTCAGAGTCAACGATTCTGGCAATGTCGACGGCAGCGGCGGGATCCTGCGGTTGTCAGGAAACAACCAGGTGATCGGCAACAGTCCGACGACGAGCACGAACTCGGAGGGTGGAATTCGAGTACCGAAGTCCAAGAAGAACCTCGATGGCTCGACAAACGGCAACGGAGACACGTGGTTCCGACTTCCCGCAGTCGACGTAACAATGGTCGCTGGTGCGACGGGAGTGATCCAGCCGAAGGTGAGGACCGCGGGTGCGGCCGGCAACCTCGGTGCCAGCGAAAACTTCAGCACTCAGCTCGCAAAGGCGAGTTTCCTTGGTACACAGTGGGCTCCGACCCGGTGCTCGCCTCGCGAGAACAAGGACACCACGCCTCTCAACGCTGGTGCAGGTCCACTCGCGACGATCAGCATTGCTTCGGCTCCGGTGGATGTCGAGACCACGACGTCACTCTCGGTTCCGGCTACTGCCATCACAGGTACGGCGGTTGATCTGACGGCCACCGTGGCTCCGAACAACGCTGTCGGCACGGTGCAGTTCAAGTCGAACGGCACGGCGATCGGCACTCCGGTCACGGTGACTGGCGGTGTTGCGACATTGAGCCATGCGTTCGATGCTGCTGGTGCGCAGAGTGTTACGGCTGATTTCACTGCTGGTGCAGGATTTGTGAGTTCGTCGGCGTCGGCTCAGACGGTGACCGTTTCTGATCCGGCTCCGGTGGATGTGGAGACGACGACGTCGTTGTCGGTTCCCGCGACTGCCGTCACGGGTGCGGCGGTTGATCTGACCGCGACGGTTGCTCCGAATACTGCTGTCGGTACGGTGCAGTTCAAGTCGAACGGCACTGCGATCGGCACTCCGGTCACGGTGACTGGCGGTGTTGCGACATTGAGTCATGCGTTCGATGCTGCTGGTGCACAAAGTGTTACGGCTGACTTCACTGCTGGTGCAGGGTTTGTCAGCTCGTCGGCGCCTGCTCAGACGGTGACCGTGTCGGATCCGGCTCCGGTGGATGTCGAGACCACGACGTCACTCTCGGTTCCCGCGACTGCCATCACGGGTACCGCTGTTGATCTGACCGCGACGGTTGCTCCGAACAACGCTGTGGGTTCGGTGCAGTTCAAGTCGAACGGCACGGTGATCGGTTCACCGGTTGCAGTTGCGTCAGGTGTTGCGACGCTGTCGCATGCATTCGATACTGCTGGTGCACAAAGTGTTACGGCTGACTTCACCGCTGGTGCAGGGTTCGTGAGTTCCTCGGCGCCGGCTCAGACGGTGACCGTTTCTGATCCGGCTCCGGTGGATGTGGAGACCACGACGTCACTCTCGGTTCCGGCGACGGCGATCACGGGTACGGCTGTTGATCTGACCGCTACCGTGGCTCCGAATACTGCTGTCGGTACGGTGCAGTTCAAGTCGAACGGCACGGCAATCGGCTCCCCGGTCACGGTGACTGGCGGTGTTGCGACTCTGTCGCACGCGTTCGATGCTGCTGGCGCTCAAAGCGTTACGGCTGACTTCACCGCTGGTGCAGGGTTCGTCAGCTCGTCGGCGCCTGCTCAGACGGTGACCGTGTCGGATCCGGCTCCAGTGGATGTGGAGACCACGACGTCGTTGTCGGTTCCCGCGACTGCCATCACGGGTGCGGCGGTTGATCTGACCGCGACGGTTGCTCCGAACAACGCTGTCGGCACGGTGCAGTTCAAGTCGAACGGCACGGCAATCGGCTCCCCGGTCACGGTGACTGGCGGTGTTGCGACTCTGTCGCACGCGTTCGATGCTGCTGGTGCGCAAAGTGTTACGGCCGACTTCACCGCGGGTGCCGGCTTTGTCAGCTCGTCGGCGTCGGCTCAGACGGTGACCGTGTCGGATCCGGCTCCAGTGGATGTCGAGACCACGACGTCACTCTCGGTTCCGGCGACGGCGATCACGGGTACGGCTGTTGATCTGACGGCGACGGTTGCTCCGAATACTGCTGTCGGTACGGTGCAGTTCAAGTCGAACGGCACGGCGATCGGCACTCCGGTGGCAGTCTCCGCGGGTGTTGCGACGCTGTCGCACGCGTTCGATGTTGCTGGTGCGCAGAGTGTTACGGCCGACTTCACCGCTGGAGCTGGGTTTGTGAGTTCGTCGGCGCCTGCTCAGACGGTGACGGTGTCGGATCCGGCTCCGGTCGACAAGGCGACAAAGACGGTGCTGAGTGTTCAGGGTGAAGCCAAGGTCGGACTGCCTGTTGATCTCTTCGCGACAGTGTCCGAAGATCCCTCGGACGCCCTGGTACCGTCCGGCGGAACGGTCCAGTTCAAGATCGGTGGAGTCGATCTGGGCGCCCCGGTCGCGGTTGTTGACGGAGTTGCCAAGCTCCCGCACGTCTTCGGAGCAGAAGGCACCTTTGCAGTCTCGGCTGTATTCAGTGGATCCGGTGTGTTCACGTCGTCCACTGCGGAGTCTGTCGACGTCAATGTCACGGTTCCGACCCCGTCGGATGTCGAAAGCTCTACGTCGTTGACGGCTCCGTCCTCGGCAAAGGTCGGCACGGCGGTGCAGCTGAAGGCTGTGGTCAGTTCTTCCGGCGCGACGTCGGGAACCGTCCAGTTCTTCGACGGAACGACTCCGATCGGAACTGCCGTTGATGTTGTCGGTGGGCAGGCCGTGCTGAGCCACACCTTCACCACGACCGGCAACCATTCGATCACCGCGGTCTACAGCGGAGCCCAGGGCGTCACGGGTTCCACGTCGACTGCATCGGTTGTGAACGTCGGCAACGGGGGTGGTGGCTCCGGTTCGCTCGGTTCACTGTCGCTGCCGTTCGGTTCATGATTCTCCGATGATGTGATGCCCCCTTGCGCCCATAGGTGCAAGGGGGCATCGCTCTTCGGGAATCGCTGATCGGTCGTTAGCTGAACTATTGGCAATTCATGAATATTTGTCTGAAATAACTGATACAAGTACTACTTTTGACGGGTACTGTACGAGCGTCCAGCTCCATTCCGATTTCCGCTCTGTTCGAGTGACCTCCTTCCGTGCGGTTCCCGATCCACGTCTGTTGCTAGCTGAGGAGAGTTCGTGTTGGTGAGAAGAAGTTCCGCGGTCGTGGTGGCGGCGTTGGTCGGTGGCGTGCTGGTGGCAGGTGGCGTTGCTTCGGCAGCTCCGACGTCATCTCCCGCGGTGGAGAACTCGATCGGGTTCAAGCTGGGTTGCGATGGTTACGAACATCTGGCTGTTGATATCGCGGATGTGTTTCATTCGACGGGTGTGACGGTGTCTGCACCGGAGAAGGTGGTGGCGGGGTCGACGTTCACCTATCGGGTTCAGCCGAACGTGATGTCGGTGCCGACGGGTGGGCATGCAGGCCGCAGTGTCGGTAAATGGACGCGGCTCAAGTACGACTTCGATATACCTGCAGGGGTGTCGTTGGTGGATGCTCAGGTCGTGGCAGGTACTTCGTCGAATTTGTCCGGTGTAACTCCGTCGGTGATTCGGATCAACGACGGCGGTTCGCCGGATGGCGCGGGTACGCATCTGCGTATTTCGGGGAACAATCAGACTGCTGACTCGAACAACAAGGGCGGTAACGGCCCGAGCACGAGCAAGAACAGTGACGGTGGAATCGAGGTAGGGGCAGGGAAGACCTTCCGGTTGCCCGCGATCGACGTGACGGTGGTTGCCGGTGCCGCGGGTAGTACGGTGCAGCCGAAGTTGCGTGCCACAGATGGTGATTCGGGTGCGTTCAATTCGCCGAAGAATGCGTTCACGTTCTTGCAGTACGAGACCCTTTGGCCGGGGTACTGGGAGCGCTACAACTGCTCTCCGCGCGATTCGAGTGGTGGTGGGTTGAATGCGGGTGGTCAGGCATTGGCCACCGTCAACGTCGTCTCGCAGGCGGCGACCTCGACCACAGTGACATCCGGCGCGGCTGCAACGGTCGGTCAGTCGACCGATTTGGTTGCGCAGGTCTCCCCGGCACCGACAGGCGGCACCGTTCAGTTCAAGGATGGCGGAACTGACATCGGCGCCCCGGTGGCCGTCGTCAATGGCGTTGCCACACTGCCACATACATTCACCGCGGCAGGCGATCACTCCATCACCGCTGTATACGACGGTGTTCTCGAGTTTCTGACATCCACGTCACCAGCACGCACAGTGAGCGTGGCCGCTGCCGATGTACAGACGACTGCGTCGTTGACAGTCCCGAGTAGTGCCGTAGAGCAGACCTCGGTCGCGCTGACCGCAAACATCTCACCGGCAGCTAACGGCGGAACGGTCCAGTTCAAGGACGGTGGCATCGACATCGGCGGACCCATCGCGGTGACTGGCGGAGCGGCGACCCTGGATCACACGTTCACTACGGCAGGATCGCACTCGATCACTGCGGTCTATTCAGGTACTGCAGGTTTTGGTGGTTCGACCGCGCAAGCTCAGACCATCGAGATCTCGAGCTCAGCGCTGAGTACGACTACAACGCTTCAAGTTCCGGCTACGGCGGTCACGGGTACTGCGGTTGATTTGACCGCTACCGTGGCTCCGAACAATGCGGTGGGTTCGGTGCAGTTCAAGTCGAACGGCACTGCGATCGGTTCACCGGTTGCAGTTGCGTCAGGTGTTGCGACGCTGTCGCATGCATTCGATACTGCTGGTGCACAAAGTGTTACGGCTGACTTCACTGCCGGTGCAGGGTTCGTGAGTTCCTCGGCGTCGGCTCAGGCGGTGACGGTGTCTGATCCGGCTCCGGTGGATGTGGTGACCACGACGTCACTCTCGGTTCCCGCGACGGCGGTTACGGGTACTGCGGTTGATCTGACGGCGACGGTTGCTCCGAACAACGCTGTGGGTTCGGTGCAGTTCAAGTCGAACGGTGCGGCGATCGGTTCCCCGGTCACGGTGACTGGCGGTGTTGCGACATTGAGCCATGCATTCGATACTGCTGGTGCACAAAGTGTTACGGCTGACTTCACTGCCGGTGCAGGCTTCGTGAGTTCCTCGGCGTCGGCTCAGGCGGTGACCGTGTCTGATCCGGCTCCGGTGGATGTGGTGACCACGACGTCACTCTCGGTTCCCGCGACGGCGGTTACGGGTACTGCGGTTGATCTGACCGCGACGGTTGCTCCGAACAACGCTGTGGGTTCGGTGCAGTTCAAGTCGAACGGTGCGGCGATCGGTTCCCCGGTGACGGTGACTGGCGGTGTTGCGACGCTGTCGCATGCGTTCGATGCTGCTGGTGCACAAAGTGTTACGGCTGACTTCACTGCCGGTGCAGGCTTCGTGAGTTCCTCGGCGTCGGCTCAGGCGGTGACGGTCTCTGATCCGGCTCCGGTGGATGTCGAGACCACGACGTCGTTGTCGGTTCCGGCGACGGCGGTTACGGGTATGGCGGTTGATCTCACCGCGACGGTAGCTCCGAACAACGCTGTCGGTACGGTGCAGTTCAAGTCGAATGGCACGGCGATCGGCACTCCGGTGGCAGTCACGTCGGGTGTTGCGACGCTGTCGCATGCGTTCGATGCTGCTGGTGCTCAGAGTGTTACGGCCGATTTCACCGCCGGTGCTGGCTTTGTGAGTTCGTCGGCATCTGCTCAGACGGTGACCGTTTCTGATCCGGCTCCGGTGGATGTCGAGACGACGACGTCGCTGTCGGTTCCGGCTACGGCGGTTACGGGTACTGCTGTTGATCTCACCGCGACGGTAGCTCCGAACAACGCTGTGGGTTCGGTGCAGTTCAAGTCAAATGGCACTGCGATCGGTTCCCCGGTGACGGTGTCCGGTGGCACCGCGACCCTCTCACATTCTTTCGATGCTGCTGGTGCACAGAGCATTACCGCGGATTTCACCGCTGGTGCCGGATTCAAGAACTCGGTTGCAAGTGCGAAGTCAGTTCAGGTCAGTGTTGCCGACCAGGAATCCGTCGTCGAACTGAATATCCCGACCGACGCCAAAACTGGTGTGGCGACCGACTTGTGGGCAACCGTCCGAACGTCGTCGGATGATGCTGTCGGCGTCGGAACCGTGCAGTTCTACGACGGTGGCGTCGCGATCGGCGGTCCTGAAGCGGTTACGGCCGGCGCTGCCGGCCTGACGCATTCGTTTACCTCTGCGGGTGCGCACAGCATCACTGCGGTCTATTCGGGAGGAGCCGGTGTAGTCGGATCCTCGGCCCAGGCGCGGACGGTGAATGTAACGGACCCTGCGCCTTCGGATGTCACCACGGAGACTGTGGTGACGGTGCCTGGTGATGCCGTGGTGAACAAGTCGGTGACCCTGTCGGCGACTGTCAGTTCGGTGCAGAACGGTGGAACGGTGCAGTTCATGGATGGGGATACTCCGATCGGTGACGCTGTGGCAGTGGTCAACGGGATCGCGGCGCTGAACCACACCTTCACCACAACTGGCACGCATTCGATTTCGGCAATCTACAGTGGCGCAGCCGGATTCACAGGCTCCACCTCGGCGGCCCACGCAATTCAGGTCAAGGCTGCAACCGGCGGTGGCACGGGCAGCCTCGGTTCAGGAAGCGCTGGCTCGAGCGATTTCCTTCCGTTCGGTTCCTGACCGGAACAGTTCAGGTCGCGGCCCCGAGGCAATATCCCTCGGGGCCGATCGACAGGGTGAACTGCATCGAGCGTGAGTTACCCGTTCCGTCGCGGACGGGCAGGGTGACACGGACGTAGTCGCCGCGAACCGGAGTGACTGTTGCAGCGTCGGCGTCGAAAGACTTGATACCGGCCAGCTGATTCGGATCGAGCTTGAGTGGCGGCTGGCCGGTTGCGCCGGTGCCGTCGGGATCCCACGGGCTGTTGCCGGGGCAGATCAGTGGATAGAACGTCTCGACGTCGCGGGTATTGACCGGCCGTCCCGTGGCGCGTGAGAGAAACCTGACGACGGCATGGGAAGCGTCGGCCGCGGTGTAGAAGTTTGATTGCCCCGCAGGGAAGACGAACGGGCACGCATAGCCGGAAGCGATCTCCGAGCGCTTGGCGGCGACGGAGAGTCCGCCGCCGCTCCAGGTGACCGCGTACTGGCCGTCGACGCCTGGTGCAGCGATGGCCGTCAAGATGGCGGGAACATCCGAATATCGGTCGGCGATCGTTGTGGGCGGCATCGTCCAGCATGCGTTCGTGAGCGCAGCCACGTCCAAGGACACCAGGTCCGTTGCCCAAGCTGCCAAGGCCGGCGCAGCAGCCGGATTGCCGGGCACGTCACCAACCGGAGGTGGCGCGACCGGCGCAGTGGGCGCAATTGTCGTCGTGGGTGCGAGAGTGGTTGTTGTCGTGGTTTCAGTCGTCGGCGGAGACGGTTCGTCCGTCAGGATTCCCGTCCGTCCGTCGTCCTCACATGCGGTTATCGCCAACGTCATGGCGAGTGCGACTGCCCCCACTGCCGCTCGTCCTGCCGACTTCATTCGTTCGTACGCCCCTTTTGCGACATTCTGACCAACATCCACCCCAGAACTGCTGCGGGTCAGATCACGGATTCCCGTCTACGCTAGCGAACTGTGGATCCCGTTTACAGAACAGTCATCGGCATCGCCCGTACCGTCTTCGCTTTCGAGGGCCTGAAGTTCTCCGTCAAGGGAGAGCAGAACATCCCGGCGTCCGGTGGCGCCGTGATCGCGATCAACCACACCGGGTACATGGACTTCACGTATGCGGGACTGCCGGCACGGACCCCGAAGCGCTACATCCGGTTCATGGCCAAGAAAGAGGTCTTCGACAACAAGATCTCCGGACCGATCATGCGGGCCCTCAAGCACATCCCGGTCGACCGCGGCGCGGGCGCCGACTCCTACAAGGCGGCCGTAGATTTCCTGAAGCGCGGCGAATTGGTGGGCGTGTACCCCGAAGCCACGATCAGTCGGAGCTTCGAGATCAAGGAATTCAAGTCCGGCGCCGCTCGGATGGCGATCGAGGCGGGCGTCCCGATCGTTCCCGTCGTCATCTGGGGCGCTCAGCGCGTGTGGACGAAGGGTTATCCGAAGCGTTTGGGCCGCACCAACACTCCCATCTCCATTGCCGTCGGCGAGCCGATTGCACCTTTCGAGCCGGCGAGTGAGCTGACGGCGAAGCTGCGGTCGACGATGCAGGAGTTGCTGCTCGATCTGCAGAAGAACTACGACCATCCCGCCGGCGAGTACTGGGTGCCGGCTCGCCTCGGTGGCAGCGCGCCGACGCTCGAGCAGGCCGACAAGATGGATGCCGATGAGGCCGAGGCGAAAGCCAAGGCTCGCGAGGCGCGGAAGTCCGAAGGCTGACCGATGTCCTTCGAGCCCGTTTACACCGCCGTCGAGGTAGTCGCGCGTGGTCTGAGCGGTTTCCAGGGTGTGAAGGTCACCCGCACCGGGACTGAGAACGTCCCGGTGTCCGGCGGTGCCGTCATCGCGATCAACCACACGAGCTACCTCGATTTCATACCGGCGGCCCTGGCGGTCGGTACCGCGAAACGCAAGCTCAGGGTGATGGCAAAGGCCGAGTTGGCGGACAACAAGGTACTCGGCTTCCTCATGCGTGGATGCGGAGTCATCGAAGTCGATCGCTCTGCCGGAGCGCAGGCGTATCGAGCCGGAGTCGACGCCCTGAAACGGGGCGAACTGGTGGGCGTCTACCCGGAGGCGACGATCAGCCGGAGCTTCGAGATCAAGGAAATGAAATCCGGAGCAGCTCGGATGGCCATCGACGCCGGCGTTCCGATAATTCCGCTGATCGTCTGGGGCGCCCAGCGGATCGTCACCAAGGGCGGACCGAAAAATCTGGGCCGCAATCATTTCCCGATCTCGGTGGAGGTGGGTGCACCGATCGATCCGGTAGAACCCGCCGAAGCGTTGAGCGAGATTCTGCGCATCGAGATGGATGCGATCCTGCGCCACGTTCAGGACGGGTTCGTGCACGAGCCCGGGGCGTACTGGGTGCCTCGCCGACTCGGCGGTGGCGCACCGACGCCGGAGGAAGCCGCGGCCATGGACGCACAGGAACGCGCGAAGCGGGCGCGCTGAATAGACGGCGCTTGCGCTGATGCGGTCAGTACACGGCGTTGGCTCCGTACTCGGCCTGCGCACTCGTGAAGCCCTCGTACTCGAGCTGCTCGATCAGTCCTGACCTGGAGAACGACGTCATCTCGAGGTACTGCTCGGCACTCAGCGCAGCCTGCTTGTTCCAATCGGCGTTCAAATTGTCTACCGCGTACGTCGCATCCTCCGTGGAGAAACCTTCGTACTCGAGCTGTTCGATCAGTCCGCTGCGGGAGAAGGCAGTCATGTCGATGTACTGCTGGGCGGATCGGACGGCGTTCCGCTGACCGGAGCTGACCTGCGGCCTGGCCGGGGCAGGCGCAACTGTCGTAGTGACCACAGGTGCGGGCGCCTGGTATGTGGTCGTCGTGGGCGCCGCCACCTTGCTGGACGACGGGGCAGGAGCAGCGGGCGGCGCACTGACGATCGGTGCGACAGCTGCAGGCGTCGTAGAAGCAGTGGTAGTCGGTGCAGCGGTGGTGGTCGGTGCAGCGGTGGACTTCGAGTCGTCCTTATCTCGTCCACCGAGGAGGCCTGCGACGACAAGCAACACGACGACTCCACCGGCAATCCACGGCCACTTCTTCGACTTCTTCTCAGGTTGCGGTTGCGGCGAAGGCACCTGGAATTGGGGCTGTGAGTTGCCATAGGGCTGGGAATTCCCGTAAGGCTGGGAGTTTCCATAGGGCGGCGGGGGCAGATCGGGCGGCACGGACATGGGTGTTTCTCCCTTTGTGAAAGTCTTGTTCTCCCGCAATAGATACCAGACCGGTCGGACTGAAATGCGTTTTGCGCGAATCTCTCGCGGTTTCGCGATGTCCGAAGCGGGCGCGCTGAGCGAGACCGTCGTACCGGGCAGGCACAATGGCGGTGTGAGCCCAGACCGTCGTATCAGCCCTGACCGCCCAACCTTGGTTGCGACCGATGTCGACGGCACCCTCATCGATCACGACGAGTTGGTCAGTGCCCGCACCCGCGCCGCCGTGCATGCCGTCGTCGAATCCGGCACGCCGTTCCTGCTGGCAACCGGGCGTCCTCCGCGATGGATTTCGCCCGTCGTCGAGGGCTTGGGATACGCGCCACTCGCCGTCTGCGCCAATGGAGCCGTTGTCTACGACAGCTACGCCGACCGCGTCCTCAGCGCCGCGACCTTGTCGGTCGACGCACTCACCGAACTCTCCGAGCTGGCACTGGTTGCACTCCCGGGCGCAGGTTTGGCCGCGGAACGAGTGGGGGAGAGCGCACATGACGCCGCCACCCCACAGTTCGTCAGCTCACCGGACTACGAACATGCCTGGCTCAACCCGGACAACACCGAGATGTCCGAGGACGAAGTGCTTGCGGCGCCGGCCGTCAAACTCCTGATTCGCCGTCCAGGCATGACCAGCACGGCGATGTACGACACGCTCGCTCCGCACGTCGGTGCGCTCGCCGACATGACGTACTCCACCGAGAACGGACTGATCGAACTCTCGGCGCCGGGAATCACGAAGGCGTCGGGCCTGGTTGCCGCCGCGGAGAGGTTCGGCTTCGACCTGTCGGGTCTGGTTGCCTTCGGGGACATGCCCAACGACATCCCGATGCTGGGGATGGCACGCCTCGGCGTTGCCATGGGCAACGCTCACCCCGAAGCCAAAGCCGCAGCCGACGAGGTCACCGACACCAATTCGGCACACGGGGTCGCAAAAGTCCTCGAGCGCTGGTGGTCGTAGAACCCACCAGCGCCCGAGGACGTGTACTGCTCGAGTGTCAGCCGACAGGCGCGCTGTTGGCCATTTCCTGGGCAAAGGTCTCGTTGTAGGTCTTGAGGACCTTCGTGACCATGCCGGTGATCTGGTTGAAGATCAGCGAACCGTTCTCGAAGTCGCTTCGCAGGCCGTCCGGGATCGAGTACTCGTCCGAGATCGGCAATCCCAGTTCACCCGCGTCGGAACCGAAACTCTGCCACGACTTGAAGATCTCGCCGAGCACGGTGAACACTCCGCCGTTCGGCGAGGTGTAGACAGCGCCGTTCTGGAACAGCGCACCCTGGTTGCCGAGCTTCGCCTGCAGAATTCCGGACAGTGCCTGGCCGAGGCGTCCGATCTCGCCACCTTCGGCGATCCACTTCTGCGCGAGCGGTGAATTGTCGGTGATCTGCAGAATCTGGGTGACCAGATCCGGGATCGACGAACCGGTGCCACCGGTGACCGTGTCGACCGGAGTGGTCGGCTTGGGCGCGGGTGTCGACGGATTGGAGGGGTTCGAGGGGTTCAACGTTCCCCCGATGTTCGCGGCCGCGATGTTCCGGATGTCGTTCATGTGTGCGTATGCGGCATCACCCGGGCACGCGGTGTTTCCGACGTCGCGGTGGGCGAAGATGATCGGCAGATCGACTGCTGCGCCCTGCGGGTACGGCGTGAACTCGGTGCCCTCGGAGTACATCGTCGTTCGGCCCTTGGGATCGAGTCCGGCCATGCCGAGCTTCCAACCGAGGAACTTGCCGACGGCGTTGAGCGTCGCCTGCGAAGGCTCGACGGTGGAGTAGTCGCCCATCATCGCGATACCGGTGGTGTTCTCGTTGAATCCACCCGCGTGTGCACCCTGAACTGCCTTGTCGAGTCCGCCTGCGCGGCCTTCGAAGGTCTGACCGTACTTGTCGACGAGGACGTTGTATCCGACGTCGCACCAGCCGAGCGTCTGTGCGTGGTAGGCATAGATCGAGCGGACGATGCCGGCCGATTCGGCCTTCGTGTAGTTGTTGCTACCTGCGGTGTGGTGAACGGTCGCGCCACCGATGAAGTCGTCGTAGGTGGGGGAGTCGCAGCGAAGTGACTCGTCTGCTCCCCACTGAGCACGGGTGATGACGGACGGTCCGCTGCCGCCGAGCGGCGCTGCGACGGCCTGCAGATTGCTGTCTGCCTCGCTGGCACCCGGGTCGATCAACACGGCGGTGACGGCATCTGCTGCCGTCGTCACCTGGCGAAGCGGCTTGGACACCGAAGCGGGTGTGTACCCGAGTTCGCCGGTGGCTGCGGGTGCTTCAGCGGGGGCAGCTTCCGGAGCGGGCGCGGGGGCAGCTTCCGGAGCGGGCGCGGGGGCAGCTTCCGGAGTCGGGGCCGGCACAACCTCGGCTGCGGGAGCAGCGGCACCCTGCGGCGTGAGGATCTGGATGGACTTGGTGGCGCCGACGAAGACAGGTTCGGTGGCGGTACCGGCGTTGGTTGCCTGATCCGAGCTGGCGGAGTCGATGGCGTCAGGGGTGAACCACGGGCCCCAGGTGCCGTCTTCGGCCAGGGCGCGGACCTTGGACTGCGCCGAGGCGATGGTGTCCGAGGTCAACGCGACCATGCTGAACGGAGTGTCGCGGGTGACTTCCTTGACCACGGCACCTGGCTCTTCCTCGGAAGGAACCGGAGCGGTTTCGGTCGGGGCGCCGGGAGCAGCGGGTGCCGGGAACAGCTCGGTCGGCAGCGTGATCCCGGGAGGTAGCGGGATTTCGGTCGGGAGCTTGAGGTTTCTCAGATCACCGAGGTTGATGTCGGGGAGATCGAGACCGGTCAGCTCCTTGACCGGAATGATGATGTCGGGCACCGACGCGAGGAGCACCTCTGCGATCTGGGTCGGCACTGCTACTGACGTCGTCTCGTTCGCGGAACGTACATCGGACGTAGTGCTCGTGAAGCCGTAGACCGCAAAAGGACTTGCGACAGCCACTGCGGCTACAGCCCCGAGTACGAGCGAGGGCTTCGGTCGACGGTGTGGCAAGGGATTACTCCTCGGTTGTAGTTACTTGCGAGCGAACTTCAGGGCCGATGACGGCCGTGAACGGAATCCTTCAAAACCGGATCCGAGCAGGTCGGATGCCATGTTCTGGGGTTGAACTCCAGTTTTCGGACGCGTACGTCTGCAACTCGTGATGCTGATGTGACTCGTGTGACTGGTGTTGCTAACTCCAAACACTCTTGCCACACTAGTCACAAAAGTCCATAACGCTCAACCTTAGGGTGAGACTTTAGTTAAATCGTTGTGGACTGGCCTGCGCACGAAGTACCGACTTCGCGGACTCGTGAGGCCGGTAGCGATGAGGAGAGCATTGATGGCGAGAAGCGGAAGAAGCGGAACTGCAGGTAAGAAGCCTGTGTCCGGTCGCGCAGGTCGCTTTCTGGTGGGCGGACCCGGGAGGCGAACCTCGCTGATGCGGATCTCGGTCCTCGGTCTCGTTCCGGCTCTTGCGCTCGGCGTCGCGATCGGAGGTTTCACGCAAATCCGCGCTGACGAGCCGTCGATCCTGCACGCCGTCGCTGCCGACACGCAATTCACGCTCTCCGGGCACGGCAACGGACATGGCCGTGGAATGGGCCAGTGGGGCGCTTACGGCTACGCCAAGAACGACGGCTGGTCCGGCGAGCGAATCCTCAGTCACTACTACGGGGGAACCGTCCTGGACTCGATGCCGCCTGCCCAGATGAGTGTGCGGCTCACGGCCCAGGACAACTCGACGCTCGACGTCTACTCCGACGCCGGCCTCGTGGTCAACGGTCAGCGCACCGCGCCCGGCGAGGCTGCCCATCTCACTGCACTGCCCGGTGGCGGTGCGCAGGTAGTGGTCACCAGCGGGTGTGGTGGCGGGGTTGTCTGGGAAGCGGTCACCGACCATCCGTGGGTGGACCCGGTGGACCTCGGTCCTGATCGACCCGCCGACCAGTTCCTGAAGCTGTGCAACAACGACGCGCCCTATCGAGGCGCCCTCGGCGTAGTGCTCGACAACGGCTCGGCTCGGACAGTCAATCTCCTCGACATGGAGGACTACCTGCTCGGCGTGGTGCCGGTCGAAGCGAAGGCCGAATGGGCCGATTCCGGTGGGGCCGAAGCGCTACGGGCGCAAGCCGTGGCAGCACGCTCGTACGCTGCGACCGAGCATCGCAGCTCGTACGCCGACACCTGCGACACTCAGGACTGCCAGGTCTACGGCGGAGCGGGCAAGGAAGATCCCCGCACCACCGAAGCCGTCCGGTCCACCGCCGGCGCCGTTCTGTCGCGTGACGGCAAGATCGTTGCCACCGAATTCTCCTCGTCCACAGGAGGTTACAGCTCCGGCGGTGAATTCCCGGCCGTCGAGGATCTCGGTGACGCCCTTTCTCCGAATCATGACTGGACAGTGAATCTGACCGCAGGGCAGATTGCGGACGCCTTCGATGTGGGTGAGCTGCAATCGCTCAAGATTCTCTCGCGCAACGGATTCGGTACCGACGGCGGGCGAGTGACGGCAGTCGAGGTAGTCGGAACAGATGCAACTGTTGGCGCCACCGGAATTCAGTTCCGTCAGAAACTCGGCCTGAAATCCGACTGGTTCACCATCGGTGACGGTGCGGGTGTGGTAGTGGCACCGAATTCGGAATCGACAGTGCCGGAATCCAATTCGCCATCCGACGATCCATCGGGTACGGTTACGGAGACGCAGATCGAGAAGAAGTATCGGGAGCTCGGCGGTGAAAGCGGCTCTCTCGGTGCTCCTGCCGGCCCGGAGATGCAGTTGCCCTCCGAAGCAGGCACTTTCCGTGTCTACGAAAACGGAACCATCATCTGGACAAAGGTTTTGGGCGCGCAGGTAGTTGATGCCAACGTGCTCCGCGAGTGGATACCGACGGGCGGAAGCTAGGGGAAGGTCGGTCGGTAGCGACTCGCACGTATCGACTCTGAAGGGTCTCTGCCGTAACCCGGCGGAGGCCCTTCAGGTCGTTCAGGGTTCGTTGGTTGTCGGTCAGATGGTCGGGGCGTCGCCGAGCAGGCGGTACTCGAGCCACAACTCCGCACGTTCCGTGGGGGAGCCGAGGTCGAGCTGGAGAAGGCTCTCGATCCGAGCGAGTCTGCTGCGCAACGTATGCCGATGAATATTCAGCGCTGTGGCTGCGGCGTCGCCCACCCCGTTGTGTGCCAACCACATGGCCAAGGTCCGGTAGAGATCGCTACCGCCCTTCGCTTCCAGAAGCGGGCGCAAGTGTGCCGCCGCGAATGCCGTCGAGCGATCCTGGTCGAGAAATGCGGACAATCCGCTCTCCGAGAGTTCGGCGAACCGCATCGAAGGCAGGTTGCGGGCACCCGCCTCGGCTGCTGCTTGCGCGGCTTGGCGTCTGGCGCGCGAGAGATCGTCCCACCACAGCATGTCCGACACGCCGACGGTGACGTCGATTTCGTTGACACGGGCGAGGATTCGCCCGCTGTCGGTAGCCGAGACGACGGCAATCAGTGCACCGTCGGTGATGCCGAACGCCAGATCGCGGCTGAGACCATCGAGCAGTGAGACGGACACGCTCTCGAGCAGGCCACTCGGGCCCGCTACGTGGAAGACCTGGAAAGGCTCGACCGGAAATCCTCCCCACAGTTCCCCGGAGATGTTGCGGGCGAGCGCATTCTGTCCCTCGAACAGCTGATGCATCGCAACGGTACGAAGGTGGTTCATCGTCAGCTGTGCGTCTCGGGTTCGAGCCGTCATCAACGTGAGCAGAGACGCGGCTGCGATGACGATGCCCTGATTCAGTGAACCGACGGCGCCGGGGCAGCCGGCGACGAGGTACCCCATCAGCTTTCCCCTCGACGTCAGCAGAGGATGGGAGATGACGTCCTCGTTCTCACTCGTGAGGAAACTGACTTCCATCGGGCGGGCGTCGCGCTCGGGGGCAGTTCGCTCGATTCCTGCGGCCGCGGCGGTGTGTGAGATCTCGACGGTATGTCCGGCCGAGTCCAGCAGAGCCGCCCATCCGCCGATCAATTCCGCCACCCGTCGTACGACTGCCCGGGTGCCGTTGACCGTCACCGCAGCTTGAAGCAGTCGCCGCAGGCTCTGGTAATTGCTGCGCAGCGCTTTCATGTCGTCGTCGGATTGCGCCTTCGACACCGCTTTGGTCAGGGCGATGAAAGGTGTTCGCAATGGGACGTCGAGAAGGGGCACACTGAAACGGGTGGCCGCATCCACCAGAGTCTGTGGCGCCTGCTCGTATCCGAGGCCGGTTCCGAAACCGATTCCGGCAATTCCGGCCGCCACCAGGGTCCGTACGAATCGGGTCGTTTCCGCGGCCGTCGTCGGTAGTGACACCCCGGTGATGAGTAGTAGTTCACCGCCGTCGAGGAAGGGCGTCGGGTCGGGAAGTTCGGAGACATGTGCCCAGGTCAGGGTGCGATCGAGCTGGTCGTGCCCAGCCAGGACGCGAAGGCCGAACTGTTCGGTCGCACAAAGCTGGCGGAGCGTGATGGGCATGAGTCCAGTCTGACACCTCGAACTCGCCACTTTGTAGTGCCTGCGGTCACGTTTGTACAAAGTGGAGCCTGACGCGAGCTTGCCGAAGGTCCGACACTGGCGCTATCGAAAATGCGCTCCGGATAGAGCGCCACCGAGATCCATGTCCCGAACAGCCCACAAGGAGTACTGATGTCCAGTACAGACCAGCCGGCACTTCAGCACACGCTGAAGAAGCGGCATCTGTCGATGATTGCGATCGCAGGCGTCATCGGCGCCGGACTGTTCGTCGGCTCCGGTGTGGCGATCCAGGAGACGGGACCCGGTGTCCTGATTTCCTACGCGCTTGCCGGCGTCGTCGTCATCCTCGTGATGCGCATGCTCGGTGAGATGTCGGCAGCGTCGCCGGAAACCGGCTCGTTCTCCTCGTACGCCGACAAGGCCATCGGCCGCTGGGCGGGCTTCTCGATCGGCTGGCTGTACGCCTGGTTCTGGATCATCGTGCTCGGCATCGAGGCCACCGCCGGTGCCCTCATCATGAATCGCTGGGTTCCGGGGGTTCCCCAGTGGACCTGGGCATTGATTCTGATGATCGTGCTGACGCTGACCAACATCATCTCGGTCAAGTCGTTCGGCGAGTTCGAGTTCTGGTTCGCCTCCATCAAGGTCGTCGCCATCATCGCGTTCCTCGGCATGGGCATCGTGGCGATCTGCGGATGGATGCCCGGCGTCGAAGCACCCGGAATGACAAACCTGACCGGTCACGGCGGCTTCCTGCCGAACGGAACAGGAGCGATGCTCGCCGCAGTCCTTGTGGTCGTGTTCTCGTTCTTCGGGGCCGAAATCGCCACGATCGCCGCCGGTGAATCGGCCAACCCGCTCGAAGCTGTTCGCGCAGCCGTCAAATCCGTCGTCTGGCGAATTCTCATCTTCTACATCGGCTCGATCGCGGTGGTCGTCACTCTGCTTCCCTGGGACAGCGCGTCGGTTGCACTCAGCCCGTACGTCGCCGTCATGGACTCCTACGGCATTCCGGCCGCGGGCAACATCATGGACGTCGTCGTCCTCACGTCGGTTCTGTCCTGCCTCAACTCGGGTCTCTACACCGCGAGCCGCATGATCTTCTCCCTCGCCGGCCGCGGCGACGCCCCCAAGTCGCTCTCACGTATCGAGAAGACCGGCGTCCCGATGCGCGCTGTCCTGGTCTCGACGATCGTCGGCTTCCTCACCGTCGGCATGAACTACCTCTCCCCGGACAAGGTCTTCCTGTTCCTGGTCAACTCCTCCGGTGCGATCGCGCTGTTCGTCTGGCTGGTCATCTCGGTGTCCCAGCTGCGCACCCGCCGCAAGCTCGAAGCTTCGGGCCAGGAGCTGGAACTCAAGATGTGGTTCTTCCCGTACCTGACCTACGCCACGATCGCCGCCATCATCGCGCTCTGCATCGGAATGCTCACCCTGGACTCGACGCGCAGCCAGATGATCGTGTCCCTGGGACTTGCAGCGATCCTCGTGGGTATCGGGCTCTACCGCTACCGGAACCACAAAGACACCGACGCCGACGCCGAGGTCGTGCCCGTCGCCGAGAGCGCTCCCACACCCTGACACCAACGTCCCCATCTGCGAGATACTTCGATGTCCTAGTATCGGCCACGGACAGAGAAATCGACGTGAGCACAGCAGATGGGGACAATCATGACCACACCCGAACCGATCGTCATCGTCGACGGGGCCAGGACCCCCGTCGGTAGCTTCGGCGGCGTCTTCAAGGACGTACCCGCACACGAGCTGGGCGCCGCAGCAGCCAAGGCCGCGCTGAGCCGCGCCGGCGTTGCGCCCGAAGACATCGACGAGGTCGTCATGGGCTGCATCGGCCAGGTCGGCCCGGACGCCTACAACGCACGCCGCGTCGGCATCGCCGCCGGACTGCCCGAGAACGTCCCCGCCTACACCGTCAACCGCCTCTGTGGCAGCGGTCTGCAGGCTGTGTGGTCTGCGGCGATGCAGATGCGATGGGGCGCAGCTGCCATCACGCTCGCCGGCGGTGACGAGAGCATGTCTCGCATGCCCTTCTACGACTTCGCCGCCCGCTCGGGCTACAAGCTCGGCGATCGCAGCCTCGTCGACGGCACCGTCGCGATGCTCACCGACCCGTTCAGCAAGGCTCACATGGGCCGCACTGCCGAAGCCGTCGCCCGTAAGTACGGCGTCAGTCGCGAGCAGCAGGACGAGTTCGCCGTCGAATCTCAGCGCCGCGCCGCTACCGACGCAGCGAAGGCGGCATTCGCCGAGGAAATCACTCCCGTCGAGACCGGTGGTCGGCGCTCCGTCACCGTCACCGAGGACGAGCATCCCAAGCCCGGAACCACCGTCGAAACCCTCGCCAAGCTGCGCCCCGCATTCGAAGAGGGCGGATCCGTCACCGCCGGTAACGCGTCGGGGATCAACGACGGCGCCGGCGCACTCGTCCTCGCGACGGGCACCGAGGCAGCCAAGCGCGGTCTCACCGGACTGGTCACGCTCGAAACCGTCACGACGGCAGCCATGGAGCCCGGTCTGATGGGCTACGCTCCCGTGCTCGCTCTCGAAAAGCTCTTTGCACAAACAGGATTGAAGCCGTCCGACATCGGCACCGCCGAGGTCAACGAGGCGTTCGCTTCGCAGGCCATCGCCGTCATCCGTGACAGTGGCCTGGATCCGGAGAAGACCAACCCGTACGGCGGAGCGATCGCCCTCGGACACCCGGTCGGCGCCACCGGAGCCATCCTGACCCTGCGTGCCGCGCGCGACATGGTTCGCCGCGACCTCGAATTCGGCATCGTCACCATGTGCATCGGCGGCGGTCAGGCACTCGCTGCCCTGCTGAAGCGGGTCTGATCATGGCGACCAAGCGCAAGCCGTCGTGGCACGACGACGAGATCACCGCAGTAGCCGAACTGGCCCGTGGTTTCTTCGATCGTGAACTGATCGCCAAGCGTGAGCAGTGGGACGCTCAGCATCGCGTCGACCGGTCCGTGTGGCTCGAAGCCGGCAAGCTCGGCCTGCTGTGCTGCTCGATTCCCGAGGAATACGGCGGGGGCGGTGGAACTTTCGCGCACGATCTCGCTGTCTTCGAGGCGCAGGGCTACTGCGGTGACTATGCGCTCGGTAACTCCGTGCACAGTGGCATCGTCGCCCACTACGTGCTCGAGTACGGAAGCGAAGAGCAGAAGAAGGCCTGGCTGCCAGGTATGGCGACGGGCGAAATCCTCGGCGCCATCGGAATGACCGAGCCAGGAACAGGTTCCGACCTCAAGGCAATCACCACGTCCGCGATCCGTGACGGTGACCACTACGTCGTGAACGGGTCGAAGACCTTCATCACCAATGGTGGCAGCGCAGACATGATCGTGCTTGCCGTCAAGACCGACCCCAAGGCGGGCGCCAAGGGTGTCTCGCTCCTGATCGTGGATCTTCGTGACTGCGAAGGCTTTGCGGTCGGCCGCGTGCTCGACAAGGTCGGTCAGCACGGCGCCGATACGTCGGAGCTGTCCTTCACCGACGTTCGCGTTCCCGTCTCGAACCTCCTCGGTGAGTCCGAGGGGCTCGGCTTCGGTCAGTTGATGGCGCAGCTGGTGCAGGAACGCCTCATCATCGGCGCGCAGGCCATCGGCACCATCGAGCGTGCAGTCGAGGAGACCGTTGCATACACCAAGGCGCGTCAAGCGTTCGGGCACAGCCTCTTCGAGTTCCAGAACACCGCCTTCGAGCTGGCCGAGTGCCAGACGATCGCACGCACCTGCCGTGTCTTCCTCGACAACTGCATCGAGGATCACCTCAACGGCGAGCTGGACGGCGCAGACGCCGCGATGGTCAAGTACTGGCTCACCGAGCAGCAATGCGCCGTCGTCGACCGGTGCGTGCAGCTCTACGGCGGATACGGCTACATGCGTGAATACCCGATCGCGCGCATGTACGAGGACTCCCGCGTCCAGAAGATCTACGCCGGCGCCAACGAAGTGATGAAGGGCATCATCGCGAAGAGTCTTTGATCACCGGCGTCGAAAACCATTGACACCGACCAGGCACCCACCGAGCATTTCGGTGGGTGCCTTTGTGTGTGCCCACAAGCGGTATCGAGCTGTTCGGAAGGCAAACACTGATGAGCTTCACCATCGACGTCGGGTCGGCACGCGTCACCCAACTGACAGAGCTGGCGCACTGGCCGTTTCCGCCGCGAGAGCTCTTTCCCCAGGCGAGTGAGGCGGAGATAGAGGAAGCGTCGGCGCGGCTGACACCGGAGTTCTTCGACGCGGGTAGCGGTGACCTTCTACTTGCCATCCACACCTACCTGGTGGAAATCGGCGGCAAGGCCATCGTGGTCGACACCGGCAACGGCAACAGCAAGCACCGGCCGAACCTCTTGCCGCATCACATGTTCGGCACCGACTACCTCTCACGCTTCGCAGCCACCGGTGTGTCCGTCGACGACGTCGATCTGGTGGTCAGCACACATCTGCACCCCGACCACTGTGGCTGGAACACCGCCCTCGACGCCGAAACCTGGCGGCCTACCTTCCCCCGCGCGACCTACATTTTCGATCGCACCGAACTGGCCGCGCTCCAACAACTCGCCGCCGACGGTCCACACGAAGGAGTGGTCTCGGATCTGGCGCAGACCTTCGAGGACAGCGTCCGTCCCGTTCTGGACGGGGCGAAGTGGGAGGCGGTCGACGACGGTCACGTCCTGGTCGAGTCCGAAGGCACACGCGTCGTCGTTCGCAGCGCGCCCGGCCACACGCCGGGCCATATCGTGATCGAGATCCGCACTGCCGACGGCGGCGCCGTCATCGCCGGCGATGTGGTCCACCATCCGATCCAGTTTCTGTACCCGGACCTCAGTCAGGGCGGCGACGCGGATCCCGAGATCGCCAGGGTCACCCGCCGCGAACTTCTCGAACGCTGCGCGTCGGAGGGACTGCTTCTACTTCCCGCGCACTTTCCGGTCGACGAACCGATCACGGTTCGGTTGAACGAGGACGATCGCCCGATGGCACCTTCGATATATGTTGCGAGGCCTGCATAGAATGGGCCAATGCCTGCGACCGAATCGACGCCATCGCTCTCCGGCAGGCCGCTTTCGAGTCGGATCGGATACGGCTTGGTCAAAGCCGCACTCCGCGTGAGGCAGTCGTACGCGGAGGCTTTGTCTCGCGTCGGACTGCTGCCCAATCATCACGCCATTCTCAGCACACTCGATGAACTCGGCCCATGCCATCAAAAGGAGCTTGCTTCCCGAGTGGTGGTCGACCCCGGTGACATCGTTGCCTATCTCGACAGTCTGCAGGAATCGGGATACGTTGTGCGCGAACGCGATCAATCTGATCGGCGTAGGCAGGTCGTATCGATCACGGACTCCGGAGTAGCGAAGTTGATCGAGGGCGATGCGGCCCTCGACGCCGTCGAGCAAGAGGTCTTCGAGTCGTTGACCGATCAGGAACGTGAGACATTGACGGTCGTATCCGCCAAGCTCACGGGGCCGACGGCGCGGCCGTCAGAGGCCTGATGATTCCGGGTACTCTTTTGCTCGTCTCGGCTGGACGCTTGTGGCCCCAGTAACTCGGTTGGTTGTAAGTTCTTGCCACCCAACTCAGATCGTCGACGGTGAGACCACCGAACCCGTACTCGATCTGCAGACCGGACGGGCTGCCGATGTAGATCGACGTCATCAGGTCATTGGTGTGGCGCCCCAGCGTTTGCATGACCTCGGTGTCGTGGCTGTCGAGAAGATCGATCAGGCGTCCGAGATCGTCCATGCATTCGACTTCGAGCATGAGGTGGTTGAAGCCGACGTGGCCGGGATATTCGGCCAGCGCAAGTGAATGATGACGCCCGTTGACGTGATAGAAGCGCACGGTGAATTGGTCGTTGGTGATCCGGTCCGATAGTCGGAAACCCAGCACATCCACGTAAAACTTGTTGGCTTCCTCGATATTCGGTACCTGTAAAACGATGTGGCCCAGGCCTTGATCTCCGGTCACGAATCCGCCGCGCATGACACGACCCGGTGTGAACGACAGTGGCGTCGATGCCTTTCCCCACGAAATCTCGTGTCGAGTTCCCCATGGGTCGGTGAACCACACGAGTTCGGCGACTTGCCGCTCGGCGAGCAGGTCGGGATTGCCGTCGTGCAGCATGATGCCGCTCCGGTCGAGGTGCGCGGCAAACGAGTGAAGATCGGATTCATTGGCCATTGCCCAACCGGCGTACAGGAATTCGTCTACCTTGCCGGGGTGGACGGCAATTCGATAGTTGACGTCGTCTACTGCGAGCCGGATTGCGCCATCCGGCCCGTCTGGTGACAGTTTCGCGCCCAGAAGTCCGGTTCCGTACTTTCTCCAGTCCTGAGCCCTGGGTGACGCGACTCCGATATACGACAGTTCCTGGATCACGATGATCTCCCTCGAATGCACTTGATGGTTGCTGTTCCCAAAATATAAGCAGTGTGACCAATGATTGGCAAGACAATCGTTGGTTTTGCCAAGCAATTTCTGAGTGGCAGCCGCCAGTGATGCTGAAATCAGGAAACGGGGGCCATAGTCCCTGGTGACGCATCCAACCCTCGGCTTCCGAACAGGTCCGATACCCTGGTTCATCGTGACCGCTGCAAATTCAGAGACCGCCCGTGCCCAGTACGACCTGATCGTCGTCGGTTCGGGATTCTTCGGGCTGACCATCGCCGAGCGTGCCGCTACCCAACTGGGTAAGCGCGTGCTGGTGTTGGATCGCCGTCACCACCTGGGGGGAAACGCATACTCGGAGGCAGAGCCGGAGACCGGCATCGAGGTCCACAAGTACGGTGCCCACCTGTTCCACACCTCCAACAAGAAGGTCTGGGACTACGTCACCCAGTTCACTGAGTTCACGAACTACCAGCACCGCGTCTTCGCGCTGCACAAGGGGCAGGCGTATCAGTTCCCGATGGGACTCGGTCTCGTGTCGCAGTTCTTCGGTCGGTACTTCACTCCCGAAGAAGCACGCGCCCTCATCGCCGAACAGTCCAGCGAGATCGATTCGAAGGACGCCTCCAACCTCGAAGAGAAGGCGATCTCCCTGATCGGGCGCCCGCTCTACGAAGCGTTCGTGCGTGACTACACAGCTAAGCAGTGGCAGACCGACCCCACCGAGTTGCCCGCCGCGAACATCAGCCGCCTGCCGGTCCGCTACAACTTCGACAACCGCTACTTCAACGACACGTACGAGGGCCTGCCCGTCGACGGCTACACGGCGTGGCTCGAGAACATGGCGAAGGATCCGAAGATCGAGGTCCGCCTCGACACCGATTACTTCGACGTCCGCGACGAACTGCGCACCGCCAGCCCCGACGCCCCTGTCATCTACACGGGCCCGCTCGACCGCTACTTCGACTACTCCGAAGGTGCACTGGGATGGCGCACCCTCGATTTCGAGACCGAGGTTCTGCCCACCGGAGACTTCCAGGGCACCCCGGTCATGAACTACAACGACGCCGACGTGCCGTTCACCCGTATCCACGAGTTCCGTCACTTCCATCCGGAGCGCGAGTACCCGACCGACAAGACCGTCATCATGCGTGAGTTCTCACGTGCCGCGGAGGCGAAGGACGAGCCGTACTACCCGATCAACACTCCAGAGGATCGCGAGAAGCTCTCCGCGTACCGCTCACGCGCCAAGAAGGAGACCGCGGAGAACAAGGTCCTCTTCGGTGGGCGTCTCGGCACCTACCAGTACCTGGACATGCACATGGCGATCGCCAGCGCGCTGACGATGTTCGAGAACACCCTGCGCCCGCATCTCGAAACGGGTGCGGAATTGGCAGGGGAGAGCGAATGAACGCACGTCATCTACTCGAAGGCGAAGATGCCGTCAGCGGCGACGAGGTGACCTACCTCGGCAAGTCCCTGCTTCAGCGGATCATCCTGCCCCGCGCCGGTGAGCCGCTCGACGTCCGCACGTTGTACTTGGAAGAGTCCTGGTCCAACAGTCGGCGGGCGCACTCGACCTCGCGCACGTCGGTAGCGCTCGGCGCCGAGACCGAGGTCTCGTTCGCCACGTACTTCAACGCGTTCCCTGCCAGCTACTGGCGTCGATGGTCCATCCTGAAATCGGTGGTCCTTCGTCTCGAGCTGTCCGGCCACGGCCGCGTCGACATCTACCGTTCCAAGGCGGATTCCTCGCGAATTCACGTGGAAGGCAAGGAATTTGCCGACGGCGATGCCGCGGTCGAGTTCGAGGTGGAACTGGCGCCGTTCGAGGACGGTGGCTGGATCTGGTTCGACATCACCACCGATACGGCAGTGGTCGTCGAGAGCGGCGGCTGGTACGCGCCCGTCGAGGCTCCCGGCGAAGCGACTGTCGCCGTTGGTATTCCGACGTTCAACCGTCCGACCGACGCGGTCAAGGCGCTTGCTGCACTGGCTTCGGATCCGCTGGTGTCGGACGTGATCAAGGCCGTCATCATGCCGGATCAGGGCACCCGCAAGGTGCGTGACGAACCCGGATTCGCCGAAGCTGCTGCAGCGCTCGGTGATCGGCTCGCCATTCACGATCAGGGCAACCTCGGCGGCTCGGGCGGATACAGCCGAATCATGTACGAGGCACTCAAGACGACGCAGTGCCAGCACATCCTGTTCATGGACGACGACATCGAGATCGAACCGGACTCGATTCTGCGTGCGCTTTCGTTCTCGCGTTTCGCGAAGTCGCCGATGCTGGTGGGTGGGCAGATGCTCAACCTGCAGGAACGAAGCCACCTCCACGTGATGGGTGAAGTGGTCGACCGCGGCATCTTCATGTGGACCGCGGCACCGAACGTCGAATACGACCACGATTTCTCGAAGAAGCCGCTGCGCGAATCGAAACTCCTGCACCGCCGCATCGACGTCGACTTCAACGGCTGGTGGATGTGCATGATCCCGCGCCAGGTCGCCGAAGAAATCAAGCAGCCACTACCGCTCTTCATCAAGTGGGACGACTGCGAATACGGTTTGCGCGCAAAGAAAGCCGGATACCCGACCGTCACGCTGCCCGGTGCCGCGATCTGGCACATGGCGTGGAGCGACAAGGACGACGCCATCGACTGGCAGGCGTACTTCCACCTCCGTAACCGTCTGGTGGTGGCCGCGCTCCACATGCCGGGCAACGGCCGTGGCCTCGTGGTCAACACGGTGAAGGCAACGCTCAAGCACCTGCTGTGCCTCGAGTACTCCACCGTCGCGATCCAGAACAAGGCCATCGCGGACTTCCTCGCCGGACCCGAGCACGTCGCGAACATGCTGCCGACGGCACTCGGTGAGGTCCACGCCCAGCGCAAGGAATTCTCCGACGCCGTCGTACTGCCGTCGTCGACTGCGTTGCCGCTGCCCTCCGGTGCGGATGTCGGAGACGTGAGCCTGCCGCTGTCGACCGTCGCGAAGATCACCCGGGTCCTCAGGGCCGGAGTGCACAACGTGAAGCCGGCCAAGCCGGAACACCTCGAGCGCCCTCAGCTCAATGTTCCGACCATCGACGCCCGTTGGTTCCTGCTCTCGCAGGTCGACGGCGTCACCGTCACCACGGCCGACGGTCGCGGCGTCGTCTACCGCAAGCGAAACCCGAAACTCGCGCTCGAACTGCTCAAGGAAGCAACACGGTTGCGCCGCGAACTCGCCGCCCGTTTCCCCGAGCTCAAGAAGCAGTACCAGGACGCCGTTCCTTCACTGACCAGCACGGAAAGGTGGGAACGTGTCTTCGGCATCTCCTGAAGTACAGATTCTGGCCGGGATTCAGTCGACCGTCGGGCAGCTGCCGGGAGCCGTCAAGGTCGCCCGCGGTATGTCTCACTTCGGTGAGCACTCCCTCGGGTGGATCGCGATCGCTGCCGTCGGTGCTGCTGTGGACAAGCCGCGTCGACGGGAATGGGCCGGAGCAGCCGTCGGAGCATTCGGTGCACACGCCGCCTCCGTGGTTATCAAACGAGTGGTCAGGCGCAAGCGACCTTCCGATCCTTCGGTGCAGGTCAACGTCTCGACACCGAGCAAGCTCAGCTTCCCGTCATCACACGCGACGTCGACGACGGCGGCGGCTGTGCTGATCGGTCGGCTCACCGGGCTACCCTTACCGGCGTTGCTGGTGCCCCCGATGATGCTCTCGCGTCTGGTCCTGGGAGTTCACTACCCGACCGACGTACTCGCCGGAGCGGCACTGGGAGCCGCATCCGCGGCGGTAGTTCGCCGGGTCGAAGAAGCCAGAGCCGAACAGAAATGTGGAGATAAATGAGCGAGGAACCGGCTACGGTCAGCGGACCCCCGAAGTCCCTGCCCGCCGGCATCGTCAAGGCGCTTCGCCCACGTCAGTGGGTCAAGAACGTCCTTGTGCTGGCAGCGCCCATCGCGGCCGGAACCGCCACCGAAGCCGACGTGCTGTTGCCCGTCGCGCTGGCGTTCGTCGTGTTCTGTATGGCGGCATCAGGCATCTATCTCGTCAACGACGCGATGGATGTCGAAGCCGACCGTGCTCACCCCACGAAGCGATTCCGTCCCATCGCGGCCGGCGTTCTACCCGTCAACATCGCCTACGGCATGGCAGTCGTGCTGCTTGCCGGTGCGATCGGGCTGTCCTTCCTGGCCAACTGGCAACTCGCCGTGGTCATGGGCGTGTACATCGTCATCCAGCTCGCCTACTGCTTCGGTCTCAAGCATCAGGCCGTCATCGACATCTGCATCGTCTCGTCCGGCTTCCTGCTTCGAGCGATCGCCGGTGGCGTTGCCGCCGAGATCGATCTCTCGCAGTGGTTCCTGCTGATGATGGCGTTCGGCTCACTCTTCATGGCGGCAGGCAAGCGCTACGCCGAACTGCAGTTGGCCGAGAAGACCGGCGCCAAGATCCGTAAGTCCCTCGAGAGCTACACGATGACGTACCTGCGTTTCGTGTGGACGATGGCAGCGACGACGCTGGTCCTCTGCTACGGACTGTGGGCGTTCCAACAGGATGCCATCAAGGGCACCAACTGGTACGCCATCTCGATGGTGCCGTTCACCATCGCGGTGCTGCGATACGCGGTGGACGTCGACGGCGGCGAAGCCGGAGAGCCTGAGGAGATCGCGCTCGGTGACCGGGTGCTGCAACTCCTCGCGATTGCGTGGATCGGAGTAGTGGGTGTCGCTGTCTACCTCGTCTGAGCCACGCACCGAGGCCGACCCGCACGTCGACACTGCGGCGAATCGCACCACCCTCAGTCGAGGAGTTTTTCTCGGCGGGGTGGTGCTTGCTGCTGCCCTCATGTTCTGGGGTGCGTGGGAGCGTCGCTGGATCGCCGACGACGGACTCATCGTCTTGCGAACCGTCCGCAACCTGCTCGCGGGGAACGGCCCGGTCTTCAACGCGGGTGAGCGTGTCGAGGCGAACACGAGTACCGCGTGGACGTACATCGTCTACGCGTTCAGTTGGCTCACGCAGATCCGTCTCGAATACGTTGTTCTGACGATCGCGCTCGTACTCTCGACTGCTGCCGTCGTGTTGGCGATGCTCGGCACCGGTCGTCTGTACCGCGGCGTTCGGCCGTCGGCGGGCGGAACGATCCTGCTGGTACCGGCAGGTGTTCTCGTCTACATCGCGGTTCCGCCTGCGCGAGATTTCGCCACTTCCGGGCTCGAGACATGCTTGGTGATCTTCTGGATCGCGCTCCTGTGGGTACTGCTCGTTCGGTGGGCGCAGGCGTCGACGCCGTCCACGGCGTCGATCCTGACTCTCTCGTTCGTGGCCGGACTCGGACCACTGGTTCGACCCGAGATGGCGATTCCCGGTGCTGCCGCGTTGATGATGATCGTTCTCTCCGCAGGCCTGACCTGGAAGATTCGCACACTGATCGTCGTCGTCGCCGGACTTGTCCCGGTGGGCTATCAGATCTGGCGAATGGGCTACTACGCCTTGCCGTACCCGAACACCGCGGTTTCGAAGGACGCCGGTGGCGCGAAGTGGGCGCAGGGTTTTGCTTACCTGTGGAACCTGGTCGGGCCGTACCTGCTCTGGTTGCCGTTGCTGTTCCTGCTCATCGGTGCGCTGCTGCTCGTGTGGCGAAGCCGAGCGGACACACCTACCGCCACCGCAGATCAACCCGCACGCCCGCTGTGGCAGCGCTTTCAGCAGTTTCTGCGCACGCCGCGGGCGATTGTCACCTTCATTCTCGGCAGTGGGCTGATCCTCGGGATCTACTCTCTGCGCGTCGGCGGCGACTTCATGCACGGCCGCGTCCTGTTGCCGGTGCTGTTCTGCCTGCTCATCCCGGTGGCGGTCATTCCGTTGCGGGTGCCGGCGCGGGCAGCGTTCGGAAGTAATCGCGACACCGCGATCTTCGGAGTCTCGGCGGTGCTGTGGATCGGCACGATCATCTGGGCCTTCTTCGCCGCGAACACGACGGGTATGCCCGAAGGATCCGTGGTGGGTCGCTCGGGAATCGTCGACGAGCGAGCGTTCTACGCACTCAACACCGGTCACAAGCATCCGATCCTGGCCGAGGACTACCTCGACTATCCGCGAATGCGTGCCATGGTCGAGACCATCGCGCGGACTCCGGAGGGTGGGCTGCTGCTGCCGTCCGCGAGCTACGACTCCTGGTTCGTCGTCCCACCACCCGGACCGATCGAAGAGCCGGCCGAGCACGTCGTCTTCTTCCTCAACCTCGGAATGACGAGCATGAACGTCGGCCTCGACGTTCGGGTGCTCGATCAGATGGGGCTGGCGTACCCCCTGGCAGCTCACACCGAGCGACTCGAGGACGGCCGGATCGGGCACGACAAGAATCTCTATCCGGACTGGGTGGTCGCGGACACGGGAATGATCGACGTTCGACCGTGGCTGCCGTTCTTCCTCGACGAAGACTGGGTTGCGGACGCAAAGCTGGCCATCACCTGCCCGGAAACTCAGGAGCTACTCACGTCGTACCGCTCCGAGCTGACCTGGGCCAGATTCAAACAGAACTTCCAGCAGGCATTCGACTTCGCGAAGTACCGATTCGACCGGGTTCCGGCCTACGAATTGGAACGCTGCGGTCTCGTTCCACCGGAGTCACCCAGGTGATGTGATCAGCATCACCGACTGTTGAGGGTTTGAATATTTCGATTCAGTAACACCGAATTGATTGGCCACGATGTACTCGAAGACGATTCACCTAACCTGAATCACCCCCGAGGGGTGATGACGGTGTTGCTCGCGGATTGGGACGTAACGGTCCACCTATTTGTCACAGCTGAACCTGTGACATAAAGTCCAGCGAGCGCAGTGTGACTTGGAAGAGGTCCGCTGCCGACCCGAACTCGTTCGGGCTGGCAGAAAAGCCTGTTCCCCGACGGAATCCGCCGGAACCACTCCACCGAGTGGGTTCCGCAGACGAAGAGAGAGAGCAGTATCCATGCGTTTTGCCAGAAAGAGGCTGACCCAGCGCCTCAAGCACCGAGCGTTGGCCATCGGTGCCGCAGCACTTGTGCTCCCCCTTGCTGCAGGAGTTGCCGGTAGTGCTGTCGCCTCTGCTGCGCCTGCGCACACTGCTCCCAGCCACACCGCCCCCTCCGGCGGATACGACGAGCTGTGGGTGCCCTCCTCGATGGGCAACATCAAGGTCCAGGTCCAGTGGGCCGCTCGCGGCGGAAACGCTGCCCTTTACCTCCTCGACGGCCTGCGTGCGCGTAACGACGCCAACGCGTGGAGCTTCGAGACCAATGCGATGGACCAGTACCGCAACGACAACATCACCCTCGTGATGCCCGTCGGCGGCGAGTCCAGCTTCTACAGCGACTGGTATGCACCGTCGAACTTCAACGGCCAGCAGATCACGTACAAGTGGGAAACCTTCCTCACCGAAGAACTCCCCAACTTCCTCGCGAACTACGGCGTCTCGCCCACCAACAACGCGGTCCTCGGCCTCTCGATGGGTGGCAGCGCTGCTCTGACGCTGGCTGCTTACCACCGTGACCAGTTCAAGTTCGCCGGCTCGCTGTCGGGCTACCTGAACATCTCGGCTCCGGGCATGCGCGAGGCAATCCGCGTCGCAATGCTCGATGCCGGTCGCTTCAACGTCGACTCCATGTGGGGACCGCCGTGGAGCCCGTCCTGGCTGCGCAACGACCCGTTCGTCTTCGCACCGCGTCTGCAGGGCCTGTCGATGTACATCTCGTCGGCAAGCGGCCTGCCCGGTGAATACGACCACCCGCGCGCACCGATCGACTACTACAACACGGCTAACGGCATGGGCCTCGAGGCTCTCGCCCTGGTCAACACTCGTGCATTCCAGATCCGCATGAACTCGCTGGGTATCCCGGCCACCTACAGCTTCCCGTCCAACGGCACGCACTCGTGGCCGTACTGGTCGGCAGAGCTGTGGAAGGCTCGCGGCCAGATCCTCGACACCATGAACGCTTGGTGATCGTGCGCGATCCCGTGACCTAGTCACTTCACCAGTGCCGTTCCGGACTCCTCGAAGGAGAACCGGGACGGCACTTGTGTATTCAGGTGCTGCACAAGCGCCCGATGTCAGTAACAATTGCACCACCAGTAACAGCGCGGCTACCCCAAGCGGGGATCGTTTGCGTGTAGAAATAGTTTCAACGGGGGTCTGGCTGCTCAGGCGGCCACACGATCGACGCGCGGACCGAACGTAAGGAAAGAGAGTGAGCTCATGCGAGTAGGCCTTGCCACGGAGGACCGTCGCCGGTCCCGGGCAACCTTCCGGACAAAGGTCGTCGGCGCACTGGCAGCGATGCTGGTTCTGCCGATCGCCGCGGGCTTGACGACGGCCGGAACCGCGGCAGCCGCGCCGGCACCTGCTCAGGCCGCACCGGCCGCCACCCAGAACCCCACCGGAGCAGCGGTCACGAAGGTCGACTGGCTCAGCGAGCGTCGCGTCGCGCTGTGGGTGAACTCTCCCGCGATGGGCACCCCGATTCAGGTGCAGATCCTCTTGGCCCGCGATTGGAACGTCAATCCGTCGGCCAGCTTCCCCTCGGTCTGGATGCTCGACGGTCTTCGCGCGACCGACAACGAGAACGCCTGGACCTACGAGACCGACGCCGAGTCCTTCTACGCGGACAAGAACGTCAACGTCATCCTCCCGGTCGGCGGTCAGTCCAGCTTCTACTCCGACTGGCTCCAGCCCGACAACGGCAAGAACTACCAGTGGGAGACGTTCCTGACCAAGGAACTGCCCCCCATCCTCGAAAAGGACTGGCGGACCACGCAGACACGCGGTGTCGTCGGTCTGTCGATGGGCGGCACGTCCGCCATGTTCCTCACGGCGCGCAACCCCGGCTTCTTCAAGTTCGCCGCTTCGCTCTCCGGCATCCTCACCACCACCTCGCTCGGCATGCCTCAGGCAATCCAGTTCGCGATGACCGACGCCGGTGGATACAACTCCGCCGCGATGTGGGGACCGCCGTCCAACCCGCAGTGGGCTGCACACGATCCGTACGCGCTCGCCGAGAAGCTCAAGGGCGTCAGCCTGTACGTCTCGAGTGGTAGCGGTACGACCGGCCCGTACGACCAGCCGTCGGGAATTCCCGGCGTGAGCACCAACTACGCAGGCATGGGCCTCGAGATCCTCGCTCGCCTGACCTCGCAGACCTTCGCGACCAAGCTCAACCAGCTCGGAATCCCCGCGCAGGTCAACTACCGCCCGTCCGGAACCCACTCGTGGCCGTACTGGCAGTTCGAGCTTCATCAGCTGTGGCCGCAGTTGGCCAACGCCATCGGCGTCGAGGTCGAGAAGCCGGCTTGCGGCACTTCGGGTGAGATCGGTGCGACGGCCGCAGCCAACGGCTGGATCGGTGACTGCATCACCCCCGAGTACAGCGTCGCGGGTGGCCTGGCACAGGACTTCCGCAACGGTCGCATCTACTTCACCAGTGGAACGGGCGCCCAGCCCGTCGCCGGTCGTATCGCCGGCGCGTACATGAACACCGGAGCTGCGGCCGGCCCGCTCGGCTTCCCGCGTACCCCCGAACTCGGTACCCCCGACGGACGCGGACGCTTCAACCACTTCCAGAACGGCTCCATCTACTGGACCCCGC
Source organism: Rhodococcus sp. OAS809 (assembly GCF_040546695.1). NCBI lineage: Bacteria > Bacillati > Actinomycetota > Actinomycetes > Mycobacteriales > Nocardiaceae > Rhodococcus > Rhodococcus sp. OAS809. Next base: position 3,808,260 of record NZ_JBEPOI010000002.1, on the reverse strand, counting down.
AGACCGGCGCTCACCCCGTCAGCGGTGGCATCCTCGCCGAGTGGTCCGCACAGGGTTGGGAAGGTGGCCCGCTCGGCTACCCGACTGCCGACGAGATCGCGACCCCCGGCAAGCCGGGCAAGGTCCAGGGATTCGAGATCGGCGCAATGTACAGCAGCGCCAACGGAACTCACGCGGTTCTCGGAATGATCATGGGCAAGTACGGCGAACTCGGCTGGGAAAACGGCTGGCTCGGATTCCCGAAGTCGAACGAGGTTCCGATCAAGGACAACGGACGCTTCACCGAGTTCGAGGGCGGCAACATCTACTGGAGCCCCGGCACCGGTGCATGGTCCGTCGAGAACGGTCCGCTGTTCGACGGTTGGAAGAGCGTCGGATACGAAGGTGGGCGACTCGGATTCCCGATCAGTGACAAGTTCGACATTCCCGGTGGTGTCCAGCAGAACTTCCAGTTCGGCTACATCACGGTGATCGGTGACAAGACAGAAGTTCACTAACTCACAGTGGTGCACGACGGGCGGGCCCGATCACGGATCGGTGTCCGCCCGCGTGCGTTGCGTAACCTGTTGATGGACTTTCGACTGAAGGCAAGGACGGACATTGATGTCGCTTTTCTCGGGTAACCGAAACACTTGTGCACGCGCGATCGCGGTCGGCGCCCTGGCGCTCGCCACCGGTGGCGCGCTTGTCGCGTGCGGTAGTGACGACTCCACTGCAACCTCCAATCCGGTCACCACGACGTCCGCGGCGGCTTCGTCCTCGAGCGGTTCGGCATCTGCGTCCGCCTCTGCGACCACGACGGCGTCGGCTGCGCCCACCAGTCCGGGAGCCGCGGCCACCGCGCCGCCGGAGCAGCCGCAGAGCATCGAGGGCTTCCCGGGTCCCACAGTCGTCGAGGTCAGTCCCGAGGCACAGAAGTTCCTCGACGGACTGAAGGCGAAGGGCATCACCCCAGCCGGTGACGGAAGCATCGCCGTCAACACGGCCAATTACATCTGCGCTGCCGGTCCTCAGACCGACGACGAGGTCCTGACCTTCGTGACCGCCTTCGTCGGCCAGGAAGCGTCGGCGGAAGGCAAGCAGATCACTCCCGAGCAGGCAGGTGCGAACGCTCAGATCTACATCGACGTCGCCAACGCCACCTACTGCAAGTAGGCGCGGGTCATGGCGAGGTCTGGAAAGCGTCGTGGGTGCCTGATCCCGCTGCTGATCATTCTTGTGGTCGCAGCGGTCGTGATCGGCGGTTGGTACATCCTGGCCGGGCGGGTGCCTTCGCCGACTCCGATCCCGCCGAGCCCGGAGCCTCCGGTGTCTCAGCCGGCCAGTTGCCCCGATGTCCAGGTAGTAGCCATACCGGGTACGTGGGAGTCGAGCGCTACCGACGACCCGTACAACCCGACGGCCAATCCGGCGTCGTTGATGCTGAACGTGACCCGTCCTCTGCAGGAGAAGTTCGATACTTCACGGGCCGACGTCTACACCGTTCCGTATGTCGCACAGTTTTCGAATCCGGTGGCGATCCCGCCGGACGGACAGCAGTCCTACAACAACAGTCGGGCTGCGGGAACTGCTGCCACTAACGACTTTCTGATGAAGCGGCACGCCGAGTGCCCGCTCACGAGTTACGTCCTGACTGGATTTTCCCAGGGCGCGGTGATCGCGGGTGACGTCGCCGCGAGTATCGGCGACGGTACCGGCGCGGTGCCTGCCGATCTGGTTCTGGGCGTCGGCTTGATCGCCGACGGTCGGCGCGATCCGGCGTTCGGGAACACCGTTGGCCCGAGCGTTGCCGGTGTCGGCGCCGAGCTGTCGCTGAACGGGCTGAAGCTGCCCGGTCTCACGATGACCGGCCCGAGGCCCGGCGGGTTCGGTGACCTCAACGATCGGACCTATCAGATCTGCGCGCCGAGCGACGGTATCTGCGACGCGCCGGCAGCCGCTCTCAACCCGACCAACTGGCTGAGTTCGGCGCCGCGACTGCTCGAGTACTACAACAACCCTGTGCACGCGATGTACAACTCCTTCCAAGTCGATCCGAACGGCACGACGGCCACCCAATGGATGGCACAGTGGGCTGCGGAGAAGATCGACGCTGCACCGACGCCGCCCCACAGTTGAGTCACCGCCGCACTGTTGATTCGTCACAATCGGGCGTCTCGGGAGTTCGCTCGCGGGTAATCTGCTCGTTTGGTCCCGGTAGAGTGCTGCACGGTCCGGGGGCTTCCTCTACAGTGCTGTCACGTAAGTGACTGGCGAGTAGGTTCGATTTGTCCGAGTTTGTAGTTCGAGTACGACGTACGTGTCCATCACAGGAGATCGATATATGAGTTCCACCCACGGCAGCGATGCCCTACGCAAATTTCGGTTTGCGGCCGGTGGCGAGGGCAACGCCGAAGAGGGTGGTGCGCGACGCTTCGTCAAGCTCGCGCAGAAGGCCGAGGAACTCGGCTACGACTCGTTCATGATTCCGGATCACCTGGGTAATCAGGTCGGCCCGATCGCCGCTCTCGGAGCGCTCGCGGTGGCCACCGACAAGATTCGTCTCGGCGCCGCCGTGTTGGCCAACGGCTTCCGTCATCCTGCTGTGCTCGCGAAGGACGCGGCGACTATCGACGTGCTGTCCGGTGGTCGACTCGAACTCGGTATCGGTGCGGGCTGGATGAAGGAAGAGTTCGACAAGGGCGGCATCGCCTACGAAAGTCCGGGCGTTCGCATCGAGAAGCTCGAGGAGTCTCTGCAGATTCTCGACGTTCTTCTGCGCGGGCAGGAATGCACTTTCGAAGGCAAGCACTATCAGGTGCGCGGCCTCAAGGGCAGCCCGCGACCGCGGCAGGGCCCGCGGCCACCGATCATCGTGGGCGGCGGAGGCCCGAAGATGCTTGCTCTCGCGGCGAAGTACGCGGACATCATCTCGGTCGCCACACCGACCAACCGTGACGGGCGGCTTCTGCTCTCCGGAATCACGATGGAAAAGACCATCGAACGTGTCGAGCGGATCCGCGAGGCTGCCGGCGAGCGTTTCGATGAGATCGAACTCAACTGGACCATCACCATGATCATGATCACCGACGATCGAGAGCAGGCTGCCGAAATGGCAATCGCCGCTCTGGACCAAGGTTTTCCGCCGAACATCGAAGTGGATCGTAAGCTGAGCGTGGAGGAGCTGTTGAACTCTCCATACCTGGCTGTGGGCACTTTCGAGGAAATCGCAGACCAGATCCGACTGGTCCGCGAGAAGACGTCGATGTCGTACGTCGGGGTCTTCCCGACGCAGATGGAAGCGTTCGCCCCGATCATCCCGTTACTGGCGGGCGAGTAGGCCGGAGAATACGGACGATGCGAATCTGTAACATATCGATGGTTTGGGATCGATGAAGTGATTCAGGTGAGTTGCGCACAAAGTGCGATTCGATTGATCGAAGATGGACCCGAGAGAGCGAAGGAAGTCTGGGGCGCAGGCATGAAAGACAGTGCTTGTGTGATCGCTTCGGAGGAGATGGAATGAACGCGCTGTTCGATGGCTTTCTCGACGAGAAGGGCCAGATCCGCCTGCAACCAGGCTTCACGCTGGTCGACTACGTCGAGCAACACTCGCGTGTCAACGCGGACGAGCTCGCGTATCGGTACATCGACTACTCACGCGAGCGTGACGGTGAAGCCCTGGAGCTGACCTGGGAGCAGTTCGGTGTGCGTCTGCGCGCTGTTGCAGCCCGTCTGCAGCAGGTCACCAAGCGTGGCGACCGTGTCGCGATTCTTGCTCCGCAGGGACTCGACTACGTCATTTCGTTCTTCGCGGCCATTCAGGCCGGTTCCATCGCGGTGCCGCTCTTCGATCCGGACGAGCCCGGTCACACCGACCGTCTTCACGCTGTTCTCGGTGACTGCAAGCCGACTGCGATTCTGACTGCCGCATCGTCGGCGGCCGGTGTTCGACAGTTGTTCCGCTCGCTTCCCGCTGCCGAGCGTCCGCGCATCATCGCCGTCGACGCGATTCCCGACACCGTCGGTGAAACGTGGGTTCGCCCCGACATCGAACTCGACGACATCGCGTACCTGCAGTACACCTCGGGTTCGACCCGAGTTCCCGCCGGCGTGGAGATCACCCATCGTGCTGTCGGAACGAACGCGCTCCAGATGGTCGACTCCATCGAACTCAACGAGGACTCACGCGGCGTCACGTGGCTGCCGCTGTTCCACGACATGGGCCTGCTGACGGTCATCCTGCCTGCTCTGGGAGGCAAGTACATCACCATCATGAGCCCGCGCGCTTTCGTGCAGCGGCCGTACCGGTGGATCAAGGAACTTGCTGCGGTTTCCGACGGCGCCGGCACCTTTGCGGCCGCTCCCAACTTCGCTTTCGAGCACGCTGCCGCGCGTGGCCTGCCGAAGGACGGCGAGACCCTGGACCTGAGCAACGTCATCGGACTGATCAACGGCAGTGAGCCGGTCACGACGTCGTCGATGCGCAAGTTCAACGACGCTTTTGCTCAGTACGGTCTGCCCAAGACTGCGATCAAGCCGTCGTACGGCATGGCCGAGGCGACGCTCTTCGTCTCCTCGACCAAGCATTCCGACGAGGCCAAGGTCATCTACGTCGACCGCACGGAACTCAACAAGGGACGCATGGTCATCGTCGACCAGTACTCCGAGAACGCAATCGCGCAGGTCTCCTGTGGGTACGTCTCGCGCAGTCAGTGGGCGGCGATCGTCGATCCCGAGACGCTGACCGAGGTCCCCGACAATCACGTCGGCGAGATCTGGTTGCACGGCGAGAACATCGGTATCGGCTACTGGGGTCGCCCCGACGAGACGGCGGAGACCTTCCACAACAAGCTGGACAATCGGTTGAGCGAAGACAGCCACACCGAGGGCACGCCGGCGGATGCCAACTGGATGCGTACCGGCGACTTCGGCGTCTACGTCGACGGCGAGCTGTACATCACCGGGCGCGTCAAGGACCTCGTGATCGTCGACGGTCGCAATCATTACCCGCAGGACCTCGAGGCTTCGGCTCAGGAAGCCAGCCCGGCTCTGCGCCCCGGCTTCATCGCTGCGTTTGCCGTACCGGCCAACCAGCTGCCGTCCGTCGTGTTCTCCAACACGCACTCGGGTCTGAAGTTCGACGACGACGATTCCTCGGAGCAGTTGGTCATCGTGGCCGAGCGTGCTCCCGGCGCAGGCAAGGCCGATCCGCAGCCGATCGCGGACACCGTGCGTGCGGCGATTTCTTCCCGTCACGGTGTTACGGCCCGAGACATCCTGCTCGTCCCCGCGGGTTCGATTCCGCGTACGTCCAGCGGCAAGATCGCTCGCCGCGCGTGTAAGGCGAGCTATATCGAGGGAACGTTGCGAGGCGGCTATCAGCAGACCGCATTCCCCGATAGCGTTTGAGGAGCAGTCCCTTCATGATCGGTGGCTTGGTGAGTTGATGGTTGAACAAGATGGTGCGCAGAGCAAAGACGTTGTGAGCGAGATGAGTGTCGCGCAGCTGCGTGAGTGGCTTCGCAATTGGATCGCCAACGCGACCGGTCAGCCGGCGGGTTCGATCACGGACGATCGCCCGATGGAAGAGTTCGGGCTCGCCTCGCGGGACGCAGTCGCTCTGAGCGGAGACATCGAGGATCTGCTCGGCGTCACGCTGACCGCCACGGTTGCCTATCAACACCCCACCATCGCTTCGCTGGCTACTCGGATCATCGAAGGTGAGCCCGAGGCGCCGGAGGAGACCGTCGACGCCTCGTACTACGTCTCAGGCGGCGCGACGGACGCTCACGACATCGCCATCGTCGGACTTTCCACACGATTCCCCGGTGCCGGGCACACGCCTTCGGACATGTGGGAAATGCTGGCGGACGGACGCGACGGCATCAGCGACCTCCCCGAGGACCGCTGGGCCGAGTTCATGTCGGATCCCGCCATCAAGGCCGCGGTCGAGAACGCGAACACCAAGGGCGGGTACCTCGACGACGTCAAGGGTTTCGACGCCGAGTTCTTCGCGATGTCTCCGCTCGAGGTCGTCAACGTCGATCCGCAGCAGCGCCTCGCACTCGAACTCGCGTGGGAAGCACTCGAGCACGCTCGCATTCCGGCCAGTGGGCTCAAGGGCAAGCAGGTCGGTGTTTTCATCGGCAGTTCCGCCAACGACTACCAGCTGCTCGCGGTCAGTGATCCGACGACGGCGCATCCGTACGCGTTGACCGGAACGTCGACTGCCATCGTCGCGAACCGGGTCTCGTACTTCTTCGACTTCCGTGGACCGTCCATCGCTCTGGACACCGCGTGTTCGTCTTCGCTGGTTGCCGTTCACGAGGCTGTGCGCTCGCTGCGCAGCGGTGACTCCAACATCGCGCTGGCCGGTGGCGTCAACATGCTGCTGGCCCCTCCCGGAACCCTCGGTTTCGATCAGACCGGGATGCTCGCTCCCGACGGAAAACTGCGTGCCTTCTCCGCTCAGGCTCAGGGAATCGTTCGCAGTGAGGGCGGCGGACTCGTCGTGCTCAAGCGCCTCGAAGACGCCGAGCGTGACGGAGATTCCATCCTCGCGGTGATCGCCGGATCCGCGGTCAACCAGGACGGCCGTTCCAACGGTCTGCTCGCACCCAATCCCGATGCCCAGGCCGACGTGTTGCGTTTCGCGTACCGCGACGCCGGAATCTTGCCGACCACCGTCGACTACATCGAGGCGCACGGAACGGGTACCGATCTCGGTGATCCCATCGAGGCCGACGCGCTCAGTCGTGTCGTCGGTCGTGGTCGTGACGACGACAAGCCGGCACTGCTCGGTAGCGCGAAGACCAACTTCGGGCACCTGGAAGCAGCTGCGGGCGCCGCCGGCCTGATCAAGGTCGTTCTGGCGATGCAGGAAAACAAGATTCCCGCGACGATCAACTACCTGGGCCCGAACCCGCACATCGACTTCGAGAAGTCGCACCTGCAGGTGACGCCCGAGGCCACCGACTGGCCGCGCTACACCGGCAAGGCTGTCGCCGGTGTTTCCGGTTTCGGTTTCGGCGGAACCAACGCGCACGTCGTGGTCAAGGAATACGTGCCTGCCGAGACGGTAGTCGATGAACCGGTTGTGGATGCCCCGGTGGTCGACGAACCGGCAGCAGAGAACGAGAGCACCGTTGTGCTGGCCGTTTCCGGTGCGCTGCCGTCGCGTCGTCGCCGCGCAGCCGCTGATCTGGCCGACTGGCTCGAAACCGAAGAGGGAAGCAAGACGCCCCTCGCCGACGTCGCCCGCACACTCGCGCGTCGCAACCACGGACGCTCGCGCGCCGCTGTTCTGGCGAAGACGCGCTCCGAGGCCATCAGCTCGCTGCGTGCCGTCGCCGCGGGCAAGCCTGCTCAAGGAGTCTTCTCCGCCGACTCGCCGTCGCCCAAGGGCGCGGTGTGGGTGTTCTCGGGCTTCGGCTCGCAGCACCGCAAGATGGCCAAGCAGCTCTACACGGAGAACTCGGCCTTCAAGGCGGCCGTCGACGAGGTCGACGCGCTGATCCAGGACGAGGCCGGTTACTCGATGGTCGAGATGTTCCTCGACGATTCGATCGAGTACAACGTCGAGACCGCCCAGGTGGGAATCTTCACCATCCAGGTCGGTCTGGCCGCGTTGCTGCGTCACCACGGCGCCGAGGCCGAAGCCGTGGTTCCGCACTCGATGGGTGAGGCCGCTGCCGCATACGTGTCCGGTGGTCTGAACCTGGAAGACGCTGTGCGCGTGATCTGTTCACGTTCACGGCTGATGGGTGAGGCCGAGGGCGCACTCGTCGGTGACGACATCCGTCTGATGGCTTTGCTCGAGTACAGCGCATCCGAGATCGAGGCGCTACTGCCCACGTACCCCAAGCTCGAGGTCTGTGTTTACGCAGCTCCGACGCACACGGTGATCGGTGGACCACAGCCGGACATCGAGGCGATCGTCGCGGCCGCCGAGGCCGACGGCAAGATGGCGCGTGTCCTGCAGACCAAGGGTGCCAGCCACACCTCACAGGTCGATCCGTTGCTCGGCGAGCTTGCCGCGGAGTTGGCCGGTATCGAGCCGACAACGTTGAAGCTCGGCGTCTACTCGTCCGTCGACAAGGACACTTTCTACCGTCCCGGTCACGAGCCGATCCATCAAGAGGCGTACTGGGTCAAGGGTCTTCGCCACAGCGTGTACTTCACCAATGCGGTACGCGGTGCAGTTGCCCACGGCCACACCACTTTTGTCGAGCTTGCACCCAACCCGGTGACGCTGATGTCGGTGGCGGCTACCGCTTTCGATTCGGGCCTGCACGACATGGAGCTCATCCAGACGCTCAAGCGTAAGGAAGACGAGTCCGCGGGTGTTCTTGCCGCTCTCGCGCAGCTGTACGTGCACGGCCATGCCGTGAACCTCGAGTCTCTGCTTCCCGCAGGCGATTTCGCTTCGGTTCCGCGTACCGCATTCCTGCGTAAGCCGTATTGGCTCGACATTCGCGTCAGTGCCGGCGGTTCGGCTCGCGTACCCGGTTCGCACGTCGCTCTGCCCGACGGCCGCCACGTGTGGGAGGTCGACGCATCCGCCGTCACCGATCTGGCTGTGCTCGTGAGCGCTGCTGCCGGACAGGTGCTCTCGGATGTCGCTCTCACCGCTGCCGTTCCCCGTGGTGAGCTGGCCGGCGCTGCGACCCTGACCACGACACTCAACCCGCATCCGGGTGGAGCGTCGGTGCAGGTGCACGCCCGTGAGGGTGCTACGTTCCGTCTGCTCTTCGACGCCGTCGTCACGTCGGGTGAGCCGCTGCCCGAGCTGGTCGTCAGCGCGCCGGTCAAGACCAGTGCGCCGATGGAATCCCTGGCCGAGGTCGTCGAAGACGCCGGAGACAAGTGGGATCCGAACGGTTCGCAGAGCCTCGACGACCGCCTCAAGATCGTGGTAGCCGAGTCGATGGGGTACTCGCCGGAGGATCTGCCGGCCGAGGTTCCGCTCATCGAACTGGGTCTCGACTCGCTCATGGCGATGCGTATCAAGAACCGCGTCGAGTACGAGTTCGACATTCCGCAGCTCCAGCTCCAGGCAGTCAAGGACGCGAGCCTCAACGAGGTCAACAAGTACCTGCGCTACGCGATCGACAATCGCGAAGAGGTTCAGGCGATGGCCGACAAGCAGGCCGCGGAGAAGTTGGCGGCCGACGCTGCTGACGAGGACGCTGCTCCCGCCGAGGTGGCAGTGGAACTGCCGGCGACTGCTCCCGTTGCGGCGGCTGCCGCGCCCGCTGATCCTTCGCGTGCCGGAACTGCCGACGACGCAGGCTCGGACGTTCCGCCGCGAGATGCGGCCGAGCGCTTGACGTTTGCGACGTGGGCGGTTGTCACCGGGAAGTCGGCCAAGGGCATCTTCAACGATCTGCCGATCGTCGGTGACGAGGTCGCCGAGAAGCTTGCTGCTCGGCTTTCCGAGCGTGCCGGCGGCGAGATCACTCTCGACGACGTTCTCGACTCCACCACCATCGAAGAGCTTGCGGACGTCGTTCGCCAGTACCTCGAGGACGACGGCAAGATCGACGGACTCGTACGTACTCTGCGTGCCCGTCCCGAAGGTTCCACTGCCGTACCGGTATTCGTCTTCCATGCTGCCGGTGGTTCGACGGTGACGTACGAGCCTCTGCTCAAGCGCCTGCCCGCCGGCACGCCGATGTACGGATTCGAGCGGGTCGAGGGCTCGATCGAAACCCGCGCTGCTGCTTACGTTCCGCTGCTGCGTGAGATCCAGGGCGACGGGCCGTACGTGCTGTGTGGCTGGTCGTTCGGTGGCGTGATGTCGTATGCGGTCGCGAAGTTGCTGCGCGAGCAGGGCGCCGACGTGCGTGTGGTCGGGCTGCTCGACACCGTCATGGCCGGCGAGGTCGTGCCGGACACCGAGGCGGAACGACGCAAGCGTTGGGAGCGCTACGGCAAGTTCGCCAAGCGCACCTACAACCTGGATGTGCCGCTGCCGCTTGACGTTCTGGCTTCCACCGAAGCCGACGAGGATCAGATCCAGATCTTGATGGACATGATCAAGATGAGCGGCGCCAAGATTCCCGGCGGCATCATCGAGCATCAGCGGACGTCGTGGTTGGACAATCGCGCCATCCAGACGGCCGAGTTCAGCAGTTACGACGGCGACGTCGTGCTCTACATGGCTGACAAGTACCACGACGAGCTGATGACGCTCGAGCCTGCATTCAAGACCCGCAAGGCGGATGGTGGCTGGGGTGACTACGTGAAGAACCTCGAGGTCGTCTACATCGGCGGGGACCACCTGCAGATCGTCGACGAGCCGTACATCGCGAAGGTTGCGGCAGACCTCACCACCAAGCTGGCCCAGATCGAGACAGCTCAGACCAAAGCAGCGGAAACCGGAGTTCAGAAGTGACGACAACCACCGCGGAGAAGCTCGCTGAACTCCGCGAAAAGTTGGAGAAGGCAAAGGAACCCGGCTCGGCTCGGGCCATTGCCAAGCGCGATGCAGCAGGGCACAGCACGCCGCGCCAGCGCATCGACATGTTGCTCGACCCCGGTAGCTTCATCGAAATCGGTGCCCTGGTGAAGATGGCGGGCGAGGGCAACCCGTACAGCGACGGCGTCATGACCGGTCACGGAACCGTCGACGGGCGTCCGGTAGCCGTGTTCGCGCACGATCAGACGGTGTTCGGCGGTGCCGCCGGAGAGATGTTCGGCCGTAAGGTCGCAGCTGTCAACGATTTTGCGCTGAAGGTGGGCTGCCCGGTCGTCGGTATCAACGATTCCGGTGGAGCTCGCATCCAGGACGCCGTTTCCTCGTTGGCCTGGTACGCCAACATGGGTTCACGTCAGGAGCCGTTGTCCGGCCTGTGCCCGCAGATCTCGGTCATCCTCGGTAAATGCGCCGGCGGTGCCGTGTACGCCCCGATCAACACGGACGTCGTGGTCGCGACCGAAGAGTCGTACATGTTCGTCACCGGACCCGACGTCATCAAGTCGGTCACCGGCGAAGAGGTCAGCCTCGAGGACTTGGGTGGAGCCCGCAAGCAGGCGGAGTACGGAAACATCCATCACGTCGCTCCCGACGAGAAGGCTGCCTTCGACTGGGTGCGTGAGTACCTGAGCTTCATGCCGTCGTCGTGCCAGGAGAAGGCGCCGCTGATCAACCCGGGCCTCGAACCCGAGATCACCGAGTCGGATCTCGAACTCAATGCGTTCATGCCGGATGCCGACAATGCCGGCTACGACATGCACGACATCATTCTGCGGATCTTCGACGACGGCACTTTCCACGAAATCGGAGCCCAGGTCGCGCACAACGTGATCACCGGATTCTCCCGCGTCGACGGCCTGCCCGTCGGTGTCGTGGCCAACCAGCCCACGTACCTCAGCGGCGCCCTCGACGCGGACAGCTCCGACAAGGCCGCCCACTTCGTGCGTCTGTGCGACGCTTTCAACATCCCGCTCGTCTTCGTCGTCGACACACCGGGCTTCCTTCCCGGCGTCGATCAGGAAAAGGTCGGCGTCATCAAGCGCGGCGGGCGTTTCCTGTTCTCGTACATCGAAGCCACTGTGCCGAAGGTGACTGTGGTGGTTCGTAAGGCGTACGGCGGCGGTTATGCCGTCATGGGCTGCAAGCAGCTCGGTGCCGACATCAACCTCGCGTGGCCGACCGCTCGTATCGCCGTGATGGGCGCCGAGGGTGCCGTCAACATCATGGGGCGGCGTCAGCTTGCCGAGGCCGGCGAGAATGCACCCGCGGTGCGTGCTCAGCTGATCAACTTCTACAACGAGTTCGTCGCGACGCCGTACATCGCGGCGGAGCGCGGATACATCGACGCGGTGATCGAGCCTTCGCAGACGCGTCTCGAGATCCGTAAGGCTCTGAAGTTGCTCGCGGACAAGACGATCTTCAAGAACCCGCGCAAGCACAACTTGATGCCGCTCTAGTTCTTTTTGTCACCGAGGGCGTCGAACTGGCGGCGTAGCGCTTCTATCGCCGCCAGGACGGCCGGCCTTTCGCTGTCTGTCCGCCAGGCGAGGTAGATGTCTCGGCCGAGCGGCGGAACCGTGTCGAGCATTCGAACACCTTCCGGCGGTACAACTCTCGCCAGACGTGGAATCAATGCGACGGCGAGGCCCTGAGCGACGAATTCGACCTGGGTGGGAAACTCGGCGACCTCGTACTCGATTCGTGGGTCGAACCCCTGCGCGCGCAGGGTCCGGACGGTGAAGGTGTGAAAGTCCGTTCCCCGTGTCCACGTCGCCCAGGCATGCTCGGACAGCTCGCTGAGCGCGACGACCTTGTTCTCCGCCAGCGGATGTGACGTCGGGAGAGCGAGCAGCGCCACGTCGTCGTACACGGGCGTGAAGGAGAGTCCGTCGGGAAGTTCGACGGGCAGAGTGCTCCAACTGTCGACCACCACGACGTCGAGGTCGCGGCGAATCAGTGCGGGGAGCAGTTCTTCGGATTCGCCTTCGTTGAAGGTGATTTCGAGCTGGGGGTGCGCGTGCCTGATTTCGGCGATGGCTCGCGGCAGCACTGTCCTGCTGGGGGAGACCAGGGCGCCGATACGTACGCGGCCCGTCACCTCGCTCTGCAGCGACGCGATTTCCGCCTCGGCCTGGGCGAGCGTCGAGAGAACCTCTGCGGTTCGGCGCGCGAGGATTCGGCCCGCTTCGGTGAGTCGCACACCGCGGCCCTGCGGTTCGAGGAGCGGAACACCGACCTCTCGCTCGAGCTTGTTCAACTGCTGCGAAATTCCGGAGGGTGTGACATGCAAGGTGCGGGCGGCAGCCGCTACTGATCCGTTCTCGGCGACGGCGTGCAGGGCGCGAAGTCTTTCGAGATTCAACACAGTAGTAATGCTACCGAATATACGGTCTGAACATTTGCTTGTGCTGAATAGTTAGCGGCAGGAACATTGTCGAGTGACCACACTGACCTCCGCGACCGCGCAGACATCGACACCCACCCGAACTCCTCGGGGGCGCATCGACCCTCGACTGCTGGTCGTCGGAGGCGCAGCTGCGATCTCGATCAGTTCGCTCCTCATCAAGCTGGCCGATGTGGGGCCCTCGACCGCCGTCTTCTTCCGTTGCTTCCTGGCCTTGCCGCCGCTGTTGTGGTTGGCATGGCGGGAGTACCGCCGGGTGGGCAAGCCGAGCCGGCGGGCAGTCGTTCTGCAGGTGCTCGGCGGTCTGCTGCTCGGACTGGATTTCGCGTTGTGGTCGCAGTCGATTCTGATGATCGGCGCGGGGATGGCGAGCGTCGTCGTGAACGTGCAGGTGGTCGTGGTGCCCGCACTGTCCTGGTTGGTGTTCGGCCATCGGGTGCCGATGCGGTTCGTCTTCGCCCTGCCGTTCATGTTCACGGGAATCGCCTTGGCGGGCGGCGTGTTCGGGGGCGGGGGAACCGGCGACGACTTGATGTGGGGAACGGCGCTCTCGCTCGTCTCCGGAATCGCCTACGGCGGCTACATCTTCGTGGTCGGCCGGACGGGCGAGGCGGATCGGGCAGCGAGCCAGGTGTTGATCTCGACGACGTCCGCGGGCATCGCCGGGTCCGTCATCGGATCACTGTGGGGCCGGATCGATTTCGTCCCGGGCTGGGAAGCGTTCGGCTGGCTCGCGGCACTGGCACTGGTCGGCCAGGTGTTCGGCTGGATGCTGATGGGGAACTCGCTCCCTCGGCTTCCCGCCGAGGTGGGCGCGACGCTCCTGCTCATGCAACCGGTTCTCGCCGTGCTGCTGGCAGTTGTGCTGCTCGGCGAACGGCCAGGCGTTGGGCAACTACTCGGGTGCGTCGTCGTTGTCGGAGCGGTCTCGGCCGTCTCCGTACGTCGCACCCGAGCAGTCACCCGAGTAGGTAGCGCAGGCTAGTGCACTCGCATCTCGCCGGGCATCCACATGCCCGAGCGGGTTGCGGTGCCCGTCTCCACCTCTGCCGGAACCGCATTGGGGAAGTACCGGTCGTACCGCTCGAGTGATCCCCAGTCCCGCGCCCAGTCGTCCCTCAGGTACGTAGGAACCGTCGTCGCACCGGCAAGAACCTCGGTGAATCCGAGCGGGCCACCGTTGTCCGCGGACTGCCAGGTGTCGGTGGAACTGACCGCAAGAGGACGGTCCGGGAGGATGCGGAAGTTCGGCATCTCGGCCACACCGTTCTGATGTGTGAACGGACGTTGGCACGGGAACTGAAGGCCGACAGCCCAGTCCAGGAGGACCGGCTGCTCGTTGCCGATGTACGAGTTCAGGGACTCGAGCTTGGGCACGCGCGGCGGCGTGAATGCCATCCACTGATCGCCCGTGAGGTTGGGATCGAACGCGACCACCCGAACGGCGTCCGCGTCCGGCGCGAGTTCGTCGATCGGGATACGGACGTTGCGCCACGACGGCGCGGGTCCGATGTCTCGCGGCATGTACGAACCCTGAACCTGCACGGTTCCGTCGGGCTGAGTCTTGCCGTACTCGACCAGAAGTGACTGGCCGTACGTGATCGCACCGGTGTTGTCGACGGACCACACACGCCCGGCGACGGACATGACCACCAGCGGTGATTCTTCACTGCGAGTGGGCAATCCGTACCAACTCGAGATGAGGGAAGCAGGTTCCTGCACGCCGGGCTGGTAGCTGCCCATGACCGGCGTTTTCGACGGATCGAGGCCGAAGGGGAGCTTGGCCGTGCTGCCGTTGACGCCGACGTTGCCGGTGCCGCCGCTGGTTCCGGCACCGGAACCGGTGGCGAAGGTGGGACCGACACTCTGGCTGTCGGTATTGCCCATGCCCTGCTTGACTTCGATGTAATCCGCAGTCAGATCGCTGGGAACCCCATTGGGGGAGAAGCCCTTCGAATCAACTCCGGACAACGGATCCTCGGCGTTGAATCCGGGAGCGGTCAGAGGCCGCAGATTCCCGGAATTGACGTCGGTCTCGACCAGAACGTCCTCGGCCATGCCGCAGGTCTTGCCCGCGAGTGCCTCGATGTTGCTTCGGCCCAGCGAGTACGCCGGGTACTGCGACACTGCGCCCTTGAGTAGCGAGAGCACCTCGAACAGGACCATCAGACCGGCAATCACGGTGAGGGGAGCGGCCGCGAATTTGCGAATTCGTCTGCCCTTGGCCGTGTTCGGCTTCTCGGGCGGGGCTGCGAATCCCTCACGCAGGTACTGCCAGGCGGCAAACGCCAAGGCGAGAGCAAAGAGCGCGAGGAACAGGGTGTTGGATTCACGGCCGTCGTAGGAGATGGTCTTGTCGAACCACGGCACGCCGTAACTCGAGACGTACCAATAGCCGTTGATGCCGGCGAACGTCAACGCGAGCATCAGGAGCAGTCCGGCCACGAACACCGATCGGTTACGACGCGAGCGCAGGGCGGACGCGGACACGGCCACGGCGGTCAGCGCGGCGAGAGAACCGGCGATGCCCGCGTACGCACCGAAGTGGTGAGTCCACTTGGTGGGGTTGAACATCATCAGGAACATCGTGCCGAAGACGACGCCGACCAGGCGCCACGACGGACCGGTTGCCGCGCCGGGGACGCGGCCGCGGCGCAACAACACGAAGAGCGTCGTGAAGAGGCACAGGATCATCGTCAAGAACGCGAAGCGTCGGGCAACCGAGCCGTCGACTGTCTGGACGAAGAGGTAGTAGTAGCGCAGGAAGTCCTGGTACCACTCGAGATTGGGGCCGATGATCGTTCGGACGCGCGTGGCTTCCATGACACCGGCAAAGGTCTGGTCGGCGAAGATGACCACCAGCACGATGGTTCCGGCAGCGGCGATCGGAGCGAGAAGCGGCAGTGTGCCGACCAGTCGGTGACGTTTGACGACGATGCGTACCAACGGGCGCACACCGGCGAGAAGGGCTGCGATACACATCAATCCGGTGGGTGCGGCGGCAAGAGTGAAGGCGCCGATCAAGATTGCCGTGGCCGCGGGCAGCAGACGTCCGGTGGCGATGGCGCGCTCGATGGAGCACCAGGTGAGCAGTGCGCCGAGAGCCACGATGGGCTCGGGACGAAGACCGTTGTTGTACGCCAGCCAGAAGGACAGGAACACCAGACCGCCGGTCCAGAGGGCGACGTTGCTCCGGCGAACCGCCCGGCCGAGACGCGGGACGACCTCGCGGCTGATGACCATCCAGCAGAGGATTCCGGCGAGCAGAGCGGGCAGACGCATGAACGGGCTCGCGGTCGAGATCTTCGCCATCACGGCCAGCACTTCGTAATACCAACCGAACGGGGCCTCGGGAACGCCGAACCAACGGAAGTAGTTGGCCATGTATCCCGCGTCCGGTGAGACTCGGGCCATGGTGAGGAGGTAACCGTCGTCGGCGGTGTTCGCGCCGATGAAGTGCCACACGACGAGCGTGCCGACCACCACTCCGTCGATACCGGAGAACTTCCACCAGCGTGCGGGCAGGAAGCGTCGGTGCTTGCGGCCGTCGGTGCCGTCGAGGCGAGCCAGGGCGACCAGCGCGACGATGGTCGAGAGGACGGCCACGATCATCGCGACCAGCTTCAAGACGCTGGGGCTCGACGAGAAACGTGAGTCGATCGTCATCGAGAAGCCGAGGCCCTCGGGGGCAGCGCCGTCGGGCAGGTCGCTGAAGACGCCGACCACCTGCGGGCGGAAGTCACCGTCGAGCTGGCCACGAATCGGGTTGCCGTCGGGATACGTCAGTCCGACGAACTCTGCCGTGGTTCGGTTGACGTCGGAGCTGAACGCGATGGCGCCACAGCGACTGGACTCGACGTCCTCGCGTGCCGCCGAAGCGACGACGACGTTGCGATCGAGCACGTCGACGCTCGTCGCGGACACCCGGACGAACATCGACGACAGTGCCGCGCCGTCGCCCTGTGCAGGTGCCGTCGAAAGCAAGATGCCGCCGCCCTCCGGCAGCGAGCTGACCGCGGTACAGGGGATCGATGCGTTGACGTCGATGGGAACCTGCGCCATCAGCGGTGCCTCGACGTCGCCGATCACTCCGTTCTGCGGCCAGTTGACCGAAGCCGTCGTCTGCACGACGGGAAGCAGCGGAGTTGCCAGTGCGAGCACGAAGCCGAGCAAGCCGGCGATGATCGCGACCCATCGCGTGCGATGGAAACGCTCGCGGGCATCCTGACCAGCAGGAGGCGGCGAACTCGAAGTCTGAGGTGAAGCTGTCACGGCGTCGGGCACGGCTACCGATGGTATGTCAGGGCTGAGCGTGGACCTACCGTGCCCAGGTGGTTGGTAGGTCCACGCGTAACAGTTACGACTGGTAACGAATCGGGCCCGGTGTCCAGGTGCCCGATCGGGTCTCTGTGGTGACGTTCATTTGCGCGGGAACCGCGTCCGAATCGAGCGGTGTGTACTGCTCGAGCGATCCCCAGTCACGATCCCAGTCGTTGTCCAGATAGGTCGGCAATGCCCTGGCCGAGAGCAGTTCGGTAGTCCAGCCGAGCGGTCCGCCGCCGTAGTGGTCCTGCCAGGCGTTGGTGGACTCCGCGCCGATGCGGTCGGGCAGGATGCGCCAGTCGGGGATCTCGGCGACGCCGTACAGGTGATCCACCGGACGTTGGCACGGGAAGGCCAGACCGACAGCCCAGTCCATCAGCACGGGATCGGTGGATCCGACGACGTCCTGCAGCGTGCGCATGGTCGGCACTCGTGGCGGTGTGACCGCCAGCCACTGGTCGGCGCTGATGTCGGTGTCACTGGCCACCAGACGCACGGTGTCGGCGTCTGCGGGCAGCTGATCCATCGGAACGCGCAGGTTGCGCCACGACGGCGACGGGCCGATGTCGATCGGATCGACACGTCCCAGTGCGTCGACGCTCCCGTCGGCCTGCTTCTTGCCGTACTCGACCTGCAGCACTGCGCCGGGGGTGACGATGCCGTCGGAGTTGACGTAGCGGATGCGTCCGGCGGCCGCGACGGTCAGGAGCGGTGCGGCGTCGTTGCGCTCGGGGAGTGAATACCAACCGGTGGTCAGTGACGCGTTCTGAGGTGCTCCGTAACTACCGAGCACCGGGGTTTTTGCGGGGTCGAGCCCGAACGGGAGCGCGACGTTGCTGCCGTTGACGCCGGCCGTCGACTGCGAGCCACCGGCGGTGCCGGATCCGGTTCCCGGCGTGGTGGTGCCGGACTGCGAGGTCGAGGTGTCGAGGCTGTTTGCACTGCCTGCCGTCGAGTCTTCTGCGTCGGCCGTGAGGTCGCCTGCAACCCCGTCCGGCGAGAACCCGGTTGATTCGCTCGCACCGAATGCACCCGCGCCGGCGAGATCGGTGGGCCGATCCGTCAATTGCAGAACGCCGGCGTTCGGATCGGACTCGACGAGTACCTCACCCGCGAGACCGCAGCTTCCGCCGAAGACGGATTCGATGTTGGACTTGCCGATCGAATACGCGGGGTACTGCGCGACCGCGCCCTTGAGCAGGGACAGCACCTCGAACAGCACGACCGCTCCGGCCGCGATGGTCAACGGTGACGGGGCGAGAAGGCGAAGTCGCCTGGTCTTCTTGACGCTGTCCTCTGTGCCGTTTCGCCGGCGCGGCTCCATGACGTGGTACCACGCGGCCAGCAGCAGCGCGAGAATCGTGAGGCCGAGGAAGGCCGTCGAGAATCCCTTGCCGGCGATTGACGGCGGCTTGTCCCACCACGGGACGCCGTAACTCGAGACGTACCACCAGCCGTTGGAGCTCGTGAACGCCACAGCGAGGATGAACAGGATGCCCGCGGCGAACAGCGCGCGGTTTCGTTTGGAACGCATGCTCGACGCACTCACACCGACGGCGGCGAGGACGGCCACCGTGGCGGCCAGACCGGCGTACACACCGAAGTGGTGAGTCCACTTGGTGGGGGTGAACTGCATCAGGAGCAGCGACGCGAACACGATGCCGAGGATTCGGCGGGAGGGCCCGATAGCGGTGCCCGGGATCCGGCCCTTGCGCAGGATCATCATGACGCAGAAGACGAGTCCGACGATCATGACGAACATGCCGAAGCGGCGGGCCAGTGAGCCGTCGGGGGAGATGGTCATCAGTGCGTCCCAACGCAACCGTTCCTCGAACCACGGAACGTTCGGCCCGACGGCCGTTCGCACTCTGGTCGATTCGAGAACTGTCGCGAGGGTTTGATCTGCGAAGACCGCGACGAGCACCACGGTTCCGGCGGCGAGAATCGGCATGATCTGGGACAGGAAGCCGACGCGTTTGCCGCGGGCGATCAGGATCTGCAGGATCGGCCGGGCGCCGGCGATCAACGCGCCGATCGCGATCAACCCGGAAGGTCCGGCGGCCAGCGAGAATGCGGCGATCAGCACGGCCATCGCGGCGGGCAACAGACGTCCGGTAGCGATGGCGCGTTCGATGGAGCACCACGTGAGCAGAGCGCCGAGGGCGATGATGGGCTCGGGGCGCAGGCCGTTGTTGTACGGCAACCAGAAGGCGAGGAACACGAGCCCGCCGGTCCAGATGGCAACCTTGTTGCGGCGCACCGCAACACCGAGTCGCGGGATCACCTCGCGGCTGATCACCATCCAACACAGAATGCCGGCGATCAGCGCGGGCAGGCGCATCCACATGCTCGCGGTGCTGACCTTCGCGAACAATGCCAGCACGTCGTAGTACCAACCGAACGGCGCTTCGGGGACGCCGAACCAACGGAAGTAATTGGCCATGTACCCGGAGTGCTCCGAGACTCGGGCCATGCCGAGCAGGTAACCGTCGTCGGAAGTGTTGGCGCCGAAGACATGCCACAGCGCCAGCGTGCCGATAACCAGGGCGTCGATGCCGGTGAACTTCCACCATCGCGCCGGCAGGAACCGCCGTGCACGACGGCCGTCGACGCCGTCGATCCGGTGCAGTGCGTACAGCGAGACGATGGTCGAGAGTGCCGCGACGATCATCGCGAACAGTTTGAGAAGTGTGGGGCTGGACGAGAACCGGGAGTCGACGTCCATGTGGGCGGACAGTCCGGCGGGCGCTGCGCCCTGCAAGTCGGTGAAGATGCCGACAACCTGTGGGCGGTAGTCACCGGTCAGGGTGGTGCCGACGCCGTCGATACCGGTGACCGCCGCGACGGTCTGCTCGGAGTTGGTCGTGATGGTGATCGCCGTGCACCCGCTCAGTTGATCGAGCGGGGTCGAGATCAATACCGAATCGCGGGTGAGTGCTTCGAGGCGGTCGGCAGTGGTGCGGACGGTGAGGCCGCGGGCGTTTCGGTCCGGCGCCCCGTTCGGCATGGTCGAGAGCAGTGTGCCGCCGCTGCCGCCCAACTGGCCGAGAGTGGAACACGGGATGGTGATGTCGAGCGATGTGGGCGAGTAGGAGATCAGCGGCGACGAAACGCTGTTGACGGTCCCACCCTGCGGCCAGTCGATGCTCGCGGCTTCCTGCTTGACGGGCAGGAAGGGCGTAGCGAGTGCAAGAAGCAGGCCAAGAAGGCCGGTGACTATCGCGATGAGTCGTGCCGTCCGGACTCTCTGGGAATCCGATTCTCGGGGAGCTTCGGGGCCAGTGGGCACGGGTTTCGGGGGCACTACTACTTCAGACGGCACAAGGAACGATGTTAGGCGAGTGCGGGCCCGCACATCCTGAGAGAACTACTCAGGATGCAACTTCCTGTTCGGATTGTGGTGTTTCAAGTGTTCGGGCGATGGTGTCGAGTGAAATACCCAACACTTCCGCGACCGCGCTGATGGTGAAGAAGGCGGGTGTCGCGATGCGGCCGGTTTCGATCTTGCGCAGAGTTTCGACCGAGATACCGGCGTCGAGCGCTACCTGAACCATGCTTCGGTCCCCCCGCGCCGATCGCAGGAGTTCACCCAGTCGTAGTCCTCGTTCGAGTTCTTCCGCCGTCAGCGGCACGCGCACCATGTGCTTATAGTAATACCGGTATAGTTATTCGACAAGGAAGGTGTTCGAAATGGTCGAAATCAAGACCGCAGGGGAAATCGACGCGATGGCGGCGGCTGGGAGAATCACGGCGCAGGCTCTGGCTGCGGCGCGTGAGGCGGCAAGCGTCGGGGTGACGTTGCTCGAATTGGACGCCGTTGCCGCGGAGGTTATTTCGGCGGCCGGCGCCTCGGCGCTGTTCTTGAACTACCGGCCGGCAACGGCATCGACGCCGTTCCCAGGCGCCATCTGTGCGAGTGTGAACGATGCTGTGGTGCACGGTATCCCGAATGAGTACCGGCTTCGCGACGGTGACCTGGTCAGCATCGACTGCGGCGCGAGACTCGACGGCTGGTGCGGCGACTCCGCCATCAGCTTCACTGTCGGGCGGGGGAGTAGTGAGGATCAGGCACTGATCGACGCGACCGATGAGGCACTTGCCCGTGGCATTGCCGCTGCCCAGCCCGGAAACCGATTGGGCGACATCGGTGCCGCGATCGGACAGTACGCGCGTGGCCGCGGGTACGGCATGCTGGCCGATCACGGTGGGCACGGCATCGGCCGCGAGATGCACGAAGGCCCGGACGTGCCCAACGAAGGTCGAGCAGGCAAAGGCTTCCGGCTGCGTCCCGGCCTGGTCATCGCCATCGAACCGATGCTCATCGCCGACGGAACCGACGACTACCGGCACGACGCCGACGGGTGGACCCTTCGCACCGTTTCGGGCGCCCGGGCTGCGCACAGTGAGCACACGGTCGCGATCACCGAAGACGGTCCGGTGATCATGACCCGCTGATCAACCCGCTCAGCTCTGGTTGGAGGTCTTGCCGCTCACGAGGTCTCGTACGTCCCACACCCACACGTCGTCGACGCGCTTGGCGTCGAAGCCGACCAGCTCGTCGACCGTGTGGCGCAGGGCGTCGTCGCCGGAGAATCGGGGAAGCACCAGTACGTCGGCGTGCCAGTACCGCAGGTCGGTCAGTGCGTTCGCTCTGGTGCCCACGTCGATCAACGGGACCTTGCCGGTTTGTTTGGCATTGACCAGCAGGGTCGAGGTGGGCCGGGACTCGGCGCCGTAGATTCCGGCGCGGGTCTTCGAATCCGGGCCGACGAAGTACCCGCCGGCGATGGGGAAGCCGAAGTCGGCGTCGACCTGCCAGCTCAGTGCGCGGGCGTCTTCGGCGCTCGCGACGGGAACCGTCACCAGGGTGCCGTCGCTGACGTAGTTCTCCCACGAGCCGCTGGTGATGAATTCGGGCGTCGCAGATCGCTGATCGGCGTCGATGGGGGTCGGGATCAGGGGAATCATCGCGACGGCGAGTGCCACCAGCCAGACACCGGCGGCCGTGTGGCGCGGTCCACGAAGTTCGACAAAAGCGCGGTAGGTGCCGAGGGTGAGCAACAGTCCGATCGCCGGAATCGCGCCCATCGCGAATCGGGATTCGAGCACCGATTCGAACAACGGCAAGTCTGCGAGGAGTTTCCACGGCAGGGTGATGCCGGTCTTGTCACCGTCGATGGTCAGTTCGGAACCGAGCGAGAGCACACCCATCACCACGATCACGGCGGCGGCAGCGCGGGTCAGACGGATGCGCCACAGCCACACCGTTGCACCGAGAAGCAGGAGCACCAACGGCCATCCGAAGTACGCGTTCTCCTCGGTCGGGTTCATTCGGAACTCCGCGCCCTCGGGGTCGCCCGCAACCGATTCGGTCGGGAACGTGGTGAGTGCAGCGGTGTCGTTGCCGGCCTGACCGTGTGAGACGCCGTCGTAGCTCGCTGGGCCGAAGAACTGCGACCACAGCGGCACCGCGGTGATCAGGAGTGTGACCGCGCCGCCGATCACGAGGCCGGGCATCGCGCGCTTGATCGCCTGGCGCGACTTGGCCAGGCCGGGCAGTGCATAGGCGGCGCCGAACACCATGGCTGACATCGTGAAGATGAGGAGCGGTTCTTCGCCGAGGAAGATCTGCCAGGCGACGAGTAGGCCGAGGACGACACCGTCGCGAACCGGACGCTTGCCGTTCGAAATGCGCACTACCTGCAAGAATATGAACGGAAGTACGAAGAACGCGACGAAGTTCGGGTGGCCGTTGGCATGCGAGATCATGGCGGGCGCAAATCCGCAGAACCCCGCTCCGACGGCGGCGGCGATCTTGGAGCGGACCGAGACGCCGGTCAGCACGTGCCGCGAGAATGCCCAGTACCAGGCGATAGCGGTGCCGCCGAGGCCGGCAGTCAGTCCGATCGCATACGTGGCTGTCGGTCCGAAGATCAACGTGATCGGGGCCAGCGGGATGCTGATCCCGAACATGGCGGTATTGGCCATCAGGTTCACGCCGAGCGGGTAATTCTGCAGGTCACTGAACAGTGGGCTGCGGAACTGGGCGAGGGCGTGAGCGGTATCGGCGAAGAACCATTCCCACATGGCCTGGTCGCGGCCCGCGTTGAACAGATAGCCGGACTGCAGATCGCTCCACAGGTTGGACATCACGTAGATCGCCGCAACGGTGAACGTCGCCATGATCGCGAGGTCGACCAGACGACCGCGCTGGACGACCGAGCGCCGCACTGCTGAACGGACTCGCCCTGGACGTGCTTCTTCGAGCAGTTGGACGTCGGGCAAGGTCTCGGTCATGCAGTCGGTGCCTTTCGGTTCTGGCGCCCATCCCTGAAGTGGCGATCTCAGAAGTTCGGGGTGGCCTACTTAGGTCTCGATTCGATAACTTCCACTGTCAGAGTAACGAACAAAACGGTTCGCGTCCGCGAGCGGGCGCAGTCAGCGGGACAAATCGGTCCGCCCGACTTGTCCGGAAAGTAATGTTTTCGTGCACCGTTTGACGGGTTCGTGACCGGGGTATCGCAACAAGGATCTTGCTCGCGTTTGTTCAGGCAGCCCCGACGAATCCCATCCTCGACGAAGAGTTGGAACCTACGTCCGGGGCCTATACCGGATGGGATGGTGCTTGTGCATGTCGAAGACAGCAGTTCGTAGTAGCGCAGTAGGAGCAGTGGCCTTGTTGGCCGTTGTCCTGGGGGGTGGGACGGCGTCGGCAGGCGTTGACAACACCAGTTCGATCACCGACGTCAAAGGGAATCGGATAGAAGTCTTCCAGGCTGATACCGCTATCCATGTCTTTCCGCCTCTCGACAGCTCACCGCTGAGTGTCGAGTTCTTCCACGACGGGGTTGCCGGCGTGAAGATCGACGGGCCGGACGCGGCAAGCTTCACCGGAACGAAGCTGACGATCGGTTATCAGATCGGTTACCCGATCGCGTTAACCGGCACGACGGTCGTTCTCAACAGTCCTGGTCTCGACTGGGCTGTCGAGAGTGGAACCAACCTCGGGATCGGCCTGGTTCCGGACTTCGAACTGGGACTGGACATATCGAACGGGTTCGTCATCGGTGGTGACATCATTCCTTCGCAGGAACTTGACGTCGATCTGGCGCCGGGCGGTATCACCGACGTCGCACTGCTCGAAGATCAGGAGTTCGACGGTCCCGAAGCCGCTGTCCGTCTGTCCGGAGTTCACGGTTATGTACAGGGAGCAATCGGTCCGGTGACCATCAGGCCGTACGCGAAGGCTGTCACGTCGAATGGCGATACCGTCGTCACTTACGGTGTACCGCAGAGGCTTTAGCGAAAGCGGATGCTCCCGCCGTCACGCTGCAACAGCGTGATGGTGGGAGTTTTCCGCGTTCCGTGTGGTCGAATCGGCGCCACGAATCGGCGAAGCGTCTGCCCAGTGGGCACTACGGGAAACACTGACGAGTTTCGCGACCAACCGTGCCGCGATCCACACGAGGTACACGGCGGTGATCAGAAGCAGAAGTGCCCAGTCGTGCGCGAAGAATCCGACTATCCCGCCGATCGTGAACGCGAGGGCGACGAAGACGACCCGTCCGCCCACGTCGGTCTCGACCAGATACTCGGGTTCGATCGGATCGTCGGGTTCACTCGATTCATCGACGTCCTCGGATGACTCGGCCCTGGACTTCTCGTGGTGTTCGGTGGGGATCTCGAGTAGCTCGCCCCATTCGAGCACCGCAACAGTGTGCGCGGTGTCGGTCGGGATCGCGCGGTAGTCGCGGGACTCGGACACGTCGATGAGAGCCCTTGCCAGAGTGAGTACTTCGATGCGATTGCGAATCGCGACGCTCAACACTTCATGGAAAGCCTGTTCGCGCCCGAACGGTTTGCCGCGCGCAATGACCAGAACATGCTCTGCGGAATCGAGAACTGCACGATGCGGTACAAGCTCGCGGCTTTGCGCAACGAGTTCGCTCACTGTCATCACCTACCCCGCCGG
Organism: Rhodococcus sp. OAS809; assembly: GCF_040546695.1. Classification (NCBI taxonomy): domain Bacteria; kingdom Bacillati; phylum Actinomycetota; class Actinomycetes; order Mycobacteriales; family Nocardiaceae; genus Rhodococcus; species Rhodococcus sp. OAS809. Next base: position 3,783,102 of record NZ_JBEPOI010000002.1, on the reverse strand, counting down.
TGGTTGATGCGGCCGTTTGCTCGACTGCGCTTGGAGGGGCTGAGTACCCCGGCAGTTTCGGAAACAAACTCGCCGGACAGCGTGTCAGATTTGCGCAGCCGGGGCCGAGAGTGCTCCGAGGCAACTTTCGATCAGGTCGGCAACGATCACGTGAGCACGTTCGCGGCTGTCGACGCGGCCTTCCCACGTGGCAAAAGTGACGACGGTGAGCACGGTCAGAGTTCCTGCCCGAAGTTCGGCGATCTCTGCCGGTAACGAGGACGCAGCGACTATCCGCCGCTGAACTTCGCGGAAACTCTCGGCCTGCATGTGGTCACGGATAGTCGACGACATCGCCGGGTCGAAGATCGACTGCACCAGGAACCGCGCGTACAACGTGCCCTCGCGGTAGATGGTCTGTTCCGCCAACGGCAGGACGAGAGCCTCGACGAGGGCACGCATCGTCGGTGGATTCGCGTCGAGATCGATCGTGTCGAGCAACTCACGACGACGCTCACCGGCAGGTCGCATTCTGGACTCGACGACGGCCGCCAGCAAACCTTCACGTGACCCGAAGTGATACTGCGCAGCCGATTTGTTGGCCTGCCCGGCTTCGGTCTGAACATCACGAAGAGTCAGAGCGGCCAGACCTCGCTCGGCAACCAGACGCTCGGCTGCATCGATCATCGCCGCTCGGGCATCGGTTCGGGGCACGGTATGAAGCTAGGGGTGCGTCGGGGTCGCGTCAACGACCTCGACGGTAAGCCTTTTGTGACGTATCTCCTGGTTAGATTGCGTCAGAGCGGGTAACGACCACAAACGGCCCCTGCTCGGTCACGGTGAAACGAGGATCGTCGAACAGTTCCTTGGGGAACGTGACCGTGTAGCGGCGGACGTTCGGGTCGTTGGGGTAGACGTCCTCTGCCAACCGCAGCGTGTACCCGTCGGCGCCCTGGCGGAAGACGAAGGCGTCGGGGCTGCGCCACGGCGCCGAGTCCAGCGCAGCTATCAGTTCGTCAGGCGTCTTCAGTTCCGACCACTGCTCGATCAGCGCAGCGCGCGCACGGAAATCGGCGAGCGGGTTCGCGTAGTGCGACGTCAGTCCTTGAAAGCCGAAGTACGGGTAGAAGCTGAGGAAGCCGATGTCGGCAGTGAGGACCACCGTGTCATGGGGTTCGCGTCCCAACTGCTCGCGAATGATCCGGTCGATGTCGGCGTAATTGGCTTCGGCACCCGGGGGTCGCTTGTCCCCGCGCTCGCCGTTGCCGTCGGTATCGCTGTATGCCACAGCGATATCCGGCGCCAGCACCTGCGGGATGTTCTGCGCGAAGGCGATGGCTCCGATGACACCGAGTGCAACCAGTACCGCTTTGACGCGAGGATTTTCGCTGGTGGCCAGCACGATCCAACCGGCGAACTCGAAGAAACCGAACACACCGGCGGCGGCAAGGAGTCCGATCAGGACCGGCTCCAGTCGGAAACCGAGGAGCGTACTGCCGGCGACGGTGAACGTCATGGACAGCAATGCCCACAGGTACACGGCAATGACACCGATACCGAGTGCTCGGGCGCGGCGGGAGAACAGGAACCGCGAAATCAGCCAGATCGTGCCGAGTAGGCACAGTCCGCCGACGAGGGTGAAGCTCAGCATCGGGAAGGGCAGCACCGCACCGGAATCGGGGAGGTAGTGCATTGCGGTGCCGGACTCTGCGGTGGCACCGGAGAGTGCCTTCAGCAGGTACGGCGTCCAGACGGTCAGAGCCACCAGGCCGGAGATCACCGCGATCACGGCGAGCCTGACGAGGGATCCCAGTGCGGCTTTCCACGTGTTCTGGGCGCGTGCGGCAAGTACTGCGGCAACCAAGGCCATCAGAGTCACTGCGAACGCGGCGAATCCGAGATAGAGCGTGTAGACCGTTGCGGCGAGACCGAGGAACAGGCCCGTCCCGAGTATTGCGCCGGCTCCGGCAAATCGAGATGCCCCCGGCCGGTCCAATGCGCCCCACGCGAGGATCAGCACTGGCGGGATCAGGAGGTTGATGACGGCGCCGTACGCCTCGGGGGAGTTGTACGCCAACACGACGGCAGTGACGGCCAATGCCGCGACGACGGCCCAATCGCGTCGAATCAGCTTGGTCCACAACACGAGTGCAACGACGGCGACGACAGCCAACGAGCCGATCGCATAAGGCTTGAAGGCTTCCCAGCCGTCCATTCCCAGCAGGTTCGCGACGCGTCCACCGATCCAGAACCAGCCGGCCGGGTAGAACGGCGGCAGATCCACGTACGTCATGTCCTGCAGCGCAGCAGAATCCGTCAGCCGGGTCAGGTACTCGGTCCGGAACTGCTGATCGACCGAGACGCCGTGCAGATACAGACTCGTCGCGGCCAGGGGAAGTCCGAGCGTCGTGGTGACGAAGCCGGAGAGCCCGGCCCACGAGAGGAGTTTTGCGACCCGCTCGGCCTTGCGGGCGCGGAACATCAGAACCGCAACACCGACCACTGCGATGCAGAGCACCTGCAGCACCGTCGTGACTGCCTGCGTGACATTGGAAGAGGTGAACGCCGGCCACTGCACTCGGCCGAAAGCAAAGAGCCCGACAGCGGCTACAACAGCGGCGACCAGCGCTCCGAGGGCCATTTCCACCACCGTCGCCGCGGCATTACGCCACGGCGACGGGGTCGAAAGGTCTGTACTCGGAGCAGTTGTTGTTTCTGGCACGGGAGGAGCTTAAACCGGCAACTTCCGGAAGATCGGGCGCGGCACGTGGCGAAGACCCATCATGACGAAGCGCCACGGGCCGGGAGTCCAGACGATTTCCTTGCCCTTGTCCGAGGCGGCAACAGCGAGCTTCGCGACGATGTCCTTGTTGACCGTCAGCGGAGCTTCCTTGACGTGGGCACTGAACTGCGTGCGCACCATGCCGGGGCGAACGACGGTGACCTGCGGTCCGAATTCCGCGAGAGCCTCGCCGAGTCCGAGGTAGAAACCGTCGAGGCCCGCCTTGGTGGATCCGTAGACGAAGTTGGCACGCTTGACGCGCTCGCCGGCAACCGACGACATCGCGATGATCTTGCCGAAGCCCTGAGCCTTCATCTTCTCGCCGAGAAGAACACCGACCGAGACGGAAGCGGTGTAGTTGACGTTTGCCACCAGAACGGCCTTGCGCTGGTTCTGCCACAGCTCTTCGGAGTCACCGTCCAGTGCGAAGGCGACGATGGCGACGTCGACGTCACCGTTCGAGAACGCCTGGTCGATCACCTTCGGGTGCGATTCGAAATCAACGGCGTCGAAATCGATGAGCTCCACCGAGGTGGCACCCTTCGCTTCGAGCTGCTTGACCGCAGCTTCGCGTCCCGGATCGCCAGGGAGTGCCGCCAGAACGACGCGGAGCGGCGCCTTCTTCAGGTATTCCTCACAGATGGCGAGGCCGATCTCGGAGGTTCCACCGAGAAGCAAAACGGTTTGCGGGTTACCTACAGCGTTGATCACAGTTCCAGCCTTCTGGACATATCGGAGGCGAAAACGCCTGTGGGGTCGTACTTGCGGCGCGTCGCGATCCACTCGTCGATGCGCGGGTACATGGCGTGGAAGGTTTCCGCGGACGTCCGCGAGTCCTTGGCCGTGTACAGGCGTCCGCCGAATTCGAGGACACGCTTGTCGAGTTCGGTGACGAACTCGTTCAGGCCCGGCTTGATGCGGAAGTCGACGCAGATGTTCCAGCCCGGGATCGGGAAGCTCAGCGGCGCCTGATTGCCTTCGCCGAAGAGCTTGAACACGTTGAGGAACGAGTAGTGCCCGCTGCGCTGGATGTCGACGATGATCTTCTTGAACTCGTCGACGGCCTCCGGCGGAACCACGAACTGGTACTGCAGGAATCCGTTGGATCCGTACGCGCGGTTCCACTCACCGAACATGTCGAGCGGGTGGTAGAACTGCGTCAGATTCTGGACCTTGCCGCGATACTTGCCGGACTTGCGGAACCAGACCTCACCGATCGCGGTGAAGTTGAACTTGTTGGCCAGCCCGTTCGGGAAGACGTCGGGGAACGTCAGCAACTGCGGTGCGTCGAAGGCGAGCGGGTTCTTCTGCAGCTTGGCCGGAAGCTGGTCGAGCTTCGCCAGAGATCCGCGCGAGACTGCCGCACGACCGAGCTTCGGGGGCGCGGAAATCGCGTCGAACCAGGCGCTCGAATACTCGTAGTTGGCCTCGCTGCCGTCGCTGTGCAGCGCGATGGTCTCGTCGAGGCTGTTGGTGACGTCGCCGTCGGCGATGAAGTACGCCGTCTCGGTCGGTGTCATCTTGATGGTTGCCCGCAAGATGATGCCCGTCAGGCCCATGCCGCCGATCGTGGCCCAGAACAGTGCGGCCTTCGGGTCGTTGCGCCCGCCCTTGGGGGTGAGCGTGCGAACTTTGCCGTCGGCCGTCAGCAGATCCAACGACACGACGTGGTTGCCGAAGCTGCCCGCGCTGTGGTGGTTCTTGCCGTGGATATCCGAGCCGATGGCGCCGCCGATCGTGACCTGACGAGTACCCGGCAGGACCGGAACCCACAGGCCGAACGGCAGAGCAGCCTTCATCAGCTGATCCAGATTCACGCCGGCGTCGACGTCCACCAGAGCGGTGTCGCGATCGATGCGGTGAATGCGGCTGAGTGCATTCATGTCGATGACCAGGCCGCCGGCGTTCTGCGCTGGGTCACCGTACGAGCGGCCGAGGCCGCGCGCGATGACGCCGCGTCGCAGATGCGAGGGCTTGGAATCGTTCTGTTCCGCAACCTGGGCGACCGCGTTGGCGATCACTTCCACGTCGGGGGTGGACAGCACCTGTGCAGTGGTGGCGGCGGTGCGTCCCCAACCGGTGAGGGTGCGGGCTTGGGTGTGGAGAGCCGGCTGCGGCGTCTCTTCTGCTGTCGTGGACATCAAGGTAGAGGTTACCTGGGAGTAGTGCCGACGGCTCCGACTCGAGTGGTTACTCTCGTCGTCGTGCCCGAAACACCTGCAAGTCACCAGCACGAACCCCACGTCCCGCTGCCCGTCGAGATTCCTGTCACGACGGACATCGCCGACGACGCGTTGGACCTGAAAACGCAGATCGTCCGGTTCGTCGCGACGGGTGGGCTGTCGGCGGTCGTGGACTACGGGCTGTATGTGCTGCTCCTCGCGTTGGGGTTGCCGCGCGTCGCCGCAAAATCGCTGAGCTTCGTTGCGGGCACCACGACGGCGTACCTCATCAATCGTCGGTGGACGTTCAAGGCCGAGCCTTCTCGCGCCCGCTTCATCGCTGTAGTCGCGCTGTACGCGGTCACTTTTGCGGTTCAGGTCGGACTCAACGAACTGATGGTCCATGTCTTCGACGAGCATTGGTGGCGGACACCGCTGGCCTTCGTCATCGCGCAGGGCACCGCGACGGTCATCAACTTCATCGTTCAGCGGGCAGTGATCTTCAAGATCAAGTAACGGTTCGGGGTGGATTAGCGCATTCGTCCGGTTTCTCGAGAGAGAATCGAGCCCATGATCATCGTTCTCGATTCTTCGGCCCTGACCAGGGGCGCACGGTTCGACACTGCCATCGCCGACGCTCGCGCACTCGGACACCGCGTCGTCGTGCCGCGATTGGTCGTCCTCGAGGTTGCGAGTCGCTACCGCGAGGAATCGGCGGAGATGATCGCGGCCCTGAGCGTCCAGGCGCGCATGTACGACCGACTGGGGTTGCGGCGCGACCTTACGAGGTTCGTCGACGCGGCTCACGACAAGGCCGACGGCTACGTCGACGACGTGATCGAAGACCTCGTGGCGATCGGCGTCGAAGTGGTCGATCCAGTCGACGTTTCGCATCTCGAGGTGGCCGAGAGGGCGATCTCGCTGCGTCGGCCCTATACCGACAAGAAGAAGCGAGACGGATATCCGGCGACGCTGAACTGGCTGACCGTGCTCGATCTCGCCGACCGCAACCCGGGCGTCGACGTCATCTGGGTGAGCTCCGACGCACGGGCATACGGCGACGGCGAAGACGGGGTCTGGCACGGCGATCTCGCGCGTGAGCTGGCGTCGCGCGGTCTGGAGTATCGGGTCCGCTGGGCGTCGGACATCCCGGTGATCGACGGACCGGTGCAGGTGGAGCAAGTGGCGGAGGTCGAGGAAGCCGCTGAGGTCGCGCCCGAGGCCCCGGTTGCTCAGGGCTTCGTGGAGCCGGAAGCGGTGGTTCCAGCCGAGGTTCCCGAACCCGCGGCACCTGCAGCAGCCCCCGCCCCCAAGCCTGTTCAGCGCGCAGCGCGGACGAGAGTTGCGCCGCAGCGCATCGAACCCGCCCCGAAAGCTCAGTCCGGTGGACTGCGCGGTCTGGGCAAGGTCATCGGCGGGCGGAAACGAAAGGTCACGATCGTCGACGATCTCGACGAAGTCGACCTCTTCGGTGCCTGATCGCTTCTAATCTGGACAGATGTCTCTGTTGCCGACAGTCAGTCGAAGGACCGGAACTCGATACGGCAGGCCGAGTATCGAATCGCAGGTCCTCTACAACGCGTGCCGATGGATGCTTCGGCCCGTGGTCGGGATCGCGCCGCTGACGCCTGGCGCCATGCGCCGCGCCGCAGTGCTGGACTCGGCCGCGGGTGTACGCATTCCGTCCGGGATCGATCGGGAAGCGATTCGCTTTCCAGGTTTCGACGGTGAACTCGTGCGGACGGCAGGCTCGACGGCTGATCTGCGCGACGGTGTTGTTCTCTACCTGCACGGCGGCGGGTTCATGTGCTGCGGGCTCAACACGCATCGGCCGGTCGTTGCAAGCATCGCCAAGCGAACCGGCCTTCCGGTCCTGCACATCGCATATCGACAGTTGCCGAGCACGAGCATCAGCGGGTCCGTCGACGACTGTCTCGATGCATACCGGTGGCTCCTCGAACAGGGAGCCTTGCCGGAAAAGGTTGTCTTCGTTGGCGATTCGGCCGGAGGCTTTCTGGTCTTCGCGACGGCACTTGCAGCTGTTTCCGCGGGGCTCGAGGTTCCGGCCGGTCTTGTCGGGCTCTCACCTCTCCTCGATCTCGATTGCACCACCAAATCAGTCCACGCCAACGCTCGACGCGACGTGATCGCCCCGGTGTCGGCATTGATGGCGATCGGAAAGCTTGGCGGACAGACGAACTCACCCGTCGACGGCGATCTGGCCGCTCTGCCGCCGTCGTTGCTGATCGCCGCCGAATCCGAGGTGCTCAGAGTCGATTCGGAGGTGATGGCGCAACGGCTCGCCGCCGCGGGGGTGCCGTGCTCGCTGCAGATCTGGAACGGCCAGGTTCACGCGTTTCCCGCCGTCTGGCCTGGCTTGCCGGAGAGCCGGGCTGCGCTACGTGACGTTGCCAGGTTCATTCGCGCCAGGCTGGATGCGGTCCCGCCCCAGGTCGCGGGCGAAAGTTGTTCGGGAAGTTGAACTTCCGGTCCGGTTAGGGATTCTCGTGTCCTGACGTTGTGGTAGGTGCCATCGCGCGGGCATAGATCGATTCGAGCTCGGTTACTGCTGAACGTCGATCGACGTTGTCGGGATCGAGGCGATGTTGGAGGTTGATCCCGAGAGTGCCGGCCAGAAGGGTGACGGCAACCAACTCCGGATTGGTGACCGGGGTGTCGATCGAACGCAGGTAGTCCGCGTACAGCGTTCGCATTGCGACGTACTGCTCTGCGTAGGTCTCGCGGATGGTGGACCCGGGAATCACGGCTTCGATCAAGATGGTCGAGAAAATTCGTGCCTCGGGGTATGACATCAGTACGAAGTTGGCTTCGATCAATGCTTCGATTCCAGTCGCCGAGGATGATGCCAACTCTGCGCGTAGCTTTTCCATGCCCCACCGGAATGCGTCCTCGACGACGGCTCGTAGAAGCCCGTCCTTCGATCCGAAGTGCCAGGCCACGGACCCTCTGCTGATACCGGATCTTTCTGCCACGGCTTGTACGGACATCGCGGTCGACCCGCCTTCGGCAGCCAGTTCGGCCGCGGCTTTCACCAGTCGCCGTCTGGTTTCCTCGGAAATCTCCTGCTTGCGTGTCGACGCCATTCGGTGTTCCTGCCTTCTTTCGTTCTCGAGTGCAGCCAATTCCGGCACGCGGTGACGTCGACGCGCCCGTCGGGGCCGAGACCTGCGCACCGCACTCATGCTACGAGGCCGGCCATCGGCCGGCCGTATTCCTCTCGCGACACCCTCTTGCCTATGTTGATCGTCCAGTTCTATGCTGAGCGTCCAATAACTTAACGGAATGGGCGGACATGGAACTCATCGATCTGACTAGAACTCTCGATCCGGCCGATCGGGAATTGCTCCCCGAGGGTTTGAAGGCACTGGCTTCCGTCGTTGCCCCCTCGGTGACCTACTCGCACCCCGCAGGTGCCGGACGCGACGAGTTCGCGGCAGCACTGCAGTGCGGAGTTCATGATCTTCCGGACGGTGAGGGGTGGGGATCGGAGATGTTGAGTGAGTTCAACAGCCATCTGGGCACACACGTCGACGCGCCGTTGCACTACGGATCAACCTCGGAGGGTAAGCCTTCTCGCACGATCACAGACATCGCGTTGGATGAATTGTTCTGCGAGACAGTGGTGCTCGACCTGCGCGGCCGGTGCGAGGCGAATCAGCCGATCTCGGTGGACGCGCTGAAAGCTGCCCTGGCGGAAAACGGTGCGTCCGTTCCCCAGGGTGGTGCCGTGTTGCTCCGTACCGGACAAGAGAGCTTCACCTTGGCTGATCCAGGGTTCTTTCAGTATCCAGGGATGAGTCGCGAAGGCACGCTGTTTCTCGCCGAGCAAGGCGCGAAGGTGCTGGGCACCGACGCTGCCGGCTGGGACTTGAGCTTTGCAGTTATGGCGCAGAAATTTCGTGACACCGGGGACAACTCGGTTCTCTGGGACGGGCACCGGGCCGGACGCGAACGTGAAGTATTCATCGTTCAGCAACTGGCGAACCTCGCCGCGCTTCCGCCCTCGGGATTTCACGTGGCGTTTTTCCCGATCAAGCTTGCGCGAGCCAGCGCTGCCCCGGCTCGTGTGGTCGCGTTCGTCTGAGCAAAATTCCTGCCTCACCTAACGAACAATTCAGTGAAAGGTATTGACTCACAGTGAAACTTGCGACCGTCGAATACGAAAAGACTCAGCAGACGGCTCTGGTGACGGGCAGCGGCGAGCAACTGTTGTTACTCGAGCGAGCTCATCATGATGTGACGGGAAAACCGGCTCCAGAACTGGAAACCATGCAAACCATCATCGAAGGTGGTCCGGCGGCACGGGAGACCCTGGATCGGCTCGCAGACGAGCCGCCGGCAAGTGCAATCGTCGACGCAGGTGATGTGCGCTGGATGTCGCCGCTTCCTCAGCCGGTCCAGATCCGAGACTTCGGCTGCTTCATGGATCACTTCCGCAACGCTCGCGCCCGAATTCAAGGGGTCGCACTCGAGGACGTCGAACTGCCGAAGATCCAGTTGGAGCGCCCGCTGTATTACATAGCGAACCGATTGGCGGTGACCGGACACAAATCTGACGTCGTGTGGCCCGAGTACTCGAGCCTGCGCGATTACGAACTCGAATTCGCCTGTGTGCTGGGGCGCGGTGGAACCGACATCTCACGCGCGGATGCCCCTGCGCATATCTTCGGTTACACCATCTTCAACGATTTCAGCGCCCGCGATACTCAGCTCGAGGAGATCTCCACCGGACTCGGTCTCAGTAAGAGCAAGGACTTTTCGAACGCGAATGTCCTCGGGCCCTGGATCGTGACGGCCGACGAAGTCGGTGACCCCTACCAACTCGAGATGACCGCGAGAATCAACGGAGACGAGGTGAGCCGAGGAACCAGCGCCGACATGGACCATCGTTTCGAGGACGTGATTTCGTTCGCTTCGACTTCCACGCGGCTGTACCCGGGTGAAGTCTTCTGTTCCGGCACCGTGCCGAGTGGATGCGGCTTGGAGCACGGGCGGTTCCTGGAACCGGGAGACGTAGTCGAACTCGAGGTCACCGGCCTCGGTGTATTGAGGAATCGAGTGGTGGCGTGAGCGGCGAAGTCATGGTTCTCGGTGTCGGCGCGACTCTCTTCGGGCGGCACGCGGATACCGCGGCCTCGGAATTGGCGGGGCGTGCGGCGATCGATGCCGTCGAAGATGCGGGCCTGACCCGCGGTGACGTCGGTGCGGTCTTCTACGCGACAGTCAGCCAGAAGGCGATCGACCGGCAGCACATGATCCCAGGCCAGATTGCCTTGAGGCCATACGGTTTCGGGGGAGTCCCGGTCGTCAATGTCGAAAATGCCTGCGCCGGCGGCGCGACTGCACTCTGGCTGGCGATCGCCCACGTTCGCGCCGGTCTGTCCGAGGTCGCGTTGGCGGTCGGGGTGGACAAGCTGGTGTGCTCGGATCCGGCTCGAAGTCTGGAGGTGTTCGACGGTGCACTCGACGTTGCGCATCGCGACGAGACGCTCGCGGGCCTTGCTTCGCTGTCCGCTCCGCTGCCGGATGCACTCGGATCGCAGGGTGAGCGGTCGGTGTTCATGGAGATCTACGCTTCTCTTGCCCGGGCGCACATGGAGAGATTCGGAACCACCGAGTTCGAGCTCGCGTCCGTAGCAGCCAAAAATCATGCGCATTCCGTGCACAATCCGCGGTCGCACTTTCGCAAACTCTTCAGCGTCGAAGAGGTGCTTGCCGCAAGGCGAGTCGCGTGGCCTCTGACAGTTCCGATGTGCTCGCCCGTCAGTGACGGTGCAGCGGCGGTCATTGTGACCAGTGCGGACTTTGCTCGAAGGCACGATTCCTCTCGGCGGGCGGCGCAGGTACTCGGTTGCAGCTTGGTGTCAGGCACGGATCGGACCGCAGATGACGTGGAGAGTCACATCGGTCGCCGTGCAGCAATGAGCGCATACGAGGAAGCCGGAGTCGGGCCAGGCGATGTGGATGTGGCAGAGGTCCACGACGCCACGGCCTTCGGTGAAGTGCAGCAGGTCGAGAATCTGGGGTTCTGCCCGATCGGTGAGGGCGGCGCGTGGTCGGCGTCCGGTGCGAGTTCGTTGGGAGGCGTGCGTCCGGTCAATCCGTCAGGTGGGCTCGAGTCCCGTGGTCATCCGGTCTCGGCAACGGGACTGGCGCAGGTCTTCGAACTTGTCACGCAGTTGCGTGGACAAGCAGGGCGGCGACAAGTTCCGGGTGCTCGAATCGCGGTCGCAGAGAACGGCGGAGGTCTCTACGGCATCGAGGAAGCCGTCGCCGCGGTCACGATCTTGGGAGGGCCACGATGAACGCGGACATCATGAACGATGAACCGATGGCGCCAGGCTTGCAGGTGCAAGCGGGATATGCGGATCTGATTCTGTCGGCGCTGCGACGCCGACCAGACCACATCGCGTTTCGATTCACGGATCGGAACGGTGATCGGGCCGAGCTGACATATTGGCAGACTGCGGAACAGATCGAGCGGATTGCAGGTGTCCTCAGTAGCTTCGCTCTGCCGGACGGAGCCGGGGTCGCCCTGCTTGCGGGGCCGTGTCCTGAAGCATTCACGGTCATGGCCGCGGCGTGTCTGGCGGGCGTGCGCTACACGGCACTCCATCCGCTCGCGACCGAAGAGAACGACAGGATGGTGCTGAAAGACAGTGGTACCGATCTCCTGTTGGTTGCCGACGGACAGTTCCAGGTACGCGCCGAAGCGGCACAGACTCGAGTGATGTCACTGTCAGCCCTCGAATCAGCGTGTGAATTGGGTACGGCGGGAATAGGTTCAGGCTTAGGCGGTCAGGGTCGAGCTTTGTATCTCTTCTACACCGGTGGAACCACCGGTGAGCCGAAAGGCGTCATGCTCAGGGACCGATCCTTGGTCGCCAATGCCTGGGCCTGCACCACGTGGGAGTGGCCGGCTGAAACCACCATGCTGCTCACTACGCCGATGTCTCATGCTGCCGGTCTGCTCGTCGCACCCGGTCTGCTGCGAGGTGCAAGCTTCGAGTTGCACAGGTCGTTCGACCCGGACAGAGTTGTCGACGCCATCGAAAATGGCGGAGTCACAGCTACATTCGTGGTTCCCACGATGCTCTATGCCTTACTCGACCATCCACGCCTGTCGGATGCGAATCTGTCTGGGCTGAACTGGATGCTTTACGGTGCTGCACCCATCGACCCCACCAGGCTCGAGCAGGCAGGGGCGGTGTTCGGGCCGATCCTGAGCCAGCATTACGGTCAGGCCGAAGCCCCGAATGCGTTGACGGTACTCGATACACGTGAGCACACGGACGATCCCGCAGTTTTGGGGAGTTGTGGGCGCGCGATGCCAGGTGTCGAAGTGGTGTTGCTTGACGAGCAGGGAAACGAGACGGCGACGGGCGTACCCGGCGAGCTTTGTGTGCGAGGTCCGCTCGTGATGGACGGCTATTGGAACAAACCTGAACAAACCGCTGCAGCGCTCGCGAATGGGTGGTTGCACACCGGCGACGTTGCTCGAATCGACGAAAGTGGGCTCATCTCGATCGTCGACCGCATCAAAGACACGATCATCAGTGGTGGATTCAACGTCTACCCGCGCGAAGTCGAGGACTCACTCGGACATCATCCCGCGGTGGCAGCATGTGCGGTATTCGGTGTCCCCGATTCTCAATGGGGAGAAGCTGTTACCGCCGCAGTCGTACTGAAGACGGGATGGTCGGTCACACCCGATCAACTCATCGCGCACGTGAGATCGCACAAGGGTCCGATCTGGGCGCCCAAGGAGATTTCGATTCTGGAAGCGCTGCCGCTCACTGCTTTGGGGAAGATCGACAAGAAGGCACTCCGTGGCGCGTCACCGACCTAGTGACGCGACAACTGCCCGTGCGAGGGCGTCGGCAGATCCAGGGGCGAATGGCAGAAAGAGTTCTGGCTCGATCAATTCCACTTCCATGAGCAGTGGTTGATCCACCGGGCCCACGACGTCCACACGTGCATAAAGCAATTCGCCGGGGCCGCATGGGGTCGCGGCCAGTGCTGCGTCGGCCACCGCGAGTTCGGCGGCGGACGGTTGGTGGAGGTGGTTGGTTCCGCCGTGAAATTCCTGCACGCGGAAGTCGTGGGCGGCCGGGATCTTCTGGACAGCGTGCGAGTAGCGTCCGCCGATGTGGATGATCGAGCGCTCGCCGTCGACGACGTCCGAGACGAATGGCTGGACCAACGCGTCGTTGCCACTCTCGAGGATCGAGCTGAGGTGAGCGTGGGCCTGCGCGGACCCCGAGGCAAACTTTCCCACTCCGACAGCGCCGGCGGACACTGCCGGCTTGACGATGACGTCGGCACCCTCGAACGAAGGGAGGGTGAGTGTTTCGCTCTGTCCGGCAGCGATCACAGCGGTGGGGACGATAGGTACGCCGGCCGCGGCAAGTTCGGTGAGGTATCCCTTGTGTGCGTTCCACTTCACGATCGAGAGTGGATTGGCGATCGGAGCGGTCAGCTGATCGAGAACGGCGAGAAATTCGTCGAGGCGCTGGGTGTAGTCCCAGGTCGACCGGATCAGAACCAGGTCGGCGTCGATATCGAGGAGGGACGGGCTCGACCACGGCGCCATCGTCGACGCGATGCCGTAGGAGGTGAGAGCTTCCATGACGAGTTTGCTTTCGACATCCGCCTCGCGGGCGGCGCCGTCACAGGTGAGCAGGAGAACCGTGGTCATGCCACGATGCTTTCACGGCTGGCGCCTTCTAAGACTAGCGAGGTGGCCCCTCGTCGAGGACCAGCGAACCGGTCCCGGGTTGCCCGGTTGCGTCCACCCACGTCACCGCGACGGTGTCGCCGGGGCGGCGCGAGCTCATCGCCGCGTTGAGATCAGCGGACGACGCGATCCGGCTGCCACCGAACTCGGTGATGACCGCACCTTTGGTCAGCCCCACCCGCTCGGCCGGCGAATCGAAGCTCACGGCAACAACTTCGGCGCCGGCCGGCATGTCCGCGTGATCCTTCACCGCGACACCGAGTACGGGTGTCGGTCCCACACGCACGGTCTCGGAGGAGCGGCCACCGAGTACCTGCTCGACGATCGGTAGTGCGGTGTCGATCGGTATCGCGTAGGACTGAGGCGCCGGTGATGTTTCGGTGCGGTCGGTGACGGCGTTGCCCGCGCTGCTGACGCCGATCAGCTCGCCAACGGCGTTGACCAGGGGGCCACCGGAATCGCCAGGCCGGATGTCCGCGTCCACCTCGATGAGGCCCTTCAACTGGTTTCGCGATCCGTCGGACACGTTGCGGGTGTTGACGGTGACACCGAGGTTGGTGATGACGCCGGGAGCCGGGACGGGTACTCCGCCGCCTTCCGCATTTCCGATTGCGGTGACGGCATCCCCACGAGTGGCTTCTGCTGATTTGCCGACCACAGCCACCGGCAGATCGTCAGCGCCCGCGAGTCGAAGGACGGCAAGATCGCTGACGCTGTCGTACCCGAGGATCTCGGCGTCGTAGATCAGCCCGTTGGACATGCTGACGGCAGTGACGTCCGAAGCTCCGCTGATGACGTGGTGATTCGTGAGCACCACTCCGTCAGGGGAGAGCACGATCCCGGTCCCAGCAGTGGTGGTGAATCCGGCCGGCGCCGTGATGGTGACGATGGTGGGGACCACCCGGGCCGAGAGCTCCTCCGGGGTGAGCGGAACAACCGGCGCGGGTGGGGTGGTCGTGATGACGGTGACCGGTGCGGACTCGATCGTTCCCGGAGTCAGGGGCGGTGCGACCAGCGCGAGACCACCGAGGCCGGCTGCGAGAACGACGGCCGTCCACAGGCCGCGTCTGCTCGCACGTTTGGTCATCCAGCCGTCCGTCCCGCCGGTGTCATGCCATCGAGTCGTGAAAGGTGAAGATTACCGATTCGGCGAATCTTCGGCCACAAAACCGGGCAACATGCCGTCCGCGCGGAGCGTCGCCAGGGACGGCGCGGCAGCGTCCTTTGCGGAGAGCTCGTAGGTCAGAGGGTTGCCCTTACGGTCTGTTCTCGGCCATTCGATCGCGAGTTCCGGATCGAAGGGATCGAGGTCGCGGTCCAGGTGGGGCGAGTATTCGATGCTGCACAGGTACATCACTGTCGATCCGTCTTCGAGTGAAAGGATCGCGTGGCCGAGGCCTTCCTCCAGGAACACCGCTCGTCGATCGACGTCGTCGATCACCACCGCATCCCACTCGCCGAAGGTCGGTGATCCGACGCGCAGGTCTACGACAACGTCGAGGAAGGCACCTTTCACGCAGGTGATGTACTTCGCCTGTCCGGGCGGATTGTCGGTGAAGTGGATCCCGCGGAGGCTACCGGCTTCGGAAACCGAGCAGTTGGCCTGCGCGAGATCGAGAGTGCGGCCGGTCGCGGCGGTGAAGGCGGAGCTTTTGAACCATTCGAGAAAGACACCGCGGTTGTCGCCGAACTGCTTCGGTGTAATTTCCCACGCTCCGGCGATCTTCAGTGGACGGATTTCCACGTCACCATTCCTTGCCGTGCTCGAGCAGCTCGAGTAGGTAGTTGCCGTACCCGGATTTGCCCAATGCTTCTGCCTGAGTGCGTAATTGGTCGGAGCTGATGAATCCTTGACGCCACGCAACCTCTTCAGGGGAACCGATCTTGAGGCCTTGGCGGTGTTCGATGGTCCGCACGTAGTTCGCTGCCTCGAGCAGGGAATCGGGTGTGTGCCGGTGTCGAGCCACGCGGTTCCGCGGGGGAGGACATCGACAGAAAGTTTGCCAGCTTCGAGATAGTGCTGATTGATGTCGCTGATTTCGTATTCGCCACGCGCAGAGGGCTTCAGAGTGCGTGCGATGTCCACGACGTCGCTGTCGTAGAAATAGAGGCCGGGGACTGCGTAATTGGATTTCGGTGACGTCGGCTTTTCCTCGATGGACACGGCGCGACCCGAGTCGTCGAATTCGACGACGCCGTAGGCGGTCGGATTCGAGACCCAGTAAGCGAATACGGCTCCGCCGTCGATGTCGGAGAAACGCCTGAGTTGGGTTCCGAGGCCGGGGCCGTAGAAGATGTTGTCGCCGAGGACGAGCGCCACGGAGTCGGATCCGATGTGCTCTGCGCCGAGGGTGAATGCCGTTGCGAGGCCGTTCGGTTCGTGTTGCACTGCATAGGTGAGGTTGACGCCGAATTGTGAGCCGTCGCCGAGAACCCGGCGGAATTGTTCGGCGTCGTGTGGGGTCGTGATGATCAAGATGTCGCGAATGTCGGCGAGCATGAGAGTGGAGAGCGGGTAGTAGATCATCGGCTTGTCGTAGACAGGCAAGAGTTGCTTGCTCACTCCGAGGGTGATCGGGTGCAACCGCGACCCGGTGCCACCGGCCAGAATGATTCCGCGCATGCGTGCAGTGTCCTGCACTCCTGCCTGCCGACGCAAACGGACATGACACGCCCGGCCGCTAAAGTGGGGTTCGTCCGATGAGCCTGAGGAGATGACGTGCGACTACTGGTCACCGGGGGTGCCGGCTTCATCGGTGCCAATTTCGTTCATCAGACGGTGGCGACGCGTCCCGACGTGGAAGTCACGGTTCTCGACGCTCTGACCTACGCCGGAAATCGCCAGTCCCTGGCGTCCGTCGAGGACCGGATCACGTTTGTCCACGGCGACGTGGCCGACGAGCCGCTGGTCGACGATCTTGTCTCGCGCTCCGACGCAGTCGTGCACTTCGCGGCCGAAAGCCACAACGACAATTCCATCGCCGACCCCGAACCGTTTCTGCGCACCAACGTCATGGGAACCTTCTCGCTCCTGCAGGCAGTGCGTTCGCACGGGGTCCGTTATCACCACATTTCGACCGACGAGGTGTACGGCGACCTCGAACTGGATGATCCGGCGAAGTTCACGGAGACGACACCGTACAACCCGTCGAGCCCGTACTCCGCGTCCAAGGCGTCGAGTGATCTGTTCGTGCGCGCCTGGGTGCGCTCGTTCGGGATCGCGGCGACCATCTCGAACTGCTCCAACAATTACGGCCCGTACCAGCATGTGGAGAAGTTCATCCCACGCCAGATCACCAATCTGCTCGACGGAGTGCGTCCACGGTTGTACGGGGAAGGCCGCAACGTCCGCGACTGGATTCACGTCGAGGACCACAACCGCGCCGTCTGGGACATCCTGGACCGCGGAAAGTCCGGCGAGACGTATCTGATCGGCGCCGACGGTGAAACCGACAACCGGACGGTGATTGCGACCCTGCTCGAAATTTTCGGACGCAAGCCGGACGATTTCGACTTCGTCACCGACCGCCCTGGTCACGATCTGCGGTATGCGATCGATTCGACGCGACTACAGCAGGAACTTGGGTGGAAGCCGCAGTACCGCGATTTTCGAAGCGGACTGGAAGCCACCGTCGAGTGGTATCGCGACAACGAGCAGTGGTGGCGTCCGCAGAAGGCCGGCGTCGAGACGCAGTATTCCGCGGCCGAGAAAGTGATCTGACCGAACGTCAGGCTTTGGTGGGGTCCGGCACCCGCGAGCGCTCGTGCACGAGTGCATTGCGCAGGCCTCGTGATCCCGACAGTGCAGCCACGACGCCGGCAAAGACCTCACAGAGGGTGAACAGCAGCCTCGACGCCAGTGCGAGGCCGAGCGCGACGCCGGCATCCATGAACGGTGAAAGCGCTGCGACGATGACGGCTTCGCGGACACCGATTCCGGACGGGACGACGAACACGAGGACGCCCGCGCACATACCGAGGGCGAGAGCGCCGATGCACTGGACGAGCCCACGGATTTCGAAGCCCGCCGAACTGGACGCGAGCAACCACAACTGGATGCCGTAGAGCACCCAGCTTGCTGCGCACCAGCCCAATGCGAGCGCAATCTTGTGCATCGTGAGCGGCTTGTGCAGCGGCGTGCGGCGGAGCAGTTTCAGCGCAAGGTTCACCAGGCGTGTGAGCACCGGCGGGTAGGCGCAGACCAATGCGATCGGTACGAGGATGATCACGCCGACCGCTGCCGCCGTGCTGACCTCGAACAGGGCAGGTAGACCGAAGAGGCCGACGACCAGCGCCGAAGTTGTGCTCAACCCCACCGTGACCAGCACTGCGACAAAGCCTGCGGCACGGGACACACCGGCGCGCCTCACGAGTTCCGTTTGCAGAACGAAGGCCCAGACACTGCCGGGAAGGTACTTGCCGAGTTGGCCGACCAGATAAGCGCGAGCGGCGTCGAAGGCCGGGATCGGTTGTTCGAGGGCGCCGAGTGCGTGCTGCCAGGCCCGCACTGCGGCACCCATACCGAGGAAGATGAACACCGACGAGGCGGCAAGCGTCCACCAGTTCAGCTCGGTGATCGTGTTCTTGACCTCGGACCATTGGGACTTCACCGCGAAGATGATCGCGACGACGATCGCGAGGGTGACGAGGACCTTGAATCCGTTGACGAGAAGGCCGCGTAGAGCGTTCGGCTCTGCGGCCGGTTCGACGTCTTCGACCGGTTGTTCAGATTCGGGAGAGGTACTCACGCGCCTGCATCCCGCCCGTTCGTCATTTCGCAGACGATACCAACCAGGATTTGTCTCGCTAAACCACGAGCGGTTTGTCGGCGCGTTCCCGCCACCAGGTGAAGGCCTCCGACAGCGAGTCCGGAATGGCCGGTGACGTGCCGAAGCTTCCCGCGGCGTACACGGCTTCGATCGCGGCGATGTCCTCCTCCGCGATTCCCGACCGACTCATTCCGACCCGGTTGACACCGTGCAACGACACCGGGTTGCCGAAGGCCTTGGAGAAGGGCGGGACGTCCTTGACCACGACGGTTCCCATGCCGATCATGGATCCGGAGCCGACGACGCGTCGTTGGTGCGCGACAGTGTGCATGCCCAGGTTGACGCCGTCTCCGACGCTGACGTGCCCGGCAAGCGTCGTACCGGAGGACACGACGCAGCGGTCACCGATCTGCACGTCGTGCTCGATTCCCACTCTGTTCATCACGAAGCAGTCTTCGCCGATTTCGGTGCGGCGTTCGCTGCCCTGATGGACGGTGCTCAATTCGCGAATCGTCGTTCGAGCACCGATTCGAATTCCCAGACCGGCGCTGACGGACCAGGACGTCGGATGTAACGCGCCGAGGATCTCGGGGGGAGCTCCCAAGACCGCTCCGGCGCCGATCCAGCAATCGTCGCCGATCTCGAGTGGGCCGGTCAGCACGGCGTTCGGTCCGACCGTGACCCCTGCCCCGATCAGTACGTCGGCGCCGATGAAGGCGGTCGGATGGATGTGGCAGTCGGCTCGTTCAGACATGCAGGTTCCGGAATCCTCTCGAAGTATCGAATCGTGTTTCGATACGCTTCCTGGGTTGTCGGGGTATTTCGTTCCGACGACGGTCGGATGAATCTATCGGAGGTAACTCAGTGATCGCGATATCCAGTATCTCGTTCGGGGAAGAAGTCGAGCGCGAGGTGCTGGACACTCTGCGATCGGGGATCGTCGCGCAGGGACCCAAGGTGAAGCGGCTCGAGGACGAGTTCGCGGCGCTGGTCGGAACGCGACACGCGGTGGCGGTGAACAACGGCACGACCGCATTGATCGCGGCTCTTCAGGTCCAGGATCTTCAGCCAGGTGACGAGGTTCTGACCACGCCGTTCACGTTCGTAGCCACCCTCAATGCAATTCTCGAGGCAGGCGCGACCGCGAGGTTTGCCGATATCTCCGAGTCCGATTTCAACATCGACCCGGCAGTCGCTGCCGATCGAATCGGTGACCGCACGAAGGTTCTGATGCCGGTTCATCTGTACGGACAGTCGGCGGACATGGGCGCATTGATGCCGTTGGCATCGAAAAACGGTCTGACTGTCGTCGAGGACGCCGCTCAGGCCCACGGAGCGACGTACGACGGGCGAGGCGCCGGCAGTTTCGGTGTGGGTTGCTTCTCGTTCTATGCAACGAAGAACCTCACGACCGCCGAGGGCGGAATGATCACGACCGACGACGACGCGATCGCCGATCGACTTCGGGTCCTGCGTAACCAGGGCATGCGGGCGCGCTACCAGTACGAGATGGTCGGCCAGAACTACCGGATGACTGACCTCCAGGCGAGCTTGGCTCTGCCCCAGATGGCGACGTACATGCAGCAGGTCGAGGCGCGCCGCCGGAATGCGGAGGCCTTGCGTGTCGGCCTGAAGGACGTCGAAGGACTGATCCTGCCGAGCGAACTGTCCGGTCGTGGACATGTCTGGCATCAGTTCACCTTGCTGCTGGCCGAAGACGCACCGATCACTCGCGACCAGTTGAGTGAGCGTCTGGCCGCGAAGGACATCGGTAGCGGCATCTACTACCCGAAGGCCGTCTACGACTACGAGTGCTACCGCGAACATCCGCGCGTCGTCATCGACGAGACGCCGGTGGCCACTTCGGTTGCGTCCCGGTGCCTGAGCATCCCCGTCCACGCTGCGTTGTCCGCCGGCGACGTCGATCAGATCGTTGCCGCGGTACGCGGCGCCATGGAGGCCTGAAAAATGACTGCTAGCAAGCCACGTATCGCTCTTGTCGGATCCGGTCAGATGGGCTCGCTGCATGCGCGGGTCATCGCGCAGTCGGCGCTGTGCGAGTTGGATCTGCTGATCGAGCCGCGCGAGGAGCAGGGCAAAGCTGTTGCTGCGCGGTTCGATACGCGTTGGGCCGCCGATTTCGACTCCCTCGACGAGATCGATGCTGTCGTGATCGCTGCCGCTACGCCGGCGCACTACGAGTTGGCCGGGCGGGTTCTCGATCTGGGGAAGCCCGTCCTGGTGGAGAAGCCGTTGGCAGCGACGTACGAGCAGAGCGTCGACCTGGTCGATCGTTCACGCGCGTCCGGTGTTCCCCTGATGTGTGGACTGCTCGAACGGTTCAATCCCGCTGTCCGCACCGCCCGTGAGTTCTCCGGCGATGTGTGGCAGGTGAACGGTATCCGCCACTCGCCGTTCGTTTCCCGCATTCCGACGGGTGTCGCGACGGACCTGCTGATTCACGATATCGACCTTGCCATCGGATTTGCCGGCTCGGAACCCAGTTTGGCAAAAGGGGAGTTCGGCTACTTCCACCCGACGTCCGTGCAGAACCGGTCGGAAGATTGCGCCGACGCCGTATTGCGCTTCGGATCAGGTGCTGTTGCAACGATTTCCGCGAGCCGGATCAGTCAGCGCAAGATTCGCCAGCTGTCGTTGCTCGAGGCCGATCGACTCATCGAGATCGATCTCCTGCGTCGCGACATCACGATCTACCGGCACATCGACGACAACATGCCCACCGATCGGGACGGCTACCAGCAGCAGACGGTCATCGAAATTCCGACGATCCGCTACAGCGAGGAACCGCTTGCCGCGCAGCTGACGCATTTCCTCGGATTGGTGCAGGGCACCGGTGACGCAGACGGTGAGCGAGCGTCGATTCTGCCCGCTCACCGCGCGGTTCACGAGGTGACGGAATCTGCGTTGGCTGCAGCGTTGTCGTCCTGACCGCTGCGTCGGCGTCGGAAGGCCCACGCTCCTTGAGACAGTGCCAGGAGCAATCCGACGCCGGCGACAGTCCAGCCGAAAGTGCTTCCGGGTGGACTGAATTCGATGGTGAGGGCAGATCCGGACGTGGCACTCGGCGGTAGATCGACCTGCAACAACCCGCCGGGGCTGGCCTTCGTCTCGACCGTCTGACCATCTACGGTCGCGCTCCAACCCGGCCAGGCCAGCAGGGCGAATGTGACCGTGCCTGATCCGGTGTATTCGACGGTTTCCCTGGTGTCCGTAGCGGCGGCATCGCCACGCACGTCGAGACCAGGCGTCGTTGCCGATACGCGACCGTCGGGCCACTGATGCTCGGTGGTGCGATGGCCGACCGTGACCACCCGATCCGGCGATACGGTCCACTCGCCCTCCGGTAGGGCGTCGAGGGCGCGTTTTCCGCCGTACGGTCCGGAATTCTGAACGACGACCGTGTCGACTCGCATCGCGTCGAGCCAGGACACACCCGTTCCCGGCGACTCAGCGAGCAGTCGGTCGACGCCGTCCGGACACTGGACACCGCCGTAGTAGTTCAAGCACAGTGCTTGAACGAAATCGTTGTAGCTGATTCCGGCGTAGCTGTTGACGGCATTGACTCCGGCAGGCTGCCAGGCGTTGCCGAACAGGAGGTCACCCCACTGCCCGGTTTCGTTGTCCGGCGGGATGTTGACGGGGTCGGCAATCGCGAAAGTGGTTCCCTGGTAACGGTCCTCGAACTTGGACTCCAGGAATGCCACCTGCCGGGGGAACTTCCACGGTGTCACGTTGTAGTTTCCGGTGAACCAGAAATTGGTCTGAGCACTGAGCACGACGACGATGCCGACAGCGAGTGCACCGGCGAGGTAGCGGGGCTTTCGGTAGGCCACGACCAACGCGAAGACGGTGAGAACCACGGTGATTATCAGTGATGCCGAGTGAATACCGATGTCTTCCGGGACATTCGACCAGGCAAGATAGAACTGAAGTGCCAACAATCCCGCGGTGATGATTGATCTTGTCCGGATTCGATCACGATGCAGTCCGGCAGAGAGGGCGACCGCCGTGACCACGATGGCGGGCAGTTGACCGTACTCGAGCAGTCGCGCGGGCCAACGGAAAAGCCACAGATTCGACGGTCCGAGAAGTAGTACGACGTAAATTCCGCCGAAGACGAACAGCGAGACGCTGTGGCGGCCCAACTTCTTCAGTGACTTCCACTGAATCCACGGTGCGAGCGGTATGAGGAACCAAGCCAGGTACACCAGCGGAATCGTCATGGCAGGCGAAGCGAAAGCGGTGACGTACGGCTGGTTCGACGGGCCGGAGACGTTGAGCAGGTCACCGAGATCGGGTCGAAGCGAACCGTCGTTCGCGATTCCGGACTGAGTACGCACCGACACGCCGGTGGTGAAGAGCAACGGTAGATACACGATCAGCGACATCATGATGATCGCTGCCGCGCTGATCATCAGTGATTTGATGCTGCCTGCGCGTTTGATTGCGATGCATTCCGCTATGACAGCGAGGTAGACGACCGCGACACCGACAGCGCCGTACGGGTTTCCGGTGGTCATCGCAAGATAGCCGAAAACGATCGGTACCAGGGGGTTCACTCGGCCGAGGGCGCTGGCGCGGGTAGACCACCAGACGTGGGGGATCCAGGCGAAGGCGATCAGCCCGGACGCCCAACTGGAGGCGTCGAAATAGAGCGTGTATCCGGCGAACGGCATGGCAAATCCGGCGATGAAAGCCATCGACCGATTGGCGCCGTACTGGCGGGCCACCAGATAAACGCCTACCGCGAGAATCGCCATGAATTGCATCTTGACCAGGGTGATTCCGATTCCCAGGTTCGGAATGAGAGCAATGGCAACCGAATCCAGAAGGATCACGGGATTGTATGTCCCGTAAAGGGCTTCGGCTGTGACATTGCCGCCGGCCCACAATTCGGGAATGAGCGTCGGCCATGACCCGGACAGGATTCGCTCGCCGATCGTGTGCCAACCAGGCGTGAAAGCTGCTGCGCTGTCGTCCCAGTAGTAGAACCACCGATTGGAGATCAGTGGGATGGCGGCGACGATCGACACCAGAGCGGCGAGAAGAATTGGCGGCACCACGCGTTGTGCGAGCGGTAAGTCAGATTTCACGATGTGCTTTCGTCTTCGAGTCGATGGCTGTTGTTCGGAGCCTGGGTCGTGCTCTTTTTCTCGGAGCCTGGGCTGCGCCTTGTTTCTCGGAGCGTAGTATTCCGACGAGTTCGAACTGCAGTCGGGGAAGTAAGGAGATCGGGACGTGGCGACATCGCGAACGGAACCCGTTCGTGGGGAACCAGCTACGCCGGAACTCTCGGTGATCATCCCCGCATACAACTCAGGCGAGGTGCTGGAGTCGACGGTGCGTCAATTCGCCGAGTACTTCACCAGCCGCCCGGCCGAGAGCGCCGGTCAGGTCGAGATCATCGTCGTGGAGAACGGTTCGACGGACAACACTGCCGACGTGTGTGCTGCTCTGGCAGCTTCCTGGTCTTGGCCTGGAGTGACCTTCCTGCCGATGAGCAGCGACAAAGGGATGGGCGCAGCGCTTCGCGCCGGGACGCTTGCTTCTCGTGGACGACGCGTGTTGCTCACCGCGGACGACCTTCCGTTCGGTTTCGGTGACATCGAAGGCGCCGACCGCGTGATGGCGGATCTAGGGTCCGTCCCGCCGGTGGTCATCGGTTCAAAGGCTCATTCGGACTCAGAGGTGGAACGTGGCTTGCTGCGTTCGGTGATGACGGGTGGATTCGCGACGCTGCGACGGGTGGTGCTGGGTACCCGCACGGGCGATCCCCAGGGAACTTTCATCGTCGACGGTGTCTTGCTGCGTCGAATCGCACCCTCGTTGACCGAGCGTGGCTTCCTTTTCACCACCGAATTGGACTACGCGCTCGAATTGGCTGGGGTGCGCCCGGTCGAGGTCCCGATCCGACTCAGCGACGATCATCTGGCGCACGCGAGCCGTATCTCGCCCAAGGACGTGGTCCAGATGGCGAAGGGTCTGTTGTCGCTTCGTCGGCGAAAGACCGAGCTGCGCTCCGCCGCTGCAGTGAGTAATCACGGGTAGACCTGGTGTGACTCGGTGCCCGGGGCGCCGAGGTGCGGATTCGCGATACCCTGCGGGGCGTGGATACCGTGAACACGACCGATGACCAGTCCGATTCCGGAGTCGAGTTGATCGAACGCAGCGCGACGTCGGATCGACTGCTGGCGCAGCGGACGTTGTTCACCGGAACTTCGCCCGTCGCCAGTGACGAACTGTATGCGGTGACCAAGGTCGGAATGTCGACGCGATCGCGATTCGAGTTGCGGCTTCAGCCCGGGGCCGTCGCACACACCAACACCTTCTTCGGTCGTTTTCCGGCCAGCTACTGGCAGCGCTGGACCAACGTCACCGAGGTCACTGTCACCGCGCATGTCGTGGCCGATACCGCTTGCCGCATCCAGATCCAGGCCTCGGACATCGGTGGTCACCGCCGGATCGTGACGAACGTCGTCGTGACCGGCGACGAGCGAGTGTCCATGACCGCCCCGCTCGATACTTTCGTCGACGGCGGGGCACTGTGGCTGCAGTTCGAAGCGCAGGGTGGCGGCGCAGTGGTCGACGATGTGGAATGGACCGTCGTCTCGCCGGAGTCGATTCGCCCGGTAGCCGTGGCGATCTGCACGTTCAATCGTGCGGACGACTGTGCGCGCACGGTCGAGGCCCTCGCGTCCGACGAGCGTGTACTCGCGTTGCTCGACGCTCTGTACGTCGTCGATCAGGGAACGGATCCGGTAGAGAGCCGTGAGCTGTTCCAGGAAGTGTCGAAGAAGTTCGGTTCGCGGTTGCAGTATCTGCGGCAGGCGAACCTAGGTGGTGCGGGCGGGTTCACGCGGGGCTTGTACGAAGCTTCGGCGGCCGGACCGCACGCCGACGTGATCTTGATGGACGATGACATTCTGTGCGAGCCCGAATCGGTTCTTCGACTGAGTGCGTTCGCGAACATGACGACGGAGCCGGCTTTGATCGGCGCCCAGATGCTCTTTCTGTTCAACCCCGACTTCCTGTTGGCTTCGGGTGAACGCGTCGATCTGGGCACCCTGCAGCGTGGTGTACCGACCGATGAGCACGGTGTTCGCAACCGGAGTGTGCTCGAGAAGCTGCCGGAACGCCGCGTGGATGCCGAATACAACGGCTGGTGGTCTTGCCTGATCCCTGCCGAAGCCATCGAGCGGATCGGCTTGCCACTGCCGGTCTTCTTCCAGTGGGACGACGTCGAGTACAGCTTGCGGGCTGGGCGGGCCGGGATTCCCACCATCACGTTGCCGTCGGCTGCTGTGTGGCATGCGGACTTCTATTGGAAGGACGTCGACGGTTTCGCGCACTACTTCAGTACGCGCAACGGTCTGATCACCGCTGCGCTGGACCCAGGGTTTGCACCCAAAACCCTCGCGAAGCAGCTCTCCCGGGATATTTCGCACTCGATCGTGGGTTTGCAGTACGGCCTTGCACATACGCAACTCCGGGCGATCGAGGGATTCCTCGAGGGGCCGGCAGGTTTGGCGGACGGTGGGCAGAAGGCGCTTGCCGCGATCAACCAGGAACGTAAGCGCTTCCCCGAGACTGTGACCCGCCCGGCGTCGGAGCTGCCGGGCAGGCTGCCGATCCGCCGCGTTGCGCCCAGCCCGAAACCCGGTTTGTGGACGGACCTCGTTCTGGCGAAACGCGCTGTGATGCAGGCTCGCAATCACCTCGAGCGAGGTCCGGTGGCGATTTCGTACGAGGACGCGCAGTGGTGGCACGTCGGACGTTTCGATCACGTCTTCGTCACCGATGCTTCGCAGGGAGGCGTGCGTGAACGCCGCTTCGACAGCGAGAAGGCCGCCGAGATGAGCGGCCGCCTCGCCGGCGTCATGAAGAGGTTCCTCGCCGAAGCACCAAGTGTGGCTGAAGCATTCGCTCGCGAGTTTCCGCAGCTCACGAGTCGGGAGAACTGGGCTCGACTGTACGAGAAGTGAGCCTCAGCGCACTATCTTGACGACGACCTGCTCGTTGTCGACGGTGTACCCGAGGTATTCGAACGAGATGCCGGTGCGTGTGACGAACTCCGTCCACGCCCGGTACTCGTGCTGCTGCCACCCGGGATAGTTGAAGAATTCGTCGAAGACGACGATCGACCCGGGTACCAGGCGGTCGCCGAGGAGATCGAGCACCGTCTTGGTGGACGAGTAGAGATCGGCGTCGAGGTGCAGGAACGCAACGGGGCCGGGTTCGTCGTTCAGGAACGAGGGCAAGGTGTCCTCGAAGAGGCCCGGAACAAGTTGCGCTCCAGGCACTTCGGGGATGGATTCCTGTGCGAACTCGCCGACCGGGAACCCGGTGCGCCAGGTCTCCGGAAGGCCGGAGAACACGTCGAAACCTGCGACGGTCCCCTCGCGTTCGGTGAAAGCCTCCGCGACGATCCTGAGTGTGGTTCCGCTGGCGACGCCGAATTCGAGTGCCATGCCGGGTATTTCGATCAAGCCCAATGCGTGGCGCAGCGTGTCGTGCGGGTGGCCGAATGTCTCCGCGACTCGAAGGTGTTCGAGGATGAACTCGGCAGTCGACGCTGTCGCTTCCAGATCCACGGCGTAGGCCAGATCCCGACGCTGGCGAAATTCCAGCTCGTCGATCCTGGACCGGAGGCCCGCGATGTCACCGCGGGCCTCGGCCAGTTCGTCACGTGAGAGTGCCAGCGCGTCGAGGATCTGTTGCGTGCGATCTGCGTTGCGCCGGTCGGCGGCCTCGACCACCTCGGATACCGCACGCTGAAGCTTGGTTCTGGCGCTGGAACGGAACTGCTCGAACATGGCAACCTCTCGTCGGGATCACCCCCATGCTGCCAGGCTTTGTTCGCTACCGGTCCCGACCGCGGTAGTGACTCTTGAGTTGTCGGGAGATCACCTTGATCTCCCGCGTCCTCTCTGCCTGCAGACGAGCATCGCTTCGCGCGGCGTTCCATGCATTCTCTCGCTGTAGTTTCCGGTAGCTCGCGAGCCTCCGCTCATCGATATCGCCACGCCCGAGTGCGCTCAGGACTGCGCATCCCGGCTCGGAGTTGTGTGCGCAATCGGAGAACCGGCACTCTGCAATCAGCTCCTCGATCTCGGGGAACGTCTTCTCGATCCCCTCCGCCGCGTTCCACATGCCGACCCCTCGCAGGCCGGGTGTGTCGATCAGTGTCCGGCCGCCGGAGAATGAGATCAACTCTCTGGTGACGGTGGTGTGGCGTCCCTTTCCGTCACCGGTCCGAACGCGACCGGTCTCGAGTCGATCGGCGTCTGTGGTGTCCGCGAGGAGGGCGTTCGCGAGCGTCGACTTACCGGCGCCTGATGGACCGAGTATCGCCACGGTGCCGTCCAGAACTGCATCGAGTACATCCATTCCTTCGTTGGTCTCGGCACTGACGGCCAGCACTGTTGCGTCGGGCGCAATGGCAGTGACCTCGGCGAGAGTGTCGGAGATATAGTGAGCTGCATCCGATTTGGTGAGTGCGACGACAGGGGTTGCACCACTTTCCCAGGCGAGTGCGAGTAGTCGCTCGATGCGCCCGAGATCGACGTCGCCGTCCGAAGCCGTGGCGATGACGACGGTGTCGACATTGGCCGCCAGAATCTGGCCTTCCGATTTTCCGGATGCCGAGGATCGAACGATGCTGCTTGATCGGGGGAGTATCGAAGTGACCGTGTGCATCTCGGGTTCGCGTGAGTCCCGTAACTCGGCCACGGCGACCCAGTCACCCGTACAGAGTGGATCGCTGCCGCTGAGTGCGCGAACTGTGCCTTCGGCGACGGCCACGTCACACCGCCCCCGGTCGACGCGAAGAACGCGCCCGGGTGCGGAGTCCGGTGGGGCCAGGGCAGTGAATGTGTTCGAGAGTGTTGCGTTCCAACCGTATTCGGTCAGGGGCGCGCTGTTTTCCGGCATGGTGAGTGTGTCCTCGAGTACGAAGAAGTGTGAATGTTGACGGTGCTGAAACTGCGGAACACGACAGTCATCAATACTCACTCCTCGAAAATCTCAGGACGCACCATGCGTCGGATCAGAATCGTCTCAGCCGCAGACGCGACTGTGCAACTGAATTAACTCGGGGCGGCCGACTTAACTCGGACGTTCGAACTTCTCTTCCCGGCCGAGCTTGCGCAATCGCATCCACTCGCGCAGTCCGGCCGGATCGCGGCGTGTGATCAGGAAGTACCAGCCGAACCGAACCCATTCCTGCGGAAGCAGTTTCCGCATTCCCGGTTGGGAGAGGATGTATCCACGGTTGCGGTACGTGAAGTAGCGCTTCGTGTCGTTGTCGGGGTACTGCGTGTGCATGCGACCGCCGAGGATCGGCTTGAACTCGTCCGCGCCGTTGGGGTGGACATAAGCAGTTTGCAGGCAGGTACCGAACTTCAGGCCGGAGCGCACGAGGCGACGGTGTACCTCGACCTCGTCGCCGCGGACGAACAGGCGTAGATCCGGAACTCCGACGGCATCAATCGCGTCGGCGGTGAACAGTGCGCCGTTGAAGAGGGACGCGATACCGGGCAGGAGATCCTCGTCGCCGAGTTCGGAACGCAACCGGCGCCACGACGTACCGCGGCGAAGTGGGAAGGCGAGGCGGTCGGGGTTGTCGATGTCGCAGACGACGGGGGAGACCTCGGCCAGGTCGTTCCGAATTGCACAGTCGAGCAGTGTTTCCAGGACTTCGGGGCCGTCCGGGCGGCCGTCGTCGTCGGCGAGCCAGACGCGGTCGGCGCCGAGTGAAAGCGCGTAGAGAATGCCAAGAGCAAATCCTCCGGCACCGCCGAGGTTGTGCTGAGAACCGATGTAACTGGTCGGCAGTGGAGCGTTGTCGACGAGCTCTTTCACATCGGCTTCGTCGGCATTGTCGACGACAACCAGATGATCGAGCGGACGCGACTGGGTGCTGAGAACCTTCAAGGATTCGGCCAGCAGTTCACGACGCTTGTGAGTGACGACGACCCCGATGATTTTCTCGGGTGCGCTCACGGGGTGTTCTCCCGTTCCATTTCCTTGATCACGTGGCGCACATGTTCGGCGGCGTCGTCACCTTCGTAGGCGCGCACGACGTCTTCGATGTCGCCTTGCATGCGGATCTGGCCGTGGTCGATCCACATCGCACTGTTGCACAGCTGAGCGAGGAATTCGTTGGAGTGGCTGGCGAATACCAGGATGCCGGAGCGTTCCACCAGCTTCTGCAGCCGGATGCGGGCCTTCTTCATGAATTCCGCGTCGACGGCACCGATGCCCTCGTCGAGAAGCAAGATCTCGGGATCGATACTGGTCACGACGCCCATGGCAACGCGAACGCGCATACCGGTGGAGTAGGTACGCAGTGGCATGGAGAGGTATTCACCGAGTTCGGTGAATTCGGCGATCTCGTCCATCTTCGCGAGCATCTGCTTGCGGGTCTGACCAAGGAACAGGCCGCGGATGATGATGTTCTCGTACCCGGAGATTTCCGGGTCCATGCCGACACCGAGGTCGAAGACGGGTGCGACGCGTCCGCGAATGCTGGCGGATCCCCGGGTCGGTTCGTAGATTCCGGAGAGCAGGCGCAGCAGGGTGGATTTGCCGGCGCCGTTGTGGCCGACGAGCCCGATGCGGTCGCCTTCCTTGAGCGTCATCGTGATGTCGCGGAGCGCTTCGACGACGACGACATCGGAGTCGTTGCGGCCGATGGATCCTCCGGCCTTGCCGAGGAAGGCCTTCTTGAGCGAGCGGGATTTCGCGTCGAAGATCGGGAAGTCGACGCACGCGTTCTGCGTGTGGATGCTGACTGGCTGACTCATGTGTTTCCTCTAGACCCAGTAGGGCACGCGTGCCCGGTACTTGCGGAGTGCCAGAATCGCGACGGCCCAGCCGACGACGGTGAAGGCGATGACGATGTACCAGTGGTATGCCTGCTGGTCGGCCCCGATGAGTGGTGCTCGGATGATCTCGAGGTAGTGGTACAGCGGATTGAGTTCGGCGAGCCGGACCCGTTCCATGGCTTGCCCACCCTGGTCCTTGAGGGCCTGAGTTGTCCACATGATCGGCGTCAGCACGAACAGCAGCAGGGTGAGGCTGCCGAGGATGGGGGCGATGTCGCGGTACCGGGTGGAGAAGATACCGAAGACGATCGAGACCCACAGCGTGTTCGCGACGATCAGCACGAATGCCGGTATTGCCGCGAGCGCCGTCCAGCTCATGTTCTGCCAGATACTGAACGCGAACAGAAGAACTATGTAGATCGCGAAGTTGTGCGCGAAGAACAGCACCTGACGCCAAACCAGGCGATATACGTGCACACTCAACGCCGACGGCAACTGCTTGATCAGGCCCTCGTTGGCGATGAAGACCTCGGAACCTTCGAGAATGCTTGCACTGATCAGGTTCCACACGATCAGCCCGACCGTGACGTACGGCAGGAACTCCTTGAGCGGAATGTTCAGCAACGCGGAGTACAGAAGACCCATCGCGGCGGCCTGAACGCCGGTGGCGATCGTGATCCAGAACGGTCCGATCACCGACCGGCGGTAGCGCTGTTTGATGTCCTGCCAGCCGAGGCTGAGCCACAACTCACGCTGATTCAGACCGTCGCGAAGGTCTTTGAACGCACGACGGAACGTCTGGGAGTCGGACACGGGCGCAGGTGCGTCCGGCGTCTCGGATTCGATTGCGGATGCTGACACGGAGGTCGAGCCTACCGGCCTGGCGTCGGCGCCGGATTTCCCTCGGACCTAGCGGTGGTCCGAGTTACAGATACTGGCCGGTTCCTGGGCTCTGTTGGTCCGGATGTGCAGGCGAATGCGGAGCCCCGATGCTCATGCCGGGAGGCAGTGCGCCCTGACGCATTTGTTCGAGCTGAGCGCGCGCTGCCATCTGCTGCGCGAACAGTGCGGTTTGAATTCCGTGGAACAGTCCTTCGAGCCAGCCGACGAGTTGGGCCTGCGCGATTCGCAGTTCGGCGTCGGAGGGAATGGAGTCGTCGGTGAACGGGAGGCTCAGTCGCTCGAGTTCTTCACGGAGTTCGGGTGCCAGGCCTTGTTCCAGTTCTCGGATGGACGAGGTGTGGATGTCCTTGAGGCGCTTGCGGCTGGCGTCGTCGAGCGGCGCGGCGCGCACTTCTTCCAAGAGTTGTTTGATCATCGTGCCGATTCGCATGACCTTCGCCGGCTGCTCGACCATCTCGGCGACGGACTCGGCTTCGGATTCCGCGCCTTCGGTGGTGCCGGAGGTGGAGGCCTCTGCCTCGGCCGCCGGCATCGCGACGGGTCGACCGTCGGGTCCGATAACGAGTACCTGCTCTTTGTCGGGGTTCGTCATGCTTCCATCTTGTCGTGTGTGGGCGACAAACGCCGCGTAACCCCCAAAAAGTTAGCTATCGAATAACTGTACTGACGGGTAATTGGGTGACTGCCTTCGACTAAGCGGGCGTCTGCACCTAGAGTGTCGAGCATGGCTTACGACGTTGCCCGCGTACGGGGGTTGATTCCCTCACTCGGTGACGGCTGGATCCACCTCGATCCGCAGGCCGGAATGCAGATCCCGGACGCCGTCTCGCGGACGGTCTCCACCGCGTTCCGTGCCTCTGCATCTTCTTCCTCCGGTCGCCACGTCTCGAACCGTCGTAGTGCTGCCATTCTCGAGAGTGCGCGCACCGCGGTCGCCGATCTGGTCGGCGGAGATCCTGCGGGAGTCGTTCTCGGATCAGACCGAGCGGTGTTGTTGGCTTGGCTCGCCGAGTCGCTCAGTTCGCGGTTGGGCCTCGGAACCGGTCTCGTACTCTCGCGCCTCGACGAAGAGGCGAACGTCGCGCCCTGGCTTCGTGTGGCCAGTCGCTACGGCGCTCAGGTGCGATGGGCAGAGGTCGAAATCGAAACGTGTGAGCTCCCGAGTTGGCAGTTCAACGATCTCATCACCTCGACCACTCGATTGGTGGCCTTGACGGCCGCATCACCGGTCGTCGGTTCGGCTCCGAACGTCCGCGCCGCAGCTGATCGTCTGCACGAATTCGGCGGACTGATGGTGGTCGACGCCGTCGGTGCAGCGCCATATGCGCATGTGGACATGGCTGATCTCGGGGCGGACATCGTTGCCGTCAGCGCGCCGTCGTGGGGCGGTCCGCAGGTGGGCGCACTCGTCTTCCGCGATCCCGGACTGCTCGACCGAATTCCGGCCGTGTCGCTCAACCCGTACGCGCGTGGCGCCGAGCGACTCGAGGTGGGCGGTCATCAGTTCGCGCTGCTGTCCGGTCTCACGTCGTCGATCGATTTCCTGGCCGGGTTGGACGAATCGGCAACGGGAACCAGGCGTGAGCGCCTCGAAACCTCGATCAGCTCGCTGCAGGACTACCAGGACGGTCTGTTCGATCACCTCATGCGTTCTCTCGCAGCCCTGCCCAACGTGATGGTGATCGGCGGCGCACCGACGCGGGTGCCGACGCTCAGTTTCACACTCGAGGGGATGGCGGCAGACAAGGTCGCGGCGCACCTGGCCGACAAGCGCATCGCGACGGTCAGCGGTACGCACGGCGGTTCCAGGCTGCTCGACGCCCTCGGTGTCAACGACGAAGGCGGCGCGGTCACCGTCGGCCTTGCGCCGTACACGACGCGGTACGAGATCAATCAGCTGGTCGCCGAACTCGGCGCCCTGGGCTGATCGATCCCGCTCGGCTCACTTCACGGTGAGGATGACCTTGCCTACGGTTTCCGGCGAATCCAGCAACTGATGGGCTAATGGCGCCTCGGTGATCGGAAGTTCGGTCGACACGATCGGTTGAACCGATCCGTCTGCGATCAACGGCCACAACTTCGCGCGGACGTCGGCGACGATGTCCGCTTTACCGCCGGGGCCGGTGAGCGGACGCCCACGCAGGCCCGTCGACGTGATGTTTCCGCGCTTTCCCATCAGCTTGGCGATGTCGACTTCGCCCTTGCGGCCACCCTGCATTCCGATGATCACGACGTGGCCGTCCATGGCGAGTGCGTCGACGTTGCGTCCGAGATACGACGCTCCCATGTTGTCCAGAACCACGTCGGCGCCGTGGTTGTCGGTGGCTTCGGCGAGTGATGCTACGAAGTCGCTGTCGCGGTAGTTGATCAGAATGTCCGCGCCCAATTCGCGGCAGCGGTTCAATTTTTCCTCCGAACCCGCGGTAACTGCGACGCGGGCGCCGAGGGCTTTGCCGACCTGGATGGCGTGGGTGCCGATTCCGCCGCCACCACCATGGACGAGGAGGACCTGTCCGCGTCGTAGGCCGCCGCGCATCACGACGTTCGACCACACCGTGCACGCAACTTCCGGCAGAGACGCTGCGACACGGAGATCGACGCCCGCGGGAACCGGGAGAAGTTGTGTTGCCGGGACCGCGACCTTCTCGGCGTAACCGCCGCCGGCCAGCAGTGCGCAGACTTCGTCGCCGACGGACCAACCCGTGACGTCTTCGCCGAGTTCGGTGATCACACCCGAGCATTCGAGGCCGAGAATGTCACTCGCGCCGGGCGGCGGCGGGTAGAAGCCTTGACGTTGGAGCAGGTCGGCGCGGTTGACTGCGGTCGCGGCGACCTCGACGAGTACGTGCCCGCGAGGTAGTTCAGGATCGGGCTGTTGCGCCCATTTCATGACCTCGGGACCGCCGGGCTGATCGATCGTTATGGCGTACATGGATACGACGCTAGCGAATCTCCCCGCTGACGGGTGTTTTGCCGCTACCGTCGCGGACGTGACTTACTTCGGGAACATGCAGAACGAGATTTATCTGACGGGACTGAGCGGCGCGAAGCCGGCTTTGCCGATGACTGCGGCAGGCTTGGAAGATGCCGCGCGCGAGCAACTCTCACCGGAGGCCTTCGGGTACATCGCCGGTAGCGCGTCGACCGAACGAACCGCGGTGTCGAATCTGCGGGCGTTCGACAAGCATGCGATCGTGCCGCGGATGTTGCGGGGGACTGCGGCGCCCGACGCGCGTGATCTGAGCGTCGAGGTGTTGGGGACGCGGTTGGCTGCACCGATCCTGACGGCTCCGGTGGGCGTGCTCGGCTTGGTCCACGACGACGCCGAGGTTGCGGTCGGTTCGGTCACTGCCGAGTTGGGGATCGGATCGATTCTCTCGACGGCGGCATCCTCGACCATCGAAGACGTAGCGGCGGCCTCCGGCGAGAACTGGTGGTACCAGCTGTACTGGCCGGCCGACGACGAACTTGCGGAGTCGTTTGTCCGCCGAGCGGAGACGGCGGGCGCGAAGGCTATCGTCCTGACTGCCGACACTCCCGGTATGGGTTGGCGTCCAAGGGATCTCGAGCTCGGCCACCTTCCGTTCCTGCAGGCGAAGGGTATTGCCAACTATCTGTCGGATCCGGTGTTCCGCGCCAAACTGGCGACGCCGCCCGAGGAGAGCGCAGAAGCGCTGCAGATCGCGGTTCTCACGTGGGTGTCGTTGTTCGGTAACCATGCGGTGCGGATCGCGGATATCGCGAAACTTCGCCAGTGGACGACACTTCCGATCGCAGTGAAGGGAATTGTCCATCCCGACGACGCACGTGAGGCCGTCGCGGCCGGCGCCAACGGCATTGTGGTGAGCAACCATGGTGGGCGTCAGGTCGACGGGTCGATTTCGGCACTCGACGCTCTCGGTCCCGTCGCTGATGCG
Organism: Rhodococcus sp. OAS809; assembly: GCF_040546695.1. Taxonomy (NCBI): domain Bacteria; kingdom Bacillati; phylum Actinomycetota; class Actinomycetes; order Mycobacteriales; family Nocardiaceae; genus Rhodococcus; species Rhodococcus sp. OAS809. Next base: position 3,747,986 of record NZ_JBEPOI010000002.1, on the reverse strand, counting down.
GTGGGGCATGAGGTGGACATCCTGATGGACTCCGGAATTCGTTGTGGCGCAGACGTAATCAAGGCTCTGGCCTTGGGTGCCGACGCAGTGCTGTACGGGCGGCCGTGGGTGTACGGGTTGGGATTGGCCGGAGCGGACGGAGTGCGTCATGCGCTCCGGAGTCTCTTGGCCGACCTGGATCTCACCATGGGACTGGCGGGGCTGGCATCGGTCGCCGAAATCGACCGTTCGATCCTGATGTCCAATTCGTGACTTTAGGGTGAGTCTTACTGTGACGGGCGGACACAGGTCTAAACTTGGAACCTGTGACAGCTGAAGCGACAACCGAGGAGACATCGCAGGCGGCGCACGGTGAGACACCGTGGCTGACGCCATGCGAGATGCGTGCATGGCGCGGCTACATGGACGGTAATCAGCGCCTCATGGAGGTTCTCAACCGCGAACTGCAGGATTCACACGACCTGTCGTTGGCCGATTACCGCATTTTGGTCATGCTCTCGGAGTCAGCTGACGGGTCGTTGCGGATGAGTGACCTGGCAGACGGCGTGCTGTCTTCGCGGAGCCGCCTGACGCACCAGATCAGGCGGATGGAATCTCAGGGCATCGTCGTGCGCGACACCTGCGTCGAAGACGGGCGCGGCGTGCTCGCGCGGATCACGGAAGAGGGTAGGCGTCGCCTCGCCGAGGCGGCACCTACTCACGTGGCCGGCGTGCGGAACAATCTGGTCGATCTGCTGACTCCCCAGGAACTGGACGTGCTGGCAGACGTCTTCGAGAAGGTCGACAAAGCCATCGGCGAGCGCTGACTCCGGAGCCGTTTTCGCGGTCCGTGGGAACACCCGATAGGATCGCCCACGGAAGCGTGGCAGAGCGGCCGAATGCACTCGCCTTGAAAGCGAGCGTGGCGTTAAACCCACCGGGGGTTCAAATCCCTCCGCTTCCGCCAAATGTTCGTTGTTCAAACCCAGCCCGCGCGAAAGCGTGGGCTGGGTTTTTTCGTGCCCTACGAAGCGCAGGAGCGTCGAGGAGTCGGATGTGTAGCAATCTTTGCCGCCCTGGGGTCGCCGGGTGAAGCAATGGCTTCGCCACTTCGGTGCTACGTCCGATGTTGCGGCAATCTGCCGGTTCTCGTTGTGCTGTGGTGAACGATCAGCCATTGCGGCGCTCGGCGACGAGAGTTCCAGGTGATCGCATCGTGCGGCTGGTGGTCAATTCGATTCCCTCCTTGGCTAGATGGGCTCGTGGTTTACGCGGCCTCCTTGCGCTTGGTGTCCGGATGAGCTGCGCGCCACCAATTAACTGTTGACCGTTCAATAAGTTTGCGTGGCCATATCGCCAGAGACCACGTTGCATTCAATCTGCTGAAATGCTCCGGATCGTGCCTTGTTTGCACGTTTGCTCGACTGTCACCAATGGGCGGATGGTCCAAGTTTGGTGACCAGTCCGGGCCCCAAACCCACTGTCAGTCCACGTCAACAAGCTGCGAACCAGCTTGCCGAAGCGCACGGGGACGTGCCTGCCGGTTTCACCGGCAATGTGCCGATCCCGCCAGATCCGAACGAGCCCGACGACCGATCGTTCCCGCAAAAAGTATGGGACACCGCGTGGGGTGTCGGGGAAAGTGCCGTCGACACAACAGTCGATAGCGTCGGAACGCTCGGAGACGCGTGGCGAAACTTCCTCGTAGTCCCCGTGCACGATGCCGCCGTCGATCCGTTCGGCTTCAATCGCGGCCAACGAGCACAGCCTTCACCCGAGCATTCTCCGGCTGAGATCGCTGCCGCAGCAGCAAATATCGTCTCCCTCATTCCGATCGTAGGCACAGGAGGCAGAGTCGGCGGAGCTGCCGTGCAAGAAGCGGTGGAGGCTGTTCTGCGGCGCGGCGGAACCGCCGCAGACGCCGAAGCCGCAGGTCGCAGGGCAGCCGCCACCGCCGGTGAGGCCGGGAATAGAGCCCCTAGCGATCCGACTATTCCCGTCGGAGACAGACCGGCCTCGACGCCTGTGGGTGGGCGCGGAGATCGCGAAATAAATGTAAAGCCCGGAACCAATCGTCCTGGAATAGTCAACGGTCGTGAATATACGGGGCATGCGTTCGACCGAATGCAAGAGCGCGGCATACTTCCATCCCTGGTTGAACAGGCCATTCGTGAAGGGTTGGCGACCCCGAGCAGAGGAAACACGACCGTGATCTATGATTCGATAAACAACCTATCAGTTATCATCAATGAAACGGGCAGAGTTGTGACCACCTCATTTGGCAATTTATCGGGAAAGTGAAAAACATGACGGATCAATCAATTTACCGCCTGGAAGCTGAGCAGGTTAATCGTGATTATTGTGACGGAAAAATATCCTTGCATGCGCTAGTTGAAATATTCGAGAGGTACGTCAGAGAACGCGAATCGGAGCGTGCATCAGATTCCGAAACCCTGAGGGGGGCCTGGGGTCAAATTGAAATAATGAATGCAATTAACCAGGATGATCCTTCGAATTCGAGCAAAAATGAGTCGAAGGTGCGAGAAGTTATCCAAGAATTCTTGGACTTGCTTCCGTAGTCTCTTTTCTCGGTCCAGGGGCGACTAATCAAGGCAGGCTTTGACTCACTTGCGCGACCAGTGTCATGTCAAGTGACACTGGCCAGCAGTTGCTTATTGTGATGCGGGAGCAGATTAGGATTCGCAGGCTGACGGTTCAGACGTCTTCGCCTTCGAGGGCGGCCATCCATTTGCCCTGATCACCGATCACGACTACCTCGCCTACCGCATCCCAGTGGAACACGACCACATCCTGATGATTCCAGGTAAAACCGACTACCTGTACAGCAGCGCAGGCGTCCGTATGCCTGCCTGGCGTGTCACCTTGTCTTCGGAACAGAAGAAGTTACTTTCAGTATTCGAAAGCGCTCGTGACGTCGTCTCAGACGAACTGGACGTAATGGAGCAGAGCGACCGGCACGGCAACGCCGCCTAAGTCTGCAGCTCATTCCACTTTTCGAGCATCCGTCTCGTCTGGACAGTTAAGTTTGAATGCCATCCACTTGCCTCGGTCAAAATGATTTTCATTTTCAATAACAGAGGTGCGCCGAGTCCACCTCATTCGTTCGCCTCAGGGGTCGGTTGTGGATGCGTTATTACGCAGCGGTACAGGGAATTCCCGCACGCATCGGTGCCCGTTTGCAGTCCTCACAAAAGTCGTCCGGGATAACGTCGCCTGTTCAACACTCGGCGACAAACGTGGCCACGGGAAACGAAAAATACTCCGCCCCGCCACAGGAAGAGCGAAGCATCAATTCGACGGCGGAGGGTATTACCAGTTCTGAATGAAGAAGAACTGCTGTGAACCCCTCGCCGGGTTGAGTACGCCGAGAGAAATTTCTCCACCACGGGAGGCTGCTTCGTTGGCGAACTGGTCGAGACGTCCCCAGACGACGTTGGGGCCGCTCTCGAAGCGCGATCCTGGTGCGAGGCGCACGCCGATCTGGGTGGAGTTAGTGATGCTTTCGATCGCAGCGCCCGCATTGAGCTGGCCGAACAATGCCGTCTCACCCTGGTTCAGCTGCACGCCGATGCGCCCGTTGTCGGCGATCGGAGTAACAGCTGATGCTGCGCCCGCGCCGCTGAGTGCGATGGCTGCGATACCGGCAGGTATCAAGGCGGCCGCGGTAATCATCTTGCGTAGGTGCGTCATTCGGCTTCTCCCTCGTCGGTGGCCCACTCGAGTTGCGCCTCCACAGGCCACTTTGTCTGATTCTTCCGGTAACAGTCAACGACATGTCGCAAACAATGAGCAATCCACTGGGTTGATTTGAGATGCAGCTCACTACTGGAAATCCGTTGAAGAATAAACTGTTTCAGTGAAATTGCTGGTCAAGATCGTGAATGCCAGAGAAGCGCCCGGGCCGTCGTTACGTTTCCGTTACTGGTCAGTCTGGCTGCGAGAAGGACACGCACTCGGTCACCCAGAAACGCTGCGGCACAGGAATTGTCAGAGCAAGAACCCGCGCAGAGGGTCCTCCGCAGTTGAGCGCCACTGTCAAGCGGTCTTTCCTTCTTCGAGGGCGCGCTGCTTCGGCAGTGGGCTCTCGACTGTCAGAACCGCACGGTGAATACCACGTGGCGACGCTCTCGGGCCGCGCGCTGGAAAAAGTCCGCCACTTCCTGAAGCCAGCCCCAGGCGTACCCGCGCTCGTCGGAGCCGTATTCCGGGTTGCGGTCGTCGAGCGGCATCGCGTCGTAGCGCACGCCGAACTCGGATTCGGTGATTTCCGCCAGGTACGAGGAGACTTCGGCGACCCGATCGGGTGCGAGGTAGGTGACGAGTTGGTCGTCGGTGTCGGTGTTGAGATCTTCGTCCCCCAAGATCACGCCGTAGGCCGGCCAGTTCTCGGACACGCGCTCGTACCCCGTGCTGGAGAGGGCGCACAGGATCGGATCCCACGCCTTGTCCGTGTCGCACGAGAACTCGGATCGGCCCGTCTCCTCGATGTCCTCGACCACAGCGCCGAGTTTGTCGTCGTCGCCGCGCGCGTCCAGAAGTTCCGCTGCCACGCTGTCTGACAGCGCGAAATGCACCCCAAGTTCCATGGCGTGATGCTAACGGCCGACCTGCCGCCGTCCCGCCGTCACTACAAGACGAATCGACTTAGGTAACGATCCTGCTCTGCCTCCGACCGAAGTTACCCATGGTGGGCCTGCTGTCATACATACTTCATCGGTGATTCCGACAAAACGGACCGGCCTTTCTGTTGTATCGCTGGTGATCCTCGTCGTCGCGGGGTTGCTGGTCGCAGCCCCTGCCAGCAGCGCCGCGCCGCCGCCTGACTGGAAATACACAATGGTGGCGTTCAGCAATGCCAGCGACCGCGACATGGATGTCTACGAGTCGGCCGACGGCACCGGCTTTCAGCTCGTCCAGCAGTCGGCGTACAGGCCGCCATCTGGGCTCGTGCGTGATCCGAGCATCTTCCGGAACACGGACGGGGTGTACTACCTCACCTACACGACGGGTGGTGGGGCGAACATCGGGTTCGCACGCAGCAGCGACCGCATCAACTGGACGCCGCTGGGGAACTATCCGGTTCCGTTTTGCTGCGCCTTGATGCCTGGCACGGGAGATGGCACCGGTTCTGCGAGCCCCCCGGGCTTCTCGGGTTCGGCCGGATTCAGCGACGGACCGTCGCTGTCACCATTCGTCACCAAGGCCTGGGCGCCTGAATGGTTTGTGGACGGCGATCGCGTCAACGTCATCCTGTCGATGTCGACCGGTGGAGGATTTGTGCCGTATCTGATGACGGCGTTGGAACCGTCGCTCCGGTTGTGGAGCCCGCCTGTTCCGCTCGCCGGGATCGGTGCGGACCACATCGACACCACCGTGGTCAAAGTCGGATCGACCTATCATGCGTTCACCAAGAACGAGACGAGGAAGGTCGTCGAGCATGCGGTCGCTCCTTCGGTGACGGGACCTTATTCGTTTGTCCCGCCCGGGAATTGGGGTTCGCTTGTCGAAGGTCCGGCCGTGGTTCAGTTGCCGAGCGGCGACTGGCGGATCTATCTCGACGCCTATACCGAAGGAAAGTATCTCTACTCCGACAGCACGGACGGGCTGAACACCTGGTCTCCTGTGCAAGAGGTTCCTGGGGTGTCCGGGACTGCACGGCATCTCGGCATCATGAGAGAACCGGCATAACATTCGACCCTGAGTTGGTAGGGCTCTGATCAAGGACTCCGGTCTTGGTCAGAGCCTTTTCTCGTACTTGCGTACTACTTGTGTGCGTCGTCTGCGCCTATCAGTGATTGACAAGCTAACGATGCGATGCCCGTGGGTCCGACGATTTCGCGCCGACCATGAAGTGAGTATCTCCGCGGGAGCTGTGCAGCGTTGCGCTCCCAGGCCCCGCTTGGGCGCCGTACTTCACGATTGATTGCCAGGTAATGCCTGTTAGTTTCATATTCAAGTACGCACACTGGCTTGATGCCCGCACTTTCTGCCTTCAGCTGCTCTGAGGCCCGCGGGATGCGGGTCGAATCCGATTTGCCGCACTGTTTCTGAGGGGTCTTCTCGTCCGTAAACGGTGACCTTGCTCATAGTGGGACCTAGGTCCTTTTCGCTGCTGATAAGCCTGTCGATATATATCTGTTACCGAAAGTTCACCCTAAATCCAAGATGGGGGAGATGGCGCACTGGCGGGCAAACAGGACGATTGGTACCGTCCGGTAACTAATTCAGTTAGTTGTCGGCTACCGCTCTGGTTGCTGTGTCACGTGGAGGAGCAGTTCATGTCGATCGAATCGCAAAACGGCATATCCCATCGTCGATCGAGGGCCGCAGTGGGGCTCGCGGCGTGTGCGGTTGCCGCGCTGTCGTCTGGTGTGGTCTTCGCAGGGAGCGCATCGGCAACGCCGACGGCGTTGGTGGACAAATTTGCGAGCACGGTCACCGATGACGGCTGGTCGTTGGATCTTGCCGCCACGAAACTGTCGGCGAACCCGGTGCCGAATCTGGCGACGACGGCGTTCACCCGTGAGGGGTTCGTGTCGGCGAAGGTGACCGGCACGATCGGCGGTCAGGGTGATTCGGCAGTGAAGACCGGTTATGTCGAGCAGGGATTGCAGATCGGCTGCCAGATCGATGTTTCCTCCGGACTTGGCTTGGGGCTTGGCTTTTCGCTCGGTCCGTCTGTCGGTGTGAGTATTTCGGGTGTCCCGTCGGCGAACGTGGGTGTGAATGCGTCGGTGAATCCGAGTATTCAGTCGACGATTGCGCCGGGCACGATCACGACGATTCCGTTGGGGAAGAAGGATCTCGAGTCGTCGAAGGCGTCGATCACCGCGGAGAACGTGCACGTGAAGGTTGATGCGTGCATGGGGCCGGTGACGATCCGCTCGTACGCACAACTCTCGGTGTCGACGGCGACGTCCGACAACACGTTGTTCGTGTACTCCGATCCCACCTGGCTCTGACCCTCGCAGACTTCGCCGGCGCTGCTGGCGAGTAATTCCTGATCCGTCCCGTCCCGGGGTGGTTACTCATCACGCTCACAAAGGAGAAATCATGAAGATTCGTACCTTGGCCACTGCCGGAACCCTCACCGCAGGTATCGCCCTGATCGGTGTTCTCGGCGCCGGCGTGGCATCTGCTGCAACTCCGATCGTGCAACCGGAACATGGCCGGATCGGACTTTCACTTTCGAATGCCGAAACGGCGGCGCTGGCGGCGAGCCCGATTCCTGATGCGATTGCGAACATCGTTCCAGGTTCGCTGAGGGGGGTCTGGTTGGCGCCTGGTTCCGCGATAACTGTTACCGATGGCAAGGTCGACGCCCTCGAAGGAGCTGTGCTCGGTGAAGCAGCCGCGCGTGGTGGGCATGCCAATGTCTTTGTCTCCGACCCGAATCACCCCGCCAGTGAGGGGCACATAGTGCTGACGGAGCAGTACTGGAACTGATAACACGCCCAGTACCGGCGACTCGTTGTCCCCGCTCTCCCATCCTGTTTGGAGTTCCAGCCATGACCGTCAACAACGCCGAACGTCGCAGTGTCCAACCGGAACCCGCTGCCGTCGATAGCAAAGACGTTGCAGACGTTGATGACTGGGATCCGGAGAGTGAACTCAGTCCACTCTCCAAGGCTGTGATCGCTACGGCAGTCGGACTGGGGTTGCTGATCGCGGCATTCGCGGTGATCGGGAAGCTTGCCGGCTGGGCGAACGACTACGGGACGGTCCTGGTTTACCTGGCGTTCTTCTTGTGGATGTCGATCTCCGGACGGTTGTTCTGGTGGGGCGCAGACAAACTCATCGCGCTACTCCGAACGAAGAAGAGTGACAATCGTGGTGCGCACCGGTGAAGTCCGGTAGACGACTTCGCCGGACTCTCGCGGGAGTGCTTGCCGCTGGGGCGCTGTTGACCGGAGCGGCCGGAGCGATCGGTGCGGGAATTGCACTCTCCGCCGCTCCGGCGAACGCGACGCCGGAAGAAGACTGCGCGGCGGTGCGGGCACGTGATCATCAGATCTACCTGAATCTCATCGCCTCACTGCCACCTGGCGCACCCATCCCGCCAGAGATCATCAACCCGTGCCTGAGCGCGCCGTCCACGACGGCGACAGCTGCGCCGACGACCACCGTCGGGCTCCCCGGTGCACAGGCTCCAGGCGGTGGCCCGAATGTCGGGGCCAATGGTCCGACGAACTTTCCCACCTACAACGGCACCCCCATCGTCCCTGTGCCGACGATCGAGGTTCCGCCCATTGCTTCCGAGTCCCCGGCCTCGGAAACTGGTGTCGGTGCATTCCCCAATGCATCGGCATCAGCGGTTCCCTCACCCACACCCACCCCGGGTGAGGGAACCACCACCGATCGTGGTCCCGGACCGATCCCCGCGGATTCGGATTCGAATATCGCACCGGCTCAAACGGTTCCGGTCCCGGCAGCAGATGTTTCCACCGCCGGGGAGGACTCGGGCCGTGACCGGTATCTCGAACTCACCCTGATCGGCGCTGCGGCGTTCACCGCCGCGGGTATCGGAGTGCGCGGGCGGCCGGGACCTTTCAGCCCCCGCACGCCCGAATCAGTACTCTCCCAGGCGGTCGGGACTGCCGCGTCGCCGTTGACTGCGTACGCACCTGGCGGACAGTCCTCGTTGCGGGTGTTCGATCCGATCACCGGCGGAAGCCGGTTCTTCTTCCTGATCCACGACGAAACGTCGTCGCACGAATCCGTGATTCCGGTGGCGGTGCCGCCCGGCGGTCACATGAGCGTCAACCAAGACGGCACGGTCACGGTCTTCGACGCCGACGGAAACCCGGTCTCGACAATCGATGCCCCGTGGGCCTACGACGCCAACGGCACACCCATTCCGACGCACTATGAGATCCGGGACGGGCAACTCGTCCAGGTCGTCGACACCACGGGTATCGAGAACGTGCTGTATCCGATTTTGGCGGACCCGCAGGATCGCACACAGAGCGGCAAGAAATCGCCTGCACCGGCGCGCCCGACCAAGATCTCCGGTGAGGACGACGGCACCCGCTCAGATGACGGTCCACATTGGAACGAGACACCGCAGGTCGAAGGCCACAAGGCCCCCAATCCACCAGTCCAGAAACCGATACCCACTCAACCACCGGTCCCACCCGCGGTCGAGCCCGAACCACAAGTCCCTGAGCAGGCTCCGGCGCAAGTGCCGGAGCAGATCCCGCAGCGGTCGCCGGCCGAGGACATCAGCGGAGACATCGGCGGGGACGGACCAGGTGCCGGGACATCCCCATCCATCGACCCAGCGCCCGCTACACCGAACGAAACCGACACACCCCAAGCAGAATTGGCAGGAATTCCGATCATCGGCGGCATCTTCAGTGCAGCCGAAGCCGGGCTCATGCTCACCGCTGGAATCGCAGCTTTGTTCGCGCAAATCCTTGCAGGTGTGGGTCTGGGGGATTCGGAACTGTTCGGCCGCATGGAAAGCCTCGAGGAATGGGCGCTCGAGGCCGGAGTAGATCTCGCCGAAGTGCTCGTGAAGGCTATGGCCCTGCTTTCTCCGCAGGATCAGGCACTTCTTCGCACTGTCCTTTCTCCGTTCGTGAAGCTGCCCCCAGCGCATGAGCAGGACACTCCCGGCCACGCCCAGCCCGGGCCGGCCGGACCTGCCGCGAAGCCGCCGCCTCGGAGGCCCACGCCGCGGCCTGTACCGCGTCTGCCTGGTGATCACGATCCGACCCAGCCGCAAGATCCCTCCAGCGAGCCGGATTCAGGCGATCCGGCAACACCGTCGGATCCGGGTTTCGAACCACCAGTAGACCCCGGCACCACCGCACCTGGATTAGTTGACCCCGAACAACCTTCGGCTCCCGAACCTGGCGAGCAACCGGCCGTCGATCCGGTCAACCCAGGCCACATTCCGGTCGATCCCGAGACTCCCGGTGCGCCGACCCAGCCCGGACCCCCGGAGTTCGACCCCTTTGATCCCGACCCGAGCACGATCGCCGATCCGACGGTCCGCCCAGATCCCACCGAACGTTCATCCGTCGAGCGGGTACTAGCGTCGAACTTCATTCACGCGGTGCAAGAAGTCGTAGATTCACTCACCGATGGTGCCGAGACAAGTCCAGAATCACCTCCGCAGCAGTCATCTGATTCGGGTGAGGCTGCACCCGAGGATTCTCGCTTGGATTCCGAAGGCAACCCGCTGACGGCCGCTGACTTAGCTCAATTGTATGCGTCGCTGCGTCGAAAAACGCCGACAAATGTGATCCGCGACATAGTTAACCTCGATCACGAAGGTGGCGGACCGGACCCGGTTCTTCCCGGGCTCACATTGCCCGACGTCCTCGAGGCGGATCACACCGTACCGATGAGGGTCATATTCGACATGCCTGGCTTTACGCAGTTGACCTTCGAGCAGCAAATTCAAGTATTGAACTACGTCGATAACTTCCTGGGTTTGAGCCCGACTGCGAATACGTCAAAGGGCGCCAAGAGTTGGGCAGACTGGTGGGGCTATGTGAAGGGCGGAATCCCGGTTTCCCCTGAATTCCGGGATGCTATGATCGAAATCGAAACTCATCTTACTGAGGAAATTCGTCAAATGATATCTAGTATATTGAATGGAGTTCAGTAGTGGATCTGGTCAAGATTTCGCGGTATATCGACTCGCCCGTGCTTGTGGAGATTGACGACTTGACACCACTTGAACGTACGGCGCTTCCGAATTATTGGTTGGATGCGCTAAATGGTGACCTTGCAGCTCGAATTTCGGGGATATTGGACCAATGGGATGTATTTGGGCGACCGATATTGGGCGACACTTACAGAAACATTAAAGAGAATCTATCTGATGTTCGGCTGCTCAGGTCTGAAAATAGGTTTTTTCTTCTATATAAAATTAAAATGGCAGACGGGACCGATCTCTACTATTTGGGTACGCCACCGGTAGTGGATGGTGATGAACTTCCAGGGTATTGGAATAAATTTCCCCCCAGTCTAAAGAATTTCTATTCAAATTTGCACAACGGTTGGTACTATATTGCCGGTAAGACTGTCGGGCCACTGCCTCTTGAAGATATGTTTCGAATTGACAGCTTTGAATGGTCTATTCTGGACGGGCTGTCCCCTGAAGAGTACCCAGATCCGGCTCGTTGCATCGCGACATTCAGATCGGGCGGCGGCGGTTATCTTTGCTTGTACTTTGGTGAGGAATCGACAAGGGGTGTTGTGTGGTCATCGACGGAACCCCCTGAATTGGTCGATTACTCCACTTACCTTGATATCTGGACCAACGTCGGACTCGGTGCCTAGAGCCTGCGCCTTGGATATCCAGACTGGAGACAGTCTAAGAAATTTGTGTGCGGTCTTGCCCCACGTGGCACGTGCCTGGGATCCAGTCTCCCAAGAGCAGATGATCAATTTGTCTGACCAAAAGGGATCTCGAGGTCATGATCGGTTTCGGGGGGTACCTCACGCATCGACTCGTTTTCCTGCACCATTGCCGACGAATGGCTGATTGCGCTGGCGTTCAGGGTCGTACAGGGGCTGGCCGATATCTGGGACTCTCGCGTCACCGTGCTCTACCACCGGACCGAATCATCGCCTCAGCGCAAGGTACCCGGCGACGCGATCGTGGGCAGTTCGGGCTCGGTGGAGCATCGGCGACTACCGGCACCTTCAGAATCGGTCGAAAGGTGAGGTGGAGGTGGGATGGGAAACATACTTCCATTCAGGAGTTACGTTCGATCGCAGCAAACTCCCCCAATCTGCGGTGGTAGAGGAGCTGCCCACTGGCACGTTGATTCGGTTGGGGGACAAGCCAATGGAGGTCGCTGCCGCCGACATCGTGGCGGTGCGGGCGGCGTTGGGTTACCCGGTGTAGCGCCAGAGCCTGTCCAATTGGTCGATCGTCTTCGAGCAGGAGTGACGTTGTCTGCTTCATCTTTACGTCGCGATCCGGCGTCCGGATTGACCTTGAAAGTCATGGCGCGAAAGGGGCCGCCGGAAGCCGAATCGGTCACCGCAGTGCTGGCAGCGCGGTCGCAGCAGTTCCTTCGAGAGCTTGACCCAGTCTTTGACGTCGACATGTATCGCTCCGTGAGGAATGGCCTTCCCGACGGCGTTACGGTCGAGCAGGCGCTTGCATCGAATGGTGGACGGATCCTCACGCTTCAGGCAGAGAACTCCCTCGAGGCCGCAATGATCGAGAGCAGAAAGTCTTCTGATGCCGCAGGCGGGATTTACCCACTCTCCTTCGGGCATCAACTCAGGTTGTTCATCGACAACGGAAACATCGAAATTCTCATCGGATTCGGGGGTACGGCGGGAGCAGGTTCCTTACTTTGCACGTTCATCTGGCCGTACCCAGGGGGCTTCGCCGATGAATCTCTGATCTCACTGTCATTGAAACTCGTCCAGGGCATGGCCGATATCTGGGACGCTCACACAGCCGTGCTCTACCGGGATGCGGAACTCACACCTCAGTACAACGTGCCCGGCGACGCAACGGTGGGCAGTTGCACCTACTTCGGCCCTGAGATGCCGATCAACGAAACGCAGATCCCACCCACTGTCGAAGCTTTTCCGTACAAGAAAGGAACGATCGTCATCCAGCGTGATCCACGCGCCCCGTTGGTTGCCGACGATATCCGAAGCATCCGCGCAGCAGTCGGCCTGCCGGCCGAACGACCGGAGGTTCGCCTACCGAAAGGCTCGCGTCGGCTGTGACACGAGAAGTTACGGCCAAGCTCACGTCCGCAGGTGATGGTGTTCTTAAGAACAAGCTGCTCAGATAATGGAGGATGCGTTCGACGAGGTCATCGGGATGGAGAACATCAACATCATCGTATTTGGAGGGGAGTGAAAGTGCCTACGTCATCACTGCGCCGCAATCCTACGGCGGGCTTGACAGTGAAGGTCATTCCACGAAAGGGTTCGCCTGAAAGCGAGGCCGTCACGGCCGCGCTCGTTGCACGTTCGCTACGATTGCTTCGCGACATCGATCCTGTCTTCGACGTCGACTTGTACCAAACAGTAGGCGATGCACTCCCCGACGGCGCCGGAGTCGAGCAGGCCTTGGCGTCGAATCTCCGTCAGATCCTTGTACCTCCGACGGAAAAATCGATCGAAGCCGCATTGATCGAGCGCAGACGATCCCCCGATGCCACCGGCGGTATGTATCCCCTCTCATTGGGACGACATATGACCCTGTATTCACCCGCTGGAGACGTCAAAGTCGTTGTCAGTTTCGGGGGCACCTCAGGGTCCGGCGCATTCGCATGTGCCTTTGCCGACGAATCACTGATTTCGCTGGCATTGAAGCTCGTACAGGGACTAGCCGACATCTGGGACTCGCGTGTCACCGTGCTCTACCGCCGAACCGAATCATCGCCTCAGTTCAACGTACCGGGTGACGCGATCGTGGGCAGTTGCACCTACTTCGGTCCTGAGTTGCCGATCAAGGAAACGCAGCTCCCGCCCAGCGTGGAGGCGTTTCCCTACCAGGACGGCACAATCGTCATCCAGAAGAATCTGTCCACGCCGTTAACCGTCGAGGACATCCGAAGCATCCGCGCAGCAGCAGGACTGCCGACCGAACGACCGGAGATTCCTCTACCCAAAGGTTTCAGACGGCTGTGAGCCCTACGTTGGGCGCACTCGGGGCTGCCTGCAGGTAGGGATGGCGCGGACCGACCAGCCTGCCCGTAATTACCGCGCCGCGATCCCGATCCGGCTACGCACCAGCTGATCGACGCTCCGGGTGGAGTGCCACCGCGCGGCATACCCGCCATCGACGGCACAGTTCAACATGCCGAGCATGATCAACCCTCTGTTCCGTCCGTGAATGAAACCTGCACGCCCGGATCCCGCGATTCCGGAACCCTCGCAACCCACTTTCCCGGCGTTCCCGATCGTGGCGAGTGGGAATCATTCTCGCCCGGTGAGATTGGCGATCCGGGGTCGAACCCGAGACCCGAGAACTCCACCCCGGAGGCTCCCTCGCCAGGTCGTGCCGAGGAACCGAGTGTGCCGACTCTGCCTGATGTCGGTCAGGTGCCGGTGAATCCGGATGCTCCCGGCGCTCCGCAGCAACCCGGACCACAACTGTTCAATGACAATGATTTGCCGAGAACGACTATGACGATCGCAGAGTGGCTGGAAAGGAAAGGTCGATGAATTCGGATCGTGGCGCGACAGTGATCGGGTATTGGGGCCCTCGGACGCAACCGGTAGAAGACATTGCAGCGGAGGTGTTCTCGTTTCTTCATAGTCTGAGGAACATTGATCCAGCACTTGGACAAGCTTGGGTGTTTTCGCCCGAGACTGCCTCCGAGTCGACCGATCTAAGCGTGGAAGGCCTAGCGAAAATCTTCCGGGCAGCGAAGGATGTCGAAGGGCAATCCGTTGCGGCCTTCGACCTCGGCTACATCGTGAGTTTGTTGCACCCGGACAGATATCAGTTCTTGAGAATCCAATTCTCTCTCGGCCGGAATGTTCCGAGGGTTCCGAATCTCGTCAACGTCACCCTCCCTCCGGAGAAACAAGCAATCGGGGAGGCGTCGCGGTTGCTAACCGCAGGCGTCGGGGACGCGATCATGAAAGCGATCATCGAGCATTGGTCGCCGGAGTCTGCGCGGTGGGGGACGCGGGAGTACCGCAATGCGCAGGGAAATGAGGTCAGCGAAATCGAAGTCGGGTGGGAGACATACATCCAGTCCGGGATCGATCTCGATCACAGCAAACTGCCCGTCGTCGCCGTACTGGAGGAACTCCCCAACGGAACGCTGATTCGGTTGGGCGAGAAACCGTTAGACGTCAACTTCGACGACATCCTGGCCGTGCGGGAAGCACTGGGTTACCCGGTCTAAGATGCCGCGTGACCGCCGAGCGCTGCTCACGTCGCGACACGTAGTTGAATTGGAGACGATTGCGCATTGGTCGGAAAGGACGGGGCGATGAGCATGTTCGGGCGGCGGCCGACGGTAGCCGGATATTGGGGCACGCGGGTGCAGTCGAGTCAGGAGGTGGCGCAGACGATGCGGGCTTTCCTCGATGATCTGGAAGCGGTCGACCCGGGGTTGGCGTTGCCGTGGGTCTCGACTGCCGAGTTCGACAAGGTGCCAGCAGATCTCAGTGTGGACGGGTTGGTGCGAATCTTCGAGTATTCCCGCTCGAAGGAGATGGGGTATTCGGACACCCCGGGACCGGGTTACGACATCGACTTGTCGCCCGAGGACGGGACCGCGCGCCGGGTCGGTGCCTGGGTCGGCGGGCTGGAAACCAGTGCTCCCAACAGTGTCCGGGTGTCGTTGCCGACGGAGAAGCAGCTCACCGACAGTACCCGGCGGTTGCTCGACCCGGATATCGGAGACGCGATCGTGAGAGTGATCGTCAAGCATTGGGATCCGGATCGGGCTCGGTGGAGCATCGGCGACTACCGGCACCTTCAGAATCGGTCGAAAGGTGAGGTGGAGGTGGGATGGGAAACATACTTCCATTCAGGAGTTACGTTCGATCGCAGCAAACTCCCCCAATCTGCGGTGGTGGAGGAGCTGCCCATTGGCACGTTGGTTCGGTTGGGGGACAAGCCAATGGAGGTCGCTGCCGCCGACATCGTGGCGGTGCGGGCGGCGTTGGGTTACCCGGTGTAGGCCCCGCAACGGGTCTGGAATTCACCATTGCATCAGACGTCGAGAAATGTGTTAACCGGATGGCCTGCTTCGCCTTTCGATAGTATTGCCAGATGGCACCCCGAGCCGACTTGCTCGCGTGGCTCCTCGATTCGGATCCGGCGATTCGGTGGCAGGTGGAGCGCGACCTGCTGAACGAAGCGCCCACTGTGTGGGCGGCGACGCGTGCGTCGATCGCTACCAAAGGATTTGGTGCACGCCTGCTTTCGTTGCAGGATCGAGACGGCCAATGGGCGGGTGGGGCGTTCTTCCCGGCAGAATTCGACTTCGTGGGACCCGAAGCAGCAGAAGAAGGTTCGCAACCCTGGACGGCAACTACTTGGACGCTCAACTCCTTGCGTGAGTGGGGCCTCGACGCCAGTGTTCTGCGGGAGCGTCGTACTGCAGAACTGCTCGCGGAGAACTGTCGCTGGGAGTACGAGGGCCGGCCGTACTGGGACGGTGAGGTCGATTGCTGCATCAACGCCTGGACGGTGGCAAACGGTGTTTGGCTCGGCATGCCCGTTGATGAACTGGCTGATTGGTTTGTGCGGCATCAACTTCCGGATGGTGGGTGGAACTGTGAGTGGATCGAAGGTTCGACCCGATCGTCGTTCCATTCGACGCTCAATTCACTCAAAGGGCTTCTCGCGTACGAGATCGCGACCGGGGGAACAGATGAGACGCGCGCGGCTCGGCGATCCGGTGAGGAATTCTTACTGCGGCGCGGTCTGTTCCGGCGACTCTCGACCGGCGAACCGCTGGGGCCCTGGGTCGGACGGTTCGCGTATCCATTCCGGTGGCGTTACAACGTGCTCAATGCGGCCGACTACTTCCGTGAAGCGTCGTTGTCGTATGGGAAATGAGCCTGATCCGCGAATGGCGGACTCGATCGAGATGATCCGGGCCGCTCGAGCCTCGGATGGGACGTGGCTCCAGGCCGGTCGCCAACCGGGGCGGGTGTGGTTCGAGGTCGACACAAAGGCGGGGGAGCCGTCGAAGTGGCTGACTTTGTCCGGCATCCGAGTGCTCGCCTGGTGGGATCAATCCTCCCCTCTAGGTTCTGCATAACAAAATAGTTACAGCGAAAATTATTTCACCTTTAAAGGTTATCGAAAGGTGATCTTCGACTTTCCGGTCGAAATATCCAGTACGGATGAAGAACATATTAACGACAGGATTGCCCTCAGTGCGGTGAAGGTTAATCATCTGAACAGGTGAGAAGATGTTCGGTGAAATTACCTACCCGATCGGATAGGCGGGTCACCGACGTTGGTAATCAAATAAGGCGCTCGCAGCTGTCTTGGTTAGGGAGCTAAGTCCCGAGCTGGAAACGGCATTTCTGCTCCGAAAGTGGCGCTCACCTGCGGCTACGTTCCCCATTTTGCAAGATTTAAACCACTTTCGGCGAGAATTAGTCCCGCAATTGTAGGTTGTGGAGCGTCCGCAATGTTTAGGCAAAGTCCCATCTTTTCCCAGAACAATGCTCTACTAAACGTGAAAACCGGATGTTCCCCCGATTTTGCTGAGAAGGTGCAACTATGGGGCGTAGCGTAACTGTCGCAGCGAACCGGAACATCGCGAATTGCTGCTCTAACCAATGACTTTGTTCAGGTCCGAATAATGCTCGGAGGTCGTCGATGTCGATGGAAATGGTGTTAGCCGAAGCAGTGATAGACAGTGGGGACACGGCGTGGGTGCTGATCTCCGCGGGTCTGGTTCTCTTCATGGTTCCCGGACTCGCCTTCTTCTACGCCGGTCTGGTGCGTGGTAGCAGTGCGCTCGTCATGTTGCAGCAGAACCTCGTCCCACTCGGACTCGTCTCGATTACCTGGGTCGTGTTCGGATACAGCTTCGCGTTCAGTGGAGACTGGGGTTCCGGCTTCCTCGGTGACCTCAAATTGTTCGGCTTGCAGGACATACACACTGCCGCCGCCCCGGGCTTCCACCTGATCGAAGGTGCAGTCGCGGTACCGACTCTGGCGTTCGTGGTCTATCAGATGATGTTCGCGATCATCACGCCTGCGCTGATCACCGGTGCGACCGCAAACCGGCTCAAGCCCTTGGGCTGGGCCGTTCTGCTCGTGCTGTGGTCGATCATCGTCTACCCCCCGATTGCGCACTGGCTCTTCAATCCCGAAGGCTGGTTGGCGCTCCGCGGAGCTCAGGACTGGGCCGGCGGAATTGTCGTCCACGCATCCGCCGGCGCCGCCGCCCTGGCAATCTTGCTGGTGGTAGGTAAACGTCCGGGATGGCCCAACGCCGAGGCAGTCCCGCACTCGGTGCCTCTGGCGTTGATCGGCGCAGGCATCCTGTGGTTCGGCTGGTTCGGATTCAACGCGGGCGACGGATTGGCTGCCGATGGTGTTGCGGCACAGGCCTTGATGAACACTCACATCGCCGCAGCGGGCGGTATGGTCGTCTGGCTCGTCATCGAAAGGTACACCGAGGGCAAGGCCACGGCGATCGGCGGAATCACCGGCGCGGTAGCCGGTCTCGCGACCGTCACCCCTTGCGCCGGCTTCGTCAGCACCTTCTCCGCGTTGGCGATCGGCGCGCTTGCCGGACTGGTCTGCCACTTCGCGCTCGCGCTCAAGTCGATCTTCAAGTTCGACGACGCGCTCGACGTCATCGCGGTCCACTTCATCGGCGGCATCCTCGGTTCACTCCTTCTCGGTTTGTTCGGCGAAAAAGCCATCAATTCGATCGGCCGCGACGGACTCTTCTTCGGCGGCGGGGCAGGACTACTCGGCGAGCAGGCGCTGGCGTTGATCGTCGTCATCGCTTTCTCGTTCGTGGTGACCTGGCTGATCGCCACGGGCATCGAGAAGACCATCGGTCTCAAGCTGGCCCCAAAAGACCAGGTGGACATCGACCGTCGTCAGCAAGGCATGGACGCATACCGCTACAACGCCGCATTCGTCGACGCAGGTGGTGCGCCGCAGACCAGCGGGTTCGACTCGGGGGTCCTGGTCGAGGGGGCAAAACTTGTTCCGAACCTCGGCGCCCCGAAGCACGAACTCATCACCGCGGTATTGCAGACCATCGAGTCCGAGAAGCTACGGGAGGCGCTGCTGGCCGCCGGAGCGGAGTCGATAGTCGTATCGGAAGCGCATGTCTCCGCGAGTGACTCGGCCTCGCTCAAGTTCCGCGGACAACGCAACGACGTCGTGTTCACCGAGCGGTTGCGTGTCGAGGTGCTGGTCGCCTCGGAACATGCACAGGCGGTTCTGGACGCGATCAACGAGTACTCGGGCGGCAGGAGGAGCGGTTTCGTCCAGCAAGCGGCCGAACCTCTCACCGAAGCGACGGAACAGGGGAGCTGACATGTATTCGACGACAGGGAGTTACCGCATGATCGACAAGGAGCGTTCAGAATGCATCTGACACCGCGAGAACTCGACAAGCTGACAATCCTCATGTTGGCGGATGTCGCACTGAGGCGAAAGGCAAAGGGGCTCAAACTCAATCACCCGGAGTCCGTCGCAGTTATCACTGCAGCCGCCCTGGAGGGAGCTCGGGAGGGCAAGACTCTCGAGGAGGTCATGGCCGACGCATCGCACGCCTTGACGGTCGACGACGTGATGGACGGTGTCGCGGAGATGATTCCACGTGTGCAGGTCGAGGCGGTGTTCCTCGACGGTAGCCGGCTCGTCACCGTGCACTCTCCTATCCAGTAGCCCGACCGAGATGTCAGGAGCACTCCAAGATGGCAAGCAAATCGACGAAGAAGGATTCCGGCGGCGAGAAGAAGGTGCCGGTCGGCGGATACGTGTTGCGGGACGAGCCGATCGAACTCAACGAGGGCCGTCCACGTTTGAAGTTGCGAGTCCGAAACACCGGTGACCGTCCCATCCAGGTGGGTTCGCACTACCACTTCATGGAAGTCAATCGCGCGTTGTCCTTCGATCGTGAACAGTCCTTCGGCTGGCGCCTCGACATTCCCGCGGGCACGGCGGTCAGGTTCGAGCCGGGCGACGAGAAGGAAGTGACGTTGGTGCCGTTCGGCGGCAAGCAACGAGTGCAAGGCTTCAACGGACTTGTCGACGGTTGGGCGCCGACCCACGCCGCCTACCGGCCTCGGCTTCCCGGAGCCGTCCAGCGTGCCGAAGAACTCGGCTTTCTGTCCGAACCTCAAACCGACTGATTCTCGTTCACGGCGGACGAAGGAGAGCAACACCCATGACAAGCATTTCGAGACAAGAGTATTCGGGTCTGTTCGGGGTCACCACGGGTGACCAGATCAGACTGGGCAATACCGACCTGTACATCGAGGTCGAGGAAGATCTTCGAACGATCGGCGACGAGTCGATCTACGGCGGCGGCAAGACGCTGCGCGACGGCATGGGCCAGGATCCGGAGTCATGCAGCATCGACGGTGCCCTCGACCTCGTGATCACCAACGTGGTCATCGTCGATGCAACCATCGGCGTCGTCAAGGCAGACGTGGGAATCAAGGACGGCAAGATCGTTGGCTGGGGCAAGGCGGGAAACTCCAGCACGATGGAAGGTGTCACCCCGGGGCTGACCACCGGTCCGGCGACCGACGCGATTTCCGGTGAGCAGATGATCCTCACTGCCGCCGGCATCGATCCACACGTTCACCTCGTGTCACCACAGCAGGCGTACCACGCACTCAGTGGGGGAGTGACGACGCTGATCGGTGGTGGTATCGGCCCGACCGACGGAACCAACGGCACCACCATCACTTCCGGTATCTGGAACATGGAGATGATGCTCAAGGCCAACGAGGGTTTGCCGGTCAACGTCTGCATGTTGGGCAAGGGGAACTCGTCCGGGCATCAGTCGCTGGTCGAACAGATCAAGGCCGGTGCGGCCGGTCTGAAGGTCCACGAGGACTGGGGCGCGACACCGGCCACAATTCGTGAGTCTCTGCGGGTGGCAGACGAAATGGACGTTCAGGTCGCCATTCACACGGATACCCTCAACGAGGCCGGATACGTCGAGGACACCATCGCGGCCTTCGAAGGCCGTACGATTCACACCTATCACAGCGAGGGTGCGGGCGGCGGTCACGCACCCGACATCCTGCGAGTGACGGGCGAGGACAACGTACTTCCGGCGTCGACCAATCCGACGTTGCCGTACGGCATCAACACTCAGGCCGAGCTCTTCGACATGATCATGGTCTGTCACAACCTCAATCCCAAAGTGCCCTCGGATGTTTCGTTTGCCGAGTCCCGCGTTCGCGCCGAGACGATCGGTGCCGAGAACGTACTGCAGGACATGGGCGTCATCTCGATGTTCTCGAGTGACTCACAGGCGATGGGCCGGGTTGGAGAAAACTGGCTACGCGCGATCCAAACAGCGGACTGCATGAAGCGGTCCCGCGGAAAGCTGCCCGAGGATTCACCGACGCACGACAACTTCCGCGTGTTGCGCTACGTCGCGAAGGTCACGATCAATCCCGCGTTGACGTTTGGTCTTTCGCATGTGGTCGGGTCGATCGGTGTCGGGAAGATGGCGGATCTTGTTCTCTGGGAGCCCGCATTTTTCGGTGCGAAGCCGAAGACGATCATCAAGAACGGTCTGATCAGTTGGCATGCCATGGGAGATCCGAATGCTTCACTCCCGACACCACAACCGGTGATCTACCGGCCGATGTTCGGTGGATTCGGCAAGGCGTTGCCGCAGAGTTCGGTCTCGTTCGTCTCGCGAGCGGCACTCGACGACGGCATCAAGGACCGGCTCGGTCTCGAACGTCAGGTTGTTGCTGTCGAGGGGACCAGAACAGTCACCAAGCGTGATCTGGTTCGCAACTCGGCCACTCCGGAAATCAAGGTGGACCCGGAGACCTTCGCGGTGACTGCGGACGGCGTCCACGCATACGTCGAACCTGCCGAATCCATTCGCTTGAACCAACTTTACTTCTTCAGTTAGGGGTCTCCAGTGTCGGGAACAATCACACACACGCACGGCGCCGATGCGACGCCACACACGCACGGCGAGATGACCGCGCCGAGCGGAAAGCCGACGCGAGTCGACGCGCTGCTCGGGAAGGAGACCGACGAGGAGTGGGCCGGTCGACTCGACAATGCGGTAGTCGACGTCTTGTCGCTCGATCAGTGGGAAGCGCAGAAGAGTCGGTTACGACGCACCACGATCGGTGGCCGTGAATTGGCCGTCTCGCTCGATCGGGGTATTCAGTTGCAGGACGGCGACATTCTGCTGTGGGACGAGCAGGCGAACACCGTCGTCGTGGCGAGGATCAACCTCAAGGACGTGTTGGAGATCGACCTGAGCGCAC
Organism: Rhodococcus sp. OAS809; assembly: GCF_040546695.1. Classification (NCBI taxonomy): domain Bacteria; kingdom Bacillati; phylum Actinomycetota; class Actinomycetes; order Mycobacteriales; family Nocardiaceae; genus Rhodococcus; species Rhodococcus sp. OAS809. Next base: position 3,726,065 of record NZ_JBEPOI010000002.1, on the reverse strand, counting down.
TGGTCGAGGTGACGCCCGAGAAGATGATTCAGACGTGCTTGGAGTTGGGACATGCCGTGGGTAACCAGCACTGGCCTGCGGTGGTGAAGGGAATGAAGGTCTACGTTCCGTTGACGGTCGACAAGGCGGTCATGGGCTCGGTGATGCGGACACATGCTTTCGAGGGCATCGAGTACACCTTCATCCCGGGCGCCGAGGTAATTCCCTACATCGCTCCACACGAGGCACGCCGTTTGTTCGGTGCGGCCGCGCGTGAGGGCGAGGGGCATACCCATGACCCTCTCGTCTGAGGGATCCGGGCTCAGCATCAACCGCGCGATGCGGATGATGCAGTTTTCCGATTCCATGTTCCCGGTCGGTTCCTTCTCGTTCTCCAACGGTTTGGAATCGGCCGTGGCGCAGGGAATTGTCACGGGTGGTCCGTCGCTGCGGGAGTTTGTGCTCTCGGCCGCCCATCAGGGCGCGACGTGCGACGGTATCGCCGTACTCGCGGCGCACCGGGGTGCGGCAGCCGGTGATTTCTCGGCGATCCTCGCCGCTGATCATGCAGTGATCGAACGCAAACTCAACGAAGAAGCACGCACGATGAGTACCCGCATGGGTAAGAAGTTGGCCGAACTCGGCGGGCGCTTGGCCGGTGAGACCCTGTTCAACAAGTGGTTGGCCGCGATCGCATCGGGGGAGACGCCGGGTACCTACCCCGTCGGCCTCGGAATTGCTTTCGCGGAGATGGGTTCTCCGGAAGAGGACGCTTTCACGGTCAATCAGTACGGTGTCGCGATGACGTTGCTCGGCGCTGCCCTTCGTATCGTCCGAGTCGATCACCTCACGACGCAAGAGATTCTGTTCGAGGTCAATCAGAGCGCCGGCCGTGAGTACGCCGCAGTGCGTGACTACGGACTCGACGACATGTCCAATTTCGCCCCGATGATCGACATTCTGGCTGCGGTTCACGTCAAGGCGCACGTCCGAATGTTCATGAACTAGAAGGAGAACGATGAAGAAGACAACGCGCATCGGAATCGGCGGACCCGTGGGTTCGGGTAAGACCGCACTCATCGAGGCGATCACGCCGGAGTTCATCAAGCGGGGCACCAGCGTTCTGATCATCACCAATGACGTGGTCACCACCGAAGATGCCAAGCATGTGCGCAAGGCTCTCAAAGGTGTTCTCGTGGAGGAACGTATCGTCGGCGTGGAGACGGGAGCCTGCCCACACACCGCCGTCCGCGAAGACCCGAGTATGAATCTCGCGGCGGTCGAGGACATGGAGAAGACGTTCCCGGACACCGACGTGGTGTTCATCGAAAGTGGTGGCGACAACCTCACACTGACGTTCAGTCCAGCTCTGGTCGACTTCTTCATCTACGTCATCGACGTAGCCGCAGGCGACAAGATTCCGCGCAAGAACGGTCCGGGAATCTCGCAGTCCGACATCCTGGTCATCAACAAGACCGATCTCGCACCGTACGTCAACGCCGATCTCGGAGTCATGGATCGCGACTCCAAGGGGATGCGCGGCGACAAGCCGTTCGTCTTCACCAATTGCATGACCGGGGAAGGCATCAAGGAAGTGGTGGACCTCATCGTGCACGGAGTCCTCTTCGACGAAGAGGAAGTGGGAGCGAGCGCACCGTGAGCGCAACGTCCGTCCCGGGAGCATCGCGGTCGCTCCCGGGGCCGATCCCGACCATCCCGGAACTCGACCAGTACCAGGACCAGCCGAAGCAGGCCCCGGCCGGCAAGGTCGGGAAGACCGGCGTTCTCGAGATGCGATTTGTCGACCGTGGCGACAAGACGATTCTGCGGGACATGTACCGCAAGACACCGCTGCTCGTTCAGCAGGCGCTGTACTGGGACGAAGCGTTGCCGACCATGCCGTGCGTCTACATGATCTCGACGTCCGGCAGTGTGTTGCAAGGCGATCGACTGTTCCTGACCATCGAAATGGAGCCAGGTTCCCTTGCACACGTGACCACCCAGTCGGCTACCAAAGTCCACCGGATGGATGCCAATCACGCGTCACAACTCCAGAAAGTGGTGCTGGCCGAGAATTCGTATCTCGAACTGATGCCGGGAGTGACGATCCCACACCGCAGCGCGAGGTACTACGCGCGCACCGACATCACGGTGGATCCGACTGCAACGCTGTTGTTCTCGGAGATCGTGATGCCGGGTCGCAAGTACCACGACGGCGGAGAGATGTTCGTCTACGACCTGTACTCCACCTTGATCAAGGCGAAGCGCCCGGACGGGAAGAATCTCTTCACCGAGAAGTTGGTGATCGAACCGGCACGCTTCCCCGTGCGATACGGCGGAATCATGGGCGACCACGACGTCTTCGGCAATGTCATCCTACTGACACCGAAGGAGCACGCAGACGCCATTCTCGAGGAGATAGTTCCGGGCCGTGACGGCAAGGTCGTCTCCGGGGCGAGCCGGCTACCGAACGACGCCGGTCTCATCTTCAAAGTCCTCGGTCCGGAGAGCGAACCCGTCAAGGCGAAGGTCCGTGATTTCTGGTCTCTGGTACGAAAGGCAGTTCTGGACACCACCATTCCGCCCGTCCCGCTGTGGGGATGACGCGGATCGTCGGAGAAGGATCGAGGGACGTGCGATGACCACCATCACCAAACCCTGGGACGACGTCGCGGACAAGAACGTCGTGCTCAGATTCATCGACACCAATCTCAAAGGCTCCGGGCAGGTGATGTTCCAGGGCAATGCGCTGACGGGCCTGCTGTTTCTGGTCGGTATCTTCTGGGGAGCGATAGCCGCGGACACGATCACCGTCGCAATTGGTGCCGTGGTGGGTCTGGTGGTATCCACCGTCACCGGCATGATGCTGCACTCCGACGACGATTCGATGCGTATCGGCCTGTACGGATACAACGGAGTTCTTGTGGGAGCTGCCTTTCCGACGTTCCTTGCCGGCGGTGTGATGCTGTGGATCTACCTCGTGGTGGGAGCTGCCGCGTCGACGATCGCGTTCCTGGCCGTTGCCAATGTCTTCAAGACGTGGGGCGTACCGGCGCTGACCTTTCCGTTCAACCTCGTCAACTGGTTCTTCCTCCTCGCGGCGTTCCAGTTCCTGCGGATCGAAACGTCGGACCTCAGCGCCGGCCAGTTTCCCCAGCACATCGGGGACGCGTCGGTTCATGCCGACATCACTTTCAACTTCCTGTGGGACACGCTGTTTCGCAACGTCTCCCAGATCTTTCTGATCAACAACACTGTCACCGGCATTATCTTCGTGATCGCGCTGCTGGTCGCGTCGCGTTGGGCGGCGTTGTTCGCGCTCATCGGTTCCGCGATAGCGATGGGTTCGGTACTGGCGCTGGGCGCAAACACCGTCGACATCGGCAATGGTCTCTACGGGCTCAGTTCGGTGCTGACGGCAATTGCTCTCGGATCGGTGTTCTACAACCCGTCGTGGCGTGTGTTCGTCTACACCGTCTTCGGAGTACTGGTGACTGTTGTCATCCACGGCACGCTGGTGTCTGCCTTTGCTCCGATCAGCCTGCCGGCCGGAACGGGCCCGTTCGTCTTCGCGACGTGGCTGTTCCTGCTGCCGAAGAAGAAGTTCGTTCCCATCCAGCACGACACCATCGAGGGTGGAGCGGCCGAGGGCAAGGATTCGATCGCAAAGGCGAACGGATAGGGCTCGAACGGGCAGAAGTTCCTAGATCGTTCCGCTATGGCACCCTCGCGAACCGGTATCACTCGAGTATTGTCTGGCCTTCGGTAGTCGGGCATGGTCGAAGCATGACCGTGCAGGTAGTTGTGATGGGTGTGGCCGGTGCTGGAAAAAGCACCGTGGCAGTGGGTCTCGCCACGTCTCTCGGGGCAGACTTCGTCGACGGTGACGATCTGCACCCCGAGTCCAATGTCGCCAAAATGCGTTCGGGGACACCGTTGACCGACGAAGACCGTGTGCCGTGGCTCGACGCGATCGCGGCCTGGCTTTCCGAGCGTGCCGATGCGGGACGAACAGGCGTCGTTGCCTGTTCGGCTCTGCGAAAGGACTATCGGGGCCGGTTGCGCCCGGACGGTCTCGACGTGCAGTTCGTCCACCTGGCCGGTGATTTCGAGACTATCTCCGCACGTATGCGTTTCCGCGCCGGGCACTTCATGCCGGAGAGTCTGCTCATCTCCCAGTTCGAGGCTCTCGAACCGCTTACAGACGACGAGCGCGGCATCACGCTGAATGTCGTCTCCGAACCGAGCACACTGGTGGGCGAGGCAGTCGACTACATCCATACATCTCAGAGGAGCGTCACAGCGTGAGTAGCACCGCAAGCCCCGGCCCGTTCGACATATCCGGGAAGGTCGCGCTGGTGACGGGTTCGAGCCGAGGCATCGGCTCGGCCCTCGCGACTGGTCTCGCCGAGGCGGGTGCGGTGGTGGTGCTCAACAGCCGAAATTCCGACGTGCTCGAAGCCGAGGGTCGACGCATCGCCGACGCGACCGGCGCAACGGTGCACGCATACGCGTTCGACGTCACCGATTCGGCCGCCGTCCGGGATGCGGCGACACGCATCGAGGCGGAGGTCGGCCCGGTCGAGATCGTTGTCAACAACACCGGCGTGCAGCACCGCGCCCCGCTTCTCGAGTTCGGCGACGACGACTTCCGGCGTGTCATGGACACCAACCTGACCAGTGCGTTCTACGTCGGACGTGAATTCGCCCGCGGCATGGTCGAGCGCGGACACGGGAAGATCGTCAACATCTGCTCGGTGCAGAGCGAACTCGGCCGAGCGGGAATCGCACCGTACGCGGCCAGCAAGGGCGGGCTCAAGATGCTCACCCGCGGAATGTGCGCCGACTGGGCACCCTTCGGTTTGCAGATCAACGCGATCGCACCGGGATACTTCGACACCGAACTGACCTCTGCGCTGGTCAACGATCCGGAGTTCACCGCGTGGCTTGCCAAGCGGACACCCGCCGGACGTTGGGGCCGTACCGAGGAGCTGATCGGGTCGCTACTGTTCTTGGCCTCCCCGGCTTCGGATTTCGTCAACGGTCAGATCCTCTACGTCGACGGCGGAATGACGGCCGTCGTCTGATTGTCCGCTGTTAGATCGTCCGCTACTCGAACAGAAAGCACCCACATGACAGACGCCAGCGCCCCTCGCATCCACCTCGGTCCCGTCGAGGATCCTCACGTCGCCGACGGAATACGCCGAGCCGGTGGAGTTCTCGTTCCACTGGCAGACGCCGAGGGCGTCGTGTGGGTACACGGGCCGGAGACGTTCCCGTCGTCGCTACCCGATTCGGTTCGCTGGGTGCAGTTGCCGTTCGCCGGCATCGAGCCCTGGTTCGACGCCGGGGTGATCGACGACAAGCGGGTCTGGACGTCTGCTGCCGGAGCGTACGCGGGCAATGTTGCCGAACATACGATGATGCTTCTCCTCGCCGGAGTTCGTTCTCTCCCTGAACAATTGGCGGCGCAGTCGTGGCGCAAGGAAGAGTTCGACCCGCGGGTGGGCACTTTGCAGGGCTCGACAGTGGCGATCATCGGTTGCGGCGGAATCGGCCGTGCGTTGATCCCGTACCTCGCCGCGTCCAAAGTCAAGGTCATCGCGATCACCCGCTCCGGGACCCCTGTCGAGGGTGCTTCCGAAACGCTCTCGGCCGACCGCACCGGCGAAATCTGGTCCAAGGCAGATCACTTCGTGATCGCAGCACCGTCGACATCCGCGACGCGGCATCTGGTCGGCAAGGCCGAACTGGACCAGATGTCGGAGTCGAGCTGGATCGTGAACATCGCGCGTGGCACCCTCGTCGACACGGACGCATTGGTCGACGCACTGGAAGCCGGTTCGATCGGCGGGGCGGCACTGGACGTCACCGATCCCGAGCCGTTGCCGGACGGGCATCGGTTGTGGAAGCTGCCCAACGCGATCATCACTCCACACGTCGCCAACCCGGCTACGACGCTCACCCGCGTCCTGGCAGATCACGTTGCAGCCAACGTCGCCCGATTCGCCGCAGGTGAGGACCTCGCCGCCGTGATCGATCCGTCGGCGGGCTACTGACCGCTCGCGTTGGTTCCCTTCACGTAATCGGCAACGACGGTGCGCAGAACATCGCGCACCGCCTCGGCCGGTTTGGAGAGGGGCTGATTGGCCGGGGTGCCAAGGGAGACATGCACTTCGATGCCCGGCTCGATGCGTCGTAGCTCGAGCGCTTCGACGTCCATGACCCTGCGGGCCACCGACCACGGCAGAACCGTCGCGCCCAATCCGGTGCGTACGGCCTCGGACAGCGTCATCACCGATTCCACTTCGGCCACGACGTTCGGTTGCTGCTCTGCACGGTCGAAAGCCTGCTCCACCACCTTGCGGATGGTGTGCATCCGACCCGGAAGCAATAGTGGCAGTTCGGCGATCTCGGGCAGGGAGATGTCGGATCCCGATTCGCCTGCCAGTCCGGTACCGAACGGCGCAACCACCACCAGCTCCTCGGTGAGCAAGCGTTCGAACGTCACACCCTTGATCGGGCCGGCGTCGTACAACAACGCCAGATCCATGCGACCGGTCATCATCGCTTCGCTGAGCACGCCACCGAAGTTCTCGTTGATGTGCAACAAGATATTCGGGTGCTGCTCGCGCACACGGGCCAAGAGCGGCAAGGCGATTGCCGTCGCGGTGCTGTACGGGGCGAGGCCGACCGAGACGCCACCCGCCAGCGCCCGTCCGACCACGGACACCTCGGCCTGGGCACTCTCCACCTGACGCAGAATCACCTGAGCATGCCGATAGAGTGCGTGCCCCGCATCGGTCGGCTCGACACCCTGTTTGCTGCGGATCAGAAGTTGCTGACCGAACTGCGTTTCCAGCGACGTCATCTGTTGGCTCAGGGCGGGTTGTGCGATGTGCAGGATGTCGGCGGCTCGGGTGATGCTGCCGGCATCGACAATTCGTACGAACGAGTAGAGCCTTCTCGTGTCCATGCTGTGCAAACTACCAGCTCAACGGACATATCGAATTCCGATCACCCCAACGCGAAACGGTATTAACAACCCTTTGGCGTTCCTGAGTAGCGTCCCAGAAACACCGAAGTCGACACACAGAACTTCGACAGTCGGACCAACCACGGGCAACGGCGCCCGTACGAACAAGTAAACGAACCGGAAGGACCGAAATGGCAACCAGCATCGATCTTGTCGCCGATCTCGGCGAAGGTTTCGGCACGTGGACCATGGGCGCCGACGATGCTCTGCTCGACACGCTGACTTCGGCCAACATCGCTTGCGGATTCCATGCAGGCGATCCACGAACCATGGATGCGACCGTGCGGGGGTGCGTATCGCGCGGTATCGGCATCGGCGCGCATCCGAGTTTTCCGGACCTCGCCGGATTCGGACGTCGCGCGATGGATCTCAGTGAGAACGAGGTCCGAACCGACGTGCTGTTCCAACTCGGCGCCCTTCACGCCTTTGCGGTCGCGAGCGGAACGTCGTTGTCGCACATCGCTCCCCACGGCAAGCTCGGGAATCTTGTTGCCGTACGCCAGGATTACGCGCGCGCCGTCGTCGATGCGGTCGCGGCCTTCGATCCGTCGTTGATCGTGCTCGCCCAGGACGGGGCGTTGGCCGACGAGGCGACTGCCCGCGGATTGAGCGTCGGCATCGTCGGAATCGCGGATCGCGCATACAACTCCGACGGAACTCTCGTGCCCCGCAGCGAGCCGGGAGCGGTGATTCACGACGTCGACGTTCTGGTCGAGCGGACCGTTCGGATGGTGGTCGAGGAAGTCGTCGAAGCTGTGGACGGCACGTTGATCCCGGTTGTCGCCGATACGGTCCTCGTGCACGGTGACAACCCCGGTGCCGTCGCGAACGCGAAGGCGATTCGCGCCGCGCTCGAGGCCGCCGGTGTCACCATTGCGCCGCTGACCCGGGTCGTGGCGTCACGGCGGGCCCGTGATGTCGGGTGTTCCGCGTGAAGACCTACGTCGCCGACTGCGGTGACGCCGCCGTTCGCGTCAGTGTCAGCGGCGGGACCGCCGAGCAGAACTGGAACACCGTTCGATCGATCGCTGCACGTTTCGATCTCGGTGCCGACGGCATCGTCAGCGTCATCCCGACATACGACGCCCTGCTGGTCGAGTTCGACAACCTCCTCACCGACCACGACGCCGTCCGCGGCCTGGTTCGCGAAGCAACGACTATCCCCCGACCGCTGGAAGGTGAACCTAGGACGTTCGAGATCCCCGTCGTCTACGGGGGCGAACACGGCCCGGACCTGGGTGATACAGCGCGGTTTCTCGGCGTCACCGAAGCCGAAGTGGTGCGCCTTCACTCCGCAGCCCCGTTGGTCATGCGTTGCTACGGCTCACCCGGCGGCGCCCCGATGCTCGACGGCCCGGCGTTCGGCCTTCCCATCCCGCGCCGATCGAGCCCGCGACCGCACGTCGCGGCCGGTTCCGTTGCGGTGGCCGGACGTCAGGCAGTCGTTTCGGCCAGGCCTGCGCCCGGCGGTTGGGCAGTGATCGGCCGGACCCCGCTCATCTTGGTCGATCCGGCGTCGGAGCAGATTTCTGCCTACCGCCCGGGCGATCTGTTCGTCTTCCGTGCGATCGACGCCGATCGCTGGGACGACTTCGACGGACGCTCGCTCCTGCCCGTAGGGGGTGATCCCCATGGCTGAGACCGTCACCGTCCTGACTCCCGGAATCAGCTCCGTCCAGGATTTGGGGCGTGGATCGGCGTCACAGTTCGGTCAGGCGACGGGCGGCGCAGCCGACCAGATCAGCGCGGAGATCGCCAACGCGTTGGTGGGTAGTAGGCGCGAGGCCCCGCTACTGGAGTTGACGGCCCTCGACTTTTCAGCGTCGGCGTCCACGGATCTGCTGATCGCCGTCACGGGTGCACCCGCAACGGTGACGGTGGACGGACATCGGCAACCGCAGTGGGAACCGATCGTCTGGCGAGCGGGTCAGCGGCTTGCCGTCACCGGAATCCACGACGGATTGCGCGTCTACGTCGCCGTCCACGGAGAGCTGACGGCCGACTACCTCCTGGGCAGCTGCGCTCCCGACCAGGTCCTCGGATTCGGCCGTCACTTGACCGCGGGGGAGATGCTGGTCGTCGACACCGACTGCCCGCCGATCGACCACCCGGTCTTCCGGCTACCGCTGTTCCGGTTGTTGCCCGACCGACCGTCCTTCGGCAACGTGTGGACGCTCGACGTGACCGACGGCCCCGACATCGACGACTTCGGGGAGAGTGCAGCCGCGCTGTTCGGCACCGAATTCGTGGTGGGCGATCAGAGCAATCACATCGGGCTTCGGCTGGCATCTACCGATGAGCAGCCGCTCCCACAGCGCACCGGCACCGGCGAGGTCCTCTCGCGCGGCGTCCCCATCGGTGCCGTCGAAGTACCCGCTGGCAACGAACTTCTGGTCCTGCATCGAGGTAGAGGCGTCACCGCCGGTTATCCGGTGCTGGCAGTCGTCACCACCGTTTCACTCTCACAGCTGGGACAGGCCCGACCCGGGCACCGCGTCCGATTCCGGAACTGCAGCGTCGCAACGGCGGTTGCAGAGCACCGCGAACAGCAGCACCGCATCGCCTTGCTGAGGCGGCGTGTGGAGAACGTATTCACCACCCTCCGGATACCTCTTCACACCTCGGAAGCCCGAGTACCGAGCCACGTCGGCACCACACGCCCCGCGAGCGCTCCGCGCCGCGCGTCTATTTTGGAGACAGCATGACCAACACCATCGAAGCGGTAGACGGCCAGGTAGCCGACCCGCGCAAGGTCCGGAAAGTCGTCGCAGCGGGCTGCGTCGGCATCTTCGTCGAGCTCTACGACAACGGTGTCTTCGCGTTCATGGCGACGGCACTGGCCATCGTGTTCTTCGACGTATCGAAGTCGAGCGACGCGCTGATGCTGGTGTTCGCCGGCTACGCGGTCTCGTTCTTCGTTCGACCCCTCGGCGCGGTGGTCTGCGGCATCCTCGGCGACCGGATCGGTCGACAGAAGATGTTGGTGTTCGTCATCATGCTGATCAGCGTGGCGACCGCCGGTATCGGCTTGCTGCCCACCTACGCGGCCATCGGTATCGCGGCACCGGCACTGCTGATCTTTCTGCGGATCGTGCAGGGATTCTCCGTCGGTGGTGAAGCTGCCGGCGCCATGACGTTCCTCGCCGAACACGCCCCGGAAGGCAAGCGCGGCTTGATCACGAGCTACGCGCAGATCGCGTCGTTCCTCGCACTGCTGACCGGAACGATGATCGCGTTTGCCATGTCGCCGTGGCTCAACGCCGACGCGATCAACGGCGGCGGACTCGCATCGTGGGCGTGGCGCATCCCGTTCCTCATGGCCATTCCGATGGGAATCATCGGCTGGTACATCCGCCGCGCGATCTCCGATACCCCGAACTTCGAGCGGCTCAAGGAATCCGGCGGTTTGTCGCGCAATCCGCTCAAGGAAGCATTCTCCACTCCCGAACACCGTCGCGCCATGATCCTCGCCCTGTTCATCCCCTTGATGAATGGTTCCGGCTACTACGTTCTGTTCTCGTACATGCCCACGTTCCTCAAAGGCGATCAGATCGGATTCTCGACCGGGACAGCGCTTCTCGTCACCGCATCCAGCCTGGTCGCGATCTGCTTCGCGATTCCGTTCATGGGTGCTCTCTCCGACCGGATCGGTCGCAAGAAGGTCATCGCCGGTGCAGCTGCGGCAATGGCGATCGGAGCGATCCCCTGCTATGCCATGATCGTGACCGGCAACGTCGGCCTCGCCGTTCTCGGTGCCTGCCTCATGGCAGTGATCTTCGCCGGGCACACAGCCGTCATCCACATCCTGATCGTCGAACTGTTCCCCACGCGGGTTCGCTACTCCGCCTACGGTTTGGGTTACAACATCTCGTCCGCACTCTTCGGTGGTACCGCACCGTTGTTGATGACCTGGTTGATCCCCGAATTCGGTATCTACGTTCCCGCCTTCTACGCGGTCATCACTGCAATCGGCACGCTGATCGCGGTCAGCACCATCACCGATCGCGCCCACGTTCCGCTACGCGACACTCTGTGACTTCTCGCGTGAGTCACTCCTGATCCGGCCCGGTGGCCGCCTGCAGTCCGCGGCGGCCGCCGGGTCATACCAATTTCTTCCTGTAGGAGCACACAATGCCTTTCTCCGATTACCGCACAGCTCTCGTCACCGGCGCCAACACCGGAATGGGTGCCGCCGTCACCGAGATGTTCACCAAGCGCGGACTGACGGTCTACGGCGTCGCCCGCAATGCCGACAAGCTCGGTGAGGTTGCCGATCGCACCGGAATGATCCCTCTGCCCGTGGACATCACCGACACCGCCGCGCTCGCCGAAGCTGTCGGCGGACTGGAGATCGACATCCTCGTCAACAACGCGGGGGTGTCCGCAACCGGAAACATTCTCGACGCCGAAGAAGCATCGGTCGACGCGATGGTGGACGTGAATCTTCGTGCAGTGCTGCACCTGTGCCGCATTCTGCTGCCGGGAATGGTGGAGCGCGATCTAGGTCATGTCGTCAACATCAGCTCCATCGCCGGCCTGTACAACTTCTACGGCCACACTGCCTACCACGCGACCAAGGCTGCGGTGCACCAGATTTCGCGCCAGCTGCGAAACGACTGCATCGGCAAGCGGATTCGAGTGACCGAGATCTGCCCTGGCCGGGTCGAGACCGAGATCTTCGGTCGCAACCTCGGCGGCACGCCCGAAGCCATGAAGGAAGCGTGGGAGACCTTCTACGAAGGCTACGAATCCATCACTACCAAGGACATCGCGGATACCATCGAGTTCGCGATCGACGCCCCTGGCCACGTCAATCTTGGTCTCATCGAGGTGCTCCCCACCTTCCAGGTGCCCGGTGGCCTCGACTTCATCCGTCGCAACGACTGAGAGAGCGCATCATGAGTTTTGTACTACCGGAAACGACGCTCGGAGTGGTGGCCCATGCGGCAGGTGACCTGCGGGTCGAGCATGTTGCGTTGACTGCGCCGACCGCCGAGCAGGCAGTGATCGAGATCGCTTACGGCGGTGTGTGTGGATCAGATCTGCACTACTGGACGCACGGCGCGGCGGGGGAGTCGATTCTGAAGGCACCGATGCTGCTCGGTCACGAGGTGGTCGGCACGGTCGTGACGGCCGCGGCGGACGGAACGGGGCCGGCAGTTGGAACTTCCGTGGCCGTACACCCCGCAACGCCCGGTGGGACCGCGCCTCGGTTCCCGAGCGATCGGCCCAACCTCTCGCCCTGCTGCACATACCTGGGAAGTGCAGCGCAGTACCCACACACCGAGGGCGCCTTCGTGAAATACGCAGTGCTCCCGACACGCATGCTCCGGGAACTGCCCGAGGGGTTGGACCTGCGGACTGCGTCGGTAGCCGAACCGGCAAGCGTTGCCTGGCACGCTGTTTCGCGAGCGGGAGACGTACGCGGGAAGAAGGCGCTGGTCGTCGGCTGCGGACCCATCGGCGCACTGGTCGTGGCTGTGCTCAAACGAGCAGGCGCGCAGTCGATCACCGCGGTCGACGTGCACGACGTTCCGCTGCAGATCGCGTCGACGCTCGGTGCGGATCGGGTTCTCGAGGCCACCGACGCCGAGGCAGTCGCCGCATCCGATGCCGACGTGGTCGTCGAGTGCACCGGCAATCATCGCGGGCTCGAATCCGCTATTCGCGGGGCGGCGCGCGGTGGACGGGTGGTCATGCTCGGGCTTCTTCCGTCCGGACCTCAACCGGTACACATTTCGCTGGCGATCACGCGAGAGTTGGAGTTGGTGGGCTCATTCCGCTTCAACGACGAAATCGACGAGGTGCTGCTCGCCCTCGCCGACGGTTCGCTTGCTGTCGATGCTGTTCTCACACACGAATATCCGGTCGAGGAAGCTCTGGAAGCCTTCGCAGTCGCCAAGGATGCTTCGGTGTCGGGGAAGGTGCTGTTGCGGTTCTGAGTCCTTCGACCCTGTGCGCCTTTATTAACCGCGGGCGGTTAATAAAGGCGCACAGCAGGTTATTCGACCACCAGGCCCTTGGCTTCCAGCAGGGCAGTCAGATTGCTCACCTCGAGTGGGGTCTCGCCCCGCTTGTAACGCTCGATGTACCCGGCTTCGGCTTCGTCACGGGCACGCGAGAGTTCGATTGCCTCGGCAACCTCCTCGCGGCGGACCACGACAACGCCGTCGCAGTCACCCTTGACGACGTCACCGGGATAAATGACCTGTTCTCCGAAGACCAGGGGATGGTTGATCGGGCCGAGAGATTCCTTGACGGTTCCCTCGATGTACACGTGCTTGGAGAAGACGGGGAATCCGAGTTCGCGGATCTCCCGGGTATCGCGCACTCCGCCGTCGGTGACCAGTGCGGTAATGCCGCGCGCAACACAGGCATTGGCGAGGACATCGCCGAACTGGCCGGCGGCTTGATCACCTGAAGAGACGATCAGGACGTCACCCGGCTGTGCGTAGCTGATCGCAACCTGCAGCATGAGGTTGTCACGGGGATGGCACTTGACTGTGAAGGCGGAGCCGCAGAACTTCATGTCGCGGTCGATCGGTTTGATCGCCGGATGCAGCGACCCCTTACGTCCCTGTGCCTCGTGAATCGTGGCCGCGGAGAACGTCCCCAGTTCGGCAATCAGGTCCTTGTCCGCGCGATCAATTTTCGTCTTGACGTGAATCATCTTGTACTCCAGAAAGTATGAAAGATCAGGAAAGGCGTTCGACTGCCGCGGCGATCTGTGCCGCGGCCTTTTCGAGGACGGCCTCGGAGGTGGCGAAGGAGATACGGAAGTACGGCGATGCGCCGTAAGCCGAACCCTGAATGGTGGCAACCGACGCCTCGTCGAGGAGATAGAGGACGAGATCCTGGTCGGACTCGATCACGGTGCCATCCGGGGTCTGCTTGCCGATCAAGCCGGCACAGTTGACGAACAGGTAGAACGCACCCTGCGGCACGACGGGCTCGAGCCCGGGGACAACACTGAGGAGGTGAGCCGAGAGGTCGCGTCGTCGTCGGTAACTTCGTACGGATTCGGTGAGGAAACTCTGGTCGCCGGTAAGGGCTTCCACGGCTGCGGCCTGGCTGATCGAGGACGGGCAGGAAGAACTCTGACCCTGCAGTTTGTTGACGGCGCCGATCAATCCGGAATTTCCGAGTCCGTATCCGAGTCGCCACCCGGTCATGGCATGAGACTTGGAGACTCCGTTGGTGACCAGTACCTGATCACGGAGGTGCGGAGCGACCTGCAGCAGACTCGGGATCGGAGCGTCGCCGAAGTTGATCTCGTCGTAGATCTCGTCGACCAACACACTGACATGGGGATTGGCCTCGATCACTTCGGCGAGGGCCTGCAGCTGCTCGCGGGTGTACACAGATCCGGTGGGGTTGCCCGGGGCATTGAGGATGACCCACTTGGTGTTCGAAGTGATTGCAGCGGATAGTGCTTCGGCTGTGAGAAGAAAGTTGTCGGACTCCTCGCACTGAACGATCACCGGAGTTCCGTCGTGAGCGAGGACCATATCCGGGTACGAAACCCAGTAAGGGGCGGGAACGATAACCTCGACGCCGGCTTCGACCGTCGCCATGAGAGCGAGGAAGATGACCTGTTTCGCGCCGCCGCCGACGGTGATCTGGTTGTCCGCGTACTGGATTCCGGTTCGCGAAGCCGCGCGTGCTGCGATTGCCTCGCGTAGAGCCGGGATGCCGTTGACTGCGGTGTACTTGGTCTGACCCGTGTTGATCGCAGTGATCGCCGCAGACTTGATGTTGTCGGGTGTGTCGAAATCGGGCTCCCCGACGGTCAGGTCGAGTATTTCACGGCCCTGGGCCTTCAGCTCGCGCACTCGTTGTGCGGCAGCCACACTCGGCGACTCCCTGATTCTGTCGACGCGCGCAGCCGGAACGAAAGTCGCCATGATGGTCTGCTCCTGGGTCCGGGGTGAGCGTGGATTCCCGTCGTCGACGAGCCACAGTTCTCACTCGGTGATCCGTTCGACCATAGGGTCCTACCAGGGCATCTGACCAAGACCGAACCGTTGTGGCCCGATAAGCAAACGTGATGGAGCGGCGACGGAATCAGACCGACAGAACGCGCAAATCCTCGAGACCGTCCACGACGGGAACGCGCCACGACGCAAGCTCTTCCGGTCCCTGCTCGTCCCACAATTCGAACAGTTCCGAATCGGTCGATGCGATGGTGCGCTCCACCATTTCGATCAACCAGGTGAGCCGTTCGCTGGTCAGGGCCGCGGTGAAAGAGTCGAGATCGAGGTCTTCGGTGGCGGGGTCGCGCTTGTGATCGGCGCGCACGATCAGCACCAATTCGAGCAAGGCGATGGCGATTTGGCCGCCGTCCACCTCGAGGTAGTCGTCCTCGAATGCCCACTCCACCGATTCGAAGGTGAAGTCACCGTGTCCGATGGACGCGATCAAATCCCCTGCACCGTCGTTCTCGAACGGTCCCGATCCCCACGCGCCCACTGTCTACTCTTTTCCGATTGCCGTGTCAGCGCGCTTCGAGCGCGATCTTCGCTCCGAATCCTAGAAGAACTGTTCCGGTTATGCGCTCGAGTGCCTGTCGCACTCGGGGCTTTTCGAAGGTGCTACGCGCTCGCGAGAGAAGGACCACGTAGCCACTGAGCCACACGATGGTGATGGCTGCGTGGATGAGCACCAGCAATGCAAGCGACGGTCCCGTCGGCCACCCGGCCGGAACCAACTGCGGCAACAGTCCGGTGTAGAAGACGGCGATCTTGGGGTTGAGCAGGTTGGTGGTGAAGCCCGTCTTCCATGTCCCGGCCTTCTGCGATCGTGGAGCGTCGGCATTGTGTTGCATCCGCGACGTCCGGCTCTCCCACAGTGCTCGCACACCGAGATAGATCAGGTAAGCCGCGCCGGCGAGCTTGACGACGGTGTACGCCTCCGCCGACGCGGCCAGGATCGCCGACAGCCCGAGGACGGTCAACAGACCCCACACCAGAAGGCCCGAGACGATGCCGGCCGCTACCCGGAAACCGGCAGATCTGCCCGCGCCGAGAGCAGCCTGCGTCACGACGGCCATGTCGGGCCCGGGGACCAGAGTCAGTAGGGCGAGCACAGCTGTGGCGGCGAGCAGAGCGGTCAGCATGCAACAAGTATGAAGTCGGGGTGGGGAGCATTGTCGGCCGGTGGTGTCGGGCCTGTGAACAAAGAGTGGCGCGGCGGTGTGAACTGCATGGACACGCCCGGAAACCGGCGTCTCGCGAGCCCTGTTCGACAAAGTTATGCACACTGTGGGGAAACGAATCGTTGCAGGTAGGAGGAATAACTCTGTTGTAATTCATCCTTTTGTCCACAGGTTATGCACAACTGGGAAGTGGATGTGAATGAAGTTATCCACACCTGTGTGTGCATCGGTGGAGAACTGTCCAACTCCATTGGATACCCGCGAGTAATAAATCCCAACCAGTGGGTTGACCCCGGGACGTTCGTCCTGTCCAATCGAGGGTCAGCGGTAGTCGTGCGATGCTCAGGGGGCGCTTGACGGATGCGGAGATTTGGGTTTGTCGGGATTGTGTTGGTCGTGCTCGCGCTTGTCGTGGGCGGAGTGGCGTATGCCGAACCGGCACCTGAAAACCCACCAGGAGATTCGGCCGGTCAGGCCGGGGCTCACATCAATCGCATAGAGCAGTTGTCGCCCACACGCAGTGCCGTGTTCGTCGAGTCGCCGGCCATGCGACGCGAGGTACAAGTGCAGGTTCTGCATCCAGCGTCGAGCGCCGGTTCACGTCCGTCCTTCTACCTACTCGACGGAGTCAGTGCCGGTTCGGAATCCGGATACTCCGAGAGCACCTGGACCCAGAAGACCGACATCGAAACGTTTTTCGCTGACAAGAACGTCAACGTCGTTCTCCCCGTGGGCGGCACCGGCAGTTTCTACACCAACTGGAAGAACGACGATCCGAACCTCGGTGTGAACAAGTGGGAATCGTTTCTCGCAGAAGAACTTCCGACGTTGATCGATTCTGCGTTTTCCGGAAATGGGACGAACGTGGTCGGCGGGGTGTCCATGGGTGCGCTCGGCGCGGCCAACCTCATCACACATCACCCGAAGCTCTACACCGGATTGGCCTCGTACAGTGGCTGTCTCGACAACTCCGAATCGTCCTCGCAGGACTCCGTACGGCTCACCGTGGCCAGCAAGGCGGGCGACGCCACCAACATGTGGGGCCCGGCGTCGGACCCCGACTGGCAAAAGCACGACCCGTCCACCAACGCGGAAACGCTGCGTGGGAAGACGATCTACGTGTCCTCCGGTACAGGTGCGCCCGGAGAATACGACAACGTCTTCACCCCGAGTGGACTGCAGACTGCCATCGAAGGCGGACCGCTCGAGGCGCTCGCTAATACGTGCACACAACTGTTCGAAGCGAGGTTGGGGGAGTTGTCGATTCCCGCAGTGTTCGCGTATCGGGACGACGGCACCCATTCGTGGCCGTACTGGCAAGACGCGCTTCACGATTCCTGGCCGACGGTGAAGACGGCGCTGGGAATGTGAGCTGAGAACTACTCGGCCAGTGCCAGTTCGAGCAATTGGAGGGCGCCGTCACGGGTCTGCGCAGCCGCGATGAACCCGGCCTTGTGGCAGAAGACCGAACTGTCGACGCCCGTCTGGGCGGCAAGATCCGAGCCGTTCAGGCCGCGCCACGGCTCCGGCAACAGCTTTCGTGAACCGAACTTGGAGTCAGCAGGCTTGACCGTCTGAATCGACCAGCCGCCGTTGGTGTTCGGGAAGATGGTGAACAGCAGCTCTGGCTGGGCCGACGCGGCGCGGCCGTGGGGAACGAAGCGTTCCAGCACGACGAAGCGCGGATCCGTTGCTTTTTCGTAGGTCTCGGTGAACTCGCGCTCGGCCGCCGCGTCGCCGGCATACTTGGCGCGCAGGCGAATCAAGACCTGGGTTGCGAGAACGACGGCCAGCTCGAACTGGGTGTCGAACTCCTCGTCGGTGGACGAGATCGGATTGAAAAGGTCCAGCACGGACGACAGATCAAAAGGCTTGGTGCCGTAGTCGTTGAGGGTGTAGATCTCTTGGCCGTTGTCGACGGCGTCGATGCCCTCGACCAGTCGGCTGTCGATACGGCGGAACACGGAGGCGTCGCCTTCACAGAACTGCAGGCCGTATTCCTGCCAGAGCAGACCGAAGGCGGAGTACAGGATGCCGTTGCTGCGCTCGCCGGCATCACGCTGGTGATGGTCGAAGCGCCCCTCGGCCGGGTTGTAGCGACCGCCGACGTCGAGCACGATGTCCGCGCTGTCGAGGACGGACTCGTCACGGCTGCGAACGACGGTGGCGTCGGGGTACAGCTGCTTGAGCAGCGATACGCCGAAGACGTCGTCTGCATGGAACTTGCCGTTATGGGTCGCGATGATCACCCGTCGAGACTAGGCAATCGAGCGCGGGGATGCCTAGTCAGCCGATGGTGCGGATGCGGTCGGTGGCAGGTGGCGAGACCGGCGACCCGGCTGCGAACAGGGCGGTCAAGGCGTCGAGGTCGTTGCCGGCACCGGTCATCTGGGTGGAGTTCTTCAGTGCGGTGAAGCCGTCCCCGCCCTCGGCGAGGAACTTGTTCACCACGACGCTGTAGACGGCGTCGGGCGCGATGTCCTGCCCGTTCAGACGCATTTCCGAGATTCGCGCGCCTGGTGCCGCCCGCCGGTCCAGGGCGTAGGTGAAGCCCGCGGACGGGGAGAGGATGCGCTCGGTAGCGGTGCCGTCGAGGTCGATCTGGAATTGCTGTTCGAGAGCGTCCTTCAACACCGCTCCTGTGACGGAGAGCACCTCGAGGCTGTTACCGAATGGCTGAACACCGTAGGCCTGGCGGTAGGTGACCTGGCCGGAAGTGCCGAAGTCCAAGTCCTCGCGCATTCCGCCGGGGTTCGTCAACGCTAGTTGGGCGCCTCGTGTCGATCCGGCGGCGAGTTGAGCGTCGGCGACCAGGTTGCCGAGTGTCGATTCGCCGCTGGGGACGCGGTCGCGTGTCAGATCGGCGGTAATGGTCCCCACCGGCCGCTGAGCGCTGTCCGACGCCTCCGACCAGGCCCGGTCGGCGAGAGCCTGAATATCGGGATCCGGCGAAATATCGTGTGTCACTATCTGATTGAACGCGGACGTCTGATCGCGAACGACCTCGCGTGTGTTGCGATCGATGGTGACGTCTGCGACGGACACGATCCGGCCGTGCGAAGCGCCCTGCATCACGACTCTGGGATTGCCTGCGGGATCAGGGAATTCGCAGTTGTACTGCTGGTGGCTGTCGGCGGTGAAGATGACGTCCACCTTCGGTGACGCACGAAGGGCGATGTCGCGGGCCGGCCCGGACTCGACGTTGCAGTCGTTGGGCCCACCTTCGACGGCCGGTTCGTCCCCACGGTGCAGGAGGACGGTGATGGCTTTGACGCCGAAGAAGTCGAGGACGTCGGCGGTGCGGTTGATCGCTTCGACCTCGTCGCCGAACTGCAGATCGGCGATCCCGCCTGGTGTCACGATCTGCGACGTGTTGGCGGGGGAAATCGCGATGACTCCGAGCGGAATGCCGTCGACCATGTTCACGGTGAAGGGCAGCGTGGCCGGGGTGCCGTTGGTGTACGTCATGTTCGCGGCCATCAGTGGGAAGTTGGCGCCGTCGAAGGACGGACTGAACGTGCACGCATCGACGGCGGAGCAACCGCCGGACTGCATGCGTCGGAACTCGGCGAGTCCCTTGTCCAGTTCGTGGTTGCCGATCGCGGAAGCGTCGATCTTCATCCGGTTCAGGAGTTCGACCGTCGGTTCGTCGTTGAACATCGCCGACTCGAGCGCCGACGATCCCCAGTTGTCACCGACCGAATACAGCAGCGAGTTGGTGGCCTGGCTGCGAAGTTGCGTCACGTAGGCCGCGAGATACGCCGCGCCACCTGCGGGAGTGAGCGAGCCGTCGGCCTGCCTGATCTCGCTGCGAACACCTTCCGGCGGGCGGAGACTGCCGTGCAGATCGTTGAACGCCAACAGACGTACCGACACCGTGTCCTGGGACTCTGCGTTGGCGACGCCGCTCAGGGAGGTCGCGGTGGTGGCGAGAAGGGTCGTTGCGAGCACGGCACACGTTCGTGTCATGCGTCGCGTCATGCGTCGTGCTCCCTCGCTCGGACCGGCCTCGAACCTCCCTGAGTGTGCCCGTCTGCCGAAACGAATTCCAGTCCTCGGCGTAACAGTTATGTATCGAGTGTCACGCGGTGACGCCGATGCCCGCGGCCTGCTTCGCGACGTCGGTGTTCGCGAAAGCGAGGAATGCGTCGTTCTCGTGTGGATCGCCGATGGTCATCCGGACGCCCTCGACGCCGTACTGGCGGATCAGAATGCCCGCTTCGGTACTCGCCTCGGCAAAAGCGGGAGAGAGCTCTCCGAGGGGGAGATAGACGAAGTTCGCCGACGACTCGGGGACGGTGTACCCGGCTTCGATCAGAGCGGTTCGAACTCGTGTCCGCTCGGCGATGACACCTTCGGTGCGGGCAAGCAGTTCGTCTGCTGCAGCCAGGGAAGCGATTGCGGCGGCCTGCGCGACAGCGCTCACGGTGAACGGGGTGTGCACCTTGCCGAGGGCCACGATGATCTCCGGATCCGCGACCGCGTAACCCACGCGGATTCCCGCGAGGCCGTACGCCTTCGAGAAGGTGCGCAGAACAACCACGTTGGGGCGGCTGCGGAACAGCTCGATGCCGTCGGCGTCCGAGCGTGAGTATTCGAAGTACGCCTCGTCGAGTGCGACGACGACGTGCGCCGGGACCGCGTCGAGGAAGCTCTCGAGCTCTGCCTTCGACAGTGCATTGCCGGTCGGGTTGTTGGGGTTGCATACGAAGATCAACCGCGTGCGATCCGTGATCGCGGCCAGCATCGCGTCGAGGTCGTGGCCGAAGTCCTCGGTCAGCGGAACCTTGACCGAGACGGCATGGCCGACCTGGGTGACCACGGGGTACGCCTCGAACGAACGCCACGCGTAGATGACCTCGTCACCCTGATCGCACGTGATCTGCACGAGTTCCTGGCACAGTGTCACGGAGCCGCAACCAGCGGCGACGTTGGCCGGCTCGACTTTCAGGAAGCTGGCCAGCGCCTCGATGAGTGCAACCGCAGCATTGTCCGGGTAGCGGTTGGCATTGGCGACCGCGTCGGCGACGGCGTCACGCACACCGGGCAACGGCCCTACTGTCGTTTCGTTGCTCGCCAGCTTGATCGCACCCGGAAAATTGCGTCCGGGAACGTAGGCGGGGATGGAGGCGAGGTCAGGGCGAATGTGTGCGGTCACGAGTCGATTATGCGCGCACCGATTTGGTGCGTAGCGGCCGTCTGCGTGTCAGAGTTAGAAGATGTCGGAAATCTTCCGAGCCACCGCGTATCTGCGCGGAGCCGAAGGGGAGGTCGCCACGGCTGTTCCGCTGACCGTGGTGGAGCCGGACGGCCCGACGCGGGGCGGGATCGTCGTCCTGCATGAAGCCCGGAAGTTCAGCCCGGCTCTGCTGAATCTGATGTGCGCGCTTGCCGGCGAAGGGTGGGTGAGCGTCGCACCTCACCTGTTTCACCGCGAACCCGAACACATGCAGGGTGAGGTGTTCGGTGACAACCTCTTCGCCGACTTCGACGCGACCCTCGATTGGCTCGTCGGACGCGAAGTTCTCGCAGACACCATCGGGGTGCTCGGATTCGACGACGCCGGTACCGCCGCGATGCTCGTGGCCACCAGCCGTCCCGTCGGCGCCGCGGTGAGCGTCGCCGCCCGGGGAATCGTCGAAGCCTTGTCGGTGGATGCTCAGGCGCTTGTCGACGCGGCCACTTCCCTGCAGGCGCCGTGGCTGGCGCTGTACGGCGAGGACGATCCCAGCACGCCTCGCGAACACGTGACTCTGCTCCGGGAAGCGACCGCGAAGGCCGACGTCGCGACACTGGTGGTCAGCTACGCCGGACTGGCTCACCGGGCGGACGAGCCGCCACAGCTGTCCGAGGACGCTGACCTCGACGACCCTGATTCGGCCTCGATCATCGAAGCTCAGACCCGGATCTTCGACTGGTTCGACAGCCACCTGCGGTAAGTCCACAAAACAGTCCGCTGACCACACGTTTTGCCTTTGGTGGCGAAGGGTGTGTAATCTTTCGATCCGGCGGTCCGAAAGGATCGGAACCCCCAGGGAGGCGTGCCAGAGCGGCCGAATGGGACTCACTGCTAATGAGTTGTCCCTTTTACGAGGGACCGGAGGTTCAAATCCTCTCGCCTCCGCCAAGCCGGTGATTTTGACCGGCGGGTTAGAAATGATAGAAATTACGACGGTAAGACACGCAAGACCAGCAAGACAACAGAACATGCGCCCGTAGCTCAACGGATAGAGCACTTGACTACGGATCAAGAGGTTAGGGGTTCGAATCCCTTCGGGCGCACAAGAAAGAAGGTCACAGACTTCAGGTCTGTGACCTTCTTTTTGTTGTGGTGCATACGCAATTCTTGAATGTGTGTGAGGTCACCTCGGCGATTTCGGGCGGTGATCCTCGCGATCGTGGGAACCGACAACCGATCCCCGCGACCTATGCTTTCTGCGGAGCAGCCACGCGAACCGAGGAGAACCCGTTGGAGACCGTCGACAGTCGGACGCTCCCGGTCTACTCGGCCGGGGCGGTCGAGGTGCCCTTTGTCATTGCGGGCATGGACGAACTTGTCTCCCGCGAGACCCGGTGGGATGCGCACTCGCACCCGACTCACGAATTGTTGTGGAACGAGTGGGGAGCGTCGAGCGCCACGGTGGGATCGCGCACGTGGACCATTACGCCGACCGTCGGTCTGTGGATGCCCGCCGGCGTCCTGCACTCGGCGATCGCGCCGGCCGGCACCTGGTATCGCGCCGCTCAGCTCGACATCGCATCGGTT
Organism: Rhodococcus sp. OAS809; assembly: GCF_040546695.1. Classification (NCBI taxonomy): domain Bacteria; kingdom Bacillati; phylum Actinomycetota; class Actinomycetes; order Mycobacteriales; family Nocardiaceae; genus Rhodococcus; species Rhodococcus sp. OAS809. The sequence continues at coordinate 3,703,130 of NZ_JBEPOI010000002.1, read as the reverse complement.
CCTTCTCTGTCCGACGTGCCGGTGGCGATCGAGGTCACTCCGCTGCTGCGGAACCTCCTCGAGCGACTGGCAGACGAGTCACTCGGAGCTCCTTCGCGCTCGCTCACGGAGCAGATGGTGATCGACGTGCTGGCACCGTCGCCGAACGAGTTGCTGGTGCTGGTGCCGGACTCGCCACTTCTGCAACCCATCGTCGATGCGATCGGTGACGATCCGAGTGACATGCGAACGCTGTCCGACTGGGCAAGGCTCCTCGGTGTCAGCCCGCGAACCATCACCCGGGTATTTCGGTCGGAGACCGGGATGAGTTTCGGGCAGTGGGTCTCGGCTGTGCGCGCCCAACGAGCGGTGACCCTTCTTGCCCACGGCTTGGATCTACAAGAGGTTGCCGAGCGTGTGGGCTACCACTCGACCAGCGCATTCGGGGCGGCATTCCGGCGCACTACAGGCGCTACACCAGGGATGTTCCGGGCTAGCTGATCGGCCATCACACCTTGTCTCGATCGCTACATGGGGTGTCCCAAACACGCGATTGCGCCACATTGCCCTCCCGTATACGGTTTAGGCAAACCTCACCTAAGTGCCTGATTGAGCCGGGTTGAGGGCCGTACCCCTTCTCGAGAGAGTTCTGTTTTCATGCGTTCAAAACGCTTCTTGGCGGTGGCCGCAGCAGCGGTCGCAGTCGCCCTCGGCGTGACAGCTTGCAGTTCCGACTCCTCGGAGACCGCCGACGGCGGCAACGCCGGAAGCGGATCCAGCTCCTTCCCCGTCACGATCGAGCACGCTTTCGGAACTACGACGATCGACACCAAGCCGGAGCGAGTTGCCACCGTCGCCTGGGCCAATCACGAAGTGCCCCTTGCTCTCGGCGTGGTTCCCGTCGGAATGGCAGCGGCGACTTTCGGTGACGACAACGGCAACGGAATGCTGCCGTGGGTCGAGGAAAAGCTCGATGACCTTGGCGCGAAGCCGCCGGTGCTCTTCGACGAGACCGACGGCATCGACTTCGAAGCCGTCTCCGATACGAACCCTGACGTCATTCTTGCCGCGTACTCCGGATTGACGCAGGAGGACTACGACACTCTCAGTGAGATCGCTCCGGTTGTGGCGTATCCCGAGGGGCCGTGGGCGACGTCGTGGCGCGACGTCATCAAGTTCAACAGCATGGGCCTCGGCATGGAATCCGAAGGGCAGGAACTGATCTCCACCATCGAAAAGGAGATCGCCGACGAGGTTGCCTCGCATCCGCAGCTTGCCGGCAAGGCAACCATGTTCCTGACGCACGTCGACACCGCTGATCTGAGCCAGGTCAGCTTCTACACGGCGAACGACACGCGCGCCGCGTTCTTCGAGGACCTCGGACTTTCGACGCCGAAGAGCGTTGCCGACGCCTCGACGGGTGGTGAGTTCTCGAAGAAGGTCAGTGCCGAGCGTGTGGACGTCTTCGACGACGTCGAACTGATCGTCACCTACGGTGACCAGGCGCTCGTCGACGCACTCAAGGCTGACCCATTGCTCTCGCAGATGCCTGCCGTCGCCAATAACTCGATCGTGTTCCTCAATGGGACCGGGCCGATGGGAACGGCGGCCAACCCGACTCCACTCGCAATTTCGTGGGTACTCGGCGACTACGTCGATCTGCTCGCCGGGTCCGCTGGAAAGTCGGAGTGACTGTAACCTCGCAGGATTCGACGTCGGGCGCTCGCGATACGCGGCGCCCGACGTTCGGCAATTCGCTGTGGCTGATCGCCCTTCTCGTTGTCCTCGCGGTGCTCATGTGCGCCTCGATCGTCATCGGCTCTCGTGACGTCGACTGGTCCGATATCTTTGCCGCACTGAGTGGTTCAACGGACAACATCGGTCAGGGCGCGATTGCCAAGCGCATTCCGCGGACGGTGCTCGCGATAATCGTGGGAGCTGCGCTCGGTCTTGCCGGCGCAGTGATGCAGGGGATCACCCGAAACCCTTTGGCGGATCCCGGAATCCTGGGCGTCAACATGGGCGCTTCGCTCGCCGTGGTGATCGGAATGGCGTGGTTCGGACTGTGGACCCAGACCAGCATGATCTGGGTGGCCGTACTCGGTGCAGCCGGGGCGGCGTTGTTCGTCTACGTGGTCGGGTCACTCGGGCGAGGTGGAGCCACCCCACTCAAGTTGGCTCTCGCCGGGGCCGCAACATCGGCTGCGTTTGCTTCGTTCATCACTGCGATCATGCTGCCGCGAAACGATATTGCGGGCAACATTCGTTCGTGGCAGATCGGCGGCGTCGGTGGCGCGAGTTTCGAGGTGATCCGGCACGGTCTGCCATTTCTCGTTGTCGGCTTCGTGATCTGCCTGCTGTCGGCCCGCAGTCTCAACTCTCTTGCGCTCGGTGACGAGGTCGCATCGGGCCTCGGTGAGCGTGTCGCGGTGGTTCGTGCAGTGGCAGCGCTCGGTGCAGTGCTGCTCTGCGGTGCGGCCACTGCCATCGCGGGACCGATCGGCTTCGTCGGTTTGGTAGTCCCGCACCTGTGTAGGTTGTTGATCGGTATCGACAACCGTTGGCTGCTACCGTTTTCTGCGCTGACAGGTGCCGGCCTTCTGCTCGCCGCCGACATTCTCGGACGAATTGTCGCGCGGCCGAGCGAAATCGACGTCGGCATCATTACGGCGCTCATCGGAGCGCCCTTCTTCATCTACATCGTCCGCCGTCAGAAAATACGTGAGCTGTGACCACTACATTCGTTACTCCCGACGTCGAGGTCGACGCCGTCGGAGCAAGCCGTATCCGACGGGGTAGACGCCGCCGCATCGTGATTGCCGCGCTGACGGTCCTCGTCGTCGCCTCGTTCGCGGTCACTCTGATGGTGGGAAAAACCTTCTACCCGCCGTCAGATGTGCTTCGTGTCGTGTTGGGGGAGAACGTACCCGGTGCCTCGTTCACAGTCGGCCGCCTCCGGCTGCCTCGCGCTGTCCTCGCTGTGGTCGCCGGGATCTGTTTCGGCTTGGGTGGCATCACGTTCCAGACGATGCTGCGCAACCCGCTCGCGAGCCCCGACATCATCGGAATCAGCTCCGGCGCAAGCGCTGCAGCAGCTTTCGCGATCATCTCGCTTTCACTCGGCGGCTCGCAGGTCTCGATCTTCGCCATCGCTGTCGGTCTGGGCGTCGCAGTCTTGATCTACGTTCTGTCCTTCCGAGACGGTGTAGCAGGCACTCGGCTGATTCTGATCGGTATCGGCATCGCCGCCATGCTCGACAGTGTCACCGCCTACCTGCTCAGTACCGCCGCCGCGTGGGATCTGCAGGAGACGATGCGTTGGCTCACCGGCAGTCTCAACGGTGCCAACTGGGGTTCGACGGTTCCCGTACTCCTGGCGCTGGTCGTGCTCGGGCCGGTGCTGCTGAGCCAATCGCGCAACCTTTCGACCATCCAGCTCGGTGACGACGCAGCACAAGCGCTCGGCGTCAGAGTGGAACGAACGCGCATTCTGACGATCATTGCGGCCGTCGGACTCATCGCCTTTGCCACTGCCGCTGCGGGGCCCATCGCCTTCGTCGCATTTCTGTCCGGCCCCATTGCCGCCCGCATCGTCGGTCCGGGAACATCACTTTTGATTCCGTCGGCGCTGGTCGGAGCTCTGCTGGTGCTCGTTGCCGATTTCTGCGGACAGTACGCCTTCGGCACCCGCTACCCCGTTGGCGTGGTGACCGGCGCGCTGGGAGCGCCGTATCTTGTCTACCTCATCATTCGCTCCAACCGAACGGGAGGTTCGCTGTGACCGAATCCCATACTCTGACTGTCGAAAACCTCGAACTCGGTTACGGAGGACGGACCGTCGTCGAATCGCTCGACCTCGCGGTGCCGCCGGGAAAGATCACGACCATCGTGGGCGCCAACGCGTGCGGCAAATCGACACTGCTGCGGTCGATGTCGCGGCTACTCAGTCCCCGAAGCGGTCATGTTCTGTTGGACGGCAAGGATGTTCATCGCCTGCCTGCGAAGAAGCTCGCTCGCACGCTCGGTCTGCTGCCGCAGTCACCGATCGCACCGGAAGGGATAGTTGTCGCCGATCTCGTCGGCCGTGGTCGTCATCCACATCAGCGGGTGCTGTCGAGGTGGAGCCGCGAGGATGACGCAGCTGTCGCCGAGGCGCTTGCGGCCACGGACACAACCGAATTGGCCGAACGATCGGTGGACGAGCTTTCCGGTGGTCAGCGCCAACGTGTGTGGATTGCGATGGCGCTCGCCCAACAAACCGATCTGCTTCTACTCGACGAGCCGACCACCTTCTTGGACGTGAGCCACCAGGTTGAGGTCTTGGACCTGCTCACCGACCTGAACCGGACTCGGGGTACAACGATTGTCATGGTTCTGCACGATCTCAATCTCGCCGCCCGCTACGCCGACTACCTCGTCGCCATGGCCGATCGCCGGGTCTACGCGGCGGGTGATCCTGCCGAGGTGCTCACGAGCGACAACGTCCGCACCGTGTTCGGTCTCGAGAGCCGAATCATCCCGGACCCCATGTCGGGTAAGCCGTTGGTGTTGCCGCTCGGGCGCCACCACGTGCTCGACGACGTGTCGACGTGACGGCGTCGAACGCCCCGGGCGGGCGGATCGAATCCGTGGAACAACTCAATGCGATTCTCGGACAGCCCCATCCGATGATCATGGAGAAGCAGACCGCTCACACGACTCCGTTGATCCGTGAATTCATCGAGCAGGCACGGTTTTTTGTGCTCGCGACATCCGATGCGGCCGGAAATTGCGATTGCTCGCCGCGTGGAGACCTGGTCAGTCAGGTTCTGTTTCCCGACGAGAAGACGCTCGTGCTCCCGGATCGTCCGGGCAACCGGCGCGCTGACTCGTACCGGAACATGATCGAGAATCCTCACGTGGGGATCCTCTTTCTCGCGCCCGGGCACGACGAGATCGTGCGCGTCAACGGCACGGCGACTCTGTCCACCGATCCTGATCTGTTGGATTCGATGGCGATGAACGGCAAGCCTGCACAGCTTGCGGTGATCGTGCAGATCGACGAGGCGTATCTGCATTGCGCGAGAGCAATTCTGCGGGCGAAGCTGTGGGATCCGTCGACGTGGCCCGCATCCGATGAGGTGCCGAGTCTGCGCGACATGATGGCGGAGCAACACAGCCTGCGCGTCGAGGACCTCGAACCCGCCAGACAAGAGGCGTACCGCAAGTACCTGTACTGACCTCAGTCCGTTGGCCTTTCGCAGGAGAACGGTCTCCACCAGCTGATCGTCAACTGGTGGAGACCGTCGTTCTTACTGTTCCGGGTTTACTGAAGCGAAATTGTGGCGCCACCGGAGAACATCGAGTCGTGTACCTCGATCTCCTTGGGGGTGGCACTGGTCGGGATGTCGAAGACAATGGTGGTCTTCCGTGTGATGCCGGGGTTTATGTCGCCGCCGATCGCGGTTTCGGCGTCGATATTGATCGCTGCCATCGTGTTGTTGGTGAACTCGCGACCTTCGGTGTCGATCAAGGTCTGATTGGATCCGAAGTAAGCCTGGGGCTTGTCGGAAGTGTTCGTGATCTCGACGTGAACGAGTACGAACTGACCCTCAGCTTGCTCTTGCAAGTAGGGATTGTCGCCGATCGTCGTGAGGCCGGTCTCGATACCCGTCACGACGAAACCGAACTTTCCGTCTCGCACTTCCTCGCCGATTCCGGGATTCGAAGACTTCGTTTCCTTGGGAGCTTCGGCCGGGGCAACTGCGGCCACGGAGGCACCGTTGTCCGCGGCTTGCGTGGTTGTGGGGGCCGCGGCGGATTCTTCCTTGTCTTTGTCCCCGCCGCCAGTGGCGATCGCGACAATCACGAAGAACGCCACGATGCCTCCGACGACCCATGGCCACTTCTTCTTTTTCGCCGGTGAAGGCGGCGGTTGCTGAAATCCACCGGCCGGCTGAGCGTACTGGCCCGGGAACGGCGCGCCAGACTGATCTGGATAAGGCTGTCCATAAGGTTGCTGAGCCGGTGGTTGCTGTCCGTAGGGCTGCTGGGGTTGCTGCCCGTACGGCTGCTGAGGCGGCTGGCCATATGGCTGGTTAGGGTCCTGCGGGGGTTGTGTCATGGCCGTTCCTTCACGTGGGATTGCTCACGCATTACTAGGTGAGCATTCGATACTTCTACCAGACTGACCGGTCGCAATGTGTGCAGAGTGGTCGGTTTTGTCCGACAATGATCCGTGCCTTCAATTGCCTCCTCGCTGTTCTGGATTGCGCTGATCGCGGCCATCGCGCCGATAGTCGCGGGCCTGATCCCGCGTCGACTGGTTCCCGAAGTGGTGTTGCTACTGGTCGCGGGCGCAGTAGTCGGGCCGTTCGCCCTCAACATCGCAGCTGACAGCGAAGCGATCGGCATCCTCCGCGAACTCGGCCTCGGCATGCTGTTCCTGCTCGCCGGCTACGAGATCGACCGACAGGAACTCAGTGGGCGCGGCGGACGTCGAGCGCTCTACACATGGCTGTTCTGCCTCGCGCTGGCGTTCACGGTGGTCTCGCTGCTGGGAATGAGGAACGTGATCTCCGCCGAAGCCGCTGTTGCCATTGCGATGACGTCGACCGCTCTGGGCACGCTGCTGCCGATCCTCAAGGACAACAAACTCCTCGACACACGCTTGGGTAAGACCGTCCTCAACCACGGGGCCGTCGGCGAGCTCGGGCCGGTCGTCGCGATGGCGGTGCTGCTGAGTGCCCGTGGTGCCGTACTGTCGCTGATCGTTCTTGCCGTCTTCGCCTTGATCGCTGTCATCGTTGCGGTGCTGCCCGGCAAGCTGATTCACGAAGGCTCGTGGACACATCGCCTGGTGCGGGCAGGGGCGGACACGACGGCGCAGACGACGGTCCGCCTCACCGTTCTGTTGTTGGTCAGCCTCGGAGTGCTGTCGGCTGTGTTCTCACTCGACGTCATTCTCGGTGCGTTTGCCGCCGGCTTCATCCTGCGGCGACTGATGCCGGAGGGCGACGAGCGCCTCGAGATCAAGCTCGACGGGATCGCCTTCGGGTTCCTCATCCCGATTTTCTTCATCACTTCAGGCATGGCGATCGACGTCTCGGCGGTCGCCGCCAGTCCCGGCATACTGATTGCGTTTTTGATCCTGATCGTTGTAGTCCGGGGCGTGCCGGTGTTCTTCGTGACCAAGTTCGAGAAGGTGGAGCCGCCCTTCACCACGCGCGAAAGTGCGCAAGTCGCGTTGTACGGGGCTACCGGCCTGCCCATGATCGTGGCGGTCACGGGCGCGGCCGTCGACGCGCATCAGATGTCCTCGGACAACGCGTCGATTCTTGTCGCGGCCGGGGCGATCACGGTTCTGCTGTTGCCGATGATTGCCACTCTGTTGTCGAAGAAAGAGAAAGTGTCCTGATTCAGAGATCCAACTGCTCGTCGAGCCAGTCGAACATCCGCTGATCCGTCAGACGCTTCGCTTGCTTCGATTATCAGGGGCCGGAGAAAAAGCCGTCGTCGACGTCGATACCGGTTTCCAGCGCCGATATCTCATGGCTGCCCGTTCGGTCCGCCCACCGCAAAGGGATCCCGGTTTCCGCGTCGAACGCCACCGTGGCATCACGGCCGGCCCAATCCGGTGGCATCGCGAATTCCCACGCTCTCCGCCCGTCGACCTCTACTTCCCGCCCTGTCGTGTCGGGTGGGCGTAGGTCGGCGAAAGGTGTGTACGGCCAGGTTCTGTGTATCTGGAGAAGTTGTTCGATATGGATGTCGAGACTGTATCCGCCGTTTCGTCGTTCGAGGACCCCGTCGGTGCGGAACCACGTCTGCTTCTGTCGGTTCTGCAGAAACAGCACTCCCTGCTCGTCTTCGAGACGGATGCAGGTGCGCGGCTTGAACCAGAATTCGAGTCGCACGGAGGGACGACCGCCGGGGGGTCGCCCGCGGAACATCACCCCATGTAGCGGAATCCGTTCCGCCGCTTTGTAACGTCGCGCTACCTCGCTCCACGCAGCGGGCGACTTTCGCGGAGAAGCCTCAGATGGCACATCTGCCGAGGGGGACTGTCCTGACTTGGGGACAACGGCCACCATAAATTGGCCTTCCACGAATAGCGAGGCGGGGACTGCGACGCCGGTGATCTGCTCGGCGAGAGCAAAGGCGCCCTCCAACGCATGCTCACCTGCATAGCCTTGGGCGTCATCGTCGATTCCGATTCCGCCGACATCGAGAATCAAATCCACCATCCGATCGTCCCCGACCACCGGGCTGGATCCGAAGAGTTCGAATTCAGCCACGCGTGTGCCGTTCGACCACCAGATGAACTGGCTGTCGGCATTGACGCTGAGATAGTGCGAAGCCACCTCGCGATCGGATAGAAGGGGCCGCATCAATTCTTCCGAGATAGCGAAGGAACCGCCGTTGATCTGCATCAACAGTGTGCTGTCGTCGCCCACCGCCGCGACTGCGACTACCTGCCCAGCCCCGGCTGTCTCGGGCTGTTCAGTGAGATCGGACATCACCTCGCCGAGTTCGGCGATCCCGATTGCCTCCGATTGTGTGTTCTCGTCGGCGCCGAGGGCACTCAACACCTGTGCGGGAGTGGACCGAGGGATGAGTGCAGCGCAGTACCCGAGAGACAGGCTCGTGTTGAGGTACTGCTGAATCCACACATAGTCGTGATAGGTAGGCACACTCGCACGCTTCCACAGATTGATACCCGACGAATGCCGAACTCCATCGAGCGCACAGCAAATACGCCATCATTCGATCGTTGATTCGAGGGCCTGATTCAGAGATCCAACTGCTCGTCGAGCCAGTCGAACATCCGCTGATCCGTCAGACGCCTCGCCATGGGCTGGCAGTGGAAGTTCGCGCCCTCGGCAGCGGTGAAGGGAACCACCGTCGTCGGTCCGCCGGCGAGGGCGGCAAGCCGCTTGGATTGACCGGGCCAGAATTGCTCGCCTTCCGGATCGGTGATGAGCAGGGGAGTGGAGATCGAGCCGGCGACGTGTTCGAGGTGGTACTTCCGAACCTCGGCGAGAGTGTTGTAGTAACCGTCGGCGAGGTACGGACGCGCTCGGAAACGCCAGATTCGGGCGCTGTCCTTGGAGAATTTCATTCCCAGCCCTATCGCCATGTCGCGGTCGAAGGCCTCCGACTTCCCCTCGTCGAGTAGCTTCTGCATGTTCTTGGGGATGTGGGCGAGCCACGACGCGGCCACGTCCACGACCCCCGGATCGGCGATCGCTGCCGCGATCCGATGCTCGAACGCCAACGACTGGGGCACCCAGTACCCGCCCTGACTGATCCCGTACATCGCCAGCTTCGACGCATCGACGTCCGGCCGGTCCACGAGATAGTCGACGACGGGCGTGATGACGGCTTCCCAGTCGTGACGGAACGGGATGTTGCGCTCGAAGAGCATCGACTGCTGACCGGGACCGTCGAACATCAACACGTTGTAGCCCCGCTCGAGCGCCCCGGCACCGCCGCTGCCCCACAGCCCGCTGATCGGGCCGTCGCTACCGTTCACCATGATCAAAGTCGGCCGTCGCACGTCCCCGGGCGGCCGGAAGAAGTACCCGGGCAGGTAGGTGTCCTCGTAAGGGATCCGGACGCGTTCGACGGGCTGGGCGGTGGTGTCGACGAAGCGGTCCCACGCCTGTCGGTGACGTTTGAAAGTGGGGACCAGAACCGAATCGTCGCTGAGACCATCGACGGCGTTGATCGCCGCACCGAAGTACGACGCCGCCCGCAGGTACGCGTTGGACGCGCTTCGCGAATGCCCGGCCTCGGCTGCCTCATCGGCCTGCCCGAATACCCGTGTGCCGAGGTCGAACCAGGCCTCGTACCAGCCTTCGAGGTCCTTCTCGCCGACGTGAGCGATGGCCGAGAGCACTTCGCCGGTATCTGCCGCGCCGAAGGTGGCTTGCCCGAGAACGACTCGTAGCTCGAAGTCGAAGGACTCGTTGCGATAGAAACCAGCAGTGAACGCCTGGTGCGGATGGGCGAAGAACGACGACGCGAGAGACATGGGCACACCTTCGCTAGTTCGGGGCAGCCATTTTCAGTTGTAGTTCCAGGATCGCCCGAATCGCTTGCCGGAAAACCTGTCAGCGCGGCGACGCCGGGAGCCCGGTGGATGGCGGCCTCGACATCGCAAATGCCAGGGTGCACAACCACAACGACATTCCCAGCACCTGCGCACGTTGAGCGATACCCAGTCCGAGATTACCGCCGCCGGAGACTTCGATGCTGTTGGTCGTCAACATCCACACCGTCGCAAGGGAAGTCAGGATCAGAATGGTCAGACCCGTCGTCCGCAAAGAAGGGTGCTCGCGATACCTGAACGCTCCCACGGTGAATGCGATCATCGCGGTGAAGATCGCGAAGACCGCCACGCTGCTCGTCAACGCGTGAACATGGTGGAGCTGCGGAAGTAGACCGTCGGGTGCGCTCGACGGGCAACCCTCGCCCGAGCATTCGAGGGGGAACGACGCGTCGGCGATGGTCGCGATGCCGAACACTGCCAGCGCAATCCAGCCCGTGACGAAGAGCCTTCGCCGGGGCGTGATCAGCAGGCCCAGCGCTCCGGAGATCAACATCAAGATTGCGGACAGGACATCGGCGTTACCGAAGACATCGCGGTATTTCTGGTTCTCGGCATCGAGTTCGCTGAGGAACGATGTCACCGGGTCGAGGCCGGTGTCCAGGAAGAATTCGAGAATCCACGACGAGTAGACGATTCCGCCCAGAGCCAGCGCAGCCACCAAACCCCACCGCGCAACGTTGCGTTCCTTCACGAAATCGAGCTTACGGACCGAGCAGGGCTTTCTGGACGCGTTCGGCCGCTACCAGCGGATCTTCGTGCTCCCAGATGCGGATGACGGTCCAACCCTGCTCTGCCAGACGTGCATCGGTGTCGCGGTCTCGAACCACGTTGGCGGCCAACTTGTCCGTCCACCACTGCGCGTTGTTCTTGGGAAACGTCGCATGCTGCGGGCAGCTGTGCCAGAAGCATCCGTCCACGAACACCGCGACTTTGCGGCGTGGAAATACCAGATCGGCCCGTCGGCGAACACCTTTGATCGGCGCTCGGTCCACGAAGTACCGGAGTCCGCGTCGATGCAGCTCGCGTCGAAGTGCGATTTCGGGTTTGGTGTCGCGCCGACGCTGAGCGCTCATCCGAGCGCTGGTGGCAGGATCCGTCGCAGGCACCGTGGTTCCCTCAGCCGTCGGAATCTTCGCTGTCTTCGGGATCGGACCAGGTGGGCGCAAACCTGTTGCGACGCTCCACTTCACCGTGCACGACGGTCACGAAGTCGGTGAACGAGAGCGTCTGAGCTTCGGTGGGGCGCCCGTTGCGCGGCGGCGGCTCGTCGACGTCGAAGAACCGAACTGCGCCATCGAGTTCGTAGAGTCCGATGTAGACCTTCTCGAAGAGGTCGTAGCGGGTGTCCTCGGCGCCGAGATCCACCCAGGCCTTTCCCGGAACGCCGACCACCGCGCGCTTGCCTCGGCCCGAGCGCTTCGAGAGCGTCGTGACGTGGTGTGCAAAAGAGGATTTGCCGGTGTCGCTGGTCTTGGTCGGGTCGCCGTCGTCGCACGTGGCGTACGGCTCGAACATGACGGCGACCAACACGCTGTACGGCTGACGCTGATGCAGAACCATTGCCTCGCCACGCAATTCGTGGTCGTTGCGGACGATGTTCTTGGTCCACCGTCCCAGCTTGCCGCTGCGGGGACTGTAGTCCTGGAAGTTGTACGTCTTGATGGAGACGCAGAGGATCAGGCCGAGAGTGGGGTCGAGTGCCTTGACGTCCAAGCGCTTTCGGCCCTTGGCGACATCGACTGTTGCCTCCTGGCCTTCACCGGACGCCGTCGGGGTGATGTTGGGATACAGCGGACGCAGAGCGTCGGCCACCGTCTGTGCCAGTTGATTGGACAGTCGCTGGGCGTAGTTCTTCTTCTCGCCGCGATCGGCGTCGGCCGGGGGCTTGTCGCCCGCGAGTTGCAGTGCACTCCACAGTGGTTCGTGTTCCGGCTCGGAAAACAGCGTTTCCGGTTCGGGGAACAGCGAGTCCGTCATGCTGCGGCCTCGGGGTATCCGCCCATCCGCTCGAGATGGCTTTCGACGTCCTCGATGAAACCGGGGATGAACCGAAGATTGCCCATGCGCGCGCGCTTGAGGAAGCCGGCGGTGGCCCGAGCCGACAGCAACCGCGTGTCTTCGAGGAAGCCGCTCAGATCCTCGTAGTCGTACTGGACCGGCCAGGTCGAGGTATGGACGCGGAAGGCCTGGCGGTTACGGCCCCAGGCCGCACTCGGCCAGGCGTCGCCCGGTTCGAGTGGCGTCTCGCCCGCGGCGTCGTATTCGATGGGATCGCTCAACCGGCCACCGACCCACGACGCCATCCGCACGCTCACGGCATTGCCGACGAGCTTCCAGCGATGGCTGTGGCGTAGGCCGGGAACCTCGACGGACGGCAGCGTCCAGTCGGGATCGAAACCCTGCAGTCGCTCGGCATCGACTAGACCGGGAGTGACGATCTCACCTGACGGCAACCGGACTGCCGGCTGACTGGGGATGCCGACGGACGAGCCGCCCTTGAGCGTCGGCACGGCATTGACGGCCCATCCGAGACCGCGAGTGCCTTCGGTCCAGTAGAAGCCGCAGGGGTAGTCCGCGGGATCGCCACCCAGGCGCTCGCCGGCGTCCTGGCCGAACAGGATTTCGCGGGGATCGTCTGTGCGCGAGGCAAGCATGATGACTCGCTGGCGACGCTGGGGGAGTCCGAAGGCGCGGGCGTCGACCACCCGGTACGCCCAGGTGTATCCGAGGTCTTCGAGGGCGTCGGTGATGTGCCGCATGGCGGCGCCCTTGCCGAGCTGGAGCATGAACGGAACGTTCTCGATCAACAGCCAGCGCGGGCCCCTCTTACGCTTGACCAGACGGAACACCTCGTCCACCAGGCCTGAGCGTGCGCCGGTGATGCCTGCCGTTTTGCCGGCCTGAGAGAGGTCCTGGCAGGGGAAACCGGCGGCCACCAATTCGATGTCACTGGGCAGCGCGCGAAGTTTGGTGACGTCACCGTGCAACGGCACGTCGGCGAAACGCGAACGGAGAACTGCCTGCGCGCCCGGATCGATTTCACACAGCAGTTCGGTGTTCCACCCATGTTCCGAGAGCCCCAACTCGAGACCACCGATACCGGCAAACAAACCCACCATGCTCCGCGACGACGTCACAGCACCCTTCCTCACGAACCGACCTAGAAGCACGGTACTCGAGAACTCCGACACCGTTTGCCAACTATTCGGTCCGCGGCGTGCTCCTTACGGAAGAACCGTTGTGAAACGCCTTACATCGAGATCTTCGGGGCCGATCGAAGTCCCTAAAAGGTCCCTGATCGAAGCAATAACCCGAACCAGCGGTGCTCCGTGCCCGTTCGTCCATTACCGTGGTCGGGTGAGCATCCAACCTTCCGGTGACGCGTCCTGGCCCGCGGTATTGACCTGGCAGGCCCACAACGCTCCTCGTATGGAGTCTGTTCGTGTGCAGCTGAACGGAAATCGCATCAAGGCTTCCGGCCGGATCATCGGTGGAGCCTGCAGTGAGCACCCGGCATTCAGCGCGTCGTACGACCTGGTCACCGACGAGGCCGGCATCACCCGCCGGTTGTCCGTGCGGACCGCCCTGGCCGCCGGTGAGCGTCAGATGTCGATCAGCCGGGACGAAGAAGGCACCTGGATGGTCGAGAACGGCGCCAGTCACCAGCGCTCTGCGTTCGATGGCGCACTCGATGTCGACGTGATCCTCAGCCCGTTCTTCAACACGCTGCCCATCCGCCGCGTCGGCTTGCAGAACGACATCGAAGACGCCGAGGTCCCGGTCGTCTACGTCAATCTCCTCGACCTGCGCGTCGAGGGTGCGACCATCACCTACAGCTCCGGCGCCGACGGAATCAGTGTGCTGTCCCCGGTGTCCAGCTCGACGCTGTCCGTCGACACCGAAGGTTTTGTCCTCGACTACCCGGGTCTGGCAACTCGTATCTAGGTTTCGTATCTCTAGGTTGCGTAGTTCTAGGTTGCGGATCGCCGGATGACGCCGCCGCGTCGACCGGCGTCTCGCATCCGGTTGATCCAGTCGGGTTCTCCGGCCTGAACGTCTTCGATGTCCCACCGCTCGTGCGACTCGTAGGCGCCGCGCGCCGCGAACCCTGCGTCCACCAATCGTGCCGTCGAGCCGTTGTCGAGCAGATCGGTACGTGCGCCCTGCAAAAGGTCGAGCGCCTCGTCCAGCGCGACCAGCAGGGCGTCGCGGTTGCCCTCGCACATCGCCCGCACCAGGCCAGGAGCGCTCCCGGCCACGCGAGTGCCGTCGCGAAATGATCCGGCAGCCAGCCCGAGAGCCAGTTCGCCTCCGGCAGCTCCGGTGATCGCAAGCGTTTCCGCGAGCAGGTGAGGCAGATGCGAGATTCGCGCGACTGCTCGATCGTGTTCCAGAGATTCGGCCGGCACGACGACCGAGCCGCAGTCGAGTGCAAGGTCGGCGACCTGCGACCACACATCTGCGTCGACGCCCTCGTCGGTGGCAACGACCCATACCGCGTCGACGAACAGATCGGCATCCCCGACCGCCCAACCCGAAGCTGACGTCCCCGCCATCGGATGACCGCCCACGAACTTGGCGCTCAAGCCCGCTCGTTCGACCGCGGCCTTCACTTCACCCTTGACGCTGACGACGTCCGTGATCGGATTGTCGGGCGCATGCGCGGCGATTGCCTCCAAGGTGGCGTCGACGGCAGGCATCGGCACGGCGATCACAATGATCGCGCCGCTTTCGTTCGCTCTCTGCAGCACTGAAACCAGATCGGTGTCGGCGTCGAAACCGTCGGCTCGGGCCGCGTCGGCGGACTCGCTGGAACGGTTGTAACCCCACGCCCGGCGGCCGGATCGGACGGCGGCGCGAAGTAGCGAACCGCCGATCAATCCGAGGCCGAGAACGCAGACTGGTGGGGCGGAATCGATCGCAGACACGAGTTCAGGTTGGCACATCGATGCTCGGACTTCACTCACTGGCACCAGGCGGGCTACCGTTGCGCCATGGGTGCACAGCGCGCGGGTAACAAGAGCGCCTCTTCGAACCAGTCGGAGGAGCTTGAAGGCTTCGGTGTCGCGGTGGTCCGTGAAGAGGGGCGTTGGACGGTCAAGGCACTGACGCCCGACGCGTTGACCTCGCTCTCGGCCGCCGAAACGCAGCTGCGTGAGCTGCGAAGTTCGGGTGCCGTCTTCGGTCTTCTCGACGTCGACGACGAGTTCTTCATCGTGTTGCGTCCGGCGCCGTCGGGCACGCAGTTGCTGATTTCCGACGCGACCGCCGCCATCGACTACGACATCGCGGCCGACGTCCTCGACGCCTTGCACATCGAGATCCCCGACATCGACCCGGACGACCTCGACGATGTCGAACCCTGGGAAGAGGGCGATCTGTCCGTGCTGGCCGATCTGGGCCTGCCGGAACCCGTGCTCGCCGTCATCGCGGCCGAGACCGATCTCTATCCGGACGAGCAGTTGGGGATGATCGCGCAGCGACTCGGGTTCGCATCCGAGTTCGGCGCAGCGCTCGACAAGCTCCCGCGCTAGATGACTCTCGCTGACGACCAGCGCATGATCCGTGCGGCCATCGTGGCCGCACGTTCCGCCTCCGACGCAGACGTCCCGGTCGGGGCAGTGGTGTTCGACGCAGACGGCGTCGAAGTTGCTCGGGCCTCCAATGCCAGGGAAGCGTCGTCCGATCCGACCGCGCACGCCGAAATCCTCGCGTTGCGTGCTGCCGCAAAAACCTACGGTGACGGCTGGCGCCTGGAAGGTGCGACGCTTGCCGTGACCCTCGAGCCATGCACGATGTGTGCGGGCGCTCTGGTCCTCGCCCGGGTTTCTCGGGTCGTTTTCGGGGCGTGGGAGCCGAAAACCGGAGCCGTCGGATCATTATGGGACGTAGTTCGAGATAAAAGATTGACCTATCGGCCGCAGGTGCGCGGCGGGGTCCTCGAGGACGAATGCGCTGGGCTTTTGGAAGATTTCTTCCGCGAGCAGCGGGCCTGAATTCGGTATTCCCCATCGAGAGTGATCGCACACTCGGGTAGCCGGATCCATCAATCGAGGGCATGGTGGAGGCAGATGCCGTCAGGGCATCGGCGGATCGTCGGAAGGCGATTCGTTCGCGTTCACAGAGGAGTACTCATGGGAATCGCAGACAAGGCTCAGAACAAGGCCGAAGACCTCGGGGGCAAGGCCAAGGAAGCTGCTGGCAGCGCTACCGGTGACCGGGACCTCGAAAACGAAGGCAAGGGCGACCAGGTGAAATCGGCCGTCAAGGATGCAGGCGAGAAGGTCAAGGACGCCGCTTCCAGCATCAAGGACAAGCTTACGTAATACCGCTCCACCTGGCGATTTCAGCCACGGGCACTCCATCCGGTAAAGTCACCAACGGTGGCGTGTCCGAGCGGCCTAAGGAGCACGCCTCGAAAGCGTGTGACGGGTAACCCCCGTCCGAGGGTTCAAATCCCTCCGCCACCGCCAAAGCTCCCCACCTGTTCACGCAGGTGGGGAGCTTTTTTGTGCTTGGTGGCGCCTATAGTCCCGTTGCTCGGACGACGTCGGGGAATCGGTAGGTTTCATCGAGGACTGATTTGTCGGGGACATAGCTGCGAATGATCAGTCGAAATTCGTCGTGCGGAGCGGGTAGCCAGTTGGCACGAGCATCCGGATCGGTCGGCTCGTCGTGAGACAGGTGCAAGGTGAGCTTCCCGTCACGAAAGACGAGATCGCCCGCGTCGAGATTGACGGTGCCGAGGTTGACGCGGTTACCGGGTGCGTCGGCGAGCATAAATGCGTCCTTGTCGTACATGGTCAGAGACCAGAAGCCGCCGCGACTGCGGTCGACGGGTGGGAGTGCGTCTTCTGTGAAGGTCATGGTGTACCGCTCGCGGCCGTGGAGCAACGCTCCGTCGTGGTCGGTACCCCGGATGAGGTAGACAGCCTCGTGAAAGTCGTTGACGTAAATGTAGATGACGGCCGCGAGCGCCCGTCCGAACCAGTCGGTGCCCCACAGGCCACTGTTGCGTTGCCGTTGCCATCCGTTGCCTGCGTCGACCCCGGTTTGGACGTAGCTCGCCGATTGATGGAGGGCGACGTCGGCGCGGAGCGCGGCGCGGTCGAGCAGCGCTCGGTACGACTTGTCCGAACGATGCAGTGCGACAAGCGTCTTGGCTTGATCAGCCATCGGGGTGTCTGCTGCGCCCATGGTCGGGTTGAAATCGAGCATTGCTGCAAGATCGGTCCAGAAAGATTCCGGCTTCACCCATTGAGGTCGACTGGCGTCGGGATCGGACGCCAACATTTCGGCGGTGACGCCCTGAGGGTAGATCGAGTTCGCGGCGTGGGCCTCGTAGCCGAAGGACCGCGGGCCGGGTCGATCCTCGCTGAACGGGTACATGCCGATCTGGTCGAGCACCGACCGCGCCTGCTGCTTGGACGCCTCGGAACGTGCTGCGAAACTGCGAGGGAAGACACCAGCCACGTTCGTCGGTGATCGAAGCACATCGAGGAAGTCTTCCGGCAACTCGCCATCCCAATCAGGTCCGACCAGAAGGAACTTTCCGCCGGGAGTGCCTGTCGCCGAACCAAGTTGGTGAGTCACATTTGTCAGCACGTCGACGATCTGGATAGTCCAGTAATGGCCGTCGGGTACCTCGGTCGGGGTCTGTATCACTGCGGTTTCGTCGGTGAGATCGGCGAATCCTGCGCCGTAGATCGTGTCGTTGTTGGGTGAGACGACCCACCGCTGCGCCGGGCTCATGTAGTCGGTGAGGGCACCTGTGTAATTTTTGGCGGCGCCTGGCAGAAGGCCGAGTTGGAGTCCGGTCTTGCCATCCATGATCTCCCACATGTTTGTACGGCCGAAGGTGTCCACAGCTGGATAGCCCCAGTAATAGACGATCCGGGCGAGGGCTTCCACGTAACTCTCAGCGGCGAGCGTTGCTGGAACTCCGGCCGATCTCGCCAGTTGAGCGTGTGCCGGCGTGAAACCTTGTGCGATTGAGTCGGTCGGGGAGTCCATGAAGTCATGGTGCCGGTGACCGTCCGCTGCATCATCACCCTTGCGGGGTGAACCGGTGAGGAAATCGAAAACCGGTTCTGTGTGCGCAATTCGAACGTTCAGGAGCGGCGGGCGATCCACTCTGCAGCGGCGGCATCGATGTCCTGCTTCAGCTTCTCGAAGAACGAGGGTGGCGGGGTGGGGATCAAATCTGCTGCGGTAGTGAGGGATCGACTGAGGGCGATCCGACGCTCGCGTAACTCGTCGTCGGTCAGGAGCGTCAGGTCCGCCATCGCGAGCTCCCTCGATCGGTGTGATTCATGTTTCGGGCAGACCGTGCGCATCGGGATCGATGCATGATTCGATGCGCACGGCCCAGGCATTCCAGGCTGGGGGCCGGAATGCACAGTCGACTTTACCAAATGATTACTAATGGCTGTAGATGTGGCTCGCCTTGGGTGGTCGTGGAGCACTTTCACAGGGTTCTCCCAGGTCGTAAGTCCTGACAACTGTTGAAGCTGCAACTATCGTCGAGCCCATGAAAAAGATCTGGTGGATCGGCGGAGCAGTAGTTGTGGTCGTACTCGCCCTGCTCGTGGGGCCGTGGGCGTACGGGAAGTTCATCGCTGAAGACGATGCACCGGCGGCCGTGGTGTCCACTGAGGGCGCGGAGGCGGCGTCCGGATCGATCGACGGGCAATGGACCGTCGTCGCCGGGCAGGGGGACAACCAGACGGCAGCTGGGTACACCGTGCACGAGATTCTCAACGGATCGAGTGTGACCGTCGTCGGAACCACTGGCGAGGTGAGCGGAAACGCGGTTGTCGAGGGTGAAAAGCTCACTTCCGGCGAAGTAACGGTGCAGGTGGCAAGCATCAAGACCGACTCGGATCGGCGCGACGGCCAGTTCACGGGCAATGTGATGGATACCAGCACGTATCCGACGGCGACGTTCACGATCGACTCGCCGGTGGACTTGTCTGCTGTACCGACGGACGGAACAACGGCGACGGTCACGGTGTCAGGAACGCTGACGCTCAAGGGTCAGTCCAAGCCGGTGTCGGTCGACATGACCGTGCTGCATTCGGGTGATTCGCTGATCGCATCGGGCTCGATTCCGGTCACCTGGACCGATTTCGGAGTCGAGCCTCCGTCCCTCGGTTTCGTCACCGTCGACGGCAGCGGCTCGGTGGACTTCCTGGTCTCACTCGCCGCGAGCTGAATTACGTCCACCCGATTCGCACTGCTTCGGGGCGGGCAGGGAAGATTAAGGACATGACCTTCCTTTCTTCTTGTCCGCTCCGAAGGCAGTGTGCGATCTCTGCCCGGACGGAATGAACAGGTGATGCCCCGGTGGAGACCGTTCCGGACGGGCGAAGACCCCGATCCACGGTTCACGCTCGCCAATGAGCGGACATATCTGGCTTGGATCCGCACTGCAACGGCCTTCGTCGCGTCGGGCGTCGGACTCGAAGCGTTCGGCGGCGACATTCTCAATCCGACGGTTCGATCCGGCTTGGCCGCGTTGTTGCTCGTCGGCGGTGCTCTGATCGCCATCACTTCCTTTGTCCACTGGATCAGCGCCGAGCGTGCACTGCGAACTGAGCGCTCGTTGCCGGTGCCGCTCATGGCGCCGGTCGTCGGCATCGTGCTGGTGATCTGCGCGACCGTCCTGGTGGTCGAGGTCGTGAACTGATTGACCGCGCTGGAACCGTCGGAAGGTGTCAAGCCTCCGGACAAGGGCTTGCAGTCCGAGCGCACATCGCTCTCGTTCGTGCGTACGAGTCTGTCGATCCTCGGCTTGTCTGCCGCCTGTCTGAGATGGTTGCCGCCGTTCGGGTCGGTGGCCCTGATCGGCCCGTCCGTCGCTGCCGTGCTCGTCGTCGCGGTGACGGTCTACGAACGTCGGTCGCGGCCCAGGCGGTTGGCCCAGTTTTCGGCCGAAAAGGCAACGCCCGCTTTGGGTATGGGAGCAACTCTCGCGGTCGCTCTGCTCCTGCTCAGTGCGACGGGGCTGTGGATTCTGCTGAAGTGACCTCGGCTTTCGGCGCCCAGCCGGGCGGGCCGAACACGTAGCCGGCTCGCTGCCGCCACGATGTCGACGCCTTCCAATCGCGAGCAATGGCAGCATATTCGCGCGTTTGGAGCTTCCAGATGTTGTACGTTCCGACCGGCGTCGTGAGTCCGTAGGTAGGGCGGTGGGTTTCGGCTGCGAAGGTTCCGAACATCCGGTCCCAGATGATGAGGATTCCGGCGTAGTTGCGGTCGAGGTACTCGGCGTCGGAGCCGTGGTGGACGCGATGGTGTGACGGCGTGTTGAAGATGAATTCGATGGGCCGCCAGAGTTTTCCGACACGTTCGGTGTGGACGAAGAACTGGTAGACGAGGCTGACGGAGAAGCCGACGAACACCATCCACGGCGGGATCCCGAGGAACGGCAACGGCAACCACATGATGATCTCACCGCTGTTGTTCCACTTCTGTCGCAGTGCGGTGCTGAAATTGAAGTACTCGCTCGAATGGTGAGCCTGGTGTGTGGCCCAGATGACTCGAACTCGGTGTGCGATGCGGTGATACGCGTAATAGAGGACGTCGATTCCGAGCAGCAGGATCACCCAGGTGTACCAGGCAGTCGGCGAGAGGTGCCACGGAGCGAGATACACCCAGATTGCGGAATAGCCGATCAGCGCCAGCACTTTCCAGAAGGTGCTCGTTGCGATCGACACGAGTCCGAGTAGAACGCTGGTTCTGGCGTCGGCGCTTCGGTAGCCGCCCTGTGCCGGCCGTGCGCGTCCGTCGGCGTCGTCGGGATGATCTTCGAGCGCACGGGCCGCGAACCATTCGATTGCGAGGAAGATGACAAACGCGGGGATTGCGAGCGTAACGGGATCATGGAGCGGTTCGAGCAGTGACTTCCATGATTCGAGAAGGGTTTCCCACACGCGATTTGTCCTGTTCTCTAGCTCTGATCGTTACATCATGCATTAAAATGTAACGTCAGGGAACCCTTTGCGGCGAAGAACTCGCAGGTTTGTTGCGACTATTCATAGAACGATGGTAGGAATTGCCGGTGCATATCACCGCGAAGGTGGACTACGCCGTGCGGACTCTGGTCGAGCTCGCGGCAGTTGGTCCTGACCCGGCCAAGGCCGAGTTTCTCGCCAAATCCCAGGTAATACCCCACAAGTTCCTGGAAGCGGTGCTCTCGGACCTGCGGCGCGGCGGCTTGGTCAACAGCCGTCGAGGCCCGGACGGGGGATACTGGCTCGCTCGGTCCGCGGACGAGATCACGATTGCCGACGTCATACGAGCTGTCGAAGGACCGCTGGCTTCGATTCGGGGTCAGCGACCGGAAGACGTCGACTACGGGGGACCGGCAACGCCCCTCAAGGAGGTGTGGATTGCAGTGCGAGTCAACCTCCGTGCTGTGCTCGAAAATGTCACACTCACCGATGTTGCAGGTGGAGAGTTGCCCGAGTTCATTCACGAACTGACGGCAGATCCCGAGGCGTGGAATCGGCGCTGATACAGCCCGGTTTCAGTGTGCCCGTCGACGCGGAACTGCCATAGGAGCAGTGTTCGCGGTGTTGCCTCCCGCGGATTTTGCGTCGTACATCAGATGATCGGCCGCAACGATTGCTCGGGAGAACTCGTTGTAGTCGAACTCTTCCTGATGTGGGATGAAAGGTAGCGTCGCTGCGCCGACGCTGACCGTGGCCAGGGGGTCGTCGGAGGCGTTCACCACGGCTTTGGGGAGCGTCGCGATTCGTTTGCGAAGTCCGTACGGAGTACCGATCATCACAACGGTGAACTCCTCGCCGCCGGTGCGCGCGGCGTAACCGAAACCGTTCACATGCGCCTGCAGGCGCGTTCCGGTCCGGATGATGACGGCGTCACCGACTTCGTGGCCGAACGTGTCGTTCACCGCCTTGAACTTGTCGATGTCGACGACGGCAACAGCAATGTCGGCACGATTTGCCGACGCGACCGACCAGATGCGCTCCGACATGTCCCACAGTCCTCGTCGGTTCAACAGGCCGGTAAGCGCATCCACTTTGGATCCCGTTGCGCGCGCGAGTAATTGCCGCCAAGTGAACTGAATTGTGGCCGGAATGAAGATCACGGCACACAGGACGACGTCCGTGCGTGCGATCACGCTGGTTGTCGAGTAGTCGCCGTTCGTCAGGCCGAGCACCGTCAGGGCGATGACAAATGTCGTGGCAAAGGCGAGATGGAAGGCCAACCAGCGGTAATCGAGAAAATAGGTGAAGTAGGCGCCGGTGGCGACAAAGAGTGCCGCGCCGAAGAGGGCGGCGTTATGGCTGGTGAAGGTGATGAGAACCGAGGCAGTTCCGAGATCCGCCCACAGTCCGTAGAGCTTGAGCATGCGTGAACCTCTGATTCGGCCGACAAACCAGAGAATCGTAGGGATCAGGTTGACGGCCGCAATGCCGACGAGCCAACTGCGCGCAAACGGTCCGTCCGGGCCCTCTCCGCTGAGGAGAAACAGGAACGCCACGATCGAGAAATTGAGTGAGCAGAACCCGATGGTGAGACGGACGAGACGTAGTACGGAGCCTCGTCCGGACTTCGATCCCCACAGCATCACCGTGGACGAAACCGGCCAGGTATGCAGGAGCGGGTCCATCAGATTCCTTCGCCGAGCACATTGCGGTTAATTCACCGCAAAGTATGTCAGGCCATGTTGATTCACGCGTCAACTTGGCAGGGGGCGTCACGCGGTGAAGTTGCTCGCAACTCTCTCTGTTGCGCTGTTCAGGCATTTGCCGTGCGTGAGTGTGAGGTACGCCTCGAGTTTCCGTGCCGTGTGTTCGATCGCACAATATTGCAGACCTCTGCAAAGTTGCAGAGCTCTGCAAGTTGGGTACCGTGTTGGGGTGATCATCGAACAAGGCCTTCGTGACCGCAAGAAGGCAGCAACCCGTGCCGCACTCAGCGGCGCGGCAGCACGGCTCGCTCGTGCGCTGGGGATCGAATGCGTCACCGCTGACGCAATCGCCTCCGAGGCCGGAGTGTCGACGAGGACGTTCCACAACTACTTCTCCAGCAAGGAGGAGGCAGTGCTCGCCAGTTTCGAGGAATCGGTGAACCTGTGGATCGAGGCGCTTGCGTCACGGCCCGCGGACGAACCAATTCTCGACGTCCTCGAAGAACTTGTGGTCGAAATCGTGAACGACTCAGGTCCGAGTGGGAGTGAGAAGGCAAGTATCTGGCTGCTGTCGGATTCGAGTCCCGCGCTCTACCGGGATGCCGCAGACATGCATCAGCGGATCAACCGTGCAGTCGTTCAGGCATTGGCGGAGCGTACCGGTACCGACGCCGAGAAGGACCTGTACCCGACGCTCCTCCTGGGAGCGGTGGGCGGAGCCGCTAAGTCGGTGATCGACGTCTGGACTGGCGGAAAGTCGGAGGCTTCCAGTCCGGAAGAGTTGGTTCACGACGCTTTTCGGCAGATTCGTGCCGGGTTGCCCGCGCCGCCGCCTGCCCCTGAGATGTCGCGTCCCTGAGATGTCTCGTCTCTGAGCCCCACACGTAATACCTGTCCACGTACACGCACCGAAACAGCAAGGAGCCCGTCGTGGCCACCTATCTTTATCGGATCGGCAAGTTCGCCTACCGGCGAAAAGGCGCGGTCCTCAGCGTTTGGCTGATAATCCTGGTCCTGATGGGCGTCGGGGCAGCGACTCTGTCCGGCCCCACCAAGGATTCGTTCTCCATTCCGGGAACCCCGGCGCAGCAGGCGCAAGACCTGATGGCGGAGCGTTTTCCCGACGCGCCCAATCCTATGGATTCGCTGAGCGCACGATACGTAGTGCAAGCTCCGGCAGGCACGACGCTGGCCGATCCGGCGAACGTCAAAGCCATGGACGACATGCTCGCGAGTATTCGTGGCATCGACAAGGTCGCCGACTCTGCCAAGGTGGACCCGGCGACTGCCACTCCGGAACAGGCCGCGAAGGCGTTGGTCAATCCGGTTACCGGCAACGACTCCATGGTTGCGATGTTCAAGGAAAAGGCTGCTGCGGCTGGAACTTCCGAGACACAGGCCGTGGACGACGCGCGTGCGTTGTCGCCGCTCAGTGCCGACGGCACAGTCGGGTACGTCGAGGTTCCGTTCAGCGGTGACTTCGCCGATCTCGATCAGGCATTGCGTGATTCGATCAACTCCGCAGCCGATGTCGGTCGGGCCGAGGGACTCAACGTCCAGGTCAGTGGTTCTGCTGCTCAGGAAGCGGAGATGCCCGGTGGTGTCACCGAGCTGATCGGTATCGCCGTTGCCGCAGTCGTTCTGGCCATCACGTTCGGTTCGCTTGTGGCCGCGGGGCTTCCGCTCCTCACCGCGATCATCGGTATCGCTATCGGCAGCCTCGGAATCACGGTTGCCACCGGATTCATGGATCTCAGTTCGATGACTCCGACGTTGGCGATCATGATCGGTCTGGCCGTGGCGATCGACTACTCGCTGTTCATCATGTCCAGGTTCAGGCATGAGCTCACCCTTACCGACAACCGTGCCGAAGCAGCAGGTCGCGCCGTCGGAACCGCCGGTTCCGCAGTGGTATTCGCTGGTTTGACGGTCATCATCGCGCTGGTTGCATTGCGCGTCGTCGGCATCCCGTTCCTCTCCGATATGGGTGCGGCAGCGGCCTTTACCGTGCTGATCGCGGTTCTGATCGCCTTGACCTTGCTGCCTGCGATCCTGGGTATGTTCGGACGCAAGGCTTTTGCCGGCAAGATTCCCTTCCTCAGCAAGCGCGCTGAGGAGTCCGAAGACGAAGATTCGGGCAAGCCGAAGTTGGCTCTGCGCTTCATCAGTGCCGTCGTCCGTCGTCCGCTCGTGCCGCTGATCGGTGGAGTAGTGCTTCTGGGCGCATTGGCTCTGCCCGCAACGGGATTGAGCCTGGCACTGCCGTCGGAGGCCACCGGTGACCCGGCGACCAGTGCGCGTCAGGCATACGACCTGATCGACGAGGGCTTCGGTGACGGTCGCAACGGACCGCTCATCGCCGTTGTCGACGCGAAGGGGGCCAGCGTTCCCGCCGGGGAGGCCTTTGCGGAGGTCGTCTCGACCATCTCGAGCTTCGATGACGTCCAGAACGCACAGGTCGTCGGGGTCAACGAGGCCGGCGACACCGCGCAGGTACTGATCACTCCGAAGAGTGGTCCGACCGACCCCGCCACGATGGATCTGGTGTCCAGCCTTCGTGGAGCCGAAGGCGGACTCAACGATTCGATCGGCGTCAGCTACGGCATCACCGGTCAGACCGCACTCGAAGGCGACGTTTCGGACACGCTGAAGGATGCATTGGTGCCCTACCTGGCCGTCGTCGTCGGCCTTGCATTCATCTTGTTGCTCTTGGTGTTCCGTTCGATCCTGGTTCCGCTGACGGCGACGCTCGGCTTCCTGCTCAGCGTGCTCGCGACATTCGGTGCGACGGTGGCGATCTTCCAGCACGGTTGGTTGGGCATCATCTCGAACCCGCAACCACTCGTGAGTTTCATGCCGATCTTCCTGATCGGTGTGGTGTTCGGACTCGCGATGGACTACCAGGTGTTCCTCGTGACGCGTATGCGTGAGGAGTACGTCCACGGCGCGAGCGCGAAGGAGGCCGTGACCATCGGCTTCAACCATGGCGCCCGGGTCGTCAGTGCGGCTGCGGTCATCATGATCTCCGTGTTCGGTGCCTTCATCGCGGAACCGAACTCGTTCATCAAGTCGATCGGCTTCGCGCTTGCCGCGGCGGTGTTCTTCGACGCCTTCATCGTGCGCATGGTGATCATCCCGTCCGTCATGGCACTGCTCGGCGACAAGGCGTGGTGGTTGCCGAAGTGGCTGGACAAGATTCTGCCGAACGTCGACATCGAGGGTGAGAAGCTCAGCAAGGCCCTCCGTGAAGAAAAGGAAGCGGAGCTTCAGTCCGCATCTGCTTGATCTCTGCTGTGCGCCTTTATTAACCCCCCGCGGTTAATAAAGGCGCACAGCAGTTTTTGTGTATCGAAATATCCAGCGGCACATGTCGGCCAGGATTGGTAACCTTCGCTCACTATGCTGATCAGGCTGCTGCGCACTTATCTGACGCCGTACCGGGGTGAACTCACGGGCGTTGTCGTCCTGCAGTTTATTTCGACTATGGCGGCCCTTTACCTTCCGAGTCTCAACGCCGACATCATCGACAACGGCGTGACGAAAGGCGACACCGGCTACATCCTCTCCACCGGCGGGATGATGCTGATGGTCACGCTCACGCAGATCCTGTGCTCGGTGGGTGCCGTCTTCTTCGGTGCGCGAGTCGCCATGGGCGTCGGACGCGATCTCCGGGCTTCGGTGCTGCATCAGGTCGGGACGTTTTCGGCCCGAGAGGTCGGGCACTTCGGTGCGCCTTCGCTGATCACCCGCAACACCAACGACGTCCAGCAAGTGCAGATGATGGTTGTGATGAGTTGCACCATCCTCGTCATGGCGCCGATCATGTGCGTCGGCGGCATCATCATGGCTCTGCGTCAGGACCTGAATCTGTCCTGGATCCTGGGGATCAGCGTCCCGCTTCTCGTAGTCTCGATGGGTTTCCTGATTGCCCGGATGGTCCCCGGATTCAGGGTCATGCAGGGCCGCCTCGACGCCGTCAACCGTGTTCTTCGCGAACAGATCACGGGCATCCGTGTCGTCCGAGCGTTTGTACGGGAACCGTACGAGGTAGAGCGTTTCGGCGATGCCAACCGTGAGCTGACGGAGACTGCACTCGGCGTCGGCCGCCTCATGGCACTGATGTTCCCGCTCGTGATGCTGATCAGCAATGTCACCAGCGTCGCGGTCATCTGGTTCGGTGGCCATCAGATCAACGAGGGCTCGATGCAGATCGGCTCGCTCACCGCGATGCTCAGCTACATCATGCAGATCCTGATGGCCGTCATGATGGCCACTTTCATGGCGGTGATGCTGCCGCGTGCGTCGGTGTGCGCCGAACGTATCTCCGAGGTGCTCGACACGGATTCGTCGGTGATTCCGCCCGAGAATCCGGTCCGAGAACTGAAGGACCCGGGAGTTGTCGAACTTCGTGGCGCTCAGTTCCAGTTCCCCGGAGCCGAGGAACCTGTATTGCGCGACATCACGTTCCGTGCCGAACCCGGCAAGACGACGGCGATCATCGGCGGCACCGGATCGGGAAAGACCACTCTGCTTAACCTGATTCCACGATTGATCGACTCCACCTCCGGATCGGTATCGGTGGGCGGCGTCGACGTCCGCGACATCGACACGGAGCTGCTCTGTTCGGTGATCGGTCTGGTCCCGCAGAAGCCGTATCTGTTCTCCGGCACTGTCGCCACCAATCTCCGCTACGGAAACCCCGAAGCTACCGACGAATGGCTGTGGGAGTGCCTCGAGATCGCCCAAGCTGCCGACTTCGTCCGCGCCATGCCCGAAGGCCTGGACACACCGGTGGCACAAGGCGGTACGACGGTATCGGGCGGTCAGCGTCAGAGACTCGCCATCGCCAGAGCGTTGGTGCGTAAGCCACAGATCTATCTGTTCGACGATTCCTTCTCGGCACTCGACCTCACTACTGATGCGAGGCTGCGTGCGGCGCTCCGGCCGGTCACGCAAGACGCCTGCATCGTCGTTGTCGCGCAGCGCATTTCCACCATCGTGGAAGCCGATCAGATCATCGTGCTCGACGACGGCGCCATCGTGGGGATCGGCACGCACGACGAACTCGTGGTCAGTTGTCCCACCTACGGCGAAATCGTCGCCTCTCAGCTAGCCGTACAGGACGCATCATGAGCAATCGACCGACTTCCTCGCCTCCCATCGGCCCGCCCGGCGGCGGCGATCCCACAAAGAAGGCCATGAACTTCGGCCCTTCGCTCAAACGTCTCCTCGGTCGCTTGAGCCCCGACAAGCCGATCGTCGTCCTGATCTTCGCTTTGGTGACCGCAAGCGTCGTACTTTCCTCGATCGCGCCGAAGATCCTGGGAAACGCCACCAACCTGATCTTCGACGGAATCGTCAGCAAGCAACTCCAGCCGGGGACGACAAAGGAACAGGCTGTCGAGGGATTGCGCGCTTCGGGGCAGGGTCAGCTCGCCGACATGGTGTCCGGCATGGCAGTTGTGCCTGGAACCGGAATCGATTTCGACGCAGTCGGCAAGGTCTTGATGATCGTGCTGCTGCTGTTCGTCTGTGCGTCGCTGTTCAGTTGGTTGCAGGCGTATCTGCTCAACATCGTGGTCCAGCGAACCGTTCGCCGGTTGCGTGAGGATGTCGAGCAGAAGATTCACCGACTTCCCTTGCGGTACTTCGATACCCATGCCCGCGGTGATGTTCTCTCACGCGTGACCAATGACATCGACAACGTCGCGCAGAGCTTGCAGCAGACGCTCAGCCAGTTGGTCATGTCGGTGATGACCGTCCTGGGCATTCTGGTGATGATGCTGTGGATCTCACCGTTGCTCGCCTTGATCGCGGTGGCAACTGTTCCGCTGTCGATCATGGTCACAGCGTTCATCGCGAAGCGTTCACAGAAGCACTTCGTGGCGCAGTGGAAGAGCACCGGCGGAATCAACGCACAGGTCGAGGAAGCGTTCAGCGGCCACGAGTTGGTCAAGGTGTTCGGCCGCCAGCAGGAGGTCGAGGAGCGCTTCCGCAAGCAGAACGAGGATCTGTACGAGTCCAGCTTCAAGGCGCAGTTCATCTCCGGTCTGGTCATGCCGGCCGTGATGTTCCTGGGCAACCTCAACTACGTCGCCATCGCAGTGGTGGGTGGCATGCGCGTCGCATCCGGAACGATGACGCTCGGCGATGTGCAAGCGTTCATCCAGTACTCGCGGCAGTTCACCCAGCCGCTCACGCAGATAGCGTCGATGACCAATCTGCTGCAGTCCGGCGTCGCTTCGGCCGAGCGGGTCTTCGCGCTGCTCGACCAAGACGAGCAGTCGGAGGACCCGAAGAGCGCGAAGTCGCCCACGGTCGACAAGGGTCGCGTCAAGTTCGAGAACGTCACCTTCAGTTACAAGCCGGAACAGCCGCTGATCGAGGACCTGTCCCTGACTGCCGAGCCGGGCCAGATGGTTGCGATCGTCGGACCCACCGGCGCAGGCAAGACCACCCTCGTCAACCTCATCCTGCGGTTCTACGAACTCAATTCGGGCCGAATCACTTTGGACGGCATCGACATCGCCGACATGACGCGAGACGATCTGCGCTCACGGATCGGCATGGTTCTGCAGGACGCATGGCTGTTCGGTGGAACCATCCGCGAGAACATCGCCTACGGCAAGCCTGGTGCCACCGACGAGGAGATTCGTCGTGCGGCCGAGATGAGCTACGTCGACAAGTTCGTGCACTCTCTGCCTGAGGGTTACGACACGGTCATCGACGAGGAAGGCAGCAACGTCAGTGCGGGCGAGAAGCAGCTCATCACTATCGCCCGCGCCTTCATCTCGCAGCCGTCCATCCTGATCCTCGACGAGGCGACCAGTTCGGTGGACACGCGCACCGAACTGCTGGTCCAGAGCGCCACCGCGGTTCTGCGCAACGACCGCACCAGCTTTGTCATCGCGCACCGTCTTTCGACAATTCGTGATGCGAACCTGATCGTGGTGATGGAGGAAGGCCGGATCGTGGAGCAGGGGAGCCATGAGGCTCTGCTCGAATCCCGCGGCGCGTACTTCCGTCTGTACAACAGCCAATTCGTGGGCGCGGAGATCTGATGCCTCAGTAGACTGGAGCAGACTTGGTCCGCTGGGTGGACCACATTCTGTGTACTGGAGGCGCTCGGCGATGCATTCGTTGCTGGGGAAAGCGCGCCTGATACTCGATTCCTTCGATGCGGATTCGGGTGCGCTGTCGCTGACCGAACTTGCGAATCGGAGTGGTGTTGCGAAGGCGACGGTGCATCGAATAGCCGGTGAACTGGTGTCTCTTGGTCTACTGGAACGGGTCGGAACCAAGTACAGGTTGGGGTTACGGCTCTTCGAACTGGGGCAGTTGGTTCCTCGTCAACGTATTCTGCGCGAGGTGTCCTTGACGTATGTGCAGGATCTTCACGCGGCGACCCGGGAGACGGTTCACCTCGCGATTCGCGACGGCCTCGATGTTCTGTACATCGACAAGATCTCCGGTCATCACGGGGTGGACCTGCCGTCGCGGGTGGCTGGCCGGCTGCCGATGTATGCCACGGCAACCGGCAAAGCGATACTCGCGTACTCACCGGATTCCGTTTTTCGAGCGGTGACAGGCAACGGATTTGTCGAGTTCACCGATCGGACGGTGAACTCGGAAGACGGGTTACGTAGGCAACTCGACGCTGTTCGTTCGCAGCAGTTGGCGGTCGAGACCGAAGAGGTTCGCCTGGGAACATCGAGTATCGCTGCCCCGATCTTCGGTGGACTTGGTGAAGCAGTTGCCGCGATCGGTGTGTCGAGTCCGCGGTATCGAATGGACACCGAGCGTTTTGCCGAACCGTTGCGCGCGGCGGCCGAAGGGATCAGCCGGAAGGTATCGGTTCTCGAACGCTCGGCATAACCGTTTTATCGACGCACGCAGAGCAGCGCGATCACGCCGAGAACCGAAGCCCCGGTCATGGAGATGGCCACGGCAAGACTGGTGTTGCCGAGAAGGCCGACGATGGGCGCAACCACAGCGGCAGCGCCGAACTGCGCAAATCCGATCAGCGCGGCTGCTGAGCCTGCGGCTTCTCCGTGACGGGACAGTGCAACCGCCGGTGCGTTGGGCATGACAAAACCCGTTGCGCAGAGCATCAGCAGGAGGGGGACGGCAAACCCGACGAATCCCCACGAGTCGGTGGCGGCAACAACAACAAATGCAGCGCCGACGGCACTACTGCCCCACATTGCCCAGATCGTGATGGAATTCGGCGACCACCGGCCGAGAAGCACGACGTTGAGCTGGGACGAACCGATCAGAACGACGGCGCCGCCGGCAAAGGCAAATCCGTATGCGGTGGCGCTCAGTCCGAACTGTTCCTGCATCACGTAGGACGACGCGGCGATGTACGACCACAAAACGCCGCGGCCGAGACCGCACACGAGCACCAACACCATGAAGTGGGCATCCTTGCCGAGCGCAATGTAGTTTCGCGCGATGGCGCCGATGCCCTTGCCCGACCGATTCTCGGGTGGAAGTGTTTCCGGCAGCGATACTGCCGCGAGTGCGATCATCGCGATGCCCAGGATGAAGAGAGCTAGAAAGACTCCGCGCCACTGTGTTACGGACATCAGTGCCCCGCCGATGGAGGGGGCCAGGATGGGCGCTACGCCCATGACCAACATCAGCCGCGAAAGTACAACTGCCGCATCGTGTCCGGTGAATAGATCACGAACGATTGCCATCGCGATCACGCCTGTCGCGGCGGCGCCGAAACCTTGAAGGGTTCGCAGCGCAGTGAGGACTTCGATGGACGGAGCAAAGAAGCAGGCCAACGACGCGCCGACGTGAATTACTGTGCCCACGAGCAGGGGACGTCGACGTCCGTAGATGTCGGACAGTGGGCCGATGAGCAACTGGCCGAAAGCCAGACCCAGAAGTGTGCCCGTCAGGGTCAGCTGAACCATCGTGTCCGACGTGCCGAATTCCTGCGTGATCTGTGGCAGCGCAGGAAGATACATGTCGACGGTGAACGGCCCGAGGGCGGTGAGAATTCCGAGAAGCAGTACCAATCGGATCCGTGCACCGCCCGTCGGGGCGATCACCGTTCGTTCAGTTGTGCTGTTGGTCAAGGAAACCCGAAACTACACTGTAGTAGTCGTATGGTCGTTCTTCCTGAAGATGATGCGACGCCTTGTCCATGATGTAGAGATGGCCATGGGGAATCATCCGCGCAAGCATGAGCGGGTAGTCCGGGGTGAGGAATGCGTCGTGCATGCCCCAGGCGAAGAGCGTCGGCGCCTGGATCTGGCCGAGTTCAGCTGTGAGATCCTGCCAATCGCCACGAGGTGAGTCCGCCGAGGCAGCCAGGGCCATTTCTTCGGGGTCGAGACTTTGCTCGTATCGCATCTGGAGGGTTTCGGCGGGCAACTTCGATCCGTCGAACCATTCGAGACTGGTGATCAAGGTGCGGAGTTTTTCGAGGGTGGGGCCGGTGCCGCCGTAGTAGACGTCGCGGGCGTTGCGGCCACGACGGCCATCCTCGGGGAGCGGCGCGAGTGGACCGTAGAAGACGGGCATGCTGCCCGTGATCACCAGGGAGCGAACGCGTTCCGGGTACTTTGCCGCAAGATTGAGCGCTATGGTGCCGCCCCACGAGTTGCAGACGAAGTCTGCGCGTTCGATTCCGAGTTCGTCGAGCAGGGCAACCACCTTGGCGGCGTGGAAGTCCCACATTGGGCCGGCGATGGTGCACTTGTCGGACCGACCGTATTGCAGCAGATCAACGAGAATCGCTCGTCGATCCGAGGCGAAGAGCGGTGCCACTGGCCCGAAGTCGGACCACGCAGTGCAGCCGGGGCCGCCTCCGTGCAGGAAAATCGTGGGGTCGCCCTCGCCGAGGTCGTAGTAATGGAATGTGACGCCATCTGCTTTGGCGTACAAGCTCTTCGGTTGATCAGCCATGGCTATACCTGACCTCGAGGTGAGCGGTATGGGAAGTATCGCGGTCCGGCAGGCGAACCCGGTTCGTGGCTGTGAGACTTCCGAATGCCTAGCGTGCTGGCATGAGAACAGAACTCGAGCACGCGCGTGATCGCGCGGAGGCGATGATCGGTACGCGGGAAACGCGAGAGTTGGGAACGGTGCGTCCGGCGGAGTCGGTTGCGTTTGCGGTTGCCACCGCCGAGACGGACCCCCGGTTTCTCGACCCGGAGCACCCGGCATTTGCCGTCCATCCGATGTATCTGCCTTCGCTTTTGCGAGGACCGCAAGGTGGCTCCGATCGAGAGTACCGAGCAGACGGCATGTTCCGTGACGAAGTGCCGGGCACAGACGGTATCGACGTGCGCTTGATGGCCGGCGGGCAGAGTGTGACTTTCTTGCGACCGGCCCCGCTGGGTGAGGCTGTCGTCGTAGGGCGAGTACTCGATACCGTGACGACCAAGGGCCGGGCTCCGGACGAGTTTCTGCTGCTCTCGGTCACCAAGACTTACCGGGGTGCGCAGTCCGGCGCATTCGCCGAGGTCGTCGAGAAGTTCATCGTCCGATGACCGAAACAGTAGTCGTGGGCACGCCGATCGAATCGGTGACCTTGGTCTGCGATCCGGTTCGGATCCTTCGATTCGGGGCGTCGACGCACAATTCGCACCGTATTCACTACGACGCCTCATATGCGCAGACGGAGGGGTTGTCCGCACCGGTGGTCATGGCCCAGTTGCAGGGCACGCTGTTCTTTCGTGCCGCGTCACACTTTGCCGGTGGATACGAAGGAGTTGTGTCCGTCTCCTGGCAGAATCGTGCGCCCGCGCCCGTCGGAACCACACTCGAGGTGTCGGGTGAAGTGTCCCAAATCGACAGTGACCAACTAACTTTGGCATTGCGGGAGCATTCGGACAATGGCGTGCTGTGTGCCGTCGGAACCGCTGTGGTGGTCCGGGTCTGCTGAGCGAACCGAATCCATTGGCGTAGACCGCAATCTCACCCAAGATCTGTTTCATTCAAACGTTCAGTGTCGAGAGGACTTCACATGACTGGTGTCGAGGCGTCGGAAGCCACGTTCGCGCTGCCCGAGCGGCCACGAGCGGCCGGTCGGCAGGATTGGACGGCATGGCCGGGTTACAACGCAGCCGGCAGCGGATACCGCGGTTACTGGTACCCGGTCACGTGGTCGAACCACATCACCAAAGACCCCAAGAGCTTCACCATCTGTGGTGAAAAGCTGGCGATCATCCGCGACGCAGGCAAGGCATATGCCCTGCACGATCGGTGCCCGCACCGCGGCGTTCCGTTGTCCGAGGGCGATCAGCAGTTCCCGGGAACTGTCAGCTGCCCGTACCACGGCTGGACGTACCGGCTCACTGACGGCAAGCTGGCCGCGGTCATCACCGACGGTCCGGATTCCAAGATCTGCGGCAAGCTGAACGTCCAGACCTATGCGATCGAGGAGCGACTCGGTCTGGTGTGGGTGTACATCCCGATCGCCAACGAGCCGGCGCCGTCCATCGACGACCAGTTGCCGCGTGAGCTGGTGGAGAACAAGGGTATCGTCGGTGGTCGGATTCAGCCCCGAGAAGGCAACTGGCGCTTCGCATGTGAGAACGGTTTCGACGAGGGACATGCGAAGTACCTGCACCGCACCGCATTGTGGCGTCTGTTCAAGCCGATGCCGACGTGGAACATCACGAGCATCGTTCCGGAGGGACGCTGGATCTACCGCGTGCAGGAAGAGGTGTACTGGGAGGCGGAATTCCCGGGCGTGGGAACCTGGACGAACAAGCGGTGGTGGAAGAAGAAGCCGGACGAGACCCAGATTTCGCAGATCGGAAACGTCGGCGCCGGTCTGGACGTCAATCCTGTGATCGCAGCTCAGAACTTCCCCGGTTTTGCTTCACTGTCCATGCCGGGTGTCCTGCGCATCGCGTACCCCAAGTTCATTCACTACGAGTTCTACGTCCCGGTGGACGAAGACAACCACAAGTACGTCGGCCTCATGGTCAACTTCGTCTCCGGCGCAGCAAAATTGGGCTTCTACGCCAAGTACCTCGGCGCGATCCGCTGGCTGTTCCACGGTCAGTTCTCGGGTCAGGATGCGTGGATGGTCGAGGTCACCGACGCACCGCCGGAGAAGCTGTACCGACCGGACGTGTCGCTGACGACGTGGCGAAATCTGGCAGAGGAAGAGTACGCCGAGAAGATCGCCGACGCGGCCAAGCACACCCCCAAGGCGCCGGTCAGGCCCACCCGAGAGCGCCGGACGCCAACGCCCCGCTCGGCCCCTGTCGCCGACGCTCAGATTCCCACCGGCACCAGCGAATAGGAGAGATACATGTTCAAGATTCTGACGGCTGTCGCTATCGGTGCCGCTGTTGCAGTGGCAGTTCCCAAGCTGTGGCAGCTGGCCGGCGAGCGCAGCAATACTCAGGTACATCAGGTCAATCCATGACCACTGCGAGGGCCGATGCTCTCGCAGGCCTAGGCGACGAGCGCCGGGAATGGGTCGAGCGAGCCTACGCCCATGTCGATCGTGCGCGATTGCGGGATCTCGCCACTTCGGTGGTCAACATTCCCAGTCCGACGGGTGACGAAGCACCGCTGGCCCGCCACATCACGGCGGTCCTGGCAGCGTCGGGCATCGAGGCCCACACAATGGATCTCGATGATCGGCAAGCGAACTCGTGGGGAAGGCTCCGCGGTGACGGGTCCGGACCGGACCTGTTGCTGTATGCGCCGATCGACACCGTCACGACCGGCGATCCGGCGGAAGACCTGCCGTGGGTGGGAAATGAGCTGCGAGCGGATCTGACGCCGCACGCCCAGTTCGACGAGAACTACGTGATCGGATTGGGTGCGTCGAACCCCAAAGGCCACGCCGTCTGCATTGTCGCGGCGGCCGAAGCAATTGCCGCAGCCGGTATTCCGCTCCGCGGTGACCTGGTGCTCGGATTCGGCGCCGGTGGTATGCCGACCAATGCCCGCCCCGGTGTCGGAAACCCCCGACGCAACACCGGCCAGGGCGTCGGCTGCTCGTTCCTCCTGGAACAGGGAGTGTGGGCGGACTGCGCGTTGATCGCCAAGCCCGGCTGGACGGTCTCCTGGGAAGAAGTGGGACTGGCCTGGTTCGAGATCACGGTGCACGGTCTGCACACCTACGTCGGCTCGCGCCACCGGTTGCCGTACCGCAACGCGATTACCGCAGCCGGCGAGGTGGTCGCCAAGTTGGAGGAATGGTTCCCGAAGTACTCGGCGGCGCATCAGGACGGTTTGGTTGCGCCTCAGGGGATCGTTGCCAACATCCGCGGCGGGTGGGAGCGAACAGCGTCGTTCACCCCCGAGCAGGTGCGCCTTACCGTTGATCTACGGCTCAGCCCGCGGACGACGCCCACCGCGGCCAAGCGCGAACTCAAAGCCGTCGTTGCGGAGATCGCACAATCGCTGGATCTGCAGATCGACGTCGAACAGGTTCTTGCCATCCCCGGTGAGGGTTCCGACCCTCGAATGTGGTTGCGCCGCGCCGCAGTCCACGCGTGGGAAGCTGCCGAAGGAGAGCCGCATCAGGACTTCTTCGACGCGAGTGGAGCCACCGACGCAAACATCCTGCGCAGCCGCGGCATCCCGACGATTCGGGTGGGTATGCCCAAGGTGGTCGACGCACCGTTCGAGGTGGACTTCGCGATGGGGATGAACACTGTGGACCTGGCTGCGGCGGAGAGATTTACGAAGTATCTGATCCGAGTGGCCCTCGACACCGTCACCCGCTCGCTCGAGGAAGTAGGAATCGACTGATGGCGAAGATAGTTCTGGGTATCGGTGCCTCCCACAGCACCTTGATGAACACCCATTGGGAAGAGACGACGCACAAGGCGGAGGCCGAACGCTTCCGGGACGCGCTGTATCTGAGCCGGGAGAAGATCGCGGCGTCGAAACCCGATGTTGTCTTGATTTTCGGCTCCAACCACTTTCGCGGTTTCTGGCTGGATCTGATTCCGGCGTTCACTCTCGGCGTCGGAGAGTGCATTTCCAGTGGCGAGTCAGGAACACCCAAGGGGCCGCAACGGGTCGACGTGGAGTTCGCCAGGCACCTTGCAAACGAGCTGATCGAAGGTGGCCGGTTCGATCTTGCCTACTCGGCGCGATTGCAGATCGATCATGGTCAGTCTCACGCGATTCAGTACCTTCTCGACGGAATCGATGTTCCGATAGTTCCGTTGGTGGTCAACGTATTCGCGCCGCCCCTCCCGACGTTCAAGCGATGTGAGGAAGTGGCGAAGGCCCTGCGGGATGCCGTTGCGTCGTATCCGGCGGATACCCGGGTCGTGGTGATCGCGTCCGGTGGATTGTCTCATCGTCTGCCCTGGCCGGACTGGCGGGATCCGCACGGTGAGGACGAGGATTTCATGGTTCAAGCCTGGCTGGACGGCCGGGAGAACTGGTCCGACTACGACGTCCGGCGACGCCAGATCATCCGCGCAGCCGATGCCGCGATCACTCCGGAGTTCGATGACCGAATTCTTGATCTGTTTGCCAGCGGCAAGGCAAGTGAGCTTGCCGAGTTCACGACGCAGCAGATCGAAGACGAGGCGGGCAACGGTGCGCAGGAGTTGCGGACCTGGCTCATGATGGCCGCGATGCTCGACTACGTTCCGGGTGAACGCCTTGCCTACGAAGCGATTCCCGAGTGGCTCACCGGTATGGGTGTCACGATTCTCGATCCAGCTGGAACAGACAGCGCAACAACATAATCTGCACCTTCAGTAAAGGAAGTTTCTCTGATGACAATCTGGAACGAACTTGCCGGGCTCGATTTCGAGTTGACGATCGTCGACGCCGGCGGTGTGCCCACGCGCTCTCTGCAGGCAGGATCCGGTGACGAGGCCGTGATCTTCCTGCACGGCACCAGCGGACACCTCGAGGCATTTGCACGCAATATTGCACCGCACGCCGAGTCTTACCGGGTTCACGCGATCGACATGCTCGGCCATGGTTACACCGGCAAGCCTGACTACCCGTACGAGATTCCGCGCTACGTCGAGCATTTGGTGAACTACCTCGACGCGGTCGGACTGGACCGTGTGCACTTGGTGGGTGAAAGCCTCGGTGGTTGGGTCGCTGCCTACCTGGCCAGCGAGCAGCCCGAACGTGTTCTGTCGCTGCAGTTGCTGGCAGCAGGCGGAACAGTCGCGAACCCGGTAGTCATGGAGCGCATCAAGACGTCGACCGCGAAGGCCGTCCAGAGTGACGACATCGAATTGACCCGCGCACGTATGCAGTTGCTCATGCATGATCCCGCCGATGCAACCGAGGAATTGGTTCAGGCTCGTCACCGGATCTACCATCAGCCTGACTTTGTCGCCAACATCCACAACCTCCTTTCCTTGCAGGAGATGGAGGTTCGCCAGCGGAACCTGCTGCGCCCGGATCGAATGGCACTCATCAAGGCGCCGACTCTTGTGGTCTGGGGTCAGGAAAATCCGTTCGGTGATGTTCCGGAAGCGAAGAAGATGGCCGAGGATATTCCGGGCGCTCAGCTCGAACTCTACTCGGAGTGCGGTCACTGGCCGCAGCACGAGCAGGCAGCGAAGTACAACCCGCTGAGCCTCGAGTTCTTGGCAAAGGCATCAGCCAGCGCGAAGGCAGCTATCTGAGAAGTTCCTGCCAAATATGCTGCTGCGTAATGGAGCCGGTCTCTCGATTGGGAGGCCGGCTTCCGCGTTTTCGAAGGTACAGTCATCGTCTTACAGCGAAGGAGTTCTCGTGAAGAAAGTACTTCTGCTGACGGCCGACGCCGACAACGGACTCGGTACCGCAATCCGTGACGCCGTCAGGGGTGAGGCGGAGGTCGTTCGATTACCTGAGCGCACCACGGGGGCGCTCCGTGCGGAGTTGCCGACATGCGACGTCGTGGTGGGGGACTGGAGCGGTGATCTGCCACTGGGCAAGGAGGAAGCAGAGCTCGGCCGGAATGTGCTCCTCGTCCAACAGCCTGGTGCCGGAACCAATTTCATCGATGCCGAAGCCTGGCGCGCCGCCGGAGTTCCGGTGGCGAATACTCCCGGTGCAAACGCGAACTCGGTTGCGGAGTGGGCAGTGCTCGCGGCAGGTGTGTTGTGCCGCTCCATGTTCTGGGCGCACAACGAGGTTACCGATGGTCGATGGCCACAGGAATCCATCCTGACGCGCGATTGCCGCGATCTGGCGCAGCGCCGGGTCGGCGTCGTAGGTGTTGGTTCGATCGGCCGCCGGTGTGCAGAATTGTTTGCCGCCT
Organism: Rhodococcus sp. OAS809; assembly: GCF_040546695.1. Taxonomy (NCBI): domain Bacteria; kingdom Bacillati; phylum Actinomycetota; class Actinomycetes; order Mycobacteriales; family Nocardiaceae; genus Rhodococcus; species Rhodococcus sp. OAS809. Next base: position 3,664,178 of record NZ_JBEPOI010000002.1, on the reverse strand, counting down.
TCGGTTGCGACGTCTATGTCACCGCGCGTTCGAGACCGCGTGACACTGTGGCTGCGACGTTTGTGTCACTCGACGAGTTACTGCCTCTCGCGGATGTCCTGGTGCTGGCCGTCCCGCTTACGGAATCAACTCGGGGACTGATCAATTCCCATCGAGTTGCGCAGTTGCCCACCGGAGCGATCGTGGTCAATGTGGCGCGCGGCGCTGTCGTCGACGACGCGGCATTGGCGCGTGCCTTGCGTTCCAGGCATGTCGGCGGCGCTGCCCTCGATGTGTTCGACGTTGAACCACTACCGATTTCGAGCCCGCTCCGTGGATTCGATTCGACCCTCCTGAGCCCGCACGTCGCCGGCGGCAGCGCCGGAGCGCGTGCGTCGATCTATTCGATGACGGCGCAGAATGTCGCCAGTGCGCTGCGCTCGCAGACAATTCGGTGGACATTGTGATTCGGTGGACATTGTGATCGAGGGCCGTGTTACCGAAGTATTTCGGTCCGCACGTTCCTCCAGGTGCAGTGTTTCGCCGAGGTAAGTTCCTGTCCCCGGTCCGCACGGTGGACCCGGTTGGTTCTCGGGTGTAGGTACACACAGCTAGGTTTGCTCTCCACGACCCGCAACTGCGGCACAGATCACAAACAAAGGTGTGAGTAGATGGCCTCGCTGTCAAAGTTTGGAAGGACTGCTCTTGTTTCGGCTGCGCTGCTGCTGACCGTTGCAACCGGCGCATGCAGCCGCCCGGCGACGCAAAGCACAGCTGATTCTGCCGGAAGTGGACCACTGCGTATCGCAGTCGGAATCGATGCTTCCTACGCTCCGTTCTTCGTAGCGGATCAGGAAGGCATGTTCGACGCTGCCGGTTTGGACGTCGAACTCGTCCAGTTCGGTCGTGGTGGCGAGGCCGTCGACGCACTCTCGACCGGGCAGGTCCAGATCGCCGGTAGCTCCGATACGACAACGATCGCCCAGTTGCGTCAGAATCCGTCGTTGCGCGCGATGTACTCGTACGAGGCGTCGGGTGACTACATCAAGGTCGTGCTGCGTAACGGTGTCGACTCACCGGCTGCGATCAAGAAGATGGGCATCGTCCCGGGTCTCAGCCAGATTTCGACGGACAAGTACCTCGCTGCCAATTCCATTACCCCCGGTTCGGTCGAGATGATCTCGGCGACCCCGACGGACATGCCCGCACTGCTCAGTCGCGGCGACATCGACGGGTTTGTCCTGTGGGAGCCGTGGCCGGCCACCGCCCTGGATCAGGGAACCGGCCACGTGGTGGCAGTAACCGGAGACTACGGCTGGTTCTATCATCATTGGGCGATCACGACGGCTCCGTGGTTGTCGGCCAACGAAGAGACAGCGCGAACCGTCGCGAAGGTGCTCGACGAGGCAACGCGCAAGGTCGAGTCGGATCCGGGCGTGGCAGCGTCCGCGACCAAGGCGGCTGTGAACGTCAGCGAGGATCAGACTATTGCCGCGGTGGACGAGATCGACTTCGCCGTGGTGAATCTCGAAGCTGCGGATGTCGAGTCGGCTCAGTCGATCGTAGATTTCTACAAGTCGATCGGTGTTCTCAGCGACCAGCCGGATCTCGAATCGGCAATGCTTCTGGATTGGTACAAGGATGGTGCACAGTGAGTATCGCAACAAGTGGTTCAACGACCAGCTCGACGAATAGCGCGGGGACAGCCGGCCCCGGCAAGAAGAACACCGGTGTTGCCATCGACGTGGTCGACCTCGGAATCAGCTTCGGCGCGGCGGAGATCGTCGCCGGAATCGACATGCACGTGCAGCCAGGTGAATTCGTCTGTCTGCTCGGTCCGAGTGGCTGCGGCAAGTCGACGCTGCTGTCGTCCATGGCCGGCTTCGTGGAACCCAGCGCCGGCGAGATCGTGTGCGACGGAGATGTCGTCGCCGGCAGTAACCGCCACGCCGGCATGGTGTTTCAGAGCTCCGAAGCGTTGTTCGAATGGATGACCGTGAGCCAGAACGTGGCCTACGGCCCCAGGATGCGTGGAGCGAACCGCAGCGAGCAAGCGAGTATCGCGGCCGAGTACCTCGCGATGGTCGGCTTGCCCCACGCGGGTGCGAAGTTCCCCTCGCAGCTGTCCGGCGGTATGCGGCAACGTGTTCAGATCGCACGAGTTCTTGCCAACCAGCCGTCGTTGGTTCTCATGGACGAGCCGTTCGGTGCGTTGGACGCTCAGACTCGTCAGGTTCTGCAGACCGAACTCGACCGTATCTGGCGGCACACCCGCTGCACCGTGGTATTCGTGACTCACGATATCGACGAGGCACTGACGTTGGCTGACCGTGTGATCGTGATGTCGGCCGGCCCGCGGGCCCGGATCAAGAGCGTCTACGAGGTCAATGCGGCTCGTCCGCGAGACCGCAACGATCCCGAGGTGATCGAGCTCTACGAGAAGCTGCGGGACGACATTCGGGCAGAAGTGGTTGCGTCGCTGCGGAACCAAGGCATTGAGGAGGACGAGCTGTGACGGCTGTAGTGACCGGTGGTTCAGCCGGTGTGAGAACAGCGAAGGTGGCGGAGACAAAAAAGCGTTCGTCGGCGCGGCGATCCAAGATTGTCAAAGCGACGCTGATGTATGCAGCCTCAGCGGCAATCGGTTTGGGCATCTGGTCGTTCCTGGCGTGGTGGTACGGGCCGACCACCATTGCATCACCGGCCGAAGTATGGTCGGCGGCACAGGAACTGTGGGAGAGCGGCGTTCTGTGGTCGTCGATCACCGCATCGGGTCAGCGAATTCTCATCGGCTGGTTCCTGGGTGTCGTGATCGGTGCTCCCGTCGGAATTCTGATGGGCCGCATTTCCATCGTGCGACAGCTCCTCGATCCGTACATCGAGTTCTTCCGGTTCATTCCGCCTATTGCGTTTGTCACTCTCGCCGTCGTCTGGTTCGGCATCGGTGAGACGTCGAAGGTTGTTCTGATCTTCTACACCTCGGTATTCATCGTCACGGTCAGCACGATTGCCGCGACTGTAGCGATCAGCGAGAACAAACTGCAGGCAGCGGCAAATCTTGGTGCCAACAAACTTCAGATCATGAAGACGGTGGTCTTGCCGTCGTCGATCCCCGGCATCGTCACGGGCGCTCGCCTGGCGATGGGCAACAGCTTCCTCACCATCGTGTCGGCGGAGATCGTCGCCGCCGACCAGGGTATCGGTTCGATGATCTGGCAGGCTCGAAACTACGGCCGGATCGACTGGACGTTCGTCGGCATCATCGTCCTGGGCATCATGGGCTTCATCTTCGACCGGATTCTCCGCATTCTGTCCTCGCGGTACCTCGCCCGTTACGGCGTCAAATAGTCAGGAGCGCAGCATGAATCACCCGCTGAGCATTGCCGAGCAGGCCGGAATTCCGGGACCGCCCGAGTTCACCGATATCGAGAGTGAGCGGCGTCGTCGCAAGACCGCTGTCATCGGCGGGTATCGGATTTTGTCGAAATTCGGTTTGGACGAGGGAATCTCGGGACATATCACCGCCCGAGACCCAGAAGATCCGGAGACTTTCTGGACTGCGCCGTTCGGGCGGCACTTCTCCCAGGTTCAGCCGGAGGAATTGCTGCATGTGGCGTCGGACGGCGCGGTCATTTCCGGAGACGGACCGCTCAACCGAGCAGCGTTTGTCATCCACAGCAAGGTTCACGAGGCTCGTCCCGACGTCATCGGAGCTGTTCACGCTCACGGTTTGAACGGTAAGGCGTTCTCCTCGCTGCACACCCGCCTCACGCCGATCACTCAGGACGCGTGCGCCTTTCACGAGGATCACTCGATCTACGAGGAGTATCACGGGGTGGCGCTGGACGAAGAGGAGGGGATTCGCATCGCGGATGCCCTCGGATCGAACAAGGCCGTGATCCTCACCAACCACGGTCATCTGACCGTCGGAACTTCCGTGGAGAGCGCAGTGTGGTGGTATGTGTCGATGGAGCGGTCGATGCAGGCGGAGTTGACGGCGCGAGCCGCCGGTGATCCGGTTGTCCTGCACGAGAAGATCGCGGCGCAGACCTACGAAGCAGTCGGCACCGAGAAGGTGGGGTGGTTTGCGTACTCGACCATCATCCAGAAGATCGCAGCAGACGAACCCGAGGTATTCGCGCACTGAATTCTTCGCGCACTGAATTCCTGCGAGCATTGGGCCCGTCGACCGAGAGGTCGGCGGGCCCTTTTCGTGTTGTCCCGCAACTGTTACCGAGGTCTGTTGAGCGGACCGGTTTCATTTGCGTGAGTCCGTCGGCGCAATACCGTATCGAGTGTGAACAAAACGTCTTCCACGGCGACCGACAACGAGATCGGCGTCGATATTCTGATCATTGGTGCCGGCCCCGCCGGGCTGTACGGCGCGTACTACGCAGGCTTCCGCGGCCTCTCGGTTGCCGTGATCGATGCCCTTGCGGAACCGGGGGGACAGGTCAGTGCGATGTACCCGGAGAAGGCGATCCTCGACATCGCGGGATTCCCTTCGGTCAAGGGACGCAACCTCATCGAGGGTTTGATGGCGCAGGCTGCCCCGTTCGATCCGGTGTACCTTCTGGGCATGCAGGCTCGTGAGCTGTCGCATGACGACGACGGCCGGGTGCGGATCACCACCAGCACGGGCCAGGTCGTGGTGGCCGGCGCGGTTGTCATCACCGGCGGCATCGGAACCTTCACCCCGCGTCCGTTGGCGAAGGGTTCGGAGTTCATGGATCGGGGGCTGAGTTACTTCGTCCCGGATTTGTCGGCGCACACCGGGAAAGACGTTGTCATCGTCGGTGGCGGCGACAGCGCGTTCGACTGGGCCGTTCACCTGGAACCGATTGCCAAGTCCGTCACCCTGGTTCACCGGCGAGATCGTTTCCGCGCGCACAAATCCACAGTCGCCAAGGTGCAGGAAAGCAGTGTCCAGGTTCTCGTCAACGCCGATGTCTCGGCGGTACGTGGAAACGGGTGGATCGGCGAGGTCGACATCACCCACAAACAAGACAAGAGCACGTCCACGCTGCTCGCTCAATCCGTCATCGCTGCATTGGGATTCACGGCCGACCTCGGTCCGATGATGGAGTGGGGAATCGAGATCGACAATCGCCACATCGCGGTGAACACACGGATGGAGACGAATGTTCCGCGTGTGTATGCCGCCGGGGACATCACGGACTATCCCGGCAAGGTCCGCTTGATCGCCGTCGGTTTCGGCGAGGCCGCGACTGCGGTGAACAACGCTGCGGCAGTGCTGGATCCGGAAGCAGAAATCTTCCCTGGACACTCCACCGAACAGGAGAGCTAGGCAATGGCATTTGTCATCGGTGAAGCATGCATCGACTACACGGACCGATCATGCATGGAAGAATGCCCCGTGGATTGCATCTACGAGGGTGATCGCAAGCTCTACATCAACCCGAACGAATGCATCGATTGCGGCGCTTGCGAATTGGCCTGCCCGGTGGAGGCGATCACCGTCGACCGGAAAGCAGACCCGGATTTCAAGGAAGACAACAAGCGCTTCTTCCTCGAGGTCTTGCCTACCCGTAGCGAGCCCGTCGGAAATCCGGGTGGTTCGGCAAAGATCGACATCGTCGGCGTCGATACCCCGATGGTTGCGGCGTTCTGATGGCTGGCGGCCTGCAACTCGGATACGTTGATTCGTCTTTCGGGCAATTGCATTACGCGCAGCAAGGTTCGGGTGAGGCGATTCTCCTGCTTCATCAGGCGCCCCGGTCGTGGGACGAGTTCCGCGAGTTCATTCCACTCCTTGCCGACGACTTCCGCGTTGTCGCGATGGACATGCCGGGGTACGGCAACAGTGCTCCGGTGCCCGGCCCGCAGACCATCGAGACCTATGCGCGAGGCGCGTGGGAATTGCTCGACACCCTGGGCGTCGATCGAGTCACGGTCATCGGTCACCACACCGGTGCGGCAGTGGCGCTCGAGATGGCGGCATCACGCCCCGAGAGGGTGCACGCTGCCGTGCTCTCGTCGTGCCCGTGGACCGACCGCAACTACCGCGAGGGGCACTCGGGACCCGGTGGGATCGACTGCGTCGACCGGGCCGCAGACGGTAGCCATCTCACCAGGCTGTGGGAGATGCGTCGCCCCTACTACCCCGAACCAGGCACCGCACTGCTCGACAGGTTCATCCGAGACGCGCTTGCCTACCGGGTAGATCCGGCGGAGGGGCACAAAGCCTGCGCCCGCTACGTCATGGAGGCGAGAGTCGGTTCGGTGACTGCGCCGGTTTTGCTGATCGGCGCGCAGAAGGATCCCTTCTCGATGCCTAACATTGCGCCGTTGCGTGCACACCTGACGGGTGCGGCAGTGGTGGAAACGGAGATCGTCGAATCGGGGACCGTCGCACTCGTCGAGGAGCACGCTCCGCAGATTGCATCCGCCGTCCGCATGTTTCTGGAGAATTACGCAGGTAGGCGCCCCGTGTAAACTCTGCGGGACGGGTTCACTGAGCGGACCGTGTGGCGTGCGTCTCATCGTGTCGTCACCATAGTGTCAGTCTCGAAGCACCTGCACCTAACGAGGACCCCGACCGATCTCGGTCGTTGTGGCACTCGGTCTCGGCAGGCTGTCACAGATCGTTCAGGAGGACACTCATGGCCGCTCCACAACAATCCGTCGGGTTCGGATCCGTACTACCCATCGCGTCGGAAACGACCGCTGCATCGCAGCCTGCAGGTGAACTGTCCTCGGTCCTGGGCAAGGCTCGAATGATCTTGGACGCTTTCGACACCGACCACAGTGACCTGTCTCTGACGGAGCTCACCCGGCGCAGTGGGGTCGCGAAAGCGACGGTTCACCGGTTGGCCGGCGAGCTGGTCGAGTGGGGATTGCTCGAGCGCGCGGGTACCAAGTACCGGCTCGGCCTGCGATTGTTCGAGCTGGGCCAATTGGTGCCGCGTCAGCGGATTCTGCGCGACGCGGCGCTGCCGTACATGGAGGACCTACTACTGGCGACGCAGGAGACGGTTCACTTTGCGGTTCGTGACGGCATCGACGTCCTCTACATCGAGAAGATCATCGGACACCGCGGGCTCAATCAGCAGTCGCGGGTGGCCGGTCGGCTCCCGCTGTACTGCACCGCCACCGGCAAGATCATCCTTGCCTTCTCCCCGCAATCGGTCTTCGACGAGGTAGTCGAGCAGGGTTTCACCGCCTTGACCAGTCGAACGACGATGTCCGTCAGCGTGCTGCGCCAGCAAACCGAGCGGATGCGTAAGGAACAACTCGCGGTGGAGGTCGAGGAGACACGGCTCGGGTACATGAGCGTCGCAGTGCCGGTGTTCAGCGGCCCGCGCACTCTGGCCGGCGCGTTGTCTGTGACAGCGCCGACGGCTCGCCTCAACGTCAGCCGCATCACCGGGGCCCTGCGCACTGCCGGCGCCGGAATCACCCGAAAACTTCATGCCATGAAGTGCACACATTCGCCGAGCGACCCGCTGGCTCTGCGCACGATCTGCAGTCCGGTGATGTGTTCGTTCAACGGTTGCGGCAAGTAGCGAGGCGCGGTCTATCGCCGGGCGCGGAACACGCTCTTCTCGCAGTCCCAGGTGTGTGGGCCGACGCCCCTCTCACGTAGCACTGCTTTCTGTACCTTGCCGGTTTCGGTGAGTGGCAACGTGTCCACGACGTCGATGTACCGGGGAAGTGCAAAGTACGGCAGCTGTTGCTGGGAGAACTCCAGAATCGAAATGGGGTCGAAAGATACTCCGGGGCGCAGTATTACAGTTGCCATGACGTCGTCCTCGGCCAGATCCGACGGTACCGGGAAGACGGCAACCTGACCGACCGACGGATGCAACGCCAGAACGGTTTCCACTTCGGCCCCGGAAATATTTTCACCGCGGCGCCGAATCACGTCTTTGATGCGATCGACAAATCGGAACCAGCCGTCTGCTTCCCGAATCACCCTGTCACCGGTCTGTATCCAACTCTCCGTCGCCGGAATCTCCTCGCCCAGATAGCCCAGTGAACAGGCGCCGGGGATCGTGCTGCGGACCACCAGTTCGCCGGGCTCCCCGTCTGCGGCCGCAGTACCGTCGTTGACGACTGCGGCGTCGTAGCCACTCATCACCCGCCCCATGTACCCGGCCCGCCGATCTCCCGGAAGTGTGCCGATCACGAGATTGGTTTCGGTACTTCCGAATCCGTCCACGAGTTCTACACCGAATCTCTGGGCAAACGGTTCGATCAGATGAGCCGGCGTTGCGGGGGCAAGTGCCACGTGGACGCTGTGCTGTCGGTCTTGCGGCGATGGGTCCGCGTTCATCAACATGGCCACCATCGCACCCAGCAGGTAGTCGACAGTTGCGCCGATCTCGCGAACTTCGCGCCAATGATTGCGGACCGAAAAGCGTTGTCCCAGGAAAAAAGTAGACCCGGCCCAAAGGGACTGAACAAAGGCATTGAGAGCATTGGTGTGAAACAGCGGCAGGCAGTTGTACAGCACATCGTCCCCGGTGAGCCCGAGTGAGGCGCCGACGCCTTTGCCCCACTGCAGGAACTGCGCGTGCGGGCATCGAACGCCTCGGGGCAGACCGGTGGTGCCGGAGGTGAAGAGTATCGCGGCCAGGTCGAGCGGATCGAGGGTCTCGGGCTCACAGCCCGGATGCGAACCGGCAGTGGGGACGCACTGTTCACCCATGACCCACACGGTGCCGTCGAATCCGGCTACAGCGCCTGAGTATTCGGGTGAAACCAGGATCCGTTGTACACCAGCCTGTTCGAGTGCGCCGGCAACACTGTCGGCTCGGAGGGCCGTATTGAGTGGGACGACAACCGCACCGATCCACGCGCATCCGAGAACAAGGTCTGCCAGTTCGATCCTGTTGCCGGACAGTGCCGCCACGCGCTCCCCACGGCCGACACCGTGATTACGGAGATCCGCCCCCAACGACGCTGCACGATCCCGCAATTCGCGGTAGGTGACCGTGATCCCGTCGACGACGAGCGCCGGGTGCTCCGGACGCTCCAAAGCTCGCCTCCGGATCAAATCCGGAAGCGAGCGCGGAATGGCATGTGCGTCGTGGGGCATGGGTAATTGTATCCCTCAGGGTACGACGACGGCCCGGCCGGCAACCTTGCCCTCACCCATCAACTGCAGTGCCGTTGCGATGTCATCCAGCGGAAACTCCTGCACTGCAACGGAAATCTTGCCTTCGATGAGCAGCCGGATCATTTCAGGTGCCAGTTCGGCTTGCCGGGCAGTCTTGCGAATCATGTTGACGGGCAGGATCCGGACATCGCTGAGCAACCAGTTCGGCAAGTCCAGGGTGAGGCTCTTACCCAAGGTATATCCGATCAGGGCAGCCCGGCCACCGGGGACAACACTCGCCAGAAGGTGCGGCAAGCCGTCGCCGCCAAGCGTGTCGATCACGGCGTCGACGGAAGGCTCGGATCCCACCACTCCGGCAAGTTCGTCGCCTTGCCCGACGACGGGACGCACACCCTCCGGAAGCAAGGCAGCCTGATCTTCGCGCGGTACAACACCGATTACCTCGGACGCTCCGGCAAGCAGAGCGAACTGTGCTGCCATCGATCCGACAGCGCCGGATGCTCCGGCGACAACAACTCGTTCGCCGGGAGCGACGGCTGCAATGTCGTTGACGGCAACATAGCCGGTTGTGCTGGGCAGGAAGAAGGTTGCGGCGACGGCCGGCGACAGTGCGGGATCAAAGGGTGTGAACGCCTTGTCTGCCGCTACCAGATACTCAGCCCAGCAACCGTTCTTGAACAGGCCGACTCCGCCGCCTCGGACCAGAAGGCGGGTGCCAGGCTCATAGGTGTCGGATTCGATTACCGTCGCCGCTCCGTCTGTTCCACCGATATGTGGCAGGTTCGGCTTGACTCCGAAGTTTCCGCTCGCGACGGTGATGTCGAGATGGCCGAGCGCGGCAGCGTCGATGCGCACGAGCGTCTGACCGGATTCACGTGTGGGAATGTCGATGTCGTCGATGACCGGTGAAGTGCCGAACTGATGGAGTCGGGCCGCGCGCATTGTGTCTCCTAGTAGCGATCTGTGAATGGATGTACTGAATATGAGTGCGGTCAGGACAGGATCGACTGGTCGCGAAGTCCGGCGATCAGTTCGTCGCTGTATCCGAGCACCGACTCGAGGACGTCGTCGGTGTCCGCGCCCAGCACCGGCGCAGCGCGTCGGATCGAGCCGGGTTCGGAGTTCCGGCGAACGGGGATGCCTTCGTGGAGGAATGTTCCGGCGAGGGGATGTTCCTGTGCCGAATAGAAACTGCGTGCCCGAAGATGTGGATCGCTCTCGACCAGGTCGCGTCCGTCCTGGACGGTGCCGGCCGCGATACCCGCCGATTGCAAGCGTTCCATGACGGTTTCGGGTGACAGAGTCCTGGTCCAGTCGGCGATGGCGTCGTCGATACGTTCGTGATCGGCTTGGCGGCTTTCTGCACTCGCGAAGTCAGGATTGCCGATCCATTTCTCTGCTTCGATGACGCGGCACAATGCATTCCATTCCGTGGTATCGCGAATGGCAATCGAGCACCACCGGTCGCTGCCGAGGCACGGGTACACGCCGTGTGGTGCCAGTTCGTGATGGCTGTTGCCGATCGGATCGGGGGACTGTGACCGGGCGGCTCGGAGAACGCTGGTACCCATGTGCGCTGCCATGGCTTCGAGTTGTGACAGGTCTACGTGCTGTCCCCGGCCGGTCCGGTCGCGGTAGTCGAGGGCTGCCAGCATCGCGACGCCGGCTTGCAGTCCGGCGACGATGTCGCCATGGCCGTAGATGACTCCGACAACGTCATCGGCGTTCCAGCCGGTCAGTGCGGTCAAACCGGTACTTGCCGAAACGATGTCGGCATACGACACCCAGTCCTTGCGAGGACCGGTGTGACCCATCCCGGACATCGACACGTAGATGATGTCCGGGTTGAGCTCCCGGAGTTGTTCGTAGCCGAGCCCCATCTTGTCCATGACCGACGAGCTGAAATTCTCGACCACGACGTCGGAGTTCCTGATCAGGTCGCGCAGTACCGAAAGGCCCTCTGCGGATCGGGTATCGAGTGTGATGCTGCGCTTGTTGCGGTTGACGTCGTTGAAGTACCCGCTGGTGTTCGGATTGTCGTGCGGTCCTCGCGAGAGATGCATGAACGGTGCAAAGCGAGTCGGGTCCGGGCGTCCGATCGATTCGACCTTGATGACATCGGCACCGTGGTCGGCAAGGATTCTGGTGCCGTACGGGCCCGCCAACACCCACGTGAGATCCAGGACGCGGACACCTTCGAGGCTGGGCGTGCTGCCACCGCTGAACTCGTGGGTTTCGTTCACTGCCACAGGCGAGGTGGCCTTCAAGAGTTCCTGATGCTGGCCCAACCGGGCAGCCTCGAGCGTTCCGATGCGCCGGCCTTCGGGGAAAGCGAAGCCGAACCCGAGATCGCGGTAGGTACCGTGATCTCCGGTCACGTCGGTGAAGAAGTCCCGGTCGTTGAGTTGCGGGTTACGCAGCAGTTCTTCGGGCCGGTCGACCGCTGCCCACGGCAACTTGCGTGACTGCGCGCTGACCGCGAATTCTTCCTTCGGCCACTTCGCGATGAAGGCGGACAGAACGTCGAAAATGTGTTCCTGATGCGTCTTTCGGTAGACCGCGTCGGACCACTCCGGTTGATCGAGATCGTCCTGAGCATCGTTGTCGATCAGCCAGGCCAACATGCCGTCCCACATGCGGGGGCTACCGCCGAGGCCGCCACCGACATAACCGTCGGCGGCCTGGAACAGTCCGTGCGGAACGAGCGGATGTACCCGGCCCGGACGCGGTGGTACGCGGTCCTCGTGAATGTAGGCAAGAGTGCCCGCTTCCAGCGCGGCGGCAACACATTCCTGAGCGCTGATCTCCAGCAACGGGTTGTGGCCCTTGGATCGCGAACGCAGTCCGAGAAGCACGCCGATTGCGGCATTGATTCCGGCGAGCTGCTCAGCCTGGAGTTCGGGGAGCAGCAGTGGAGGGTGCTCGGGATCGCCGACCTGGGCCATCATCCCGCCGAGTGCCGCGACGGTCAGATTTGTTGCCTTCCAGTCACTTCGCGGTCCGGTTGTGCCGAAGGGTGTCACTCGTACGTGAACGAGAGATCCTCGGTTGTCGCGTAGAGCGCCGGTCGCGCTGCCGTCGAGCAGGACGTCGGCACTGCGCAGCAGTGCTTCGAAAGCGAGGCGATCGTTGCTGTCGTCGATATCGAGGACAACGGACTTCTTGCCCGCATGCCAATGCAAGTACGAATCACCCTGGGACTCGGTGCGACTGGGGTCACCGGTGGGTGGTTCTACCAGAATGACCTCGAAACCCAGCCCGACCAGGATGCGCCCGGCGAATCGCGCAAACGGACTGGAAATCTCTACGACCCGTACCGAAGGATGCACCACAACTACTCCGTTTCAATCGAAAGATATCGCCGAACCGACTGGAGTCGAACGTAGTTCTGCGGGCCGGTGGGCGACATGATTTCGGTCTGCCCACCGGACCCGTTCTCACTCTCCGCTCAGGCGGCGTTCTGCTCGAACCATCCCGAGAGGAGGACAGCGGACGGATCGATGTCCGCGGAGATCTTGCCCTGCTCGCGGAAGAATGCAACAAGTTCGTTTGCGCGCTCCACGTCGTCCTCGGTGAATCCGCGTCCACCGAAATCGATTTGGGTCACCCGGTCTGCGGCCTCGGCCGGGTCCATCTGGATAGACGCGGCAATTGCGGTTGCAGCCCGATCCGGATCCGAGTTCACGATTGCCGACGCTTCCGAGATCACCTTGAACACCTTGCCTGCGGTTTCTTCGTTCGCGGACAACCAGTTGTCCGAAGCGATGATCCATTGGGCGTACTTGGCGCCGAAGTCGCCGGTCGTGGCAACAACGCGCCCGCCGGTATTGACACTCTGCGTCACCCAGGGGTCGAAGGACAGGAAGCCGTCGATGTCACCGCGCGCCAGCAAAGCAGGCTGTTCGGGCGGGCTTGTGCTCACGAGTGTGACCGTCGTGGGGTCGATGCCGAGACTGGCCAGGTACTGGTTCGTGAAGTAGAGGCCGATGCCGGGGAAGACGCCCATGGTCTTGATCGACTTCGGCTCGACGCCATTCCTCAGTACAACCTGGAAGTATCGGTCGGATTCCTGAAATACGCCCAGCGCCCGCAGGCTCGGATTGGCGGCCATGACGGACAGTGCCGTCGAGTCGGCATTGCCGGAGAGTTCCGAAGTTCCGGCTACGACGTTCTGGGCGCCTGCTGCCCCGCCTTCGGTCTGGATGACCTGGACGTCGAGGCCGGCGGCCTCGAACATGCCCTCGTGGTCGGCGAGGAAAATCGGGGCGTACGACGGGTCTACACCTACCGCGATCCGTACCAGGCCACCACTTTCGGCGGAGTTGTCGGTAGCGGGGCGGGTGCATCCGCTGACGGCGATCGTCAGGGCGGCGAGAGAAGCGACTGCGCCCACCCATTTCTTCTGAAATTTGTTGAGCATGATGGCCTCTCGGTAAATGGGAGCTGTCAGCGTCCCGTGAAGGTGGGGGACCGCTTGTCGAGGAATGACTGAAGTCCCTCAGCAGCGTCGTCCGTCTTGATCAGGTCGAGCACTGCCTCGAATTCGAGATCCAGCGCTTGATCGAGCGGCAACGACATGCCCTCGTCGACAATGCGTTTGATCATTCCGATGGTGGCAGTGGGTTTCGTCGCGAGTTCGCGTGCGAGGTCAGCGCAATGCGCATCGAGGTCGGCGTCCGCAACGACGGTGTCGACCAGGCCGATATCGAGTGCATGCTCGGCGCTGAGGCGCTTGCCTTCGATCATGAGCACTTTGGCTCGGTGAGCCCCGATGAGGCGTGGAAGTCGCTGGCTGCCACCGGCACCCGGAAAAAGCCCAAGTCCGATCTCGGGGAAGCCGATGGTCGCCGACTGCGCCATGATGCGGAAGTCGCAGGCCAACGTCAGTTCTGCTCCGCCGCCGAGTGCGTGCCCGTTGATCTTCGCGACGACAGGTTTGGGAGCCGACTCGAGGATCCGCTGTACGTCGACCCACGGGCGCATCGCGCGCTGAGTTTCTTCCGTCAGCTCGCGCATCACGGTGATGTCCGCACCGGCGACGAAGAACCGTCCAGTGCCCGTCACGACAATGACGCGGACGGTCTGGTCCGACGCGAGTACCGGCAGTATCTCCAGAAGCTCGGCGATCATGCTGGGGTTGAATGCGTTGGCTGGAGGTTTGTCGATAGTCACGGTGGCAATCGAGTCTGTGACGTCGACGGTGACGAAGTTGTAGGTCTGGCCGGTCTGTCTCGTCAAGTGAGCTCCTGTCAGCGGGTTGGCGGGGTAAACCGGTCGAGCCGGGGGATGTGTAGTGGGAAGTATGGTGGGGACCCTCACGCGGCGGTACCGCTCGGGTTCGGTCAGTAGACCAATGTCGGATGCTGATCGCGTAGGAACTTTCTTCGCTGTGATCACGGCGATATTTGCTCCTGTGACAGGATTGAGCCCGTGACTTCTGCAGTACCGACACCGCCCGCGCCCTCCGTCGACAAGCGTCCCGAGTCGATTTTCACCATTGGGACCAGGCTCGAGGACCGGCTCGGACGAACCGGAACCATCCACACACCGCACGGCGATATCGCGACGCCGTCGTTCGTGGCCGTCGGAACCAAGGCCACGGTCAAGGCCGTGCTGCCCGAGTCCATGAAGGAACTCGGTGCGCAGTCGTTGCTCGCCAATGCGTACCACCTGTACTTGCAGCCGGGACCCGACATCGTCGACGAGGCCGGCGGGCTGGGCAAGTTCATGAACTGGGACGGGCCCACCTTCACCGACAGCGGTGGCTTCCAAGTCATGTCGCTTGGTGTCGGGTTCAAGAAGGTGCTCGCGATGGAGGCCGTCGGTGTGCAGTCCGACGACGTCATCGCGAAGGGCAAGGAGCGTCTCGCGACGGTCGACGACGAGGGCGTGACGTTCAAATCGCACCTCGACGGCAGTAAGCATCGCTTCACCCCCGAGGTGTCGATGCAGATCCAGCATCAGCTCGGCGCCGACATCATGTTCGCGTTCGACGAGCTCACAACGCTGCTCAACACCCGCGGCTACCAGGAGCGATCGGTCGAGCGCACGCAGGCGTGGGCGATCCGCTGTATCAATGAACACGAGAAGCTCACCGCCGAACGCGCTGACAAGCCCTATCAGGCTCTCTTCGGCGTGATCCAAGGCGCGCAGTACGAAGATCTGCGACGTCAAGCCTGCCGCGGACTCGAGTCGATCGAAGGCGAGAACGGATACGGCTTCGACGGCTACGGCATCGGCGGCGCCCTCGAGAAGCAGAACCTCGGAACGATCGTGCGTTGGTGTAACGAGGAACTACCCGAGAACAAGCCGCGTCATATGCTCGGCATCAGTGAACCGGACGACTTCTTCGTCGCAATCGAGAACGGCGCGGACACTTTCGACTGCGTCAACCCGTCGCGTGTTGCTCGCAATGCTGCGATTTACGTCCGCTCCGGCAGGTTCAACATCAACACCAGCCGATTCCGTCGTGACTTCACGCCTATCGACGACGAGTGCGACTGCTACACGTGCGCCAATTACACCCGCGCGTACATCCATCACCTGTTCAAGGCGAAGGAAATGCTCGCGTCGACGCTCTGCACCATCCACAACGAGCGATTCACCGTGAAGTTGGTCGACGATATCCGAGCCAGCATCGAAGGTGGGTATTTCCACGACTTCAAGGCGGACATGCTCGGAAAGTTCTACGCGGCGAAGACGCCTGCACCTCAGGCGTAGGTCGGTTCGCGCTTCTTCACGTATGCGATGACGCGGTAGGTGATCGGCATGACCAGAACCTCGACAAGCGTCTTCCACAGGAAGCCGACCAGCACGTAGTTGATGAAGTCTTCCCATGTGCTGATGCCGATGACACCGGCGGCGATGGAACAGAAGATGAGGGTATCGGCGAATTCGCCGACGACGGTCGAGCCGATCAGTCGCGCCCACAGATGCTTCTCCTGCATGCGCTTTTTCATCATGACCAGAACCAGTGAGTTCAGTAGCTGTCCGACGAGGTAGGCGGCCAAGCCCGCGACCAGTAGCCGGGGAATGACACCGACCACGGTTTCGAGGGCGGCCTGGTTCTCGTAGAACTCTGCCGACGGGAGTTGCACTGCAATCCAGAAGCACGCAGCGGCAAGAATCAGTGCGCCGAAGCCCAGGTAGATCGCGCGTCGGGTCGCTTTGAAGCCGTAGACCTCGCTGAGCACGTCACCGAGGACGTAGGCGAGCGGGAACAAGAAGAATCCACCATCGGTGATGATGGGCAGAATCTGCAAGGGACCGAGCGAGAAGTCGGAATCCGCAAAGAAGGCGACCCCCTTGGTCGCCGCCACGTTCGAGATCAGCAGCGCTGCGGTGAAGAGCGCGACGATCGTCGGGTAATAACCCCGGCTGACGTGCGCAAATTTGGTTTCGTGGGTCGATTCGTCTTGCTGATCCTGAGCTGTCACGTCCGTCATCCAAGCACCACAAGGCGCTCGGATGCGAGTTGGCGACCGTCCAGTTGCGCAGAACACACCGAAGGCCCTGCGGTTTCACGTGGAACCGCAGGGCCTTCGGTGATGCAAACGAACGGATCAGGCAGCTACATGGCCGCCGGTCAGCACGCGGTATGCGTAGGTGCTGGCGATCAACGCGACGGGCGCCGTCACCAGAAGACCGATTCCACACAGCAGCGCACCGACGATGTTGATACCGATCAGAGCGAGCGCCAGCAGGACCAACGTTCCGACGTTCGACGAGGTCAACGCGTAACTCGATTTGATGCCCGAAATCGCATCCTGATTCTTGTCCACGATGAAGGTCAGCGTGTAGTAGAGCAGGAACGCCGCGATGATGCCGGGAATGATGCAGAGAGCCAAACCGACGTAAGTTGCCACTGCTACCAGGAAACCGCCGAGAACAACTGCGCCGATGTTGGTGAATTGGAAGAAGGTGCCGAAAGCCGGCTTGATTCCATCCAATTCGCTCAACGCTCCACGAAGGAATGCGGCTTGGATGATGTAGCCGACGATAGCGGTGACCAATCCACCCACGATCGACAGCGCGCTGAATTCGGTATTGGTGTAGTCGAAACCGTTGAAAGCGCCCTGGATCAGTCCGGCGATCAAGAACGCGATGATCGAGATTCCGATCCAAACCAATGCGTTGTCTTTGAACTTGTTCCAGCCGTAGGTAATTGCCGCACCCACAGAAAGCTGCGGTCCACCGAATCCTGCGCCGTAGTCGTTGGCGGGCGGCGGTGGGAAGTTACCGCCTCCGGGAGGTGGCGGGTATCCACCGGGCGGTGGGTAGTTGCCACCGGGAGGGGGATAGCTTCCACCCTGTGGAGGCGGCGGATATCCACCTGGCGGCGGGTAATTGCCACCTTGAGGAGGTGGGGGGTATCCACCAGGCGGCGGGTAGCTTCCGCCCTGCGGAGGCCCCGCCGGCGGGGGATAGCTCCCAGGAGGAGGCGTTCCCTGCTGGCCGTAGGGATCCTGGGGCGGGAATTGCTTTCCGTCCTCGGGATTCTGGTTGGGGTCGTGCCCACCGGTTGTCATATGCGCACCTAACCCTTGACTACCTGAGTTCCACCAGCGAGCTCGTCATGCTTGCCCTGCTTGGTGGGGCTGTTGTTGATGGTGACCGCGATGACGATGTACGCAACGAGCGAGAGAAGTCCTCCGATGATCGGAATGATCGACAAGAGGTTGAATGCGTTGCGAATTGCGGACTGCTGCGGAGTGGGAAGGCCCGCGCCTCCCGGGGCCTTCACCGACAGCCCAAGGAGCTTCTTGCCTGGGGTCCAACCTTGTGTGACCTCGAACCCAACGAAATATGCGAATGTCAGAAGGGCAGTCAGCAGGCCTGTTATCCAGTATCCCGAATCGACGAAGATGATCAGGAGCCCGACCACTAGGCCGAGAATGATGTAGTCGATAAGGCGAGCGCCGAATCGAATACCCAGTCCACCGGCTTCGGCGCCAGAGGGCAGCCGGTTTCCTCCGCCGTACGCACCTTGGTCGTTGAACTGCGGAGGCGGCGGGAAGTTTCCGCCCTGGGGCGGCGGCGGGTATCCACCGGGAGGCGGGTAGTTGCCACCCTGAGGGGTCGGGAAGTTTCCGCCCTGCGGGGGCGGGTAGCTTCCGCCTTGCGGGGGGCCTGCGGGAGGGGGGTAACTTCCGGGAGGAGGTGTTCCCTGCTGGCCATATGGATCCTGGGGTGGGAATTGCTTCCCGCCTTCTGGATTCTGGTTGGGGTCGTACCCACCGGTTGTCATGTGTTCCCCTCAGTCGTAAATATCGCGCTCGAGTGTGACAGTGGATATGACCCTACTGGGATCAAAGAGCGATGTGGATGACATCTGCTCACTTGGATTCGGAGGTCACCTGTGGTTTAGGCTGCGTTGTATGACGAGTTCCGGGGGCAACAACGACGATTCTTCGAGCGATTACCAGGCAAAACCTGGGTACGGAGAATTTCCGAGCCTGCCTCCTGAGGGGTACGGCGTGTCCCCGTCCGAAACGCAGTCTTCACCTGAAGTTCCCGGATATACCACTCCCAACGAGCAGTACCCGGGTTATCCACCGCCGTCGTACAACCCGCCCGGTAATAACCCCCAGCCGGGCGGAATCGGTGAACCCAACCCGTACCTGCCGCCGCAGAATTTCGGACCGCAGAATCAATATCAGCAGAATCAATATCAGCAACCCGGACAATACGGACAGGCTCAATACGGACAGCCTCAGTACGGCCAACCTCCGAACCCGTACGGTCAACCGAATCAATTCGCGGGTGGGTACGCACCGCCGATGCAGCCGGTCGGCACCAATGGTCTCGCAATTGCATCGCTGGTTGTATCGCTTGCGGGTGGTTGCTTCTACAGTCTCGGCGGAATCGTCGGAATCATTCTGGGAATTGTCGCGCTCAATCAGATCAAGCAGACAGGTCAACAGGGGCGCGGGCTTGCGATAGCCGGAATTGCGGTCGGCGCGGCCTTCTTGGCAATTTTTGCCGTGATTCTCGTGGTCGCACTCATAGCGAGTGCATCGTCGTCGTACTGAAGTGTCGTCGTGCTGAAGTGGCGAGCGCTCACACGGGAGTGACGACGGACGACGCAGGAAGTGGCTTGCCGAAGTAATAGCCCTGGCCCATGTCGCAGCCGGCCCGCAAGACGTTGGCTGCGTGTTCCGCGGTTTCGACGCCCTCTGCGATCGAATCAAGCCCTAGCTTCCGAGCGATGTCGGCGATGGACTCCATGACCATGAAGGCGCGGTCTCCAGCACGACCCGCTGCGCTGACAGCCCAGGTCAAGGATTGGTCGATCTTGAGAATGTCGAGCGGCAATTCCGACAATGCGGAGAAGGACGCGAAGCCCGCCCCGAAATCATCCAGCGCGATTCGAATTCCCTCGTTGTGCAAGACGTGAAGAGTCTCGGCGGCATGCCGGCCTACGACGCCGAGTTCGGTGACTTCCACGATTATTCTGCTCAGTGGCGTTTGTGAACTGTCGAGCGCTCCGAGGATCTCGTGAGCGGCGTGCGGGGTAGCGAGTTGGCGAGGCGAAAAGTTGACCGCGACCATCATGTGCTCAGGCCACGACGCTGTTTGGGCACAAATCATTTCCAGAGCTTGTAGCCCGATGGGAATGATGAGCCCAGAGGATTCGGCGGAGCGCATGAAATCTTGAGGTTCGATCAACCCTCGCAGCGGATGGCGCCAACGCAAAAGAGCTTCATAGCTGATAATTGCTGACGAGTTCAGATTGACCTGGGGTTGATACAACACCTCGAATTGATGGTCGTCGAGTGCCTCGCGAAGCTCGCGGACCATGCGTATTCCTTTTCGTCCTGAGTCGCCCGTGCCGCACGTGCGTGTCAGCGTGGATGCTGCAAGTGGGTACTGTGGTCGGATTCCAGGTTCAGATCCCGGGCGTGGTTTTGCAGGAACAACTCGCCCTGAATTTCCTTCGCCAGTCTCGACCGTACTTCACTATTCGAGAATTGCCAACGAATAGCTATTGCGGACGGCTTTGTCATATCGGACAATCGTAGTTTTGTTCCGACGAGGCACCGATTGATACGTCACTTACTTCGCCGGGAAAATCCACGGGGTCCGGGGGATCTTGCGAGAGTCGAATCGATCCGCCAATTGGGGTGGTGTGACAACCTCGCCGGGTTCGGCGAGACCGATGCTCGACGCGATCATCGTCAGAACCTGCTCGGTACTGCGTCCGGCCTCGAGTTGATCTGCCAGAGTCACTGCGCCGTCGCGCTTCGCGAGTCGCTTGCCTTCACTGTTCAAGGCAAGAGGAACGTGGGCGTACGACGGTGGTTCGATGTCGAGCAGCTGGGCAAGGTATGCCTGACGCGGAGCCGAGGTCAGGAGGTCGTCGCCGCGAACCACCTGGTCGATGTTCTGTGCACCGTCGTCGACGACAACGGCAAGGTTGTAAGCGGGCACCCCGTCTCCGCGGAGCAGGACGACGTCGTCGACTGGTCCCGTCACCTCGCCGAACAGTTCGTCATGGACGGTGAACGAGTCGATGCCGGCCCGTAGCCTCAGCGCGGGAGATCGGCCACTTGCCGATTTCTCGGCGCGTTCGGCCTCCGAAAGGTTCCGACACGTGCCGGGGTAGGCGCCGTCTGGAGCATGGGGCGCTGACGGTGCCTGCAGGATCTCCTTGCGTGTGCAGAAGCAGGGATAGGTCAGGTCACGCTCGCGCAATTGGTCGATAGCCTTGTGGTACAAGGGAAGACGGTGTGACTGCAATACGACTGGGCCGTCCCACGTGAGGCCGAGCCTGCGCAGATCGTCGAGTTGTCGTTCCATCGCGCCGGGGCGGACACGGTCGAGATCCTCTACCCGAATGAGGAAGTCGCGCCCGCTGGTGCGGGCGAACAGCCAGGCCAGGAGGGCAGTCCGGAGGTTTCCCAGATGGAGATCGCCGGACGGACTCGGCGCGAAGCGTCCTGCTCCTTCCACGTCAGCTGGCGAGCCCGACGGAGGCGAGCGGGTTCTCGGCGTCGTGCAGGGTGAGGCGGATCTGGGTTTCCAAAGCGTGATCGAGGTACTGCGGCGGATACATGGCGGGGCTTCCGAGTGCGTCGAGTGCCAATCCATTGACGGTTGAAAGCAGAAGTGCCGCTCTGGTTTCCGCTTCCGGAGTTCCGATGCCGATCAGAACTGTCGAGATGCCGGTGCGGATTGTGAACAGGGTTGTCCGGCGGATTTCGGAGAGTGACTCACTGGTTGCGGCGCGCACGGCAAACGCGGCGAGCACATGCGCCTCACGCGTGCGTTGCTCGTCGAGGGGCAGGAGTTGCGAGAGTGCCTGGAACAGGGCGGTATGCGGGTCTGCGTCGGCGGACGATTCGGCCAGTCGCGTCAACAATCGATCGACGAGTGTTCGCAGTGCGAATGCGAACATCTCGTCCTTGGTCGAGAAATGATGTTGCACTGCGCCGATCGAGACACCCGCCCGTTTTGCGACCTCGCGAACGCTGGCATTTTCCAGTCCGGATTCCGCGGCGACATCGAACAATGCCGCCGCAAGCAGGTCTGGACTCGTGGAGGATTTTCGGCGTTCCGGCATACCGCGACATTACATGCGTATGGAAGTAATGCCCACGTCAGGGGTGCTTTTTCACGCCTTCCGGCCGAGGAAGGCAAGGAGTTTCGTCGCTTTGTCAGCGTTGTCCGGAACCTGTATTTCCGGGCCGCACACACCGCTCATGCGGATCGACTCGCCCAGGCCCGCGGCGATCTCCGACACCCACTCCACGTCCGCGTCTCGCATCGTCGTATCGGTGCCGGTTGCGGCCGCGAGGTCCCAACCGTGGATGACCAGATCGAAACACAAGAACCCTTCGACCGTGGCCCCGAGGTTGGTCCTGCCGAAGTGTCCGTCGTATTCCAGGGTGGACTTTGCCGGATCGTCCAGAATTTCCTGCATCGAATCGCGGACGGCCGCCCAGGCTGCCGACGGGTCGTCGTCGACCGACGGACCGGGTGCCAATTCCAGGCCGACTACCTTGACCATGTCTCGTTCGCTGTCGAGCACGTGTCTCACCACGTCGCGGGCGGTCCAGCCCTCGCAGGGGGAATCGTCGTCCCAGCGGTCGGCGGGTACGGCGTCGATCCGGGCCGTGAATCCGGCGGCCAGATCCCGATAACGCTGGGCGGGGGAGATCTCTGTTGAAGTCATGACAACAATCCTTCTCCACCGCGGCGCGTCATGATTGATTATTTCGGACATTCACTCGATCTCCGGGGCTTCCGCCCAGATGTCCATCGGTACAACCCCGGCACTCTTGCCCTCGTCGTCGAGAAGTCGGCCCACCCTCTTCATCGATCGCAGCACCACCGACCTGTTCAGCACCACCAGGCCCGGTGCCTCTTGTGCGAGTTGTACTTCGGTAATGGGAGTTTCGCGAAGGGAGTGTGCGGCGATCGCGAGCAGTGTGTTGGCGCGTCCACCGGATATCCGCATGCACACCCGCGTTCCCGGCACTCGCTCCACCAGGGCACGAATCGTCGACCGGTCCGTGGGATCGACATATCCCCACACCCAGGTCACGAGGGGCCAGCCGGACAGTGGCAGAGACACGTCGCAGCGGAACACGATCTGGTTGCGCGACGTCAATTCGGCAAGTCGCCGCCTGACCGTACTTTCGCTGAGGCCGGTACCGACCGTGAGCTCGGCAATCGAGGATCGACCGTCCTCACCCAGTTTCAATATCAATTGGCGGTCGACAGCGTCGAACGTCTTCCCGTGATGGCGCTGATCCGTCGGCGCGTATTTGTATCGCACAGGCCGGTCTGTCATCGTCGCTCGCTGCGCGGCATCGAGTACCTGCAATTTCCAGTCGTCTCCGATCGCGAAGACCTCGGTGACGAGGTGTGCACGCGAACTAACGATCCCGGGTACCGACGCGAGCGACCGAAGCAGGAAGCGCGACAGGAAAGCCATGTCTCTGACCTCGACGAGAAGTGTCAAGTCGCCTGGGCCGCTTGTGTGTTCGACGCTCAGTACGTGCGGCCAGCGGGCAAGTCGTTCTGCAATCGTCAACGCGTTCGAAGTCGTGCAGTCGACTTCGACGAAAGCCAGACACGACTCCGGACGGCCATGGCCGGTTGCCCTGGCAGAGACCCAGGCGGTGCCGGAATCCTGTAACCGCTGCCAGCGGCGAGCTACGGTAACCGGATCCACTTTGAGCGCGTCGCCAACCGTGCGCCACGACGCTCGCGGGTCGAGTTGCAGGCAATTGATCAGGGCGAGGTCGACGTCGTCCAGTACGGCGGAATCCTGCGTTTCTTCGATCATGGTGCAAGTATCGTGCATCTTCACTGTGTCTGGGATCACTTCATTCATGCTCGAAGGGCAGAACGCGGTGGCGAGTGCCCACCGCGTTCATGCTGTGAAAGGAGAAACCAGATGTCATCGACCACGTTGCCCGCTGTTCCGACAGAGAGAAGCCTCGAGTGGGTGCAACGCCTCATCGGAATCGATACGACGAGTGCCGTGAGCAATCGACCGTTGATCGATCTCATTGCGGCGGAACTACGTCGCCATGGGGTCGAGCCGGTACTTGTTGCCGATGACGAGGGAACGAAGCTCAACTTGTTGGCAACGTTCACTCCTCCTGACGGAAGTACTGCCGGCGGTGTGATGTTCTCCGGCCATACAGACGTAGTGCCGGTCGACGATCAAGACTGGAGTAGCGACCCTTTCGCGCCCGACGTTCGCGACGGAAGCCTGTACGGACGTGGCACGTGCGACATGAAGTCGTTCATCGGGATCGTCGTCGCTGCGATCCCCGACATCGTTGCTCGGCCGCTGGCGAAGCCTATTCACTTTGCATTCTCCTACGACGAGGAAGTCGGCTGCATCGGTGCGGCCGGGTTGGTCGAGGAGGTTGTTTCCCGGAACCTGTGCCCTGATGTGTGCGTCGTCGGAGAGCCGTCGGAGATGCGGGTCATTCGCGCACACAAGTCGATGAACGTCATACGTGTTGATCTGCATGGTGTTTCGGCGCACTCGTCGCTTACTCCGCAAGGAGTCAACGCGATCGAATACGGCGCGGAGTTGATTCGATTCGTCAGAAGCGCGGCCGACGAGCTCCGTGCGTCCGGCCCGTACGACGACGCATTCGACGTGGCCTGGACGACGTGTTCGGTCAATCTCGTATCCGGCGGGATCGCAGTGAACACTGTCCCCGAGGATTGCTCCATCACTTTCGAATTCAGGAGCATCAGCTCAGCTGGCGCCGCAGATTTGCTCGAACGCTTTGCCGCCGAGGCGAATCGGATCGAAAACCTGATGCAGGAAGAAAACCCGTCAGCCTCCGTGACGATGCACGTGTCGGCCTCGGTTCCTCCCCTGGAGACGGGTGCGAATGCTTCGGCGGCCGCACTGGTCGAACAATGGGGTGGTCGGGCCTCGGACGAAAAGGTCGCGTACGCCACCGAGGCCGGGATGTTCGCGACTATCGGTATCCCCACTGTCGTGTGTGGGCCGGGAAGCATCACTCAGGCGCATGCACCTGACGAGTACGTGACACTTGACCAATTGGCACAGTGCGAGCAGTTCGTTCGGAACGTCATCGCTCACGCCCGCGCCTGACCCACCCTGACCCCCTAAGGAAAACCATGTCCACGGCAACTACGCCAACCTCCGGAACAGTCACCCCGGAACGCCTGGCCGCTGCTCGCAAGGCGGTGATCAGCAGTTCGCTCGGCGCTGCGCTCGAATGGTTCGACGTCATCGTCTACGCATCATTCGCAGTGGTGATCGCCCATAATTTCTTTCCCGGCGGCGACAACACGCTCGGTTTGATACTGACGTTCGCGACGTTCGCGATCTCGTACGTCATCCGGCCGCTTGGCGGGATGGTTCTCGGTAGCTACGCCGATCGTCGCGGGCGCAAGAACGCCTTGACGTTGACGATGATGCTGATGATGATCGGCACGCTCATCATGGCCGTGGCGCCGACGACCTCGATGATCGGACCGTGGGCCGGCGTCGTCATCCTTGTCTCACGTCTCATTCAAGGATTCTCCGCCGGCGGTGAATTCGGTACTGCTACAACCTTCCTCGTGGAGACTGCGCCACACAAGAAGGCGTTCTACTCTTCCTGGCAAGTTGCCAGCCAGGGTGCCTCGGTTTTCCTGGCATCGCTGTTCGGATACGTGCTCAACACTCACCTTTCGCATGAAGCGCTCTACTCGTGGGGCTGGCGCGTTCCGTTCTTCTTCGGCATCATCGTCGGGCCGGTCGGACTCTACATCCGTGCCAAGCTTGACGAAACGGACGATTTCAAGACGAGCGTTCCGGAAAGGGCTCCGCTGAAGACGACGCTGACCAGGCATCTCGGCCGGGTGCTGACCGGTGCCGCAGTAGTGGGCGTCGCGACTATCTCGATCTACCTCATCTTGTACATGCCGACGTTTGCCGTGAAGAACCTCGGAGTTTCCGCCTCGGCCGGCTATCTCGGCGGCATCGTCGCCGGACTGGTCACCTTGATCACCGTGCCGTTGATCGGGCATCTTGCAGACCGGGTCGGACCGGCGAGAGTTATGACCTGGGCCGCCGTTGCGGCAATCGTCTTGGCCTGGCCGCTCTTCAAATTGATGGTCGATCACCCGTCGACTCTGACTCTCGTCCTGGTTGTTTCGGTCCTGGGTGTCATCATGGCGTTTGCCTTCGGTCCCTTGCCCGCCCTGATGAGTTCGCTGTTCCCGGCAGAGATCCGGGCTACCGGAATGTCATTGTCGTACAACCTCGGAGTGACTTTGCTCGGCGGAATCGCGCCGTTGGTCTTGACCTGGTTGATCAGTACAACAGGCTCGCTCGACGCCCCCAGTTACTACTACATGACGGTCGCAGTTCTTTCCCTCGGTGGGCTGTGGTCGGCAAGGACGCTTTTCAGCCAGAAGTGACGGCGGGGGAGCGCGGTCGGGATTACGCGACCGCGTCTCCCTCCGCCAGCGCGACAACGGTATCCGACCCGTGCCAGTCGGGGGCTTGGGTGCGGAGTAGAGCCGCCGGGGTCAGCGACGAGATTCGGCGGCATTCACGGGTCAAGTGGGCCTGATCGCTGAATCCGCAGTGGGCGGCGGATTCAGCGAGTCCCAGCGCGGGTCGACTGCGAGCGAGCGCCATGAAGCGCTGGAGGCGCAGGATCGAGCGCAGCGTTGCCGGGCCGTATCCGAAGGCGTCGTTGCATCGACGTTGGAGTTGGCGCGAAGTCAGTGCCGCCGCGTCGGCGAGAGAGCTGACATTCCACGAATGTTCGGACAGTGCGGTGCGAACGTGGTTGATCACCGGATCGTGACGGAAACTCGAACTTACCCAACTCCGAACAGCGCTTTCGAGGATGGAGACCTGTTCGTGGTCTTCGGAATTTTCCAAGCGGTTCAACAGTATTCGTTCCGTGCGTGCGTCGGTTACATCGCTGAGATCGGCGCGAGAATCCCGAAGCTCGGACGCCGAGGTTCGCAACATCGGCGATGCCGATCCAGGGCGGAATCGAACACCCACGGAGCGTGTTCCGGGCGGAAGAGTGAATGACCATGCAGCGGTTTCGGGGCCACAGACGCGTATGCCGACGCCGCGTATCCACAGCACGTCCATGCAAGCATCGGGCACGAGGAGGTGTTCTCCTTCTGCGCACGCCGTCCAGCCACACACCAGGATGTCGGAGAGATCCGGGGCGACCGATTGTGGTGTGTACCAACCCATGACAAGAGCTTATCGAGCGGCACCGACACGAAGGCGACTTCAGTCGACCGGGCCGAAGCGGTATCCGAATCCCCTGATGGTTTTGATGTACTTCGGTTTCGCGGGATCGGATTCGAGTTTGGACCGCAGGCTGAGAATGGTTGCGTCGACTACACGCGTCCTTTCGTGGTCGGAACCCCACACGTTTCGGATCAGGTGATCACGTGAGTACACGCGCCCAGGCTCGGTCGACAGCTCCAGGAGTACCCGCCATTCGGTCCGACTGAGGACCAGCAGCTTTCCGCCCATCGTCGCCGTCATCGCACGTCGATCGAGGAGCAGGTCACCGTGACGTTGGTGTTTGCCGGGGGCGGGATGTGCGGTTTCACGAAGGATTGCGGTGACCCGAAGATCGAGCGCGTGAGAATCGATCGGGTTCAGCACAAAGTCCGAGACAGCGCGATGTGGTGCTTCGTCGATGTCCTCGTAGGTATCCACCAGCATCATGATCGGCATCGAACTGCGCAAGCGGATCTGCCGTGCGATCTCGTAGCCGTCGATGTCCGGCAGAAGGAGATCGATCACGGCGATATCGAAACTGTCGGTGTCCAGGTCATCGAGTAGTCGACGCCCGGTGCGGACGAGCTGTATCTGGTGCCCGAAATGTATTAATTCGGTACCAAGCGTCTGGGCAAGCTCCGAACGATCGGTAGCTGCAAGTATCAAGCTCACGTGAAATCCTCCCCCCGAAGGTGTTACTAGTCGTAACAGCTTGCATTGTGGCAGATCATCGACCGCGGGACCAGACATAGGGCGGCCGATCGGAAGTCGAGGGGACCGGGGGCGTTCGTCGCTAGACTTCTTTCATGGGCACTCTGTTCGCGTTGACGCTGCCAGGCTTGCTCGTGCTGCTGGTCCTGTTCGCTTTCGCCGAGACTCTCTGGAACCGGCTCACCGGCGGCCGGGCACTGCCGTGGACTCGGGGACGTACGACTCGTCCGGTCTCGGCCGCGGGCTTCGAAGAGGTTGCTGCCCTGTTTCAGGGGTCCAAGCATCATGAATTCGAACAGCGTCAGAGCGCATTGATGCATCGTGAGGACGGAACGGACGGTGACCCGCCGTGGGTGTCTGTCGATCCGGAAGCTAACAAGGTCGTTCTCCGTCGACGGAGTTGACAGTCGCCGACAGACGACGGAGTTGACAGTCGGGTTCAGGCCCAGTGGCTGGGGCGGGTCAGTGAATCGGGCAGCGTGGTAGCCGAATCGCCGATCGCCGCGTTGATCTGGAACTGCGTGAGAAAGATACTGCCGCGGAGTTTTGCGCCGCGAATGTCGGTGCCGCGCAAGTCTGCACCGATCAGATCGGCTCGATCGAGTTCGCAGTCGCGGAGGTCTGCACCGATCAGGTAACTCCCGCGAAAGTTGGCCCCACGTAGATCGGAACCACGAAATTTGGCGCCGATGAGGTCTGCGCCGCGGTGGTCGAGTTTTCGACCCTTCTTGGTTGAGATCGGTGAGCGCACAAGGTTACTCGTCTGCAAGAGCAGTGTGTTGACTGCCGCTCGGTGTGCTGAGACGTCGACGGTTTGAATCTGCGAAGGTGTGCCGTTGGTCAGGCTTTCCGTCTCTGCGAGTGCAGCGTCGAGTTCCTTTCGTATCGAGTGGGTTTGCTTCAGCGAGCGGGCTTCGGCGAGATACCAGAGCAGTTCGTGCAACTGGCGTATGACAGGGAAGGTTTCGAACATGTCTGACGCGGTCTCCGGGGCATCACGCCAGCTGACGCCGTCGTAGGTCTGCTGTGAAACCTTCTGTCCCGCACCGAAACAGTCGTAGACGGTGCAACCGGTGAAGCCCTTCTTTCGCAATCCGGTGTGAATGCCGCAACGGAAATCCTGCTGCAGGTTCTTGCAGGGGTCGCCGGCATTCTTGTTGGTCGCGAAGTCGGAGGACTTGGAAAAGGGGAGTGCGACGCAGCACAGACCGAAGCAACTGCTGCAATCTGCGAGCAGATTGGTCTGGCCGGCAATCACGCGTACTCCCGATGGTTGGGTTGGACGGAAAGTCTGTCCTCGGGTTTGTGAGTCTGTCAAACGAAATTGCGTGGTTCGGCAGCAAGAAGTCCAGCGGCTCCGAGGTCGTATCCCGCGCAATTGCGGGGTACCAATCCGGCAGACGTGATTCTGGACCACGCTCGTGAAGTAGGTCGAAAATCGGGTGGACGGCCCAGCTCGCTGCAACCAATCGTCGTGCGGTACCCGGCGGCAGAACCAGTGCGCCGACGAAGACCACAAATGTTGCGGCCACTGCACTCCATTCGCGAGTGGGAATGGAAACGTCGATCGTGCGCCCAATCGCCACCTAGCCCATCTGCGACCTGGCGAAAATCACTCCCCATCCAGATCGAGGAGCGATACCCCCCGTGCCGTGAGCCGGAAGCGCAGCGGTCTCTTCGTAACCGTCTCAATGATCCCGGCATCGTCCAGGCGCTGAAGTCGCGGGCGGGCGAACTGGCTGGATCGACCCACCACCTCGACCAGGGTGTTCAACTTGATGGCGCGGTTCGCCTCGAAGCAGTGGGCCTGACCCAGGGTGAACAGGACTGCGCCGATGTGGTTGCTACCAACCGGCGGCGTCGACTCGCGATCGAGTCCCAAGTTCAGCGGAAATTCCTCATCCTCCACCAGAACGCGGATACGCGCCTCGAGTGTGTCGATCTTATGCCGCCTCTCGGAGAGGTCGAGCAGCAGTCGATGTTGCGCCTCGGCGATGATCTCCAGCATATCGATCAGGTAGGGCGTCAGATCTCCGCGGTTCAATGGATTCTCCGCGTCAGAGAATGCTTTGTAGTAACGATCCTTGTTGTCGGCGACGGTCGCCGACAATGCCAGGCTCGCATACGGAGCCAACACCTGTCGAAGGTCCAGCGCGAGAAGGTAGCGTCCGGTTCGGCCGTTGCCGTCGTAGAACGGGTGCGTGTACTCGAAGATGAAGTGCGCGACCACTGCCCTGATCAGTCGTGGAATCGAGTCGTCGCCCCCCTGGCTCAGCATGAGGGTCAGCGCGTCGTCGATCGCTGACTCGGGTACCACACCGGTGTGCACGACCTTGATTCCTGACGTGATCGATACTGGCCCTTGCCGGAACCGCTTCCCATCGGGGGCGTCCTCGTCGCGAATCTCGCCCCGAGTTACCGCGTCGTAGACGTCTCGGATGTCGTCGAGCGTCTGCGGACTCTCGGCCTGGTCGTTGCCGATATTGAGATAGAGCCGCACCATCTCGGCGAACCGCTTGTTCGCGAGGGGTTGCTCCGCCCACACCATCTCGATTGCCTCGCTGATCTCCTTCCGGGTTGAGCGGACCTGTTCGATCTCGTTCGTTGCCTGGATCTCGTCGATCACCATGCGATGCAGGTAGTGGGTGCGCGCGAGGGCCGGCAGCCCGTTCCACTCAGCCCGGATCTTCGGCTCGAAGCTCATGATCCGTTCGATCAGCGCTGCGACTTCGGGTGTCATCAGTGCGAACGTCGAGTGTTCGCCGATCAGTAGGTCCCAGTGGACGGCGGCGGGAGAATCGCGTCGCGCTCGCTCCTCAGCATCGGCACCAGCACGATCTCGTTGGTGAAAGATCGATTTCAACGTCCTGTACGCCATCTGGTCTCTCCCCGTATCCACGCTATATTGCCGCCTTGCTTTCCATGCCTATCTTATCCAGAATGGGATCTGGATAAATAAGACTTGCGGCGCGGGTGTCATTTCATGACCAACGCGGGCTGCAGGAGCAGATGTGGCCATAGCTTCCCGAATCGGGTTCGGGCCATCGGCGGGCCACTCGAAATCACGCAGCAGCATTCCGATTGGGCGCGCTGCGGATCGAAACCACCACGAGTCGGCAGACCGTCTGAGCTCGCAGAACATCGAGCTGAACCGAGACCCTGTTGCATTACTCGTTGCATGAGGACAGAAAAGAACCCCTGTGAACCGCTTCTCAGCAGTTCACAGGGGTTCCTTTGGCGGAGGATAGGGGATTTGAACCCCTGAGGGCGTTAACCCAACCCGCGTTCCAGGCGAGCGCCATAGGCCACTAGGCGAATCCTCCGTGGAGCAGCATACCCAATTGCGGGCGCGAAGCGTTAAACGGGTACCTGACCTGCGAAGAACCGGTGGAACTCGAGGTTTGCATCTCGGCCCCGGTAGGTGGTGTGCAGCGGCCGGCGAAAGCCGTCTACACTGTTCATTGGATCCCGCGCGGCGCGCATCCTGTGAACTCCCCCAGGGCCGGAAGGCAGCAAGGGTCAACGGGCTCTGCCGGGTGCGCGGGGTCCTCTATTTTTTCACATACCCGACCCCGCCTCGTCGGTGAAAGGCCGCTCCGGATGCCTATCCAAACCCAGATCGGGTTGATGAGCCATGAAGAACTCACCTCCGAGCATGAGAGCCAGAGCGCGAAGTACACGCAGCTCCAGGCGCAGAAGCTCGCACTCGATCTGACCCGCGGTAAGCCTTCCCCGGAACAACTCGACCTTTCCGCAGAGCTGCTGACGCTGCCCGGCGACGGTGATTTCCGTGACGGAAGCGGCACCGACTGCCGTAACTACGGCGGACTCACCGGTCTGCCGGAACTGCGCGCCATCTTCGGTGAGCTGCTGGGTATCCCCGTTGCGAACCTTCTCGCCGGCAACAACGCGAGCCTCGAGATCATGCACGACAACGTCGTGTTCTCACTGCTCCACGGCACTCCGGATTCGGCCCGGCCGTGGGCACAGGAAGAGAAGATCAAGTTTCTCTGCCCCGCACCGGGCTACGACCGCCACTTCGCGATCACCGAGTCCCTCGGCATCGAGATGATCGCGGTGCCGATGAACCACGACGGCCCGGATGTCGTCAAGATCGCCGAACTTGTTGCGTCAGATCCGCAGATCAAGGGCATGTGGGCGGTTCCGGTTTACGCGAACCCCACGGGTGCCGTGTACTCCGAAGAAATTGTCCGTACGCTCGCGTCGATGCCGACGGCCGCGCCCGACTTCCGCCTGTACTGGGACAACGCGTACGCCGTACATCCGCTTGTCGGCGAGACTGCGCCTTCCTACGACATTCTCTCGATGGCAGCGGAGGCCGGACACCCCAACCGTCCGCTCGTGTTCGCGTCGACGTCCAAGATCACTTTCGCCGGCGCTGGTGTGAGCTTCTTCGGTAGCTCGGCGGAAAACCTTGCCTGGTACCAGAAGTTTCTGGGTAAGAAGAGCATCGGACCGGACAAGGTCAATCAGCTTCGCCACCTGCGTTTCTTCGGCAATGCCGACGGCGTTCGTGCGCACATGGAGAAGCATCGCGCGTTCCTCGCGCCCAAGTTCGAGCTCGTACTGCGGATCCTCGAGGATCGTCTCGGTGCTTCGAAGGTCGCGTCCTGGACGGAGCCGAAGGGCGGATACTTCATCAGCCTCGACGTGGTCGACGGCACGGCCAAGCGCGTCATCGAACTGGCGAAGAACGCGGGTATCGCGCTCACCGCTGCCGGATCGGCTTTCCCGTACAGCACGGATCCGGACGACCGGAACATCCGGTTGGCCCCGAGCTTCCCGTCCACGGCTGAACTCGAAGTTGCCATGGACGGCGTGGCTACGTGTGTTCTGCTCGCAGCTACCGAATCGCGTCTCTCCGAGATCTGAGTTCTCGAAGCGGCGTGCCCGGTCGGTACTTTTCGGTCTTGTCTTGTACCGTTCGGAGCATCAATTCCCGACATAGGGTGTGAATCCCGGAGGTTGTAGTGACGGGCGCGATCAACGCTTCGGATGGGCCTTCTTTCGAGGCGCACACCGCGAACTCGGAGTCGGTCGTCGAAGCTGACATACCGCGACGCACCCTCCGTGTCGGTGTTCTCGGATTCTCTGTACTCGGTGTTCTGGCAGTCGCGTCCGTGCTGATGGTTCTTTTCGCCGTGCCGATGAATACGCGGTACTGGGGCATCTTCGAAAATTTCCTCGATCTCGACGTCTACCGCCACGGCGGCAGCGTTGTGGTTCAGGGCCTTCCGTTGTACGACGGGCCAGTCCTGGAAGGGATGATGTTCACGTACACCCCGTTTGCGGCTTTGCTGTTCACGGTGTGGGCGGTGCTCTCGTTCAAACAGGCGATTGTCGTGTGGACGGGTTTGAACATCGCTGCGCTGTTCGCAGTGATCGTGTTGTGCTGGAAGTACCTCGGTTATCGGCTCGACGTGAAGGCGTACGCCGTCAGTGCGTTGGCCACCACGATCTTTCTGTTCATGGAACCGATACGTACGACGCTCTGGCTCGGGCAGATCAACATCTTCCTGCTGCTCTTGATCGTGTGGGACCTCGGTCGGGACGAGAAGAGTCGGCTCCGAGGAATCGGGGCAGGCATCGCCGCCGGCGTGAAGCTCACTCCGGCCTTCTTCTGGGCGTACCTTTTCATCACTCGTCAATGGCGTGCGTTGGTGACGGCCGTCGTGACGTTCGCTGCGACCGTTGCGATCGGCTTCGTCGTGATCTACAACGATGCGTACAAGTACTGGACCGGCACTCTTGTCGACAGCGAACGCGTCGGACCGACGGATGCTCCGAGCAACCAGTCCGTGTCCGGTCTGATCGCTCAGCTCACTCACACTCCGACGCCGTCGCGGGTCCTGGTTCTAGTCTTCAGTGCGCTGGCGGTATGCCTCGGACTCGGTGCCGCGTGGATTGCTCACCGGCACGGCCAGAAATTGCTCGGCCTCACCATGACGGGGTTGACTGCGACCACTGTCTCGCCGTTCTCGTGGGGCCATCACTGGGTGTGGTTCGTCCCGCTGGTCGTCCTCGCCGCGCACTACGCGATGGTGTCGAAGAAGCGCTGGGCGTGGGTGGCGCCGTTCGTTTTCCTGCTCCCGGTCTTGAACTGGTCTCACACCTGGTGGGACCCGTCGGTCATTCCGGGTACGGATCGCTTCATCGGAATGGGCCTGTTCATGTTCGTGCCGCCCGAGTATCTGCGGATTCCGACCGTCGGCGTCTACCTCTGGGTCTTCACGCTTGCCGCGGTCTCGACGTTGGTTCTGTTCGGCTGGAAGAAGTGGAAGATTCCGGCCCCGGATGCGTCGGCGCCGGTCACAACTGCCGCCTGACGTGGCAGTATCGGACTCATGGCACTTCAACTGAACCTTGTCGGTGACCCCGAAGCTGATGCTCTCCTCGCCGAGGACCCGTTGGCGTTGTTGATCGGAATGCTTCTCGATCAACAGGTTCCGATGGAAACGGCCTTCCTCGGTCCGAAGAAGCTGGCGGATCGGCTCAGCGGTATCGACGTCAGGCGTATCGCCGACATGGACACCGACGAGTTCATCGCCGTCTGTGCCGAGCCTCCGGCTGTGCACCGATTCCCCAAGTCGATGGGCGAGCGTATCCAGCTCATGTGCCAGTTCATTGTCGAGAACTACGACGGCGACACCGCGGCGATCTGGACTTCGGGAAATCCCGACGGCAAGGAAGTACTGAAGCGGCTCAAAGCCCTACCCGGTTACGGGGATCAGAAAGCCCGGATCTTCCTGGCGTTGCTCGGAAAACAGATCGGCGTCGAGCCGAAAGGTTGGCGCCAAGCGGCCGGCGACTACGGGCTCGAAGGTTCGAGGCGCTCGATTGCAGACGTGGTCGACGAACAGTCTTTGCTCGAGGTCCGCGAGTTCAAGAAGGCCGCAAAGGCAGCAGCGAAGGCCGACAAGAAGTAAGCCGCTTTCAGGACTTCCGGGACCCGCTGGCACGCACTACTTTCATCAGGTCGCCTGCGGGGCCCTCGAGCTGACGCGGCGGGCGCCACACTGCACGCAGGGATCGGTCGAGTTCCAAGCCTTCGACGGCTACGACCCGAAGTTCTCCCTGCTTCACCTGGTCCTCGACGGCCAGCGTGCTCAGTACCGCCGGGCCGACGCCACCGAGCACGCTGGTTCGAATCGCGGCCGAACTACCCAGTTCCAACAACGGTGCACCGCGCTCGTATTCGTGTAACGCCAGGTCGAGAGTCGTTCTGGTTCCCGATCCGGGCTCGCGCACCAGCAGCGGCGTCGCTGCCAGTTCGGCGACGGTCAGCGGCTTTCGTCGACGCGCCCATGGATGATCCGGATGAACGACCACGACCAGCGAGTCACGCGCGACGGTGACGCTGGACAGGCTCTTCGGAACGGTCGGTGACTCGACGAATCCGAGGTCGCACATTCCCACCTCGACAGCCTCGAGGACGCGGGTCGAGTTGTAGACCTGAAGGTGGACGGTGACACCAGGATGTAGTGACCGAAAGATACCGAGCCAGGCCGGAATCAGATGTTCGGCGACGGTCATGCTGGCACACACGGTCAATTCCGCGGATCGTTCGGTCCGCATCCCTTCGGCGACGTCGAGAAGCTGCCTCGAGTTGGCGAGGACGCGGCGCGCCCAGTGGACGATGACGGTCCCCTGCGGAGTCAAAGCCGCCCCCGTCGACCTTCGGTGTATGAGTGGCATCCCGAGCTGCCGCTCGAGGGCTTTGACGGCGCGGCTGGCATTCGGCTGCGCAATGTTTGCTGAACGGCTTGCCGCACTGAGACTTCCGTGATCATCGATGCCGATGAGTAGCTCGAGAGTGGTGAGGTCGGGCCACCGTCTGGTCATGCAAACAGGCTATACCGAACTTCACGTTCATATCGATTTGATATGCCGTGATGGTAGAAATCGCCCTACCGGAGCGATGGTGACTCAAGGACGCTGGATGAGTGAACCGTGATGTGAAGTCCGTGGCCGAGAAACCCGCAGTCGCCCCTTCGTCAGAAGTACGACGGTGGTCCAGTGTGGCTGCATTGGTGCCCGGAGTTGCGTTGTGCGCCTTGGGGGCCACGGTCGCGCTGATAGCCGGTCAGTTCACCTCCGCCGTGAGTCCGTTGCTGATTGCGATCGTGGCGGGTGCGGTGTTGGCGAATGCCGTCTCTTTGCCGGCGAAATTCCAACCTGGCCTGGCATTCTCGGCGAAACGGCTACTTCGGGTGGGTATCGCTCTGCTCGGGCTGCAATTGATGTTCTCCGACATCGTCGGTTTGGGCTGGGGAGTGATCGCCGTTGTGGTGGCGATTGTGTTCCTCGGTATCGCCGGGACCATGTATGCCGGAAAACTTCTCGGATTGAGTTGGTCGCAGAGAATTCTGATTGCCTGCGGCTTCTCGATCTGTGGCGCTGCCGCCGTGGCTGCTGCGGACGGTGTGGTGAATGCGCGAGAGGAAGAGTTGCTCACCGCTGTTGCGTTGGTGGTGATCTTCGGAACTCTGATGATTCCGACAATCCCACTGTTGGCCAACGCTTTCGGTATGAACGAGGTCGGTGCAGGCATGTGGGCCGGTGGGTCGATCCACGAAGTGGCGCAAGTGGTGGCTGCCGGCAGCGCTCTCGGCGCCACCGCGTTGGGTGTCGCGACCGTGGTGAAACTTGCGCGCGTGTTGATGTTGGCGCCGGTCATGGCATTTCTGAGCATCCGGCAACGCAGGATGGTCGACAGCACCGCCACCAAGCGTCCTCCGTTGGTTCCGTTTTTCGTCGTGGCGTTCATCGGCTGTACGGGCTTGCGCTCCACGGGCATCTTGCCGGATGAGCTTCTGGGGCTGGCGAAGACGGTGCAGACGGCGCTGTTGGCGGCCGCGATGTTCGCACTCGGGCTGGGGGTGCGGTTGAGCGTCATTCGTGGAGTTGGCGCCCGGCCATTCGTGCTGGCCGCGATTTCCACTGTGTGGGTGGCAACGATCGCCTACGTCGGAGTCGTGCTGGTCAGCTGATCGAGCGCTGAGTCCGCCACGCGCTCGGGCTCATCGAGAACTGAGTGCGAAACCAGCGCGAGAAACTACCCTGCGTCGAAAACCCGAGGTGCACAGCCACTTCGGTCAACGAATAGCGAGGGTTGGAGACAAATCGTTCCGCGAGGGAGCTTCGAACCGAATTGAGAACGGCCGTGAACGTATCTCCGGATTCGGCGAGATGACGGTGCAGTGTCCGCCGGTCGAATCCGAGACTGCGTGCCACCTGCTCGACAGAGCAGCGGCCGGTCGGAAGCAGAACTTCGATCAATTCCTTGGTGCGGCTGAGGGTATCGGAGGTTTCCGAGGCGGGAAGCGAGTCGAGGAACTGGCGAGCGTACGGCCGGAGTAACTCGTCGGAAAGTTGGTTAGCCGCATCCAGGTCGGCGGCGAAGAAAACGATACCGGTGAACTCGTGATCGAATTCCACCGTCTCGCCGAGGATTCGCCGATGCGTGCTCGTGTCTTTCGGGGCATTGTGCGTGAATCCCACGCTGACCGGTTGCCATCGAGAACCCAGGAAACTCCGCAGGATCTGCAGTGTCGCGCCGACTGCGAGTTCGACGCCCTGTCTGGTGTCGACCGGTTCGCCGACCTCGAGCGAGATTCGCAGGGTGGCGAGTCCGTTGACCTCGTTCAATCGAATGCGCAATGACTCGTTGTACGTGTGCTCGTATCGCATCAATACGTCGAGCGCGCTCCTGACGTCTGGTTCTTCCCTGATGACCAAGCTGAGGGGACCGAGATTGGACAGTCGACGCAGGCCGGCGAGTAGAAGCCCGAAGTCTTCGTGTCCGGACTCCGCTGCCGATCGCTCCAGGAGCGATGCGATGGAGGCGGCCGGTACCCATTGGTCGGGGTTCGCCAGGCTTGCCGGGCTCAGGCCGACACTTCTCATGAGGGCCACAGCGTCCACGTCCACTGTTCGGCACAGGTCGACGTATCGGTTCAGTGACGCGTAGCGGGCGAGTGGCTTCATGGGGCCCCCTTTACTCGATGTCCCGAAATGTTGTGTTGTGTGTCTCGTCAAGTTAAGCATGTGAGCCGGATCTCACATAGTTTTGTTCACATCAGTTCGGCACGACCACGAAGTCGAGCACCGACTTCTGGAAGTTGTTGCGTACGAATACAGCTCGACCGTAATCGAGTCGAGCCCGCCCACAGAATTGGAGAGCATTGATGGCAAACGCCATTCGGTTCCACGAGATCGGCACACCGTCCGTCATGCGTTGGGAAGAGATCGAGGTAGGACGACCGGGCGCCGGAGAGGTTCGGGTTCGTCATGAAGCGGTGGGGTTGAACTTCGCCGACACCTACTTTCGAAGTGGCCTCTATCCTGCGCAATTGCCTGCCGGGATGGGCGTCGAGGGCGCCGGTGTGGTCGAAGAGATCGGCGAGGGAGTAGTCGATTTTGCGGTGGGGGACCGTGTGACCTACACCGGCAGTCCGCTGGGTGCGTACGCCACCGAGCGGATCATGGCGTCGTCCGACCTGATCGCGCTACCCGACGGCATCGCCTTCGACACCGCGGCCGCCATGACCATGCGAGGACTGACTGCCGCCTACCTTCTGCGTCGCATCTACCCGTTGAAAGCGGGAGACACCGTGTTGCTACATGCTGCGGCGGGCGGGGTTGGACTGATCTTCACCCAGTGGGCAAAACTGTTGGGAATCAAAGTGATCGGAACGGTGTCGAGCGACGAGAAGGCGAGCGTTGCCCGAGCTCACGGGTGCGATGAAGTCGTCATCTACACCCGCGAGGACGTCGTCGCGCGTGTCAAGGAGATCACCGGGGGCGTCGGCGTGCCGGTTGTCTACGACAGTATCGGGCAATCCACGTTCGACATCTCTCTCGATTGCCTTGCCAGGCGGGGGCTGCTGGTGTGCTTCGGAACGGCGTCCGGACCGACTCCGCCGATTCAGGCAATGCAGTTGGCAGTCAAGGGATCACTCTTCCTCACACGTCCGGCTCTCGCCGATTACATCGCGGATCCCGAAGAACGTGCCGAACTGGCGGGCGAACTGTTCTCACACGTCGAGTCCGGGCGAATCAAGATCGAGATCAACCAGAGATACCCCCTCGAAGATGCGGTGCGTGCGCACCACGACATGGAGTCCGGTCGCAGTATCGGTTCCTCCGTCTTCTCCGTCTGAACCGAAACAGCACTTCCCAGAGGAATTGTCATGACCAACACCGCAACGCTCACAGAAAACCTTCCCTCGTCGAGGAATACGATCCGCGTCGAGAAATTGACCTGTTCGATCGGGGCAGAGTTGTCCGGGGTGGATCTCGGCGAGGTCGCGCGAGATGATGCACTCTTCGCCGAAATCAAGGCATTGTTGCTCGAACACAAGGTTCTGTTCTTTCGCGACCAGACCTTCTCCAAAGCCGAGCACGTAGAACTTGCCCAGCGATTCGGTGAACTCGAGGATCATCCGGCTCTGGGCAGCGACCCCGACCACCCGGGCCTGGTCCGCATCTACAAGGATCTGGACAGCCCGCCGGAGCATTTCGAGAATGCATATCACTGCGACGCCACCTGGCGCGTTAACCCGCCCATGGGATGTGTATTGCGTTGTGTGGAAACACCTCCTGTCGGCGGCGACACGATTTGGGTGAACATGGCACTCGCCTACGAGAATCTGCCGGCGCGGGTCAAGGAGCAGATCAAGGATCTGCGTGCCAGGCACAGTATCGAGTCGACCTTCGGCGCTCGGATGCCGATCGAACAGCGGCACCAGCTGAAGGAGCGCTTCCCCGACGCCGAACATCCCGTGGTACGAACACATCCGGAGACCGGCGAGAAGATTCTCTTCGTCAATTC
Organism: Rhodococcus sp. OAS809; assembly: GCF_040546695.1. Classification (NCBI taxonomy): domain Bacteria; kingdom Bacillati; phylum Actinomycetota; class Actinomycetes; order Mycobacteriales; family Nocardiaceae; genus Rhodococcus; species Rhodococcus sp. OAS809. Next base: position 3,624,803 of record NZ_JBEPOI010000002.1, on the reverse strand, counting down.
GTTCGCCACACACCTCGTGAACTATCACACGCCCGAGAACGTCCGCTATGGAATCGATTACGCCCCCGGCGCCGGGAATCTGCTCACTTACCTGGCGAGCCAGGCTCAGATTCCCGAGTACCAGGTTCGGTGGCGCTGGACCGAAAACAGCGTCGCGATCTGGGACAACCGTTCGACACAGCATTACGCGGTGCAGGACTACTGGCCCGCGGTTCGAAAGATGGAGCGCGCCGGAATCATCGGCGACGCACCGTTCTGATCTCTCTTCCCAGCCCCGAAGATAAATTCATTCACTCGATCGGAGTCACGCTATGCATTTCCACGACGATTCACTGTTCCCCGAAACCCAGGACAAGCTTGTCATCACCGTTGCTCCCTACGGACCGGAGTGGGAGCCGGACGATTTTGCAGAAGACCTCCCTCTGTCGATGGACGAGCACGTCCAGCAAGCCGTCGACTGCTTCAACGCCGGTGCCACAGTTCTCCACATCCACGTGCGTGAACTCGACGGCAAGGGCTCGAAGCGTCTGTCGAAGTTCAACGAGCTTCTCGGTCGCTTGCGTGAGGCCGTTCCCGAGATGATTCTGCAGGTCGGCGGGTCGATTTCGTTTGCCCCGGAGGGGGAAGGTGCCGATGCGAAGTGGTTGTCCGACGACGTGCGTCACATGCTGGCGGAATTGGAGCCGGCTCCCGATCAGGTGACGATCGCGATCAATACCAGCCAGATGAACATCATGGAACTGATGACCGACGACGACATCGCGGGTACGTCGATGCAGCGTCCGGAATTGGCCGATACGTATCGGGAAATGACTGTGCCCGCCGGTCCGGAGTGGGTGGCAGAGCACCTGCGCCGGTTGCAGGCCGCCGGAATCCAGCCGCATTTCCAGTTGTCCAGTATTCCGCAGCTCGAAACGGTGGAGCGGTTGATCCGACGCGGCATCTACACGGGTCCGGTCAACCTCACGTGGGTCGCAATCGGCGGCGGCTTCGACGGACCCAACCCGTACAACATGATGAACTTCGTCCAGCGTGTTCCCGACGGTGCGTGCCTGACGCTGGAAACGCTGATGCGTAGCGTCCTGCCGGTGAACACGATGGCCATCGCGATGGGCTTGCACGCTCGCTGCGGCAACGAGGACACCATCTGGGGCCGCAAGGGCGAGAAGATGACGTCGGTGCAGCAGATCGAGCAGTTGGTGCGCATTGCAGGCGAATTGGGCCGCGAGGTGGCTACGGCGAAGGAAGCTCGGGACATCTACCGGATCGGTGAGACGTATGCCGACACCGACGAGACGTTGGCGAAGCTGGGTTACGCGCCCAACCGCCGTATCGGCCAGCTGGGATTCACGCAGCACGCCTGAGTTCGCATCCTCTCGTACGACAGTTCCGGGGGTACGAACCGCGACGGTTCGTACCCCCGAATCCCCCCGTCTACCTCGAGTACTTCCTAGGAGAGTCATGGGACTGCAAGCTCCCGCCACGCCACGTGTGGACACCGCGCTCGGAATCGGCGGACGACGAAAGTTATACCCGTGGATCGTTTTCGCCCTGGCTTTCGGTCTTCTGCTCTCGGACTACATGTCGAGGCAGGTGCTCAGTGCAGTCTTCCCGATCCTGAAAGCGGACTGGGATCTCTCCGATTCGCACCTCGCCTCCCTGAGCAGCGTGGTGGCATTGATGGTCGGGCTGTTGACGTTCCCGTTGTCGCTGCTCGCGGACCGCTGGGGCCGCGTCAAGAGCTTGATCTTGATGGCGGTGTTGTGGAGTGTCGCGACGTTGCTGTGCGCAATCGCTCAGACCTACGAACAGATGTTGGGCGCCCGGTTCCTGGTCGGTGTCGGTGAAGCGGCGTACGGCAGCGTGGGTATCGCCGTGGTCCTCAGTGTGTTTGCGCCCCGCGTGCACGCAGCTCTTGCCGGTGCCTTCATGGCCGGTGGATCGTTCGGTTCGGTCATCGGTGTGGCAATCGGTGGGTTCATCGCAGTCCAGTTCAGTTGGCGGTGGTCTTTTGCCGCCATGGCAATCTTCGGTCTGATTCTGGTCGCGCTCTTCCGTGCCCTCGTCACCGAGAAGAAGCTCACCGCTTACGCCGTCGAGGCCGCGCCGGATGCCGCCGGGGAAGCGGTGAGACACGACGGTTTTCGTGCGCCGGTGTCCTCGCTGTTCACCAATCCCGCCGTGTTGTTCGCCTACATCGGTGGTGGTCTCCAGATGTTCACCGCCGCTGTACTTCTGGCGTGGTTGCCGAGCTTCTTCAATCGTTACTACGATTTGGCCCCGGACAAGGCCGGCGTCACGGCTTCCGTGTTCGTCCTCCTGGTCGGAAGCGGGATGGTGGTCTGCGGTTTCATCACAGATAGATTCAGCCGCGACGATTCGGCGCGAAAATGGACCACCGCCATTGTCTACTGCGCCATCTCGTTGGTGACGCTGAGCATCGGGCTCCGGTTGGGCACGGGGACAGCACAACTCGTGTTGCTCGGTATCGGTGCATTCTTCTCCGCCGGTTCGTCGGGGCCGACGGCAGCGATGGTCGCGAACCTTACCCATCACTCGATTCGAGCGTCGGCCATGGGAACGCTCACCGTCGCCAACAACCTTCTCGGGCTGGCGCTCGGTCCCTTCGTTGTCGGCATCCTCGCCGATCACCTGGGTCTTCTCGGCGCTCTACAGCTTTCGCCCTTCGTCTATGTCGTCGCAGCCCTCGCGTTGGTAGCCGGCAAGCGTGCCTATCCCGCCGGGATGAGGCGGCTGGCGACGTTGCAGAATCGGCCCGAGATCCTCGGCGCCACTGAAGTAACAGACGTTCGGAGCTCATGATGAATGAATCAACTACGGTAGTAATGGTTCCCGGTCTGCGGGATCATGTCGAAGATCATTGGCAGACTCACCTCGCGCGCAGGCTCGACAACGTTCTGACGGTTCCTCCCCTCGAGACCGACAAGCTCAGCCGCGATGCGCGGGTTGCGGCATTGAACGAGGTGCTGACAAGTGTCTGCGGGCCGGTGGTCCTGGTCGGGCACAGCGCCGGAGTCATGACAGTTGCTCACTGGGCGAGGGCGAATCATCGAGAGGTTGCGGGCGCACTTCTGGTCACGCCGGCGGATCTCGAACTTCCGCTGCCCGAGTCTTATCCGTCTCTCGAAGATCTCGACCGACACGGGTGGCTACCGATACCGCGTCAGCGTCTGCCGTTTCCGAGCACGGTCGCGGCGAGTCGGAACGATCCGCTCGCCGGGTATCGCCGAGTTGTGGGTTTGGCTGAAGGATGGGGGAGTCGGTTGCTGGATCTGGGTGAAGTCGGACACCTCAATCCGGAGTCCGGATACGGGTATTGGCCGCGGGCGGAATCATTGGTGCGGGAACTGCTCGAGTCGGTGGCGCGCGCTGCCTCGTCTCATGCCACGGATTCCGTGGAGCAGGAGGAAGACAGTCATGCTTGATCTTGCTGCTCTGCTGGAAGACTCGGCCTGGCGATACCCGGAACGGGATGCGCTGGTTCTCGGGGAAGCGAGGCTGACGTATGCGCAGTTCGACGCCTACGCGAATCGCATCGCCCATCTGCTCGTCTCGCGGGGTGTCGAGCCAGGTGACAAGGTAGCGTTGTCCTGCCCGAACGTTCTCGAGTTCCCGATCGTCTACTACGGCATTCTCAAGGCCGGCGGCGTCGTCGTTCCTCTGAACATTCTGCTCAAAGGGCGCGAAATCGCCTATCACCTAGCTGATTCGGAAGCAAAGCTGTACTTCTGTTTCGAGGGAAGTCCCGAATTGCCGATCGCTGAGTACGCCATCGCCGGGTTCGAGCAGAGCGAGACCTGTTCGGCCCTGATCGTGATCAGCGCCGAGTCGGGTGCACCGTCGTCGATCCTCGGAGTCGAGACTCTAGGCGAAGCACTGGCATCCGTGTCCGGCACGGAAACGCCTGCAGCCGCGGTTGTTCGTGAACCGACGGACACCGCGGTCATTCTCTACACCAGCGGCACTACCGGAAAGCCCAAGGGCGCCGAACTCACTCACTGCAACATGGTCTTGAATGCACTGTCGACCAACCGGTTGTTCGAGAGCGTTCCGTCCATGCATGAGCGTTATCTCCTGACTTTGCCGTTGTTCCACTCGTTCGGCCAGACAGTGACCATGAATGCGGGAATCTGCGTCGGTGCCACTTTGGTGTTGATGCCGCGCTTCGATGCGACCGCGGCACTCGAGATCATGGAACGCGAAAAGATCTCGGTCTTCGCGGGCGTCCCGACCATGTATTGGGGACTGCTCGGCGTGCTGGAGGAGGTAGTGAAATCCGGGGTGGATATCGAGACCGTTGCACAGAACATGCGGTGCGCGATCTCCGGTGGTGCAGCGCTTCCCGTCGAAATCTTGACACAGTTCAGGGAACGCTTCGGTGTTCAGATCCTCGAAGGGTACGGGTTGTCCGAGACCTCTCCGCTGGCCTTGTTCAGTGACCCGGAGAGCGACCCCCGGCCCGGTTCGATCGGCGTGCCGATCTGGGGCGTCGAAGCGCGGCTTGTCGATGACTCTTGGCACACGATCACCGGCCCCGATGAAGTGGGTGAGTTGGCCATTCGCGGGCACAACGTCATGAAGGGCTATTTCAACCGACCCGAGGCGACGGCGGAAGTCATGCGCGACGGATGGTTTCGCACCGGGGATTTGGCACGGGTCGATACCGACGGAAATTACTACATCGTCGATCGCGCGAAGGACATGATCGTGCGGGGCGGATTCAACGTCTACCCACGCGAAATCGAAGAGGTTCTGCTCACTCACCCAGCCGTCTCACTCGTCGCCGTCGTCGGGGTGCCGGACTCGAGCCTCGGCGAAGAAGTTGTCGCGTTCGTGATCCGAGAGCCGAGTGAGGAGATCTCCGAATCGGATCTCGTGGAATGGACGCGGGAACAGATGGCCGCCTACAAATATCCGCGTCGCATCGAGTTCGTGCCGTCGCTGCCGATGACGGCAACCGGAAAGATTCTCAAACGTGAACTGAATCAAGCATTTTCGATGGTCTGAGGAGATCGATGACTGACGTTCGAGCAAGTGAAGCTTTTCCCGTGACCCAGGCCATGAAGGATTCGGGTGGCTGGAATCCGTTGTGGGACGGACTTTCGGAGCTGGATCCCGAGTGGACCGAGCTGTACATGAAGACAGCGATGCAGCCCTGGAACAGCGGGGTGCTGTCACCTCAGGTGATCCAGTTGCTGTGCATAGCCGTCGATGCGGTGAGCACACACATGTACGCACCCGGCGTACGACGCCATATTCGCGCCGCGCTCGACATGGGAGTGACCCCGAAGGAGATTCTCGAGGTGCTGAAACTGACCACCGTCGTCGGGATTCATTCCTGCAATGTCGGCGTTCCGATCCTGATGGAGGAAATCGCGAACCGGTGAGGGCGGTCAGTCCCGCTCGCGGTTCTCCCGTTCCTCACGTTGACGCTGGAGGAACGGGCTCGGGTTCTGTCCGCCGATCGGACCGTGGCCGAGGACTCCGTGCTCGTAGGCCGACTCCGCGTGCAGGGCAACGTCGATTCCGCGGGCCTCGTCTTCACGCGAAATGCGGAAGCCGAAGGTCTTGTCGATGAGCTTTCCGAGACCGTAGGTCACACCGAAGGCATAGAGCGCGACCACGACGACGCCGACGAACTGCTTGCCCAACTGCGCGAATCCACCGCCGAAGAACAAACCTTCCGGACCGCCCGTCATCACGGCCGTCGCGAGGAGTCCGATCAGCAACGAGCCGACGATTCCGCCGACGAGGTGCACGCCGACGACGTCGAGGGAGTCGTCGTAGCCGAGCTTGTGCTTCCATCCCACGGCGTACGAGCAGACGATGCCGGCGATCAGACCGATGACGAGCGCACCGAACATGTTCACCGTTCCGCACGACGGGGTGATCGCGACCAGACCGGCGACGACGCCCGAAGCTGCGCCGAACGTCGTGGGGTGTCCGTCACGATTCTGCTCGACGAACAGCCAGCCGAGTAGTCCGGTGCAACCGGCGACGAGTGTGTTGAGGAAGATCTGCGAGGCCATACCGTCGGCCGCAAGGGCCGAGCCGGCGTTGAATCCGAACCAACCGAACCAGAGCAGGCCTACGCCGAGCAGGACGAACGGCAGATTGTGCGGACGCATCGACTCGGCCTTGAAACCCATCCGCTGGCCGAGGACCAGTGCCAATGCCAGACCCGACGCTCCGGACACGATTTCGACCACGAGGCCACCGGCGTAGTCGAGTGCGCCCATCTGGGCGAGCCATCCCTGCGGATTCCACACCCAGTGAGCGACGGGGACATAGACGAGCAAGGACCAGATGGGGACGAAGATCATCCAGGCGGAGAACTTCGCGCGGTCGGCGATCGCACCACTGATGAGCGCTGCAGTAAGGATTGCGAACGTCAATTGGAAGGTTGCGAACAACACTTCCGGGACATTCCCGTGCACCGTCGACGGGTCGATGCCCGCCATGCCGATGTGCTCGAGTCCGCCGATAATGCCACCGTGATCGTCGCCGAACACGAGGCTGTAGCCCACGAACAACCACGCAACCGTGACGAGTGCGATCGAGACGAAACTCATCATGATCATGTTGAGTACGCCCGTCGAGCGGACCATGCCGCCGTAGAACAGTGCGAGTCCTGGCGTCATCAGAAGTACGAGTGCAGTACTGACGAGCAACCAGGCAGTTGCTCCGGCATCGATGGTGGCGGGCACAGTTTTCTCCTCACGCACGCGGACCAGCCCGCGTGCACGGAACCCACGATGAGTGCGTGCGGTTTCCTCCGCACTGCGATTGTGTTGCGAACATGTTTCGGGAGAAGTCGGCGTTGCACCCGCACCGGACCACCTGTCGTGGGTCGCCGGTAGTCTTTGCGCGTGGCCCTGTACCGGAAGTATCGACCCGCGTCCTTCGCCGAGGTGGTGGGGCAGGAGCATGTCACCGCACCGCTCAGCACGGCCCTCGACACCGGACGCATCAACCATGCCTACCTGTTTTCCGGCCCGCGCGGCTGCGGAAAGACGTCGTCGGCGCGAATCCTGGCGCGTTCGCTGAACTGTGAGCAGGGACCGACGTCGACGCCGTGCGACGTGTGCGACTCGTGCGTTTCGCTGGGCCCGGGCGGCACAGGCAACCTGGATGTGACGGAACTCGACGCCGCAAGTCACGGTGGCGTCGACGACACCCGAGAACTCCGAGACAAGGCGTTCCACGCACCCGCCGCATCTCGCTACCGCGTCTTCATCATCGACGAGGCACACATGGTGACGGCGGCGGGTTTCAATGCGCTGCTCAAGATCGTCGAAGAGCCGCCGGAACACCTCATCTTCATCTTTGCGACGACGGAACCGGAAAAGGTTCTCCCGACCATCCGTTCGCGTACGCACCATTACCCGTTTCGCCTGTTGGCGCCGTCGACCATGCGCGGACTCCTGGAAAAGATCTGCGCCCAGGAGGGCGTACCGGTCGAGCCTGCGGTGTATCCACTGGTCATCAAGGCCGGCGGCGGTTCCCCTCGTGACTCGTTGAGTGTCCTCGATCAGCTGCTCGCGGGCGCAGGAGAAGAAGGTGTCACGTATCCGCGCGCGCTCTCTCTTCTCGGAGTCACCGACGTCGCGCTCATCGACGAAGCAGTAGACGCCCTGTCTGCCAGTGACGGGGCCGCGTTGTTCGGCACTGTCGATCGCGTGATGGACGCCGGTCACGATCCACGCCGATTCGCGCTCGATCTTCTCGAGCGCCTGCGTGATCTCATCTTGATGCAGGCTGTTTCCGACGCCAGCGAACGAGGATTGGTCGACGCTCCGGAAGCGGAGCTGGTCACGATGCGTGAGCAGATTCAACGAGTCGGCCCGGCCACGCTCACCCGCTTCGCCGAGACTGTCCATGCCGGACTCAGCGAAATGCGTGGTGCGACGGCGCCGCGGCTGCTGCTCGAAGTGATGTGCGCGCGAATGCTGCTGCCGTCGGCCTCCGACACCGAGTCAGCTGTATTGCAGCGGCTGGAGCGCCTGGAACAAGGTATTCCGGCTGCCGGAGTCGCGGCTGCTCCTCGCGCGGCAGCAACGCCGGCACCCACCGTGCCGCCGCTCGAACCGGAGATTGCTTCCAAGTTTCAACGGCCCTCTCAACGCAAGGCCGAGCCTGAGGCACGGCCGGAACCAGCCGCGCCTGCTCCAGCTGCGGCGCCGCCGGTTGTGGAGGCTCCTGTCGTCGAACCTCCGGTAGCGGCAGTTCCCGTCGTCGAGACTCCCACTGTCGAGATCGTGGAACCGCCGGTTGCCGAGGCTCCGGTGGTTGAAGCTCCGGTTGCCGAAGCTCCAATAGTTGAAGCTCCTGTGGTTGAACCACCGGTTACTGCTTCTGTCGAGGCGGAAGAGCTGATCGGGCTTGCCGAGCCGGAACCCGACTACGAGCCCGAGCCCGAGTTCGACGAGCCGGCGGTTGCCGAAGCTGCGCCGGTCTCGGCAGGCCCCACAGTCGAGACTCTCCGTGAATCGTGGAACACCTTGCGCAACAAGGTCGGTGAACGAAACAAGGTTCTTCCGGCCATGCTGTCCGCTGCGACGGTTCACGACGTGCGTGGACATGTCGTTGTCATCGCTCACGGCTCACCGGTCCTGGGTGCTCGTGTGACGCAACCGCACAACGCGGCGGTCATTTGCGAGGTCCTTGCCGAAATGTTCGGTGGCACTTGGCAAGTCGAGTATCAAGAAGGTGCGCCTACAGCGCCGACAGTATCGAGCGCAACCAAGGCGACAGAAGCTCCGAGCCGCCCTGCCGCTGCGCCCCGCTTCTCGCGGCCCAGTCAGGAGCGCGCAGCGCAGCAGCCCAAGGCCCCGCAGCCCCAGCGCGGCGAATCGGACGACATTCCGCCGCCCGAGGCCCCCGACTATCCGGAAGACCCTGGACCGGCCCCTGCTCCTGAGGTCGACTACGAGGCAACTCCTCCGCCTGCAACGCCGGAGGACGAGGACGAGATGTTTGCGGAGGCGGCGGAGCCCGCTGATCCGACTGCCAGACGTGATCCCGAAGATGTTGCAAAGGAACTCCTCAAGGACGTCCTCGGAGCTCGCCGCCTCGAAAGCTGAGTTGCCGAGTCGGTCCGTGTGCGTGAAACAGCTGTCGGAATCCAGCTGCACCACTGTGTGATCGAATTGTTATAAGTGCCGTTCCCTTTGTGCGCGCGCGTCTCGAAAGCGCGCCGGCTCGGCCTCGCAAAGCTGAATTGTATGTGGCCGGTTTGCTGGCACATTCGTTCGCTCAGTTCCGGTGTAACGAAACGTCGATTCGGACGATGGTCGCCGAAGAATATCTGGAATTTCTCGTTGTCTGATGGGCATTCGAGTGCTGCTGTTAAATTTCGGTGTGTCACGAATGTTCAGATTGATAGTTGTCGGATGTTTGATTTGCGGGGATCGACCAATTTGGGACATTCGGCGAATTGGCCACATATTCGGCATTGCGGCATTTCGGTGTATATTCAACTGAATATTTGCCGATCGCGAGAAAATGGCGGCCGTGAAACCGGGATCCGGTACGGATGTTCAAGCAGGAGCATGACCGGTTGCGAAGCAAATAAGTAACTCCGAGTTACAGCTAACTCTCGATTGCTGTAAAATTGCTGAAACACGTTCATTGCGCCGAACAACCCTTGTTATTTGTTTATGCCTTGAGGTGAATCTGCGTTTTACACACCGATGAGGGCGTGGTTAGTCTTCGGTCGATTGAGTCTCCCGTGGATGCGCGCGAAAATAGGAAGTGTAAGATGACTGAAGATTCAACTAATCCTGCGATTGCGATAGTCGGGATGAGCATGTGGTCCCCCGGTGCACATGATCTGCAAGGATTTTGGGAGAACGTCCTCGCGCGTCGGATGCAATTCCGAAAGTTTCCGGAGTCACGGATGTCCCTCGACGACTACTGGAGCGCGAGCCCTGACGACGTCGACAAGACATACGCCGATCGCGGCGCGTTCATGGATGGTTTCGAATTCGACTGGGTCGGTCGCCGGATACCGGAGCGGACCTTCAAGTCGACAGATCTCACACACTGGTTGGCTCTGGAAACAGCACTCGGGGCTTTGACCGACGCGGGCTACAGCCGAGGATCGGTACCCACTGGACGCAGCGCCGCAATCGTCGGCAACTCCCTCACCGGTGAAGAATCCCGGATGTGGTCGATGCGTTTGCGTTGGCCTTACGTCAAGCGCGCACTCGCTGTCGCAGCCGAAGCGCGCCAGTTGGACAGTTCCGTCGCCGATGCTCTCGCCGAGACGATGGAAGAGGTCTACAAGGGCCCATTGGTGGAGCCGAGTGAAGACACTCTCGCCGGCATGTTGTCGAATACGATTGCCGGCCGGATCTGCAATTATCTCGACTTCAACGGCGGCGGGTACGTCGTGGACGGTGCGTGCGCGTCCGGAATGCTCGCGGTGGCGACTGCAGCCGAAAAGCTGGCGTCCGGCGCGGCCGACTTCGTCTTGGCAGGGGGAGTCGACGTCAGCTTGGATCCTTTGGAACTGGTGGGATTCGCCCGTTTGGGTGCACTGACCCGTGGCGACATGAACGTGTACGACGCAAGCCGAAGCGGATTCATCCCGGGTGAAGGTTGCGGATTCGTGGCCTTGAAACGACTCGAGGACGCCAGGGCGGACGGCGACTACGTGTACGCGACGATTCGCGGCTGGGGCATCTCCACCGATGGCAAGGGTGGAATCACCAAGCCCCGCGCCGAAACTCAGGCCGAGATGATCCGTCGCGCATACTCGCGAGCGGGATTCGCGGCCAGCGAGGTTGCCTTCGTCGAAGGACACGGAACTGGTACTCCCGTCGGAGACCCCGTCGAACTGGCCGGCGTCCAGCAGGCCGCTCAGACGGACGGGCCCGTCGAGGCTCGTAGCATCGGCATGACGTCACTGAAGTCGTTGATCGGGCACACGAAGGCGGCGTCGGGCATCCTTGCGCTGATCAAGGCGACCATGGCCGTCAATCAACGAATCCTTCCGCCGCTCGCCGGTTGCACCGACCCGAACCCGGCGTTCGGAACCGAAGCACCGGCACTCTTTCCGCTCGTCAACGGTGAGATCAGAGATCCGTCCGAGAAGATGCGTGCCGGTGCGCAAGCCATGGGTTTCGGCGGTATCAACTGCCACGTCGCGATCGAATCGGCTGATGCACCGTCCAGCAAGCTGACACCCTCGCAAGACGTCCGCACGATGATGGCGTCGTATCAGGACACCGAGGTTTTCGTACTTTCTGCAGATTCTGCGATGGACTTGGCGACCCGAGCGCGGGATGTTGCAGATCTGGCGGTTCCGTTGAGTGTTGCCGAGCTGCTGGACTTTTCGGCGAAGCTCTCTCGAGTGATCTCGCCGACCGCGCCCTTCCGTGCTGCAGTGGTGGCCGGACGTCCCGCGCAGTTGGCCGAACGCATGCGTCAGCTTGCCGTGATCTGCGAGAACTCCGCTCCTGCATCCGGCCAGGTGAAGGTCGTGAGCAACGAGATCTCGATCTCGAACGCCGTCCACCACGACATCGGATTCCTGTTCCCGGGACAGGGATCCCAACAACTAGAGATGGCGCGCGTGCTGATCGAGCGCTTCGAGTGGGCACGCGAACTGGCGACCGAGGCGGACGGCTGGTTGGAGGGAGTTGGAGCGGAGGCGATCACGCCTCGAATTCTGCGGAACCCGGTCAAGAGCGCTGACGCTGCGGAATTGGCGAAGTGGAAGCGGGATCTCGCCCAGACGCAGTTCACCCAGCCTGCCGTCGCTTTGGCTTCGCTGCTCTGGTTCGAGTACCTCCGCCGATTGGGTGTCACACCCAGTGCTGTCGCCGGCCACAGTCTCGGCGAGTTGACCGCGCTCTACGCGGCAGGAGCTTACGACCAGAAGACGCTGATCACCTTGGCTGCGGCGAAGGGTGCGGCCATGGCTGTCAGTGGTGGTGGAAACGGCGCGATGGCGAGCCTGACCTGCGACCGATCGACGGCTGAGGCGATCATCGCGGAAACAAAGGGTTACGCGACCGTCGCGAATCTGAATACGCCTACACAGACCGTGGTTTCGGGCACCAAAGACGCGGTCGACGATGTGGTTGCCATCGCGAAGACGCGCGGAGTGTCGGCTCAGGCGCTTGCCGTGTCGAATGCTTTCCACTCCGAGATGATGAACGAGGCCGAGCGGGGGCTGAAGTCCACTGCGCCCGTTGACGAGCAAGTCGATTCGCTGACTTGCCCCGTGTATTCCTGCGTCGAAGGGAAACGCGTACAGACGCCACTGGCACTTCGCGAATTGGTCACCAAACAGGTTGTCTCACCGGTCGACTGGGTCAAGACGGTAAGTGGAATCTCGCAGGACGTGGACCTGCTCGTCGAGGTCGGACCCGGCCGTGTGCTGACCGGGCTCACCAAGGCGATCAATGGGACCGACGGCGTGCGCTGCTTCCCCGTTGCGTCCAAGTCCGGACGCGACGAGGACTTCAATGTCGCACTGGCCGCGATGTACGTACACGGCGCTCAGGTCCGATGGAACGAACTTTTCGACGGCCGGTTCGTGCGCGAATTCGTTCCTGCCGATCAGAAGGTGTTCATCGAGAACCTGGCCGAGGCGAAGCTGACGGTTACCTCTGCTCCCGAACCGCTCGCACTTGGTACGTCCGGCGGGGATCCGGCTGCGGCGCTGGCCGATTACCTGAGCCGACGCGGGACCTTCCTCGTCGACGTGATTCGTGCTGATGTAGGCAGTGGAGCGACTTCTCCGTCTTCTCCATCTGCTCCGACTTCGCGGGCAGTCACCAACGGCCACGAATCCGTGGCAGCGAAAGCTCCTTCGCCGGTTTCGGCTCCGGTAGTCGAAGAGCCGGCTGACGCGGGCGCTGGGTCCGTGGAAAGTGAGCTGATCAGGATCCTCGCCGATACGACGGGATTCCCCGCCGAGTCGATCACGACGGATCTGCGTCTGCTCGATGATCTGAATCTCGACTCGATCAGTGCGGCAGAGGCTATTTCGAAGGTTGCGCATCAGTTCGAGGTTGTCGACCTCGACCCTGCCGAGTTGGCCAATGCCACGATCGGAGAAGCAGCATCGCTGATCCTTGCGGCATCACCGAATCCCGGTTCTGCCGTTCCAGCAGCGAGTTCGGTGCAGTCGGACGTGTCGCGAATACTGCTCGAGGTAATCGCGGAGGACACCGGATTTCCGGTGGAGTCTCTCGATGTGGATCTCCACCTGCTCGACGACCTGAACATGGACTCGATCAAGGCTGCCGATGCGATAGCAACTGTGGCAACGCGATTGGGTGTTCAGGGTGATCTGGATCCGGCCGAACTCGTCAACGTCAGCCTGGGTGAACTCATCGAAGTGCTCGATCGATCCGCGAAAGAGAAGTCGGGGCAGCAGCAGCCGGTTGCGCGGGCGCTGCCGGTGAAGGCAAAGGGTCTATCAGCCGACAGCTTCACCTGGGTTCGCGATTACACCCTGGAAAAGGTTCGGAGCGAGACAGCGTTGCACGGAGTCCGAGACCTCACGGACACGACGTTTGTCGTCATCGGTGACGACGCCGGTTTGGTCGGAAGGTTGGAATCCGAACTGCGAGGGCGTGGTGCTCAGGTCGACATTCGCACATTCTCCGACGGCGCTCCTGCGAATGCACAGCACGTGGTTGCCGTAATGCCGCGTGTGACCGATGATTCCGTCACCGAAATCGGCTTGCGCCGTGGGATCGAACACATGTACAAGATGGTTCCGGCGCAGCAAAGCGGAGGCGCACGAACCACATTGGCAGTGATTCAGTTCACCGATGTCGAGTTGGGCAATCCGGCGCCGGTATCGAGTGCGGCGGCTTTTGCCGCTTCGGTGCATCACGAGCGCCCCGAACTGGATGTCCGCGTCATAGGATTCGACGGCTCGACTGCGGACGCGGTGGTGGCAACCACCGTCGTCTCCGAGTTGGATTCGGTTGCATCCTATGTGTTCGCGACTTACGACACCGAGATGGGACGCACGGCACTGCAACCGCGGGTTCTCGCCTCAAGCGACTACACCGTCCGCGAGAGCGGGTTGGGGAGTTCGGATGTAGTGGTCGTGACCGGTGGCGCGAAAGGCATCATGGCGCAATGCGCTCTGGCTCTCGGCCGAAAGACAGGCGCCGAACTAGTGCTGATCGGAAGCTCTCAGCGACAAGCGGGTGACGAAATCGCTTCCACTCTTGCGGACTTCACGTCTGCCGGATTGAGCGCTCACTACTATCGCTGCAACGTCACGGATGCTGCGGCGGTGGCCGGCGTCGTCGCCCAGATCGAGGTCGAGGTTGGGCCGATCACCGGGTTTGTCCACGGTGCGGGGGCGAATGTCCCGCGGCGGTTCGAGAGAGTCGACAGCGCTGCGGCTTTCAAGGAGGTCGCACCTAAGGTCCTGGGCGCAGCCAACTTTGTCGAAGCGCTCGCTGATCGTGACCTGAAGCTGTTCGTGGGCTTCTCTTCCATCATCGGATTCACAGGTATGCCCGGAAACAGTTGGTATGCATACGGAAACGAGCTTCTCGACGAAATGGTGGTGCGGTATGCCGCCGGGCACCCGAAGACTCGGACGTTCTCGCTCGCGTACAGCGTGTGGGGGGAGACCGGCATGGGCGCCCGCATGGGCAGTGTCAACCACCTCGCGAAGATGGGTGTCATGCCGATTTCGACGGCTGCGGGAGTGGATCATTTCCTTCGCCTGGTCGACAGCGGACCCGAGACAAGTCGTATCGTCGTGACCAGTCGACTCGGCGGTCTCGACACCTGGGCACCGGCAGCACCGGCTCTGCCGGCGGTGTCGCGCTACATCGACCAAGTGGTGACCTTCGAGCCGCAGGTAGAACTGGTTACCCGGACGACGTTGTCCACCTCGGCAGATCCTTTTGTCCTCGACCATGTCTGGAAGGGATCGGCGCTGCTTCCGACGGTGTTCGGGCTCGAGGCGATGTCGCAGGCGGCGGCCTATGTCACCGGACGCGTGACTCTGGGCCGCGTCCGCATCGACGACATCAAGCTGGATCGACCGATCGTCGTCGACACGGTCGAGGGCACCAGAGTCGAGATCAAGGCAAGCGTCGTGGAGCAGGATCGTGATGCTGCAGGAACGCGGGTGCATGTCACGATCGGCACCGAACGGACCGGGTACGGACGGCCCCATTTCTCGGCCGACTTCATCTTCGGGCTGGACGAAACACTGCCGGAGTTCGAGAAGGAGTTGCCGCGACCGGTGCTCGACATCGATCCGTTGGACGATCTCTACTCGTGGTTGCTGTTCCAGGAGGGCGATTTCCGCCGACTCGAAGAGATCTCGAGCCTCGATTCCGAGCACATTCTCTTCAGCGCTATTTCGCGAGCCGACCGTAAGCAGCACCTCCTCGGTGATCCCTACTTCCTCGATTCCCTGCTCCAATCGGGTCAGATCATGGTTCCGCGGGAGATCTGCCTTCCGGTCAACATTGCGCGAATCGACATGTACGACGGACGATTCGAGGCTCGTTCGTTCACCGCGTACGCCTACGACAAGGTGCAGACAGAGACCCACATGCAAGCCGACGTGGCGGTGGTGAAGGACGGACGAGTGGTGATGCAGCTCGAGGGATATCGCTCCCAGATTCTCTCCCACGACGAAAGCCGTCCTACAGCTGAGGAAATCGCGGATCCGACTGCGCGCGACGCACAGATCATTCTCGACAAGCTCGCGCAACACAGCCGGGCGTTGGGAGTGAAGAGCCCGCGGGTTGTGGTCGCGCATACCCCGGGGATTCACGAGTTGACCAAGTCGGAACGCCACGAGCAGGAGAAACCGATCGCCGAGGCGGCCGTGAACATTCATCTCGATGAGGATGTGGTGATCAAATGAGTAATGCCTTTGCCATCGAATGGCAGGAAACCGGAAAGCCCGTCGTCGTCGGTGATATTCCGCCCTCTGTGGATGTCTCGCTCTCGCACGACGGCAGCAAGTCACTCAGTTCGGCCGGCGACTGGCCTCAGGGGTGTGACATCGAACCGATTCGCTCCCGAACCGCCGTGCAGTGGAAGGCGCTTCTGGGTTCGGCGCGGATTTCGCTGCTGGACGAGTTGATCGCAGGCGGCGAATCACTCGATCGTGCGGGAACCAGGCTGTGGGCGGCGGCCGAGGCGATCCGAAAGGCCACGGGGCAGATGTCGGTTTCTCTGGCGATGGGCGCCAGGGAGGACGACGCAGTGACCTTCCGCGGCGGCGCAGAGGGAAGCGTGGTGGTTCTGACTTTTCCAGCTCTGTTGACGGACAACGAGGAGCGGATTCTCGCGTTTGTGACTCATGAGGAGGATGCGGAGGAACCGGCGCAGGACCCGGCACCGCAGTTCGACTCCGGACCGTTGTCGGCGAAGTCTCTCGCGCAGTTCGATCCGATGGCCTACGGCTCCGACGTGCATGTGGTGGCCCGGAGCGGCTATCCGGCGGTGTCGATCCGGTTCCCCGTCGGGTTCCGGGACGCGTGCAACGTCGGTGGATCAGTGGGGTTCGCGAGCTTCGCGCTGTGGTTGGGCGCTTTGCGAGAGAGGGGAACCGGACCGATCTCGAAGCAGATCGTGGAGGACATGGCGACGGGTCGTTGGGGCATGGTGACCAACAACTCCGAGGTGTTCATCGATGCGAACCTGTACACCGACGACATTGTCGAGGGGACGATCTGGATCACCGAGCTCACCGGTCCGGATCGGGCAACCACCAATCTGCATGTCGAATGGTGCCGGGTCGACGGCGAGACGCGCACTCACATCGGGTGGAGTGCGATGCAGACGACGTGGGTGGAAATCCTCTCCCACGGTGTGGTGGCGGCACGGCCGATGCCGCAGTACTTCCACGATTTCATCGAGCCGATGACGATTCCGACGGGGACGAAGAACATCGCTGTTCCCACCGAACCGAAGAACGTCGATTGTGGTTCCGTGATCCGCTCGGCTCCGATGGTGCCGCGCAATCCGTACCTGCTCGAATCCGAGGTGTTCTCGACGACGTTGCAGGACGGAAACGTCGTGGGCAACATCTACTTCGGCAACTATTACATCTGGCAGTCGAGGGTTCGGGACAAGTTCCTGGTCCGTTCTCAGCGTGAGGCCATGGCGGCCAGAGGCGCTCTCGGGGAACTTCGTTGTGTGCACACCAGGGTTGAGCATCTGCGCGAGGTCATGCCGTTCGACGACGTCCTGGTCACGATGTCCTTGTCTGCCCTCTACGAGAGGGGGATCGACCTCGAGTTCGAGTACTTCAAGGTCAATGAGGACGGATCACGGGAGAAGCTCGCGATCGCTCGGCACAGAACTGTCTGGACGATGCCGGGCGCTCCGGGAGAACTGGAAATCTCTCCGCCGTCGAAACTTCCACAGTCGCTGATCGATTCGGTGCTGGAGGCGATCGACGGAAAGTAGACGGGGGATTTTCCGAGATCGAAGTGGAGAGACGGGTTGCGTTTTCCTTGCGGGAGAACGCAACCCGTTTCGATGGGGAGGGGAATGTATGGGTATCGGGGTTTCCAGAAGATCGGTTCTGAAAGGGTCGGTAGTCGGCACAGCGGCTGTTGCTTTGGGTGCAAAGGCAGGTGCTGCTCCGGCGGGGAGTGTGGATATCGAGTCTCCGTTGATTTTTCATTCGCCGGAGTTCGAGCCGTTCTGTGACGAACTACATTCGTTGTCAACGCTTTCCGGAAACGAGATCACACTGACAGCGCAAGTGGGGCAACATGCCTTTCATCGGGATTTTCCCTCGTCCCCAGCACTGTCGTACCGCAGCGGAGAGATCGGTGGCGGTTATCTGGGCCCTACCGTCGAGGCGCATTCCGGCGAGCCGATCATGTTGACGTTCGAGAACGATCTGACCGGACATCCGTTGGCAGCGGACATGGATATGACGCTGCATGGAATGCAGGCAGACTTTCGCGCTAACCCGCCGACGTCGTTGCACTTGCACGGAGGAGTCACTTCACCTGAGAGCGACGGCCATCCGGAGCTGCTGGTGATGCCGGGACAGGCTGCGATGCATCACTTTTTGCACGGTCAGGAAGCCGCCCACCTCTGGTATCACGATCACGCGATGGGCATCACCCGGCTCAACGTCTACGCCGGTCTGATCGGCAACTATCTGATCAGGGATGAATTCGACACCGGCAAACTGGGAAATCCGTTGGGGTTGCCGGCCGAGGAATTCGAGATCCCGTTGATCCTGCAGGAGAAGATCTTCACGCCGACAGGCGCCCAGAACGGCCGATCCACCATCTTGATCCCGGAAGGATCGTGGGAAGGCGGCGCGGTGGGCGACGTCGGCTTGGTCAACGGCAAGGTGTGGCCGGAACTGGCTGTGGCTCGGGGCCTTTACCGCTTCCGCATCGTCAATGCGTCGTCGGCAAGTGTGTGGAATCTTCACTTCTCGAACATGATGACGTTCTGGGTCATCGGCAACGACGCCGGAATGCTCGACGCGCCCGTCGCGGTCAATGCCTTCCGCTGCGCACCGGGGGAGCGGTACGACCTCCTCGTCGATTTCACCGGACTGTCGGAGGGTTCGACGGTGGAGCTTCGCAACGACGAGGCGCCCCCGCTACCCGCCGCTGTCATCGGTGAAGTGACGATGCCGCTGTTCTGCCGGTTCCGCGGTGACGCCAGGCGCGGATTCACCGGTGGTGTTCCGTCGCAACTGCGCGGTGGGCGCCGGCAACGTGACGTTCTCGCCCCGTTGGAGCAGCCGACGGTAATTCGCACGGTGACGGTGAGCCAGCAACTGGAACTGCGGAATCCACCGGCTCAGATGACGCTGAACAACCTGACGTTCAGCACCACGGACGTCGAGAGGCCGCGGCAAGGCACCGTCGAGCAGTGGAACATCGTCAACACCACGCCGGACCCGCATCCGATACACCTGCACCTGGTGAATTTCCGGATTCTCGGCAGAACACCGATGCGGACGCTGGAGTACTTGATCCGACATCCGCAGCCGGTGATCGGCAACAAGTGGACTCCGTCGCCCGAAGGGTTCGAGGCGGGGCCGATGATCGCGCCGGCGCCGTGGGAAGCGGGAATGAAGGACACCGTCAGGGTGGACGGCGGCACCGTCACCCGGATCATCGTGCGATTCCCCACCGCGGATGAGCTGGGTTTCGATCCCGACGCGATGTTCGATCGTCTTCCGAGCGGTGGGATGACGGGCAGTGGGATGACGGGCGGTGGGATGACGGGCGGCGGGCGCCACGATATGGCTGATTCTGGTCGACTCCAGGGATATGTGTGGCATTGCCATCTACTCGATCACGAAGATCACGACATGATGTTGCCGTATCGCATCTTGCCGTGAGTGCTTCCGGGGGCGCACTCGAAATGAACCGAAGCGGGCAGGCGTTCGCGCGTCGGATCACCTCGGTCACCTAGCAGGATCGCTTCGGTCCTTCCCATGAATTTGGAACACGTTCTACAGTGAAAGGGCTGAGGTCTGTACCTCGGCCATGCGCCACCACCGAAGGTGGCGCGGACGATCTGCAGACCGGTTCGACGAATTACACGGAAGGAACACCTCACAGTGACCACAGAGGCATTCATTTATGAAGCCATCCGTACCCCGCGAGGCCGCGGCAAGAAGACCGGGTCGTTGCACTCGGTCAAGCCGATCTCGCTGGTCACGGGTCTGATCCAGGAACTGCGCGTGCGCTTTCCCGACCTCGACGAGGACCGGATCTCCGACCTCATCCTGGGCGTCGTCACCCCCGTTGGCGATCAGGGAATGGACATCGCCCGCGTTGCAGTCAACGATGCGGGACTGCCCGACACCGTCGGTGGCGTTCAGCTCAACCGTTTCTGCGCTTCCGGCCTCGAGGCCGTGAACATGGCTGCTCAGAAGGTTCGGTCCGGCTGGGACGAACTGGTGATTGCCGGTGGCGTCGAGTCGATGTCCCGCGTTCCGATGGGATCCGACGGTGGACCGTGGGCACTCGACCCCGCCACCAACTACGACAACTACTTCGTGCCGCAGGGCGTCGGCGCAGACCTCATCGCCACCATCGAGGGCTTCTCGCGTGACGACGTCGACGCATACGCCGTGCGCTCGCAGGACCTCGCCGCCAAGGCGTGGACCGGCGGATACTTCGCCAAGTCGGTAGTGCCGGTCAAGGACATCAACGGCATCACCATCCTCGACAACGACGAGCACATGCGTCCGGGCACCACGGCAGAGAACCTCGCCGGCTTGGCTCCCGCGTTCGGTGTGATCGGTGAAATCGGCGGATTCGACGCCGTGTCGCTGCAGAAGTACCACTGGGTCGAGAAGATCAACCACGTTCACCACGGCGGTAACAGCTCGGGAATCGTCGACGGCGCTGCCCTCGTGCTCGTCGGTAGCGAGCAGGCCGGCAAGGACATGGGTCTGACGCCGCGCGCTCGCGTCGTCGCCACCGCCACCAGCGGCGCCGACTCCACCATCATGCTCACCGGCCCGACGCCGGCGTCGAAGAAGGTTCTGGCAGCTGCCGGCCTGACAGTCGACGACATCGACCTCTTCGAGATCAACGAGGCATTCGCTTCCGTCGTCCTGAAGTTCCAGAAGGACCTGAACATCCCGGACGAGAAGCTCAACGTCAACGGTGGCGCGATCGCCATGGGTCACCCGCTCGGTGCAACCGGCGCGATGATCACCGGAACGATGGTCGACGAGCTCGAGCGTCGTGGCGGCAAGCGCGCCCTCATCACCCTGTGCATCGGCGGCGGTATGGGCGTTGCCACCATCATCGAGCGCGTCTGACGCGGCGTCCGTCCTTCCAACGAGGCTTACCAGGAGTCAAGCAAAGTGACTGATCAGAACATCATCAACTGGGACCAGGACGCCGACGGCATCGTCGTGCTCACCATCAATGATCCCAACCAGGGCGCAAACACCATGAACGACGCGTACATCGCGTCGATGAAGGCCACCGTCGACCGTCTGGTCGCCGAGAAGGACTCCATCACCGGTGCCGTCATCACTTCCGGCAAGAAGACCTTCTTCGCCGGTGGCGACCTCAAGAACATGATCAAGGTCGGCCCCGAGCAGGCCGAGGAGATCTACAACCACAGCGTCGAGATCAAGGCAGACCTGCGTCGTCTCGAAACTCTCGGCAAGCCGGTCGTCGCCGCCATCAACGGTGCGGCGCTCGGCGGTGGCCTCGAGATCGCTCTCGCGACCCACCACCGCATCGCGGCAGACGTCAAGGGCGTCAAGATCGGCCTGCCCGAGGTCACCCTCGGCCTGCTGCCCGGCGGCGGCGGCGTCGTGCGTACCGTGCGGATGCTCGGCCTGCAGAACGCGCTCATGGGCGTCCTGCTCCAGGGGCAGCAGCGTGGACCCGTTCAGGCCAAGGAAGTCGGCCTCATCGACGAGGTCGTCGGCTCGGTAGAGGAGCTGGTTCCGGCTGCGAAGGCATGGATCAAGGCCAACCCCGAAGGCGGCGTTCAGCCGTGGGATGTCAAGGGCTACAAGATCCCTGGCGGAACTCCGTCCACTCCGGCATTCGCTGCCAACCTTCCGGCGTTCCCCGCGAACCTGCGTAAGCAGCTCAAGGGCGCTCCGATGCCGGCTCCGCGCGCCATCATGGCCGCAGCCGTCGAGGGTTCGCAGGTCGACATCGACAACGCGCTGCTCATCGAGGCTCGCTACTTCACCTCGCTGGTGACCGGCCGCGTCGCGAAGAACATGATCCAGGCGTTCTTCTTCGACCTGCAGTCGATCAACGGCGGCGGTTCACGTCCGGCAGGCATCGAGAAGTCCACCATCAAGAAGGTCGGCGTCCTCGGCGCAGGCATGATGGGCGCGGGCATCGCGTACGTCTCCGCGAAGGCCGGCTTCGACGTCGTCCTCAAGGACGTCAGCATCGAGGCTGCCAACAAGGGCAAGGCGTACGCCGAAGGCATTGAGGCCAAGGCACTCTCGCGCGGCAAGACCACGCAGGAGAAGTCCGACGCACTCCTTGCCAAGATCACCCCGACGTCTGACCCGGCAGATTTCGCCGGCGTCGACTTCGTCATCGAAGCAGTCTTCGAGAGCCAGGAACTCAAGCACAAGGTGTTCCAGGAGATCGAGGACATCGTCGATCCCAAGGCACTGCTGGGCTCGAACACCTCGACGCTGCCCATCACGGGTCTCGCCACCGGCGTGAAGCGTCAGGAAGACTTCATCGGCATCCACTTCTTCTCGCCCGTCGACAAGATGCCGCTGGTGGAGATCATCCGCGGTGAGAAGACTTCCGACGAGACTCTGGCTCGCGTGTTCGACTACGTCCAGGCGATCCGCAAGACGCCGATCGTGGTCAACGACTCGCGTGGCTTCTTCACCTCGCGTGTCATCGGAACCTTCATCAACGAGGCCATCGGCATGCTCGCCGAGGGCGTCGAGCCTGCCACCATCGAGCAGGCCGGTATGCAGGCCGGTTACCCGGCTGCGCCGCTTCAGCTTTCGGATGAGCTCAACCTCACCCTCATGCAGAAGATCCGCAAGGAATCTGCCGACGCCGCCGAGGCCGAAGGCAAGGAACTGCCGGCAGATCCGGCCGGCGAGGTCATCAACACCCTCGTCGAGAAGTTCGATCGTAAGGGCAAGCTCGGTGGAGCCGGCTTCTACGATTACGCAGAGGGCAAGCGCACCGGCCTGTGGTCCGGACTCCGCGAGAACTTCAACTCCGGAACCTCCGACGCCCCGATCCAGGACCTCATCGACCGCATGCTGTTCATCGAGGCGATCGAGACGCAGAAGTGCTTCGACGAGAACGTCCTGATCACCACGGCGGACGCCAACATCGGCTCCATCATGGGCATCGGATTCCCGGCCTGGACCGGTGGCGTTCACCAGTTCATCGTCGGTTACGAGGGCGGCACGGCCGGCTTCGTCGCTCGTGCAAAGGAACTCGCTGCGCAGTACGGCCCGCGGTTCACCCCGCCGGCTTCGCTAGGGGCATAGCCCCCGTGCGCCTTTTTGGTAGTTACGGCTACCAAAAAGGCGCACAGGGGTTTATCCCCAGCTGGTGAGTTATCCACAGACGAACTCCGACAGCGAATTTCACGTCAGTCCTGTCGGAGTTCGGCCTGACGCTTGGTGCCATGACTACGTCTCATGGTGGAAGCGAGTTTCTCCGGATTCTCGATGCGCAATCCGGTCTGGTACGGCAACAGCAACTCTCGTCATTCGGATACAACCGAGGGATGCTGCGGAACTTTCTGGACCGCGGCGAATGGCAGCGCGTTCTACAAGGCGTGTATGCAGTGACCGCTGGCCCGCTCACCAGAGAAATGATCTTGAACGCCGCTTGGCTTTATGGTGGCCCGCAAGCGATTCTGAGCCACGACACTGCAGCTGAGGAATGGGGAATGCGTCGCATCGACGCAGACAAGCCAGTCCATGTCACCGTGCCCTACGGCAAGTCCGCTCGCTGTCAGTCCGCGACAATCCGCCGAGTTCCAGTGCGAACGTCGGGTGCACTTGTCAGAGTGGGTGGCGTGGTTCACCCCGGGGTAGTCGTCCACCGATCCCGAGCCCACCGATACATCGGCGTGCCGTCAGTCATACCTCGAACGTCGCGGGCGGATACCGCGATTGATCTTGCGACCGCCGAATCCACAGCGCGAAGCGCCTACGTTTCACTCATCACCACGGTGACAAATGCGCGAATTCCGTTGAACGATGTGCGTCGTCGGATTGACGAACGAACACCACATCGATTCAAGGGCGCGCTTTCCGATGCGGTACGACTCCTGGCAGACGGGGTGCAGTCAACGCTCGAATACCACTATGCGGTCGACGTGGAGCAGGCGCACGGGTTGCCGTCGGCCAGACGCCAGTCTCCGGTCCGCGTCGACGGCCGCACGCTGTACGAGGATTGCGACTACAGCGAAGTCAGTGTGCCGCTGATCGTGCGTCTCGACGGTCGGTGGGCGCATTCCATGGCAGAAGTGGCATTTCGTGATCGCCGCCGTGACAATGCGGCAGAGCTGGCAGGTCGTCCGCGGTTGGTCTACGGATTCGACGAGGTGATGAAGACCCCGTGCCAGGTTGCGCACGAGGTGGAGACGGTCTTGCAGCGGGGAGGTTGGGTGAGGACGCAGTCGGGTGCCTGCGGCACCTGTGCGCCTTTTTGGTAGTGCCGACTACCAAAAAGGCGCACAGGGGCTTTGCCCCTAGGCCTTCCACCACGGGCGAAGCGGCACATGCGCCTCACCCTTGGGGCCGAGCTTGACGGCCAGAACCTGGTGCAGCTGAACGACATTGCGCTCGAACCCGAGTCGTGAGCCGGCCATGTACAGGCCCCAGACGCGGGCGGTTCCTTCGCCGACCTCGGCGACGCAGGCGTCCCAGTTGTCGACGAGATTCTGGCACCATCCGGCGAGCGTCAGTGCGTAGTGCTCGCGAAGGTTCTCTTCGTGACGCACCTCGAGGCCGACGTTCTGGATCTCGGAGATGATGCGACCCGAACCGGTGAGCTCCCCGTCGGGGAAGACGTACCGGTCGATGAATCCGCCTGCCTTGGCGCTGCTTCGGTTGTCCGGACGGGTGATGCAGTGGTTGAGCAGACGCCCACCCTCACGCAGCTTGCCCTTGAGGAACTCGAAGTACGCCGGGTAGTTTCCGACGCCGATGTGCTCGGTCAGGCCGATGGAGGACACTGCGTCGAATCCGGTCTCGGCCACGTCGCGGTAGTCGGAGAAACGGACCTGGGCGAGATCGGCGAGGCCCTCGTCCTCGATGGCCTTCTGTGCCCAATCCGCTTGCTCGCGAGAGAGAGTCACGCCGATCACCTTGACGCCGCGCCTGGCCGCGTAGCGGACCATCGAGCCCCAGCCGCAGCCGATGTCGAGAAGTCGATCACCCTTCTGGAGTCCGAGCTTCTCGAACACCAGGCGGTACTTGTTCTCCTGGGCTTCTTCGAGCGTCTGTTCCGCATTGTCGTAAGCGGCACAGGTGTACGTCATGGACGGGCCGAGGACGTACTCGTAGAAGGTGTTGGAGACGTCGTAGTGGTGATGGATGACTTCGGCGTCACGAGTCTTGGAGTGACGCAGTCCTTCTGCGACGCGACGCCACCGTGGGAGATGTTCCTGGGGCGGCGGGGCGATGGGCCGCAACAGATCCCAGCCCAGGGAGCGCGTGATGCTGGCGAGCGTCAGTGCGGACGGGCGCTTGAGGTGGAGTTCGTCACCCATGATGCGCAGGATCTCGTACGGATCACCGGGGTGGACACCCTCGGCTTCGAGATCGCCGGAGACGTACGCGCGGGCCATGCCGAGATCGCCGGGCGCCGTTGCGAGATAAGTGGTTCCGCGAGTCGACTTGAGGTGCAGTCCGTAGTCGGCATCTTCGGGGCCGGCGGTGCTGCCGTCGTACGCGGTGAATCGAAGCGGCAGCATGCCGTCGGAAAGCGTCTCGAGAATCTCGGCAATAGAGAGCTTGTCCTGGCTTTTGGAGTCTTTGAACGTGGTCATTTACGTTGCACCGCCTTAGAGAATAGATCCAATAAACGGGATTTCGGGTCGTAGCGTTCCTTGAGTCCGATGTACCGGTCGCCGCCGTAGTACAGCTCCTCGAAGTCTTCCTTCGAGTAGTAGGAGTCGGAGTAGAGCGATTTGTGTCCGTCGAAATCGCTGACCTTTTCTTCGATCAGTCGATTTGCTGCCCCCTCGCGCTCACCGGGAACGATCGGCACCGAAGACCAGAAGCCGATGTTGACGTAGGTGCGCTTGGGTTCGAGGGGGTAGAGGGGCCACGGCCGTGATGCAGAAGCGGCGGCCGGGCTTGGCTCACGAAGACGCAACGGGCACAACCACAGTGGTTCGATCGGGATTTCCTCGAGGAACCACGAGACGAAGTCCGCGGTTCGTTCGATGGGTACCTCGACGTCCTGGACGACGCGTTCGCGCGGGGGCTTGCCCTTGCGCTTTTCGAGGCGATCTCCGATGTCGTACTTGTGGTCGAGGGCGATCAGCTTCCAGTAGAAGCTGCTGCGCAGGTACTGCTTGGGCCAGAAGCGCCGGATCTTCGGGTTCTGTGCACCGAAAGCTCGTGAGCACCAGAACCAGTCGGTGTCCCAGCGCCACAGGTAGTCGCGAATGGTCAAGCGATCCGTCTTGGGCTGGGTGAGTGACGAATGCTGGATCGACCGGTAGAAGATGTCCTGGTCGGTGTAATCGCTGACCGGGCCTTCCTCGTCGGTTTGCACGCCGAGTGTGAGGTAGCTCTCGGAATCGGTGAAGACCACCCCGTCGAGATAGTCGACGGCGATCCCGTCGTACTCGCGTTCGGTGACGATGCGATCCATCGTTTCTTCGAGTTTCTTCAACGAATCGAAGCGCACGTGGCGCAAGGCGACGTACTTCTTGACGGGTTCGAGTGCGATCTTCAATCGCGTCGAATAGCCAAGGGTGCCGTAGGAATTGGGGAAACCGAAGAACAGTTCGGCGTGTTCGCCGTCCGGTGTTGCGGTGATGATCTCGCCGCTTCCGGTCAGTACGTCGATTTCGAGTACCGACTCGTGCGGCAGGCCGTTACGGAACGAGGTGGACTCGATGCCCAGGCCGGTCACCGCACCGCCCAGGGTGATGGTCTTGAGTTGAGGCACGACCAGGGGCGCCAGCCCGTAGGGCAGCGTCGCGTCGACGAGGTCCTCGTACGTGCACATGCCGGCGACGTCGGCTGTGCGCGCCTGCGCATCGACGGCGATGACACCTGCCAGACCGCTGACGTCGAGGCCGGGGGCCGACGTCTTGGCGCGAGCGCGGAACAGATTGGATGTCTTCTTTGCCAGGCGTACAGAAGCATCGGCGGGAATGGCGCGGTATGACGCGAGTAGGCGTTCGACGCCTTCTCTGTGCTGCTCGAACCCCATTTCACGCGCAGCATCGGAACCCGGGCCTTGCTTTGTCCGGATTCGATCTAACTTCTGAACTACCCCATTGAACGAGAGAGTCACACCCTGACGCTATCGGTAGTTGCGTGTGCAAGCTATCCGGAGGGGTATTAATGCCCGAATTTGATCGAGTTGTTGCAATCGAACTCGGTAAATGCTCCGAGTGGTGAACCAGCTCACACGGAATGGGTAGATGGTCGAGATACCCGGGCGCAGCAGGCAGTATGGAAAGGAATATCTGCGCAGTTCGAGGTGCGGATTCGGGTAGTCATTCGCGGTATCGAGCCGCGTTGGTCGAGCAAGGAGACGTAGGGCATATGGGTCAGGTCAATGCAATGAGTTCGACAGTCGTCACAGCAGCACCCGACAAGGTGCTCGCGGCGCTCTCGGACTACGAGACGGTTCGCCCCGCGAATCCTGTCCGAGCAGTACCTCGACTACAAGGTCGTCGAAGGTGGCCAGGGTGACGGAACCGTCGCGCAGTGGACGCTCAAGGCGACGGAAAAGCGCTCGCGCAACGTCAAGGCGACAGTGACGGTCGACGGCAACGTCATCACCGAGAAGGACGCGAACTCCAGCCTCGTCACCACCTGGACCGTTGCCCCCAACGGCACCGGAACGACGGTGACGACGCTCACCCAGTGGCAGGGTGCCACCGGTATCGGCGGCTTCTTCGAGCGCACGTTCGCTCCGAAGGGTCTGCAGCGCATCCAGGCCCAGGTCCTGGACAACCTCAAGCGCGAACTCGTCTAACCGATCCTGCATCACCGAGATGGCGTCGTACCTTCACCGGTACGGCGCCTTCTTTCATGGGCCGGTAATGATCCGTCCGAATTCGGTGAGTGCGGGGTTTCCGCTTTCCCAGTAATCGCTGTGAACTCCGAACCCAGGCTCCCCGGGAGATCCGGTGAATACCTGCGCGCCGAATTCCGGATCCGACGGGTCGAACCCGTGGACTCCGAGGATCGTGGGGATCAATTGGACCGGATCCCAGAAGGCCGTCGTCGAATGAACATGGCGAGCCATCTCGGCCGAGTCGACGCCGTCCAGGCTCAGTTCGTTCACGCGCTCGGCATCGACGCCGGGGCTTGCGACAAAAACCAGTTCATCGACGTCGAGAGAAGCGCCACGGGTAGTCGCGGCACCGACGACGGTGCTGCCGTAGGAATGACCGATCACCACGTTGTGCGAAGGCGGGCCGTCATGCGAGGCTCGTAACCCGTCCTGGAAGCTGTCGAGCCTCGGCGCTGCGGAGTTGGCGTACCGATCCGAGGCTGCGTCGGGAATGCCTGGGGGAGCGTCGTATCCGGACCACAGGATCACTGATGTGGCTTCCGTTGGCGCCGCCCTGACCGCCGCGTCGTACATGGCCTTGGTTCGTTGCAGGTCTCCGCCGACGCCCGACAGCCCGGAGCCGGTTCCGGGAACCAGTGTTGCGACGTTGCCGGCGGCATCGGGATTACCGACTGCCACGACGGCATGCCCATCCGTGACCGAGAGAAGGAACGTGTCCGGTCGAAGTTCGCCGCGCACGGCCGTGTATCCGGCAGCTACCGTTCGATCCGGTAACTGCTCGAGCGCAGAGAGGTACCGCCGGTTGTAGTAGTCCCGGTCCAGAGCGGGAAGGCCGTCCCGGCTACCGATGGACGGATCCCACCTCGCCAACGCGTCTTTCTCGTTGGGCGTGAGCGATTCCCAGAGTCGGTGTAGCTCCGTTGGTGTCCCGGGGAGTGTCGACCTCCCATCGAGGATGTCGAGGACAGTGCGGTCGAGGCGATCAGGCTGATTGCCAAGGAGTGATCCGATCTCTCGGAATGCCGCACCCAGAGCAGTCGCGGCCCGGTTGTCTTCGTCGTCGAGTGCCGTCAATGCAGTGGAGATCTTCTGCTGAAAAACCTTTGCAGCCGTGTCGTTTTCGGAATCTTGCATGGCGTCGGCCAGATTCCACGGCTGCTTCGTCTCAGGTGCCGATACCGCTCCACTGTCTGACACCGTCAAGCCGTGTTCGAGAGTTGCCTCCTCGACCAGGTCCAGAACTGATTTTCGCGCCGCACCGATCGTATTGGCCGCTCCGCCATACAGATCCGCAACTACGCGAACCGCAACCGACAGCCGCGACGAGGAAAGCGAGATACCAGACCACTGCACTGCCGCCGCGCTCGACGCTTGTCCCTGCCAGAATTCGCGGACGGCGTCGATGCTGCGTCCGGCGTCATTGCCGAGGACTTCGATCTGCCGGTCGATGTCGATCAATTCCGAAGCGCTTGTGCGCAATTTCTCCGGTGACCATGTTCGAAGCTGAGAGACGGTGGGCTGCATCAGTAGGCTCCGCGCAGTTCGGACACCACTTCGCCCTCGGCAGCGTCGTACAGACGTGCTGCGGCAGCGGTTCCCGACGCCATGAGTCCCAATTGCGTAGCCAGGTACCGGTACGCGTCGGCGATGACGCCGGCATTCCCAGTCGACACAGCCGCGACAGCGGACGAGTTCAGGGCCGCCGCGGCTTCGAAAATCGGGCCGGCGGAATCGATCCCCGAGATCTGATCCGCGATTCGAGACAGATCAGCTGAAAGTTGCTGCAGAGCAGCGAAATCTACCTGAAGTATCGGCCCCATGGCAGAACCGTATCCAGGTGAGCGGGCTACTTCGGCGGTGCCGACATACCTGTGGACAAGTGGAATTTCTCCACAGAAGACAGGTCAGGGGGTTGTGAGGAAGGCCGTGACTCCGCTGGTGACGGCGGACGCATATTCCTGCTGACCGTCCGGGCTCGTCATGCGCGCTGCCTCGTCGGCATTTCGCATGTTGCCGAGTTCGACCAGAATCGACGGCCGCTGCGACAGATTGAGTCCCGTCAGATCGGCGCGTGGTGCCAGCCCGTCGTCACCGATGTAGGTCGACGGGGTGAGTCCGGCTGTGACGAGTGAGTCGCGCATGGTTTCGGCAAAGGTGACGGACGGGCCGGCCTGCACCGTGTTCAGCGGGGGCGCGGAGTAGCAGACGTGGAAGCCCTCGGCTCCGGCTGCTGCGCCGTCCGCGTGAATGCTCACCACTACGTCGGCGCCGGAGGAATTGGCAGCTTCGGCGCGTGCGTCGACGCAAGATCCGACGCTGATGTCGTCCGGTCGACTCAGGACCACTGTGGCGCCTTGGCCTTCGAGTTCGCTCTTGACCAGGCTCGCGACTTCCCAGTTGAAGGTGTGCTCGGGGAACCCGGCATCGGTGTTGGTGCCGGTGGTCTGGCAGTTCTTGGTGCCGCCGCGGCCCGTGGGGACCTGGGTGTTGATGCTGTCGTCGTTCGCCCCGCTGTGCCCGGGATCGAGGAAGACGACCTTGCCGGTGAGCGCAGCGGGGACGTCAGCGGCGACAGTGCTCAGCGGAGACACCTCGACCGAAGTCGTGGCCTCGGCAGTCTCGGTCGGAATCGTGCACGCAGCGCTCAGAAGCCCGGCCCCGACCATGGCGATCAGGGCAGTGGAGCGGAACACACGTGATGCCATGTTTGACCCTCTTGACGGTTTTACGGTGTCTGACTGGTTCCGGCGCACCCGCTCACGGTAGCGCGCACCGACTACGCTGGTGGGGATAACTCTGTAGAAAGGACCGCTCGTGCAACCAGGTGGAGCACCCGACATGTCTGCTCTGTTGGCTCAGGCTCAGCAGATGCAGCAGCAATTGATGGCGGCGCAGCAGGAAATGGCTCAGGCCGAAGTGACCGGTCAGGCCGGTGGCGGACTGGTTGTCGCCACGGTCAAGGGCACCGGCGAGGTTGTCGGTCTGCAGATCGATCCCAAGGTCGTCGACCCCGAAGATGTCGAGACGCTGCAGGATCTGGTGATCGGCGCGATCGAGGACGCTTCGCGTAAGGCACAGGAAGTCGCTGCTGAGAAGCTCGGCCCGTTGGCCGGCGGACTCGGCGGAGGCCTTCCCGGTCTCCCCGGCTTCTAGAAACGAGAACGCGTGTACGAAGGTCCGGTTCAGGATCTGATCGACGAACTCGGGAAGCTTCCCGGAGTCGGGCCGAAGAGCGCTCAACGCATCGCTTTTCACCTGCTCTCCGTGGAGCCTCCCGAGATCGACCGTTTGAAAAATGCATTGCAGCGCATCCGTGACGGCGTTCAGTTCTGCACGGTGTGCGGAACTGTCTCCGATCAGGAGAAGTGCCGCATCTGCGCCGACGCACGTCGCGATCGCACGGTGATCTGCGTCGTGGAGGAACCGAAGGACGTTCAGGCCGTCGAGCGCACCCGTGAGTTCAAGGGTCGCTATCACGTGCTCGGCGGTGCGCTCAATCCGCTCTCGGGGATCGGGCCTGACCAGTTGCGTATCCGGGAGTTGTTGGCTCGCATCGCAAATCAGGAGGACGGCGTCGACGTGTCCGAGGTCATCATCGCCACTGACCCCAATACCGAGGGTGAGGCGACAGCTACCTATCTCGTTCGCATGATGCGAGACATTCCGGGGCTGACGGTGTCTCGGTTGGCTTCGGGTCTTCCGATGGGTGGCGATCTCGAATTCGCAGACGAGTTGACGCTGGGTCGGGCATTGTCCGGCCGTCGTGAATTGTCGCGGAACGCTTGATGAGCGGCACGGAGCAAGGTCAGCAGGTGCGTCGTACGTCCGAGCAGACGCGTGCGCAGATCATCGCGTCGGCCGGGAAAGCATTCGCGACTCGGCCGTACCGCGAAATCACGCTCAAGGACATCGCCGAAGACGCAGGCGTCAGCGCGCCTCTGATCATCAAGTACTTCGGTTCCAAAGAGCAGTTGTACGACGAGTTGGTCGACTTCCGGGCAGCGGCGGTCACGGTCTTCGACGCCCCGAACGACTCGCTCGGCAAGCGCATGGTCTCGCTGTTCACCAAGCCGCTGGAGTCGTACAAGCCGCTGTCCATGAGCTTGTTGTTCATGAGCGGCGTCAGTGAAGAGAGCAACCGCAAGCTGCGCGAGAACTATTCGACGCAGATGATCGACACCCTCGCCGGTCGCCTGTCCGGCCCCGACGCGAGATTGCGCGCGGAACTGGCGATGTCGATGGTGGTCGGAGTGGCGATCATGCGCCGACGGATGATGGCCGGCCATGCCACCGGCACCCAGGACGAGGTGGTTGCGCTGTACGCACCGCTGGTGCAAAAGCTGCTCGACGGGTGAGCGGCGTCACAATTCTTGCTAGGTAAATATCCGTTCACCTAATGTAGGTGAACGGATATTTACCTAGTGAGAACAGGCGGTGTGGGGTGACGACGCTCGACCGTCCGCCGGGCACGCTTGCAGTCACCACCTCCGATGCGGGACTCGCGCAGCCGCGCTCCCGCTTCCTGTTCCCCATCGTTGTCGCCGCCGCAGTGTTCCAGGCTGTTCTGCAGACGGTCATCGTTCCACTGCTGCCGGAGTTGCCGCACTTCACCGGCGCTGGACGCACGGCCGTGTCCTGGCTGGTGACCGTCACGCTGCTGGTCGGCGCTGTCGTCACTCCCATCTTCGGTCGACTCGCCGACATGTTCGGCAAGAAGAAGATGCTTCTGGTTGCTTTCTCGATGATGACTCTCGGCTCGATGTTGTGTGCGCTGTCGTCGGACATCGCTGTCCTCATCTTCGCGAGAGCGTTGCAGGGGGCCGGGTCGGCAGTCATCCCCATCGGAATCTCCATGCTCCGTGACGAATTGCCACGCAACAAGGTCAACGGCGCAGTGGCCATGATGAGTTCGACGCTCGGCGTCGGAACCGCTTTGGGCATACCGTTTTCCGCGATGATCGCGCAGTACTCGAACTGGCACGTCCTGTTCTGGGTAACCACCGCCATCGGGCTGTCCGTGACTCTTGCTGCGGTGCTGTTCATTCGAGAGTCCGAGCCGAATCCGTCGGGAAGATTCGACGGCGTCGGGGCGGTTGGTCTGAGCGCCGCGATGATTGCTCTGCTTGTGCCGATCACTCAGGGGTCGAGTTGGGGGTGGACCAGTGGAGCGGTGATCTCCATGCTGGCCGCGTCGGCGGTGCTGTTCACGCTCTGGGTAATTCAACAGCGGCGCAACGTCAATCCGCTGGTCGACGTCCGTGCTCTCGTGAAACGTGCGGTGTTGATCCCGCATCTGGCGGCTCTGCTGGTCGGGTTCGCGTTTTTCGGGAACACGCTGATCACGACACAACTGCTGCAGGGGATGAAGGGGCCGGGTGCCGGGTACGGCCTGTCGATCATCGCGGCAGCGCTCTGCCAGATTCCGGCGAGTATCGCGATGGTGCTGTTCTCACCGGTTGCGGTGCGTATCACCGACCGCTTCGGTTCACGGACCGCGATGTTGACCGGCGCCGTGTTCCTCGCCGGCGGGTACGGGATTCACGCCGTTGCCGGTAAGCCGCTGTGGGGAGTGGTTGCAGCACTGGGTATCACAGCGGTCGGGACTGCCATCGTGTACAGCACGCTCTCGCTGCTGATTCTGGTTGCCGTACCTCGTCAGCGACTGGCGGCTGCCAACGGGGTGAACTCACTTCTGCGGACGTCCGGAAGCACGATCTGCAGTGCGACGGTGGCAACCATTCTCGCTGCATTCGTGATCAGCGGTTCGGAACATTCCACGTCGTGGACCGGATTCTCCGTCGCCTACCTGGTGTGCGCGGGCTGCGCGGTGGTCGTGTTCGCGGTGTCGATCCTGTTGCCGCAGGGACGAACCCCGAAACATCTGGATTTGCCGGATCTGGTCAGGCGACCCTGAATCCCGAGAGGAAGAGCGTGATCATCAGATCCGCGAACTCGTCGGTGGTGTACTTCTGGCGATCCGGCCAATGCGTTGTCGACCACAAGGTGTCTCGTACCGATCGATAGAAAATTTCCGGTGCCACGTCTTTGCGGAAGATTCCCTGATCGACGCCTTCGGCAATCGCTTTCATCCAATGCTCGCGGACTTGGCGGGAAGGCCCGTCGACGGATTGCAGGAGATCGTTGTCGCGAAGATAAGCCCGATCGTTCTGGTAGATCGCCGTCGGGTGCGGGTGTAGTTCGATGACGACCAGCGTCTCGCGGATCAAGCCGCGCAGGACTTCCTCGGGGTCGTTTGCCGTCTTCTCCACCTGATCGAAGCGGAGCTGAATGTCGGTGATGAAGCCGCGCATGAGCTCGGCAACTATCGCATTCTTCGACTTGAAGTAGTGGTAGAGGCTGCCCGAGAACACACCGGCGGCGTCGCCGATCTCGCGAACGGTCGTGGTGGCGACACCCTTCCTGGCAAACAGCTCGGCTGAGCTCTCCAGGATCTTCTCCCGACGATCTGGTGATGCCACTGAAATCTCCACTGGTTGTCGGTCCTGCTCAGGGCAGGGTTTCGGGGGTGCCGGGCTGCCGGCGTCGAACGTAGCGCAATCCTGCCTGATAGCTCCGGCTCGAACCAATTCGTCGGTGAGATCGCGTGTTTCCACTTCCGGATTCCTATGCTAGCTTCAAAATCAAGCGCTTGCTCAACTTTCGTTCACGGAGGATTTCAGTGCAGAGCCTGCAGACGCAGTTTCCGAATTTCATCGGCGCAGAGGCCGAACCACCCCGCGTCGCCCGCTACGCCGTCAACGAGGCGATGATCCGCAACTGGGTCGAGGCGCACGACGACCGCAACCCGATCTACGTCGACGCAGAGGCCGCCCGCAGTACCGGCCGTCGAGACGTCGTCTGTCCGCCCGCCATGATCTCGACCTGGGTGATGGCGGGTTACCGCCGTTATCGGCAGGTCCAGCAACTTCGTGCCGACGGAGTCTCCGAGGACTTCGCCTATTCACGACTGCTGGCGCTGTTGGACGAGGCCGGATACACCTCCGTTGTCGCGACCAACGTCGAGCAGGAGTATTTCGCGGAGCTGAGCCCCGGAGACCACGTCACCGCGCATTTCACCATCGAAGCGATCTCGCCGTTCAAACAGACTGCCCTCGGTCACGGGTGCTTCATCACTCTGTTCAAGGAGTACGTCGACCAGGACGGAAAGACGTTGGTCGAAGAGCGCTTTCGATTGCTCAGGTTCAAACCAGATGCCCAGACAGATACTCAACTCGAAGTCCAGGAGGTAATCGCATGAGCGAGACTGGCTCCCGCAACACCGCTGTTCCGAGACTGACCGTCACCGACGACAACGATTTCTTCTTCTCTGCGGCCAAAGAGGGTCGCCTCGAGATCCAACGGTGTGCGGATTGCAAGACTCTGCGCCACCCACCCGCACCCGCGTGCCCGGAATGCCGCTCGTTCAGTTGGGACACAGTCGAATCCACGCGGCGATGCACGTTGCACAGCTTCACGGTCATCCATCACCCGAAGGATCCTGCTTTCGAGTACCCACTCGCCGTCGGACTCGTCGATCTCGAAGAAGGCACGCGTCTGGTTGCCGACATCGCGGGGATCGATCACGAGGAACTCGACTTCGGCTTGGAACTCGAAGTGACCTTCTCCGAGCACGCTCACGGCGAGATGCTGCCGCAACTGAGGCGACGGGGTTCGGTGCAATGACGAAACTGATTGACTGCGAAGTGGGTTCGGTCCTCCCCAGCCTCGAATTGCCGTTGGATCGAACGCTGATCGTCGCCACTGCGATCTCTTCTCAGGATTTCGAGGACGTGCATCACGATCCGGGCAAGGCCCAGGATCGCGGAACTCCCGACATCTTCATGAGCATCAACACCACCAACGGGCTCATCGACCGCTATATCACCGACTGGTCCGGCCCGGCATCACGGATCGTCAAAACATCACTACGGCTTGGTGTTCCGAACTTTCCCGGAGACACCATGACATTCACCGGCGAGGTCACCGCCACAGACGGCCGGGCGCTCACCGTGACGGTTCTCGGGAAAAACGCCCGTGGAACACACGTGACGGCCGACGTGACTCTCGAACCGGTGGAAAGGGTAATCGCATGACACGAGGATTTTCGAGGCAAGCAGCCATCGCCGGAATCGGCGCAACCGAGTTCTCCAAGAACTCCGGCCGTAGCGAATGGCAGTTGGCGTGCGAATCCGTGATCGCCGCACTCGACGACGCTCACATCGAGGCAGAAGAGGTGAACGGATTTGCGCTGTTCACCATGGAGAACAATCCCGAGATTGCGGTCGCACGCGCCCTCGGGATCCCGGAATTGACGTTCTTCAGTCGAATTCCACACGGCGGCGGCGGTGCCTGCGCACCGGTTCAACAAGCAGCGCTTGCCGTCTCCAGCGGAGTTGCCGACGTTGTGGTCGTCTACCGTGCCTTCAACGAAAGATCAGGTCACCGATTCGGCGCCGGCCCGCCACCTTTTGCGTACAACGCGTCGACGGACCAGGAGTATCGGAACTGGATCAACCCGTACGGGCTTCTGACCCCGGCGCAGCAGGAAGCCTTCCTCGCCAAGCTGTACATGCACAAGTACGGGGCAACAAGCGCCGACTTCGGCCAGATCTCGGTCCTCTCACGCAAGCATGCGGCGAACAACCCCAAGGCCTGGTTCTACGAACGCCCGATCACTATCGAGGACCATCAGAACTCACGCATGATCGCCGATCCCATCCGCCTACTCGACTGCTGCCAGGAAAGTGACGGCGGACAGGCGCTGGTCATCGTCAGTGCGGAGCGCGCCCGCGA
Source organism: Rhodococcus sp. OAS809 (assembly GCF_040546695.1). Lineage (NCBI taxonomy): Bacteria > Bacillati > Actinomycetota > Actinomycetes > Mycobacteriales > Nocardiaceae > Rhodococcus > Rhodococcus sp. OAS809. Next base: position 3,588,294 of record NZ_JBEPOI010000002.1, on the reverse strand, counting down.
CCTGCCGCACAAACCTGCGGTCATCAGTGGCGCTGCGCAAGGTGTAGGTCCGCAACAGATTTCGATGAGCAGCTACTACCGCGACGACATCGACAGCATGCCGGAAGTCGAACTCGTGGCGCGCCAACTGTGGGACCAGGCCGGTATCGGGCCGGACGACATCGATGCCGCAATTCTCTACGACGCTTTCACCCCGATGGTTCTGCTTCAACTCGAGGAGTACGGATTCTGCGGTCGGGGCGAGGCAAAAGACTTCATCGCCGACGGCAATCTCGAGCTGGACGGTCGCCTGCCGATCAACACCCACGGCGGTCAACTCGGTGAGGGATACATCCACGGCGTCAACGGTATTGCCGAAGGTGTTCGCCTGATCCGCGGCACCTCCACCAATCAACCGACCAAAACTCTGGACAACGTGCTCGTGACCGGCGGCTCTCCCGTCCCGCACAGTGCGCTCGTCCTCTCGGCAGATCGCTGAATCTGCCGCCTATTCGAGAAAGCAGGAACAAGATGAGCGAGCGGATCACCTACGCCAGGGCCACCCACGGCGAGGAAGAAATACAGGCTGTTGTCGACGTCTTGCGCAGCGGGCATCAAGGATTGCGCATCGGCAAGAACGTCTTCGAGATGGAAGAACGTATCGCGGCCTTGGCCGGCAAGAAGTTCGGCGTCATGTGCAACTCGGGATCCTCGGGTTTGTACTTGGCAGTCGAGCTGCTCGGACTGCCTGCCGGCAGTGAGATCATCACGTCGCCGTTGACGTTCTCCACCGACATCGCACCGATCGTGCGTGCCGGTCTGGTGCCGGTGTTCGTGGACGTGGAACCCAACACGTTCAACGTCGACGTCACCAAGATCGAAGCCATGGTCACCGCGAAGACCGGTGCCATCCTGATGCCGAACCTGGCCGGCAACTGCCCAGACTGGGACGTCATCCGTGATATCGCTGATCGCCATGGACTCAAGGTGATCGAGGATTCGTGTGACGCGATCGGCGCCACGCTCCGCGGTACTCCCACCGGGTCTCGGGCGGACATCGTCGTCACCAGTTTCTCGATGGCACACATCATCACGTGCGCGGGAACCGGTGGAATGGTGTGCGTCGACGACGAAGCCAGCCGTGACAAGGCTTTGCTGCTTCGCCGCTGGGGCCGTCGTAGCGAGCCGAACCTGTTCGGCAGTACCAAGTCCGGCCGAGTCTTCCGTGAAGAACTCGACGGCGTCGACTACGACAACGACTTCATCTTCGAGCTCATGTCGTGGAACTTCGAGCCCTCCGAACTCGGCGCAGCATACGGCGTCGTGCAGCTCGACAAGCTGGAACAGAACTACAAGACGCGTAAGGCAACATTTGCGGCCTTCTCGGCGGCATACGGCGCCCATCCTGAATTCTTCACGACGCCGGTAGAACTCGACGGTCTCGACACGGCGTGGCTGTGTTACCCGGTGATGATCAACGAGAACGCCCCCTTCACGCGCAGCGACCTGCAGGAAGCCATCGAGGCCGACGGCATCGACACCCGAACTGTGTGGAGCGGCAACGTCACTCGTCACCCCATGATGAACAACATCGAATTTCGCCAGCCGGCCGAAGGTTTGCCGGAAGCGGACGCAGTTTTTGCCCGCGGCATGACACTCGGCATGAGCCACGGTTTGCGTGACGACGAAGTTGCTCGGATTGCGGAGAGCATCAATCGCTTCGCTGCGAAGTGGAAGTAGCATGACCGATCGCTTCGAAGGACGCCGAGCGCTTGTCACCGGTTCCAGCCGCGGAATCGGTGCAGGCGTCGCAGAGAGGCTGGCAGCGGAAGGCGCTGACGTCGCTCTCGTGGCCCGGACGCTCGGCACGCATGCAACCCTGCCGGGCAGTCTCGAAGAGACTGCGGCTCGAATTGCCAAGTACGGAAACAAAGTCGAGATAGTTGTCGCAGATCTGACGGACGAGCAGCAGCGCGACACCGTTGTGCCGCTGGCGATCGAGAAGCTTGGCGGGACGATCGACATCCTGGTGAACAACGCGGCAGCGGCGATCTATCAGCCGCTCTCGGATTACCCACTGCGGCGGCGACGGTTGATGTTCGAGGCAAATGTCCATGCACCGCTCGATCTGATGCAAGCCGTGGTGCCGGGGATGGTGGCAAACGGACACGGCTGGATCGTGAACGTGTCCAGTGGCACCGTCAAACCGTGGCATGGCCCGCCGTTCACGTGGGTCGAACCGGGAACTGCCATGACCGTGTACGGCGCCTCCAAAGCAGCGCTCAACAGGATGAGCAACGGCATGGGCGTGGAACTCTACGGCCAGGGGGTTCGCGTCAACACGGTTCAACCGCGGGCAGCGGTGCTCAGTGAGGGCGCCAGAGTCCTGGTCGGTGAGACTATCCGGCCGGATCAGGTCGAATCTATGGAAGAAATGGTGGAAGCGGTCACAGCGCTGTGTGATTGCGACACCGAGTTCACCGCGCGCTCGAGCGTCAGCTTGGACCTGATCGACGAGTGGTCCCTGACCGTGCGTGGTCTGGACGGCGCAGCATTACCGGAGAACCCAGCATTACGAACCGAGGAGTTGGCATGAAGCCCGTCATCGTGGACGCAGCACGAACGCCGTTCGGCAAGCGTGAGGGTTGGCTGTCCGGAGTCCACGCGGCGGAACTGTTGGGTTATGCGCAGAAAGGCGTGCTGGATCGGGTGGGCGTGGATCCTGACGCGGTCGACCAGGTCATCGGCGGCTGTGTGACGCCTCTCGGTGAGCAGTTCGGAAACATCGTGCGTACGTCCTGGATGCATGCGGGCCTTCCGTTGAAAGCGGGCTGCACCACGATCGACGCGCAGTGCGGAACCGCGCAGCAATCGGTGCAGTTGATTGCCGGGCAGATTGCCATCGGTGCAGTCGACGTGGGTGTGGCGTGTGGTGTCGAGTTGATGTCGCGGGCACCACTCACCTACAAGGTGGGTACCGGCCTCGGAACACCGCGTCCGGAGTCGTGGTCACTCGATACCGTCGACCAGTACACCGCGGCCGATCGGATTGCTGTCAAGCGCGGTTTCAGCCGCGAGGATCTCGACTCCTTCGGGCTGCGCTCGCAGCAGCGAGCCGCAGCAGCATGGGAGGCAGGACGCTTCGACTCGCACATCATCGATGTGGTCGCTCCGGGCTCTGACGCTCCGGTTCATCGGGATCAGGGTCTGCGCGAATCGAGTCTCGAAGGACTCGCGAAACTGCGGACCGTTCAAGAGGGCGGATTGCACACCGCTGGAACGTCTTCGCAGGTCTCGGACGGTGCGAGTGCCGCTCTGCTGATGTCCGAGGATCGAGCCAGGATGCTCGGCGTGCGGCCGCGGGCAAAGATATTGGCGCAGTGCGTCATCGGCGGAGACATCGAGTTCATGCTCGACGGTCCCGTGGACGCGGCAAACATCGTGCTCGGCCGCACCGGTCTGACGATCGACGACATCGACCTGTTCGAGGTCAACGAGGCATTTGCTTCGGTACCGATGTCGTTCGCGCAGGTTCACGGCGTCGATCCCGAATTGCTGAACGTCAACGGTGGTGCAATCGCACTGGGCCATCCGGCCGGTGCAACCGGAATCAGACTGTTGGCCAATGTCATCGACGAACTGGAGCGCCGGGACAAGTCCATCGCACTGATCGCGATCTGCGCGTCCGCCGCAACCACCTGCCTGATTCTCGAACGCATCTGACAAGAACCGAAGATTGAGGAACCTGCCATGGCACTGCCCCTGCTCGAAGATCACCGTGACCTGGCGGAAGCGGTAGCCGCATTCGCGAACCGCTTCGGTGGAATCGCCGACACGCGCAGCAACGTCAAGCGGTACGCCGCCGGTGATCGGCCGGACTCGTGGGATGGATTGGTCCGTCAGGGACTGCACGCAGTGCACCTGCCGGAGCAGTACGGCGGTGACGGGGCAGGTCTTGCCGAACTGGCGGTGGTAGTCGAGCAATTGGGTGATGCGCTTTACCCGGGACCGTACGTTCCGACGGTCATCGCCAGTGGGATCCTCGCAACAGCTGCCGGCCCGGCTGCGGAATCAATGCTGACCGAATTGGCTGCCGGTGCAACCGGAGCAGTCTGCACCGGCGTGGGATTGCGCGCGGCTCGCAGCGATGCAGGGTGGACCGTGAGCGGTTCTGCCGACCCGGCTCTAGGTCTACCCGGAGCCGATGTCGTTCTCGTGCAAGCGAACAGCGAAGACGGCGAGTTGTGGTTCCGGCTCGAGCAGTCGTCTTCCGCTGCGGTGGAGGTCGAAGACGGAGTGGATCTGACACGCTCGATCGGGACGCTGACGTTGACCGATCACAAGGTCGACGCTGGGCTGATCGTCGAAGGTCTCCAGGCGCACCGAGTCGAACTGATCGTCAACACGGTGTTGGCTGCGGAGGCGAGCGGTATCGCCGGGTGGGCGCTACGCACCGCGGTCGACTACGTGAAGTCCCGGCAGCAGTTCGGCCGTCCGGTCGGAAGCTTCCAGGCAGTTCAGCACAAGGCGGCCATGATGCTGGTCCGCTCCGAGATTGCCTGTGCCGCAGCGTGGGACGCAGCTCGGTCCGAAGAGCACGGCGAGGATCAGCAGAGACTTGTCTCGGCTCAAGCTGCGTTGGCCGCTTTGCCCGTCGGCATCGAGAACGCCCTCGAATGTGTCACGTTGCTCGGCGGAATCGGATTCACTTGGGAGCATGACGCGCATCTGTACTGGCGCCGGGCAATCAGTATCGCTGCGGTGGCGGGTTCCGAGGTGAAGTGGGCACACACGTTGGGAGACCGGTCCGCCGATTCGGAACGGGATTTCTCCTTTGTAGACCCGGACATGCTGCCTGAACTACGAGAGCAGGTTCGCAGGGTTCTGGACGAGGTTGCGCTGCTGCCCGACGACGGAACCACCAGCGCCAGTTGGGCGCCGGCCAAGGGGAGCGCTCGACGCGCCCGATTTGCCGACGCCAAACTGGTAGCCCCGCACTATCGGGCGCCGTACGGGCTGGGAGCAGGACCGAGAGAACAGGCCGTCATCGCACACGAATTCGCGATGCGAGGTTGGGCTCAACCGTCCACGGTGATCGGGGAATGGGTGCTGCCCACGATTCTCGAACACGGCAACGCCGAGCAGCAGGACAGGTTCGTCGAGCCTTCGCTGCGCGCCGACATCATCTGGTGCCAGCTGTTCAGTGAGCCGGGCGCGGGATCAGACCTGGCCGGTCTGAGCACGAAAGCGCGCAAGGTCGACGGTGGCTGGGTCCTGTCGGGTCAGAAAGTGTGGAACTCGGGCGCGCACGAGGCCGATTGGGGAGTATGCCTGGCGCGTTCCGACGCCGACGCTCCGAAACATCGTGGGCTGTCGTACTTCCTGGTCGACATGACCTCGAAAGGTGTCGACGTACGTCCGCTGAAACAAGCCACCGGTAAGTCGGAGTTCAACGAGGTATTCCTCGACGACGTCTTCGTCCCGGACGACTGCCTGGTGGCGGAGCCGGGGCAAGGGTGGAAGCTTGCTGCGACAACGCTGTCCAACGAACGCCTGAGTATGGGCAGCACGCTGCACCACGGTTCGAGTCGGCTGTTCCGTCAGGTTATCGCCGACGCGAGCCACGACTGCCCTCGCGAAGACGCAGTGGAGGGCCTCGGCCGCAGTATCTCTCGTGAGTTGGCACTGTCCGCGATGAATCTACGCGGGGTGTCGGCGCGACTGGCGGGTCAGGAACCGGGCGCCGAGATCAGCGTGTCGAAGGTGTACAACGCCCTGGCACAGCGTGAGGGCTCGCGGGATCTGTTGCGACTGCTCGGACCTCGTGCCGCCGTTGTCGACCCGTCGGCGAATTACGCGATAGACCACATCGGACTTCCCTCGATTCTGTTCGGCGGCGGAACCGTCGAAATTCAACTCAACGTCATCGCGCAGCGCGTACTCGGCCTGCCGCGTTCGTAGATCTTAGGAGTTTCACCATGTACTTGGATTTGTCGGAGGAGTCGAAGACTCTGCGCAAGGAATTGCGGGCGTACTTCGCGGAGATCATCAACGCCGAAGACCGCCGTGCTCTCGTGGATCAGACCGAAGGCGGCCCCGTCTTCGATCGCATTCTGCGCCGAATGGGTAAAGACGGTTGGCTGGGCTTGGGGTGGCCGGAGGAATTCGGCGGTCGGGGCGAGAACCCCGAAGCTCTGTACGTGTTCTACGACGAGGTGATTCGCGCCAATGCGCCGCTGTCGCTGGTCACGCTGAACACCGTCGGACCCGCTCTGATCAAGCATGGGACGCAAGCTCAGAAGGACTTCTTCCTGCGTCCGATTCTGGCGGGCGAACTGATCTTTGCCATCGGCTACACCGAACCCAATGCGGGCACCGATCTCGCGGCCCTCGAAACACGCGCCCGCATCGAGGGTGACGAGCTTGTCATCAACGGCAACAAGATCTTCACCAGCGCCGGTGTGTTTGCCGACTGGGTCTGGCTTGCCGTTCGCACCGATCCCGACGCGCCGACGCATCAGGGCATTTCCGTGGTCTTGGTACCGACCAATTCGCGGGGGTTCTCGGTCACCGAAATTCACACTGTGGGCGGAATCAGCACTTCGGCAACCTATTACGAAGATGTTCGGGTGCCGATCAGCAATGTCGTCGGTGAGCTCAATCAAGGGTGGAAGCTCATCACCAACCAGCTCAACCACGAACGTGTTGCCCTGGCAGCACGCGGTGGTATAGCCAACGAGCTCTTTGCCGAGGTGGTCGAATGGGCAAAGACCGAACCCGCCGGTGACGGCCACGTCTACGACATCGACTGGGTACGTGAGAAATTGGCGGAAGTCTACGCGCTGCTCAGTGCTGCCGACCTGATGAACCTGCGACTGGTGGCGGACGTCGCCGCCAACACCTTGGGCGGCGGGGATTCGGCCGCGGCCAAGATCTTCGGTACCGAAGCCGTCGTCAGTGCGTACGGCATGCTGCAGGAAGTGCTGGGCGCCAAGGGCTTACTGCGCCCCGGCACGCCCGGAGCGGTACTGGAAGGGCGGGTCGAGAACCTGGGTCGACGCGCCCAGAACAACACCTTCGGCGGTGGTACCAACGAAGTGATGCGTGAAATCGTCGCCGCAAAATGTCTGGGCATGGCGCTTGCTGCGCGTCGCCGACCCGCTGCACAGAACGAAAAGAGCTGACATGGAATTCGAATTCGACGACAACTTGTCCGCGGTGCGGGATCTGAGTGAATCGATCTTCTCGGCGAAGTCCGGAGTGGACCGCCTGCGGGAAGTGGAGGGCGCCGGCGGTTTCGACGCCGAACTGTGGAAGCTCCTCGCCGACTCCGACGTTCTGGGAATTCCTCTGCCAGAGGAAGTCGGGGGAGCGGGACTCGGAATGCTAGGCCTGGCAGCGGTGCTCGAACAACAAGGCCGCCGGGTCGCCCAGGTGCCGCTCTGGTCGGTGATTTCGACGGCAGCGCTGCCGATTGCCGAGTTCGGCAGTACGGAGCAGAAAGCGTCGTGGCTTCCGGGACTGCTCGACGGCTCGGTGATCGTCACCGGCGCCTTCGACACCGGCTACAACGCCGAGACGGCGGTTCGCGCCGAGCCGGCGCCTGACGGTTGGGTTCTGTCAGGCCGCGTCGACTCCGTGTCTGCCGCCGAGTTCGCTGCCGCACTGGTGGTTCCGGTGACGATGCCGGACGGCAGTGTCACCGTGATGATCGTGCCGACGGACCGGGACGCGCTGGTGCGTACACCGCTTGCGGTGACGAACCGCGAGAGCAACAGCGCTGTGCAGTTCGACGGGGTTGCGGTTACTGCAGCTGACGCACTTCCCGCGGACGGCGCGGTGGTTCGAGACTGGACGTTACGACGTGCGCGGGTCGCTCTGGCGGCCCTGGCTACCGGCGTCTGCGAGGAAGCGCTGGCGATGACGGCGAAATACACCTCCGAGCGAGTGCAATTCGGTCGTCCACTCTCGACCAACCAGGCAGTTGCCGTCCGGGCCGCCGACGCGTACCTCGACACCGAGAGCACCAGATTGACCACCCACCGCGCTGCCTGGCTGATGGACAGCGGAGTCGAGAGTGAAGCGGAAGCAGCGGCGCTGGTCGCCAAATGGTGGGCGTCGCGTGGCGGTTTGCGCGTGGTGCACGCGACCCAGCACATGCACGGCGGAATCGGTGCGGATGTCGACTATCCGATTCACCGCTATTTCCTGTGGGGACGGCAGATCGCCTTCACTTTGGGGAGCGCGGGGGCGATAGGCGCCGAACTCGCCGATCAGTTGGAGATCCGAGCCCAGATCGGGGCGTCGGCGTGAATATCTGAGACGACAGGTTCCAGTCACGGGCAGCGCGTCGGCAATCATCGCGCTACTCTGCCCTTCGTGAATCGCACCAGTTCGTTCATCAGGCCGTTGGTTCCGCGGGACCCGCACGAGCCGCACCGGGTGGCGACGCCGCTCGAACTGCTCACCGACCTCTGCTTCGTCGTGGCGGTCGCTCAAGCGGCCACCGGTCTGCACCACGCGATCAGCGAAGGGCATGCGGCTTCGGGCGTCGGGCACTTCGCGATGGCTTTCTTCGCGATCTGGTGGACGTGGCTGAATTTCACGTGGTTCACCTCGGCGTACGACAACGACGACGGAATCGCCAGGCTGCTGACCATATTCCAGATCCTCGGATCGCTGGTCCTTGCAGCCGGCATCGTCCGCTTCTTCAACGACGACGCCCTGCTGATCATCGTCGGCTACGTCATCATGCGAATAGCACTGGTCATCCAATGGCTCAGGGTCTCGCGGAACGACCCCGAGCATGCGCTCACGGCGCGTCGATACGCTCTCGGAATCGTGTTGGTCCAGATCGGTTGGATCGGTTTCTACTTCGTGCCGTCCGCCGTTTACGTCCCGACGTTCCTGGTGTTGGTTCTGTGCGAATTCGCGGTACCGATCTGGTCGGAGAAGCCGGGCATGACGCCGTGGCACCCGCATCACATCGCGGAGCGGTACTCGTTGTTCTTCATCATCGTTCTGGGCGAGACGATCCTTTCGACCACCATCGCGATTCAGGACGCCGTGGACGGTGAGCATCCGGCAGCGCAGGTCACCTACGTCGTGATCGGCGGCATTCTGATTGTCTTCAGCCTGTGGTGGTTGTACTTCCAACGCAATGCAGGCGAAGTGATCGGCGGTGACAACGTCTCACCCTTCGTCTGGGGGTTCGGTCACTACTTCATCTTCGCCGCCGCTGCCGCCATCGGTGCGGGGTTGGCCTCGCGCGTCGACTTCTGGACTCATCACGGTGACGGCAGCGCGTTGGTGACGGGTGCTGCCGTCACCGTTCCGGTCGCGGTCATCCTTGCCGCCTTGTGGTTCATCCACATTCGACTACACGACTCCTCGGTACGCACCCTCGTGCCGTTCTCGGTCGCGATAGTCGTCGTGCTCGGTGGTACCTACACCGCGGTGCCCGAACTGGTCGCGGGACTGGCCTGCGCCGCGCTGTTGGCCGTGGAACTGATTCTGACCGAGGGCAAATCCGAAACCGTCTGAGCGCTCATTCGGCGGCAAGGAATATCGCCTTGGTGACGGCGACGGTTTCCAACGGTCCCTTCGACGGTCCGACCAGCACGGTCCACCGATCTTCGGAACGATCGATCGGATAGGTGTTTTCGGCCCACACGATGGGGGTATCCGCCCCTTGCCCTCGGCAGGAGTAGGCGCCCGCCAGACGGGGGTCGGATTCGGTAGAGGGCCACGAACCGCCGTGTCGGACGCGGCAGAGAAGACCGTTCTCGAGTTCGAGCCCGAAGGGAGTCGGGTCGGCGGGCGGCGGATAGGCCTCGACGCCGTCGACTCCCCGAGCGGTGATCAGTTCTGTTCCCCAGGGAAATTGCAGGCAGAGAATCGAATCGGGCTCCGGACCGGGCCAACACGCGTCCGCCCCGTCTGCGGTGCTTCCGCAGGTGATGACTCCCGGCGTGACAGCCGACTGTGATGCTGCGTAGCACTCGCTGATCTTCATGGCCGGCGTTTGGACGCTCCAACCGGATTTGGGTTTGCCGGAACCGTCGACGGCAACAAGATTCACGATCTCGGTCGGGGTACCGCCTGCCGATGATCCCGCAGTCGCAGGCAAGCATCGGCAGAGGACTATGCGGGTGATCGTTCCCTCATCCGCCTTCTTGCCTTCGGGTGTGAAGGTGATGCGATAGCCGGTTCCCGCTTCGGTGTCGGCCGGAAAGACTGCGACGGATTCCCCGTCGGAATTGGTTGTGGCAGTGAAGGGACCGTAAAGTTCGGCGGCACGCTGCATCTTCTGGCCGACGGTCAGTCCGTCCAGTGTGGCAGCGCCGGTCCGGGGCGCGATTTCGACGAGAACGCCGTCGGTGAAGGTCAATTCGCAGTCCTGCCACTGGACGACCACTGTTCCGGTCTTCGATACCGGCGCAAGGTCGCCGGCGGCTTTCCGCGTTTCCTCCTCCGTCATGCCGATCCGAAGGTTGCGGAAGCCGCTGGTGGAGAGTCGCTCCCGTGCGGATTCGGGATCCGAGGCAACCGCCAGTCGTGCGGTGAGTTGCGCCGCGTTGGCAGCGTCGATCGCCATGCCCCCGGTTGCGTCGGCGATGCACTTCAGCTGGGCGGACGCAGCGGCGTCGAGCTTGAATCCGATGGTGTGGATGGTCAGGTCAGGATCGTGGGGCATCGCTTGGGTGGACTCACACGGAGGTTCGGTCGAGCAGGTGTCCTCCCCGTCGGAGACGAGGATGATCGTGCGCTCACCATCGGCGGGGAGTGCGGCGGCGGCTTGTTGAAGCGCAGCCATGATCGGCGTGTATCCCGACGCGGACAGCCCGTCGATTCCCGCTGCGAATGCATTTCGATCGAGTGGTCCGAGTGGCACGACGGTCTTGATGTCGCGGCAACCCGCGACCTTCTCGGCGTCGCTGCTACCCGTGGCGGTGCCGTACGCGATCAGACCGAGCGCAGCATCGTCTGGGAGGCCACTGACGAGAGTGTGAATCGCGTTCTTGGCGGCATCGATTCGAGGACCGGGAGCGTCGTCCTGCTTCATCGACCCCGAGGCGTCCAGCACGATGACGGTAGGCGCCGTTGCGCTCGCTTCTGAAGCCGGATCAGCAGTGACACTTACCTGCTGGGTCCCGCCTGCTTCTTTGGGCCCGCCACTGCCCTGCGTCGAACACCCGACGGCAATGATCGCAGTCGCCGCAATACAGATCGCCACACGAAGACGCATGGAACGAGGCTACGAGCTGACGTGGCCGGTCAACAGTCGTCCGAACGGACGACACTGGCTCAGCGAATCGCGAGTCGCTCCTTGCGGAGCTTGTCGACCTCGGGCAGATGCAGGGGTTCAAGCTCGTTCACACCCAAGGCGCGCATGAGCAGGAGGTCCGCGAGTTCGGGGTTGCGAGCCAAAGCGGGTCCGTGCATGTACGTCCCGATCACCGAACCCTGCACGACGCCTTCGAATCCGTCGCCGACGCCGTTTCCGACACCATGGGTGACACGTGCGAATCCAGAGGCTGAGCTACCCAGAGTTGTTCCGCCGCGGTGATTCTCGAAACCTGAGAGGGGCGCGGTGAGTCCGTCGATCAGCGGCTTCGTGATGACTTCGCCGATGGAACGCTTCTCCTGCGGCGAGGTTGTGACGTCGAGCATCGAGACACCGTCGACGCGTTCGCCGCTGGAGGTTTCGTACCAGTTGCCGAGCACCTGAATGGCAGCGCAGATCGCCAGAACCGGTGCGCCACGCTCGGCGGCGCGTTGCAGACCAGGGTATTTCGCGAGGTGACGCGTTGCGAGGCGCTGAGCGGAATCCTCGGCGCCACCCAACGTGTACACGTCGAGCGAATCGGGGACCGGATCGCTGAGGGTGATGTCCACGATTTCGGCGTCGTAGCCGCGCATCCGCAGGCGCTGACGCAGGATCAGGGCATTGCCGCCGTCGCCGTAGGTGCCCATGACGTCGGGGAGTACCAGACCGATGCGAACTGTCGAGTCAGACATTGCGAGACTCCTTCGCGATGGCAGTGTTGAGGTCACGGAAGGCCGTGTAGTTCGCCAGTACCTCCACACGTCCGGGAGGGCAGGAAGCGATGGCGCGCAACGGGTCCGGGTCGAGAGTGTGCTCGACGCCCGCGTACGTGAGGCGAACTGCCAGATCTGTTCCGCGTTCACCGGCGGCCACTACCTTGACACCTTCGAAGTGCTCGAACTTCACGTCCCACAGCCAGGAGAGGTCCTCGCCGTCCGGCACCTGACCGTTCACCGCGATGACCAGACCGTCCACCGTGGGATCGATCATCGACAGCGCTTCCTGCCAGCCGGCGGGATTCTTCGCGAGCAGCATGTGAACGGAGTGCGGTCCGACCTCGACGGTGCTGTATCGACCCGCGACTTCTTGAACCGTCGATGCGGCGGCAACTGCCCCGACCGGATCTGCACCCAAAGCCGCTGCAGCCGCTACGGCCTGAGATGCGTTGCCGCGGTTGGCTTTTCCGGGGAGGGTCAACGTCATCGGAATCTTCAGGCCGTCGGGGCCGTAGAGATTGTCGTCGTCGAGCCACCAGGTCGGCTCGGGCCGCGCGAAGTCGGAACCGGTACTGCGCCAGTGCTTTCCCTCCCACACGATGGGTTCGCCGGTGCGCGGGCAGCTGACGGAATCGCCGGCCCAACCGCCGCCGGCAGCAACCCACACGACGTTGGTGGCGTCGTATGCCACGGAGGTGACCAGTACGTCGTCGCAGTTGGCGACGATCACCGCATTCGGATGCGCGTTGACGCACGCGCGCAGTTTCCGTTCGATCATGTTGATCTCGCCGACCCGGTCGAGCTGATCGCGGCTGAGATTCAGCAGCACGATCACTTCCGGGTTCACGGCGTCGGCTACGTGGGGGACGTGCAGTTCGTCGACCTCGAGTGCCGCCAGCGTCGCATCGGTACGCGCGGCCAGGGCGGCCACGATCCCGGCATCCATGTTGGCGCCGTCGGCCTGCGTGGCGACGTCACCGAGTGTCGCGAGCGCTGCGGCGGTCATACGCGTGGTCGTCGACTTGCCGTTGGTGCCGGTGACCACGACGGTGCGCTTGCCGCGTCCGAGCTGAGTCATGAGCGTCGGGTCGATCTTGAGGGCGATCAGCCCGCCGATCATCGAACCCTTGCCGCGACCGGCCTTCTGCGATGCCCAAGATGCTGCTGCGGCAGCTCGCATGGCGAGCTTTCCGCGCGCTGTGATCGATAGTCCAGTTCCCACGGCCCGAGTTTGGCACAGGGCGTCGTCAGACGCCGAGTCGCGCCGGTGGTGAGGCTGCAGGTGTGTCCGAGAAAACAGTGTTCGCGGGCTTACGTCTCATCTGTGCGGCGCTCGCTCCGGCGATCACGATGACCGCCCCGACCAGTGACAACGGGCTCGGATCCTCGTGCAGGAACAGCCAGGACGCGCCGATTCCCACGACTGGCACCAGCAAGGAGAGCGGCGCCACCATGCCGGCGGGATAGCGGCCCATGAGCATCGTCCAGAGCCCGGATCCGGCGATGGTGCCGAGCAGAATGATGTAGGCCAGCCCGACCAGCGACGGCCAGGCGTCGGCGCTGAATGCGGTGCCGAGTGCGTGCCAGCCGACTGTGGGGCCTTCGACCACGGCTGACAGAGCGAGCATCGGTAACGGCGGGATGACACACATCCACAACATCAAGCGCATCGGTGCAGGCTCGCCGACGGTGTTTGCCGCAGCCAAGCGGCTGCCGAGATTGCCGAACGCCCAGGACAGGCCGCCGAGGAGTGTGAGGACGACGGGCAGCAGTGCCGCGTGGTGCGAGCGGTCCCAGCCGATCAAGGACATCCCGCCAACGGCGACGGCGATACCGGAGACCTGCCAGACGCTGAGCTTCTCGCGGAGCAGGAAAGCGCCGAGTAGGACGGTGAACGGTGCTGACGACTGCAGGACAAGTGATGCAAGGCCCGTCGGCATCCCCGAATGCATCGCCCAGAAGAGGAAGACGAACTGGCCGAATCCGAAACCGAATCCGTAGAGCAGCAGCCAGCGGAGCGGCACCTGTGGACGCGGCACGAAGATGACCACCGGAATCGCGATGATCAGAAACCGCAGCGCTGCGAAGAAGAACGGCGGGAAATGATCCAGGCCGACGCGAATGGCCAGGAAGTTCAGACCCCACAAGACGATCACGGTCAGGCCGAGGAGACGGTCGCGGGGAGTCATGCGTTAATCGTGAGCCTTACTAATCATCAGAACAAGCGAATATAGATGCACTATCCATGTAGTTTTGCTACATGGATATTCGTCACCGTATGGATGCCACGCGCTTGCGAATCCTCCGCGAGCTCGCCGACCGAGGAACCGTCGGCGCTACTGCTCTCGCCCTCTCGATGACGCCGTCCGCCGTCTCGCAACAACTCAAGATCCTCGGACGAGAAGCGGGGGTCTCGCTCCTCGAACCGGACGGGCGCACGCTGCGCCTCACCGACGCGGGCAGAGCGCTGGTGCTTCGCGCCGACGACGTGGTGGCGGCGCTAGACCGGGCGGCGGACGAGATGGCGTCGTACCGAGGCTCGCCGCGGGGAAAGGTGCGAGTCGCGTTCTTTCCCTCCGGCGCGGCGCTCCTGCTGCCCGGTGTCCTGACGGCGCTGAAGAACTCGGACGTGGACATCGACGCCTACGACGTCGACAAACCGGCGTCCGCTGTCCCTGGGCTGTTGGCCGATCACGATGTGATCCTCACCCACCGTGACGAACGCGGAGCCGAGACGTCGTTTCCCCGGGTCAGCGTGCAACCGCTGATGCGTGAACCGATCGATCTGGTGCTGCGGCCTGATCATCCCTCGCCGAGCAGGATTCGGTCCGGCTGGAACAATTGGCCGACGAGAACTGGATAAGCGTGCGCGGCGGGTTTCCGGTCGACGACGTTCTGCTGTCGGTTGCGTCGGTAACCGGCGTCCAGCCTCGCGTCGCTCATCGGATAAACGATTTCCGCGTCATCGAAGAGCTGGTGGCGGCGGGCCACGGCGTGGCTTTGATGCCGCGATACGCGATCACGCATCCCGGAGTGTCGAGGAAACCGGTGGCGGGAGTGCGCGCTGCACGAGTTTATGAATTGGCGACTCGGTTACACGCCAACCGCAGTCCGGCTATCGGAGTCGTGCTCGACGCCTTTCGTGACGTCGCGCGTGCTGTCGGTGAATGAAGGCTGTCGGTGAATGAAGGGCCGTTGGTGAATGAACGGCTGTCGGTGAATGAGCAGCTGTTGGTGAATGAACACAAAACGGGAGCGACACGATTAGTGTCGCTCCCGTTTCGGTAGTGCAATCCTCACGGTTTAGTGAGGGCCGCTTAGTGAGGGCCGGTATCAGGCGAGAGCCTTGGCCTTCAGTGCTGCGAATTCTTCTTCACTGATGGTGCCGGCGTCGAGAAGTGCCTTTGCATCTGCGATGGATTCGGCCGGGGACTTTCCGGCAACCTCACGGATGTAGCTGTCCTGTGCGTTCTTGACCTGCTGCGCAGCCTCGAGGGACCGCTGTGCCATTCCGTCACTGCGAACGATCAGGTAGACGAGCGAGGTGAGCAGCGGAATGAAGAACAGGAAGACGATCCAGATTGCCTTCACCCAGCCGGAGGTCTTGTGATCGCGGAACAGGTCGGTGATGATCGAGAAGAGCAGGATCAAGTACGCGATGAACGCGAAGCTGATGATGATCAGCCAGAGGAAGTCCCAAAAGGAATCCATTGTCGAGCTCCATTTCACAAGTCGGATTTGTCTGAGCTGACTATCTCACGCGCACGTGGCGTCTGCATCATCCTCGATGGGTGAATTCTTTTTGTTAACTTCGCTAACCGACTCTTTCGGGACCAATGTCATGCCGAATCGAAAACATCGACCGAAAATCTTCAGTGCTCTGAAAACGGCCCTGGCCCCACCCGAAAATCGGGTGAGACCAGGGATTGTTCACGAGTCAGGAGCTGAGTGTCAGCTGGCGCGGTTCACTGCCGAGACCACAGCGCGCAGCGAGGCCGTCGTGATCGACGTGGCGATACCCACACCCCAGACGACGGTGCTCTGACCCTCCGGGCCCGTCACGGCGCACTCGACGTAGGCCGCGGCCTGGGCGTCGTCACCGGCGGACATCGCGTGCTCGGAGTAGTCGAGGACACGAACGTCGAAGTTGATGCTTCCCAGCGCGTCGACGAAGGCAGCGAGCGGGCCGTTGCCGGTTCCCGAGATCTCCTGCTCCTTGCCGTTCACCTTGACGATCGCGGTGATCGCATCGGTGCCGCCGTCCTCCTCGGACGCGGTGACCTTCTGCTTCATGCGCTCGAGCGGGGTGATGGGAGCGAGGTACTCCTCGTGGAAGACATCCCACATTTCCTTCGGCGAGACCTCGCCGCCCTCGCCGTCGGTGATCTTCTGGACCGACTGCGAGAACTCGACCTGCAGACGACGCGGCAGCACCAGACCGTGATCGGCCTTCATGATGTATGCGACGCCGCCCTTGCCGGACTGCGAGTTCACACGGATGACGGCCTCGTAGCTGCGGCCGACGTCCTTCGGGTCGATCGGCAGGTAGGGGACCTGCCAGAGAATGTCGTCGACGTCGGAGTTCTGGCTGTCGGCGTCGACCTTCATGGCGTCGAGGCCCTTGTTGATCGCGTCCTGGTGGCTGCCGGAGAACGCGGTGTAGACCAGGTCGCCGCCGTACGGATGACGCTCGTGGACGGGCAGCTGGTTGCAGTACTCGACCGTGCGACGGATCTCGTCGATGTTCGAGAAATCGATCTGCGGATCGACGCCGCGCGTGAACATGTTCAGAGCGAGAGTGACCAGGCAGACGTTGCCGGTGCGCTCACCGTTGCCGAACAGGCAGCCTTCGATGCGGTCCGCGCCGGCCTGGTAGCCCAGCTCGGCTGCAGCGACACCCGTGCCGCGGTCGTTGTGGGGGTGCAGCGACAGGATGACCGAATCGCGGCGGGCCAGGTTGCGGTGCATCCACTCGATGGAGTCGGCATACACGTTGGGTGTCGCCATCTCGACGGTGGCGGGCAGGTTCAGGATGACCGGGTTGGCCGGCGTCGCACCCAGGGTTTCGGTGACGGCGTCACATACTTCCTTGGCGTACTCGAGCTCGGTGCCGGTGTAGGACTCGGGCGAGTATTCCCAGCGCCAGTTCGTGTCCGGGTACTTCTTCGACTCGGCGAGGACCAGTTCGGCGGCGTCGGTGGCGATCTTCTTGATCGTGTCCTTGTCGGCGCGGAATACGACGCGGCGCTGCAGAATCGAGGTGGAGTTGTAGAAGTGCACGATCGCGTTCTCGGCACCTTCACAGGCCTCGAACGTGCGCTTGATCAGCTCGGGACGCGACTGCGTCAGCACCTGGATGGTGACGTCGGACGGGATGGCGCCGTCCTCGATGATCTCGCGAACGAAATCGAAGTCCGTCTGGCTCGCGGACGGGAAGCCGACCTCGATCTCCTTGTAGCCCATACGAACCAGGAGATCGAACATACGACGCTTGCGCGCCGGGCTCATCGGATCGATCAGCGCCTGGTTGCCGTCGCGCAGGTCAACGGCACACCACTGGGGTGCTCGGTCGATGATCTTGTCCGGCCAGGTGCGGTCGGGCAGCGTGACCGTCTCGACCTCTTCGGCGAACGGGCGGTAGCGGAACGTCGGCATCGACGAGTTCTTCTGCGTGTTCCACGCAGGCTGGTCGGACGGTGCCGGCTTCGTGGGCGGGGTGATGGTGCGAGTGCCGGTGGTGAATGCGTCAGCGGGGGACATGGGTGTGATCTCCAGGATTGTGGACCCGGCCTGTTGACCTGTTGGTCAAGACCATGAGTCCGGAAGGCTTGGTCGACCGGCGCACAAAAACCCCGCGGCGGGAGGCCAGTCTGGATCAGACCCCGTCGCGGCAACCAAGAAGGAGTGCGCGCTGCATGCACAGCACTCTACTCCTGGATTTCGCGAGAAATCGGTGGGGTTCGCCCTCATGTCCAATTTGTCGCCGAATTGTGCTGCCGTTTCGGCCCCGAAAATGGTGGACTGTCGTCCATGGATCCCCGAATCGCCGTGGCGAGCGCGTACCTCGACGCGCTCCGCAGTCACGATGGCAGTTCCGTACCGCTGGCTCCGGACGCGGTACGCCACGAGGTCGGGCTCAAGACCGGATTTTCGGGGAATCATTTGCGGCGCAGCCTTTCCGGAGGTCCTCAGTATCGCGTGATCCGCGACATTCGTGAGGTGGAGTGGACGGTCGACGGGGACGACCTGACGGCTGACTACCTCCTCGACGCCGGGTTGTTCGGGCGGAACCTGATGACCGTTCGGGTTACCGAGACCTTCCGGATACCCGCTGACGATCACCGCATTCACCACATCACCGCGAAGATTCGACCGGCGCGCGCCAAGCACACGTGATGCGCTCGATCCGCTGGATCGTCTGTTCACTGCTGATCGTTCTCGCTGGTCTCGGTGCTGCCGGCTCGGTGCTCGCGCTGTTCGTCCACACCCAGGTGAACGACACCGACAGTTACGTCGAGACGGTTGCCCCGTTGGCTTCCGAACCTGCTGTCCAAGCGGCTGTCGTTGATCGGCTGACCGAGGAACTGACGCAGCGGTTGGACCGGTTTCCGCAGGTGGTGACGAGACAAGCCGAGAAACTTGTTCGGGAGGCGGCTCAGTCGTTGGTCTCCAGCGACCAGTTCGCGACGCTCTGGACCGCGGCCAACCGTCAGGCGCACGCGCAACTTGCTGCGATGGTGACCGGCAGAGCCACCGACGGCATCGTTCGGTCCGACGACAGCGGAACAGTCACCTTGTCCCTCGAGCCGATCATGACAGAACTGCGGACGAACCTCCGCGATCGCGGATTCACCGTCGTCGATCGTCTTCCGACGTTCGATCCGCAGTTCGAGATCCTGCAATCCGACGAGCTGGTGCGGGCCCAGGACCTCTCGAACACTCTCGACCGGGCAGCGGCCTGGCTGCCGTGGGTGTCGCTGGCCTGTGCGATCGCGGCCGTCGCAGTTGCGCCGAGGCGAATGCGCGCACTGTCCCTGGTCGGGCTGGCGACGGCGGTGGCGATGATCGCCCTGTTGGTGGCGCTGGCCGTCGTGCGGCGAGTCTATTTACAGAATTCAGACATACCGTCATCTGAGGCGGCAGTCGCGGTGTACGACGCGCTGGCAGTTTCGCTGGTCAGCAGTATCCGCGTGCTTCTCGCCTGCGGAGTTGCCGTCACGGTGGTCGGTTACGTTGCCGGTGGCTCGCGTTCTGCGACGTTGATGCGATCGCGGATCTCGCAACTGATCCCGCGCGGATCTGAGGCGAACAGCAGTACGCATCGGGAAGTCCCAGGACCACCTCGGTAAGCTCGACCTCTGGTATCTGTAAACAATTTCGACCTGGAGGTAGAAACGCGTGGCTCTCGTCGTCCAGAAGTACGGCGGATCCTCGGTGGCAACCGCCGAGCGCATCCGACGAGTCGCTGAACGGATCGTCGAGACCAAGAAGGCCGGCAATGATGTCGTCGTCGTGGTGTCAGCGATGGGCGATACCACCGATGAGCTGCTCGATCTGGCTCAGCAGGTGTGCCCTTCCCCGCCGGCCCGTGAAATGGACATGCTGCTGACCTCGGGTGAGCGCATCTCCAACTCCTTGGTAGCGATGGCAATTCACTCCCTCGGCGCCGAAGCTCGTTCGTTCTCGGGCTCACAAGCCGGAGTCATCACGACCGGCAGCCACGGAAACGCCAAGATCATCGACGTCACGCCGGGCCGTGTTCGCACTGCGCTGGACGAAGGCTCGATCGTTCTGGTCGCCGGATTCCAAGGCGTCAGCCAGGACAGCAAGGACATCACGACGCTCGGACGCGGTGGCTCGGACACCACTGCCGTGGCGTTGGCAGCTGCACTCAACGCTGACGTCTGCGAGATCTACACCGACGTCGACGGCGTTTTCTCCGCCGATCCGCGCATCGTCCCCGACGCTCACCGCCTCGAGACGGTTTCCTTCGAGGAAATGCTCGAACTCGCAGCGTGTGGTGCGAAGGTGCTCATGCTCCGGTGCGTCGAGTACGCCCGTCGTTACAACGTGCCTGTGCACGTCCGTTCGTCATACACCACCAAGCCCGGAACAATCGTGTCCGGATCGATGGAGGACATTCCTGTGGAAGAGGCCCTGATCACCGGAGTCGCGCACGATCGCGGCGAAGCCAAGATCACCGTTGTCGGATTGCCGGACACACCGGGACACGCTGCCAAGGTGTTCCGCGCAGTCTCCGATGCCGAGATCAACATCGACATGGTGCTGCAGAACATCTCCAAGGTGGAGACCAACAAGACGGACATCACCTTCACGCTTCCGACGGCCGACGGCCCCCGCGCCGTCGAGATCCTGACCAAGCGTCAGGAAGACATCGGCTTCACGCAGATCTTGTTCGACGACCACATCGGCAAGGTTTCCCTGGTCGGCGCCGGAATGCGGAGCCACCCGGGCGTCACCGCCACGTTCTGCGAGGCGCTGGCCAAGGCAGACATCAACATCGACCTCATCTCGACCTCTGAGATCCGCATCTCAGTGCTGGTCAAGGACACCGAATTGGACGACGCTGTACGTGTCATCCACGACGCTTTCGGGCTCGGTGGCGAAGAAGAAGCAGTAGTACACGCTGGAACGGGACGGTAATTTCTCATGACGACTATCGCTGTTGTCGGTGCGACCGGTCAGGTCGGCATCGTCATGCGCACTTTGCTCGAAGAGCGGAACTTCCCCGCGGACAAGGTGCGGTTCTTCGCATCTGCACGCTCCGCCGGTAAGAAGCTGCCCTTCCGCGGCGAAGAGATCATCGTCGAGGATGCGGCCGCCACATCGGATGAGGACCTGAAGGGCATCGACATCGCCCTGTTCTCAGCCGGTGCGACGCTCTCGCGCGCCCAGGCTCCGCGCTTCGCTGCTGCCGGCGCGACCGTTGTCGACAACTCTTCGGCATGGCGCAAGGATCCCGAGGTTCCCCTCGTGGTGAGCGAGGTCAACCCGCAGGACACGAAGAACCTGGTCAAGGGCATTATCGCGAACCCCAACTGCACCACCATGGCAGCGATGCCGGTGCTGAAGGTTCTGCACGACGAAGCCGGTCTGCAGCGTCTGATCGTCTCCAGCTACCAGGCCGTGTCCGGTAGCGGCATCGCCGGCGTCGAGGAACTCCTCGGCCAGGTGCGCGCCGTAGTCGGAGACGCGGAGAAGCTGGTTCACGACGGCAGTGCCGTCGACTTCCCGGCCCCGAACAACTACGTCGCCCCCATCGCGTTCAACGTCCTGCCGCTGGCAGGTTCGCTGGTCGACGACGGAAGCGGCGAGACCGACGAGGATCAGAAGCTCCGCAACGAGAGCCGCAAGATCCTCGGACTTCCCGATCTGTTGGTTTCGGGTACGTGCGTGCGCGTTCCCGTCGTGACCGGGCACTCGCTCGCGATCAACGCAGAGTTCGCCAACCCGCTCTCGGTTGCTCGCGCCAAGGAGATCCTCGCCGACGCTCCGGGCGTCGAGCTGGTCGAGGTTCCGACGCCGCTGGCCGCTGCCGGTGGCAACGCGTCGCTGGTCGGTCGTATCCGTCAGGATCCGGGTGTCCCGGAGGGACGCGGACTCGCGCTCTTCGTTTCGGGCGACAACCTGCGTAAGGGTGCCGCGCTCAACACGATTCAGATTGCCGAGCTGTTGGTCGGCTAGATCTTTCGTTCGGTACCGGCCCCGCACCTAGGTGTGGGGCCGGTGTCGTTTCGACCGGCGCTCTAGTCGAGTTCGGAAATGGCGACCAGGCCACCGAGGTACTCGGCATCCGAATACGCTTTGGCGAGTAGCGCTCCGAGCTCACCGAGAGCTCCGTTGTCGCTGCCGTACGCAACAAACATGCCCGCTTCGGGATCGGTGCCGAAGCGGCCCTCCAGATGCGGTGCATCGCGGCCTACCACTGCGTGGGCGACCGACGCCCAGTCGTAACCGGAGCCTTCGAAACCCTCTACCTGCTCGAATATCGATGCCACCTTGCCGAAATGCTGGTCGGTGAGCATCAGTGACCAGTTGCCCGGAGACGTTTCGAAAAGCTGTAGCGGTTCGATCGATGGTGATGTCATGCGTGTATTGAAGCAGATCCGACCGACAGGTTTCAGTCGGCCGCTAACGCCCGACCGATTGTGCGAGAGCCACGGCAAAACTGGAAAGTCGTTCTCGGGTATAGGTTTCGGGATCACTGACGGCCAGTCGTCCGAGCATTTCGGCGAACGACATCATGGTGTGTGCGAGGAGAACCGGATCAAGGCCTTCGAGCTTCGACTCGAGGGCAATCCCGGCGCGGGCCAGTTCTTCGGCGCGGGCGAAGACAGCTCCGCGAGAGAGCTTCAACAAGCCGTGATACTCGCTGGGGGCGTTCTCGACAGACGTCAGAATCAGGCGCCAGCGCGTCGGGTTCTCCAGTACGGCGTCGACGAAGGCGCCGACGGTCCCGGTGTACGACGCCGCTGGGCCGAGTTCGCTCAGATCTGTCGGCATGGTTTCGAGCACCTGAGCGATGGCTCGCTCGTGCTCGCGGCGCAGCAGTGCAGCGACGAGATCGGTCCTGGTATCGAAAATCGTGTAGAGGACGGGCTTGCCGACACCGGCTTCGGCAGCGACGGATTCCATGCTGAGGTTGTGCAGGCCAACGCGGCCGGTGACCTCGAATGCTGCGTCGAGGAGCTGCTCGCGACGTTGCTCGGGCGCCATGCGAGGGGCGTACTTGCGCCGCGGTGTATCCGTTGCGTCAGCTTGTGACCTGGTCATCGTGTGCATCACCTCCGCTCTCACCCTAATCTGCCTGCCACTTCTTCGTGAATAATAC
Organism: Rhodococcus sp. OAS809; assembly: GCF_040546695.1. NCBI lineage: Bacteria > Bacillati > Actinomycetota > Actinomycetes > Mycobacteriales > Nocardiaceae > Rhodococcus > Rhodococcus sp. OAS809. The sequence continues at coordinate 3,565,418 of NZ_JBEPOI010000002.1, read as the reverse complement.
GCAACCGTTGTATTCATCGTCTGCAATTGTTACGGTGGCGTTGCATTCGAATGGTGCTCAGTGAGGCGCCTCTGCCGAGATCTCGAGGAGAACAACCGCTATGACAGCGTCGACCTCTTTAGTGCCGAATGATCTGCTGCTCCATCCCTCCACGTACGATCGGCCGGAGTTCGACGCGACCACGCGGAGACTGCTGGGCGCGACCGTCGACTGGTTCGAGGCGCGTGGAAAGAATCGACTCCTGGCCGACTATCACGACAAGATCTTCTACTCCGACTTCCTCGACTTCGCGGCAAAGGAAGGCCTGTTCGCCACATTTCTGACGCCCGCCCGCGACAGTGGTGGCGACTCCGACAAGCGCTGGGATACCAGTCGTATCGCCGCACTGTCCGAGATCCTCGGCTTCTACGGACTCAACTACTGGTACCCGTGGCAGGTGACCATCCTCGGCCTCGGGCCGGTGTGGCAGAGCGACAACGAGACGGCAAGGGCGCGAGCAGCTTCCGCTTTGGCTTCCGGAGGCGTTGCGGCATTCGGACTGTCCGAGAAAGAGCATGGCGCGGACGTCTACTCCACGGACATGGTCTTGACGCCCAACGGCAGCGGCGGGTACCTGGCCAGCGGTTCGAAGTACTACATCGGAAATGGCAACTGCGCCAACACGGTCTCTGTCTTCGGCCGTGTCGACGGAGTGGAGGGCACTGATCAGTACGTCTTCTTTTACGCCGACTCGGACCATCCGGCATTCACCGTGGTGAAGAACATCGTTCCGGCCCAGATGTACGTAGCGGAGTTCTCACTCGTCGACTATCCCGTTGCGGCAGAGGATATCCTGCATACCGGCGAGGCAGCTTTCAGTGCCGCACTCAACACCGTGAACATCGGAAAGTTCAACCTGTGCTTCGGCGGAATCGGTATGTCGACTCATGCCTTGTACGAGACGATTACCCACGCGCACAATCGAATCCTGTTCGGCAATCCCGTCACGGCGTTCCCACACGTACGACGTGAATTCGTCGACGCGTACGCGCGCCTGCTGGCGATGAGGCTCTTCTCGGATCGTGCGGTGGACTACTTCCGCACCGCATCGCCCGAGGACCGCCGCTACCTCTTGTTCAATCCCGTCACCAAGATGAAGGTGACAACCGAGGCACAGAAGGTGATCGGACTGCTCTCCGACATCGCTGCGGCAAAGGGCTTCGAGAAGGACAGCTACCTCGCGGTGGCCAAGATGGATGTCGACGGGCTGCCCAAGCTCGAGGGGACCGTCGCCGTCAATCTCGCCCTGATCGCCAAGTTCATGCCGGCGTACCTCTTTGCCCCCGAGTCATTTCCGGCGATTCCGACGCGTAACGACGCAGCCGACGACGAGTTCCTGTTCCGTCAGGGCCCGGCACGGGGGTTGTCCAAGGTTCGATTCGACGACTGGCGAGCGGTGTACGCGAAGTTTGCGGATGTTCCCAACGTTGCACTGTTCGTGGAGCAGGCAGAAGCGCTCGTGACCCTTCTAGCCGAAGCTGCACCGGATGCGGCGCAGCAGGTCGACTTGGACTTCGGCCTTGCGATCACCGAACTCTTCACCCTCGTCGTCTACGGCCAGCTGATCCTCGAACAAGCCGAGATCTTGGGATTGGACGAGGGACAGCGGAGCGGTGGGGTGCTGGATCAGATCTTCGATGTCCTGGTCCGCGACTTCAGTGCTGCAGCGGTGGAGTTGTACGGAAAACCCAGCGCCAGTGAAGATCAGCAACGGTTGGCACTCGCATCTATTCGGCGCCCCACGTTCGCGGCGGAGCGATTCGAGTACGTCTGGCAGCAAGTAGTCGCCTTGTCTGGTGCCTACGAAATGAACGGTGCCGGCTCAACGAACGGGGAGGAATGAAATGTCTGAACTGACGATGAATCGACCGCGTGAGGATTACGGCTTCTTCGGCCCAGGATCACCCAGTTGGAAGATCTGGGCCGCGCCGACAGCGCTGATCGGGTTCCAGCGGTCGGTGGTGCTCGAGCACTTCGACCCCTTCTTGGCTGCCGCAGTGGCAGACATGAGCGGGATTTACAGCGATCCGGCCGGGCGACTCGACCGAACCTTGGCGTACTTCCTGACCGTCGCCACTGCCGACGGGCGGACAGCACTGGCGCTGTCCGACCACCTCATGACAGTTCATGCTCAGGCTGCGGGCATCGAACCGATCACCGGAACTCGTTACAGCGCAAACAATCCGGCGTCACAACTCTGGATCCACGTGACGGGTTGGCATTCGGTGCTCAAGTGCTACGAGATGTATGGGCCGGGCCCGCTTTCAGCTGTCGAAGAGCAGCGGTACTGGGAAGAATGCGTGATCGCTGCCGAACTACAGACATGCAAGACCTCCGACGTTCCACGCTCCCGAGACGAGGTACGTGAGTACTTCGCTGAAGTCAGGCCCAGATTGTGTACCTCCGAGCGTGCCAACCGGGCGATGCACTACTTGTTGAGAACACCGAGAGCGCAGGGGAAGACGAAGTTCGCGACATTCAGCCGATTGGTCGCGCCGGCCACTATCGCGACTTTGCCCGGCTGGATGCGAACGATGGGTGGGTTCGATCAGCCAGCGTTGTTGGACAGAGCAATTGCGCCCGCGGTGCGAACGGCAGTCCGGTTGGGTAGTTCACCGAAGAACATGACCACTGCTCTGAAAGTCATTGCGCCGATGACGGGCAAGGTGTTGGAGCGCCACCTGCGTGACGAGCAACCCCTGGACCCGAGAGTTGTCACGCCAGCGGAGATTCGGGAGCGATTCCCGCGAGCCGCCAAGGTTGCGCAGGCCGTCTGACGGGTTCGCCACGGCCTGTTGGCACCGCATCGGGGGGATCCCTTCGATGCGGTGCTCGGCCGTGTTCTGTTGTGCCTGAGGTTCGTTCTCAGGTTTTGAATGTGGTGTTCGCCGGGCGCGGTTGCTGCCCGGGGTCGATCGAGGGCGGGGGAATGAACCAGGGTTTGTTGTCGACTCCTATTCGGATTTCCCATTTCCCGACGAACCCTGATTTTCGGTGCATCAGTCGGTGGTGTGAACGGCACAGCAGGACCAGGTTGTTCATCACCGTCGGGCCACCGTTGGCCCAGTGCCGGATATGGTGCGCATCAGTCCAGGCGGGCACGCATGTGCAGCCCGGGAAGGCGCAGCCTTTGTCTCGGGCGATGAGGGCGACGCGTTGTTCGGCGGTGACCAACCTCTTTCCTGGTTGCGCATCCAAGGGCGCGCCGTGATCGTCGAGCAGAACGGTGGAGAGGAAGCAGTCGCATCCGAGGAGTCGGGTCTGCGACACCGACAGTGGCCCGAGCCAGGGCATGTGGCCGACATCAAGATCCGACAAGTCCAGATCGGGTGAGCCTTCGTCGTCCACATCAGAAGGCGACGCGGCGCAATCCCGATGCTCAGCGAGATCACGAGCATTGAGGTGCACGTTCACGTGCGGGCGTTGACCACCGTCTGTGCCTGTTTTGGCGCAGTCGAGATAGCGGCGGATCAGTTCGGTGAACCCGTCGGCAGTTCGTTTCGCTGCCGACCGAGCATCCGGGGTTCCATCGGGTGCCGGGGTGGGCATCGTCAGATTCGACAACGCCGACAACAGCATTTCGCCGGTGAGGGCGTCGAAATCACCGCGCACCACCACTCGACCGTTCAATGTCGACGCGATCCGCAGCTCATTCCGGTCGACGTCTTCGGCGGGTGGAATTTCATCGGATTCGAAGATTCGCTCCAAGGTCGCGATCACGTTCCGCACTTTCGTGGTCGTCGCTTCCACGCCCGACGCAGCCGCAAGCAGTAGGTCGATACAGCGAGGGAGCGCCTCCTCCGGCATGCCCTTCGGTGGTGATTCACAGAACGCCACGATCAACACGGCATGCTCGAACGAGCACTCCCCGCCATCGAACCGAGCCGCCACAGCCGGAAACGGCCGCAAAGCAGCACCCAACGCGGCGATCTTCTTCCCGTCCCGAACCTGCAGCATCGTGTTAGCCGCCAACCACGCACCCACACCGCGACTGGCAATCACCTGATCATCCGGGCGCAACGACAACTCGTCCACCACCGCCACACGCACAGCTTCGAGACGAAGAATCTCCGCACTCGCTTCGACAGCAGCAGCGCGCAACTCGGCAGCAGTCAACCGCCACAGGCGTCCGCGTAACCCCACCGCAGAACCAGACACCACGTCCGACAACAAGACACTCATTGAATCCCCCGATCCCCTCCCCAAATTATACTCGAACATGCGTTCGAGTCAAGAGTGTTTTCGAATCTTCGGCTTCTCGCAAAGCTGCAAGAGTGCATCCGTTGTCCGCAAACGTGTTTCGTCGGGACGGAGGAGGTCGTCGAGTACGGCGACCGGTGCGGTGGGGTAAGGTCGCCGATTTTCGAGCTTTGGTTGGAGAAGGTGGTCGGTGTTTGACCGTGCGGGCACACGGGTAACCCGCTCCGGATGCCGTCAGCGTGAGGGGGCCGTGAGTGGACGAGTCACACAAGATCCGTCGCCGATCGTTTGTTCAAGGGCTTGGCCTGCTGGCCGGTCTGAGCGCGTTGTCCGCTGGATTAGCGACGGCTCGACCACCTGATGTCGATCCACTGCGCCCGTTCCAACTTCCGTCGCCCCGTCTGGAACCGTTTCGGGAGACCCTTCCTGTCCTGCCGGGCATTTCGGGTGGCAACCTGGAGCTTCGTGCGGCATCGTCGATGCACCGATTCCATCCGGACCTACCGTCGTCGCCGTCGCTGTGTTACGGCGGAATGGATTATCTGGGCCCCACCATCGAAGCTCACGTCGATCAGCTCGTCACAGTCCGATATGCCAATGACATTTCTGCGTATCCGCTTGCCGCGGATGTCGATCCGGGTCTGCACGGCGTCAGCGACCTCGACCGCACACAGGTCCCCACCTCGCTTCACCTGCACGGAGGAGTTACTGCACCGCAGTTCGACGGGCATCCGGAGCTGATCCAGCGTCCGGGCGAAGGTTTGGTTCACGAGTACACGAATGGTCGTGCAGCCGGCAATCTTTGGTATCACGATCACGCCATGGGAATGACGCGCCTCAACGTCTACGCCGGGCTGGTCGGGATGTATTTTCTCCGTGACGACGCAGATACAGGCACCACCGGGAATTCTCTCGGCTTGCCGTCCGGCGAATTCGAGCTTCCGATGATTCTGCAGGACAAGGTCTTCACCTCCGACGGTCAACAGAGTGTCCGTTCCACGTGGCTCACTCCGCAGGGTTCCTGGGATCCGGCGACTCCCGGTGACGTGGGTGTAGTGAACGGCGTCGTATGGCCGAAAGTGGAGGTGGCTCGCGGACTGTACCGATTGCGACTGCTCAATGCCGCAACCTATTCGGTGTGGAATCTGCACTTCGCAAATCGTATGCGGTTCTGGGTGATCGGTTCCGAAGGAGGATTTTTGGCCGCTCCTGCGCCGACGGATCACGTCCGGCTGAGTCCGGGTGAACGCGCTGATCTGCTTGTCGACTTCAGTATGCTCGAGCCGGGCACGACGGTGGAATTGCGCAACGACGAACCGGTACCCCTTGCGGTGGCGCAACGCGGCACGCAGGTGATGCCGGTCTTCTGTCGGTTCGACGTGGGCAGCGCAAAGGGATTCACCGGCTCGATCCCGCAGCAGCTGAATTCCGTTGCTGCCGAACCGGCGTCCCCGGATGTGGTGCGAAATCTCACGATCATGCAGCTGTCGCGTCCCTCGGATTACCCGTCGATCACCATGTCGCTCAATAATTTGCGGTTCACTGATTCAGATATCGAACTGCCGCGTCAGGGAACCATCGAGCAATGGAATTTGATCAACATCACCACAGAACCGCATCCGATTCATCTGCACTTGGTGGCGTTCCGCGTTGTGGGGCGCCAGAACATCGACACTGCAGCGCTCATGCAGCGGTATCCGGTACCTGACCTGGGAGTCCGGTGGACGCCGTCGGCCGAGGAATTCGTGACCTCCCCGCTGCGGCCTCCCGAAGTGTGGGAAACGGGGGAGAAGGACACTGTCATCGTGGATGCCAACTCGATTACCCGCGTGATCGTGCGCTTTCCGACGGCCGACGAGTTGGGCTTCGATCCGGATGCAACTTTCGCGAGAGGTTCCATGGCAGATCACTCGGCACACGGAGAAGTCGGCATGGGGGACCTTCAGGGGTACGTCTGGCACTGCCACATGCTCGATCACGAAGACCACGACATGATGTTGCGATATCGGGTGGTGACGTAGCCTTCAAGGGGAGAAAAGTTCCCAGAGGAGGCAGCTGTGTCGGAAGGTGCGCCCACCGGGCCCCTGGACGGATATCGGGTGATTGAACTCGGAACCTTGATCGCCGGGCCCTTCGCCGGGAAACTGCTCGGCGACATGGGCGCCGACGTGATCAAGATCGAATCGCCGGACCGCCCGGACCCGCTTCGTACCTGGGGTCAGGCCGAGCAGGACGGTCATCGATTCTTCTGGACGGTTCACGCCCGCAACAAGCGGTGTGTGACGTTGGACCTTCGCGTCGACGCGGGACGAGACCTGTTTCTGAATCTGATCGAACATGCCGATGTGGTAGTCGAGAACTTCCGGCCGGGCACCCTCGAGAAGTGGGGCCTGGGATTCGACGTTCTCAGTGCGCGCAATCCGAAGTTGGTGTTGGCCAGGGTATCCGGCTACGGGCAGAGTGGACCGCAAGCCAAGAGCGCCGGCTACGCCTCGGTTGCCGAAGCGGTCAGCGGATTTCGGCATCTGAACGGTTATCCAGGGCAGGCGCCTCCGCGTATTGCCCTTTCGCTCGGAGATTCTCTCGGCGGGATGTTCGCCGTTCAGGGAGTGCTGGCGGCGTTGCTCTCACGAGAGCGGACCGGCCGTGGTCAGGTGGTCGACGTTGCCCTCACGGAATCCTGTCTGGCGGTGCAGGAATCCACGATCCCGGATTACGATCGGGGCGGGATCATCCGGCAGCCCTCGGGAACGAGATTGGAGGGTATTGCGCCGTCCAACATCTATCAGACCTCTGAAGGAAACTGGGTGGTGATCGCAGCCAATCAGGACACGCTCTTCGTGCGTCTGTGCACCATCATGGGGCGACCGGAACTAGCGCATGACGACCGCTTCTCCAATCATGTTGCGCGTGGCAAACATCAGGACGAGCTCGACGAACTGATCAGTGCCTGGGTCGCGCTCCAAGACCCCACCAGCCTGGTGGAACGCCTCACCGAAGTGGGAGTTGTTGCCGGGCCGATCAATACGGTTGAAGATGTCGTCAAGGACCCGCAGCTGATCGAGCGTGGGATGCTCGTCGACCACTACGACGAGCGGATCGGTGAAAACGTCCTCGGCCTGGGCGTCGTGCCTACCTTCAGTGAGACACCCGGATCCGTGCGCAACGCGGGAGCGTCGGCGCCGGGTCACGACAACTCCTCGGTGTGGGGCGGGCTCCTCGGACTCTCGGACGACGAGCAGGCAGAACTGAAGATGAAGGGCGTGATCTGACATGTCGGTACCTGGCGTGGGTATTCCAGCAGTCAGTATTCGTGAAGTCGGACCACGGGACGGGTTGCAGATCGAAGACCCGGTGTCGCTGGCCGAGAAACTTCGTCTTGTCGACGCTCTGGCTGCGACGGGTGTTTCGCGTATCGAGGCGACGTCGTTCGTCTCACCGCGCGCTGTGCCGGCGTTGGCCGACGCGGAATTGTTGGCCGCAGAACTGCACCAGTGGCCCGGCATCGAGTTCTCGGCATTGGTCGCCGGAATCGGTGGAGCGAAACGGGCCGTCGCCTCAGGAATGAAAACCGTCGAATATGTTGTGTCGGCATCGAATGGCCACAGCGAGGCCAACACTCGGTCGACGACGGAGCAAGCGACCGAACGTATCGGAGAGGTCGTCCGGATCGTCCACGACGCCGGAGGACGGGTGGAGGTCATCGTGGCCACAGCCTGGGACTGTCCGTTCGACGGTCCAACCGACCCGGATCGTGTTCTGCGGATTGCGGAGCAGGCCAAGGAGTTCGGTGCTGATCAGTTCTCGATCGCAGATACCATCGGCACTGCCACGCCGGGACGTGTCGGACGATTGATCGACGCTGTGGGCGAAAGAGTAGGTGACTTCGGCTTGGGTGCGCACTTCCACAACACGCGTGGCGCTGGTCTTGCGTGCGCGTTTGCGGCTGTGCAGCACGGTGTTCGAAACCTCGACGCGTCCACCGGAGGTCTCGGTGGTTGTCCGTTCGCTCCCGGTGCCAGTGGCAATATCGCGACGGAGGAACTGGTCTACATGCTCGAAGACATGGGCATCGCGACAGGTATCGACCTGGATGCGAGCATTCGTGCCGCTGCCGTTGCAGAGGAGATAGTGGGCCATACGGTTCCCAGTAATCTTCTCCGCGCCGGCGATCGGAAGCGGTAGGGACCTTTACTCTTCTCGGTTGGGTGATGCCAGCTGCAGTTTGACCAGCTGCTCGTGCGCCGCGGCCGGCCAACCGATGCGCTGCTTCTCCAGATACCATGCACCGGCGGCAAATGCGATCGCGAGGACGATCCAGATCGCGACGCTTCCGATCTGAGAGCCCAGGTCGCTCGATGAGGACACTTCGCCCGTGCTGTAGTCGTATTCCGTTGTCGTGGTGATTCCCTCTACTGCGAATGTCCACAGAATCGGAAGGGCACACAGTGCGGCGAGGGCACGTGCGACATGCGCTGGACGCAGTTCGAAGATCATTCATTTCTCCTGGTGATCGACCCGGTGAATCTCACTCTCCTCGAAAGCTATTCGGGTTCGACGGCGCTGTCTGTAGTCGGATCGACGGACATGGACGAGGTGCCGAGCTCTCCCCGGTCCCCCTGCCGTAGCAGCTGCATTCCGTTGTGATCGAACTCGATTCGTCGAACGTCTTCAGTGTCGACCAGCATCGTGGCCATAGCGGTACGCCGAGGTGGAAGGATCCGTATGGTCACTTTTCCTCGCGTGATCGCGGTGAGTTCCCGGACGATGCTCGAGTGGATTCGGTCGCGCACGTCGGCGTTCGCGCCATCCATTCCGTGGTCGTCGAGCAGGACCACTTCGACGCCGCGGTTTCGAGCGGCACGCACAGCATCGATGACATCTGTTTGTTGTAAGCCTGTCGCCCTCAGCGAATCTCGGAGTTGCGCCTCGAGGAGTTCGCATTCTTGCCGCTCGGTGGTTGTCAGTGGAACCCCGGAAGCGACCCGTTCGAGGAGCGGGCGTGCAAGGACATCGAGCCTGTCGAGTTGCGCGTCGCGTTCCTCGAGAATCGCAGCACTGGCGGATGCGGAGGCAATTCGTTGGGTGGACTGCTCACGAAGTTCGTAGATAACCTTGGCTTGAGGACGGATGGTGTATGCGAAGAAGGTCGACATCAGAACAGGGCCCGCGTTGATGACCGTCAACGACACTCCGTACATGGCCCCCTGGCCGGTGGTGGAGGACCAGATGGCGGTCGCCAACACCATAAGTCCAAGCCCGAGCCACGCGAGTGCTGTACGCCCACGAACGCACATGAAGGTGAAGACTGCCGTCGACATCCCGAACATCCAGAGTTGAGTCATGTCGTTGACGGGGACGGGAACCACTGACAACACCAGGCCGCTCGTGACGGCGCCGGTCAGAGACACCAGAACGCTCTGCCCCAGCGGCATCGGGTCGCCTCTGCTCAGTACGAGTGTGAAAGCCGCAGTCGAGCACACGATAATTGCCAAGATCATCGGCCAGACTGCGCGGACGTCGGAGGATGTGTAGGCGACCGAGATCACGCAGGTGAGCGCGAAGCATGCAGCCATGAATCGAGCAGCACGGCTGTGCATGCCGAGAAGATCGCGGACATCTCGTCCGTCCGGCCTGGTCATGTCATCACCGCTACGGGCAAGCTCAACGTCAGAGTCACCGAAGTGCCGCGGCCGGGTGACGATCGAATGGTTGCCGATCCGCCGTCGAGTTGACGCATTCTGCCGCGGATGCTGACAGTGATTCCGAGGCGATGCGTCTCGACGGAGCTCGGATCGAAGCCGACGCCGTCGTCGGTGACGACTACTTCGAGGTGGGTGGCGGTTGCCGTGACCGTGACCGAACGCCGTGCACTGCTTCCGGCGTGTTTGACGCTGTTGCGCAGTGCCTCGGCCATCGCACCGGCCATCGCACGAATCGAGTCGGGTGCGTATCCGCTCGGATCAGACCCGTCGGAGAGGGCGGTCTCGAACGTGATGTTTTCGTCCACTTCCGAAGCGGCTGAACGCAACTGAGCGAGGATTCCGTCGAAGTCGAAACTCGTCTCGTGGTCGGTTCCGGAGCGCAGTTCGTCGAGTCTTGCCACCGTCCTTCGCGCCTGAGCGACGACCGAGGGATCGGCGTCGTTTCTCGAAGCAGCGAGCAGAGTCGACATCACGGTGTCGTGGATGAGTGCGTCGAATCTCTCGCGTTCGACGGATTTGGCCTCGGCCGCGGCGGCGCCGGCGGCAGCGGCATGAGTGGTGGCGATGGTCGCATCCAGTACTCGTCCGGTTCGCAAGGCCATGACGGCCGCTGCTACGAAAACCGCGCAGAATGTCCAGGCGAAGGCGAGGTCGGGAACCAACAGGTGCGTCGTGGGACTCGTCCGGATTATGTGATTGGTCAACTGTGCGAGTGTTGCCACTACGAAAAGGTGCACGACGGCAGCGGCCGGTCGCCAAGCTGCAGCGGCAGCAAGGCTGGCGACGCCGGGGAAATTGGAAATCCACAAGGTGAAATCTGTGACGTGGTCACCATTCCACGCCGGCCACCACAGGAGGATGACCACGACGTAGAGAACCGCATTTGCGCTCGCAGTTCGTTTCACCCATCGGGTGTCGGCGTGGAACGTCGATGCTCCCAGCGCCAGCCCACTACCGAAAGTCGCGACCACCGCCAGTGGAGTCCACCACGACGCAGACATCGTGGTGGCTTCTGCAATCGCAGGGGCAAGCAATATCAGATAGCAGACATAGCCGGCGCCGATGAAACGGCCGAAGAGCCTCAGAATTTCGTCAGAAGCACTGGCTGTTTTGTCGAAAGCAACTCTGTCGATCAGAGTTCGTCGATCGTCACTATCTGATCTTGTATCGCTCGCACGAGTAATTCGCATTTCGTCGGTGCGTTCCTTCCAACGTCGGCATACTTCTCGCGAATCCGCGACAGGTGGGTCCCCACCGTTCCCACGCTGATGTAGAGGTTTTGAGCAACGCGTGACTTCGAATCACTCAGTAGCCATTCCCTGAGAACCTCGATTTCGCGCTCCGAAAGGTGCGGTCCGACGGGATCCTGTGCCATGCAGTTTTCCACAGTGACTGTCATGAGTTTCGTCCTTACTTCTCTGTAGCGGAATGACAGACCCCCGACAGTGCCGTCTTCTTGTCAGATGAATGTAATTCGAAGAGGGAAATTTTTCCCAGACATCAATTCCTCTGCCCATATTTTCAGGGGCAGCGCTGTGAGAGTTATTGTTGCCGAACCTCATTGTTAGTCAAAGTCAGCTTTTTTCCGGAAGTAGGCCGTTCAGGAATTGGTAACACCCCGTCTTCGACCGCGCGTTTGTACAAATCCGTTTTTGTCGGTGCGGGTCGTCCGACAGCCGCATATTTCTGCCTGATGCGCTGGAGGTAGTCGTTAACCGTCTGCGGCGCCAAACCGGTGAGTCGCGCAACTCGATCCGCCTTCTCTCCGGATGCGTAAAGTTCGAGGACCTCGAGTTGTCGAGGGCTCAGACCCACTTCGTCGAGACCTGGATCCCCGTCGATTGCGGCAGCCCACTCTGTCGTCACCACCTGCCTTCCCGACGCGGCGGCGCGTATCGCATCAACCACGACGGCAGTCGGTTCGGACTTGCGTACAACACCCAGTACGCCGGCACGGGCGGCCGAGCGAACGAGGTACGGGTTTTCCGCCCCGGTGAAGATCAATGTCTCGAGCCCGGCGGCCCGCAGTTGCTCGACATTGCTCTTGGGCGATGAACCGTCGGCCAGCCGGAGGTCGAGGATTGCCAGATCCAAGGCGACGTTCTGAGCGAGCATCTCGGACACAGTGGTCGCGATGCACACCAATTCGAGGTCCGGCTCGTCCTCGAGCATCACGGACACGCCGATTGCTACCGACTCGTGGTCTTCCACCAACCCGACACGGCGGTGTGGAAATGCTGTTTGCTCTGGCATAGCGATTGTTTCCCTCCGCTCGATGCGAGGACGTTATCAGGCAGAGCTGACTGACCGGTATGTTACGTGTCAAGATTTGAAGTCAGCCTGGACTGTTTTACGTTTCGGCTCTACAGTTGTCTTGTGACCGAGACCGCTTCCGATGCGAAAGTAAGCCGTACCCAGGCCGAACGTACAGCGGCGATGCGTGGGCGCCTCCTCGACGCCGCCGTCGAATCGTTGGTCGAGCTGGGCTACGCACGGACCAGCACGCAAGAGATCGCCCGCCGGGCAGGCGTCTCGCGGGGTACGCAACTGCATCATTTTCCGACCAAGGAATCGCTGGTCGTCGCGGCCGTCGAGTATCTGGTCGACAAGCGGCTGGAAGAAATCCTCACCGCTGAAGTGGATCGTGGTCGAGGCCTCGAGGTCCTGTCGGACGCGTTCTCCGGGCCGCTGTTCTATGCCGCCCTCGAATTGTGGGTCGCGGCGCGGACCGATCCCGTTCTGCATGCGGCGACGGTGCCCCTCGAACGCAAGGTGAGTGAGGCGCTCGAGTTCGGCAGCGCCGAGTTGTTCGGTGATCGGTTCGATTCCGAGTCGGTCGAACTCACCATCGAACTCGTTCGTGGGCTTGCCGTCTCAGCCCTGTTTCGTACATCCGAAGCCGACGACGCGCTCAGAGCGCGACTGTTGCCGGCCTGGCAATCCCGAGTGGAGAAGAAGTGAAGCTTCCCGAACATGTCGAAACGCTGATCGTCGGTGCCGGATTTGCCGGTATGGGCTTGGCCGCCAGAATGCTTCGCGACAACCGCGCTGCAGACGTCGTGTTGATCGAGCGTGGAGCTGACATCGGCGGCACTTGGCGCGACAACACCTATCCAGGCTGTGCCTGTGACGTGCCGACGGCGTTGTACTCGTATTCTTTTGCGCCGAGCGCCGATTGGAGTCATACCTTTGCTCGTCAACCCGAGATCTACAACTATCTGAAGAAGGTGGCCGCAGACACCGGCATCGTGGAACGCGTAGTCCTGAACTGCGAACTCGAAGCTGCTGTGTGGGACGAGGATGCGGTGCTGTGGCGTATTCGGACATCTCGAGGGTCGTTGACGGCCAAAGCTCTGGTCGCCGCGACCGGAGCGTTGTCGACGCCCAAGATCCCGGATTTCCCCGGCCTCGACCAATTCTCGGGGACCACTTTCCATTCGGCGACGTGGAACCACGAACACGAACTGCGCGGTGAGCGCGTAGCCGTGATCGGAACGGGAGCGTCGGCGGTTCAGTTCGTTCCCGAAATTGCCGACCCTGCTGCCCATGTCACCGTGTTCCAGCGAACTCCGGCCTGGGTGATTCCGCGGATGGATCGCACCCTGCCTGCTGCACAGAAGGCCGTGTACTCGCGGATTCCCGTTACACAGAAGGTGATTCGAGGGTGGGTTTACGGCTTCCGCGAGCTACTCGGTGCCGCGATGTCGCACGCGACGTGGGTGCTGCCTGCCTTCGAGGCGGCCGCGCGCCTTCATCTGCGCAGACAGGTGAAAGATCCGGAGTTGCGCCGGAAACTGACTCCCGATTTCACGATCGGTTGCAAGCGCATGCTTCTGTCCAACGACTGGTTGCGCACCCTTGACCGCGCGGACGTGAGTCTGGTCGACAGTGGGCTCGTCTCGGTCACCGAAAACGGAGTGGTCGACGGACGCGGAGTCGAGCACAAGGTCGACACCATCATCTTCGCCACGGGGTTCACGCCGACGGAACCGCCTGTTGCGCATCTGATCACCGGAAAACGTGGCGAGACGCTGGCCGCACATTGGAACGGTAGTCCCAACGCGTACAAGGGTACTGCGGTCAGCGGGTTCCCGAATCTGTTCCTCATGTACGGTCCGAACACCAACCTCGGACACAGTTCGATCGTGTACATGCTCGAGTCCCAGGCCGAGTACGTCAACGACGCCGTGAACACCATGAAGCGAGAGCGGATCGATGCCCTCGACGTGAACGAGACGGTGCAGGTGCACTACAACAAGGGAATTCAGCACGAGTTGCAGCACACGGTGTGGAACAAGGGCGGATGCTCGAGTTGGTACATCGATCCGGAGGGGCGCAACTCGGTGCAGTGGCCGACGTTCACTTTCAAATTCCGTTCGCTGCTGGAGCATTTCGATCGGGAGAACTACTCCGCTCGCAAGATCGAAAGCGTCGAGGCATGACCGCGACGCACTACGACGTGGTGGTTATCGGTTCGGGATTCGGTGGCAGTGTCGCCGCTCTTCGCCTGACGGAGAAGGGCTACCGTGTCGGGGTGCTCGAAGCCGGTCGACGGTTTGCCGACGACGAGTTGCCTGAAACCAGTTGGAGACTTCGAAAGTACCTGTGGGCGCCGTGGATCGGATGTTATGGGGTTCAGCGCATCCATCTTCTTCCGGATGTGCTCGTGATGGCGGGGGCCGGCGTCGGAGGTGGGTCGTTGAACTACGCCAACACGTTGTATCAGCCACCCAATCGGTTCTTCGAAGACCGTCAGTGGGCGCACATCACTGACTGGCACGACGAACTGGCGCCGTACTACGACCAGGCCAAACGGATGTTGGGTGTTCGCACCAATCCGTCCTTCACTCCTGCCGATGCGGTGATGAAGGACGTAGCCGAAGAGATGGGCGTGGGGGAGACCTTCACGTCCACCCCCGTCGGTGTTTTCTTCGGGGAGGCAGGAGTTTCCGTGCCGGACCCGTTCTTCGGCGGAAAAGGACCCGAACGCACAGGTTGCACGGAATGCGGGGGATGTATGACCGGCTGCCGAGTCGGTGCGAAGAACACGCTGGTCAAGAACTACCTCCATCTCGCCGAGCAAGCGGGCGCCAGGGTTCATCCGCTCACGACCGTCACCGACCTTCGGCCGGCGGCAAGCGGTGGTTACCGCCTGCTCGCGAGGCGAACGGACGGCGTCCGCCGGCGAGAAGTTCGGTTCACCGCCGATCAGGTGGTGGTTGCCGCCGGAACGTACGGAACGGCGAGACTGCTGCTCGGTATGAAGGAATCCGGTGCCCTGCCGGGCCTGTCGGATACTCTCGGCACCGTCGTACGTACCAATTCCGAAGCCGTACTGGCCGCAACGTCGAAGTCGCGTCGACGGAACTTCACGCAGGGCGTAGCCATCACGTCGTCCTTTCACCCGGATGATCACACGCACATCGAGCCGGTGCGATACGGCAAGGGCAGCAATGCAATAGGACTTCTGCAGACCGTCCTGAGTGACGGCGGTGGGCGAACTCCCCGGGTGCTGAAGACTCTGGCAGTCGCGGCCCGACACCCAGGAGCGTTCTTGCGGTCGTTGTCGGTACGGAACTGGTCCGAGCGAACCGTCATCGCGCTGGTGATGCAGACCGACGACAACTCCCTCGAACTTTCCAAGAACACCAAACGATTCGGGCGCTCCCTCACCAGTAGACCGGGACCGGGCGATCCACCTCCTCAGTGGATTCCGCAGGGTCATACAGCCATTCGCAAGGTCGCCGAGAAGATCGACGGCGACCCGGGTGGTTCCATCGCCGAGATCGTGAACATCCCGATGACGGCACACTTTCTGGGTGGCTGCGCGATCGGTGACAGCGCGTCGAGTGGCGTCGTCGATCCGTATCTGCGTGCATACGGTCACGAGGGACTGCACGTCATGGACGGTTCGGTGGTGAGCGCAAATCTCGGAGTGAATCCTTCCCTGACCATCACTGCGCAGGCGGAACGAGCGTGCGCGATGTGGCCGAACAAGGGTGGCGCGGACGCCCGCCCGAAGACCGGCGAGCCATACGTACGTATCGATCCGACTTTGCCGTCCGATCCGGTGGTGCCGACGCATGCACCAGGCGCTTTGCGGCTTCCCCTGACCATTCGAGCTGAGAAGGTGTCCGATGTGGAGCGTGCCTGAATCGACAAGTGACCGCGTCGATTGGCCGGTGAGTGATCCGCCGCCGTGGCCGGCTCGCGTTCGCGCGACACTGTGGTGGCACCGCAGTACGTCGGCGGCACGCGAGCTCGGCCCGGATGGTCGAACGATTCCGATGACGGTGGCCATGATGGTGGACTACCTCGATTCGCCGGTCGGCCCGTATCGCGAGATCCTCGCCAGTCCGGTCTTGCATGCGCCAGGGAAACGGATCGGGCCTATGCCGCGGATGGCGGTCCCTTTCATCGCGGTGGATTCGGAACCGTCGGTGCACGGTGGGCGAGTCCACTGGCAACTACCCAAGGTTCTGGCCGAGTTCGACGGAGACGTGCAGCAGAAATTCACTGCAACCGGCGACGGATGGCGGGTGCGTTCGGATACGCGGATGCTTGGGCCGCGTCTGCCGATCGCCGGGGCGTTGGGATTTGCGCAGCCGGAGTCCGGTGGAGGTCTGGCGATCGCGTCGGCAAGGCTGACGGGATCGTTCCGATACGCGCGCGTGAGCGTCGAGGCAGAGGGGCAGACCCTGCCGGACTGGCTGGCTGCGGGCACCCATCACGGCGTCGTGATTCTGGGCGGAAAAATGACTACGGGAGCGGCCAAGCATCGGTAGCGGGGGTTTGACCTGCGAAAAGCGACCAAGGCCGCCCGTCAGTGACCGGGCGGCCTTGGTCGTGTGGTGTGAAAGTCAGGTGTCGACGTCCCACAGGCGCCTCTCGGCGGGTGGTCGCTCGCAGCGACAAAAGGGGTGGGGCCCGGGGCTTGTTCGGACGCCGACAGGGTGTTCAACGGCGGTCTCCCCGGATTTGTTCCCGTCCTTGATATGTGACACCGGTCTCGATTCAACTTAGGCAATCCTTTTCTTGACTAATTCCAGAAAAGCGGCATACTGGGAAACATGCGAGACGGAGAGCATGACTTCGACCCCCGAGCGCAATTGCGCGCCGTCGGGTTGAGGGTCACTGCTCCGCGCCTCGCCGTGCTGGATGCGGTTACAGCCCAACCGCATTCAGACGCCGATTCTGTTGCAGCACTCGTGCGGCAGCAGCTCGGATCGGTATCCACACAGGCCGTTTACGACGTGCTGAAGGCATGCGTGAACGCAGGATTGCTGCGACGCATCGAGCCGGCGGGTTCGCCCGCACGGTTCGAGACGAGGACTGGTGACAACCACCATCACCTCGTCTGTCGCGGCTGCGGCAAGGTCGTCGACGTCGATTGTGTTGTCGGCCAAGCTCCCTGCCTCGAACCTTCCGATAATCACGGCTTCGAAATCGACGAAGCCGAGGTCGTGTTCTGGGGCCGTTGCGAAGATTGCCTGAAGAATTCTGCCGAATCCGACACCGAGTCGGACGCGGTCTCGCAGAATCGAATTGATGCGTCCAGAACCTCCGAGTCAGCCACCTCGCATGCAGCCCATGCTTTCGACTCGGATGCAGCCCCGCTCCTCTGACGCCCAGCCCACAACGCTAGGAGGCTTCGCCATGACCAAGCCCACCACCAACAATTTCGGTATCGCGGTCGCAAGTGATGACGAATCGCTGACCGCGGGTATTCAGGGGCCGGTGCTCCTTCACGACCACTACCTGATCGAGAAGCTCGCGCAGTTCAACCGCGAGCGTGTCCCGGAGCGCATCGTCCACGCCAAGGGCGGCGGCGCTTTCGGTGAACTCGTCATCACACACGACGTCAGCAAGTACACCAAGGCCGCGTTCCTGCAGCCGGGTAAGAAGACCGAGTCCCTCGTCCGCTTCTCCACCGTCGCCGGTGAGCAGGGCAGCCCGGACACCTGGCGCGATCCGCGCGGTTTCGCGATGAAGTTCTACACCGAAGAGGGAAACTACGACCTCGTCGGCAACAACACCCCGGTGTTCTTCATCAAGGACGCCATCAAGTTCCCCGACTTCATTCGTTCGCAGAAGCGACTGCCCGGCTCCGGTCTTCGTGACCACGACATGCAGTGGGACTTCTGGACTCTGCGTCCCGAGACCGCTCACCAGGTGACCTGGCTGATGGGTGACCGCGGTATCCCGAAGACCTGGCGCAACATGGACGGCTTCGGATCGCACACCTACCAGTGGGTCAACGCTGCGGGTGAACGCTTCTGGGTGAAGTACCACTTCAAGACCGATCAGGGCATCGAGTTCCTGACGCAGGCCGAAGCAGACAGCCTCGCCGGTAGCGATCCCGACTACCACCGCGCGGATCTGTACAACGCCATCGAGGCCGGTAATTTCCCGAGCTGGACACTCAAGGTTCAGATCATGCCGGTCGACGAGGCCGAAGGCTACCGCTTCA
The DNA here is from genome assembly GCF_040546695.1 of Rhodococcus sp. OAS809. Taxonomy (NCBI): domain Bacteria; kingdom Bacillati; phylum Actinomycetota; class Actinomycetes; order Mycobacteriales; family Nocardiaceae; genus Rhodococcus; species Rhodococcus sp. OAS809. The sequence continues at coordinate 3,547,004 of NZ_JBEPOI010000002.1, read as the reverse complement.
ACCCGTTCGACCTCACCAAGGTCTGGTCCCAGAAGGACTACCCGCTGATCGAGGTCGGCAAGTGGACGCTGAACCGTAACCCGGAGAACTTCTTCGCGCAGATCGAGCAGGCATCCTTCGAGCCGTCGAACGTGGTGCCCGGCATCGGATTCAGCCCGGACAAGATGCTTCTCGGTCGCGTCTTCTCCTACGCCGACGCACATCGTTACCGCATCGGCACCAACTACGCCGACCTGCCGGTCAACGCGCCGAAGAACGAGGTGAACTCCTACTCCAAGGAGGGCGCCATGCGTTACAGCTTCAATTCCCCGTCGACGCCGGTGTACGCACCGAACTCTTACGGCGGACCGCATGCCGATCCGTCGGTTGCCGGTGACGAAGGACTGTGGGCGTTCGACGGCAAGGCAGTGCGCGCCGGATACATCGAGCACGCCGAGGACGGCGACTTCACACAGGCCGGAACGCTGGTCCGTGAAGTTCTCGACGACGCAGCTCGTGAGCGCCTGGTGAGCAACATCGTCGGCCACGCCCTTGCCGGCGTCAGCGAAGAAGTTCTGCTGCGTGTCTTCGAGTACTGGAAGAACGTCGACGCAGATTTGGGCAAGCGCGTCGAAGAAGGTGTACGCGCAGGTCAGTGACCCGCTGACATGAGCATCGCCTAGGTCTACCGAATGCGGACCGCTGCAAGGGAAATCACTTCCCGGCAGCGGTCCGTTTCCGTCTACCCAACTACAGAAGCGCAAACCAATAGACGAAGCATGCGAGAAGGAATACAACGACTGACTCCATGACGACACCCCTGTTCGACGTGCACTTCTGCTGTTCGCACTCTCCATGATCCGCTTCTCGAGCTGAGAATGCTCGGGGCACAAGTTTCGCGAACCGAGGTGTTGGGCAGTCAATTCCCATGGCAATAGGTGCGGTTCTCTTCGACATCGACGGAACGCTCGTCGATTCCAACTATCTGCACGTAGAAGCGTGGTCGCGAGCTTTCTTCGAGGTAGGTCGCCCGGTCGACGCGTGGCGGGTACACCGCAGCATCGGCATGGACGGAGACCAACTACTGGAGTCCTTGCTCGGCGAAGACATCGACGGGTGCGGACCGCGAGCCAAAGAACTTCACACCACGTACTACCGGCAGTCGGCCGACCGTCTCCGAGTACTGCCGGGAGCGCGCGAGTTGATCCGCCGAGTTCACTCGCTCGGACTGCACGTGGTGCTCGCTACCTCGGCGCCGGACGACGAACTGAAGTTGCTACGCCGGACGCTCGACATCGACGAAATGATCTACGCCGCCACCTCTTCGGAATCCGTCGACGAAGCCAAACCTGATCCGGACCTGATCGAGGTCGCGCTCGCGAAGGCAGGTGTCGACGCGGGCAATGCGGTCATGGTCGGGGATGCCGTCTGGGACATGAAGGCGGCGACATGGGCGGGCGTTGTGGCTGTGGGAGTGCGCAGCGGCGGCATGTCGACCGACGAACTCGAAGGTGCCGGTGCGGCTGCCGTGTACGACGACGCCCGCGACCTTCTCGACCACCTCGACGGCAGTGTGATTTCCGAACTCGTTTCAGGCCTAGATACCGGGAGTTGATCAGTGATGGCACGATTCGGCTACACCTTGATGACGGAGCAGGCAGGTCCGAAAGAACTGGTTCGCCATGCAGTTCGGGCCGAAGAAGTCGGCTTCGACTTCGAAGTGATGAGTGATCACTACTCGCCGTGGCTGACCGAGCAGGGGCATGCACCCTACGCCTGGTCGGTGCTGGGGGCAGTCGCCCACGCCACCGAGCGAGTCGGTTTGATGACGTACGTGACTTGTCCGACCGTGAGGTACCACCCCGCCGTCGTCGCTCAGAAAGCTGCGACGATCCAGATCCTCGCGGACGGACGCTTCACCCTGGGATTGGGAAGTGGCGAGAGCCTGAACGAGCATGTGGTCGGCGAGGGTTGGCCGTCCATCGACACCCGCCAGGACATGCTGCAGGAGGCGGTGAGCATCATTCGCGCACTGCTCGCCGGAGATCTGGTGAGCTGGAAGGGGGAGTACTTCGACGTCCAGTCCGCCAGGATCTGGGATCTCCCCGAGAACCCGGTTCCGCTGGCGCTGGCCATGTCCGGAGACAAGTCCGTCGAGCGTTTCGGTCCGATGGCCGACGATCTGATTGCCGTGCAACCGGATTCGGAGCTAGTGCACTTGTGGAAGCACGTGCACGGCCGAGCATACGGATTGGCTCCCGCAGGCCGGACCATCGGTCAGATTCCGATCTCGTGGGACCCTGATCGCGACACGGCAATTGCACGAGCTCATCAGCAGTTCCGGTGGTTCGGCGGAGGGTGGTCCGTGAACTCCGAACTGCCGACGCCGGCGAGCTTCTCGGGTGCGACTCAGTTCGTGCGCAAAGAGGATGTAGCTGAAAGCATTCCGTGTGGTCCCGATCTCGATGTGATCGTCGAAGCGGTCAAGGCATACACCGACGCCGGATTCACCGATGTGGCACTGGTACAGATCGGTGGAGATACCCAAGACCGATTCTTCGACGAGGCGGCCAAGCCGCTGCTCGAGGCTCTGCACGTCGAATTGGGTTGATCGAGAAGATTAATCGAGTTCCGCCGAGTGGGCTCTTGTCGAGTCGCGCGCTACCGCCGTGCAGCCTCGCCTGCTGCGCGACGAGGGCCAGTCCCAAACCGCTTCCGGCGTCGCCCGCACCGGTACCACGAACGAATCTCTCGAACATCGCTTCGCGTTCCGAAGGCGCGATCACGGTACCGTTGTCGTCGACGAAAACCGTCGCCGAACCCGTCGCAGCCCCTGATCGGACGGTGATCTCGACTTCGTCGGCATTGCCGTGCCGAACGGAATTGGTGACGGCGTTGGTCAGCACCAGACGGATACCCGCGGGAAAGGCCTGAATCGAAAGTTCTTCCGGTGCTTTCAAACGAACGTCGACCTGCGGGTGCAGACGGCCGGCGTCAGCGACGGCGCGATCGGCAACCTCGACGAGATCGACGTCGGCACAATCCTCGGGATCGGCCACGTCACCCAGGGCTAGAGTCTCGAGGTCGGTCAGGGTGCGCTCGATCTGGCGCTGCGCTTCCAACAATTCGCCGGACAGTTCGCGCCGTTGGCTTTCCGTGAGATCGAGTGTTGCGAGAACTTCGAGATCGGTACGCATCGACGTGAGAGGTGTGCGCAGTTCGTGGGCGGAGACGCGAGCGAAATCGCGTGCCGACTCCAACGCCTCCTCGGTGCGGCTTCGATCGCTTTCGATGCGACTGAGCATGCTGTGGATTGCCTCCGACAGTTCTTCGGCTTCTCGCGTTCCACGTACCGACGGTGCCCGGCGCGAGAGTCCGTCGACGTCGAGGTTGTTGCCGATCGAACTGGTGGTTTCGGTCAATTGCTGTAGTGGCCGGACGGCTCGGCCGGTGAGGAACCAACCGAGCCCGGCCGCGGCAAGGATGGCGACCACTGCTGCAGCGGCCACTTGGAACTGCTGCTCACGGATTGCCTGGGTCAGTGGGTCTTCGGGGATGCTGACGGCCAGTGCGGCGCCGCTGTCGCCGGGCACCAGAACATCACGACTGCGAACATCGGTGGTAGCCAAGGCGCTGACGGTCGCGGCGTTGAATCCGGGGCCGACCACGGATGGTTCTGTTGTTGCAGTTGGTGTTTCGATGAATAGCGGGCTCGGCGCACTCGCCGCGACGCCCAGGGTGACGGAATCGAGAGTGCGTTCGAGTTGTTCGGATCCGTTGACACGCAGAAAGACCGCGAACGCAATTCCGATCGCGGCAATCACGATTCCGGCGGCCAGGCCCGAGGCGATGGCTACGCGAGTCTGAAGTGACAGCGGCCGCTTCATCGTTCGGCCCTCAGGACGAAGCCCACCCCACGCACTGTGTGGATCACGCGGGGCGCTCCGTCGACTTCGAGTTTCTTGCGTAGATAGGTGACAAAGACGTCGACGACATTGGTGTCGGCGGCGAAGTCGTAACCCCAGACGAGTCGCAGGAGTTGTGCGCGACTGAGTACGACACCGGCGTGCTCGGCGAGTACCGACAACAGGTCGAATTCTCTTTTGGTGAGTTCGATTCGCCTACCGTCGATGTGCGCTCGATGGCCACGGAGATCGACCGTCAGCGGTCCCACCGTGATCGGATGGTCGACCGACGGGGTGGCTCGCGTCGTGCGTCGAAGCAATGCGCGGAGTCTGGCGACGAGCTCGGCCAACTCGAAGGGCTTGGTGAGGTAGTCGTCGGCGCCCGCCTCCAGCCCCGCGATGCGATCACCCACGGAACTTCGGGCGCTGAGCACGCAGATCGGAACCTCGTTGCCGATCGCGCGCAGGGCGGTCACCACCCCGACGCCGTCGAGGCCGGGCATGTTGACGTCGAGAACGAGCGCGGCCGGGCATTGCTTGTTCACCGATGACAAGGCCGATCGTCCGTCGACGGCAGTTGCCGTGTCGAAGCCCGACAATCGGAGTCCACGTTCGAGCGAATTCAGAACCTTCGCGTCGTCGTCAACGATCAGGATGCGCTCGCGTGTACTCACCCCAGCCATGGTGCCATCGGATCAAGGCCTGGGGCCTCGCTCGGAGCGAGGGCCGTCGCATTCTCATCAACTCCTAAGAAACCGACAACAGATCTGCAGTGTTGGCTTCATAACCTCGGGTTTCTCGGATGCGACCGCGCCGAGAACTCGAGAACGTTCGATCAAGGAGAACAACGATGACGCGATTGAAAGTGAACGGCAAGCGGGCCCGCCGGACCGGTGTGGTGGTGGCGTCCGTGGCGGTCCTCGGTATGGCAGTGGCGCCGGGAATCGCCTGGGCTTCCAACCCGATTTCCGACGGGTCACCGGTGGCGGTGCGGTCGATCGCGACCGCTCCAGCCGAGTTGGGTGTGGCTCCCGAAGTAGCGTGTGGTGTCGCGGCGCCGATTTCCGACGAGGAGCTGCAGAAGCTCATCGACGAGGGGAAGGTCGTGCGCGCGGAGGAGGCCGGTACGGCCGCAGTCACTATCGAAGTGCCGAGCGAAGCTGCGACATTCGTTGCGCGTGAAGGGGTGCCGGCGTTGCCGACCGTCGAATGGGCTCCGACGACCGAAGGTGTTCCGGCAGACGTGCTCGACATGGCCGGTGTCGCTCCGCTGGAGGAGGGTGTTGCCCTGTCATGCACGGTTGCCGCGGGCTGACGAGCGAAAAAAGCTCCGCATGAACCGCTTTGACCTGGAACGGTACGGCCGTACTCAACTGGGTCTGGAGGTTGGTCAAGCCTGTCGGTAGCACTTGCTACGTTCGGGGCGGTCTCGGCGAGCATGCCGGGGCCGTCGCCGACGGCGTCATGTGTGTGGTGTCTTGCAGAGGTGCGGTACGGCCTGATGCGGGGCGCGTTTCGAAAGGTGTTGTGTTTCATGGTCATGGGCCCCACCCACGCGATGTCCGGTGCTGCTGTGGGGTTGGTGGTTGCGGAGTTGTTGCCTCTCGACTGGGGAGGGCCCACATCCACTGCGGAAACTTTGACCTTTGCCGGGGTGTGCGCCGGAGCCGCCTTGCTTCCCGACCTCGATACCGGTCAGTCGACGGTTTCGCGATCATTCGGTCCGCTCAGCAAGGCTCTGGCCAAAGGCATCGACGCACTTTCGGTGACCTTCTACCGCATCACCAAAGGCAAGAAGGACGGCAAGCGTCGTGGTGGGCATCGGACGCTCACGCACACCGCGCTGTTCGCCGCCGGGTTGGGTGCCGGGGTCTCGGCGCTGGTTGTTCAGTTCGGGAAGCCAGCCATCATCATCACCCTGTTCTTCTGCCTCGGGTTGGCCATCCGTGGATTGGCGGGTGAATTGGCCAAGGAGAAGGGTTGGCTCGCGGTCTCCGCCGTTGCGTTGGTGCTCTCTGCCCTCACCTGGCAGTGGTATCCGAGTGAGGCCGGATCCACGGGGCTAGGTGTTGCGGTGGCACTGGGCTGCGCCACGCACTGTCTCGGCGATGCGATCACCAAGGAAGGGGTGCCGTTTCTCGCGCCCCTGATCCCACTCGGCGGCAAGCGATGGTGGGAACAACGGCTGCCGTCATTCCTGTCCATCCGTGCAGGTGGGAACCTAGAGAAGGTTCTGATCGGGCCGGCTCTGACGGTTCTGACTGCCTGGTTGATCATCAGTGCGTTCGACGGTGCCCCGGAAGCGATCTACGCGGTATTCGCTCCGATGGTGCAGTGAGCTTCGGAAAACTTTTATTACGGAACCACTGGCATCGTAATCATATTTGTTCTACGTTCGTCCCTGACATGAACCGAGTCGGCTGACGGAGTGAGCAGTGGTGCATCAAGCAGAGCGCATGGCAGAGCACAGCTCGAGCGAAGACGGAGTGAGCCGGCGCGGATTTCTCGCAGCGAGTGCCGGCGCAGCTGCTCTCGCGGGCATTTCCTGGGCGCCGGCGGGAGCAGTTCCCTGGGGTTCGGCATCGACCATCGCGCCACCGCCCGGATTTCCGTCGGACATTCCGTTGTCACAGCAGGCGTACGCGAACTGGTCGCGAGAAATCATGCTCGACAGCGTGTGGACGGCCGCGGCACGTCACAGCGACGACGTGGTCACCCTCGCCAACTGGGCGTTCGACAACGGGTACACAGTGCGTGCGAAGGGAACGATGCACGGGTGGAGCCCGTTGACGGTGGTGCCCGGCGCGCCTTCGGATCGAATTCTGCTGGTCGATACGATGGCCAACTTGAATTCGGTTGTGGTGCAGCACGGCACGCCCGCAACGGTCACGGCGGGCGCCGGCGCCAGTATCGAAGCGATTCTGACAGCGCTCGAGCGAGAAGGGCTCGGCTGGGCCAACTCTCCGGCGATCGGTGAGCTGTCCATCGCCGGCGCGCTGGCGATCGGTGCTCACGGGGCAACCTATCCGGCTGTGGGGGAGACGATCACCCCTGGTCAATCGTATGGTTCGCTGAGCAACCTGATCACCGAGATCACGGTGGTGGCGTGGGACGAAGGCATCAATCGGTACGCACTGAAGACATTTCACCGATCGGACGTCGAGAGCACCGCCTTCCTGACCCATCTGGGTCGAACCTTCGTCACCTCCGTGACGCTGCAAGCCGGGGAGAATTATCGGCTGCGGTGCCAGAGTTTCACCGACATTCCGTGGCAAGAACTCTTTGCTGCTCCCGGTTCGCCAGGGCGTACCTACGAGAGTTTCGTCGAGAAATCCGGACGGGTGGAAGCAATCTGGTTCCCGTTCACGCAAACACCGTGGCTCAAGGTCTGGACACCGACCCCGGTCAAACCGCCGGAGTCCCGAGAGGTGAGCGGACCGTACAACTACTTCTTCTCCGACGCGATTCCCGAAGAAGTCACCACCCCGTTGGGGATGGTGGCACAGGGTCTCCAAGCTGCGACACCGCTGTTCGGCGCCTCTCAGTTCGGCGCTGTAGCAGCAGGATTGGTGCTGACCGACACCGACGATCTCTGGGGCTGGTCGAAAGACGTTCTGTTCTACCTCCGGCGCACGACCTTGCGCGTCGTAGCCGGGGGCGGAGCCGTGATCACCAAGCGGTCCAACATCGGCCGAGTCGTCCACGAGATGACGAGTTGGCTGAACGAACGAATGACGCACTACGCGTCGCTGGGGCAGTATCCCGTCAACATGCCGTTCGAAGTGCGTCTCTGCGGTGTCGACGATGACGGCGAGGTGTTGGTCGACAGCGCCGGAGTGCCGGACCTGTCAGCGGTGCGGCCGCGGGCGGATCGTCAAGACTGGGACACAGCGATCTGGATGAACGTGGTCTCGATTCCCGGCACCGCGGGATTGCCTGCGTTCCTTCGCGAAATGGAACTGTGGATGGTCGCGAACTACTCCGGCGATTACGCGACCTTCCGTCCGGAGTGGTCCAAGGGGTGGGCATTCACCGATCAGGCGGCGTACCAGGACGACGAATTCCTCACCAGCACAGTGCCTGCCACCTTCCGTGCCGGTGGCGACGGGAATTGGGACTTCGCTCTCGCCACTCTCGACGAACACGACCCGCACCGCGTATTCAGCAATACGTTCCTCGACCGCGTATTGCCACCCAGCTGAATCTCCTACTGCGGAAGCGGTTTACGCCAACATACGTCGGTGACACGGATACGCTGATTGTTGTCGCCGTTCCAATCGACGCTCAGCCCCTGAGTTCGGAGTGCGTCGGCTACCTGGCGCCCGACGGTCTGATCGGTGTGCGCGATCATGTGTGCCTTGGCGGTTTCGTCGCCGCCGAAAGCAGCGGCGACCAGCGCGGGATCGAGATCGTGGGCCGGACGAAACGCACTGTAGGACAAGTAGAGATCGGACGGCTCGTCGCCGAGACGCTCCGCATCTTGCATGTGGAAGAACGTGTACGCCCACTGAACAAAGGGATACCCGTTCTCGTCGGGTTCGGACGGCGTGCGTTCGTCGTCGATTTCGGTAGTGCCGCACTGCATGCAGCAGGTGAAGTTCATCCGGGCCACGATGCCGTTGCGTTCGAGTTCGGCGAAGGCTGCGGAGAGGCGCTCGAAGTCTCCGGGAGCCGTCCACTGGGTCTGCTCCTCGACTCTTCGGTCCCAGACCTCACGCACTACTGCGTCGATCTGTCTGCCGAGTTCGTCGTTCTCGAAGCCGCCCTCGACACAGTCTCGGGCGGCTTCGCAGATTTCGTCGAACGTCGCGAAACCTGGGACTACCAGTTCGCGTGCTTGCTCACGTACGGCGACGATGTCGGCCTCACTGAGCCCCGGTGCTGACCGTGACTGTGCTGACCGTGACTGTGATGACCGTGACCAGGGCAATCGCATACCGGCACCGTACTGCACCGATCCGACCGTCAGGCGACGTCGGCTGCTGCTTTCGTTTCCTCCTCGTTTGACGGGGCGGGCTTGTTCGGGATGAGCGCCGTGGCGATCAGGCCCACCACGACAAATCCGGCCGCAAGGTATCCGCCGAGTGTGATGCCGTGAGTCATCGCAGATTGGGCAGCGTCGGCGACGAAGGCAGTGTTCGGTGAACCGGCCAGCGAGTCGATGGCGGCGCCTGCGCTGTCGGTGACTGCCCGCGTCAACTGATCAGCCTGAGCTTGGTCGACACCGGATCCGGTGAGGTCGTTGTTCAGCGTCGAATTGAGAGTGCTGAAGAAGACCGTGGTGAGGACAGCGATGCCCAGTGCGGATCCGAGTTGGCGGAACGCGCTCTGAATGCCGGAGCCTTGACCGGCGCTCTGCTCGGGAATCTCCTCGAGCACGACGTTGGTCACCTGGGCAGTCGCAAAACCGACGCCGATTCCGTAGAAGAACAGCACTGCGGCGATAGTCCACCAGGGGCTGTCTGTCGCAGCGATGAATCCGAGACCGGCGAGACCGAGTGCTTCGAGAGCCAGGCCGATACGGACCAAGCCCAACGGCGAGACCTTCGATGCCAGCCCGAAGCTCGCACCACTGGCGACAAAGCTGCCGATGGCAATGGGAACCAGTGCGAGCCCTGCCTGGAGTGCGCTGTATCCGAGCGTGAACTGGAGCCAGAGAGGAAGCACCGCAACGATTCCGAACTCGCCGAGTCCGATGATCAGCGTCGCGATGTTGCCGTTGCGGAACGACGAGATGGAGAACAACCGTACGTCCATCAGTGCCCGCGACGGATCGTCGCTGCGGGTGAGCATGGTTTGACGGTAGGCGAACGCACCGAGCGACAGAACGGCGAGAACCAGCGCCACCAGAACCGGCGACGGGCCGCTGGACCATGAAAGACCGAATAGATCGAAGGGTTCCTTCGTCGTCAGCCACCCGTACGTTCGTCCCTCGACGAGTCCGAAGGCCAGCAGGCCCAGGCCGGCGATGGACAGTGCCGCTCCGGTGGCGTCGACGCGCCCTGCGGTGCGCGTCGAGGGTGCGATGAACAGCACTGCGCCGATGAGAATGAGCGCAGCAAGCGGAATGTTGATCCCGAATGCCCAACGCCATGAGGCATGTTCGGCAAGCCAGCCGCCGAGCAATGGGCCGAGGGCGGATGCAGCGCCGATGGTGGAGCCCCAGACCGCGAAGGCCTGGCCGCGCGCCTTTCCGGTGAACATCGCGTTCAGAAGCGACAGTGACGTGGGCAGGATCATGGCCGCGCCGGCGCCCTGCAGGAATCGCGCCAGGATGAGCAGACCGCCGTTCGGTGCCAGTCCGGCCAGCAGGCTCGTCGTTCCGAACACGATGACACCGGCAATGAAGATGCGACGAGCGCCGACCAGATCGGCAACTCTGCCGACCAATAGCAGAAGTGCCGCGAACACGATTGCGTAGGACTCTTGGATCCATTGAGCCTGAACGGAATTGATCCCGAGATCTTCGATGATCGAGGGAACTATGACGTTGACGATCGTGGTGTCGACGACGATCAGTGCCACGCCGAGTGCAATGGCGATCAGGCCCAACCACTTGCGGGTGGTGGGTGAGATGTTCACGAATAAACCTCCATTGTGAAGTAACTTTACAATGAAGGTATATTTGAGGCGGTAAGTTGTCAACGTGCGCGCTGGGCTCGACCGGCCGCCGTCTGGCACAGGAAAGGTGGGATCACTGAGGTGGAGGCACCGCGCGACATCTCCGTGGAGCGGGAGCGGCTGATGGACGAATTCCGCGCGTACGGTGGCACGTTCACCGAATTCAGCCATCGATTCGCGTCGTGGCTCGGCCTGCATTCCACCGACGCGACTGCCTTGATGGAAATCACCGCTGCCGAGGAGAAGGGGACGCCGCTCTCACCCGCCCGCCTCGGAGAGCGGATCTCGCTGACGTCGGGTGCAACCACCGCGTTGCTCAACCGCCTGGAGAAGGCGGGACATATCGTCCGGACCCGAGAGAATGCCGACCGGCGAGTGGTCACGCTGCACAGCAGTGCGCATGTGCAGGACCTGGCGGACGAGTTCTTCGGGCCCCTTGCCGTGCGACTCGACGCCATGATGGCGAAGTACCCGCCCGAACTGCTCAGTCGATTCGAGGAATTTCTCGTCGACCTTCACTCGACGATGAACGAACACCTCGAGCAGGACAACCGCTGAACAAAAAACGCCGCTCGACTCCGGAGAGTCGGGCGGCGTTCTTTGTGCCGGTGACGGCTACTTGCCGAGCTTGGCTTGCAGGTCGTCGAGAACCAGGCCGGCACCTGTCGGGCCGAGGCCCAGGAACCAGGTCTCGTCGCTCACCTCGGTGGCGCGGCCTTCCTTGACTGCGTCCATGCTTGCCCACAGCGGGCCGGCAACAACGGTGGTCTGGCCCGTGTCGGCGGGATTTCCGTAGCTGGAGTAGAAGATTCGGTCACCCTCCGCCTCGGTGATCGTTTCGGGGCTGACCTCGACGGCCAGTTCGTCGATGTCCTGGATCGCCGGGCGGGGCAGGCCGACGTCCTTCAAGATGACGCCGATGAACGACAGATTGCCGTACAGGCGCAGCTTCCCGGACATGAAACGAACCAGTGAAACGGTCGGGGAGCCGTCGATCGACCCACGTACCTTGTCGGCGTGCTCATCTTGGTAGTCGTTGAGAACCTGCTCAGCCTTGGTCTCCTCGCCGAGTGCGTCACCGGCAAGGAGGAAGTTCTCCTTCCACGGAAAGCCGGGGCGGATGCTGAAGACCGTCGGAGCGATTGCCGCGAGTTGCGGGTAAAGCTTGTCCTGGCGCAGCTTGCTGCCGAGGATCAGATCGGGCTGCAGTGCGGTGATCGCCTCGAGGTTGAGGTTGTTGGTCGTGCCGACATCGGGGACACCGACCAACTTGTCCGCCAGGTACGACGGCTGACCGGCGGCGCTTTCCGGGCTGGCGATGCCGACCGGGGTGATCCCGAGCGAGAGAACCTCGTCGAGTTCACCGCTGTCGAGGACGACGACGCGGGTCGGCTTGGCCTCGAGGGTGGTCTCGCCCAGGGCATGGGTGATGGTGCGAGGGAACTCGCCTGGCGCGGCACCGCTGCCGAGCTTCGCGGTTTCCGTGTCGGCGGTGCTGAACAGCTTGCCGCCGGTCGCGACATCGGTGTTGCCGTTTGCGTTGCCGCCGGCGTCGGAAGAGCCGCAGGCCGTAGCGGCAAAAACAGTCGCCAAGGCAACCATGGCGACCCGGACCGACGTGCGGCTCCGGAGAGTGGTGCGTGAGTGCATTAGGCTACCCTACCTTTCGGCTATCGGGCTTGGTCAGGGAGGTATCCGCACCGTTGACGCCAGGTGAGCGGCGCGTCAGGTCTCGCTCAGCGGGACCGCTACGCAATTCGGACTACAGGGTGCGACCAACGTGTTAGCTTCGCGAAAGACCTGTACTGGTAAGCGAAGACGCGTGTAGTGAGGATTTCGATGACCCTGAACATTGCCGATCTGTTCGAGGCCGTTGCCGATGCGATCCCCGATCGAGTTCCCTTGATTCTGGAAGACGTGCGATTGAGCTACGCCGAACTCGAACTGCGATCGAACCGACTCGCTCATCACCTGCAGTCGGTGGGCGTCGAGCCTGGGCAGCACGTCGGTATTCACATGCGTAACTGCGTCGAGTACGTCGAAGCGCTCCTGGCTTGCTTGAAGATCAGAGCGGTACCGATCAACGTCAACTTCCGCTATACCGATGCAGAACTCCTGTACATCTACACCAACTCTCAAATGGTGGCACTGCTGGTCGAAGAGGAATTCGCGCCGACGGCATTGGCCGTGGTTCCGCAGTGTCCGGAGATCACCCACGTGTTGATCGTCGGCGAAGACTACGAGAACGCCCTTGCCGCGCAGACTGATACCCGCGACTTCGGCCCTCGCAGCAACGACGACCATTTCATCATCTACACCGGCGGCACAACCGGAATGCCCAAGGGTGTGGTGTGGCGGCACGAGGACTTCTTCTTTGCCGCGCTGTCCGGAGCGAACCTCAGCGGGCCGCCGCGTCGTAGCCTCGAAGAGGTTGTGGATGCAGCTGTAGCGAACACCAATCCAACTGTGCTGCTACTCATCCCGCCGCTCATGCATGGAGCCGCAATCTATTCACTGCTCACGGCATTCCTCATGGGAGCGCCCCGAGTGCTGACCCGCAGCTTCGATCCGATGGAAGTGTTGCGACTGGTCGAGGCCGAGAAGATCACCGGAATCACCGTCGTCGGCGACGCAATTGCTCGGCCGATCGCCGACGCCATCACCGCAAGCGAAGGGCGCTACGACCTTTCGACTCTCCAACTGATCGGGTCGGGTGGCGCATTGTTCTCGCCGAACCTGAAGGCAGAACTGACAACCCGACTACCGGGGTTGGTGATCAAGGATGCATTCGGTGCTTCGGAATCCGGCAACGACGGCGTCGTCGAATTCGGTGAGGACGGTTCCAAGCGAATTCGATCCAACCCCAACATGATTCTTGTCGACGACGAATTCCGTCGCATCGAACCAGGCTCGGACACAGTCGGTTTCATCGCCCGGGCCGGCCATGTTCCCGTTGCCTACTTCGGCGACCCGGCCAAGACTGCTGCAACTTTTCCCGTCGTCGACGGGGTTCGTCTGGCGGTGCTCGGGGACATGGGCACGATGGAAGCCGACGGAACCATCGTGCTGCTCGGGCGCGGTTCGATGTGCATCAACTCCGGCGGCGAGAAGGTCTACCCCGAAGAAGTGGAGCAGGCACTCAAAACTCACCCGGCAGTTTTCGACGCTTTGGTGGCGGGTGCGCCCGACACTCGATTCGGTGAGAAGGTCGCCGCGGTGGTGCAGGTTCGACCGGGATTCGAAGATGTTGCGACGGAATCATTGTCGGAGCATTGCCGCACCCACGTCGCCGGGTACAAGATCCCCCGCTCGATCGTGCTCGTACCAACCATCCTCCGCTCGCCCAGCGGTAAGGCCGACTACCGTTGGGCTCGCGAAACCGTAGCGGGAGCGTAAATCACCTTCCGGCACTTCGGACGACGCACCACTCGTTTCCCTCGGGATCCAGCAGCACCTGAAAGGCGCCGGCCGGGTCCTCCTGGACAGTGCCGACCCGAGTTGCGCCGAGGCGCTCGGCAGCTTCGGTCGCAGCGACGACGTCATCCACACTGACGTCGATGTGTAGACGATTCTTCGTCAGCTTGGATTCCGGTACACGTTGGAAGGCGAGGCGAGTCCATCCTGGAGGGTCGACAAACGCCCACTCCGCGCTCCGCTCCACCGGCTGCCCACCGAGGATTCCGGCCCAGAAGATCGCCAACTGGGCTGGTGCGGAGCAATCCACAACTACTTCATCGACCTGCCCGATCACCGGTTCACAGCTCCGCTGAATTCGGCTGTCACAGCTGCGCTCAATTCGGCTGTCACAGCTGCACTCAATTCGGCTGTCACAGCCAGGGCTCGATCGGCTTCTTCACCCACATGATCTTCTCGTCCGGATGCTCACGCCGAGCTTCGGGACGGTCTGGGTTGGCTGCTGCCCACACGGCTTTCTCGTCGAGCAGTCCGGCCGCGATCGTCCAGGTCTCCCGCGTGCTCGGCGGATTGGCGCCCGCCGCCCGCGCAAGCTTGCGCAGCCGATCGTCGGGCATGTCGAGCAACTCTGCACTACTGATATCGCGATCCCAGGCGAACTTGGCAAGACCGACAGCTTTCTCACGTCGGCTACGGCTCGCCATGTCGTTGTGCGCGAAGTCTGGTTCGGATGCCACGGCTTCACCTTATCGTCAACGAAATCGAGGCCCTCCCGCGTAAGCGGAAGGGCCTCGATTTCTGTTCTTCACTGTCGGGGTGGCGGGATTTGAACCCACGACCTCTTCGTCCCGAACGAAGCGCGCTACCAAGCTGCGCCACACCCCGTGTCGAACCTCGGTTAGCTTACATTACCGAGTCGACTGACATTAAATCCGCAGGTCAGTTGCGTAGAACCGACGCTGGAGACTCTGCGGAACTGTGTGCGGAGACATGTTCCGGTTCGCGCCTGGTCGCCGGAACCAAAGTCAGCAGAGTTGCCTCGGGGCGGCAGCAGAAGCGTGCCGGAGCCCACGGCGAAGTGCCGATGCCTGCTGAGACGTGCAGCTGGGTGTGTGCGCCCCACTTCGACGGTCCCTTGACCCGGGATCGGTCGATCTGGCAGTTGGTGACCAGCGCGCCGTAGAACGGAAGGCACAGCTGACCACCGTGCGTGTGGCCGGCGAGCACCAGGTCGTAGCCGTCGTCGGCGAACCGGTCGAGAACTCGAGGTTCGGGTGAGTGCGTCAGGCCGAGCTTGAGCTGGGCGACGGGATTGGGTGTTCCGGCGACGGTGTCGTAGCGATCGCGCTTCAGGTGCGGATCATCGACGCCGGCGGCAGCAATGCGAATACCGGCCACTTCGAGTTCGCGGCGCACGTGGGTCATGTCCAGCCATCCACGTTCGGTGAACGCGGCCCGCAGATCGCCCCAGGGGAGGGGATCCCCGGTGATGCGCTTGTCCTTGTTGAAGATGTAGCTCAGTGGATTCTTCGGTTTCGGAGCGAAGTAGTCGTTGCTGCCGAAGACGAACAGACCCGGCCGAGCCAACAGATCGCCGAGCGCCTGGACCACTGCCGGGACGCTGCGCTGATGCGACAAGTTGTCGCCGGTGTTGACCACGAGGTCGGGGTCGAGGCCTTCGAGCTCACGCAACCAATTCTGTTTCAACCGTTGGTTCGGCATCATGTGCAGGTCGCTGAGATGGAGGACCCGCAGCGACGACGAACCGGGCGCCAGGACTGGCATCGTCACCTCACGCAGTGCAAATGCATTGCGTTCGATGCCGGATGCGTACCCGATCCCTAGTGCAGCGGCGCCCGCGGCACCAAGTGCGGTGCGGGTCAGATTGGTGCGGAACTGGGAAGACACCTCTCAAGGATACGGGTGTGGCGTTCTTCTGCGTCGCTCTCGCTGTCTTTTGCAGCTATTCCACAGAGAATTGTGTCCGGGCGGAGGTAACTATCGGCACGCTCGAAACGCCGAGCGCGTAGCGTTTCCACCATGTCCGACACGACACCATCGCTCAAAGCCACCCTCCGAACCGACATGGTTGCATCCATGAAGGCGAAGGATCCGCTACGTACAGCCACCCTTCGGATGCTCATGGCAGCCATCCAGACCGAAGAGGTTGCCGGTAAGGAAGCACGGGTCCTCACCGACGAAGAAATCATCAAAGTCCTTGCAAAGGAATCGAAGAAGCGCGGCGAATCGGCCGAGATCTACACCGAGAACGGCCGCGGTGAACTTGCCGCGAAAGAGCGCGCCGAAGCTCAGATCATCGACGAGTACCTGCCGACGCCGTTGACCGACGCCGAACTCGTCGACGTCGTCGACACCGCCCTCGCTCAGGTGTCCGAGGAGCTCGGTGAGCGTCCGGGTATGCGTCAGATGGGCCAGGTCATCAAGGCCGCCAGCGCGCTGGCCAAGGGCAAGGCCGATGGCGCACGTATCTCTGCAGCAGTGAAGTCCCGCCTGTAGAAGCGCGCCACCGGAAACCGAAAACGGCCGCGAACTCCGAGTCACTCGGAAATCGCGGCCGTTCTTGTTTTCAGAGCCGTCAGTTTTCAGGGCCGTCAGTTCGGTGGGGTCCCCGCAGGCGGTGCGGGTTCGCCTCCCGGCGGAGTCGCATCCGGGGGAGTCGCGCCCGGTGCCGGAGCCGCGGGGGATGCGGGTGCTGCCGGAGCCCTCACGGAGCCGTCACTGATGTAGATCGTGACGGTCGAACCCGGGATCGCGGACCCGGACGGCGAAACTCCGGTGACCGTTCCCGCCCGTGCTCCGGACGCCGTGGTCACGGAATTGACCGTGAAGCCGGACGCCTGCAACCTCGACGTCGCCGCCGACTGGCTCAGGCCGACAACCTCGGGAACCTGGCCGTTCTGCGATCCCCGTGCGTACTTCTCGTCGATCGGGGGCAGCGAAGTGGGCCCGAAGTTGTTGGCGACCGGGTTCATTGCCGCGAACCAGGATCTCGCCGGTTCGGTACCGCCGTACAGGTTGCCGCTGTAGCAGGGGCGTAGCGGGCTCGAGCAGATCTCGCCGGGCGTCGGGGAGTCGCCGAAGATGTAGACGGCCGCAGCGAGGTTGTTGGTGAAGCCGAGGAACGCCGAGGACTTGTGGGTCTCGGTGGTACCCGTCTTGCCCGACATCGGCAGGCTCCATCCGGCGCTGCTCGCGGCACCGGCAGACGTACCGGCGCCGACGTCGTCACGGCTCATGGCGTTGGCCAGTGTGTCTGCCAAGCCGGGCTCGACGACCTGCTCACAGCCCTGCTCGGTGACGGCCACCGGCTTGCCGTAGCGGTCGAAGACCGAATCGATGGGACTCGGCGGGCACCACTTGCCGTGCGAGGCGAGAGTGGCCGCGACGTTGGAGAGTTCGAGCGGGTTGATCCAGGTGGGGCCGAGGGTGAACGAACCGAGGTTTTGTTCCTTCTGGAAGTCGGCCATGCTGCGCTCGTCGAAGCCCGAGGTGTTGGGATCGGCGTACGAGCGCATGCCGAGACGGACAGCCATGTCGACGGTCGGCGTGACGCCGGTCGCCTCGATGAGCTTGACGAAAGCGGTGTTTGGGGACTGTGCCAGGGCGTCGGTCACGGACAGCGTCGGCGGATAGTTACCGGCGTTCTCCACGCAGTACGTCGAGACCGGGCAGCCTGCCGCACCACCGCTACCCATGCCCTTGGCTTCGAAGCGCTTGGGCACGTCGAGGGTCGCGTTGATGCCGAGGCCCTTCTCCATCGCCGCAGCGGTCGTGAAGATCTTGAAGACGGAACCCGCACCGTCACCGGCAAGGGAGTACGGCTGCGCCTGGACGGTTTCGTCGGCGTCGGCATTGAGTCCGTACGTGCGACTGCTGGCCATCGCGATGACCTTGTGTGAATCCTGGCCCGGCCTGATCACGTTCATCACGTTCGCGATGCCGTCGAGGTTGGCGCTCGCGTTCGCGTTCAGTCCGGCCTTGGTGGACGCCTGGACCTGCGGATCGAGAGTGGTCTTGATGAGGTAACCACCCTCGTTGATCTGGTCGCGGGTGATTCCGGCATCCGAGAGGTACTTCAGTGCGTAATCACAGAAGAATCCGCGATCGCCTGCAGCGATGCAGCCGCGCGGCAAGTTGTTGGGGGTTTCGAGGACGCCGAGGGGCTCTTCCTTGGCTGCACGGAACTCGTCGGCACGATCCGGAATGTTCGTGATCATGGTGTCGAGCACGGTGTTACGACGCTCGGTCACGCCCTCGACGTTCGTGTACGGGTTCAGCGCGGAGCTGGACTGAACCATGCCGGCCAGCATCGCGGACTGCGGAACGGTCAGATCTGCGGCGTCGACGCCAAAGTAGGTCTGAGCCGCGTCCTGAATGCCGAAGGATCCGTTGCCGAAAGGTACGAGGTTGAGGTACCGGGTGAGGATCTCGTCTTTCGTGAGTTCCTTGTCCAGCGTCAGCGCCATCCGGATCTCGCGGATCTTTCGGGCCGGGGTGGTCTCGATGGCAGCGCGGCGCTCGGCATCCGTCTTGGCCACGACCAACAGTTGGTAGTTCTTCACATACTGCTGATCGAGTGTCGACGCGCCCTGCTGCACTTCACCGGTCGTCGTGTTGGTGAGGAAGGCGCGCAGCGTTCCCTGCCAGTCGACGCCCTTGTGGTCGGGGAACCGGCGGTCCTCGATGGAGACGATCGCCAACTTCATGTTGTTGGAGATCTTCTCGCTCGGGACTTCGAAGCGTCGTTGGTCGTACAGCCAGGCAATGGGATTGCCTGCCGCATCGACCATGGTGGACACCGCGGGGACCGTGCCTTCGACCAGTTCGGCCGAGACGTTGTCGACGGTATCGGCAGCGCGATTGGACGCGAATCCGAATCCGCCGGCCACCGGGAACATCACCCCTGCGACCAGGACACCCGCCAATGCGGAGCTTCCGGCGAGCTTCGCCACTGTTTTTGCAATCGACACGATCTACAGAGTACGTGTGCCCACCCATTGGAACCGGTTTCAGTGTTTTGCGGGTGTTCAAAACCTCCTGAACACGCGCTTTGTACTGCCGTACCAAAAAATGCTCCCGACCGTCTTGCGTTAGGGGCGTTCTTTACCTAAATTGTGATCAGTGTGATCGACGTAACACTCGATCACGAATGTGTCTCAGCTTTCACGTGCTACCGCGAGACGGCTGAGATGGTGCGCTGCTCGCCTCATGGCGACGGTCAGACTTTGTAGAGGGGACCCAGAATGTACACAGCCACCCCGAGTAGCCGTTTGGACATCGAGCAGGCCGAGGCACGAATTGCCTGGGTAACTCAGGCGCGATGCCGCGAGGTCGATCCCGACCAACTTTTTGTTCGTGGCGCCGCACAGCGCAAGGCAGCCACCATCTGCCGTCACTGCCCGGTCCTCATGCAGTGCGGAGCAGATGCTCTCGACAACCGTGTCGAGTTCGGTGTGTGGGGCGGAATGACCGAACGTCAGCGCCGTGCACTGCTCAAGCAGCACCCCGACGTCGACTCCTGGTCCGAGTTCTTCGAAGACCAGCGCCAGCATCACTCAGCAGTCTGATCCAGGTCGATCGGGGGATCAGCCCTTACGAGTGAGCTGATCTCCCACCGCGCGCAGCGCCTCGAGGTCCGAGACCTCGAACGGTAGCGACGGAACACCGATCAGCGGCACCCTCGGGTGAGCTGCGGTGAATCGACTCAGCAAGGCGATTTCTCGCTTCGCGATCACTGCCCGATGGGCATGGATGCGGAGAACGGCTGCGGTGAGGGCCTCGGCCTCGGTCGCATTTTCCTTCGCTTCCAGTTTGTCGGCGGCGGTCACCGCATGATCGGCAGGCAGAGCCGTCAACGTCGGGTGAGTGCGGTTGAGAACCAGACCGGCCAACGGCATCGAGTCACCCGCAAGGCGATCGACGAAGAACGCCGCCTCACGGAGAGCGTCGGGCTCGGCCGCTGCGATCACCAGGAAATGAGTCCCCGGCTGACGCAGCAACTCGTAGGTCTTCGTGGCGCGTTCACGGAAACCGCCGAACATCGAGTCGAGCGACTGCACGAATGCCGATGCATCCGAAAGCATTTGGCTTCCCACGATGGTCGAGACACCCTTCAGGGCCAATCCCATCGCGCCGGCCACGAGCCTGGTCAGGCCACGGCCGGGTGCCGAGAGCAGCCGGATCATCCGTCCGTCGAGGAATGTTCCGAGCCTCTGTGGAGCGTCGAGGAAGTCGAGCGCATTGCGCGACGGCGGGGTATCGACGATCACCAGATCCCACGCGTCGTTCGACGCCAGCTGCCCCAACTTCTCCATCGCCATGTACTCCTGCGTTCCGGAGAACGATGTGGCAACGGTTTGGTAAAAGGGATTCGCCAGGATCTGCTCGGCCTTCTCAGGGCTCGAATGCTCGATGACCATCTCGTCGAAAGTCCGACGCATGTTCAGCATCATCGCGTGGAGTTCGCCCGTGGCCTCGGGACCCAGCTTCACCGGCTGCGGAGTGTTGTCGAGTTCGGCCACACCCAAGGCCTGTGCGAGGCGACGGGCCGGATCGATGGTGAGGACGACTACGCGTCGGCCCTCTTCGGCTGCCCGCAACGCCAGCGACGCAGCCGTCGTGGTCTTGCCGACGCCACCTGCGCCGCAACACACCACGATCCGGGCCGTCGGGTCCTTGATGATCGCCGAAATATCGAGGGCAGGAGCTGCGCGTCGGCCGGTCCTGGAACTGCCGACCGTCACGTTCTCGGTGGTCTCGGTCATCACACGCCCTGTTCCGTGAGGTATTCGGCCAGCTCGTAGAGCCCACCGAGATCGACGCCGTCGGCGAGTGCGGGAAGTTGCACCCGCGCGCCGTCGATCTCGCGGAGCTTCTCCGCACTGGATTCTTGAGCTTCGAGCACCGACGCGTGCTCGATCGTCTCGGTGAGCAGGCCGGCGAAGTCGTCGTCGGACAGATCGATGCCGACATCGGAGAGCGTCGACCGGATCGAAGCTGCATCGATGTTGCCGGCTGCAGCACCGGAGAGTTGGTCTTCGGGCAAGAACCTCGGGCTGGCGCGGTTGACGATGATGGCACCGAGGTTGAGGTCGTCACGCGCCAGTTCTGCGGCGGCGTCGGCGGTTTCCTGAACGGGCAGCGCTTCGAGAAGCGCAACAAGATGTACGACGGTCTCCGGCGAGTGCAGCAGCCGAACGACGCCTTCACTCTGCGAATGCACCGGGCCGCCCTTGGCGAGGTCGGCCATCGCCTTGGTGACGTCGAGGAAGCTGCCGATCCGCCCGGTCGGGGGAGCATCGACGACAACGGCGTCGTACACGCGTTTGCCGGTTCGATCGGTGCGGATGACGCACTCCTTGATCTTGCCGGTGAGCAGAACGTCGCGAAGGCCTGGAGCGATTGTGGTGGCGAATTCGATGGCGCCGAACTTACGCATCGCCCGGCCGGCGAAGCCGAGGTTGTAGAACATTTCGAGGTATTCGAGGAACGCGGTCTCGATGTCGACGGCCAGAGCCATCACTTCACCGCCACCTTCGGCGGCCGCGACCTTGGTCTCCTGCGGTGGAAGCGGTGGTACGTCGAAGAGCTGCGCGATTCCCTGGCGGCCCTCGACCTCCACGAGGAGAACGCGCTTGCCGCCTTCGGCCAACGCGAGCGCCAACGCGGCGGCAACCGTGGACTTACCGGTTCCGCCTTTACCTGACACAAAGTGCAGGCGGGCCTTCGTCGCAGACTCGGGCCAGGTCCTGCTCAGCTCATCTTGGGATGCAACCACACCGCGAGCCTATAAGTCTGGGGCCGAAGATGTACGCGGGATAGGCTCACCGCATGAGCGAAATAACTTCCTGGGAATACACCGTGACTCCGTTGCTGGTCCACAATCCGAAGGCAATTCTCGACAACTGGGGTGTCGACGGCTGGGAACTCGTCGCCGTCCTGCCGAGCGCGTCGGGCGAGCAGCACGTCGCGTACATGAAGCGTCCGAAGGGCTGAATCACATGGCAGAGGCAACACAGACCTGGTCGGAGCGTCTCGCCGAACTGGGCATTGCACTTCCCGCCGTCGCGGCACCCGTCGCTGCTTACGTTCCCGCGGTTCGCAGCGGCAACCACGTGTACACGTCGGGTCAGCTCCCGTTCGTCGACGGAAAACTGGCGCTGACCGGCAAGCTCGGCGCGGGCGTGTCGGATGAGGACGCCAAGGCCGCGGCTCGCACCTGCGCGCTCAACGCTCTTGCTGCCATCGACGCCCTGGTCGGCATCGACAACGTCGTTCGCGTCGTCAAGGTTGTCGGCTTCGTGGCATCCGCCGAAGGATTCACCGGCCAGCCCGGCGTGATCAACGGCGCATCCGAGTTCCTCGGCGAGGTGCTCGGCGACGCCGGTATCCACGCCCGTTCGGCAGTCGGCGTGGCAGAACTTCCCCTCGGCTCACCCGTCGAGGTGGAACTGATCGTCGAAGTTCGCTGATGTCGACGGTCCATCCCGCCTACGCGCAGCTACGCCGCGTCACCGACATCGCTTCGGTCTTGCTCGAGAACAACCCGGGCATGATGACGCTGGACGGTACGAACACTTGGATTCTGCATGCTCCGGGCAGCGTCGAGTGTGTTGTCGTCGATCCAGGCGACAACGACGAGGAACACCTGCAACGTGTCGCTGGTATCGGTCCGGTAGCGCTGACCTTGATCACGCACCGGCACTACGACCACACCGGCGGGGTGGACCGTTTCCACGAATTGACTTCGGCTCCAGTGCGTTCCGTCGACCCTACTTTTCTTCGCGGGGGCGCTTCGGCGCTTGTCGACGGTGAAGTGATCGAGGTAGCGGGCCTGAAGTTGCGGATCCTCGCGACGCCGGGCCATACCGCGGATTCGGTGTCGATAGTCATCGAGAACGATGCGAGCGTGCTGACGGGCGACACCATTCTCGGCCGCGGCACGGCAGTTCTCGACGACTCCGACGGCGATCTGGGGGACTACCTCACCTCGCTGCGATCGCTGGCCGCACTCGGCGAAGGACTGACGGTTCTTCCCGGGCACGGTCCGGACCTACCCGATCTGCAGGCGATTTCGCAGCAGTACCTCGCCCACCGCGAGGAGCGTCTGGATCAGGTGCGGGCTGCTCTGTCGACGTTGGGCGAGTCGGCCTCGGTGCGCGACGTAGTCGAGCACGTCTACTCCGAC
This sequence comes from Rhodococcus sp. OAS809, assembly GCF_040546695.1. NCBI lineage: Bacteria > Bacillati > Actinomycetota > Actinomycetes > Mycobacteriales > Nocardiaceae > Rhodococcus > Rhodococcus sp. OAS809. Next base: position 3,523,877 of record NZ_JBEPOI010000002.1, on the reverse strand, counting down.
GTCGACCCGAAGCTGTGGCCGGTCGCGGAGAAATCCGTCAACGTGCAGTTGGCGTATCTGCGACGCTGAGGCGCTCGGCGCCGACACGAAGAGCTGAGTTGTGTGGCCGAACTGCCGCCATCTATGCCGATCGAGGTATAGCTGGCGGCAGTTTTTGCATTTGTTTGATATGGGTCACGGGCCAATAGTTAGTCCATGACCTCACAATGCGACGGATGGATCCGCAATTACGTGGACGGCTCCTATGTCGAACCCGACGAGTCGTCGAGCTTCGATCAGGTCGACCCAGCAACGGGCCGTGTTCTCGCCCGGGTCCACGAGGCCGACAAGGCCCTGGTCGATCGGGCCGTGACCTCTGCCAGACGTGCTCTGGACAACGGTTGGGCCGATACGCCGGTTCGAGAGCGGACGGCTCTGCTGCGACGCGCCGCCGACCGGATCGAGGAGCGATTCGAAGAGTTCGTCGCCGCAGAGATGGCGGACACCGGCAAGCCGATCACGCAGGCACGCGAACTCGACGTCGCGCGCGCCCTGACGAACTTCCGCACCTTCGCCGACATCGTCGCCGCGGCGGGACAGGAATCGTTTGTCACGGATCTCGCGGGCGGCAAGCAGGCGCTGAACTACGCGATCCGCAAGCCGCTCGGCGTCGTCGCCGTGATCGTTCCGTGGAACCTGCCGCTGCTTCTCCTGACCTGGAAGGTTGCGCCCGCGCTCGCGTGCGGAAACTCCGTGGTGGTCAAACCCTCCGAGGAGACCCCGGCGACTGCGTCGTTGCTGGCCGAGGTGCTCGAAGAGGTCGGCCTGCCTGCCGGCGTCTACAACGTCGTCCATGGATTCGGTGCGAACTCGGCCGGCGAGTTCCTCACCACGCACCCCGGTATCGACGGGGTCACCTTCACCGGATCTTCGGCAACGGGTTCGCATGTCATGAAAACCGTTGCGCCGCGAGTCCGTCCGGTCTCGTTCGAGCTCGGCGGCAAGAACGCCGCGATCGTCTTCGACGACGTCGACATCGACGAAGCTCTGACGGGCCTGACCAAATCGGTGTTCACCAATACCGGCCAGGTCTGCCTGTGCACCGAGCGGGTGTACGTGCACCGCAGTATTTTCGACGACATCGCCGGTGGACTCGTCGAGCGGGCAGCAGGATTGCGTCTGGGCGACCCGACGCTCGATGCAACGACGACCGGACCGCTCATTTCGCAGGCGCATCGGAAGAAGGTTCTCGACTACTTCGAGATCGCCGAGCAGGAAGGCGCGAAAGTGCTGACCGGCGGCGGTATTCCGGACCTCGGACAGGAACTGTCGGGCGGATCCTGGATCGAACCCACCCTGTGGACAGGCTTGACCAACAAGGATCGCGTCGTGCGCGAGGAGATCTTCGGACCCGTCGCAGCACTCATTCCGTTCGAGACCGAAGCCGAGGCGATCGCCCTGGCAAACGACACCGAGTACGGCCTCGCTGCCTCTGTGTGGACCAACGACCTGCGCCGCGGACACCGCGTCGCGCAGAAGATGAACGTCGGAATCTCCTGGGTCAACACGTGGTTCACCCGCGAACTGCGATCTCCCTTCGGCGGTATGGGCCTGTCCGGCATCGGACGTGAGGGCGGCGAGTCCTCGCTGCACTTCTACACCGAACCGACGAATGTATGTGTGCAACTGTGAACATCGAAACCGCAAAAGTTTTCCAGAAATGAGCGAGGCGTGATGACAGCCCCCGAAGACACCGTATCCGCGCTCGCGCGTCGCCTCGACGACGCTGCGCAGACTCGCACCGACACCCCGAGCCTCGCCGACGAATACACCATCGACATCGACGAGGCCTACCGGATCCAGAACGAACTCCTCGAACGGCGGACCAGCCGTGGCGAATCGATTGTGGGTATCAAGCTCGGTTTCACAAGCCAAGCGAAGATGGCGCAGATGGGTGTCTCCGAAGTGATCGTCGGTCAGTTGACCGACGCGATGTGCGTGAGCAACGGCGGCGAAGTCGACCTGAGGACGTTCATTCATCCCAAGATCGAACCCGAAGTGGCATACCGCCTGTCGAAGGACGTCGATCTCGACGATCCGAACGTCGACATCGAAACCTGCGTCGACGCGCTGGCTCCCGCAATGGAGATCATCGACTCGCGCTATCGCGACTTCCGCTTCACCTACACCGACGTCGTCGCTGACAACACCAGCGCTGCCGGATACGTGATCGGGCGGTGGCTGCCGCTACAGAACGTCGAAGACCGTTCCGTACGTATGGAAGTCGGCGGTGAGACGGTAGTCGGTTCCACGTCGGCCATTCTCGGCGATCCGGCGCGCGCTTTGCATGCACTGCTCGACATCGCCCGCCGACGCCGAATTCCGTTGCGCGCCGGTCAGGTAATTCTGGCCGGTGCCGCCACAGCAGCTGTGCGACTCGACGAGGGCGTCGCACAGTGCACGATCGACGGACTCGGAACCGTCACGGTGAAAGGTGTGAAGCGATGAGTGGGGCGCAGGTCATCGAGAAGCTGGCGAAGCCGCGCGGAAAGTTCCCCCACGTCAAGGTGGTCGGCGATTTCGTCTATGTCTCCGGGACCAGTTCGCGTCGACCCGACAACACGTTTGTCGGCGTCGAGGTCGACGAGATGGGGACGACGGCGCTCGACATTCGGGCGCAGACGCGTGCCGTCATCGAGAACATCGCGGCGATTCTCGCCGAAGTGGGTGGAGAACTGAGTGATCTGGTTCAGGTCACCTCCTACCTGGTGTCGATGAACGACTTCGGCGGATACAACGAGGTGTACGCCGAACTGTTCGACGAAAACGGTCCGACGAGAACGACTGTGGCTGTTCACCAGCTGCCCCACCCTCACCTGCTCATCGAAATTTCCGGCGTGGCGTACGTGCCCGCCTCCCGACGCTCGGCGTCCGAAGATACGGAGAATGCATCATGACCACGATTCCTCCCGTCATCGACTTCAAGAAGTGGATCGACGACAACCGCCACCTCCTGCAGCCGCCCGTCAACAATCAGACGATGGCGCTCGGAGACGATTTCATCGTGCAGGTCGTCGGCGGCCCCAACCAGCGGACCGACTACCACCTCGATCCGTACGAGGAGTGGTTCTACCAGCTCGAAGGCGACATCCACGTCAATGTCATGACCGAAGACGGTCCTCAGCGCGTCGACATTCGCGAGGGTGAAACTTGGTTGCTGCCAGGAGACATTCCGCATTCGCCGCAGCGTCCCACCGCGGGCTCGATCGGCCTGGTCATCGAACGCGTCCGCAAGGAAGGCACGCTCGAGAAGTTCCAGTGGTACTGCCTCGAATGTGATCACAAGATTCACGAGGTCGAACTTCAGGTGCGCGACATCGTGGCCGACCTTCCGCCGGTGTTCGTCAAGTTCTACGAGAGCGAAGAAGCCCGCACGTGTGACAAGTGCGGCACGCTCCATCCCGGCAAGGGCTGAGCTATGAGCAACCTGATCGACATCCACACCCACTACGTGCCCAACGGGTGGCCGGATCTGACCGAAGACGCGGGGCCGCAAGCGCCGTGGCTGAAGGTCGAGTCGGAAACCGAAGCAATGATCATGATGGGCACCAAGGAGTTCCGTCGCATCCAGTCCGATGCCTGGGACGCCGAGGTGCGGCTTCGGGACATGGATGCCGACGGCGTGCAGAAGCAGGTCGTCTCACCTACTCCGGCGTTCTTCAACTACGGCCGGAGCGGTGAGCAGGCAAGTCGCATTGCACGGATCTTCAACGACCTCGCACTCGAGATCGTGGAGCCGGCGAAGGATCGTTTGATTCCCTTCTGCCAGGTGCCTCTGCAAGACACCGACGCAGCGTGCCGTGAGTTGGAGCGGTGCATCGCGAACGGGCACCGCGGTGTCGAGATCGGCAATCATGTCGGCGATCTGGACCTCGACAGCGAGGGCGTGGTGACGTTCCTGCAGCACTGCGCGTCGCTGGACGTGCCGGTATTCGTGCACCCGTGGGACATGGCCAACTCTCCGCGCCTCGATCGCTGGATGGCGCAGTGGCTCACTGCGATGCCGGCCGAAACGCACCTGTCGATACTCGCACTGATTCTCGGTGGGGTGTTCGACAAGATCGACGATCGTCTCAAGATCGGATTTGCGCACGGTGGTGGATCTTTCGCGTTCTGGTTGGGACGGATGGAAAACGCCTGGCACGGCCGCAACGACATCATCGGTACGTCGCAGTTCCCGCCTTCGCACTACCTGGGAAGGTTCTACGTGGATTCCGTCGTCTTCGACGAGCGCGCGCTGCGACTGTTGGTGGACACGGTGGGGGTGGACCGTGTGATGGTGGGTAGTGATTACCCGTACCCCTTGGGGGAGCGTCCGGTCGGTGAGGTGGTTCGCAAGAGTGAGTTCTTGGACGATACTGCGCGCCAATTGATTTCGCGGGGGAATGCCGAACGCTTCCTGGGTCTCGTCTGAGGCCCCGGCTATACCTTTTCCGGTATGGCGGACGGTGAATTCGGCATTTGTGAGTCATGTCTCGAGCGAGCACAATTCCAAACACAACGATCGACGACGCTCGTGATACCGACAATCCCGAAGACGGGGTCGGTGACTACAGACTTCATCGTCCGCCTGCCCCATCCAATCGATAGGTTCCGCGATGTCAGACAAGATATCCAACAGCACTACGAGCGACGGAAAGCCGTTGCCGGAGAAAGCGGCCCGTAGCCGAGTTGCCATGGCAACCCTGGCCGGCACAACTCTCGAATGGTACGACTTCTTCCTCTACGGCACAGCCGCCGCGTTGATCTTCAACAAACAATTCTTCCCGAGCCTGAGCCCCACGGCCGGCACGCTGGCTGCCTTCAGCACCTTCGCCGTCGGGTTCATTGCACGGCCGGTGGGTGGACTCGTGTTCGGGCACTTCGGTGACCGGATCGGGCGCAAGGCCACGCTCGTGGTCTCATTGGTGATGATGGGCATCGGGTCCACACTCATCGGCCTCATCCCGAACTACGACTCCATCGGTTTCTGGGCGCCCGTCCTCCTGGTGGCAATGCGCGTCGTTCAGGGCATCGGTCTGGGCGGTGAAGGCGCCGGCGCGACACTCATGTCGATGGAGCACGCGCCGGCGGGGCAGAAGAATCTCTATGCAGGTTTCCCTCAGATGGGCACACCCGCCGGACTGGTTCTCGCCAACGGCATCTTCCTGACGACCAACGCCGTGATGTCGGACTCGGCATTCGCTTCGTGGGGTTGGCGAATCCCGTTCCTGCTCAGCTTCGTTCTGGTGGCGATCGGTCTGGTGATTCGCCTGCGCGTCACCGAGTCGCCGTCATTCGCCGGGATCATGGAGAAGGGCGAAATAGTCCGCTTCCCGCTGCGTGAGTCGCTCAAGGTCGGCTTCCCCCGTTTGTCTCTCACGCTTGCCGCGTGCTTGGCGAACTCCGCCGTGGCGTACGCCTTCATGGTGTTCACCCTGTCGTACGGAACTCAACATCTGGGTTACGACAAGCAATTCCTGGTGCTCAGCGTGACCGCGGCAGCAGTCCTGTGGTTCCTTTCCATCCCGTTCTGGACAAAGATCGCCGACAAGTACGGGCGTCGGCACATGTTCATCGGCGGATCAGCTGCAATCCTGTTGTGGTGCATCGTGTTCTTCCCGCTCCTCAACACCGAGAACAAAATGGTCGCCGTCATCGCGTTCCTGGGCATGGGCCTGATCGTTCCGGTCACACATTGTGTCCAGGGCAGCATCATCGCCGACACTTTCCCGGCCAAGGTCCGCTATTCCGGCTCGTCTCTGATCCTCCAGAGCGGTGCGATTCTCGGCGGTGGACTGGCACCGATGATCGCCACGGCTCTGCTCGACGCCACCGGATCTTCGGTCGGTGTGACCTGGTATCTCGCCGGGGTGTGCACGATCAGCCTGGTCGGCGCCATCGCCCTGTTCAAGATTGTCCCCGATTCGTCGCGGGGCTTGGAGCACGAGGAGATTCGCGTCTCCGAAAACGCCTGAGTCCTGGTTGATCCGACATCGGCCCGTTCCCTCTGGAGGGAACGGGCCGATCGGCGTTTCACGGTCGCATGAGTTCAGTTGCAAAGGACTCCAGCGTCGCGATCAGGGCCTGCGCGGACGGACTCGACGTGCGAGTCGCCGACGAGGTGATGCCGACGCTGTGCCCGATCGGATCGAGTGTGATGGACAGGGTGGTCAAGCGCGCGTCGTCGCGGGGGATGAGGCTCGGTAGTACCGCGATCATGTCGGTCTCGACCAGTAGCTGACGCACGGTGAGGAAAGAGGTTGCCTCGACCCGATTTTCGGGCAACGGCAAGCCGTTGCGGGCGAAGAACTCCTCGAGTTCGCGGCGGAGCACTGTCTCGACCCCGGGAAGGATCCAGGGGAAGCCGCGTAGTTCTTCGAGTTGGACGTCCTCGCGGTGAGCGAGCGGGTGATCTACGCGGGTGACGAGTTCGACGGATTCGGCGTAGAGGTTCCGTCTTGTCGCGGTGTCATCGGTAGGTGAGGTGAGCCGGCCGACGATCAGGTCGATTCGGCCCGCTTCCAGATCGGTGAGCAACTGCTCTGGCGTACCTTCGCGCACGACGACGGTGAGCAACGGGTGGTGAACCTTCAGGCGCGCGATAGCGCCGGGAAGCAGCACGTTGGATCCGGCGAGATGTGTTCCCACGATGACGGTTCCGCGATTGGCGTCGGCAAGTTCGACGACGTGCCGCCCGGCTTCGGTCAGCTGCGCGATCACGGCCCGTGCATGAGTTGTGAAGGCCTCGCCGAAAATGGTCGGGGTGATGCCGCGTGGGCCGCGGTCGAAGAGCGAGACACCGAGAATGGACTCGATGTCGTGCAGACTCCGAGTCGCGACGGGTTGCGTGATGTGAAGTGCGGCAGCGGCGCCGACCACACTGCCCTGACGGCTCAATGCGTCGACGAGCAGGAGATGGCGGAGTTTGAGTCGCCCGTCGAGGAGCTTGGGCATGTCCATGGAGCAATCCTAGACGGGATTTCTCCGGGTGGGTAGGCGCCCGAAGTTGCTCAGGAGAAGGTGATTCCGATCGATTGGGACGAGGCGTACTTCTCCCAGGTTTCGCTGCTGTCCGGACTTCCCGTGTGCGCAAACGACGTCCAGTGCCGGCGTATCCGACGGCCCAGTGCGTCGATGCTCTGCCAGTCGCTGCTGCCCAGCATCGGTGAGCCCTGCCAGGACTGCTCGGTTCCCAACACGAAGGGTAGTTCGATGCAGTGAGTGGCCCCGAAGACGTCGTCCGTCGGTGCCCAGTCGAAGCGGTACGTGTACACCGACGCGCCGGCCGCTGTGAAGGTCTCGGCCAGCTCCATTGCCGGTTCGGCAAACATGTTCTGTGTCAGTGCCTTTTCGGCGACGTGTTCGGGATCGGGTACTCCCGCTAGGTCGCGCACGAAAGCAGATCCCTCGTCTCGGGTGTATCCCACGATGACGTCAGGCGCTGTTTCGAAAGTTCGGATCACCGGTTCCAGTTCGGAGATCGGCGCGAAGGGCGGTTGCACGACATTGGGGGACCGCCGGCTGAACTCGACAGCCGTGCCGCGGAATGTGTCGAGAATGTGGGAGAGCGGCGCGGTCCGAGGATCTCCGTCGAGCAGTCGGGCAAACGTCTCCCCGTTCTCGATCGCGGCAGCCTGCGTGAAGTTGAGGTCCGGCCGTGGGGTGCTCTGCAGAATTGCTCGATGGAACAGGGTTCGAGAGTTGTTACTGCTCAACAGATTCACAATGGAATGGGCGCCGGCCGACTGCCCGAATACGGTGACCGAGTCTGGGTCGCCGCCGAATGCCTCGATGTTCTCGCGCACCCACTCGAGCGCCGTGATCTGATCGTGTACCCCGAGATTGCCTTCGCTGACGCCGTCGAGGAGGAGGTATCCGAGCACGCCGACGCGATAGTTGACCGACACCACGACGACGTCGCCCTCGGCTGACAAAGCGCCGCCGTCGTACCAGGGGAGTGAGCCGCCGCCACTGGAGTACCCGCCACCGTGAAGCCACACCATCACCGGGCGATGACCGGTCAGCGACGGGGTTGTGACGGTGACGGTGAAGCTGTCCTCGCTGTGCTCCGGTTCGGGGAGCGGTGGCCCCATGATGCGTTCGAGTCGTGAAGGTGGTTGGGGGAAGACCGTGCCAAGCGCTGTGGCGTCGAAGACGTCGGAGAACGGTTCCACCGGTCGAGGCTTCTCGAAGCGCGGTGCGCTGGCGTAGGGGATCGCACCGAAGTAGTAGGAACCGTCACGCTTTCGGCCGCGGACCTTCCCCGAAGGGGTGGATGCGATCACCGTCTCGAACGAGGGCATGGGTTCCTTTCTTCTTGTGCATGCTTTTTCGAGCATGCCAGGTGGATGCCGCGGCACAAATGCCTTTGTGGTCGTGCGGTATGCGTTACGGCGTGAGTGCCTGTACCAGTCGATCTTCGAGTCGCGTCGTCACTCGGCTGTATACGGAACCGTCGTCCAGTGCCCGGGACATCACGATCGCCCCTTGGATCCCGGCCACGGCTTCTTCGGCGAGTCCGATGGAATCTTCGGCACCGACGAGTGCCGCCTCGAGAGCCGCTGTCCATTCGTCGAAGTATGTTCGCACCCTGGCGCCGAAGCGGTTTCGCTCTTCACCGAGTGCAAATGCGCCGAACAGGCAAATGCGTTGCCCTGACCGAAAGTAGTCGCCCGCGGTAGCGAACATGCTCTGGATGCGCTGCCTCGGTGGAACCGATTCTGCTCGAAGAGGTTCGAAGACTTCGGCGCGAAACCATCCGTCGACCTCGTCGAGTACGGCCTCGGCCATCTCTTCCTTCCCGCGCGGAAAGAAGTTGTAGAGACTGCCTTTGCCTAAACCGGTGTGTTCGGTGATGACGGCCAGGCTTGCTCCGTCGAACCCGTAGGTTCGAAACACGTTTGCGAGAGCGGGAATCGTGTCCGAGCGTTCAGCTACCTGTCTGGCCATGGATTCATCCTTTCATCACAGACCCAACTCGCTCAGGCCCGGATGATCGTGCGGGCGTGGTCCGGTCGGATCCCAGAAGAACTTTCGCTCGGACTCCTCGATGGGAACGTCGTTGATGCTGGCATGACGGTGGTGCATGAGTCCGTCGGCGTCGAATTCCCAGTTCTCGTTGCCGTAGGAGCGGAACCACTGCCCGTCGTGATCGTGCCACTCGTACGCGAATCGCACTGCGATGCGGTCGTCGCTGTGTGCCCACAACTCTTTGATCAACCGGTAGTCCAGTTCGCGGGTCCACTTCTCGGTCAGAAGTTCGACGATCTCGGATCGGCCGGTGACGAACGTCGACCGATTACGCCACCAACTGTCCGGCGTGTAGGCCAGCGACACCTTGTGCGGATCGCGTGAGTTCCATCCGTCCTCGGCGAGGCGGACCTTCTGGACGGCAGTTTCGTGAGTGAAGGGCGGAATCGGTGCTCGGACGGTCATTGCGGGGCCTCTCGATCAGATATGTACCTATCGGTACAGACTTTACCGATAGGTACAACAAGAGTCCAGTGAACGACTTCGGCCGCCCCCACCGAAGCGGGAGCGGCCGAAAGAGTCGAACCGGAAGAAACTAGCGCGCGCGACGAGCGAGACGCTCGGAATCCGAGATCAGGACGCTCTTGCCTTCGAGGCGAAGCCATCCGCGGTGTGCGAAATCAGCGAGCGCCTTGTTGACGGTCTCGCGGGAAGCGCCGACGAGCTGGGCGATCTCTTCCTGCGTGAGGTCGTGAGTGACGCGCAGGGCGCCACCTTCCTGAGTGCCGAAGCGCTGCGCGAGCTGCAGGAGCGCCTTGGCGACACGGCCGGGAACGTCCGTGAAGATCAGGTCGGCCAGGGTGTTGTTGGTACGACGCAGACGGCGGGCGAGAACGCGCAGAAGCTGCTCGGCGATCTCGGGGCGCTGCTGGATCCATGCCTTGAGAGCGTCGCGGTCCATGCTCACGGCGCGAACCTCGGTGACGGTCGTAGCCGTCGAGGTGCGGGGGCCGGGGTCGAAGATGGACAGTTCGCCGAACATGTCGGACGGGCCCATGATCGTCAGCAGGTTCTCGCGACCGTCGGGTGAGCGTCGACCGATCTTCACCTTGCCGGACACGATGATGTACAGGCGGTCACCGGGTTCACCTTCGTTGAAGATGACATGTCCACGGGGGAAGTCGACGGGCTGCAGCTGCTTTGTCAGCGCCGCTACCGCTGAGGGCTCGACTCCTTGGAAGATGCCGGCTCTTGCCAGGACGTCGTCCACGTGCGCTCCTTGTTGGGATTTGTTCGTTTGTGGTGTCATTTTTGCGCTATCTATCTTTGTACCCGCGCTGCGCACAAACCGTCGTACACAGGCTCAGCCCTCATGAGTGAGACACTGTGTCCAATGCAATCTGTGTTCAATGCAACAGGTACGGCATCGAAGTCTACGTCCCGTTAGCTCGCGACGAGTGATTGATGCCACGTAAGAGCCGAAAATTCTTCCGGAATCCGCTGCGGTGACTACTTTGTATGGCCGTCAACTTGCCCGTTGTGTCCGGATTTCGCCCAGGCTGGCGCTCTCGGGAGCCTCCGACTGACGGCCCTTACGCTTCCGGTGGAAGCGGGCGAACGCATGGGGAAACCCATCGCTTGCCAGGCGGGCGACGTCGTCGTGACTTGCCTGGTCGAGGAAGTCTTCTACTTCATGCTCTTGGACCGAGAGCCGACGCAATCGCCCTTCGACTCGTTCCATCGCCAGGGCAAAGAGCATAAGCAGTAGCGGAAAGAGAATTACTGCGAGTCCTTGCATAGGGGGAAGTAAACACGTCGAAGGTCTCAGAATCGACACGACGGAGTCTCCACTCATGTCGTATCCGTACAGTTGTCTGAGTGCAGACCACCCCGACAGGCAGTTCAGAGCAGCGGAAGAAACCGCGTTCGGGGGGTGCGCGGAAGGAAGAATCACACCTCGGATTGGTACGCCGGGCGCGTCGGATGAATCGTGAGCTCGCTGTGGCTTTCCCACACGTGTACTGCGAACTCGACTTCACGACTCCGTTGGAACTGGCAGTGGCGACAATCCTGTCGGCGCAATGCACCGACGTCCGCGTCAACATGGTCACGCCGGCACTCTTCGCCCGTTATCCCGACGCAAAGGCATACGCGGAAGCCGATCGGACCGAACTCGAGGAGTACATCCGCTCCACCGGCTTCTACCGGAACAAGACGACGTCGCTGATCGGACTCGGTCAGGCGCTACTCGAACGCCACGACGGGCAGGTCCCGAACAAGCTCGAAGATCTGGTGAAACTCCCAGGCATCGGACGCAAGACCGCGAACGTCGTGCTGGGCAATGCCTTCGACATTCCGGGAATCACCGTCGACACCCACTTCGGTCGGCTCGTGCGTCGGTGGAAGTGGACCGAGGAAGAAGATGCCGTCAAGGTGGAACACGCCGTCGGGGCACTGATCGAACGTAAGGAATGGACTCTGCTCTCGCATCGCGTGATCTTTCACGGCCGACGGGTCTGCCACGCGCGCAAGCCCGCATGCGGTGTGTGTGTCCTGGCCAAGGACTGCCCGTCGTACGGTCTCGGCCCGACCGACAAAACCGAGGCCGCGGCCCTGGTGAAAGGCCCCGAGACCGATCATCTGCTCGCCCTGGCAGGGTTGTGATCGCCGATGACAAGTGCCGGAAGATGGTCTCTCGCTGCGCTCGTGGTCGTCGCGGCTCTCGTCGTGGCGATCTGGCCGCGCGGAGGAGACGACACGACGCCCACCTCGACGGGCCCGTCCTCGTCCGCGTATCAGCCGCCGACGTTCACTCCGTCGTCGGAATCGCTCGATCAACTCCGTAGCCAGGCGGCTCTGGCCTCCTGCCCGACTCCGACCGGCGAAGCGCCTGCCGGCTCGGCTCTCGCCGGAATCACCCTCGACTGCGTCTCCGACGGAGCGCCCGTCGACCTTGCCGCAGCGGTGGGCGGAAAGCCGACTCTGCTCAATCTGTGGGCGTACTGGTGCGCGCCATGCGCCGAAGAGCTTCCGTACCTTCAGGAATTCGCGGAGCGCGCCGACGGCAGCATCAACGTGCTGACCGTGCATTCGGATCCGAATCAGGAGAACGCTTTGACGCGACTCATCGACTACTCGGTGCGTTTGCCCGGCGTCCAGGACGGTGACGGCAAGGTACGGATCGCAGTGGGCGCACCGCCGGTGCTGCCGGTGTCGGTGCTCGTGCGCGCGGATGGAACAGTCGCCAAGGTCTTGCCCCAACCCTTCCGCAGTGCGGACGAGATCGCCGCCGCTGCGGCGCAATATCTGGGAGTCGTCGTATGAGTACACCGGTTCCCGAGTGGTTGCGCGCTGTCGCCAGCACCGAGCCCACCGATCCCCATCGGATCAACCCCGTCCTCGAGCGTCGCGCGCCGCGCGGCACCGTGACGCGTCCGGCCGCGGTGCTCGTGCTCTTCGGCGGACCGCGTGAGGCCGACCCTCTCGCCGTCGGCGGCTTGCCGGAGGGCGCAGACGTCCTGCTGACCCAACGGGCGTCGACGATGCGTCAGCACAGCGGACAGGTCGCATTCCCCGGCGGTGCCGCCGATCCGGGCGACGACGGCCCCGTCGGCACCGCGCTGCGTGAAGCGCAGGAGGAGACCGGGCTCGATCCGAGCGGAGTTCAGCCGCTCACCGTGCTGCCGGAGATCTTCATCCCGCCGTCGGGTTTCGACGTGACGCCGGTGCTCGGCTACTGGGAGCAGCCGACGACGGTGGGCATTCAGGACGAGGGCGAGGTCGGACGGGTGGCCCGGGTGCCGCTGCGCACGTTGCTCGACCCAGACAACCGGTTTCAGGTTCGACATCCCCTCGGGTACCAGGGCCCGGCGTTCCGCGCCGACGGCATGCTGGTCTGGGGGTTCACAGCAGGAATCCTCGCGGCGCTGTTCACGGTGTCGGGCTGGGAGATTCCGTGGAACTACGAGGACGTGAGAGACCTGGACACAGCGCTGTCCGAGTTCGGTGAAGGTGTCGAGGATTCGGCGGTGCCGCGATGACAGGTTCTCGTTGGGTGGACATCGCCATCGTTCTGGTCGCCCTCATCGCGGCCACGTCCGGATGGCGTCAGGGCGCGGTGGCGTCGGCGCTGGCGTTCGTCGGCGTGATCCTCGGTGCCGTCGCCGGGATTCTGTTGGCGCCGCACCTGCTCGTGCACGTCACCGAAGGCAAGCTGCGCATCCTCGCGGGCATCTCGCTGATCGTCGTGTTGGTCATCATCGGCGAGGTCGCCGGCATGGTGCTCGGACGCGCGGCGCGCAGCGGAATGCACAGTCCGACGGCGCGATCCGTCGACAGCGTCATCGGTGCGGGTCTACAGGCGGTGGCTGTCGTGGTCGCGGCGTGGTTGCTCGCGATTCCGCTCACTTCCTCGTCGCAGCCGAATATTGCCGCCGCTGTTCGTGGTTCGGACGTTCTCGCCAGCGTGGACGAAGTGGCGCCGCAGTGGCTGCGCCGCATCCCGACCGAGTTCTCGGCGCTGCTCGACACCTCCGGCCTGCCTGACGTCATCGGCCCGTTCGGGCGCACGCCCATCACCGAGGTCGAAGCACCCGACGCGAGCGTTCTCGCCAGTCCGTTGGCGGCGCAGTTGCGTCCGAGTGTTCTCCGCATCAACGGCGTCGCACCGAGTTGCCAGCGCGCGCTCGAGGGATCCGGATTCATCGTCGCCCCCGAACGCGTCATGACCAACGCCCACGTGGTTGCCGGAACCGAGAGCATCACCGTGGACACCATGGAAGGCGCACTGCCCGCGCAGGTGGTTCTCTTCGACTCCGCCGTGGACATCGCGATTCTGGCGGTTCCCGGATTGGACGCGCCGGTGCTGCCGTTCGCTCCGGAGCAGGCTCGGACCGGTGACAACGCGTTGGTGCTCGGCTACCCCGGCGGTGGTCCGTACACGGCCAGCGCAGCCCGCGTTCGTGAGGTCCTCAACCTGAACGGGCCGGACATCTACAAGGCCGGAACCACCCAGCGTGAGGTCTACACCGTCCGCGGATCCATCCGGCAGGGCAACTCGGGTGGACCGATGGTCGATGATCAGGGGCGGGTCCTCGGCGTCGTGTTCGGTGCTGCCGTCGACGACAGTGACACCGGATTCGTCCTCACCGCGCAGGAAGTCTCGCGCCAGTTGAACGCGGCTGCCTCGGCATCGACGCCCGTACCGACGGGCGCGTGCATCCTGTAGCGGTCACTTCTCCGTAAGGAGGAAGTCCCCGAGTTCGCGATTGACGCGCTCGGGGGCTTCCTGATGCGCGTAATGACCGACTCCGGCAATGGTGCGCAGTTTCTCGCCGGGAGCCCAGTGCTTGTCGCGACGCACGGTACGGGTGAGCACGTACGGGTCGAGTTCGCCGTGAATCTGGACGATCGGAATGCGAAGAACCTGATCCATCAAACGCATGAAACGTCGGCCCTCGGGGCGGAGCTGGCTGCGGAAGGCCCAACGCTGGTACTCCAACGTGGAATGCGCGACGCCCGGGATCCGGATCGCGGACCGCATCTTGCTCATGACGTCTGCGAATTCGGGTTGCTGCGGCCAGGTGGGGCCGGACCGCGAGCGAACCAGACGCTCCACTTCGGCGCCGTTGTCGGCCGTCAACCGACGTTCCGGGCGTAGCGGTACCTGATAGGCCAGGAACGAGGGCAAAAGCGCGCGGCGCTGATAGGGGTCGCGGACGACTGCTTTCTTGAGCGCCATCGGGTGTGGTGACGAGATCAGCGCTATCGACCGCACCAGGCGTGGATGCAGGAGCGCGGTCGCCCAGCACACCAACCCGCCGTCGGCATGACCGATCAGCGTGGCCTTGCCGTAACCCATCGCACGAATGAGGCCGGCTACGTCACCGGCGAGCGTCCAACCGTCGTAGCCGCGAGGGGGCTTGTCGGAATCGCCGTACCCACGAAGATCCATGGCGACGACGCGGAATCCCTGCTCCGACAGTGCCGTCAACTGATGGCGCCAGGACCACCAGAAATCGGCGAATCCGTGCAACAGGACCACCAACGGAGCATCCGGCTCCGCGTCGCCTACCTCGACGACGTGAAACCGGATGCCGTTGGCGTGAATGTCCCGGTGAATCCAGGGGCCGTCGAACCTGACGGTGGATGGATCTGGGGCTGCCACTTTCGATCAGACTCGCTACCGGCGCGCGTTGAAATCGACAGACGGCTTTGCGTCGTCATGGCTGCCGGGGATGACGTTCTTGGCCTGCTTGAGCGATTCGATCGTCTTCTCCGGAGCCCTCAGCTTGCGCACGCGCAGATAACCGAGCAGCGCCAGAATCGCGGTGGTCACCACCATGATCAGGAAGACGATGAGGAACGCCAGCCAGCGCGGCACCCAGGTGTCGAGCATCTCGGCCAGGAAGAAAAAGAAGAAGAACGAGCTGAACAGCAGAACCGTGAAGGCCAGGATGAAGAAGACGCTGCCCTGCAGACCCTTCTTGACCTCGCCCGTCACCTCGGCCTTGGCAAGTTCGACCTCGGCGCGCACGAGGGTGGAGACCTGTGCGGTCGCGTCCTTGACGAGGGCCCCGATGGTGGCCTCGCCCGGCGTGCGGGCGTCCACATCGGTGAGAGGGATGGAAGAGACCGTGTTCGGTACTCCATCTCCGGTGAAGCGCTGGCTCTCTCCGTTGGTCAAGCTCACTTGTCGACCTCTCCAGGTAGTTCTCTCGCGTCCGTGGCAATGGCGGAAGCGTCGTCTCGAGCCGCATGAACTCGTCCACGTCGCCACAGCAGCGCTGATCCGATCAGCGATGCCACCAACGATGTCACGAGAACTGCGGCCTTCGCTATCTCGGCCTCGCTGCCATCGCCGACCCCGTCCAATGCGAGGTCTGCTACAAGCAGGCTAACGGTGAACCCGATGCCACCGAGAACTGAGAGGGCAAACATGTCTCTCAATTCCAGTGTCTTGGGTTTGGTTGCTATCCCCAATTTGATCGCGAGCAGGGAAATTCCGAAGATTCCGACGGTTTTGCCGACCAGAAGACCGACGACAACCGATTGCCCGACGGGGTCGGTGAAAATGTCGCCGAGCACCGCCGCGTTGATCGGAACACCGGAGGCGAACAGTGCGAAGACGGGGACACAGAAGCCTGCAGAGTAGGGCTGAATACGGTGCTCGAGACGGCTACCGGGCGCGTACTCCTCGTCCGGATCGCGCCTCACCCGGGTGAGTAAGCCGAGCGCGACGCCCGCGAGTGTGGCGTGTATCCCCGCTTCGTGCATCGCGTACCAGGTCAGTAGTGCCAGCGGGACGTAGAGGAACGGCGTCGTGATGCGTTTGTGTTGGGCGTAGGCGTAGGCAGCCAGGGCTGCGGCCGCGGTCAGCAGCCACAACATCGCGAGGGAACCGGTGAACAGTACGGCGATGAGGATGATCGCGAGCAGATCGTCGACGACGGCCAGGCTGAGCAGGAAAACTCGGGCGCTCGCCGGGATCTTCGAGCCGGTCAGCGCGAGCACGCCGAGGGCAAAAGCGATGTCCGTCGCAACGGGAATAGCCCAGCCCTTGTCCATGCCGGGCGTGCCGAAACCGATGGACGCCGCGATGATCGCGGGGACCAGGACGCCGCCGCACGCCGCAATGATCGGGAGCATCGCGGCTTTGCGGTCCGCGAGTTCGCCGACCACCAGTTCACGTTTGAGTTCGAGGCCGGCAACGAAGAAGAAGACGGCAAGCAGTCCGTCCTGCGCCCACGTGCCCAAGCTGAGGTCGAGATGGAGTGCGGACGGACCGATCTGGAAGTCACGTAGTGCGATGTAGCTCTCACCGAAAGGAGAGTTCACCCAGATCAGAGCGAGGGCGGCAGCGATCAGGAGGATCGATCCGCCCACCGTTTCGGTGCGGAGGTAGCGGGACAGTTTCGGAACGCAGGGTGGAGATCACGCGTGGGGACGACCTTTGTTCGTGCAACCGAATTCGGATGCAACAGACATGAACGTGATCGACGTTGTGACGCATCGAATGCACGTGCCGACCAGACTTCCCGGCTCACCTTTACGGAATTTTATCGCGGATTGCCCGCTGAGCCGAATTCGCGAACCGAATTTGCGTCGGAAAACCCCGCGGGTGTTCAATTCCTACTGATTGGGACACTATCCCACCAATTGGACATTTTCGTATAACGGCGCAGGAGCATGTTTTGAGCACGTCAGTCAGTGAGAATCCACCCAAGCCGGAGGGCGGCGACGCAGATACCGTCGCCGGAGTGCCGCGCAGCCGAATCGTGGTTGCCAGCATGGTGGGTACGTCCATCGAGTTCTACGACTTCTACATCTATGCAACAGCGGCAGTATCGGTGTTCCCGCACCTGTTCTTCCCGAAGGGCAACGACACCACCGCGCTTCTCGCGTCGTTGGCGACGTTCGGACTCGCGTTTGTCGCCCGTCCCCTCGGCTCGATTCTCTTCGGGCACTTCGGTGACCGCGTCGGACGCAAGGCAACTCTGGTCGGCTCGCTGCTGACGATGGGTATCGCGACCTTCCTCATCGGACTGCTGCCCACCTATCACCAGATCGGTCTACTGGCCCCGGCGCTGTTGGCGCTCATGCGTTTCTGCCAGGGCCTCGGACTCGGCGGCGAATGGTCGGGTGCGGCGCTGCTCGCGACCGAGACAGCCAAGGAAGGCAAGCGGGCCTGGGCGGCGATGTGGCCGCAACTCGGTGCGCCCATCGGCTTCTTCATGGCCAACGGACTGTTCCTGATCATCACGTTGTTCATGAACCACGACAATTCCAGCCCGGACCTCGAGGGTGCCTTCCTGAGTTGGGGATGGCGAATTCCGTTCCTGCTCAGCGCAATCATGGTGATGATCGGCCTGTACGTCCGGCTCAAGCTCGAGGAAACCCCGGTGTTCGCGCGCGCAGTCGAGCGCGGCGAGAAGGTCAAGACTCCGGTGGCCGAGGTATTCAAGACCAGTTGGCGTCAGCTGATCATCGGTACGTTCGTGATGCTCGCGACGTACACGCTGTTCTACATCATGACCACCTGGGTTCTCAGCCACGGAACCGGCAAGACGGCGGCCGACGGCGGAACCGGCGCAGGCTTCAAGTACACCGATTTCCTTGTCCTGCAGCTCATCGCAGTCGTGTTCTTCGCTGCTGCCGTGCCGGTCTCGGGTTGGCTCGCCGACCGCTACGGGCGTCGTATCACACTGCTGATCATCACCGGCCTGATCATGGTGTTCGGCTTGACCTTCGGCGTGTTCCTCGAACCGGACGGAATGAACGACGGTCGTATGTTGGCGTTCCTCATCGTGGGCATGCTGCTCATGGGCCTGACCTTCGGACCGATGAGTGCCGTTCTCCCGGAACTCTTCCCGACCAACGTCCGCTACACGGGCTCGGGAATCGCGTACAACACGGCCAGTATTCTGGGCGCAGCGGTGGCGCCGTTCATCGCCGTCTACCTCGCGAAGAACTACGGCGTCGGTTGGGTCGGCATCTATCTTCTCGTAGCGGCGACGCTGACTTTTGTCGCGCTGCTGGTCATGCGTGAGACGAAGGGTGAGTCGCTCGACGATGTAGGGGCATAACCCTGCTGTGCGCCTTTATTAACCCCCGGCGGTTAATAAAGGCGCACAGCAGTTGTCAGGGAAGCTGAGCAGGCAGGACGTGCTCACCGGTCTTGTCGGTGCTCAAGGCCAGGGAGCTGATGTACTGCTTCTCGCCGTTCGGACCGGGCACGTTCGACGCGAGCATGTCGGGACGCTCGAATTCGATTCCGCTGACGCAGCACAGAAGCGTTTCACCGGAGGGGTTCCCGTACTCGTCGAACATCGGCAGATCGATGCCGTCGTCGGTGCGTCGTAGGTAGTACTTTCCCTTGGTGGCGACGGCCAGGATCGGCGGCATCACCAGTGCGATGACGATTGCGACGATCGGGGAGAACGGCTTGATCGCCGAACCGAAAGCACCGAAGAACACCAGGATCGAAATGCCCGCGGCCAGCAGCATCGACACGAAGCCGACGGGGTTGACGTCGTAGAGCATCCCGCGTCGGAACTCGGGGACTTTCGGGGAGAGCTTCAACCAGTACTTGTTGATCGCGATGTCCGAGGCGACGACCACGACCCAGGCGATACCGCAGTTGGCGTAGAACCCGAGGATCGTGTTGAGGAAGTCGAACATGTTGGCTTCCATCAAGATCAGTGCGATCGCCAGGTTGACCAGAACGAAGACCATGCGTCCGGGGTAGGTCTTGGTGACGCGGGTGTACGAGTTGGTCCAGGCCAGTGAGCCGGAGTACGCGTTGGTGACGTTGATCTTGATCTGGCTGATGACCACGAGGATCACGGCCAGCGTCATGGCCAGCCAGTGAGGCATCATGTCCTGGTAGATCTCGAGGAACTGGTGCACGGGCTGGTTGGCGATCGAGGATCCGTCGACGACGTTCGCGATGATGTACACGGCGAGGAACAGTCCGACGATCTGCTTGAACGCGCCGAAGATCACCCAGCCGGGGCCGGCGAGAATTACTGCAGCCCACCAACGGCGGGTGTTTTCCGGCGTCTTGGGCGGCATGAAGCGTAGGTAGTCGATCTGCTCGGCGATCTGTGCGATCAGCGACAAGCAGACACCCGCGGCCAGCATCACCGATCCGAAGTTGACGCCCTTGCCGTTTGCGCCGTCCTCACCGCCGAAGGCGAAGAACGCGCTCACCGAATCAGGGTGCTTGAACAGCAGATACAGGAACGGCAGCACCATCATGACGAGCCACAGAGGCGTCGTCCACACTTGGAGCTTTGCCAGAGCCTTCATTCCGTAGATGACCAGTGGAATGACCATCAGGGTCGAGACCGCGTAGCCGATCGAGAGTGGGATCCCGAGCCCCAGTTTCAAACCCTGGGCCATGATGGAACCTTCGAGCGCGAAGAAGATGAAGGTGAACGTCGCGAAGATGACGTTGGTGACCACCGAGCCGTAGTAGCCGAAACCGCTTCCACGAGTGATCAAATCGAGGTCGATATTGTATCGCGCGGCATAGTAGGCGAGTGGGAAGCCGGTCGCCATGATGACGACGGCAAACACGGCGATGCCCAGCAATGCGTTACCGGTGCCGTACGAGATGCCGATGTTGGCGCCGATCGAGAAGTCTGCGAGATACGCGATTCCGCCGAGCGCGGAGGTCGCGACGACGCCGGTTCCCCATTTGCGGTAGCTGCGTGGCGCAAATCGGAGGGTGTAGTCCTCCAGAGTCTCCTTCAGTGCGGCATTCTCACCGAGATCTACCCTGTCCGGTGCGCCGGCGGACACCTGCTCGTTCACTGCTGTCATGACGTCACTTCCCCTGGGTGCCTGTGCATGTGCACTTTGTGGTGCAGGCACCCAACCTAGGGAGGTGGCGTTACGCGGACATGTTTGAAATGTGTCGCCCACGTTGCGGATTCGATCCGCAACGTGAGCGAGCACTCATGGGACTTTCTTTACCTGTATCTGATCACCAACTGCCCGCGCCTGCAAGGCGAGTGGTTGCGTCCCGACCGGCCGAAGGTCGAGAACGGCGGCGGCCACCGGGTCGGCCAAGACGTTCCGGATGGTCCGGCGCAGGCCACGTGCTCCGTACACCGGGTCGAACCCGCGCCGTTGCAACAGGGCGACGGCGCTGTCCTCCACCTCGACGTCGATGCCTCTCCTGGCCAACCGAGTCGTGATCAGTTCGATCTCGAGACGGGTCACTTGTTCCGCGGTCTGTTCGTCGAACTCGTCGAGGATCACGGTTTCGTCGATGCGGTTGAAGAATTCGGGGTCGAAGAACTTCTCCAACGCGCGTTGCACCAGATGATGACCATGGCGCGGTCGATCGATCCGGACGCGATCGGCGAGCTGCCGCAGGTGAGATCGCCGACGTTCTGCCACCGCAGCAGAGCCGAGATTCGAGGTCAGGAACACGTAGCTGTTGCGGAACGAGATCTTCTGCTGACCGTTCGCCAACCGGAGTTCGCCGTTGTCGAGGACCTGCAGGAGCGCACGCAGCACGGTGGGGTCGGCCTTCTCCACTTCGTCGAACAGGACGATTCCGGGGGTGTACGGATCGCCCTCGACGGTGTTCTTGTCGAACAGCGTGAAGGACTCCTTGCTACCGGCATATCCAGGTGGAGCCCCGGAGAACGACGCCGCATAATGCTCTTGCGCAAGAGCATTCATGTCGATGCGGCACAGATCATCAGGTCCTGACCGTAGTTCTGCGGCCACGCGCCGCACCAATTCCGTCTTGCCGACGCCGGTCGGGCCAACGAGAAGGATGTTGGCGAGCGGACGCGTCGGATCCGTTGCACCGACATGCGCGATCGAAATCGCACGAACCACTGCGTCGACGGCGGCCTGTTGTCCGACGATCTTGGAACTCAGGGCTTTCGAGAGCTTGCGAGCGTCGAAGGCCCCGACCGGTACGGGTTCGGTTCGTTCCTCGGCCGGCGGTGGTGCTGCTGCACTGTTCCGGTCATGGAGCATGTCGGTGATATAAGGCACAGTGAGATCCTTACGCTTCGATTGTCTTCTCGACCGGCAGGTTTCCGACGCGACAATCCGCTACACCCACTGTGTCTCGGGTGATGGCCTCGACGCGTTCCTGAGCCTTCTGGGCGTCGGTGACCCACAGCTTGTAGAACTCGAACGGGCAGTCCGCGACGCCCTTGTCTCCGTCACCTGCTGCGTGGACACCGGAGTAGCCGCGATGGAGGAGTTTGAAGATGTGGTTCTGGGACTGATCGTTCTCGCGTGCGTCGCGAATGGCTGAGACGGAAAGCTGCGCGTACTGGATTCCGTATTCTTCTTCGCCGGTTTCACCCAGCGTCCGGCCGTCGAATCCGATGATCGCGGAGTGTCCGAAGTAGGAGTAGACGCCGTCGAATCCGGCCGCATTGGCAACTGCCACATAACAATTGTTGGCCCAGGCCATTGCCTTGGACATCATCACCTGCTGGTCCTTGGCGGGGTACATGTATCCCTGGCAACGGACGATCAGTTCTGCACCCTTCATCGCGCAGTCGCGCCAGATCTCCGGGTAGTTGCCGTCGTCGCAGATGATGAGCGAGATCTTCAGCCCCTTCGGGCCTTCGGTGACATACGTCGTGTCTCCCGGGTACCACCCTTCGATGGGGCACCAGGGCAGGATCTTTCGGTACCTCTGAACGATCTCGCCCTTGTTGTCGATGAGGATCAACGTGTTGTACGGGGGCTTGTTCGGGTGGTCTTCGTGCTGTTCGCCGGTGATGGAGAAGATTCCCCAGGTGTCGGCTTCGCGGCACGCTGCGGAGAAGATCGCGGTCTCGTCGCCCGGGATGGTGGCTGCTGTCGCGTACATCTCCTCCTCGTTGTACATGATTCCCTGCGTGGAGTATTCGGGGAAGACCACCAGATCCATTCCGGGGAGGCCGGTCTTCATGCCGATCATCATGTCGGCGATCTTGCGCGCGTTCTCGAGGACACCGGCGCGATCGTGCAGGCGGGGCATCTTGTAGTTGACCACTGCTACGCCGACCGTGTCGTTGCTCGAGGAGATGTCACCGTGTCGCATTGTCTTTCACTCCTTGGTTGTGTCGATCAGTTGAAGACTGGACGGGATTGGGGTACTGCGGTTTTGGGTGCAGCGAGGATCTTGGCCAGGCCCAGGAGAACCAGAAGTGCTCCGGCCCAACCGGCCGCGACGGCGGGTGTGGTGTGGAAGTTGTCGGTCAGGATCAGAAATGCGGGGACCGTGCACGTGGGCTGGCTCAGGAGGACCGCTGCCCAGCCGGTGAAGCGACTGAGATTCTCGCGGCCGAGCCCGAGTACCAGGAAGAACAGCGTCCACAGCGCTGCCCATGCGAGCCAGATGACCCCGAAGACGGGGTCGTTGCTCACTGTGAAAGAGAGGAAGGAGTACACGAGCGCGGCGCACGCGACGAACAGCGAGAACCACCCGATTCCTTCCGGCTCGAAGCCGGCGAGATTGCTGATGCCCACGTAGAGATAGGTGAATCCGAACAGATAGAGCCCTGAGGCCGCCAGGACGGCACTCGAATCTCCCTGAGCCTGAATCAACATGACGGTGGGGACGACGCATT
Source organism: Rhodococcus sp. OAS809 (assembly GCF_040546695.1). NCBI lineage: Bacteria > Bacillati > Actinomycetota > Actinomycetes > Mycobacteriales > Nocardiaceae > Rhodococcus > Rhodococcus sp. OAS809. The sequence continues at coordinate 3,500,790 of NZ_JBEPOI010000002.1, read as the reverse complement.
GAAGTGCGCCGACGAAGAGGTTGAGGACCGAGGCGGATCGAACGGGAACTGTGCCGAGCAGCATCAGTCCGTTGACGAAGAGGACGGCTCCCACGTAAAGCAAACCAACACTGCCCATCGGGCACCTCCGGTTACTTCGGGACGGTTACTTCGGGACGGGTTACTTTCAAATGAAATGATTCCAAATGAAACTAAGTGATGCGCGCCACAGAAGTCAAGAGCGAGATCTCAGTGGGAAAATCTCAGAGCGTTGCGATGATCGAGAAGTCGAGTCCGTCGGCGACGGCGAGCTGAATCTTCTGTCGTGCAACACGATCACGAAACTCGACGGTTCCGCGAGGCCCGTCGTACGCGGCACCCTCGACGACGGCGTCCAGGTCACGCGGATGAGTGCTGTCGGCGCGCCGCACCAGGGCCGAAAGGGTATGTATCCCTTCGTAACACGATTCGGCGGCATTGTTCAGCGCCGGAGCGTGCGCGCCGTGCAGTGCGATGTAGCGCCCGAGAAGATCCATGGAGTTGCCGTCGACCATCGAACGGAAGTACGCGGCGGAGGCAAACAGGTTGCGGGTTGCCCTCGGCCCGCTCGCGAGCAGCATGTTCTCTTCCATCAACGGGCTGAACCGGATCATCGACTCGTCGAGGCCGCGGCGGGCGAAGGCGCGGTTGAAATCGACGGCGTCCTGGCCGACGAGGAGCATGATCACGCCGTCGCAACCGGAGTTCGAGACGGTCTCGACCAGTTGTTTCATGTTGCCGCGCCCCAGGTCGACAAACGAACCGCCGACAAGGCTGAGATCGAGTTCGGTGGCGAATTGCCTCACGGCTCCGAGAGAGCTGTGCGGCCAGATGTAGTCGTCCCCGACGACAAACCACTTACGCGCTCCGACGTTGTCGCGCAGCCACTTCAGCGCCGGCGCGATCTGCTGCCGTGGTGTTTCGCCGGAGCAGTAGATGCCGGACCTGACCTCGCCGCCCTCGTAGAGCGAGGTGTACGAGTACGGAATGCGGTCCGCGACCACGGGTGCAAGAGCGTGGCGGACAGAGGAGATGTGCCAACCGCTGACGGCGTCGATGTCGCCGGCGTCGAGTAGTTGTCCCACGCGGGCGGCGACGACGCTCGGCGAAGCGCCGCCGTCGATCACTTCGATCTGGACTTCGCGTCCCAGTACGCCACCGGAGTTGTTGAGGTCGCGGGCGGCCAACTCGCTGATTGCTTCGCAGGAGGGGCCGAACAGTCCGGCCGGCCCCTGAAGGGGAACCACCATGCCCAGGCGCCACACCGCGCTGCGCGCGCGTTCGAGCGCGCCGGTAGCGCTCATGCGTCGCCGCCGGAATCGGGAGTCAGCGGCCTGGCCTGGGTTACTATCATTTCATTTGAAAGTATTGCCCGAGAAGTGTGAACTGCGCAACAGCGGGGGAGCGATCAGTGGGAAAAAGTGACTCCGGAATTCTTGATGCGTCGCTGACGACTGCGCTGGTCCGAGCAGCTCGAATGGCCGCGGCAGCGGCGGAGAAGGCGCTGGCGGCAGAGAATCTCACTCTTGATCACTGGATGACGCTCGAAGCCCTGGCGTCGACCGAGGGGCTGACGATGGCTGAGCTGCGCGATCGAACGGGAACACCGGCTCCGACGCTGACGCGAGTTGCGGACAAGTTGGTCTCGCTCGCGCTCATCTACCGCGAAGTCGGGGAGGACGACCGTCGGAAGGTACGCGTGTTTCTCTCCTCTCGCGGAAAGTCCTTGCACAAGAGGGTTGCCGCAGACATCCGGGTAGCCGAGGAGTCCTGGCTGACGTCGAAAGAGGAAGTGAAGTTGCGAGAGGGGCTTCGCCCCTGTGTGCCTTTCCGGTAGTGGGGACTACCAAAAAGGCGCACAGGGGCCGAAGGCCCTACTTACCGCGGATGGCGTCGAATACCTTGGGGTCGACCAGGGTCGAGGTGTCTCCGAGGTCGCGGCCTTCGGCGACGTCGCGCAGGAGGCGGCGCATGATCTTGCCGGACCGGGTCTTCGGCAGTTCCGGCACGATCGTGATCTGACGCGGTTTGGCGATGGGGCTGATGTCGGTGGAGACCTGAGCCTTGAGTTCGGCGATGAGGACGTCGCCGGTGTTCTCGACGCCTTCACGGAGGATGACGAACGCGACGATGCCCTGTCCGGTGGTCTCGTCGGCGGCACCGACGACGGCGGCTTCGGCGACTCCGTGATGGTTCACCAGTGCTGATTCCACTTCGGAGGTGGAGATGCGGTGACCGGAGACGTTCATGACGTCGTCGACGCGGCCGAGGACCCAGAGTGCGCCGTCGTCGTCGTACTTGGCGCCGTCACCGGCGAAGTACCAGCCTTCTTCGGCGTAGCGGGACCAGTAGGTGTCGCGGTAGCGGTCCATGTCGCCCCAGATGCCGCGGAGCATCGCCGGCCACGGCTCGTCGAGGACGAGGTAGCCGTTGCCGCCGGGGCCGAGGGGCTTGGCGTCGTCGTCGACGATCTTGGCGGAGATACCGGGCAGTGGGGCCATCGCGGATCCGGGTTTGGTGGCGGTGATACCGGGGAGTGGGGAGATCATGATCGCGCCGGTCTCGGTCTGCCACCAGGTGTCGACGATGGGGGCTTTGTTGCCGCCGATGACCTCTCGGAACCAGCGCCACGCTTCGGGGTTGATGGGCTCGCCCACAGATCCGAGGAGGCGGATCGAGGACAGGTCATGGGCGTCGGGGATCTCGCGGCCCCACTTCATGAACGTCCGCACGAGGGTGGGTGCGGTGTAGTAGATGGAGACGCCGTACTTCTCGATGATGTCGAAGTGGCGGTGCTCGTTCGGGGAGTTGGGGGTGCCTTCGTAGACGACCTGGGTGACGCCGTTCGAGAGGGGTCCGTAGACGATGTAGGAGTGTCCGGTGACCCAGCCGATGTCGGCGGTGCACCAGTAGACGTCTTGTCCCGCTTTGTGATCGAAGACGTTGTGGTGGGTGTACGAGGCCTGGGTGAGGTAGCCGCCGGAGGTGTGGATGATGCCCTTGGGCTTTCCGGTGGTGCCGGAGGTGTAGAGAATGAACAGGGGATGTTCGGCGTCGAAGGCCTGCGCCTCGTGCTCGGGTGAAGCCTGTGCGACGGTTTCGTGCCACCACAGGTCGCGGCCGTCGGTCCAGTCGACGTCGATGCCGGTCCGGTTGACCACCAACACGTTCTGGACGGATTCGGCGCCGGCGACGGATTCGTCGACCGCTGTTTTGATGGGTGCTGCGGCGCCGCGTCGCCACTGGCCGTCGACGGTGACGACGAGCTTGGCTTGGGCGTCGTCGATGCGCGAGCGTAGGGCGGTGGCGGAGAATCCGGCGAAGACGACGGAGTGGGTCAGGCCGAGGCGGGCGCAGGCGAGCATGGTGACGATCGCTTCGGGGATCATCGGCATGTAGATCGCGACGCGATCACCGGCGACGAGGCCGAGGTCGGTGAAAGTATTTGCGGCGCGGCTGACTTCGGCGAGGAGGTCGTTGTAGGTCAGGTCGCGGGAATCGCCTGGTTCGCCTTCGAAGTGGATGGCGATGCGGTCGCCGTTGCCGGCGAGGACGTGGCGGTCGACGCAGTTGTAGGCGACGTTGAGTTTTCCGCCGACGAACCACTTGGCGACGGGGGCGTCGGTCCAGTCGAGGACGTCGGTCCATTTCTCGTGCCAGTGAAGGCGCTCAGCCTGATTCGCCCAGAAAGCGAGGCGGTCGGTATCTGCAGCAGCCTGCAACTCCGGTCCCGCGTTGGCGGCCGCAGCGAACTCTGCGCTCGGCGGATATGCCTGGGGGACGTCTGTTTCGGCTGCGCTTGTCATGGCTGACGGCCTTCTTTCCACTTTGATCGACACTTTTCTGACTCCGTGTGAGGGTAGTCACAAGCTCGCGTAAACGCACCGTTGCATCACGTTGCAACCCGTTGTCCTGCGACGATCGGTCGAATTGATGCGACGGGTGGTCGCTTCCGCCGACGAGTGAATGGGCGCGGACAGATTTCCCTTGGAATTGCGGACAATGGGTGCGATGCGCGCCCCGCGTCGGATGTGTCTATTGTCAAACCATTATTCGACCACAACTCGAAGTCACGTTCACTTTCAGTTGTAGGCGACACGACGCCGGCAGTTACGGCTGTCGGCAGGCCGCGAGCATGCTCGGGGTCACTTAGATGTGGAAGGAATTCCTTTGCGTATCTCACGCATAGCGACGGGCGCGGTCGCGCTCGGAATGACGGCAGTGCTGATCACGGCATGTTCGTCCGGCGATTCGTCGGGCGGATCGTCCAGTGGCGTCGTCAACGCCTGGGCGGGCGAGCCTCAGAACCCGTTGATCCCCACGAACACGAGTGAGAACATGGGCGGCCGCGTCCTCGACTCGCTGTTCTCCGGTCTCGTTTCGTACACCGCAGACGGCGGTACGGAGAACGAGGTTGCCGAGTCCATCGAGAGCACCGACGGTCAGAACTTCACCGTCAAGCTCAAGGACGGTTGGACCTTCACGGACGGCACCCCCGTCACCGCGAAGTCGTTCGTCGACGCGTGGAACTACGGCGCCCTCTCCACCAACGCTCAGCTTCAGGCATCGTTCTTCGATCCGATCAAGGGCTACGACGAAGTTGCCGCCGAGGTTCCGACGGCACAGACCATGTCGGGTCTGAAGGTTGTGGACGACTCCACCTTCACCATCGAACTCAAGCAGCCCGAGTCGGCGTTCCCCGATCGCCTCGGCTTCACGGCGTACTACCCGCTGCCCGAGGTCGCGTTCAAGGACATGACCGCCTTCGGTGAGAACCCGATCGGCAACGGCCCGTACAAGCTCGACGGAACCGGCGCGTGGCAGCACAACGTCCGCATCGACACCGTCGTGAACCCGGACTACAACGGCAACCGTAAGCCGAAGAACGCCGGCGTCGACTTCATCATGTACAACAGCCTCGACACGGCGTACACCGATCTCCTCGCCAACAACGTCGACGTTCTCGACCAGGTCCCGCCGAGCGCGGTCACGACCTTCGAGTCGGATCTTGCCGGTCGCACGGTCAACCAGCCGTCGGCAACCATCGAGACGTTCACGATCCCGGGGCGCCTGGCGCACTTCAGTGGTGAAGAGGGCATGCTCCGCCGTCAGGCGATCTCGATGGCGATCAACCGCGATCAGATCACGCAGCAGATCTTCAACAAGACCAGGACGCCTGCACTCGACTTCACCAGCCCCGCAATCGAGGGTTGGAACGACTCGCTGACCGGTAACGGCAACCTGAAGTTCGACCCCGAGGCAGCCAAGGCCGCTTGGGCCAAGGCCGACGCCATCGCTCCGTGGTCCGGCAGCTTCGAGATCGGATACAACTCCGACGGCGGACACCAGGAATGGGTCGACGCCACGGCGAACAGCATCCGCAACACGCTCGGCATCGACGCAAAGGGCAAGCAGTACGCCACCTTTGCGCAGATCCGCACCGAAGCCACCGACCGCACCATCCAGAGCGCGTTCCGCTCCGGCTGGCAGGGTGACTACCCGCAGCAGTACGGCTTCCTGGCGCAGAACTACCAGACCGGCGGCAGCTCCAACGACGGTGAGTACTCCAACCCCGAGTTCGACCGCCTCCTGCGCGAATCGGCCGGCCAGACGGACAAGGCGAAGGCTCAGGAACTGCTCGATCAGGCTCAGGAAGTGCTGCTCAAGGACCTGCCTGCAATTCCGACGTGGTACCGCAACGCAGCCAGTGGATGGTCGGAGAACGTTTCCAACGTGACCATCAGCTGGAACGGCATTCCGGTCTACGAAGACATCGAAAAGAACTGACGCGTAGAACGATCCGCATCTGAAACGTGAGTTCGGGGCGGCAGGCGCCCTGCCTGCCGTCCCGAACTCGTGTTGACACCGGACTGTCCGCTGACGTACACGATCATCGACAAGGAGGTGATCCGATGCTCTGGTACATCGGTCGCCGAGTGCTTCAAATGATCCCGGTCTTTCTCGGGGCCACTCTTCTGATCTACGCCATGGTCTTCCTGCTTCCCGGTGATCCGATTGCCGCGTTGGCGGGCGACAAGGCGCTCAGTCCGGCTGTGGCAGCACAGCTTCGGGAGCGCTACCACCTCGATCTCCCCTTCTATCAGCAGTACCTGCTGTACCTGAAGGGCATCTTCACGCTGGACTTCGGCACGTCGTTCTCCGGACGACCTGTCAGTGAAGTTCTGGCACAGGCATTTCCGATCACGATGAAACTTGCCTTCATGGCACTGATCGTCGAGACCGTCTTCGGTGTCGGCTTCGGCCTCATCGCAGGCCTGCGTAAGGGCGGATTCTTCGACAGCACCGTCCTGCTGTTCAGCCTCGTTCTCATCGCCATCCCGATCTTCGTGATCGGCTTCCTGGCTCAGTTCTTCATCGGCGTCAAATGGGGCATCGTCCCGCCGACGGTCGGTGGCAACACCAGCTTCAAGAATCTCCTGCTCCCCGCCCTGGTTCTGGGTTCGGTCTCGTTCGCCTACGTCCTGCGACTGACCCGAACGTCCGTGGCGGAGAACCTGAGTGCCGACTACGTGCGCACTGCCACCGCCAAGGGACTTTCCCGTGGACGAGTGGTTCGCGTGCACGTGTTGCGCAACTCGCTGATCCCCGTGGTCACGTTCCTGGGCGCCGACCTCGCAACGTTGATGGGCGGCGCCATCGTCACCGAGGGCATCTTCAACATCAACGGCGTCGGCGGCACGATCTACCAGGCCGTGACCAGAGGTGAAGCGCCGACGGTGGTTTCGTTCGTCACCATTCTCATCGTGATCTACCTGATCGCAAATCTGCTCGTCGACCTCTTGTACGCCGCGCTCGATCCGAGGATCCGCTATGTCTGAGACCGTGAAGACCGGACGCGCCGTCCGGCAAAGTCATTTCGTGGCACCGCCCGAAGTTGCGGCACCGGGGGAGACGGACGCCGTCAAACTCGATCAGGCGCCGACGAGCATGTGGACCGACGCGTGGCGCGACCTACGCAAGCGCCCCCTGTTCATCATCTCGACGATCATCATCCTCGCGGTCATCGTCATCGCAGCGTTTCCGAGCTTGTTCACGAGCACCGATCCGCGGTTCTGCGACCTGACCTACAGCATGCAGGGGCCGACCTCAGGGCACTGGTTCGGTTTCGACCGCCAGGGCTGTGACGTGTACTCGCGCACCATCTACGGTGCTCGCGCATCCGTACTCGTGGGCGTCGGTGTCACTGCGTCGGTGCTGGTGATCGGCGTGATCTTCGGTGCGCTGTCCGGTTTCTACGGCGGATGGACCGATTCGATCCTCTCCCGTGTCGCCGACATCTTCTTCGGCATCCCGCTGATCCTGGCTGCCATCGTCCTGATGCAGCTGTTCACCGATCGCACCATCTGGACCGTCGTCGGTGTGCTGGCGCTCTTCGGCTGGCCGCAGATGGCAAGAATCGCTCGAGGCGCGGTGATCTCGGCGAAGAACAACGATTACGTCATGGCCTCGGAAGCGTTGGGTGTCTCGAAGCTCAAGACACTGATCCGCCACGTCATCCCGAACTCGTTGGCGCCCATCATCGTGGTCGCCACCATCTCGCTCGGTACGTACATCGTTGCCGAGGCGACGCTGTCCTTCCTCGGTATCGGTCTTCCGTCCACCGAGGTTTCGTGGGGCGGCGACATCAGCAACGCTCAGGTGACGCTGCGTCAGGGTTCGACCATTCTGTTCTACCCGGCAACGGCTTTGGCGATCACCGTTCTCGGATTCATCATGATGGGTGACGCTCTGCGCGACGCCCTCGATCCCAAGTCGCGGAAGCGGTGAGCACGATGACCACCAAGGAAACTCTCACCTCGGAGGAAACTCCGTTGCTCGAGATTCGTGATCTCGAGGTGTCTTTCCAGTCCAATTCCGGTCCGGTTCCGGCAGTTCGAGGCGTCAGCCTGACCGTCTACCCGGGTCAGACGGTCGCGATCGTCGGCGAATCGGGTTCGGGTAAGTCCACCACCGCCCACTCGATCATCAATCTGCTTCCCGGCACCGGCAAGGTGACGGCAGGCGAGATCATCTTCGACGGCAAGGACATCTCGAAGGTCTCGGAGAAGGACTTCGTCCACATCCGGGGAAGCCAGATCGGTTTGGTTCCGCAGGACCCGATGTCGAATCTGAATCCCGTGTGGAAAGTGGGCTTCCAGATCGAGGAAGCACTGGCCGCCAACGGGATCGCCAAGGGCAAGGCAGCCAAGGTTCGGGCCGCCGAACTGCTCGAGGAGGCAGGACTCGCCGAAGCCGAGAGCCGGTTGGGGCAGTACCCGCACGAGTTCTCGGGCGGTATGCGTCAGCGCGCACTCATCGCGATCGGGTTGTCCGCTCGTCCGAAACTCCTGATCGCGGACGAGCCGACGTCGGCGCTCGACGTCACCGTCCAGCGTCAGATCCTCGACCACCTCGACGGTCTGACTACGGAACTCGGCACCGCCGTTCTGCTCATCACTCACGATCTTGGCCTGGCCGCCGAGCGCGCCGAGCATCTGATCGTGATGAGCAAGGGTCGTATCGTCGAATCCGGTCCGGCACTGGAGATTCTGAAGCGCCCGCAGCATCCGTACACGCAGAAGCTGGTCGCGGCTGCGCCGTCGTTGGCGTCGAAGCGGCTCAGCTCGTCGGTGGCGCGCGCCGAGATTCGCGAACAGGCGGAAGAGGTCGCCGAAGCGGTCAAGGCCGAGGAAAGTGCGGCAGAGTCGTTCGGCAAGGTGACCGACGACGTTCTTGTCGTCGATCATCTGACCAAGGTGTTCAAGCTGCGCAAGGGTTTCCGCAAGACCACCGACTTCACAGCCGTGAACGACGTGTCCTTCAAGGTCCGCCGCGGAACCACGACTGCAATCGTCGGCGAATCGGGTTCCGGTAAGTCGACGGTCGCACAGATGGTCCTCGGTCTGCTCGAGCCCACTGCAGGCAACGTGGTCTTCGACGGTCAGGACGTGTCGAAACTCGGTGCGAAGGAAACATTTGCGTTCCGTCGTCGAGTGCAGCCGATCTTCCAGAACCCTTACGGCACGCTCGACCCGATGTACTCGATCTACCGCACGATCGAAGAGCCGCTGCGTACCCACAAGGTCGGGACCAAAGCCGAACGGGAGGCTCGCGTCCGCGAACTTCTCGACAAGGTCGGTCTGCCCCAGTCGGTCATGCGACGGTTCCCGAACGAGCTCTCCGGCGGACAGCGTCAGCGCGTCGCAATTGCGCGAGCGTTGGCACTGCAACCGGAGGTCGTGATCTGCGACGAGGCGGTCTCCGCTCTCGACGTGCTCGTGCAGGATCAGATCTTGACCCTGCTCAACGACCTGCAGGCAGAGTTCGGGTTGACGTACCTCTTCATCACGCACGACCTGGCCGTGGTTCGTCAGATCGCGGACAACGTGTTGGTGATGTCGCGTGGCTCGATCGTCGAATCGGCACCGATCGACGACGTGTTCGGTAATCCGCAACAGGACTACACCCGCAAGTTGCTCGACGCGATTCCCGGTGGGTCCATCAAGCTGGGAAGCTGACGCAACAGGTAGGTAGGCAAGTCCGCAGAGGGGCTGCAAGGGTACCGTCGTTGATCGTGACGGACCCCTTGCAGCCCCTCGTCGATCTTCCAGGCGTACGCGCCGCCGCCGATCATGCGCGCGATGCTCTGGGTGAGGTTCATCGGCACAAGACCAACCGTCGCGGTTGGCCCACCACTGCCGCCGAAGCCGCGGTTCGTGCCGCGCGCGCTTCCGCATCGCTCGCCGGTGGCACCACCGAATTGCCGACCGAGGGCATGGCCGGTGATCCGATTCTCGCGGGTGCTCTGCGCGTGGCTCAGGCTCTCGACGGCGACAGCCTTCCGCTCATGGAGTCGACGTGGAAGCGCGCCCCACTTCAGGCTCTGGCCCGGCTGCACCTGTTGGCCGCGGCGGATCTCGTCGAGGACGCAGATCAACTGGGGCGGCCACGGTCGGATCGCGGAGTGGGGGAGCGGTTGGACGCTCTCGCCCAACTCGTTACAGGCGGAACCAGTGCACCGGCACCTGTTCTGGCGGCCGTCGTACACGGAGAACTCTTGGCGCTGAGCCCGTTCGGCACCGCTGACGGCATCGTCGCCCGCGCGGCCTCGCGTCTGGTTGCGGTCTCGTCGGGACTGGATCCGCACAATCTCGGGGTCCCCGAGGTCAGTTGGCTTCGGCGGCCACAGGCGTATACGGACGGCGCGGCAGGATTCGCTTCGGGAAATCCGGCGGGCGTCGGCAGCTGGGTGATTCTGTGCTGTGGTGCTCTCGAAGCCGGTGCGCGAGAGGCGACTTCGATTGCCGACGCCGCTACCGGATAGTCCGGCAAATTGCGCCTGTCGGAACATAACGAACGGGCGGCGCTGCCGATAAATCGACTTCGCCGCCCGTCAGCACGGACTACTCGTTACCAAGCGTGCTCGGTGGGTTGTGTGGGTGGCCTCGGCGAGGGATCGCGCTTTCTGAGGTCGTCCCCGCAACCTGTGCGGGGTCCTCGCTCAAATTGAACGAATCTCGCAGGCCCACAACGCTTCTGCCCTTATAGTGGCTTGTGCTCCGCGTGGGTGCCCTAGTGCCCGTGCTAGGAATTTCGGTTGGGGAAACGGTCCTTCTCTTCCGAGCCGTTCCTGGCCTTCCGTTCTTCCGTAACTCCTTTGTACCCTGTGTCCGGGCTCACAGCAAGTACCAATTTTTGTTTGTGGGCCTTGGATTTCAGCGTTTCCGGCGCAGTAGCCCGAAGGTCATGGCGCCGGCCACCAGAGCTGCGATTCCCACCGCAGCGGTAGTGGCCACCGTGGTCGTGGACTGGGCCGACAATCGGGCACGAAGTGAGACCGGATTCGAGAAAGTCAGTATGGGCCAACCGTTTACGGCTGCTTCCTTGCGCAACGCTCGATCGGGGTTGACTGCGGTCGGATGTCCGACAGCCTCGAGCATGGGTAAATCCGTCACCGAGTCGGAGTAGGCGTAACTGGCGGCGAGGTCGTAACCGTACTCCGCGGCGAGTTTTTCCATGGCTTCGACCTTGCCGGGGCCGTAGCAGTAGAAGTCCACCTCGCCGGTGTAGTGGCCGTCTTCCTCCCTCATCGACGTCGCGACGGAATGGGTGGCGCCGAGGGCGCGGGCGATCGGTGCGACGATCTCTTCACCCGAAGCAGACACGACGATGACGTCGTGTCCACGCAGCTTGTGATCTGCGATCAGATCGGCCGCCTCGGCGAAGACGAGTGGATCGACGATGTCGTGCAGAGTCTCCGCGACGACGGCCTTCACCTGTTCCACGTCCCAGCCCGCACACATCGCCGTCAGATGCTCGCGCATGCGCTCCATCTGATCGTGATCGGCGCCGGACAGTAGAAACAGGAATTGCGCATAGCTGCTCTTGAGAACCGAGCGTCGATTGATCAGACCCTGTGCGAAGAATGGCTTGCTGAACGCCAGGGTGCTCGACTTCGCGATGATCGTTTTGTCCAAATCGAAGAAAGCGGCTGTCCGCCCGGTATTCAGTCCGTTCGCAGGCTTGTCGGTCACAGGATTGAGGATAGTCCGACAGGCGGTTCGTGTGCTCTTCGGCAAGCGTCCTCTTTCGGCGAAAAACAGCAGTTCAGTGCAGCTCAGGCTTGCATTTCTCGCCGATGGCGGGTGTAAGATCGTTGCTGTTCGATTCGTTCGAACTAGTTCAGCCCGACCCCCCGGGGCTGAACTCAGACGGCCCCCGCCTCCTCCCCCCATTGGCGGGGGTCGTCCTCTGTCTCAGGCCTGTTTCTCCCCAACCTCCCAGTTGTCCACAGGGTTGTTCGGCCCACTGTTTTCGGTGCCGGTGCTCGTTCAGGCTCTGCAGTCATGAACACGACGATCAGCTCTCAGGAAACCGGGGCTCCCATTCTGGTTCTCGTCGACGACGCGAAAATCCTCGCTAGCGTGCGACGCGTCGCTGCCGCGGTGGACCGCCGGCTGGACGAGGCCGAACATCCCGTGTCCCGGCAACAGTGGAACCGGGCCTCGGCGGTGGTACTGGACGCGTCGGCGGCGCGAGATGCTCTGGCTCGTTCCCCCAAGCGAACGCGAGTGTTCCTCGTATGCGACGGCACACCGACCGTCGACGATTGGAAGAGCGCCACCGCGATCGGAGCCGACAGCGTTCTGTCCTTGCCCGAGGAAGAGAACGCGCTGGTCGCAGTTCTGGCCGATCACGTAGACGTCAGTGGTGACGGCACCGTCGTGAGCGTGGTGGGTGGTTGTGGCGGCGGCGGAGCCTCGGCAACTGCTGCGGCTGTCGCGTTGACGTCGGCGGCACGTCACGTCCCGACGCTGTTGGTGGACGTCGACGCACTCGGTTCCGGCGCCGACGTGCTGTTGGGTATCGAGACTGCTCCCGGATTACGTTGGGGTGCACTGACCGTCGAGGGCGGGCGGTTGTCCCCGGATGCGCTGCGCGATGCACTGCCGGCGAAGGGAAAGTTTCTGAGGGTTCTGGCGAGCAGTCGCCGGGAGATCGACGGTCCGACAGTGACCGCCGTTCGCGCCGTGCTGGACGCAGGTCGCAGTTCCGGCGGACTCGTGGTCTGCGACGTGCCACGTCATCCCAGCGAGGTAGGTCAGGCCGTGTTGGAGATGTCGGATTCGGTGCTCGTGGTGGTTCCGGCCACCGTGGCCGCATGCGTCGCGGCCGAGAAGGTCGGAGCCTGGGTGGTGCGACACAACTCCAACGTCGGTCTCGTCGTGCGTGGGCCGGCACCGGGAGGCCTACGCGGCGCCGATGTGGCAGACATGCTCGGCCTGCCCCTGACGGCCGTGATGCGCGGCCACCGATCGCTGGCGCCGATGCTCGAGCGTGGTGGCCTCGAATTGACCCGCGGTTGTCCGTTGAGTGTGGCGGCAACAGCGGTACTCGACGCCGTCGAATCCGGCGCACGCCCGCGCAGGGCTGCCGCATGAGTGCGTTGGTCACGGCCGAACTGCTCGACCGAGTTCGCGAGCGATTGACGGCGTCGTCGGTCGGCGAGCCGACGGCGGCCACCGTTGCCGATGCCGTGCGAGCTGAGTCCTCGGGCGTTCTGGCGGACACGGATCTGTTGGAGGTCGTCAGGGTGCTCCAGACGGAACTGACAGGCGCGGGGCCGCTCGAACCTCTACTGCACGAACCCGGGGTCGCCGATGTACTGGTGACCGCGCCGGATCAGGTCTGGGTGGACCGCGGGGTCGGCCTCGAAAGGTCGGGGGTCCGGTTCACCGACGAGGCAGCCGTGCGTCGACTGGCGCAGCGGTTGGCACTGTCGGCAGGTCGACGCCTCGACGACGCCCAACCGTGGGTCGACGGCCGCCTGCGGGGCGTCGGCGACGGGCACTTCGGGGTACGACTTCATGCCGTACTCGCACCCGTGGCCCAGGGTGGAACCTGCGTGTCACTGCGAGTGTTGCGGCCCGCGACCCAGGGTCTCGACGCGCTGTCCGCCCACGGCGCCGTGGAACCGGACGCGCGCGAACTCCTCAATCGCATCATTTCTTGTCGCTTGGCTTTTCTGGTGATCGGCGGAACTGGCGCGGGAAAGACCACGTTGTTGTCCGCGATGCTCGGTGCCGTCGACCCGCGCGAGCGAATCGTCTGCGTCGAGGACGCGGCCGAACTGGCGCCGCCGCATCCGCACGTCGTCCGCCTCGTCGCCAGAGCTCCCAACGTCGAGGGAGTCGGAGAGGTGACGGTGCGCGATCTGGTTCGGCAGGCACTACGAATGCGTCCCGATCGCATCGTCGTCGGTGAGGTCCGCGGCGCAGAGGTGACGGATCTGCTCACGGCGATGAACACCGGCCACGACGGCGGCGCCGGCACCGTTCACGCCAATTCGCCAGAAGAGGTGCCGGCCAGACTCGAGGCGTTGGCGGCGCTCGGCGGGATGGATCGCCACGCGTTGCACAGTCAACTTGCCGCGGCAGTTCAAGTGATCCTGCACGTGCACAGATTGGCTGACGGATCGAGGCGTCTCGAACAGATCGGTGTCATCGACCGCGGTGCGGACGGGTATGTACGAATCATGCAGGCGTGGCCGGACGGCGGTTCGGGTCGTGAGCGGCTCGAGCGGATGTTCCGGCTTCGCAATCGGGAGGTCGGGACGTGACGGTTTCCCTCTTGGCCTTCGCGTTGGCGGTCTCGATTGCGCCGGTGCGGGATTCACGTGCTCGGCTCGCTACCTACACCCCGAGTGTCCGCAAGCCCTCCCAGCAGATTCCGTGGCAGTTCGTCGCCGCATTTCTCGCGATTTCGGCCGCGTGGATCCTCGGAGGTCTTCCGGCAGGGTGCGCGGCTGTCGTCCTCGCCGGGACCCTGATCCTCCGTGGCCGACGCGCGAATGCAGCCGAAACCCGGGACCTCTCACAGAAGATGCTGCTCTCCGGTCTGGAGGTGCTGATCGCCGAGCTGAGCGTCGGCGCGCATCCTGCAGCGGCCAGTTCTGTTGCAGGCGAGGAATGTACCGGAGAAGTGAGTGCCGTATTCCGGTCCGCTGGGGCCAGGGCGCGTCTCGGTGGTTCTGCCGCAGCGGCCTTCGCGGTACCGGATTCGTGCATCGAGCGTGAGTTCTCCCGCATCGGATCCGTCTGGCGGGTCGCAGACCAACACGGGCTGGCGCTGGCGGAACTACTCGGCGCCGTCCGGACGGACATGTTGGGACGTAGACGCTTTCGTCAGCGTACCGAGGCCGGGTTGGCGGGCGCTCGGGCGACCGCGGCGGTGTTGGCCTTTCTCCCGCTGTTGGGGATCGGTCTCGGGCAATTGATGGGTGCGTCGCCGCTGCGCGTGCTGTTCGGAGGTGGGCTCGGCGGCGTGCTCCTGGTGATCGGAACCGCTTGTGTCTCAGCTGGTCTGCTCTGGACCGACCGGATAACTGCGAAGGTCACGTCGTGAGTTGGGCATCCGTGGCGATGATGGCGTTGGCGTTCGCGATCATTCCCGCTCGTCGCGGTGCTTCGGCCAGGGCGGCAGAAATTCTCTTCGCGGACACAACAACAGAAGATTCGGTTCCAGTCCCGGACAAGCCGGATCCACTCGCAGTTGCCGCAAGTCTCGACCTTCTCGGGGCCTGCCTACGAGCGGGGCTTCCCGTCTCCGCCGCGATCACAGCGATGGCGTCGACGGCACCGAAACCGATGGCCGACTCGCTTCGTCGCGTCGCCGACCTTCTGGCGCTCGGTGCCGATCCCGACGCCGCGTGGGGCGAAGCCGCTCTCGATCCCGATACCGAGGCGCTCGCCAGAATGGCTCGGCGTTCCGCCCGTTCGGGTTCGTCGCTGTCCTCATCCATGGCCGAACTCGCCGAGCGCAGTCGAGGTGACGCCGAGGATCTTGCTGCTGCTGCAGCCGAACGCGCGGGAGTGCTGATCAGCGGTCCACTCGGGCTGTGTTTCCTGCCGGCGTTCATCGCCTTGGGCATCGTCCCGGTGGTGATCGGGCTTGCCACGACTGTGCTCGGTAACGGCCTGCTGTGAGCCGGATCCGAGTGAAAGCTCCTGCGGCAGAAGTGCTGCCACAGGTTTCGATTGAAGGGGGAGAAATGATTTCGAAGACGTTGAGGACGGTGTCGGCCAGATTTGCGCTGTTGGTTGCCGAGGACGACGGCATGTCCACCGCGGAGTATGCGATCGGCACGATTGCGGCTGCCGCATTCGGTGCCGTCCTGTACACGGTTGTCACTGGCGACTCCATTGTCTCGGCGCTGACAGGCATCATCGACAAGGCGCTCAAGACAGCTGTGTGATGTTGTCCACGAGAGGTATTCGGCAAGCCGACGACGGCGCCGTGACGGTGGAGGCCGCGATTGCTCTGGCTTCGATCGTCACGGTGGTCGTGCTGTGTGTCGGTGGAGTCCTGGCGGTGTCGATGCAGGTTCGGTGTGTCGACGCCGCTCGTGAGGCCGCGCGGTTGGTGGCACGTGGTGATCGTGAGTCTGCGGTCACCACGGCCCGCCGGATCGCACCCGAAGATGCGTCGATCTCGGTGGAGATCGTCGACGGCTTTGCGGTGGCCGTTGTCAGCGCCGAGAGTGCGTTGCTGCCGTTGGTCGACATTTCTTCCGAGGCGGTGGCAGCTGTGGAGTCGGGAGTGGAGGAGGAGTGAACCTACGTGACGACGAAGGTGTTGCCACGGTTCTGGCGTGCTGCGTTCTGGCGGCGATCGTGATGTTGACCGGTGGGATGCTGCATGTCGGTTCCGCAGTGGTGGCTCGGCACACGGCTCAGTCGGCCGCTGATCTTTCGGCTCTCGGCGGTGCGGGCGCCTTGGACGGCGGTGACGAGTCGGCGTGTGAGATGTCCGCGGTGATCGCGGAGCGGATGCGTACGGTGCTCGCGGAGTGCGAGGTGCAGGGGTGGGATGTATTGGTCGAGATACGCGCACCGGTGTTGTTGTCGGGCTTCGGGATCGGGGATGCGCAGGCTTACGCGCGTGCGGGTCCGGTCAGCTGATGGTGTCGATGACGGCGGTCAGAACCTTGACCGCGCCGTCTTTGTCGAGTGGGTCGTTTCCGTTGCCGCACTTGGGTGAATAGACGCAGGACGGGCAACCGTGAGCGCATTCGCAGGACAGTATGGCGTCGCGCGTCGCGGTGAGCCATCGGGACAGTTCGCTGTGCCCTCGGTCGGCGAACCCGGCGCCGCCGGCATGACCGTCGTAGACGAAGACGGTCGGGAGTCCGGTGTCCGCGTGCATCGCGGTGGACACTCCGCCGATGTCTCCGCGGTCGCAGATCGCCACCAGTGGCAGCAGGCCGATTGCGGCATGTTCGGCGGCATGCAGTGATCCGGGGAACCGTTCGGGCGGGACCCCGATGGATTCGAGGAGTTCCGGCGTGACCGTGTACATCACTGCCCTGGTGGGCAAAGTGTGTGCGGGCATGTCGAGTTCGATCGAGTCGAGGACTTCACCCGAAGTCAACCGTCGTAGGTATCCGACGACTTGATGTGTCACCTCGACCTGGACGAGAGCGACGGCGATGTCGCCGTAGTTCTTGTGCTCGAGTTGTTCGGTGATCGTGATTTCGGTGGTCTCGCGGGCCGAGGTGGTCCAGTCCGGATTCTCGGTGTGTACCAATGCGAGTCCGACGTCGAGGTCCAGTTCGTCGACGACGTAGGTCTCGCCTTGATGGATGTGCACGGCGCCGGGATGAACTGTGGCCGGAGCGCGGCCCGCGTCGACAGTGCCCAGCATCCGGCCGGATTCCCCGTCGACAATGGCCACCTGAGTTCCGATGCCGCCGCGAATGTCCAAAGAGCCGTGGGGGTTCGAATCGGCGGTGACGAACCATCCGTGCTTTCGGCGCCGGATCCTGCCTTCCTCGGACAGTCTCGTCAGAACCTCGAGAGCCCCGAACGCGTCCACCTCGGCATCGGAAAGTGGGAGTTCCATTGCAGCGCAGAGAAGTTGTGGTCCCAGGACGTACGGATTTCCGGGATCTGTCACCGTCGCCTCGACGGGTTTGTCGAGTACCGCTGACGGATGGTGAACGAGGTAGGTGTCGAGTGGATCGTCGCGGGCGATCAACACGACGAGTGAACCCTCGCCGCGTCGCCCGGAGCGACCGGCCTGCTGCCAGAACGAGGCAACGGTCCCCGGGAAGCCTGCCACGACAACGGCGTCGAGGCCTGCGATGTCGACGCCGAGCTCCAGCGCGTTGGTGGTGGCTGCGCCCAGCAGCGTGCCGTCGGCGAGCGCAGCTTCCAGTTCGCGACGGTCCTCGGCCAGATATCCGGCGCGATACGACGCGACTCGCTCGGCGAGGTCCGGGTCCACCTCGGCGAGTAGACGTTTGGTGGCCATCGCGGTCAGCTCGGCGCCGCGGCGGGAGCGGACGAAGGTGAGAGTGCGGGCGCCTTCGATCATGAGGTCGGCCATGATCCGCGCGGCTTCCGCGCCCGCGGGACGTCGTACCGGGCTACCGTTTTCGCCGGTCAATGCCTCCAGTAGCGGTGGTTCCCACAGGGCGACGGTGCGTGGGCCGTGCGGCGATCCGTCTTCCGTGACCTCGGTGCAGTGTGCGCCTATGAGCCGCGAGGCCGCCGCGCCGGGATCTGCTGTGGTCGCGCTGGCCAGGATGAAGGTGGGTTCGGCGCCGTAACGGGCTGCAATTCTGCGTAATCGCCGGATCACGAGCGCGACGTTGGATCCGAAGACTCCCCTGTAGGAGTGGCATTCGTCGATGATCACGTATTTCAGGTTGCGGAAGAAGTGTGCCCATCGCTGATGGGTTCTGAGCAGAGAAATGTGGATCATGTCGGGGTTGGTGAAGAGCCAGCGTGAGTTCTCACGTGCCCAAGTGCGGAGTTCCTGCGAGGTGTCGCCGTCGTACGCACTGGCGTTCGTGCTGCGAAGTTCGACGTCGAAGTCGGTGAGGGACAGCACTGCTCGCAGTTGATCCGAGCCCAGCGCTTTGGTGGGGGAGAGGTACAGGGCAGTTGCGAGCGGATCGGTCGCCATGGCCGTCAGCACCGGGAGTTGGTACGCCAGTGACTTACCCGACGCCGTACCGGTGGCCACGACCACGTGTTTTCCCTCGTGAGCGAGGTCGGCGGCCTCACTCTGGTGGATCCACGGGGACCGCACGCTGTGCTCGGCGAGCGCACGTACGACGCTGGGGTGCACCCACTCCGGCCATTCGGTGAACTCGGCTACGCGAGCAGGTAACTGCGCGGTGAACATCAGTGGTTTTTCGCTTCCACTGACCCCGGCGACGACCCGATCGAGCAGCATCTGCCCGTAGGTCTCGCCAGGCTTCCCTCCCGGGGCGGGGATCGGGGAAGGTGCGTTCACGTGACTCTCCGGGCTCGGCGTTGGGGTGTGGCGGCAATCGGAAACTGTCGCTACCTGCAGTTTTGATGATACGCAACGGTCGGCGGTCTTGGTGGAACCGGGTGCTCGGCGCGCGCGCGGGAAACCACGATCGTGGGCTGTTTTTCTCGTAGCGAACTTTTAACGTTTTTAGTTCCCTTTTCGACTGTTGTGCACGCGGAGAACATGGTTGACTGACAATCGGTCGCAGCTTCTGTGTTCGTAGGCTTGAGAAAGTGCACGCTCGCAGGATCGTTGTTGCGGGCGCGGTGCTCTGCCTTTCCTGAGGGGGAAATAAAGACGTACAGCGGTCGGAACCGGCCCGGTGGACTGTAAGGGCTGTTCACCGAATCCGGTGTTAGAAAGAGAAGGAAAAGCATGGCACAGGGCACTGTGAAGTGGTTCAACGCTGAAAAGGGCTTCGGCTTCATCGCTCCCGAAGACGGTTCCGCAGACGTCTTCGTTCACTACTCCGAAATTCAGGGCAACGGCTTCCGTACCCTCGAGGAGAACCAGCGTGTGGAGTTCGAGGTCGGCCAGGGCACCAAGGGTCCCCAGGCTACCGGCGTTCGCGCGGTCTGATTTTTCCGCTCACTCGCTGAGCGAATAGTTCGGACAGTATTTGTCCCCCATCGCATCCGTGCGGTGGGGGACAAATCTTTTCGGGCTGAGTTAGTACTTTCCCTGTCCGAGGTGAATGCACGCAGCTGTTCGGCCACGGCCGGTCGTCTATGCCGTCGATACCTTCGTGGCTTACGTTTCACTCTGTGAGCCAACTGTCCTTTTTCTCTGCCGAGTCGATTCCACCTGCCGTGACGGACCTTGCCGGAATGCTGGCCGGACCGGGGCAGGTCGTGACCTCGGAGGATCGCGCGCGGATCTCGATCGTCGTGGATCGGGACTGGAGAGCACAGGCCGTTGCCGAGTTGATCGCGCAGTGCGGACTCGGGGCCGAGGTGACGCGTAGCGAAGAAGGCAGCCCACTCGTCCGAACTCAGTCGACGCCCGCACTCCTTCCGCTGTCCGTGCAGTGGACCAAGGGAGCTGTGAAGGCGGTGCCGGTCGGTTGGGTACCGAACTCCCGCCAACTCCGGGTGTGGGCCGTCGCGGCCGGCAGGCTCGAAGAAGGCGGCGAGCGATTCGTGTTCGGCCTCGACCCTCATGCCAAGGAGACGCACGCACCGCTGGCTCAGGCCTTGATGCGGGTTGGTATCGCGCCGACTCAACTGGGTAACCGGACACCGGGCCCGGGGCTCCGTGTGTCGGGAAAGAAGAGACTGACAAAGCTCGTCGAATACCTCGGTGAGGCGCCGAAACACGTCGACACCTCTGTCGCCTGGCCACACGTCTGACAGTGCTCATGCCGCGTGTCCGACGGAGCCCATACTGTACTGATCTGCACGAATGTCTTGCGGGTATGTCACTCTGTAAAGAGAGACACGGGGTATAACTTGCTCCACACGTCTAGTTCTGAAGATCTGCCGACGGCAGTGAACGTCCAAAGGAAGGCTCGGGCAGCAGGTGGCTAAAGCGGACAACGGCAGCGGTCAGGGAGCGTCCGGTAACCCTCGTCGCCTCGTGATCGTCGAGTCACCGACCAAGGCGCGCAAAATCGCTCCCTACCTCGGTAAGGACTACGTCGTCGAGGCATCGGTCGGTCACATTCGCGACCTCCCGCGCGGCGCAGCAGACGTTCCGGCCAAGTACAAGGGCGAGTCCTGGGCCCGTCTCGGCGTCAACGTCGATCACGACTTCGAGCCGCTCTATGTCGTGAGCCCGGAAAAGAAGGGCAAGGTCGCCGAACTCAAGTCTCTGTTAAAGGACGCCGACGAGCTCTTCCTCGCAACTGACCCCGACCGCGAGGGCGAGGCAATCGCCTGGCATCTCCTCGAGACTCTCAAGCCCAAGATTCCGGTTCGTCGAATGGTCTTCCACGAGATCACCGAGCCGGCAATCCGTGCTGCCGCCGAAGACACCCGCGAACTCGACACCGACCTCGTCGATGCTCAGGAAACCCGCCGCATCCTCGACCGTCTCTACGGTTACGAGGTCAGCCCGGTTCTCTGGAAGAAGGTCATGCCGAAGCTCTCGGCCGGCCGCGTCCAGTCGGTGGCCACTCGCGTCATCGTCCAGCGTGAACGCGAGCGGATGGCGTTCAAGTCGGCGTCGTACTGGGATATTTCCGCGACGCTCGACGCCGGTGCAGAGGCCAGCCCGCGTAGTTTCGGTGCGCGCCTGGTCTCCGTCGACGGTTCGCGTGTCGCCTCCGGTCGCGATTTCGGAGCTGACGGAAAGCTCAAGGGCAGCGCGGTCACCGTGCTCGACGAGGCGTACGCGCGTCGTCTCGCGGAAGCGTTGCAGGGCGTCGACCTCACGGTTTCCTCCGCCGAGGACAAGCCGTACACGCGCAAGCCTTACCCGCCGTTCATGACGTCGACGCTCCAGCAGGAAGCCGGACGCAAACTTCGTTTCACGTCCGAGCGTGCAATGCGCATCGCACAGCGTCTGTACGAAAACGGCTACATCACCTACATGCGTACCGACTCGACGACTCTCTCGGAGTCGGCGATCGCTGCCGCTCGTGCGCAGGCCACCGAGTTGTACGGTCCGGAATACGTGCATCCGACGCCGCGTCAGTACACCCGCAAGGTCAAGAACGCGCAGGAAGCCCACGAGGCGATCCGCCCCGCCGGCGACGTGTTCCAGACCCCGGGTCAGCTGCACTCCAAGCTCGATTCCGACGAGTTCAAGCTGTACGAACTGATCTGGCAGCGGACCGTCGCTTCGCAGATGGCCGACGCCCGCGGTACGACGTTGACGCTTCGCATCTCCGGCACGGCAGGCACCGGCGAGGACTGCACGTTCTCCGCTTCGGGTCGCACCATCGTGTTCGCCGGCTTCCTCAAGGCTTACGTCGAAAGTGTCGACGAAGAAGCCGGCGGTCAGTCCGACGACGCCGAATCCAGGCTTCCGGTACTGGTCAAGGGCCAGGAAGTCACGGCCACCAAGCTCGATCCGGACGGGCACAGCACCAACCCGCCCGCTCGCTACACAGAAGCCAGCCTGATCAAGACGCTCGAAGAACTCGGCATCGGCCGTCCTTCGACCTACTCGTCGATCATCAAGACCATCCTCGATCGCGGATACGTCTACAAACGTGGCAGCGCGCTGGTTCCGTCCTGGGTGGCGTTTGCCGTCATCGGACTGCTCGAGGTGCACTTCGGCCGGCTGGTCGACTTCGACTTCACGGCAGGAATGGAAGACGATCTCGACGCGATCGCCGGCGGCCGTGAGCAGCGCGGCAACTGGCTGAGCAGCTTCTACTTCGGCGGCGAGACAGGCGCCGAAGGTTCGGTCGCCCGCGAGGGCGGGCTGAAGAAGATGGTCGGAGTCAACCTGGAGGAGATCGACGCTCGCGAGGTCAACTCCATTCGTCTCTTCGACGACGCCGAGGGCCGCGAGGTTCATGTGCGCGTCGGCCGGTTCGGGCCGTATCTCGAGCGCATGGTTCAGAATCCGGACGATCCCGAAGGCGATCTGATCTCGCAGCGGGCAAATCTTCCCGATGACCTGCCACCGGACGAGCTCACTCCCGAGTACGCCGAGAAGTTGTTCTCGACACCTCAAGAGGGCCGCAAGCTGGGCGTCGACCCACTGACGGGCCACGAGATCGTCGCGAAGGAAGGCCGCTTCGGTCCCTACGTGACCGAGATCCTGCCCGAACCGCCGGCCGAGCCGGAACCGGACATCGTTCCCGTCACCGCTCCCGAGCCGGAAGAAATCAGTTCGGGCAGCACCAAGACTGCGGTGAAGAAGGCCGCTGCCAAGAAGGCGCCTGCGAAGAAGGCTGCCAAGAAGGTCGCGGGCCCGAAGCCTCGGACCGGATCGCTGCTCAAGTCCATGGATTTGGCGACGATCACCTTGGAAGATGCGCTGCGTCTGCTGTCGCTTCCGCGCGTCGTGGGTGTCGACCCCGAATCGAAGGAAGAGATCACCGCGCAGAACGGCCGTTACGGTCCGTACCTGAAGAAGGGCACGGACTCACGCTCGCTCGCCAACGAAGAGCAGATGTTCACCGTCACGCTCGACGAGGCGCTCAAGATCTACGCCGAGCCGAAGCGTCGTGGGCGTCAGGCGTCTGCAACGCCTCCGTTGCGTGAGTTGGGCGTCGATCCGGTCAGCGAGAAGCCGATGGTGATCAAGGACGGCCGTTTCGGTCCGTACGTCACCGACGGCGAGACCAACGCCAGCCTTCGCAAGGACGACGACGTCGAATCCATTTCCGATGCTCGTGCATCGGAGTTGCTGGCTGATCGTCGTGCGCGCGGCCCGGTCAAGAAGAAGGCAGCGGCCAAGAAGGCTCCGGCAAAGAAGGCCGCTGCCAAGAAAACAGCCGCAAAGAAGGCCCCGGCAAAGAAGGCCGCCGCCAAGAAGGCTCCGGCGAAGAAGGACTCGTAAGGCTTCGTCGGTGCCGACGGTTAGGGTTTTTGCATGAGTACTGAAGTGGCCGAACGAGGTGTGTTCGGTCGGCTGGTGGGTCAGCACGACGTCGAGCAGAGCCTGCGTGATGCTGCACTGTCGGCTCGTGGCGATTCCAGCGGCTCGGAGATGACCCACGCGTGGCTCTTCACCGGGCCACCCGGCTCAGGTCGTTCGGTG
The DNA here is from genome assembly GCF_040546695.1 of Rhodococcus sp. OAS809. Lineage (NCBI taxonomy): Bacteria > Bacillati > Actinomycetota > Actinomycetes > Mycobacteriales > Nocardiaceae > Rhodococcus > Rhodococcus sp. OAS809. Next base: position 3,477,294 of record NZ_JBEPOI010000002.1, on the reverse strand, counting down.
GCTGCTCTCTGCTTCGCCGCTGCCCTGCAGTGCACCTCCGACGGTGCACCAGGGTGCGGTGAGTGTCATGCGTGTACGACGACGATGGGTGGAACCCACGGTGACGTACGACGGATCATCCCCGACGGCCTGAGCATCAGCGTCAAAGGCATGCGCGAGATAGTCAACATCGCTTCGCGTCGACCGACGACGGGGCGGTGGCAGGTGATCGTGGTCGAGGATGCCGATCGTTTGACCGAAGGCGCAGCCAACGCCCTCCTGAAGGTTGTCGAGGAGCCGCCGGACCGCACGGTCATCCTGCTCTGCGCGCCGACGACCGATCCGGAAGACATGTCTGTCACCCTCCGATCGCGGTGTAGGCACATGCCGTTGGTGACGCCGTCCGTCGAATCGATCGCCCAGGTACTGATCGACCGCGACGGGCTGGATCCGGAACGGGCGAGAATCGCCGCATCGATCAGCGGCGGACATGTCGGCCGGGCTCGGCGTCTCGCCACCGACGAGAGCGCGCGCGACGAGCGTCAGCGTTCGCTTCGACTAGCCGCCGACGCGATCGGGGCTTCGACGGCGTACAAGGCCGCAGAGAACTTGGTGAAGTCGATCGAGGCTGACACCAAGGCGTTCTACGCCGAACTCAAGGAACAGGAGCTCGAGGAGCTCAAGGTTTCCTTGGGTGGTGGTGGAACCGGCAAGGGAACAGCCGGGACTCTGCGCGGATCGGCTGGTCTGATCAAGGACCTCGAAGCGCGTCAGAAATCGCGCGACACCCGGGCCCGCCGCGATCTTCTCGACCGGACGCTGATCGACCTGGCCGGCATGTACCGGGACGCGCTTTCCTATTCGCTGGGGTCGACGTCGACGGCGACCCATCCCGACATGGCTCGGCAGGCCGCCGAGTTGGCTGCACGAACGTCCCCGGAGGGGTTGCTCAAATGCATCGAAGCGGTGCTCGAATGCCGCGAGGCCGTCGACTTCAACGTCAAGTTGCAGTGGGCGCTCGATGCGATGGTTGCCTCCATCGGAGCCGCTTTCCGACCCCCGTTTTCGCGATCCGGGGGTTGACCAGATAGACTCGCCACCGCCGAAAGGCACGCTGCCTTAGCTCAGTCGGTAGAGCATTTCACTCGTAATGAAAAGGTCGAGAGTTCGATTCTCTCAGGCAGCTCAGCCAAGAGCCCCACACCCGGAAATCCGGATGTGGGGCTCTTCTCGTTAGTTCCCAATTCTTGCGTATGTGCGGTTTATCCTGAGTTCGGCGAACACGTGCCTGAACAGGGGAGACCTCGATGTCGGATCAGAACTGGGGACCAGGCCAACCATCGCAGAATCAGCCGCCGTACGGGCAGATGCCGCCGATGCCGCCGCAGGGTTATCAGCCGCCGACGCCCGCCTATCCGTACGCAAGCTGGATCTCGCGGGTGTTCGCGTCAATCCTCGACGGCTTTGTCGTTCCGCTCCCGGGCGTCATCCTCGCGATCATCGGGGCGGTGATCGCGTTCTCCGGATCCGAAGTGACCACATACGACGACGGCAGCGTGAGCGCTGAAGGCGGCAATCCGGTCGGCGTGATCCTCATGGTCGTCGGCATACTGGCGATCTTCTTGATCGAGGTATGGAACCTCGTCTTCAGACAAGGGAACACCGGACAGACGCTCGGCAAGAAGTGGCTGGGAATTTCGGTGATTCGGGAGTCCGACGGTGTACCGCTCGGCCCGGTGATGGCGCTGCTTCGTTGGATCATGATGGCGATCCTGGGTGGGGCATGCTTCCTCAACTATCTCTGGCCGCTCTGGGACTCGAAGCACCAGTGCTGGCACGACATGGTGGTCCGGTCGGTAGTCGTTCGCGCCCGCTAGTCGCGGCCGGGGTCTCTTACAGTGGGTGCCATGGAGTTGGAAGCGGTCACAAGTCGACGACGCTCGCTGGCCGCACCCGTCGGTGTTGCTGCAGTGGCCGTGACGGCCGCCGCGGTACTCCACTTCCGTGATCCCCACAGCGCGGGTAGTTACGGCGTTTGTCCGATGTACGCGTTGACGGGATTGTGGTGTCCGGCGTGTGGTGGCCTTCGTGCGGTCAATGACCTGACTAATCTGGATATTGGCGCCGCAGTGTCCAGCAATGCCTTGATCGTGCCGTTTATCGCGGTGTTGGTGATCGCGTGGATCGGTTGGACAGTGCGCAGTTGGAAAGGCACGCGGGATCGCATGATCGTGCTTCGGCCGACTGTGACGATCGTGGTGCTCGGAGTTCTCGTTGCATTTACGGTTGTTCGAAACACCCCGTGGGGGAGCTGG
>NZ_JBEPOI010000002.1:3457500-3472500 GCF_040546695.1 Rhodococcus sp. OAS809 | reverse complement strand
GGGTGGACGCTGACAAACTTCCTCGCATCACGGCAGATCACATGATCTGCCGGCGAGTGCAATATATCGACATACTGTTGGGTCCTGAGAGAACACGCGAGTGTTTCCTCTCTAGGAAGTAACGACAAATGACTGCTGCAGTCATACCGCAAGAATTATTCGTGAGAGTGGTTTTTGTTGGTGTCTGCGTGAGGTGGTTGTTTGTGTGTTGTTTGAGAACTGCACAGTGGACGCGAGCATCTTTGTTGTAAGTAATGAAGAGCGTACGGTGGATGCCTTGGCACCAGGAGCCGATGAAGGACGTAGGAGGCTGCGATAAGCCTCGGGGAGCTGTCAACCGAGCTGTGATCCGAGGATGTCCGAATGGGGAAACCCAGCACGAGTGATGTCGTGTTACCCGCGCCTGAATATATAGGGCGTGTGGAGGGAACGTGGGGAAGTGAAACATCTCAGTACCCACAGGAAGAGAAAACAACCGTGATTCCGTGAGTAGTGGCGAGCGAAAGCGGAAGAGGCTAAACCATGGGTGTGTGATAGCCGGCAGGTGTTGCATTCGTGGGGTTGTGGGGTTCATTTTGTCAATACTGCCGTGTTGGCCAACAGTAAGAAATCACAGGGTTAGTGGAAGTGGTCTGGAACGGCCTGTCGTAGAGGGTGAGAATCCCGTACACGAAAACTTTGTGACTGTTGTAATGGAAACCCAAGTAGCACCGGGCCCGTGAAATCTGGTGTGAATCTGTCGGGACCACCCGATAAGCCTGAATACTCCCTGGTGACCGATAGCGGACTAGTACCGTGAGGGAAAGGTGAAAAGTACCCCGGGAGGGGAGTGAAATAGTACCTGAAACCGTGCGCTTACAATCCGTCAGAGCCTTCGAGCAGTTTACTGCTGGGGGTGATGGCGTGCCTTTTGAAGAATGAGCCTGCGAGTTAGTGGCATGTCGCGAGGTTAACCCGTGTGGGGTAGCCGTAGCGAAAGCGAGTCCGAATAGGGCGAGTCAGTGGCATGCTCTAGACCCGAAGCGGAGTGATCTACCCATGGCCAGGTTGAAGCGACGGTAAGACGTCGTGGAGGACCGAACCCACTTAGGTTGAAAACTGAGGGGATGAGTTGTGGGTAGGGGTGAAAGGCCAATCAAACTCCGTGATAGCTGGTTCTCCCCGAAATGCATTTAGGTGCAGCGTCGCGTGTTTCTCACCGGAGGTAGAGCTACTGGATGGTCTAGGGGGCCCACAAGCTTACCGAAATCAGCCAAACTCCGAATGCCGGTGAGTGAGAGCGCGGCAGTGAGACTGCGGGCGATAAGGTTCGTAGTCGAGAGGGAAACAGCCCAGATCGCCAGCTAAGGTCCCTAAGCGTGTACTAAGTGGAAAAGGATGTGGGGTCGCGAAGACAACCAGGAGGTTGGCTTAGAAGCAGCCACCCTTGAAAGAGTGCGTAATAGCTCACTGGTCAAGTGATCCTGCGCCGACAATGTAGCGGGGCTCAAGTACACCACCGAAGCTGCGGCATTCACGCAATAGCCCCCCTTCACTCTGCGGAGTGTTGGGCAGGTGTGTGGATGGGTAGGGGAGCGTCGTGTGGCCATGGAAGCGGCAGGGTGACCTAGCCGTGGAGGCCACACGAGTGAGAATGCAGGCATGAGTAGCGAAAGACGAGTGAGAAACTCGTCCGCCGAATGACCAAGGGTTCCTGGGCCAGGTTAATCCGCCCAGGGTGAGTCGGGACCTAAGACGAGGCCGACAGGCGTAGCCGATGGACAACGGGTTGATATTCCCGTACCCGTGTGAACGCGCCCATGGTGAATCAGTGATACTAACCATCCTGAAGCCACGAGAAGACCTTCGGGTCTCGAGTTGGTGGATGCATGGGACCTGATCTGGTAGTAGCCAAGCGATGGGGTGACGCAGGAAGGTAGCTGAGCCAGTCAGTGGTAATACTGGTGTAAGCGTGTAGGGCGTGACCTAGGCAAATCCGGGTCGCACATAGCCTGAGACGTGATGCGTAGCCGATTGAGGCGAATTCAGTGATCCTATGCTGCCGAGAAAAGCCTCTAGCGAGCTTTCACACGGCCCGTACCCCAAACCGACACAGGTGGTCAGGTAGAGAATACTAAGGCGATCGAGATAACTATGGTTAAGGAACTCGGCAAAATGCCCCCGTAACTTCGGGAGAAGGGGGGCCCTGTCTGGTGACGACATTTACTGTCTGAGCTGGGTGGGGCCGCAGAGACCAGTGAGAAGCGACTGTTTACTAAAAACACAGGTCCGTGCGAAGTCGTAAGACGATGTATACGGACTGACGCCTGCCCGGTGCTGGAAGGTTAAGAGGACCGGTTAGTTCCTTCGGGAGCGAAGCTGAGAATTTAAGCCCCAGTAAACGGCGGTGGTAACTATAACCATCCTAAGGTAGCGAAATTCCTTGTCGGGTAAGTTCCGACCTGCACGAATGGCGTAACGACTTCTCAGCTGTCTCAACCGTAGACTCGGCGAAATTGCATTACGAGTAAAGATGCTCGTTACGCGCGGCAGGACGAAAAGACCCCGGGACCTTCACTACAGCTTGGTATTGGTGTTCGGTTCGGTTTGTGTAGGATAGGTGGGAGACTGTGAAACGGTGACGCCAGTTATCGTGGAGTCGTTGTTGAAATACCACTCTGATCGAATTGGACCTCTAACCTCGGACCATGATCTGGTTCAGGGACAGTGCCTGGTGGGTAGTTTAACTGGGGCGGTTGCCTCCCAAAATGTAACGGAGGCGCCCAAAGGTTCCCTCAGCCTGGTTGGCAATCAGGTGTCGAGTGCAAGTGCACAAGGGAGCTTGACTGTGAGACTGACAGGTCGAGCAGGGACGAAAGTCGGGACTAGTGATCCGGCACCGGCAAGTGGAAGCGGTGTCGCTCAACGGATAAAAGGTACCCCGGGGATAACAGGCTGATCTTCCCCAAGAGTCCATATCGACGGGATGGTTTGGCACCTCGATGTCGGCTCGTCGCATCCTGGGGCTGGAGTAGGTCCCAAGGGTTGGGCTGTTCGCCCATTAAAGCGGCACGCGAGCTGGGTTTAGAACGTCGTGAGACAGTTCGGTCTCTATCCGCCGCGCGCGTTAGAAACTTGAGGAAGGCTGTCCCTAGTACGAGAGGACCGGGACGGACGAACCTCTGGTGTGCCAGTTGTTCCGCCAGGAGCACCGCTGGTTAGCTACGTTCGGAAGGGATAACCGCTGAAAGCATCTAAGCGGGAAGCCTGTTCCAAGATGAGGTTTCTCACCCCCTCGAGGGGGTAAGGCCCCCGGCAGACCACCGGGTTGATAGGCCAGAACTGGAAGTGCAGTAATGCATGCAGGTGACTGGTACTAATAGGCCGAGGACTTACCACAAAGAAGCTACGCGTCCACTGTGCGGTATCTGAAACAACACACAGATACTGATGAGAAACCCTGTTTTCTCCATCCCCCAACACCAGAAACTGGTGTTGACGGGTGGTGAAACCAGGTGATCAGAAGAAGGTTACTGTGACAGTTTCATAGAGTTACGGCGGTCATAGCGAAGGGGAAACGCCCGGTCCCATTCCGAACCCGGAAGCTAAGCCCTTCAGCGCCGATGGTACTGCACTCGACAGGGTGTGGGAGAGTAGGACACCGCCGAACACACATTAGAGAAGCCCCCCAACCAGTACTGGTTGGGGGGCTTTCTCGTACCCAAAACACCCCCCCCGAAACACCCCGAAACATCCCGTCGCCGGCACCCCCCGGATCGAGTGAACGGTACGTTCGTCGCCTCAGATCGACCGAACGTACCGTTCGCACCATCAAGGGCGGGCACGCCGCCGGCACCCCGGCATGGAGTGAACGACACGCTCACCCTCTTAGGCGAGGGGAACGGTACGTTCACACCATCACTGAAAAGCGTGCGCGCACCACAGGTCTCGTCAGTCGAAGGTCAATCTCGACACCAACCTGCCACGGAACCCGTCGAGCGTGGCTAGGCTCGGAAGAGGTGCCCCGTGTGATCGGGCCCACCTCACCTGTGCACGCGTGATGACTACGGAGGCTTCGATGACCGATATTCTCGACCGCACCAAAATCTATGTTGATGGCGCCTGGATCGAATCCACTGGCAGCGGTCGGATCGACGTTCTCAATCCGGCTACCGAAGAGCTGATAGGAACTGTCGCCGAAGGCACTGTCGAAGATGTCGATGCGGCCGCGAAGGCAGCACGAAAGGCTTTCCCCGCTTGGTCTGCACTATCCGGCGGCGAGCGAGCCGAATATCTTTCCAAAGCCGCGGCGATTATTGCCGAACGTACCGATGATCTTGCGGCGCTGGTTTCGCAGGATATGGGCATGCCGATCGGATTCGCGAAGCCCGTGCAAATCGGAATGCCGCTCGCGAATTTGAATGCATTTGCCGAATTGGCTCGCACTTATGATTTCGACGCTCACGAGGTCGGGAATTCGCTGATTGTTCGCGAACCTGCGGGTGTTGTCGGCGCTATCACTCCCTGGAACTTCCCGCTCCACCAAGTTGTCTTGAAGGTTGGCGGTGCGCTCGCGGCGGGCTGCACCGTGGTTCTCAAGCCCACCGAGGTTGCGCCACTCATCACGTACGCTCTCGCTGACATCTTCGACGAAATTGGTTTGCCTGCAGGTGTATTCAACCTGGTAAGTGGCTACGGCCCGGTAGTGGGTGAAGCCATCGCCGGCCACCCGGAAGTCGACATGGTCTCCTTCACCGGGTCGACTCGGGCAGGCAAGCGAGTGGCCATCGTTGCCGCGGACACCATCAAGAAGGTCTCGCTCGAGCTGGGTGGCAAGTCGGCGAACGTCATTCTCGACGACGCCGATCTCGAAAAGGCTGTCACGGACGGCGTCGCAAAGTGCTTCATCAACTCGGGCCAGACCTGTTCGGCGCTGACGCGTATGTTGGTTCCCGCGGAGAAGGTGGATGAGGCAGCGGCAATTGCTGCTGCGGTCGCCGCTCATTTTCCGGTAGGTGATCCGACTCAGCCGACTTCGGTGCTTGGTCCTCTGGTGAACGCGAATCAGCTGGGACGCGTTCGCGGATACATCGAAAAGGGTGTGTCGGAAGGCGCCACCGCGGTTGTCGACGGTCGCGAAACCGGTCTGGCCAGTGGATATTTCGTCGGTCCGACGGTGTTCGCGAACGTGACCGAAGACATGACCATTGCGCGCGAGGAGATCTTCGGACCGGTCCTCTCGATCATGGGCTACAAAGACGAGGCCGACGCAGTGCGGATCGCTAACGGCACCGAGTACGGACTGGCCGGTGGCGTTTGGTCAGGTGACCCCGATCGCGCGGATCGCGTCGCACGGCAACTGCGTGCCGGGCAGGTCGAGGTGAACGGCGGCGCCTTCAACACGAATGCTCCGTTCGGTGGGTACAAGCAGTCGGGCGTCGGGCGCGAGGCCGGCACGTTCGGGCTCGAAGAGTTCCTCGAGATCAAGGCGATTCAGAGATAGTTTGTTCGAGAATGGCGATGCTCCCGTACCAAGTGCGGGAGCATCGCCATTTTTGTACCCGGATCAGGACTTGGCGGCATCCAAATGCTGAGCCGAGATGTTCGCCAGATGTGTCAGGTCCGAGGCCACGGTCGCGAACGTGTAGCCCTCCCCGAGCCGTTGTGCCGCAACCTGACCGGAAGGTGTGTGGATTCCCGCAGCGACTCCGCTGACGGCGGCAGCTTCGCGCACCCTGGTGAGCGCTGATTCGAATTCCTCGGCGACGTCCGGATCGTTGGAGTGCTTACCTCCGACGGCGATTCGTAGGTCGGACGGCCCGACGTACACGCCGTCCAATCCGGGCACTGCGCAGATCTCTTCGACGTTCGCCAGACCCTGTGGGGTCTCGATCATCGCAAATACAACGGTGTCGCGGTTCGCGTCGGCGGGAACGGGGCCGATACGGAGTTGCGAGCGCATGGGTCCGTAGGAGCGGATGCCGAAAGGCGGATACTTGGCGGCTGCCACGGCGGCCGCTGCCTCTTCGGCGTTGTTGATCAGCGGAACGATGACGCCCACAGCGCCCGCGTCGAGTGCACGGCCGATGGGCGTCGGATTGTTTGCCTCGACGCGCACCATCCCGACGGTGGACGGTGACGAGTCGATGGCGGTGAGCCCGGCGACCATCCCCGAATAGCCGATCAGGCCGTGCTGCATGTCGAGGGCAATGTAGTCCCAGCCGACGTGCGCGATCCACTCGGTCGAGATCGGGCTGTCGATGACGGACCAATATCCGAGTATGCGTTCGCGTCCTCGGATGCGTGCGGCGAATTCCTGTGCTGACATAGTGAAGAACTCTTCCTGATGAAGGTCGGGTGTTTCAGCGGTTGTAGTTGGGCATGGGGCCTCGTAGGGCGGCACCGACGAGATCACACTCTTCGATGGTCGAGGCGTCGAGTGGACCTCGCCCGATGGCCGCGATATTGGATTCGAGGTGCGTTACTTTGGATCCTCCGAGGAGCAGCGATCCGGCGACGGGCTTGCTGACCAGCCAGCGCAACGCAAGCTCGGTCAGGGAGATGCCCGACTGCTCTGCGATTGCCGTCAGTTGAGCGATCGCGTCGAATATCTGTGTGTTCCAGTATCGCTCCTTGTACATCGACGCAAGACGTGAGTCGCCGAATCGGCCGTCGGCGGGACTTTCGTCGAAGGTGTGGCGCCCCGTGAGCAGGCCCCCACCGAGTGGGTTGTAGACCATGGTGGTCAGTCCGGTCACGTCCGCGAATTCTGCGTATTCTTCTTCGATGCGACGCGCGAGCAAGTTGTAGAGCTGCTGTGCGACGATCGGTCGGGGAGCTCCGACTGTGTCTGCGGTGTAGTTGATTTCACTGATTTGCCACGCTGCGAAGTTGGATACGCCGAGTGTGCGGATCTTGCCCTCGGCAACCAGTTCCGCGACGGTGGTGAGAGTTTCGGTCAGCGTGACGGTTCGGTCCGGCTGATGGAGATAGAACAGGTCGACGTAGTCCATGTCGAGTCTGCGCAGGCTTCCTTCGACGCTTGCTCGGAGCCCCTCTGTCGAGAGTGGGCTGTTGTCGCCGGCATCGGGATGCGGCATTCCCGCTTTGGTGGCCAGAGTGACGGAATCGCGTCGGCCGTGGAGCAGCTTTGCCAGCATGCGCTCGGACTCGCCGCCCGCATAGCCGTTGGCCGTGTCGATGTGAGAGATACCGGCGCCTAGTGCTGCGTCGAGCATCGATCCGGCGCCCGATATGTCGACCGTGTCTCCGAATGTCATGGTGCCGAGCACCAGTTTCGGAAGCTCGAGTGGGGCGGTCATCAGGCAACTCCTCGTGATTCGGTCTGCTTGGCTAGCAAGTTCTTGGACAGGGCTGCCACCACGTGGCGTGGTTTGATGCCGACCATGGTGGTGGGATCGAGAGCAGCGCCTCGTAGTGCGCGGGTGTACGGCTCGCGCGGACTGGCGAGAACTGTGTCTGTGGAACCGGATTCGACGATGGTTCCTTTCGACATCACGACTACGGTCTCGCTGATTTCTCGGACGACGCCCAAGTTGTGTGAGATGAAAACGTACGTCAGACCGGTATCGGCCTGAATTTCACGTAGGAGCTCGAGTACCTGCGCTTGCACCGACACGTCGAGAGCGCTGGTCGCTTCGTCGCAGACCAGGATCTCGGGTCCGCTGGCAAGTGCACGAGCAATTCCGATGCGCTGACGTTGGCCTCCCGAGAACTCCGCCGGACGCCGGTGTAGTGCCGAGCTGGGCAAGCCAACGCGATCGACGAGTTCTGCTGCTGCCTTTGCACGTTCAGACTTGCTCCGAACACCTTTGAGGCGCAGTGGTTCTCCGATGATGTCCTCGGCAGTCAGATGAGGGTCGAGCGATCCGTACGGATCTTGGAACACCATTTGAACGCGAGAGCGGTAGGGGCGCAGCGACTTCTCCGACATCTGCGCGATGTCATTGCCGTCGACGAGAATGCGTCCACTGGTCGGTGTGAGGAGTCGGACGATCGATCGAGCGATGGTCGACTTGCCACATCCGGATTCGCCGACGATGGCCAAGGTCTTGCCCTTTTCCACCGAGAAGCTCACAGCATCCACGGCTCGGAAAACTCCGTCGGGAACCGGATACTCGACCACGAGATCTTCGACGGCGAGAAGTGGCGTTTCGTGGCGGGTCATGCCGAGGCTCCGATCTGTGTTGAACGGGCGGGGTCGCCGTCCCAAGGCCCCAGTTGAGGTATGGCGTCGAGAAGCTTTTGTGTGTAGGCGCTTTGCGGTGAGTCGACGAGAACGTCGGCACTACCGGTCTCGACAAAACGTCCGTCCCTCATCACGTAGATGCGATCGGAGACCAACCGCGCAACTCCGAGATCGTGAGTGATGACCAGCATTCCGATCCCGGTGCGCTCCTGCAACTCGAGCAATAGATCCAGAATCCCGGCCTGAACGGTTACGTCCAGTGCGCTGGTGGGTTCGTCGGCCACGATCAGTTCGGGGCCGGCAGCAAGAGCGCCGGCGATCAGGACGCGCTGCAACATTCCACCCGACAGTTGATGCGGGTACTTGTCGAGTTGCTGATCCGGATACGGAATGCGTACCTGCTCGAGCAGTTGCACTGCCCGCTCGATTTGTTGCTTCTTCGCGGTCACACCGCTGTGGCGCACTGCTTCTCGAAGTTGGCTGCCGATGGTGTGGACGGGACTCAGAGCCGTCATCGGGTCCTGGGGGATGAGCGCGATGTGTTTTCCGCGAATATCGTTCAGGATCTTCGTGTTTCCGAGAATGTCCTGACCCTTGAACACGGCTTTCCCGGAAAGAACCGCAAGATCGTCCGGAAGCAGTCCGAGAATCCCCATGGCTGTCGTCGACTTTCCGGAGCCGGATTCACCGATGATGGTGACGGTTTCACCGGCGTCGATGCAGAAGGACACGCCGTCGACGGCTCGGATGACGCCGTTCGCCGTGACAAGTTCGATCTGGAGATCGTCGACCCGTAGTAGATTTCCCATGTCTCACGCCTTCGCTTTCTGGGCGCTGCCACGCCCGAACAGGCTTGCGCCCAGTCGTTTCGAACCTGCAGGACGATCGCGCAGACCATCGCCGAGTAGGTTCACTCCGACGACCAGCAGCACGATCATCAGACCGGTCAACGTGACGATCCACCATGACGTGGTGATGTAGTCCTGGCCGTCGGCGATGATTCGTCCCCAGGTAGCGAATGGACGTTGCGGTCCGGCGCCGAGGTAGCTCAACGAACTTTCCAGCAGTACGGCCTGCGCGAGCAGCAACAGGACGACGAGCGATGCCTGCTTGACGATGTTGGGAATGACGTGACGAAGCAGGATGGCCATGCGGGTAAGTCCGAGGACTCGAGCTGCAGCTACGTAAGGCTTTTCGCGTTCGACGAGTACCAATGAGCGAGTCAACCGTGCGACTTCGGGCCACTGTGCGATCGCGATGACAAACGTGATGACGGGAATGGACGGGCCGAACAGCGCAACAACGAGAAGCAGCATCATCAGCAGAGGCAGAGAAAGCTGTGCTTCGAGTAGGCGGGAGATCACGGTGTCGACCCAACCACCGAAGTACCCCGCGGCGGATCCGGCGACGATGCCGATGACGCCGGAGACGATCACGGCGAGAATACCGATCGTCAGAGACACCTGGCCGCCGTGCAGGATCCGTGAGAGCAGATCTCGTCCCAACTGATCGGTGCCGAACAGATGGCCGTCGGTGAGGGGCGGTAGCCGTCGACTGCTCAGGTTGGTCTGGTTCGGATCTGCAAGGGGGAGCAGCCCGGCCAATGCAACAGGAAGAATCACCAGGAGCGCGCAGATCGAGCCGGCCCAGATCTTGACTCGGCTGTCTCGCTTACGGCGCGTGGCTCCGGCGCGTGCGAAGTCTGCCTCGGTGACCGCGCTGGCGCGTGGAGTTGTTGGAGGTTCCAAGACGGTAGTCATCAGTTGGCGCCCTTTCCGAGTCGCACGCGTGGATCCAGGAGGGGGTAGAGGAGGTCCACTGCCAGTTGCACGAGCACTGCGAGAACCGCGGTGACAAGTACGGTGGCCTGGATGAGCGGGTAGTCGCGAGTCTCGAGTGCGCGGACCACCAGCGAGCCGACACCAGGCCAGGCGAACACGACCTCGACCACCACGACGCCGTTCAGCATTCCGGCAAATCTGGTGCCCAGCGCGGTGACGATCGGAATCGCCGAATTACGCATCGCATATCGCCAGGTGAGTTCGCGTTCCGATACTCCGCGAGAGCGTGCGACGGTGATGTACGGAGAAGCGAAGGCCGAGACCATTTCGCGTCGAACCATCCGGGAGATCAACGCGATCTGAAGGATGGCGATGGTGACGGTAGGCAGGATCAACGACGGCCATGTGGTGAAGCCGGCTGCCGGGAGTACGGGGATCAAGACCGCGAAGATCGTCACCAGCATCAGGCCGCTCCAGAACTCCGGCATGGACTGCCCGCCGACGGCTACGACGTTCGCACCGAGTTCACGTCTGGTGTCCGCGTGACGGGCCATCCACACGCCCAGTGGAATCGAGAGCACGGCGGTCAACAGAATGGAGCTGACGGCAAGGGTGATGGTGTACGGGAGACGGCCGAGGACAACGTCCATGGCCGGCGCCTGGAACGAGTACGACGTGCCGAGATTCAGGTGGACGAGGTCCCACAGGTAGATCAGGTATTGGGAGAACACCGACTTGTCCAAGCCCATGTCAGCACGGATCTGTGCGAGATCCTCGGTGCTGGCCAGCGGTCCGGCCAAGGCGTAGGCAGGATCGCCGGGTGCCATTCGGATCAGGACGAACACTGTTGTGAGCGTGAGGAAGATCGTCAAGGCACTCTGTGCCAGACGTTTGAGGACGTATTTGACGGTCGGGTTGATCCTTGTGCGTCGACGCGGAGAGATTCCGAGAGCGGTTTGCGGTTTCGGAGCGGTGAGAGTCATCGCCTCAGGCCTCCAATCGGACGGCGCCGAGGTCGTAGGAGTTGATTGGGGTCAGTGAAACATTTTGTACACGAGTGCGTTTCGCAAGGAGTGCGTTGGGTACGAAGCTCCACAGGCAAGGCCAGGTGTTCCAGATGTCTTGTTGTGCGGCGTCGAGTAGAGCGGCGCGCTTGGTCGGGTCTGGTTCACTGGATGCGGCTTGGATCTTCGCGGTGATTTCGGGGAAGACGTACCCGTGATAGGTGTCGCGAGTTGCTTCCTTCTCCGCTGTGCCGGCGTACATCCCCTGCAACGTGGTCAGTGCAAGTCCGGTCTGGTTGCCGTAGCCGTTGCCCAGCACATCCCAGTCGCCGGTCTTGCCCTGGCGCCAGGACGAGATGTCACCGCCCGGTTCGAACTGCTGGAGTTTGACGCGTACTCCCACGGCCTTCATCATTTCGAGTACCGATTCCATCACCGAGACGTCGTTGGTGAACTCTCCGGTTTCCCAGATGAAGGTGAGTTCGAGGTCGTCGGCACCTTCGGCCTCGAGCATTTGCCGCGCTTTCCGTGGATCATATTGGTAAGTACCGGTTTTCACGGCTCCGTCCAAGGTCGACGGTGCGGGGCCGGTGGCCGGGACTGCGGAACCGATCAGCACGTCCCGAGCGAGTGACTCACCGTCGATGGCATACGTGAGAGCTTCTCGGACACGCGGATTGGACAGTGGGTGATCGGCGGGCTTGCGGAAGTTGAAGAACAGTTGGTTGATGCGTGTGCTCGGTACTGTGTCCACCTGGACACCAGGCAGATCGGCGAGTTGTTCGGCGGAATCGGGACTGATCGAGTCGATGACGTCGACCTCGCCGCTCCGAAGCGCGACGACGCGGCCGGCCTCTTCGGGAATGAAGCGGACCTGAACACGACGAACGCCGGGGGCCGGGCCCCAGTAGTTGTCATTGGCGACAAGTGTGTAATCGCCGGTGCCCCGGTTCGATTCGCTGACGACGAACGGTCCCGACCCGATTCCGCTCTGCAGTTCGTTGGGTTCGTTGGCAGCGGCCGGGGTGATCAAGATGTTGGACATGAGCGAGTCCAGAACCGGCACCGGGGAATTCGTCCGAAGGATGAAGGTGCGATCGTCGATGGGGACGACCGTCGGCCACTCGGGGAACTGCGGTGCGACAAACGATCCGCTGACCTGCTGGTACATCTGCATTGCCGTCGTGACGTCGTCGATCAGCACAGGTGTGCCGTCGGAGTAACGGATGCCCTCGCGGAGTCGAACCGTCCACTCGGTCGGGCCGGTCGATTCGAACCTGTCAGCGAGAACGAGTTGCGGTGTCAGATTGTCGCCGATCCGGGTGAGACCTTGTCTGACGCCACGTTGAGCCGTGACTGCTGCGTCGAATTGATTGAGTTTGTTGTCGAGGCTGACGAGCGAGCGGTTGAGCCCGAGCACCAGGGTGTCCTGTGTCGGTTTCCCGGTAGGGCCGGCGCACGCGGCAGTCGTGCCCAGAAGCGTTGCGCCACCGATCAGCCCGGTGAACTGCAGAAAGGATCGCCGGGAGAGCTGTGGTGTTCGCAAACGAGTATTGGTCATCGGTGACCTTTCGATCCTGACGGGGCAGCGTGGGGGCGACGCTCCGAGCGGACTGTTGGTGAACAATCGCGTCGGGCTCTCGCTTGTAACTCAGCTCACAATGGCACTGTTGCGCACTTCGCGCAAGTCCCGTAACTTCGATTGCGTACTTCGCGCATCGGTTGCGATGCTGTGCAAACTCGATTCAGACCGAAAGGGGGTCGAGGAATTCGATGAAACCACTGGTAATCATCGCTGATGATCTTTCCGGAGCAGCGGAGTCGGCCGCAGGATTTCTGCTCCGCAGTTCGGGCATATCGCTTCGGCTCGGCCCAGATGCGCCCGACGGATCAGGAGTGACGGTTTTCGATCTGCACTCACGGCGATCCGACCCCGCCAGAGCCTCTCGGGACGTGAGATCAGTTCTGCAATCGTCTGACGGCTCCGAGATCGTCAAGAAGATCGATTCCCTGCTCAGGGGCAACATAGCAGCGGAGGTTGGAGAACTCTCCCGCGACGGATCCCCGGTCATCGTCGCCGCCGGACTGCCCAGACAAGGGCGCACGGTGCAAGACGGCGTGGTGTTGGTCGATGGGGTTGCGTTGCACTCCACCGACCTGTGGCGCGCGGAGTCGAAGCCGACTCCTCGGTCGATTGCAGAGGCGCTCGGCCCGTCGGCAATCACTTCTGGCGTATCGCTGGATGACATTCGCTCCGGTCGTTTGATCCAGGTTCTTGCGTCGATCTCAGAAGCCGGGTCGGTGGCGATCTGCGACGTCGAGACCGAGAGTGATCTGGAACTGATTGTGGCTGCAGCACAGGAGGTTCGGGGTTCTCGATTGGTAGGAACCTCGGCGCTCGCGATGGCAGTGGCACGACGAAGAGCCGTGCAGTCACCCGTCGCGTGCCCATCTCTTCGTGATTCTCGATTTACCTTGGTCGTCGTGGGGACGGCGGATGCGTCTGCCGGGGACCAAGTGGCATTGCTTCGGGATTCAGGGGCGCATCATATCGAAGTGAACAGTGCTGAGCTGCTGGCGCATTCGGTCGATCCGCTTCCGATTCTGAACGCACTGGTTCGCGGAAACGTCGTGGTTTCGGTAAGTGGACCTGTCGTGCCTGCAGAATCCGTCCACCTCGTTTCGGCTCTCGCCGATCTGATCGCTGCCGTCGATGCAGGATTCTCCCACGACGAGTACCCGATCGACCTGGTACTTACCGGTGGCGAAACCGCGCGCAGCGTTCTCGACCGCCTGCGGATCGACACGCTGTCACCGATTTACGAAATCGAACACGGCGCCGTACTTTCCGTCGATCGCACCGGACGGTACATCGTCACGCGGCCAGGCAGTTTCGGGAATGCACACAGTCTTTTCTCCATAACGAAGTTTCTCGCGCACCCCACCCCGGTCGCCGCTCCGGACAGTCCACCTTCAGTTACTCCTTCAGACAACGAGGTCAATCCCATGTCAATCGAATCCACTCCACTGCCGCTGATCGCTGTCACGATGGGCGACGGCGCCGGCGTCGGACCGGAAGTGATCGTCCCCGCACTCCTCGACGCCGAAACGAGAAAGCGTTGCCGCCCTGTTGTTGTCGGCGACGCGAAGCGTTTGCGATTGGCTGCCACGGTGCTCGGAATCGACGTCGACGTGGTCGCGATCGAGGAGATCAAGGATGCTGAATTCATCGATGGACGGATCAACGTCATCGACCTGGACTTGCTACCCGAGGATCTCGCCTGGGGTGAACTGTCGGCAGTCGCAGGGGATGCGGCCTATCAATATATCCGCGTCGCAAGCGAACTCGCCGTACGCGGTGAAGTCCAGTCGATCTGCACGGCGCCGCTGAACAAGGAAGCGCTGCATGCGGCAGGACACATCTATCCCGGACACACGGAATTGCTTGCGCACCTGACCGGTACCGAGGAGGTGTCGATGATGTTGTCGACCCCCAAGCTCAAGGTGATTCACGTGACCACTCACATCGGACTGCTCGATGCAGTTGCCAGGATCGAGCCCGGCCTGGTCGAGAGGACCATTCGTCGAGGTCACGAAGCTTTGGTGCGCACGGGCAATCCATCTCCGAAAATCGGCGTGTGCGGGATCAACCCGCATGCGGGGGAGAACGGGCTTTTCGGGTACGGAGAGGAAGAGCAGAAGATCATTCCCGCCGTCGAACTCTTGAAGGCAGAAGGAATCGACGTCCACGGCCCACTGCCGGCGGACACGGCATTCTTCCTCGCTGGACGTGGGGACTACGACTTGATCGTTGCGATGTACCACGATCAGGGGCACGGCCCGGTCAAGGTTCTCGGGATCGAGGCCGGCGTCAACATCACCGTCGGGTTACCTGTCATCCGTACCTCCGTCGATCACGGAACCGCTTTCGATATTGCAGGTAAGGGCATCGCCGAGGCCGGTAGTATGGTCGAAGCGCTGCGGCAGGCGGCCGAATTGGCAACCAGCACATTCGTTTCCAAGTAAG